>CAVXOB010000005.1:0-11362 GCA_963763175.1 uncultured Planctomycetota bacterium | reverse complement strand
GAGATCCGGTCGGATGCCGATCCGTTCATTGAACGACTCCGACAGAGCTTATCGGGAGCGGACAAATGACTTGACGAAGGTTAGAATGGGAGCATGCAATTAAGACAACTCAAGACATTTGATGATGCTTACCGATTCGTGCTTGAACAGAAAATCTGCACGGTCTTCGGGAGCAAAGGATCACCTTACCCATCATGGTGGGACAATACTGTCTTGTCCGAAGCAAAACCCGAAGCGGGTGGATGGAGCCCGAAGGTCACTGCGGTTTGGGATTGGAAAACTCGCATCCCTCAGACCTACCCCGACGATGTGTTCTATGGCAAAGTCATCGGGGGCGATGCAGTGCTGATGGAAATGCAGCACTTTCGCGATGAACACTATCCACAGTTCCATAGGCCGGTTGATCACCTGGGGCAACTTGAGCAACAGATCTTTGAACTCATTCGGTTAGAACATGCGTACACAGGCGAGCTTCGCAAGCGAGCAATGGACCGCCTTTCCTGTACCAAAAGCCAATTTGAAACGGCCCTAAGAAAGCTGCAAATCAGTCTCAACATTGTCCGCTCGAACGACCCTCGCTATAAAAACGACTTCTGGCTCCCCATGAGCGAAGTTCATTTAGAGCTTGTGAAAGCGCAATCGTAGCCTTCGACAAACAGTCGTCCGCTATTGGCGACGGGTGTTCAACTCATCGCTTGGAACGCAGACGCAGTCGGACGAGTAGATCGTTCAAAGCGGGTCGTGATGATGGCATTTCGGGAAGGTTTGATTGCTCGTGGGCCGATTCAAGCTCCTTGGTCAGTCGTTCGTACTCGGCCTGTGAAACTCCAAATCGGCAGCGCCGAGCATTCCCTTTTCGGGACCGGTTTGCTTTTGGGCGATGAGGTCGTCAAGATAGGTGAGCTTGGCGGTCTCGTTCAGCGTGACCAAGTTGGCTTCGACTTCGCCGGTTCGCATCAGGTGAATGCCGGTCAGCAGGACACGATAGACGTACAGCAGCGGTTTGACTCGCGGTGGCGATTCTTGATGGAACAGTTTCCACTGGGTCGCTGCGAAACCGAGGTAGTGATGGGCGTGGTGCCGGGTGATGCAGTCGGCTGCGATCGACTTGAGTTCTTCGTGCTCTGGCGTGGTGAACACGATCAGTGGCGAAAAAATCTGCTCAAGCACGTAACCATTGCGACGCAGCATCAGCGCGAAGAACTTTGCCGCGTCGTGCGTGACAAGATCGATTTCGAGGCCATCGTAGATGCCTTCCTTCTCAACGGTTTGTTTCCCATTTCTCATTGGAACCGTAAGACCGACGACGGTTTCCAACGGCAACAGATGCACGCCGCGAAGGTCGAAGTCGGAATCGGGTGACGGGAATCCGTACAAGTGGGCTCCGCTGATCGTGGCAAACACGAGCGGGAACGGATGCGTCCGACGTGCTGCATCATCTTGTCTTGGTCGATCTTGGTCGCGTCAGTCATGGCAGTTCTCTGTGCATGGCCCGCCGGCGGGCGTTGATCAAAAACGTTTGATGCGTTCGTAGTCAGGCCGATCTGGCAATTGGGTGGTTTGGAATGCGGACTCGAATTCTCGCTGCAGTTCTTTTCGCCACGCATCCGCCTCCGCGAATGGCATTTCGCCGCGTTTGATCGCGAGCAACCTTTCGCGGTGCTCGCCGACGTCGACGCAGATGGTTCCTTCATGTAAGACATTCGTGCCGGACAACAACAATCGGATCAGGTGCATGACGTGCTTCCATTTCACGCGGCCTTGGTTGCGAATGTCGGTTTGCATCTTCTTGAATTGCGAGGCGACGTATCCGGAATATGTTTGGAACACGAGCTTCGACAGGAACGCGTCTCGCATGGCGAGCAGTTCTTCGCCGAGCGGGGTGACGTCTTCAACGATTGGCGAATAGAGGCACTCCAGCACGTTCGGGTTCGCCTTGAGCGCCAGAACAATGAACTTCTGCAGCTCCCAATAGACTTCTTGGGTCTCGTCATTTTCGAGTTGCTCGGGCACACCGTACAGCGACCAATGCAATTCGGCTGGCGGCAAGTAGATGCCTCGTCGATCGGTGTCGGACGCTTCATCCTCCAGACCGTACGCTCGCGAACCGATCACGCAGCGATAGATCACTCGCTCATACAAGCCAGCACTCATCAGCGGTGAGTCGTTGCCGCGAATTTGATCGCTTTTGAAATCGGCAAGACGTAGTTGGTCATGATGAATCGGTGCTTCAAATCCGTCACTGAACTTGACGCGATAAGCATGCGTGCGGTCGACCGGCGACTTGACGATCACACCAACAGCCCCGGCCGGATGGGCAATCCGGTCATTCGCCGCCATCACTTCTTTTTGTGCGACGACCTGAGTGCCGGCGGAATAGATCAGTGGTAGTGTGTCGTGATGATTCATGCTGGGGCGATCGCGAACTCCGGATTTGATCTTCCATTGTAATGCTTGGAGGGCGTTTGGTTCTCCGTGGTTCGGAGGTGGTGACAATATGGCTCGGTTTGCGGTTACAACACTATTCAATGACACGTGAACACAACTTGGAATATCCCGTGGACGCACAATTAACAGGCAAACGAATCGTGATCGCGGGAGGCAGCGGTTTTTTGGGTCTTTCGATGGCGGAAGCGTTTGCCGGCGAGGGTGCGGAGGTTTCGATTCTGTCGCGGACGAAGCCGAAGTCCAGTGGTCGCTGGTCGCATCTCTTATGGGACGGCCGAACGCTTGGTGATTGGACAGCGGCGCTTAACGGCGTCGATGCGGTGGTGAACCTGGCGGGCCGGACGGTGAACTGCATCAAAACGCCGGACCACAAGGATGAGATTTTGCGTTCGCGTGTCGAGTCGACTCGGCTGCTTGGCAAAGCGATGCGGGCTGTCGAGTTACCGCCGCCAGTCTGGGTGCAGATGAGCACCGCTCACATTTATGGCGATCCGCCGTCAGCCGTTTGCACCGAAGAGTCAGCAGAAGGAATTGGCTTGGCACCGACGGTCGCTCGAGCCTGGGAGGCCGCGTTCGCCGAAAGTAAGCTGCCACAGCAACGTGGCGTGGTCCTGCGCCCGAGCTTTGTGGTCGGCCGCGATCGTGGTGCCGGCGGAGGAGCACTTGGGACACTGAGTCTGATCACGAAATTGGGACTCGGCGGCAAGGTGGCTAGCGGCACGCAAGGGATGTCGTGGATTCATGAAGACGACATCAACTCAATCTTCATTCGAGCGATCGTCGACGAGTCGATGTCGGGAGCTTACATCGTGTCGTCGCCAATCCCAGAGAGCCAAGCGAACTTCATGCGGACCCTTCGCAAAGTCTTGGGAATGCCGATTGGCTTACCGGCGTTTCAGTGGATGGTTCGCATTGGTGCACCCTTGTTCTTGCGGACTGATCCGGAACTAGTGCTGTATGGTCGCTATGTGATTCCGAAGCGTTTGATGGATGACGGTTTTGAGTTTCGGTATCCTGAACTCGAGCCAGCGTTGAGAAATTTGCATGATCGAAAGAGCTGATCGAAACTGGCCGGTGCCAAAGCAGCCTGAGCTCATGCGAATGTCGCGGTCATATTTGCTTTTCGCCACTGGCCGGTCGAACCAGAGAAAGCTTCTCGTTGCTTCCCAATCGAGTGACGCTCGATAGTGGTGGCAACGCTTGGATCGATTCCTGAAAGTGGACTGTTTGGCAATGGGATTCGCTGGTGAGTTTTTTTCCGTGAACAGCACGGTGACTCAGTTCGTCTGGGTGCGAGCGTTGTTTTTTGACCAACCGCGGGATCGGACTTGGGCGTCGGCTTGGCACAAAGACATATCCATCTCTGTGAAAGACAATTCCATTGCCTCAGGTGGCGCGGCCGCTCAAATGCGAGCATTTTGCAGCATCACTTCCCAATGCTTCCAACTAGCGTGGAGGTGGCGAGTTCAAAATCCGGCAAGGAATCTCGTGTTCAAATATCAGGATGGGCGGGAATATCACCGTGCAAATTGAAAGAAAGCGAGCGATCAGGGAGGCTCTTACCACACTCGCATCAAGCCACGCGATCGTGGCTCAGCAAATCGAACTGGCGATCGAGCTTCTCAATCAGGAAATCCAGTCCGACGAAGAGTCGTTGCCATTCCGTGTCGTTCAACGATTTGGAATCTTGCACAATTCGCTCGTTGACGTGGACTCCCAATCGGTGATTTGGAAAGGCCAGAGTTGCTTTCTCGGAAACCGGCTACTCTTTCGATTCTTCGAACGGATCTCACGCTATCCAAATCAATTCATCTCTTACGACGTGCTGCTCGACGACGTTTGGGGAGGGCCACGGGAAAACTCAAGTATCCGCGGCGTCGCAAAGCGTCTTCGAGATCGACTCGCGCTGGGAGGCATGGCGGAGTTGGCCAGTGCGATCGATGGCTCTAATGCTGGGTTCTATCGTTTGATTCTAGTTTGACCACTGCTTAAAAATCAAACGCAAATCAAACACAGAATCATGGATAATCAAACCGAAATCAAACAGCGATGGGACATACTGGGTGTGACGTCACGGCCTATCTGCCGCATCCCACCCAACTTGCCAAAGGCACGGAGATCCATTTCCATGTACGCAAACACAAATCAAACGGACGCGAAACCAGTCCGAGCCGCACAGTATGTGCGGATGTCGACCGAACACCAGCAGTACTCGACGGCCAATCAGGATGACATCATTCAGGCGTATGCAGAAAAGCGAAACTTCGAGATCGTAAAAACGTACGCCGACGAAGGAAAGAGCGGTTTGAGCATCGCCGGGCGTCGTTCCCTCCAGACGCTGATCGCAGACGTACAGAGCGGCGTGGCGGATTACAAAGCAATACTTGTCTACGACGTCAGTCGCTGGGGGCGGTTCCAAGACGCCGACGAAAGCGCCTATTACGAGTACCTCTGTAAGCGAGCCGGCATCTCGGTGCACTACTGCGCCGAACAATTCGAGAATGACAGCGGCCCAACGTCGACGATCATCAAGAGTGTCAAACGCGCGATGGCAGGCGAATACAGTCGTGAACTGTCGACGAAGGTCTTTCAAGGTCAGTGCCGCCTGATCGAACTCGGCTACCGACAGGGCGGCCCGGCGGGGTTCGGACTTCGCCGAATGCTAATCGATCAAACGGGCAAAGAAAAAGCACAACTTGCTCGCGGCGAATGCAAGAGCTTGCAAACCGACCGAGTGATTCTGGTGATGGGGCCAGAGCAAGAAATCGAAATTGTGAATCGTGTCTACCGCATGTTCGTCGTCGAAGGACAGCGTGAGCTACAGATTGCAGAGCAATTGAACTCTGAGGGTATCACCACGGACCTCGACCGCCTTTGGAATCGAGGTACGATTCGCCAATTGCTCACGAACGAGAAATACATAGGCAACAATGTTTACAACCGAACGTCGTTCAAGTTGAAACAGCGTCGAGTTTGCAACGAGCCAGACATCTGGATTCGGAAAGACGCCGCTTTCGAGGCGGTCGTTAGCCAGGAACTGTTCTATACCGCCCAAGGGATTATCCGTGAGCGAGCTAAATGCTACAGCAACGAAGAGATGATCACCTGCCTGCGAATGCTGATGGAACAGAACCCTACTTTGTCAGCAGGTCTCATCGACGCCGCGGACAACGTTCCGACTTCGTCGACCTATCGGACACGGTTCGGGAGCTTGATTCGCGCGTATCGACTGGCAGGCTACGAACCTGATCGAGACTACGAGTACATCGAAATCAATCAAAAGCTCCGCGAGATGTATCCCGAATTGATCGGCGATGTGATGGCGCGTTTGGGGGCCGCTGGCGCGTCCGTAACCCAAGATGTGGACACCGATCTGCTCATGATTAATGGCGAATACAGCGCCTCGATGGTGCTGTCGAGGTGTCGGCAGACCAAGGCCGGGTCACTGCGGTGGATGATTAATGTTGAGCAGAAGGTGGCTCCGGATATCACCATCCTCGTGCGGATGGATTCTGCCAATGAGAACGTCGCCGACTACTACCTGCTTCCGATCATGGACATACAAACGCCACGATTGCTGTTGTGCGAGTCCAACGGCGTTTACCTTGACACATATCAATTCGCTAGCCTTGACTACTTTACGGCATTGTCTGAGCGTCGGAAATTCGAGGTGGCAGCATGAACACTCCTGACCCACGAGATATTCGAATGATCCCCCTCGATAAGATAACGGTGGTCAATCCCCGTGTTCGAGGGCAAAAGAAATTTCGCCAAATCGCGAACAACATCGCCAATATCGGACTGAAGAAACCAATCACCGTTACACCAAAACCTGGTACTGACGACGAGTATCTGTTGGTCTGCGGCCAAGGGCGATATGAAGCTTACGAAACATTGGGACAGAAAGAGATTCCCGCGATCGTCATCGAGGTTTCGGAAGATAAGCTGTTGCTAATGAGCTTGGTGGAAAACCTGGCTCGAAGAAATCCATCGTGTGTGGAGATGGTCCATGAAATCGGAGCGTTGAAGGAACGCGGGTACTCGTTCGCCGACATTGCCCGGAAGACCGATCTGGCAGTCTCGTACATTCGCGGCATCGTTAAGTTGATCGAGCGAGGTGAAGAGCGACTGGTGATGGCCGTGGAGCGGGGGCAGATCCCCGTTAGCGTCGCCGTCACTATCGCGGTCGCCGACGATCACGATATTCAGCGGGCGCTGACGGAGGCTTACGAGTCAAACGACCTACGAGGGAAAAAATTGCTTGCCACACGCCGGTTGATCGAGAAGCGGCATACCGATGGGAAGTCGTTACGCAGTGGGCCACGACGCGCTGCATCTCCCGTGTCGGGAAAGAAACTTTTGGAGACGTACCAAGCCGAGTCCGCAAAACAGCGTCTGGTCGTCCAAAAGTCGAAATTATGTGAGACACGCTTGCTGTTCGTTGTCTCCGCCATCCGACAGCTGGTGGAAGACAAAGTCTTTGTCGACCTACTACGAACGGAAAATCTGGACACCATGCCCGCCTATTTGGCGAACGAACTCACAAAAAGGACACGACTCGTATGAACACCAAAGTACAACTCGCATGCGAGTCCGTGGTTCGCGAGATACCGCTGGCAAGCATTCTTCCCATGCGAAAGATTGCGAAGAGTGTCAAGAACACGGTGAAGTACCGGCAGATCCTGGCGTCGATCAAACAGATTGGGCTGATTGAGCCGCTGGTTGTTCATCCTCAGAAGGGGGGCGGAGGGCAGTTCATGCTGTTGGATGGCACCGTTCGATACGAGGCCTTGATGGATCTGCAAATCAAATCGGTAAAATGCTTAGTCGCTCTCGATGATGAGGCGTTTACGTACAACCACAAGGTGAATCGGCTAACCGCCATCCAAGAACATTTCATGATCATGAAGGCTGTGAAGGGTGGCGTCACCGAAAGCCAGATCGCAGATGTCCTGGACATCGACGTTGCCTTGATCCGTAAGAAGCGGGACCTGTTGGTTGGGATCTGCGCCGAGGCCGTGGAATTGTTGAAAGGGAAGAAAGCGACGAGTGCAACGTTCATTCAGTTGCGAAAGGTCGTTCCCATGCGGCAGATTGAGATGGCCGAACTGATGTGTGCGACAAGCAACTTTTCGGACAGCTACTCGAAATGCCTGATTGCGGCCACACCCGCCGATCTGTTGGTTGACAAAGCTGCCTCACGGGAGGTCGGCGGGCTGTCGTCAATTGACATGGCTCGTATGGAGCGAGAAATGGATTCACTGGCCAGGGACTTTAAACAGATCGACGAGGTCCACGGGAAGAACGTTTTAAACCTGGTCATTTCAGTCGGGTATCTGAGGGCCCTTTTGGACAACGCACGCGTCGTCCGCTATCTGGCTGGCAATTATCCCGAGATATTGACGGAGTTGCAGAAAGTAGCGGAGTCGCGCATGCTCGAAGGTGAGACCAAGCAGAACTCACCGGAAACTGATACGCCACCGGCGGATGACGCGGAATCGTCTTAGGCTCGATGGCGTTACTGCCAGCCACCGATCTATCGCGTGGGGATCAGCGGGTGCGTAGGTGCACGGATGACAACAAAATCAACGATTCATGGCGCCCGCAGATGTGGGCGCCGACCACTCTTTGATGTCGTTTTCACGTGTTTTGCCGGGTGAAAACGAGAACTATCCGGTGACGAGAGCCTTTTTGACGGCGATTTTGCTAAATTGGAAGCAAAAACTGGCCTGGGTGGTGATGCCCGATTGATAAAGATCGCCTCGTGATTCATGGATGGAAACGCACCCGAATTTCGGCCGAATCGGTGTCATCATTACTTGAGAGACCACTTAGCTCTCAGAGCTCGAACCAATCGCTTAGCGCGAGCGAATCAGATGTACCTTTGTCCGAAGTATAGAGAGCAGAAACTTGAATGATGATCCACTGAGCACTGAGTTCGTACGGCAAATGTTGCGACGTCCCGATCATCATCTCGATCGCTTGACGATCGAGTTTCGTTGGGAAGCGACGCGGCGACACCCCGTTTACATTCAACTCTGGCAGATCCAAAAAACGGCGAGCAAGGCGTCACCTTCTGTGAGCTGGCAACAGCTTCGGCAGAACGCAGACATCATCAATGCGTGCAATGCGATTCGCGTGGTGTCTGAACCGGCTGATCCGGCGCTGTCGTATGAGGAACTTTCCGAGATGGAGGCCAGCGACCTTTTTTACAGTAATGCATTGCAGCCAGTCACAGTGAAAATGGTCCTGGGCACGATCGGAATGCACCTCTCAGCCGATGCGCTCCGTCGAGTCGCAGAGAGTTTTAGTCGCCTCGCGGATGGGAAAGACGGTAAACTCGATCCGAAAGATGCCTTGGCCGCTATCGCTGACATCATCAATTCAGTGGAACCGGAGATGGAGGCAGTGATTCCTGCCCCATTCTACCTGGTCAGCCCTGTCGCTCCACGCGAACAGTTGCAGCAGGACATGACCCGGTGCCAGAAGCATTGGCGAGAGAAACTCAATCTCGAAACATCGCGAGATCGGGCAGGTGACTACCCAAATTATTTCCGAGCATGGGATCTGTGCGAAGCGTTTTGCGAAGGACGATACTATCGCGAGCAAGCCAAATCATTCGTCGCAGTGGCCAAGGAACTCAAGAAAAACGAGGCCACAATCCGACGGTGGTATCATCGCGCATTCTTCTTGATCACCGGGCACGAGTTCTCGAATGAGAACTGGCATTCGGCCATGGGCTTCCAGCAACTCTCCGGATTCCTGGAAGTCACCATCAGCCCCGCGTCCCGTAAACGATTGAAGGGCACCATCTCGGAAAAACGTGACGTCGACTTTTCGACGGTTCAACAAGATTCCAGTTTTCTCGATACCGCGCCAGCACCAGCTTCTGCGGCCGAACTTCGCGAGATTTGCACGTTGATATGCCTGTTCATTCAAGAGGGACTGAACGACAAGGAAATCATGGACACGATCGAAATCAAAGTTGGAAATCATCAGGACGTTGATGAATCCAAAATATCCGACGCGATCATCTTTTTGCGTTCGCGTGACGATATCCGCCGCGATTACTTGGCGATTGCTGAAAAATAGCTTTCGACTTAAGTGACGGATCGAAGAAAGCGAGGAAATTTCTTTTTTCCTTGCTCCAAGTCGCGGCATGAGCGACTCACGATTCAGACGATCTGATTCGATGCCCATTGCAACCAAACCAGACGGCCCAGAAAGCTGCCTGTCTCCGAAAGAGTTCGCCCGACGAGCTGGCGTCAGCAAGTCGACCGTTGATCGGTATCTCAGGCAAGGACTTCTCGCCAAGGTACAGCGCAAAAAGGGCTACCGCGTCTGGATTCCCGAGCGCGAACTCTATTCCGTGATGCTCTGCCCCCAATCCCACCCTTCGTCGGGTTCCGACGGCAGTGATCCGGATGACATCCACGAAGAGAAAGCAGGCAATCCACTGCGGGGCAAAACCCCTGCCTGGATGAAAGACTTGCACAACACCAACCAAGGAGGCTGTGATGCCGAAAAATAAGAAAAAGGGTGACGAGCCCGAAAAGCACCAGTGCCAGTTTTTCAACTGGCCGATTTACCAGCGGGCTAGCGGCGTTTGGTATGCGGACGGCCGGTGCAACGGAGCCAGCTTGAAGCGGACGTCGCTTGGAAGCAAGGTTCGGGATGTGGCGATCTCCAATTTGCATCAACTAGATCGCATCCAAGCAGCAAATTTGGGATTGATCCCGCGGCCGACGGCCGAGCCTGGAATGAAGCGTTTAACATTGGCCGCCGGTCGCAGACTTTTTGACAACCACAATGAACGTCCGATCTTGGTCGGAGGTACTAAACCGAGTACGAGAAAGCGCTACCGACCGATCCTGGATAAATTCCTCGCATTCGCTCCGACAATCCGCGTATCCGAGTGGAATCAGGTGACCGAACGAACGCTGTCCGAATATGCCAAGTACCTTGAAGATCGAGACTACGCAAGAAAGACGATCTACGGCGAGTTGAATTTGCTCAAGACGGCCTTCAAGTGGCTGTGTAGCGAAGGCCACGTCGACCGCGAACCGCTGAAGTTGAGACTACGCAAGGCAGAATGCGAGCGCGCCTATTGTTACACGCGCGAAGAAGTCAATGCGATGCTGGCGTTATGCGCGGAAGCCGAATCACTCAATTGGCTCCACGCCGTCATCACAGCATTGGCATGCACAGGACTCCGTATCGCGGAACTTGCATCGCTCAAGTGGTCTGATATTCGGTTCAGCGACCGGACGCTCACAATCGCCGACGAAAGCGGATTTTCCGATCAGCAAGTCAGCGACCGGCGGTCCACCAAGAGCAGCCGGAGCCGGCACATTCCACTACGCAATGAGTTGCTTGTGTTGCTCCAATCGCTACCGCAAATCGATGCGTATGTGTTCCGAGGTCCGAGGGGTGGACGACTCAAGCCCGACACCGTACGCAACATCCTGGTGCGCGACGTGATCGAAAAACTCACCCCGCGTTTTCCGAAAAAGTTTGTCGGTCAACGCAGTTTCGAGGATGGACGATTGCACAGCCTGCGTCACTACTTTTGCAGCGTCTGTGCCAACACCGGGATTCCTGAACGGATCGTGATGGAATGGCTCGGTCACGCGGACAGCGAGATGGTCCGTCACTACTACCATCTCAATGATGAGGAGTCGCGTCAGAAAATGGATCAGCTGCCACCGCTTGGCGACGACTCCAACACTTCAGTCACCGAAAAAGATAGCGGTGAAAATGACGACCTTATGGAGGCGAGTTAAGGTAGATGAATCAGTCCCTGGACCCCGATTTTGGCACACCTGTGGCACACTGCGGTGTGCCAAGAAAAAGCACCCCCAAAAACACGGGGTTTTTGAGGGTGTTTTCTGAAAAGCGGAGGACACGGGACTCG
>CAVXOB010000004.1:0-374789 GCA_963763175.1 uncultured Planctomycetota bacterium | reverse complement strand
ACCAATCGATGTAGATGATTCTCGATTGATATTGACAGTAGTGAGAAATGAAGTTGCATATGATCCACAGTTAGCCGCAGCATATAAAGATGCAATCAATGCTGACGAGTTTTTGGTGCTCCCAAATACACAATCAAGGCATCACCAGTAACAGACGCAAAGGATAGAAGATCAAATATTTGGCGTATACTATCGATCCACATATACATTCCATTACAATCCAGATACATGGAAAAAGAAATTACTATGCAGAGGTCTACATTATCTTGTGGATGGTAAGAAACATAATTGCATGATTCAGCGAGTGGAAGTAACTGAGCCAGTGCATTTAGACAAGGATGGTAGACAGTTAGAGCCTGGTGGAACACCATATTATCAGACATTCCGAATCTATAAAGAACTTCCCTTTTCAACATTTAATTTTTCATGAGTTTCACATTTGATCAAGAATCAGCACAGCGTATAGCAGCCACAGTAATTGAGAGTGAGCGAGCTAGAAAGAATACGCCATCACCACAAAAGAAATACACTAAATCATCAGTAGGATTCTTCGCAAAGATCACTGATGGTGCTGATGGCAAATACTCATGGGTAGCGATAAAACACAAAGACGATAACACACATGAAGATATAGAAGATTGGGGGACTGGTGATCATGAGGAAGAACAAGGGTTTGCTGTGGCTGCTGGTGGTGGTTATGATGATCTTAACGATACTATTGTTTTTCTTATTCCTGCTAGAGGTGAGGGGACAGACTACTATGTATTTGGTAACGCAACAGGTAATGCATCAGCAATATTCCGATTGGACACAACAATACCAGCTAGATCAGGTGCAACACTTGGTTATGCCGATATAAGTAAAGTCAAATTAAATGCTGGTGTACTAGAGGTCCAAGATACAGAAACAGTTTACAACATTTCAAATACTGATCTCATCGCATACGATGAGGAAGCCACAGAAACCACATGTGAAGTATTCATTGATGAGTACAAATACTTAATTGCTAACATGATTGGTGGTTCATGGATAACAAGCATTGGCCAAGTAATTGATATAGAAGAAATAGTAGTTGATACATCTATGAGTGTTGACGATGATGCAGTCACATTGACGAGACGAAAAATTCAAGTGCTAGGATCAGCACCATGTGATGATGTGGAGATAGAGGCCACTACATGTTAAAACTACAGCCAAAGATATTTTCTGGAAATACAAAGTTCATTACGAAAGAAAATAAGTTTGTTCATGGATCACCACCAATCATCATTAAGGATTGCACACTAACAATCAGTGATATTACTGAGATGACTGCTAGCGCTAGTGGCGGAGGAAACTGGCTACAGTATGCAGGATTTGGGAGCAATCAACAAGAATGGATAGTAGATTGGTCGTCATATACTGACGGTCTGTTAGATCTCAATGGTACATATCGTGGCGTTCTCCAATCGGCAGTACCAGGACATGTACCTGATATCTCTGATACTGTACTAGATCCTGATAGCGTTATTGATTTAATTGCTTCAGGAAAGACTAGATTAGAAATTAGACGATTAGCAAAAAATTGGTATTGGCGTATGCCAGTGATTTCTTTTGATTATGAATTGCATACAGACTTAGAGTATGAGCTACCCACATCACGATATGGTGATGATAATACATGCAGTGGTACTACCTACAGCGGTACACTATCAGATACGATCAATTCGGAAATGTACCTAGATACAGGATCGATATTATTTAGTGCGGGGATTAGCAGTGGATTAAATTTTCCTATTGGTATAGGATCATTAGTGCCTAGTGGCGTATGCCCAATCACAGTATATGCTAATGCATACAATCAATTTGTGAACGCATACACTGGTTATGGTCTAGGTGGCTGGAGCGGTACATCACCATTTGGTTTTTCGCAAAGCTATCTTGATACACCATGGAATGAAATAGCGTATGTTGTTAGCTGCTCCTCATATACAGAGACACAATGTAATGTATCATCTGTGGCATGTGTGGATCAGACCTATACTCTTTCATACACTAACTTCCACGAGTCTTACACTGTCAATCAATCATATACTGATTTCACGAGTAAGCAGAACTTTATCGCACATACATTTTAGACAATCGATACTGATCCAACAGTTACAAATGTTGGACTGCAATAGTTCATCTTTTCGGCATACCACCAATCCTCATTCTTTGCTTCAGGATATACTCTTAGATCCTGAATGTAGCATTGTGGAAAGCTGCCTTTATTTAAGCTACCAATAAATCCACCATTGGTAGTTGTCAATATTGTTGCGGTGTCCTCTGATTCTAAGTATCCATTGATAAACAATTGTAACTGTGTGCCTGTGTATGATGCTGCTATATGATGCCACTGATCAGTATCTATGATATCAGAATATACATCTACAGTAGACTCATCCTCTTGCCTCACCGATGCAACGATATGATTGATATAGCTGTGACCAATATTAAAAGACCATCGATTTCCAATGTAGTCATATCCACGAGAGTAAAATGTACGTGTCTTAAATTTCGAAATTAGCTTCACCCACATCGATACGCTAAATGGTTGATTACTTAGTCCATCATATGGTAACGATATAAATTGTTGCTCGTCATCGATGATATTAAAACCTTGTGAAGATAAACAAGCAACGCCATTACTTTTTTCAGTATTGCCAGTACCATCAAATCCATTTGGGGAATGATCGATGTATGTAGGACCATCATCATCAAGCCAATAGTATGAAGCAAACATATCATTGGGTCGATTCATAGAGACATTAGCAGAGCCACCACATGTAGTACCGCCACCAATGGACCATATAGATACATCAGCAGAGCCACCACATGTAGCACCGCCATTACCAATTAACTGTATTCCACCACATCCGCAAAACGCCATATCATGTACCTTTATAAAATAGTTTGCCTTCAAATCCACTAACAGCAATATCAGCACCAACAGTAAATATTACCTCTTTTGTTGCCAATGATACTTTCCTAATTTCATATTGCAAAACATTATCGGCATTATCGGTAACTCTAAATATCTCATCATCGATGATGTTCGGTAAATCGACATTTACATACAGCGGGAAATTAAATAGATGTGATGGCTGTGGTCCTACACTAAATGTGACATAGTGAGTATATGGTAGCGATGAGGAGGCCACAGCGTAGCCACCAGCAAGAGCACCACCAGACATTATCTCTGAGAGCCAAGCAGCCGCAGCCGCCCCACCAGAGGCCACACAGCCACCAGAGCCTATCTCATCGTAGGTGTAGGTAGGAATCACTAGCTCATCGATTGCAGATCCACCACATGAGACACCACCACTACCATCATGATATGTGATCGATGTAACTGAGGCTGAGCCACCACATGTACTACCGCCCGATACGTCCTCAATATCAGAAAGTGTAGTATCAGATGATCCACCAGCACGAGTACCACCAGTGGATATTACATTTACGATTTGGTTTACTTCAGCAGTACCGCCTAATCTCTTTGGTCCTTGACCAGTATATGATGATACAGGAGAATCAATTTTGGCAAAATCAATAAACTCAACATTTGTAGTACCGCCAATTTCATCAACAAAATTATTTGTTGCTCGTGCTCGATAGGCGGGTGTACCATCTTCTCTTACTTCAACATAGCTAACCTTACCTAAACCTTGCGGACCAGTAACATTAGGGTATCGTGCAATATAGAGACTGCTGCATGTAGTGGCCATTGTGCCACTACTAGGCACTATGGTATCACCAATCTGATCACCAGTTATCCTATCAAATAGTTTTATCTCACCTGCATCAGTATCATATAACACTGTCCATTTGTATAACCGATCTCTTACTATTGGGTAGTTAAAATATGCGACAGGGATAGCGTATGGTGTCATACGGTGCTGTACGATGAGCGAGCCGAAATACACAGCTAGACGATATGGCTCGATCGCTCCAAAAGAAATTATTGTAAAATGTACTGACGATCCATACCAAATAAAATCAATATCTGTTTCTGTGTAATCAGTAAACTCACATGTGTATCCAGTAGTCAGACCGCTAGGCCACACATCATTTGTTGTTTCATAAAAACATGTAACATCAGTGTTAATATTCAAAACTGATGTAACATCAGCAGTACCGCCAAGTGATCTACTACCACGACCAGTAAATGTAGATGCTTGATAGTCTACTTTTACAAAGTCTTGGAATTCTAAATTGGTAGTTCCACCAACTTCATCAACAAAATCATTTTCCGCTCTAGCTCTATATTTGGAAACACTATTTTCAAACATTTCAACAAATGATATTTTACCAACACCTTGACCACCAGCACCGCTGGTGGGATATTTGCCAAGGTATAGATAATAGCTAGAACTAGGAGCAACAGTGTTTGAAGCATCTACCGTTGACCCAATTTGTTTGCCAGTTATTCTATCATATGTTGTTAGTACGCCAGTTGCTTTAATATACGTGAAGCGTAGCTTGTACAACCTATTTGCAACCATGCTGGTTGTAATTGTTTGTCCACCATGACCAGCACTATAAATATACATGGTGCTAGCTGAGATGAGTACAAAGAAAGGAGCAGTAGCACCCAATGCAATTACAGTAAACGAACCTGATGTGTAAATAAAGTCAACATCAATATCAAATCTAGGGCTAGTCAGATCATAATTGTATCCCGTCTTAACACCACTTGGATAAACACTGTTTGCAATTTCATAGAAAGCAACCATATCAGTTGATGCTTTGTAAATTACATTTACATTTGCTTCACCACTAACAACAACGCCACCAGTCATTGACTCATTGATTTCTGATGTAGCTCCAGTGTAGCTAATGGTTGCTGAGCCACTAACAACAACGCCACCAGTAGCTATCTCATTAAATGATTGTGAGATTACTGCTGAACCAGCAACAATAACGCCACCAGTAGCTATCTCATTAAATGATTGTGAGATTACTGCTGAACCAGCAACAACAACGCCACCAGTAGCTATCTCATTATATGATTGTGTGATTGTTGCTGAGCCACTAACAACAACGCCACCAGTCATTGACTCATCAAATGTATTTGTTAAAGAAGCCAACCCACCAACAACAACACCACCAGTAGCTATTTCATTAAATGTCGATGTCCCACCTGATACAGTCTCTACATTACTTACAGAATCCTCGGATGAGTCATAGCCGCCATTATTGCTAGCTCTGACCCATAAATAGTAATCACCACTGTATGATCCACTGCCACTAGGTGATGATCCAGTGCCACTAGAGACAACACTATCATCGTCACTGTCTCTTAGCTCCCACTCATATGTAATTGTCCCGTTACTCTGAGAATCCCATGTACCAATCGTTGCACTGAATGATGTTCCATCAATCGTTAATGTGGGTGGAACTGTATTGAGTGGTTCTGGTCCTGCTACTGTTTCTGCAATTTCCGTTGCAGATAATGCAGTAGAGTCAATAGATATTTGGGCAGTTTTCCCAGCCCAATAATCGGTCTGTGTTTGATCATAGGCAATTGCAGTCCTGACGATACCAGGATAATCTATATTTCCTGAAATACTGGTATTAGTTGCTTTTAAGACACCATCTACATATAACTTTGCAGTTGCACCATCATATGTGATCGATAAATGGAACCATTTATTGGTGTACTCACCCGAAGTTATTGAATATTGAAATTGTAAGTAACCACCAGCGGTATAGATCTGACCACCTAAATATTGACCCGAGCCAGCGGTCTTAACTTTTAAAGAATAATCATTGTATGTTCCATCATCACAGCAAATAATTGGATTATTGGGAGAAGCCCCGGTGTCATATACCCAAGCAGATAATGTAATGTTTGCAGGATGTATTGATGTCGGTAAATCTATGTATGATGGCCCACTATTTTTATCATTAGTGAATTGTATAGCAGCAGGAAGCCACGACTTAGGACCTGTGACAGCATAATTAATTGCAGTGTTATTCCCAATAGTACCATTATTTCCGTTACCGCTAATATCTGAAATAGATGTACCGCTGGTCTCATCTAGATCCATCAACAATAAACGAGTAGGTGCAGGTGATCGAAAAATTGAATTGTAACAAACATTCGGGGCGGAAATCACAGATACAGTAGCAGTACCGCCACCACATACGCCACCATCAGGATAGTATGTATATGTCTCACCTAGTCCACCAGGATCAGTATACACCAGAATTGACAAAAATGAATTGTCAGGCAATTCATTATATTCTGATTCTTGTTGGGCGATATCATTCATATTTTTAATTTATTTGTGGTGGTGAAAAGATAGTACCATAATGCTTCCATGCAGTATGCACTTAGTTCTTTCTCACATACTTGATTTAGCAAATGTTGCCACTCGATCAATGGGCGTCTCAGTATGTAGTGCTTGGGTACAGCATATTGGGCACTGTACCCAAATATCCAATTATCGGGTTGAGGACAATCAAATAAGGTATTCCACAATAATTTCAATGGTTCTTTTGTTTCTTCTGGTGTCTTACCACCAAAATATCTTACATCACCATATCTGACAGTATACCCATTTACTTCCTCTATCCTATCACATACTCTTTTGCATTTATCCGGAAAATGAGCAGCATACTGAGATGTTAGTGATGTTGGCTTATCATATGATTCTCTAATTCTGTCTAGGATATCGGTCTGATGAAAAAATGGGTCGCCCTGAAGAAAGAATGTGGTATTAGCCAATCGATTGTAATTAGTCACAATGTGATAGAGCATCGTGTGAGCTTCACGCCCAATGTTTGGCAATCTGGTTGATTGGTAGATAATTGGTCCGCCCTTATTATAAATGACGTAATCACAATATACTTTTTGAATCCAGCTTAAATCTTCATTGTACCTAGCGATTACAAGCATTATGCAGTGGGAGCAGAAGCCAGCATATCTAGTAGATCTTGGCGAGTGAGTACCACATCATTAGCATCCATAGTACCACCAGCGATGATATCGAGAGCGACAGCAAGTGGATTTACTACATTGGCAATCATGGCATTATTGGCGTCAGAGAATTCACCATAGGTTACAGCCAATGCGTTATTATCTGTTTCTAAATTTGTGTACCCAAGCCAATTAGCATATACATCACTGGTGGATTGGCAAGCTGAAAGAAACTGTTGTTCTGTTTGTTTTTGGCGTTGTTCAACAGTTAATAGATATTGGTTTTTTCTAGCTTCGCTAAAACTCATTTTGTCCTCTTTATGTTTTGTTCGTTAGTCGTCTAAGTATGTAGTAGCGATGCATAAAAAAACCCCATACACCAAATTGCTGTAGGGTGTATGGGGCCAAGCACAGTCTAATGAGAAGACAACTTATATAGTTAGGTTCCAAGTTTTTTCATGTTTAATTGTTGCCTGAAATAATCGAGCATATGGTTTATTTGCATAGTGCTTTAGAAGTTTATCGCTGTCAGCCTGATGGCTTAGCGCTAATGATGCCAAATCACTATGATCTTTCACAGTGAGATAATTAGAAAATGTTTTTCTTAGTTTGCCGATTGAAAGCTTAGAAGTAATTCGTTTTTCCTTAATCGCAAGATCCACAGCGTTATTAAATCGTCTAACAAATCGGGATTCTGGTTTAATTGTATTTGGCAGTGGCAGACCCAAATCAGAATAAATCTCATTGTGACGATACATTGGTTCGCCATCATCAGAAAATAGATATGTCCAATTGTTCTTCTCACATATGGTAATCTGATCTTTGACTAGTGAAGCCACCCATGGCCACAGCAAAGCCTCACTATGGCTATGTGTCTTATATCTCGTTGTGATCAGCCAATCAGCAGTTTCATCGAAATGAATTAAATTACTATGTGGGTGTGGTTGCGAAAAATGGAAATCACTAACTTTGAATCTTCCAAGTTCACCAGGGCCACTACAGCAATTTAATCCAAGACCAATAATCAATTGTGTCAATGGCTGAGCAGTTCTAAAGATTTCTTTCAAATCATCAACAGCAAATGATTTATCTGTAACTGCATTAGATGACACATCAGAACTTAGCTTTCTTACTGTACGATCGATGGAATCAATGTTGGGTAATTGAAATTCAGGATAAGTATTATCGACCCAATTTAGAAATTTAACAAATTCGCATATTTGTTTGCGTGCATATTGCTGTGTACATGGTTTGCCTTTTTTGGATATTGGTCTACCCCGCCAATGATCAATGAATTTCTTTATCTCTGTGAAATTAAATTCATGAAGCCACACATCAGGCAAATCAAAATCATCTATCTTTCTTTCGACATGCTTTTTACCTTGGAAGCCACCAGCATAATTTTCTAATCGATCTTTCTTATATGATGCTAATGCTTCAGGTATCTTAGTTGTGGCTGGTTTATTAGAAGTTGTCACAACATCAGGCAATACAATTTTTGCACTGGCAGGCATACCAGCTATCTGTATTGGGCAGCCTTGCTCTCTTAGTTCATTTATAAATGTCAGATCATTGGGCGGCAAATATCCATCATATTTCTTGTTTACAAATGTAGCTTTTCCATATTTTGCAATTTGTCGAGCAGCATCTAAGATACCTGGGTGCCACTGTCCAACATTCTCGTGAAAGTAATATTGATCAAGATAGAAGTAATTGGCGATGTAGAGATGTTCTATCCATTGCCGACGCTGAGCAGCTTGGGCAAGATCCTTGCCCAAATAGAATTTCTCGATGTGTCCAGTGGTGCCTAGTTGGCGGACATAGCCACGAGCGGTTAACCGCAGTGGCGTGTTTCTAATTTCGGGTGGTCGCATTTCTCTGATCCTTAGAAGTCTGAAAACTGATCTAACAGACCGCAAATAGACCACAAATAGACCAACAAACAAGCCACCAAAAACAGGGAATTGCTGTAAGTACCTATGAAATAAGCACTTAGGAATTTCCTAAGTGCTTATTATGCGGAGGACACGGGACTCGAACCCGCAACTCCTTACGGAGCAATTGATTTCGAATCAACCTGCTTGCCAATTCGCTTATCCTCCTGATGTCAAGAACATTAACTGTTTTTGACCGGGGGCTATTTTGACGTTTTGGTGAGAATCGTCAAGGCGGGTGATCACTCAGAAAACACGGTACTTCGGACTTCCTCTTCGACTGATTTCTGACTCGCAATGACTTCGTTGAAGGTTTGGGCGTCGAGACTGTACGTGACTGTATCGGTGAGTGCGTCGACGTGAGCGTTTCTCGTCTGTCCGGTCAACAACGCTGTTTCGCCAAAGAAATCACCTTCTTTCAGCTTCGCAACTTCGCGGAATTCCGTTTGGTGGCGATTCGCCGGCACACGTGGTTGGCTGACGGCGACTTCGCCTTCGCGGATCAGATAGAACCGGTCGCCAATATCACCATAGGTGACGATTCGGTCGCCTGGAGCATGTTCTTCGCGCTTCATCTTGCGGGCGATCGTGGTCAGCGTACTGACCGAAACTTGCGAAAAGACTTCGCAACCTTTGAGCATCTTCCCGAGCAGTGCGGCTTCGTCGAGGTTCGTGTCTTGGGCAATATTTCCGAAATCCATCTTCACGATTCGATCGGCCACGTCAAGGATGCGGTTGTCATGGGTGACAATCACGATTGCGGTTCCACGTTCGTGGGCCTCACGCTCGAACAGCTCGACGACTTGCCGGACGGAGTCTTTGTCGAGTGCGGCGGTGGGTTCATCGGCGAGGACGATCTGCGGCTGATGGACGAGCCCTCTCGCCACTGCCACCCTTTGTTTCTGGCCTCCGGAAAGGCTTTTGGGTTTGTAGTGGATTCGCTCGCCGAGTCCCACGGCGGTTAGCATTTCGGCGCAGCGTTTATTTTGCTCACTGCGTGACATGCCGGTTTGCTGTAATTCCAACGCCATCCTGACGTTCTGCATAGCGGTGAGCGAGGCGAACAGATTGTGGGCCTGGAAGATGAAGCCGAGTCGCTTGCGGATCGAGTTGATTTCTGCCGCTCTCGCGCCACGCAGCGGCTGGCCGAGAATGTGAATTTCGCCGTGTTGGATTTGCCGGATTGTACCGATTAGGGTAAGCAGTGTGGTTTTTCCAGAGCCGCTCTGTCCCGTCATGATGACAATCTCGCCCGGCTGGACTTGGAGATTGTTGTCAAAAAGAACCTGCTTTCGCGCGTCTCCGGTACCGAAATGATGGTTGATATTGCAAACATCGATCAACGCCGAGCCATCGAAGCGACGGTCGGCTTCGACACTCTTGGACTTGAAACGCCGAAATAGTTTGCCGGTTGCCGACTTATTGACGTCTGAGCGGCGCGGATCGTCATTCGTTTGGGCGTTTTCGTGACTCACGCTTACTTTCGCGCAGTAAGAAGATTAAAACAGCGGTAGACTGCAACAGCTCTGCCTGGCAGGGTACCTGCAGACAATGTTCGCTGTCTATTGCACGTTCTGCTCGGGAAAGGATCCACCAGGCGCGACGGGAGTGAACAAAGTACGCACGTTTTGCTTGAACTGGCTTCCAGTACGGGTTCGAGTCTCGGAGAGACTCGGCTACGCAATCTCTTCCTTCACTGACAATTCCTTCGATGCGGTTTCGCTTGACCTACCAGCCATTGCCGAGTACTTTCGCGACGCGAAAGGTATGTTTCGTCGTTATGGCCGGCTGCGTCTGCATGTCATCGATGGTTGGTTGCGACGGCTTGGTCATGCGGTATTTCTCAGGGGATGCTGAGGAAGACCGGAGCGGTGCGAACCCCGATGACGAGGCAATGACCTTTGTCGGTGCACAAGGTCAACTGGCACCTCAGGACGGTGTATTGGCAGTGATGGCACCGCCGGGAGATCGCGTTGCCAAAATCACCGTGAGGGAGGGCGAAACTGTTTCCGCCGGCGATCTGTTGCTCGAACTTGAGAGTCTCACTGCCAAGCGAATTGAACTCGATGTCGCCGAGACAAAGCTCGACGAGGGGCGGGCCCAATTGCAGGCCGAGCAAGCCTCTGCGACAGCCCGTCTCGAAGTCGCCCAAGCCAAACTGAAACAGGCTCAAACGCAGGTGGAGCAGTCGCGTGGCAAGCTGAAAATCGCCGAGAGTCCTGGCGGCAGCCTTGATTTACTGCGGCGAGCGGCGGAACTCGGGCAGCGCAAACTTGACCAATTGCGATCGGCGTCGAACGATCCCAAAACTTCGCGTTTAGTATCCGAGAATAAGCTGGATGAAGAATCGCTGAAAATTAGTGAAACGCGAGCCCAGTACGAAGCGGCGAAGATCGATGCCCAGGACGCGATTGAAACCGCAGAATTGTCAGTCGCTGCTGCAAAACAAGAAATTGTCGCTGCGGAGAAATCGATGCTCGCGGCAGAGGCGTCCGGGTCATTAGCATCACTTGAAAAGCAGATTGAATTGTTGCGGTTGAATGTGAAAACAGCCCAATTGGTCAGCCCCACGGCGGGCCGAATTCTGTCGATCGACACGATGCCTGGACAAGCCACCACGACGATGCCGCTGTTGCGTTTGGCCGACACCAGCAAGATGGTCTGCATCGCGGAAATCAACGTCGCTGACCTGGGCCGCGTCCGGCCGGGGCAGGCGGCAGAGATTAACAGCCCGGGCCTCTCCAGAACGTTGCATGGCACCGTCCGACGGATCGAATCGATGATCGCCGCCCCCGCCATGCCCAGTCCTTTCCCGATGGCACCTGTCGATCGTTACACCGCCAAGGCGATCATTGATATCAGCCCTCAAGATGTCGAGGCTGCCGCAGAACGGATCGAAATGCAGGTGGAGGTGCGGATCGTGATGGATGCGAAGACTTTGGGTAGTCAGCCGCGTGCTTCCCAGAAGAAAGCTGGCTCTCCACCGGTGCCCGAGAAGAGTATTGAGCAATCGGTAAAAAGTGCGCGGTCGACATGAGCTTCGAGACATCGGGGCAGACAGACTCAGCATCCTCACCAGCGAAACAGGCAGTCGCGCCGTCCTCTCCACCGCCAACACGACGGACTCGATTGGCGTGGCAGAACCTGACCGATACACCCATTCGCACAATCGTGTCGCTCGGAGGCATTGGGTTTGCAATTTTGTTGATGTTCATGCAGCTCGGATTTCTCGGTAGCGTCGGCGATACGGCGACGGTTGTGTACGACCGAATGCGGTGCGACATTCTCGTGCGTTCACCCGATTATCTGAACATCTATGACCCCGCGTCTTTACCGGACGACCTGCCCAGGTGGCTCGCAGGCGTCTCGCGTGTTCGCCGAACGATTCCGCTCGATATTGGTGTGACTCAGTGGCAAAACCCGTCCGATCACACGTTTCGCGCGATCGCGCTGATGGGGATTGATTTGGATGAACCTGCGTTCGATCTACCCGAACTCAACCCAACCCGGCGTGGCAAGTTGCGACCCATCGGATCGGTGCTGATTGATGACGCCAGTGGCGCGGACTTTGGCCCGCGAAACGGAAAACGTTTTTCCAATGGGGACATTGGCGCATCAACCGATGTGGCGGGTAGCGAAGCGACGATCCAAGGCACATTCCGCATGGGAACGGGATTGGCCGCCAACGGCGCGTTATTGTCGTCGCGCGAAACCTTCCAAAGACTGTCGCCGGGTGGTCATCGAGATCGCGTGTCAGTCGTCCTGGTCCAGCTCGCTGAACCCGAACGACGGCAGGAAGGTTTACGCGCCGTCAAGCGACGTCTTCAATCCCTTGGCGGACCAGCGGCCTACGCCGATGTCCTGACTCTTGATCAGGCCAAGTCGGACGAGCAATTCATGTGGTACACGCAGACGCCGATCGGCATGATCTTCGGCATTGGCGTGGCCCTTGCAGTCGTGGTGGGCGGCGTGATCGGCTACATGGTGCTCGCTGCCGATGTGACGGCTCATTTGAGTGAGTATGCAACGCTCAAAGCGATGGGGTATAGCAATCGGTTCCTGGTCAGAACGCTGTTAACGCAGTCGTCATTGCTCGCGATTTTGGCGTTTCCGCCAGCTTTATCTTTGTCGCTATTACTCTACTACATCGCCTCGGTTGCGTCGGGCATTGCCATCGAGATGACGTGGTGGCGCGTTGCTCTGGTGCTCGTCCTTTCGCTCCTGATGTGCAATGCCGCGGGTGTGTTGGCCTTGCGGAAATTGTTGAAGGCCGAGCCCGCTAATCTATTCTGATTTTGAACGTGCTGGCCTTACTGACCAATCGCGATTTGATACACGTAATAGGGTGTCGACACATTCTTGATGGCCCACTGCGTCTGCCATACCAATTCGTCGCCGAGTGTGACCTCAGTCGGCACCATGCTCATCCGCGCTAAACCGTATTGCCACCGAAGCTCGTCGCGACCATCCTTGACAGCTTCGATCAATAGCAGCACCTCAGGATCGGTTGCTTGGACGAAGGAAAACAGCGCACCGTCAACATACTTGCTCGACGCGATGGGTGGAGCAAAACGGTAGAGCGGTGTCGCCAGCATGCGCAGCGGAATTTCCGTGCGGTTGGGAGGCACGAGTTTCGCTGAGAATTGTCGGGACATCTGTCTCATCTGCCGAAGTCTCCCCAGCGTCGTGGCTGCGGGGGTGGGTGCATCGGTCAACGGTTGCATCTCGATCCCAGCCTCCGTTGGGTTCCATACCGTGGACGAACCGTCGTGAGCGACAAGCGGCCAAAGCGCTAGCGATTGAAACTCAAGATCGACTTTCTGATTGAGGTTGGGATAAAGGCATAACGCGACTTGAGGACGCCCACCAAGGGTCCACAAAAACAATCCTCCGGCAGGCGTCTTGCGTTCCGGGTTGGACCAGTTTAGCAGCGGCTTGGATTGTAGTTCCAGCTGCTGGTTACCTGTCGCACCGCCGCTGATCTGAATACCTTTCACAGCCTGAAAGAACTCGCTTCGCAGCATGTCGACGTCCGATTCCGTTGCGCCTCGTTCCTGCGCAACCAACTGCGCTGACGAGACCAGCAGCACGCCCGCAGTCACAATCGCCCCCAGAACGCAGTGAAACATAGTAAGCTCCTCAAATCAACAAACAGCAAAAAAGACAATGCGTCTAATCTAGTGGCGTGGGAGGTTGGAGTCAAGCCACCGGTCGTGTGATAGCCGGTGTGTTAGCATGCATCGGTTCGAGAGCATCGTCTTTCATTGCTGCCTCTCCGATTATTTCTGGCCCACTGAGACTCTGACCCACTGAGACCATGCCTGATAGTTTGTACCTTGCCACCAATGAAAACGCCGCTGGCAAACGGATGATTGCTCTGGGTGTGATGGAGCTGGCAATGCGACGTTTCGGTTGCGTAGTATTTTTTCGGCCCGTCGTGCGTGATGATCCCCGAGAGGATCAGAGTATTTGCTTGATGCGATCACGATATCAGCTCGCAGCGTCGCCAGAGCAAATGCACGGTGTCACTCGCCAGCATGCTCGCCAGATGCTTGCGGAAGATCGGTCTGAGGCCTTGATCCAGCGGATTCAGCAGCGGTTCAAGCGGCTGCAGGGGTCAGCGGACTTTGCCGTGGTCGAGGGCACGAGTTTTCAAGGGTTGGCTAATGAAATTGAGTTTGAGCTGAACGCAGACATCGCAGTGAATCTTGGTTGTGCGATCATGTCGATCTATGCCGCATCGAGTCACAGCGTTGAAGAAAGCGTGCAGTCGATTCGGATTGGTAACGACTCGCTGACCGATCATGGCGGTCATCTGCTGGCGACGATTGTCAACCAAGTGCCACCGGAGCAGCGGGACAGGCTCATTGACGCGTGTGTGGCAGCGGGATTGGCGGATCGAGGGCCGATCTACATGCTGCCTGAAGAACCGTTGCTGCGGCAGCCAACGGTGCGTGAGATCCAGCTCGGGTTGGGTGCTGAGGCGCTCGGTGGCGACGAAACGACGTTTGACCGCGAAGTTACCCGATTGAAAGTAGCGGCCATGCTCCTACCTGATTTTTTGCAGCGATTGCAGACAGGTAGCCTTGTGATCACACCTGGAGATCGCAGTGATATCATTGTGGGCTGTGCATTGGCGAGTTTGGATGGGCCCAGTCCGTCACCGGCAGGGCTCGTTCTGACCGGCGGCATGCTGCCGCCGCCCGTCGTGCTCAAGATGGTCAGTCCCATGAGCGGTCTGCCGATCTTAACAACCGATTCGGATACCTTCACAGCAGCCACTCGCGCATCACATGTGCGTGCAGAAATCGGGGAACATTCCCCGAGAAAAATCGAATCTGCTATCGGATTATTCCAACGCAGTATCGACACGGACGACCTCGCTCGCAGATTACAAGCACCGGGAGTGCAGCGTATCACGCCCATGCTATTTGAACATTCTCTGATCGAGCGAGCTCGCCTCCAACGCGTGCGAATCGTACTGCCTGAGGGTCACGACCCGCGAATTCTGCAAGCCGTAGACGTGCTACGCCGCCGCGATGTCGCCGATATCGTGCTCCTGGGAGATCCTGATAAAATTCATGCTGCGGCTAGCCAGGTTGGCGTGACTCTCCATACGGATCGACCGACGAGCGGGGATTCCAGCGACTACCATCCAACGGTCGAGATTATTTCGCCGCCGCATAGCCCGTTGCTGGACTCGTTTGCCGGCGAGTATTACCGGCTACGTCGTCACAAAGGGGTAACCCGTGATGTGGCGCGAGACCGGATGCAGGAGGTCAGTTATTTTGGCACGATGATGGTGCGACGTGGGATGGCGGGCGGCATGGTTTCCGGTGCAATGCATACCACGGCGGCAACGATCCGGCCGGCGTTTGAATTTATCAAAACTCGCCCCGGCATTGGATGTGTCAGTAGCGTGTTCTTGATGTGTTTGAAAAATGGTGTACTGGTTTACGGTGACTGCGCGGTCGTGCCCAACCCCACCGCCGAGGAGCTCGTCGAGATCGCCAGTTGCAGCGCCGATACCGCCGCACAATTTGGTATTGAACCGCGCATTGCCATGCTGTCGTATTCGACGGGCGAAAGCGGGCGTGGTGAGGACGTCGATCGCGTTCGCTCAGCCACGGCGATGTTGAGAGTGGCTCGACCGGAACTACTCGTCGAGGGACCGCTGCAGTACGATGCAGCTATCGACCCGACCGTGGCCGCGCAGAAACTCCCCGGAAGCAAGGTCGCAGGTCATGCGACGGTGTTCATTTTTCCGGATCTCAATACTGGCAATAATACGTACAAAGCAGTCCAGAGATCGGCGGGTGCGTTGGCGATTGGTCCGATTTTGCAGGGATTACGGCGTCCCGTTAATGACCTCTCGCGGGGCTGCACTGTGGCGGATATCGTCAACACGGTGGCAATCACGGCAGTGCAGGCCCAGGCGAGCCATACGATTGAACTCGACCCAGCGCCGGAGCTTGATGAAGAGTGAACATATTTGTTTTCAATGTAGGCAGCACGACTCTCAAGTATGCGTGCGTTGACGCTTCGACGGGCGAGCGGCTCTACGAAGGCTTGATCGACCGCATCGGGCAGGAGGGTGGTGACGCTCCTGATCACCTCGTCGCAGCACATACTGCGCTCCGGCGGGCTGGACTGCTTCCTAGATCGGATGGTGCATGGCCGAATGATGCACCGGAGATCTCGGCAATTGCCCATCGCGTTGTTCAGGGTGGCGACCAGTACTGCGGCGCGACCCTCGTGGATGCTGATGTGCTGAGAAATCTCGCACAGCTCGACACACTGGCACCACTTCACAACCCATCGGCACGTTGTGTGGTCGAAGCCACTGTGAAACTCAATTTGCTATTGCCGCAAGTGCTCGTGTTCGACACCGCCTATTTCAGCACTTTGGAACCGCCTGCTTACCGGTATGCGGTTCCTGATCGTATTTATCGTGACTTCGGTGTCCGCCGATACGGATTTCACGGAACGTCGCATCGTTTCGTGACTGAGCGGGTAATCGAACATCTCCAGTGCGCCCCGCCGGTTAGGATTATCTCCTTGCATCTTGGCGGTGGCGCCAGCGCGACCGCGTCAATCGACGGGCGCGCCATCGATACGTCGATGGGGATGACGCCGCTTGAGGGGCTCGTTATGGCGACCCGGAGCGGAGATATTGATCCCTCTGTCCCCCTGCACCTGATTCGGATCGCAGGAATGTCGGTTGATGATGTCGATCGACTGCTCAACAAAGAAAGTGGCCTGCTCGGGTTGTGCGGAGAACCTGACATGCGCGCGGTGCTCGCTCGGATGGACGCTGGCGATGAATCCGCAAAGCTGGCAATCGAAATCTACGTCCGGCGACTGCAGAAAACGATCGGCAGCTTCTTCGCCGTTCTCGGCGGGCTCGATGCCTTGATTTTTACCGCTGGCGTTGGCGAGCATTCTCCCGCGATCCGGCGGCTCGTGACCGAGCCCCTGAGGCATCTGGGGATTGCTGTGGACCCGGATCGAAATCTCAAACCGGAACCGTCGCGAGGCGTGGCGGATGTCAGCCGAATAGGATCGCGGGTTCGCACCTTGGTCGTGTCGACCAATGAAGAGCTCGCAATCGCAATGCAGACGGCAGCGATGTTGATTGAGCGGGGTATTTGATTGCATCGCCTCTTTGCGTAATGCAAGCTCGCTGCCTCGGGGAGGGAGCCACTGGGCAACTAAAGAAAACCCTCGACTTTTTAAGCAAACCAAACGGCGTTTGGCTGCGTAGCCTCCTGACCCTTCAATCTGTTCCCTTTGTTCCGAGATGCCTAGCATGATCGCTGGCCCGTCCAACACCCCCCTAATGCCGATGTCGACCGTTGAATTACCGAGCACACCGCTGGATTCTGTGCTGATTTTTGGGGCGATGGGAGAATGGTTGCCGGCATTTTCCACTCCGATTTGGTTGCTTTCGATCGGGTTGTTGTTAGGGGCCATCGCGGTAGCGGTGGTGTTCGGTGTGCTCTCTCTGCTGTCGTATGTGCCGGCACTGGGCACAATCGCTGATTCGCCCAACCGTGGCGTGACCGTGTCGCTGGTTGTGGGCGCGATTTTTTCAGCGATTTTGTGTTTTTTCTATCTGCCTCAGGGGGGCGATCAAAGGCAGTTGCTGCTGCTGCCCCTGATTGCGATTGGCCTCGGTCTTGGATTTGGGATGGTCTATGGGATGTGGCACCGCACCCGTAGTGAGTTGTTCTCAATAATGGGTGAAGGCGTGATGCCGTACTTACTTGGCACGGCTGGTATCTTCGCAGTTCTGGGTCTGCTGCTAACGCCGTTTGTTGAAAAGCCACGGGGAATTCTCGCCAGCATTCCTGCTGTGAACGTTTTCAACGACGGAACACAGGTCGAATTCGCGGACATTGCCCCATCGATGGGTGAGGAGCCTGAATACCTCCCGGCGAATATAGATTACAACTTTCGCAGTGTCGCTGAATTAACGATCCAGAGCGACAAGAAGGTGTTTTTGGCCGACTCTTCCGATCCCGCGTCATTCTCCCGAGCACCGCTGGAGCTGAACCCGGGCAGCAGTGAGGCGATCAAGTACAAGTATGAAGACCGCGAGACACCACCCATCCCAGGCGACCCGGCCAAACTGCACATTTACAATCAGGAAATCGATCCAGCGCGTGTTGTTTTCACATTTAAGAATCTGCCTCAGATTCCGCAAGCATCTTCGATCGTGTTCACTGCGATCATCTTCTTTCTGGGTGTGACTGGATTGCTGGCGATGCGTCAAGCGGCACCTCGCGTGTGGGCGCTTGCGTTGTCGACGGCGAAAAACGAAATGGCCCAGCCCCTCTACTTGTTGCTCTTGGCATTGGGTGCGTTTGGAATTTTGCTCTTCGGAATCTTTCCGTTCTACACGCTCGGTGATGACATTCGGCTGCTCAAGGACAGTGCCGTCACGCTGATTATGATTATGGGGATGCTGTTAGCGGTATGGAGCGCAGGCACCTCGGTCAGTGACGAGATCGAAGGGCGGACAGCGTTGACGGTTCTGAGTAAACCGGTCAGCAGGCGGTCTTTCGTACTTGGTAAATATACTGGGATCATGTTGAGCGTGTTCGTATTTTTCGTGATTCTGTCGGCCGTGTTGATGGTTGTGCTCAGCTACAAGCCGATCTACGACGCGAGGGAGTCCAGCGGAGCCACACCGTCCTGGCAAGTGGGTCACGAGGAGATCATGACGACCTTGCCGGTTATCGGATTGTATTTTATGGAAACGATGGCGATCGGCGGCATTGCCGTGGCGCTCGCGACTCGGTTGCCGTTGCTAGCGAATTTTATCACGTGTTTTTCGATTTACGTGATCGGGAATCTGACCAGCCCGCTAGTCGCGGCGGCTCGCGAGAACACCGAATTGGTCGGATTCGTGGGTAAACTAATCGCTGTTGTCGTACCCAACTTGAACTCGTTCAATGTCCAGGCGGCAGTCGATTCCGGTAGCGCGGTTCCGTTGATTTATCTCGCGGGTGCATTCAATTACCTCGTCGTGTTTCTCGTGGCGGTCTGGATGGTGGCGATGCTGATGTTTGAAGACCGCGATTTGGCGTAGCGAAACCGGCACTGGCGAACACCTCCCGGCCCGTTTGGTGTAGGATTGATGAAAGAGAACTGAGCGGGTCAACGACGATTTTGGATCATGAGGCTGGTGGAACGTGAATCGATTTGCAACTTTGGAGCAACCACGCCGAGAACCGGCGGCCGCCGGAGCCGTGTTTCATTGGTTTTGGGCGATCGTGGCGGGCCTATCCGTTCCGGTACTGATCGTTCTGTTCGGAATGGTTGCAGCGCTCGTCGATGACGGAGAGCTCGCCCACCGTGACGGCGATTTGGTCCAACGTGGCCTTATGGGCACGCAAGTGGAGTTGGGTACGTATCTCCACATCCCCGTCTCGGAAGCTTTTCAGACACAGACTCCGTTTTCCCAGCTCTTCGAATTGGTTGCCCTGTGCGTACTCGTCGCGGGCGTTTTTTGTGTTGCCATTTGGATCACGCGATGGTCGTCGGACAGCCGGACCCGGAACGTGATCAAGATGTTGCATCAACGAGTGTTGCACCAGAGTCTTCGGAGGTCGGAGACCGAGGGGGCAGCGGCCCAGCGGTCGCGTGCGCAGCAGTTGATCTGCACTGAGTTGCCCGACCTGAGCGTGGGTTTGTCTCTATGGTATCGCGTGATCCCACGTAGTGCGTTGATCTTGATCGCGTGTGTAGTGCTGGCTTTAATCGTCAACGTTTGGCTGGCGATCTTAGCCGTCGTCAGTGGTGTGGCACTGTGGTGGATGTACGCGCAATTGAGAAGCCCCGGCCGGCTGGAGATGTCACAGTTCGAAATCTCCCAATGTCGCGAGCGGCTGGTGGGTATGGTTGGTGACGCACCCATCATGGGGCGTTTGCAAGCCGGCGGGCTGGCAGAGCAGGCTTATGAAGGCGAACTTGAGTTATTAATGCGGCACGTCGCGGGCGATGATTCGGCTCAGGGTCGGTTGTGGCCGTTGCTAATGTTCGCCAGCTGTATTGCCGTAGCAATTCTGGTGATGGGATTGGGCGCGAATATTTTGCACGGTGAACAGGGATTGAGCCTTCCTGCATCATTAGTACTCGGGATGGCGTTGATGTCGGCGGCACTCTCAGCGGCCCGGCTGAGCGAGTTGGCGCGGCAACTGAAACAGAGTTCGCATGCAGCCGAAGCCGTTTATTTGTACTTGCAGCGCGGTGAGGACGTTGCACCGAGTGAGCGTTTGGTTGGCATCGCGGGGCTGCGCGAATCGGTCGAACTGCGAGATGTTTCCTTGTCTGACACGAGCGGCAAGCCCATTTTGCGCGATCTGAGTTTGTCGCTGCGACCGAGATCGCTCGTCGCGCTGCTCGGTACCGATGATGTCTCGACCCAGTCGCTGACGGAACTGTTGATGGGGTTCGGTCGGCCTCAACGTGGCGTGGTGGAAATTGACGGTGTGACGCTCAACGATGTTCATCCGCAAGCACTCGCCAAACAGGTGATGTGGGTCGCTCCGGATGGACCGCTGTGGGAAGGTACGATCACCGAAAATCTGATGTCCGGTGTGAGCAAATCGGTCGACAAACGAGACATGGTCAAGGTGCTCGAGCATCTCGGTATCTACGAACAGATCACACGGCTCAACGACGGGCTGGAGACGATGGTTGGCCCTATGTCGGATTTGCGAGATGGGCGTTCGAGCGATGGGTTGTCGATGATGTCCCGGTACATGCTGGGTATCGCCCGGGCGTTACTGCATCGTCCAGCAATCGTGCTCGTCAAGGAACCGTCCGCACCGACCGAACATGTCAACCATGATCCGTGCCTTGATGCGCTGCGAAGTCTCGCCAATGCGGGATCACTTGTCCTCGTCCTGCCGCGTCGACTGCAGACGCTTCGTCAAGCCGACCGCGTCGTGCTGCTCAATGGTCCAAATTTGGTGGGCGAGGGACGTCATGCTGACCTGCTCAACTCCAGCGACCTGTATCGACATCTGAACTATCTGCTGTTCAATCCATATCGCCATCGCGCGGGGGCATAACTCAGCGTGCCTGATTCGGATGTCGACAACGAGCCACAGACGGCGGATTCCCTATTTCGAACGGCAGTCGTCGTCGAAGCGGGCCTGGGATTGCTCGCTGTCGTTCTGGGCTACGTATTTGGTCCTGATCCACGACACCTGGTGCCCGCAGCCGACCAGTTAAACGCTCTCGCAGGCGGTGTAGGTTTAGGCATATTAGCCACATTCCCTTTGCTGCTGTTGATGGCGTTCATTCGCCGCATCAATCATCCCGCCATTAATGAACTCGACAAATTGGGCGAGCATCCGATGATGGGACTTATGCTGAAACTAGGCCCCATGGAATTGATGATGATTAGCCTGTGCGCTGGCGTGGGTGAGGAGCTGTTGTTTCGGGGCTGGTTAATGCCTGCGATTGCCGGCCTGCTGCATGGCGAGGCAATCTCCCTTTTGCCCCATCATGCTGAAACGCTTGGGCCATGGTGGGCATTCGGTGGCTACATGGCGGAAGTGTTCACCACCACGCCGGCAGGCTCCGGCGGAATCAGTGATAACGCTGCGTTGAGCTGGTCAGGGTTTTCCCACTGGTGGAAAAACGCGGTCGGTTGGGAAATGACGGCTGGTTGGATCGCTTCGTCGATCGCTTTCGGCTTCGTGCATCCAATCAGCAAACTGTATATTGCTGTCACTGGACTGATGGGACTATATTTTGGTGTTGTACTGATCCTCACCGGCAACCTGCTCATCCCTATCGTGGCGCACGCGTTCTACGACGCGATCCAGCTCTGGATCGCATCGGCGGAAACGAAATCGGAAACGATTGCCACAAAACATTAGCGGCCCGACTCTTCCAAACTAGGACGCATTGTGGATCAAGTGGTTAGCCGAACCCACGCGAAATCGACTATCATGGGGGCGATGACTATTACCATGCGTTCCCTCTCTCCTTTTTCCGACGAGTTCAAACGATGGATCGCTCGATGAACAAACTGATCTACGCTGCTTTGCTTCCGTTGATCTTCGGGTGTGGTGGCGACGCGCCGCTCCCCTCGTCTCCCGCAACCGATACGGATGCACCGATTGGTCTTGAAGACGCGACTGCTCGGCATCCGCTCCCAGCAGAAGAGGAAAAGCAGGCAAATCCTCCGACCAAGGGCATGACATTCCCTGATGACCTGCCCCGCCCCAATGAAACCCAGCCTACCAAGGCAAACGATGATAAACCCAAGGGGATGGTTCTGCCTGATAACTTGAAGCCATCGGCAAGTCACTCGATGAGCTCCGAACACATTGCGATGTTGGTGGGCACGCAATCAACTCAGACAGATTCCGAAGAAACTCGAACTGATATTCGATTAATGACGTGGGCTGAAATTGACGCGGCGATTAAGAAATCTGGGCGAGTGACGGTGGTTGACTTCTGGTCGTTGGGATGTGTTCCATGTTTGAAAGAATTTCCTAACCTTGTGGCGTTGCAGAAGAAGTACCCCGATCAGGTTCGAGCGATTGGTGTTAACGTGGATTTCTACGGTGGTGAGAAGTATCCGGCAAAATCGTACCAAAGCCGAGTGACGTCGTTCCTCCAGGCGACCCATGCCACATTTCCTAACTACATTTCGAAAACGCCGAGTGACGACGTTTTCGAAAGTGTTAAAATCAATGCGTTGCCCGCTGTGTTGGTGCTTGACGAGACCGGCAAGATTGTCGGGCGATTTACTGATGCGAGCCAATCGGGAGGATTCACCTACGAAAAGAATATCTTTCCTGTCGTGGAAAAATTGCTGGCCAAATAGCGTGCCGACAGCTACTTCACGTCGCGGTATACTGCGACGATCACATTTGAATCTATCCGACCACATCCTTTGATAGGATATCTCATGAGCGTCGAAATGCAGCTCGCTCGGATCATTATCTCCGAGCTCACCGACAACCAAGTCATCTATCTGAAAGAGGTCGACGGTGAACGGCAGTTTCCTATCATGATCGGGATCTTCGAGGCAACCAATATCCAGCGGCGCGTCAAACAAGAGTACGTACCACCACGTCCGCTCACTCACGATTTGATTGTGTCGGTCGCCGAGTCGCTCGATGCGGTGATTGAGAGTGTCGTGATTAGTGATCTTAACGAGCATACTTACTTCGCTCAGTTACAAATGCGATCTTCGTCTGGTGAGATAATCGAGATTGATGCGCGCCCCAGCGATGCGATCGCCGTAGCGGTTACCTACGATCCTCCACTTCCGATTTATGTCTCTGAAGAAGTGCTTGCCCGTGCCACCGGTACAACTTCCGAGGGTGATGTCGACGAAACACCTGAGTTTTAGGAACCCATTGAAGTCTTTATCTGATATACAGTCGATGCATACATGGTGCGGTGATCGGCATCGTGATTCGCAAACGATTGGGTTCGTGCCCACGATGGGTGCGCTTCACGATGGTCATCTCTCACTCGTGCGACGAGCCAAATCCCAGTGCGATGTGTGTGTGGTGAGTATATTCGTCAATCCGACGCAGTTTGCTCCCAACGAGGATCTCAGCCGCTATCCTCGCCCACTCGAACGTGATCTTGAACTGATCGCCGGCGAAGGAGCCGACGCAGTGTTCCTGCCAACCAGCGCGGTCATGTACCCGCCTGGCTTTGGCAGTTATGTCATGCCGCCGCCAGTCGGATTGCCACTTGAGGGACAATCACGCCCGGAGCATTTTCGCGGTGTGACGACGGTGGTGTTAAAGCTTTTGCAGATTATTCCTGCCGATGCCGCGTTCTTTGGACAGAAAGACTATCAGCAACTGCGGGTCATTCAAGATATGGTGCGCGACTTGAACGTTCCGACTGAGATCGTGTCGTGCCCCATCGTTCGCGACGAGGATGGCCTCGCGATGAGCAGTCGTAACCGGTACCTCAGCGATGAACAACGAATCATCGCGTTGTCATTGTCGCGTGCACTCGATCGGGCGGCGGGGTGTATTGCCTGCGGAGAAACCGATATCGCGAAAATTGAACAGTTGATGAAGAACGAGCTTTCTGGCTGTGACAGCATCGACTACGCCGTCGTGGTGGATACCAAAACCTTGCTACCGTTAAAAATTCTTTGCGCCCTGCCATCGCGTTGATCGCAGCCCGCGTGGGCAATACGCGTCTGATCGATAATCGAATCCTATGAAAATACGCACATTTTACGATCGGCTCTACGCGGGATCCGTCTTCTACCCCACGCTGGCGTGGAACGTGATGCTGGGACGTGTGTTCAAGACGCGTAACTGGTGGGATTTCATTGACGATCACGTGATTGTCGGTGCCCGCCCGTTTACCCGGGACGTTGAAAGGCTCGCTTTACTCGGTGTCCGCGCCGTCGTCAATACTTGCGAAGAATACACAGGACCGATCGAGGAATATGGTCGGTTGGGAATCGTGCAGCTCCACATCCCCACGGTTGACTTCACGCATCCAACGATTGAGAACGTCCGTCGGGCCGTCGACTTTATCGACGAACACGTGCGGGCTGGAGAAATTGTCTATATCCATTGCAAAGCCGGCAGGGCGCAGAGCGCGACGGTCGCGATCTGCTGGCTGATTCAGCATCGTCAAATGACACCTGCCGACGCCCAAGCTCTGTTGCTGAGCAAGCGTCCGCATATCCACCCGCGATTGACCGAGAGAGCGGTCGTCAACGAGTTCGTGACGAGTTTGGAGAGAGAACCGGTGAATTCCAGTGAGACGAAAAGCGGTTAGAAAAAAACTGCTATGATCCTCTGTTTTTGTTTATGGGACTTGTTTGCCGGAGGCGTCAACGCGTCCTCGTACGATCCCTTCGCTTGATGACGCATCGCGATGTCTGTCGACCGCCGGATCCGCCCGTCGGGCGGTGGCGAACATCAACCAAACGATCTAGGAGCGGATGCTTCGATTTCGCCGGGGTGTCGCACTGACCGGTCGGAACGTGACACGACGCTCGGTGAGGGGGTGGTTGCCCTGAACCATTTCGGTTGCCTCCGGCTTCTTCGAAGACTGCCACCACTGCGCGTCCCCGGACTGAAACAACACGGCGCAGCCGGCGGTGGGGTCGATGTCGAGATCGGCTGAATCGTTCCACGCGTGGAACAACAGCGATGCTGCACTTTTGTTGTTGAAATCCGGTTTACTCGCGGGCGGCGTCAGCAAATACAGGCCCTGCCGGGCTCGCGTCATGGCGACGTACAGCAAACACAACGCCTCGGTCACGCGAGCGGTGACGTTGGCACCAAATGTTCGTTGCCACCGCTCGGGTAGATAGTGCCACTGGCTTTCACCGACGCTGCGACTCATGCCGATCGGTGGCGCTCCTAAATCGGGGAGATCCGCGATGCATTGAGGTGATTGACCAATCAAATTTTTGTGTAGTTCGGGCAAGAAAACCGCGTCAAATTCGAGTCCTTTGGACTGGTGAACTGTCATCACTCGCACCGATGCAGCACGAGGACGCTGGACTCGTTTGGTATTGACTAATTCAACAAAGTCACGCAGACGCGAGCGTGCGGTGTGCCGATAGATCGTCGCGAGTTCGACGAGTTGATCCAAACGCACCCCATCACGAGCATCGCATGCGTCGCGCAGCGCCTCGCAGAGAAACAAAACCGTAGCTGGCAATCCCCGATTTTCGATCATGGTTCGCAGCAGGTTTGCGGCGGCATCGGGTGCGTCATCATCTGCCAGCGGCAGGCACGCGGCCAGCGGGGAAGATGCGATGTGAAATCGCCAACGCCCGTCGCCGGGATGTTCGACCATCATCAGAGCCGACAGTACCCACCGCACCGCCACGGAGTCCGATAATGGATTACCACCCTCGGCGCTGACGTCGACGCCCCGCGCTTCCAAATGGTCAATCAGAATCGCAACAGTCGCGTTGGTCCGCGTCAGCACACCGATTGACAAATGGGGCGCCGAACGATGAAGCGTTTCTATTTGCGCAGCTGTTTCGATCATCAGCGCATCGGTGATCTCCTTGGCACTTGGTTTTGTCGGTTTGGCTTGGGGATCGTCCGGGTTTGTTTTTAGGGGCACGAGCGGCCCAGTCATGAAACGCACGAAGCCGGGTAGCGATCTCGCAGCCGTGTGCCGGGGGAATTTTTCGGAAAAAGTTTGGAGAGCGATTCCCTCGTAGCAGGACTTATCGGCGGGATCTGCGTTCTCTGCTATTTGCGCGAGCGGATGTCTCGTGAGATGCTGGAAAGCGTTCGTGAGGGCGTCGAGCACGACTGAGGAGCTGCGAAAACTTTTGTCTTGTGAGCTCGAAACGATCCCGGCGATATTTGAGTCGACCGCGTCGAATATCTCGGCCACCCCACCACGCCAGCCGTAAATCGCTTGCTTGGTATCTCCCACGCAGAAGAATGAGTGGCTACGGCGCGGATCAACCGTACCATAAGCGGTCGTGGACGCCTCAGCTTGAGTTTTTGACGCCCGAACAGTCGATTGCGCGAGCACCTTCAGTACCTGCCACTGCACCGGAGCGGTATCCTGAAACTCGTCGAGGAGCAAGTGATCGATCTTGGCATCGAGACGTCGCTGGATTGTCTCCGGATCAAGGCTGCGGAATACTCCCGCCAGACGCACGGCGATATCGTCGAACGCAAACGCACGCTGTGCTTGCTTCAGTTCTGAAATCGCCTCGTCGTAATGCACGGCAACACCGCCGGTCGCATGGTTCTGGCTCCTCAGCAGGGAGAGTGCTTCGCTCTGAACGGACTCGTAGAGAATATCGAAACCGTTATCGAGGTCCGGCGGGAACTTACTTCGGCCAAACCTTACGTCCTCGTCCAATCGGCGAGATTTGTAGATATTCTTCAGCAAAGTCTGCTCGACCAACGCTCCTAGGTCGCGTGCATCAAGATAATCCGCCATCTTTTCGAGCAATTCTCGTAATGACTTTTGCGGCAGCTCCGCGATGCGAAACGCCCCGGCCGTAGCGGTAATCAGCTTGGATTCCGGGCGCGTTGGCACTTGAATCGAATCCCAGACTTCGATGCCAGCTTGGCGAGCCATCGTGTACGTCGTCTCGACAACCGTGATCAGCTCGCGAGCGATGTTACGTTTGACTTCGCCCCGGCCGAGCATTGAGATCAGACTCTCGATTTCGGCGGGTTTGAGGCTGTCGATCATGTTGCCGACGGCGATCTGACGCAGCCAAACCTCTTCGACTTCGTCCGTCAATCGCCAGCCCGGCGGCAGTTCGAGTTCAAACGGCAGCGCACGAGCGAGTTGAGAGAACAGGCTATCGAGAGTGCAGATCCGCAGCCGGTGGATGTTTCGCAACAGACGATGGAAGAGGCTCCCGCACACGTGGCGGGGTAGTCCAGGCAATCCAACTTGCTCACGCAACGCCGCCAGCGCCATGGGCTTTTCCGCGTCAGCGGCCTGGCCGAGCGTCACGAGTACCCGTGTTAAAATTTCGCCGGCTGCTTTCCGCGTGAATGTGGTGGCGAGTACCGTTTCAGGAGGTGCGCCGCTCAGCAGAATCTTTAGCAAGCGGGCGGTCAGCTGATAGGTTTTGCCCGTTCCCGCCGACGCACGCACGAGAGTGGGCTCGAATGCGCCGCGGAGCAATTCGGGGGTCAGCATCTCCTGGTCGAGCAACAGTTCGTCGAACGCATTGCCGACGACTTGACCGGAGTCTTCAAAACCTGGAAGTTCGGCTTGCAAAAGAGTCGTTTCGGGATCGCTCATGTGGACTCCTCACTGGATGCGTTGTCCTCGTCGGTCGGTACGGTATTGAGGGATTGGTTGAACATCATTTCGTAGTCGTCGTACTGCACGCCATCCGGATTGGGATCAAATTGGCAAGCCCGAATTTGTCGCACGCAGTGATGAATCAGCTCATCGGCTTGATCGAACTGCGACTGGGAGAAGCGGGCGATGTTAATTTTCGTCTCTGCATCTTTTTCTGCGACGTTGAAATAGCCGAGTTCCACGTCGGCAGGATTTGCCGCGATGCCGAGATCAGGAATGAAGCGTCGGTAGAGTGGCAGTTGTAGGTCAACCCACTGGGTTGATCCATCAGGCAAGTTTTTAAGATGTTTTTTTTCCGGCAGGTGGCCGTGGGTTTTGTAGTCAAGGATGGCCCAACGATCGAGTTCGGGATGGTAATCGATGCGGTCAAAGCGTCCGCGCAGCCCAGTGAATTTGCCATCGATCACGATGCCGGTGGGCGGTTTGGGCTGCTTGGTTTTTCCGTCCATTTCGCGTTCATCGACGGCAGCCTCGACCCGATCGATCCGCCATCCCTGGGCGATCCGCTCGGCTTGCCGCAGCGCGACCGTTTTCAATCTTCGTTCGGCTTGCCGGACCTGCAACTGGACCGTCGATGCGGTGTTGTCGCCGTATCGGTCCGCTGCGTACGCGTGCAGATGCTCGATGAGCGCCGCCGCAATCTTGTCTGGATCAGGCTCATTTTTCTGTTTGCTCTCGCCAAATCTCTCCAGCGCACCGTGAACGAGATCTCCAAATTGGTTGGCGGCGAGTTCGAGCGAAGAATCGTCGAGTGGTCGGAGTTTTTTAACGTATCGCAGGTAGAAGCGGTACGGGCAGGCAAGGTACGCCGAAAACGCGGTGACGCTCAGTGTGTCGATCGTCAAACCAGGTTGGGGTGGAGGCGGCCGAAAAAAGTCTGTGCGGGGACTCGTTTGCTTCTCCGGTGCAGAATCAGCGGATTCTGCTACGACCCGGATGACAGGCCGATGTTCGGTTAAAAGCCTGCAGACGCGGCGGGCAGCATCATCAGCAGACGACGCCGCCAACAATCGACTCGGTGGCGTCGGGGAGCCATCCGCAGAATGGGTGCCGACGATGAACCGCACGTCCTCGCGGGTGCTGAGCACCTGCTGCATCGCATGAACATCGCGCGCGAATCGACGCTCGTTGACTCGCTGGCTCAGTGCCGATTGCAACGACGCGGGCAGGTACGGGTCCGAAGATACTGCTTCCGGAACGAACGGATGATTCAGACCCGTGACAACGAGAGCTTGTGCATCATCGAGTGCCAGGTCGAGCCAACCCAAGATCTCGATTTTCTCAGGCGTGGCAATGTCTGCCAATGAAATCTCATTGATCCGCCCCGAGAGAAGTTCAAGTGCCGCGGGTGAATCAACGGAGGCATCGAGAGGTTCACTCACGTTTTCGAATTCGTTCAATACCTGAAGCGTGGTCGTGACCGCGAGCGACGTCCGGTTGGCTGGGTCGCATGTTTCGATCTCATCGGCATAGATCGTTTCGAGTAAACCAGCGATTACCTTGCTCCATAGGCGAATCGCGCGGCGGTTCTGATCCAGGGGAGCGAGCCAGTCCTCAACGACGTCTCGGATTTGATTCGCGGTGGGCGTTTCGAAGCGGGACGGGGGCAGTGGTTGATCGATGCTGCGTGGAAATGCCTCCGCCATGAGTTGGTCCAAACAAGTCAACCAGTCGGTTCGGCGATTTGTGGAGGGGGTGTCACCCATTGTTGGATTGAGCCTCAGGTCGATCAGTCGGTAGACCGCAGCATGACGAACCAGCGCCGCGAGGGTACGCCACGTTCGCCTCTGCCGGTACGTCACCAGCAGTTCGAACAATCGACCGACGGAAGTCTCTGCCACGGACCAGCCTAAGTGCCGGTAGGTTGGGATGTTAAGCAGACGGCATCGATTTTCGATGGGTGCGATTTGTGACTCGTCCGTCACGCCGATTGTGATGGTGTCGACGCTGTGGCTTTGACCAAAATCAGCCAATGATTCGAGCACGGCCTGCGATTGATCGTCGACTGCTGTTGCGGGGATAAGCAGGTCGTCACGCAGTGGCAAAATGTGATCTCGCCAGCGGTCAGGAATCAAGCATCCCACCGCGTCAAATCGGTCGGCGACCGATGGCGGGGCGGCGATCAGTGCCGTGATCGGAGTTTCCACCTGTGCCAACATGGCCTTGACCATCTCGGACAAATCCGTCGTGCCGACTAAAACGACCGGTCGCAACGCCCGGCATTCATGACCACAAATCTTGTCGATCGCAGCAATATTTGCATCACAGCGCTCCGCTGCATCGAGTTCGCGGTGGTATCGTCCCATAGCATCAACCAAAAACTCCCAGCGTCGTCGCTCAGTCTCCGATTCTGCTTTCGCGAGCACATCGGCGAAAGTGCAGTTTTCCGCAGCGATCTTGGTCCACAACCGCCGCGTGGTCGACGCCAGTTCCAGCCAGGGGGTAATCACATCGGGCCCCGGCGGCGTTGGCACGAGAGTTTCGAGCTTTCCGGGATCCGATGCTGCCAGCACCTTCGCCCACGCGAGGGTTTGTTCTAAGTCCGATGCCCACTCGGCGGGCCGCGCGTGCAGCAGGCTCGGCAGTCGTCCGACGAGATAGAAACGCGGTGGCTGGTAGTCGCGTTTCGTTGACTCGGCGACGCGTTCGAGCTGCTCTCGCAGCCGAGTGACCGCGCGGCTGGACGGTAACACTACGTCGAACGAACTTAAGTCCAGCGTGGCCGGTGCGACATCGGGTGCGTGGTCCACGAGCCTCTCGGTAGCAACCTGAATGAGCGGTCGGTTCCAACCGCAAAAGACTCGTTCACACTTTATCGCTGCGTCCGCGTTTACTCGTTTTCTTATCGATGTTTTCGCATCCAATAGAGCTTCTCCCTCCTGGGTTGTCGTCGATCGAAGACATCAGTGTACGATGAAACGAATTTCTGGCCGAGACGGCTGTTCAGGTCGGGGGCCTGGCGGTTTACATGGTGACCCCGTCATGCGTTAAAATGATGGCCGCAACCTTCTCTGAGCCCACTTCTTTGGTAGATATCCCGATGAATTCGCCCGATCCAAAATCGTCTGCCGACCAAACGACTGCGACTCCATCGAATGCCGCGAAGCCGATGGAGTCCCCGCAGACGAATTCTCAGGCTGCCTCTCTGCCTCGGAATGAACGTTACGACTGGCTAGGCGCCCACCTAGAAACCCGCGACGGAGTGGCGGGAGCGAGGTTTGCTGTGTGGGCTCCCAACGCAACCGAAGTAAGCGTGCTGACGGACGGCAACGCCTGGCAGGCGGGTCGCGATTGGCTGCAGGGCAGCGATTCGGGAGTGTGGAGTGGATTCATCCCTGGGGTCGGAGAGGGAACTCGGTACAAATACGCCGTAAAAACCAAGTCGGGCCAGATCCTCGACAAAGCCGATCCATTTGCTTTCGCAGCGGAACACCCCCCCGCGACGGCTTCGATCGTTCATGATCTCGATCAATATCAATGGAGCGATGTCGACTGGATGAACCGCCGCGGACAGGTCAATTGGCTCAAGCAACCCGTGTCGGTTTACGAAATGCAGCTCTCCTCGTGGAAACGGCCCTGGGACGGCAGACGCTACCACAGCTATCGTGAGCTCGCCACGATGCTGGTCGATTATGTCAAGGAACTTGGATACACCCACATCGAGCTGATGCCGATCACGGAGTATCCCTTTGACGGATCGTGGGGATATCAGGTTACCAGTTACTTTGCGCCGACGAGTCGATTCGGTGAGCCCGATGAGTTCCGTTATTTCGTCGACCACTGCCACCGCAATGGCATTGGTGTAATTGTCGACTGGGTGCCTGCACACTTTCCCTACGATGCTCATGGGCTGGCCCATTTTGACGGCACGGGATTGTACGAACACAGCGATCCACGCCAGGGATTCCACCCCGACTGGAACACGCACATTTTCAACTATGGTCGTCAGGAAGTGCGAGAGTTCCTTCACGCCAGCGCTCGGTTTTGGTGCAAGGAGTATCACATTGACGGACTGCGCGTCGACGCAGTGGCATCCATGTTGTATCTCGACTACTCACGTGAAGGCGATGAGTGGGTGCCGAACCAGTTTGGTGGCAACGAGAATCTCGAAGCGATTGAATTTTTAAAACAATTCAACACGCACCTGCATGCTGACTTTCCCGGTGTGTTGACGATCGCGGAAGAATCAACGTCATTTGGAGGAGTATCTCGGCCCGTCTATACCGGCGGATTGGGATTTGGGATGAAGTGGGATATGGGATGGATGCACGATACGCTCGAGTACGTCAAGCGTGATCCGATCTATCGCAAATATCATCAGGGCGAACTCTCGTTCCGTTCGGTCTACCAGTTCAGCGAGAATTTTATGTTGCCCCTTTCGCATGACGAAGTAGTGCATGGGAAAGGTTCGCTGCTCTCGCGAATGCCGGGCGATCAGTGGCAAAGATTTGCAAACATGCGCCTGCTCTACGGCTATCAGTACGCATCGCCAGGTAAAAAATTATTATTCATGGGCTGTGAGTTCGGTCAGTCCTCGGAATGGAACGCCGAGAGTCAGCTTGATTGGTCGTTGCTTCAGTTCGACGTTCACGACGGCCTCAAACGATTCGTGGGCGATCTCAATCGCATTTACAAGGATTACCCGGCACTCTTCGAACTTGATTGTGAGCCCGCGGGTTTCTCATGGATCGCGGCGGACGACTCTGACAAGAGTATTTTCACGTTCTGTCGCTTTGCCAGCGACGGCAGTGCCGTGGTGGTCGTGCTCAACTTCACGCCCGCACCGCATGTCGGTTATCGCATCGGCGTCCCGCAAGCAGGCACGTACACTGAGATCCTCAATAGCGATTCGGAACTCTACGGAGGCAGCAATGTCGGCAACCTTGGCAAAATCACGAGTGACGCCGTGCCGGCCCATGGACGCGAGCAAAGTCTGAAACTCAACATCCCGCCACTTGCTGTTGTCATGCTCGCAGCGACATAGCACGAGTCGAGGGACGAAGAATGCGTCTGGGTTTCGCTACCGAAATAGCGTCGGCTCCGGCTCGCATGAGTTAAACCGTAGCCAACGCCGTATCGCCGTCGGGAATGGATGCGCCTCTGATTTGCCGGACGCCGCCAATCAACAACCTGTCAAGGAAGACGGGGTGCCTTAGTCCATCAATTGTTCGAGCACGCTGATGGCGTTGCGAGCATTCTCGACACCACCCAATTCTTCCACCAGTTTCTTGGCGTTGATCAACGAATCAAGCGAAAGTTCGCCATTGCGTGACCTCGACGCGGCGGGGCGACCGGCTTTTTTGGCTGGCGCGCCCTGCTTGGCTGAAACGCCCGCAGGGCGTCCGCGACGTCCGGTTTTTTTAGATTTCTTGGAGTTCGATTTGACGGTGCTGACGAACTGAGCGTTGACATCAATGCCCTGTGCCTTCATCGCTTCGGCGACTTCCATCGGCTTGGCAGATGGATTCGCTTCACAGTAATCACGTATCGCTTGCGATTTGTTGACGCCGCTGGATTTCTTCTTGGCCATGTTTTTTCTATCGTTCGTGTGCGAGGTGTTACCACGCTAGCATTCGTGCTCGGTGGTTCCACACCTCAAGTATTGGAAACACTGAAGATAAAATAGGCAAAAGATTAGTTTTGTCAATTGCCTAAAGATGAGTCTGTATGTTTACATACGCTCGCAGACGCCAATGCCAAGTAAATCCAATCCTTGCTTGATCACCCGGCCCGCCAAAACGACTAAAGTTACCCTCGTTCTCAATACTACCTCGTCGCTATTACCTAGAACGCGGCAGGCTTCATTGAAGGTACTGTAAACCTTTGCGGTCTCATATAAATAGTCGCATAATTGATTGGGTGCGTAGGCGGAAATGGAACCATCAATGGCTTCTTCAAATCGCAACAACGCCATCGCGAGTGCCCGCTCAGCGGGGTCATCGATGCGCAGTTGATCGGCGGTTGTGTTGCCGGCCAACCACGATTCGATGTTATCAACGTTCTGCTCTTCAGCGACACGCCGTAGAATACTTTGCGTGCGAGCGTAGGAATACTGTACATAGGTGGCGGTATTGCCATCGAGCGAGACCATTTTATCCACATCAAATCGATAATCGGTCGCCCGGTGGTGGGAGAGATCGGCATACTTAATGGCACCAATTCCCACCTTTTCGGCAATTTGATTTTGCTCATCTTCCAACATTGGTGGATTCATGCCAGCAATTCGCGTGGGTTCGCAGGCAACTTCTTTCGCACGGGCCACAGCATCATCCAACAGACTTTCCAGCCCAATCAGCGACCCGCTACGGGTTTTCATGGGTCGCCCATCACTGCCTAAGACCGTCCCGAACTGTACATGGACAAGTTCGATATCATGCATACCTAAGGGCTCGGCCATAGCAAAGAATTTCTCGAAATGCTCGCTTTGGCGTGAATCGACGACATACAGAATTCGGTCGGGAGCGAATTTTTCCTGGCGATATTGGAGCGTCGCCAAGTCGGTGGTGGCGTAGAGGTAAGCTCCATCGCGTTTCTGAATGATCATGGGGCTTTCAAAGCCTTCGAGAAACACACAGATTGCGCCTTCGCTCTGGGTTGTCAGGCCGAGCTGATCGAGGGTTGTTACCACCCCAGGAAGTCGATCATGATAAAAGCTCTCTCCCAGCGTATGGTCAAATGCCACGTTGAGCCGATCGTATACTCGGTTAATTTCATCCTTGCAGTGAGGTAGGAATTTCTCCCACAGGTGGCGGTTTTCGGCGTCTCCCTCATGTAGCAGTGCTGTCTCGCGCAGCACCGCCGCAGGCACGTCGGCGTGTTCGGCTGCGATGGCGGCCAGTTTCGGATCCGCATCGACGGCGTCGAGCTTCGCCTGCAAGGCTTCGATGTCGGCGTCGATCGCGTCAACACGTCGCGACGCGGCTTGAGCGGCCTTCTGTGCTTTTTTAGCTTCCTTGGGTTTCGCCTGGCCGTCGCGGGCGAGCGCATCGGCGGCGGCTGTTTCCGTCGCCGCAGCCGCCTGCGCCTCGGCGAGTTTGCCCCGTAGCTCAACGATTACCTTTTTAGCTTTCTGATACTCGATCAACTGGGTCGTCAACCTATAAAGCTTTGCCAATTCCAGTACGGGGTTGGCCGCGACGACATCGACATCCCCAAAATGTTTGTACCCATAGATAATGATACCAAACTGGGTCCCCCAGTCGCCGAGATGATTGTCAGTAATCACCTCGTGGCCGACGAAGCGAAACATGTTGGCCAGTGCTGCCCCAATGACGGTGCTGCGGATATGTCCCACGTGCATGGGCTTGGCCACGTTGGGACTGGAATAATCAATCAAGATCGTTTCGGGTTGAGCAGTCTTGTCAACGCCCGCTCGCTCATGATGCAGCGTCTTGAAGAGGGAGTCGTTGAGAAAATCGCTACGAATACGGAGATTAATAAATCCGGGGCCTGCAATCTCAGGGGGATCACACATGACTGCGAGATCGAGCCGCTCAACAAGCGACGAGGCTACTTCTCGGGGCGGCTTGCCGATTTGTTTACCCAACGGCATGCATGCGTTGAACTGATAGTCGCCAAATTTGGGATCGGCCGCGATGCGGATCATCCCGGAGTAGGGTGTTGGATCATCAGTGAGCGGCGTCAGTGCGGCTTGGAAATGCGCACGAAGCATTGCGGATAGATTCATGGATCAATGCCTCTCACTCGTTGGGCGCTAAACCAAGGTCAGCCAGTGGCACGACAGTGCCATCGGCCCACAGCGATTCGAGATCGTAATACTCACGTGTTTCCTCATCGAACAGATGCACGACTAGGCTGCCATAATCGAGCACGATCCAACTGCTTTCTTGATAGCCCTCGATTCCCATCCGGCGGTCGCCCAGCCCCTTCTCGAGTGCATCGTCGATCTGCTCACTGATCGCATGCAGTTGTCGCCGGCTGGTACCGGTCGCGATGACGAAGAAGTCGAATTCAGCGGACTGGCCGCTGATGTCGAGCACCAGCACATCTTGTCCGTTGTTATCCAACGCCACCCGAGCGGCTTCGGTAGCTAATTTGCGAGCATCCTCCAGTCCGAAGGGACGGATCGCGCGGCTGGGCGTCTCCATCGGATTGGTGCGAGGCGAGTATTTTTTGGCGGCGGCTTTTGCTTGCGATTGGGAATCGTCGGGTGAAGCCGGGTTTTCGGGGGGGTGATCAGACAATTCAAAAATACTTTGGTATCAATTTTTTTCGTAATGTTCGCGCCGCCGCGGGGGGTGCCCGGCGCGTAGAAGCCAACAAGTGTATCGCATATGACGGTGATGTCACCTACATCAATGGAGTCATTTGACGGCGGTCAAGTTCGGCCACGACTTCCCGGACTCGCTCCTCGCTCGCTCGTGGTGCGACCAGAGTGGCGTCAGCGGTCTGCACGACGATCAGATCATGTGTGTCAATCGTGACAATCGTATGCCCAGCGGTCGCATGAATGATGCAGTTTTCCGAATCAATTCCGATATGTGAGCCAACGGCAGCGTTTCCTGCGGCGTCATGGGGATGCAGGCGCGAGACGGCCTGCCAACTGCCGACATCGTCCCAGTCAAAGGGGGCTGCGATCACGATGACTTCCTCGTGTCGCTCCAATACTGCGTAATCAATCGATTTTCCTTCCATCGCCTGAAACTCTCGTTGCAGGACTCCGTCGTAGTCTTCGGTTCCAAAGGCGTCGGAAATTGCTTGCAGTCTGGCGTACATTTCCGGCTCGTGTTTCGCAAGAGCGTCGAGAACGGTTTGCGCACGCCACACAAAAATCCCGCTGTTCCACAGAAATGTTCCGGCATCGACATATTTGCGAGCCGTTGCGGCATCCGGTTTTTCGCGGAACCTTAACACCGAATGTGCGTCGTGCCCTTCAATCTTGTCACCCTGTTGGATGTATCCGAAGGATTCGGCTGGATAGGTCGGATGAATCCCGAAAGTAAGAATGGCATTGGGATGATCTTTCAGAACCGCTTCAGCACGTTTGATTGCTTCGAAAAACTGATCGTGCTGCTCAATGACGTGATCCGATGGACAGACCAACATCACAGCATTGGGGTCGATCGCGCGGACCATGATCGCTGCCAGTCCGACACATGGTGCGGTATCTCGCCGACTCGGTTCACCGACCACATTGCTCGCAGGCAGTTCAGGCAACTGGTCGACGATCGGTTGGACGAGTTCCATGGAGGTGACGACGAAAGTACGATCCGCGGTCGTGACAGAACTGAGCCGATCGCAGGTGCTTTGGAGCATGGAGCGAGTTCCTGCGAGCGCCAGCAGTTGTTTGGGCTTGGCGCGTCGCGAAGCTGGCCAAAACCGGGTGCCACTGCCGCCAGCCATAATGATTGCGTGAAGCATGATTTCGTTTTGAGAAAAGCGATCAATAGAGAATAGAATAGGCTATCAAATTACAGCGCACTGAAGGCGGGAAAAATGAAGGAAATGATATCCGCAGCGAGCGATGTCGATGTCGTCCTGTTCGCGATTTTAATGTGAGAAGACCAACCTGGGGCGCTGGTGAGCGACGGAATCGGCTGCCTCGCTGAAGCGGGGGGTAAGTATATCAATAGCCAGCCATCGCCGCCGGAGCACTTCGACAGCGAGAACATTCCCATGCGTCAGTCGATTCAGGGTGCGTCCAGTTGTTGGCGTAGGGCCCTCAGCGCGATGGAGAAAACTTCCACTTCGGGTGCCAACTCTACCGCTCGCTGTAAATATTTCTTGGCACCCTGCGAATTCCCAGACAGATAGAGGGCCAATCCATAACGATACTGTACATCGGCGAGGTCAGGTGCCAGTTCTGCGTCGCGTGCCAGGAGCGGCAGTTCCTCGTTCCGCAACTGTTCTATTTTCGACTCAATGCCCGCCCGCCCTGCGGTGCCGGCAACGGCTGCCAAGGCCTTCGCAGCATGCTCGTTCTGTTCCGCCAGCGGCAGCAAACGTTCGAGCAGGGCGGCGAGATTGCTGCGGGCCCCCGTTGACAAAGGCTGGACCCGCATGGCATTGCTATAAGAGCGTATCGCGTCGGCCCACTGCCCACGCTGCTCGCTCAGCATTGCCCAGCCCATGTGTGCGTCAGCACGATCATCGGCGACCATCAGTTCATCGTGAACGTCTTCGAGCACCTTCTCGAGTTCCAGTCGCCGCGAACCGGTCACGCTGGGGTACGCCCCCGCCGTGAGGATGCCCCTGGCCGCTTCGCTGCGCACCAAGCGCGAGGGGTCCTTGCTGAGCGGCAACAGAATTTTGACAACGTCTGCGGTCGAAACGGCTCCTGCAGCGCCGAGCATGCCGACCGAGCGGGCTGCTGTGGCCAACAGAAGCGGATGCACGGACCCCGGTGAAGCTTTGTTGTCATCGATTAGGTCCTGCGCAGCCTTCGCAGCTTCTCGATGGCCGTGCTGCACCAACTCCTCGAGTGCCGTGGCCCGAGCAATCATGGGTGTCAGGGACTCGGTGGCAGGCGACGGAGATCCAGCGATCAATCGCAAAGCTGCTTTGACCGCTGCCGTATCGCCTGATCGCAAACCCGCGAGCACTTCGGCAAAATGAGGTGGCTGCAGCCGATCCTCGCCATACCACTTTTGACAGGCGTCCTCGCACCATTGATCCGTCTTGCGAATCGCCTCGGCAACCTGTGCGTTGCCTTGTTCGGCTGCGAGCAACCAATCTTGATAGAGTTTCAACTCTTTGCTGTCAGCAGTCGTCAGCAATTTGCGTTGGTCATCCACGTGGCAACTGCTACACGCATTGGGAGTCCCTAGCTCTACTGACAGATCGGGCCGCGGGATTCGAAGACTGTGATCACGCCGCGCATCAATCGCCATATACGTTGTATGCGGCATGTGACAGTTTACGCACTGGGCACCCTCGCTCCCAACGACATGGTGATGATGGGAAGGAACGTCGTACTTTCCAGGAGCGTGTTGGTGACACGAAGTGCACGTTTCATTCCCGGGATGCTTCAGGCGGAGCGAGTGCGGGTCGTGACAGTCGGTGCAGCGAATTCCTTTGTGATACATCTTGCTCTGCAGGAATGAACCGTAAACGTAATCCTCATCCTTGATTTGGCCGTCGGCGTGATAAGTGTTCGCACGCAACAGCTCCAAACTGTAGTGATCGGTGTATTCATCGCCCGGCTGGGCGAGTGCGTCGAGCACTCCTCGGCGGCTGTGGCAGGGGGCGCACGTCTCCAGCTGGGCTTTGGTGTCGACCGTTTTCAGTTTTGCCAGTGCGTATCCGCGTCGGCGATCCCAAAAGAGAGAGTGGCTGTGAGCGAGCTCCACATGCAGGCTGCCGGGACCGTGACAAGCCTCACAACTGACATCAATTTCTGAAAACGTGGTGTGGTAACGCTGCGTCGCGACATCATAGTTGCGATGCAGATTCGTGCTATGACACTCGGCGCACATTGTTTGCCAGCGTTGGGCAATTCCGGTCCAGTGCAAGGGGTCTCCGGGAGCGAGTTTATCCTGGACGTCCGGCGGACGCAGGTAAAACCACCTTTTGCGATTGACGTCCCAACTGATTCGCAGCACTTGAACGCGCCCAGTCTCCTCCGCCGCCAAAGTTTCGTCGCGATCGAACTCCACCATGTATTGCTGTAGCGGATCAACACCAAACACGAATTTAACTTCGAAATCTTCCATTTCACCAGTCGGGCCTTCCGTATGGATCATGAACTTGGAACCATCGCGGAAGAGTCGGCTCTCGATTCCGTCATGCTCAAATATCACATCATTGAAATCACCCAAGACGCTTTCGTCGGTGGCATAATCCATGGCGAGGTCATGGTGCGATCCGTCAAAAGCGGTCATCTCAGTTTGATGGCACTCGGCACATGTATCGCGTCCCACATAGGTAGCGACAGCATTCTCAGGTAGTCCTCGCATATAATCTGCCAAGACACCGCCTACGATCAATGTGCAGACAGTCACGCCGGCGATAATACCAGGTTGGCGCAGAAATTCGATTATCGTTTTGGCTCGCTGCAATGAATATCGGTGGGTGATTACGGAGGGTGTTAAGAGTTACGTGAGACTTTCTAGCCTGATCGAGAATCCTTCTTTGTGTCTACTGAACAGCTTGAGGAAACTCTTTCGCGAGCAACCGGGCGGCCTGAATCCGCATTTGACGGACAAGTTCGGACAACGGGATCACGTCTGATTGCTCAATTAGCTGCTGTGGTCGGCGTGTGGTTAATGATTCGAGCATGCGTGCGGATCGCAAGAGGGCCTCGGCGGTCTTGACTCGTGAGACAGCTCTCAGGGTCGACGAAGAATTGGCGGAATCTTGCGGCGTGAGGATTGAATCGGCCGCGCCGCGATCGAGGCTCGACCCATCCAGGATGCTGCCTTGTTTGCGAATAATTTCGATCACATCGCCCAGAGCGCCGCCGGGCAGCGGTGTGAGTGAATCGCCCTCGAGTGCCCTTTCGATCTGTGCCGCTGCCTTAGGATCCTCGACGGGCTGAACCGAATCGGGCAGGCTAATTGACGGTGGATCGCCCTGCGGCGTCTGTGCACCCGCCGGCATACCGAACGTCAGTGCTATCACGAAGATTACGAGGGGCCGCATCGAATATCGGTCGAATAGTTTTAAATTGTTGTTCACGTGGACTTCCTGGGACGGGTACGCGAAAGGTCGGCTTTGGGATCGTTCGGTACAGAGGGGGGTGGGCTTCCGATCGAGCCTGGAGAATTGATCTTCGTCCCCTTCATCTGCGCGGGCGGGACGGGCATCTGCGCGGGCGGGACGGGCATCTGCGCGGGCGGGACGGGCATCTGCGCGGGTGGGACGGGCATTTGAGCGTGCGGGACGGACACGACCCGGCCTGGCTTGACGTGAGTGGGATTGCCTGGCGACGTCCGGCGGCGGAGCGGTCCCAGCGCCGCTTCGGCATGATGGGTGACTTCCGACAAAAGTTCGTCAATTCGTGTACGCAAAATTCCGGAGGCGGCCAAGGCGGGAATGGCCACAATCAGTCCGCCGACCGTCGTCACGAGAGCTTGATAGATACCTTCAGCAAGGTCGCCCGCCCCCGCCGCACCACTCGTCGCGGCGACCTGACGAAATGCGAAAATCATTCCGGTCACGGTCCCGAGCAGCCCCACCATCGGCGACAGATTCGCGATCATTGACAGATAATCGATCCGGCGGTGCAGATGAGCAGATTGCTCAACGAGTGCGTCCTCGACAGATTTCTCCATCTCCGCCCATCCGAATTCGCGATGGGCCAGTGCAACTGAGACCACCCCTGCCAATACACTCGGGTTTTGCTGGAGTGCCAACTCGGCGTCGGACCAGCGAGATTCCCGCAGCGCCATCGCGACTTCGTTGGACAATCGGCTAGGGATAAAATCCGCTCGCCGTAGCGAGATGACTTGGTCGATGACGAGGTACACCGCCGCGATGCTGAGCGAAACCAGAACGAGTAGGATCAGCAAACCGGGCCAACCACCGCTGGTAATAATCTCCCACGCCGAGGCACTCGCTTGGGGTGCAAGCGTGTTGTCGGACTGCCCGATCAATAACACATCGCGAATCGATTCGACTCCATTCATGTCGTTTGTTGAACTCCATGTTCGGTCGGTCGGGGCTGAGTCTTGGCAGCCTTTACCGGGCGGCCGACTGACAATAAAAACTCTGCATCGGCCAGAATAGGATCACTCCATCGTAAACGCAGCACTCCCTCCTGTTGCAATTTGGCGAGCATGGTGTCGTGCTGTTCACGCAGGGCTCGTGCGATGCGGTCGACCCGCCGCCGCGATTGGCAAATCGACAATACAATCATCGAGAAAATTGCCATCGGTAGCAACGACAACAGCAAACTCGTTAACAACATCGCGCCGCTGGGGTGCGGGAACTGATCGAGCCAATGATGAACGTGTGTGCTTTCTTCCGGCGTGTTGAGAGCAAGATAGCTAGCGTCGATGTACCCGCGATACAACGCCACCAATGGGCCAGCCATCAGAACCCAAAAGATGGTTGTTCCAATCAGACCACCCATGAACGCGAACCTGCCCGTCACTCTGCCGTCCTCAATCGTCTCATCAAATGCGGTCTGCGATCCCTCCTGCAGTGCATCGATCCCCGAGAGCATCGCAAGCGGCCGATCGTCGAGGCTTGATTCATTTGCCACTCCCAGGGGCGCGGCATCGAGACCTCGCAGTTGATGTCGAAAACGACTTGCCATCGGCCCCAATCGATCGGTGACGGCGGCGGAGGCCCGCTGCCGCAGTCCATTTCGCAACTCATGAGCGGTTTCCTGTCCTCCACGAACATTTTGCACGCTCGTGTAAACCGCACCGACGAGAGACGGGATCGAACCGGCGAACGACAGCAGCACACGATCCCACGCGCCGTGAGTCAAATTCAAAAGCGACAAGATAGTGCGATAGGGGAACCAGAGGGCGGCGGTGTCGGCGAGCAATGACAATCGCAGGCGACTACGAATCGCCGCGCGAAGGGGAGTGTCGCCACCAAGCAGCGTCCCCGCAATCTGAACGGGCAATTTGTGAGCTTCCGCATCAAGTCGATCGACAGCTGTGGTCAGTTCAGGCAGCTCCGTCGTTAACACGGATGATACCGCCGCCGTGAACCGAGCGTCCAGCGCCGCTAAACGTGTGCGACGGCGGTGATCGCCGGTGCCGGATTCACGCAGTGCAGTCATGACCGCAGACGCAATACGCTCCGCTGCATCCCTTCCGATCTCCACTTCGCTACGAGGATCGATCTCGAAATCCGGGATGCGCACCGCCGGAGCGATGTGGCTGTGAGGTGCAATCGATCGCAACCGCGACACGAGCGTCTCAATATCAGCGGTCAGATCGTCACTGTTCCCAAGCGAGCCAACTTTTGCTTTCGCCGGAGCCTGCTCGCCGCTGTCGACCATATTCACGACAGGGATCACGATCGTCCCTTCGGATGCAGAGGCCAGGCCGCTGACACGCTGACTGCGGAGTTGATCACGACGGACCACCAGCAATAGCACCGACGCCAATGAGAGAGCACGTTCCGCCACCTCAGCGATCGCACGCCGGTCATCGGTCGCACCGGGCGCGTCGACAATTAAGTATGACGTCCCCATTGACTGCATCTTGAGGGCATCGCATGCCAGATACCGTTCATGTCGCGAGTCGAGATCGGAGGGGGGGCGTGGCCCGATCCACGTGAGCTTCTCCGTTGCGTCGTCGAGCTGGTTCCCGCTGCGAATCGCCGCAGCGATGCCAGCATCGTGAAGCAACTGCCGAGTGATCCACGACTTGCCTTGACCAATCGCGCCTACGACGGCGACAACGGTCGCATTGTCGGCACGGTCAGCGAGTACGGCGGCGCGAGCATCTTCGTGCGTTCGACAGATTTCAATGATTTCGCGTCCCGCAGCGCTGCGGCCGAGCACGCGCTGGGCCGCCCGCTCGACGCGGTGCACGAACGGATCGGCGAGACCACCGGTTTCACCGCCACGGCTGAATGCGTCGTTAACGTCCAATTGCTCCGCGTAGCTATTCATGATTTCGCCTTCGCTGATCGAGGCAGCAATTTACTTATTTCGCTAATGAATTCGTCGCGGACACGATAGACGGGCATGCTCGGCCCACTCGTTTCACTGCGGCTGATTCGCGAGGGCGGCAGCGTGACCGCGTTGCCCGCAACTCGAACTTTCATCGGTGGATCGGGCCGCGCTATCCCGATTTCGTCGCAGAGCACAGCGAGGAAATCGGCGAGTTGTTGCCGGGCAGCCTGTTGGCCGACTTCGCGGGCACCCTGATTGCCCGCCCACATCGCCGCGAGTGCCCCTAATCCAGCGGCGGCCAACAATTCAGGAATAGATGCAGCAAGCACAAAACTGTGGCCGAAGTCAATGGGGACCATGAGTGCTGCGCCAAATGCTGCGAGTATCGTCGCCAGCGGTGTCAGCCCGTGAGCGAGCTTTTTGTGCATCGGGATCTCCGTCCACATTTGACGAATTGCATCATCGAGCCGGCGGGGGTCGAGCGTCGTGAAATCGTCCTGCTCGAATCGTGTGACCGCTCGTTCAATTGGCGCTAACAACAGTGCATCGTCGTCGCGGACGGTTTCGTCGGTGCGATTCAAAGCGGCTGTTGCCTCAGGCAACTGGTCGACATCGCTGGTGCGTCGCCCGCGACCTTCTTCGTTATCACTCTGGTCACGATAGTGAGACAGAACCACGGTGCCTCCTTGGCGACCAATTTCGGCCAGGAGGCTATCTGGGTTGATTAGCCCGCCATATTCACCACTGCGAAAGCGCCCTTTGATGTCATCCGCTGCACGCTGACTCAAGGCAGATGGAGTCAAAGAACGCAACAGGTCACCGGCACCGCCGACAAAATTTCGAATCGTCGCATTCAGACGCACTCCCCATCGCGCGTACCACGGCGCGGTGGCGGCGAAAGATTCCGACAGCTGCCGCAAGATCCGTTCGCTTTGATGCATCCGTAGCTCGACAACCTCACCGCCCATTTTTCGATTGGCAAAAAACTCTAAAGAGGCATCCAGCAGGACTCGCTGACATTGTTGAGTCTTCGCAAACGAGGCTTCCGCGTTTTCGCGAATCGACTCAAGTCCCCGATCCCATACAATCTTCTCAAGATTGATTCGCAACGCACGATGGAGCTGGGAGAAGAGCACACCTCGATCGAGCTTCTGCGGCAAGGACAACAAGAACCGATCTTCTTCGATCGGTGCCGGCGGATTGTCGTCGGGATTCTCGCTCACCTCGAAGAACACCGGCAACGGCTCGGCGCCGTTGCGAGCCGGGTCCCCACCCTTGCCGCTGCCGACGGACTCCAAAGCAGGAGCGACGCGGGCGTCTTGCGATGACTCATCGAGCGGCGGAATGAACGGGCGACTGGCAGGCACGTCGTAATCGTAAGCAGCATAGATTGTCGAGACACCGTTGTTTTTGCACAACGGCGAGAACGTCTCGAAGATCTGATCGGGCGATTGACGCGGGCGGACTTTGTTGACAGCCAACATTCTCGGGACGCCCGGCATCAGATCAGAGGCAATCCGAGTGAGATCTGCCAACGTCGTGTCCCGCGAGGAGGCAGCGTCAGTGACGATCAAGAACGCTGAGCACAACGTGGCAGCGCGGCCGAGTAACTCTTTCCGGCGCACGGCGACCCCAATCCTAGCTCCTCATCGGAAACAATATCCGGGCAATCAAGTAAAGCGACGCCCACATCATCCAATCCTGGGTCCGTTGCCACTAATGCCACGGCGAGCTGAGATTCGTCACCCGAGCGATTGTTGTACTGGGCGGCAGCGGCGGCGGGGTCGACTGCGAGTTCCTCGGGTGGCTGGCCCAGCGAATCGCCAATTCGAGAAATCAGCAAACTCCAAAGTTCGACATCCGATCGCCACGATTCCGGCAACCACAAGACAAATCGGTGCGTCCCGTCCCGGTTGCATGTTCCACGCAGCGTTCGCTGTTGACCTGACGGGCTAAGGAAGGAGCTAACCAAACTTGTCTTGCCGCTGTTGAGCATGCCCGCGACTGCAATCGTCGGACGATCGACCAAGCGTGAAGCTGTGTCAAGACGGCGACCCGCCGCCAGAGTTTCCGCAACGACGGGCGAGTTCATCCGTCGCAGCGCCATCAAGTAGCTTTCCCGGCCAGGAACCGGTGCCAACCGTGCGACCGCAGCGCGGCGATCATCATCTTCCAACAACCCCAGCAATGCGGGCCAGTCGATCTCCGGCTCTTTCGGCGTGCGTCGAAGCGGGAACATCACTGGAAAACTTGCAATGGAGCGTTATTTTTGCAGGGAACGAAAAAACTATCATCCCGATTTCCTGTGGCAAGCACAAGGACGCAATTTAGTTGAGGTACTCGATCGCCGATGGCAACGGTTCTTCACTGATGATGCGGTCGCCCTGACTGTCATATCTGCGAGTTTCGTGGCTGCGAGGCAAAAATCGATCGCCTTGCAACACCTCACCTTGGTATCCGCCATTGACCGCACCGCTGCCCAGATAGGGGTCCACGAATCCGCCGCCGTTTAACGATCCACACGTGCCACCGCAGGGCGACTCACATTCGCAATTCCCAGCCATGGCGGAGCTGTATCCCCGATCGATGTAGCCGCGACCAGCATATCCTCCCTGGCAGTCATCGTACCTCGGTGCGCATTGTGGTGCATATTGCGGAGCGGGTGCGTAGGAAACCGGTGGCGCACAGGGCTGGGTGTAGGGCGCCGCATAAGCGGGTGGTTGATTGCGATTGAACAAACCGCAGCCAGGAAACCGACGACCAGGGGAGGCTGGCCTTGAGCAGGCGGAGCCGCTAGTGGATTAATAGCGCTGCCAACAGCCCGAGCACGACTGCACAAACCGCAGCGAGCGCCACGTCCGAACATGAAGTTCTTCATACCACAGCAACCCGAACTGCTGCCCATGACCATCACGAGCGCAACAAGTGTGAGAGATCGGATAGTCATCAAAGTTTCCTTCTTAAGCAAAGCTGGTGTAAACGTCGGCATCCGATGGGAGACCACTCAAAACTAGGTCGTGTTTCGTGTTGTGCAAACGCAACGATGTTTTTTTTCTGCAACAATTGTTTGTTGACGCGCAACGGCGATGCTCCAGGCGGCGAACTCGCCGATAAGGGATGCCGTTGGATTATTCTCTTATGACTTATTTATGGAACGTCCGGTCTCAGCAATGATGCACCTTCGGCCCCGCAGCGACGCAGCAACCACCCGCCTTGGGACGTCCAGTTCGACTGCGTTTGCGCTAGGCGCGTGTGCTTGCTGTCGCCAGCTCGCTGCCCTGGTCATCCTCTTTACACTTGCCGCATCCACTGGGAATGCCGAGCCGTCTGCGACGCCGACGGCGTGGACGGCAGGGTATACCGATCATGCCGAAGATGCAGATGATGACACCAACCCGCTTGAGAAGGCGAAGACGACGCTCGCCCTCCCGCCATCTTTAACGGAGGATCTGCGGAGCGATCGCATCTGGTTGATCAATACCCGGTCAATTTCGCACCACACACGCAGCATGAACCTATGTCAGCCCGATTTCATCATCGAGCGACTCGATCAGTGCGGGCACCGCCGGCCCTCCAGCTTGGAGGAGTACTTGTCATCAATGACTGCTGCCCGACCTCGTATCATCTACGTTCACGGTAATCGCCGTGACGCCTGCAGAGCCATCACGCAGGGCTTGTACGTTTACCGGCAAGTCGCCTGTCATCGCCATGGTGATCAGCCGTTTGACTGGGTGATCTGGAGTTGGCCGAGTGAGGCCAGTGCTATTTTGGTCGCCGACGCTCGTGAAAAGGCGCAGCGAACGGATTCCCAAGGCCTCTACGTGGCGTGGTTGCTTCGTGAGCATTATCTGCGCTCGCAACCTACGGGTCTGATCGGTTTCAGCTTTGGTGGCAGGATTGTTTCGGGCTCCCTGCACGCCCTCGCAGGCGGCTCTCTGGGGCATCGCACCATCGGCGAACCCACCGTCAAGGGTGCTAATATCGATGTCGGTTTGCTAGCGCCGGCTGTCGACACGACGTGGGTGATGCCTAATGGCCAGCATGGACTTGCGAGTTTGAATATGAATCGATTGGTGTTGCTCTACAATCATCGCGACATTGCACTACGATTCTTCAAACTCATCTCGCGAGAACCAGGCGGTCAAGCCCTTGGATACACGGGGCCACGCTGCATTGCACCTCGCTACGACGGAACGAAGCTTCCCGTTCGAGCGTTTGATTGCGCTCAGATGGTGGGGAATCACCACAGCGAGAAACTATATTATGAGCAGGCGGCCTGTGCTGGACATGAGATGGGCTCGCTCATCGAATCGGTAATGGTGATTGACTGACTTTACACCACGATCCGCCCGCAGAGTCTGCCTAACCGGAATGATGCTGCCGACGACGCTCATTCTCAGAACGTGTGCGATTGGATTTCCTGACACTTTTAGATCGGATGGACCGATGATCATAGTGTCGCTCGGGTCTCCGAGCGTGTGAGTTTTTGGTAACCCGTAACGGAATCACGGACGCTTGCGGCTCGCCACGCCATGTGACGTTCGTTAATTTCACCACGAGACATTCAGGCAGGACAGCAATGCGATCAAGCACGATCCAAAGTCATGGCAATGGTTTCGCCTGGGTAGTCTTGGCAGCTCTCATAACAACGAGTTCCGCTCAGGCCGGTTCACCATGGCATGTTCCGTGGGAAGGGCCGTGGCCGTGGTCGCGCTTCGAAGGATCGCGGCGAATCGATGTGATCGGCCCCATTGGAAATCGATTGCCGGAGGGATACCGCCGCAAATATAACCGGCCGAGCTATATCGGTGGAAAAATTGCAGCGAAGATCGCCCCATCGAGCCAGGAGGCGATGGCGTTTCACCGCTCCGAAGCGCTCGGCTTGTACGACAACAACGGCATCAAGGGCGCAGTCGCTGGAAAACATTGCCCGCCGCAACGCATCGAACAGCATTATTTTTATCCTAAACCCTGGGAAGTGCTGACGGTCGGTCCCCGCCGGGATCGCATCTCGCCCGCAGAGCGAAAGCTTGAGCCGGAGTCCATGCGAGAACTGGAACCCGATCAAGAATTTGAGCCACCGGTATTCCGAGAACTGCTCGAAGAAAGTAACCCGAACGAGGACGTCTTCGAATTGATGCCACCTGAAGGTAGGCTCGATCCGGACGCAGAAAGGTTGGACCTACCGGGAGACGAACTGGGATCAACGCCGATAGAGATTTGACATTGAATGCGTCCTGTCACAAAATGCATTCAAGATAAGTTTGTTGCCCACGAGAGTCGCGGCGTGATGATTCCCCAGTTTTCGCTGCGAACGCTTCTGATTCTCGTCTTGTTGAGCGCGCTATCGATTGCTGCGATGTGCTCTCAATGGCGCCCCTTCTCTCCGGATATCCGATTTCAGGCCATGTCTTTTGGCAAGTCTAAAGATTTTTACGTCAGAGTTGCAAACGTCGGTCTACGTCCAATCTGGTTCGAAGGATATCATTCGAAGCTGACCGATTACAAAATCCAGTGTTTCGGCGGGCCACGGCTTCACTACGGGCAAACGCTCCACGTTGCCACCCAACCACCGCAGTGGATTCGCGTCGATCATTCGGTCCCTTCAAGAATCCAAGTTCCCGACGGTGTAAAAGAGTTTAGAGTTGGCCTCGTGGTTTACGATTGGCGTGGGAGATCAGCCATTGTCTGGAGTGAAAAGATGAGGCGGGAGCGGCGTTAAAGCTCTGATTTTAGTTGAGGCGGCAAAAACATTTGCGGCTACGTGCAAAGTCCATTTATCGGGACAGCATAATTCGTACGGTACCCGAAGTCGTGCCGGTTAAGAAATACTTGCTGTTGGGGAAATACTCGATGGAAGTGACGGCGGATTCGTGTTGATTGTAGGTATGGATCAATTGATTGTTGTCCGCGCTGAACAATTCGACTTTTCCGTTGGATCGGCCAACCGCAATTCGCTCGCCGTTGGGAGACACGGCCAGGCTGAGTACGTCGGAGTCATCGCCAACTAATTTTGCGTATCTCCAACGATCGCTCTTGGTGAAGGACTTCCACAAATACACAGCCCCGTCTTCTCCTGCGGTCACAAACTTTGCTCCATCGGTCATGGCTGCCACACAAGTGACTTTGCCGTCGTGAGCGTCCTTTCGGGTACTATCGGTTCGCATCGTCTCGCCATCGAGTTTATGCAGCGAAAGCTTGCCGGACGAAGAGCCCGTCAATAATGTCTTTCCGTCTGCCGAGAACGCACCAGCGGTGGGACGATCAAACAACCTGATCTGAACACTGGTGCTGGTCGTCAGAAAATGGTCATAACGACGAACGAGCGCTGTTCCATTGATCCAGCATGCAAATACAGAGCGCCCATCCTTGGAAACGGTCATCACGCTCGCGCGTTTTAGAATAGGGAAAACGATTCCGATTCCTTCCGATTTCCCGGATTCTGGATCGCGATAAACGACACTTGGCTCAGTTCCTGCCGACCGAAAAGTGGTCAGATACTTCGAACCGGCTACGAATTGAACATTTTGAATTGGCATCTCCGTCAGGTTGATTTCATACAACGCATTGCCCGTCTTCTGATCGAAAACCGTGGTTTTCTGATCTAAGCCAGCTATCGCGAAAAATCGCTCATCATCTGACACGGCAATATCGACGATTGCATCGTGGTGCCCGTGGAAAACTCGAAGTTCACCGTCACCGCTGGTCGATTTTTCAAAAGCCCCCGTGGCTTTGGTGATCGTCTCGACGCCAAAAATCTGCGCTAATGCGCCCCCACTTATGGAACCTTCCGTTGACTTCGGCAGGTCAGAGAATGGTTTCGGGTTGGCCGAACATCGGCCGACTACATCCGTCACCGTCCGTTGTGAGACGGCAAAGTTCAGGTTTTGACCGCGCGAGCTAGTGAAAGTGTTGACTCCCACCATTTCTCCGCGCATGTTCACCAGCGGACCACCACTGTTGCCACCCGATATTGCCGCAGTGGTCTGCACCCAATCCATGTCGGTTGTGTATCCGAGGAGGCTGTAACCGTCGATAGCGCCGTCGCTCAAAGATCTCTGCAGTTCGGCTCCTGAACGATTGGCACTTACGATCCCGTTGGTAGCTGAAAAGCTAAATCCTAACGGAGAGCCGAAGGCGGCGACCGTCTCACCTTTGGATGGCAACTGGGTTGCAAACGCCAGCGGCGTGCAATCAAATTGAGCTGGATCGACCTTCAGGACGCACAAATCTCGCAGTGGTTCAGCGACCATGAACCCTAAGGGTCGGGTTGTCTGCCCGTCGCGTGATTCGATGGAAATTGATGTGGCCCCCTCCACGACGTGATAATTGGTAACAATGAGTCCAGAGTCGTCGATAACAAACCCACTGCCATGTCCGTCGCCCTCCTCCGTAGTGACGACCACGCGAACGATGCTCGGTTCAACCTTTTCGATCAATTCGGGCATACTTAACACGCGGGATGATCCCAGTACCGGCTTGAAAGCATTTGAGCCGGAAGGGTTCTCAACAGCGGATCGCTCCAACGTCAACGGTGCGGCTTCGCTTCTGATGAGCGAGTCGTTCCCGCCATCATTGCTGAACATCTTTTCGACACCGCGGGGGCCGTAATCGTTAGGGATGCCAGCATCCTCACGAAACGAGACCTCCATTCCGTTTGAGTTATCTGGAGTATTCGTTTGCGACACCCCGTTGGTCGTCTTTTCGGAAGTCGACGAAGTGTCCGCTCTGGCCGAGTCGACGAGTTCCGCTAATTGCGGGGCGACGTGCCGATACGCCAGCCAGCTCGCCGTGAAGACAACGAGCGTGGTGATGGCAACGATCGACCCGATGATCGTGTTGCGGAGTGCGCGGTCACTGGTTAGCGAAGAACCCTGCGATTTGGCGTACGTCGACGAGCGATACTGCGGAACAGCAGTACTGGAGCTTGCCCGCGGACGCGACGGGCGAGGATTGGATGCCAGCGAAGTGGGAGCGATGGGGCTGGGAAGCGACGAGCAATCCAACCCTACGAGATCGGGTTCGACTGGTTGCAGCGGTGGTTCACCCGGCACCCGAAACTGCTGCTTGCACTTGGGGCAGGACATGATCGATCCCGCTTTATCGGTGGTCGTCGTGAGACTGATTCCACAGAGGCATTTAACAATCAACTGTGACATCAGGATTACGCTCGCGCAGATGAAAGGGGGGTCGAAGAATTGCTAAATTGTAAATTGTTTCGTCAATCCGGGTAAGTGTCGCGCCGTCCAGTTAGGGTTGGCGCGTTCGGCCCCTTGGAGGCTTTTAGGCCAAGCGGTGGAGCCGCCGCGTTATCCATTCAAACGTCAGGACCGAGGCGATGAGCCACATCAAAACAGCGTTGCGCCGTTCACCAAAAAGTACATCCGGCGTCCCGGCTAACACGGTGACTTGTGGTTGCGGTTGTATTTCGACGCTGAGTTTGGTCGCAACGGATTGCGTCGTCTCGCTCTCCCCGACGGGAAAATAAACTCCCTGCGTCGCGGCAGCCAACTGTGTCAGTTCATCATCGGCCCGCCGAGGTCGTTCTGACTCACTCGTCGGCAAACGTACCTGCACGCTTTGCCGAAGCACCTCTTCGTCGAGTGCATTACCGACCGTCAGTTGAATTTCATGTGCGCCACTTTTCGTTGCGACAAAGTTCCCGGTGTAGGTGCCACCGCGAGGCGAATCAGCAGCGGGCGTCAATCGCAAATCGCGAAAACGACCGTCCGGTGTTAGTAATTTTGCCGTGACGTAGGGCTCAGCCAGTGGTTGATACTGCGAGTCGACGAGCACCGCTCGGAGGGTCACCGTTTGCCCGACCATCGCGCGGGCGGCGTCAACCAAGAGCACCCCACGATTGCTATCACGGAGCAATCGGCCTTCACTGACCCAGCGAATCAGTTTGGTGTAGTACGTCTCAAAGTACTGGTCACCCGCCGCTCGTAATCGCCACATTTCTCCGCTGCCTTGAAAATACACTCGCCCGGCGCCGTAGAACTGGCTGGCGAAAAAGACTGGCAGATTGCCGCCGATTTCCGTCGTCGGATCGGAAAAATATGCGTAGACCTTCGCACCCGGCTTCGCGCTCTTCACACCGACAAAGTCATAAACGCTGCCCACCTCCTGCCATAAATCAAAACTTTGTTGAGGTGTATCATCAATCCACAAAAACTCGGCGCTTGCCGCTTCGGGTGTGAACTGCAGCGGCCAGGCATTCCGCCCGCCTTGACGCCCGCCGCCGAGCAGTGGCCCACCCGTGGCAAGATTGACGGGGAAGAAACCGCGGATCTGATTCGTCCTCGCATCACCACGGTCTGCCGTGATTTTGGGGTGATAGACCGGACCCGCCACGAGGATCAAACCTCCCGCCTGTTGCGTTAGGAACCGATCCAACAGATCGAGAGACGCCGCACCGATCGCGGACCAGTCCGGATCGAACATCACGATCGCGTCATACTCAAAGAGTTCTTCCGCAGTTTCAGGGAACGCGTTGAGCAGCTCGTCAGCGTCCTGGCTCATGCCCGGCCGCCCCGTTTGCAGCCACACGTCGAGGGTGACGGATTCATCGCGAAACAAGAGGTTGCGTACGAAGCGGTACTCGCGCGTTGGCCCACCCGCAATGGCGAGCACTTTTAATTTTCGTGCGACGACTTCATATCGAGCCGATTGCATGTCGTCGATGCGGTTATGGTCGTCAGGAGGGGCAATGATCCGAACAGCGAGCCGACGTCGACCGACCGTTTGCGGTTCGATTTCAAAGCGAATGTCCGTCAGACTGGCGTCCGGTTCCAATCGCACATGTTGAGTTTCAAGAACCTGGCCGCCGGGCAAGCTCGTCACCCCCCCGTCCTCCACGTTCGGGTCAGCCGTATCTCCATCGTCATTGTCCAACGCATCCACGAGTTCCACGTCCACGTCGAGCGCTGATGTTCCCGTGGCCTGCAACACTGCAGCAACGACGAACTTGTCGCCCGGATAAACTCGTTGGGGCGATTCCAGGTCGACAACGCGAGCGTTAGTTGGGGGCTGACTACTGCCTAATCCAACAGGATACAACGCCACCTCATCGCGACGCGCCATCGTTAGCCCCGATGAAAGTGGCGTGGAAGCATTGTTCTGTCCATCGGTAATCAACACCACGCCCGCGAGCGTCGTTGCGTCGTGATCGACGAGGATCGACCGCAACGCGTCACCGATCGGGCTTTGCGGATCGCTCGCGGCAAGTTGCGTTTCCCAGTCGATGGAGACCGGTTCGGGAGCCTTCGTCTCGCTCGGCTGATCGGACGAGCCTTTCTCATTGGCTTCGTCTTTCGACTCGGAACGCGTCTCAGAATGTAGCTCATTGAGTCCAACCAACGCCGGAAACGATTGATCCGTACGGACTGCATAGACACTGCCGAGCGAAATGATGCCAAACACCATCGTGATTGCGGCCACCCAGAGCATCCAGCCCACCACCTCGCTGCGCCCGGAACCCATACCGGACTGACCGTTTGCGTCGATCGCCAATTTGGCCGGTCGCAATGACGCTGTTGCACCGGTAATCAACGCGGCAACACTCGCGATCGCGAATATCGTTAAACAGAAGAGGCCGAATAACGTGAATGGGCTCGTCGACGAGTTCTCATCACTGCGCCAGTGGATCGGCTACAGAGTCTGTGATCTCGGTTGACCCGCCATCGATATCCTGTGGCGAGGATGTTGAAATCAGTCGCGGACCACCGGCACCGCCAATTGCGTAAACACTCGTGCGATGATCCCTATCGAGGTTGTCGAGTAGCTTGGAACCCGTGAGCAGCTCGACAGCCGTCTGCGTTCGCGTGGGCGAGTCAGGCGCATTGTTCGTTTGCAGCGACATTGACTGGCTCGTGTCAACCAACACCACGACCTCGCTCGGCCGCGTGACACGCCGCTCGGTACGGCGAACCAGATCGAAGAACAGGAACACGAGGGCCATGACGGCGACCAAACGCAGGCCGATCAAAGTCCACCGCACGGGACGAGGGAGTTCGGCGACATCGCGGCGATAGTAGTAAACGCAGATCACCAGGGCAGCGACGATGCCGACGACGAGCGACGCCCAACGCCACCATCCATCGATCGCCACGGCTCGGGCAAATTCATAAACGATCATCGTGTCACCTCCGCAGTACCTGTGTCTTGAGCCGATGCGGACGTGTTGACCCGACGATGTCGAGATCGCGAGCGGGGCCGCGACTCGTTGCCCGAATTGGCATCGCTCTGCAACGCCGTGCGGCGAACCAAACTCCGGCTACTGTGATCGGGCGACGAGCGTTTGACGTGATAGGATGCCCACGCCGCCAAAGCTTGCTCGATCGCCAGCAAAAGTGCCAGGAGGCCTAGCAACACCAGCAAAAAGGTCGACATTCCGCCCACATTGGGGTCGTCCTTCCAGGTCGTTGCCGAGACAAATTCGATCCCGAGACCCGGCAGATCGCGGAGCAATTCCGCGTGGGGCATCGATGCCAGATCACTCTCACCCAATCGTAAGCCGGCAGCCATTGGCAGCACGCTGGTTTGTCCGTCGACGCCCGTGCGTTGCCACTCATCCACACCCGGCAACAAAAAATCGTCCAAGCCCGCTTCGTCAGCAATCAGCATCTCGGTGGGCGATACTTCGATCACCGGTGACTGATTGTCAGCTTCGAGCTCAATCGATAAACGTGGCGGCTCGTTGGCTGGTAGCATGAGCGTCGCGATGGGCAGGTACGAGTCACCTGGAACCGGCAAGACAGCGGGTTCGTCAATCAGCCGCGACGTCGGCGGCGCCGCACCGCTGAACAACATCGCGTTGGTTTGTAATAGGAACACGACAAAACTTGGATCCCCTGGCCAGTTATTCCAAGTACCGTCCAGCCCCGACATGACGGTGACGACTCGTCCGCGGCCGAGGCCGTGCCTGACGGCAATCGGCTGTCCATTGGCACTCGCGATTAACACGCGAGTATCCAGTGGATCTGACGCTACTACAGGCGATTCTGCATCCCCGTTCGCTTGCGATTGACCGGTTGCCGGATCGTTCTCAGCTGCGGATTTTGGAATCGCTGCATCGGCGTTCTCTACCGGAACCCAAGCACGACGCATATTGACTAGACCGAACACGCCGTTTCCGGCGCGAGAAATCGGACCGAGCAGGTCGCCATCTTTGCCAAACACGATGCCCCCGCCCGGCGACGCAGAGGCGTTTTTAGATTCATCGCCCAGCTGGGGAGATTCTTCGCTGGCTGGCACCCGCTCCAGTTCAAACGGCAACAGGCGGCGGCCATTCTCAGCGAGCACACGGTTGTAATTCTCACTCGTGACGTCGTCGCCGAGAAACCACGCCAGGCCCCCACCATCGCGGACGTATTGTTGCAGTGTTTGGGCCAGCCGGTCGCTGATCTCCGGTAGGTCAATCAGATAGATGGCTCGATAACGTTTCAGTGTGTCCAGCGACGCATCACGCAGCATGGCCGGAGGGCGGACCTCAGGAATGGCGCCCAGACGAACTTGGCTTCCGGGGTCCAGTACCGAAGAAACATGGTACGCACCCAGTCCTTCGGCATCGCCATCGACGATCAACACCCGCTGGGCATCGGCCAGTGGGATCGTGCAGGACCGCGTGTTGTCGATCGCCAAGGCATCTTCGGGCAACCCCACGCGGACGACGTGCGTTCCCGGCCGGTCAATATAAATCTGAAACGTCTTGGTTAACTGTTGGCCAGCGGGAATCGACTCGATCATGATTGCTGGTAGACTCTGCATTTGGCCACTGAGCGACGAGGTCGAATCCAGAACTTTGACGTCGTCGCCGTACGTGATGACTGCGGCGGACAACGCCACGTTCTTGACTTCCGCAACCGAGTAATTTTTCACAGTCACATTGACCATGACCGGAACGCCCGCGACCCACACATCCGGTTCGGGAGCCAGGTCGGTGATGGCGAGATTACGCGGTGGCGCCGCAGCGGCGTTTTCGACACAGTCAATCATGCGAATTGCGGCGCCACTCTTCTTGGCTTTATCAAGCGACGCAGCCAATCGACGAGGAGACTGCCAATCGCGCCGTGAGAAGTCGCTGATCACGTACAGTCTTCGTTCGTCGGACGGGTTAGCGTTGAGCAGATCGCCAGCCAAATCGAGCGCGGGCACGAGATCCGTGCGCAACGTCGAGGCTCGCGTGCTCATTAATCGCTCGATTTGGCGAGCGTCGTCGGTGATCGTCTGAGCCGCAATATCCGCTGCCGCGTCGGCACTTCCCGATTTCGAACGGTTCAGAACCGCTGCGCGACTCGCCCGCATCACGGTCAGTTGATGCACGCCCTCCTCAGCACCTAAGCGGCGAACCAGGGAATTGATCGCCACCAAGGCTCGATCGTACGCATTCGTCTCGCGACCGGCGTCGCCAGCCACTTCAGTGCCGTCGGCACCACCGTCAACGCGTTGCCGCATCGAGTAGCTGTCGTCCAGCACGATGACATGGTGGGTCGTTTGGCCACCGATCGCACTGATCAGCCGCTTGCCACCAATCAACCCCGCCAAGACCGCGATCAAGAGTGCTGCCACGGCGATTCGCGACAGCAGCAGCAGTACCTGACGCAACACGATCCAACGCCGTTGCTTGCGATAACTTGCCAGCAAAAACTCCATCGCTGCCCATTTCGTCCGCCGATGGCGCAGCAGATTGATCAAGTGAACCAGTAGTGGAACACCGACAAACAGAAAACCAGCGGCGAGGGCGGGATAGAGGAACAAAAGCGTTTGGGGAGATAGAGAGAGTGGGAGAAGAAGAGAAGGGGACGAGGACGGCCCGAAATTTTTGAGCCGTGAACCCTCGATTATCGCTTCTCCTTATTTTCTTTGCCTTGCGGTTAGGAATTTGGCGAGGACCGCGTCGAGCGGTTCGGACGTGCGGACTTGGAGTGCGTCGATCCTTAATCGACCACACGTTTGACGCACGTGCTCCAAGAATTGATCGAGGGCTTCGAGGTATCCCTCGCGCAGTGCGGCGGGATTGCAGTTGAGAAAACTTGGTTCTTCAAGTCCTTCAAACCGCGTTGCTCCGGTGAATTCAAAATCGACTTCGTCGTCATGGAGTACTTGAAAAAGCGCGACATCATGCCCCTGAGAACGGAGCAACCGCAGTCCTTCGGTGAGCGACTCCACGCCGAGCAGATCCGAGATCACGCACACCAATCCTCCTCGCGGGATCGCTGCGGCAACTTGCCGGGTGACCTTCGGCAGCTCCGTATCCCCATCGGTGCCCGAAGCGGCGAGTGAACGGAGCATTCGGTGGAGTTGATGCTGATTGCTACGCGCTGGAACGCTGTCTCGGATTTCGGTATCAAATGTGAAGAGACCGACGGCATCCTTCTGACGCAGCGCCAGGTAGGCCAGCGACGCGGCAATCGACGCGGCGTACTGGAACTTGTTTTGCTCACCCTCGCCGTAACTCATGCTACCGCTGCAGTCGACGAGCAGATGCAAGCGGAGATTGGTTTCCTCTTCGTACTGTTTGATCGTCAAGCGATCCTGACGCGCATACACTTTCCAGTCGATGTGCCGCAGCTCATCACCGGCCACGTAGGGTCGATGCTGCAAGAATTCGATCGACTGGCCAAAGTACGGACTGCGGTGCATCCCCGAAAGAAATCCTTCGACGACTCGTCGGGCCGTCAGTTCCAATCGCCGAATGCGAGCAGCGACTTCAGGTCGCAAATATTTTTTGGAATCGGGCATCGCGTGACAATTCGTCTTCGGTCGTAGGAGTGGCTCCGATGATTCGTTCGATCACGTCATCGCTCGTGATGCCTTCGCTTTCAGCTGCAAAGTTTACCACCATGCGGTGACGCAGGACGGGCCCGGCCAGTGCGGCAATGTCGTCGACTTGCACGTGATGCCGCCCCTGCAGCAGCGCTCGGGCTTTTCCGCCCAGGATTAAAAACTGGACCGCACGTGGGCCCGCCCCCCAACCGACGAGTTCGTTGACGAAATCAGGAACGCCATCGCCACCGACACGGGTTTGCCGGACAAGCGAAAGGGCATAGCGAATCACATGGTCGCTGACGGGGACCTGGCGAACGAGCGTTTGCAGCCGCAGAATTTCGTCCGCCGAAAGTACCGCTTCCGCTACTTCGGACGCAGTTCCAGTCGTCCGCCGGGCGACCTCGAATTCCTCGTCGAAGCTCGGGTAGTCGACGAAAATCTTGAACATGAACCGATCTTGCTGGGCCTCGGGAAGCGGATAGGTGCCTTCCTGTTCGATTGGGTTCTGGGTCGCGAGCACGAAGAACGGATCGTCAAGCACGTGACGCTCGCGTCCCGCAGTCACTTGTCGTTCCTGCATTGCTTCGAGCAGTGAGGCCTGAGTCTTCGGTGGCGTGCGGTTGATTTCGTCCGCCAAAACAATGTTAGCGAACAGCGGTCCCGGCATGAAACGCAGTGCTCGATGGCCCGAGGCTCGGTCTTCCTCGATGATTTCGGTACCGGTCACATCGGCCGGCATGAGGTCGGGCGTGAACTGGATCCGACTGAAAGACAGGTCGAGAGTTTTGGCCAGAGTGCTGATCATCAGCGTTTTGGCCAATCCGGGGACCCCTTCGAGCAGCACGTGACCGCGACTGAACAGGCAGATCAGGATTTCGTCGATCACGTGTTCTTGGCCCACGATGATCTTGCCAAGCTGTGCCAAAACCCGCTCGCGGGCGGTATGGAGCAAGCCCACCTCGGATTCACTGACAGGGGTTTGGTTCATTCAGACGGTCTCGAAGGGGGCATTTGTCAGACAAAGAGTCCACACAGTTTAACCCACTGAAACGATTTGTGATGCCGGGGCACATCATTTGTGGTGTCAGGGACGCGTTTTCGTGGCTTGATCTTGTGTTCCTACGCTTATATTCGCTAGCTCTGCGGTTAATTCCACTTTCTGGTGCGTGCTTGTTTCACGACGTTCCGCTCCCCTGGCCACCACGATACCTCCATGTCACGCCCGAATTATCGCATTTTATGCTCAGCCCTTTCATTGGCCTGCGTCGTTGTGCCCGTGGGCTGCGCCAGCTGGCTGGGGCGAAACGGAAATGGCGATGACACGGAGCATCTGCAAAAACTATTGCATGTGCCCGAACTACCGGATCTGATTCGTGAGTCCGCGATACCCAACGGCATGCAGGAGATAGGCATTGATGGCGTGGCCGTGGTAAATCAATTGCCCAGCACGGGGGGACCCGCAATGCCATCGATATTCCGAGACCGCCTCCTGGAAGAGATGAAAGTCAATGAGGTTGCCGATCCGAACGAGTTTCTCGAGCGCGATGATAATGCGCTTGTGCAGGTCCGCGGGTTAATCCCGCCCGGCGCACGACGAGGCGATATGATCGACTTGCAAATTTTGACGCCACCGAAGACAGCGGCCACCGATTTGCACGGCGGGTGGCTGCTCGACACGCGCATGCGACATTTGCAGGTCTTGCAAAACGCGGTCCGCAGTAGCGATGTCATGTCGGTGGCAACCGGCTTCATCCTGACCCGCGCCGATCACGACGGCACGGACGATCCGACATTGAAAGTGACGGGGCGGATCCTGTCAGGCGGTGTGGTTCAAAATGATCGCAAGCTGGGATTGGTCATTCGCCCCGAGTATCAGCATACCGAGGTAGCCAAGGCGATTGCCAGAGCGATCAATAGTCGCTTTTATTTCTTTGATGGATCGACGCGACGCGGTATTGCGAAACCGACCGAAGACGATTTCGTGGAATTGGATGTCCATCCCCGCTACCGTGAACGCGAGCATCGCTTGATGGCCGTCGTGCGGGCCATCTCAGTGGCCCCGGAATCCAGCAGCACCCAGGCGAGATTGGTTGAGTTAGCAGGTCGACTGCGTCAACCAGCTACCGCCGCCGATGCCGCACTGCAGCTGGAGGCCATCGGTGAAAGTGCTGTACCGACCCTCATCGAAGCGACTACCCTCGATAATCCGGAACTGCGATTCTACGCCGCCGAGGCACTTGCCTATTTAGATCGCCTCGAAGCGATCCAACCACTGATTGAAGGTATTCGCAACGAACCCGCCTTTCGCGCTCCCTCGTTGGCGGCACTCGAAGGGATTGATCAAACCTCAGTTGTTGCAGGGCTGAGGGAATTGCTCGACGAACCCAGCCTGGAGACTCGCTACGGGGCAATGACCGTGCTTCGAAACCGCACAGACGGTCGCGCCACGTTCGGCGCAGAAAATGTTCGCGGACTATTTCGACTGTATCAAATCAAGTCCGACGGATCGCCCGCGATCATTATTTCTCTGATCCGCAAGCCAGAGGTTGTCCTCATGGGCGAGGTCGCGCCTCTGCCCGCCACCATGTCGATGGTCGGTCCGGGCGGGATTGTCATTCGACCCCTCCACGCCACCGATGGAAAAACCGCCGACGCCGGCGCGGGGCGACTGCGGATCAGCCGCTTCCGACCTGGCGAACCGGATGTATTCACCGAGGTGGATGCCTCCGTCGCCGGATTGTTAAAAGGCATCACGGAAGTCGGCGGTGTCTATGGCGATGCGGTGGCAACTCTGCGAATGGCGAAACAGCAAGGAATTCTCAAGGATCAACTGGCTTTTGATCCGCTGCCGAAATCACAGCGAACCTACTACCGTGACGAAGACGAGTAGAGCCTTACCTACCGATTGATCGATGCTCATCATTGAGCGTTTCTCAGCCCAATTACTCGTTTTGCGGGTCCCGGGTCTCTCACTGAGTTGATAGCAAAAGCAAGAAATTTTGCGGAGGCAGTAATCCCCTCCATAGAATCGGCAGTTACGGCTTCTGCGGAGCCGTCGGAATATTTCGCCTAGTTGACGCAATGGTTTCAAGCCTTAAACTCTCCCCAAATTGCCTCGTCGAGCGACGAGCATTACCCCGTCCCCCCATTTTGGTGAGAATTCGATGATTCGTACGATCCTGGCAGTTGCTCTGCTCGCCGTCGCTGGCAGCGTTGTTGCTCCGCAAGCCGAAGCTGGTTGCTTCAGCAAGTTCCGTGCTCGTTGCCAACCAGCCTGTGCTCCAGCTCCAGTGTGCTGCGAAGCTCCAGCACCCGTTTGCTGCCCCGAGCCAGCACCTGTTTGCTGCCCCGAGCCAGCACCTGTTTGCTGCCCCGAGCCTGCGCCTGTTTGCTGCCCCGACCCATGCGCAAAGCGTCACTGTGGTCTGTTCGCGCGTTTGCACGCCAAGTGCGCTGCTCGTCGTGCCGCTCGCAACTGCTGCGATCCTTGCGCCACTCCTGATCCATGCTGCTACTAAGCCTCAGGGTTTGGAAACAGTTGAGAGAGTTCTAAGAAAAGCGGACGACATTTTCGGATGTTGCCCGCTTTTTTATTGCGCCTTCGGCTCTTCCGCGTTGTCGATTTCCGGTAAGGCGATTCTAATCCCGCTCATAACGATGTTTCACTGATCCTTTCTCCGATCCTGCTCATTAGACAAGTTATGGTCCGCTACAACCCCAACGAGATCGAGCCCCGCTGGCAAGCTTACTGGGAAACCAATCAAACGTTCGCCACCCCCGTTCTCGACGATGCGTCCGGCGACCTGGTCAAACGCTACGTGCTCGACATGTTTCCCTACCCGAGCGGCGATGGATTGCACGTTGGACACCCGGAAGGCTACACGGCCACGGATATTGTGGCACGCTTCGCTCGTGCCCGTGGCGAGTGCGTACTGCATCCGATGGGTTTTGACGCATTTGGGTTACCAGCGGAAGAACATGCGATGCGGACTGGGGAGCATCCCCGTGTACAAACCCAGCGGAATATCGACAATTTCACCCGGCAACTGAGAATGCTCGGTTTCAGCTATGACTGGAACCGGGTGTTGGCCACGACCGACGAAGCTTATTTTCGCTGGACCCAGTGGATATTTCTGGTGCTCTATGACACCTGGTTCGATGTCGACTCGCAGCAAGGCCGGCCAATCGCCGACCTGCCGATTCCGGCCCATGTGCTGTCGCAAGGTGACCGGGCGATCGAGCTGTATCGCGATTCACGGCGACTGGCCTACCTCGACGACGCGCTGGTGAACTGGTGCGCGAAACTTGGCACCGTGCTGGCCAACGAGGAAGTCGTCGACGGCAAGAGCGAAGTCGGCGGTCATCCGGTGAAACGAATCCCACTGCGTCAGTGGATGCTTCGGATCACTGATTATGCCGAACGACTGCTCGATGGCTTGGATGATTTGCAGTGGCCCGCAGGAATTAAGAAACTTCAAAGTGACTGGATTGGTAAGAGCACGGGTGCGGAGGTTGACTTCTATCTGCAGCCGGGTGGCGGAGCAGATGCGGTCGCAGCCGACGCGGGCGGCGGTCCCTATGTCGCTTGGAAACGCGAGCGAACGTCTAACGGGTTTCCTGCGAATCCTGGCAAAGACGCGCTGCGGGTCTATACGACCCGACCCGATACGCTCTTCGGCGCCACTTATATGGTCGTGTCGCCCGAGCATCCCTTGATCGATCGGATGGTCACACCCGATCGCAAAGCCGAGGTGGAATCCTATTGCGAGCGGGCATCCTTTAAGAGCGACCGTGAACGCACCGAAGGCGACCGGAAAAAAACAGGCGTTTTCACGGGTGCACATGCAATCAATCCCGCCGACGGGCGGGCGATCCCGGTGTGGGTCGCCGACTATGTCCTGGCCGGCTACGGTACCGGAGCCATCATGGCGGTGCCGGCTCACGACGTTCGCGATTTCGAATTCGCAGTCGCGTTTGATCTGCCTGTCATTCCCGTCGTCGAACCGCCCGCCGACCATGCTCAGCGCGATGGAATCCTCGCGGGTCGCGCATGCTTTGACGCCGAGGGCATCGCGATCAATAGCGGAGACTACAACGGGCAAACCACCGATGAGGTGAAGGCGGGACTCACCGAGTCGTTGGCAGAGCATGGGCTCGCCCGCCCAGCGGTGAACTACAAACTGCGAGATTGGTTATTCAGTCGCCAGCGTTTTTGGGGCGAGCCGTTTCCAATTCTGCACGAGATTGACGAGCAGGGAAATCCAACGGGAATCAAAAGAGGCGTCCCCGAAGACCAATTGCCCGTCACGCTGCCTGAACTCGAAGATTTCAAGCCACATGGTCGACCCGAGCCGCCGCTCGCCAAAGCAAACGATGATTGGTTAATTGTCGAAGTCGACGGCAAGCGGTACCGCCGCGAAACCAATACCATGCCGCAGTGGGCGGGCTCGTGTTGGTATTACCTTCGTTACATCGATCCACACAACACGCAGTGCCTCGTCGATCCCGCACTCGAACGTGCCTGGATGCCCGTGGACTTGTACGTCGGGGGCGCCGAGCATGCGGTGCTGCATTTGCTGTATTCGCGGTTCTGGCACAAGGTGCTCTACGATCGCGGTCACGTCACGTGTCCCGAACCGTTCGCGCGGCTCGTCAACCAAGGCATGATTCTTGGTGAGGTCGAGTTCACGGGATATGTCGATGGCGATGGGAAACCCGTCTCGACGCAACAGGTCCGCCGGGATGCGGAAGGAAATCGAGTCACCCAAGATGGTCTCGCCGTCGAGCCCGTCCGTATTGCTGAAGAAGAGGTGCATAAGGTTGGCGACGGATTTGTGCTGAAATCCGACGCGACAATCAAAGTCGATAGCCGCGCACACAAAATGAGCAAAACACGTGGGAACGTGGTCAACCCCGATGGCGTCGTGCGCGATTTTGGTGCTGATTCCTTGCGCCTCTACGAAATGTTCATGGGACCACTCGAAGCAACCAAACCGTGGGTCATGAACGGAGTCGGCGGTGTACGTGGCTTCCTCGATCGCGTGTGGCGATTGGTCGTCGACGACAAAGCGGACGAGCTCTGCGTCAGTGACGCCGTGGTCGAAACGTCCTGCGACGAAGAGCAACTGCGTGTTCTGCATCAAACGATTCGCAAGGTCACCGAAGATACCGAGTCGATGAGTTTCAATACGGCGATCGCCAAGATGATGGAGTTTTCTAATCATTTTACGCGCTGCGAGACCCGCCCGCGCCAGGCTGTCGAAACGTTCTTGATACTTCTCAATCCCTACGCTCCTCACCTATGTGAAGAGTTGTGGCACCTGCTCGGCCATGGCGAATCGATTGCATTGCAACCATGGCCCGTATGGGACGAAGCGGCAATCGCGGAATCGAGCATTGAAATTCCCGTACAAGTCAACGGGAAACTGAAAGCAAAGATCATTGTCTCACCCGACGCCAGCGCAGACCAGATGATTGATACGGCTTTAGCGAGTGAATCGGTTACCGCCGCGATCGGTGGCAAACAAGTCGTCAAGAAAATCGCGGTTCCCGGCCGGATGGTGAATCTCGTCGTCAAATGAGTGACGTCTTTCTCCGGTGCTGCTTGGCAGCCAGACGGCGCCGCCCGTCTGATATGCGACGCGCCGGATACTCGCGGCGAGCGGAGCCGTCGGTCGACGATCTTTCGTTCTCCGTACCCGTCGAGCCGTCGGTCGACAATGACGCTGCCGTCCCATGGTAGACTGTCTCTCGCTGATCTCGGCTCTCACTCCGCCCGTTTACCTCTGGGAATTTTGATTATGTTCCATTGCACCGTCCGTTGGGGACTGCCGCTCCTGCTCGCTGCTGCGATCATCACGTTGTCCGCCCACGGGGCCGACCCCGCCAAACCTATCAAGGTTGAATTGATCGAAGCCGGGATGGCCCCGTTACAGACCATCCGCTATAGCCCGCGAGTGGGTGAGACGCAAACCGCGGAGATGACGATTTCGCTTGACATGTCGATGTCGGTCGCTGGAAACGCGATGCCTGTTCAAGTCATTCCGTCGCAAAAAGTGACTTTTGATTCAACGGTGGACGACATCAATGCCAATGGCGATATCAAGTTCAGTTTCATCTACACGAGCGCTGAAGTTGTTGACGATCCGAAAGAGCCTTCGCCTCTTGCGCCGATGCTCAATGACATGATCAAATCCCTCGTAGGTGCGACAGGATCAGTCGTGGTGACCAATCGCGGGATTACGAAATCAGCGGAATTCAACGTTCCCGACGGCATGGCTCCGCAATTGAAGCAATTGCTCGATGGTATGAAAGAATCCATGAACCGGATCAGTTCCCCAGTTCCAAGCGAACCGATCGGCATGGGTGCGAAATGGACCGTCACTCAAGACCTCGTAGCCAATGGAATGCATTTGGTGCAGACGTCTGACCATGAGATCATTAAATTGGAACCGGGTGGTTTCACGATGAAGGTGAAGGTACAGCAGGCCGCGGAGCCGCAGGAAATCAAGAACCCGGCGCTACCGCCCGGCACCACTGTCGCGCTGGTGTCACTCGACACCGAAGGCAAAGGAACCTCGCAAGTCGAAACGGCGTCATTGATTCCTATTCAGTCGTCGATAACGATCTCCACCAAGAATACGATGGATATCGACACGGCGGGACAGAAGCAGCAGATGGTCACAGACATGAAGATGGCAATGGAGTTGGAGACGCTTCGGTAAGCGACCACGAGTGAGCCGACGGCGTTGGCAAATGCTTCGGGTTAGTACTGACACGTTAAGATCGCGAAAAGTCTGAAAGTTGATACCCGCGGCTAGTGCCGTCGGGTCACTCATGCACGCAAAGGATGTCGCATTGCATTTCGGATTCACCAGTCTGTTGCCTCCTCTGACCGCAATCGGATTGGCGCTGCTGACGCGGCGCGTGCTTTTGCCACTGGCGACCGGCATTCTCATCGGTGCCGCCCTGCTGGCCCATGGACAACCCGACGTTAGCTGGAGTTGGGGCACGCTTGTCATTTTCGGGAAAACGATTACCGACTCGATCACCGATCACGATCACTTGATGGTGCTCGGGTTCACTTTGCTACTGGGAATGATGGTCGGGGTGATTGAAGTTTCGGGCTCGATGCGGCGAGCCATCATGCGGGTGGCCCGCCGCGCCGAGAATCGTCAAGGCGTGCAGACGCTGATTGCGGCAACTGGGTTGGCCGTGTTCTTTGACGACTATGCCAATACATTGCTCGTGGGCGGGACGATGCAATCCACGTCGGATCGGTTCGGGATCTCCCGAGCTAAACTCGCGTATTTGGTGGACTCCACTGCCGCACCGGTGGCAGGATTGGCACTGGTCAGCACGTGGGTCGCGACGGAACTGAGTTATTTGCAGGCTGGCATCGACGCATCCAACTACGGACGTGCTGAGTCCGCTTCGTCGATCCGCGTTTTTGATTTTTTTGTTCAGAGCATCCCCTACCGGTTTTATCCTTGGTTCGCCTTGGCACTGGTTTTCATCATTGCCCGCACCGGGCGAGACTTTGGGCCGATGCGAGCGGCCGAAAAGGAAGCGGCCGACAAATTGCAGGTGCCATCTGACGCTGTTGACCAGCCACCCGTTGCCGACGATCACCCCTGTACGGCCTGGCAAGACGCACTTGCGGCATTCGGTCCCATTGCTGCATGCTTAACCGCCGTGCTCCTCACCCTCATCGTGACGGGCAGTAGCCAGAACGAACACGAAGCAGCCACCACCGAATCCTATTTGATGAATCAACTCAAATGGGCAGGCGATGTCATCGGATCAGGTAACTCTTATCTCGCATTGGTAATTGGTGGTGGTTGTGGGCTCGTCGTCGCCGTGCTGCTCGCAGCCTCGCTCTCTCGCCTTCCCGCCCGACGCCTGAAATCGGGCTTGCTGAGTGGCGCGCTGCAAATGATGCCCGCCATGGCGGTGCTCTGGTTGGCTTGGGCTCTGTCGGCAATGACCGGGAGCGACGCACTCGACACGGGAGGTTATCTATCGAGTGTGCTGAGCGATCAGATCGATATTCGGCTGTTGCCAACCTGCGTGTTTTTATTGGCAGGCGGGATTGCGTTTGCTACCGGCACGAGTTGGGGGACGATGGCGATTGTTACTCCAATCGCGGTCAGTCTCGTTCTGGACATGCAAGCCAATGCGGCAAGTTTAGGCGGCGATGTGCCTGTCAACTCGCCGCTGGCACTGGCGACATTCAGCGGTGTACTCGCCGGTGCGATCTTCGGCGATCACTGTTCCCCTTTGTCCGACACAACAGTTCTGTCGAGCCGTGCGTGCGGGTGCAATCACCTATTGCACGTCCGTACCCAAATGCCCTACGCGCTACTGGGCGGCGTCGTCTGCATCGTCACTGGAACGCTGCCCGTGGCCTGTGGCGTTCCTGTCTGGATCTGTCTGGCGACCGGAATCGTTTGCCTGCTTGGAGCCGTCCGCTGGCTTGGTGCCCGTCCAGCGTGAGCCGCTCGAGCATCGATCCGATCCATGAAACCACAAACTGCGATTCGCTTCGGTCGGCTACGCCATAAGCGCGTTCGACAGGAAACTGTCTTTGATCACGACAGCAGCTTGACCAATAACGGTGCGGCGATTGTGATGAGGACCAGCGAGACCGGGTAAGCCGCGATGTAACTGGTCACGGGTTCGCTGGATTCCGTCGAACTCGTTAACGCTGCCAGCCCTGGTGTGGAAGTCATCCCGCCGCAGGAAGCGCCGAGTGCCTGCAGTCGTGTCAGTCCAAATCCATAGACTGCCATCGAGTAACCCGCAGCGAGCGGCACACTCGCGATCACGATGGCCACCACACACAAAATGAGCCCTTGTTGCTGGAGAACCGCCCACACATTCGCTCCAGCCTTCACCCCGGCATCCGTCAAAAAGAGTGCCAGCCCACCTTCGGTCATCAAAATCTGAGCGGCGGGAGGAAACGAACCGGTAACGAAACCGATGCGACGAAAGTGTCCGAGAACTAAACCGACACACAAAGGTCCACCGGCAATTCCAAGTGACGCTGAAACTCCACCCAACTGAATTGATATTTGGCCGACGACCAAGCCCATGGTGAGACCCAGTGCCAGCGAGAGCAAATCGGTTTCGTTGAGCGTTCGCGGGCGGTGACCGGCAACCTTCTGCAGTCTAAGAAGGTCGGCTGAATCACCCACGAGAGTCACCGTATCGGCGAACTCAAGTCGCGTCAAAGAGGACGGTACAAACCCTCGATCAAGTCGGCGAATGCGGCTCACCGTAACTCCGAACCGCGATCGTAATCGAAGTTCCTTTAATGTATGACCATAGATATCTGGCGACGTAACAACGACCTCCTTGCGCTCGCGATCAGCATCGAGCACCACGTCCCGGAATTCGGCGATGATACCGAGGGCCTCTGCAACGCGTCTGCCTTCGGCGAGCTCCCCCACCAACATGACTCGGTCGCCGAGCGAGAAAACGTAGTTCGCTGGAGTGGGCCGCCAACGCTCGCCAATATAAACTCGTGTTATCTGGCAGGGCGAGTCTGCGGAGGCCGCCACTTCACTGGGACGTTTCCCCACCACGCCAGGATTGGCAATTTCAACAATCACGTGTTGAATTTCCGCCTCGTCTTCACCACTTCGGCCTTCGCTCTTGCGATGCTCCTCGTCCCTATCGACCGCTGAAACGGACGAGTGTTTGAGCATCAACTGCACGAATAGGACAATGACGATGATGCCGAATGGGTACGCCACTCCGAACGCCACCGCCACCTGGTCGGGCTCAGCGACCGCTTCGCTCGCGGCCCCCAGTGCCGGGGTGCTCGTCATGGCCCCAGCCATCAATCCCGCAGCAATCTCGGCCGGCAAACTGAATAGTCTCGCACACAGCCACGCTACCGCCACACCGGTCAACACCATCACAGCCCCAAGGGTGGCCATCACGCGCGCATTGGAGGCGAGGCCGCGGAAGAAGGTGGGTCCCGCCGAGATCCCGACGCAGTAGACGAAAAGAGCCAGACCTAATGTTCCCAAACCCGACGGAATGGTGATCCCGAGATGCCCGGCAACCAAGGCGACAAACAAAATCGACGAAGTTCCGATTGAAATCCCGAGAAACGAAAGTCTCCCTAGTGCAAGGCCCAGAGTGATGATCACGAGTAAAGCGAGCAAGGGATCCAAACAAATACTCCTGGTCAATTCGAATGAGCGAGGGAAGCCAAGTCACTTATCGTTGGTGTGTACGAGTGCTCGCCGGCAACGTTTGGTGTTTGCTCGTCTCGCCACCGGGTTTGCTATTCGCATCGGCTGCCTTCATGGCAACGTTGAGCGAGTTCGTCGAACTGCCCTGCGCGATGTTCCATGTCGGGGAGCCTGCACTCGGTGCATACATCTCCGGCGTGGTTCTCGGTTCGGGTACATTGCGGTGAATCGTCGTCGTCGTCAATCCGCTACTCGGTGGGGTCGCTCCCGATGCAGCGGCTTGCCACTGTCGATATTCAGGCGCAAATTTTTGGGCGAGGCTCTCGGCGGCACTTTCCTTCGCTCCTGGCAATAACACCGTGGACGCGGAGCCCTGAACCGTTTTCCCCTCAGCAGTTGTGAAGGAAGCAACGAGTGAAACGCGAGTTTGATCGCCGCCAACGGCATCCCAGGGAATCCAAACGCTGTAGGAGGCGCCTAGATCCGACTGGCTGAAGTGATTCGTAAACTGCTCGGGTGTGAACTGATAACGTTTGACATTCGGTATGCCATCCTTGCGAGCGCCGGTTTCGTCGAAGGCGTGGACAGTCAGCGTTCCTGCGACTGGGACCGGTCGAGATTTTTCGTCGTAAAAGTAGACGCGGGCTCCAAATCCACGCGTCGGGACGCGACCGACCTGAGTCAGCGTATCGGGCGTCCAGGTCGCAGCCAATTTCACTGGGTTGGGATATGGCTCGGGACCGTCACTTTTCTTCGACCACGGCATCCGATCAAAAATCGACTTGGACGGCTTCTTGTCGATCAGCGAATCATTGGTTTGCAACGTGCTGCAACCTGAGAGCGTGACGAGCAAGACGCAGCCGAATCCTGCAGCGAGTCGCTCGATGCAACGGCGGCGCTGGACGACTGTAATGTCGCGATGGAAAAGATTCATATTATTTGTCTTTCGAACGTTGGGTCTTGCCCCAGCGGGGCGGTGGTGTGTCAGCCTAGGACAGCGCCCTGGCCTGCATTGCGGAAAATAAGAGTCGCCTTTCGCTCCGCGAAAGTTGCGTCGAGCGTATCTTTCGCGGAGCGAAAGACGACACTGTGCAGTGCGTTCCCAGACGGGAGGCTGGGAACGGCGGTGACTACAGCAACCTATTGACCGCTCGCGTTACTCGGGCCAATCCACTTGCCCACGGAGCCTTGGAAGCTCGACCAGCGCCGAGGTGGCGTTGGAACGCTGGGCTGCGTAGTGGGGAGTCGCGTCGGCGACGCTCTCATCGCCGCTGGGGTCGCAGGTACCTTGGGTGGTTCCGCTGACGATGAGTCCGAAGGCGAAAAGATCCGTGGTTCGGATTGCTGTCGGTTGTTCTCCCGTTCGTACTGTGACGGGTTCGTCTGTGGCTGCGTTGGACTCATTGGGCTGGAGAACTCTGGCGAGTGAGTCCGGGTCGAAGCATTTGGCGAAGCTGATTCTGGATAGACAATCTCAGGTGCAGGATTCGGGTATTCAGGTGTCAGCGTTGAACCAGGTGTCCACTGACCGCGTGGATCCGCCATGGGAGAGTCTTGGTACGCATCGGATTGGAACAGCTCAGCGGGCGACATAATTGATTCGCCTGGTGCGAGTTCCACTCCCGGTGGCAATCCCTCCCTAATAGGTTGTCCCTGGATGGTCGGACGTCCCTGGAGCGGCGGAAGTCCTCCGGCAGGGGGCAACCCCACTCCCGGCGGCAATCCTGTGGACGGTGGGATCATTCCACTTTGCATCAGATGGTTGGGATAGATCGGTGGCACTGTGCGACCTGCGGAATGGGTAGGCATGTCGGCCGGTGGGAAGACGTCAACAGTTGGCTGGATATCGGGGAAAATGGTCGGTCCGATCGCCGGTCCCCACAAACCATGACCGCCCGACAGTCCGACGTTGCCGTGTGCTTCGACGACATCGGCCAGGCACCAACTCATGCGGTTGGATTCCTCCGTCTTGACATATTCGAGGTCTTCGTCGCCCGTCACGAGGGTCGGCGTCATGATCACAAGTAGTTCGTTGCGAGTCTCTTGCTCCGCATCGTAACGAAAGAATACTCCTAGTAAGGGTATCGACGAGAGATATGGAACCCGCTTGGTGAAATTCGTGCGACTCTTGGCGATCAGTCCACCAAAGACCACCGTTTGGCCATCAAAGGCGGTAATCGTCGAGCGGGCGACGCTTTGGTCGATCGCGGGAACGAAAATATCGGTACCCGTATTGGTAGTGCCAATGACCTGCCCGACGGTGAAATTCACGTTCTTACGACTGGCGTCAATGTCCATGATGATGAGGCCATCGGCCCCGACTCGCGGAGTGACCTGGAGCGTGATCCCGACGTCGATGTCTTCGATCCCAATCTGCGTATTGCCGATACCAGTAACATTCAGTCCTGTCGGACGCGGGAAAGCTTGGCCAACATTGATGAACCCGGTGGTGTTATCCACCGTCATGATTTGGGGGCGACTGAGAACCTGCAGTCGATTGGCGGTTTGCAGGGTCCGCAGGAACAGACTGATCGAATCGCTAGCTGCTGAGAAGGCAAAACCCTGTCCACTGCCGGCATTGATGATCTGACTGGTGCCCACCCCGAAACTCGTGACGCCTCGGGAGGCGAGCGAGTTTCGGCCCTCCTGATTCAAGTTGGGTGTTTGGAGGTTGTTGAATGTAAAGCCGGGAACGGATTGGGGTGATGCCCCCGCGACCCCTCGATCGAAGAGCAGCGAGTCCTGCAACCCGACCTCGCCACCGATCTCAAATCCATCTTGCAGTGAGACCTCAGCGATGAGCGTTTTGATCAGCACCATTGGTGGTCGCCGATCGAGTCGGTCGATCATCCGGCGGACTTCTTCGTAGAGACGCGGCGAAACGCTCAACAACAAACTGTTGGTTTGATTTTCAGGGACGACAATCAAATCCCGATCAGGCAAATCAAATGCACCAATACTCTGCTGGATTTGCGGAATGATTTGTTGTGACTGCTGCCGCTTGGTGACGTAGTTGGTGATCGCGGTTGCAATGTTTTCGGCGATCTGATGCTTTAACCAAATCACTTCGGTGATTCGCTCAGCGAATCCAGTACTGTCCAGACGGAGCAGGATGCTTTCGACCACTTCGAGATCTTCTGCCGAACCGGTGGCAATGATGCTGTTGGTTCGGGCATCGGTCGAGAAACGTAAGCCGACCAGCGCACTTTCGGCTGCCGAGAGAGCCGCCAAAGCGGATTGATTGGCCGCACCGACATTGGTGCCGAGGGTGCCTGCGTCGGTACCGAACAAATTTTGCAGTGCCGTCGTCAGCTTGGTCGCATCGCCATTCTCGATGGTGAAGACTTTTACGAGCGAGTCAACGCCCGCGGGCTGGTCGAGTTGGCGAATCAACTCCGCAATCAACGACATGCCTTCGCTTGGAGCGCGCACGATGAGTGCGTTGGCATTGCTGTCGGCCGTGATGATGGTGCCCACGAGGATGCCAGAGTTCAGCACAGAATTCCCTGTGTTTCCCAGCGAGACGATTTGAAGTGTCGAGGTTTTCGGGGTCGTGCCTTCGGGCACGTTTTCCGGCTCAGCAGTAAGCGCGTCCTGCAGTACGACGGCGAGATCCTCTGCACGGGCATTTCGCAGTGGGAAGATCTGAATCTGGCTGGTCGCCGCCGTTTTAGCAACATCGAGTTCTTCGACCAAACGTGTCACTTCCACCATGTCACGTGGAGACGCCGCGACAATCAGCGAGTTTGTCCGTTGATCGCCACGGACACGGACTCGAATGCCCAGACCGGGACGAGGATCCGAATCTTCGCCGGGATTATTGGTAAAGAAATCGCGAATGCTCTCTTCGACATCGATGGCAGACGCGTTTTTCAACCGAAAGACGCGAAGTTTGTCCGTTTCAGGGATGGGTTGGTCTATTTTGTCGACGAGTTCCATGACTGCCTTGATCGCTTCGGCGCGACCGATCAGCAACAACGCATTGGGCGCGTCGAGCGAGGTGATGCTGACGTCACCTTGGCGAGCCGACAGTACGTCTTCGTAAAGTTGTTTGAGCAGTGTTGCCACGGCGTTCGAGTCAGCATGAAGCAGCTCACGCACTTCAATCTCCGGCTGCGTGATTTTAGCTTGGGCTTCGATCTCCGCGATGACTTCCTTGATGCGTTGGACGTCGCGTTTGGCACCTTTGATGATGATCAAACCGGAGTCGGGCACGATTTGAATGTCCGTGTCGCCTATCACACCGCCCTCGGTATCCTCCCCAGCTGCTTGGTCCGCTGCCGCCGCGACGTCTGCCGAAGGAGTCGGGATTTCTTCTTCGACAATCTGGTCGTCCTCGAGCGTGTTCTGAGCGAAGGCGGCGGTCCGGAATTTTGGTTTGTTCCGCATCACGGCGGGATGGTTGAGTTGCTGCTCTTGTTCTTGTTGTTGTATAGGAGCCGTCTTCTTGTCGAGTTCGGATAGCAATCGGATCATACGTTGAACCGGCGCAACATCGGCATTGACGAGTCGGAGCACTTCGGTGATTTCGTCATCCGCGCCAGCAGGCTGATCAATTGCTTGGAAGATTTGCTCCCACATTGATTTGGAGTGTTGCGCCGTTGTCACTTTGACGGTATCGCTGCGGCGATCGACGTCAACCTGGGTCGGTGATGTGGACTTGCCAAGGTTAATTTGAAATGATGCCCGCTCGCCGTTCCGGCTGGTCGTGACCGGAGCTTTGCCGCCCGCGATGGCACCGAGGATGTCCTCCGCTTCTCGCCAACTGATATGCTTCAGTTGTAGGTTCACCGTTGCAGGCTGGCCTGAATCAGCCAGGGTGGGTCGCAAATGTGTTGCCAATTTTGCCGCGTCGGCAGCAATTTTCGCATGCAATGACGGAGGGGCCATCACCAGAATCGCCCCTCCTCCCCGATCGTCTGACGTGATGCTGACGCCCACCTCGCCGTGGTATTGCAGGCTCAGCCGCGTTGCGACATCATCTACCAACGCGATGGGAATAGCGATTTGACGCAGTTCCGGGGAATCAACCCGATCGGCATTCGCTGGGCTCTGCAAGATAACGCCGAATGAGACCGCGATGAGCAGAATCCCTGTGATCCAGCGATTTGACCGATTCGAAAAGCGTTTTTTTGTATTTGACATGCGGTGGTTCTCTGTGCCTGGCATCGTGCAGTCGAGGAGGCGCCGAAGGGCACCAATCGCAGCGCAATGGGAGTAGTTTCCGTACATCCGCTTCCATCGTCACAACCACACCGCTTTCTTGAGCAGTTGTGTTCGCGATCAGCAGGAGAATCGCTACACTCTGCTTGCTAAATGAATGTACATCCGGTGAGATCAGTAGACGAAATGAATAGCGAAACCGTGGAAGAAGCTCCGCCGAGGTTGGCTCCACCGCAGCCACTGCGCCTCGCCACGCTCGATTCACCACCGATTCAGCCGGACCAGGAATGGGCTAATGCGTGGACACACGGAATGGCCGCCATGATCTGGCTGGGACTGTCGGTCTGGCTAGTGTCCCGTGCGTCGCACCTCAGTGTGGGGCTTGCGATCGCCTGTGCCGCTTATGGTGCGAGCTGCGTGGGTACGTTCAGCTGTTCCACATTATCCCACACGTTTCTAGAGCGCCCGCGACTTGATCGCTACCGGGCGTGGGACCAAGCGATGATTTACCTGATGATTATCGGGACTTACACGCCGATTACCTACCAGATGGCGCTGCCGAAGTATCGCCTCCTGCTACTCGCAGTGATGTGGGGATTCGCACTCTGGGGATTTATTAACAAAGCAATCCTCAACCACCGTATCCACTCGATCAGCACGGTGACGTACTTGTTGCTCGGCTGGCTGCCTGCGATCCCCCTATACGGCAGGGTGTCGCTGGCGCTGTTCGCGTATGTCCTCGCAGGAGGGGTGATGTACAGCCTGGGGGTGCTTTTTTTGATCAACGACAATCGCGTCAAATATTTCCACGCCGTGTGGCATTTATGTGTTTTCACCGCGTCCATTGTCCATTTTGTCGGGATCGCCAAGTATGTTGTTGTCGCGCCAGGTTAGCAATATGCTCTCACTACGATGGACCGAAAAAAAGTGGCGGCGTGAGAATTGTCCATCGGCGCTCCGAGCCGAATGCGGACGTTCCCAACGCATTCGGCTCGGAGAGCCGAGCGACAATACCGACAGCATCAACAGGGTAACAACAAGATGAGTACGCCGAGCCCTATCGATCATCCCGATGCCGTCTCATCGAGCGATTTGACGCGCTGGTTGAAATCGGCATTGGCCACTGGCGAAGCTGGCACTAAAGCTGGTGAAAGCCCATTCGGAGCAGCTATCTATCGGCCCGATGGGACGCAGGTATCTGTTGCTCACAATACGGTCGTGTCCACCCACAATCCTTCCGCTCACGCAGAAGTCAACGCTATCGCCGCAGCGAGTCAAAGGCTCGGCACTTCAAGCTTAGCGGGCTACTGGTTATTAGCGACGGCCGAACCCTGTCCCATGTGTCTGTCGGCGGCCGTCATCGCCGGAATTCGCCATATTGCCTTCGGTGCCAACCAATCGGTTGTTGATGAAGCTGGGTACGGCGGACTGGGAGTGACCAGCGGTAAATTGGCGAGCCAATTCAACTGTGACCTGAAAATGCAGGGCTCCATCCTGAACGATGATTGTGTCAGGTTCCTACTGAGTCATCCCAAAAGCTGACAAGGATGCCGGGCATTCTAGCGTGACGCCATGATTAGCATCGCGGGAAAAAAACGCATCCCTAGTGCTCGCGCGTTCCTCACGCGTTATTGTTAGTGCCGCGCTCATCATCATCAATCAACATCCGCACTGCTGGCGTGTCGAGATCGTCGTACTGGCCGCTGCGAATGCAGAGTACACAAGCGACCAAGCCGCCGCCGCCGAGAATCAGCGCAATCGGAAGGGCAACATACAGAACACTCACTTTGTTGAACTCTCAGCAGTTGGAACTGACTCGGATGGATAGGTTGGCCACAAAAGTGTTACCGCTAACACGCTGACGCTACTTAACGGCATCAAAATCGCTGCGACGAGCGGACTGATCTTGCCGCACATGGCCAGCCCGACGGCGAACACATTGTACAGCAGTGAAACGGCGAGGGCACTCCGAATCAACCAATCGGTTCGCCGGGCAACATCCATCAAATCATTAATGCTGCTAAGGTGGTCGTTAGCGATGAAGACGGGCGCGGCTTGGAGGCTCACTTCGACGCCTCCGCGAACCGCAATGCCTACATTCGCTGCGGCCAACGCTGCGGCGTCGTTGGCGCCGTCCCCCACCATCACGGTCGTTCCAGCACACGCAGTTTGGGAGAATCGCTCGTCCCCGCGGACCGCCGCGAGTTTGTCCTCTGGGCTGAGACCTCCGAAGGCTAAATCGCGCCTGACACCCACGAGTTTCGCGACATGATGAACAATTTCCGGATGGTCCCCCGATAGAATACCTACTTCCCAGCCACGGCGATACAACCGAGAAATCGTGTCCGCAGCCTGTCCTTTAATGGGGTCCGCAATAGCTACCACGGCTTCGATAACGCCGCCGTAGGCGATCACGATTGGACTGGCTGCATTGGCGGTACACTCGTCAATTGCATCCCTGACCACCCTTCCAAGCCCGAATCCGTGATCGCTCAAAAACGCGGGATTCCCCACCAAAATCTCCCGGCCATCGGCATGACCGACAATTCCTTGACGATCCACTTGATCGAGAACAGCGTCATCGGGTAAGTCGATTCCTGATCGCTTCGAAAGCTGCACTAAAGCGCTCGCGACGGGATGCTGGCACTGTTGCTCGACTGCCGAAGCTGCCGCAACACTTCCAGGAGATCCCCATACGATCCACGCATCGGGGCGGCCCGTCGTCAACGTACCCGTTTTGTCGAACCAAATTCGACCGCCTCTTGCGAGTTGTTGCAACGTCGCCCCGTCCCGAATCAAGACCTTGTGCTTGGCCGCCCGACCGAGGGAAACGGCAATCGCCAATGGTGTCGCCAGCGCCAATGCGCATGGACACGCGACAATCAGGAGGGCCGTCGCAGTCGAAGCAGCAACACGCCAACCCAGCGGCAGCCACCACAAGAACGTCGCGATGGCTAGCAAAGTTACGACCATCACGAACACACCACCCATTGCGTCTGCGAACTGAACGATAGGAAGTTTCTCACCCATCGCTTCTTCGACTGACTGCATGACGCGGCCAATTCGGCTTTCACGCCCCGTCGCAACGACGCGAATATCCAGTGGACGCTGAAGATTCACGGTGCCCGCTGCCACCGCGTCGCCCGCGCCGATCGCGGCGGGGACACTCTCGCCCGTCAACAAGGAACGGTCAATCAGCGATTGGCCTTGGACAACTTCTCCGTCGACGGGAATACTCTCACCCGCATCCACGCGGACACAATCGCCACTGCATAGGATATCTACCAGCACCAGATCCGTTGTTTCATCCGGGTTCACCCGCACCGCATGGCGTGGCGTGATTCGAAGCAGTAAATCGACTGCTTTGGCCGCGCGATGTTGTTGATGAAATTGAATCCAGCGACCGATCAAAAGTAGAAATACGAGCATCGCGAGCGAGTCAAAATACAAATGACCTCGTCCCGAAACCGCATTGATCACGCCCGCAATGGTGCCGACGGACAACCCGAGTGCCACGGGTAAATCCATGTGAGGCACGCGTGTCTTTAGGGAAGCAAGTGCGCCGACGAAAAACGTGCGGCCCGGAAACAAGACCGAGGCGACACCCAACCCGGTACCGATCAATCCCAAAAAATGGCGATGATCGACCTCGACTCCTTGCAAGTCACCCGCATAGAGCGCCACCGCGATCCACATCGCGTTGGCAGCACAAAAACCGGCAATTGCAATCCGAATAAGATGTCGTCGATTTTCATTTTGGAAATGAATGTTACCGTCAAGTGAAATCGGCGCGAGTTCATAACCGAGATGGGCGAGTATACGAGCGATCTGGCCGAGCGTCGTCAACGTCGGATCAAAGACCACCCGCAGCGTGTGATCGCTCATCTTTACACGCGCCGCACTCCAGCCGGGCGTTCGCTGAGCCGCGTTTTCGATCAGCCAGGCGCAGGCCGCACAGTGCAATCCGTGGACGGCCAGTTCACTGCACAACAACCCGTCATCGGTCGAACGCGGCGTCGAGGGACCGAGGAACTCGTCGCTATCAAATCGCTCGTAACGCGCGGACCCCTGTCTAACACGCGGCGCATCCCCACCGCCGAGTTGATCACGCAGCCCGTAGTAAGACTCCAGTCCCCAGCCATGGATGAGCTCATAAGCACCGCGACAACCATTGCAACAAAAGATTTCACTGGCGGGCTGGTCGGTGTCACCCGGCGTGGGCTCGCCGCAGTGAATACATGGGCGAGAAATAAGAGCGTTCGGGCGCGTCGATGTGGGTTTGGTCTGTGTCATGTTGGGGCGTGAATCAGTTCGACGTATCCACGGCGGATTGTGACTGCGCCGATTCGCCGAACTGCTGCGAAATTTTTTCCACCGCTACCGACACCGGCCCGCCATCGCAAAATCCTGTTGCAATTTGACTGGCGTCACCCGCCGTCAAATCTGCCGATCCGCGATGCCCAAGATCTGACAAAGAGTTCAGCCCCGCGAACCCGCGCCCCGTCGCGGTGAAGCCACCGGCGATAACCAATAACACCGCCGTCGCGACGGGAACGATCCGGACAAACTCCCGCGAAAGCGTTTGTGTTCCCGCAATCAACGCCGTCAGTGCAGGCACAGTGCCTACCCAGAACGCAGCCATTGTAATGCCCCCCATGAGCACGCTGCCTGTGCCAGCGGCAATCAGCGCGAACAGGTACAGCCAACCGCACGGCAAAAGCGTCGTCAGCATCCCGACTGATAACGCCCGCACACTCGGCGACAGACGAAAAACAAAGGGCCGTAGCTTGACCAGCAGACCACCGATTTTCGACGGCGCCGGGCCTGAATTCAACGTCGCCCGCCGCGTGATCATGAGTTTACCCAACTTCCAGATCCCGATCACCACCATCGCCGCACCCACCAAACGAGCTGCGGCCAGTTGAAACCCCAACGTGTGGCCACCTACCTCGACCAGACTACCGATGCCACCGGCAATCAGTCCCGCGATGGTGTACGTTAGTAAACGTCCTAGGTGATAGAGAGTTGTCGATGCGACAATTTGCTGCCGAGACGCACGCTCTCCAGCGCCGCTGGCCCAGATCGCCAGTGGACCACACATGCCAACACAGTGCATGCTGCCCAGCAGGCTGGCGGTGACAATCGCGGTGATGAGCAACAGCATGAAAAACGACGCCTTATTTCAAAACTCCTAAACCGTGCATCCATGCCTCGGCGTATTTCGGCCACGACCTGGGGGCACGATCCGGTCCACGCAGTCCATACCCATGACCACCCTTGGCGAGAACGTGCATTTCAGCTGGGACCTTGGCCTGTTTCAGCGCTAGATAGTAGAACAGACAACCCTCGATATGCACACCGTCATCTTCGGTTTGGAACAGGAATGTCGGAGGCGTGTTTTCGGTTACCGTCAACTCGGGTGAGAGTTGCGGTCCCAGCTCTTTGACCAAATAGGCTGGATAAATCAAAATCGTGAAGTCGGGACGGCAACTGATTTGGTCCGCATCATCAACCGGCTCGTATGTCCGCTCTGCGAAATTCGTACTCACGGCTGCGGACAAATGACCGCCTGCTGAAAACCCCAACACTCCGATGCGATCGGGATGAATCTTCCATTGGTCGGCATGGGATCGGACCAACCCAATCGCGCGCTGGACGTCTTGCAGAGGCGCTGCATGAGCTGCCAAGTCCTTTCGACGCGGTACGCGGTATTTCAGCAGTATGGCGTTAACGCCGAGCGAGTTGAGCCACTCGCAAACTTCGGTGCCTTCCAAATCCCAGGCAAGGATGTTGTAACCGCCACCGGGGCAAACCACGACCGCCGCCCCGGAATTCTTGTCCGCAGGGGCGGGGTAAAGTGTGATCGAGGGCTTCGTGACATTCCCTAAACGAATGACTCGGTTGGTCGTTTCGTCCGAGCTCGTCGTGTCGTGCTCCTCCCCCATATCTCCTTGCTCTCCCGGAGCTCCGTCAGGCCACAGCAATTGGGGTTCCGATGCGTTGGCTGGCAGGCCAATGCAGTACATAGCCAACGATAGTGACACGATCGTGAACATTCTCAACATAGTTACTCTTTCAGTGGTGCGCCAGAGCCGTTTTAATACGTGGACTCACTTGGATCGGCATCGACTTAATGAGTCACATTGTAGCGGAAGATCATGCGCTCTGAGAAGATTCTCGCGAGCCGAAAAAGGTTTCCCCTATGTCTGGACTTCTTGCGCAGTCAATTTTAATCTTTGCGCGTTTCCAATCCATTGCCGTAGCGCAGGCGGTTGAGACGTCACAGGATCAGTCCAGCAAATCTGATATTTCATCCATCCGAGATCGTTTTCAGCAATCCGCAGGCGACGCTCAACGGGCGACCTGAAATGGTGATGTCTACCTATTTGACAGAATCAGTTGGCAATTTTGAGCATGAATTTCAGTCGTTGTCCGAGCCTGGTGCGCGAGCCTCGCAGGCGCCATTGAGTTGAGCGGTGACGCTGAGGTTCACGCAGGTCAGGCTCCCGGCGGACGAAGCTGAGCGTCCACAACGTTCGACCCGGCTGCGGGCGACGCAGCAAGATCGCGCCGCATTGATCTCACGCTTCATCTTTCACGCCGCTGAGCATTTCCCGGCGTGCGGACTTCGCGGCGTAAGCGACGACAAGCAAACTGGCGATGAGCACCGTCGTGATCGATGCAATCCAGGCAGCGAATTCCAGCGTGTCCCGCGTCGATCCATGTTTCGGTTCGTCTTTGAATAGTTGCTCCGATAAGTCACCCCAGCCGTGTAGAAGTATTGGCAAGCCGATCGATGCAACCGCCCATCCTATGCGGTGGTGCGTGCTCCATCTCGCGATACAAAATCCCATCACCAGCTGATAGCCCGGATGCCCCGCCAACACCGTGACCAACCTGGAGTATGCCATGGACATCGGCTCCTGGGCAGCCATGACGGCAATGATGTTTTCAACTGTCATGAATCCGATGCCGACCGTCAGTGCGATCGGTATCGCATGCCAAGGGCGTGGTTTCGACGCACCCATCCATCTTAAGAGCAGCGCGACGCCCACGAGCTTGAGCAATTCCTCACAACAGGCGGCACCCAAAAACTGATGTTGGAAATCTAATGCCAATCGACTGCGTGTGTTCGCGGTGCCATCGATCCAGACTTCGGCGAACCAAACCGGCACCGCTACGCCCGCACCAACAATGATCCCGACGACCAGGGGCGAGAAGGATCTGCAGCGAGGGCGAATCCAGACCCAGATTGATACCCAAATCAGGGTAGGAACGAGTGTGATTACGGTCGGAATGAGGTGGGTTTGCATGGCGTATTCGTGAGGTGGTTATCCGATAACGTCTCATTTTGATCGAGAATCACAACGGTAGCTGACCGGAGTTTCGCGATGGGGGCATCCGAGTGTCGCTTTCGACGAAGCGTCTTCGGGTCCCGGAAGGACGGGGTCGTGTAATGCAGTGAAATGTGCAAAGAGTTCCAATGGGGAATCGTGATCCACGGCCTTTCCGTGCAGATGCACACTGACGTCTATTCGGTTTTCACGCGGACATCCACGTATTTCATTCCGGCTCTGTCTGCGGCTTCGAAGCCCAGCGGCGAGTCTTCAAAAACCAAGCATCGATGCGGTGCGACCCCGAGTAATTCGGCGGCTCGCAAAAATGCGTCGGGTTCAGGTTTATGGCCCTGGGTGTCCTCACTGGTGACGATCGCGGCAAACCAATCGGCGATCCTAAGTTGCTCCAATTGACGTGTGACAATCGGTCGAATTCCACCGCTGGCAACCGCCATTGCAACCCGTCCACGATGTCGGGACGCGACGTCGCAAACGATTTCGAGCGGCTGCAAATCATGCATCATCATTTGGAACGCATGTTCTTTTGCCAACGCGGTCGCATCGACATTGACACTGACGCCTTGTTCGTCGCACAACAACGAAATGATTTTCTCAGTAGGCATGCCACCCATTTCGTAAAATCGCTGTTCGGAAAAATCAATTCCGCGTGCTGACATCGTGTCCCGCCAGGCGCGATAGTGCAGCGGCATCGAATCCGAGAGAGTGCCGTCGCAGTCGAAAATCAAGCCGTCGAATCGCTCCGATAGATTGTCATGCCACCACGCTAATTCTGTAAATTCGTTCAATTGCTCATCTCGTTGGTGGCGGCCAACTTTTGCTGCCGCGTACTCTCAATATTGCGATGCAGGTCGGGGAACATGCGTCCCGCATCTTCACTGAAAATGCGCCCGATCAGTAGGTCCGTCAGATTACCCCGGTATTGAGGATACTCCCGCATGAATCGTCCAATGCTGAAATCATTGTCATAGAAAGCGTTGACCAGTTGGCGCAGTCGATCGACACCAGCTTTGAAGTCCGTCGACCAATTCCCAAGTTGCTGCGCCGAGACATCGTCTTTCTGCAAACCTTCGACAATCGCGTCCCCAGCCCGAACGCCCATCTCGAGTGCAAAATAGACGCCCGAGGAGTAAACAGGATCGAGGAAACCAAATGCATCGCCGATAAGTACCCACCCCGGTCCAACATGTTCTTTCGTCATATACGAAAATTCCTTGGCCGTTCGGAACTGTCCGACGCGAGTGGCACCTTCGAGTCGCGACAACAATCCCGGGCACCGCGATAGCTCGTCGTCAAAAATCTCTTCGGGTGTGCCGCGCCCCTTGAGCAAATATTGGTGATCGGCCACACAGCCAATGCTGGTGATCCCGCGAGACTGTGGAATGAACCAGAACCACGAATTCTTGTTTTCCGAATTTAACACAATCGTGGCACCTTCATTATCGCCCTCGCCACGCATCGCGTCTCTGTAATAAGTCCATATCGCCGCTTTCTTGAGCAGGGGATTGACTTCCTTGAGGCCGAGTTTCCCTGCGATGAAGCTCTGCTGGCCGGTAGCGTCAACGACGACTTGGCAATCGATACTTTGCTCGTTGCCCCGTTGGTCGCGAACGACAACGCCTGTCGCCTGAGGCAGACGGTCGTCGATTGCGGATGTCTCGAACCGGACGTCCATCAGCCGTGTGTTGTCGTGGCAGTCCGCACCGAGTTCGGCGGCGCGATCAAAGAGCATTTTATCGAACTCACCCCGTTCGACTTGCCACGTGGTGCTGCATTCGCGGTCGTCATGTTCGCGGAAGAAAAACGGTTCGGATTCTTTCCCTGTGTGTGTGACGAACTGCACGCTCTTTTTCTGCTGCCAGCCGGATTTTTTCATCCCGTCAAGCACACCGAGTCGCTGGAGCGGCCAGTAGGCTTCGGGCATCATCGACTCGCCAACATGAAATCGGGGCATGGGCTCGCGTTCGACCAGCAAGACACTCCGTCCGCCTTCTGCCACGATTGCCGCCGCAGCACTCCCGGCGGGGCCGCCACCGACAACGACACAATCATACGATGATTTCATGAGTTGGATCCAAAAGGTGAAATGATGCTTTCTGCCAGGCTATTCTTACTGCGGCACGACCGCCGATTCGAGCAGGCTGCTGATCAGCGGCAATAGTTGCTTTTTCCGACTGACCACGTTGTCGAGCTTGTAAAGTTTGTCCTCAAGCTGCGGGTAATTGATCTCGTCCCAACCGTCAGGCTCGCTGCTCATTAACAGCAGGCTGCCGTTGCTGGAGATATCCGTCACCATGAGGGCGGAAAAATCGAGTGAATTCTCCGCCGCCATGCCGTCGAGCGCTGTCGCCAGCTCATTTTGGCGTTGCCAGAACAAATCGAAACCGATTTCTTCGATCTGGGAGATCGAGAATCGCTTGCCGCCCTCCTCAAACTGCTTGCAGTCTTCCCGTACGACCTTGTCGGGTGGACAAGAGCGCAGAGCCGAACCGACTTGGAAAAAATCGGTTGCAAATTGCTCGATCTCCAGTTTGCAAAAGGTTTGCAACCAGTCCAAAATATTGCGATCCACGTCGGTTGTCGTCGGTGAACGAAGGTAGAGAGTGTCACTGATGATCCCCGAGGCCATGCATAATGCCAGGCCCGGTTCCGGGTTGATATCGGCTTGCCGGTACATCCTAGCAACCATGGTGCAAGTCGAACCGACGGGATCCATCGTGAAACGAATTGGTCCAGTGGTTTTTAGTGAGCCGCCGATGCGGTGATGGTCGAGCACCTCAATAATATCAGCTTCCTCGGCACCCTCGACTGCTTGGCCAAGTTCGTTGTGATCGACGAGCACGAGTTGGGGCCGTGGGGGATGGACGAGGTCGCTCTTGCTGAGCACTCCGACTAGCTTTTTACCTTCGACGACAGGGAAGACGGGCTGCGACGAGCGAAAAATATGATTTTTCGCAGTCGTCACGGGCATTTTAGCCGGTAGCACCTCGCAATCTCGGTCGATCGCCTCCTCGATGACTTGGGCTGCTTTGATTCGCGTCGTTGTCGAAGCGGTGTCAAAATTACTGCGGATGACAGCGACGCCACGATTGCGCGCGAGTTCCACCAAGCCGCTCGAGAGTTCAAAACCGCCTGTCACGACCAACGCTCGCACACCCATTTCAAGGGCGGGTAACTGGATCGTCGGCCGGTCGCCACTGACAACGAGAAGTCGCTCGGGCGGGAATTCTCGAAGCCGATCAGTGAACCCGCCCGCGCTCATCGCTCCCACCGTCACAATCATATCTTCGGTGCGGTCCGGATCCACTTCATGTTGAAACTCGCCCCCGAGTACAGAGACCACATTGCGAAGCGTTGAACGAACTCCACGCGACTGGCTGGCTTCCATCCCGCCCCGAAACACGAGATCGAGCATCCCGAGCAGCGTCGCCAATCCGATCAAACAATCGTTTTCATCGAGTACCGGGATCGACCGCAAGCCATGCGTGTTCATCCGCGTGTAGACATCGTAAAAAACGTCGGTCGGTCGGGCAAAAATCATTTCGCGATTGCAGATGTCCTTCAGTTCGGGACGGACATCCATGATGATTCGCGGCAAATTAATTTTCGCTTGCCGAAGAGCAAACTCCGTGCGTTCGTTCGGTGCCCCGCAACAGGCCGCGACTGCATCGGGACGCGAGGTTCGCCGCAAAAAATCAGCATAGGCGATTGCGCTGCAAATCGCGTCGGTATCTGGGTTGCGGTGTCCGAAAACATGGACGGTCATGGGAGACTCGGGCGGGACAGAATGAGAGCGTTGATTTCTGCCATGATCTTAGCCGGTTCACTCATCCGTCCGGTACCCTGGACACGACAACTCAGCCAACCTTTTTCGGGTCCGATAATGTGACAACCGTCACCACGCAACATCTCCACACTCCTCTGAACGCTCGGCTGGCTCCACATCGGATCGCTCATCGCCGGGGCAAGGACCACCGGAGCGGTGTTCTGCAAGTAGATTGTACTGAGCAAATCATCAGAAATGCCGTGGGCGAACCGCGCCAAAGTTGCGGCCGTCGCGGGTGCGACAACGAAGACATCCAGCCCCCGTGCCAGTTCAATATGCGCCCCGAGCGGGAATCGTGGATCGAAATTCTGCGTAGCCACCGGCCGCCCCGAAAGCGCAGCCAAAGTCACTTCGCCGATGAACTCCGACGCACCCCGTGTCATCACCACCTGCACATGATGACCGCCCTGGGCGAGTTTGCTGCACAAGTCCGCGGCCTTGTAGGCAGCAATCCCGCCGGCAATCCCTAACAGAATCTTCTTCGGAGGAGACTCAGTGGAAATCGAACTCATGCCAGCTTTTCGCGCACGCGTTCGAGCAACGCCTTGGTCGCCCGAATACCGGCGTACTCGTCTAGCCGACTGCCTTCGTATTCGATCCCGACGTAGCCGTGATACCCGAAATCGGTAACGATCTTCATCATCCTGTAATAGTCAATCGTGGTCTCATCGCCTTTGTCGTCGAAGTCGTACGTCTTGGCACTGACCGCTTTGGCGTAAGGCATCAGTGCTTGTACACCCATGTAACGATCGAACGATTGTGGATTGTCTCCCCGGCTAATATTGAAGTTACCGAAGTCCGGCAAAGTGCCGCAATTGTCCATGCCAACACGTTCCATCACGACGGCGAGCCACGCCGCATTACTGCTCAGTCCACCGTGGTTTTCTACAAGCACCTTGATGTCATGCTTGGCAGCGTATTCACTCAATTGCCGCAGTCCATCGGCGGCGTAGTTGAGCTGCTCGCTGTAGCTGCCGCCGCTGGCCGCGTTAACACGAATTGAATGGCAGCCGAGGAACTTAGCTGCATCAACCCATTGGTGGTGATTTTCAACTGATTGTTTACGTTTCGTTTCGTCCGGATCGCCAATCTGGCCTTCTCCATCGACCATAATCAAAACGCTCGTCACGCCCAAGTCATCGCAACGCTTCTTCAGGTCATTGAGGTAATTTTGGTCGCGGGCTTTGTCCTTGAAGAACTGATTGACGTATTCCACGCCATCAATGCCAAACTCCTCCTTAGCAATTCGTGGAAAATCCATATTCGTGATCCCAGATCCCGAATCAAATAGCTTCTTGTGCAGCGACCATTCGGCCAGAGAAATCTTGAACGGTGCGTCTTCATGATCGCCCTCGTCAGCAAACGCGGACCGGGCAGATAGGCCGGTCACAGCAGCGGTGGCGGCGAGAGTTTGCAAAAATTGGCGGCGTGGCAGTGTGGGCATAACTCGACACATTGGAGAGAGGGCGAAACGGGAAAGGCAGTCGGGACCTTTGGAAAGAGCTCGATTGTCGCCTGCCAGGATACACGCTTGCGATGGGAGATTGTATCGTGTGGCAAGAATATTCTATTTCGGCGGCCGCTTCTCATTTCTCCTCATGGGCTTCATGTCTCGTACCTTCCATCTGACAATCGCCTACGATGGGACCGATTATTCGGGGTGGCAGGTGCAACCCGGCCGGCGGACGATTCAGGGGCAACTGGAACTGGCCGCCGCCACATTACTGGGCATTGCATCTAACCCCGCAGTGGACGCCGCCTCGCCACCACGAATTCTCGGCAGCGGACGAACCGATGCAGGCGTGCACGCCTGGGGGCAGGTCGCACGGTGCGTCCTGCCAGGGTGGCGGGCCGATACGACGGCCGTGCTGCGTGGCATGAACTCACGCCTACCCGCCGATATCACGGTCCTGGCAGTTCGCGAAACGATCACCTCGTTCCATCCGATCGCTGACGCGATCAGTAAACGCTATCGCTACCAAGTCCAGCTCGGCGGTCAGCGAGATCCCTTCTCGATCCGCACCCGTCACCGCATCCACGCCGCAATCGACACGGAACTGCTGCAGGCGGCGGCGAACAAATTTCTTGGCGAGCACGACTTCGCAGCTTTTCAAGCCGCCGGTGCACCGCGAGCCACCACGGTCCGGACAATCACGCACAGCGCATGGGCCCCCGAAACATGCCATGACACGGGTGATCATCGCGATCTCGCCCATTTCGGATCCCCCTGGTACTACGAAGTCGCGGCCAATGGGTTTCTATACAACATGGTTCGCAACATCGTCGGCACCATCCTGGAAGTCGCCCGCGGCCGCCGACCCCTTCATTGGATCGACGATGTCCTGCAATCATGCGACCGTACCCTCGCAGGCGCCACGGCGCCGCCAAATGGTTTGACGCTCGTCCGCGTGAACTACCCCGACAAAATCTTTTTGGTGGAGTGAGCGAGGCCCAGGCACGTTAATACCAACTGGCCACGAAATCGACTCAGACTCATGATCAATGTGCGCCGCCTAAACCGTCCAAGAATTTGGATGACGTTTCGTGTACTCACGAGTGGCACCACATTTCTTACATCGGTAGCTTGTGATCACGCCCTGCAATTCATCATTTCGCTTTGACACCAATACGAGCGAGAACCATGCACGGCAGTCGGAACAAACGCGGCAAGGGTTCGGGCTTAGCGGTGCGGCGAGAATGCTATTGTTGTCAGAATGCTCAGACATGCGAATTCGGCATTGGTTCGGAGAGTGAATGCAAGCAGTTTCTCAACTGCGATACACAGGGTTATACCTTCTTTTGAGTTTGCAGGATAAGTTCCCAAAGGCAAGCAGTTTTTGCATCGCAGTTCGATCCCACACGCGCAGCATCGACAGCTTCGGAGCGACTTTCCGGGATGTTGGATCCGTGCGACAACCCGTGAGTTCATATGCATGACCATCGCTGCGGAAGTGTTTTCAGCTGTCGTGGCCGAATGACTTCCCCCGCGCAACGGCGAGGGAATCAGGTCGAAATCTCAGGTATCTAACACTTCTCTGACTTTAGACGCCAGGGCTTGGACATTAAATGGTTTCGGAAGAAAGTTAAGATCTGCATCCACGAATCGCTCGCGTGCTTCCTTGTCGGCAACGTAACCCGACGTAAAAAGCACACGAATTGCTGGCTTTTCCGCTACTAGACGTCTAACCAGTTCCATCCCATTCATCCCTGGCATCGCGATGTCGGTGACAATCAAAGCGATTGACTTCGCGTGGATTGAAAAACACTTCAATGCCTCCGTGCCATTCGCCGCTTCCAAAACATTATATCCATAGCTCGCCAACGCGATTCGCGCCAACTGACGTACGGCGGAATCATCCTCGACCAGCAGCACAGTTTCCGAACCCGCGCTAGGTTTTTTCGCGATCGATGCTGCTTGACGCTGCTCAACGGCCTCGCGCAACGCGGGAAAAATGATCTGGAACGTGCTTCCTTTTCCAACTTTGCTGGAGACTTCAATAAATCCTTCGCACTGAGCGACAATTCCATGGATGATAGCCAAACCGAGGCCTGTCCCCTTCCCAACTGCCTTCTTCGTGAAGAATGGTTCGAATATGCGTGACAAATCAGTTTTTGATATCCCGCAACCGTTGTCCTTGACACTCATGAGTACGTAATCGCCCGGCTCAGCACTGCCGCTCATCAGGAGCTTGGCAACGGTAAGCTTAATGTTCTGGGTTCGAATGGAGATGCGACCTCTGCCCCGCGTGGCATCCCTGGCATTGATGACGAGATTCATCAGAATTTGCGATATCTGTCCCCGATCCGCCCAGATCGGACTCAGTCCAGGTGCGAGCGATAAATCGAGCTCAATGTTCTCACCTAGAAGACGTTCCAATAACTTGAGTGTCTCGGTAATCGGTTCGTTCAAATTGAGCGACTCTGGAGTCCTGAACTGTCGATGGCTAAACGCGAGCAACCCGGTCGTCAAGTCGGCAGCTCGAGTACTTGCAATCTGTATTTCCTTCAAAAACCCGCAGTTTCGAGCATCCGTGGATAGCTGGTCGAGTAGTATTTCGGTGTACCCATCAATGACAGTCAACAGGTTGTTGAAGTCATGGGCTACACCACCGGCCAAGTAGCCGACTGCATCCATCTTTTGAGATTGCCTGAGCTGTTCCTCGGTGTTGCGATGTGCCGTCACATCGCTTTGTATTCCGACAAAGTGAGTCACTTCTCCCGCGTCGTCTCTGACTGGCGTGATGGACAACTTATTCCAGAACGTCTTACCATCCTTCCGATAGTTCAGCAACTCAATCGTGACGGGCCTCGCGTTGTCGATCGCCTCTCGAATCGCAACGACCGACCTCGCGTCGGTGTCCGGCCCTTGAAGAAAGCGACAACTATGACCTATGGCGTCATCTGGCGAATAGCCCGTAATCGACTCAAATCCTCGGTTGACATAGATGATCGGATGGTCTGGCTGCAGCGCATCAGTGATGACGATACCCTGTGAGGCGGCGTGCATCGCGCGATCTTGGATTCGCAGAAGGTTCTCACTTCGGCGAATTGATTCCTCGGCTCGCTTGCGACGCGTGATGTCGACGGCGAGTCCAATGACTCCGGTGATGCGACCGGTTGCATCTCGTAGAGGAAGTATGTCCGTAAGTAAATTGAGCTCACCACGGGGTGTGTGCAAAATTTCTTCCACCTGCCGAAGGGGGATCCCGGTCTTCATCACATGCAGATCGTCCCTGTGATAATTTTCGCCGTTGGGCCCGCCCATCTCACTTGCCGTCTTCCCCACGAATGCTTCGGGCGAAATGCCCAGCACTTGCGAAAGCTCGCGATTGACACGTAGAAACCGACCTTCGCGGTCTTTGTAAAAGATTATTGCTGGAACAGTATCAAGGATGAGCTGCAGCTCGTCATGCCGACGTTTACTTTCTGCTTCGGCGCGAACGCGTTCTGATATATCGCGAATGTTGCACTGAATCACCTTTACTCCATCGACTTCATAGACGTTGCTGGCGAACATAACGTCGAGACGTCGACCGTCTCCGCTCTCCAGCGACAACTCTTCATATCGCACATAATCGTTCTGCTGAAGCTCACGAAATGCGCTCTGGCTGTAAAAAAAGTGACGAAAAACACCTATATCCCAAATATTTTTCGACAGGAATTCCTCCTTGGAATACGCCAGCAGTTCGGTCAAAAACGGGTTCACATCCTCAATCAAACCTGTCTCAGCATTGACAATCAATATGCCATCTTTCGCCGATTCAAATAGTCGCCGATAGCGTTTTTCAGAAATGCTCAAAAGTTCATCGGCGAGACGGCGTTCACGTTGCAATTGAGCTAACTCAAGTGCCCGCCTTACAGCGGCCCCCAAGCGGCCAAGTCGATCCTTGAGCAGATAGTCAGTGACACCCATTCGCATCGCTTCCACCGCCACGTCTTCCCCAACGGTGCCGGAGACGAGAATGAAGGGGATGTCGAAGCCGTTGTCTCGCATGACCTCGAAGGCTCGTATACCGTCAAACTGCGGCAGTGAGTAGTCACTAAGAATGAGGTCTGGTGACGCGTCGAGAGCCGTCCGAAAATCAGCTTCGGTCTCCACGCGGGTGCACCCGCAATCAAGCCCTGCTCGGTCCAATTCGCGAACTAATAGTTCGGCGTCGCGACTGCTGTCCTCAACAATCAACACGTTTAAAGAAGGGCTCATTGATAATACCTGATAATTGCTATGTCGGAATCTGATTGACAAGCAACCAGTAATGCCCTAATTCCAATACCGCTTGGGAGAAACTATCAAAATCAACTGGCTTGACAACATAACTGTTGACGCCGAGTTCATAGCTGTCGATCAAGTCCCGCTGTTCGTTGGAAGACGTCATCACGACCACAGGCAATTGGCGGGTCCGCTCATCGGTGCGAATGGCGCGTAAGACCTCGAGGCCGTCGAGCTTCGGAAGTTTCAAGTCGAGTAGGACCAATTTGGGGTACCGACTGACATCGCCACCTGCCAACCCCTCCCCGCCGAACAACCAGTCGAGTGCTTCCTGACCATCGCTCACATGCACGACTTGGTTAGCCAGGTTTCCCCTGCGTAGCGTTCGCAGAGTCATCTCGGCGTCGCGTGGATTGTCCTCTACGAGTAGGATTTCAACATCAAATGTCCGGTTCATCGTGTATTCAACTCAATTTGGCAAAGTGAAAAAGAACGTTGCACCGCTGCCGGGGGTTCCTTCCGCCCAGACTTTGCCTCCGTGACGAAGAATCACTCGTTGAACAAGCGCCAACCCGACCCCGGTGCCTTCAAAATCGGTCTCGCTATGCAGCCGTTGGAACACGGCGAAAAGTTTGTGACTGTACTTTTCGTCAAAGCCGACGCCGTTGTCTTTCACGTAGTATACAATCTGCCCGTCCACGGTGCTGCTACCGATTTCGATCATGGGCGTAGCCCGACCAGCACTGAACTTGACGGCATTTCCGACGAGATTCGCGAAAACTTGTCGCAACATCGCAATATCCCCCTGCGCCTCTGGGAGAGGTTCGATACTAAATTGCGGCTTCGCCGAAAGATCCGCAGTGGCGGATTCGCAGCTGTTTCGTGCCAACTCCGTCATGTCGATCGAAACTCGGTCGATCGGCAGCCGCCCCAGTCGCGAAAAAGCCAGCAGGTCGTCGATCAACCGCCCCATCCGTCGCGCCTCGCTGCTGACCACGTTTAACATGCGATCGCCCTCGACGCCGAGGCGGTCGGCAAAGTCTTCCTTGAGCATTCGTACGTAACCGTCCATACCGCGTAAAGGTGCTCGTAAATCGTGCGACACGGAATAGCTGAACGCCTCCATTTCCTTGTTGGCGGCTTCTAACTTAAGATTAGTTTCCTGCAGAGTCTGCGAGCTTCGAAACACTTCGGCCTCCATCTGCTGAAGTTGCGAGCTGAGCTCCTCCGGGCTGTCAGCGGTGGCGGTCTTGCGGTGCATGAATTCAGTCACCTCTTCGACGCGGTGCACAATGTATTTAATCCGGCGGTCCGCGTCGAAAACAGGAGAGTTGATGGGACTCCAATACCGTTCTTCAAATGATTGATCGGGTCGGCGCACATCGTATCTCTGAATTGCCATGGTATCGGCAACTGCATTTTTCACCACACGGTCAAGTGAGGTTTTCAGATTGGTGACCCCCGGGTCGTCCGTCTGATCCGGGTTGAAGGGGAAAATATCAAACAGTTTGCGACCAAGAATGCCCTCTCGTGTGGTTAGCGTTGCCTTCAGGTACGCGTCACTTGCCGAAACAATCGTCAGGGTCGGAGTGAGTACCAAGTAGAGTCCCGGCAGCGATTCAAAAATGCTCTTGATCTCCGCCTGACTGTGACGTAATTCCCGATTCGCTACCTCCAACTGAGAAGTGCGCTGGTCCACTCGCTGCTCCAGTTCTGCATTGAGCACGCGGATTTCCTCTTCCGCCTGTTTCAATGCCTCCACGTCCGTGTTGGTGCCAACCCACCGCGTGACGTTACCGACCTGATCCTTGACCGGACAAATGCGAGTCAAAAAAGTGCGGTATTTTCCGTCGCCCCCACGCAGCGGGAATTCCATGTCAAAGGGTTTCCCTCGGGCAAGAGAGTCGTTCCACTTCGCCAGCACGTCGGGCAATACGCTGGGATCATGCAATCCTTTCCATCCCTGCCTCTCCATTTGCTCAGGCGTCGTACCGAAGTATTCATACCAACGATCGTTGTACCAATAGATTTCCCCGTCTGCGCGAGCGATCCAGGCGAGTTGCGTGATCGCATTGGCCATCGTTCGAAATTGCTCTTCCCTTTCAAGCAGTTGTAGCTCCATTTGCTTTCGCACATCAATGTCCTCCATGATCGCGACAATATGGAACGGCGCGCCATACGCATCTCGTACTAACGAAGCCGTCATACTGATCCAAACGAAGCTGCCGCTCGGCTTCCGATAGCGCCCCTCAAATGCGAATGATTGAACCTCATCGACCAACAGACGCTGTAGCATCCTGGCCTCGCCGCTTTCGCCATCGGGCTGTTGGATCTGATCGAGAGCCGAGCCTTGCAACTGCTCACGAGTACGCCCCAGGATATCAGCGAAGCGTTGATTGACGAGCTGAAGTCGACCGTCGAGCGACATGTGAGCCACGCCGACCGCCGATTGATCGAACATTCCTCGAAATGCAGCATCACTCTCTTTCAATTGCTGCTGCATCTGCTTGCGGTCTGTAATATCGCGGGCAATCTTCGATGCCCCGATGATGTTCCCAGCTTGGTCCACGATCGGAGAAATCGTTGCTGAAATATCAATCAATCTACGATCTTTGCAGATACGCACGGTTTCGAGGTGCTTCACGCTTTCGCCCCGCGCGATCCGCCGCAAGATTTCCGGTTCCTCACTAGCGCGTAGCCGGGATGAGCATCAGCATCGATTGACCGATGGCTTCCGCTTCGGTGTATCCAAAGATCCTGGTGGCTGCAGGATTCCAACTGGTAATAATACCGTCTAAAGTTTTGCCGATAATTGCATCGTCGCATGACTGGACGATCTCCGCCAAACGCAACTGAAGCAGCTCCAGGTTCTTTGCATCAGCCTTGTCGGTCGTGAGTTGGTTTGACATCTTCAGCTCTAACACGATTGTACGAGAATCCGCTAAAATTTCCTTCCACGATCTTTTACCAGATCCTCGTTTTGGGTACAGGTGCCGCCATTCTGGCTGCAGTTCGAGAGCTCGACCGAGACGGTGATCGGCACAACGCCCGGGATGATCACGTGGCCACTTGGGAGCTCGAACCGCCGCCGTGGTATTGGTAGCCACCCTAGCGACTACCTCCACGGCTTTTGTCGATTCTGCCAATATGACTGAAGGCGTCCCGTGCGACAACTACGTCGATCAATGATCATTCGCCGCGTCCATGACTACCGTGTAGCTTCCATTTTCGCTTTCTTCCCATCCGTCAATCTTCGTCGTTGAGTGCGTGAATGTTTGCGACAATTCGCTGCCTGATACCACGAGCAAGATGGTCCCGGCGATTCGCTTAATAAGAAAATTGCGTTGAGTTATCATTTGGATTCCCCGGTGACTGCGGATGAGCATTGAGCCAATAGATAACCGCTAGTTTCACATCCTCTGCTTGTAAAGGATCTTGACGGATCCTATTTCCATTGACGAAGTTGGTCACCCGACGTGCGTCGAGCTCACTGAGGTACTCCTCATGTGTCGTGCAGATATCGCGCTAACGACAAAAAGGTTCTTTTTACAAAGGCGACGTCTCTAGATCGTGACGCTTGGCCTTTGGCTGCCGGTTAGCGACTTCAGCGTGTCGTTGCTTCACATCGACCAGCAGTCGACTCGTTGATCGTGGCCGAGCTTGCACGTCCCCTCTTATTTTCACAGACAGAAACCGTTCGGGCTTGTCACGCAAGATTCAAAGATTTCTGTGAGAAATCGAGGAGGGCAGCTCAATGCCAGTAATACCACCTGGTAACAGCGCCGGGATGCTGGACGATTACCGCCCATAGAGGGGTGCAATCCCCTTCTACGGCGACGCTGGCTAACGCACATAAACGTGTCTTGCGTATTTCAGACCCTCCATTACTTCCGCTAAACTGACGGTCCCCTGGCCGGCCCCCATCGAAACAGGTGGCGTGTTTCTCGCGCGGCAGCCTACGTTGGAGCGTATTGATGCTGCTGAAGCGGACGCGGCAACGGCAAACATTGAAAACGAAACTTCAACTGCGTCTATTGCTCTGTACGCCGCGCGGCTACAATCGCCGCCGTCGTGAAGGTGTTTCCCGGGACAGAATATCCCTCATTGATCACCAGTGGGGGCTTCGGACGAGTCCAGAGAATCGAAAGAGCTCGCGGGGCACGATAATTCGCGGCATTTGGGGCTGTAGCTCAGTTGGTTAGAGCTGGGAACTCATAATTCCTAGGTCGCGGGTTCAAGTCCTGCCAGCCCTACTTTTCATCAGATTCGAGCGAATAGCTATCGCGAAAGTTGTCCCAAGTTCTGGAAGAAGGACTGTAGAACTTTGAAATCGACGGGTTTGACCATGTGCTCGTCAAATCCCGCAGCGAGCGCCTTCTCTCGATCGCGAGCTTGTCCGTAACCGGTCATCGCAACTAGTATCATGTTGCGATCCGGATAGTTGACTCGGAGTGTCGTTGCCAATTCGTAGCCGGTCATTCCGGGCATGGAAATATCTGAGAAAACCACCTGAGATGGAAAAGTTTCGAGCTTTGTGATCGCGTCCGCGCCGCAATCAACTACCTCAACGTCGTGGCCAAGTTTTGTGAGCAGACGAGAGAGAATGAGCGACAAGGCCCGCATGTCGTCGACGACGAGAACCTTCATGGGCTCAATGGCGGTGGTGGGCCGAATCGCGACAATCTCCTGACTTGGAGACGCGACTTTCGCGGGAAGCCTGATGGTGAATTCACTGCCTTGGTTCACCCCATTGCTGGCGGCGGCAACACTCCCCCCATGGAGTTCTACGAGCGTGCGAACGAGGGTCAAGCCGATCCCTAGCCCTGCGGTTCCTCGTTCGACAGAATCTTCTATCTGCGCAAACATTTCAAAGATGCCGTCAATCCGATCCGCTGAGATTCCGCTCCCGTTGTCCTTGACGGTAACAACGACATGCCCGCCAACTCGCCCTGCGATGACCTCTATCTTGCAATCCGCATCGCTATATTTCGACGCATTGTTAATGAGATTGCAGATTACTTGAATGATTCGAGATGGATCGACGTCGACACAGAGTCCTTCTGCCGGTGCGTCCACGGAAAGCTGCTGTTCGTTAATATCGACAAGCGCGAGGGAGTTTTCGACCGCGGCGTCGATGATGCTACGAATCTCAACGACCTGCTTCTTGAGTTCGATTTTTCCACGCCCAATGCGTGACACGTCCATCAGATCGTCGAGTAGGCGAACAATCTGTTCGATTTGCCGTTCCATGGTTTCTCGCAAACCCTCCAAGTCGGCGTTGATACTCATCATCGACATCAGCTGGACAGCACTCTTGATCGGCGAGAGCGGATTGCGAAGTTCGTGCGAGAGTGTGGCGAGAAACTCGTTTTTGCGACGAGACTCTTCCGATAGTTCCGCCGCCAATCGGCTCAGTTCATCACTGTTGTGTTTTTGCTCGGTCATGTCACGCATGACCTTACTAAACCCGACGACTTTACCGGATCGATCTCGGATCGCCGTGGTGATGCCTGATGCCCAGAACTGGGAGTCGTCTTTGCGTTTCATCCAGCGATCGTCGCTAGCGGACCCGTTTTTGACGGCCTTCTCAAATTCTGCATTGACGACCCCAGCCTCATGGGCTTCGGGGGTGAAGATGAGTGGACGAACGTCTCGATTCAGGAATTCATCTTCATTGAAACCGAGAACTTGCCTGACACCATCGTTCCAAGTCGTAGCGCGGCACTGCGTATCCATCATGAAAATGGCGTAGTCAGAAATCTGTTCCAAAAACGAGCGGATTTGTTCGTCGAGCTCGCGGTTCTTCTCCTTCAGTACTCGCTGGCGGTAAATCGCCCAGATCACGCCGCCAACGAGGGCAAGGCCGGCAAGCGTCAGTAAGAGACCCGTTAGCCTGGCGGTTCGATAGGTTTGATTGGTTTCTGCGATCTGGATCGCACTCTTTTTGCGGGCATTTTCTCGGATCAGTTCAATCTGCCTACGAATTTGGCCCATCAAGTCCTTCCCAACGTCAGTTTTGACGACATCCTGCGATCCTGCGGTATCGCCGTCTCGACGAAGTTTGATTGTCAACGCGAGTTCGTTGCGTTTGGCAGCAATGGCTTCTTTCAGAGGGCCGAGTATTTCGTCCTGGGCTGGGTTTCGCGATGTCCGACGAGTGAGCTGCGCCAGTAATTCGTCCAACCGCGATTCGGCCGAAGTATAGGGCTTCAAATAGCTTTCGTCTCCCGTAACGACAAAGCCGAGTTGACCCGCTTCCGCTTCGCGAAGTGCAATCGAGAGCGAGTCTAGCGATTCCATCACCGCGTGAGAGCTATCGACTTTCGCGACATCCTTCCACATTTTCGATAGACTACGAAGCGTCACGAACCCGCTAAAGATCAGCAAAATGATGATTGCAGCAGCGCAAATCGGCTCTAAAAGTCGGTTCAGCTGGCGAATCACAGAATGGGGCAACTTAGAATCTTCCTAGCAGCGCGTATCGGAACGCTGCTGAATATAGATGATGGTGGGATTCAACGAAAGATTATCAGATCCGTGTACAAATCAGCGTGAACCCGTTGGCACGGAGCGGAACCCCCCCCGGGAGTTGCCGATGCCCTATTAAAAACCGCTCTGCTGATTTTTCGAAAAACGCGTTCCAGCGTTTCCCCAAAACGCGATCCAAGCCTATGATGTCCTTCCCGCTGGGACCGAGATCGTTCGACGCTCAATATAAATTTACGCTGAGATTTGCTCATGATACGCGACACGACCCTCGTGGCAATCGTCGTCTGCTCAATCACTTTCTCGGTCTTACTCGCTGCCGAGCAGCCCGCCAACAAACTGATTGAAGATACTGTACAACTGAGCGGAACCTCTGAGTTGACGGAAAGCAGCGGGCTCGCGTTCTCGACTCGAGATCCTCACTGCGTTTGGACGCACAACGACTCTGGCAATGCGGCAAAACTGTTTGCATTCGATACCCGCACCGGCAACTTGACGGGGGAATGTCGACTCAATGGTGTTGACGCAGCCGATTGGGAATCGCTCACGACGGCCGGCAAGGATTTTCGCGAACTTGTCGTTGCGGACAGTGGTGACAATGATGGGCGGCGAGACCACATCTCGCTATATCGCTTCGATGAGCCCGATCCTAAGAGGCTGACTGAACTCAGTCCCTCCGACTACCAGATACTTCATCTGAGATTCCCCGATGGCGCGGTCGATTGTGAGGCGGTCTGGTACGATATATCCGAATCGAGCCTGTTGTTTTTGGGCAAGGGACGGTTGCCGTTCGCGGGAGTCTACCGTGTGGCAGATTCTCAGTGGGCTCGTAAGGTCACCTCTGCGTTGGCTCGCAACTCATCTTCGAATCATCCCACGGCGTCTGAGATCCTGACAGCGGCAAAAATAGCGACACTTGCCCTACCCATGGCCACAGGTGCCGATCGGGATCCGGCGACCGGCGACATTTGGATTGCGAGTTACTTTCAAGCATTTTGTTTTCGTCGGGGAAAGCACACTCAACTGCAATCCCAACTGACCGACATACCAATCGCCACAAAGATGCCGCCCTGGCGCCAGATTGAGGCGATCGCCGTCGATCACAAGTCCCAGGTTTGGATCACCAGCGAGGGGATCCCAGCCAAGCTCGGACGTCTTCCATAGACCACGATCGGCGGATGTTCTTAATAAGTTACCGCTCACTAATATTTAAAATCCGTGTTTGAAATCGAACAAAAATATCACGTGCACGATCGCCAAGCATTAACCGAGCGGCTCGCTGAAGAAGCTGCTATTTGGGTATCGGAGCAGGAAAATGAAGATACGTACTACAGCCATCCGTGTCGCGACTTTGCGCAGACGGGCGAAGCGTTACGGATAAGACGTGTCGATGGCGTGCCGATGGTCACTTACAAAGGAAAAAAACTTCCGGGCGATGTCAAGGCTCGCGAAGAACTTGAGTGGCGACTCGATCCAGGCGACGAGTTCGGACTTTCGATGCAACGCATGTTAAATCTTCTTGGCTTTCGTCCCGTCGCGACCGTTATCAAGCGTCGGAACACGTATCGTATCGGCACCGACGATGATTACCTGACGGTTACCATCGACGAAGTCCCGGCGCTTGCGCTCGCCGGCAACCCAGGCCAATACGCCGAGATCGAACGCGTGTTGCCAAGCGACGCACTTCGTGATGACGAGATTCAGCAGGCGCGAAAGCGGGTCACCGAATTGGCGGAAAAACTTGGGCTGACAACACCCGAATCACGCAGTTACCTGCGGATGGTACTTGAGACCTAGTGCATCCCCAGTTCATATTTTACCTCCGCAAATTTCTCAATGGCAAAACGCAGATCCTCTCGGGTATGAGATGCTGAAACTTGCGTGCGAATGCGGGCTTTGCCCATCGGTACCACTGGGTACGAGAATCCGGTGACATAGACACCCTTGTCCAGCATACGATCCGACATCTGGGCCGCCAAATTAGCATCGCCGAGCATGATCGGAACGATTGGATGCTCGCCAGGAACGATATCCAAACCGGCCTGACGTAAGCCGTTGCGAAAGAACGCTGTATTTTCAGTCAAACGGTCCCGCAGTTCCGTCGAGTTGCTAAGCAGTTCGATCGCCGCGAGCGATCCGGCAACGATCGGCGGCGCTACCGAATTGGAGAATAAGTACGGTCGGGAACGCTGCCGGAGCAGATCAACAATTTCTTGGCGCCCGCTAGTGTATCCGCCGCTGGCCCCACCGAGTGCTTTGCCGAGGGTCCCCGTGATAATGTCAACACGGTCCATCACGTCGTGATACTCGTGGGTGCCGCGCCCATGCGCTCCCATAAATCCGACCGAATGTGAGTCATCGACCATCAAGAGCGCGTCGTACTGTTCCGCTAGATCGCAAATGCCTGGCAAATTCGCGATCGTGCCATCCATCGAGAACACTCCATCAGTGGCGATGATGCGAAACCGCGCCGAGGCGGCTTCCTTTAGTTTTGCTTCGAGATCCTCAAGATCACTGTTACGATAGCGATACCGTTTGGCTTTGCACAATCGAATGCCATCAATGATCGAGGCATGATTAAGTTCATCAGAAATGACCGCGTCGTGATCGGCAAGTAGCGTCTCAAATAGGCCACCATTTGCGTCAAAACAAGACGTGTAGAGAATCGTGTCTTCGGTGCGGAGGAACGCGCTGAGTCGCTGCTCGAGTTCCTTGTGGATGGACTGCGTGCCACAGATAAAGCGGACGGAGGAAAGGCCGTAGCCCCAATTCTGGATTCCTTCCGCCGCCGCTGCGGCCACCGCAGGATGTCCTGATAGACCGAGATAGTTGTTCGCGCACAAGTTGAGCACTTCTCGATCGTCGCCGACGCGGATGTGCCTACTCTGCGGTGATCGGATCAAACGTTCAGACTTGAACAACCCCGCATCGCGAATTTGCGTGAGTTCGTGGGCCAGATGTGCTTGAAATTTTCCATACATTTATAGATTCCAGTTCAGGATAACTTTGCCGGATCGGCCAGACATCATCACGTCAAAACCCTCTTCGAACTCATCGTAGTCGAAGCGGTGAGTGATGATGGGTGTGAGGTCCAGGCCGCTCTGCAACATCACGGTCATTTTGTACCAAGTGTCGTACATTTCGCGTCCATAGATGCCTTTGAGGGTAAGCATATTGAAGACGACCGTATTCCAATTGATGGCAATTTCGTCAGCGGGAATCCCAAGCATGGCAATCTTCCCACCGTGGCACATTTGTGAAATCATGTCTCGGAATGCGCTTGCGTTGCCTGACATTTCCAGTCCCACATCAAACCCTTCGCGCATACCGAGCTCTTTCTGAATCTCGGTTAAGTTCTCGCTCCGCACGTCGACCGTGCGAGTGGCACCGAGCTTCGTCGCTAGCTCCAATCGCCATGGATTGACATCTGTCACGACGACGTGCCTCGCTCCCGCATGTCGGACGATTGCAGCAGCCATGCAGCCAATCGGTCCGGCACCGGTAATCAATACATCTTCGCCTAAGACTGAAAACGTCAGCGCTGTGTGGACCGCATTACCATAGGGATCAAAGATTGCGGCGATGTCACGATCAATGGAATGGTCATGATGCCAAACATTGGTCATCGGTAGGGATATATACTCGGCAAACGCGCCCGGGCGATTCACTCCAATGCCCTTTGTATCAGCACAAAGATGCCGGCGTCCGGCCATGCAATTTCGGCACCGCCCACAAACCACATGCCCCTCCCCACTGACGATATCACCAGGGTGAAAATCGACGACGTTCGCCCCCACCTCAACGACTTCGCCCACAAACTCGTGGCCGACCACCATGGGAACGGGTATCGTTTTTTGTGCCCAGCTATCCCAGGAATAAATATGAACGTCGGTGCCACAGATGCCCGTCCGATCAACGCGAATCAACACATCATTGATTCCGAACGTGGGCATGGGGACGTCTTCGAGCCAGAGTCCGCGGTGGCGTTCGCGTTTAACGAGTGCTTTCATAAAATCTTTCCGCTCTTATTAAAATAGCAGCGTCTCTCCGAGAAGCTGACGAGTCTCGAAGGATGCAAACGAGTTTTCCACGGTTTCCTTGCTGCGTCTGCGATTCCAAACTGGTCGACTGCGTGGATCGAAGTGATGCGAGACTTGGAAAGTCAGTGTACACCGCAGCGAGTACAGCAAGACATGGGTTTCATTTCTGCGACGCTGCGTGTTGCAAGTACAGAACGATGTCTGCCACCGCGTCATCACCGACGAGCTGTTGCAGATTGCTCGGCATAAGTGACGTGGCCGCATCGCGGCGCAATTCGATCTGCTCCCTGGGCAACTCTCGAGTCTTCCCATCCGGGCCAGCCACGAGTATTCGGCTCTCATTCTCGTCTCGCACCAAACCATTGATGACGCTACCGTCCTGGGTCAAGAACGTGGACGTACGAAATGCTTTATCAACATTGCGGTCCGGTACCACGATGTCTTCGAGCAGACGCTGCACGCTGCGGCTGCCGACACCGTCGAGTTGGGGCCCGACCAGCTCGCCCTGGCCTGCCAATTGATGGCAAACGGCGCAGTGTTTCAAAAATAGAGTCCGGCCCAACTCGATGCTACCTGGAGAATTTCCGACACGTTCTCCAATTCTCACAATTGCTTGCTCCATCTCGGTATCGGTCGGTTTCGCTTTGGCTCGGAGTTGTTCAGCTTGAGAGATCAAACTCGCACTTGCGGTCGTCTGCATCGGATCCCAAACTGTCTTTTCCAACAATACCTCGGGCGCGATCGCACCGTCTTGAATCAGCTCTATCAGTAAGGGAACCGTTTCTGTTTCGCTCACCAAAAAGACGGCCAGCACTGTTTGCTGGGCGGAGGTTAAAACTTTTGCGAGCAGCGCAGTTTGGTTAGTCTCGTTAATGGATCTGCCATCGACGGCCCGCGCCGTCCACTCATCGACAAGTGCCTGGTCGATCTCCATCTCGCTCGCGTACCTCAGCAGCCTCGCCAACGACGTGCGTTGATCCAATTCCGCGATGGTCATCGCAACGCGTGCCCGCGCGCTCGAATCATCGTTGAGCAGTCCCAACAGCTCGATGAGTTCTGGGCGTCGATCGATCATTCGATTTCTTGTTACCGTCGCAAGAATTTGTCCTAGCGACTCGTCTGTGCCCGCCAACCAAGTTGGAACCAAATCGCCAAAAGCGATCCAAGCGTAAGCGGCGCCCGCATCGCCGTCGGTACATCGCAGAAAAACACGAGCCCCCTCCGCCGACTCACAGTTCCACTGAACCGCAACGGCAGCATCACTGCGTGGCGGGAATGCAGTTTGTAATACCTGTTCCGTTCGCGCATCCACGAGTTCGAGACGATTGAGTTGGCTGTCAGCGGCGCCCGGGGGGCGATTATGCCCCGCGATTCGAAATGAAATTTTAGGAGGGCAGGTGAACGGGCTGCTTATTAGTTGACCCGTATAGCTCTCGCCCAGTGGAAACGAACTCATAACACTGAGCGGATGTCCGGTGTCGTCCTGGCGGGATTGCAGCGGCCATGGATTGCCGCGGACGTCGTGCCACGTGATGGACAAAGGGTGTCCCTCTCGCAGAGCAGCGATGAGTCGCTCAAGTTCCGTCTCGATTTGCTCGTCAATCCACAATCGCAGTCGAGTGGGTACCGCCACCCCTCGCTGGCCACACGCATCGACGAGTGCATCGGCAAGCGACTGCTGCAAAAGCGGTTGTCCCATCGAGAGATGTCTTGCGAGATCGATCACTGCGCCGAGTCGCTCTTGATGCGCATGGGCGATGATATGCTGCATCATTTGAGCGGATTCTCGCGAGTGCGGCGTCTCATGCAAGAGAAACGACATCAAACATTCCGCCGCCAAGGGCGTGGGAACGGCTAACAAGATCTCCGCAAACAACCGCTGCTGTGAGTGGGGCAGCGTTTCCGTGAAAGCAATCAATGTTGCGTCGCGATGTGCTTGAGACTGGGCAATGTCGCGTAGCGCGATGCGGATGGTTTGACGCAGAATCGGGTCGTTCGGATTAACCCTGGCAAGAAGATCAAGTAGCGGCGCAATGGCTTCCACGCGTGTGGTCTGGCCCAAGGCGTCCGCTGCCGCACACTGCACGTGAGCGTTTTCATCAACCAGCTTGGTGACGGCGAGGTTAACGAGCGGATCGTCATTGGCTATGACTGTGCGGAAGTTTCGGTCGTGGAGGATTGCCGAAATCACGCGGCAGCCATGGGTGCGAACGACAGGCGAGGGGTCATTGAGGACTTGCTCGAGTAGATCGATTTTTACCAACCCGCGCTGGTGCAGATACCACATCGCTGTAATGCGTGCGTTCGCTGTGCCCTCGCGCGAGGTGATGACGATCTCTCGTGCTCGCTCGTCGAGCGACTCCCTCGGATGGGCCGCCGCGTGCTGAAGTGCCAAGCGGCGAACGGTAGGATTGGCCGCATTCCAGGACTGCTCGATACTCTGCTCGTCGAGTGGAGCAGATGCGGCACGTTCCGAACCCTCTAGTGAGCGAATCTGCCAAATTCGTCCGCGAAAGCGATCACGTCCTGGATGATCCAGAGGCACCTCATAATGGCCAATGATGCGGTTGTAAAAATCAGCGACGTAAAGATTTCCATCCGGTCCGAGTCGAATATCGACGGGCCGAAACCACGGGTCATCACAAGTAAGGAAATCCGGCAGCTCGCGCGCGATTGCCGTTGCGCCGCGATAGATTACCTCGTTGCGATTGATCCTCGAAGTCATCACGTTTCCGCTCAGCATCTGGTTGGCGAGCGAAGGGGTACCCAATTGATCTGACAGAAACACTAACCCGGAAATCGCTGTGCTGCCATGAAGATGGCTCATCATCGGCGGCACCATGCCCAGCCCGTCATCGGTTCTGCCAAAGCCCGGATATTGTCCTCCCCGAACCAGTTGATAAATGGGTTTACTGTGGCAATCCGCAGTAAAATCACTTCCCCAATCGTCGCTTGTGCGGCCAAATGGGTTGACTTGCCCCCACGTCACGTGCTCGACGCGAGACCCGTCGGGACGGAACCGAAAGGTGTTGCCTGAATGCATGACAATTTCATGTCCATCGGAGCCGGAAATGGTCGATTGGTTGTTGAAACCATGGTTGGCATAGACCCACCCATCGTCACCCATTCGCATGGAATTGATCATGCCGTGGGTATCGCGAGTGGTATCAAACGGACCGAGGATCAGATCGCGTTGATCGCAGATATCGTCACCATCGGTATCGCGAAGGTAGTAGATATTGGGGATACTGAAACAGAGGCAACCTTTCCCGTAGGGTAGGACGCCAATGGGAATGTTCAAGCCATCGGCAAAGACGATTGAACGATCGGCTCGTCCATCACGATCGGTATCTTCGAGAATTCGAACGGAATCAGTGGGCGTTGAACCATCTCTCACCGGATAGGGATATTCAAAGCTATTGGTCACCCATAGTCGGCCTCGATGATCAAAGGCCAAATTCATGGGCTTGGCGATCTCGGGTTCGCTGGCAAATAGGCGAATCTCAAATCCGGCCGGAAGATGAAAGCCAGCTTGTTCGACGTCAGGCGCACGAGGTTCAGTCGGTCGTACTCCCTCACCGTACCAGCTCGGTGGAGAACTTGGCTCTGCGGCCACAATTTGCTTCTCTTCACTGCGAGCAAAATTGTCTGCCGCGATAATTCTTTGCGTCAGCAACAAAGCGAAAAGTAGACACGCGGACAATCGACAGGCGAAGTGGGGTGGGATCATGACTTGCTGGCTGCGAGATACAGAATTGGGAGCGACACTTTCTATTACTCTACCGGAGTTCGACCTCCCGCGTCGCCCTGCTGCTTTGTTGCGTTCTTTAATCACGGAGGAATGATGAGCGACACCTCGGGGACCGTCCTCCGCCGGAGTAGCGAACCCAATTGCGGCGCGTTACGCTTGGCACATGCCCTACCGCATAGGAGAGTTTAACGTGGGTGTTCGCGAAGGAAAACCGATGATTTCCAGACGCCATTTAATGGGAACCGCTGCGATGGTAGCTGTTGGAGGAGCGTTTGCTTTGGCGGAGGAACAACGAACGATGAATCGACCAGTCGTGGTCTCCACTTGGCGACACGGTCTTGCTGCAAACGAAGCCGCTTGGAAAATTCTGTCCGATGGCGGTCGAGCTCTCGACGCAGTCGAGGCCGGGGTTCGCGTGAGTGAGTCCGATCCGAACGTCTCGAGCGTGGGCTTGGGCGGGTTACCCGATGCATCGGGCCAAGTCACTTTGGATGCGTGCATCATGGACGAGAACGGCGACTGCGGTGCGGTCGCCTACCTGCAGGACATCGAGCATCCAATTTCGGTCGCTCGCATGGTGATGGAAAAAACTCCGCACGTCATGATGGTCGGTGAAGGTGCGAAACAATTCGCGTTGGCCAATGGGATGAACGAGAAGAACCTGCTCACTCAGAATGCAGCTCAGGAGTGGGCGAAATGGAAAGCCAACCATCCCGATGCCATTAAGCACTGGGAGATCAATGTCGAAAACCATGACACGATCGGCTCAGTGGCAATGGATGCGGCGGGCAACTTGTCCGGCGCCTGCACGACCAGCGGTCTGGCTTGGAAGTTACCAGGCCGGGTGGGTGATTCGCCGATCATCGGCGCGGGACTGTATGTGGACAATGAGGTCGGCGCTGCCAGTGCGACCGGAGTAGGCGAAGCGGTCATCCGAGCCGTCGGGAGTTTTTTGGTCGTGGAACTGATGCGGCAGGGTAACACGCCGCAAGATGCTTGCCGTATGGCGACGGAGCGAATCATTGAGAAGAATCCGCAGTGGAAAGAACTCCAGGTTGGTTTCATTGCGATCGACAAACGCGGCAGAGTAGGCGGGTACTGCCTTCAGCCTGGGTTCGACTATGCCGTCTGCGACCAGGAAAACGGAAATCACATGGTGACAGCACCGAGTCACGTGCCTGCAAAGTAAAGCTTCTTCCCATGAAAACAATTAGCCCTCGACGCCCCTTCCAACTTCTGGCAATTCTGGTCAGTACCTACTTGTTCGCGCTCAGCCCGCTTGCTGCCGAGGACGGGGAGTCGCCGATTAAGAATGTACTCTTGATTGTCGCTGACGACCTTCGTGCAAGCGTTTTGGGTTGCTACGGTGACGCAATCTGCAAAACACCGAATATCGACAAGTTGGCAAGCCAAGGCTCGCGATTCACGCGCGCCTATTGCCAGGGCACATGGTGCTTGCCATCGCGGACCTCATTCATGACGAGTCGATATCAAGGCAGTGGGACACTGACGATCGGCGAACACTTCAGGAACAACGGCTTCTACTCCGCGCGGGTCGGAAAGATCTTTCATATGAGAGTGCCAGGAGACATTATCGCAGGAGCCAACGGGGAGGACATTGCCGAGTGCTGGACGGAACGCTTCAATTCTCAGGGCAGAGAGGCTCACACTCCGGGAGATTATGCTTGTTTGAACCTCAATATTTTCACCTCCAAGCTTGAGGGCCGGCAATCCACAAAAATGCCGCACCGTATGTTTGTCTCTGTGAACTATGAGGGGGACGGCTCGGATCAGCCGGATCATAAGACCGCCAGTAAAACGATTGAGCTGTTGAATGAGCACAGAGACAATCCCTTCTTCATCGCGGCGGGGTTGATTCGTCCACATTACCCGATGGTGGCGCCGCAACAGTATTTTGATCCTTATCGCTGGCAAGAGATGCATATGCCCGAGCAGGTTAAAAACGATCTAGCCGACATTCCGAAATTGGGCCAGTCGGCAAGCCGCTCAGCAAAGGTCGGATTTGATAAATATCCTGATAATCAGAAACGAATGTGGGCAGCCTACTACGCAGCGGTCACCTTCATGGATGATCAGGTCGGGCGCATTCTCGACGAACTCGACCGACTTGGCCTGCGAGACAGCACCGCGATCGTATTCACCAGTGACCACGGCTATCATCTTGGCGATCACACATTCTGGCAAAAGTCGAACGGACATGAGGAGGTGACCCGCGTCCCGCTCATCATCTCGGCGCCGGGATATCAATCTGGTCAGACGAATTCGCTTGTCGAGTTAGTGGATCTCTATCCGACTCTCGCGGAACTTGTTGGATTGTCGGTTCCTGAAAGCGTCCAGGGTCTCAGCCTCGTGCCCGTCCTTATCGATCCTACCGCCAAGGTCAAAGACGGAGCTCTGTCATTCTCCAATGGATACTCCTGGCGCGTCGATCGCTGGGCCTACATGCGCTATAAAGATGGTTCAGAAGAACTCTACGACATGCGGAATGATCCTGGGCAAATCACGAACCTGGCAGATGATCCGGTACATAACCACATTCGGCAAAGCATGCAGTCTGGACTCGCTGCCCGTCTCGACAAGTCGGGGATCATTCCTGTGAAAGCAAAACGCACCGCCGCAAAGTCTGCTCGGTGAACTGACCGCATCGGCGCACGCCCGTAGCCATTGCGAAAACCTCCTCTCCTACCCTGCAATCATGACAACACTTATCAATCAATTTATTCTTCTCGCGGCACTCGTCCCGGCCAATATCCTGATGGCTGACCTGGCGAGAGCGGACGAGGAACGCCCCAACATCGTGTTCTTGTTCAGCGATGATTTGACCACTCAAGCCATCTCGGCATACAACTATGGCCTGGAGTTACCCTCGACTCCAAACTTGGATCGTCTAGCCAAGGAAGGGATGCTATTCCAGAATAGCTTTTGTGGAAACAGTATCTGCACCCCTTCTCGGGCTACGGTGATGACTGGTCTCCACAGTCATAAAAATGGCATTGTGAACCTAGGTGGCGCACTTGACCCCCAGCGACCGACTTGGCCCAAAAAACTCCAGCAGGTTGGCTATACCACAGCCGTGTTTGGAAAATGGCACATGAAAACCAAGCCCACGGGCTTTGACGCGTGGGAGGTCTTCAATGGCCAGGGGCACTATTACAATCCAGATCTCCATGGTCCCCAGGGCAGTCGTCGAGTGGAAGGACACTCAACCGACATTGTCACAGATATCGCGTTGGACTGGCTCGAGAATCGCGATCAAAGCAAGCCTTTCGCGTTGTTGATCCAACACAAAGCACCACACCGAAACTGGAAGCCGAGTCTTCACGAGTTACCACTCTATCGGGACACCATCTTTCCTGAGCCTCCTTCGCTGTTCGACAATTATGAGGGTCGAGTTGCTGCGTCGAACCATCAAATGGGGATCGACGAGCACATGAACATGGCGTCTGACCTGATGATGTTCGAGGATGGTCAGGCCGACAGAGTGCTGTCGCGCCTTACACCTGAACAACGTCGAACCTATCTCGCAGCTTTTAAGAGCGAGAACGCGGCGTTCCTAGCCGATCCTCCTACGGGGAGAGAACTGGTTCGCTGGAAATACCAGCGCTACATGAAGAATTACCTTCGCTGCGTTGCTGGCGTTGATCGCAATGTCGGGAGAGTTTTGGATAGGCTCGATGCACTCAAGCTTCGTGAGAATACGATTGTGGTTTATTGTGCCGACCAGGGATTCTATCTCGGTGAACATGGCTGGTTCGACAAGCGTTGGGCATACGAGGAATCGCTCAGGATGCCGCTAATCGTTCGCTGGCCAGGGATCGTCGAACCGGGCATCCGGTGCGAAGCGATGGTTCAAAATATTGATTACGCTCCGACTTTACTGGAAGCCGCAGGAGTGAAGGCGGACTGGGATGTGCATGGGATCAGCCTGATGCCCTTATTGAAAAACGGCTGCGTCACGCCAGACGATTGGCGTAGAACCATTTACTATCGCTACATCGACCGAGGGCACGGAGTCGCCCAGCACAGCGCGATTCGCACCAACACCCACAAACTGCTTCATTTTGATCAGCCTCGGACTCCGGCCGAAGAGGCGAGTCTTTGGGAACTTTACGACCTCAGTAGCGATCCGCAAGAGATGACGAATCTTGCAGGCGACACCGCTCACGCGACAGAACTCGCGTCGATGAAGGAACTCTACTGGGAAACCAGGGAACGTTATGACGACACCGATGAAGATGTATGGACCAACCATAATCGTCCCCGATTTGCGCCCAACGATTACATCGTCCCGCCGAGACGGCGATAACTTCGATGGAGATTGCTAAACGATCATGCCGACACTAGACGTTCGCAAAACGCACCTTCGTTGATCGTGGGCCTTTCCGGGCGGCCTTGGTGGATGTAGGTCAGTTTCATATTGTCCACTCCTAATAGATGGAGGATCGACGCGTGCAGATCGCGAACATGCTGGCGATCGACCGTGGCATGCAGTCCCAAGTCATCCGTTTCGCCGATCACTTGGCCACCTTTGACGCCGCCCCCCGCCATCCACATCGAGAACCCGCTCGGATTATGGTCCCGGCCGTCGCCTTTCTCGCTCATGGGTGTCCGACCAAACTCGCCACCCCAAACGACGAGCGTGTCATCGAGCATGCCGCGCTGCTTCAGATCCTTCAGGAGCGCCGCGACCGGCTTGTCCATGCTGCGGCACATGTTGCCGTGATTGGTTTCCATGTTGCTATGCGAGTCCCACTTGCTACCCGCACCGCTGTATAGCTGTATGAATCGTACGTCGCGTTCGGCGAGTCGCCGGCCCAGCAAACACAGCCGTCCATAACTGGCGGTGGCTTTGTCCTCGATGCCATACATCTGCAGCGTCTCGGCGGTTTCGTCACTCAAATCGACCGCCTCGGGGGCTTCGGCTTGCATTCGAAACGCCAGTTCATAACTGGCGATGCGGGCCTCCAACTCCGATTGCTCACGATGCTCATCAGCAAATCGTCGGTTTAGACGATTCAAAAACTCGAGTTTTGAGAGCTGACGTTGCGGAGTGAACCCTTCGGGCGAGTTCAAATATGAAATCGGCTGAGTGCCTTCACTCAGTCGCACACCCTGGTAGGCCGCTGGCATGAACCCCGCACCCCAGTTTCGCGGTCCGTTGACAACAGAGGCCTGGTTGTCCTGCATGACTACGAAGGATGGTAGATTTTTGTTTTCACTACCCAACCCGTATGACACCCAACCTCCCAACGATGGGCGCCCGCTGAGGATCGAACACGTATTCATTTGGCAAACTCCCGCGGAATGATTGATTCCATCGGCCACACAGGAACGGATCACCGCCAAGTCGTCGGCGCACTCGGCGATGTGCGGCAACCAATCCGAGATCCACAATCCGCCATCGCCATGTTGCTTCCATTGGCGTTTACACGAGAGCAGGGGCGACCTCATCTCGCCCATCGCCGTGATCACTTCACCGAAGCTATCGGGGATCCTTTGACCGGCGAGTTCGTTCAGCAGTGGTTTGGGATCAAACAGATCGAGATGACTCGGACCACCCTCCATGAACAAGAAGATAACACGTTTTGCCGTCGCCGGATGATGAGTCTGCGTCGGGACAACCGCATTGAGCCCAGCTGGATCACTGGGAGTGCTTTTCACGATACTTTGAGGAGCCGCCGCATCGGCCTGAGCCATCATTCCAGCCAGCGCGAGTGAACCGAAACCGGTGCCACTGTTGACCAGGAATTCGCGGCGCGTCCGAGGAATCCTATCGTGAGTCATATTGATTGCCCTTTCGAGGTGTGTTAGTCGGTTCAACGCTCATATAGAAACTCATTCGAATTCAGCAGAGCGTGGCAGAAGTCCACCAGCGAGGCTTCCTCGGCGGTCAAGACGATGATCGACTCGCCCTGCGCGATTATCGGAAGCTCGTCGTCAACACTATTTTCCATCACCCCCGGATCGACTTCGAATTGCCAATACCCGATGAGGTTGGGGATCTCTTTCTCAGCCATATACAAGATTTCCTTCTCACCGATGGCACGACCGACCAATCGCACATCATCAATAAGCCCGTCAAAAACAGCGGCTTGCTTCCCCGACACTCGGCCGATGGTGAGCGGTGAGGCGTTCTCGGTGCCCCCAGTGAGTGCATGTTGGACTACTGCGGTACTAAGTCTTTCGTCGTCGTTCGCCAGATCTTTCAGGAAGAATGTCGCCGTTCCCGGTTGCTCGTTCGTCGCCATATGGATGCTTGCCGCTGCGTAATAGGGGGTATCCAGTTCGATGTGCTGATCAGAAAAAATCGCCGCCTCACCCTGCGAACCGTCACGCAAGCCCCCAAAAGCTTGCAGTACGAGCGTTTGCGGCTTGCGGCGGGATCCTTTCCCGGTCACTCCAAATCGCCAGCCCCTTTTGGCCTTCGATTGATCGAGTTTGCCAGCGATGGTGCGCACCTCGCCGCCCGGGGATACCGACTGCAATTGAAAAAATGCTTCGATGGTAAAATCCTCGACCTCCAACTTGACGTCATCGCGCACGATTAATTTCAGCGTCGGATGGTCAACACTGAACTTGACCGCCTGACCATCTCGGTAGGGCAGTTTCGACGTTTCAATTGCCGTGGTCTGCTGCGGGGATTCGGTCTCAATCGCACGCAATTGCCTCGTCTGAGCCTGAAGAAACGCCATTGATTCATCCATCTCTTGCTTCGTAGGTGCTCGAGAATAAACAAACTGCCACGCGGCATGAACCTGGCTCGGCAGCTCACTCGAATCGCTACTAACCCGGTCAGCGAGATGTCGCGCGTGAGCAATTATCCGATCGCTATTAAACATCAACAGCGATTGGATTGGCGTCGTCGTCGTGTTACGCGACGAGTTGCTGCTAAAAAATTGCGGCAGGTCGAAACTTGCCAATAATTCGTCTGGAGAGTTTCGGCGGACCTGCATGTATACACTTCGGTACGGTGTGTCAGCATGAACGCTGCTGCCGCCTTTGAATTCCTCGAGCGCTCCAGTGGCCACCAGGAGAGAATCCCGGATCTGCTCTGCCGACAGTCGAGTCGTGTTGCGTCGCCAGTAGAAATCGTTGGCAGGATCGATTCGTGAATAGACGGCGGAATCCGGATGTTCTGTTGACTGCCGAAACGTCGCGGATAACAGTATGCGTCGGTGCAAGGACTTCAAGCTCCAATGATCGTCAATCAATTTCGTCGCCAACCAATCGAGCAATTCCGGATGGGAGGGCGGGCCTCCCAGCACACCAAAGTCACTCGTGTTGGCGGCTAGACCGCGACCGAAATGGAATTGCCAAATCCGATTGGCGATCACCCTTGATGCCAATGGATTGTGCGGATCTGTGATCCACATGGCCAATGCGGCACGACGTCCTGTGGTGTCCTCGGAAGTCGGCGCAACTGCCATCGGCTCAGGGTCCAAGATGGTTGGGACGCCCGGTAAGATGTCTTCACCACCGCGATGAGGTATCACGGTGGGCGGGGCCTCCCCGCCGGTGTCGCGAACCGCCATCACGACGGGCAACGGTGCCGGTTTCAGCGAATCAAACGCTTGCAGATCTCGGCGTAGCCTAACCAGCTTTTCTTTATCGTCGGCACCCATGTAGCTGTCGAGCCGATCATATTCCTCCTGCACCTGCCGCTCAACGAGATAGGCGATTTGATCTTCGTAAGGCGACCTCTTACCGGGGGGCGTCCTCGCAACTGCTTGAATATCGACAGGAAAGCGGTCGATGGCAATGTTGCCATACTTCTCTCGGTAGGGTTTTTCAATCTCGGCGATTTTCGCGCGAATTGATTCGGTCTTTTCTTCCCACTTTGAAACCGCCTGCTCGTGTGCGCGGAGCTCGCGATTGATCGCCCATGGCTTGTCGACCGGCATCAACGGAGCAAAAAACGCTCGCAGACGAAAATAATCCTTCTGTAGCAGAGGGTCAAACTTGTGATTGTGGCACTTGGCGCATTGCAATCCCAATCCAAGAAACACGTCCGCCGTGGTATCGGTCAGGTCTTCGATAATCGTGTTCCACTGCGTCGGCGCGTCACGGATGTTCCATTCGTACACCCAATGCCGCAGATAGCTCAATCCGACCTGCGATCCCGGATCGTTGGGGAACAGCTCATCGGCAGCGAGTTGTTCTTGGACAAAACGATCGTACGGTTTGTCCTCGTTGAACGACTGAATCACGTAGTCACGGTATCGCCATGCATGAGGGCGATAACCATCGGCGCGGTATCCATCGCTTTCAGCGTAGCGAGCCAAGTCCAGCCACTGCCTGGCTACATGTTCCCCGTATCCCCTCGAGTTCAACAGTTGATCGACCAGGCGCTCGTAAGCATCCGATGATGTATCGCCCATGAACTCCGCAACTTGATCAGGCGTCGGGGGTAGCCCGACCGTTTCCAAATACACTCGGCGTACGAGTTCCAATTTGGAAGCGGCAGGGGCCGGCGTGAGGCCTTTCGAGAGCATCTTGGCGAGCGTGAACTGGTCAATCACGTTTTTCGGCCAGTCCGCCATTGACGCACGCGGTTCCGGCGGTTTCGGTCGAGCGATGGGCTGAATCGCCCACCACAATCGGTCCTCGTCGTTGAATAGCTCGCGTTTGCGAAGCGGCGCATTGGGATCCGCGCCGGGCCAGGGAGCTCCGAGTGTTACCCATTCGGTCAAGGTTTCGATATCGGCATCCGACAATTTTTCATCGGGTGGCATCTCGCGCGATGCGTAGTTTACCGCGTCGATCAGCAGACTGTCGTGCGGACTGCCGGCGACAAGTGCAGGCCCCGATTCACCGCCGCGGAGAAGATCGCCCAGCGAATCCACACGCAGGTCGCCCGATGCCTCTTCTTCGCCGTGGCATTCGAAGCAGTGCTCAGCGAGCAACGGTCGAACTTTGTTCTCGAAGAACGCCGCATGTTGGGCTGACACGTCAGCGGCGGGCACGCGGCCGACGACGACTAGAATGGCCAAGAGTAGTGGGAATCTCGCAATCATAGACATCGTACCTACGGCAGGGATACTCATTTTTTTACTTCCACCCACGAGCTCAATCGTCCGACAAAAGTTCGGTCGAATCCAAGGCGTGGAAGGCGTCCCGAGTTGGCGACTCGATCAAGGAATGCAACCCAAATAATACCACATCCAGACTTCAGCCGTTGACATTTCTCTGTCCAACGGGATGGCGAAGCCTGGGTTGCTTCCATCGATGTCGCTCTCGCCCCGACATCAGGTTGACCCGGCTTGGATTCAGTGGGACGGCGGCCGCGTGAAGAGGAGAGTCGTCTTTGGTGGAGTGCAGGGAGTGAGCAGACGGGTAACTACCGCGCCGTCCAACCGCCGTCTACCGTCAACATGCTGCCAGTGGTGTAACTCGCCGCAGGACTGGCCAAGTAGATTGCTGCCCCCTGAATCTCGTTCAGCTCACCCCATCGCGCAAGCGCCGTTGCTCCCACGATGAATTTCTTCGCCTCTTCACTCTCAGCAATCGGCACGTTCATTGGCGTTAAAAAGGGGCCAGGACAAATTGCATTGACGGTGATTTTGTCGAGCGCGAACTCGAGACCGAGTGCTCGCGTCATCTGCACGACCGCCCCTTTGCTGGTTGCATAGGGTGTCCGATTTGCCAGGCCGACCAGCCCCAACGTGCTAGCCATATTGATGATCCGACCATACTGTCGCTGCTTCATCACAGCGGAGACATGTTTGCAACACAGCCACATTGCCTCCACATTGATGCTCTGCACCCGACGAAAATCTTCCAACGATAACTCCTCGATCGGACCTCGGATATTGATGCCCGCGCTATTGATCAGGATATCGATACGTCCGAACTGGTCCATGCAGCGAGCGACCATCGCGGCAACTTGATGTTCGCTGGAGACATCCGCAGCCATTCCAATTGCTTCAACGGGATACTCTTTCGCAATTCCTGCCGCCGCTGCTTTTGATTCTTCTTCATTTCGGCTGACAAGAAGCAAATTGGCGCCCGCAGACGCGAGGCCAGCAGCCATTGCCTCGCCCAGCCCTTTCGAGCCGCCCGTGATAATTGCGACCTGATCGGTAAGTAAAAACTGTGAAAGGCCAGGCCAACGATTCATGGATGACTTTCTATAAGCTGATCGATCGGTTTCAATTTCGAATCGCTGACTCGGATCAGCGATATAATTCCCAGGAGTGTACCCGGTGGACTGCGGTACTAACGCACCGATTCGCCCAGGGAGCCGAGCAGGCGGATCATTGCGTGGACACTCGACAGTTTCCCTGTTTCGAGCTGGGTGTGGTAGGACGATGTCGGGAGCTGGAGCGTGGTGCCGCGAACCTTGCCATTGGACGCTTGGATCAATCGTCCGAGCTCCGTGCGGCCAAGCGACATGGGCCTCTCACGGGTTCGATTGAGTTGTTCGATGTACGCATCCTTATAGCGATAGCTGATGCCAAGCTGCTCACACTTTTCTTGGAGCTCAGCGGTAAGCTTAGCATCGAATTCGGCGTTGGAGTCACGATGTCGCAGCACGACGTCTTGCTCGTCGAGATTATCGACCGTTGGAAATGGACTGGTGTCGAGCACGATCACCCTGTCGGATGTCACGTCGTGTCGCTGGAACCATTCGGCAGCGAAACGCCAGCTCCGGCCTGCTTCCTCGCCAGCGGTAAACAAGGCTGTGCCTTGAAAGCCCAATCGAATGAGTTCAATCGTGATCGCCACGGAGACGACGTTATCAAGTTGGGCGGAGATGTAGCCGTCGGTCTCTCTCAATCGATCCAGGAAGGAGACAGGTGTGCCTGGCTGGAGAAAGTCCAATCCATCAATTTCGAATATCAAGTTCTTGCGTCGTGGGCAGATATACGATTCGATAATCTTGCCCTGACCAAGGTACGAACCGGCGTAGGGGGTGTGGGCTTGAACGCGCTGACCATGAAAGCGTCCCGCGATCATTTCCATAAATTGTTCGGAGATGGAATCGCCGTTGAGCTCCCCGCGATTGCCGGCGATGAACGCAGCGTATTGGAATTCGTTCGGGCCGGTACACATCAATCCATGTCTGTCAACATGAGCGGACAAATACATACTGGTAGGATCACTGCCCTCCGCCACGAGCAGTCCATGATAGCGTGTCACACGCGTAGGAAACTCTTCAAGTTCCCGCCTCAGCACGCGGAAGAAAGCGTCTTCCATTCCCACGACCGAAGGCTCGCGTACGAGGGCGCGGAGCAGATGCAAAAAATCCTTCATATGGCCTTACCATCACACCTCTGGGGATTTCGGTCGCCCTGTTATCGGGTAACTGGGGCTGACACCCCAGTTTAACTGCCGCCGTTGCTTCGCAGCTTCATTTCGCGTCCGCGAACCGTTTGGCAACCGCCTCCCAATCGACCAGGTCGAAGAATGCGTTGATGTAATCAGGACGACGGTTTTGGTAGTGGAGGTAGTAAGCGTGTTCCCAAACATCCAAGCCGAGGATTGGCGTGCCGGAGATGCCAGCGACCGCTTCACCCATCAATGGGTTGTCTTGGTTGGCCGTACTGCCTACCTTCAGTTGACCATTGTCGACGTAGAGCCATGCCCAGCCGCTGCCGAACCGGGTGGCTGCCGCATCAGCGAATTGCGCTTTGAACTCGTCGAAAGAGCCGCAGGTGGCGTCGATAGCGGTGGCGAGCTCACCGGAGGGCTTGCCGCCCTTGCCGGGGCCCATCACGGTCCAGAACAGTGCGTGGTTGGCGTGGCCGCCACCGTTGTTACGAACCGCGCCGCGCTTGTCAGCGGGAACGGCGGACAAGTTGGCGATCACCACCTCGATTGGCTTGGACGCCAGATCCGTGCCTTCGAGGGCAGCATTGACCTTGGTAATGTAGGCGTTGTGGTGCTTGGTATGGTGAATCTCCATCGTCCGAGCGTCGATACTGGGCTCGAGCGCGTCGTAAGCGTAAGGAAGTTCAGGGAGTGTGTAGGTCATGATCTTTCCGCGTGGTGGAGGAAGAAATGGGAAAATCCAGCTGACTGAGCCGCGTCACCTCCCCGCACAGGAAACCCCCCGAACAGGAAACTAGCGGCGTGCCCAAACGCCAATGCCCTCATTCACCTGGTCGACTCCAATTGAATGGGTGAAAACGGAAAAGGGCGGTGCTGGTGTCGCCTGACCACCATAGCAGGTTGCTTGGGAAGCGCGTATCGGTGGCTGGTCCTGTTTTGGCTGAAGGCGCGCGCGGCACCCGAGTCGAAAACGGATACCCGCTCGGCAGCAGCCCGGAGCGCTCGGCGACCACCTAATTTGATTTGTTATCGCGTTCGCGTTGCCGTTCCTCGGCGATGTTATTTTCCCTCGCTGCGGCGTTGACACTTTTGCCGATCGCGTGGGCCAAGCGGCCTAGCATAGCGAAATAAATAAACTCGGCGGCCACCCCCACGAAGATGCCGATCACGGCTGCAATAGGCGTCGGGAACATACTGGCCAGGGCGAAAATCATAAACGTGAAGAAAAACACGACGCCCGATGAGAAATAGAATCCGCCCCACGCTTCCTCACTCCGCGTCACACTGCGACCCACGTCTGCCGAGAAGGGCATGAAAACGCTCTGCATGTCTAGCATGGATAACAGCACGAACGGAAAGATCAAGAACGATGATATCATCGCCATGCACACGGTCGTCAGCGAGTTGCCGAATGTCATCCAACCCACGAACCAACCCGGCCCGTAACCCAGGGCCGCAGCAGCAAAGCAAAACAGGGACGGGGTGATCCACTCCATCGGCTCGAGTGTGATCGGCCACTCGTCGACGGTCTCTTCGTCGTTGGCAATCGATTGCATGATGGTGAATCCGCACGCGAGCACAATCGCTCCGAAGAAAACACCTCCGGCGAACAGGCCCACCATGAGCATCTCCGCATCAATGCTTAGCACGACGAAGGCCACCACGGAAGCGATCGACGAGAGGATCAACCAGTGCGCGAGCACGCCAATTTGCTTGAAAATGCCAAACACCGCAGCGGCCCAATCGCGGATGCGAGGGACGTCTAGATCCGGTTTCGGCTCGACCTTCTCGGTGCGCGAAGCGGCCTCGAGGTACTCGCTGGCCGACTTTCGAAACGGATCCTCTGGCCGATCGGCACTGTCCTTCAGCGGTGTGAACTGAAACGCCGGTGCTTCGGTCATATCAATTTGAACCTTGCGTTGCACCCGCGGCGGTCGGGGGACACGCACCATCGTGAAGCAATCGCGACATCGAATTTGTTTGCCAGCCTGTTTATCAGTAACGTCGTTCTGCGTACCACACGTTGGACAGCGAACACGGTAGTGGGTTTGATACTCAATCTTTTGCCCTTCGGAATTCGTTCCTTTGGGTCGCTCATCGAACGTGCTGGCCAGGTCCTCAACGTACTGTTCGGGTGGCGGCCCGTCTTCGTCCCAGGTCTCCGATGCCTTCTTGAAGGCCGACATGGAAAAATCATCAGCTGGCTCAGCGATTTCGCCGGAGCCGCCGGGGAAATTCGGTGTTACCGGTGGAATCGGTGGCAGGTCGCCCAAGTTCAACCAATCGTCGTCATCGTCGCCGCTCGAGGGCGTGGGTGACCCGAATCCGCCACCGCTCGATCCAAGGGTGGACTCGTCGAAACCGGGAACGATAAAGGACTGGCCGCACGCAGGACAATCGATACGACTGCCCCCCGCGGCTTTGCGAACATCCACGGCAGTTTGGCACTGCGGGCATTGCACCGTTTGCGGCACGTTGGCTATGCCTCCAGCACTTCGGTTTCGCGGACCTTCAACGAGTCATTGACGGTGGCCTCGTATTTCTTGGTCAGCTCCTGGACTTGATCCTTGCAACGGTCGCGATCATCTTCGGTCAGCTCATTGTCTTTTTCGGACGTATCGGCGGCTTTATTGGCATCTCGGCGAATGTTACGAATTGAGATTTTAGCTTCTTCGCCGAGTTCCTTGATGCGGGCCACCATTTTTTTGCGGACTTCGGTAGACAAGGGGGGCACATTCAGCCGGATCACGCGTCCGTCGTTCTGAGGATTCAAACCCAGGTCCCCAGCGACGAGCGCTTTCTCGATTTCCTTGATCGTGGTGGCGTCGTAGGGCCGGATCAGGATCTGCTGCGGTTCAGGAGTGCCGATTGAGGCGAGTTGCTTCAGCGGAGTGAACGAGCCGTAGACTTCGACTTTGATCGATTCGACCAAACCGGGATTGGCGCGGCCGGTACGGATACCCGCCAAGTTGTTCGATAGCACCGAGACGGCTTTCTCCATCCGTTCTTCAGTGTCCATCAGTATTTCATCGCTGGTCATGTCAGTCGTCTCCTACAGAATTGAAATCGATTTCAGAAAATCTTTAAGTTTAAGTTTGCGAGTCGTTCGGTTGGCCGATCCAAGTACCTACGGTCTCGCCACGAACGGCACGAACAATATTACCTTCACGTTTGAAATTAAACACTAAAATCGGTTTGCGATGTTCGCTGCATAAAGCGATTGCGGTGCCGTCCATGACTCGCAGTTTTTTAGTGAGCACGTCTTGGTAGCTGAGTTGGTCGTAAAGGACTGCGTGCGGATTGATCTCAGGATCGTCGCTATAGACGCCATCGACACGGGTAGCTTTGAGGATGACGTCGGCGTCGAGCTCGAGGGCGCGCTGTGCCGCCGCTGTATCTGTTGTCACGAACGGGCACCCGATGCCTCCCGACAAGATCACAACCCGTCCCTTTTCGAGATGACGGATCGCTCGACGGCGAATGAATTTCTCGGCAACCTTGTCCACCGGCAGGGCGCTCATCACGCGGGTTGGCAACCCAATCGCTTCGAGCGCATCTTGGAGGGCCAATGAGTTAATGACCGTCGCTAGCATCCCCATGTAGTGGGCGGTGGCCTCCCCAACGGTGGCGTTCGCGCCTGAGAACTGGGCTCCGCGAAGGATATTCCCGCCGCCATTGACGACGGCGATCTGGCAACCGGATTCGTGGGCAAGCTTAATCTGACCAGAAATGGTGGCCATTTCCGTACCACTGATGCCACGCTTGCCAGATTCAGCCAAACTTTCGCCACTGAGTTTCAAAATCACGCGGCGGTATCGTAGGTCAGCGGGTTCAGACACAGTTTCAATTCGTTCCAGTAACACGGGAGGTCCAGTTTGCTCACACGATAACGATGTGCGGGCGTATTTAGAACATGGGGCATTGCGGACGAAATGGCGAGTGAACAACGGGACCGGCTAGCGGCGACGGGCGGCCGAACGAACGAAATTCCCGGTCGCTTTTGCCACGCTGTGACCACAGCATGCAGTTTGGATGGTTTATTCAGTCAGTCGCAACGGATTAGGTTCACGTGCCGGAAATGACGGACTCAAGCTCTACGGGGACGCGGGCGTGGGAAGGGATAATGCGGTCGATAGCGCGCCAGTGGTGCGGTCAACCCTCGGTGAGCTTGCGCTCGCCGAGGGTTCCTTTTTGCTCACTGGACGTAGGAGCCCATGCCTGGAAAATCCCGCATCTTGGATGACTGCCACTCAACTCCGAGAAGAACCTCCTGGACTAGAATCCTCGCGTTACTCCGCGGTAGACTACGGAGTATCGTCGCGGATGCATCGTTCGCAGTTCGTGGACGATTCCTTGTTGGCGAGGTTTCCGGCACGCCCTCCAATTCTCCCACTCGCTGACGCATTATATTCAAATTGTTCGTCGACCCTTGCTTTTCATGAGAGAGTACAACATGTCACGCGTCGTTCTTGCCAGTCTTCTAAGCGTTCTTCCCTCGACCCTGCTTTTCGCACATGAGGGACATGGACACACCGAGGCTGGTCAAGGCAACTCGCTTTGGCATTACATCACCGAGCCACAGCACGCATGGGTTTTCGCTGCGTTAGTTGTCGCAGCAGCAGTATTGGCACTCGTTCGTTGGTCGGCAGGAAACACCGCCGCCCGCGCCGAAGATATTTCATAAGTAATCTCAATGCCGGACGACCAGGAATCCATCAAACGCGTCACCACGCGCTCGCTGCAAACGATGCGTCGGTGCGGCAAAGCGATCACGATGCTGACCGCCTACGATTTCCCCACAGCGAGGTTGCTCGACGATGCCGGGATCGATGTGCTGTTGGTGGGTGATTCGCTGGCCATGGTCGTGCAAGGTCACGACACCACTCTGCCGGTCACGATGGATCAAATGATTTATCACGCCGAAATGGTAGGCCGTGCCGCCAAGCGGGCCATGGTGGTCGTGGATCTGCCCTTTCCCGAGGGGCAGATTGAAATCGCACGCAGTATTGAAGCCAGTGCTCGCGTGGTCAAGGAGACTCGCTGCCACGCGGTCAAGTTAGAGGGCGGTGCCGAGCAAGCCGAACGAATTGGTGCCATCGTCACCGCAGGTGTACCTGTGATGGCCCACGTTGGCTTGCGACCGCAAAACATTCACGTCGATGGCGGCTATCGTCTGCAGCGTGACACCGAGAAATTGGTTGTCGACGCACAGGCAGCCGAATCGGCCGGGGCTTTTGCAGTCTTGATAGAGTGCGTGCCGGCAAGTGTAGCCGCCGCCATTACCGAAGCCATTTCAGTCCCCACGATCGGGATTGGCGCTGGCCGCAGCGTGTCCGGTCAGGTCTTGGTGACACACGATATCGTTGGAATGACTTCAGGTTACACGCCCAAGTTCACGCGCCAGTTCGCGGACCTCGGCTGTGCATTGCGAGACGCAGCAACCGAGTATCGCAATCAGGTCCAGAAGGGAGAATTCCCCAGCGATGCTGAGAGTTTTTAGCCTGGCGATCCATTCTGGATTGTTCCGATAGAGGAGTGGGGGTGACTTTTCACGTTCCAAACGAAATTCGGGAGGGTGACGTCACTTGTGTGCTAATGCCGCTCATCCACCCAACGCTGTGATTTCCCCTCACTGCGCGGCAGGCTGCCCGCGGCGACCATCGTGACGGGGATTCGAAGTGCCATCCTGTCTCGCAGTAGGTACGCCAGCGTCGATTCGATGTCCGCCCCGCCGTCACATTCTACTTCGATCCTGAGCTGATCCATCTCGTCATGACGCGTCGCGATCATACGAAACTCAGCAGTCGGTGTGAGTTCTCGCACAATCGCCTCAATGCTACTTGGGAAAACGTTTACCCCGCGTATCACCATCATGTCGTCGCTGCGGCCGAGCACACCGCCGGGTAAATGTACAAACCGGCAGAGCAGATCATGGTCCCACTGCGGTCGAACAATGTCACCGGTCCGGTATCGGATTGCAGGCCCCCCGAAGCGCCCGAGGTTAGTCATGACGAGCTCGCTGAGTTCGCCCTCCGCCGCAGCTCGGGACGCATTGCCGGCGGGATCGAAGACGAGAAACTCGGCGATGAATTCGGATTCAATGATATGCAGTCCCGAATCGTCCGTGCTGGCGAATCCCCATGCCCCCAATTCGCTGGCCCCCGCGTGATCGATCACGCGAGCGTGCCACTGAGATTCGATCGCCCCGCGGATCCCTGGCACGCTGCCGCCCGGTTCGCCCGCGACGATAATGCGTGAGACAGCATTATTGGCAAGGTCAATGGAATGCTCTGCGGCGACGCTGGCTAAGTGCAATGCGTAGGTCGGAGTACAACACAGGACAGTGCATCGTTGTTGTGCGATCAAATTCAATCGTGCCAGACTCGACAAACCGCCCCCGGGGACGACGAGCGCACCTCGCTGGACCAAGGCATCGTGGGCAGACCAAAAACCGATGAAGGGACCAAACGAAAACGCCATCATCGCGATATCTGATGGGGTAACTTCGGCCGCATCGAGAACGTACTGCCAACAATCCAACCACCAAGACCAATCCGCTGGCGTGTCGAGCACCGGCATCGGCCAGCCGCGCGAACCGCTGGTTTGATGGTACCGAGTGTACTGCTGCGTCGGCAACGAAAACAGTCTCCCCGGAGCCCCGGGCGTTGACGACAGCAGATCGGACTTGTTGAGTAGGGGCAGATTGCCCAGCACGTCGAGTCCGGATATTGGCATCTGGCAACCCTTTATCGCGGGGGCGTAAAGCGGATGCTCAAGCGATGAATTCAAGAGTCGGTTGAGCTTGCCAATTTGAAGCCGCGTCAGCTCGTCACGCGCAAGCTCGCGGAGTTGGTTGCGTGTCGAAATGGTCATCGGGATGAGTTTCAAGGTGGTCGGCAACCGTCGTGGGACGTGAGTCGCCATTAACGATGGACAGCAGCAATCGTTTTGCGCCAACCCTGCTGGTCGCCGCGATGGATTGCTCGATGATGAGAGGTGCTATCATAGCGGCGATCAAACGATTCGTATGGCCCTGCTGCTTCGGCACAGCCAAATTTTCCGGCTGAACGATCCTGATCCCCCCACGTCGACAAACGTCAGCTCATCGAAAACCACGTAGCCGCCTGCAAGGACGCGTTCCGTTCCGAGAAACCAGTGAATCGGTTAGATTGACCGAAGGGACGGTATTCATTCTGATTTCCTGCTTGGATGGCCGGCCCCATGAACTCCACACTATCAAACGAGTCTGAACATGGACGGGACGGCCGAACCGATTATCGCGATCATCGGGCACCCGATTGCGGGGAATCCGACGCAGTTTGCCTTGGAAACCGGCTTTCACGCAGCCCAGGTAGAATGTCGAGTGCTATCGGTCGACCTGCCAGCGGAAAGGGTGTCGGCTGCAATCGCGGGCATGGACGCGATGAACTTTCGCGGGATTTGGGTCACTCCGTCCTGCAAAGACGCTGCGTCAGCCATCGTTTCAAATGAGCTGTCGAGCCACCTCGATTTCCTGCACCACGCCAATACGCCCGACGCAGACTCGCCTTGGACGGTGCGATCGTTGAAACAGCAAGTTTGGCCTGAGCTTGCCGCCGAACTGCTGGAACGTCGCTCTCACGTCTGTGGCAAACTTTGGTGGATTGACGACCAGGTGGACCCTTCTACTGAGAATTTGAGTTTGAGAAAGACACAGATCATGGACCAGCTTCAGGCCATCCACCATGAAACTTTCTCCGCCATGACGATGGATAAAATCGAAATCATTGCAGATGTAACTGGTCTCGCAGACGAAGAAGTCAGCGAAGAAGGCGATAGCGTATTGGTGTTGGCGCGGCCACAGAAGGTGCAGTCGGAGTGGCAACTGCCATCGCAGAGCATCCTCCTCGATCTGAATGAAAACTGGGATCCGGCTTATCTCGCCCGATGGGAGCGGGTCAAAGCCGACACGGAAGGAGCTTGTTTGCGCGGTCCCGATGTGCATGCTGCGTGTTTGACAGAGCTGACGAAACTGTTGTTCGATCGCCATGTCGAGTCGGAAGTTTTTCAAGAAGCCATTGATGAATACCTCGCAGTGTGAAAGCTTAGAGCCTATCCGAAAAGGGGTCTGACCCTCTCCGGCGAGGCCGCTAAAAACGTTGTAAAACGATGCGTCTCCAAAGGGTCAGACCCCTTTCCGGATAGGCTCTTAATCAGTGATCCGACGGTTCTAGGCACGGGTTCCGCGGTCCTCTTTCGAGAAGCTTTCAAGTCGTCCCATCCCGCAAACCAATAGCATGAGCACATTGAAAAGTACTCCCGAAGATCCCGCTGATCGCAAGCTGCATACCGCTTTAACAGGTGCCGCGGAACAACTGCGTGATGGCGTCAACGCAATCACGTTTGCTCAGCCGGTGACACACGTCTACAACCCCCTCGATTATGCCTGGACACTGCACCAAAGTTACGTCGCTCAGGCCACCGCCACCGCTCGCATCATGTTTCTTGGAATGAACCCAGGACCATGGGGAATGGCCCAAACGGGTGTTCCGTTTGGCGAAGTTGCGGTGGTGCGAGATTGGATGCAGATTCAGGGCGATGTTGGAACTGTCGAACACGAACATCCCAAGCGACCCATCGAAGGACTGGCATGTCGGCGCAGCGAAGTGAGCGGTCGGCGATTGTGGGGGTTGATGCAGGATCGTTTCCACACACCCGCAGAATTCTTCCAAACGCACTTCGTGCTCAACTATTGCCCGCTCGTTTTCATGGAGGAGAGCGGCCGTAATCGGACCCCTGACAAACTGCTCGTGGGTGAACGCGATGCCTTACAGGAGTGTTGCGATCGACATTTGCAAGCTGTGATCGAACTGCTGCCATGGACGCACTTAGTTGGTGTCGGAGCGTTTGCCGAAACATGCTTGAGACGGGCCACGAACGATTGCGATTCCACAGCAGAGATTGTTCGGATTTTGCACCCCAGTCCCGCATCACCGGCGGCGAATCGTGATTGGGCGGCAACGGCAACGACGCAGCTCGAAAAGGCGGGAGCCTGGATCGCGCGATGAGCTGCCTGATGCGCTGCGTGAAAGAATTTTGCGGTTTGCAACCAGTGATATAATGAACGAAATGCCCCCTCACTCCCGACATCCATGATACCCAACCCACTTGCCCAGATTGTCGCTTCCGATTGGGACAAACTCGCCCATTCCCTTCGTGGCGAACTCCATACCGGGGATTTAATGCGGCGGATCTATGCTACCGATGCTTCGGCGTATCAAGAGATGCCGATGGCCGTCGCGATTCCGCAATCCGAGGCGGATCTGTTTGTGTTAATTAATTTCGCTGCCGAGCACCGCGTTGGACTGATTCCGCGCACCGCAGGCACCTCGCTGGCCGGTCAAGTCGTCGGCAGCGGCATCGTCGTGGATGTTTCTCGTAACTTCACGCAGATCTTGGAGGTTGACACGGCCGAGCAATGGGTGCGGGTCGAGCCCGGCGTGATTCGCAATGAGCTCAACCGTTACCTCGCACCGCTCGGATTTTGGTTCGCCCCCGAAACCTCGACGCAAAACCGTGCCATGATCGGTGGGATGGTGGGCAATAATTCATGTGGTAGCAACAGCCTCAAGTTTGGCAGTACCCGCGACCATCTGCTCGAAATCAGTGGCTTTCTTTCGGACGGCAGCAGGGTCGCTTTTGGCGAGCTGACCGCCAATCAGTTCACCGAAAAGTGCAACGCCGCCGATTCGCTCGAAACTCGGCTCTATCAGCACGCTCGCGACCGTATTGCCGATCCTGCGGTTCGAGAAGAGATCATGCGAGAATTTCCGAAACAGTCGATTCATCGCCGCAACACCGGATACGCCATCGATCTTGTGCTGGATCCAGACACGCCTTTCAACTTTTGCAAATTGATCGCAGGTAGCGAAGGGACTCTCTTTCTAGCGACGGAAATCAAACTGCGAATCCTACCTCTCCCACCGCCGCGCAGCGGCCTGCTCTGTGCGCATTTTAACAGCGTCACTGAGGCTCTCAAGGCAACCTTGATTTCTGTAAAGCACGACATCGATGCGTGTGAGCTGATTGACGACGTTATTTTGGGTTGTACGGAGCGGAGTCCTGAGCATCGTCAGAATCGTTTTTTTATCCAAGGAGAACCCGCCGCTATTCTTGTCACGGACGTACGTGGTGACAGCGACGAAGAAGTTCGAATTGCCGCTGAGCAGATCGCGACTGCGATGTCCGAGGCGGGGCTGGGATACCATTTCCCTATTCTGTTGGGGACCGATTGCGAAAAGGTGTGGGATCTGCGTAAGGCTGGCCTTGGGCTACTTGGCAATATCCCTGGTGACGAGAAGACTGTGCCGGTCATTGAAGATGCCGCCGTCGACGTGCAGGACTTGCCCGCCTACATCGCGGAAGTCGACGACACCCTGGAAGCAAGGTTTGGGCTCAAGTGTGTGCACTATGCGCATGCGGGTTCGGGTGAAATTCACATGCGTCCCATCATCAATTTGAAAACGGCCGATGGCAAGCGATTGTTTCGCGAAGTCGCTTCGGTTGTCGCGACGATTGTCAAGAAGTACCGTGGATCACTGTCCGGCGAGCATGGCGACGGCCGGTTACGCGGCGAGTTCTTAGAAGAAATGATCGGCTGGAAAAACTACGAACTTGTACGTGAGTTCAAGCGTGTCTGGGATCCCAATGGTGTGTTCAATCCGAACAAAATTGTGGATACGCCACAAATGAATGAGTCGCTTCGTTATCAACCCGGCCAAACGTCGGGCGACAAGATTCCTACGATCTTTGACTTTTCTGAAAACCGTGGGATCCTTCGCGCCGCTGAAATGTGTAACGGCTCAGGTGATTGTCGAAAAACTCATCTGGCCGGAGGCGTGATGTGCCCAAGCTACATGGCGACACGCAATGAGCGCGACTCCACGAGAGCCCGCGCCAACACGCTCCGGCAGATTCTCACCTCATCAACGAAAGAAAACCCCTTTGATAGCCAAGAGATTCACGAGGTGATGGATTTGTGCTTGTCTTGCAAGGGCTGCAAATCCGAATGTCCCTCGACAGTCGACGTCGCCAAACTGAAGGCGGAGTTTTTGCAACATTACTATGATGCCAACGGTGTGCCGCTGCGAAGTCGGATGATTGCCGGATACGCTCGCGCACAGGCGATCATCAGCAGAGCACCACTTCTATTCAACGCTTGCGTGGGCACCCCAGTCATCCGCCGCGTTCTCAACCGGATTATGGGGTTTCACCCTGAGCGATCAATCCCGAAGACGGCGAGGCAGACCTTCACTCGTTGGCTCGGCAAACGATTGACGCGATTTGACGGTTTGCCTGCCAACGGTCGCAAGGTGTTTCTGTTCGTCGATGAGTTCACGGATTATTCCGAGCCAGAAATTGGAATTGCAGTCGTTGAATTACTTGAGCGTCTTGGCTATCAAGTTGAGATCCCTCGACATATGGAGAGTGGTCGGAGCTCGTTGTCCAAAGGAATGTTAAGAAACGCGAGGGAGATTGCTAGAAAGAACGTCGATCTATTGGGTGACGTCGTCTGTGGCGATTCACCTCTAATTGGTATCGAGCCCTCTGCGATCCTGTCTTTCCGCGACGAGTATCCTGAATTAGTGGGTGATGATTTGGTAGCTAAGGCCAGGAGACTTGGTGAGCACTGTTTTCTTTTAGATGAATGGTTCGCACGCGAAGTAAAGGCAGGGCGAATTTCGTCCGATGCGTTTAGTGATCAGTCACGCACGGTCATCGTACACGGCCACTGTCACCAGAAAGCCCTCAGTTCGATGCAGCCCACCATGCAGATGTTGCGAATGCCGAAAAATTTTACGGTGTCACTAATCCCGAGTGGATGCTGTGGCATGGCGGGTTCGTTTGGTTACGAGCGCGAACACTACGACGTGTCAATGAAGATTGGGGAACTTGTATTATTTCCTGCCGTGCGTGGAGCGAGCGAGAACACGATCATTGCGGCGGCAGGCACGTCATGCCGTCATCAAATCCGCGACGCCACAAATCGACTTGCACTGCACCCTGCTGAGATCCTGCGGGACGCACTGCGGTAGGGACGTCACGAAAGTAGCCATGCGCACAACTTTCGCCGAGCGAAAAGCCACTACTCGGCGCGCGATCTTCAATGACAGTTCATGGAGCGAACTGGCTGAGATTCTTGATGATCTCGTCGATGGAGTCCCACGCCGGATCAATCCAGAGCTTGTCGGCGGTTAATCTGAGAGGCGCTTGATCACTCCCCCGCGTCAGCACGATGTTCCCGCGCAGCGTGCAGCCGGTTTCGTCCATCTCCACGGCGTCCGCTGCGATTTTCAAATCATTCACGCCGATAACGACACTACCACTGAACTTGGAGAACACTCCATCCCCACTGGCGTTGAGCAGAATGCGTATCTCCCCCCTGTCAGCTCGGACGCCGAATGATTCCTCAACATCTGCGTAAGATATTTCTATTGGGGACGCACTCAGCTCGATGCAGTCACGGTTGATTGTGTAGTCGACCTGCCCCTCGATTCGGCATGGGATGTCGCATGATTGCATGGCCGTCGTCAGCAGCAAGTAATCAAAAACTTCGTCGCTCTCCGCACCGCGTAGCAAAGGTCGATTCTCGGGACGCTCTGCCTCAACCATCGCGCGCACGGTCGCAACGTGAGCTAGTGCTTGAGGGTGAACACGTAGGCGTCCGTCTCTAATTTGGACTGACTCAAACCCAAGCCGGTCATGTCGGCTGGCAATCAATTCAATTTGTTCGGGCGTGAAATCAAGGCCGCTGTCGACGTAGACATTCCGCATGGGAACTCTTTCCACGCCCTTAGTGATGGTTAATTTGGCGTCGATCGGCGTCACGTCGTCAGACGGTGGCGATGACTCGTTGGCCAGAAAACCGGCGACTTTGACTGCTTCCTCTGGCGTTTCGTGAATCATCCTACAGACGAGAACAGTGAGGGTTGTCTTCCCACCCTGTCCCGGATGGCGCATCACGAGCGAGGCATGGAGTGGTAGCACCAGTCCCACGGATTGTCCCCACTTTTCGATTTTCGGTTTTTGAACTGGATGCGGTTCTCCTCCAATGTCATTTTCGAAGTGGAACGAAGATGTCTCGACCGAACTAATCGAACTAATTTCCGTATGAGCCGCAAGTTGGATGTCGCTACCTGAATTGAGACACCTCACATTGCCATTAACGTGGAAACCAAATTTCACTTCCTCCGTCACGGGAGCAAGTGTTCTGACAGGCTGATCTTCTTGACCCGGGAACGGTTCCCAGGCTGTCACAAATGTGCGCTGATCGCTTTGCTCGAACTCCCAATCGCTACCATCAAAAAGGGTAATCTTCGGTGCGGACTCGCATACCACCTTTTCGTTCCCAGCCAGTGAAGTCATCAACACTTCCGTAGCATGCTCGTCGAGCAAGCAGTGACTGCACTGAATGGCCTCGTCGTCCCAAGGCAAGTTCAATTCTTCGAGTAGTTTTGTCGAAAGGTGGACCAGCCTCGTCTCGAGGGTGATCTGTCTGGCATAGTTCACATTTTTCGAGAACGGATGGCTCTCATTTGCGGTAACTTTCAGTCCTGGGTCACTGCCCATCATAGTCGTTGTCGCGGCAGCATCTTGCCCGATCACGCGTGCGGCGCCGGGGAGGATCACAATCGCACCTAGGATAATAATGGCTGTCGTCCACCATGGCCGACGTGCATGAATTCTGTTTCGAACTCCGTTTCCAAACCGCATGATTCGCTCCAATCGTTTCGCGGTAATGTCCACCGGTCGCACTCCCGGCAAGGCCGGAATAACACGCAATCGATGTTTTGTTTCTAAAACTTCAAGTAACATCCGGGCATACTTATTCTCCTCGCCGAAATAAGAACTTCAGCTCGCTCCGTTGGCGTTTGAAACTTGGCAATAGCCGGAGCCGTGAAGACTTTCGATGCTTCAGTCGTTTCGATCATGACCGTGTCTCGTTCATTGGCCACCGACCAACTGAACGGACTTGTCGGGCTGCTCCATATCGGTGGCGTCACGCACTTCAACAGTACCAAAGCCCATAACGCATGCGCCAAATGGGGCCTGTCGGACGCCACCGTGATCGCAACGATCCACGCGATCAAGCCGACTAAGGCAACTTGCCAGAACTGGACCGCCAACAACTCGAACACTCGATCTGGAGTCATTTCGACTTGCCTTGTCCCGCATCCAGACGATCGATCAGGTCACGCAGTTCCTGTAAATCGTGATCGTCCAAGCCCCGTTCATTTACCAGATGCCGCATTAGTGGCATCGAGTCGCCGCCGAACAATCGGTCAATGAGATCATTCACCGTATCGCGGATCACCGTATGCGGTTTGGCACGTGAAGAATAGACGCGCACGCGGCCATCAAGCTTTGACGCGACATAACCTTTCTTCTGCAGACGCCTCAGATAGGTCTGTACGGTCGCGTAATCAATACTCTTCCATTCCGAGACAGCTTCATAAACAATACGTACGGTCGCAGGCCCCGTCTCCCACAGTGCCCGCGCAATTTCAAGTTCATTTTTTGACAATTCCGGACGATCGACCACGAATTGCTCTCCAAGTTCGGCTCACCGCGTACGTTTGTACGTGCCAACGATACACGTACGAATGTACGTGAGTCAAGAGCAACTGGAAATCTGGGTCTTTGGAGCAATGGCGTGAGCGTCAGTTCTTTGCAGCCCAAATGGACGATTGGCATCTAAGAATTCCAACCGCCGGCACAAGACGCTTCACCCAGACGGCTCCGACCGCCTGGGCCGGTGATCTCTGCATCCTCACGACAGGCCGAGTCGTCGGTCGACAATTCACTCCTCAATATGGCTCGCTCAATAGCGTGGTCGGTTGAGGATCTCGCGGATCAGGAAAGCTTGACGGAGGCCGCCGGGGCGACGGATCAGGTCGCGTAGAGCGTGGGCGGGGCTGGGTTGAGTTTGCGGCGAGGCGACGTGGTGGGGGTCAACGATCTGGGCATCCGGCATGGCCACCTTCACCGATATCGTACTCGGCGTTGACGGCTTGCCTCGACTGCCCTCTTCGTCATCGGGAAGATGCACGGCGTCGAGGATCTCTACGTCTCGCTCGTCCAGGATTTCGTCATCGACGTCGTCGTAGTACCCCTCTTCAACGTCGATCGATCGTTCCCGACGCGCGTCAGTGTAGGGACGCGAACGTGCACGCGCCTGCGATTCTGCTTGTTCGGCTTCGGCACGCAGGTGGGCCGTTTTACGCTGCCGCATTTCGGCTGCTTGACGCAGGAACTCTTCGAGATCTTTGGACATCGTGGCAAATTTCGCGACAGGTGGTTAATGGTGTGCTTGGATGCTGGCCGATTCAGCCCCTTGGCCTGATAGCGAACGACGCATTTCGGTATCAGCAATAACGTTCTGCATCCGGTAGTAGTCCATGATCATTAATTTCCCGCTGCGGAACGCTTCCGCCATTGCATGGGGCACGGCGGCCTCGGCTTCGACAACCTCGGCTCGGCTCTGCTCGATCCTGGCCTGCATCTCCTGCTCTTCTGCTACAGCGGCGGCACGTTTACTCTCAGCATTGGCCCGGGCGACAGCGGTATCGGCTTCGGCCTGATCGGCCTGTAGTCGCGCACCGATATTGGCACCCACGTCGATGTCAGCAATATCGATCGACACAATTTCAAAGGCGGTCTGAGAGTCGAGCTTTTTGGCCAAGACAGCTTTGCTGATCACATCAGGATTCTCCAGCACAGCTTTATGATTTGCAGCGCTACCGATTGCGCTGACGATGCCTTCGCCAACGCGAGCGATAATGGTTTCTTCGGTCGCACCACCGATCAACTGTTGAAGGTTAGCGCGAACCGTCACCCTGGCTTTCACCTTGAGTTGGATTCCGTCTCGGGCGACCGAATCGAGCGACGGCTTAGCAGAACCACGCGGCGGGCAGTCGATGACTTTAGGATAGACACTCGTTTGCACCGATTCGAGCACATCGCGTCCGGCCAAATCAATGGCCGTGGCTTCGCGAAAGGTGAGTGAAATAGTTTTGGCTTTTTTGGCTGCGATCAGGGCCCGAATCACCTGTTGAACGTTGCCGCCAGCGAGATAGTGGGCTTCGAGAGCGCCGCCGGTCAATTCAGGATCGTCCAAGCCCGCTTGCGTCGCCATGATTTTGGCACGCACGATCGCCCGAGTGTTCACTTTCCGAAAGCTCATTCCGATCAGATCGAAGAAGCCGATCCCGGACTTCGTCAATACAGACTGAAACCACAAGCCAAAATACTTTGCGAAGACGAAAAACAGCACCAGGATGACGACGAAGATAAACAACGCACCAATCAATACCAGCGTATTGCGATTGCCCATCCCAGCGGCGAGCAGGAGATGCCAGTCGGGAGTCGGCAGAAGTGGAGTCATGGAGCTTCTCAAGAGAACACGTGCGAGTATTATTGGCAAAACAACGTCCGGGACCCGCCTATTGTAACACGACACACTCGAAATGCGGTGCGGTGCGGGAAAATTAAACCGGCCTTCATCGACTTCCGTGAGTTCGATCGTGGCTGTTCGCAGCAACCAGACCCGCTATACTCGTTCCCTGCGTCGCGCCGCGGGGTTCGACGATTCTGACCAAACTACCTGAGCCCAATGAGTACAAAAAGATGGCGAAGCGACCCCTGAATGTTGGTTTAATTGGCGGCGGTGGCGGTGCATTTATCGTTCAGCCCCACCAACGTGCAATCCATTTCGATGGCACCCGGCGGGTCACGGTCGCGGCCCTGCACCCCGATGCCAAAATCGCGCAATCGGAAGCCGAGGCATGGGATTATCCCATCAAAGGGTATGACAGCTACGACGAGATGATTGAGCAAGAGTCGGCCAAGCCTGTGGGGGAGCGAATCGATTACGCACTCATCGTCACCCCCAATCACGTTCACTTCGATCCCGCAATCAAGTGTGTCCGCGCGGGCATTCCCGTGTTCTGCGAAAAACCGCTGACGATCAATTTGGACGAAGCCAAGCAGCTCGTCGCCGCCGTCAAAGAAAATAAGGTTCCCTTTGCAGTATCGCACACTTATTTGGGGCACTGGACGAGCCGTTTTTCACGCTTCATCGTCACCAGCGGACTGCTCGGCGACGTTCGCTGGGTCGACTCATACTACCTGCAAGGTTGGCTAGCAGAACGGACCGAGGATTCGGGAAATGCGCAAGCCGAATGGCGCGTCGATCCGAAGAAGTCAGGCGCGAGTCTGTGCGGTGGCGACATCGGTACCCACGCCCTGATGCAGCTCCGCTACGTGACAGGATTGAACGTCGACCGCGTCCAAGCACACCTGGAGACCTACGTCAAAGGCCGGATGCTCGACGACCACTTCACCAGTTATGTCGAATTATCCAACGGGGGCAAAGGCATGGTGCGCGCTTCGCAAATTGCGATCGGTCACAAGAATGATCTTGGGATTGAAGTGAACGGCACCAAAGGCACGCTGTCATGGCGCCAAGAATTCCCTGAGGAAGTCAAGATCCAGTTGCCCGGTCAACCCGACCGGACCTATTTCCGTGGTGCCGTTTCGGCCAACGATGGTTTTCTCGGCGACCTTCCCGAAGACTTGATGGCCGAGCCAAACATTCCCGCAGGACATCCCGAGGCATTCCACGATGCATTCGCTCGCTTGCACCGCTGTTTCGAACAGGACGTGCGGCTGTACAACGACGGAAAGCCGTTTCACTGTGACGGCAGTAAGTACGCCAACATCGACGATGGCTACACCGGAATGGCATTCATCGACGCTGCGGTGAAGAGCTCCAAAGACGGCAACGCTTGGGTCAAGATGTAGGGACCCGCCTATGCTTTACGAATAAAGTGAGACGCATAGCTTCTCACTTCGCTGCCATTGAGCACGTGGACCATTCGCAGTTGCTGCACCTCTTGATCGCTGAACGAAGTCAAAGGGACATGCACGAGCTGTTTTTTAAAACGCCGTGCCAGGCGTCGCCAACCCGCGCCGGGGGGCAACCCGCTCATCAAAGCAATCTGTCGGCATCGCGAATGAAGGCACGCCGCCGCGATGAGTCGCTCTTCGAGAGTCTCAGTAAAGTCGAGTCGACGATCGATCCAAATATCGCGGATCGGCGTTGGCGGATAGAGGAACATCGCGCCTCCGTAGGTTCCCATGCCGATCCCAGGCCCCACCATCTCTTTGGTGAAATCGCTGGCGAAGAAGGCGAGCGTCGATTCCCATTGATGTTCGGCAAACCAGGTCGTGCGCCAGGGGTAATCGCGTGGATCGGCGGGTGAATCGAATAGCATCAAGCAAGCATCGAGCTTGCCGCGGCTCGGCGGGATCACTCGAACGTAGATCTCTTTCTCATACCAATGCCGCAACGTATCGCGAATATCGATGCCATCTTTCACGCTCGTCGTGAATTTTTCGGTTCTTGCGAGGTCTTGGCCCATAATGGCTTGTGCACGCTCGCAAACCCGGTTGCGGAGCATTTCTATTCGCTCGTCCTCGGGCGGGAAACTGCACTGCGAGTACGGATTCCAATTGTACTCCCACCGATGTCGTTCATCTTGCGTCGGACGGCGCTGCAGCGACAGCGTCTGCCACAGCAGGGGCGGACCGGGTAGTCGACTGACAAGTGAGACGATTTCGCCATCGGGAAGACGACCTTGGTCAATTCCCAGCTTCACCGTCGTTGACGTGCGATCATCCCAAGGAGAACCCTCATCGGGATCGATAGGGTCTTGTGCAAATTCGGCATCAATGGCGAATGCAGTGTCGAGATCCTTCGCATGATGCTCGTCAGCTAAGAGCGAGTCAGAAAATTGTTCGTGCAGTGGCATGCTGGAGGAATCGACTTCATCGTCCCCGGCCCCAGTTGAGCTGGTGAGCGGGTTGTTTGGTTGCGCACGAACGATTCGATACTCATTCGCAATCTCAGCGACGTGCAGAGCGTACTGGTCACCAAGAATCTGCTGACATGCGGCCACGATCGTGACCATGTCAGGGGTCATGCGGCGACGCATGAGAGAAAGATTCCGGATGTACTGCAGGCATTTTGAGAGTAGTAGCGGTGTCACACGCCTCGCCCGGTTACCGAACTCCGCAAGATAACTCTGTTTCGCAGCGATCAAAAGCTCCTTGACGCCATCGATTTGCAGGTCTTCGTCTTCCTCTAGGTGCGCCCGGGCACGTTCGTATAACGCCGTGATGAACGGTAACTCACCAAAAAGAAACAACAGCGTTTTAGGATCGACAGCGTAGGTTTCAGGTCGCTGAACATAATCGTGTTCAAACGAATCGAGTCCACGACCTTTGCCTTCTTTCAACAGCCGATGGGCCTCGCGAATCCAAGGCCAATCGAGCACGCTGGTAACGAGTAGAATCTGTTGGTGGGTTTGAGCGAGTGCCACCAATCTCGCTGCCATGTAGGCCATCCGCTCTCGCGTATGATCGTCACTCGGCCGGGGGATACTCGGCAGGACCGCAGCAGCAAATTTCTCAATTTGCACAAGACGTACTGCGTACGGGTCGGGCATTACAGTGGAGTACGGCTGAAACCGATTCGTTTCTAAATCGATGAATTCACGCGGGATGTGTTCGCCCATGGCCGCGCGGATTGCCATGATGACGCCTTGGCAAGGATCAATCGGCACATAGCTGGCGGGGATTTCGTCAGGCGAGTCGTCCTCGAAGTCAGCGTTAAGCTCATCGCCGAAATCGCTCGCGTCTGCGGGGTCATAACTGCCGCGAAAATCATGTTCGGCGTCATAGGTAGATTCGTAATCTGGCGTCGGACGCTGGATCACAATCGACGGTTTGGGCAATTCGACGATCGCCTGTTCGACACATTGGCGAAACGATTCGGGAAGTGATACCGCAACGCAGTCAAAACGATGTTCTAGCAGAAACCGACGAGTCAGCCACGCAAACTGGCCACTGCCGTGAATGATCGGCAGGATGGTCGTGCGATCATCCAGCCGTAACAATGGCGGCACGTCGGTAGCACCTAGACTCATGGCGTCAAGCTCGGTTCAGAGACAATGGGTGCGGAGTCCGCCGCCGCGATCACCTCGGTCGCTTCACTGCACAGATACCTTCTCGCCGCAGTTTCAATCGCACTGATATCGACGCTTCGGTAGGCGTCGAGACGGTCATCGGTCGAAAGGTATTCACGACAGCACAACCAATGACTTCCCAAACCAAAAAGACGTTGAGCGGGCCGTTCCGACGACATGATTACACCCGCCACAGTCCGATTGACGACCTGGTCCAGTTCGGATTGCTCGACGCCTTGGCGAACGACAAAGTCAATTGCCTCATTCATCAGCCGAATATTGGAACCCATCTCTTCGGGTGTGCAAACGAGATATGTGAAAAGCGCGCCGGTATCGGCATATTCCTGTGGCCACAGCGTGGCGACTTCAGCGCGCCCGGTATCGATCAAATCCCAAAACAACCGACTGCCTCCATCTTCGCCAATGATCGACGCGAGCAACCTCATGGCAAACCGATCGGACGCGGCCATCGAAGGACCGCCCGACAGAGTGACACGGTATGCCTGGGTGGCATCGGGGATGTTGAGTCGAGAATCGAGCGAGACGCCGACCGGGATTTGATCACGATCATCCGCAGGGGGCGGCGGTGGAATAGGCAGATCATTCCAATCGGCGGTGGCCTGGCTAGCCTGGTCGACCAAGTCATCGAAATCCACGTTACCCGACGCCGCGAGTACCATGTTGGCGGGTCGGTAACGGGTGCGGAAGTAATCACGCATCGTGTCCACGTGCATCGATTCAATCGATTCGGTTGTCCCGAGTATGCGGCGGCCAAGGCCACGCGGTCCATAGCAACACTCCATCACACGTTCAAACGCACCGAAGGGCGGTTGGTCTTCGTACTTGGCAATCTCTTCCAAGATAACCTGGCGCTCCATCATAAAATCATCCGCGTCCAAACGAGGACGCATCATGTCTGAGAGCAGGTCGACCATCCGGCGCTGGTACTTGGGCAGTACGGCGGCGTAATACACCGTTTGCTCCTCGCTTGTGTAGGCATTGCTCTGTCCGCCGAGTTCATCGAGCTCGCGATTGACATCGGCGGCACTTCGCGTGTCGGTGCCTTTGAACATCATGTGTTCGAGAAAGTGACTCAGCCCTGATTGCGCGTCAGTTTCATCACGAGCGCCGGCGCGAACGAAATATCCAATTGCCGCCGAATAGCCTCGATTGTCGACGTCGGCGACAACTTGCAATCCGTTTGGCAAGGTAGCGGTACAGAACTCACTCATGGCTTTCTCCTGACTGGATCGTCTTGGCTGCATTGAGGTGCGATGAATCAGACTTCTCATTCCAGACGCTGCCACCGGCGAGCGGTTCCGAGCCAATCGTGACAATGCGGAACGACGTCGGCGAGTGGGCTTGGTAGTAATCTTTGATCTGCTGGAGTTGGATCGACTCAATGGCCGCTTCGAGCTCCTCAGTGGGCATCACGCGCCCGAGTTGGAACTGGTCCGATGCGATCGAACTTGCCCGCGAGCCGGCTGATTCCTGCTCCATGATGAGACTGCTCTGGATGCGCACCTTCCAGCGTTCGAGTTCATCTTCGGTGAGGTCATCGCAGAGATGCTGAACTTCGTGAAGTGTCAAATCGAGCGTTTGTTGGGCCCGCTGTGGAGTCGTTCCGGCGTATCCGAACACTGCCCCCGTCGCAGGAACTCGGGCGCCTTGAGCGTCAGTGCTCGGAACGTTTGAATGAGTGCTGGCCCAGATACTGTAGCAGAGTCCATGTTTTTCCCGAACGCGGTCGAACAGACGGCTACTCATCCCGTCACTGAGGATTCCCACACCCGCCCGCATGATGAAATAATCGGGGTGACCGTAGGGGATGTTGTCGTACGAAAACCCAATGTGCGTCTGGCTACTGGGCAGGTCAATGTGCTCGTGCCCTTCGATTGGTTGCGCAGCGGGTAGGCCCGCCCAAGTGCCGGTCTTCCAATCGCCGAAGCCAGCGTCGACAGCATCGAGAATTTCGGCTTCATCAAAGTTGCCCGCAATCGATAAGATGCTGGCGCCCGCATGAAAATGCTCGGTATAGAATTCCCGAACGTGCTCCATCGAGAGCTCTTCGAGACTCTGTTCGTTGGCGACGCCGCTACGTCCCAACGCGTCGCCATATTGCCGTTGACGGAGTCGACGCATCAGCCGCTGGGTCGGCTCATCTTCGTTGGCTAGCATTTCTTGCCGCAGCATCAATTTGGCGTCGTCGAACTGATCGATGGGAAGGTGCGGGCGACGGACGAGATCGGCGAGCAATCCAATTGCCGGCGCCAATGAGCCAGCGGGCATAGCTGCTGAAAACCCACTCATGCTACTCGACGCCGATCCGCTGGAGTCAATGCCTAGATTGTCTTCAGCGGCCACGAACTGGCGACTGTTGTAGGCTCCCGCACCACGCTGGACCATCTCGACAGTCAGCGATGCCAACCCGCAGCGCGCGTGTATCTCGGCGCCATTCTCGCAGCCGGCGACCTCTGCCGTTACTCCGCCCGGCATCCAAAACGTATAGGCAGCCGTCCGTAACCACGGCATTGGTTGCCAGAGCACGGTCATGCCATTGGCGAGTCGCCGCGTGCGAACGGGAGGATGGGCGGTGGTTGTATCGATGGAGGACAGAGTTCGGCTCCAGGAGCGAGAGAGGAAAGAGAGTGGGAGTCAGACCCCAATGGAGACAAGTTCGACGGTACGTACGCGTCCAATGAGCGTGTGGCTGCTGGCGTCGTCCACATGAATATCGAGCATCTGGCCGGCTTGGCGTCGGTTTCCGTCGAAGACCACGATGCGGTCGCAGTGCGTGCGGCCAGTCATTTGAACCGCAGCCGCCTGGGGATCCGACTTCGCCGCTTTTTTGCTGGGTCCTTCGACAAGCACTTCAACAGTCGTGCCGATGAGTTTTTCGTTGTCCTCCCGTGCGACTGTGTCCTGGACCGCCAGCAACTCATTGTTACGTGCAGCTTTGACTTCTCGGGGCACGTCATCCTCAAATCGCTCGGAGGCTTTGGTTCCACCCCGAACACTGTACTGGAAAATAAAGCTGTTTTTAAAACGACAGCGCTCAATTAGTTTGACGGATTTCTGGAAATCTTCATCCGTCTCGCCACAGAAGCCGACGATGAAATCGCTGCTGACTGCAGCATTGGGGAGAATTCGCTCGATACGTTCGAACATCTCCATGTATTCGCTGATCGTGTAACCTCGCTTCATCCGCTTCAAAACATCGTCGCTGCCACTCTGGGCGGGGACGTGGAGGTACGGCGAGCACTTCGGCAGATCCCGGACCGTCCTCAGCAGCCGCTCGGTCATGTCTTTGGGATAATTCGTGACGAACTTCAATCGGTCGATGCCATTGATTTCGTGGAGTTGTTCCAGCAACCCCGCCAGATCTGTGTCGCCGTCATCAGAGCGGTGGCGATAACTATTGACCGTCTGCCCCAGCAGCGTGATTTCGCGACATCCTTGTTCGGCCAGAATGCGGGCTTCCGAAAGAATTTCGGCAGGCGAACGGCCCTGCTCGGGTCCACGCGTGTTGGGAACAACGCAGTAAGTACAAAACTTGTCGCAGCCAATCTGGATCCGCAGGTAGGCCTGGAAGGGAGTCGGCCGCATCGTTGGATCACGCAGCGGATCAAACGTCTCATGTGAACGCGCCACGGTGGCTTGCTTGCCATCGGTTCGGGACAGTGACACCGCCATCTGGCGTCCTTGACCAGCATCGATGTTGGTGATCAGTTGCGGCAGCGAATGCAGTTGACCTGGCCCGACGATCATGTCGACGAAGGGCGCACGCCGAAAAATCACTTCCTGGTCCTTTTGGGCCATGCACCCGAGAACGCCGATTTTCTTGTCTGGATGACGGGCTTTCGTGTCACGCAGCTTTCCTAGGGCGCTGTACGTTTTCTCCTCGGCTTGCTCACGGATACTGCAAGTGTTGTAAAGCAATAAGTCGGCTTCAGCGGGCGTATCGACGACGCGATAGCCGTGGCGTTTGAGATCGGCCACAACCATTTCGCTGTCGAGCACATTCATTTGACAGCCGACGGTTTTGATGTAGACGGTTTTAGTCATGGGAAATCGAGTTTTTCGTCGGTGGGCGCGAAAACAAGTTGCTCGGCGAGTCCGTGCGTCTGCTTAGGATAACCCGTATTGGCCAATCTCCGAAAGAGTGCCATTGTAGTCAGGAGTCCCCGCTCGTCGGAGCGACTACCTACGCCGACTGCCGCGACAAGCGGTATCGCTAACAATCTGCTCAATTTCGCCCGCTCAAACGCCGTGCGGGAAACGGGCAGAGTTGCGCGTCGCGTGGCTGGGTCGGCGCAACTACACCCGTATTGATGCTGGCTGTCCCGAAACAGATCTCCCCAGGAAAGCGGACGGGAGGCTCCATTTCGTTCCGAGGGTCACCAAGAGCAGCGGTGCTAGCCGCGATACCGGTGCGCGACTTGGCTCGCGTCGGTCATGCTCGCCCCGTTAACAACACGACCAGCAGGACAATCAACAGCAGCCCACCGATGCCGCCGATGGCGACGCTTTTGAGTAGAGCCGACGCGAGAAAAACAACTAGCAGGCCGATTAGAAGTGCATAGATCATGGAAAGGTCTCTTTGGTATTGGAATGTATTGAAAGAATGCTTGTTAAATCCCCGAGTGACTAGCGAGTCAATCCAACGCGGTGAGTTTCAGTGGCGATGGTGTGCAGTCGGAGGGCTTCGCGACAGCCAAACATTGAGCCGAGAATGGAGGCAATGAGGGCGAGGGCTGCGCTGACAAACGTGGTCCACAGCACTCCTTGGGCGTAGTCACTCGCTTGCTCGGTCGCCGCAGCCAACTCTTCCTTATACTTGCTCAAACGTTGTTCAATTTTTGAAGTGATCCGTTGGGAGAGTTGTTCAATTTGCTGCCGGTTGAGGTTGGTGTTGGCTGCCAAGGCATCTTTCGCTGCATCGGGATCGTCCTGAAGGTAGGCCATTCCGATCTGCTGGAGATCATCTCCCTCGAGTTGATTCATCGCGGTCTCGGCTTCTTCTTGCGTGATGGCCGAGTCGCCATCGCGAGCGACAGCTTCGGCGATCTCGCGTTTCACCGTTGCACCGATGCCAGTCAGGACGCGCGTAGTACGTTGGTCGGGCGCGGCGTTCTCAGCAGATGTCGTGGCGGCGGAGGCCAAGGACGAGGCGACTCCGGCGGTGCCGGAGACAAGGTTGGCACCGGTGTGCAGCAAGCCTGACACACCCCAGACGCTCAATAGCAGCATCAGCACGGAGGCGGTGCCCCACATCGCCAAGCCATGTAATAAACCTGCTTGGTCGTCGTCCTGGCCGCAGAGACGACCGGTGACGAGCCCTCCGACGAAGAAGCCAGCGAGTCCGGCGAACACCATCCAAATGATCGCGCCCAGACCGAAGGCGTCGCCAGCGGCATCTGCATCCGTTTCGTCCAAGATGCTGGCCGCCAGTGCCGTTCCGAGTAGCGTGAGCAACCACATCGTTGCTATCGCACTCATCAGGCCAGCGATGATCGCGGGCCAGCTGGCGTAGAGCCGTCGCGGGGCGAGTAATTCGGTGCGGTCATTAATGACGGCGGTGTCGCGTACCGTATCACGAGTGCGGGCTTCGTCTTGAGTGGAATCCATGGGATGTCCTCGCTTTCAAAAGAGCAGTGGGGAGGTGCGTTCGCCTGACCGCAAAGCGTGATCGAGAAGGCGACGCTGCAATTGCAATCGCTGATCCGCAACTCTCATGCCGGCGTGGACATGCGCGGCAATCCTCAGGGTCTGCAACAAAGAATTTTGCCCGCGATACCGAAATACCGCCCCATCGACTCGGGGGCAGTTTCCGGTTCATCTGACTGCAGCGTACTCCGTTCGCAAAAGCGAAGATAAGCGCAGACAAACGATTTTGCAGTGCTTGGAAACGTACGCGTCACACCGATGAGCGAGCATTCGTTCGTCGGGCACTCATTTTGGAAAAGATCTACTCTATTCGGCGGAAACCAGCCGTTTCAGCGCCGCCGCTTCTTTTTCCGCGTCATCGGGTTGAGGCTACGGCGAGCTTCGACGACGGGCTCCTCGATTTCCGGTTGTTGCTCAGCGACGGTGGGCGGAGGTTCGAAGCCCTCCAGCGAGTCGCGGATCAGTTCCTTATTAATCCGGCGTTCAATGCTAGTGAGGATGTCGCCTTCTCCGGGAACGACAAACGTGAACGCGATGCCATCGCGGCCCATTCGTCCCGTCCTGCCAACCCGGTGAACGTAGTCGTCACAGTCTTGCGGAACGTCAAAATTGACAATGTGCGAGATCGTCGTGATATCGATACCACGCCCCACCACGTCAGTCGCGATCAGTAATTTCAGCTTGCGATCCCGGAGGCTCTGCAGCACACGGTCGCGTTCGCGTTGTTGCAAGTCACCATGGATGCACCCACACGCGCCGTGATAGATTCGCGACAGCGTACGGTGCAATCGGTCGGTGCCGCGTTTCGTGCGACAGAAGACAATCGCCTGCTCGGGATCTTCGCGTTCGAGCAACTGCTCAAGAAGTTCGACTTTGCGATTGTTCTCAACAGTAAAATATCGCTGTTCGATTGTATCGACGGCCATCTCATTTTGGCAGCAGTCAATCACGGTGGGATCGCTCATATAGCTTTCAGCGAGGCGCCGCACGACGGGAGGCAGCGTTGCCGAGAGCAGCAGGGTCTGGCGGTTGCGGGGGCACTTCCGCATGATCCGTTCGATCTGCGGTCGAAAGCCAATATCGAGCATTCGGTCGGCCTCGTCCAGCACAACGCACCATGCCTTGCCCAAACGCAACGTGCCACGTTGGAGGTGGTCGTGGACGCGTCCAGGAGTCCCGACGACGATCTGGACGCCGTTTTCGAGCTGCCGGAGCTGACGAGTCATATTCTTGCCGCCCGACAGTACCGCGATCTCAGTTGGCACGCCGACGGCCATTCGCGCCGTTTCAGCAGCGACTTGATCGGCGAGTTCTCGCGTCGGCACAATGATGATCGCTTGGGGATCGCGGCAGTCTTCGAGCGAGTCGAGCTGCTCGAGAATCGGGATCGCAAAGGCAGCGGTTTTGCCCGTCCCAGTGCGTGCTTGACCGATCACATCGCAGCCGTCGAGGGCGTACGGAATCAGGGCCGCCTGGATCGGCGACGGCTTGGTGAAGCCGGCCTTCGCCAGTGCCTGACGCATGACCGGGGATAGTTCCAGTTCGTCAAAGGAGTCCAAGTCGGGGGGCAGCACAACGGGACCGACCGACTCCAGCAGCGCGATGGAATCTTCGTTATCTTCGAAACGAGGCGGTGGTCCGCGGCGACCGCTGCGGGCATTTCGGGGACTCTTTGTATAGCTCATCCCGAAAGTTTATCCTGTTGGCAAGTTTCGCGACACTCCCTCTATGCGGAAATCATGGTGTTTGATTCGGTGTGAGGTTCAGCCTGTTGCTTCTGGATCGATCAGCTTCGCGGCGGGTTGAGCAGACGCGAGATCGTCTCATCGTCTTGGTTTGCTGCTGTGGCGACGAAGACCCCCGTATCCACATAGGGCTCAACATGCTCCCCACGGATGAATGCGGTGAGAGTCTGGACGGCGAGGTAGCCCATTTGAAATGGATCCTGAAGGACGATGGCCGAGACCTGTCCTGCCGCCAACGCCTCACGCAGGGAATCGCTGCTGTCGAAGGTCACCAGTTTGATCTTACCCGCTTTACCTCGATCCCGGATCGCTCGCAACATACCCTCGGCGTTGGGCTCGCAGGTCGTGAAGACTCCGTCAACATCGTCGCCAAAACGATTCAGCAGCGACTGCGCCTTGTCGACAGCGGACTCCGTCGTCGTGCCTGCATATTGATCGTCGCTGATGACTTGGATTTGGGGATACGCAGCAATGCCTGCCAAGAAACCTTCTTCGCGTTGTTGGGTGCTCTCACTACCTGGATTGTATCGCAGACAAATCACGTTACCGCCGTCCTCTCCGAGGCTCTTGGCCATCGCGTCGGCGGCCATTTGCCCCCCTTGATAATTGTTCGTCGCGACATAGGAAACAAAATCAGCTGGGTCGGTGTTTAAGCCGCTGTCGAGAATGACAACGGGCACGCCTGCACGGGTGGCCTCTTCCACAGGGCGGACGAGGGCGTCGGCGTCCAGAGGTGCCAAACAGATTCCATCGACGCCGGAGTTCAAAAAGTTTTCCAACACGCTGATCTGCCCACTTCGATCACTCTCTTTGGCAGGCCCTTTGAACGTAATGCGTACGCCGAGATCTTTGCCCGCCTGCTCAGCACCGCTGCGCACCGATTGCCAAAAAATAAAGCTCTCGCCTTTGGGGATCACCGCTAGATGCAAATCGCCCTTCCGAGGATTCCCGTCAACTTCGCCTTCACCGCGTTGAGGAGGTCGACAACCGCTCGCAGACGCCAGTAAAACGATGACGGCGATTCCGCGCAAGAGATACATGTGCATGAGTACGGTTTGGCAATAACGGGTCGGCGGGAACAGACGATTTTTAACCATGAATTTTTCTGAACGGTTAGTTTACCGTATTTTGTGCATGCGCAGGAGACGTAGAAGATTCCGACTCAAACAAGTTTCAAAATCTTTTTTAAATTTGGCTTGACCCGTCAAAGGCATCCCGGCTAAGTTTCCCCCATCGTCGCACGCGGGTTGTTTCGCCAAGTCGCAGGCGGTGAAAAAGATCATAGAAGAAATGATTTTCGCATTGGTCAAAAATGCAATCTTGCACGCTTGACTGCGAAGAACCTGATGCAAACGGAGTCACGGATGCCCCTGTTTCATCAATGAGTTTCCCTATGTTCAGATTGTTCGAGCGGTGCTAGCATGGATGCGACGCACTCACTCGGACATTTTTATCAACTGCATCTTTTTTCTAATGGGTGCATCGAACGCACCACATCGACCACCGGCTCCCGGAACAGAAGCGCGTTGTCCTCCGCCCCCCTAGGACCTCGTACTTTCCGGGAGCTTTTTTTATGCGCACTCACTTTTGATTCGCGCTCACTAATCCGCCAAACTTATCTTGCGCTGAACCGGCGTCACTCGCTATCATGAACCGGAATCGCGGCAAATGCTTTCGCAGCGTCTCGTCGCAGAGATTTGCCACTCCCTTTTCAGCGAGACGCACGGATGCGACGCAGAGCGGTCAGAAATTACGATCTTGAGGTTCGCGAACGTGCGGAATCCCAGCACACAACGCATCGCCGCGCCGACCGTTCCCGTCGTCGGCGTGTGATCGCCCTCTCAATGGCAGTGTTCGTTACTCTGCTCGTTGCCTCGATACCAAGTTTAATCAGCAACTCGCCGATAGGACGTTCCCTGCTCGTCGATACGCTCGCTGAATATGGTTGGAATGCGGACGTCGAAACAGTCCAGATTGGATGGGTTACGCCCGTTCGATTGACGGGTCTGCAATTAACCGGTAAGCGTGCTGGCTCTGACATTTTTGTTGGCGAAGTGCAAACTGGACTGACGTTCACGCAGCTCTTTTCGAGTGAATTTGCCAGTGGCAGTTTTGGTGAAGTCGAACTTCGTGATGTGCAGATTGCCTGTAGTGTGGAAACCGGCAGTAGCTCTATCGAAGCCGACCTTGCCGACTTGCTCGAGCCATCTAACTCGCCGTTGGGTATCCAGCCTGAGGGCTCGGTGCAAATTCAAGGGCTGAGTATTGAAGTCACCGACATCGCGACCCAATCGACTTGGGCGCTGAAACAATCCAACGCCACATTGCGTCTGGATACAACCGAAGTCACGTCGAAGTGGCAAGGCGTGCTCAGTCAACCGGGGGGAGGAGAAGGATCGCTCCAGGGGGCAGCGGTCGTGGGCCTGAATACCCTGTCGACGATTCCGGTGACGCTCCAGATCGAAGCGGACTCATTGCCGATGTCCGTACTGAGTCTGGTTGCGAGACGCTTTCCCGACAGCCAATTACCTGCAGCGATCACCGGTGACTTATCAGGAAACGCGACGCTCGAGATGCTCGCATCGGGCCACCCTCGAGTCTCGTTACGTAAGATCGAACTGCGTGGACTTGCGGCGTATGACATTGAGACGGGTAAGCGGCTCTGGGGCAACGAATTGACGCAACTCGATGGCGATTGGATCTGGCAACCCGGGCGGATTGTCGCTCGGCAAGTTACCGCGAAAACCGACTTCGCCTCGCTGGCACTGAATGGGACATTCTCGGATTCAATTTCGCTTGCCGGTTCCGAATCCAATCCGCTCGCGTGGCTCGATCAAGTCGAAGCGACGGCGGACGTGCAGGTTGATCTCCCGCGTTTCCATGCGGCGATGCCGAGCGTGTTGCCGCTGCGTCAGAACGCGACGCTGCACCGGGGAAGCATCCGCGCGACAATAGAGCCCATTGAAGATAGTGGTCCAAGTGACGTATTAAGCCGATCGCGCCGACGACGCTTGGTCGTTCATACTAATACGATCGAAGCGACATCCGCGGGCAAGCCGGTGGTGATTGCACCGATGGACGCCACGGCGATTGTCTTCAGTGATGCGCGCACGCTCTCGGCCGAACAATTTGAACTCAACAGCCCCTTTGCTCGCGTCAACGGTCACGGGAACGTTGCCTCCGGTGCCGCCGAAGTGAACTTCAATTTTGGCAAGCTTGCGGAAATGTTGCAGCCTCTTTTTGAGGTTGGACAGCAAGACCTGCAAGGCGACGTGATCGCCAGCATCCGCTGGGATGCTGAAGCGGGCGGACTGTGGCGTCTGCGCGGCAATAGCCGCGTCGATAATCTGATGATCCAGTTTGATTCTGGTCAGCGTCTGCGGCAAACACAGCTCACCTCGACTCTTGACGTGGAAGGGCGCTGGTCCACCGCGACAGGCAACTGGTCTCTCGATGAGCTCTCGCGAGGCACCCTCCGAGTCAAAGGCGATGGAGTGCAGACCGATGTCGAGCTCGTGCAAGCGGTTTCCCATCCCACCCGAAGCCGCATGCTGCCGCTGAGTATCCGTGGACAAGGTCGTGTCGAGTCCATCGCAGAAATGCTACGTCCCTGGCTCCCCGCAGCCACCATGGGGATTCACGGCGGTTTCGATATCTCGGCGCAGAGCAATGTTAGCGTCGCCGGGGAAGTGCTGCTGAAGGGGCTGAGTGGACAACTTAGCTCATTCGAAATTCCAATCGGCGACAATAAGATTCGGCAAGAGCTGGTTAGAGTGAACTTTGTCGGGAAAGCACTATGGCCTCGCCAGGAGTTGACAATCGCGACACTAACGATCACCGGCGATGCCGCATCCGCAGCTATCCAGGGCAAGTGGGTCAATAACATGACTGATCTGGAGATTGCCTGGCGGGCCGACTTGGACCGACTACCGATCAGCGCAGCCAAACAATTGGCGCTGCAACCTCGCGAGCGAAATTCCGCCACGTCCGGCAGCGTGCGATCGGCGGGATACAGTAACAACTCGCCTTCCCCGCCAGACCGCATCTCGGGCACCAACGGATGGAGTATCGGTGGGAAAGTCGACGGCAACACTGTGATCGTTGGAGACGGCGTTACCCTTCACTGCCGAACAAAGATGACCGGTCGTGACGTACGGCTCCGCGAACCCGTACCCGGAACCAGCCCACCGCAAACCTCCCTCGTCTGGTCCGAGCCCATCGTCGAGGTGGATGGGAAATTTGATGTCCACGTGCCATCGATCTCAATTCAGACCATCGGGTTGCAATTGTCAACGGACTGGTGCGGGGCGAGTCTCGCGGGAACAGCGTCCTGGAAAGACGGCGGAGGGGATGTTCAACTCGCTGGACCGGCCCACTTCAAGATGAATGAAGTCGCCCGCCACCTCACCCGGATTACTGGCGTGAACGTTGTCGCCGAGGGGCTGCATGAAACACCACTGGAAATTCTTTACGCGCAAAACGAAAGCAAACAGTACGCGTTCACCATGAAGGGTAATTTGGGATGGGAGACGGTGGACACGGCAGGAATGTTATTTGGTCCCGCACAAGTGCCTTTTCGGATGACCGAAACTGTGGTCGAGATTTTACCGAGTCGTATTCCCGTGCTGGGGCCCAGTCGCTTGTCGCCCCAGATGATCGGACCACAGGTTCCGCCGTTGAGCGAACAGCCCAGGCAGCAATCCGGAGGCGAAATCCAACTCGCCGGTGACGTGCACTACCGGCCTGATTTGTACATCGAACTGCGTCCCGGCCCGATTGCGCGGAACGTCGAGCTGACCCCCGAGATGACAGGTCAGTGGCTGAAATACATGGCACCGATTGCGTCAGACGCAGCGCGAGTGGAGGGCCGTTTCAGCGCCGCACTCGAGCATGCGATCATCTGGGTCGACGAACCTCGCCGGAGTGAAGTGAGTGGGCGGCTGGATATCGAACGCGTTCAGATGAACGCCGGACCGCTGGCCGACCAGGTAATCGCGGGTGCTCGGCAGCTGCAAGCATTGGCGGCGCTGGGCCCCAACATAGCGCCACCGCAGACCGGTCGCACGCTCATTACGCTGCCGGCTCAAACGGTTGAATTCAATGTTTCCCAGGGAGTAATCTCCCACCGCGCCATGATGCTTGACATCGATCGAGCTCGCGTTGTCACGAGCGGGCGAGTCGATTTTGACGGAAGCCTTGATTTGATCGCTCAGATTCCGCTCGATGCGAAATGGCTCGGCGGCGATCTCCATGGGCTGGCCGGACAGACGATGACGCTACCAATTGACGGAACGCTCAGCCGCCCGAGTCTCGATTCGGCTGGCATCCGACGCGTCGCACTCGATCTGGGAACGCAGGCGGCCCAAGACGCGGCGGGGAACTATCTCCAGCAGCAACTCGGACGCGGCCAGCAACAGATCGAACAGGGCATCAACAAAAGCCTCGAAAAACTTCGGTTTGATAAGCTCTTCGGAAACTAGACCGATGCAGTCAGCTACTGCCGCCCGCGAGCTTGCGGTCAGCGTATTTGTCGATTTGACGACTCATTCCTAAATCGTTGTCGCAATTAGTCGAACCGTGTTCGGGACGAACGGCGCAAGAACTGGCCCGTGAGCGACTCGGGACAGGCAGCGATGACAGCGGGAGGGCCCGCAGCAATGATGTGTCCGCCGCCTTCGCCACCGCGTGGACCGAGGTCAACGAGCCAATCGCAGGCCGCCAACAGATCCGTATGGTGCTCGATCACAAGCACTGTGTTTCCCGAGTCGACGAGACGGTTCAACACCACGAGCAGCCGTCGCACGTCACTGAAGTGCAAGCCCGTCGTGGGCTCATCGAGCAGATACAGCGTGCGGCCGGTACCGGGGCGGGCAAGTTCGGTGGCGAGTTTAATTCGCTGCGCCTCGCCCCCGCTAAGGGTGGTGCTGGACTGACCTAGCGTGACATAACCCAACCCTACGTCAAATAGCGAGGAAAGCAAACTATGGACCTTCGGTACGTTCTCAAAAAACTCAAGTGCCGCTTCGATTGTCATATTCAGTACCTCCGCGATCGTGGCTCCCTTAAACCGAACCTGCAGCGTCTGGCGATTGAATCGTTTGCCACCACACCGTGAACACTCAATCAAAAGATCGCTGAGAAAATTCATTTCAATCCGCTCGAAGCCGTTGCCTTTGCAGACATCACATCGACCGGCCGGTGAGTTGAAGCTAAAACGTGACGCAGAGAAACCAAGCGTCTTGGCCGCCCGAGTCGCGGCAAACACATTGCGTATCGGATCGAGCACGCCCGCGTAAGTCGCTGGGCAAGACCGTGAAGTCCGTCCGATGGGTGATTGATCGATCGGTATGAGTTTGTCGATTTTGTCAGCACCGACGAGGCGTGAATATTTTCCCGCTGGTTTTGCAACCAGTCCGAGCTTGGCCGCGAGTGCGGGATAAAGCGTATCGACGATGAGAGAACTCTTGCCGCTACCGGACACGCCGCTGATCCCGATGAGATTACCCAATGGCAGTTTGAGCGTCACGTTTTGCAAGTTATGCAGAGTCGCGCCCTGCAAGGTTAGCCAATGCGTCTGGGCGGTCCGCTCTGCAGTTTCATCTTTTGCTCCGCGGAAAGCGCGTTCGGCGCTACTCTCGCGGGGCGAAGGGCGGCTATTCTCGGCCGAGGTGCGGAGTCGGTGGTCGCCAATGCTTTCTTTGCCCGAAAGGAAGCGGCCTGTAGGACTTTCGACGTCGTTGGCCACCTCCTCAGGTGTGCCCTGACTGACGAGGTATCCGCCGTGGACACCGGCGCCGGGTCCGATGTCGATCAGATGATCGGCGGCTCGCATGGTGTCCTCGTCATGCTCAACGATGACGATCGTGTTGCCTTGCTCTTTCAGTTCCGCTATTGCACCGAGCAGTCGGTCATGGTCGGCCGGATGCAGTCCAATGGAAGGTTCGTCGAGTACGTAACAAACACTCACCAGACCGCTGCCAATGCAGCTTGCCAAGCGAATTCGTTGCAGTTCACCCCCACTGAGCGTATCGGCAGACCGATCCAACGTAAGATAATCCACACCGACCAGGCACAAGAATTCGATTCTGCGAATGACTTCCGCTTGGATCGGTGCGGCGACACGGCAGTGAAGTTCCGATAGCGAGTCGGTGATCGAACCTATCCAAGTCTGCGTCTGCTGCAGCGGCATTGCGACGACATTCGGAAGAGACTCGTCCGCGATCGTGACCGCGAGCGCTTCAGGGCGCAGTCGTCCACCCTGGCAGGTCGGACAAACGCATGCCTGCTCCGGCTTAGTACTCTTGCCACCTTTGCGTTGAGGTGGATTCGATTTGCCGGAGGGCTTGCCGCGTTTCGGTGCATCTGACACCACGCCCAGTCCGTCGCATGTCGGGCAGGCTCCATAGGGGCTGTTGAAGCTGAAAGTGCGAGGTTCGAGTTCTTCGAAGCTCGCACCACAATCCACGCACGCCATGCTTGTGCTGAATAATTTCGACTCAGTCGTCCCATCGGGAGTTTCAATGAGTGCGGCACACATACCGTCTGACAACTTCAGCGCGAGCCGGGTGGATTCATCGAGTCTCGCCGCAACGCCTTCCTTGATCACGATCCGGTCCACCACCGCTTCGATGGTGTGGTTCCTGCGCACGGCCAGCGGTGGAATATCTTCGAGCGAGTAAACTTCCCCGTCGACCCGAGCTCGCACTAACCCATGCGAGGCGATTTTCTCCAGCACATCGACATGCGCCCCTTTGCGGCCGCGAACCATTGGGCTCATTAACGTCAGCTTGGTGCGGGGCGGATACGCAGCGAGCGACTCGATGATCGCATCGGCTGTTTGCGTGCTGATGGCGCTGCCACAGCGTGTGCAGTGCGGCATTCCGACACGCGCATAGAGCAGCCGCAAGTAATCGTAAATTTCGGTGACAGTAGCGACCGTGCTGCGGGCCGACTGTGTGCCGCTCTTCTGATCAATGGAAAGTGTGGGTGAGAGCCCTTCGATCAGGTCGACGTCGGGGCGCGGAATGGCATCGAGATACTGCCTGGCGTACGTCGAGAGCGTATCGATGTATTGCCGCTGCCCTTCAGCAAACAGTGTATCGAAGGCCAGGGAACTTTTGCCGCTGCCCGAGACGCCGGTAATGACGGTGAGCTGATTGCGGGGAATGTCAACATTGAGATTTTTTAAGTTGTGAACGCGAGCACCGCGAATGCGAATCGGCGGACTCAATTGAGAATCTGCAACAGGGTCATGCACATTGTGAATCCATTGAGAGTGAAGTGCACCACAATCGAAGGCACCAAAGAACCGGTTTGCCGATACAGGTAACCGAGGCCCAGTGACAGGAAAAACAGCGGAATCGGAGCAAGTCCTTGACCCCAATGCATCATTGCAAAAATTATGCTCGTGACAACAATCGGCCATACGGCGGTCGGTATCCAGTCGGCTCGGGTGTCTCGGTCACGCTCCACTTCTTGCGAGCTGCGCAACTCGATTGGCCTGGCAGCAGGTGGGTCCAATTCACGTGGCGTTGCGTAGGGATAGGGATCTGCCAAGATCGCACCGGTGGCATCCGCGATGATCTCGCTGTCGGTAGCCAATCGCGCCTCCTCGACCACCTCAGCCGAGTCGATCGTATCACTGCGCAACTGGCTGCGTGTTGCGATGCCCATATCGGCGAGGCGTTGCAGTCCACCCTGTAAACACCCCCGAAACCAAAACTCCTCCACAAAGGGAGTGATGATGGCCGTCGTAAAAAACAGCACTGCAAACACACCGAAATTGGGTGTCGAATCGGGGCCCGTCGGCTGGAGAGCTTCCAGGACTGGGTGCGAGTATTTTTGAAGGATCGAAACTAACGCCATCATCATCATCGTCGGCGGAAGGATCAACCACGCGGCTGTCAAGCCGAGTGATACATCGCCGGGCTGTGGGAGGAGCCCGATGCGGGGACGCTCCCGAGGAGTCGATTCATCTCCCTCGCGGAGGCCACGCGATAGGCTGGGGCGGAGCATCTGTGCCAACAGAATCGTCACGAGAGTTGCGACCAACATCCCCGCTGAACTCAGGATCAAGTGCGGGACCGATATCGAGGACGCTGCTGGCGGTGAGAATGACTCGGGGACAGCCTCGCTATTTTTGACCGCATCGAGAGGGTCGATGGTCTCTGGGACGATCGTTTCAGGAACGGCCAGGTCTTCCTCTAAGCCTGCCTCCAAGGATTCCGCTGGCTTAGCAATCCATCCCGACTGAACGGCCCACCCGTTCAACGTCACGGTTGAAACGATAAGCACGCCCAAGAAGAAGATAAAGAGCAGTGGATTCCAGTAGGGACGGGCGCGGCTGCGGGCGGGTACCAACGCGTTGTCACCGAACAGCCGAGCCCCCCTGGTAAGTAACACAATCCATTTGATCAGCGACGTGAAGAATACGGTCAGGATGAACAGTGACATCAGCAACAATATCAGATCGAGACCCTCTAGCTGAATCGCTTCGGTAGCGACCGAAGCTTCGGGGGGCAACGCGGTTGGAGCCTGCATCAAATTATTCTCGATCAAGCGGCGTTTGCGGAGGGGACTGCATCACCCGCGCCGCGATGAGCGTGTACTCGGCGCCCGAATAAACCGTGATAAAGATGGCCGCCCAGAGTAAAACAAGAGTGGTGGTGGGTAGCCACGCGGGCATCGGGGCGAGCACCAAGGACAGTAAAACCATCACGACGGCCACACACTGCACCACCATTTTCCACTTGCCCAACCACCGTGCAGAAAAGTCGCCACCCGCCCCTTCGATGATCCCACGCAGGCTTGTGACCAGTAATTCGCGAGCGATGACAATCGTCGCCATCCACGATTTGACGGGGCTGTCGGGAACTTCGACCAAGGCGATGAACGTGCCACAGATAATAATTTTGTCCACAAATGGATCAAAAATTCGTCCGAGCTTTGTGACTTGCCCATATTTCCGAGCCCAATATCCATCCATCCAGTCGGTCGAAACGGCGACCAGGAAAACGCACAGAGACGCCCAGAATCGACCGGTGGGGATCAGTGCCATGACAGCGATCGCCAACGCAAACCGCACCGTCGTCAGTGCGTTGGGCACGTTGTAGATCGAAGGACTCGCCATGGGAGGGGATCACAGATCGGGGAAAATGAGAGGGCTGTCTTTCGACGGTGGCCCCTAACTTATCCCACGCAGAGGCTCCCGCCAAGCGACGTGGCCCACCCTTCGCGTCAGTCGGGCGTGTCGAGGTAAGGATCTTGGCCGATCTCACGCTGCATTTTCTTGCGTTCCTTCTCATGGTGCATCATCACCATGCGGTCGCGGAAATGCTTGCGCTCGACTCGACGCTGAGCTCGCGTGAACGTGGTCGCCAAACGATCGTCGCTGCCGGTATTGGCGGCACCTCGCGACTTGAGCTTATCCGATTTAACCACTCCCAATCCACCCTTTAGGATGTCGTCGTCGAGCGAGAGGTATTGACGGTACGAACCACGATCACCCTGTCGACCGCAACGCCCGATCAACTGGCGATCAATTCGAGCCGCATCGTGCAGTTCGGTACAAATCACATGCATTCCACCTCGCTGTTCCACTTCGTCGGCGAGTTTAATATCCGTTCCCCGCCCCGCCATGTTCGTTGCCACCGTGACGCGCCCAAGGCCACCTGCTGCCGCAACGATCTCGGCTTCCCGCTCGACGTTGTTTGCATTGAGGACCTCGTGTTCGATGTCCATCTCCGTGAGCAATTTGGATAACAAGACACTCTTGTCAATCGACCGCGTCCCAATCAAAACTGGCCGGCCGGTTGCGTGGATATCAGCGACTTCTTTGGCGATCGCGTCAAATTTAGATTCCAGAGTTCCGAATACTCGCGGTGGCAGTTGTTTCCGTTTGGGGGGCCGATTCGTTGGCACGCGGACCACCGGAGTGCGGTAGATCCGCCGCATCTCACTCGCGCTCGTTGCCGCCGTTCCCGTCATCCCAGCCAAGTGTGGATATCGTAGGAAGAGATCTTGGACAGTAATCCGAGCGGCCTGTCCCGTCGGCACACTGATTTCAATACCCTCTTTGGACTCGATCGCTTGGTGGATACCATCGCGCCATTTACGCCCTTCAGCGAGCCGACCGGTAAACTCATCCACGATGACAATCTCGTCAATGCTGGGGTCCTTTTCACCCGGCCGGATCACGTATTGACGATTGAGCAAAAATTCGCGGTGGACTTTCACAGCTCGTTCGATGTATTCGTAAAGATCGACCAGCCCCATCGTGCGCACTAAGTCAGCTTTGGGTAAAGCGCGAACGCGACTGCGACCGCGCGTCGTGAGCTCATACTTCTTAGTGTCGTCATCAATTTCAAAATGCTCGTCGAGCTCAAAACTCGGTGCGTGTTCGGATGCCCAGCGATAGGTTTCGACGATCTGATCTCGCACAGTGTCTTCGATGCTACCGATGATCAGCGGCGTGCGAGCTTCGTCAATAAGAATGCTGTCGGCCTCGTCGACGAGACAAAAATGCATTCCTCGCATGACCACCTGATCACCCGAATTGGAGAACCCGCCGTCACCACCGCCGAGCATTTCGGTTTGAATTCTATTTTGGGCGCGGAGGAGCAAGCGGTCACGCAGGAAATCAAACCCAAACTCTTTTGCGGTGCCGTACGTGACCGCCGCGCCGTAGCTTTTACGTCGGCTGCCTTGATCATCTGCTGTTTGAATGATACCAACGCTCACGCCGAGCATCGCGAAGAGCGGCATCATCCACTCAGCATCTCGCTTAGCAAGGTAATCGTTCACCGTGGCGAGATGTGCGCCCTTGCCAACAAGCGAATGGAGATAGAGTGGCAGTGTCGCAGTCAGCGTTTTGCCTTCCCCCGTTTGCATCTCAGCAATGTGTCCTTCGAACAAACTAATTCCGCCGACGATCTGAACGTCGTAGTGACGCATCGACAGCGAGCGTCGTCCCGCTTCACGGCACAAGGCATAGCCTTCGGGCAACAGTGTGCTAAGTTTCTCTCCCGCCATCGCCCGGTAACGAAGCGCTAATGATCGCTTCCGAATGTCTGCATCCGATTCTTTGATAAGAACCGACTCCAATGCATTGACGCGCGCGAGCTGCCTTCGCCAACGCACCATGCGTGGACGGAAATTGCGGGCCGAGAGAAACGACGTTGCGTGCGCGCTGGGATCGCCCGAACGTCGTTGGTTGGCGATATCGGGAGGAGACGTGTTCGCCTCATCGTTCTCGGGTACCGGCGGATTGGGAGCCAAAGGATCGGGAACGTCCGCAATTTCGTGGGGCGGTGCAGCCGGATCTTGTTGCTTGGCCGAGTCGGAGCTGGATAAGGTGGAATCGGACATGATTTCAAAATCAGTGGAATAACAGCGGCAAAATTTGGCGAAATTTCATGGCGGAAGATGGAGCAGGGCCCCCGTTTTACGCACAAACCGACTGCTTCGGCGAGACGCAATCGCCGAGAAACGCCATTTTAGACGGTTTTGTGGTGAGATAGGCAAGATGATCCGCCTCTGAGCTTCAACCTGGGCAATCTGCGAGTTCTTTTCCTGCCATTCCGTTCACTCTGAATAGTCCGGTGGATATGGTCGATTCCATTATGCAGATCAATCCCGTGTTCCCGGACTACACGAGAATCCTAATGAAGAAAAATATGAAAACTAATTGGAAGATGTTGACGTTGGCAGCACTGCTGTCGGCTGGTACGACCGCCGCAACTGCGGCTGACAATGGCCGCATCGACGAGTACGGCGATGATGCCTACTTCGCCGAGACTTCCGAATATTTCGGTGGCTTGTATGAAGACACCGCGAGCAGTGACGCTGCCGCCAGTGTCGAGAAAACCGACTACATCGGCGACTCCGCAGCTGAACCTATGGCCGTCGAGCCTGTTGCCTTTGTGGGCGACTCGCAGTCGTCCTATCAACAAGATCTGTATTCGCAAGACCTCGGCAACGAAGTCATCATCGATTCTGGATCGTACGCATATCCATCTGGCGACTTCGGTTGCAACGACGGCTCGTGTGGCCAAGCCCAACCGATGAGTTGCCGACCGCGACGTAGCATTGCCTGTGAAACAGGAAACTGGCTGTCGCTCGAAGCGTTGATGTGGTTCCCCCAGGTTCGCTCATCGGTGCCGTTGGTCAGCACGTCGCCCGCTGGCACACTACCTGAACTCGATCGGCCTGCGTCATCGGTCGCCTTTGGTGGTGACAACGCATTCGGTGGAACCATTCAAGGTGGCTTTCGAGTCGACGGTGGGGTCATGCTCAGCGAAAACCTGGGCTTCGGGGGTCGATTCTGGATGCTCGGTCAATCCAGCGATACGTACGATCGCAACGGCGATGGGACTGGCGGGTCGATCGGTATCCCGTTCTACGATACCGACTTGAGCACGGCTGCTGAAAACGCGATTCGTGTTGCCTACGCAGATGGCATCAACGCAGGTGATGTCGATTTTGCAGGCAGCGTATCAGCGCGTTCTTCGTTTTCAGTTTATGCCGCAGAAGCCTATGGACGCTTGCGACTGCTCGCCGGTAACGGCTATCGTAGTGATCTCATTGGCGGTTACTCACACTTCCGCATCGAGGACGATTTGTCCCTCAATGCGAACACGACACAAATCGAAGTGGGTCCTGGCCAAGGCAATCGGTATCGTTTCCATGACAGCTACACCGCAACGAACGAGTTCAACGGTGGCCAAATTGGCTTCTTGACCTCGGTCGGACGTGGTTGCTGGACCCTGTCGGCTCTTACGAAGGTTCACCTGGGCGACATGCAACAAACGTTTACCAACCAGGGGTCACGTACGCTGCCCAGCCCAGCGGGTTTGCAGCAAGGTGGCATCTTCAGCCCGAGCGAAGCGACGTCAATCAAACGCAACAGCTTTGCTTTCGCTCCCGAGGCCAACGTGAAACTCGGCTATCAGATCCGCCAACACGTTCGCCTCACCGTCGGATACTCGTTCCTGATGTGGAACGACGTCCTGATGGCTGGCGAAAACCTCAACCGCAACATCAACTCCAGTTACTTGGTCGGCACCGGAAACGGAGTGGTTCAACCTCCGCAGCGTCCAGCGTTCCAAGGTCTGAAGACGGATTCGCTGTTTGTTCACGGCATCGACCTGGGATGTGCGATCAGTTTCTAGAGCGAGCCGAACCTAAACCCGTGTGAGAAGGTTTTGCCGGGTGGATTCCGGCTCAAAAAAGTCCGGAACACCGAGACGGTTTCCGCTCGGCTCTCGACGACAAAAACAACAGCGATACTTAGAGCAAAGCGTGGTGGGTCAGCTGACCCACCACGCTTTTTTCTATTGGCCGTTGCTCTGGCTGCACGAGATTTGTTAGCACCAAGACAATCACCTTTCGAAACTAATCGAAACCTCGCAGGAGATCGACGATGATCCGACAAACGTTCAACGTCATTATGTCACTCACGCAGTATCGACGTACATGCGATACGATCTGGGCACGGTGGCAACTCACGATGGCAAGCGGTTTGCTGGTCGTTGGCATGACTTTCGCTACAACTGCCACCGCGCAGATCACGCCGGCGCGAAGTATGACAGGCCGTGGCACAGCCGTTGCGACACTTGACGAACAGTTGATCAATCGCCTCCGGGCTACGACCAACGTGCAGGCGGACTACCTTCGCTACGTCGTGAAACTCGTCGACGAACAGAAGTTGGAGAAGCGTTTGGTCATCGCGGTCGAGCGGTATGCGCTACGTCGCAATCCACGATATCCATTCCCTTATTTCGAGCGCGCGCTGCACTACGAATCCGCCAAACGAGGCGTCGTACTACCGCCCGTGCGGCTTTATCAATCGACCGCCATCGTGCGTTGATTTCCTCGCGAATCCCCCGAGCCTGCCCTGGCGGTGGGACCGTAAAATTCCGTAGATTTTCTCTAATCCCACCGATCGGTATCGCCGATCATCTTGACAGCCCCATGGTCTCACGGGGCTGAGCAATCCTGCAAACAGAGAAGAAGGACGTTGTCCAATGCGACTGGCCTGGCTGAAACAAATTAAGTATCTTCCCATCGTCCGTGCGGGCGTGCTCGTCGTGGGCAGTTCGCTCTGCCTGCACCCACTCGCGGCAGAAATCCCGTGGCGTGACAAATTGACGACCGCGCACGCCGAAGCCAAAACGAATGGCAAGCCGCTATTGTTGCATTTCTACACGGACAACTGTGTTTATTGCGATCGGCTCGAAGCTGGTGCGTTCCAGTCTCCTGACGTCGAATCAGCAGTCGCCAAGGGATTTGTGCCAGTCAAGATCCACGCGAAAGAGGCGCGTGATCTGTGTAAAATGTTCAAGGTGACGAAGTTCCCCATGGATGTTGTCGTTACTCCGGAGGGGGAAACACTTGCTCATACGGTCAGCCCCCAGGAGCCTAAGCAATACATCGCTATGTTAGCGCAGGCGAGTAGCAAGCTCCCGGCTCCCGCCGCGTCGACAACGGCCGCGGCTGAAGCCTATTCTGACAATCCAAGAACACCGCTGGTCGAATCGGCTGACGTGCAAACGGGGTTACCGGATCTGCCCGCCGGTGAGATGGATAGTCTCCCGGTTGATGATGTGGTGATCGCACCAGCGGAAATGTCCGCGTCCGACGCCGGGCAATCCGCCAAAGTGATGCCAGGCGGCGGCATCGCCAGTCTCGCCTCCGCACGCATGAATGTCGGATCTCCCACAAGCAACGAATCCCAAGCATCACTCGACGGGGAATCGTTAACAGCAGACGTTTCCCCCAAACTCGCCATGGAAGGGTACTGCTCCGTCACGGTATTCGAAGAAAACAAATGGGTCGAAGGTAATCCCAAATTTGGTGTCGTGCACCTGGGCAAATTATATCTCTTCGCCTCGGCGGAAAAAATGGAGACCTTTCTCGGCGATCCAATGCAGTACACGCCGGTTCTGAACGAGATTGATGTCGTTCGATTCTTCGAGGAACGCCGCATTGTCGCTGGACAACGCCAATTTGGAACGCGTGACCCGATTCGGCAACGGATGTTCTTCTTTGCCGACGAAGCCTCGATGAATCACTTCTTAAATGAGTTCGACCGCTATACTGATGCTTCGATTGAGGTGATGAACCGAGCCGTGGCGGACGCCAACCCAGTCGCGCCATAGGCTAGCTCCGACAAGGAGATTGGATTGAAAGTAGTCTTGGCCGAAAAGCCATCGGTAGCACATGATCTGGCAAAATTCCTGAAAGCATCGCACCGGTGCGATGGTTATCTCGAGGGCGGCGGCTATCAGGTGACATGGGCGTTCGGTCACTTGGTCGAGCTCGTCGAACCAGGCGATTATGACCCAGCCTTGAAACGCTGGTCGCTCGATTCTCTGCCATTTATTCCCGAAGAATTTGTCCTGCGAGTCCGCGGTGATGACGGCGCAAAAAAACAGTTTGCCACAATCAAGCGACTCTTCGAGGCAGCCGACTCGCTGATCTGTGCGACCGATGCGGGCCGCGAGGGCGAGTTGATCTTTCGGTACATTTTGACGCTGACTCGATGTGGCAAGAAGCCAGCCGAGCGGTTGTGGCTCAGCTCACTGACACCCCACGCCATCGGCGCCGCGTTTCGCTCGATTCGGCCGCTCTCCGAGTACGACAATTTGTATGCGGCGGCAAAGTGCCGGAGCCAAGCGGACTGGATCGTCGGCCTCAATGCGACTCGAAATTACACCGTACGATATCGATCGGTTGCCAGTCGGGACGTCGATGCGTCAAGCAATCGTCCCGCCCGGGCTGCGGCCAAGGGCCTATTGTGGAGTTTGGGACGCGTCCAAACCCCAGTCCTTGCAATGATCGTCAGACGTGATGACGAGATTCGCACGTTTCGGCCGCAACCGTTTTGGGAACTGCTGACGAACTACCGCGGGGCGACCTTTCGATTCACCGGTGAACGATTTGACCACCAGGTCGATGCTGAGCAGATGTTGTCGCAGGCCACTGAGCATCCATTGCAAATCAGGAAGGTGCGCAGCCGCACCGAGAAATCGCAGCCACCGCAGCTGTATGATTTGACGGAGTTGCAAAGGGACATGAACCGTCGCTTTGGCATTTCCGCGGCGGATACACTTGGGGCTGCTCAGTCGCTTTACGAAGCCAAGCTGATCACGTACCCGCGGACCGATTCTCGCTATCTGACGAGGGACATGCAGAAGGAAGTGCCCTCTATTTTCAATCAGCTCGCTGCGATCAAACCCAAAGAAATTGGCAAACTCGACCTGACTTGCTTGTCCTTCTCAGGACGAATCGTCAATAGTGCCAAAGTCACCGATCACCATGCGATCATTCCCACGGGTTCGCCGCCTCCAAATCTCGCGGATCGGCCCAGTAAGGTCTTTCAGGCGATTCTCGTTCGCTTTATCGCCGCGTTCTATCCCGAGTGCCAGAAAGAGGTGACCGCGGTCGATGCCCACGCGGGAAAAGTCGACTTCCGTGCTCGCGGCGTACGCGTCGTCGTACCAGGATGGACCGAACTCTACCCGCGCAAGGCCAAGCCCGATGCCGCCGACGAGCAGCAAATGCTGCCTGCCTTCACGCCTGGCGAGAGCGGTCCACATCAACCATCGATCAAAGCGGGCGAGACAACACCGCCCAAGCATTTCACCGAAAACACCCTGCTCGGGGCGATGGATACGGCAGGCAAACTGGTCGATGAGGGGGAACTGCGCGACGCACTCAAAGAGAAGGGGTTGGGCACGCCCGCGACGCGCGCAGCGACGATCGAAACGTTGCTGACTCGAAAATATGTCGATCGTGCTAACAAAAATATCATCGCAACCAATTTGGGCAGATACCTAATTGCGATCGTGAAGGATCGCAATCTGACCTCTCCCGAACTGACCGGCGAATGGGAAGCGAAGCTGAAACAGATCGAATCGGGTCGCCTGTCGGCGGACTTTTTTATGCAACAGATCGCGGAGTACACTCGCAGTATCGTCCAATCGAGTGATGTGGACAGGATCGATCACGCGATTTACGGTCCGTGTCCGCGCTGCGCCCAGCCAATCATCGCAGGCAAACATGCGTTCGGCTGTTCAGGCTGGAAAGCTGGGTGCGACTTCATCTTGCAACCGATGTATCGAGACACCGAACTCTCGATGCTGCAAATACGTGAGCTATTGCAGTTCCGGGTCACCAGCGAGCCAGTCCCAATTGCCGACGGGATGCTGGCCTTATTGGGTATGTCGAATTCAGGCGCCATACTGGAAATACCGGTTCCGCAAGGAGATGAACAAACGCGGGAGGGAAAATCCAATCGCAAGCCAGCCGGTCGTACCCGCACCGACAAAACGAAGATTGCGACCGGTGATCAAACGCCGAGAGCCCGAGCAAGCAGGCGGGCAAATCGATCCGGTGAGTTAGGGACATGCCCGCTCTGCGGCAGTGCTGTGACGGAGACGGCAAAATCCTATAGCTGCACGCGATGGCGTGATGGCTGCGCATTGACGATCTGGAAAACCATCGCAGGCAAGCGCATCACGACCGCAATGGCCACGAAACTGCTTCGCGACGGACAGACCTCGACGCTGAAGGGATTCAAATCCAAGGCAGGAAAACGCTTTGAGGCCAAGTTGAAGCTGAACAACGGGAAAGTAGAATTCGATTTCTCATGAATCCGTCATTTCCACGTTTCAATGGCGGCAATGACCTTTTCGCACGGTACATCAGCGACGAGGCCAACGCGCCCTATGGACTCCGGCAGTACAAATTTTAGTTTGCCGTGGGCCACCTTTTTGTCGTGTTCCATCATTGGAATCATTTTTGACGGCTCAGCGTCGGGCCAATGTCGCGGTAGCTCCGCAGCTTCCAACAATGACGTTTGCCGCTTCAATAGATCACGGCCGCATCGACCAAGATCCACGCTGAGGCTCGCTGCCATTTGCATGCCGATCGCGACGGCTTCACCGTGTAACATTGTCCCATAACCGGCTGTCGCTTCAATGGCGTGAGCGAACGTGTGGCCGTAGTTCAAGATCGCCCGTCGACCCGTGGTTTCTCGCTCGTCGTCGGCGACCACGCGGGCTTTCGATTGACAGCTCTGCGCGATCGCAAATCGCGTGAGATCCGGATTGCGATTAACGATCGCTGTGATATCGGATTCCAGAAACTCAAAAAACTCCGCGTCCTCGATGACACCGTACTTGATCACCTCGGCCAAACCGCTGAGGTACTCGCGTTTGGGGAGGGTACCAAGAAAAGCGGTGTCGATCCAAACCAAGTGCGGCTGCCAGAACGCACCCACCATGTTTTTCCCGCCAGGCAGATTGATCCCAGTTTTGCCCCCGACGCTGCTATCGACCATCGCGAGCAGCGTCGTGGGGACTTGAACAAAACGCAGCCCCCGGGCAAACGTCGCAGCCGCGAAACCAGCCAAGTCGCCAATCACACCCCCGCCGACTGCGATCACGACGCTGCGACGATCTGCTCCACAGTCCAACAGCTCACTCCATAATGACGCTATCCGATCAGTCGATTTGCTCATTTCGCCAGACGCGACCTCGATCATGCTCATCCGCACATCGTTCGCCGACAGCGACTCGATTATCTGCTTCCCCGCGGACGCCGCCACCGCCGCGTCCTGGATCACAATCACGTGCGTGCAGTCCCCGAGGGCGCCTTGCAGGCGTCCGGCAAATCCGTCGGCCCCACTGCGACTCGTTCCGCCGCTTTGGATCAAGATCGGATAACTTCTTTGGCCTAAATTGACCATCAGTTCCGTGACGGTGTCAGACGGGCTGGAGGCGGTGCGAGCGGATTCGGAGTGGGGAGGGATCGACACGGCGGGTATGCTAAAACGAGGGGAGTGACGGGGTTCACGGTCTATCCTAACCTCGATCATGCCTTTCGAGCGACCAGCCACGACTGGAATACCCGCGTCTGCACCTCCGCACCTCAACCGGTTACCAACTTGTCCGATCTTTCATCCACACCGCCCCCCGCATCCGCACGATCCGAAACGGCGGTCCAGCCTGATCCTCATGCCGACAAGTACAACGATCCGCGAGCCCATTTTGGTGCCAAGGGTTGGATAGCGGTGATCGTCGTTTTGGTTGGGGCGACCTTGTTCACGATTGCCAGCATCTACGCCAGACGCACGCGACTCGGCGAAACCACGCGGTTCTGGGGCGCCCCGACAATCCAAGCCCTGCAACTCGGTGATCGCGTGATCTTGCGGCCCGGCAAAGGGAGCGATTTCGAGCCAGTCGAGCTGACCGCATTTCCTGGGCTCGGGCATCTCCGCAAGGCACTTCTGGATGAGCGGCATTATGACTGGACGACCGAGACTGATTCCGGCGTCGAAGATTTCTGCGAAGACGTCGAGGACGTTCAGTGTGTCCGCTTGGAGTTTTCAGACCCGACGCTCAAACGTTTTCCAATGGCCAAAATCGATCTGGAGTTGAACCATGGTGTGGTCGGTCCCGCCGACCAAGCGCGACGAGTGAACGTCAATGACCGTGTTCGTCCCGCCCTGAAATATCAGATCGGTTTGTTGGAGAAGGTTAAGCAAGAGAGTTACGACAACCGCGAATAGGGATCGCCGGCACCATGTTGGCGGAAAATTATCCGCAGGCGCTTGCTCTCAAAATGGGTCTGGCGTGGCACCCAGGACGGTATATTCGAACCTGGTTTCCGGCGTGTCGGCTCTGAATCGTTCGAGCGTCTTTGGAATGGCATCGACAAGCGGTTGATACACGCCCGCGACGCTCTGTGGTGCGAACGAAACGAGCAGAATGACTAGCCCCTTCGGCTGCGGAAATTGCTTGTATGCGGCAAACAGGCGGTCCGCGACTTCGTCGGTTCGAGCGGTCTGTGTCTTCGCTTCTAAGCGGAACGATTCGCGTACCTCATCCGCCTCGATGGCGATATTGCCGTTACCATCAGCGTGAACAGTCCAAATTTCAGCCCGCTTGAGCAACTCCGCGTGTCCGATCAAAAACCGGATCACTGCCTCGGGTGATCCCTCACCGAGACGCCGGGCCTGTTCGACGGTGCGCTCGATCGGCTCGTCTGCTGAGATGGTATCGGTGGTCGGCTCCACGGGTGCGATAGCATCTTCGTCGAGTTTGAACCAATTCCCGATAAGGTCCATCGCCGTCTGCATTTCAGCAAGTCGGGAATCGGATCGCTCAACCGCTTGATCGCGCGCCGCCCGTGCTTGATCACGCTGCCGTTCGAGTTCTCGTTGCTGAGACTGCATGGCTTCACGGATACCCGCCAGCTCACTACGTTGGCGGGCGATATCAAAGGTCAGTTGTTCGCGTTGCCGCTCGAGAGAGGACGCTTCCTGCTGCGATGTTTGGCGAACGTCAAGGAACTGCGCAAAGACAATGATTAACAACAAATCCATCAGCGGCGTCAATTGAAATCGAGTCCGCCGCGCCAGCCACGAGGATGACAGCGTCGCCCCACTGGAAAAAGCCGTTGACTGGGAACGTGAACGAATAGGGCTGGGTTGATCTTCACTCACGCGAGGGTTTCCCTGTGGGGTGTCGGAGTGGGCTCGTGATTACTCGAGTCGGTTCGATCGTAGACAGATAGTTCTCGTTTGACGCGCCCAGCCATCTCACGAACATGCATCCGATTTTCCGAAAGCCGGGCAAATCCGGGCTCCACAATGCTACTAATCAACATCAACACGATCGCGGCCGCTAGCCCAGCGAATGTGCTCCAGATTGCATCGCCGAAGCGACTGACAATGACATTTACTGACGCTTGATCATTGGCCGCCAGCGCCGAGCCAATGGCGAGAATCGTGCCGAGCACTCCGGCGAGCGGGTAGGCTTCGATCATCGTACGCGCCACATTCCAAGCCGTTTCGAATCGCAGCGACTGCAGGTAATCTCGCCGCTCATCAAGAACACGGATACGATCAACTAACTTTGCACGGTCGGGACTATGGGGAGGCTCAGCTAAGACGTCACCAATATCGGCGAGAAATGCCTCAATTTGATCGGAGAGATGCACGTGAAAATCCATCCGGCTGCGATGTGGCAATCCCGCCGTGAATCGCTCGAGCGTTTGAGCAATACGTTTGCGATCGGCCCGCGCCCACAGAATCAGAACGGCGAACACCAGCAGATGCAACACAGCGGCGGCGAGGATCGTGATCGTCGAGTACGAAGAAATCAGTTCCAACATAAGAAGTCGATCGAGCGTGTTTTTTGAAAAGGCCGACGTCAGCTGGTTTGTGGCAACAGCGAGTTATTTCAAATTTACTTACGTTCGGCTATGGTTTCGCTCGATTCTCGACCATCCTTCCCGTCACCGCAAGAGAGATCACCAATGAGCCTGCTGCGTTTTGATCCTGCGGGAGCGTTGGATGATACGTTTGGGGTATCGTGGGAGGAGGTAGATTCGCTGAACGCTCCGCTCACTGCGTCACGCGACTATTATCTCGATGCGAATCTTGATAGCCAGCTTCGACGACCCGAAAAACTACTAACAGACTACGAATCCCTACGCGAGAAATCCGAGCTAGGACGGGTCTTCCGAGTCGCCAATCGCTTGCACGATCATCTCGACGCGGTCGTCACGATCGGCAACGAAGAAACGTTACTTGGGCCAAGGGCGCTGATGAAAGCATGCTGCGAACCGTTTCACAACGAGTTATCCCGCTCGGATCGCGGCAGCAAGCCCCGCATGTATTTCGCCACCTCAGACTTCGATAACGATGCTGTTGATGGGCTTTTACGGCGACTGGAGACCGGCGGTTTTGGGCCGCACGCTGCGGAGCAGCGATACGCGGTAATCGCGATCGATGATCCAGATCGTTCGGGCATGGCGACGCTGGCGACGGCCACAGCGATGCGCTTGGTGAGCGATCAGCTTGCGACATCACTCGCAGAAGGGGCAGCACGTTGGATGCCGAAACTGACCATTCCAATTTCGCCGGTAAAAGGCCTGGTGCGAGAACTGGCCGACCGATATGGCTGCGAACGAGACTTCCAGTTCGACCGGGAACTCGGTGGCCCTTTCGGTATTTACTCGCCCGCCACTTTGCTGCCTGCGGCGTTCCTGGGACTGGACTGCATCCAGTTCCTCGTCGGTGCCGCAGCAATGAACGAGCATTTTGTCACGACGAGTTTCTCCGATAACGCGGTCATGCAGTTCGCGGCAGTGACGCTGGCCATGAGGCACTTCCGTGAAATCCGATCCAGTCATCTGCACGCGTGGCCGCGTGCACTGGACGGGTTTGAAATGTGGTGGCATCGTTTCTTTCAATCTCCCTCGGCCGGGCAATGGGGTCCGACCGTCGACACCCTGATTCATCATTTGACCGTTGACACCGTCCGCACTGATCATCGGCCACTTAGCGATAACGAATGGAGCCGCTCCTACGTGCAGACGCCGCATGATGGAAAGAACGCGGCTGTTCCAACCTTACCAAATCTCATGCAATCAATGATCGCTCAAACCAAAACCGACCAACGTGCGGTCGGCCAACCCACCACAACGCTCACACTACCGCGAATCGACACCCACTCCCTTGGCCAACTTTTTCAGTTTGCGTGGTTGGTGCGTGAATCTACAGAGTCGTGCTGCTCTTGAGCACGGGGATTAACAGCGCCATCACGACGGCAAGCACCATGATTGCCATAATCAGCAGCATGATGGGTTCGAGCAGACGCACGAACAAATCCAGCCTACGAAAAGTCCGTTTCTCCAGCGAATCCGCGATCTCAGGCAAGACGCGGTCGAGCGAGTTGCTTTCTTCCCCAACGCGAATCATCTCCACGACCGCCATCGGGAAATAGCCGGAGTCCCCAAACGGTTTGGCGAGACTTTCGCCCGCACGAATATTTTCTGTCGCGTCGCCAATGGACTGACTGAGCAAGCGGTTACCCGTCGCACTGCGGCTGATATCGAGTGATTTCAGGATCGGTACACCATTACCCAGTAGCGTTCCCAAAACCCGGCAAAAACGGGCCACCGAGAGATTCATCAGAATGTCCCCCAGGACGGGAATCTTTAACTTCCAGCGATCCAGTCTGTCTTTGCCCGTATCCGTTTGCAGATGCATGCGGATTGCGATGAGCGCAACGACCAATCCCAAGATAATAAAAATGCCGTAGCTCTGTAACGCGTGGCTGAAGACAAGCAACCATTCCGTAACCGCTGGCATTTCACCTTTCTTACGCAACCGATCAAACAGCATGTCGAATTTGGGTACGAAGAAGACCAGCAACCCGCTGACGACGACCGTCCCCACCACGAACAAGAACACGGGGTACGCCATCGCGCTGACTGTGCGTCCTTTGAGATCCTCTTGTAGCTCGGTGAATACCGCAACCCGGTCGAGCGCGTCTTCGAGAAAGCCACCCTCGGTACCGGCCCGGACCATGTTGACGGCCATGTCACTGAATACGCCCGGATAGCGAGCCATCGCGTCGCCGAGTGCTTCGCCTTCCTCGACGCGGCCCTTGATCTCGCCCATCACTTCACCCAACACCGGTGCAGTAGATTGGCTACCGAGCAAGGTCAACGATCGCATCATCGGCACGCCACTGCGTAGTAGTGAAGCCAGCTGACCGTAAAACGTCACCATCACCTGCCCACTCACTTTCTTCTTTTTTCCCGAGAAGAGCGATCGTCCAGCCCGTGCTTGCTCGGTGATCTTGACAGGAAAAAGATCCTTTCCCGACAGCAACATCGACGCTTCACGCGAAGTCCCCGCCTCAATGGAACCCGTAATACTCTTGCCGGTCAAGTCGCGTGCGGTGTACTGGAAGAAAGGCATGAAGCAAAAGGGTTCAGGGACGAAATGGGTTCAGGAAAATGAGAGCTCAGAGCTTAGGCAGAAGAAGGGACTGAGGAACGAACAGGCAGTCAGCAGATCAAGTCCTTGTGAATCCTGGATTCTTCGTTCCTCTGAAATCTCGTTAAAGTGCCTCGCCTTTGGTGATGCGGAGGACTTCGTCGATACTAGTGACTCCGACGAGTACTTTGTCCCACGCGTCCATCCGTAGGGTTCGCATCCCTTCCTCGACGGCCGCCCGACGAATGTCCCAGCTGCCAGCGCGTTGCTGGGCGAGCTCTCGAATTGCTTCACTGGAAACAAGCAGCTCATAGATACCGAGTCGACCGGAATAGCCCACATTTCTACATTCTCGACAACCGACGCTGCGGTAGAGCGGACGCCCTTTCAACTCAGCAAAGGGGAAGTCCTTGGGAAGGTCCAACTCTGTGGGCTCATAAGCCTCTTTGCAGTGCGGACAAAGCCGTCGGAGCAGTCGCTGGGCCATCACGGCTTCCACCGTTCCCGCGACGAGGAACGGTTCGACGCCCATGTCGGCCATCCGCGTGAATGCACCGGCCGCATCATTGGTGTGCAGCGTGCTGAAAACCAAGTGACCGGTCAGCGATGCTTGGGTCGCATTTTCGGCAGTTTCCAAGTCTCGAATTTCCCCGACGAGCACCACATCCGGGTCATGCCGCAGAATACTCCGGAGCGACGCCGAGAATGTCAAGCCGATCTTGGCGTGGACTTGGATCTGATTGATCCCATCGAGTTGATACTCAACCGGATCTTCGGTGGTGATAATCTTGTTCTCAGGGCTGCGAATCTCCAGCAGGCTGCTGTAAAGCGTCGTCGTTTTACCGCTCCCTGTCGGGCCGGTGACCAAAATAATGCCGTGTGGCATTCGGATTATCTTGCTGAATCGATCGTAGATTGCGTCGGACATCCCGAGTCCCTTTAGGTCGAAGACCATCGAGGTCTTATCGAGCACCCGCATCACGAGGCCTTCGCCGTGGATCATCGGGATCACGCTGAGACGAATATCGACTTCGCGGCCATGCACGCGCAAGCGAATACGACCGTCTTGAGGCAGTCTCTTCTCAGCGATATTGAGCCTTGCCATGATTTTCAGGCGGCTGATGATCGCCGCTTGGAATCGATTGATCTCCGGCGGAACGGGCTGAGGATGAAGAATACCGTCGATGCGGTAGCGGACCACGAGCCCGTCGGATTGTGACTCAATGTGAATATCGCTAGCACGCGTATCGACGGCCTCGGTTAAAATTTCATTGACTAAGCGAACAACTGACGCTTCCTGAGCCTGCTCGCTCAGTTCGCTACCATCGGTCTCGATACCCTCGAGAAGTTCGATTTCGTCATCGCCTGCTGCGGCAACGAGCCCCTCAATTGTTTCGCTACCTACGCCCAAATGCTTTTTGACTAAGCGGTTGATTTCGGCGCGTTCGGCGATCACCGGTGTCACGGTCTTCCCCGTGGCGGCACAGGCTTCATCGAGCGGATAAAGATCGAAGGGGTCCGCCGTCGCCACCCGCAAACCACCGTCGGCCCAACCGATAGGGAACAACGCATGGCGGTAGATCAATTTTTGCGGAAACCCTTCGAGTGCTGTCAGGTCGACTTCGGACGTACGGAGATCGATGAAGTCGAGACCAACCTCATCAGCAATCGCCGTCAACGCCTCTCTGGCCGAGACATATCCCAGCGCAACTGCCGTGTCGACAATCGACGAAGGGTCACCGTTGCGACTCTGTTCGAGTTGCTGCGGCGTCAACAAACCACGGCGTCGCAAAATTTCAGCTGCGTGCATAATCATCGTCCGCGCCCTCCTCCACGAGTACTGCCTCCAGACTCACCGCCTCGGAAACCTCCAAAACCACCACTCCCAGTGCCGCCACGTCCGCTCGTACTGCCGCGTCCGCTGCTGCTCCGCCCGCCGGTATCACCCCCACCGCGAAGCGAGCGGAAGAATTCGATCCGCCGTTGAATGTCTTCGGGGGAACTCGTGGGGGGAGTCGCTGTCGAACTGCTCGACGAAGACGGGCTGCTCGAAGTGGATTTGGCATTCGAAGAGGTCGTCGTCGTCGGCGCTTTTCCCGTCACTGATTGCAGAGCTTGCAGCATGATCTCTGGCCGAACGGAGCCTCCCATGGCAACAACCTCCACTTTTTCCTCGGATTCCAGTCCTTGTTGATCGAGTGTCTCAACCAGATCGCGTACCGCCTGGAGGTCTTGAGGAATGGCCGTGACGACGAGTGAATTGCTCCGTGTATCCACTGCCACGATGATCTTGCTTGCCTCGCTCTTGGGCTTGGGTTGAGACCCCCTCCCACCATCGCCACCCCGCAGTGCCCTCATGAAGTCCTGAGGATTCGGTCCGCCCCGACCACCGTCGCCACCACCGCCACCTCCGCCAGCCTGTTTATCTTCGCCGACTTTTTCAGCGAACACGGCCGTCACAATTTTCGCGACTTCGGCAGCGTCCTGGTAGACAACTGGAATCAAAGAGGGTCGAGCCACCGTCTGAATCGTCTCGGGGCTTTCCTCCAGGTCGATTGCTTTGAGCACCGTGCGGATGAAGTCGAGGTCCGACGGAGGTGCTTGCACGATCAAGGCATTGAGTCGGTTGTCGGGGACAATATTGACGCTCCCCCGACTGGTGAGGACCGTTCGAGTTTGAGACTCGTTTCCGCCATCACCCCCACCCATCCCCAACAAACCTCCGAGCATACCACCACCGAGGCCGCCCATCACCGATTCGGTCAGCGATCCAGCAGAACCACTCGCGTCGGCACCCCCGAGGACACCGGCGACCAGTTCAGCAGCGATGTCAGCTTTGAGATAACGGAGCCAAAAAATGGTCGGCAGCGAGGAGGCGTCCGCAGATTGCGTACCCATCGAGGTGATCAGTTGCTCGATCATGTCGAGGGCACGCTGGTCGCGAGACGCGATCACGAGTCCCGCGGGCGTCATCTGGATGATGATATCATCGCCAGCGTAATCGTTCTCCGGTGAAGCAGAAGGCTCCGACGGTGCCGATTCGGCGTTTTGCCACACCAGTGTTTGAAATCCAGTTGCGTTTGAATGATTCGTATCGAGCAAATCAGACTGCTGTTCGTCTGAACGAAATTGCTCGGGTGGGTGGGATCGGTCGTCAGGACGGGGTCGATCTTGGCGGTCGATCGAAGGAGTGATCACACGAATTTGGTTCGTGCGACCAGTCAAAGGCCACAGGGTCTCGATTTGTTTTAAAGTTTCATTCGCAGCAGAACCGGTCAACGGCAGAATCCGCACGTTCTCCCCCAAGCCACCCGCGAGTGGGTCGTTTTCCAATTCCGCAATCAACCGCTTGACCGATTCGACTTGGTCAGTCGTACCGCGAACCCATAGGCGGCCCGTCGCGGGATCGCCGTCCACGACGGGTCCATTGCCTCCACCCGCATCGGTCACTCCGAAAAATTTGTTGATCGTCAACAACGCTTGAGCGGGCTCAAGTCGTTTCAGATCGATGATAGTAAAATCCCGACCGTTGCCTTCGAGTTCAGCGATCGTATTGCGTATTTTCTCCTGCATTTCCGGCCGGCCAAACGCGATGATTGCGCCGCGATTGGCGTCCATTGCTAAGCGTGCTTCGGGCGTGCCCGCGATCATCGTCTGCAGCACGTCGTAAACGGTTTGTAGATTGGCCGATGCCACCGGGTGCGTCCGCAACTCGGGAGCCGAGACTTTTTCGTCTGCAGCCTCCCCGGTTTTCGGCATCGCACGGTCCGCTTTCTCAATCACGCTGTTGAGCAAGTCTAATTTCGATTGGCTGCCCGTTGCAAAAATGCGATCGCCATACATGGAAACGGAGAGGCGAATGTCCTCGCTCGAGTTGCTGCCGGCTTCCAACCCGAGCAACGGCCGGGCGATTTCGAGCACCTCGTCAGCGGAGCGATGCTCCAGATTGATTTCGACCACGCTGGACTGGGCCTTCGTAGCCGCCTGGAGCACTTCGTTAATCACTCGCAACTTGCCGACCGTCTCGGTCACGATGACCTGACGCGCACCGGCGAGCACATTGATACGGCCCCAAGGGCCGATCACCTGAGACAATTCCTCACGGGCCTGTTCGGGTGTGATCGCGCCGAGCGGAAAGACACAGCGGACAATATCACTGTTGCCCCGTTCGTCAAATGAATCAGGTGTGACGAGCTCGGCCATCTCGCTAATCAGTTTTTCCGCGTTATCAGCTTCGAGATCCACCAGCAATAACATCCGACCACGCCGCACCACCGCCCAGCCACGATCCAAGAGCAAGCGGTTGATCAAGTCCAGGCCTTCCGAAACCGTGTACAGCTTATTTGGATCCGAGAAATTGACCGTCCCCGCGGGCATCGTATCCATCTGTAGCGATAAATCCGCTTGCTCGGCAAACCAACGCAGAACCTCTGACCAGGGCGCACCGGCGAAGTTGAAACTCAATGCGTCGGACGGCTCGGCCGCTGCCGAGGATGTCGGAGCCGTTTCTGGCGTCTCAGCGATTTCCTTGGCGTCAGACTGATTCGCGGCTGGGTCCTGCGCAGACGCTGGCGAGCCGCAAATAGCAAGCGACAGAGCCAGGAAAAGGCACGGTGCCACCGATCGAAGTTGGCGGAAACGAGATGGGAGCATGAAGAGCATTTCGCGGGCGATTCAGAGAAGAGTGAAATGTTCGGCCCATTTGGGCTGGATGCGAGCTGACAGTTTAATCAATTTGCCGGAAATCCCCAGACAAAATCGCCAGCTCTGCTTTTAAAACACCAATCCAGCCGTGAAGTTCCGCAAAACCCCACCACACCAAAGACGACTAAATCGCAATCCCGCCCGTCGTCAGCACGAACGTGCCCAGCATGCACAGCCAGACGATATCTAGAAAGTGCCAGTAGTGTGCTGCAAAATCGACGGGCCAGTAGCGTTCATGGTCATATCGCCCCATCAGGGTTCGCACGCCCACAATCCCCAGTGCCAAAATCCCCCCCGCGACATGCAAGGCATGTAGAAACGCCAGCACCACGACCATCCCGGCAACGCCTTTGCCCGTCCCTCCCTGCAAGGCAGGCCCGCCGAGCAATTCCAGCATCGAGCGGTATTGAATAACGATGAAAAATACCGCTGCACACGCTGCAACGCCTATCAAAGATGCAGTCAAGAACCGCCTACTGCGTCGCACCGTCCGCGTCGCTGCATGGAGCACGCCACTGATCCCAATCAAGCACACCGTGCTCGTCAAAAAGCTCGTCGGTAATTCGACGCCCGTTTGAGGATCACCCTGCCGTGACTCAGCATAAATTGTGTAGAGCAACAGGCTGGCCAGAAAAAAAACGAGCAGGGTACACAAAAACAACCATCCGCCCTGTTGGTAGCGTCGATCAGGAGGCAGACGGTAAACGGAATTTGGCAAGGAGAAATTCTGCTGGACAGAGAGAAAGGGTGGCGACAGAGCAAGAATGTGTCCGCGCGCCTGCGGGCTGGTCATCATTTTGCGCAGCATACGCAGATGTGAATAGATGATCATGGTCTCCCTTCGCCGTTTCACTGTACCGATAGCGGCACCTGTTGCAGGCATTGCCGAAACGCGGTGGATTGTTCCGTTTCGGACCCTCCCCGCAGCCCCGCGGTCACTGCGACCCGACCGAACCCAGCGGCCGCTACTTCGCCAACGTTAGCCAATGTGATCCCGCCGATGGCAAAGGCCACGCATTGCGAAGCATTCACAGCATTTGGCGTGAGTTCGCGGCAGACTTGCCGCAAAAAATCACATCCGGGAAACTCATGAAACTGTTTCGTGCTGCTCGGGAACACCGGGCCGCAGCCGATGTAGTCGGCCGTCGATGCATTCGCATCGCGAACCTGCTCAATGTCGTGAGTCGAGAGACCAACAAGTGCATTGCCACCAACGATTCGGCGAACATATTCGACAGGCAGTTCATCTTGCCCCACATGCACGCCATCGGCACCGGACGCGGCTGCAATATCGGCGCGATCGTTGATAATCCACAGCACACCAAGATCACCTGCGGCACGTGCTCCGGCAACAGCGCGTCGAAAGAGCGTGCGATCATCGACGGTCGAGTCGCGCAGTTGGATGATGTCAACACCTGCCTTTGCCAAGCAGCGGATTCTATCGAGCATCTGCGATTCGCTACTCTCAGCGTCGATCAGCGCGTACAGCCGTGCCTGATGCAAGCGGTTCAGCCGGTCATTGCCGCTCAGACAGATCTGTTCGAGTTGGGCGCATACGTCGTAGCAGCGATAACGGAGTTGTTCGACCTCCGCAGCAAAGCAGGCATCGATTGTCTTTCCATATTCTTCAAGACATCGCATCGCTTGCTGCGTCCGTCCCGCAGCGGCGGCCACAATATGCGCGACTGATACGCGATGCCGCTCCTGCTCGGTGGAGATGGCCGTACCCACATCACCATTTGTATTTCGGGCTCGAAGGAGCTCTTCTCGTGGCAGTTTACTGATCGCATTCGCAAGCCCATGACGCAGCGATTTCAACTGGTGCGTCCAGGATCGCGAGTTGAGTACAAACCGCGCGGCTTCCTCCATCGCACGCAGCCCTTCCAACGCCCTGTTGGCGTTGGCATCGACAATACGCAGAATGGCGGATCGGTTTCGAGGGAGGGGAGTCGTCATTCTGAATCGAGCTTTCCGACGTAGGAGCGAATTCGGGATCCATCCTATTGAACGTCAACGAGCATCAAACGGATATGGGGAAGCGTGAATTTGGCTCAAATGACTGCATTGTCGACCGACGGCTCCCACCGCTGGGAGGAAACATGGGGGGGCAACTCGGGCGGGCGAAGCGATCCGACAACGATGTCCGCCCCCAAAATCGGTAGAAAACAGAGCTGCCTAGAGGAGTTGCTAGCAAATAGGGGGAATAGGCGATTTACACGGGCGTCGATCCCCGCCGTACGCCCGGCTGAAGCGGCGATTTAGGCTCCCTTGGCAAAGGATTCTGAAAATGACGATTCTACTGGTTGCATGGGCTACCGGCATTCCTACAATCCTCGCCAGCTTGAATGAACAATGTTGCTCACCCAGTCGAGGACGGTTTCTTGGTGAAACTTTCGGCTGGCGACGATTCGAACAATGATGTTTCCCAAGTCAAAGTCATTTCCTGGGTCAGCGAGGAGAACGCCGATCGGAGCCGACTTACTGCGAAGCGATATGTTGCGTGACTTGTGAAAGTGACGGAAGGGAATTTTCCGAAGCTCCAGCGGGTTGCGGCTTTACATTTTGTCCGGACAGTTCATTTCTTCTGTTGTTTCGAGCTGAGTTTCATAGGTCGAGCCTGCATTCGTTGATTCAGACCACATGACTTATGAACCCACTGGCGTATGATTCGCCAGTCTCGATGCCGTCGGCTTGGTGCCGCGACTGTCTTGACTTTACAACTTGCACTAGGAAGCACGGAATGTTGTCACTGTTCTTGGTTTTTTCTCTCTCGTTCGTCACCACCGGCTCTTCAATGCTGGAGCCAACGAGGGAAACCCCCACTCATCCGAGTGACCAGAACTACACGTTGGCTTACAAGAAATCGGTTGAGGAAGACAAGCCGCTCATGGTCGTCGTCAGTGCTCCGTACTGTCCGGCCTGCCAAGTCCTCAAACAAACGACGATTGCGGACATGACCCGCTCGGGCGAACTGGACAACGTCAGCGTTGCTGTCGTCGACAAAGACGCCGAGCCAGAATTGGCCGAGCAATTGATGGAAGGACAGAACTTGATCCCACAAATCATCCTGTTCAGTAAAACGCCCGATGGTCAGTGGAAGCGTCGCCGCCTAATGGGATTCCAACCTGTCCAGCCCGTTCGCAACCTGCTGCAAAAGGTGCGCGATAGTCTTACTCGCGGTTAGAACTGGCGATGCAGACCGGCGAGCTGAGCCGCAATGGCTCGGTATCCAGCCGCATTGAGATGCCCGTTGCCGATCACGCCGTTTTGAAACCCATGTGGAAAAACGCCGTGTTTGGCGGATTTCCATAGTGAGTCACGACAGTCGATCACGCGGACCCCGAGTTCGCGGAGCTCGCTCGTGAGGGATTCGAATGATGCATTTTGCGGGTCATCCCACCGGACATCACCGCCCATAATGACCGGCACGCGCGGTGCATACAGTACCGTGATCGGTCGGCTCGTTGATCCCGCGAGTCTCGCGGCGATCTCGTGGGCGGGAAAGCTCTCGGACTCGGCATGATCGCCCGGCTGCGGGACGAGATCAGCAGTCACGGGACCGATGCCAAATCGAAGCCGCCGCAGCTGTACTGAGTCATCCTGGAAAATCACTCCCCGCGCCGCGTGGATGGCGAAGTCCGGCACGACATCGAGCATCCTGTCGCTACGGACGGCAAGCATTCCAGTCACCGATTCGGGAACCTGCTGAGCAAGCGGCATCAAATCGTCAAGTTCGCAAACAAGCAAGAGATGTTCCGTCGCACCGAGCTGCGATTCTGCTCCATCAAATTCCCGCGTCCAATCCGCTGCATCGTCCCCGCTGTGGGCCAGCGGCAGCACGTCTACCGATCCTGCATTATCAGCGAGCCGCCTTTGCAGCACTCGCCACAACTTGTCCTCGTCATCAACGCAAACTCCTTCGGCTTGTGAATCGCCCCAGAGTGCAATCACTCGCGAAGCATTCGACTCGGCAAGCGTGTGGCGCCCCGGCATTCCATGAGGTCCGAAGACGGTCGTCGCGTATCCCTCGCTCCGCCACCGATAGGCAGTCCCGCGCGGATAAACCCAGTCCTGGAAGACCGGATCGTAAACCTTCGAGTGGTAGCTGCGAACGAAAAGGGGCGAGGTGACCCAAACCAGCACCGTGCCCGCAAAAAGTCCCAAGATCCATCGCTTCGTCATGGCAAGCAATCTAGCAGCGATAGTAGTGAAGAATGCTGATAGGTCATGATCAGGCTCAAAGGGAGATCGACGTGGGGGCGGGAGGCATTATCCTCCTCCCAGGCAACATTACTATACTTCACCCTTTCCCGGCGTGCTGCTTGCCTAGCTCCGTCATTTCGGTTAGGAGGCGTACGTTTATTTGTGGCACGACGGGTGACGCAGCAGTTCCCGAATCTGCGAGTTTTGTTAACTTTTACAATGGTCGCGAGCAGAATGCGCCCCTCGGCGAGGATGACTGCTCGCACCCCCTTCATTTCCATTTCCTGGTATTTCGGTGAAAACATCCGGTCCCTCACTTCCGTCGCCTGATCGAGTTAAGTCTCCTTGCAATGTTAAGTCTCCTTGCAATTCAGTCTGTGTGCTCAATGCCCACAATGTCTGTTTGGGATGTGGTCGTACCATTTCGGAAATCTCCATGTGGTCTTCTCTCGATGCCCAAGAACGCACGGCGGTGGTGGTTTCAGCGAGACGGCGCCGAGAAGCTGTTCATCGGTCGGCTCGTCGCGAGCACTCTGCGTTCACGCTGATTGAGCTATTAGTAGTCATCGCAGTGCTTGGGGTGTTGGTCGCGCTCCTGTTGCCCGCTGTGCAAGCGGCCCGGGAGGCGGCACGGCGGATCCAGTGCGCCAATAATCTCAAACAAGTCGGCCTGGGTTTCCACAGCTACCATTCCACCTTTCAAAAATTTCCCGTCGGGGGAGCAGGCGTCGCCAGTGCGACCAACGCATCGATACGCCAAATGTGGCGTCCCAGTTGGGGAACCTCGCTATTGCCTTTCATCGAGCAGTCAGCGCTCTACGATACGCTCGATATGGACGTTCCGTACTTGGACGCGGTCAACCGGGCTGGCGGTGCTGAAATCGTGCGGACCTATTTGTGCTCGTCGGCTCCCAAGTCGACGATGCTGCGGCCCAATGGCGACACGCCCACATCGAGCGTGAGGTACGGCCGAACTGATTACGGGGGTAACTATGGCGAACGAGGACTTCGCTGCCCACCACCACATCAATGTCAGAACAACTATTCGGATATCGGCATCACCGATGGCGTTGGACGAGGCGCACTTCTATTTGGAAAAGATGGGCAACTCGCAATGAAGTCATTTCTTGATGGTACCTCCAGCACCATTATGATTGGCGAAGCCCCTGAGGGCTTACACTCCATTTGGATCGGCCACAAAAACCTCTTTGACCAGAGTGCTCCAATCAGCGCCCACGTCGTGCCGGGAACTCAATGGCAGTCATGTGCACCGTTTTTAAAGAGCGTCGAAGGCAACTTTTGCGATTTCGGGCAAGAGTTCCATAGCTATCACCCCGGCGGATCAATGTTTTTAATGGTCGATGGATCGACACATTTCATCACCGAGCAACTCGATCTAAAAATATTTTCGGCTTTGCTGTCCCGTCGCGGCGGCGAAGTCATTTCGGATTTCTAAAGCTCTGATTGATCGTGCCGCACGAACGCCGCTTAACATTTTGAAAGCGGCGCATTGACAGGGGGTTTGGGCGCCCCTATCTTAGAGGAGAGCCAGTCCCCAGCATGGCTTCGCAATTTGCATCGCGTAATTTGCGTCGCTTCGCCATTTGACTGTGCACCGGTACCGGCAGTTGGGCACAGGAGTTCTCGAGATGACTGAGATTGGATTTCGAAATCGCGTGGAGTCAGCGGTATTGGCGGGATGTGGTTTGTTCTGGCGAGCTGTTGAGAAAATTGGACCAGTTCGGAAACGCCTGAATCGTTTCCTACTAAATCGAGCGATCATGCGGACCAATGCTCGACCGTATCAATTCAGCTTGCTGTCTGACTACACCTCGTGGGACTCGTTGACCAAGCGAGAATACACTGGCAGGCATCTTGGCGTCGCCCCTGACGGATACATCGAGTCGTTGCCGGACGTGGGTCTCGTAGCGAAGCTTTTCGAGCGTCGGTATGACGAAAATCATGACTATCGACTGTCGCCAAAATCCACGTTGCTTTTCAGTAATTTCGCACAGTGGTTCACCGACGGGTTTCTTAGGACCTACCGTGACAAGGATGATCCTGAAGCGTATCGCCGCAATACATCCAACCACGAAATCGACCTCTGCCAGATCTATGGGCTGAATTCGGAGCAAACCAAACAACTGCGAGAACTTCAGGACGGCAAACTGAAGACGAGCGAGTTTGACGGGAACCAATTTCCGCCCCTGTATTTCGATCAATGGGGTAACGCCAAACCGGAATTAAAAAAAGTCGAACCTCTGGTGCCAACATCTGTTCGTGATGACGAACAAAAGCGAAAATACATCTTTGCGGGCGGCGTCGAGCGACTCAACGTGCAGATCGGGTACGTGATGATGAACACGCTGTTCATCCGGGAGCACAATCGCCTCTGTGATATCCTGAAAGAAAACAATCCCACCTGGAACGACGAGCGACTGTTTCAAACGGCACGGAATATTTTAATCGTAATCCTGCTTCGAATTGTCATCCAGGAATACATTAACCATATCACGCCCTATCAATTTAAGTTTTTTCTTGATCCAACTCCTATTCGCAAGTCGGAATGGTATCGAACAAATTGGATGACGCTAGAGTTCAACTTGCTATACCGCTGGCACAGCATGGTTCCGGACAAAGTGGTGGTGGACGGCGAGTATGTCGATTTGCCGATCACGCTCTTTAATAATCAGGTGATCGTAAACCGAGGTCTGGGCGGTGCTTTTGAAGATGCGTCCAACCAAGCGACTGCGGATGTGGGACTGCTTAACACGCACCCTGCGTTGCTGCACATCGAACGCTCCTCGTTGGAGCTGGGGCGGAAAGCGAAACTGCGGAGCTACAATGAATACCGCGAGCTATTCCAATTTCCCAAAGTGACACGCTGGGACGAGATTTCCGATCGAAAAGAAATCCAAGAGGCATTGCAAAACACTTATGAGTCGCCCGACCAAGTCGAACTGTACACTGGACTGTTCGCTGAGGATGTCAGGGAGGGCTCAGCCCTCTCACCGCTGATCGGGCGGATGGTGGGAGTAGATGCGTTTTCACAGGCGCTCACTAATCCGCTGCTCGCGGCCAACGTCTACAACGAGCAGACCTTTAGCAAAGCCGGCATGGAGATCATGGAAGAATCCAACACGTTGTCTGACCTGCTACACCGCAATCTCGGCACGGACGCGAAGTCAACCTATCGAGTGAAAATGACGCAGGATGGCACGGAACTCCCGTTACCACCGAGGCAACCGCTTTCACGTGAGCGATCACTCGATCGAAACATTGGAGCGCCGGGGCGGCACTTCCATCGTGACCTGTTCAAATAGGTGCCCGCGACAGGGCCAACCTCGATGCCCACCCGCGCCAGACCGGTGGTGCTGGCCGCCCGCGCCACACGGAAAAAAGGATCGATCGCGGCAGTCCGCTCGCCCTGTCGCGAGAATGGGAGACGACTCACTCGGCAAGCAAGTCGGCGGACGAGGCGCGGTCGCGTAATGGCGCGGTGATGGACGAGTGAAAAAAGAAAAAAACTCATCATTTCTGACCGGCTGGAAGTTGCAGACGTCTTTCGGGTAGGATTCCTGTTCCCCCGCTCCTCACTCCGCTTTGTTCTGGCAGAAATCTCCCCATGATACGCGTTGCCCTGATCGGATCGACTGGATACACCGCTCTCGAAGTCGCTCGGTTGTTGCTCGCCCATCCGCAGGCCGAGCTGACAGTCGCTACCAGTCGGTCAGATGAGGGCAAGCCACTCTCGGAAATCCACCCTTCGCTGGCGGGCCGCTGCGATATTGCACTGCAACCGTTTGATCCAGCCGGGATTGCCCAGCAAGCCGACGTGGCAATGTGCTGCTTGCCCCACGGAGCTTCCGCTGAAAGCGTACGGGAACTCGCAGCGGTGGGCATGCGTGTGATTGACTTCAGCGCCGATTTCAGGCTCTCATCGGTTCCGCTTTATGAACATTGGTATGGCGTCACGCATCCCTGGCCCGAGCGGATCGGCAATGTGGTTTACGGCATGCCCGAGTACTTTGCAAACGAGATAGCCAGTGCTGACATCGTCGCCAACCCGGGCTGCTATCCAACGTCGGCGATCATGCCGCTGGCACCTTTGGCCCGCGCGGGACTGATTGACTGCGACGACATCATTGTCGATTCCAAGAGTGGAGTCAGCGGCGCGGGACGCTCGCCAAAACTCGGCACGCTGTACTGCGAAGTGAACGAGTCGATCGCAGCGTACGCAATCGCGTCACACCGTCACGGCCCAGAAATGCAGGACTTGATTCACCGCATCGCCGGCACGCAGGTCCATATTTTATTCACCCCGCACCTGACTCCAATGGATCGTGGCATATTGTCGACCATCTACGTCCGTCCCAAACTCAGTGATGGTGATACAGTCGATTCGGTTCAATCTCGACTGATGGAAGAACTCCGCCGTACCTACGAAGGCCAGCCGTTTGTACATGTTGTCGACCATCTGCCCTCGACAAAGCATGTCGTGATGACAAATCATGTGCAGATGACGGTGCGCGTATCAGGTGATCGAAGTGCTCCTGGTCGGGCCGTGATTGTCTGCGTGATCGACAATCTTTCCAAGGGCGCCAGCAGCGCGGCAATTCAAAACATGAACGTGATGTTCGGACTCGAAGCGACGACGGGACTGTGATCGAACTGGCGATTGATGACGATGGGTGGCCGATTTGGCCGCCCAACGCGCCGGCGATCTGGGAATCTTTGCAGCGTGGCTGGTTGACTGGCCATTGGGGAAAATACGACTCACCCATGCAGGCAGACTGTGTCGCGACGGTGGCGAAGGCGATGACGTTGTCCGGCGAGTGCGTGGCAGTGTTACCGGCGTCCTGGCTCGTCTACGTCGACAGAATGAGGAGGTCACCGCAGGTAAGACTGTGCAGCAGCGGCACCGCCGCTATCGAACTCTCGCTGCGGTGCTGCGGCATCGGCCCAGGCGATGAGGTGGTGGTTGCCGCATACGATTATCCAGGCAATTTTCGCACGATCGAGCTACTCGGTGCCACACCCGTGCTCGCCGATGTTCGTCCCAATGGCGTGACCATGGATCCCCAGTCGCTGCGTCAGATTGAAGGCGACGACGTGAAAGCGGTCCTTGTCTCGCACCTCTACGGTGAGTTGGCTGACGTGCTCGCGATCCGTGAAGTTTGCGATCAGCGAAATTGGAAGTTAATTGAAGATGCCTGTCAGGTCCCAGGAGCGGGCTGGAAGGTAAACAACAACTTCGGGGAAGACTGTTTTATCCCGGTCGGATGTTTAGCTGACGTGGCGACACTGAGTTTCGGTGGCAGCAAATTATTATCGGCGGGCAACGGAGGCGCCATCCTCGTTCGCGACCAACGCTCGGCGGCGCGACTCCAGGCGTATCTCGATCGTCCGAGTGACACATCTCCGCTCTCGGCATTGCAGTGTGCGGTACTGACGCCACAGTGGGCGATGCTCGACGAGCTGAACCGTCGACGCAGTTTGATGGCGAACGCCCTGCGAGACTTGGACTGGCAACATTTGGGTGCCTCGGTACTCGCAGAGAATCTCCTTGAACAGCGATCAGCCCATTATAAATTCGCGTTACTCGCAGATTCGTCCATTGGCGGTCCTGAGCTGCTGCGACGCTTAACGCATGCGGGGATTCCGGCCGGTAAAGGATTTCGCAGCATGCACGGTACGAGTGATCGAAGAAGTCGCAAACCAGTGGCGCTGGGACACGCCCAGCGGCTGGGGGAAGTTTGCGTCGTGATTGATCAGCGAGTGTTGTTGTCGGACGACTTTCGCTGCATTCGCTCACGACTCCTCGCGTCTATGGAAGAAGCGAGGTGAGTCATGTCCGCGCGAGGCGGAGGACGAGTTGTTCGAGCATGAAGCGGTCGCGACCATCGGCGCTGTGAGTCCCCTTGAGCCGGAGATCTGCGTCGAGGAGCCACCCCAGGAGCTGGAGTGCACGGGGACGCCCCATCGTTTTGAGTTGCTGCTTGGCGGCTTGGATTTCTTGCGGACGCCGGATTCCCGCACTCGCGAGAATGTCCTCAAACTGCCATGGCCGCCCACTGCGTTCGCGCTGTTCGATCAGACTCGTGGCCATACCGAGTCGCCGTAGCGACCAGGAAATCTGCGGTAGAAGGGCGATCGCCTTCTGTCCCCCTGTAAATAACTTATCCAGCTGACGCAGCGCCTCCGCTGCATTCCCGCTGGCGATCGCGTCCGTGATTTGCCACACCGTTTTGCCTTGCCAGCCCGCGACGATGTCGCGCACCAAGGGCTCGTCAATCTTGCCACCGACGTCGACGTAGAGCGCGAGTTTCGCGATTTCGGTATCGAGCATGCCAATCTCCTCGCCGAGCATTTCTATCAGGGCATCGGCGGCAGCAGGTGCCAACTGAACCTGGTGTCGCGAGGCAACGTGACCGGTCAGGAACTTTCGCCGTGTTGCGGCGCTAACGCCCTGCTTCGTGTCCGTGGCGTTTCCACAGGCAACGAGGAGGTGATCCTTGTCAGCAGCTTTGTAGAGACGCGTGTTACTGGCGAGTGACTCCAGTTCGAGCACAAAGCGGGTGCTATCACCGGGAGCAGCAAGGTACTTCTCCAGCTCGGTGCGGTGCGAAGAAACAAATTTGTCTGCCGAGCGCACCACAATCGTGCGTCTATCGCCAGCGTCGAAATCGAATAGGGAGGCAGTCGCCAGGTCGTCTCGCAAGACCGACCAGCGAGTCGTGTCGCCCTCAAACTGAGTCCAATCTCCGTCGCCCACGAGGGCTTCGAGGACCCAGCGCCGGAGCGTTGCATCGTTCCCATAGATGATAGCGAGGCGGTCGCCAGCAGACGTTGGGGTGTTGCCGGCGACGTATTCGAATGCATGTTGTTTTGGCATCCCGGATTACAGACCACGATCCTCGGCAAACGAGTAAATCCGGTATTCCCATTGGTCTTGGACTTCACTTTCGACGCGTAGCTCACCGCTCTCATCGAACATCAGCACCCAACCGGGCTCGGTGAATTCATCGTCCTCCTCGACGACCGCCAACGGTCGGCCCCCGTTGATATCGATGATCGTTGTACCCGAGAGAACGGTCGTATCCTCAACCTTCTTGATCTCCAAACTGAGCGGGTCGATCAGATCCGCATCGCCCTTGTAGCTCATCGTGGAACCTTCGGTCGCATCCTTCAACCATATCGGCATCGGGGCAGCGTACTGAGCGTTGTGGCTTTCGTTGACCATATTGATTGTGGGTGGCTTTTTGAAGTATTCGACAGTTTTGCCCGCAATCTGAAAGTCGCGACCCCGCGTTTTTTTGACTTCGCCAGCAAAGACCTTATTCAGGCCCGGCAAGATTGCAGGCGGACTCGGTTCACTCCACTCGCTCCACATTTGGAACTCACGTTTGTCATTTTTTTCCGCGTTCGCCATCAGACCTTGCACACGAGCATACACGTCGGCAGACAACGTCGCGCTCTTAGGCTGTTGCAACCGGTTGGCGGGGAAGTTGGGATCTTGCACGGCGTACCGGAGCCGATAGACGTACTGATGTCCTCCCAGGGGACTGGTTTTTGTAGGACGCCGCGTCTTTGGGTCAGCTTGGTAGAAATCATAGAACCGCATGAGTTTGTATTCGACCGGATTCTTGTCCACGGTCGATAACCCATAGGCCACCCCCATGCCCATCGACATCCCCATGTCGGAATCCATGCCCATTGAGGCATATCCCATGTCGTCGTACATTCCCATTCCACTGTTCATGCCATTCATTCCACTCATGGCTCCCGATGCGATGTTCGTGGTTCCCAACACCATGTCCTCGGGATTGACTTCGTTCGCAGTCAGTTGCTCTTCGGCGAATTTTTCGCGATCCATTTCCTCCCGCGACACCATTGGAATCAGCGGGTGGAGCGAGAACTTGGAATAGTCGCTCAGCAGGACCGGGGGAATGTAGCCGGTGATATTCAAATCTCGGTAATCCATGGGAACGAGCTCCGGTGCAAACCCAGCCCAAACAAATGCGGCACGTTTAAGGTCGCTTTCACGGTCGCCAATCTTGATCCAGTCTGCGTCGACCAGATCCGCGACCGCCTTATTCGTCACGTCGGCCCTCTGGATCTCATAGTTGAAGTAGAGCGGTTGGTCGCGGGTGGGATCAAAGCCTTCGGATTCAGGAAGTGCCGCTCGGTAAGACTCCGCAATTTCCTTGTGAGGGATCACGGCGGTGCCCGCAATGAACCAGGCACTCTCGGGTCTCGGTTTTTTGGTCCCTGTCGACTGCGAGTAGGAGGAGGAGGTGGTATATCCCCGATTGTATTCCGAATCGAACATGCGACCGGCACCGCTCATTCCGGAGGCGCCCATCATCCCGCTGTCCATCCCCATCATGCCGCTGTCCATCCCCATCATGCCACTGTCCATCCCCATCATGCCACTGTCCATCCCCATCATGCCGCTATCCATGCCCATGCCGCTGTCCATGCCGCCGCCCATCATGGCGGCCCTCCGGCGCTCGCTTCGAGTAGGTTGACGTTGAACTTTTGCCTCGATCTTTTCCAGTTTTTCGGCTGGTTCGAGCGTGTTGGCAGCATAGTTTCCGCTCGACGACAGCACGGCGTAGGACTCGATGTGCCCGCTCGTCATGAGAGCCCGAGGGGCGAGCAGTGTCGGATCCTTGCGACGAACCGTATCGCTGATGTTTTGCGGTACCCAAAGGTGCGGCGGCACGTATTCCTCGTAGGGAATCGGTTGGTTTTTCTTCTTCAGTTCCGCCGCGATATCAAAGGTAGGCTTACGGAGAGGAATAATCGCCTCGGAGTGATCTTCATCGATACTCGCCTTTACCTGATTAGCCTCGCTCGCGAGGGCGTCTGGCTTTTTCTCGTCGCGGATATCGGGCAGGTCCAAGCTGCTGTAAACCATCCATGCCGATGCAAGGATGACCAATGCGACGACCATTTTCTCGCCATGATGCGTGAAGAAGTCTTTGATCTTGTCGGTGTCCATGAGATTTTCCGATCAGCAGACGAGAGTAGAGTGAGAGAAGGAGCGAGAGAAGTGGAGATTTAAGAGCCGGCGGGAGCAGTGGCGGGCTCTAAGGGTGGTTTTACCGGATTGGCGGACGGACTGCCAGCATTTTCTGGACCTGAATCGGCTGGTGGGCCAGAGGGCGTCGCTGCCGGTGCCGTTGCAGGCACAGCGGCCTCCACTGGTACCGCTGCTTCCACGGGTGGCGCCGTGGGTGGTGGCAGCGCTGCGTCGGGGGTCGCGGCGGCGCCCTCGGCTTTCTCAACTTCCACTTTCTCGGCCATCGTTTCGCCGTCGATGATGGTTTCTGCGGTCACTTTGTCGTCACCGACCTTATCCATTGCCGGGGGATTGTAGACGTGGATCAAACCATAAACCTCGACCGTCACGTCGAGTGGGAACTGCTCGGTGCCCAAGCCCGCGGTTCCTCCGTAGCCTCCGCTGTCCATGCCCATCATCCCGCTGTCCATGCCGCCACTTCCCATGCCGCCACTTCCCATGCCGCCACCGCTGTCCATCCCATAGCCGCCGTCCATGCCGCCGCCACTATCCATCCCACCGCCCATGGAGGATGCTGTCGGCGTTTCGCCGCTGCCAAACACACGGGTCTGCACGACTTCCACCATCAACGGTGCGCTTCCGCAGGCGGCAATCAAGTCCGCCACCGCGCGCTGGTCAATTTTCACCGACATCATAACAGGCACCCGCTTCGCGACTTTCAACGCGGCGTCTTCTGGCGTGTCACTTTCCATGGCGGAGCGCAGGTCCGCCCCGGTGATCGGTTCGTAATCGGGCGTGACATAACGGTTGTCGGCTGGATCAACCTCAACGACATCCATCCCCATCATCCCGCTATCCATCATCATGCCACTGTCCGTCCCCATCATGCCACTGTCCATGGAGCTATCCATGCCCATGCCCATGTCCATCATCCCATCCATGCCCATCGCGTTAGCACTGGCGGGGCTGGCCAGTCGTCCTTGAGTGAACGTAACCGTTTTACCCATCGACAATTGGTTGATCTCTCGAATCTTCGCTTCGAACGGCTGTTTTGCATCGCCGTTTACAGTTGCGATGATTTCCAGCAATTGGCGGAGGATCCACAGACTTTCTTGGGAATAATAAACCTCCAGCGTTGACGGCCGATGACCTTGCCAGGGAAAAAGTTCGGTAATCAACTTCTGTTGAGCGGTCGATGACCAGCGGACCAGGGGCCCCTTTTTGACGCCGGTGATGCTGATGTCACGCATTCCGCCCATCATGCCACCGCCGCTGTCCATACCCATTCCCATGTCCATGTCGTACCCACCACCGCTGCCCATCCCGCCCATGGCTGATGCTTTATTGTCAAATTTTGCGGTCCATTCGGCGTCCGCAATCTTGGCGATTTTAGGCAGTGTCCTGTCGATATAGGTGCTGTACTGCTGTAACAGGAACGTTTGCAGCTTCTGATCGTCGGGAATCGGGAATTCGATATACTTCTCAATCGGAATTCGGGTGCGATATTCATCTTTGAGCTCGTCGGTCAGATCCTCGGGCCAGACCAAAATGTCTTTCTGCTTTTCGTAAACATCCGTCCAAGCTTCAAGTACTTGTTCGCGACGTGTCTCGATCATCGATTCCATTTGCGCATGAGACGTCGGGTTAGGATGTTCAAGAAGTTCACCTCGTACTGTACTGACTTTCGTGATGTCCGCCTTGATCTTGCGGGCTCGGTCTTCGCTCTCGGCTATCAGATCGCTGGTGATCTTGAACCACACGCCGGTCGCGCCGAGTAGGATCACGCCAACGGCGATCCAAAAGCCATGCTTCTTGAAAAATTCAATGGCGGGTTTGAGTTGATCCATGACACTGTCGGGGGAGAGGGAGAAGCGGAGAACGAGAGAAGGGGAGAAGATCTAAGGCGTGGCGGTATCTGCGTCGAGCGCCGCAGATTCGGCTTCTAATTTAGCCGCCTCGGCGGCTGCTTCTTCGGCCTCTTTCTTCAGCTTAATTCGCGTGTTCAGCGGCACGGGTTTCCAGACGACCTGGAAAATAAAGTCCAATCGCTGGACTTCGAGCGTGGGAGGCTCGTAGGTTATTTTCTCACCATCGGGCCCAGTTATTTCGTCTCCCGGTTTGATGTCGGTAGGAAGTTGCATCGTTCCCGACATGGTGGTGGGATCAAAATCTGGATTCTTCACTCGCGTGAGTGTGGGCTGGTTTTCATTGAGCTGCAACGGATAGCTGAAGCCCAGCTCCTGGGGTGTGAATGTGATTTTCTCGCCATCGGGCGATGCCAAAGTGATCTCCTTTTCGAGAAAATTCGTGGTCAGCGTCCGGCGGACATGATTAGCGCCTTCAAAACCCATCCGGGCAGGACTGTTGTAGTAATGATAACCTTTCAGCTGGATTACCCATCCCGCTTCGACCGGTCCACCCTCGACAACATCGGAGCCCATGGAGCTGGAACTGCTAGTGGTGCTAGTCGATGTGCTCGCCATACTCGTACTTGAACCTGCAGCGGTATCGTCCGTGGCAGCGATGCCGGGAACGTCCCGTTTCATTTGGCGCGCCCAGTTTGTCATCTCCTCTTGGTAACGTCGGGCGACGTCCTCGGTATACCATTCGGCGAGGTCTTCAAAATGCTTGGTGTCGATCGCTGTAATGTAGATGTCTTTGCGATCCTCCAGGGGCACCTCACGAGGAGACGGGATCTTACCCTCCGGGTAATCCTCGCGGGGGATCATCAAATTGATCGCTTCGAGGACCTCCAACCACAGCAGCCGCTCGTCATTATCACCGGTGATCTGCTCGCCGAGTTGGTTAAGGAACATCAGGCGGCTCTCTAAGTCAGCATCTGTCTTCTTCTCCGATGCGCTGTAACTCGACATTTGAGCGACGGCGTTGGTCGCATTTTTCCACACGCTGTCAGTCGTCGTTGCCCACGATCGCTGTGTCATGAAATACTGGATCGTGGCACCGACCAACAGAGCGCTCAAACCCAGCAGCGCCCATGGTTTTTTGCGCGAATCATTCGTGCCGTCAAGATTTCTCTCGGCACGAGTGAATTATGAATCTGCGATAACCCGAGACCTTGCAGGCACAATCCGTAACACACTGCAAACGTCTGCGCATTATCGCGGAATGTCGGCATCGACAACACATCTTCACCGCTGAGTCGATTGAATCGATCGAGGATGTGAACGTCGTATCCGAGATTCTTGCCGAGATAGGCAGCCAAGCCGGGCATCTTGACTGTGTTACCGGTCACCAATAGTTCTGTAATATTCGCCTTCTTATCGATGCCGCGAAAGAAGCCAATCGAACGCTGTACTTCGGTAACGAGGTCGTTGAAGACCGGGCGCATCGTTTGAAAGATCAACTTTGGATCGACCGCTTCGCGAGCGTTTCGTTTGAGATGCTCGGCTTTGGCAAACGTCAGCTTCAAATCCTTGGTCAATTGTCGGGTGAAGTGATTGCCCCCAATGGGCATGCTCCGTTGCCAGATTCGGAATCCATTTGTGATGATCAAATCGCTCGAATCGGTACCGATTGACAGAATCACCGTCGACGTGGGCGGATTCTCGATATCAAACTCTTCCGATTCGAGCCGCTCGTTCATGCGGTCGTAGGCGATGGCATTGTAAATGGCGATAGGAGCTAGCTGCACCAGCTCGACTTGCATGTCGGATTCATCAAATGGTGAGAGCTGCCGGTAGGCCTGTTCACGTTTCATCGCAAACAGCCCGACTTCGCTCTCGAGCGCATAGCCTTCTTCGACTTGCGCCCCGGCATCATTTGGTAATCCCAAATCACGTCGGACAATTCAAAGGGGATCTGTTGCTTCGCCTCGTAGCGGACGATGTCCGCTATCTTCTTGACATCGACAGGCGGCGGTTTGAAAAACTTTGACAAACCACTCTGCCCAGGTACGCTCATGCAAATATGATCTCGCGCCGTTTCGTTCCGTTCGAGCAATTCGGTCAGCGCATCGGCTATCAATTCATCCGGATTCGCATCCGGCTGACTGAGAATTTTCGGATATTCGATGAAGTCGAACTGGTCGGCGATAATTTCGTCGCCCTTTTTGGTGCAGTGAAGCGCTTTCAGAGCACTTTGACCAATTTCGATTCCCCAAACGCCGGCGGAGCCTGCCATGGTTGTCTTTCGAAGAGAAGTGGTTTGAGATTAGGAAACGTAGTTAATACGTTTGAAATTGCGAATAGTTTCCGCTGCCAGGGAGGTGCCAGCGGGGAGGAATTCCGATTAGTATCACATTTTCCTCCTTCTACGTCAAATTTTAGTCGCTCATGCCGCCTTTTGCTGAGTGCTGCGTCATAATTCCGTGCAGCACGATCGAAGATTTCCCTTCCCGTCTTGATTCTGCCGGTGCGCGAAGCCTCTTGGGCGGGCTCACCGTCGCCTGGCACCCGCGTTTGATCGCGTCGATGCGTCGAGCGCCGTCCTGGCACCGCAGTGACGATTCTCCTCCCCCGATCCGCGTCCCCGCCCCAGGACAGCATTCGGCTGGAAACGAGCCTGGTGGAGAATCCACCACGCTGAGGCGTCTCCTGATCATTCCCGAGGTCTGTGTTTCGACGCTGCCAGCGGACGTCCGTGAGGGCATCGATCGGGACGCCGTCTCGCTGCACGAGTTGCCGGTCCCCGAAGATCTCGCCTACCACGCCGCCTGTGAGGTGCGTGTCCGAGTTTCCAGCCGCAGCGATGCGCTCGAGAAACTCTCCGAGGCCGCCACGATGTTTTCACCCGAGGGCGTCAGCGCTCCCTGGCAGTCCAGCGGTGACGCGCCGGCGGCCCGCGGGCAGGCCAAACTTAGGATCGATGAGCGAGATTTTTTTGCGTTGGGTTATACCTGGTGGCAGACGCAGATACTGACCCGTCGACTGCGCTACACGAGCAATCTGGATCAAATCTATTTCGAGACTAGGCTCGTCGTCGCCGCTGAAAACTTTGTCGCTGGCGACGTGGCGGCGGCGACGGAGGCGTTGCACGATTGTTACGATGCTCTGGCTGAAGAGCGAGATCATTATTTTTCGTCCGATCCGGCGATCGTCGACCTCACTCTGCTAACCCCTGGCACGTTAGACAGTTGGCTCGATCGACTTTCGTCTCCATCGCTCGCGAGCGAGGGTGATGCTGCCGCAACGGATCGGACCGGACTCGACACGCCAGAAAATATCTTGGTCGATGAAGCCGTAGCTGCCGCGATTTTGAGCGGCGATGCGGATCGTCGTGAACGATTTCGAGCCAGTTTGAAATTCAGGGAGAGTGATTCACCGAACCCTCTTCATGAAGCGATTGGATGGTGCGGCGGAGGCCCCAGCTGCGATTTCTCATTTGACGCAAGTTCGATTGCGAGTTGCGAGGCGCGTATCACCGCAGCGATCCAGACTGTGCAAGAAAGTGGTGCGAGCCCTGTGACCGTCTACGCTCGGCTGGGTGGTGGAGTTGCGGGTGAATGGGTACCCGCGATCGCCGCCGCCGGATTTCGCGGCATCATCCCAATCGACTTTTTAGGCGGGCGCGGATTCGATGATGAGTCCAAGGTCTTGCTGGGCGAGGGTGATCATGAGATCGAAGCGTTGACCGCCAAACCCATCGATGCGGACGATGATACATCCTTCTTGACTCTCGCCGCCAAGATGGGCGAAGCAATCGATCGGGGTGAGATTGCAACAGCACTGCTGGTGCATTGGCCGGGCGGTGGCTGCGAGAGTTTCCACGATGTCCGGCGGGCTGCCTCGTGGTCGCTTTGTTTGGGTAAATTCTGGCGAATCGACGAGTACTTTATTGAAGGTGAGCGACCTTTTCACCATGGAGCGTCTCCTAACTCGTCCCCGGCTCCGGTGCAGACCGTGGGTGAGCTCTACGAGCGTCGGGCTGGCCTAGCCGCTGATCTCCAATTGCAACGAGACAATAACCTGCGCGGGTTCGCGGCATTGCTGGATCCGGCAAGGTTCGTGCCTGCGGCAGCGCCAACCGCTTCAGCTAATCATCAAGCGGATTTCGCCTCGGAGTTACCACAACTGATTGCGACGTCAATCGGGTATAGCGTCGATGTGGACGCAAGTCATGCGACTACTCCTCCCGCAAATACATTACTATTGCACCCTGCTCACCCGGCAACTCGGACCGGCGTGACGGTGGCAGGAAATGTTTCCGCAAAATTCGGTTCGATCTTTCATGCCGAAGCAACTGGCGGGACGACGAAAATGATCGCCGATGTTCCCGGTTGGGGTTTTACCTTGGTCGGTGCTGCGGCGACGAAGCACGCGGGTGACGATGCGAATTCACCCTCGGCAATCCAGAGGGCGCTGCGTTGGTTCTCCGGTGGGCCTAAAAAAATGATCGATGGCAACCAATTCAGCAACGAGTTCATGGAGACCACGATCGATCGTGTTCATGGTGGCGTTGATGCTGTGTACAGCGGCCCTGGACGTGGCAATCGTTTTTCAATGCGACTGATGCTCTCACCGCGCTCCAAGGTCGACCCCGAGAGCAAAACAGACGCGACGCAGTCGCCATGGCAAACCATGTGTACTCGAATGGAGACCATGGAAGATTCTCGGCATCGTGCGGTGATGGCGCTCGAGGGTGAATTCCGCCCCAATCCCGACGCGAGCGCTCCGGCGACTGAACGAAATCAAAGCGGAAGTCTCCGCCAAGCGACCAAGTGGCAGGCTCAATATCGGCTGGAAAGAGGCAGCAGGCGGTTACTCTATCGTGTCCGTTTCGATGCAGGTGCGGATCAAGCTGCGCCGATTGGCGATGCGTGGAAGACTTGTCCGGTGCTGCGGATGGCCATGGCGGAAGCCTCGCCGATCGTGCGGGCAATCTCACGCGAAAAGCTGATTCGGACGAGTGCCCGCTCATTCACATCCTCACTTGGATTTGTCATTGACGAGGAATCCCGCAGCACGTTAATTGCGTGCGCGGGTGCATCGGTCCACCGCCGCTGTGGTAACCGGTTTTTCGATACGGTCATCGCCACCCCGTATGACGATTCCGAACAGTGGACGCCGTGGCAAACATTCGCTTTCGGATTCGATGTCGGTCAAAGCGTGACTTCAGCCAAATCGTTTGCGACGGGGGATGAGATCACTTCCGTGCCGGTGAAGATTGACGCGGATGTTTCGCTTCGGGCTTCAAGGCTGCCGCAGCGAGGTTGGCTGATGCATCCCTCGCCCAAATCGCTCGACGTGCAAGTCGTTAGTGTTGGCCGCGTGCATGGTGAGGGTGATGCACCGGAGTGGATGGCACTCCATCTGCGAGTGATTCAGACGGCGGGTCGCTCTGTCTCTGCGAGTCTGCGATTCTGCCGCGATGTGCATACGGCATGTGAGGTGTCGTCACTTTCACGTCCCTTCGAGTTCGTATCGGCATCCGGCGGACTGTCGCTGGCGCAGCTCCAGGAAATCTCTAACGCCGACTCCATCACCTGCCAAGGGGATCGAGTGTCTTGGTCCCAGCGTAGCCATGGCGTCATTCACATCGTCGTGTTGTTTCCGCTGAGCAAGCAAGCATGAGTTCACAGCTGCCCGCCGATATTGTATTCCGTGAAGCGGCGTTGTTGAGCGAGTTGGTCAGCGAAGCCCAGTGGCGAGCCGCTGCCTCGGAAGTCAAACACAATCGCAAGGAAGCCGGCGCTGCACCCATCACGACGGATGAAGATCGCAAAATTGTCTGTGACGAAATCGCGGAGGTTTTGATTCGCGACAATGTGATCACCTCGTACCAAGCGACTCAGTTGCGGGCCGGTCGCACTAAATTGACGCTCGGACCGTACCTTGTCACCGAGTTCCTTGGCAAAGGTGGCATGGGGCAGGTCTTCGGCGGCATGCATGAGATGATGGGCCGCCGCTGTGCGATCAAGGTACTCCCGCTGGACAAGTCCGATGATCTGGCCCAAGAGAGTTTCCAGCGTGAAATACGATTGCAGGCGACCCTGGATTGTCCTTACCTCGTCCGCGCCTTTGATGCTGGACGCGAGGGAAGCGTGCATTTTCTCGTCACCGAGTACGTCCCCGGAACCGACCTGAGACGACTGGTCAAGGAAAGCGGACGCTTATCTGTGCAGCAAGCAGCGTCGATTATCGCGCAGGCGGCCGCTGGATTGGCTTACGCTCACGAGTCAGGAATGATTCATCGCGACGTCAAACCGGCGAACATCCTGGTTACGCCCGACGGCCATGCCAAGGTCGCCGACGTGGGTTTGGCGTCATTGATCGCCGCACCTAATGATGATCCCCGTTTCGGAAAAGTTGTCGGGACGGCGGACTATCTGGCACCGGAGCAAATCAGAACGCCCAACTCGGTGGGGCCCCAATGCGATGTCTATTCACTCGGCTGCACACTGTACTACGCCATTACCGCCAAGGTTCCTTTTCCCGGTGGTGATTCTCGCAGCAAGTGCAAGCGACACCTCACCCAAGCTCCCTGGGACCCCCGTCGATTCGCTCCGGAGCTGTCCGATGCGTTCGTCGAAATCATCGCTGATATGATGGAAAAGGATGTTGGTAAACGCATCCAGTCTGCCAGCGAAGTCGTACGCCGACTCAGTCCGTGGGCATCCATGCAGGCCGATGATGGAGAATCGTGGCTGGCCGAACGCGGCATCGAATTAGCCGATGAATCCGCCCACACCGTCTCGCCTGCCGCAAGCGATCTGGCGCCTCTGGACTCAGATGACCTTTCTTGGAAAACCGCTGCTAACGATCCCAACGGGGCCAGCATCAGTAATTCCGATGTGCTGCTGGAAGAACATCCAGTGTCCTCGGGTACATTGTCGAGCATCACCAGTGACCCACCTCCTCCACTGCCCGACCAGAGCGGCAATCTCACCAGTCACGTGCGCGGTCCCGCGATGCCCCCGGTCCCGCCACCGCCCATCCACGCACGTGCGACCGTGTCACGCGCTAGATTTTGGATTGCGGTCGTCTCAGCAATTTTGATCAGTGGGATTGCTGGATTCACAGTGGGGGTGCTCTGGAATGTTTGATGGCCCTGATGAGCGGAACCTGGCGTCAGACTCTGGAGCTGTGAACGTACGCTTCACGGTAGAGTCCCCAATCGCGCTAGCGTAGGACCGATGGATAAGGGCGTGGCAACACACTAGCATGAGAGTTCTGGGGGTCTCGTATTTTGACGCGGCCACGTCTTTTCGCCTACTTATCCGATCGTTTTTATGGCTCCCCGCAGTGCATTCGATACTTGCCAACTGCTCCGCGACAATATTGCCAAAGTTGTTTTAGGCAAAGACGGGCTGATTGATCTACTAATCGTGGCGTTGATGGCTGGCGAGCACATTCTACTTGAAGATGTGCCGGGGGTCGGCAAGACACTAGCGGCGAAAGCGCTAGCAAGCAGTCTGGATGCGAAATTCACGCGGTTGCAGTTCACACCCGATCTTTTGCCCAGCGATATCACGGGCAGCATGATCTATCGCTCAGCGACAGGTGATTTTGAGTTTTCACCTGGGCCGATTTTCGCAAACGTCGTTCTCGCAGACGAAATCAATCGGGCCCCGCCACGAACCCAATCGGCGTTACTCGAAGCAATGAGCGAGGGACAAGTGAGTGTTGATGGTGTCACCCACCCATTGCCCGTTCCGTTTATTGTGATCGCTACGCAGAACCCGTTCGAGTACCAAGGCACGTACACACTGCCTGAGAGCCAGCTCGATCGGTTTCTGCTGCGAACCTCCGTGGGTTACCCGGTGCGCGAAATGGAACGCATGGTGTTGCAGACTCACCAGTCGGGTGAACCGGTCGATCGGCTTGAGTGTGTGCTGTCGCCCGCCGATATTGTCGCCGCGCAGGAATCCGTAGGGCAGGTTCGGTGTGACGAAACATTGACAGGGTACTTGCTCGATATTGTCGAGGCGACGCGTCAGCACGAAGGCTTTCAGGTCGGCGTGAGCACGCGGGGACTGCTGAGTTTCTACCGCGGCTGTCAAGCCCTGGCCGTCCTGCGAGGCCGCGACTACGTCGTGCCTGACGATCTTAAGCAACTTGCTGTCCCCACGCTCGCGCACCGGGTGTTACCGGAAGGTATTTTCCAAGGCGGCAGTCGATCCGCCGTCGAACAACAATTGGCGGACTTGGTCGAGTCGATTCCTGTCCCGGTTTGATCTTTGAAAGGCGTGTGGGGATGGCGTTGGCCAATTCGCTCAATCATTCTATGGAACGACACAGCACTCACCATCGACTCACACGACTGGGTATCCAGGTGATGTTGATCGGCGCGTTCGGCATTTTGGGCGGTTCGCTCAAGGGACTTAACTTGCTGATTGTCGTGGCTGCTGCCGCTCTAGGTGGACTCTTCGCGCAGTGGCGAGTTAGTTTGGCAATTGTCGACGGCCTGAGTGTTGATCGCCGGATGCCACCGGAAGGATTTGTCGGCAAACCCATGCGAATTCGTTATCACGTTCAAAACATCCACCGACTGATGCCGCTATGGTTCATCCGTTTGGAAGATACCCTTCAAAGATCTCAGTTGTCGCGTGCCGGGGAGCGTCCGGCCCGCCAATTGGCGGGGCGTTTACAGCGTACGATGACAGGTGTGGGTCTGCTGATGCCAGGCCAATCGACGAGTGCCTACTTTGATGTGACTGTCGCCCATCGGGGCCGATATCAGTTGGATCACTGGATAGTATCGACGACTGCACCATTCGCCCTGTCGACTGCGTCGCGAGAATCGGAAGGCACCACTGATCACATCGATGTTTACCCTCGGTTGCTGCGTCTGCGTCATGCGTGGCAGCGAATTTTGCCGAGTCAAGTCGGCAGTATCTCCACCGCGGTACATCGCAACGGCCTTTCCGAGGACGAATTTTTTGGGCTACGAGAGTACCGGCATGGTGACAGCCCACGACATATCCACTGGCGGACCACGGCGCGGCTCAACGAACCTGCTGTTCGCCAGTTCGAACAACAACAGCGATTTGATCTGTGTCTGCTAGTCGACGCTTGGTCAGAAAAATTTTCGCATGTATCGTCTGCGAGACTGCCGAGTGATCCGTACGCAATTGACGAGACGACAGAGACGGCCATTAGCTTGGCGGCGAGTATCGCAATGGAGCTAACCCGGGGCGGCGAGAATCAGGTACTGCTGATCGTCGCTGGTCTCGATTTAGATATTGTTTCAGGGGGCCCCTCGGTAATGGCACGCAAGCGGATGATGCAATCGCTCTCGCATGTCATCCCGAGTCCGCATGTTGCGATTGGCAATGCACTCACGCAAGCCGCAGCGAAGGTGGGAAGGTTACCGGATCTCGTGGTTATCAGTCCACGCGGTCAGGCCGCGGCCATCGCGCGCGACGAGAGTGCCGCCTCGTCACTACGCCAGTGGAATACTCGGAGCCAAGTCACCTGGGTTGATATATCGGACGATGGACGGCACGACTGGTTCAAGGCGGAGGACTATTGAATGAGTTCGATCGATGATTCCGTGTCACCCGTTTTGACGAGCACTCCACTGCGTCTGCAGACAAAACTGGCGTTTGCATTTGTTACCGCGTTGGGCGGCATGCTGCTTGGAACGGGCGCCGATACAGGCCCGCTGGCGGTGGTTGTCGTTGCGTTTGCCTTGATCGGCTTTGTGTGCGTCGATTGGTTGCAACTTTTCGCTCTACCTGGGCTAATCGCCTACGCAGCCATGGCGCTTACCGCGGTGATTTGTATTCTCGACTTCGCTCAAGATTCCTTCGTCTTAGCACCAAAGATGGCTGCGGTTGCCCAGTTGCTCGCGATCGCTCAGGCGATTTTGATGCTGCAAGAAAAAACTCATCGGCTTTTTGAGCAACTGCTCACCTTTGCACTGCTCAACTGTATTGTCGCAGCGGTATTCAATGACGCATTCAGTTACGTGGTCTGGTTTCTGCCGCTGACGATCGTCAGTGGTATCGCCCTGACTCTTTTGTCGGCGGACGAATCGGTGACGCGCATTGGAGAAACGGGTCGCGAGCCGGCCGGCAGCCCAATCCAGGGAATGAGTCGATACGACAATCGGGCCGCGATCGCGTCTTTCTCCAGGGTCTCGAGCAGTCTTTCGTGGGCCAGCGTGGTGCTGCTTTTGCCTGCGGTCCTCGCGGTTGCGACGGTTATCTTTTTTGCATTGCCCCGACGCGTCGAAGCACAGCGTAATATCGCGGCGGAGGCCATGACTGGGTTCAGTGAAACAGTGGAGCTTGGCAAGATTGGCCGGATGCAGCAAAGTAGAGACCGCGTGCTTCGGGTCAAACTCGAAGATCCTGGGGACGAGGATCCCTGGGACAGCCGTCAACCCTACCCGGTGATCGGTGGACTGTATCTCCGTGGGATCGTGCTGGAGCAATATATATCGCGTTCGCAGGAAGGTGAGGGAGCGAGGGTGGGGTCATGGCAGAGCCGCCCCGTGGGAATGGAAGATAGGCCTCGGCAACTTCCGCCACGGTACATTCCACCGCGTGCCAGCGACCGCAATTTCTATGATCGAGTTCACGTGGACATCCGCTGTGAGGCAATGCGAACGGCGGCGTTGTTTGCGATCGCGCCTTATCACCGAATTATCGGGAGTGAGGGTGTGCTCCAGAACTCCGATCAATGGACGTTCACTCGGAACATAAGAGGTCCCAGCAGCACGGCAGTACGGTTTGAGCGCATTGAGTACAGGTTCGGAACACAAAGTTTTCGAAATGGTGCCCAGTCTCAATGGATTCATGATCTATCGCTTGCTCCAATCGTGGGCAGGGGGCGTTTCCAGGTAAATGCGCTCAGAAATTTTGGGGAAGAGTTCATGTCCGACACTGGCCCGCCTGTCGACCACGACGCCTTGACGGGGCAACAGCGTCAATACCTCGACGCGCTACTCAACTATCCCGCCGACGCGATTCCATCGGCACGATCGGTGGCTGAGGAAGTTGTGGATACGATTGCCGCGAGAAGGCGAAATCCATTTGAGATCGCCAAACGTCTGGAAGAGCATTTGTCACAACACGAGCGATATGACTATACGTTGAACTTGGACCAAGAGATTGTGGCGGGCATGGATCCTTTGGAGCAGTTTTTAAGTGTGGATCGGCGAGGCCACTGTCAGTATTTTGCATCTGCTCTTGCAATGATGCTGCGCAGTCAAGGTATTCCAGCGAGGATCGTCGTTGGCTACCACGGCGATGAGTTCAATAGTCTGGGCCAGTACTACATTTTTCGCCAGAGTCATGCTCACGCCTGGGTGGAGGCCTTAATCGACCGCGAAGATATTCCACTGTCGCAAACGGTTTATGGTCAACCCGTTTCGCAGCGATACTGGTTGCGACTGGATCCGACCCCTGGGGGCGGCGGTGTACCCGATGGCGGTTCCAATGCGAATGGCGGTGGACGCAGGATTGCGGAACTTGCCAAAAATTTCTGGAACGACTACATCATCGAGATGAACCACCAGCGCCAAGATTCCGCGCTGAGTACCACGCCAGGATTGACGCCGATTACGAATTCTTATCGCTCGTGGATTGAGCGTGCCAAGAGGTTCGCACTACGGATCAACTCAGATGATATTGAGTTGCCGGGAAAAAAGAGAACGATCTATATTCTCGCGACGATCGCCGCGATGGTCTTGCTCAGTGCAGCGGCAGTATTCATGCGACGCCAATATCCTGACGTGTTCAAACGCCGGAAAAATTCCGAAACGCAGCCGGTAGCTCGACCCAGCATTTCATTTTATTCTGAAACACTCGACCTGCTCGCAAGAGCGGGCTACGCCCGATCGGCGGGTCAGACGCCCGCCGAGTTAACCGGCACCCTACCTGACGAACGGATCCGCAATCCTGCCGCCGCCCTCACACAGATATTCTATCGGTGGCGATATGGTGCCGAAGATGCAGAAGAGGATGCAGCGGGTCAGGAGACGGTGCAACTGTCCCTAGCGAGCTTGCGTGAGGGACTGGAGCGGCCAAAGACGTCGCAAGGCAATTGAAATGCAAACTCAAAAAAAAGTATGACACTAATGGAATCGCATCGCATGGGTAGGATTGTCACCATCGACGGTCCCGCAGGAGCGGGCAAGAGCAGCATTGCGCGAGACGTCGCGAAGGAACTTGGCTTCGCTTTTCTTGATACGGGAGCGATGTATCGCGCGATCACCTTTGGCGCGATGCGGCAGGGCATCACATTGACCGATGTGCCCGAACTGGTTACCTACGCCGGGAATGCTCACTTGTCATGGCGTGACGACCGAATTGATCTCGATGACGAAGATATATCCGTTGCGATTCGCACACCTCAAGTCACCGCTAATATTCGATATATCGCCGATCCACCCGAGATTCGCGATTGCTTGACGGCGCAGCAGCGGCGTATTGCGGAAGGACGCGACATCGTTACCGAAGGACGCGATCAAGGCACCGAAGTCTTTCCCGATGCGCATTGCAAAATCTTCTTAACTGCCTCACCCGAGGAGAGGGCTCGTCGGCGTCAACTGCAATTGAAATCCACAGGGCGTGACGTCACATTCAACGAAGTTTTGACGGCACAAAACCAACGCGATTTAGAAGATCGCATGCGGCCAGTCGGCAGTCTCCGCGCCGCACCTGATGCGATCGTCATCAAGACCGATACCATGGCGGCAGAGCAAGTCAAACAGGCCGTCCTGGATGCCGTGCGAACTTGTCTGGGAAAATTTGCCAAAACCCCTTCACCGTCCTAAGCTCGTCGACTCCGCTCGGCTTGCTGAGGCGACGTTGTTGCTCGAACGTGAATCCCGACATCCTTTCGTGACATCTGCTTCAACCCTAGCGCACCACCATGCAGGAGCGCGGCGTGGACAAGTCGTCCAAGTCTCCCAATCGAACCGTCGGCCGCTTCGGCGAGTCGTTCCATCGCCGCGACTGTGAACACCGGCCGGGTGCCACCCGCATGATGGAGAGCTGTGCGGATGCAGCGAATGAGCTCATGATTGGCGCAGCGACCCAAGTGATTCGTAGGAATCGATCGAGTCGTTTCGGAAACAAGACGACCGTGAGCAAGCGGTTGGCGGGCGAGCGTCACAACGGTCAAATTGGACGACGGCCGAACAACATCTTGATACCAGTTGGCCAGTGAGGTCGCTCGTTGAATGCCTATGGCCGCTGCGTGGTGAGCAGCGACATCGATCAACCAAAGCGTCCGCACCTGGCCAATCGCGTCGATCGCGCCGACGGCTTGATCGAGCTCGCTGGTGAACTGCGACTGCGACTGATCGCTCCACCGCGCCGTGGAGACTTCGACAGCGGTTCCTCCCAAACCCGATGAGGTGGCGAGATGGCGCATCAACGTCGTTGCGCCCGCTCCCGAGGTGGCGGTCAGTATGCTGAAGCACGGTGGACGCTGAACCTGATTTTGTAGCCACGCCCATGTCGACACATGGGCCTCGCTTCGAAAATAAAATTCATCAGCATGAGGTGTGACAGAAAGCGGCCGTGGAGGTGAGAAGGGAGTCGCGAGTAACCCCCAATAGTGCAGCACTCCCGGCGCGAGCGACGTGATGTGTTCGGGAGGGTAGCTGCTGAAGACGTCGTCGAGCAACTCACCGGAAATCACGACCGCTCGATTCGAGCGAACTGCGAAGCGGCCCCGTCGGGGATCGTTTGAGCTGTGCGTGGTGTTCAACGCCAGTACCTCAGATTCGTAGAGGGGATAGGAGCATTCGGCTACCCTGTCACCGAACTGGCGTTGGTATCGCGGCTCAGACCTGTGGGAGTCTATCGGTTGCGAGGGCCTGCCTACTGCGAACGAATCCCGAATGACGTTACAGTTTTCCCGATAGAACTGACCGGCATTGCACTACCCTTCCTTTTTTGTCGAATTTTCGATCGACCCATGACACGACGATATTACGTTCCCGATTTGCTGAACCAACATCCTCATGTTCAACTGCCCGACGAGGAGGCCGCCCACGCGGTCAAGGTGATGCGTCTTCGTGTCGGTGACCCAGTAGAACTGTTTGATGGCTGCGGCAACCAATCCGCTGGTCAAGTGGTTGCGGTTCATCGTCGCAACTGCGAATGCGCCACGGAGGCGCCCCAGGCGGTTAATCGAGAGACGACGCAGAAACTCGAACTTGCCCTCAGTCTCCCCAAGCCGGAACTGCCAAAGAGATGATCGAGCGGCTAACCGAGCTAGGAGTCTCTCGCATCGTGCCGTTGACGTTTGAGCGAACGCAGCGTCCGCCAAGTGATTCATTAGTTACCAAGTTGAAACGGGCCATCATCGAAGCCTGCAAACAGTCCGGCAGAAATCAGTTGATGACAATTGCACCGGTGATGACCTTTGGGCAATGGATTTCTCAGCCAACGTTCCAGCGAGCCCAGTCAGTCGAACGGACTGTTCGACTCGTCGCGATGCCCGGTGGGGTACCGTTGAGCAAATTTCCGATTAGCTTAGACACTCGCGTGAGCTGCGTGATCGGGCCCGAGGGTGGGTTGACCGATGATGAACTGCAGGCGTGCTTGAGTGCGTCAATGCAGGCCATCGACCTCGGCAGGCGAATCCTACGGATCGAAACCGCAGGGTGCGTGGTGGCGGCACGTCTGCTTGGGGACTGAGAAACCAAGGGGGAACCGCATACGTCAGCCGTTCCCGGCTGAAGCCTCTACGCCTCCAGGTCAGGCTGGAAGGAATTCTTTGTGGGCCCTAAACTGTATCGACTTAAACGATCAATTCGACGACTCCAACTGCAGTTACCCCATGACAGCGCCAACAATGACTCCCGCCGCCCCTGCCCGCAGCCAGGCCGCCTTTGAGAGGGCACTGCAACTGATGCCTGGCGGTGTGAATTCACCGGCCCGCGCCTTTGGTGCCGTGGGCGGTACGCCGCTGTTCATCGAACGCGCCGAAGGCCCTTATCTTTTTGATATCGATGGCAATCGTTATATCGATTTCATCGGATCATGGGGCCCGATGATTCTGGGACACGCTCAGCCGGAAGTCATTGAGGCGATCACGAGAGCGGCTCAAAGAGGGACCAGCTATGGTGCTCCAACGGAGGCCGAATCACAGCTCGCCGAACAGATTGTCGAAGCGGTACCGAGTATCGAAAAGGTGCGATTGGTCAACAGCGGCACGGAGGCCACCATGAGCGCGATCCGTGTTGCCCGCGGCGCGACCGGACGAAACAAAGTCATTAAGTTTGCCGGGAACTATCATGGCCATGTGGACTCACTCCTCGTCGCCGCCGGCAGCGCCGCTGCGACTCTCGGTGCGCCCGACTCACCCGGCGTCACACCGGGCGCTGCGGGCGATACCCTCGTGCTGTCCTACAACAACGTTTCCCAACTTGAGGATGCGTTCGCCTCCGATGGAGACCAAATTGCAGCTGTGATTTTAGAACCGGTAGTGGGCAATATGGGATGCGTCATTCCGACTGAAGCGTTCTTAAACGCACTCCGAGATCTGGCGACGCGCCACGGTGCTGTCTTGATCTTCGATGAAGTCATGACTGGGTTTCGAGTGGCCCGCGGCGGGGCTCAGGAATTATTCGGCGTCATACCGGACATGACGACGCTCGGAAAAATCGTCGGCGGCGGCATGCCCTTGGGGGCCTATGGTGGACGCGCCGATATCATGGACAATGTCTTGCCAGCAGGAAAGGTCTTTCAAGCAGGCACATTGAGCGGCAACCCGGTCGCCGTGGCGGCGGGATCGGCGACGCTCACGATCCTCAAAGAGAATCCACCCTATGAGCAGCTCGAGCGGATGGGCGCGAAACTCGCCGACGGCCTCGATGCCGCCGCGACCGCCGCCGGCATCCCCCATAGCGTCGCTCGCGTGGGCAGCATGATGACACTCTTCTTCAATCCCGATCCCGTCACGTGCTGGGACGACGCCGACCGCTGCGACCGAGACGCGTTCGGTCGCTACTTCTGGGCCCTCATTCAAAAAGGCATCTATATGCCCTGCAGCCAATTCGAAGCATTGTTCTTCAGTCGTCTGCACGATGAAGCGATCATTGACGAAACCATCGACGCCGCAAAGTCAGTACTCGCAAGGATGGCGTAGTGATCGCAAGAGGGGCTTTTCAGTCGGCTGCTGTACTTTGATGCACCACAAATTCATCTCACGCAGCCAAACCGCCACGCGACGACGATCGAGCGCGGAACGTAAAGATGGAATCGACCGCAGTTTGGTTACTCGGTTTTGGGCGGTTGGCTGGAAAGCTGCACGAGCGCCTCGGTGGTGCGACCTTTCTGCTCGTCCCGAATGATCAGATAACGATCACGACCATTCTCGTTTTCGGAAAACGTCGTCAATCCATCATCGGCAATCGATACGTGCCCACGATGCGATGCGTCGAAGTAGCCTCGATCGGGCCGGATTGCTTGAAGCACGGAGGTCAAATCCCATGTGGGCCGATTGTGAGGCGGCGGATTGTACAGCGTGTACGCCTCAGCGAGCGGGTGATGGGCGACGTACTGAAAATCGTTCAGGATGCTCTCATGCGGATACGGCAAACTTTCTCCAATCTCAAAACCGCTCCACACGATCGGAGTCGGCCAGTCTTGACACAGCGCCTGAGCTGAGGGGATGTCTTTGATCACGTTGTATTCTTTATGATCCCGTGTGAACGCACCGGCCATCACGGAGAGCAATCGAACTTTCTTGGAAACAAGCTCGTTGCCCGCCAACGGGCTAATGTCATCGGGTTTCGATTCCAAGAGATTTGCCAAATTCGTGAAAAAACCAACCTGTGCAATCACCACGCTGCCGTCGTCTTGGGACGCGAGCGTCTTCCGCAGCACCTTTACTGCATCCGGCGCGTCCTGACCCGATTTCAGATCGTGCGGATGACTAGCGGACTGCTCCGCCAGCACATTGTATTTGCCTTTGTCGGGTGTCACACCGCTGTGACAGACGCCGATGGGAATGTCACCCCGCCGGTAAAACGTGTTCACGACATCGGCAAACGCAGCGGCAAGCTCGTTGTCTTTCGTTATCGTGACGGCTAACAACTCGCATTCGCCACGCGATTGGAGCGCATGAATCACTCCCATCGCCAACACGTCATCACAGTCGTTGCCGAGGTCCGTATCGAAGATCAGTGGAACCGGTCTCTCGTTCCCACTCGGCTCGGCAGCAGCGACCAACGATAGGGCTCCGGTTAGATACACCGCAGCGCACAAAAAGCTTCTCATGGATTTCATCACTTGACCTTAGAGCCTAGCCGAAAGGGGTGTGACCCTTTTCTTGTCGCCGGAGAGCGTCAGACCGTTTTTCGGATGGGCTGTTGTTGTGGGTTTGCTCAGACGTCCAGATTCCGGACATCCAGCGCATGGGTTTCGATAAATTCACGGCGGGGTTCGACTTTGTCGCCCATCAGTAAGCGGAACATTTCGTCGGCGGCGCCGGCGTCGGAGAGATTGACGCGGACCAAAGTTCGATTGGCGGGATCGAGTGTTGTCTCACGAAGCTCTTCGGCGTTCATTTCGCCAAGACCCTTAAACCGGGTGAGCGTGAGTCCCTTTTCACCGGCTGAACGGATCTCTGGCAAAAGCGCTCGCAAGTCTTCCAGTGGCCGCCGGATGTCGTCCCCACGAATCAATTCAAATCGCGGCGCGGTTGAGCCCGTGCGATCAGCTGGAATCAAATCATCAAGCCCGAATCCGAGCGGCTGGAGTTCTTTCAACCCGCTATTAATCGTCCGAACTTCGTGCAGTTCGGTCAGGTGCGCAGTGATCCGCTCGTCCGGCTCCGCTCCCGTGGCAGTGGCCTCCGATGCGACAGATGCCGTATCGCCCTCACGCGTGGTTTCGGCACCAGCCTCGACCTCCTCGCCCGACTCTTCTTCGATATCGAGGTGAGCGCCCCGTTCGGTCAAGAACTGCTCGACTTCTTCCAGGGTGTGGAACCAGTGCTCTTCGCCCTGGAACGTCACCAGAAACGCGGGCAGTTTGCCGGCGACGGGATCGAGCCGCATGGCATGCACGCGCAAACTGACCCCCCGACGCTCGAGCGCCAACACCGCGTCCTCCATGCTAGCCAACGCCTCGGCGAGGGCTCGCATTTGATCTGCTTCCACTCGGCGTCCATCTTCGGCTTCGAAGATCGTGTCGTTGAGACCACGATTGAGCAATTGACCTTTCATCTCCTCTTCGCTCTGCACGTAATAACGAGACTTGCCGTGAGAAACACGGAACAGCGGTGGCTGGGCCACGTAGACGTGTCCGGCCGCGACCAGTTGGTACATTTGGCGGTAGAAGAAGCACAGCAGCAGGGTGCGGATGTGACTGCCGTCGACGTCGGCGTCAGTCATGATGATGACTTTGTTGTAGCGTCGTCGCGTCAAATCTTGATCAACACCGATGCCGGTCCCGATCGCTTGGATCATCGACTGGACTTCTTCGTTGGCGAGCACCTTGTCTTCGCGGCTCTTGTACGCGTTGATGATTTTTCCACGCAGCGGCAGAATGGCTTGAAACTCACGCATCCGCCCACCCTCGGCCGACCCGCCTGCCGAATCACCTTCGACCAGATAGACTTCACACTCCTCCATCTTTTTCGAGATGCAGTCGCGGAGTTTTCCGGGCAAGCCGCCACCGCCGAGTGCGTCTTTACGTTTGCGTAGCTGATCTTTTGCCTTGCGGGCGGCCTCGCGTGCCTCGGCTGCGAGCAGTCCCTTTCGCACGATTGTTTTCGCGACCTTGGGGTTCTCTTCGAGATATTTCGAGAGTGCCTCGCCGACGCCGCTGGTAATAATCCCGTCGACTTCGCCGTTTCCGAGTTTGGTCTTGGTTTGCCCTTCAAACTGTGGATGCGGCACTCGGACGCTGATGACGGCCGTCAGACCTTCGCGGAAGTCGTCACCGGTCGGTGTAATTGCTTTAAACAGTCCTTCTTTCTTGCCGTAGTTATTGAGCGTCCGCGTGAGTGCCGAGCGATAACCCGAAACGTGCGTACCGCCTTCGGTCGTGTGAATGTTGTTAACGTACGACTGGACCGTGTCGGTGAACTCGGCCGTGTACTGCATCGCGATATCGTATTCGACGCCCTCGCGAGCACCGACAATATGAATCACATCCGCATGCAACGCGTCGCTAGCTCGGTTGAGGTGCTGGACAAATTCGACGATTCCCTCGTTGTACTGGAAGTCGCCGCCCTCGCCATTGCGCTCGTCGAGAAACTTGATTCGCACACCACTGTTCAGAAACGCGAGTTCTTGCAAGCGTTTGAGCAGCGTGTCATAGACGTACTTGGTTGTCGAGAAGATCTGACTGTCGGCTTTGAACGTCGTTTTCGTCCCAGTTTTCTTGGTTGCGCGGCCCTTTTTGACCGGCCCCATTGGCACGCCGCGTTCGTATTCCTGGGTCCAGGTGAAACCGTCCCGGCTGACTTCGACCTCGGCCCATTGGCTGAGGAAGTTCACAACGGTCACGCCCACCCCGTGCAGTCCGCCGGACGTCTGGTATGCCCCCTTCTCAAACTTGCCGCCAAATTTCAGCACTGTCATCACGCCTTCGAGGGTGCTGACTTCGCGATCGAGTTCTTCGGAAAGCTGCTCGTGACGCGTTACGGGAACGCCGCGTCCGTCGTCTTCGACCGTCACGCTGCCGTCGACGTGGACTACGACCGAGACGGATTTGGCAAAACCCGCCATCGCTTCGTCAATGGAGTTATCGACGACCTCGTAGACGAGGTGGTGCAAACCACGCGAAAACGTGTCCCCAATGTACATACTGGGCCGCTCGCGAACGTGTTCCAAGTCCGAGAGGTGCTGCAAATCTTTGTCGGTGTATTCGGAATTCGCAACCAACGCAACGTAGGCATTCTCTTCGACTGCCCCAGTTGCTATTTGCTCGCTGGCACCAGCATCAGTCGCTCCAATAGAGGCGTCGGACGGGGAAGAATCAGAAGCAGAAGAGTCGCTCATAAATCAGCGGCGGTGAGGCCGGAAAACACGGACGAAAGACACGTGAACAGGTGGCCGAATTGTAGCAAATATCCTGCTCGAGCGTGAGGCCACGTTGACGAGTCAACAAAACACGACTGCCAAATCCGCGAATCGATCATAGTCCCCATGATTCGTGCCTATCCCGCGATTCCAGCGGGTCATCCTCAGAAATCGCGCTGGATGCTCGACCTGAAATCCTCCCCCTCTTCACTAGGTTGGTATCGATAGCAATGGGGATCGAGCCGCTTGGCTATCTACACGTCCGTTTGACCAGCAAGTGATCTTGTGCTCTTAGCATTTACAACCGTAAACTGTTTACATCTGTCATCGGAAAAGGAGCAGCTCATGCAGCTATCAGACGCGGAATGGATTGTCATGAATTTCATCTGGGATTCGCAGCCCACCGAAGCAAGCGACGTGATCATGGCTGTGGGGACCGCGAACCAGTGGTCCGACGGAACGGTCAAAACCATGCTTCATCGATTGATGAAGAAAAAGGTTTTGACGACCGAGCAGATCGGAAAGAAATATCGCTACACGGCATCCGTGGGGCGAGATGCATGCGTGCGCAAGGCGAGCCGGTCATTCCTAGATCGCGTCTTCGGGGGCGATGCGGCTCCGGCACTCTTGCACCTCGTGAAAAACGCCAACTTGAGCGAGGACGAGTTGACTCAGCTTCGCAAACTTCTCGAAACCAAATCCGAAACAAAATCAAAATCCAGATCAAAGCACTCTCGAGAAAAGGGATCAAAGGAATGAATGAGATCAGTGAAATCATCGAGCTGGGGTTTTCTTTGACGTTCATCGCAGCATGGAGGACACTCCCCATTTTCTTAGTCGTGCTCGCGCTGACGTCATTCGCTCGGAACAGGATTCCGGCTCGCGTTCATTGCTTGTTTTGGTTCCTTGTGATCGCTCGTCTGATACTGCCAATTTCGACGACATCGCCTGTCGCGATGGAGGCGGGTATCAACGATCTGTTGGGCAAGTTGTCGGTCAAGGAATCGCAGGTCAATGATTCGGATACCCCGCGACACCGGAATCCGTACACGTTGCGAGACGAGAACGGCAAGACCGCAAGGGTTCTCGCACCGACAGTGCCGATTGATGCCACTGCGGACGAAATAGCAGCAGCGGAGTCAAAGATAGTTCACGTCGAAGCGACGTCGAGCAAAGTCACCGAGATGCCGACGTCCCAGCGTTCAATCCATGTACTTGACTATTACAATTCCCTGCTGGATTGGGTGCCGTCAGCGTTCGAAGGCATGATCATTTGGGGTTGGGCATTCGGAGTGACGATCATCTCATGCCGAGGTGCCCTTGCTTATCTCCGATTCTCCATGCAATTGCGGCAATTCATGGCAACCGAGGATCAAGCGATTGTCGACCGAGTTCTTCGTGCTTGTGATCGAATCGGAGTTGGTCGGAGACCGAAAATCAAAGAAGTCACTTCACTGGAGGCGCCGGCGGTTTTCGGATTGTTTCGTCCAGTAATTTGCCTTCCGGTCAATTGGCGAGATGCCTTGTCAGGTGACAAGCTTGACTGGGTCTTGCGGCACGAATTGGCTCATATCAAGCGACGTGATGCGTTGGTGCTGTTTATCGCGGGCATTGCCAGGGCATTGCACTGGTTCAACCCAGCGTCGTGGATTGCCGTCGCCGAGTTGCAACACGCCATGGAGCGAGCCGCCGACGAAGTCGCAATGAGAGAACTGAGTGAAAAAAGCGTTCGAGACTACGGCAATCTTCTACTGGAGTATGCCGCTGGACAATCGTCTTCACGTCAAAGAGCAACCGTAGGCTTGCTCGCCATGGCGGTACCGCGTGGATTGCAGGGAAGGATCGAATCGCTGGCGAAATCACGTCCTCGACAAAGTTGGCTGATGTGGATCGTGATGGCCCCACTGGTTGCAACCATCGCCGCGAGTGGTCTGACCGACGCGAAAGCAATCGTGCCAGAGATTACAGCACCGCGCTCGGTTCCGAATTTGGAGGTCGCGATTGCCGGATCTGATTGGAGGCGTCCCTTCTCAAATCCAGATTTACCTGAGGAAGCGCGAGCGGTTTCAATCAATGTGGAGAACGCCCTGCGAAAAGCACGAGAGCTTCAGCCGGACGTCGACGCAGCGAGGTTTGTAAGACACTACTTCGCATCTTCCGCCGCCACAGATCGGACTCAATCTCCTAGCATCGTCAATGGTGTTTTGAAATTGAACGCGACGCCCCAAGAAGAGACGACAATCAAGCGAAGGTTGTCAGCATTCGAAATGTCCGGCCCGTGGCGGATTCCCACCGAACTGAGAATCATTGAGACGAATGTCCGTTTGCTTAATTGGATCGATTGGTCAGTGGCGGACCCGACGACCTCTTGTCGTCGCGTGGACGGCACGGAACTCTTTGAGAACAGCCAAGATTGGGACGGATTGTCGTCCGACTCGTGGCCGTTTCCGTTCGTGGAAACAACTCCGCTGGAGTTGGCGCGAACCTCGATGATTCCAGTGTGGGCCGTTAAAATCACTCGGATGCAAAGCGAGCGACTTATCGATCAAATGCAGCGTGATCACCGTTCTAACTTGATGCATGCTCCCAAGATGACCCTGTTCAACGGACAGTGCGGAATGCTCCGCGACGTGGTTTTGTCCCCTTTCGTGACTGATGTCACTATCGTTCGCGACGAAATGGCCAATGCGTTGCAGCCAAAAATCTCTGTCTTTGAGGATGGCTGGAAATTTCTGATGAAGCCAACCGTCAACGCGGAGCAGAAGGTGAATTTGAAGTTGGTACTGAATCATTCGAGCGTCGGGGAGGTCCGACACGCGAACCTCCCCAATCTCGCCGGCAACGTCGGCAGTGAAGACGTCACCATCCAAGTGCCATCAGTACAGTCAGACTGCATTGTCGTTGAGAGCGTGCTGAGCGAGGATGAAGTGTTACTTGTGCTTTCCCCCAAACCCTATTCAAGTGATGAAGCCAAAAACGCTCGCCCCCGCAATCGCGGAATGGCGCAGGTCTTCATGATCCGAACTGAACCGATTTCGGATCGTGATATCTTGAAGGAATTTGTTGTGGATGAAAGTGACCAGGAGTAAGTATGCACGTCTGACGAATTCATTCCGCAACATTCTTCGACCGCAGTTCTGGTGACCCGATGCGTTAGCGAGGGAATTGCACGGTTATCCCTCGCTGACGCATCGGGTTACCATTGATCGTTTCACCGAATAAATTCACCCGACGTGCTTACCACGCTGGGGAACTTCGAATTGATTAACGAAAGTATTGAGTTCAGATGCCTATTTGGATTTTTCGACGCTGCCCGCTCCACTCGCGGAAGTTTCGGCTAACCTTTCCTGCGCCGTTTGCACCAGCGGTGCGACGGCGGAGTTTGTTTCGTAGAGCTCGACGATTGAGTACCAGATTTCTTTCGCCGCGATCGTGCGACCTTTCAAATACAGCTGGTCGGCTTCATCAAGCTTCGCCGAAATGATGCGGGACGCTTCACTCTCATCGGAATCGGCTGCGGAGATGCGCGCGATTTTGCTGCGGGCCAAGTTGACGAGCGGTCGATACTCGCCGTGCTGACTCGGTCCGCCGATTTGCGGCTCCTCACCAAGTAGCGTGATCAAGCTGCGGTATTTATCGATCGCGGTCGCATTATCACCGAACGTTTCGTACCTCATAGCTTCAGCGCACAATCGTTCAGCTTCGTTTTTGAGTGGCAAGTTGCGATTCAGCTTGACCGTCAACGCATGCTCGGCTTCGAGCATTTCGACGCGATCGATTTGTTCGGACGCCCATGCAAAATGCTTACCATCAGGGTACTGGTGGACGAGTGGTTCGAGATAACTGATCCGGGCCTGCGACATTGAGGAACGGGTCCCCTCATCGAGTAGTTCTTGGGCACGCTGCCGCATGGTATCCGGATTGGGTGGCCACGCGATCCAGACCAGCATGCCAAGCAGCACCGCAAGGACAGGCAGCAGCACCAGTGCTTTGTCATGCCACGGTGTCGCATCCATGGATCGAGTTCGCGCCTTTTCCACGGCGGCTCGTCCTAGCAGTGAGCGGGCGACATCGCGGTCCGCTTGGTTGGTCACGGCCAATGGACTGAAGCCTGACGACGCATGTTCCGCCACCCCGCTTCGACTCATCGAACGACGACGGACCTCGGCGAGTTGCAACTTGACGGCATCGGCAGACACGGGTCTGTCGGCGGGGTTTTTAGCGAGCAGCTGCATGACCAAACTGTCGATCCACACCGGCGTGTCCATGACGGTCGACGCAACCTTGGTTGGATTTTGGTATTGGAGGTTGGCGGTGGTCTCTTGGATGGTCGAACCGCTGATCGGCGGTGATCCAGTCAGCGCCTCGTAGAGCACGGCACCGAACATGTAGAGATCGCTACGGGCGGTCACGGCATCCTGCAATCCCGGTGATTCGGGGGCACGCCGCTGCATCTGTTCCGGTGAAGGAGGCCGTTGGAAGTGGTAGGGGCCATCGCGAAACGGAGCACTGCCGTCTTCATCACGAATATCGACTAGGACGGGGCTGAGTCCCGCAATGATAATTTTATCGGGACCAATACGTCCATGCACGATACCTTGTTGATGCAGATAGCTGATCGCCTCAGCGATCGGCTCTGCCAGTTCAAGGACACTTTCCCACGATAACCGACCGCGACGGTTGATCTCATCAGCGAGCGTTGGCCCTTCGATCAACTCATGCACCAGGTACGCATCGCTGCCATCGAACCCGCCCCCATAACACTGACAGATCGCGGGGTGATTCAGTTTTTTGAGACGATCCCATTCCTCCGAAAATCCAGTTCGCGATTCGATCGTGCCGCCAAAAGCCAAATGAAAAATCCGTACTGCCACGGCTTTTCGATGCGACACATGGATCGCGCGCCAAACCCGAGCGTCGCGGCTCGTAGGGTTTGCCCCCAGAGGCGATTCGATGGCGAGGGGTCCAAGTCGGCTACGGGGCATTTTTAAAAAGAGAAGAGGAGAAGTTTCAGGAAAGAGGCGGGAAAGTGAGTTGGATTCTTTCAATCATAACCCGATGCGCAAACGAGGGAACGGAATCGAGTTAAATGATTCGTCGATGAGGAAGCATTAGCGAATGGAAACGTTCATCGCATAGGCCTCTTCCGGGGGCCGGAAATCACTTGGCCAGATAGACGACTGGATAGGGCATGAACTTCTCTGCCTGATGCAGCACCATCGTTCCATCCTCTTGCTTGCCCTTGAAGGGCGGTGTGATCGTGATCCAGGTGCGATCTTTACTGAGAATTTGGTTTCGCAGGACGCGGGCAAACCCCGGTTCAATACCACCTTCACGGGTGCCCATGACTTCGTCGCCAATTTCACGAAGGATGGGTTCGAGTCGCTTGCCCGCACGTCGAAGGCGCTGTTTCGCTACGGGTGAGGACCAGGCCTTCGTCCAGGCTTGACGCAGTTCTTGGTTATCGACAATGGCTTCACGGAGGATAGTCTGGAGGAGCTCGCGAGCCTCGGGGTCCTGGGCAATGGTGCCCACAACTTGTGAGAGTTCGCCCCGTAGTTTTTTGTTAGCGGCCAAATCTTTGACGATATCCTCGACCGCGGCGGCAATGTCATCGAGGTGAGCCTCTACGATCGGAGTGACTTCCTCGTCGACGAAGCGCTCCCATTCGCCCGCGACGAGTTCACGCTCGGGGAGCGGCGACTTGTCGTAGATTGCTCGCCAGCCGAATCGCCACAACGAAGCTTTGTTCCAGATCTCGTGTCCAATTGCCTCCGCAGGTACCGTACCATGCTTGCGCACGATCGGCATGACTTCCTCGCTGACCAACGGGACAAGTCTTTCTCGGATGATTTCTTCGCGGTAACGCATCACGAGCGAGTCGATCTCGGATTCATGTCGTCGGATCGCCTCAGTCAATGCGGACTCAATGAGCGGAACGGATGTTCGAATCGATTCCGCAACCAGAGGGAGAATTTCGTGTACCACGGCCTCAGCATGAGCTTCCATTGCCGCAGCCAGCTTCGCCTGCAACCGATCACGCTTTTCCGGAGGCAACAACGTGGTCATTACATCACCTATTCGGCCGCTATTGCGGTGGACGGTGAATGTCGCACCGCGTCGTGCCGCGTGAGGATCGAAGATCGCGAGCGTCAATCGGTTAGGAGCGTCTTTCCCGCGGACGACGGTCGAGACGTACCCGACTTCCCGCCACTCCCTATCGTGTGGAGCAAACGCAACATCTCCGATGCGCACGATGCCCGTCGGATCGTCCAGTTCGATGGATTCCGTCGATGACCACAGCGATTCCAAGATCAACGACGCTGGGCTGGCGTGGACTGCGCCTGCATTTCCCGATTCGGAGGAACTGCGGTTTTCACTGAGCATCCATCCTGCTGCCATCACGATGAGGGAAATCCAAAATGCCGCTCCGAGCCATCTTTGGTGTCGCTGAGTCATGTTGCCCCCTTGGGAAATCTTGTACTGCGCAGCCGATCGACGTAGACAGCACCGATAATGATGACACCCACGATGATATTTTCAACTTGAGTTTCGAGTTCGAGGGACGTGCACCCCAAACCGATCACGCCCATAATGAACACTCCGCACAGCGTGCCGACGATACTGCCGCGCCCCCCCAACAGTGAACCGCCGCCGATCACGACCGCAGCAATGATCTTTAATTCCAGTCCCGCCCCAGCAGTCGCGTCACCTTTCTCAAGTCGGGCGATATCAATGCAACCCGCCAGCCCGAACAGAGCTCCCGCGATCACATAGACGAGAATCTTGGTCGGTTGAACTCGCACACCACATAATCTCGCCGTCGCTTCGCTCGATCCAATGGCAAACACATGGCGTCCAAAAACGGTTTTGTGCAATCCAATCGCGGTCGCGATCGCAAGAACCAGCATTAACCACACGCCCCAGCCAAAATTGGGTAGCGGATAAAGATAGGGGATCCACCGAGGTTCGGGATATTGGGTCACCATCTCGCGCAGCCAGTCAGGGATACTCTCGCGTGGAGGTGTGATCGTGCCGCCCTGATCGCAGAGCATTTTACCGATGCCCACAAAGATCGTCATTGAACCGAGAGTGATGATGAATGGCACCAAACGCAGTCCTGCGATCAAAGCACCGTTGAATAATCCACAGCCTGCCCCCGCGAAAACGGCAGCGAGAATCGCGAGATAGATGGAATGCCCCCCATCGAGCACCACAGCGGCGACACACCCGCACATGGCCGCAGCAGTGCCCGCTGAAAGGTCAATACCACCGCTGATGATGATCAGCGTCATACCCAAGGCAGCAATTCCGATCTTCACACTCTGCACACCAACCAGGCGGACGGAGGAAACCGAGGCGAAGTTTCCTTGGGTGCCTGAAATCCACTCGGCAGCAGCGAATAGCGCGACCACGATGACCAACGCAAGCATGGGTCCGATCAGGTTTAGCAATCGACGCATAAAAAAGGAGAGCTGATGATTGTGGGAGTGGGTGGATAACCGGCTCGCTATCGTAGCGGAAATGCATGGGACTGTAATTGCTACCTCGTCGAAAGGAGTTGTGACCCTATACTATGAGCCTTTCCGTAAAGGGCTCTGAGCGATTGGCGACCGACTGCTGCACCCCTCGGGAGTAAGTCGTTGATCGATCAGCTCAGCCGGGCGGAGCCGTCGGGCTACAATCATCCTGCCGTTTTCACGTTTTCTCACCACCCCCACCTCTGCTGTGCCTGCTTCACCAATCAAATCAGCTCAAAACCACACTCCTCCCTACTACTGGGGGATCGATATCGGTGGCACCAGCATTAAGTGCGGACTGGTAGACCATGCTGGCAATACGGTCACATTCGAACAAATATCTACCAAGGAATCGGAGGGTCCTCAGGCTGCGATAGTGCGGATCGCCCAACTGATCGAGCAGACCGAATTAAAAACGGGCACGGCGGGGAGGGTCGAACGACTTGGAGTAGGAGCACCGGGACCGATGGATTTGCGACGTGGTTTGCTTGTGGCGCCGCCGCAACTACCATCCTGGAAAGATTTCGCCATTGTCAAGGAGCTCAGCGACGCGACCGGCCGCGATGTCTCATTTCTCAATGATGCGAATGCCGCAGCCTACGGCGAATTCTGGTTGGGCAGCGGATCGCAGCAGAGTTCGATGATCCTGTTGACGCTCGGCACAGGGGTGGGCGGTGGGATCATCATTGAAAATGAACTCGTCAATGGGGTCAATAGTTTTGGCAGCGAGTGCGGCCACATAATTGTTGACTCCGCCCCCGATGCGCAGCTCTGTCAATGGGGCGGAGGACGAGGCCAGCTCGAGGCCTATGCGTCAGCGACGGGCGTGGCCGCGATCGCAACACAACGGCTGACACAAGTCGCCGACAGTCGACTTCATCGCTTTCACAAGAAAAACGAGAGCGAGCAGGGTCTGACGAGCAAGCATGTTCATGAGGCCGCTGTTGCGGGCGATCGCCTTGCCCTCTCCATCGTCGACGAAACATCTCGTTGGCTCGGTATCGCGATCACGACGCTTGTGCATACCGTCGATCCTGGCCGCGTCGTGCTGGGCGGCGCAATGGATTTCGGCGGCATCGATTGCACCATTGGCACGCGATTTCTCAATGGGATTCGCGATGAGTTTCGCGAGCGAACGTTCCCCAATGTGTACGAGGGAACCACGGTCAACTTCGCCACACTCGGCAGCGACGCTGGCTATCTCGGCGCCGCGGGATACGCAAAGAAAGAGGCTGTTAGCGTCTGAACGGCCTCCTCTAGCTCAGGAGAGGGTGTTTTTTCGCGACGATTGGCGGCGTCGGTCGACCCCACTTTCCCAACCGAATCCAGATTCACTCGGATAATTTACAAAAATCCAGATCCCTCGCGAACCTGGACTTCCTTGCAATCGTCTCAACCCGTGACGATAATGTCGTCATTGGGTCGTGATACGCGTCACGACAGAACTTCCGTACGTGAGTCTCGTCCGTTCTGGTTGGCACCTGGGCGAGTGCTGCGTCAAACCATGTTTTTAAAAGGAGGTGATCAAGTGGATTATTGCTGTACTAGCCAACGGGGTGGAAACCCTTGACGAAAGTCGGCGGGCTGACGCTTGGGTCGGCCACCCCACTCGCGATCATACTCACTTTTTGAGCCCCGCTCGATGAATGAGCCTAGCGCGAGCTAAAGCCACTTGCTGAGATGGTTACCTTGGTCTCAGCAAGTGGTTTTTTATGCGCTGACCCGATGATTGTGCGGACGTGCGAAAATAAAATTCAATTTCGATCTTGACCGATTCGGGCAGATGGGAACAATTGGCCTCTGACGTCGAGCACGTTCGAAGGGGTTTCCTGACGATCTGCTGACTCGGCGAACGCGGGAACGGATTTCCCGTGGAGGTTTTCCACTTGCAGATGACTTTCGACCAGCGAAAGATTTCGCCGCTCGGACGTCTCAAACTGCCTGTGGAAAGCGATTCTGTTCATTCTGCGTCAGCAAGGAGGCGACGAGATGCACCATTCTATCAATCGTTCGTTCGATTTTTCTGGAAACCGTATTGGCAGTGACGCGGCGGTTTCCCGGCGTCCCACGAGAGATTCAAGGACTTCGGTCGCGACTGAGACACTTGAGTTCAAACTCCACGGTGCCAATCGGATCACCGAGTCGCGAGAACAGGAGTGTGAATTAGGCCAGACGCCGCAAGATTCAGCAACCAGATCTTGTTCACTCGCCGAACTGCTTCCCAATTCGCGGTTCTTTTCCGGTACTGATATTCACTTTCACTCGATCGCTGACACCGTTGGAACCTGTGAAGCCGGGCAACTGGTAGTTTACCGAATTGGTCTCGATTGCCCCGAATCACTGATCTGTGACGCATTGGCACGCGGTGCTGCAGGGATATTGACCGAGCAGATTCTGCCGGTCCCGCTCCCCCAGTGCATCGTGCCGGACACAGATCGAGCATTGTCGGAGATCGCCGCTCAAAAATCAGTCGCGGACAGCGGCACGCGCCCCGATCAACGCTTATTGACGATTGGCATTGTTGGCGAGAATGGCAAGGGAACGACTGCCCATTGCTTGGCTACCATTCTGCGCGACATTCCTTGTCGCGTCGCCTATCAGACTGACCTCGGTCATAGTGATGGCATTGCGACAGACGTTTCCGAGCAAATTCAGCGTACCGGTGTATCGCTCATGCAGCATCTCAGTGATTCTGCCGACGCTGGTGCCGCCGTTTCGGTTTTTGAACTCGACTCGAATGTTCTGCGCTGTGGCGGTTACGATGACATCGGTTTGGATGTTCTGGTCGTTACCCCCGGCGGGTTCGTAAAAACGGATTTCGGGCCATCTGCGGTCCAATGTGCTATGGAGTGCGTACGTCCGGATGGGGTGGTCGTGGTCGGTAGCGACAACCGTCGTGGCGTGGCAGTGACTCGCGCGGCGGGGCGGTCACTGTTGACTTATGGTGTCGATACGAACGCCGATGTTTCATTGCGGACCCTCGGCGTCCAAGACGGTGTGTTGACTGGAATGCTTCGCCATGAAATGAATTCTGCTTTGATGGAATCCAGTCTCGGGCAAGGCGTCTTTACAGAGTCGCTCGTCGCGGCTGCTGCCGTTGGCATTGCGACGAACAACCCACTTGTCCAAATTGCCGAGTCACTGAGCAGATTGCGAGAGCTGCCGGGGCGATGTCAGGCAATTGCGTCAGATGATTGGAACGTGGCCGTTGCCAGCCCCAAGATGTCACTCGACGTTGCCGGCTCGCCGCAGCGAATGGAGTTTGTTTTGAATGCGCTAGGCAAGCAAACTGAAGCGCGTCCCGATGCGGTTATCTCGATGAATTCCGTCGTCCGTGCGCGATCATTCCGGAAAGCAAAGGTATGGTGCGTTTTAGCAGTCTCGACCCATGATGACGACGCAGCGCTCGCCCACTACGGTCGACTGTTTGAAACGATGGCGGATCAGTGCGTGCTGACGTGCGCACCGGACAGCAAAGAAAGGTTTTTGTCGCTCAGCCACAGTGTGCTCGACGGCGTTAAGGAGTGCGCGGCAATTCGTCTGGTCGCCGATCAAGATCGAGCGATCGCCTGGGCCGCCCATGCTGCCAGTCCGGATGACACGATCGTCGTGCTCGGTGGTGTGAATCGAAATACGCCTCAGACGCAGCGCGATGATCTGCAGCGACTTAAGGAATTCATGCTGCAGTTGCAACGTGACGTCGCGGAGGTGCAAAGTCAACACGCGTCGCTGCCATCGCTGAAGGTATATCAGCCCGATGCGTGAGCGCGGTTGCAATCCTGCGAGTGGTCATCCGCGTTGCCTATCCCGCATCGCTTGCGGACATTAGCTCGTCGAGCTGCCGGGCTACCAATTCTACAGCGGGAGACTGGAGCATGTGCGCGTGGTCGCCAGGGACCTCATGCACGCACGTTTCCCGCGTGACCTCACTCCAGCCCAACAAGGGATCATCAAAAAGACTATTGGTTTTGCTTTGATCGCGGGGGCGGAACAAAGTGACATCACCCGCAAATGGTTCAGCCACGTACTCGTGGACTGCTTTCACGTTGGCTTGAAATACGCCGAACACATGGGCAGCGTTGGGTGCGTTCTTGGTACCAACAATGTCATTGAGTTCTTCGGGAACGATCCCCGCCTGCGACGCACGATCAACAAAGAATTGAAGTTGATCGCCAGGGCTCTGCTGACGGATCGCCTCCAAGTCGAGATTCATTGCGCTGGGGAACAGCGCGGATATCAGGGGCAAGAAATCTTGTTCGCGGAACTCCGCATCGGGAGATAGCAGCCCCGAGTCGAGCAAGGCGACGACGCCAATCGACGTGCCTCTGGATTGCAGTTGCCGCGCGACTTCAAACGCAATATTCCCGCCTAGCGACCAGCCTGCTAGATGCACTTTGCCGCGAGGGTGGATTTCACGGATCACGCGGGCATAGTGGGCAGCCATCTCTGCAAGGGTTTCATGGGGCGGCTGGGTGCCATCGATGCCATTGGCCTGGACACCGTAAATGGGGCGGCCCGCAGCAAGTTGCTGTGCCAGCTCCCTGTAACAGAATACGGTTCCGCCCGCCGGATGAATACAAAACAGCGGCGAACGCGTTGGGCCGGGGTCAGTGTGCGACAGGGACGGTTCTGCGGCGCACAGCGGCACGAGGGTTGATCCTACCGCTGCCAGTTCGTCTTGATCAATCAACGTTGCGAGATGACCGATCGTGGCATTTTGAAAAAGAGCGACCAACGGTAAACGTTTTCCGAGCAAACGTTCGACCTCGCTCGTCATCCGAACGGCCAACATGGAGTGGCCACCGAGATCGAAGAAGTTGTCTTGAATCCCGACCGGACGGGTGTCTAGCAATTCTTCCCAAATGCTGACGAGAGATTGCTCGGTAGGTGTCGAGGCAGCCTCAAATCGACCCGCCCAGGCCGGACGACCAGAGGGACGAGGCAACGCTGCTCGATCGATCTTGCCGTTGATGGTTCGAGGTAGCTCATCAAGGATGACGAACGCCGACGGTACCATGTACGCGGGTAAACGTATAGCAAGCTCGTCTCGCAAATGCTGTGTGAATTGCCGCGCCGATTCGGCGCCTATCGGGTCATTGGCAAATGGAGAGAGATTCGCGACAGGGTCGTTCCGATCGGGTGACGTATACGCGTTGCCAACGATCACATCGAACGCTGCGGGGTCAGCGACGTTCCACGTTGCGAATGCCTGATCGCGTGCGAGAAGCATTTCATTCGGTTCGAGTAGCGCGTGCGAGCGAGAGTACGACTCGACATGCGAACGTAATTCATCGATCGTTGTGCTTGCTGGCAGCGATTCAATGAGACTCCACAGAAAACAATCCGCGGCGACTCGCTGGTTGACAATACCGCTGTATCGGGCGGGATCATTTTGAGCAGAGATTTGTTGTTGAAGATCACTTTCTGATTCACAGGCAACGCACTCGACTGGTGTATCGAGATAGACCGTGTCCGTATGCAGGACAACGTCATACCGAAAACGGCCAAGTTCGTTCATTTCAGCAGCATTTTTAAGCATCACTGTGGCTGCCATGATCCGTGGTTGCAAAGATTGCATGTGGTCAAAGAGACGCGGGTCGAGCAGCAACTCTTCCTCATGCTCAATTCTCGCCGTGATGCGATACCGAAGTTCTTCGAGTGAGAGCGCGTCATCAGCTTGGAGCAGCTCAACGGATGCGGCCATGGCGTGCTGCAAACGCAGGTTTCTCACATCGCCGACGAAGATCTTGCCGCCCGGCGCGAGGTGAGATATTGCCCCGTCGAGAACCCGCATAAAGTAGTCAATGCTTGGGAAATACTGTACGACTGAATTCAAGACAATGCAGTCAAACAATTGACCATCAACGTGCTCGAACTGATCGGCGTCCGCCTGATGCAGCGTGACCTTCTGGCCGATTTCGGGTCTCTTCGCAAGTTCGCCTCGGATATTGTCGAGTGATGACTCCAACAGATCCGAGCCGACGTACTGTTCGCAATGCTCAGCAATTCTCAGGAGCAGCAGTCCGGTACCGCAGCCAATCTCTAGAACACGTCGCGGTTGCAGATTGCGGATACGTGAGACGGCTGCGTCCGTCCAATGCCGCATCTCATCGGCGGGGATCGGTTTACCTGTGTAGGTACTCACCCAACCAGCGATATTGAACGACGCATCGAGGACGGGTGGTGCGAGCCGGTGGGACTGCTGAAAAAGATTTCGCCACTGTTTCACATGCTCGGACTGCAATTGACTCGAGCTCGATTCCTTTCGCGCTTCGGACTGTGGGACGATGTAGGCAACAAGGCGGGAAGCTTCGTTTTCGGCGCGTTCGATCACGACGGCTTGCCGGACTTCATCGAGCTTTTCGAGTGTCGCGGCGATCTCTCCCGGCTCGACTCGGTATCCGCGTAAATTGACTTGGTCATCCGCTCGGCCAAGGAACTCGACCACACCGTTGGGCAGCCAACGTCCAAGATCGCCCGTCCGGTACATCCGTGCGGAGGAATCGTCAACGAACGGATCAGTGACAAATGCCGCAGCGGTCTGTTCGGGCTGATTCAAATAGCCCCGTCCCACCCCACTGCCCCCGACATAGATTTCACCCATGACACCAATCGGTAGCGGTTGGCGATGATCGTCGAGCACGTACATGCGCATGTTGTGCATGGGACCGCCGATCGGCGGCTTTTCACCGGTCCAGCTTTCATGCAGTGGCATCATCGAACAGCCCACCGAGACTTCGGTGGGACCATATCCATTAAAGAGACGCCGTCCTCCCGCAATCCAACGACGGGCGAGATCGCCACTGAGTTTGTCACCAGCCGATGCGGCCGTACGCAGATCGGGTAGCTTGACGGGATCCAGCATCGAGAGCAGTGCAGGCGGGAACTTAGCAACGCTCACTCGTTGCTTCCGAAGCAATTCAGTCAGCGCGTCGGGCACTAGTAAAGTTGCTTGATCGACCACGACAGATGTGCCTCCCGATCCGAGCGAGTAGAACATTTCTGCGATCGCACCGTCAAAGGAGGGCGAAAACCCAAAGCTGAATCGGTCTTCCGCCTGCACGCCCATCCGATCGATCTGGGCTCGAACGAAGTTGACGATTCCGCGATGTTCAATCTCCACGCCTTTGGCACGTCCCGTTGAACCGGAAGTGAAAATCACGTAGGCGCGGTCGCTCGGTTCCACACTCGGAAAAACTGGAACGTGCGGTTGCTCGCCACGTGTGGCAATCCAGTCGTTATCGACGACGGCGACCGCCGATGTCTCCGCGACAATCTGATCGATGCGCGCCGATGGAAGTGCGGGATCGACCGGCACGAAAGAACCGCCTGATTTCAAAGTGCCTAGTACCACAGCAAAGAGGTCCACTGAACGTGGCAATCGAATCACGACCGCCGATTCTCTCTGGACACCTGAAGCGATTAAATGAGCGGCGAACCAGTCAGCCCGATCCATCAGCTCTTGATAGGAAACGATTTGATCGCCATGCACGACCGCCTCCTTGCCGGGGACCTTTGCTCCCTGGGCTGCCACTAATTCGTGTAGCAAATAGGGGCCGGCGTAGTCTTTTTCCGTCGCATTGAACGTCTTGACGACTTGCTCATATTGGCGACCGGACATGATCGGCAATTGGTTGATTTGTGTGTGGGGAGAGTCGGTCGCCGAGGTCAGCAGGGTGCGGAAGGAATCAATTATTCGTTCGATCGTCTCGCGATCGAAAAGAGTTGACCGATATTCAACATGTCCGATCAATCGGTGTGACTCTTCCCACACGAAAAACGTCAGGTCATACTTGGCGGTTCCATTGTCGACAAGAATCGGCGAAACTTCGAGACTGCCTTTCTCACTGATGTCGCGAGGCAGATTCTGCATCACCAAAGCGGACTGAAAGATTGGGGAAAAGCTTCGGTCTCGCGTCGGCGCGAGTTCTTCAACGAGGCGTTCAAACGGAACGTCCGCATGTTCGTGGGCTTCGACGGTTCGCTTGTGAACCTGGGTGATGAGATCGGCAAATGTTGGAGCATCGTCGAGGTGGATCCGCAGCGCCAAAGTGTTGACGAAGAATCCAATCAAAGGCTCGATTTCTGGATGGATGCGTCCGGCCGAAGCGGTCCCGAGCACGAGGTCCTGACTTCGCGAAAACCGCCCGAGCAAGAGAGCTTGAGCGGCCATCAATATCGTGAACGGCGTGGTCTGCAATCGCGAGGCGAGATTGTGGACCGCCATCGTCAACTCGGCGGATAATTCAAACTCAACTGTTGCACCGATGAAGTCCTGGATTGCGGGGCGAGGGCGATCCGTAGGTAGATCGAGTACCGCCGGCGCTCCGGCAAGTGCGGCTCGCCAGTAATCCATCTGTGCTTCGATACCATCGCTGGACATCCTCTTCCGCTGCCAATGAGCATAGTCAGCATACTGAATCACCAATGGCGGCAGGGAAGGCGTCCTCGCGGAATCCGTCGCCCGGTCGGTTCGCGCGACTTCGTAGACGAGTGTCAGTTCCCGCAACATCACGATCATGGACCATCCATCGGAAATAATGTGATGCATGACCAACAACACAACGTGCTCGTCCTCGTTAATCCGGTATACGTGGACTCGCAGCAACGGACCGTGTTCGAGGTCAAAGGGTGACCGCCCGGCGACTCGCATGCGGCGTTTCAGCTCGATCTCGATATCCAGACCTGCCGACAAATCGACCCAAGTACAGCGGACCGGCATCGCAGTGTGGACGGTTCGCTGTGGTTCGCCGTCGACGAGATGATAGGTGGTGCGCAGCGACTCGTGCCGGGACACTAATTGATCAACCGCGCGTTGCAGCGCAATTCGATCCAGTGGCCCACGCAGGTGCGCTGCCAAAGGCATGTTGTAGAACGGATCATCTTTGGCAATCTGATCGACGAACCAGAGGCGGCGTTCCGCATCGGAGAGCTGCTCGTCACAGCCAACTGGACGTGGCACGATGTGTGCGCCCGCGAACCGGCTCGCTCAAGCAACATTTTTTCGAGAAGCGCTCGTTTGGCTGGTGATAACGAGGCTAACCGTTTCTGGATATCGGACATGGACTTCCTGTCGATTGATTGGACGTGTTGGACGTTGCCATCGCGTTCGCGGTAGCGAAAGGAAACAGGAATTAGCTTTGGATGTGTCGAATCGACGGGATCACGATGAGGTCATTTCGTCGAGCGCGCGGATGACTTCGTCGTCCGAAAGAGCGTCGAGCTGACCGAGCAGCCTGCTGACATCGTCAGCGGCAGTTTCTGCTTGATGGCGAATGATGGCCTCCGCCAACGCCGCGATCGTCGGCCGTGAGTAGACTTCTCGAAGCGGTAACTGTACATCAAAACGTTGACGTAACCGAGCAAACAACTGGGCCGCCATCAAGGAGTTTCCGCCGATATCGAAAAAATGGTCATGGCGTCCGATCGTCTCGCAGCCAAGCACCTCTCGCCACATCGCTGCCAATGTGATTTCGAGCGGCGTTTGTGGTGGTTCGCTGGTTCGCGTCGACATCGCTGTCGACTCAGCAGGCAATGATTTGTAATCGGTTTTTCCCGCTGGAGTTTGTGGAAGACTGTCTAACCACTGGATCGTCGCGGGAACCATATAATCTGATAGCGAGCGATTTAACTGTTGCCGGACACTGCTCTCATTTCCTGCCCCACAACAGAACGCCACCATGCGACTGCTGCCCGGAACGTGGTCATCATGCAAGACCACGGCCGCGCGGTCGACGCCATCGCACTGCTGTAGCGCAGATTCAATTTCATCGAGTTCAATGCGAAAGCCACGCAGTTTAACCTGTCGATCATTTCTCGCGAGAAACTCCAGTTCACCGTTCGACAGACGGCGGACGCGGTCTCCGGTTTTGTAAAAACGCATGCCATTTCGCGTGTAAAACCGCTCTTGGGTTTGTTCTTCGTCACGCCAATAGCCGCGTGCGACACCTGCACCGCCGATGTGAAGTTCCCCGACAACCTCCATCGGAACGATATCCCCCCGACAGTCGGCAACGCGGCAAGTTGTGCTGCCGATGGGACGTCCGATGGTGATCATGTCCGCCGACTCGATCCTTTTGGCCATCGACCACACCGTTGTTTCAGTGGGGCCGTAGACGTTCCACACCTCACAATGCGAGGCGAGCAGGTCGCCGGCTAAATCGGGTAGCAACGGTTCGCCCCCGCAGAGCACCCGTGTTCCAGGAGAGGGCCGCCAATTTGCGGACAGCAACATGCGAAACGCCGATGGCGTGGACTGGATCATGCTGGGGTGTAATTGATCGATTGCCGAAATCACGGCTTCTGGATTGTCGCTCAGACGGTGCGCCGTCATGCACACATGACCGCCGCACCACAGCGGCAGGAACATTTCCAGTACTGAAATGTCAAACGATATCGTGGTTACCGCCAACATCGAATCACCTGCGCTAAATCCAGGTGCACCGGCGAACGATGCCAATAGATTGGACAGGTTGTCGTGGGTAACTGCCACGCCTTTCGGTTTACCGGATGATCCAGACGTGTACATCAGGTAGGCGACCTCCGCACCGTCAATGGGCGGACTTGCATTCTGTAACTCAACAGATCGAGGCGAAGCTTGCATCAAAGCGTCGAAACGCGACGCGTCAATCACCAGTGCGGGCGCCGCGTCAGCGACAATCTGGTCGCGACGGTCCAGTGGAAGATTCGGCTCAATCGGAACGTAAGCAGAAGCTGCCTTCCAGACACCCAGAATTGTGACGATGACGTCGATCGAACGCGGCATCTCGACCGCGACGATCGACTGAGGCCGCACGTCTGCGGCAGCTAGTGCAGCGGCAATCCGGTCGCTCTGCTCGTCCAAGTCGCGGTAACTGATCGCCCGATGATCGTCTCGGATGGCGATGGCACTCGGGTGGTCGGCGGCGTGTTGATGCAATCGAGTGAGCACACTGGCGGTGGGAGCGAGAACGACTGAATTTCCCTTTTCGGAACACTCGATGCTCCTCTGCTCGCTATCCGAAATCGTCTTGAGGGATGCTAGGGTCGCGTCACCGGTCCCATAATCGACGAGCTGTTGTAGCACGCTCATGATCGACTCGAAGACATGCTTACCGAGGTGATGAGAAATTTGTTCACCCGCCGTGAGTGTCATTTCCGTCCTCGCACCAGGCTGGATGATCAGTGAGAAATCATACGCGGTGACAGCCGAATAGTCAGGGCGGACGGCAGTGACTTGGGCGTCGCCAAGATGGGAAATTGTCGATAGCGGGGGTTGATACAAAAACATCGCTTGGGACAGCGGCATTCTCAATTCGTCACGACTAGTCCCGATCGCAGCCACAACGTCTTGAAAGGGAACATCCGCGTGCTCTAGATCCGACAACAGAGCCGTACGAAGTTGCGACATGGCTGCCACAATCGTCTGCTCACGGTCAATTTGAGCGCGATAGACGATGGGATTCACGAAACAGCCCACAGTGCCGTGTAGGCCTGACGCAGGCCTGGTCGACGTGGGGATCGTAATGCCGAAGTCATCTTTTCCGCTATATCTCGCTAGCACGCTTTGAAATGCAGTGAGATAGATCATCGAAGGTGTCATGTTCAGCTCTCTGGCGAGCTGTTCGATTTGCTCGCTGAGTGATGTCGCAACTAGTGTCGATATCGGTGCTGAGGTAGCTGGCTCCCTTGCTGAGGCGATAGTTTGATCCTGCGACGCTCGCAGAGTTAGATCCAGCTCGGTCGGCATTCCTGCAAGCCGCTGGGTCCAGTATTGCAGGCGTTCCTGAGTGAGATCCCGCTGAAGCGGTGCGCCCTCCCACGTAGCGAAGTCGACGTAGCGCAGCTCACTCGCGGCTTCTCTGCTCTCAACGCAAGGATCAGGTTTGGCGAGGTCCCTCTGCATCTCGGCGAGTAGTATCTGTAGACTCGAGGCGTCACAGATTAGGTGATGAAACACGAAGTCGATTCGGCTTGTGCCGGTATTTGTGTTTGTCAGTGCGACGCGCATTAATGGCGTATGAGTTAGATCCATCGGCGCCGAAACGAAGTCATGCCAAGCGGCCGGTGTCACGGCTTGATCGACCATATCCGATGCGAACGATTGGATCGCGACGGTGCTCTGATCGCTGAACGTCTGCCAAACGTTCTCGCCTTCTTGGATGAATCGAGCACGCAGCATGGCGTGTCGAGCGAGCATGCGATCGCAAGCCGCTTGCATCCTCTTGGGTTCGATCGTTCGATCGAGCGCGATAGTGACCGGGACATGGACGAACGCATTGGTCTGACCGAGACGATCGAGTAACCAGAACCGCTGCTGAGCCGACGACAGCCGATGTCGGTCAGTCAGTTCGGCTTCGGTGGCATGGATGAGCGGTAGCGGTTGGAGATCGCCGCGATGGGAATCCACAACAGCCGCAAAATCTTTCAGCTTGGGGTTGCGAAAGAGGGCAGACATCGGAAACGCGGTACCAAAGATCTCGCTGACTTTGACGAGCATGTTGGCGATCAAGAGCGATTCGCCGCCTAAGTGAAAAAAATCATCTTCGCGGCTGACGCCTTCTAAATCGAGGAGACGCGACCAAACTTCGGCGATCTGCTGTTCCGTGGCCGATGCAGGCGCTTCGAAACGTTTCAGATCACCGGTCCGCGTCGTGCCCGATTCCCAGCGGGCGATCTCGATCAACTCACCATCAAGGAACAATTTCTTCGCATCGGTTCGGCGAAGTTTTCCGCTGGACGTCTTCGGCAACGATCCACTGCGCACCAACACAACCGCGTGCGGGGTGACTTGGGCCTGCTCAGCGATCGCCGCAACGATCTCCTGCAAAAGTTCGTCTGCTGAGAATTTTTTCGGACGCCATAGTTCTTGGATCACCAGCATCTCTTCGCTGTTATCCACATCGACACTCAGAGCGGTACCCGTATCGGGCTTGAACGCTTCGCTCGTTGACTGGACAATTTGTTCAATGTCGTGCGGATAGAAATTTCGCCCGGCAACGATGATGAGCTCTTTGAGCCGGCCGGTTACGATCAGTTCACCGTCGACGCGTGCAGCGAGGTCCCCAGTACGAAGATAGTTGACCGAGGTTTGTATCGTGCGATGCACCAGATCGTCGCTGGCGCCTGCCAGTCGGCCTTGAAATGTATGCTCGCTTGCCCTGGCGTCATTCCAATAGCCGGAGGCGACTGAACTCCCCCGCACCCAGATCTCCCCGACGCGGTCATCCGGTAAGGCTAAACATGTGTGCGGGTCAACGATTTCGTACTCGATGCCAGCGACGGGAGTTCCCGAGCTGACGAGTTCCAACGTCCTGGTTTCGCTGGAAGTTTGGAATGGTGGGGCATCCTGTCCGTTTAGACGATCCACGGCTGTGTCGGCTATCGAACCCTCGATCGGCTTCGCCGGGCGGAGCCCTTTGGCTACAATTTGAACCTTGCCGAGTTGCAAGGCTTGTGCATCGACATGAAAAGTTTTGTACGCTTCTCCCAGTCGTGACCCGGTCGCCATCACCGTCGTTTCGGCCATACCAAATGCCGGACAGAACGTGGTCGATGCAAAGCCGTAGCGAGCAAATTTTTCCTTAAAGCGGCGCAGCGTCGAAGCGCGTACTGGCTCAGCACCGGCTACAGCGACTTTCCACGAACTCAAGTCAAGCCCTTCACAATCGGCATGATCGATGCGTCGGACGCAGAGTTCATAACCAAAGTTGGGCGCACCGTTGCTCGATCCATCATAGAAGTCGATGCACCGCAGCCACAGCAGCGGATTGCGAACGAAATCGGTAGGTGAGATGATAACCGTTTCAACGCCCCGGTAGATCGGCAGGAGAATGCCACCGATCAGTCCCATGTCGTGGTAAGGTGGCACCCACTGGACACTGCGCCACCTTCAAAGTGGACGTGATCGATGATCGCCGACAGATTACTGAGCAAGGTGCGATGCGTGAGCACGACGCCGCGGGGGTTACCAGTCGACCCCGACGTGTATTGCAGCAGGGCAATGTCGTCGGGTCGGGGCAACCGTCCATCCCACCGACCAGCCGATGCCTCATCAATCTCATCCACGGCGATCGCGGCGTCATCAGGCATCTGCCATAGTGAGCTGAGTGATTCACCGATTGTCGCCCGGTCGCTCAACAATAGTGCGGCGCCAGCATTCTGAATAATTGCCTTGAGCCGCGGCAGCGTGTGTTGCAGTCGCAGCATTTGAGGCGGATAGATCGGCACCGCAATTGCGCGCATACAAGCATCCAAAGAGCGACGCGACATAATCCGCACCAGGATCGAGTACCACTAGTACGGGCCTACCCACGCCACCGCGTCGTTGAATTTCCGCTGCGAGTGCGCAAGCGCGACCGTCTAGACCCGCAAAACTCATCCGGTCATGCTCACCCGGTTCACCCGTCACGTGCGTGAACGCAGGCATGCGGGCCGTTTTTCCTCTGGCGTGGCTACGGCAGTAGTGAACGAGTGTCGACAGATCGAGCGATCCGTTGCCCCTCGGCTTCCAGACTTCTGACAATCGAGTAGCCGCTTCGATTCCGGTTTCGTGGTCCACGAGCCATGTTGTTTTCAATGGAGCTTTTCCTGCGACCAACTCCATTGTCAGCCGCCAGTATCTCAACCGCCCTCGCACGGTTTACCCAGACCTCCTAATGTAGCTCACAAAACTCAGAGTAGGAGTGGGGAAACTCTAGCGATCTGAGTGAGTCTGCCGCTCCGGCCGTGCTGGCGAGCGATTATTCCCGTTTTGCGGGTTAAGGATACTTCGGTGCGCCCGTCAATGGAAATGATCCAGCTGGACCCCGTGTAACGACACGCCGCCGATTACAAATCATCTGCCAGAGGAGCAGTCCCGCCAGCCCCCCACCTCAAGCGACGCCGCCGATTTCAGACGTCAATTCCAGGGCTGAATGTCGGGCTCATGAGCCTGGCACGTGTTCCCCGTGCGTCGAAGTAGCACCGAGCGGCCACAAGGGCAGCGATCGTAACATGCCGATGAAGGCAAGTGACCAGACAACGAGCGCGATCCCCACAAACACGCTGGGGATCGCATGGAGATATCGTAAATCCAACATCGTCATCATTCGTCTCGAAGACGTGTGTGTAATCAGCATGCCGATTGCGAATATCTGGTTCCCCGCACTGCGATACCGTCGGTTACTGGGCAGGGCGGTAACTTGGTTTATTGGTTGACGAAGCTCAGCGGTTCGCCGATACGAGCTCTTCCTTCGGCCCGAAAAATTCGTAGCGAACGCGATGTTCGTCGACACCCAATTCTTGCAAGCAGGCGTGAACGTTCTGCATGAACGGTTTGGGGCCGCAGAAGTAAAAGTCAGCCTCGGCGTGAGGCGTCCAGTCACGCAGCAGTTCGGTGGTCACAAAACCCTTGCCGTCGCACTTGCCCTCCTCAATATCGCCCTCGAGCGGAGCATCGTAGAGCACTTTGACGTGCATGTTGGAGCTGAGCGACTGCAGATTCTTAATTTCGTCAGCGAATGCGTGCACCGTGCTGTTGCGCGCCGCCTGTAAGAAATAAACCGGGGAATCCGGACGTGTGTGGACGATCGACTTCGCCATCGAGAGCAGCGGCGTCACGCCGATCCCGCCCGCGAGCAACACAATCGGACGCCCGTCCGAATTCTCAGGGTCAATGGTGAACTCGCCACAGGGTGGACCGACTTGGACGCGGTGCCCCTCTTCTATCTCATCATGGAGGTGACTGGAGATCAACCCGTCGGGAGCATCCGGGTGCAGTCGCGATTCGCGTTTGACACTAATTCGGAAGTGATCCACGCCCGGCCGGTCCGAAAGACTGTAGTTGCGCGGCGACGTCGGAGTGACAGGGTGGTCGATGTGAACCGTGATGTACTGGCCCGGTCGAAATGGGGGCAGGGGTCCTTGGTCTTCGGGACGCAAATAGAATGACGTCACCACTTCGCTTTCAGGGACTTTCCGGTCGACGACAAAATTGCGGTAGCCGTTCCAGCCCCCAGGGGCGGTGTGCTGCTCTTCGTAAATTGATTCTTCGCGGCCGATGAATAGATCGGCCAGGAATCCATACGCCTCCGCAACGGCCTCGATGACTTCATCCGTCGCGGCGTCTCCCATGATATCCTGGATCGCCGCGAGCAAATGTTTGCCGACGATCGGATAGTGTTCCGGCTTGATTCCGAGCGAGCAATGTTTCTGAGCGATCAGCTCGACCGCCGGCATCAGCACGGCGGGGTTGTCGATATGACTAAAATAGGCGCAGATGGCGCCTGCCAACGCCTTTTGTTGACCGCCCGAGTGCTGGTGGGCCTGGTTGAAAAATGACCGAACCTCGGGATTGCCCTCGAACATCCGGAGATAGAACCGCGTCGTGACGGCCTCCGCATTTGCTGCCACGACGGGCGTGATTTCCTTGACGATTCGAATCGTTTTTTCGCTTAGCATCGTTGCGATTGTCCTTGCAGTGGAGGTAGAACGAGGGGAGCAAACGCTCGGAATCATTCCAGGGGTGGGAAAACATCGCGAGGTCGCGACGAGCTGTTGTTTCCAAACCTGGGTCAGCGTCTGACTATCTGCACATAAAGGTATAGGTTATTTCCTACACGTCAAGGGGCATTTTGGGCGAGCCCCTTGTTTCTTTCCCGCGACCCATCCGCTTGTTGCATTCACGCTGCGAAAGGTACTTGGCGATGAACCAGCCCATCACTGCCTACCACCAAGATGACCAACAGCACTGGGTTGCGGAGTTGGCTTGTGGGCACAATCAGCACGTTCGACATGACCCGCCCTGGATGAGCCGCCCATGGGTGACGACGGCGGCAGGGCGTCAATCAATGGTTGGTTATCATTTGCAGTGTAAGAAGTGCGACGAGGGCCTGCCGCAGGATCGCACTGTGGTTCAAGAATGATGCACAGAATCTGCAATGGGAACATCCGAATGTCCCATTCCTGCGACATGCCGCAGAGATTATACACTGTGATGATGACGATCCATCAGTGGATCAGGCTGGCTGCCAAGCTCTGCTACGTCGCCTCTATTTCCGTTTGGACGACCTCCCAAGGCACAGGAGCACTATCAGCAGGCGATCCGATAGGAGCCGGAACAACCGATCGCTGGTGGAGCGTAGCACGCTCGATGCGTTGCTGAAGGAAACGCCTCCTCGATGGATGAGGGTGGCACAAACAATGATCGTTCTACCACCCGTCCGCGTTTTCCCAGATGATTCGCTGCAGGTCTTCCTGGAAGCCCTTCCTGGAAGCCAAAGTTCACAAGTGCGGTACACTTGCTTACGAAAATCAGCTCGCGAATGGTTGCTAAGCTAGAAATTTGCTGCGACTTCCCAATTCTGGTGTGACACTCCTTCGCCACCGCTGTCCATCACTCTACAGAGCCTGCATACATGCCGAACCAACGGTGCCAGGGATTATAGTTGGATACCCCCCCAAACAGCTCCGATTACGCTAACGTCGACAGACTACTCGAAGCCGCCCAACGGGGCGATGCGACGGCTCTGAGTACGTTATTCGGGCTCTATCAGAACTATATGAGGTTGTTGGCGGCCTCGCAGATCCGTGCCCGGTTGCGCGTGCGGGCGAGTGAGTCGGATGTTGTCCAAGAAACTTTGCTCAACGCGACTCGCGGTTTCTCCGAATTTCGTGGCACCACGGGAGGCGAGTTTGTAACCTGGCTGAGGGCAATCCTGACGCGAAAAATCCAAACGTTGATCCAGACGCATGTCGATGCCCAAGCTCGTGATGTCCGGAGGGAAGTCTCGCTCGAGACTGTCGGAAGGTGGGTGGACCAATCCTCGATCCGACTCGAAAATGTACTCATAGCAAATGACCCTTCAGCCGGCACCCAATTGGCCAACCACGAGCGTAGCGTGCGTGTCGCCAATGCTGTGGCGCAGTTGACCGAGGACCATCGCGAAGTATTGATGCTGCGGAGCATCGAAGGCTTGGACTTCCCGGAAGTCGCCCAGCGGATGGAGAGATCCCATGGAGCGGTGCGGATGCTATGGTTGCGGGCCGTCGAAGCACTGCGAGACAAACTCGACGTGGAGACCGAACGATGATTCTGGATCAAGCCACGACCGATGAGCGACTGCTGATCATTCTCGATGAGTATGTGGAGCGTCGTTCGGCTGGCTCGACCTCCCAGAGCGACTTCCTCGCTGATTGCAAGCAACGTTACCCAGACAATTCGATTACTGAGCGGTTACCGGGACTGCTCGCCAGCCTGGACGCGCTTCACGGATTTGCACCGGAATGTGATTATCCGACCGCCGCGGCGAATTGGGAGTGTCTAGTCGCTCGAAAAATAGGCGACTTTGAAATCCGGCGCGAGATCGGTCGTGGTGGGATGGGGATCGTCTACGAAGCACGACAGATTTCGCTTGATCGAATTGTCGCTTTAAAAATCCTGCCGACTTCCGTCACATTGGACCAGCAACAGATCGCGCGGTTCATGATCGAGGCACAAGCCGCCGGTGGACTTCACCATCCGAACATCGTGCCGATCTACGGGGCAGGCATCGAGGAGGGTGTCCATTGCTATAGCATGCCGTTGATTCAGGGACGCTCGCTCGATGAGTTCATCTATGTCGAGCCGCCCGCGATCCCGCGTGCGATCCGCTGGACCCTGCAAGCTGCCGAGGCGATCGACCATGCACACCGATACGGTGTGATTCATCGAGACATCAAACCCTCGAACTTGATCGTGGACCGAGATGACAAACTCTGGGTGACCGATTTCGGATTGGCTCGCTGCCGTCAAACCAGCGGAGTTGACCAGAATGGAATTACCGGAAGTGGTGCGATCATCGGCACGGTTCGCTACATGAGTCCGGAGCAGGCGACAGGCAATCCCACACTCGTTGATCATCGTAGCGACATTTATTCACTAGGCGTCACGCTCTGCGAGATGTTGCGCGGCGAACGCTTCAGCGAGGGCGATCACATCCAGGTGCGACGCCTGAATCCGCTTGTTTCGCGTGACCTGGAAACCGTGCTGATAAAATCGCTCGCGGTCGAACCGGTCGAGCGATACCTCACCGCGAGCGACCTTGCCGAAGACCTGCGGCGCGTCCTGGCGGGGCACCCCATTCTTGCACGACGACCGTCGCTCGCTGATCGCATAACGAAATGGACGCTGCGCCACCGCCGTAGCGCTGCGGTTTCCGCGACCATCGTGTTGCTCGCATTAATGATGTCACTGTTGGCGATGACAAAGTTCGTCCAGCAGAAGACCGCCCTGGAATCGGCATTGAGGCAATCCGATAAAAACCTGGTTGCCGCCGATCGAAATCTTCAGCAAGCCAAAACCAATTTCCGGCAAACTCGCGAAGTGCTCGATCACTTTGGTCTGATGGCGGCCGAACGACTGCGGGGCGTAGCCGGCGCGGAATCACTGCGTGAAGAACTCGTCGGTGACTTGCTGAAATACTATGAGAGGTTTGCCGACGAGATCGAATCGGCTGATGAACTTCAAAACGAATTGGCTCAAACTCATCTTCGTGCCGCAAGGATTATCGAAGAGCTTGGCGCGACACGGCGAGCCTTGGCGGCCTACGAGCGTGCGTCCGCAATCTTGGTCGATTTGCCTTCATCACCCTCAAATGAACATGAGATTGCACTCTGCCAGAATAGCATCGCAGTATTGCACGCCCAACACGGCGAAACCACTCAGGCTGAATCGATCTATCGGGAGGCGATTAAACGACTCATTGTCCTGGATCGGCCGGGAACCTTGGCGACCGTACGTGGCAATCTCGGATTGCTGCTCTCATCCATGAATCGTGACGAAGACGCCAAACGCGAATTTGAACTCGCGATTCACGCCCTCTCGAACGAGGAGGGTCGTGACCCATCGAAAACGCTGACCACTGCAATGATTTGGAACAACCTGAGCCATCTCCTCCAAGACGATGATCTTGAACAGTCGCTCGTTTTGAACTACAACGCGATTGCGGCACTCCGTGGCGTCACCATTCAGAATGCAAAACAACAACCTAAGCAATCTGGACGCGTACCGCAGGAAAATCTACGCGCCTTGGCGATGAGTCTCAGCAACCAAGCATCGCTCCTGACCCGTTTGGATCGCCCCGACGACGCGATCGCCGCCTACACAGAATCCGTCAAATATTTTCGAGAACTCATTAAACTCATGCCTATGACGGTTCAGTATGCCGAAGACCTTGCCATCACTTACAACAACTTTGGTCGCTTGCTGCATCAGCAGGCACACGATGACGAAGCTCGTCACGCCATGATCCAAGCTCGCACTCTGATGCAATCGCTCGTCCAGCGTCGTCCTGGTGAGTCTCGGTATCATGAGGCAATGGCGGCCATGCAGAAAAACTTAGAAAGGTTCGCACCATGAATTACACACGCATCCTGCGCTTCGAGGTCATGGAGCCTCGGATTGCTTTGTCCGCCAACGCATCCGAGATGCTCGCATATCTGCAAGCCGACATCGCGGCCGACGGGTTTAACTCACAACAAGCTCAAGAGATACTGGAGCAAACCGTCAAATCTCCGGCTAATTTATCCATCGGTCGGCCAACGCCCCCCCCGACGAATGAGTGGGGCGATGGCCCTATCGTTCGCTTTCGCGTTGACATTCGAGACTGGCAAGATCAACCCGTCAACACTGTGCAGGCCGGCGGTGAGTATCTTGCCAGAGTTTTTGTGCGAGACATGCGTGATCAAACCACCGATAATCCTATCGGCGGGGGAGACGGCGGGGTGTTTAAAGCCTGGGTGGATCTAGAGTTCAGTGCGAACCTCTATCCGACGGGGAGTGTTCGAGTCAACGAGGCCTACAGTACCAGGAAACTCGATCCGGAAATTGAGGGATCATTTCTGCGAAACCTGGGCGGAGTGGCGCGTGAACTCACTCCTTTGGGAGATTCCGAACAGTTCCTGCTGGAAGCCCCTTTCGTGGTGGGCAACGCGGACACACCAAACCGTATTCAAGTCGTCCCCTCAACCTCGGAACATGATCCGGTTATCCTGTTCGGCTCGGTCAATCCCGTTCCCAATCAGAACATTGCCTCTTCCGCATTCGAGCTGCTGCGTGCACCGAACATCGATTCGAGTGCCAGTATAAGCGCTCCGCTGATCGATCGGTCCGACGCGCTGTCAACGGATTCTCTGCCATCGGCACCACCATCGACCGCATTGGCGAACTCGGGAGATGGCTCCCGCAACGCTACATGGGGTGACGATTCCATTGCGTTGGTTTCATACATTCCTTTCTTTGCAGATGACGAACCAGACTCACGTGGGAAATGGCGAGACGAGGATGACTGGTGGCGGTCGAAACGCGGCGAAAACGAGAAACATCACGCTGACGACTGGAATCAACTCGACTGGCCGGACGAGGAAGGTAAAGCGATGGACACAAAATCAGTGAACCGAAGTGACGCATCGTCCACTGATGACAAGAAGTCCGATGACGAGGAATCAGAAGATAACCCTAGCAAGGGACGGTCCAAACACGCCGGTTTGTTTTACGACGAAACATTGTTCTTGGAAGGTGCCCTCGTGGAGACGTTCCAGTCAAAATTCCGCATGCACCTCCAAATTTTTGCTCCACAGTGGCAAGCAAACGAAGACACAAGCGAGTCCCTAGCGGACAAGAGAGCAGCATCTCACCGCGACGATTTCATCGACATCGCTGAAATTTTGACGCCGAATCAGGGTACCGAGCGATGGCGTGATACCGTGGACGAAGCCATTGCTGGTCGTCGGGGCTTCCCGTTGCCAATTCATCAATCACCTGCCATCGATTGGGGAACGATCGAACCTTTGGCAGACCATACCAATGCGCATCAACAAAGCGAACATGCCAAAGCCAATCAGAAAATTCCCGATCAACGCACCCCGCTAGCGATGAATCAATCGGCAAACAGTTCGTCAGACGCCGGTCCCACGACCGTTCAATAGCGAAAAGCCGTATCGCTTGCGTTCTAACTTTGTTTTGCCTCAGTTGAACAGGTGCGGGTAATTTTTCTGGCACACCGCATCAGCCGTTTGGGCGTTAGCCGCCGGCAGCACGGCGAGCGCCAGGGGTGTGGGATTTTGAAACGATCATTTGGCTACTTGCGGCCTGCTGCGGCTGGAAAGCAATTTGCCGAGGAGGATCTCGGTCGCAAGCCCAGAGGTGCGTTCGGCTGGCCGATGTGTCCGCCCTCAGCATTGATTCTGTGACGGCTTAGACCAGTTCGGACGCCACCGCCACGCTTCTAAAACCCGAAATGCGGGCGTTACCCACGATAAACCCGGATGGACAGATCATATTCGCATTCGTGGACGACCTGCGCTTTATCCGGATGACCCTTGGACGTTTGGCGAGTTCTATAGCTTATGTTCAAAACAGAAGCGTCGGAGCAGAATCGAGCACCGTTTCGTCTTCCGCTTCCTCGTCATGTTGATTCTGGCCCGGAATCGCAAACGGATCGCCCCGCTTGAGTCGATTAATAATCACTAACGCATCCAGTGCAGAAATCAGACCATCTTTATTGACATCGAAGATATCTGACATATCTTCCCCACTCGCTAAAACCAAATCCGAAGTCGGGCGGTTCATTTGGTTAATGACGAGCAAGGCATCCAATGCGGACAGACTGCCCGTCTCCACTGACGTCAAACTGAAGATCATTGCTAGTAAAAACTGAGTCGTTAATCTGCGACGTCGCCCATTGATGATAAGAAATGCCTTCGGAACTGGCAGTGACCAACCCCTTTGAAAAACCAGTGACCTCCCCGCCGACGTTCCCATAGGTCTGAGATATCAAATGGTCGCCATCCACCCGGAGTACAACAGCGTCGTCACCAGGCATTCGTCCGTCCATCGACCGCAACGTGACTGTTCCGGGCGACACAATTGCGGATGCATTATAGTCAAATGAACTGAGCTTTATTCGATCAGTGATTGCAAACTGTCCGTTGCCTCGGCGACGCAAGAGATACGCATGATACTCAATTGAATCGCTAGAAGCGGTATACCCCGACCGCTCAAGAGCGCTTATATCGGTACGGATAGCAATGATGCTGTCATCGCCAACGGCAAAGGCGGGACGGAACCCCGTTCGTTCAAACGGCAGCGGCAACCTCTGTATTTCCAAGCCATCATCGCCCTCCGTCACGATTCCTAGATCGTCGCTGTTGTCGATGGGATATGCCGTTACCGTGGATGTAACGCCGTTCCCGTACAATGACTTCAATAGACCATGTTGGTATTTTAATGGTACCCCCGCCACGATCGGCATTCCCGCCTCGTAGCCCAACGTCTCCGACGCAAGAACCTCTCCATCACGACTGATCCGAACCAAGACGTTGTGAGAAGCAGTTTTTATCACGGCCGACAATTCACTTGGGTCGGAAGAACTTGCCGACACAATCGACAACACCCGATCGAACCCCGCCTGAGGAATCTGTTGCTTGACGCCCGAAGAAACGTCGATGACATCCAGCCCGTTTTCTGAGTTCGCGATAACCAGACCATTTCCAGCGTATTGCGCCGATACAGAACCGGTCACCTCCAATCGCAAATCGGTTTCCAGCCGATCATTTGAAAGATTGAAAAAGTCAAGACCGCTTTTTTGCCAAAGTTGGCTACTTCCGGTAAGCTTGACATCGGCGTCAACAAATTCGTCACTTGCACCCGCAAATTGCTCCGTGAGTGACCAATCTGCTAAGACCAAACCTCGCTCCATGGTTAGCAAACTTGATAGCGAGGCGACCGAATCCATCTCATCAACAACTTCGATCCCTCCTCCCCCGGACATGGACAACAAATACAAGCTTGTGCCGACACGCAAAGGCAAGCTGTCTGGTACCGACGTCGTCGCCACCATGAACCTATCATCATCGACCTTGAGTACATGCGATATTGGTTTGTCAAATGTTAGCGTTGGCGGTATATCGCTGCTGTCCTGCGTAGGATCGATCACGTAAAGACTCGATTTGTCGACCGCAACAATACGGTCTGAAACTGAAATTGCCGGATTGTTGCTCCAGGCAAATGCCGACGCTAACTCACTTTGGATCTGCAACTCTTCATAGGAGGGTTGAAGCATGGCGATGTCCTCGATAAGGGCAGCGTAATCAAGCGGCGAAGCCATATCTCCTGCGAGCAACTTCCGACCCTCAAGCCCTTCGAGTTGCAAGAAACGTTTATTCACTGTTGTACCCTGGCTTAATTACTAATTTTATGTTTCAATTCTCGCGATTCGCCTTGAGAAGACCGATCTGAGAGCCACTCCGGCGAATTCATCCGCAGCTCCTCATATTCGACCAGCTCCCGTGACGCGACCAAACATCGTTCCAGCAGCGCTCTCTGCTTGTCATCGAAAAGAGCCTTCATGCGATCGAGCGCTCGGTCTCTCTGTTGCAGTTGTGCGGCACCGGCATCATCCGCCTCTGCGGTCAACGAGCGAAACTCTGCTAGAATCTCGCGCAGAGATTCCTGCTGCTCATCTGTAAGTTCAAAGAACTCAACCAATTGCTTATCTAATACAAACAATGGCCCCAACAGACCAACTTGAACGCGCCGCAGGGCATCCCACTGTTGCTCCGATGTCGCCGTCTGCAGTTCGAGTTCCGTATCCTGTAAGATTTTGTTATACTTGGCGGTAATTTTTGCAAGAAGTTCCTTTGCTTTCTCTTCCGACGTAGTTTCGCTAGCTAAGCTTGCAATTTGAGCTACCTCGGGGTTTCTCAGGCTCAGGCGTGTGCGAGCGAATCGCAACACCCTGGACTGCTCCTGCTCATCTCCAAACATGCTAACGAACTTCGGTGACAGCGCCAGCTTAACCCGGTACAAAGGGCCAGGCTGTGGATTCTTATCGACCTGCTTGAAAACAACATCGAATATGTCTTCACACCAAGTTTTTGGCGACAACTCACTGACGGATACCACGAGAAACATGGCGCCAGCAATTAGCTTAATAAGGAAATGGCGTTGAACGATCATTTTGGATTTTTCGGTAACTACGGATGAGCATTGAGCCAATAGATAACCGCAAGTGCATCAGCTGATGTCACCTCGAAATCTCCATCGACGTCGTAATAGGTTGACCCCACCTTGTCGATTACGAATCCCAGGGTCAATGGGTACCGAAAGTCTGGCGGGGGAGACACCTGGAAAGCAACATTACTAATCAGCGGCTCAACTGGATTGTTTCCATTTATGTAGTTGATTATGAGCAAAGCGTCTAAAGAAGAAACGTATCCATTGCCGTTAACATCCTCCGCTTGCCTAAAATTCTGATGAATCTTAGTTCCATTGATGAAGTTGATTATCCAAATTGCATCGAGCTCATTGATGTACCAATCGGGTGTCGTACCGCGATAATCGGCCATCGCCGCTGTCACATTGTAGGTCTGACGACTCGAGCCTGGATGAACTGGAGACGTCCCGCCGACGTACATAAAGTCAAGAATCGCCCACGCGTCCGAATCACCAATACTGCCATCCCGGTTGGTGTCGTAAGCACCCAATGGCCAAACGGTCTGTGACCAGCTTTGCCCACTGAGCGCGACTAAGAAAACCACTGCTACAATAGCCCGAACTTGCATTTCAATTTCTCCAAGGTTGTTATGTAAACACACGCATGCCGAATGTAGCAGAAAATTGCAGACGTGTTCAATCAGCCAAGACTGCTATTTATCGAGCGATTATGTATCGGGCGACTTGGCTTTCTGTATCTTACTAGACAGGTTTTGCAGTGAAGCGCCATGCGCTGACAACAAAAAATATTCTTTTTTAAAAGGCGATGTCTCTGGATCATGACGCTGTTGGTTGCCCATGGGGCGACGACTTCAGCGCGGCATTGTTTCACATCGACCAGCAAGCTGATTCGTTGCCCTTTGCCGAACTTGCACATTCCCTCTTGTTTCGATAGGCAGGTCGAACGCAGGCTTGTCACGCACGATTCGGAGATTTCTCTGGGAATTCCAGAATACATTCGTTTTTCCGTCGAGGATCCTGCGATTTCCTCCAAAATGGACAGCCCTCGCATTCACAGAGAGGTAGAATTCGAGTTTTTGCCGGTATTACGGAGAATGTTTTGTTCATTCGCACAGGCCTTCCTCGTCACGCTACACTGCGGCAAACTAAGAGGTGAGCTTACTTGCTGTTGCGGTGGCGGTAGCTCAACGCGCGGGACCGCGACTGGGTGAAACGCCGCGGTGCAAACGCCGAGGTGCGAGTCAGTCATTGCCCCATTGTCGGCCGAGGGCAGCGCCCGTCGTAAATCGGCCCACCGCCGCTTTTAGTGCTGTCTCCTGAAATTCGGTCAGTCGCAGGACCACCGACCAGTCCTGTGTACACATCCAGCCCATACCGATTGGGGCCATGGCAGTTTACCCTCGATTGTCAGCTTTGCTCTGCTCGTCATTTTCGAAAATGGCGGCACGCGGCAGCACATTCTCGAACGGGACACCCATATTGTGCTGTGTTGCTAGCCGGCTCGTGGCATCACGAATCGAAGGCAGAGAGCATTCCCCGATAGCACTACCGCCTCTACTCGGAATGCCATTTTTCGCGTGACGCGGCAATCACGATCCTGTCTTTCATAGTAGGGAAAACAAGTATAGAAGTCCTGAGACTCAATTGATTAAAGTGAATTTGCACTGACATAATCATGCAAAGCGTAAGCGGATATCAACACATACCATCAACCATTTGCGTAGCAAGCATGTTAAAAACGTGGGCTTACTGTACTCTCATAATGCTGGCGCACTCAGGGACGGTTGCAGGCGATATCTCATGGAGCGATGAAGCCACTTCGCCAACGTCATCGCGCGCACAATCAATCGCTGGTACGAGAGTGGGTAAGAGCTCTCAAGCGATCGAAGGGCTGGATCTCGCTCACGTTGATGTGCGGACGGATCGAGATCCAACCTTATTTACTGCCATTCCACCTGTGAGCAAACCGGTCGTGATAGCGGAGCCAAAGGTTGATTCGGTCTTACCTGAGGGAGAAGCGTGGAGACTCAGTCGGGTTGAGGTTGTCGACCATTGCATCAAAGAATTGGCGTTTGCAAATTCAATTTACTTTTACTTGTCGCGTGCCCCCAGGCCAGCATGGAAATTCGGCAACAAACTTGGATCGATCGATTTGACCTCGCGGCTTGTTAGCGGCGATTCAATTCCCGAGACGTCCTCAATGGCTTTCCTAGGAATGTCAAGGCGATGGGTTTTTATTGTATCTGCCGCGTTGTTTTTCACATTGACAACAATCATCGCAATCTTCTTGATCTCGCACGCTCCAGTGATTGAATTTGACGATCCGCCGCCGTACAGGGTGGACGGCCCTAGGCCAACCAAGCTCGGCCGTCAATCTGACAGCCAACGCCATCGCTTGGGACACCAACGGAAAAGGCTAAGAGCCTATCCGAAAAGGGGTCTGACCCTCTCCGGCGAGGCCGCTAAAAACGTTGCAAAACGATGCGTCTCCAAAGGGTCAGACCCCTTTTCGGATAGGCTCTAAGAAGAGCTCGGGAAAGATCGGGAGCCGCCATCGCGGATCTCGACTTCACGCCCAACTATCAACCTGAAACAATTGAAGATGCCGCACATCACTTAGTAAGCAGTCTCACACACGCTGAGCATCATCGCCTAAGAGACGCTTCAGACGATACGCTTTATATCAGAATCAAAACTGGGATTCGGCAAAACTGGCAAGTATGCAATCCAAATTCTTCGGTCTGCCTTGACGCAGTGGATAACTACGAGGCATACGATGCCAACGCCGTCTGCGATGTCATTATTGAAACGGCTCAGGAATTGCTTAGCGTCGAATCGGGCCACAACAGATAGGACTATTGTCCTGATGGACAACAACATCGACCGCTTCGACTCATTAACCTTTTTTATCATTTAGCGGCTATTAAGAGCCTATCCGAAAAGGGGTCTGACCCTTTGCAGGCGAGTCGTTTTTCCTGGTTTTTAGCGGCCTTGCCGAGAGGGTCTGACCCCTTTCGAATAGGCTCTAAGAAAACGCTCGGGGCATCTGTCGTGGGATCAGGAATGGCGTGGTGATCAGTCGACGGCAGAAAAACGAGCTGGGCTCTCGATTATCAAAGGCCTGCCCGGCCCCAGATTCTTTGAGGTGCAGAAGCATGATCGGGGCTTGGCGTCACCGGAGCTTCGCTTGCCGATAACGGGATTCAACAGTTTTCGTTTTGCCATTTTGATCTAGTCCCAGACGACGATGGCAAACTTCAAATTGGATGTGCGCCAGGCGATCGGATCAACTATTACCCTTGCGTCAATATCGCCATTCGATCGGCCCAATTATCATCCCAGGAGGTCGATCTCTGATTCGCCAAAGACTTCGTCGGCGCGAGTTGCGTCGTCAGGAGATGGGGGTGAGGCGGCGGAAATGACCACGTCGGCGGCGTCAATCGACTCATGCGTCGAGGTATCAGCCGACTTCGTGTCGATGGCGTTGGCAAAGCTTGCGATCGCTAATTCTCGAGGTACGGATCGCTGCAAAGAAGGGGCCTGGGGTGATTGCGAGGGCGGTAGAACGACTGGGTCGTCGGCATCGCGGTTGATCGTCTTTGTCTTCCTTGAATTGGGCTCAGGTTCACCGTTGGGTTCGTTGCCCACTGTGCCCGTCGAGGTAGTCGTGATCGCATTGAGTTCGTTGACGACCAACAGAGCATCGAGTGAGGTGACGTAGCCGTCGCTATTGACATCATATCCGTAGGCCGGGTTGCCTTCGCCGACAGGGCCCGCGCCATAGGCATTCAGGTAGTTAATGATTGCCAACGCATCGACTGCGGTGACTCCCTCGTCGCGGTTAACGTCTTCGGGATAGTCGCCATTGTGGAACGGAATGCTTTCGCCAATGACGGCGATCACGAAGTTCTGAGTGATTCCTTCGGCACCACTGACCAGAGGAGTCGCGGTGATTTCGACGACGATTTCGTCTTCGATCCCAGGCGTCGACTCGACGAACGTATCGTCAGCGAGCCGTAACGTTGAACCATCAATCACAAACCGTGAATCATTGACTGTCAAGGAGTGTCCATTGGCTGCCGGATTTCCATCGACGGAAAGTTCACCGACGACCGCCGCAGGCTGACGTTCGGGCACAGTTTCGTTACTGAGCGAGAGGATTTCAGGAGTTTCAGCGACGTCGATCACGTTGAGCGTAAGTGCTTTCGTGAATGAATCCTCTTCATGACTCGCCGTGACGTTGATGGTAATTGTCTTCTCGGCCTCATAGTCAAGCGATACGTCGTCTTTCAGCTTCAAACGATTGCTAACAATTTCAAATCGATCGTCATCGACCGTCAACTCATGGTATTGCCCCAAATCCTGATCAACGACTGAAAGCCCGGTGACCGTTTCACCGGGCGAATTTTCAGGCACGGCGGCCTCGTCTGGAGTGATGTCCGTGATGGGATCATCTGCGTCCAAGATCGACAGGGCAGTCAAAAACTCCATTTTGCCACCGCTCTCAGGATCATCGACACTGACAATAATGGGGATCAGCCATTCCGTTTCGGCGTCGAGTGGTTCAGGGCCGACATAGTAGATCTTCAGGTCGTGAACCTCGAAACGCTCTTCACGATTATGATTGAGATCGAGAATCTCAATGCCAAAATGATTAACGGTGTCAACGTCGATCACGCCCACGGATCCGATTGAAGTGCCCAGCCCGCCAATCGATGGCGCCGTGTTCTCGGGTAACGGATCAATCGCGGCGGTCACGCCCGTCGGGGCGTCAGGAACCGGCGTCACTGTAATGCGAACGGTGGAGACAGTAAAATCACGTCCATCGCCCACGAGGATAGTGAGCGAATCGGAGCCTTCGAAATCCGCGTCAGGGGTGTAATCAATCTGACCGTCAGGTCCAATGGTAGCCGTACCATGCTGCGGTGGGTCAAGAGGCAGGACCACGAGATTAGCGCCACCGCTGATATCGACTAAGCCCGGCAAAGGACCTGACAACACAGAGTCTTCGGCCGTCGATAGGACGGGCGGTTCCGTAAATAGGGGCACGGTGCTGGTGCCAATCAATTGGACACCAAACGAGACGGAAACGGTCTGGTCGCCCGAGACAGCGACTCGTGCCGCGGTGGGATTGCGAAGCGAAAGCTGCGCGAGTCCCGCTCCGCCGACGACCATGACAGATCGCAGATTCGAATCGAGAGCCACCACGTTGAGGTCATCCAACGCCGACAAAGCGATCGGCATGTCGGTGATCACAGAACCGGTTTCGCTATCGATTAATCGTAATCCGCCGTTTGCAGTCGATCCGTCAACGCCGAAAGAACGCGGCGATAGGGTGACAATCAGCCCGCGCGGGCCATCAATCGCGGCGACGGGCTCGGTGTCAAGGATCGTGTAGAGGTTGGCAAGATGATTATCGACATCGTAGACCGTTAGGTTTTCACCTGTTTGCAAAACGAGCAGGCCTGCTTCATCGTTAAATGCGACGACACTGCTGGCACCTGTAACGACAATGGGTTCGCCAAGCATCGATGCGTCCGCATTGCTCCACAAGCTGATCGCGAGGCTTTCAGTAAGATCACCATTGCCATCATCGACATAGGTGGCGTGGCTGATCACGCTCCGGGTCGGACCGTCCGTGGACCTGGGAGTTGTGTCGCCGGTAACGTAGCTACCTAGGGGAACCATCCGACCAGTGGCGGTGTACGTACTGCTCGCCCGATCAAATGCCCACAACTCGCTCTCAGAATCATCGTTAAGATCGGAGACGATGACACCACGCCCGACGTCATCGCCACCTGCGGAGAGGATGTACCCCTCGGGGCCGCCCGTCCCCAGTGCGACTGGATTGGTGAGTGCGTCGTCAACTACCCACGCTTGGCTACCGTCGCTGGTGTCCGCGAAAACGATCAGTGACCCATCCGACAGACGCATCAGCTGCGAAACTTCGCCGCCAATTTCCAAGCGGTCAGAAAGCGTGCCGTCGGCCGCAATGCTTTGGAGGCTGTTGCCGCTGGCAAGGACCGCCGCGGCGGTACGTTCGTTCGGCGTGCCCTCATCGAGAACCATCGCTGGCACGGCTGTCGTGATATCTGACCGTAGCACGGCGTCATGCAGCATAGTGGCCGTGTTCGGGGTCGTCTGAATTTGACTCTGAGTACCGCTGAACAATCGTACGGAATAGTCGCCCGCCGTCAGATTTTCGATTGAGAAGTTGCCCGCCGCATCGGTCAACGCATATTGTTCGCCTTGGTCCATCTTTGAGTTGTCGTTCTGATCAATATAGACCAGACGACTTTCCAGCCCACTCTCGTCAATTTCGCGGCGAAGCGAATCGTTGGTGTCGTCGAACACGCTACCTGCGATGGCGGCCAAAACCCGACGATCGTCGAGTACTTGGAGCGATAACCGGCGGGTCGTGCGGTGGCGATAGCGTGGCATGAAAACGGAATCTTAAAAATAGGACAAAATCTGATTGCCAGCCGTCGGATCCGAGTCGTGCGGCGGGGCAATCGGACACCCGAGGCGAGTGGCTGCTCCTCAAGAGCTATGACGCCTGCGGTGGGGGAAAAGTTCCCTCCGTCTGGTGAAACTATCGCGAAATCACTCGTCTAACGCGTTGAGTTGGCTTATTATGAACGTCAGATTGTCGCTGAAGTTACTGAAAAATCCACCTTATGTTGCTATTTTTCCAATCATTTGCCCCTCGTCATACCTTTAAGTCCGTTTCATGATCTCTCAACGCCTTTGGTTACTCCCACCTATTTCCGTGCTGGTGGTGTTGCATACTGTCCTAGTGCTGGTTGGCCTGACAGCATCCAATTTGTTCGCTCAGAGCTCCGGAGAATCCTCGCCCTACGGCAGCGAGTATGACAGTGGTTACGGCAACGAGTCCGGGGCGCCACCGCCACCGCCACCGCCACCCAAAGCCAACTTGACGACGGGTCGCACTCCCATGTCGCTCTACCAGCTCATTCAGCCGAATTGGAATCCGCTTCGTCAGGAAATCGCGAGGGTGTTGGCGCCCTCTACCACTCCTGCGATACCGCCAATGGTCGGGCCATTGCTTCGAAACGAGGCTAACGTCGCGTTTCGGTACGGGAATCTACCGCTGGCTCGTGAGCTCTATTTTGGGTTCCTGGCCAATGGGACTGAGGACGCCAATGAGGATCTCGAGAAGCTAAAATTCAGCCGCTATTTTAGTCGCCCCGCCTGGCAGCTCCGATGGGGCGTCTCAGTGGGTGTGCATGGCGATACCGACGTCGACAATTTCGCCCCGATTCAGCCCGATGGGGCGGATAATGGAATGAACGGCATGGAGATGGCCAACTCATACGATTCGTCGGGTTTATACGATTCGTCGGATGATCCAGGGATGTCGAGCTCGCAAGGGTCGTCGGTTGATTCTGGTTATGAGTCACAGAGCAATGGTATGAGCAGCAGTTCGGAGCAGGGCGGGTACCCTCAACTCGATAGCAACGGTCGTCCCATTGATCCCAGCGCATCGGTAAATGTCGCACCGAAAGCTCAAATGACCGATCCCACCATTAGCGCTCGATTCGAGGAAATGATGGGGTATGTAGCTACGACGGTCTCCGAAGGGATGCAGACGCGAATGGCCAGCGGCCAGTTCGGCGAGGCATTTGCCGGCATCGAACCAGAGGTAACCGATCAAGGCGACATGGTCGACGGCGAATACGTCGAGCCACGTGAGCCGCGAATGTGGATCCCCAGCGTCGTCTATTTGGGAGAAGGCAGTAGCCAGGAAATGTCGAAAGCAGCGGCAATGCAACGAATCGAACTGTTATTGCATTTCGATGTTGCGATGAAGAATGTGCGCAATAGCACACCGCAAAATGCGACACGCGTGAAAGTAATTGATGGTCGCAGCGGCCGCACGCTGATCACCTCGGATCAGATGGACAATCGCGAAGTGCTGAAAATGCTGCAAAACAAACGCGGGACCGTCGAGAGCTACGTCAACGATGCTTTGGAAAAGTTCTGGAGCGTTCTCGACAGCAAGCTCAGCGTCGAACCCTTTCCAACCCTTCCGCCTGCCAGTGCACGCGGACGCGTGACCGGCGTGCTCGGTGATCCCACCTTCTCATTACTCCGCAAACTGGCCGAAATCCAGTACATGGGCAAAAAAAAGTGGCTCACCGAAGACGAAGTTGAGCAGGCCTATTCGATCGCGGCGGGAAGTGATGGTATGAGGATTCTCTATGGTTCGGAATCCGAAGCCATCAGCGTGATTCACGAGATTGTCAAGCGGTCAGCTAAGTAAACGGTCGCTCCGACGCCCTCAACGGATCTCTTGACTATCATGTGCATTCGTTAGAATCGATTGCTGCGTTTGCATCACTCCTAATTTGTCGCCCCTGAAGTCTCGCTGAGAAAATGTCCGCATTTCTGTCTCGTTGCTCGTTCGTCTGCCTGTTGATTGCAACCTTCGGAATCGGGCATGGCAGCGTCGATTCGATGGTGCTCGCGCAGGAACCGGCCGCAGAACCCGATCCGCTCTTCCCGGATCCGGCATTAGCAGCCGTGATGCGAGCCAGTGTTTTAGCCAAGCGGGACAACTCAGAGCCCCTGACCCGTGAGGACGTCGCCGACATCTCTCGAGTGGAGGCACCCCGTCAGAAAATCCATAACCTCGAAGGTCTGCAGCATTGCCATTCCTTGATGCTGGTGGAGTTCACCGACAACGTGATCAGCGACCTCACGCCGCTCGCCGAACTGACGAAGTTGCAAAGCGTCTCATTGGCGGGCAATCACATTGCGGATCTATCGCCGCTCGCCAAGCTGACAGCGATCCAGCTTCTCGATCTGTCTGGAAACGAAGTGAGGAATCTGGACGCACTCCGCAAAATGACGAACATGCGAACGCTGTACCTCGCTGACAACAAGCTCGATTGTATTGCCGCCCTCGCGAAATTGCAGAAAATCAGTGGCCTCGATGTGGCCGGTAACAGGATCCAAGACCTGGGCCCCGTATCCGGTTTAAAACGGTTAACGACGCTGGAGATTTCGGACAACTCGATCAAGTCGCTCGCGCCGCTGACAGAGCTAGCCGATCTGTCCATGTTGATCATGCCCAATAATCCGATCGATTCACTCGACCCGATCGTCAAGATGTGCGTTGAAGATGCGGACGCCAATCGACGATTTGCTCCTTACTTGAAGATCTATCTCAATTTGCAGTCGGACCAGGCGTCCGTTTGGCAGAACGACATCGAAAAACTGAAAGCGGTTGGCCTGTCGGTCCATGACTATCGTCGGCCAGCTTCACCGAAATCAACACGGACGCCATGAGTATCACCAAAGAAGAATTTGTCGAGCGCATTATCTCGTCGGGCGTCGCTGAGCGGATGGATATCAGTCGTGCGATCGGTGAGCTCGGAGTGGGCGAGGTAACGCTACCGCAGGTCGTTGATCACTTGCAAAGTCGTGGGTTGGTCACCACGCTGCAATCCGAGAAGGTCATGCGGGGCGATCGCGTCGGCTATTTCTACGGCGATTTTAAAATCCTGTATCTGATCGGTGCGGGTACGTTCGCGCGGGTTTATAGGGCGGAAAAAGAAGGCAAGGTGTTTGCAGTGAAGGTGCTCCGCAAACGGTTCCGTGATGAGGCCCACGAGCTGGAACAGTTTCTGCGTGAAGGCCGCATGGGATTGAAACTAAAGCATCCCAACATCGTGAGGATTTTGGAGGTCGTTCCCGACCGCCACAATCCGTTCCTGGTCATGGAATTTGTCGAAGGCCAAACCCTGCGAGAGCTAGTGAAAATTCGAGGCAAACTGCCCGTAGAGCTATCGCTGAAGTTGATGCATGAGATTGCTCAAGGACTCGCTTTTGCAGCGTCGCTGGGGATTTCGCACCGTGACTTGAAGCTGTCCAACGTGCTGATCAGCTCGGGTGGCGCCGCCAAACTTGTGGACTTTGGTTTGGCAGCACTGGCCGACCGCAGCAATCCGGAAAAGGTCGCCGATTGCCCCAATGCACGCGCGATCGACTACGCCGCGCTCGAACGCGGGACGAATGTGCGGAAAGATGATCCACGCAGCGACGTCTTCTTTGCTGGCAATATGCTCTATCACATGCTCGCGGGTACACCCGCATTGACGGAAACTCGCGACCGGATGGCGCGGCTCAACATTTCGCGGTTCCAAGACATTAAGTCACTGTACGAGTATGTGCCCGACCTGCCTGGTATCGTCAATCAATTGGTGCTCGCTGCGATGGAGTTCAATCCCGAGAAGCGGATTCAATCGTGTCAAGCATTGGTGTCGGCCACCAAATCAGTGATCGACACGCTCGAAAAAGGACCCGTCGAGGCCCGTGCGCCCGATCTGTCTGGGAAAGTCAATGCAGAGGATGTTGGTGACGATCAGGTGATCACCAACGAGGGCGAGGGCTATGTGGTGATGCTCGTCGAATCCAAGACCGGTCTGCAAAACGCTGTGCGGGATCGCTTGAAGGCTCGTGGCTACCGGGTGTTGATCATTGCCGACCCGCGGCGGGCGTTGGACCGGTTTGTCGATGCGATCGAGGCACCTGCGGACTGCGTGATTTTTGGCGCCGGCGAGCTGGGCAACGAAGCGTTGAATGCCTATAATACATTCGCTGAAAACGACGATACGAAAGACATTCCTGCCATCCTACTCGTCGATCCGAATCAGAAGCATTTGATTCACAAGGCTGTTCGCGGTTCCCATCGAGCCCTCTTGCCATTACCCTTGAGCGTCAAACATCTTCGAATTGCGTTGATCAAACTCCTGGCGGATACCGAGCCGCGATCCAACTCGCCGTTTTGACCTGCACGATCCGCACACGCTCCTCACCGATTGGCACCCTTGCTCATGAAACTTCCTCAGCTCACCGTTATTGGCGGTGGTCAGATGGCACGCGCCCTGGTTGGCGGCATGATCGACAAATCTACCCTTGACGACGGGAATCTGGTGGTCGTGGCCAACACGGAATCGACGGGGAGGTGGTGGCAAGAAAAATATCCTCGCTGCCGGTTTTTTACGGCCGACTCACTCAACGCGGGTAGCGAGGCGATCGTGGAGAGTCAAATTGTCATGCTCGCGGTCAAGCCTCATGTTATTCCCACCGTCTTTGAGAGTGTCGAAGACGGATTGGCTGGTAAGCTCGTTATTTCCGTTGCCGCCGGTGTGCTTTTGTCTAAACTCACCGAAGGAGTTGGCCATCGCCGTGTCATCCGGGTGATGCCAAACACGCCGAGTCAGGTCGGTGAAGGTGCTGCGGCATATTGCGTGGCGACCGAGGTCAGCAAAACGGACGTCGAGATGGTTGAGACGATGCTCGGCAGTGTCGGCTATGTCACGTCCGTTACCGAGAGCCAGCTCGACGCTGTCACAGGTGTGAGCGGATCGGGTCCAGCCTACATTTTCCTTGTGATCGAAGCGCTCGCCGACGGCGGCGTGGCGGCTGGTTTACCAAGAAAAGTCGCATTAGAATTGGCGACGCAGACGGTGCGGGGGGCCGCCACCATGGTCCGCGATACCGGTGAACATCCTGGCGTTCTCAAAGACAAGGTCTGCAGTCCGGGCGGAACGACGATTGCCGCCGTCGGAGTGCTCGAACAGAATGCTATTCGGGCTGCGTTCATTGATGCCGTCGCCGCGTCGGCTGGACGCAGTCGCGAATTGGCGCAGTAACTTTCCATCCGCCCCGCCGCTGCACGCTCCCTTTGTAGAGAACTTCGATGCACGCCCCGCTCATCAAAATCGACGATAAACACGTTCCACTCTACCGCATCGTGTGGGTGGCGGATCTACCTCATTTCTGCGGCGAAGAGGACTGCGTTCGCGAGGGATATTACGAGATTCGCTTGGATGTCGACGATTCGCTCTGGACCAGTCACCAGGATCGAGATCGCGTCATCGATGCGCTCAACCAATGGTGCGGCGATCCTCGCGATGAAGGCGAACTCGGCGGGGAATTGGATTATTAAAAACCGCGTTAAACAATGCGCGGGTGTCCCACCTGCACGCACGGATCGTTGCTACGGGGCGTCCCCGCTCCAAAAACCTGGATGGATGCCACTTTGACGATCACCACTGAGGTCGCTACGATTCTCGGGCTATGAATCAGACCCAGCCCGCTACCGTGACGACCCTCCTGTTCCGCTTCACGGGCGAGGACCGACCGGGCCTGACGGCCTCGCTTTCGGATCAATTGGCAAACTTCGGCTGCCGCATCCTCGATGTCAATCAAGCGGTTATCCATCGCTCGCTGTTGCTCGGGTTGATGGTCAGCGTGCCGGACAACGTTCAACCCCAAGCGGTCGTTGATACTCTGCGGCAGCGCGCCTGTGAACTCGAACTGAAGTGTAAACACACCCACATCGCCGATACGGCGTATGATGATTGGATCGGCGAAGAGGGAAAATCAAGATTTATTCTCACCCTGCTCTCTCGCGCCGTCACGGCCGGGCAATTCGCCGCCGTCAGCCGACTCGTCGCTGACCAAGGACTCAATATCGACGTGATCACACGGCTGTCGGGTCGCCCCAAGCGGACTACCGATGGCGGGCCCACGCGCGCGTGCGTCGAATTTTCACTGCGTGGCGATCCCAGCGATCCCCACGAGCTCAAAGCCCGGCTGCTCGATCTATCCAACCGATTAGACCTGGACCTAGCATGGCAGCGGGACGACGCGTTTCGACGAATCCGCCGAGTGGTGGCCCTCGACATGGACTCGACACTCCTCCAAGCCGAGGTCATTGATGAGATCGCCAAGGAAGCGGGGGTCGGAGAACAGGTTTCCGCCGTGACCGAGGCCGCGATGCGTGGCGAGATCGATTTTGATGAATCGCTTCGCCAACGCGTCGCTGCACTGGAGGGGCTGCCCGAATCGGTGTTGCCAAAGATCGCTGCAAGATTGGAATTGACCGAAGGTGCCGAGCGATTGCTGTCCAATCTTAAACGCTTTGGATATCGCACAGCCATTCTGTCCGGGGGGTTTACCTACTTTGCCGAATACCTCCGCGAGCGACTCGACATCGACCATATCCACGCCAACGAGCTGGAAATCATGAAGGGAAAGTTGACGGGTCGAGTCGTCGGACAGATCGTCAACGCGCAGCGAAAGGCCGCGTTGTTGGAACAACTCGCCGCCGACATGGGCATCGACTGCGAGCAAACGATCGCCATTGGTGACGGCGCGAACGACCTCCCGATGCTCTCGCGAGCTGGACTGGGCATCGCGTTTCATGCCAAACCGATCGTGCGTGAATCGGCCCGTCATCAAGTCTCTACGCTAGGTCTCGATGCCGTCCTCTATATGCTCGGAGTTCGTGATCGCGACCTGGTTTGAGACGCGCGCGGACACATCGCGGGCGACTGCAAAGACTAATTGCTCATCGTCGATGGACTTGGCCGTCCACTCGAGCGTCACCCACGTACCATCGACGGTGGTGTAGCGGTTGCGGAATCGGATCACCGGCCGCCCTTCATTGAGTTCCTCCACTTGCTCGATTGTGCGTGCGACATCGTCCTCATGAACGTAAGAAATGAAAGGTTTCGAGAGCAGCTCGTCCGTCGAAAAGCCTAGCACTTTGCTAAAGTTATCGTTGATGCGGACGAAGAAACCATTTCGATCGGCGATGCAAAACATATCCGGGGAAAGTTCGAAGAAGCGATTCATATCGCTTTGCACACTTCGCAGCGTCGCCGTCTGGTGGGCCTGCATGACGTGAGCGAGTACTTTCGCGCTGGCCGGGCGATCGCATGCGGCAATTTGTAAACAGTTAATCGCCAGTCGCACCAATGCGTCGTCGAGGCCACAGTTTCGCAACCGCTCCACGCTGGCATAGGTTTTTCCCCTCACGGCGCTCCGGTAAACCTGTCGCAGACTATCGCCTTCATACGGCGCATGCCCGCTTAGAATTTCGCACAAAATGCCACCAAGACTGAAAACATCGGCCCGAGCGTCGAGGTTTGACCCGCGTGCTTGCTCGGGTGACATATACTGTGGTGTGCCGTTGATCTGCGATTGCCGCGTTCCTTCGGTGCTGGCAGGACTCACGGCAGGGTTCTTCGGCGATGCCTCGGAAAACACAATCGGAGTCATTCGCTGAAGGCTGTCTTCACGAGCGAACTCACCTCCATTTATGTACTGCGCGAGCCCCCAGTCCATCACGTTCACCTCCCCGAAGGCGCCCACCATGATATTGGACGGTTTCAAGTCGAGGTGAATCACGCTCGCGCGTGTGCAAACGCCATCGTCTGGCACACATCAGTGAAAATGTTCAACAGTTCGGCGGTCTCCACTCGGCCTTCATCGAGCATCTGTCGCAGCGTGACTCCATCGATGAGCTTCATCACATGAAACGGCTGTCCACTGGCGCAGACGCCCATCTCATAGATAGGTGTGACACCGGGGTGCGAAAGAAAGCTCATCACACGCGCTTCTCGTGTGAACTCCTCGGCGAACCTGGCATTCGTCACCCGGTCCTGACGAAGCACTTTTACTGCAACGTCACGATCTAACATCAGATCTCGAGCTCGGTACACCAGTCCCATCCCGCCCACCTGGATAAGCCCGGCGATCCGATACCGGTCCGTTAACAATGTCGGCGGGTCGGGCGTTCGCGAGCGATGGGTCCAGTCGATTACAAACTCGTCGCTGCCCTCGGCGACGACCGAGGATGAATCTTCCGGCGGTCCGGTTTCCGCTTCGAATTCTGGTCGATGCATAAAAGCGATTTTTCTCTATTTCGCAACCTTCGAATACTGTCGGCGATGGATGGCTTCCATCGACATTGTACGCTGCTGTCCCGCAGACGGGGGGGCAAAGGTCTCTCAGGCCCGCAAAAGCTGGTGAAAATTATTATCCTCGCTTGGCTTACCGCCATTGAAAGTCCGCTCCTTGTCGTTCCACTGTGGCATGATATCGTGGTAAAATGCTAGCTGATTCGCCCCCGCCCCAGTTTTTCCATGCCTGACACCGAAGCGTCGATTCAAGTTGATAACGGCACCCATGCGTGGCAGCAGGAGGGCCTGTTTTTTAATGCGTTTAGTAGACACTTGCGCCGCCGGTTTGGTGGCCGCATCCAGCGTGTCAGCGTCGACGCGGGATTTACCTGTCCCAATGTCGATGGAGCGATCACGACGGGCGGTTGCAATTTTTGTGACAACCGCTCCTTCAGCCCCTCTCGCCGGGTACGCTTGCAACGGGTCAGCGAGCAACTGTCCGCTGGCATCGAGCGGGTCACCCGACGCTACGACCGTGTCGACGGTTTCATCGCCTACTTCCAACCGGCCACCAACACTTACGCTCCCGTTGACCAACTTGAAGAGATTTATCGGCTCGCCCTCGACGAAGATCCACGAATCGTTGGAATTGCCATCGGAACTCGTCCCGACTGTGCCCCCGACAGCGTCCTCGCCCTGCTAGAGAACCTCAGTGCCGAGCACACCGTGTCGCTGGAATTCGGCATGCAGACGGTGCATGACAAATCGCTCCAATGGATGAATCGAGCTCACACGCACAATGATATGGTCAACGCGATCGATCGGGCGCGTGGCCGAGGATTTGAGTGCTCCGCCCATATCATTTTGGGCATCCCAGGTGAAGATCACCCTATGATGATGCAAACTGCCCAAGCGGTCGGCATGCTCGGGTTCGATGCGATCAAGCTGCACAACCTTTACAGCGTTCATGGCACGCCGCTGGGCGACGACGTGCTCGCTGGAAAAGTACAGATGATGGGCCGAGAGGATTACGTTCGGACCGTCGTTGACTTTCTTGAGCTCATTCCACCGACCACGATTGTCGAACGCGTCAGCGGCGATGCGCCTCCGAATTTCTTGATCCAACCCAAATGGTGCTTGGAGAAATCCGCGATTCGAATCGAGATTGATGCGGAGTTCGAACGCCGTGGTTCACGGCAGGGTGGACGTTTCGTTGCGCCGGAGATCCCCCCGTCGCAGCGACCACGTCCCAACGACCACACACCCGCTGCGATTGCTACCCAGATCGACCGCAGAGGACGTCTGCCAGTCCTAAAGATGCAGGGAAGCTAGTGCGGTGGATTTCACAGCGATCGATTTTGAAACTGCCACCTATCAGAGCGATAGCGCCTGTCAACTTGCCGCTGTCCGTGTTCGCAGCGGGAAGATTGTCGACAGTGCTTGCTGGCTGATTCGTCCACGTCCCTTCTATATCAGCCCCCGAAACATAGAGATCCATGGCATCACGCCAAACATGGTCCGTGATGCACCGGAGTTCGGAGAACTGTGGCCTGACATGTCCCGCACTATCGGCGACGATTGCCTGATCGCCCATAACGCGAGCTTCGATCTCGGTGTCCTGTTGGCGTGTTTGAAGACCCATGGACATCCCGCGCCGGACATGCAGTACAGTTGCACCCGCGCGATCGCGCGTCGGGCATGGCCTGATCGACCTCGATTTGGACTGAAACCACTATCGGATTGGTTGGGGGTGCAGTTTCGACACCACGATGCCCTCGAAGACTCGATCGCTTGTGCCAAAATCGCGCTCGCTGCCGCGGAGCATGTTGGCGCGAAGTCACTTGAACAACTCGAAGAGAAATTAAAGCTCAGCCGCGGCCTGGCGGGCGAATGGGGGAAATCAGGGCCGTCGAAAGCACGAAGATCCGTATCGCGAAACGCGACAAATGGTAAATCGATTTCCATCGATCAAGTCGACGCCGAAATCCTCGTCAGCGCTGCCGGCGTGGACGTGCAGCGTTTATTCATTCGCGCCGAATTTGTTCGCCCGCTGGCGGGACAATGGGTCGTCTTCACGGGCACCCTGACTAGGATCGAGCGAGACGACGCTGAACGCTTGACGCAGGCCTGTGGTGGACGCTGTGTCTCGAGCGTTTCGAAACTCACCAACCTGTTAGTCGTTGGCCAACCTGATGCGAGAACGCTGCGCTCGGGACGCTCTTTGAGCACAAAAGAGGAGAAGGCTCGCGATCTGATTGCGACCGGTGCGGGCATGCAAATACTGACCGAAGACGAATTTTTGCGGTTAATTTCCCAGAGCCTCTAGCTTTTTCGTTTTCTGTCTTGGTGCAGATTCAATGATCTGCTAATTTTCGCGTATCGCCGTGGCGGCCAAGATGGCTTCCGGTGCGGCAAGGAAATCTTCATTTCATCGGAAGGGAGTCCGACGTGGAACAGACTAAACAAGCTTGCAAAACCGCCCACATCCGCTGGATGATTCGTCGCGACATGCCGGACGTGCTGGGCATCGAAAGTGACTGTTTCGAGTTTCCCTGGACCGAGGATGATTTCATCCGCTGCCTGCGGCAACGCAACTGCATCGGTATGGTTGCCGAGTGCGACGAGAAAGTCGTCGGTTTCATGATCTATGAATTACATAAAAACCGGCTACACATCCTGAACTTTGCTGTCCACAGCAGCTACCGTCGCCACGGAATCGGGAATGTGATGATGCAGAAATTGCTCGGTAAACTGTCCCACGAACGGCGCAACCGCATCATGCTCGAAGTTCGCGAGACGAACCTCGAAGCACAGCTGTTCTTTAAGAATATCGGCTTTAAGGCCATCTCGGTGCTGCGTGATTTCTATGACGACGCGACCGAAGACGCCTACCTGATGCAGTTCCGCTATCAGCCCACTGCAGAAGAACTTTCCCAGCCCCACAATCGCATCACACGCATGGCCGGCTAAGTCAGACCCGTCAGATAACTGGTGGGTCAAGCAAAAGACATCGAACACGTGCTGTCCCTCTTTTTCGCCTCAGCGGGCGACGCGGGGAACCTGGTAATGCGTGCGAAAAATGTGGTTTCAGCGTGAGCGGCCGGAGCACCGCTCACCGGTTCGGAACGCCCCCGTCCGCATACGGTTGAAACATTCTAAAAAATGCATCACCGCGCTTCTCAACGGAGCAGCTCCACGGCAAATCCAGGCAACGCCTACAGATGTATTTGTTTGTTCATTATCTGCACTAGTAGGAAAAATGAAGCCTTACCACTGGGCCTGGATAAGCCCAGGCAACTGACTCATCGCTGCACCGGCAATCACCAGGATGATTCCGACGGCGTAGCCGCTTCGCCAGATTGTGCGAGCCGCAATTAGCCACAGGACGGAACCGGCCATCGCACACGGCAGTCGCACAAATGCACCGAAACCATGGGAATCGGTGAATGATGGGAGCTCCCACAGGACGAGAATTTGCAAGCAAGCCAGTACGACCATCAACGTGCTTATGGTCAGACCGAACATTCCAACGAGCGCTAAAAACGCCACGGGTAGAGTGCGAAAACCGGCATCATCGACTTGCCTCTCATCAGGAAAAGCGGGGGTTTCTGGCGGAGGGGTGTAGGGATTCATATCAATTTAGGCAATACCCTCCCTCGCTACAACGCCGTCAGAACGTCGTCGGCACTTACGCGCCCACGGTGGTTGTCGCTGATCTTCCTGAATTTGATTTTACCAGACTTGTTGATAATCATTGTTTTGGGATAAGCAGTCTCGCGTGGAGGGTCCCAGCGAATTCCGTACGCATTGGTGAACTGGTAGCCAGGGGCTACCAAAATGTAAACGGCTTCGCCAGCAACAAGTGTGTCACGCAAACGGGATGAAGATATTCGGTTAGCGCCCGTTCGACAACGGCCGTGAACGGCAAGGCACTCAACGCCGACTTTGTCAGCAACGGACTCCAGCAGGCGACGCAAGCGAGCGGTGGAAAGCTCACAAAGTTTTGAGTAGTGAAATCCTACGACCTGCGGTCGCTCGCTCGCCGTGTAGGCGGCGATGCGCTTCATCGCTATTTTCCAGTGTTAAATTGTCGGTACCATCCCATCAGGATCATGTGAACGGCATAGCAAACCAAACCGGCCCCCGTGATGCCGAGCAAAACCTTGCCATAGGATTGTGCGGCGATCGCTGCCAGCGCATCGCTCATGCCAGCAATCTCGCCATCGGCGGTGCCACGGACGGCTGAAATAAAAATGAACCCCCCGATGATCGCGAATGCGACTCCGCGAGTGCTTAAGCCAATTCGACCTGCGTGCAGGGCAAACGTCCTCATCGTTTCACTCATTCGCCTCAAATCGTACGACTCCATGAATTTCGCTTTGTAAGCCTTATAAACGAAGTATCCCGCCACTCCCACTGTGATCGCACCCGCTATCGCCAGGACGGCACGGCCCCAAGTGGAATCTAGAATCGAACTTGAACTGCTTGAAGATCCGCCTGATAGCCCCAGTGCAAGGGAAGCGGCAAAAATCCCAAGCAGCAAATATGCAATACCGCTGAACGTGTAACCCAGACGCTTCATGATTCCCTTTGCATTCGTCCCGGCACCCTCGGTATCCTTCGCCGCTTGAACGCCGCGCCACGCGGCGTAGCCGAACAAACCGATCGCGACGACGCCAAGCAGCACCCGACCAAATGGTTGCTCACCAATCGCCCGCACCGCTTCTCGGGAACCCGAAATTTCGCCGCCCGCGCCAATCGCTAACTTAAACGCCAATGCACCAATGATCCCGTAGACGATCCCCTTGGCCATGTGCCCCGCACGACCCAAGGGTTCAATCCACGCCGGAACTTCGGGAAACGCTTTGGTTTGATAACCATGCCAAGAATCGCTATCGGACGTTCGCTCAGTGGTGGGTTCAGAAATGGACATAAAAGTTGTCGATCGTTTGGGGTGGAAATGCGAAGGCCTAACGGAAGGCACAGCCGCAAGTTTGGAAAAACAAATTGCAAAGACCGTGCCGTAGAAGTTCATAAAACCACTCAATTTACCGCAAACCGGCCGCGGGAGTTCTGACGACTCGGGAGGTCGGTAGTATGGCACGATGGTTGCACCCTCTGACTTGAAAAGACACAGACTTGAAAAGACAAAATTCAATATCAGAACAAGGGACAACCAATGCTGAACACGATCCACGAACAATACGGACGGCTTCGCGACGACGTAAGTGAGAGGACCGGTGTGGGACAACCAGATCGCCGAAATGCGGGGATTAGTGCAACCGAATCGGCCATCGCATTTGTAGCTGCAATCGGCGCGACATTCATCGCTCGCGAAGTCATCGAGGCAGCTTGGCGGACGACACTCGACCGCGACCCGCCGAAGAACCCTGCGTCACGAGAGGTGGCGTGGAAGGAAGCATTGGGATGGGGAGCAGCGTCGGGCGCTCTTGTCGGGATCGCCCGAATCGCGTCACGTCGTCTGAGCACGAGGGCTGTCCGTCAATGGCGTTCATGAAATTTGACTCCCTTGACCTGTTATCGGTATGCGATTGCGAACTTGAAGCGCTGCGGCGTGCATTCGAATGGGCGGATCGGGGCGAAAGTGCAAACTAACCCGTGTGCTCATCAAGCGATGAGGTTCTGCCCGTCATCTGGCTCAGCGTCTTTTGCATGACTCTGTATTGTGTCGTCCTTGTTAGCAAGGTTACCTTCGGCGCTTGTTGAGTCGACTTTGTCGGAGCTCCGTCGTGACGCGAGATGGTCTCTCGAGGTGGAACGTTCAGCGTTGCCGAGGAGGGTGGTTGCGGAGTCAGTTTTGATCATTGCCACCGGTACACCATTGGGGAACACAACTTCACGAGCTTCATCCGGCATACTGATATTTGCATCACTTAGCGCGGTCTTCGCTTGTCGCATCAGCACGCTGCAAACGGATGCCGCGTCGAAACGCTCGGTGTCTAACCAAAACCGTGTCAGCAGATTGATTGTTGATGCGCCCAAGGAGTCGACCAGGACCAAGGGTGGCGGATCGTTAAGAACGGATTCGTGTCTCGTAAGCACGTCGTGAACAACCTCTTGTGCTTCGGTAACGGAGTCATCATATCCGATCCCGATGACAAACTCTTTCCGGACTCGTGGCGACGACGAGTAATTAATAAGAATCGCTTTGTACACCGTGCTATTTGGGATCTGAATATGGTTGCCATCGACTGTCAACAGCAGAGTGCCTCGGGTAGTGACGCGACGAACGAAGCCTTTCTGGCCTTCCAGTTCAATTAAGTCGCCGACGCTGAACGGTCGATTCAGGCTTATCAGAACGCTGGCGAGATAGTTTTCCGCGATGTCGCGAAACGCGAACCCTAAAGCGAGTCCGACGAGGCCAGTGCCGCCCAGTACGGTAACGGCCAGACGGCTTAGGCCGGAGACTTTCAGCGCGATATAGACTCCCACCAGCATGACGAGAACTGCCGCTATACTGCCAGTAACTTGTTGCAAGAGCTGGCTGTTCATCCGACGCGCAGTAAGCCTGCGGGCGAGTGTAGCTGCCAGTTTCGCCAACAGGTATGCCAAGCAAACCACCATGGCGCCGACGGCTATCAGCGGAATAAGTTGGACGAAGTCTCGCCCTAGTTGCCGCAGTTGGACGAGCGCAGGTTGAATGTCCCACACCGGCCGGGCTTTTACCCTAATCTGGTTGACAACCGCAACGACGTCCGACGTCCGCTGAGCCATCCGCTCAGCCCAGTCGCGGTGCAGCTCTGAATCACTGAGTCCATTCAGAAAGACCACGCCTTCGTCGGTCTTCACTTCGATGTCGTCAAACCAACCTGTTGCCGAAAAAATGTTATGTAAGCGGGTGGAAATATCTTCATCGACGGCGATTGGTTCGACCTCCACCTTGTCCGGGGTCTGGATTTGTTTTTCAGCCCCTGAATCCAACACCGTGGTATCAACGTTTGCTTCCTGCGACCTCACGGCGACCGAAACGGAAGCAGCCGCAACGAATAGAATAACGTGGAGGTGGTGTGACATCTGATGGATGCTTTAGGTGTGCAGAACAGTTTTTTCAACTGCTCCCGTTCCAGTCGCGTATGAAAACAGCCGAGGACAACGATTCTACATTATCGCGGCACGTAGAATCGCGACCCGTCGTGTGGAGGATGGTAGCGGACATTGATCAGGTTGTGCGGGTGGCGGGCACCGGCTTCGATTGCCAAGTCCATCGCGGCCTGCCATTGACGCCACGTGTCAACCTCACCTCGCAAAATCGCCACGCCTTCCTCAACGGTAAAGTTAATGTCATTACTCTTGTCGAAAAACGCAAACTTCAATTTGCGGCGAAGGTCGGACTCGATCGCGCCGTCACTCTTTTGAACCTCGTCCGGCTCGACAGCTAGCGAGTTGTTGACGTGCACGACACCGGGAATTCCGTCAGCAATCCACGTCGCGACCGCTTTCTCGAGCTCGCTGTCAACGATTCCGTACAATCGGACGTGGGCTTGCTGGCAATGCACTCGAATCGCGCGACGATCCAACTGGGCACTTCTGGCGATCGCCGCCTGGGTCAACTCAATGATCTCTCCGTCTGTCGGAGTATCTCCGTCGTACTCAACATTGAGTTTGTTTACGACTCGCCGGACACCGACGACATCATGGGCCAACTGCGCCGCTCGATTCTTGTACCGCAGCCTGCTTAAGGTGCCGGTCAACGTGACGACCCCCGAATCCACGTGGACCTTGATTTTATCTGCAAGACTAAAGATGGTGGGGTCGAACCGAAATGACCGGTCGAGGGCTGTGCTGATCGACAGATTTGATGCGTCGGCGTAGCGACTCTTGCGTCTGGCCGAATCCATCAGGTCCGCATTGACTTCGACGTCAGACACATCGATCGCAGAAACTCCCCAGATCTCAGCAACTTGTTCGAGGCGGTCGCGGGATTCCGCACTACTGACCGCGCCAGCAAGCTCGGCAACATGCTCTTTCACATCCACCGTAATATCAGCATCATCGAAATAAACCGACTGCGCGATTAGCTCGCTAATTTCCTTTTGCAACTCTTCGTCGGGGCGATCCGACGAAAGGCGGACGGTAATTTGGTTATCGACACTCCTCACACCCCGGATACCGGAAACGATCGACTCCGCGTTACGCTTTTCCGCTAATGAATTGGCTTTCCCTCGCAACGAAACTTCGCCACGCCTGACACTAACGTCGATTTTGGGTTTCGTGACGCTGCCGCTCGCGGCCAGGACATTTCTCACGTCGCCGAGGATCTCCTCATCGCCGCGATCTAAAACAGGGATGATGATCTGGTTTTGCACCGCGACAATTCCACGAGTACGCTTGGCAATCTGCGAAGCAACCCGCTTTTCGTGCAAGCTGGTCGATGTACCCGATAGCAGTGCAATGCCTTTCCTCACCTCCACTGCCACGTCAGAGTCACTCGTTCGTCGGGAGTCTTCGAGATCGGCGGCAATCGCGTTGGCGATCTCAGAATCGGCGAGCTCAGGCGTTACGTTCGAGTCTTGCGTTTTACCAACGCCTGGACATAGGAACATCCCAAACGCGGCGATGCAAGTTAAATATAGATGTCGATTAGCAGACACGAACAGCTCCTGTTTCGGAATTTGTAAACAGAGACGCAGAGGACTTGCATCCACGAGCTGAACGCAAACAATCTCTGAACGCAAACACTCGCTGAACGCAAACATTGTTCCAACGTTTCTCTTTCGCCCACGCACATTGGGGGGGTGCTGCTGGCGCCGCTCGCCTCGATGCTTGGGCCGCACACCACTGCGGGTTTTACCCGCGACAAACCCGGAGGAATCCGAAAATCCAGGGGGCGTCCCCCAACAGCAAGGGTCGCCTCCATGCGGTTTGGCACACGCCTTGCTGACCTGTCCTTTCGTCGACTAAGAAAAAAACGCATGCCGGCAGATTTCGCCGTCGACGCGAATTCCTGTGCCAATCAAAAGTGAGCTCCTCATGTTGAAAAAACTCCTTACTGTCTTCTGCGCAAGCGGATTATTCGTCGCCACAACGGGTTGCGATGTCGAGAAAACGTCGGAAGGCCGCTTGCCTGACGTTGACGTCGACGTTGACGGCACCCCAGGTGAGCTGCCCAGCTACGATGTGGATGCTCCCGAGGTGGATATGTCGATGGAGAAAAAGAAAGTCACCGTGCCGGATGTCGACGTCCATACGGAAGAAACGACCATGGAAGTTCCTGATGTCGATGTCACACTTCCTAAGGATGAGTAATCATTTCCGCCCCGACCCTCTAAGTAGCCGATGAGTCGCTCGCGATTCACCGGCTATTTTTTTGCACGATCGATTTTGCCGAATTTTTTTCAATGTGCCGACGCAGCGTTCGTTCAAAGCTGACGAAGAAGCTCACGCAGTCGCTCGTTTTCAGTCGCGGTCATCGCGGTTTTCATGTGCGCTTTTAGCTTGATCAACGCAGCTGCGGTTTGGATGTGCAGGTTCTCTCTCGTTGTGAAATCGCTCCATATGGACTGATTGGCGTCCAGATAAAACTGCACCCAGTCTGCGTCTTGGCTGTGCTTGGCTCGGTCGGCGGTGTAATTGTCAACATGGGTGCGGGATGACGCTGTTCGTAGGCTGGTCGCTCCGGCGCGCTCGCGGTTCTGCTCCCGCTTCATTTCCGCGATCAACTCATCTTCTCCATCAACAACAGTTGCCGGATCTCCAAGATCGATGTCGTCGTCTCGGTCGCCCAAATTCACACTCGCGGGGTTGGTGGACTGTGTGCCGAGGGGATTGTCGACATCATAGTCCACGTCAGGATCATAGTCGTCTGCGTCGTAGATCGAGTCCTGTGCGTACGGCAACGTGGCAGATAGCGTCTGAGATTCTCGTTGGCTAATCCAACCGGCGGTACCCCGCCCCATCCCACGACGTCCGGCCGCTGCCGCAATTGCACCTTCGACACCATCTTCGATCGCATCGGCGCGATTGCGAGCTTCGGCAGGAGTTTCGTCGATGTAATCGTCGACTCGATAGTTGTCCAAATCCAGCGAAATGCCATCACCAGTTCGCTCGTCATCCATCCCCGGATCGTCGCGACCGGCGGGCGTTTCGGTGTCAAATCGTTTGATGCTTGGATCAAGTACTGGCTTTGCATTCTCGCGTCGCGAACGCCTTTTATTATCCTGTTGTGACGCACCGGCCAGCACACCACGTCGTTGATCAAGAGTTTCTGCTAGTTTGTCACCAACTTTTTCTGGATCTGGCAGCGTTTTCTCTGCACTCGTTGACTGGTCTGAACGCTCGGCGGCCATTTTGGTCGGTGTTTTGATCTGCTTCCAACCAAACGACTCCATTGCTTGGACAAGTTCGCTGGATTGTTGTGCCAGGGCTTGATACCGAGACCTCCGTTCAGCCGTTTCTGACTCCTGGGCAGCGCGGGTCGCCAGTTTTTTCGTTAAGCTGGCATCGCTCCAAATGACACCTGCCAGGGCCCAGTCGCTGATCTGTGACAAGGAACCCTCAGGTACGGACGGTTTTGGCTGCTGAGCAACGGCGATGGTTGCCATTAAACAGAAGGGTGCAACGCCGAGCGCGCTGTAAAATTTCATGGGAGTGTAGGGGAGTTGAAAGGAATCGAGTGGACGAGACGTCGTCGTTATTCACATCCATGCAAACTGAGTTGGGTGCAAACACGGTGCCCAATTCGTATAACATCTCAGTTGTGACGAATTCCTCTCCTACCGTTGCGGCGTGTAACGGTGAACCAGCCATGTCGATGCCGTCGCTAGCATGATCAGGATCACGACCAACATGACGGCGAGGCCAAACAGCAACAAATTGTCGTTGGCATTCGGTCGAAATGCGAATGTCAGGGCCGTCCCAATCGCGGGCGGATGGACGAAATCACCAATTACCATCAGCAAAATGAACACCACCATACTGACTGCGGCGGCCAAGTAACCGGGGCCGAGTAACTGAAAACTAACAGAACCAACGACCGCAGCAACCGTTTGCGAAATCGCGAGAGTCCGCACGCGGTTCATCTTCAATTGAGGGTCGAGGTAAATCAGAAACGCACTCGACGCCAATGAGGCGAACAGAATATGGCGGCGACCGAAAGCTTCAACCAACCACAGTACCAGCAGCACCGTGATGGTTGGTAGCAACACCAAAGTCAATTCGGCGCGTAACTCCAATCGCGGCCGCAGGACCTCAGCCGGTTCGATGGCCTCGCCGAACTCTTTTTCGGCTTCTGATGTGTAGTTCACTGGCGGTTTTGTTACAAGTGGTGGACGGCATGGAGGCACTCATCAGCGGCAAATGGCGTACCAGCATCCCGTTCTCGGACGCGCCTCGCTGCGACAAAAAAGTGGTCAGCAGATTATCCACTTATTGCTCCGACGGACCTTGGCAATTTGCTTCCGGACCTCCTGTTTGATCGCAATCTCGCGATAGCACTTTCATGCAATCACGGCGAAATCGCACATATCCGACGACCGTCGCTAACACGCAGAACAACGCTATCACCAGCGGGGAGGCACCGGCGCTGAGAAGCCGTGGGGTATCAAGTAGACGATCACCTGCAACCCATGCCAGCGAGAGATAGACGCCGTTGGCTAGCAAACAAAAATCGGCGATGAGAATCAGCCGACGGTGGCGAAACAAAACCGCGATCAAGCCCGGAACGATCACTCCCAGAACTGGTCCGCTCCAAAGTGTGAGCTGCGGATGTGGATCCGGATGATGCACGCTATATGGCAGACGCCACGGAACAATGTCGTAGTCGGTCAGTGTTGCACCGCCGATCCATCCACCCAGCAAATGCCCGACCTCGTGCGTAAAAGTCATTACAAGCCACGCGACGACAAGCAAGTTGACAAACGCGAAGCTACGCGACCGAAATGTTGTCGCACGTGATCTCTTGTCAGGCGGCATTTGAAAGCTGAACGTAATTTACTTTATTTCGGTGCAATGAGTGGAACACCTTCCCCAGTGAGTGAATCACCTCTAATCAAGTCTCTCGATGGAATCACGCCGGCATCGCCCCGCGGAAAACATTAAGGCGCAGCTCGTACGGCACGCGGTGAAGCGGTGATGCGAAATGACTTCCCCAGAGTTGCTTTGCAGCCTTAAAACCCGAGGTCCCGGGGGTCGGTGAGGCCGTCGGCCAGCCGACGGAGAGCTTCCGTTTCGATCTGCCGTACCCGCTCGCGAGTCAACCCAAGTTCGGCACCAATTTCCTTCAGCGTCATCGGTTCGGCGCCCCCGAGCCCAAATCGCAGTTTCAGTACCGTCGCATCTCGCAAATCAAGATTCTCGAGCAGGCTCATCGCATGCTTCAGGATATCGTGATCGAGCATTTCCTCGTCGGGCGACTTCACTCGTTCATCCATCACCGTATCGCCCAGGGACCAGCCCGATTCGGTCTGGTCGCTCTGGGGAGTCGCGTTGTTGATCTTGATCGCCTTGCGGATGATCGGCAACTTCTTCTTCGGCAGACCGAGCATCCGAGCCACTTCTTCGTTTGTGGGCGTGCGGCGGAGTTCCTCGTTGAGCCGCGCAGTTCCTCGTCGCCACTTGCTGAGCAATTCCACCATGTAAGCCGGGATGCGGATCGTTTTGGAGCTATTGATAAGCGCTCGCTTTATCGCCTGCTTGATCCAGTAGCTGGCATAGGTGCTGAATCGAGTACCGTGGATCGGATCGAAACCTTCCACGGCGCGCATCAGCCCGAGATTGCCCTCCTCGATCAGGTCCTGCAGTCCCAAACCTTTGCCGGTATAGCCGCGAGAAATATTAACAACCAATCGTAGATTCGCTCGCACCATGCGGTCGCGTGCCATCACGTCTCCAGCAGCGATCTGTTGGGCCAACTCGGTCTCTTCTTTTGCCGACAGCAACGCGGTCCCGTTAATTTCCCGTAAATATATTTCCAGCGGTGACTGGGCAGCCTGGCTGCGGTCGACGTTGACTTTGCGACTTCGTGAATTCAACAAGGCGACTTCGCCTTGATCCAGTTGCTCTGTGTAGCTCATCTCAAGCGGTCCGATCAGTAGGAGGTGCACCGCAGCAAGCCGGGGAGGTGCAGCCGATGTGCGGGGGAGGGTCACTTTGAATTTCGTCTAATCAGAGCCCGCAGGTCGACCATTTGCGAATTTGTTCGGATGTTAACGATTATTGCGATGGTAAGCTCACGACAACATGGGCAAGATAAGAGTGATCACTTCGAGCAGATTGCTCTAGCCAGCAATGCGAGGCAGTTGTTAGTGCAGGGGTGTTCTGCGATCTCGATCATGACAACGGTATGGCCCCATCGTGTTTCACGCTCAGCACCATTCTCACCGCCCAGTACGCGCCGCCTTCCGTGATGGACAATTCATGCGGGTCGCGGCGAGCGTCGTCGTATTACTTATGTTCTGTCTCAGTTCGGGGTGCGTTCGCCGCCGGATGACGGTCCGAACCTCGCCGCCCGGAGCAACGATTTCGATCGATAATCAACTGATCGGCACCAGCCCGGCGGCAACGAGTTTTGTGTATTATGGCACGCGAGAAATTCGCATTGAAAAAGACGGTTATCGAACTGAAACCATCCGGCGAAAAATGAAACCGCCATGGTATGAGTGGCCAGTAGCGGAGTTCGTCAGCGAAACGCTGTGGCCCGGTGAGCTCCGAGACGAACGGATCATCGATGTCGAATTGGTCCCCGCCGTTACCGAATCGCCCAACGCGGTACTTGAGCGGGCAGAACTGCTCCGCAGCCAGGCGCTCGGCGGCTAGAAAGGTCGGATTCAATGGCTCTGATTTGGAAGCTCGGGAGACTCAACCGATTCGGCATCGGGATTTGCTGGCAGAAGACGATCAGCTGCTGATAATATCGTCACTGATGGCTGCTTACGCTTTGCAGACCGATCACCGAAAGTACTAGAGTGGTCAGGAAAAACACTCTCCAAAAAGTAACTGGCTCTTTGAACAACACAATACCCGCGACGACCGTTCCGGTGGCACCGATGGCGCCCCAGACCGCGTAGGCTGTACCAACGGGGATCGCTTTGTCTCCGCTCATAGACCTGAAGAGCAAGTACATGCTGATGCTCACACAAATCGCAAAAGCACCCAACCAACACCCCATTATCTTGCCGGAAGTTTGTTGTGCTTTTCCTAAACTGATCGCGAATCCAGTTTCGAATAGTCCCCCGACGAGCAACATCATCCAGTTCAAATTCATGATCAGTCCGATATTCGAGTGAGACGAACAGCGATGTCAGGCGGGTGTCAACGCCTCCGTTACCACAGCGGTAACCGATTCGGCTTGGTCCAACGAATCCGTGCCAGCAGCACGTCGCCTCGATACCCATCCCGAGGCATCCATTCACCGACCGTGATCCATGATTCTTCGGGACTCGCATGAGTAACGTGAAAGTTACCCATTAGTGCCACCTGATCTGGCTCGCTGATTCCATCGCCCACCAGCGGAAGCACAACTTGCTCGGTTGATTGAATCAGGCAACGTTTGTCAGTATCGACTTGCGCGACCCACAAAGGGGCTCGCCAACGCATCACATTTTTGTTGGAGTCATCCTGGCGCGTGTACACTAGGAACAGTCCATCGCTGTGTGTCAACCAATGTTGCTGTGTCGTCGACATCTCGATCGGTGTCCCATCGTCCCATGCCCAAGCCCGCTTGTCGTCATAGTTGAGCCCATCGCCGCTGACGCTGACATAACCCCGGTTGTCTTCCGCCCGAAGTGTGATCCAGAATTTTCCGTCGAACTCAGTCACGCTTGGTTCCAACAGTCCACGTCCTTTGTCGTTGTAGAGAGCAGGACCAACCTCCTTCACCTTCAAAAATTCACCATCAAACGCCGCACGAACGCCTGAAACCATACGGTTGAGCTGACCGGGCCCAAAAGTGAACGACATCATCACATCTCCACCGGGAAGCGTCACACGCTGGCCACAACCGTTTGAGTAGATATTGCTGCCTCGTGAATCATCCCACTGCAGAATCTTACGTTGAGACCAGTCACCTGCGTGGTCGCGAGTGACGTACACGGGATACCGTGCGATCTGTTCTTTCATGCAGGCTCGAGGATGAAACCAGGTCTGACTTTTCCCATCGCGGTTCTGCCACAAGGTGTCCTTCGAAATCGACGCGATTAGCGATGTGCCGTCGGAGATCGAAGTGAGCGGCGGATCGGCGGTCGTCGCAGGTTGTGGTGATACGATCTCGACTTGTCGATGGACCTCATGGACGATGTCGTTCTCAATTCTCGGCGACCACACGGTAGGCAACCCGTAGTAGACCATCGCTCCGCCCCCTTCATATCCGCCCTCGGCAAGAACGCGTCGCGAGGGAACGTACGCCATCACATCGTTTGCGTAACCGGCCACCCAGGTTTGGGTCTGAGCCAACTCGTTCTTGAGTCGAATGGCGTAGTCGACGACGACCTCACCACCAAGAGTCACGAATTGGAGATCATTGCCAATCGACCAGACGCTCACCGGATAGGGATATGTTGGACTCAGTGGCCCACCGCTGTCGATTTGCGCGAGCAGCATTTTCGCCCGTGCTGCCTCATAGCGATTCTCAGACTTTGAATTCAATTCAATGGTCTCGCGCGTCGGCAACGTATCCAGCGGCAAACCGATCTCTGCGTAAGACGTCCGCAGCGTTCCCTCGACCGGGTGCATTTTCGAAGTCAACAAGACGGACTCCACAGCTGATGCTAATTGCCGCCCGTAGTGTTGTGCCAGCTTCTCGGTGCCGCGCGGCAAGGGATTTTGGTCGGCACCGCAACCCGCAAAAAACAATGCGACGCAGCCGGGGTTTTCCTTTTCCAAATCAATTTGCGCATATCCGGGATAATCGCCCGACCATTGGTAGCCGCTCTGTGTCGTTGCGTGGCATGCGTATCCGAATAGGACGGCGGTTAGTTTTTCATTGGCGTCTCGAACGGCGAGCACGGGCACGTCGGAGTCGCTGGGGCCAACAAGTTTACCCTCGGTTCGCATCAGCGGCACGGTTGCTGCTGGGTTTTCGCGACGATTCACCGCCAACGAGGCTGTGCCGCTGCCCCATGTCAACTCACTCGGGGCAAGTTTACCGACCGCTTCGCCCACCATGGCCACGACTTGCGTTTGGAATTTTGCAACCCAGTCATCCACCGCTTGCCGCTGAGCTTCATCAAGCAGTAGGTAGTGCAACGGTCCAAGATTCCGACCGACCACCGGGCCGCTGTGGGTATGTGAACAGCAAATGGCGATCTGATCGCGACTGAATCCGTATTTCTCTTTCAATGAGTCACAAATAGTCTGCGACATTTCCCGATCGATGCCCACGAGGTCCAGCGTCAGGACAATGCCGCGATTTCCGTCCCGGTCCTCCAGCACAATTGCTTTCGCCCACAACTCGGTGAGCTTGCCATCAGCCGGTCGCGTGCGAGCCGCATAGCCCGCCATCCACATCGGTTCAGTTGGCGTAATTGAAACCTTCGCCGCACCCACTTTCCATCTGGCGCATCTCCCAGGGCTGACGGCTCTCCCAAGGCTGGCGTCGTCAAGAACAAGAGAGACGTTGCCGCCAGAAATAGTTTTCGATTCAATGGTTCATTCCAGGGTTTGGAGACTCGCTATGAATATGGTTCGTTGGGTATGCGGCTCGTCTCAGAAAATCGTCACGCATGCCACCAAAACCGTATTAGTTCCGCGACGTGTTCTGCTTCGATAACGTCGCCTAGCATGAGCTCGTCGGCGAGCGCGGCGATTGCTGGCCAGGCCGGCTCTCGTGCGATGACGAATTGTAGTCGCTCAACAACGTTGCGCAAAATTTGCAGTTGATTCTTTGGCCTAACATCCAGTCGCTGAGCGTAGTGTTGCGCGTGCTGCCAGTCCAGTTCCCAACTTGCTGGATCGATTTCATCATCGCCCTTTCCTCGATACACCCACTCGGCAACGGGTCCGGCTAAGATTGTGAGTAATTCTCGCTGATGCTGCCAGCGATGGTCGGGATCCACTCGTCCCCAATTGACGATGCAGTCACCAAATCGTCGGGGCAGCCCATCGTCGCTATCGTCGTAGGCGGACGCCTGCGACAGCGACACGGATTGGATTTGCGCGCCTAAAGCGCAACCGATGATGGCGTGCCCCGCTTCGTGGTAGGCGGTGTTGATATCCTCGTCATCGGCTCCCCACTCCCAATCCATCACCGTGACTGTAACTCCGTGATCGCGGCATCGATGCGGCCGAGCATGTCGTTGTCGAGCGGGTGAGCCAAGGCGACGTCTCGAATCTGATCTGGGCGACGGGCACCCACTAGCGCCGCCGTGACACCGGGTTGAGACAACGTCCAGGATACGGCCAAATCGGCAACGCTGCGGTCGAACTCTTGCGAGAGTTCCTTCAGTCGATCGACCATGCGATGAGCGGACGCCCGCATCGCACCCTGGAAGATGGCGTAGCCTGGACGGCTATCGCCCTCGGGAAAAACATGGTCGGGTGAGATTTTGCCCGCGAGCAATCCTTTCATGAGCGTCCAGTAGACGAGCACGTCACAGCCATTATGGGACGCATCAGCAATCACCGTATTGAGATTGTCCCGTTGAAGAAGATTCAGTGGACACTGGATGGCCTGGCAGTCGCAAATGGCATCGAAGCGCCCTCGCTGCTGCTCGGTTGCATTGCACAGCCCAATTCGCTGGGCGAGCCCCGCCTCTCGAATCGCCAACAGCGATTCGGCGCTACGTTCGATCTCTACGTTCTCGTCGACGCTATGTAGCATCAGCGTTCCAAACCGATCGATCCCGAGCCGCCGCAGGGATTCTTCTGCATCCGAGCGAAGGGTAGCCGGGCGGCCATCAACGACACGTGTGCCGTCGGGAAGATAGCGTTGTCCGACTTTGCTGATGATATGAAAACGCTCACTCTCGCCACCGATGGCGGCAGCGAGATATCGATCTGCTTCGCCGTGCAGGCCGTAACTGTAAGCCGTATCGAATACTCGAATGCCAAGCTCGATCGCGGTGGCAATCGTCGCTTCGGCATCGGCCGCCGTTACGCCCATCGTGGTCACGCCAGCAATTGGCCACAGCCCCAGGACGACTTCAGATGCAAATCCCGGTTCGGCCAGTGGTTTGCTTGTGCTCGACTTGGTCATTGATGATGCTCCTTATTCTGCTACATAGCCCACAACGATACAGCTCGCCCGCACGCCCCTGAACACTCTTCCTACAGCGGCGCAGGCAGATCGCGGCGGTGGAACCGGATGATTGCGACGGCGTAGCACAGGGCTCCAAGCACCAACAGCAGCCCAGGATAAAACATCGGTGGATACCATCCTGGCTCGATCGGTTGGGTAAAACTCCACGGCGAACTGAGGCTGCCTTCTCGCACCAGCGTCGTCATTTTCTGTGGTTGGTAACAGCGGAAGAACGCCCATGATTGTAACCAAGTCAAAGTCTCCGCGGCTTTGCCAAGACCAAACATGACCAGCTGGATCACGTAAACGGTCATCACGGCGCCGATCGTGCGCCATCGATAGCGATCAAAGCTGCTGAAACAACTGCTCAGCCCCAGCAAGAAATAGCCGAACGCGAATAGGTTGAAGACGGACGCAAGGTACATCGCCGGGTCGACTTGTTCTCGCAACACGAACGAAGTTTTGGTAGGTGGATCGCTCGAAAGCGGCAGGTCATAACCTAGAATGGGTATCCGAATCGATGGAGGTGGAACGCTCTCGGTGATCGTCGTGGTTTCAATACCAACCGTCATACCTGCCCACAACAGCAAGCACAACGCAAGAAGACCCGTGATGCTGACGAGCGCGTGCGATAACAGGAAGCGAGTGCGACTGATCGGTTGGCTGAGCAGCATTTCCAGTGTCCCACGCCCGAGCTCGCCGCTGACCACATCACTGCCTCGCGCGACGCACCAAATCACGGTACACAAGATCACGATGGGTTCATCGAAGGTCATCCCCACACGTCCGCTGTACGTGAACAATGCGTCGAAAGGGACGGGCGCGAACCTTTCGTAATCACGAAACTGCTCGATGACGTTCTGAAACTTGCCCATGTCGAGCAGTTTAGTCACCCACACCCGCACCCAACCAAACGCGAACATCGCGATCGCAAGGAACACAAACAGGAGCGATGATTGACCCGTGTTTTTCCGAATCATCATGCGATCGAAGCCAATATCACGCAGTGGAATCATCGGGCTGCCTCCGCCGCGTCCTGCAGCGTCGGTGAACGATTGCCAGCACGCAAGTCGGGAAGGCCCAGGTGGACGGCTTCGTAAACCGAATGCAATCCGAGTGGCTCGATGCGAACCTGATGCAGGGGTAAAGTTGCGAGCCAATGGAGCGCTGGCGCAAGATCACCTGCGGTATCGATCTGCACCCGCCGTCCGTGCTGACCCGCAGGCCGGATCTCGCAGCGTTCGATGCGATCTCGCAAATGCTCGGGAATCTCGCCGAAGAGGTTGCTATCGCTGACTGATGCGACCGGCACATCGGCATTCAGCGTCGCCGTCACTCGATGCCTCTGAAACAATTCTTCCATGACAAGCTTTTTCGCTAGTTCTCCTTTGCGGAGAAAAGCGACTCGATCACAGGTTTGTTCGATTTCCGAAAGGACGTGGGAAGAAAACATAACGGTACGTCCCGCATCTCGTTCGGTCGATACCAATTCGAGGACTTCACCCCGCACACTGGGGTCAAGGTTGGCGGTGGGTTCGTCAAGAATCAGTAACGGTGTGCGTGGACCAAAGACCACCGCGAGAGCGAGTTTCTGCCGCATACCTGTCGACATGAATGCCACCCGGCGGGAGAGATCGAGTTCCAATCGTTCAGCAACATCGAACGATCGCTTCTTGTCACCGCTGGGGTGCATCGCGGAAAAAAACTCTAGCACCCCTCGGCCTCGCATATGGCGAGGCAATCTTGCGTCTCCAGGCAAGTAGGCGACACGCTTGCGGACGTCCACGCTGTCATGCTCGGGATCGTATCCCACCACCCTCGCAGCCCCTGATGTCATGTGCAGGTAGCCGAGCAACAGACGGATCAGCGTCGTCTTGCCAGCACCATTGGGACCGAGCAAGCCGAAGATCTCGCCGCCTACAACTTCGAGGCTACAGTTCCGCAGCGCTTCAAAGCTACCATAACGTTTCGTTAGGTCCGTCGTCAGAACGATCGAGTCGATGTCGTCAGGAATGGTGAGTGAGTCCAAGTTGTCGTTTTCGTTTATTGGTTCGAGCGGGTGAGTCTCTCCGAGATTCGGAACGGCAATCTCAACAAATCGCCCGTCCGATACGTTGCTACTCACCCCAAATCATTATCGCGAACATCAGCAAGCTTACGAGCCAACTTGGCCTGAAGTCGATCGACGACATCCGCGTATTCGCTCACATTCGCCAAGTTCGTAAATTGATGAGGATCGGTTTCCATATCAAACAACTCTCGTCCTTGTGCGGCGTCCTCACCGTATTGGATATACGCCCAGCGGTCTTCGCGAATCAAAAATCCTCTTCGCGACGGTGCGACGCTGAATGCAGCATCCCGGACGACCAAGTGTGGGTCATCGAGCATGGCGGAAATGTCCTTGCCTTGTAAATGGGGCAACACGTCCAATCCGCACAGACTGGCAGTGGTCGGAAACAGGTCCAGTAGCTCAACGAAGCTATCACAAACCGCTGGCTTTTTCCCGGGCATACAGATGATCAGCGGAACAGCCGCCGATTCCTCATGTAGCGACACCTTGGCCCAAAAGTCATGTTCGCCGAGATGGTATCCATGATCGCTGGTGAAAATCACGATTGTTTTGTCGTCGAGGCCCGTCTCTCGCAAGGCATCGAGAACTTTCCCAACCTGAGCGTCCATGTAGGAAACGGCGGCATAGTAACCGCCGAGCGCCTTTTTCTGGCGGCGAAGATCCATCTTCATATTGGTACTGGTTTTGTAGTTGATGCCAGCTTTGGGAATGTCGTCCCAATCATTTGTGATCCGCTGCGGCAAGCTGTTCTGACCAAATGGTTTGAACGGCTCGAAGTACTTGCGGGGAGCGACGAAGGGAACGTGAGGGCGCACGAATCCGACACCCAACCAAAACGGCCCGTCGGCATGAGACCGAATCAGTTCGCACGCCTTCTCTGCAGTTTTCCCGTCGGAGTGGATCGCATCGTCGCCATCGGCTTCGACGACGACGAATGTATTGCCGCCCACGACTGGCTTCTTGCCGTCAGGATTGTTCTCAAGCGTCTCGCCATCGCCCGTCGCCATCCATTCAGGCCCGGGACTATTGAATCGCTCGGTCCAAGACCGCTCATCATCGGCACCGTTGCCACCATCATGATCGCGACCATCGCCTCCAGTCTGGATTCCACCGGGGACGCCCATGTGAAAAATTTTGCTGACCCGAGCAGCATAGTAACCGTTGTTCTTGAAATGCTCAGACCACATCGCTCGCTCACCAATCTGCGGTCGCGGGTTGGTGTAACCGAAAACGCCCGTCGCATGCGGATAGTAACCCGACATCAACGATGCACGTGAAGGCCCGCAGTAGGTGCCTTGGCAATAGGCATGCGTGAATCGCGTCCCGCGAGCAGCGATCGAATCGATGTTGGGCGTTTGGCAGACACCATTGCCGTAACATGAGAGCGCCGTCGACGTCAAATCGTCGGATATGATGAACAGCACGTTCAAACGCTCCGCCGCAAGACCGATCGTCGGTGTGAACCACAGCAAAACCAAGAAAAGAAAACACTTCATCTCGAAAACCTGTCGCGGGAAAAATCTGAGATCGGTCATGATAACCGCTCGGCTCTCACGACAGCCAACTCGTGGAGTCAGATTTCCAAGCGAGTATCCGATATTTCGAAGGTTGAAATCAAACCTGATGCTATTCACCCAGGCTCGGAAGGGCCAGCAGCCCCCTGCCGTGGGCGCGAGCCCAGAATGCCGAGTTTCGAATCAGGCAGTGTCCCGGTCGAGGCGACAGCATGCGGTTCGAGAGACCAGTACGCAATCTCCCAATGGACCAAGGTGACTTGATCACTCCATCGATGATAGACTATGGGTTGCTAAAGGACGGTTTCCACGCCGCTCAAACGTGGCGAGTTTCAGCAAACAGCTCGCATTGGACCACTTTTCCTTTCACTCCCGCATCAACCATGAAACGACGCGAATTCCTAGCGAAACCGGCAATCGCGGTTGGCACGGCTGCAATGCTCAGCCACACGTCGCGGCCGGCGCTCGCCGACGAACCTGAATCGACGCCCAAGTCTGCGGTGCGGCAATCGGTGATGGGCTGGTGTTTCGCTGACATGAAACCTTTGGAACTTGCCGAGCACTGTCAGCGCATCGGCTTCGAGGCGATGGAGGGTATTCCATCATCCAGCTACGACGCCGTCACAAAACTTGGGTTGAAAATTTCTCTCACCGGCAGCCATGGTTTTACCAACGGTCCGCTGGACCCTGACAACCATGCTGAGTGCGAACAGAAACTTCGCGACGGCATTGACTTGGCCGCCAAGTACCATGCGCCGAATGTGATCACGTTCACGGGCATGAAGAAATCGGGGATTAACGACGAAGCCGCGCGGCGCAATTGTTTGGCGTGCTGGAAGCGTGTTCTGCCTTACGCCCAAGAAAGAAACGTTGGCATCGTGCTCGAACACCTTAACAGCCGCGACGATTCGCACCCCATGAAAGGGCATCCAGGCTACTGGGGAGATGACGTCCATTTGTGTGCCGACTTAGTCAAAGAAATGGACTCGCCCAATTTCAAGCTCTTGTTTGACATCTATCATGTCCAAATCATGAACGGCGACTTGATTCGCAATATCCGCCACTATCATCCGATCATCGGGCACTACCACACCGCCGGAAACCCTGGACGGGGAGAACTGGATGACCAGCAAGAAATCAATTATCCGGCAGTGATCCGTGCGATCGTCGCGACGGGATATCAAGGCTACATCGCGCAGGAATTCATTCCCACCGCTGCCGACCCGATCGCGTCCTTGGAGCAAGCCTATCGAACCTGCGATGTGTGACTACTGATCAGGTTGGCAGCTATTCTCTGCTCCGGAGAACGTGTTCTACCCGACCGCATCACTTTTTACGGGAACGATGCTGACGTTCCATCCGAATTCGGCAGCCGACCGGAACGGTCTCGGTCACCGAAAATGCTTTACCGGCCAGCAACCCGTCAATGGCGTTTTGAACATACCGCTGGGTGACATTTCGACCGTCGGGGCTGTCATCCAATGATCCCATGTAGGCGACGCGACGCCGCTGATCGAGCACGAAGAATTCGGGGGTGTACTTCGCCCCGTAGTCACGGGCGATCCGCTGTGTGTCATCGAACGCATAGGTGAACGGAAAAGACTCAGCCTTCGCTTTGGCCTTCATCGCCGGCATCGCGTCGTCTTCGATCGTGTTAACGTTGACTGCCACCACCACCACGGATGAGTCGGCATAGTGCTTGGTCAATTCGATGAGTCGCTGCTCGACATCGACTGCGTACGGGCAACTGTTACAAGTGAACGCTACCACGATCACCTTGGCTTCTCGCAAGTCACCCAACGACGAAGTCTTGCCATCGGTCGTCGGCAAATTGGTCCAATGGGGCGCGGGGTCGCCAATGTCGAGAACAGAATTAAATTCTCCTGCGGTGGCGTGGCGATGGATAGCGACGAACGTCCAAGTCGTGAGTAGACCGGCGAGCAGATAGCGAAAGCGTTTCAAGGGGGGAACTTTTAAACGAGGTGAAGGAACCAGCTATGAAGAGTCTAACTGATCAGCCCAGTTGCCAGGACATCGTCGCCAGCAAAGTTGCCCTGCTAAGGACCCCCGGAACAATCAACGCAGCTCAGTTCTCCGAACCGACAGCGTGGGGGGCGACCGCTTTCGGCTCGGAGAGCCGAGCGTCAATTCAGAAACCGTCACTTATTGTTGCCGCGTTCCTAACGGAGAATCTGTCGAGGATCGTCATCGTGATAGGCAGCGTCGTGCTCGTGGTCGTCATCTCGCACTGTTTAACGCGTTACGCACTGACCGCTCCGCATCCACAGAAGTCAGCGCATGAGTTGCAGACCATGCGAGTAGGATTGAACATGCACATTCCTCCGAGCAAGATTCTATCGCTTTTCCTGAAGAGGGGTTTACAGGCACCTCTGGCTGAAATGACAATGCACTCACCCATATCCGTTTCTAACGGACGTCAACTACACCTTATTCATTGAGAGCTAGTCGTGCTTTCTCGCTTTCTCGCTTTCTCGCTTTCTCTGGGCTTGACCATTGCTTTTACTGCGGCCGATGACTCGGGGGCAGTTTCAAAAAAGAAACCGGCAGAGTCTCAAATACTGGAACTGAACCAACAACAGTTGGAACAGCGTCCCATTCTGGGCAAGGTTCTCCTCCAGGGCGATCATGAATGCGCTCTGCAATTTCCTGATACTTTTTTAGGAAATCCCATCCATGGGCGCGTGTTGTTAGAAAACAACAGCGACCAGTCCGCCAAAATCGATGCGATTGTGTCTTCGTGCGGTTGCACGTCCGCCGTCCCTGTCCAACGGACGGTGGCTTCCGAAAAGTCCGATTGGCTATTGTTAGACTACACTCCGAAGGCCATCGGGAGGAAACCCATTGGTGTTCGATTCGATTTCGGTGGAACGACTTCCGACCTGAAGGGAGAGGTTAGAACGCGTCCCAGGTTCGTTGTGTCGAAATCAGCGGTGCGTTTTCCCGAATCACGGATCGCTGAAATCATCTTGCGAAAAACCACCGGCGATCCGGTTGACCGATTGATCATCCACCCCGCCGACGCATTCACATCGCGGTTCCGCGATGAAAAAGACAAATTGGTCGTCCAGGTTCGTTGTCTAGAAGAGCGTTATCCATCGCGGATCATCCTGACGCCCATCCTCCGCGATCAAACCCAAGAAGATATCCCCCTGGATGCGTTTTACGTAGGGCGCGTCGAGGTTTTTCCAAAGCGGTGTGTCGCCGTGGAGGATACGGTGCGATTGTTCTTGCGGGGCGACGTGATGCCATTGGAATCAGTCAATGAGATTGCGTTTCAGAATGCATCCGATTTAGATGCGTCGCCACAAATCATCGAGTGTCAACCGAAATTACGCGGCAATATTTTGACGATCGAATTCCAAAACCCATTCTCCCCTGGGGAGCACCGCTTACGCGGTTCCCTGGGGACTGTTTCGTTCCCTGTGTTACTAACGGTACCGAGTGATGAAAAAGAATAAACGTTTTCTGGGACACTTATTGAGTTTCTCCTGTGCGATTGCACTCTGCGTTGGGAACGCAGGGATTGCCGATGATAACTTCGACTGGCACGTTGATAACGACCACCTTGAATGTTACGAGTTGACGGAAGGTGATCCCGAAAAGCCTTGTTTGGACTATTGGAATGCGGTAAATGATCGCCCGCCTGAGACGAATTGCGGTGGACTGTGTAATATCCTCGACGGTGCAATCACCTGTAAGTTCAATCGGGGAATGCAGCTCTATAGTCTGGGGCCTGACCGACTTACCGAGCAACTCGCATATAACGTGGTGCAGGCCGACCCAGGAGATCCCCAAGGAAATGAGACCAGAAGGCGAGACTTAAAATGCGTCATTGAGGGTCTGTGCGAGTGCAAGTTCAATCAGCAATACCAAAGTGTGTTTTGTGGAATCAAACCTAACACCGAGAGCTACAACTCGGTATTAACCTCGATCTGGGACGCGGGCGGACCTGCGTGCGATGAAGAGGAAGAACTAGAAGGAGATCCGGGTGACGGTGAAGCCCTCACCCACCAGGACGGATGGAATGAGGATGAAGACTGGCGAGATCTGAATGCGTGGTTTGATGGCGAGTATGATAACGAGAACGGAGGGTCAAATAATGAACAACCGTGATGCGTCCCCAGAACGGTCTTGTTTCTTTTCGCGGTCGCATGCGTTGGTGATGGCGAACCTACCGTCTCCAGATAACGACCATCAGAATTGGAAACGCCAAACTGGCATGGCATTGACGCTCGTGCTGGTTCTCGGCCTCTTCCCAATCGCGTTCGTTTCCGCCCAGTCGCCGGCTGACAACGAGGATCCGCCTAATCTTCAAACCGATCCAGAGGCACGGAAAGAGAAGATTGATGAAATCCTCGCTGACATGACAGTACGTCGCGATCGCTTATTGAAACGATTTGCAGTCGTATTGCACGGGGAATATGTCACTCTGGGCTCACGGGCAAATCCCCTCTTGATTCATCCGATTGTGATGGCTCGGGTCGTGGATCAGAAACGCGACTTTGATCTCAAAGCCATGTACCTTGTCTTCCCGGACTTGGCGGAAGTAGGCGATGAAATCGTCAAAATTAAGGACAAGACCAAATATCGCGACACGGCCACGCTGCTCCATGGCCCGTATGAGATCCCGCCCGAAGGGATGAACAAAACCGAGCGTCGAGATTTTTTCTGGAATCGACACGCTTGGGCCCATGATCCCTATGACGATTATATTCTTGGGCCTTATGGACTCGAGGGACGGGATAACTACTTGGGAATCGAGCAAGCAATGCGTGAGTTTCGATTGATTCGAAGCGACCTCGGACCTGGCGGTTCCATCATCAGTCATTGGGCCTATATGCCGAACAAAAGCGCTAACTTTCGATACAGGATTGATTTCAGTCCCGCCGATCAGTGGATGCCCGTCCGATTTAGTGGTAAGGATCTTCTCTATACTTGGAACTTTTTGGAGGCCCGCTATCACTGGAAGAAATCCGGTGATGTTTTGCTTCCCGATCGGATTCACATGTCAATGGGAAGCCTCTCCAATAAGGACGAGGTCAACGAGGCCGTCTTTCGCTGCCAATGGCTGATCGGTGATGAAGTCCCCGATGAGATCTTCACTGCCGAAGATCACCTCGCGGTTCTTCTGGATCATCTCGAGATTCCCCACAGCAGATTGGTCAACGGGGACGTCGTCCGCGCACCGCATCCCCTCCCCGACGACCTTTACGAAGGCTTGGAAGTCCTGCTCGACAAAGGTCAACGACCCAAGCGGTAAACACGTGATATTACGTGTCCTGTGTGTCTGATTTGGGAAGCGGAAACGTGGGGCAAGAACTCATTTGATTGACGTCGATTGCAATTTCGGGGAGTTGCGATCGTCATTGTGCTTGTCAAGCTCCACGCCGCACGCAGGACAAAAGATGGCTCATCCGACCGAAGGGTGCGCCGGAGGTTTTCAAGGATCGCGGTAGGGACGGCTGTTGCCAGCCGCCCCCCGCACAGATCCGTACGTGAGCCTTGACTCATACGGCTCCTCCGTTGGGTCAAACGATCGCGACACACTGTGACGCTACCCGTCGTGATTTCCCGTGACGCTCCAATTGATACTTGTTCCGGCTCAGAGTCCGAAGCATCGACGCCAATCCGGCAATACTTCCCTTCAGTGAGGTCCCTTTCCTCGGCGGATTCCGCCACTGCGGTCGCAGCTTTGTTCACCCGCGTCGACGGTACTACGGCCTCATCTGCCATCCCATCCGCGTTCATACCAGAATTGCGCTCATAGAGGTTCGCTGGTCGCCCTGGCAGTGAGTCATCACGACTTGACCCCAGGGGCAAATGGGACTTCCCGGTTCTCGCGTTTGGAATTTTCCACGCATGCACAGGTTCTTCGACTCCGCCATGTCCAGACTACCCTTACCAAAGCGGTGTAGCTGGTGTTGCCTTCCCGACGCATATGACACGGTCGGCACATGGAAGACCTGATTTCGGAGCTCAATTAGCTGGCCTACGCTTCCCCCTGCACGGACGCTCAGCACGACGTTGTTACCTTCGTCGCACCTCCGCCGGAGGCCGAAGTAGTTGGTTAGACCTTCCTCGTAAGAAACTTTCATTCTCGATTCCAAACCGGTTTTATCCCGGCACTCCATGGCTCAAGCGTCCAATGATAATTTGTGCGAGTTGTCGCTGGACCTTGTACTGGGTCTGCCGGGAGAAACGGAATCAAGCTCTGCAGAGGTGCAACTTGACAAGGGATATCCCGGTCGACGGTGCGCCAACGGTGCCGACGGTTCTCGGCGAGTTTCGATTCGCCGAGGACGCTTTTATTAAACAAATCATTGGACACTTGAGTTATGCCTGGTATGTACCAAAGATAGCAAAAAACTATCCCCCGGCGCATTCTGAGTGCTTTTATTGAAGGAATTCACTTTTCTTCAATCAAGGAACTCGACCATGGCAACAGCCACAAAAAAACGTCCGACAAAATCGTCAAAATCAAAATCACCCGCACGGCGATACGTCGGCAAGCCCGCTGGCGTGATCCAGCAACGGGTCGAAGCTGTCGGCCCGTCTCACTTCGGTGTCGTCTCGGTCGACTGTGCCAAACGTCGATCCAAATGGATGCTCTTGGACTTCTACGGCAGAGTGCTCGTCGAACCTACTGAGGTTGAACACAATGCGGGCTCCTTGGCTGCGATGAACGCGCAGATCAAAGAGGCACTCACGGAGCATTCGATCGAGGATTCAATCGCGGCAGTGGAGATGACCGGCGTCTATCACAAGCCAGTTCAAGCGTCGCTTCGCAGAGCGGGCATGGATACGCGAACGGTTCATCCGTTTGCCTCCAAGCACTACCGACGAGCACTTCACCCCAACGAGAAAACCGACGACAATGATCTTGAAGCGATCTTTCATGCGGCGATCAATGGCTACGGATTGGCGATCTTGCCAGTCGATGAAAATTACCAATCGCTACAGCGACTTACGCGGCATCGAGGAATCCTCGTTAAACAACGCGCCAAACTACAAGTGCAGATTCGCACCATGATGCATCAGTGCATGCGTGGATACGACGACTTGTTTATCCAACATAAGTTCTTTAAGGGATCGGTTGCCATGCCGCTAGCCAAGAAGTTCTCGTCAGCCGCCGCAATCAAGCAAGCCAATGTGGACGGGCTAGCGAAGCATCTGAAGCAGCAGAAAATTCGTTTCCAAAAGCGAACGCTCGAACGGATCGTTGCGTGGTCCCTGACCGCTGCTGAACCAACAGGCCTCGCTGACATGGTGACGGATCAGTGGTCGGGATTGCTTGAAGTGTGGGAACTGTTGACCGAGCAAATCAATCGGACGGAGCGGGAAATGGCGAGGTTTTTGGTGAAAACACCGTACGTGCTGCTGCTTAGTGTTACGGGAATCAATGTGGTCTCGGCAGCCGGTCTGGCCGGTGAGGCTGGACCAATCGAGCACTACGCCAGTGCGCGGGCGATCAATGGTCGAGCTGGCTTGTACCCATCACGTTACCAGAGCGATACGGTCGATTATCAGGGTGGTCTGAGCCGCAGTAGCAATCGCCGCCTGCGCGGCGCGGCGATGATGGTTGCTAAAAATCTAATCAAGTGCCACTCGTACTATCGCGGGCTCTCTGCATTCTGGGAAAAACAGAAAGTGGATCCCCGAGACCGTCATTGCCGGATCGCCAACCGGGCGATGCGAATGGTGTTTCAGTTGGTCGGCGGCCGTCAGGTTTGGCGTGGCAAAGGTGTCGATCGTGAAGCGATCTTGTCAAAGCTACGTGAATTTCATGCTGACCATCATAGCGACTTGGATCGCATGATCGCAGACATGAACGAAGCGTTTGTGTGGCTTCCCAAGAGCACCTACGCCAGCGAAGGGAAACCTTTGGAGGAGCTTGCTGCTAAGAAGCGTCGTGGTCCCCAACGGATCGGCGACTTGCTGATTGGTTTACTAATTCGTCTTGGAGTGAAGACAGAGAATACGTTAGAATCGAAGCCGTCCGAAGCTCTGAAGTCTTAAGCTGCTTGTCGTGCTGCCAAGCACACTAGCAACGTCGTCGCATGCCGAGGGTATCGGCGGAGCCTCGCTCTGCTGAGCAAGCCCGTGCTTGAGTGAGATGCTCTGTTAGCGGTTCAAACGCCGGATGAGACAGTGTGGGGCTCTCAGAGCTTCGGATATCTAACCAGGGTGGCGAGAATGAACCAACCCAGCTAACCGAGCCGTGCTGGCTGGCAGGCAAACAGTGGACTTTGAGTGTCAAAAAAGCTACCCTACGGGTGGTGCCGCTGGATGTGTGCGCGGATCGCAAATTTCCATTCCGGATATGACAGTACTCAGAAAACCTCCAGTCACCATCGCGCACGCTTCGGTCGGATGAGCCAAAAAAACTGGCGTTTAACGCGGGCATTGAATTTCCGGACAGAGACTAGCTAGTAACTTTCGTGCCTGTGTCGAGAACCATGAAATGCGCGCCGAGTTAGTCAGACTTTCGCAACGAGATAATCATGCGACCGGGTGACTCCCAACCGTTCGGCCGTAAGCGACGCAGCGATTCGCGACGCGAAGACCGTTGGCCCGGCGTCCCCCGGGGGGTAGTTCCGGGGAGATCATCTCACCTTTGATCAGGAGAATCTCGTGTTCAATCAGAAAATGCTCATGTTCCGACTTGTGGCCATCGCTGTGACGGTGTCCGGTGTGGTCGCGGGGCCTGCCGCGCGGGCGGATGAGGCCGAAGACAGGGCCGTCGCGATCTTAAAGAATCTCGGTGGCGGGATCGCCCGCGACGACAAGGCCCCCGGAAAACCGGTCTCTGCCGTGTCTTTGGCCGGCAAGCAGGTGACGGACGCTGGGCTGAAGGAACTGGCCCACCTCAAGAACCTCACCACCCTCTTCCTATCCGGCCCGCAGGTGACGGACGCGAGGCTCAAGGAACTAGCCCCGCTCAAGAATCTCACTTCTCTCAGCCTGATTGGCACGCAGGTGACGGACGCGGGGCTCAAGGAACTGGCACCCCTAACGAACCTCGCCGGACTCGTCCTGTCCGGTGCGAAGGTGACGGATGTTGGGCTCAAGGAACTGGCCCCGCTCAAGAACCTCCTCCAACTCGACCTGTCCGGCACGCAGGTGACGGACGCGGGACTCAAGGAACTGGCGCCACTTGAGAACCTCACCAAACTCTGGTTGGTTGATACTCAGGTGACGGGCGCCGGGCTCAAGGAACTGGCCCCGCTCGAGAAACTCCAGGAGCTTGGTCTGCACAAAACTCAGGTGACGGACGCAGGGCTGAAGGAACTGGCCCCGCTCACGAACCTCACCTCCCTCTACCTGGGCCTCACGAAGGTGACGGACATAGGGCTGAAGCATCTGGGGCCGCTCAAGAATCTCAACAGACTCGACCTGAACGGCACGCAGGTGACGGATGCCGGGCTGAACGAACTGGCCCCCCTCAAGAACCTGACCACCCTTGTCCTGTCCAATACGGAGGTGACGGACGCAGGATTGAAAGAGCTGGCCCCGCTCAAGAAACTCACCAAACTCGAACTAAATTTCACGCAGGTGACGGGCGCCGAGTTCAAGGAGCTGGCCCTGCTCAAGAACCTCACCAAACTCGAACTAAACTTCACGCAGGTGACGGACGACGGGCTCAAGGAACTGGCCCCGCTGGAGAACCTCACCAGTCTCGGCCTGGCTCGCACGCAGGTGACGGACGCGGGTCTTAAGGACCTGGCCCCGCTGAAGAACCTCACCCAACTTCTACTGCTCGGCACGCATGTGACGGACGCAGGGCTGAAGGAACTGGCCCCGCTGACGAACCTCACCAATCTCAACCTGTCCTCCACGCATGTGACGGACGCCGGGCTCAAGGACCTGGCCCCGCTCAAGAACCTCACCACACTTCGCCTGAATCACACGGAGGCGACGGGCGCGGAACTCCAGAAGTTGTTGCCGAAGTGCAAGATCATCCGGTGACCCGCTGCGTGGACCACGCTCTCTCCGGTCGCTCCGCACTCGCAAAACCGCGAGGACCGTTGTCCCGGCGTCTGCTGCGGGGTCGTTTCCAAGGAGATCAACTCACCTTTGATCAGGAGAAGCTCGTGTTCAATCAGAAAAAGCTCATGTTCCGACTCGCGGCTATTGCTGTGATGGTGTCCGGTGTGCTCGCGGGGCCCGCGGCGCGGGCGGATGAAGCCGAAGCCGGTGCCGTCGCATTCGTGGAGAATCTCGGCGGCAGGGTCACCCGCGACGACAAGGCCCCCGGAAAACCGGTCGTTGAAGTGTCTTTGGCGGGCACGCAGGTGACGGACGCGGGGCTCAAAGAACTGGCCCCTCTCAATAATCTCATCACCCTTTACTTATACGGCACGCAGGTGACGGGCGCGGGGCTGAAGCACCTGGCACCGCTCAAGAACCTCACCACACTCTACGTGGGTTACACGCAGGTGACGGATGTGGGGCTCAAGGAACTGGCCCCGCTCAAGAACCTCACCACACTCGACCTGGACGGCACGGGGCTAACGGGCACCGGGCTGAAGGAACTGGCCCCGCTCAGGAACCTCACCACCCTCTATCTGTGGAACACGCAGGTGACGGACGCGGGGCTCAAGGACCTGGCACCGCTTAAGAACCTCACTACTCTCAGCCTGAGCTTCACGAAGGTGACGGACACAGGGCTGAAGGAACTGGCCCCACTCAAGAAACTCAAGGACCTCAGTCTGCACAAGACGCAGGTGACGGACGCAGGGCTGCAGGAATTGGTCCCGCTCACGAACCTCACCACCCTCTACTTGGGCCGCACGAAGGTGACGGACATAGGGCTGAAGGAACTGGCCCCGCTCAAGCAACTCAAGGACCTCAGTTTGGACGAAACTCAGGTAACGGGTGCGGGGCTGAAGCACCTGACCCCACTCACGAACCTCACTGACCTCAACTTGCAGGGGACGCAGGTGACGGACACAGGGTTGAAGGAATTGGCCCCGCTCAAGGAACTCACCAAACTTGATCTGGGCCGCACGCAGGTGACGGACGACGGGGTGAAGGAACTTCAGAAGGCGTTGCCGAAGTGCAAGATCAGCAAGTGACCCGCCGCTGGGGCGTCCCGGGGCCGACGCGGGGAAGCGTCCGTGGGTGCTGCTGAGCGAGTCCTATCATCACAAGTTAAGATTCATTCGAGGCGAACATTTCAAATCAGAGGCACCGCACGAATTGTAAAGCACAGAATGCCCGCGGCACGATTCTAATGTAAATTCGCTTCATGTTTGGTTCTTTGATCCTCTCGTCGCTGCGCACGACGTAGAGCGGTTTCGATGGGGGACTCGCGGAATGCGATGTAATAGAAGACCGCCAGATTGACACCTGGACACAGTAGTGCCAGGCCGAGCATCGGATCGTAGCCTAATCGCTTAGCGAGTTGACAGCATGCGCAAACGCTGATCACACCGAGGATGAATGCCGCATTGACCATGACCAGAGAAACCAATAATGCGGCGACGTCGTCGACATGAACATTTCCTTCGAAACGAACCATCCGGCGAGCAAGTGGACTCAGAAGGATGAAACCTATGGAAAGGATCACAACCCCTGCCGCGGTGATCGACATGACTGGTCTATGTTTCGTCATTCTCTCTACTTCCTAATCAACTCCGACGGATTATCCAAAGTGCATAGCCCGCCAAGGGTGCTCCGGTTGAGCGATTTGTTAGACGCGGTCGTCGACACAGACTTTCAATCCTCTCCGGGGCTCGCCTTTTCAGGTTGAATTTCCGAATCATTGTTCGCGACCGACTCGGCCTTCACTGCAGCGAGAATTGTCAAGAATGAAAGCCACCCACCTATGATGACTGCACCGGCGATGGCAAGCCAAAAAATGAGCGGTATCTTCTCGTGCGCTTGTTGCATTGCCTTTCCCGCTACCTGTTCCAAATCGACCATCCAAAACCACACGACCAACGCTCCCAAACCGGTGGCGCTCCAAAGTATGGTCAATGCCTCTACAACCGATAGAGCAATCCTATGTCCACGTTTTGCTTGGAGCTTTTGAAAACGCTGTCTGTTGACGGAAGCTGATAAGGACCAGGTGTAGAGAAAGAAAAACGCGAAAATCAGAGAGATGATAGCGGCTAATCCCGCGACAGGAACAGGCGATCCTGCGACCAAATAGTTCAAGAACCAAGATCCCAATAACCACGACCATACTACACTGGTGAAGGAGCTGGCCGATTGTTTTGTCTGTGAGGTATCCATGAGGTATCCATATTTGAGCGTCTAAAGAATCCATGTACAAGATGCCCTGTCCCTTCCGACTGATGACTCCACCCTGCTAAGTCACGCTCTGGCTTGGCAGTCACCGTGACGTCGGTAACCTTGAGTCCCTTTTCTTTAAGAACTCGCTTGATCCGTCGAGCAACTTCAGTGAGTGAACGCGTCCCTGGGTTGTCACCGCAGCCGGGCATGCTGATCGCGAGGCACAGTAGCAGTGACGACGCGATGTAGGAAAAGCAGAATCGCCTATCAGGTTCCCGATCCGGAATCCGTTGGTTATGAACAAACCTCATGGTATTTTTCCTGTGTAAAGTTTTGGCTTCGTGTAACGTTGGTGGAAATGCCAAGGTTCTTGCCGAGTTGTCATGGTCTTCGTCGCTCATTCGCGTTTGCTTTCTACATCTATTCTCGTCGTTGTGTGGACGTCGAATTGTTGCGTCTGGCCTCCCGTTTCGATGCTCATCAGGCTGTTCGAGTCGAGCGTGATTGCCGATTTAACTTGAAGCATGGAATTGGTTTCGATGATGGTTGTTGCCTCGCCCTCGGATTTAAGCGATTGGAGCGACAGACTCATTCCTGCAGGCAATGACGGGTCCTTCAGTCCCTGCGCTGGTGCGGTTTGCGAAACATGAATCTTCATCGTGAAGCCATCGGGTTCGAGTTTGGTGATTTCATGCGTGGAGGTCGAAACCATTGCAATTCCGTTGGATTTCGAGTCTTCTGTAATTTTCCACTTGGCACCCAATCCGACCGCTTCGCTGGGCATTGGTGAGCAAGTTCGGTTGATCGGGTCCTTCATTCCATCGAGTATCTTCTTCAGCTGCGGATCAATATTTGGCGGGATACTAAATTCGGCGTGCTGAGTAATTCCACGATTGGAAACGGTTTGTAAACCATTGATTCCAATCAGCGGATTGATCATTTTGCGAGAGATTACTGAAGAAGTTTGGGCATCATCGACAACCTCGATGTTGGTAAAGATAAAGTCAAACGTGATGTCCCCATCTGCATTGATGTCTTTGACCGTGGTGTGGAGCGTTACTCTCTGAGTTGGGATGGCTTCCGTCGTCGTCGCACTTCCATCGTCCGTCGTGGTCACGCTCGTCGCGATGGTCATGATGATGGTTTGCTGTTCGCCTACTGTTGGCGTGAATCGAATTTTCTGGCGAGGGGGCATGCCGGGATCGATCAATGTTACTTCGGGCATCATCGCCGAGCCGCTCTGCCGATTCGCAACGGCGATCCTTGTATACAACTTCGGAAGAAGTTCGTTGGCCGGTGCATCAACAATTTGTTGATCGAGAAACTCCCGGGCTTCGTCTAGCTTTTCTGCGGCAACGAGTTGCTGAACACGTTCATCAACATCTAGAAACTGCTCCTGTTTGGCAAGTTCCGTATCGGTGGACTCAAGGACACGGCGCCCATCCTCAAGCAGTTCCTGCGTTGTACGTGCGTCCTGCGGAGCCGGCGCGACTTGGCCTGCATTCCAAGGCATCCTTGGTTGGAAATGGTGCCAAAGCAGGACCAGGGTCATGGGCGCGACCGTCGCGATGACAAGCAACGTCCACTTAAGCGGCTTGTTGGTCATGGAACGCCACGGATTCGACTTCGAACTCTCTTTCATCGCTTTCCCATTCCTATATAAGTTTTGCGTTTGCTCGTCGTCGTCAATCAGCGTGGTGGATGAGTTTCTTGGCCTCAGCGAGAAGTGCTTTCACGGGCACAATCCTTAGTCCCGCCTCTATGACCCTTGTTTTGTCCATTGGATTGGGCCAAGCTTGTGCGGCAGTCGCTTCGGCTTTGGATAACGCATGTCGTGCCTCGGTATCCTCGCCCAGGTGCTGCAGTGCCAACGCTTGCAAACAGTCGACGAAAATCTGCTCGTAAATCTGCATGTTGCCGTACGCTCGGCGATCAAGGTGCGGTTGCAATCGCTCTAGCACCTGTTCGTAGTTTCCTAACCGATACGTCAGCAAGATCAAGGAACGTTGGCAATAGATCGAGCTGGGATTTTTTTGGGCGAAACGTTCAGCCAGCGGTAGTAAGCTTTCGAAGTCATTGGCAAACGTCTCATCGAGTGCCGCAGTTTGTGCCAGGTAAGCACCGGTCACTGTTTCGCTGGAGAAGTCGTATTTCGGCAGTTTATCGAGGTTTGCTTGGACCTGATCCGTGTATGCTTTGCGGTCTCCCGCCATCCAGGCCGCCGTCGCGGCTTCACAACGATACCAACTCGAACCTGGTGAGGCCTGCGTCGCTTGCTGGAGGTCCGATGAAGCTTCCGACCAACGTTGGTGGGTCGCAAACCATAAACCGCGTTTCTGCCAACACTCGCCGTTGTCAGGTTTGCCACGGATCGCTTGACTAAGCAGCGTCAACTCTTCCTCGGGCGTCATGACGTAGTCGCTGAGCACGTCGAGCTTGTCGTGATGGTCGTCCAGTGTGGGCGTTCCCATCACGATCAATTCTCCCTGTGAATTGACTGTCGCCAGTCGGTGTCCGTTGGGCGACCAATCAATCGCTCCTAATGCGCCATCAGTGAGCGGGATGCGAACGAGTAAGTCACCGGTTTTCACGTCCCAGAAATAGACCATGCCATTGTTTCCACTAGAAGCGATTCGCGTCCCGGTGGGATTGAAGCAAACGCCGCCCACCGCACCGCGATGTCCCTCGAGACGATCGATTCGCTCCAGTGAGTTCATGTCGATGATTGACATGTCCGTACCGGCGGCGACGAATCGAGTTCCATCAGGACTCCACGCACCTGCACCAGTTCCGGTATCACCTAAGTACAGGTCCTTGATTACCTTTCGTTGTTCCAAATCAATCACGACAAACCTGCCATTCTCACCAATGCCGGCGGCACGCTTTTGATTAGGACCGATCTGATATTCAATTCGCCAACCACGGTTAGTTGAGTCGTCGGTCCAGATGGATTTCAACGGTGACGTACTAATGATCTGCGAGCGCCTGCCGCCCAGGATCAGAAAGTCGTTCGCCGGGCGCCAATCAAGTCGCGGATGATCGAGATTCGCTACCTGCAACTGCTCGATCAGTGTCCCTTCGTCGGCATTCCAAATGTCAAGTCGTCCTCGATGTTCGATCGATGCCAGCCGATCACCGGCGTTGTCCCAAGCAACATCCCAAACCCAAGTGTGGGATTCGCCCACTTTTGTCATAAGGCTCAGTGTCCCGGCATCCCAAACACAGACATGGCCGTCCCACCCCGAGGTCGCCAACTGTGTTCCATCGGGACTCCACTCCACCTCCGTCGCACGATCTTGATGTGCTTGGAACTTCTGTATCGCGGGATGCTCGACGTCCAATCGGGTCAGCCGAATGCCCTCATCGTCGGCACCACTGATGATGACTTGATCGTCCAGAAATGCCAGCGAGCGAATTTGGCCTGAATGAACACGGAGCCGCTTGAAGTCCGCAAGATTCTTGGAGGAGCAGACTCGAACGTCTTGGTCACGCCCGCCTGCCGCCAAAATCTCATCGTCAAGCCACGCGACCGCCGTGGTTAGGCCGGCCTGCAGGCGTTCGCTAACACGTTTTGCTTCGTTGGTAAAAACGTCTAACCCTTCGGTTGCCAGTGCGAGTCGTGTACCCGACGGATTCCACTTCACGCACTCCAAAATAGAATTTCCACACTTGGCTGTATGAAGTACTTTACCCGCATCGACATCCCAAATCCGAAACCAACCGAAGCGATGCCCCGTCGCTAGCCCTGAATGGGCGTTCCAGTCCATGTTGCCAATTGTGTTTCGATGGCTTCGCTGTTGTAGAACTTTATCGAGACTCCAATCGCTCGTCTTCCAAATCCGGATCTCGCCATCACGGCTGGCGGTTGCCCATTGCGAACCGTCAGGATTCCAGGCGGTCGCCCACAAAGTCGGTCCTTTCTTGGAACCTGTCTCAGGCCCCTTCTCATTCGGTTCGACCTGGAGTTCCATTAGCAGTTTGTCCGCGTCCACGTCCCAGACAAGCCCGCGTTTCGGCGTCCAATCACCGCCCACTAAGTACTTGCCATTGGGAGAAAGTGAAACGGTCTCGACATGAAGCGGGGGAATGGACAGCACCTTTTCGATCGTCTTGGTACCAAGGCTCCAGATTTTCAACTTTCCCCCGGTCCAGGCGAACAAACGGTCACGTGGGGCGTCAAGAATGAAATTGCCAGCGGTTCGTTCGGTTTCACCCAGTTTTGACGTGATTGCGTGAACCTGATCCTGAAAAAAATACCATTCCCAACCGCGATAGTCGGGTTGGTTTTTCGCTGGGATCATCTCACCGAGCAATCGATCGAGGTGCCCCCATTCCTTTTCCATCGACGCTTGCCGCAGTGGTTGCAGCTTGGCGACATAGGACTCCCATTGCGCCGCTCGAGCGGCATGGTCAGCTTGTCGGCGGGCGAGCGTTTCTCCCGCCAACGCTTGCTCGGCCAATCGCCTCGCCTTGGCCTGTTCATCATGGGCGGCTTCCGCATCAGCTCGAGCTGACTCTTCCAGAACCAACGCGTTCTGCATCTCGCGTCGTGCGGCCTCGGCGGCTTCCGCCTCGCGATCAGCACGTTCTCGTTGGACGGTTTCCGCGTCGGCGCGACGCTCTGCCTTGACGGCAAAATAGGAAGAGACGACCGTGCCTCCGACTAACAAAATCACCGCCAATGTCACCAAGCTAGCGACCAACGGATTTCGACGCGTCCATCGCTGAACCTTGGCAGGGCCGCTGATCGGGCGAGCCAATACCGGCCTTCTTTCGTCAAACCGTCTCAGATCATCGGCGAGTTCCTGCGCGGTGCCATAGCGGCGGTGTGGCTCTTTGTTCAAACATTTGAAACAGATCGTTTCCAAATCACGTGGTACCGACGGATTGAGCGTACGGGGGGCAACGGGATCTTTATTGAGCACCTGCATCAGCGTATCGACGGGCGAATCGGCCACAAAGGGAGCACGTCCGGTGAGACAGGCGTAGAGGATCGCACCGAGCGAATAGATGTCCGCTGCCGGCCCCACCAGTGCTTGCTTGCCCGCGGCTTGCTCGGGTGACATATAACTCGGAGTTCCGAGGATCTGTCCCGATGCAGTGAGTTCTGCGCGCGAGGCTTCGTCAACCGATTCGAGTAATTTCGCCAATCCAAAATCGGTGATCCGCGGACATGTTTTGCCTTTGAGCAACACATTGCCGGGCTTCAAGTCGCGGTGAACCGTTCCCTGCTGGTGCGCATACTGGACCGCCTCGGCCACATCTCGCAGCAATGTCGCGGCGGTGCGAGGAGCCAGCGTTTCTTGGCGAATGATCTCGGCCAACGATGGACCGTCAACAAACTCCATCGTGAAGTAGTGGCGTCCTTCGTACTCACCAATTTCAAAGATAGGGACGATGCTCGGATGATTCAGTCGGCCCGCGGCACGCGCTTCGCGCCGAAACCGCTCGACCTCGCTGGGGTCTGCCAAACGGCCCGCCAATATCATTTTCAAGGCAACGATTCGGTTCAAACTCTGCTGCCGCGCCTTGAAGACAATCCCCATGCCGCCGCGGGCGATCTCGGCCAGAATTTCATACTCGCCGATGTAGCGAACAGAATCTCCCAGTTCAAACTCCGGTTTCTTAAACACCGAATCCATCGTCGGCTGGTTCGCCGGATTTGCGTCCCCACAGGCTGCGTCGCGGATTCCCGATGCAATTCTCATCAGCATCTCCTGGTCGTCCAAGAATGCAGCAAGCGGCTTCGCGTACTGCGAATGCTCGCGGAGCAGTGTGTCGCGATTGAGCGACTCGCCACGTTCGAGTTTTTCTAAACAGGCAACCAGCAGAGTCCGAAACTCAGAATCGGCGAGTGAGTCGGGTTCGATGTGGTCTTTCATCAGTATTGCTATTGGGTCGTAACAAAAGAAATCTCGTTTCTGAGCTAGTTCCTGTTCTAGCGTTACTCAGAGCCTATCCGAAAAGGGGTCTGACCCTTTGGAGACGAGTCGATTTTGACGGTATGTACCGGCCCCGCCGGAGAGGGTCAGACCCCTTTTCGGATAGACTCTAAGTTAAGCGGCAAGCAACGCCAGCGGATGACGCAAAAATTTCATGTGCTTGTGGGCGAAGCGAAAAATGTCAAAGTTTTGGGCAACCTCCACTCCGAAAGTCTTGACGACTTTCGCTACAAATAGGTTTGCGGCTAGGTCTTCTCCTGTGGTTCGGCTTTCAGCAATTCTCGTAGCCGCTTGGTGCTGCGATAGACCAGCGCTGCGACGGCTCCCTTGTCTTTCTGCATCCGCTCGCCGACCAACGCCAGCGGCATTCCCTTTAAATGGTGCATTTCGATCGCCTGACGCTGGGTCGGTGACAAGCAAGCCAGGGCCTTCATCAACCGCATTGCCTCTTCACTGCGCATCGCCTTGCGGCTCGGTGACGATCTAGGATCGACCAAAAGATGCTCCAGAAGCGAAGCCGATACTTCCACATCTTGCTGAAACGATTGCTCACGATCGATATCACGAGCTTGCGCTCGAAAGCGTCGAATTTCGTCCAACAGATTGTGGGCGAACACTCGTCGCAGCCATGCTAAGCGTCCGTCGTCGCTGAGCGGTTCCCAGGAATTCCTTTCCTGATATGCTTCCAAAAGCGTCACCTGTACCACGCCGGACACATCGACTTTGGCATCCAAACGCGGTTCCACCTGCATCCGTCCTAGCAATCGCAGGTATTCACGGTATTGCTCCATACTCTCAATCTGCGAAATCTGTTGTCGTTTGGAATTCATGACTCTCTACTCGAAGTTTTCATAACCACCGGAGCCCATTCCAGGAATCATGCTCCGCTTTTCTATTGCGACTTGCAACTAATTTGCTTCGCGTAAGGCTACTGCGAGAGGGGTTTAAAATTTCTGTAATCTCGTCGTCGATCTCTGCGGCACGGGATACCGTCTGTGAGACTTCGTGGATGAGCTACTCGCGATAGCGAGTCTCGTCCAATTCAGCATAGAAGGCGACAACGCAACGGTTCGATCGATACGGGCGGACAGCCGCATATCACAGATTTCGGTTTGGCAAAGATCGTCAGCCCGGACGAAGCATTCGAAGAACTGACTGCAACGGCGCAAGTATTGGGGCAGTGTTTGTCCAAAGAGCCGCACCGACGTTACGGCTCGGCGCGATTGCTCGCGGAAGATTTGAAACGGTATCTAGCGGATCGTCCGGTTCATGCCCGGCCCATCGGTCTGGCAACGCGGACGTGGCGCTGGTGCCGGCGGAACCCGGCCGTCGCTGGCCTTTGTGCGGCCATGATTTTATTGCTGGTTGTGGGATTACTTGTTTCAAGCATGTTCGCCTTCGTGGCTCAACGCAACGCGATCACCGCTCGCCAAAATGCAAAAACGGTGATCGCGGACGAGTGTTGACGTGCCGAGCGGGTATCGATCGCATAGAATAAATGCGTAGTTAGCAACCGTCGACACGGTGACTCGTTCTGACCGCGGCGCTGGCTTGACTTCGGACAACCTTATGAAGAGAGAACTTGAATGTTGATCAATGGACCCTTTGCACAGAATCGAGGTGTGTCGCGTCGTGAGGCTCTGTTGAGCGGGATCGCGACCGCAGCCGTTGCTGGCGGTGTCGCCCGGAATGTTGGTGCGGGCGAAAACACGGCGGACGATTCACATGGCAAGACTTCAGCGACTGACGATCGCCGCCAGTCGCCGAAGCGGTATTCGTTTCGAAAATCAATTAATCTCTGGGCGTTCCCGTACCCGGATCGCATGACGCTGCGCGAGTGCATGGAGCTGGCCAAGCGAGCGGGCTTTGATGGTATCGAACTCAATTACGATCTCGAAAATGACCTTTCTCCGCAGGCGTCGACCAAGCAGCTCGCTGCGATCAGGCACATGGCCGATGAAATCGGGATTGAGATCAGTGGATTGTGTAGCTTTTTGTTTTGGCCGTACCCCCTTTCAAGTAACGATCCTGCCAAGCGAGATCGTGGCATCGAGTTGGCGGGCTTGATGGCTGAGGCGGCAAGCCAAATGGGGGTGCAGAATCTTCTCGTGGTTCCCGGTGCTGTTCACATTCCGTGGCGTGACGATCATGAGCCGGTCGCCAACGATGTTTGCTTGCGCCGGGCCAAAGATGCGGTCGGGAAATTGGTGCGTCAAGCAGAATCGTCAGGTGTCTCCTTGAACATGGAAAACATCTTCTTCAATGGGTTTCTCATGACGCCCATGGAAATGAACGAATTCGTTGATGACTTCGGCAGCGACGCGGTCCAGGTTCACTACGACACGGGAAACATCTCGATGTTCCAGTTTGCCGAGCACTGGGTTCCGATTCTCGGGAAACGCATCCAGAACGTTCACTTCAAGGAATTCACCAAGAAGGGCACCGACTACTCGTTGGAGACCTTTCGGCCACTCCTGGATGGCACCACGAACTGGCCAGCCGTGATGAAGGAACTCGACAAGATCAACTATGACGGGTACGTCACGTTCGAGTACTTTCATCCGTACCCACATTACCCAGAAGCACTGATCTATCAAACATCCGATTCACTCGATCGAATGCTAGGACGCTGGACCGCATGAGGAGTCTCGTCCTGTAATCGTTGCTGACGCTCATCGCGAGAGCGTCAAACGCCTTCACCGCCACTAGATCAAACAATCTTTGGTTCGATGATCGCCTATGCGTGGCTCAAGTTGAATCGGCAGCGTTCTTCACGCGACCCGCTAGAAAGTCGCCGCACCGGGTGGCCATGATAGCGGGCAGCAGGGTCGCTACCCCGATCCATGCCAACGTCAACAAACCAAGCATGAAAAAGGCAAAGCGACGTGTCGGTACAAATTCAGAGAGACCGTAAATCATCAGTGAAAAACTACACACCACCGTCGTTTGGAGCATTGCCCAACCGCAATGCCGCAGGGCAATGAGGGCAGCCGAACGACCACTGGAAGTGCTTTGCCGAGCAAGACGGTACTGGGCGAGCAAATGAACCGAATCATCCACTGCGATCCCTAGGGCCACCGAGGCGGTCATGACCGAACCGATATCCAGAGGCCATCGCAACCAGCCCATCCCCCCGAACAAAAACAAAGTGGGGATGAGGTTGGGGATCATCGCCAACATGCCGCCGACCACACTGCGAAGATAGATCGCGATCAATATAGCAATGACCCCGAACGCAGCTAGAAAACTCGTGAACAAATCCTTCAATAAAAGCTTTTGAGTTCCCTCAACGATCACGAGGTGACCCGTCATCGTGACTCGCGCGCTCGGACCCTGATCGGACTCCTCCAGCGTGTTTTCCGCAGTGTCAACTATCTTTGTCACGATGTTGTTAAAGTCGTGATTGCCGGTTTGGTATAAGCGCAGGGATAGCCGCCACGTCCGTTCGCCTCTGGATTGATCGACGTATCCGAGTGTATAAATATCTGAGTCTTCGTCAGTCACTTGCGATTGAATCGCTGCGCGGGAGACTGTTGCTGCGATCCCGCCGCGATGAGAGGGGACAGGTAGGAAATTAGCGGCCGATAGGATTCCACCGATTTCTGGTAATCGCATCAGGGCAGCTTGGACTTGATGAATCTGACGGAGCTGGCGAGTTCCTTCGCCAGCGGACATGTCGTCTTCGTCAGGTGCCACAAATGATATCAGGACTTCCGCAGTCATCGTCGCACCGACATGTTTTTCATACCAATCGTATTGTTGTCTCAGTTCACTCTCAGGAAAAAACATATCTGGGACGCTGACGGAGGTCGTCAGTCGCCCCAGGCCCAACGCCGCGAAGCAGGAGAGCACTCCGAATACAGACAGAATCGCGGTCGGACGCAGCCACCGACCCGGTCGTCCAAATTCTTGGTTTCGTGCTCCGATCTCCGGTGCAACAGCGATACGTTTCGCAAACAGCATGGCGCCAGGTAGCATCAAGATCAGTAGACCCAGGGTCAGCAGAACACCCATCGAGCCGATTGCTCCGAACATCTGTACGGGTTGCAGACGCACCATCGACAAAGACACCATCCCGATGACCGTCGTCAAAGCCGCCGCGAAACAGGGCGGGACACCGATTCGCATCGCCCTCTCAACCGCCTCGATGGGGGTTGTTTTCGGATTTAAAATAAATTCGAAGTAGTAGTTGCTTAAATGAATTCCAGAGGAAACGGTGAGGACAAAGACGAGTGGCGGAAGCACAATCAAAATCGCATTCATCGGTGTGCCGCTGAAATACACTACAGCGAGGACCAGTCCCTGGCCGACCGTGGCAATACTCAAGATGGTAAACGTCAAAGAGATTGAACGTAAACATATCCAGCACAACAGTGCCGCGATGATCGATGACGGCACGGTGTACTTTTGAATCGAGTTGATCGCTTCTCCATCGACCGCCGCACCATCCACCGGACCACCGACAAATACAATCTCATCGATAGGTCGATCAATCAAATCCGCGATCGCCTGACGCATCAATGGCAGGAGAGCTCGCTGGTGCGCGCCCGATGCTTCGGAAAATGAGACAAAGACGCATGTCTGTTTTCCGTCGGGACCGACAAAGGTTCCCCTGAGTCGCCGGTTGGCTGAGACGTCCGACGCATTCAAGGGCATTTGGGTCAATGAGTCACGAACTTCCGTACCGCTACGGACCCACTGAAATGGACGCTGACCGTCACAGATTTCCATCGCTCGCTGCCAGAACAAGCGGACCGGTTCCGTCGCGGAGGCTCGCTCCCACCGATCCAGTGAATCGTCGCCCTCCTCTTGGGAAAGCTCCCGCAGCAGCATCGTTACCTCGCGAACGTCCGCCGCCCCCAGGTCTGCATCGGCCCACGAGATAAACATGACATCAACGACCCCGAACCGGTCGAAGAACTCCTGAAACTCTTGCTTCAGTGGCAAGCTCGGAGGCAACCATCGGTCCGGCACGTTCCGCATCGTCGCGATTGCCGCAGCGGAATAGACCGTCGAAGGAATTGCCAGCAGAATCACCGCGAGCAAGCCGAAATACCAGCGGAATTGATAGCGCCGGCGACGCAGCTCCCGAGGATCTCGGGCGTGCGTGCTCGCGGAACCTTCTCCGGCGGAGGTTGACTGAGGAGATGGGGGCGGAGGGAGGTTGGACATTTCGGCAATCTAATCGGTCCGGCAGCACTGTTGTAGATGACGGTACGAAAGGCCGCCCACCCGACTTGATTGGATTTCACATTTAGTTATCCTAAAGTTCCCAATGTGAATGTGTTCCCGGCACCGACGACTGCCGAGACCTGCCCCCTGCGATTGGCACCATGTTCCTCAGCGAGACTCACCTGGCGCAACTTCTTCCCACGGAAGCCTATTTCGCCCCGGAACAACATCAGAAGGAGCTTGACGCATTGTTTTTGCCCGGCTGGCACTGCGTTGGAACCACCGCGGAATTGAAGGGGCACGGCGACTATTTCACCGCCGAGCTTTTTCAACGACCTATCTTAGTCTGGTGGTCCGAGGGTCAGCCTCACGCCTATCTCAACGTCTGCGCACATCGTTTCAGCTTGCTGACCGACGCGGCCTGTGGAAATATGGCGCGTTTGAAATGTCGTTATCATGGCTGGGAATACGACAAGTCCGGAGAAACCAAGCGAATCCCAGACGCTCAAAGCTTCAAACCGCTTCACCGCGGTCAACTCGGACTCACTAAATTGAGGTGCGAGACTGTAGGGCGATTGATCTTCATATCATTGAACCCCGAACCGACCCCACTGGGGGAATACCTAGGTGATGGCTACGAACTGTGCAAAATGCTGTTCCCCGAACGTAGTCGCCTCGTATTGTCGGCACGCCGAAACAATCATGCTAATTGGAAGGTGTCATTAGAGAACTCGCTCGAGGGATATCATCTAGCGGAGGTCCATTCGGGAACGTTTGGAAACTTCCCTAGGGCTGGAGATTGTCGGCACGAACTTCATGATGCGTCACACAGTTCGCTGGGGGTCGCGTCGGATGAAGAGACACCGTTGACTCGGTTGGCCCGCTGGGCGTCGAAAATTGCCGGTATCGATGGAGATGCGACGTATCACCAGTTCCATTGTTATCCCAATTTAGTTTTTGCCAAATTTGGAATGTTCAGTTGGATGGAGGCGGTGTATCCGAATTCGCCAAACGACTCTCACGACCAATGGCGATTCTTTAGCAACGCGGTTGATCCACAGACAGCCCGCGGCAAACTCGTCAATTTCGTGCTAGCGGCATGGGGTCGGCGTTGGTTCCAACGCGTCATCGACGAAGATGAACGGATTTTTCCAAGCATCCAGCGCGGGCTGCAGTCACCGATCCAACCAAGTGGAGGCTTGGTATCGATTCGTGAAGAACGCGTGTTTCACTTCCAAAAATATATTCTCGACCGCACTGCCAATCGGGACCACGGCGAAAATTCTCAACCGGTTTCTCCAACGTCTTCTGCTATTCCTCCAATCCCAACTGCGGGATGTTCAGCATGTTCTTAAGTGAGACACATAGCCCGCAGGTATTGGATGCAAGCAGCTATGTTTCAGAAAAGTATTTCAACGCCGAAAAACGCGTTTTATTGGAACCGGCCTGGCACTGTGTTGGATGTCAATCCGATGTACCACAAGTTGGTGATTTTATAACTTTGATGATCCTCGACCGACCGGTACTGGTACGCCGAGGCGAAGATTCCATCCGCGCGTTTCTGAACGTGTGTTCGCATCGTTTCTGCACCCTCACCGAGAAAGCGCGCGGCAATGCGGCGAGAATGAAGTGCCAATACCACGGGTGGGAGTATGACGACGCGGGCCAAACTAAACGCATTCCAGACGCGCCTAGTTTCAAGCCATTGAAGAAGGGTGAACTGGGTTTGCATGAGTTTCGCTGTGAGACGCGAGCCGGTTTGATCTTCGTTTCCCTGCCAGATGGCGGCATGCCATTGAGCGAGTTCCTTGGTGAACGCGGCGAACTCATTGATCAATGGTTTCATGATCGATGGGTTCCCATGATGTCCTATTCAGAGTCGATTCCGTGCAACTGGAAGACATATATTGAGAATGGGCTGGAGAGCTATCATATCGATACGGTTCATGCGGCGACGCTGGTGCGTCGTCCTGATCCAGAGCAATGCCAACACGATTTCAAAGAACGATCAACTCGGTTTATTGGTGACCAAGAAGCGCCGGACGCGGTCTCGCGCTGGCTCGATCAGAAAACGCATCAGTGGTTAGAGCTGGAACGCGAACCCTATCAACACGTGCATGTGTATCCAACTCTGACCTTTATTCGCATGGCCGGATTTTCCTATTTGGAGGCGATCATTCCTATCGCTGCAGAATCAACCATGGTCGTCACACGGGGATTCGCGTATCGCGGGCGAAGAGACCGGTGGTACACTGCTGGACTATCGTGTCTATCGCGGCGGTGGGGCCGAAGATTTCTAAAGCAGATCCAGGATGAAGATGTCGCGATCCTGTCGCTCAACCAGGCAGGAATCCGATCACCCAGTCGTCCCCAAGGCGGCGTGATCTCGATTCGCGAAGAACGAATCTTTCATTTTCAAAACTACATCGCGAACCACATGACCGCATCATGAACGCTTCCCCAGTGACGGCCGCGACTCACGACTCTCCACAACCTGCGACATCGCACTCTGAACTACCCCAGACGACATTGCCCAACGGTCGCACGATCGCTCATATGAATGCGTCCGAAACGTGGTTGATCTATGACGAGATATTTCGTGAAAAGATTTACGATCAATTGAACGTGCACCTTCATGACGGCGCGACGGTGATTGATATTGGATCCAATATAGGATTATTTCTGCTTTACGCGACAGATCATTATGAACGCTTGAATTATTTCTGTTTCGAACCAATTCCTGAAACATTCAGAGTTTTGCAACACAATCGCCAATTGATTCGCCCAGCCGAACACCGGGTCACTCTCACCAATCAAGGCGTATGGAAGGAGAAGAGCGTCAACGAGTTCCGACATCTTCCGCGATTTAGTTGCAGCTCAACAATGTGTCCAGACGACTCGGACGAACAAAAACAGCGCGCGATCGATTTCACGCTCAATGCGTTTGACCAACACCCCAACCGTATGCTGGCAAAGTTCCTGGGCTGCCTTCCTCACTTTGTCCGTGTGGCGGTCGCCAAAGTCTTAATAAAGCACCATGGTCGGCATGAAACCGTCCGTTGCGAACTGACCTCCATCGGCGACATTCTTAACGACCATTCGATTGGCCACGTCGATTACCTGAAAGTCGATGCGGAGGGTGCGGAAATCGAAATTTTGGAAGCTGTCAGTCAAGAGGATTGGCTGCGAGTTCGCCAAGTCGTTGTAGAAACGCACCGCGGCGATGACGCCATGCGGCACATAGAACAGATACTCAAGAATCAGGGCTTTGAGACGGCGACCGGCTTCAGCCAATCGTCTCCCGCCGACAAAATGGTTTATGGATTTCGGGAAAAAACCGAGACGAAGTCGATGCCGCACTCTTCCGATACCGCGTAAGCCAGGAGCCTTCGGCATGGGCATTGAACTTGGAAGTATTCAAGAAACGCTTTTGATCCCGTTGTATTATCGGGCGACCGAGAGCAGGCGAGAGCATCGGCTGTTCTATGATCAAGCTGCCGTCGAGATCCTGCCGGAGTTGGACTATGATTTCTCTAACTTCGATGCGGCTTGGTCGCTTCGCAACGATGTCGTCGTGCGAACGGTGATGTTCGACGAGCTGGTTACTGATTTCATGGAGCGTTATCCCGATGGACGGGTCATCAATTTAGGTGCCGGTCTGGATGCGCGGTTCCAGCGTTTGGACAATGGTCGAATCCGCTGGTATGACTTGGACGTGCCGGACTCGATCGAATTGCGTCGTCGTTTTCTCACCCCGACGGATCGAAACGTCTTCATTTCCAAATCGATGTTCGATACATCTTGGTTTGACGATGTGGGTGCCGACGCGCCGACGCTGATCGTGGCAGAAGCATTGTTTTTTTATTTCGACGAAGCATCCATGAAGGATCTGCTGTTGAAGATGCTGCAGCGTTTCCCCAGAGCTGAACTGGTGTTTCAGTCGGTCTGTCCTGGAATTGTTGGGCGCAAAAAGTCGGTGCCTATTTTACGTCGGACTCGGGCGGAGCTTCTCTGGGGAATCCACTCCGGACGCGAGCTATCCAGTTGGGATCCCAATTTCCAGTTTATAAGCGAATGGTCGCTGGTCGACCGGTTCGTCGAGCGATGGCGATGGTACCGCTTGGTGAAGGTTCTACCGCACTACGGTCGATTTCTACGTGAGGTGATGAAGATTACGCATATCCGGTTTGCGGTCGATGGTGCTTGAGTCGGAGGCGTCGACGCGTGCTTTGCTGGCGACCCAGTTTTGGAGTCTGTTCAACGACCACACACTCAAACAAATTATTCTGCTGAGTCTTCTTTCGCGGCCGGCTGAGATCTCGATACTGGGCGGCGACTTACAGGGCGTCGCTATCGCCGTCTTCGCGGCACCTTTCTTAATTTTAGCCGGTCCCGCAGGGCGGACGTCGGATCATCATTCTCGACGCACCGTCATCATTTGGGCGAAATATGCGGAGATCGCGATCATGGCCTGCGTCGGGGTCGCGTTTTTTACAACCGGCCCGGTTCCAGTTTGGGTGATGCTGGGATTGTTAGTGGCGATGGCGTCGCAGTCGACATTTTTAATGCCAGCCAAGTACGGCATCATTCTCGACTTAGTAGGTCGATCGAGAGTCTCGCCCACCAACGGATCAATGCAAATGATTGGTTACGCCGCCATCGTGGCGGGTACCGCCAGCGGGGGCGCATTGCTCGCATGGCAATCAACCTATCCGTGGTTAATCGGCGGATGCTTCGTTATGGTCGCTGTGTTCGGGGTCGTCTCGGCACACTCCATTTCGCCGCTCCGCTTGAACGGGACCGCCGCCGCCGGCGCCGCCGGCGCGGCCCCCGCGAGAGCGGGCGAAGTCTGGAGATCGATCCATGATTGCCCGCTTCTGCGCGACGCCATGATGGTGTACGGATTCTTGTGGTTGATCGCCGGTCTCTACCATCCCATCATCAATGTTTTCTGCCGCGTCCAGTTGCAACTGTCCCCGCCCACGACCAGCCTCGTGCTGGCCGCGAGTGTGACGGGTATTGCGGCCGGGTGCGGGTTCGCGGGATTGGCGGAACGAAGATTCTCAATGATTCGCTGGTTACCGTTCACAGCGATCGCGTTGGTAGCGTGCCAGCTCGCTTTGGCGGTTCTGATTTGGATGGAGGTCTCACTTACCATCGCCACTACGTCCGGAATACTCTTTCTGCTCGGATTTCTGACGGGGGCGATGGTGCTACCGATCCACGTGTTGATCCAGCTGCAAACTCCCGCAGCGATCCGTGGGCGCGTGCTGTCGGTGCAAAGTGTGGTGAATTGGTCAGCGATCCTCATGTCGGGAATTTTGTATCAACTGATCCGTATGTCGCTGCAATGGTGGCAGGCGGGAGTCGGCACCCTCTTTTTGGCACTTGCAGTGCTTTCCATGATGGGTGTTTATTTTTTGAGACCAGGGGATTCGCGGTTATTGCGATAGGTGATTGCGCTAGCTCCGGTTGTGAGAAAAGAGGCGGATCACGCCTGTGTCAAGAAGTTTGCTGCGGTTCAGCGAGTTCATCACCGACGGGCTGAGAATCGGATGCGGGCGAATCGGCGGGGGTGTGGGCGGACGGTATGTCAGCGGAGGAGGTTGACGATGGCTCGTCAGCTTGGCCGCCCTCCATCGCGATGGTCGATTGACGAGCCAAGGTCGCTACCGTGGGGTTCTCGATGAAGATCGACATTGGCAAGGCAACTTGCAGCGTCAATTGAAGTTGATTTGCCAGCTCGATCGCCATGAGGGAATCCAAACCCATGGTGTTGAGCGATTGATTGACATCGAGGTCGGAGGGTTCCAATCCCATGATCTGGGCAATTTGGCGAGTCAGGTAGGACCGTAGTTCTTCCTCTCGCTGCGCCGCCGGTAGCGACGACAACTTCGCGTGGAATAACTTTGCTTCGGCACGTGCGTTCTCGTCGATGTCCTTCGCCGATTGAAACTGTTCGAACATCGGCGGCGCGATTCCGCTCCGGCGAAGCGCTTCATACGCGCGAATCAATTTCGGCCAATCCGCGATCATCACGGTGGCTTGGCGACGTCCTTCGGCCATCAGTTCGCCCATCAAATCCAAGGAGGGCTCGGCGGGCAAGCTGAGCATACCGCGGGAGGCTAAATCCGAACCCGATTCGGCTGCCATTCCGACCTCGCCCCATGGCCCCCAGTTCACTGCCGTCACGGGCAATCCGATCGAGCGCCGATAATGCGCCAGTCCATCCAAGAATGCATTTGCCGCCCCGTAAGCGGATTGCTGAATGGTGCCCACGATCGTGCTGACGGACGAAAAGAGCACAAAGAAATCCAACTGACGGTCCAATGTCGCTTGATGGAGATTCCAACCTCCACGAATCTTCGCGGCGGTGTTGCGGTCGTAGGTCGGCATGTCCATCTCGACCATAAACTGATTCTCGACGACACCGGCGGCGTGAATCACACCGCGCAGTGGCGGTAAATCGGTGTCGATTTGTCGTAGCGTGTTCGCGAGCGATTCCGCGCTCGAGACGTCCGTCGACATTGCAACAAACTTGGTTCCGGGGAACTGCCTCGACAAAGCAGCCAATTCATCGATCACATCCGCCGACGGGTCACGGCGGGACGTCAAGACGACACAATCGGCACCCAAGTTCGCCAACCACCCCGCCACTTTGCGTCCCAAAGCTCCGAGTCCTCCGGTGACGAGATACGTGCTGGCGGGATGGACGAGTGCTTCGATTCCGCGTTCTTCCTCAGACGAATCGAGCACCTCGATCGACGGCATCGACACCACAATCTTTCCGATGTTTTGGCGCCGCGACATATAGCGGAACGCATCAACAACTTGTTCGGCATCGAACACGGTCATGTTGGGCGGTTGATAAGCTCCATCTTCGAATTTCCGCATGATGCTGGCTAACAATTCCTGGGATTGTGCAGGTCGCTGGCGGAACATCCGATCGAGATCGACGGCTGTATAGGATAGATTTCGCTGAAAAGGCAATAGTCCGATCATCTTGTTCTGATAGATGTCCACCTTACCGATCTCGACAAAGCGACCGTACTCGGCCAAAACCGCCAAACTGTGATCGATCGCATCGCCGGGTAGCGAGTTAAGCACCACATCCACGCCTCGTCCTTGAGTGATTTCCATGATTTGATCGGCAAACTCCACGGTCCGCGAGTTCATCACGTGATCGGCCCCGATTGCCTCGAGGTACTCGCGTTTGTTGTCACTGCCGGCCGTCGCAAAGACTTCGGCGCCAATGGACTGGGCGATCTGGATCGCTGCTAGACCGACGCCCCCGGCACCGGCATGAATGAGCACGCGCTCGCCTTTTTGCAGCCGCGCCACGTCGATCAAGCAGTGGTGTGCGGTCATGAAAGCGATGGGAATGATCGCTGCTTCCTCGAAATCAAGCGCATCGGGTTTGCCGACAACCGCCTGACGTGAGGTCACACAGTGCGACCCGAATCCATAGGGAACGATCCCCATGACTTCGTCGCCGACCTGTAAATCATGCACCTCGTCGCCGATCGCCGACACCACGCCGGAACACTCGATACCGATTGGCACGACATCATCGGTGATACCGGGATAGAGTCCCAGGGACTTCAGAATATCGCTGAAATTCAATCCCGTCGCGGCCACACGGATCTCAACCTGCTCACCAACCGGCTTGCTGCGTCGGAAAGGTTTGTAACGCAAGCCCTCGATGGTGTTGTCGCCCGCGATCATTAAGTGAAACGGAGTTCCGGTCGGAATCGACGGAGCGCTATCGGAATTCTGCAATCGATCCAGACGCTGTAGGCGACCGCACCATCGCTTGTGATCCCGCCATGCGACTTGTGTTTCTTCGCTGTCCAAGAATAATTCACGCAACAATTGCTGCGCCGCATCGTCGGCTGAATCCTGAGGATCCACGTCAATGAGACGAGTACTGAAGCCACCATACTCGAGCGTCGCTGCCCGCCCGATCCCGATCATCTCTTGCTGCAAGAAGTGAACGGGATGTTCGTCGTCGATAATTTGGCCACCGCGGGTAACGATCAAGAAACTCGGGTTGATGCCCAACGAGGCCTTGGAGATATAGCGGTATAGGAATAGAGAGGACGAAGCCGATAGCTCACGTGATCGGGCGAGCTGTTGATCACCGTCACCGACGGGATTTTCGACGTCAACGCTCCAGGCATGAACGACCCGTAAAGGTCGCTTCGGCTTCAGTTTTAATTCTTGAATCAAACGCTCAAAGTGTTCCTCACTAGCGGCGTTGACTTCGTACCTCTCAATGCCCTGGACTTCGTTCGAGCTGTACGATGAAGCCGTCGGACCGGAGTATCGGTCGCCGGCGGTGACGACAATCGTACGTTCGCACAGGGGCGCCACCAACTTCGCCAAACGCTCGCTGATCTGGTGTTGATCAGCCAAAATCAGAATCGTTTCGTCCTTGGCCGACTCGGGTGGCTCGTTTAGCGTGTCGCCGAATTCATCATTCTCGGTCCAACCCCACTGGTACAGCCAGTGACGTGGATCGGAGCGTTCGGTTTCCTCCGCTGCGCGGCTCAGACGTCGCAGCGAGACGCCTTGATAGTGGATCAGGCACCGACCCGCGACATCGGTTAAAAAAACGTCCGCAGTAACCGATTCGGGACTCTCCGAATCATCATCGCTGGTTCGTTGGGCCACTGCGATGACGCCTCCCGAATCCAATCCTTCTGTGAGTGCCGCGTATCTGCGAACGCAGCGGATGCTGGTCGGCAGATAGGTATAGGGAGTGAAGGAACCATCGAGTTGCGGAGGCACGACGCCGCCAGCGCAGTGCATCGCACCGTCGCCAACGGCAGGCGGAATTGCGTACTGCTTCAACTGCTCGAGGACGTCTTCGTGGAAACGCATCGGCGCGATCGCTTGAGTCGCCGTTTGGGCTAGCCCGTCCATGATTTGGTAGGTCGGTCCGTAATTCAAATTTCGTTGCCTCATGATTTCATAAAATTCATCATGATCGCGTGTTCGAACGACGTCCCCACGCACTTTGTCGAGGTCGATCTCGGGCGGTGACAGAGCTTCATCCTGCGCCGAAGCACGAACGATCGTACCGGTTGCATTGAGCTCCCAGCCATCTGAACTGCCGGCCACGACGCCTTGGCTGTAGATCCGAAACGGATACCGCGAGCCGCTCGGAGGCGAGACCACCATCTGCACGTTTTTAGCGACATCGCTGAGAAACAAGGCCTGCTGAAAACTCAGATCCTCGACTCGGTGCGATCCTTCGCCCAATAGCTCAGTCGCAGCGGCGAAACCCATTTCAGTGAAACCTGACCCCGGCACCAGGGTCGAACCTTGAACGACGTGGTCTCGCATCGATTCGGGATTGCTCGAACGCATCTTGCACTGAAAGATCGTCGACTCGGCCGCTCTGATCGATTTCCCCAACAAGGGATGAATGATATTGAGTCCGAACACATCGTCCAGACGCTCGTTATTACCTTCCGATTCAAGCCAATAGTACTGTCGATCGAAGGGGTAGGAGGGCAAATCGATCTGATTAAAACTCCACGGGCGGTCGACTCCGGCCCAGTCCAACGTTCCACCGGCGACGAATAGGTCCGCGACACCATCCATCAAAGCAGAGACGTCCGACTTTCCTTTGCGTAGCGACGCAATCGTCGCTACGGACCAATCCGGCATGCATCGTTTGGCCATCCCGACGAGCGCCGGCGTGGGACCGATTTCGATCAGCGCATCGAGTTCCTCCGCTGACATCGTGGCCACGCCATGCGAAAATTGCACGCTGCCACGGATGTGTTCTCGCCAGTAGGAAGGCGTTGTGACCTGTTCATCAACCAATTCACCGGTGAGGTTGCTAATCAAGGAAATATCTGGCGCAGAAAATTCGACGCTCAATGCGTACTGTTCGAATTCGTCCAGAATCGGATCCATCAGATGGGAATGGAATGCGTGCGATACAGTTAAACGCTGGCATCCAACGCCCACGGACTCGCAATGCGAGATTAACTCCTGCAACGCGTCTTCGGTTCCCGAAACGGTCGTGTTCTCAGGTCCGTTGAGCGCGGCAATTTCCAACCGACCCTCAAACGGTTTCAGCAATTCAATCACCGCGGCCTCATCGTCGAACACCACTGCCATGGCACCACCGGCGGGCAATCGGCTCATCAATTCGCCCCGCTTGGCGATCAGTCGTAAACCGTCTTTCAATGAAAACACACCGGCCATGTAAGCTGCGGCATATTCCCCAACGCTGTGCCCCATCACGATGCAAGGCGTGATGCCCCAGCTTTTCCATAACATCGCCAGCGAAACTTCTAGCGCGAATAAGGCGGGCTGAGTCCAAGCGGTGTCGTTGAGTTTCTCGACCGCGTTTTCATCAAACATCACCGTCAGCAGCGACTCGCCTCGCTCGCTTTGGAAGAACGCTTCACACTGATCCATCATATCGCGAAAGACGGGTTGGCTATGATAGAGGTCGCAGCCCATGCCGGGAATCTGTGATCCTTGGCCGGTGAATAGGAATCCGATCCGGCCGCGTCCGCGAAACTGAACATTACCACGACGAATGCTTGGCGACTTCTTGCCGGCAGCAAGTTTTTTGAGGTCGGCGAGCAACTGCTCTTTGCTCTCGACGCGGACGGTGGCACGTCGGGGGTGATGAGTTCGGTTGACCGCCGCAGCGTGACAGAAATCGCCAATCCGATGGAAGTCGAGTGTTTCTAACACGTCGCGGTACGATGCGGCCAGCGATTTCAGCGAGTCGTCGGACTGAGCTGATAACGTCAGCAGGTGATAGTCACGCGGGTTTTCCGATGGAACCGCCACATCAGGGTCAGCGACCGATTCGATGACCGCGTGCGCGTTGGTTCCCCCGAAACCAAAGCTGCTCACGCCGGCCAAATGTCTTGATCCGGGTTCGCCCAGCGAGGTCGTTTCGGTAGGAATACGAATCCGAGTCCCCTCCGTCCGAATGCGCGGATTGATGGTATCGAGTCCCGGCTGTTGTGGCACTGTGCGACTTCGCAGCACCATGACCGCTTTGATCAATCCGGCAATGCCTGCGGCAATTTCCAGGTGACCGATATTGGCTTTGACGCTCGTCAGATAGACAGGTCGGTCATCGGGCGTTTGCTGCCGATAGACTTCACCAAGAGCCTCAACTTCGATGGGATCACCTAGGGGAGTCCCCGTGCCGTGGGCTTCGATATAATCGATTTCGCTGGGCGACACTCCGCCGCCAGCGAGGGCCTTGCGCATCACACGGACCTGCGCCGATCCATTGGGAGCGGTGATCCCGGAGGTGCGTCCGCCGTGGTTGACGGCCGTGTGACGGAGCACCGCCAGCACCCGGTCGCCTGTTTCGATCGCGTCGGACAGACGCTTCAGCACGACCACGCCGCTGCCTTCGCCGCGTACATATCCGTCAGCGTCCTGATGGAAAGGCCGACATTGTCCGGTCGGCGAAACCATCCGGGCTCGCGACAGCGAGATCATCGAATCGGGAGTGATGCAGATGTTGGCCGCCCCGGCTAAGGCTGCGTCGCATTCCCTCGCTCGAAGGCTCTGGACGGCGTGGTGCAATGCCACCAATCCAGACGAGCACGCGGTGTCGACGGATGCACTCGGACCGCTAAAGTTGAACACATATGACAAGCGATTGGCGCAAAGACTCAACGAATTGCCCGTGCCTGTGTGAGCGTCAATCATCTCCAAAAAATCATCGAACTGTCCCGCCAACTTGATGTAGTCGACCTGCGATACTCCGATGAAAACGCCGGTGGGTGACTTCGACAATTCGGCTGGCGGGATGCCCGCATGTTCCATCGCCTCCCAAGCGACCTCTAGGAGCATTCGTTGTTGTGGGTCCATCCGCGAGGCTTCTCGCGGTGCGATGCCAAAAAACTTAGGGTCGAAATAGCCCAAGTCTTCACGTAAGCACGCCCATTTGGAAATCAGCTTCCCCGGAGTGTCGTAGTCTTTGTGATAGAGTTGTTCTACAGGAAAACGGTCGCGAGGGATCACTTGGGTGGCGTTGCCTCCGCGAAGGATCAGATCCCAATATTGCTGCAGGTTGTCCGCCTCGGGAAATCGGCAGGCCATGCCAACGATCGCAATCGGTTCCTGAACACCTGCCGACTCCTGAGACAAACGTTGCTTCAACAGTTCACGTTGAGCCGGAGACAGATTTTCGAGTCTTTGCGTTATACTATTCATAGTGCCAGCGAAGTCGTCATCAGAGTTGCGAAGTGGTGAAGGCAACCTTCCTGGTTCGCCGGAACGGAGACAAATCCAAACTGGGCGGCTAGACACGATCGAAAGACAGTGCAAGATGAGGCGTTCGACAACCCCCACTGCTTATCCATTTTACCTTGTCAGTATACTTCATGGCCGACTCAATGAAACCGCCCACTCAAGCGTCCCCATGGTTTGCGCATCTGACGGATACCGGACATCAGGAAGTTATCATTTGTCTACCCTATGCCGGGATGGGAAGCGCGGTTTTCGGTGGTTGGCGGGCACGCAATTTTCATGCTGCCGATTTGTTCGCGGTCCAGTTGCCCGGGCGTGATGGGCGTCTGAAAGAAGCCCCTATCGACAATATCGATGATTTGGTCGAGCAGCTCGCCGAAGCAATAATTCATGGACCGTTCGTAGATCGACCTCTGACACTGTTGGGTTGCAGCTTTGGCGGGCTGGTCGCGTTCGAGCTAGCGCGTCGTTTGCGGGCGCGCGATCGGATGATCCAGCAATTGTTTGTGGCGGCCTGCCGTCCGCCCCATGCGCTCGGAGTGAGTCAACCGGTCGCATCTTTGCCCGACGACGAAATGGTCTATAAGCTACGAAATTGGTACGGGGCGATCCCCAAGGAGATTGCGGACAGCCCGGCGATGCTCGAGTTAGTATTGCCAGCGATTCGGGCCGATATGCGGGTCTATGAAACGCATGTCTACCAAGAGGAGCCACCCCTGACGTGTCCGATCACGGCTGTCGGAGGTGCCGACGATCGAATCGTGACATTGAAGGATTTAAATGGTTGGCGAAAAGCAACGACGGGCAAATTCACCTGTCGCCAATTTGCCGGCGGCCACTTTTTTATGAAGAATCATCCCGCGCCCGTGCTCAGGATGATCGACCAAACACTGCGGTCTCGCTAAGAAACGACGGCAGCAGGAATTGACGTATCGGCGGCATCCTGCCGCTACGACTCTCGGCGGCTAGGCAGCGCTGAGACAGAATAGCTGAGACAGAATAACCGCCACTTATGTTCCAATGGATTTAAGAGCCTATCCGAAAAGGGGTCTGACCCTCTCCGGCGAGGCCGATAAATACTTTGTGAAATAACTCGCCTCCAAAGGGTCAGACCGGTCAGCCCCCTTTTCGGATAGGCTCTAGGGCTTTCTGATTTCATTGAGCACTTCCATTTCGTTCATCGATTCAATTTCGGCGAGTAGGGCCTCGATGCTCTGTTCAGCCGCCTCAACGGGTTGCGGGCCGGGACCGAGCAATTGATCCGTCAGATACTCAGCCAATTTTTCGGCGTTGGGATGCGACCATGCAATGACCGGCGAGAGTCGGACGTCGAGCCAGTGTTCCAGTTGACTACTCATTTCAACCGCCATGAGCGAATCGATTCCGCACTCGGCGAATGGGCGCTGCGCTTCGATCGAGTTTTTGTCACAAGCTAACTGGCGAGTCAACCACCTCAGCAACACCCGTTCGATCCGCTCGCAAACGATCTGGCGCCCGCCTGGGCTGGACACGTCGACTGAGCGGGTCAGTTCTTGCTTGTTGGGAAACAGGGTCGGATCGAGTTGAATCGTTGGCTGCCAGCGATCGATCACTTTGAGGGAATCATCCAAGAATTGTTGACGGCATTGGCTTCGTTGAACCTTTCCGCTACTGGTTCGGGGCATCGAAGCGAACCGAATCAACAGGATCGCGGAGGCGATCAAATCATGCTCGCCCGCGACAGACATCCTGATCGCATCGAGCAACTCGCCCGACTGATCCACTGAGAATCCTCGTGGGACTTCCTGCACGATTGCCAGTGACTCGCCTGTGTCGCTGGGAACCGAAAACACTGCGCTAAGGCAGTCAACTCGACCACCCATGTTAACCCGGACGGTCCGCTCCAAATCCTCTGGATAGTGATTTTGCCCGCGGAGGATGATCAAGTCTTTCAATCGTCCGGTCACGTAGAGTTGTCCGTTGCTCAAATAGCCCAGGTCACCCGTGCGCAGGTAGCGTCGTTCATCGCCAGGCAGTCTGCTCGCGAAAACGCTTTCACTCGTCTCGGGTTTGCCCCAATAACCATCGGCGACGCTATTGGAGTGAACCCAAATCTCGCCGATGTCGTTCTCATCAAGTGGAAGTTGCAAAGCGGGATCCACGATGCGAACAAGCGTCGCATTGCCTGAAACGCCCGACGACACTAACTCGACCGCGTCGCCAGCGTCACGCGGAGGACGCGCGATCGAGTCACGCATCCCTTGGCGACTAATTTGTTGGCTGAGATAGCCGGGCGCATTCAATGGGGACTCGCTGCCATCTCGCGGAACTGCGTTGCTAGCTGCGCGGTCGCTGCCCGTGACCATCAATGTGCATTCGGCCAGTCCGTAGCAGGGATAGAATGCGCTATCGGAAAATCCAACACTGGCAAAACGCTGCGAAAATGCTCTCAATACCGTCGCATCGATTGGTTCGGCGCCGCATGCGGCCACCCTCAAACAACTCAGGTCCAGCCCCGAAATTTCCTCATCGGTGACCTTTGCGGCCGCATAGCGGTATCCGAAGCAAGGGGCCACGGTGATCGCGGCGCGGTAGTCACTCACCGCCGACAACCATCGCGACGGCCGCTGCATGAACGAGGTTGGTGACATGAAAATGGCGTGACCGTCGTGGACCAGGGTGGACAAAATAATCCCTACCAAACCCATGTCGTGATAAGCGGGCAACCAACTGCACACGATCCGACGGTCCGTGGGCAATTGCCCCAGTCCGAACCCATGCTGGATGACTTCCAGATTGGTCATCAAATTCGACAACGTGACCCGCACACCCTTGGGGATCCCGGTCGACCCAGACGTGTATTGCAAAAACAAGGCTTCCGGATCGGGCCGTCGCGTGTTGGCACCGTTCAACCGACGCAGAGCTTCCGGCGCATCACCGCCCAGGTCATCGGAGGGTGAGAGCCAGCGCACCGATGAGATGCTTTCCGAATCGACTCGTTCCAGCGTTTCGCGATTCGTTAAGCCCAGCAGTGCGGAACTGTCCGAGGCAATCGTTTGATAGCGAGACAGCGGCCGCCGTGGTTTCGGATACGGTACCGGCACAGGGATCAACCCCGCCCAAACCGCCCCCAGGAATGAAACCACAAAATCGATCCCGGCCGGGAACGCTAGTAAAACCCGGTCGCCCGCGCGCGTGCCCTCAATCAACCGCTGCCCTAACGCCTCGGAGCGCTCGATTAGCTCGCGCCCGGTGACCGCTTCGCCCACCCCACTTTCGTGAAGGAATGTTAAACGCAGGCGGTCCGGATCAGAGCGGCAGGGACCCACCAATGCGTCGAATGCGGTTCCAGTCGTATTCATATGCAGAAAAATTTGGAATCAAACAGGATGAAAGAATGCGGGCCACCACGAGAGAGGGGGTGGGGCGTCATGCCCACAGAGTATCCTATTTCCCTCGGTCCAGGTATCCAAGCCTAGTTGCCGCATCCGATTAATCGCACTGACAATTAAGGCGATGGAGCGAGTTGGTGCGATCGATTCTGAAAATCGTTTGGCAGCAAAGTAGCCTTGCCGAATCGGATACGCGACGGGTGCCCATCTCGTTGAAACGACGCCGTGAACGCCACGCAACCCCCTCCGCGAAGGCCTGAACGCTGTTGCAAAATACGGCAGATGGCTTCACCCTGACGAGGCACTGAAGTCACCGTCCAATGTGAACTCACCGCCCAATGTGTTGAGTGACAACAAAGCAAAATTTGCAAAGAAGATAAGACGATATATCCAGCGTGAAGAAACTCGTTGCCTCGTCGACTCATGACTGACGAGTCGTATCCATTCGCCGGCGATTGCGTTGGGCCACGTTCGGCACACTCGTTGGGGGAGCGAAATTGACGGGTGAATTTCCAATGAGTGTGCCGAAAGCTATCGCGTTTGGGTTAACGCGATTTGACGCATCTAATTCCATACCGCTGCTTAGTACCGGTAGTGATCCGGTTTGTAAGGACCTTCGACAGGCACGCCGAGGTAATCGGCTTGGTCCTGGGTCAGCGTCGTCAACTTCACACCGAGTTGTCCGAGGTGCAGCCGGGCGACTTCTTCATCGAGACGTTTGGGCAACATGTAAACCTTATTGTCGTACTGTTCTTCCCGTTTCCACAGCTCGAGCTGCGCGAGGACTTGGTTGGTGAACGAAGTGCTCATCACGAAACTCGGGTGGCCGGTCCCACAGCCCAGATTCACCAAACGTCCCTTGGCGAGAATGAGGATGCTGCGTCCGCTGTCCTGGAACGTGTAGCGATCGACGGCACCGATGTCCGACGGTTTGATCTCGCTCTTTGTCGCTTTCCCAGCGGTGACTTGAGCTTCCAGCCAAGCGACGTCAATTTCGGTATCGAAGTGGCCGATGTTGCACAGAATCGCATCGTTGGCCATTTCGACCATGTGTTGGCCGAGGATGATGTCCTTGTTGCCTGTCGTGGTGACGAACAAACGGCCTTCTTTGCACGCCTCTTCCATCGTAGTGACTTCGAAACCTTCCATTGCGGCTTGCAGCGCGTTGATTGGATCGATTTCTGTTACGAGGACGCGGCAGCCATAACGCTGCAGGCTCTGGGCACAGCCTTTGCCGACATCGCCGTATCCACAGACAACGGCGACCTTACCGGCCAACATCACGTCGGTGGCTCGCTTGACACCGTCGGCAAGCGATTCGCGGCAACCGTACAGGTTGTCGAACTTACTCTTGGTCGCCGAGTCATTGACGTTGATCGCGGGAACGCGGAGTTTACCGCTGCGGTTGAGCACTTCGAGGCGGTGGATTCCAGCGGTGGTTTCTTCGCTGATTCCGCGAATTTCGCCAAGCAGCTCCGGGAACTTGTCATGGACCATCGCGGTCAGATCCCCACCATCGTCCAAAATCATGTTGAGCGGCTCTCCCGAAGGAAAGTGCAGCGTCTGCTCGATGCACCAATCGAATTCGGCATCGCTCATGCCCTTCCAGGCATAGACGGGAATACCAGCCTTCGCGATCGCTGCCGCAGCGTGGTCTTGCGTGCTGAAAATATTGCAGCTACTCCAGGTCACTTCGGCGCCGAGCTCAACCAGGGTCTCGATCAAAACCGCAGTTTGAATCGTCATGTGGAGGCAACCGGCGATCCGGGCACCCGCCAATGGCTTCGATGGGCCGTATTTCTTACGCAGTGCCATCAGGCCAGGCATTTCGTTTTGGGCCAGCTCGATTTCTTTGCGACCGTATTCGGCCAGCGAAATGTCTCGAACTTTGTAGGGCAGTCGTTCCGTAGCGACTTGCGACATGTTTCTTTTCTCTCGTTCAGGGTCACATAACAAACAGGTAACGCGACGCGTCTCGCGGAAATGGCTCATTGCACGAATGGTTCATTGCACGCGCGAAACGCTCGCCAGACCGATCACAGGGACTCCCGCTGGCCCGATAGACAAGCCACACATTGTAACGAACTTTGGAAAAATGCCACCCCAACTGAAGGCATTCTATTTTCACTGTTTTCCCGGTTATCAAGTCGCCGTTTTTCGATCAAAATACAGTTCCCTCCGGCGTCGGCAATTCGACGCCTCCCGCCTCTGCCTCCTAGAAAACTAGCCTCCGCGTGATGCCTCTTCTGTCTTTCCGATCCATTTTGGCTTGCTCTGTCGTTGTCGCTGCCCTGGGCGGCGTGCTGATTGCTGACGCAGCAACTGCCGCTGATTTGGACTACGCTCGCGATGTCCAGCCCCTGCTGGCCCGTCGCTGTTTCGCCTGCCATGGCCCCGATCAAGCCGAAGGAGGGCTCGCGTTTCACGATGCAGATTTAGCCCTCGTCGAGTCAGAATCAGGCGAGTACGCGATCGTTCCCGGCGAACCGGTTGAGAGCGCAATGGTGACTCGCATCACCAGCGACGACGAATACGAGCGGATGCCACCCGAAGGCGATCCGTTAACTGAAGACGAAGTCGCATTGCTGAAGCGGTGGATCGAAGAAGGCGCAACATTCAGCAAGCATTGGGCGTTCGAACCGCTCACCGATCCGGCCGTCCCGGAAGTCCAAACCGCGGGCGATGAAGTTCATCCCATCGATGCGTTCGTGCTCAAGCGACTCGCCGAAGCGGGACTGCAGCAGGCCCCACCTGCTGACAAACGCACCCTGATTCGCCGCGCCACCTATGACTTGGTCGGTCTGCCACCGACGCCCGAAGAGGTTGAAGCGTTCGCCAATGATCCCGACCCGCATGCCTACGAGGAACTTATCGACCGCCTACTCGCTTCTGAACACTATGGCGAAAAGTGGGGTCGGCACTGGCTCGACCTCGTTCGCTATGCCGAGACGAACTCTTTCGAACGCGACGACGCGAAACCTAACGCTTGGAAATTTCGCGACTATGTCATCCGCTCGTTCAATGAAGACAAACCTTACGACCAATTCATTCAAGAGCAACTTGCTGGCGATCTGTTCGAGTATCCCACAACGGAATCAAGAACTGCCACCGGCTACTACCGACTGGGGATCTGGGACGACGAGCCCGCAGATCCGCTACAGGCCCGCTACGACGAGCTTGACGATCTTGTCACGACGACCGGACAAGCCTTTCTGGGACTGACAGTCAACTGTGCCCGCTGCCACGATCACAAGATTGATCCCATACCCACAACCGACTATTACGGCATGCTGGCGATCTTTGCCGACGTGACACCTTATGGTACGCGGGGCAATGGCACTGCTTTTAATCAAATCGATATCACCTCGCCCGAATTACTGGTGCAATATCAACAGAGCGACGAAGACCTTGCCCGTATTGAAAAGGAACGTGCTGAAATCGAGCAGGCGGGCATCGTCAAGATGTCGGCTCCCGACCAACGCGCCACTGAGGGTAGCCGCAAAGAACGCAACAAGGTGCTACGTGAAAAGCTCGACCAGCACCTGACACCTGAGCAACGCAGTCGCTATGCGGAACTTGGAAACGAGCTTTCGAACGCTAAGAAGCGTCGCAACGAACTGCCTCCACGTGAGCAAGTACTCGGGCTGGCCCAAAAGCAAGAGATGGCAGAGACCTTCGTGATGTTTCGTGGCAATCCGCACTCACCGACGGATCCAGTCACACCTCGCGTGCCTGAGATTTTCGAAACCAAAGTTTTTGCGGGCGCCGATCCGCCGATTGACGCGGCTATGCGACGCTTGGCTTTCGCACGCTGGATCGCAACACCCGACAATCGTCTCACCACTCGCGTCATCGCGAACCGCATTTGGCAGCACCACTTTGGCCGGGGCATCGTGCGATCAACGAACAACTTTGGTCAGCTCGGCACTCCGCCAACGCACCCCGAGCTGCTCGACTATCTCGCCCATGTATTCATGGACAAGGGCTGGAAGTTCAAAGAGATGCATCGATTCATGATGACAAGTAAAACCTATCAAGCTGCCGCAGCCTTAACGCCCGAGCAGGCTGCGGCCGTCGGAAACACATCGGTCATCGACCCGAATAATGATCTGTATTGGCGATTCGATCCGCGCCGGCTGACCGCTGAGGAGGTTCGTGATACCATCCTCACGGTCGCTGGAACAATCAATTTGGAAACCTATGGCCCCAGTTTCTACGAGGAACTCTCGCCCGAAGTCTTGGCGGGCCAATCGGTGCCCGGAAAAGGCTGGGGAGACTCCAGTGAATTGGACCGCAACCGCCGCAGTGTCTACATCCACGTCAAACGTTCGCTGTTGACGCCCATGCTCGCGGCATTCGACTTCCCCGAGCCCGATACGACATGCGAAGCTCGCTTCGTCACGTTGCAACCGGGCCAAGCGATGTCGCTACTCAACAGCGAGTTTATTCATAAGAAGGCGCACCAGCTACTCGCGTCCGTCCGTGAGCAGCTCCACGCCCAGGGAACTACGGATGAGGCCATCACGGCTGACCGCGGCCTCTTGGTTAGCGGGATTCTCCACCGCGTTCTCGGCCGCGATGCGACCGAACAAGAAATCATGGACGGCAGACAGCTGATGAACTCCTTCATCAACGATAGCAATCTCAAACCCGAACGAGCCGAAGCCCTCTACGCGCTGAGCGTACTGAACTGGAATGAATTCGTGTTTGTGTTTTAATGAGCAAGTCGAACAATAGCATTCCGTGTAACTCCGATTGAGCGGATTCTGTGAGTAGATTTGCTGCGTCGCGAGTCATCTAACGCGAAACAAATGGTGAAAGGCAGTCCAATCACAGGGTTTTTGGACGTGTGCCGCGACCCCCACCTCGCTAAGAACCATCCGCTCTCTTGGCGAAACCAACCCCGCTGTGATATGCGTGTAGCCAGATCTTGTATGGCGAGTGTGATCGATCTGATGGATCAAATCCGCTATTCCGAATTCAGGAATTGCCCATATCACTAGGGGCGAACTCGAACCGGCCAGCTTGTTTCCACGCATGGGCAGGCGCGGCAGTGAAAGGGCACTTCGTCCAACAAGCTGGACTCGGCAGATCGTTGGAGCAGCGCTCGGCGAGTCGGCTCCGCTGAGCCAGGCGAGAAATGTCTCTTGCCACCGGTACGCCTCATCGCCAATCCACCATGCGATCAGTTCCGGCTCACGAGCCAGGTTCATCGTGGTCATGACCGTGAGTCTCCAACGAGTTTACGCAACAGCCGCGAGCGGCTGATCCCGAGCCGCCGCGCCGCGTCCGCTTTGTTACCCTCAGCCGCCGCCATGGCTTGATTGATCAGTTCAGACTCATACTCGCTGACAGCATCATCGAGCGAATCGATTCGAAAATCCTTTAACGAGGGCAGCGGTGGTGCGATCGTAACCTCGTGTTCATGGCGACTGACCCGACTACCGACGTGTGACGGTGCACGGTAGGATCGAATCGCCAGAGGAAGATGCTCGCGACCAATGCGGTCTCCGGTCACCGTTTCTACTGCAAACTGCAACGCAGCAGTAAACTCGCTCCATTGCCCGGGCCATGGATACGACTGAATCAATTCCAACGCTTCGCGCGAAAGTCTCGCCGAGCGAACCCATCCAGTCGCGATCAGATCGAGATCCACGCGACGCGACGCTAACGGTGGAATACAAACTCGAAAGATCTCCATGGCGTCGGCAATTGCATCGCTCAGTTGTATCGCTTCGCATTCTGAAGGCAGTTCGTCATTCAGAATCCCGATTAATCGCAGTCGGTCCGGCCAAGCATCTAACCACTCGACTAGTCGGGCCTGCGCATCCGCTGGCATCTCGTCCAGTCGATCCAAACATAGCGTGCCGGCCGATTCAGCTTGCTCTCGCAGGTCAGCGATGACCGGCGCCGCGTAAACTTCGAGCAACTCCGCGTCCATTAACGATGCGTCGAGACAAACAATCGCCTCCCCAGCCGCGGAGGTGTGATGTATTAAAGACGCAATTTCCTCAGCGCCGCAGCCCGATGGCCCCGTTAGACCGACATGGCAGCGAATGCGACATGCTAACTCAACGCGGCCACGCAGTTGCCTCGAAGGTGTGCTACTGCCGGCAAGCAACAGATTGGCATGCCGTTTCTGTTGCCCCCGAAACCGAGCCAATTCCGCATCCAGATTTGCAGCATCACGAACGCCGCGCTCGCCAAACCAAGCTTCCCACGGAATTTCCGTATCAGGAAGATAGTCACCGAAGCAACCCAGGATCAAACCTGCATCCGCTGTCTCTGGTAAAGCCACAGGCCACGCATCGAGCATTACAAAATGAGCGATGGCAACTTTCGCCTGGGCATCAGTGTGACCTGGGGCATCTTGCGGGACGTGCAGCCTGCGGGTCAAGTGTCCCCGGACGTAGTCGCCCGCAGCGAGCGATGCCCGGTCGAGCGTTAGCAGTTCCGTCATCGATTCCGACACGTCATCCTCCACCCCGAACCATGCGCGCATGGCAGGTGAGAGATACGCGATCTTTCCGGAAGCGTCGATCAGCCACACGCACGCGGCGGTGGACTCTAACAAACGCGGCAGTGTGCCCGCTCGTGCGCGACGCGGCGAACCGGCGGCGGTAGGTCGTGACGGTGAGCTCAAGGCGGATCAAGCCTTGCGAAAAAAGTGGTTAGGACCTGTCCGAAATGGGGTCGGACCCTCTCCGGCGAGGCTATTAAAAATCGTGTAGAATGAATCGCCTCCAAAGGGCCAGACCTCTTTTCGGATCGCCGCTTAGAACGTGTCGAGGATGAAGTGGTGGCCTCGATGGAACCGGCGGTTGCTGGGATAGTAATTATGCCACTGTTTATTGTAGACCGGGATTCGCATCTCGGTGGGATAGCGGTGGTAGAGACTATCACTGCTCTTAAAATACTCTTGCCCCCAGAAATTCTGGGGATAGTACACGTAGGGATAGTGGTAAAACCGGTTCCAGTCAACGTTGGCCGCCGAGCCACCCCAGGCTTGACCAAAGGCCTGTTGGTTGGTGTACCCGGCACCTGGGCCACCCATAGCTCCCGCACCGCCCACCATTCCGGGGACGGGCATCTGAGCCGCAGCGTTACTGCCCGCAGCAGCAGAAATTGCGATCACGCCGCAGGCGGCGGACAGCAGTATGAATCGACGAATCACGTGATTTTCCCGTTGGACGATTGGAGTATGGCTCGCAATGAGCGACACTCCGATTCATCGGCACAACCCGGCCGACCGGTTGAGGCGAATTGACGGGAAAAACCGGCAAAGTGTCGCCCTAGCGCGATTTCGAGCGGCCTTCCTGTTTGGATTCTTCCGCCCGGGTTCGCTTTTGGAAGTACAGTTTGATCGGCACTTCGCCGAACGGCAGATGGTCGCGAAACCAACCCAACAGATATCGCTGATAGTCATGCGTGAACGCGTTCGGGTCGGTACACATCAGCACAATCGTCGGCGGTTCGGTCGAGACCTGCGTGGCATAAAAAATCTTGGGGCGGCGGTTCTGAAATAGTGCTGGCGGGTGGACATCCATGGCGGCCCGCACGACGCGGTTGAGTTCCCCCGTCGTCACACGCGACTGCGCCTGCTTGTATAACATGGACGCATGATTGAGCAATGTCTTGACATTTTTACCAGACTGCCCAGTAATGAATGCGATCGGCGCGTAGGACAACGTCGTAAACTGGTGCCGCAGATAGCGGACCCATTCCTCCGTTGCGACTTGCCCCGCGTACAGGTCCCACTTGTTGACGACAAAGATCACGGGTTTGTGGTGCTCGATCACGTAGCCGACGAGCTGCTTGTCGACCTTACTCGTTTTCTGACTGGCGTCAAAAAACATCAGGACGACATCGGCGCGGCGAACGCTGCGGGCTGCGCGATGAGTGGAATACCATTCCAAATCGGTTCGCACGCTTTTGCGTTTTCGCAGCCCTGGCGTATCGATCGCGGTGAAAATCTGTCCGTCAAGCTCAAAGTTCACGTCGACGCTATCCCGCGTCGTTCCCGCAACTTCGCTGACGATCATCCGATCCGACTCCGCCAGCGTATTGACGAATGTGCTCTTACCTACGTTGCGCCGTCCGACAATGGTCAGCTTCATCGCGGACTCCGGCCGCACCGTTTGATCCTCGGGAGGCAACCGATCCACGATCGCTTCGAGCAACTCATCGCGACCGCGGTTTTGCATGGTGCTGACGGGAAGCAGCATGCCGCGACCGAGGGTGCGAAACTCCTCAGCGTGGATCTCCTGATGATCCTGATCGGCCTTGTTAACGACCAAAATGACGGGTCTTTCAACGCCTCGCAGACGCTCAACGACTTCGGTATCGAGCGGCATGATTCCAGTTTGGATGTCGACGACGAACAAAATGACGTCGGCCGAAGCGATGGCCAGCTCGATTTGCCGTTTCACATCGGCAGTCAAATCATCGGCATCTTCCACGCCCATCCCGCCGGTATCGACGAGCTCAAAATAACGCTCGTCGGTTTCAATTAGCGTAGTCATACGGTCGCGGGTCACACCCTCGAAATCGTCGACAATCGCCAATCTGCGGCGGGCTAGCCAATTGAAAAGACTGCTTTTACCAACATTAGGTCGGCCTACGATGGCAACTTGAGGAACGGGCATGGTGGGGCCGAGAAATCGATAAGCGGGAGGACAATTGTTCTGCACATGTTCTGCAATGACATGACATGGTAGACTCTGGCCGGCGATTTCAGAATGCCATGGCAGCACGAACATGACGAAAACTCGATCGAGATCAGCAATTTGAGCGATTTCTCCTCTGCCGACCGCCCCGACAAGGCTTCTCTGTTGGGTGATTTCCAATCGCCTGGTGACATTCTCGGTGCCAGCGGAGAGTTGCTGGCTCATTTCCATCGCAGCGGCCTGAGGTACGTGCCCAATTCGGTAGCGGAGACTGTCGACCAATGGAGAACGACGCTCGACGCGGAATTCGATTTAGTCAATAGCTCCGCAGCTGGGATTGACGCTGCGACCGGCGACTCCGAATCCACCTCAGCCCCTGCAACTGGTACCCCAGCGAGCCCACAGCCGCCCGACACTCCACCTACCAAGTCGCCACGCCCTTCACGTCTCACCCCCATCACAAGCACCGTTGTCAGCTCCCTACCGTACCCCGGCGCAGCGCTGCCCGTGGATGACGCTATCACCTCGCTCGATTCGCTCGCCAAAACTGTCGCTGGTTGCACACGCTGCAAGGCGTTAGCGCGTTGCAGGACACAGACAGTCTTTGGCGAGGGTAGCCCACAACCAAGATTCGTGTTTTTCGGCGAGGCCCCCGGTGCCGAGGAAGATAAGACCGGCCGGCCCTTCGTGGGTGAGTCTGGGCAATTACTCACAAAGATGATCGAAGCGATTCATCTGAAACGCGATGAAGTCTATCTGCTCAATACGATCAAGTGTCGACCTCCCGGCAATCGAAACCCAGCTCACGACGAGTTGGCGAATTGCCGCGAATATTTCGAAACGCAGTTGCAACTGCTCCGCCCCGAATACATCATTTGCCTCGGCGCGGTGAGCGCCCAAGCATTGCTGCAGACAAAGTTATCGATCGGGCGTCTGCGGCAATCGCTCCATCAATATCACGATAGTAAAGTACTGGCAATTTATCACCCGGCGTACTTGCTGCGAAACCCTGATGCTAAGCGTGCTGCCTGGAGCGATTTGCAGTTACTCATGAAAGACGCAGGACTATCCAGCTCCTGAGTAGGTGGTCAGCGAGCAATGGGCATCCACGGAGGAGCGCATCTACGGACGATTCGACTTCGTTCTTGATTGATCGACTCGCCGCATTACAATGTGAAATTGATGACGACAAGTTGACACCAACCATTCCAGTAGGGTATCTGGCGAGACTTGACGTCGAGCTATCAAACCCGCTTCGAAATATTGACATTGTTCAGCCATCAGATATCCAATCTGTTTGCGATCGACCTGAGGTCGTTGAAGGCTTTTCGCATCGCGATTGGCGTCGTATTACTTATTGATCTTGCCATTCGTGCGACTTCGCTTCAAGCACATTACACCGACGCGGGTGTGATGCCGTCGTCTTTAGTCGCCGCAGACTACGTGGGCTCCTGGCGGTGGTCGCTGCATTTTTTCAGCGGGAGTACGTCGTTTCAGGCGATCTTGTTTGTGCTGTCAGGACTCGCAGCGTTCTGCGTGGCGATTGGTTTCCATCCGCGAGCCGCCATTGCGTTGTGCTGGGTGCTGTGGACGTCCATGCAGGCTCGCACACCACTGCTGCAGACTGGTGCTGACGACTTGCTGAGAATGCTGCTCTTTTGGGCATTTTTTTTACCGATACCTTCGCGTCTTTCGCTAGGTTCGCGGCGAACGACAGCGGCCTCGAGTGTCAGTACTATCGCCTCGGCTGCGATCATGCTCCAAGTGTGCGTGATGTATTTCTTTGCCGGTTCGTGGAAACTGACGGGTGACTGGATTAACGGCGACGAGCTTCATCGGATTTTCAGCGATATCGACTATGCTCGTCCGCTTGCGTACATGCTGCAAGGGTACCCGCAGCTGACGTCGATCGCTGGCACGGTCGTCGTTTTTGCAGAACATATTCTGCCGATATTATTGTTGGCCACTGCAGGATACTGGCGTGCTCGCTGCCTCGTGGTCGCCGCATTGGCTTCGATGCATTTAGGAATTGAATTCACTCTCACAATTGGCCTGTTCTCGCTTGTCTGTTGGTCCGCACTGCTACTGTTTTTACCGGCTGGTTTTTGGGACTACCTGGGACAATTCTCGAAATGTTCGAGGTTTCAGGAAACCTCGAGTTCCGACAGTATGAATAGCGACACTGACTCCAATGGACCGCCATCGCAACCGGCTTGGTGGGTGCAAGCCTTGGCAGGAACTGCCGTTGCGTTTTCGTTAGTCTACATGATCGCCTGGAATTTGGCTGATCGAGGAGCGTTCGGGCATAACCGTATTCCGGTCGCGGCGAAACGAGTGGGCGATCTATTGTCGCTGCAGCAGAACTGGCGTCTGTTCGACTATGCGTCCAATCGAGGCAGCTGGTTTATCGTTTTGGCTAGGTTGCCTGACTTTAACTACGCGGACCTGCTGCGTGGTGGCGTGAAAGCGGATGCAGAAACATTCACGCGCCCCGCCTATCCCTATCGACGGTTCCCCGATCACCGATGGCGCAAGCTGTACAGCCACTTAGTGTACGATCGCAATCAGCAATACCGCGACTCGCTCTGTCAATATCTCGCGACGCAGTGGGCGACTCACCACAGCCAAAGGGCGGAGGCGATTGAGCTGCAGTACATGCAAGATCTGTACGATCCTGCGGATCCGGATGCGTACATGCAGCGATTCCTGTGCATACTGGAAATCGAAGATCAGCCTCAGAAGTGATCCAGCACCTATTACGCATTGCTCACGCCATGTGTGACGCCGGAAAAAAACGAGTACTTGCTTGGCGCCGTCTGATCACTTCACATAAAGTGGCAGCTTTGCTTTGAGTTCATCACGCTGAGCTAGCGTTCCTGGATCGGCCCCATACAGATCGATCGCATGCAACCGCACTGCGGCCGCTTCGCGAGGTTCGAGGCGATGTGCGATCTTGCTCCAGCGGTTGGCAAGCGTAATGCGGGATTTCGCGTCATTTACGTTCGCGCCCCGCTGCTCGTTTTGGATCAATTTCCACTCCGTTTTCGCCGCCGCTGCAACCGCCAGGTTACTGGTTTGTCCAAGCCAAGCAATTCCTTCATCCCAACGACGTTGCTGGAGGCAGTAGATGCTCGCCATCAGACCCGAAGGATGTTCGGCTGACGCCAGCCTCGCCCACTCACTCTCCGCGGGCAGCGTGTCGAGTGCGGCAAGTAGCGTATTGGTCTCACCGATGGACACTTTGTCGCTGCAGATCCTGGCGAGCTGTTCGACATCGACACGAAAAGTATCGAGCGAGTCACTCCGGTCGCGTGGTGAGAGTTGGTCACTGATGACGATCCGGTCCAACAGCACGTTGGCCTGACGGAGCATTTGGTCGAGATCGTTGGTTCGAACCACACGTTTGCGTGCCGCACGCCATGACGTGATCAGCAGATGAATTTCGGCAGCGTCCAAATGAGACGTTTCCAGAAGTTGAGGTTCGCTCGCGTCAGCGAAACGTGCCGAGGCTGACTGTTGGGATTGACGAATCAGACTCACGATCCGAGCGAGAGGACGGAGCAACCAAGAGGCTTGAATGATTAGCCGTTGGGCAGCCGCATGTTCGAGAGATCCTACGGCGGCGAGGTCCGCCGTTAAATCCCATGCGTCGATCAATCCGGCAGCGGTGGAGGCGGTAAATCGTCGACTCGCTGAGTCGGTCTCCGACCACAACAGGGCGACTGCACCTTCGACTGCAGCATCCTCCCAGGGCGCCGCGACTTTCAAAGGCGGCGCGACTTTCGTGCGCGGTGACTCCGCGACAACCGGCGGCTTCAACTCCGAACTCCCCACGCGAGCACCGCTAACGAGGTCGTCATTAGGACGTGGTTTCCGAGTTTGCGGAATTTTGCGAGGTTCGCTGCCCGATCGATGTCCCTTCTCGGCGATGTCTTCTAATTCGTTTTCCGGCAGACCGGAAGCCTTGGCCAACGCCTTCATGAGTTCGTCTGTCGTCAGCTCGCGAGCTGGGATGTCGAGAATTAGCGGAGGAGACGGGATCTTCAGATCTAGATCGCTTTCCGCTGGTTCGCCCGAATGGGCCGCAGGCGGCAACCGTCGAGGAGTCACCGATTTCGCCTTGGGCAGCACACCCTGTTGCAGTTCAGGCAGCTTCAGCCTGAGTTGGCTGGCGAGCTGATCGGGAGGATCAGTGGGAGCTCGAGAGGGCCCCATGCCGCGGTAAGCCGCGACGGAAAGCACGCATAACGCGAGCAGCCCACAAAGCGAAGCCACCAGTCGTTTGCCCTGAAGCCACCCCTTCCATGCGGCAGGGTGGGACCGCGACTGGAGCTCAGCGAGCACCTCGATTGCCTCGTCGCGATAGTCTGTCCGTTTACCTTGAGACGCCCTCTTGGTTGCGAGACGGGGTTGCTTTGTGAAACGCTGAGACGGCTCGAAAGGCTGGGGCAACCGGGCAGACTGAGGCGATTGAGCAGCGGCCTGCAGCGGGAGGTCATGACCGAATAAACGCACAGCATTGCGATGATCATTCCACAGCACCGGCTGCAACGACGGGGGCGTGCCATCCACGCACGACGCAGTTTGCAGCGTCATCGGCAGCATGCGTCCCACGCGGACCTGTTGAAAATAGCTGCCCCGGAAACGAGGATCGATCAATCGGTACGTCGAGAGGACAATCTGAGTTAATTGCGCCTCTCGGGATGCAGATGGATCAATGATTTGATTCGTAGCGATGGCGTCAGCGCTGCGGTGGGCCGCGCTGCGGATGATCGGCAGTCTCCATTCGAGGTTTCGCACCCCAATTGCGGAAAAATCGTCTTCGGTCGCTCCGTAATAATCGATCCCGGCGCGATGCGGTGCGTTTCCAAATGAGTCGTCTTCGAGAGACTCAACGCCGAACCCCTGTTCGAGATCCCGAACCATCTCGTCGATCGAGATTCCGTCCATTTCCGCGGCCTCTCTCTCCCGAGCGGCGCTGCCGTGATGATTATCCGGCAACGCGTGATGGGACGGCAAGACGCGATTGAGCGGGTCCATCAGCGAAGAGATATTGTTGAAAACGGGGTCGGATGACATAGCCAAATCATTTTGTCCCATTGTACGCTCCCCACACCAGCGGGGGTCACAAAATTTCCATATTCCGCTGGGCCAATTTTTTTTCGGTTCGGGGCGCAGCAGTATTCGTGCAGCACGACGGCTTAATACCCCAATTCCAAGCCATGAACCAGCTCGGCCTGGCTCAAACAGGAACGCGGCAAGATTCCGCACCGCAGTTCGATCACAGTGGGGGCGAGCACGTGATCGGAGCGATCCGGCGAAACCCGCAAAATTGGATCAAGTCCCCTCATCGTCAAAGTCGATACTTTGAACGCAGGACGCTCTGGCGATGGATCGTCATGCCCTGTTAAACACACTTGCGTTGACTCGCTTCTAGCCGAAAGATTGATCTGCCGTGATTCCACCCTGCACTCGATTGAAAAAACACCGATTTGTTCGTGAGTTGGAAATGGACCGTGTGTCGGGGTTGGGAAAGCCGAAATCGGTCTCGATTCCGCTCGCCCAGATCACGCGTTTATTGATCGACGCAAACGAATCCAACCGCACCTGGCTCCGGGATTTTGCGGATGACTGCGTGAAAATCGATGCAGACTTATACGAAGTCTTGTTGGCCTATCAGTCGCTGCGTAGTTCGTCTCGATAGCGAGTGGGTGGCGAATGGAATTCGCCCGATGATGCTTGGTGTGCTCTTCACTCTCACAGGAAAAATGTCATGCGTTCGATTGCAGTAATCAACCAAAAAGGCGGCGTTGGCAAAACGACCAGCAGCGTGAATCTCGCCGCTGCTCTAGCCCGTGCCGGTCGCCGCGTCTGCGTGATGGATTTGGATCCGCAAGCACATGCGTCGTTGCACCTGGGAATCACCGCCGTGGACGGCGAAGCCACAATGTACGAAGTCCTGTGTGGTGACGCCACGCTCGCCGATGCACGTCAACAGGTCGACGAAAACCTGTTTGTCGTTCCGTCCAACCTCGACCTTGCCGCGGCCGAAATGGAATTGGCCTGCGAAGTCGGGCGTGAGATGATCCTGAGTGACAAACTGGCCGACGACCATGAAGCGTTTGATTATCTTATCCTCGATTGCCCGCCGAGCCTTGGCGTGCTCACGATCAACGCGCTCGTCGCCGTCAACGAAGTCTTTCTGCCGCTGCAACCCCATTTCCTCGCGCTGCATGGACTCAGCAAACTGTTGCGAACGATCGAAGTCGTCGCCAGACGAATGAATAGTCGACTACGCCTCTCCGGCGTGGTGCTGTGCATGTACGACTCGAACACGCGTCTGGCAGCCGAGGTCAGCACCGATATCGACGAGTTCTTCACGTCCTCGAAGGGGTCGAGAGAGTTCTTTCGCGACGCCAAGTTCTTCGATACAAGGATTCGCCGTAATATCCGCTTGGCCGAAGCTCCGAGTTTCGGCAAATCGATTTTCGATTATTCTGGCGATAGCAATGGCGCGATTGACTACCAGTCATTGGCCGAAGAAGTGCTCGCTCAGGAAGCGAGTCGAGCGTCCACATCGCCCGCACGCGCGGCAGCGTAGCCATCTAGGTTTGCCGACGCCGAACCTGCCGCGCCAGCGGGCCAAACGATGTCGTCGTTCGCCCATGCGTCGGTGGGCAAGCAATGATGCGGATTGATTGAAGTGCCAGTTCTTGGACCCATTGCCCGCGATCCAAGAGAATGGAAAACCTGAGCAGGTCGTTCCCGGCAGCGGCGATGGGTTGTCGCAAATCCTCCCTGTTTGAGACCTTGCTCACTTGCCGTTTCCCAACCGCTCACTGGAATTTCGTGGAGGCGTCCAAAATGACTTGGTCGGAATCCATCGCGATTGTTTTCACTTTACCGCCTGCCGCTTTCAACGCCTTGACGACATCAATCGCCCGAATCGATTGATCCTTGTAAGTTCGAAAAGCCCAGCGGCGGTTGGTCAGATCAGAGACCGACGTCCACACCGTGTATTCTGCGTCAACCTGACCGTTATCATCTTCCCGCACCGCACCGCGCGGAATGTCGAATGCATTCATGAGATGAAACATCTGGGGCACGGTCTCGTCCGCCGTCTTGTTCTTCACCGCGAGCTGAGAAAAGAAGACCGCTCGAACAAACCTCGACGGTGGGGTGAAGTCACCGGGCAGACCCAGCATGCCTGTACCCTGGCCAAACTGTGTGAGTTTGATGTCCGACAGCGCAACCGCAGGAACGTTGGTGGCGCTTAGATTGATGTAATTGCGAAGATTAGTGATATGCCAGTCGAAGGTTGGGGAGTTCGTCAAGACACCGAGGGGATCGTCGTGTATTTTTAAGGAACCGTCGATCGGTTCAATGACCACGGCTGCACCTGTATTGTCCTGGACGATATAGTGCGCTGGAAGAGTAAGCCCACCGAGTTCTTCGATAGGGTTGGGAACGAGCGTCACATCCTGGTAGTGAGCCCTTACCTCTTGCACCGAGGCAAAATTCGCTAGCAACCAGCCTCCGTAGTCCTCTGGAGCGAGCGAACGAGATTCAACCGCCTTGGCGGGATCGGCATAGCCAGCGTATCCAGGCAGGTAAAGGGTGCCGACATACAGCCCTTTCTCGTTCATCCCGTCGACGATGATCTTTCGGCCTATGGCGTTCGCTCCGACGACTCCAAATTTCGTCGTATAGTCCATTCCGTGCGACGAATTGGCGAGCGAACTGGATATTTTGGTGCCAGCGGGGATGACCACGGCTTCGGAGTCGACGTCAAAACCGAATTCCATTGTACGGCCGACCACCACGCTGCCGTCCCTAGAAATGAGACGTATCGCAGTGCAAGCAATGGCGGGCACCGCTGGTAGCAAGATCCCACTTGCAGCCAAAAAAATCGTCAATCGTGCCAAACTCGTTGGGCTCATCATGTTGCTCCTGGTAAAAAATTTTGTTTCTCGAACGTCGAGTCGGACGTTTGGACGACTTCCAACACAGTCATGGTCAAACGTGAAAAATCAACGTGCCCGCTACTGGACAGCGGCACTCACCATCGAGAGAGATCATTCGGATATTCGTCGGAGTGCTTTTGCGGAAGCTTCAATTGCCTGAGGGCAAGGGAAGCGAGATTCCCTCTTTATCCAGTGATTCGCGGATATGCTTGAATCGCTGGTATTGAGGGAGGGTGATCGGACCTGTGTAGACCTCACCCTGCATCTTGCGCGGTGGATATTGGACGTAGGTCTTCATCAGTTCCTGAATCGACTCGTTGATGGTCACGAGCGTCCAGGTTCGTTCAGTGAAATTATTCATGAAGATGTCGTACCTCTCTTGAGGGTCAGCCCAAAGGTCGAATACCTGAGGGACGACCGCTACGTATTTATCTGCGCCTTTCCAACCCAAGTTGGTATCCACCGCAAGACCGCCGGTCGCCTGTCCATCGTCGCCACGGATGTTGTAGAGAGCCTTGTAGTTCCCGACGCGGGCGGCCCCAGGCGTCAACTCGACCTCCGTAAAGTAGAACCAAGAATCGCGTTTGCTCTTGCCTTTGCCAGTCAACAGAGGAGTCATGTCATAGCTGTCGAATATGATCGGCACTCCTTCACGGTCCTTCTCGGGCAGCTTGGCTCCCGCGACGGAGGCGAACGTGGCCATCAGGTCGAGACCGCCAACGATGTCATGGTTGCGTTCGCCGGGTTTGATATTCCCAGGCCAAACGGCGATCGCGGGGACGCGGTTGCCACCTTCGCGGACAGTGCCCTTGGTGCCACGGAATGGAGTGTAACCCGCATCGGGATAGACGTCCTGCCACGCCCCGTTGTCCGTGGTGTAGAAGATCAGCGTATTCTTGTCGAGGTCGAGCTCCTTGAGCTTGGTCATGAGATTTCCTATCCGGGTATCCAGCTCGACGACCGAGTCGGCATACTTGGACTTCGCGAGCGACTTGCCCTTGAACTCGGGGGCGGGAAGGTTCGGCTGATGCACCTTCATAAAGTTGACGTTGATAAAAAAAGGTTTATCCGGTGTTTTGGCCGCGTCTTCAAGAAACCTAAGTCCCGATTGCTCAACATACTCATCCATGTAGGGTATTCCGACAACGCCGTCGGGGTAGTTGACCCCCTCCATGGCGACATCCTCATCCGGTTTGTTCACGTATTGGCCGTTGACCTTGAAGTCTTCCTTGGCTTCTTCACCTGCGTTACCCGAGAGCGAACCCTTGGTGACCTTGTTGAACATAGCTCGCAGACTGGGATCCATGTCGGGGAACCAGGTCGGGTCGCCGTAGGTGTATGCGTTGCAGTGATAGAGGAAACAGTGTTCCATCACGTCATATCCCTGCGCATTGGGAAGTGCAAAATCTTCTTCGCCAAGGTGCCATTTGCCGGTAAAGTAGGTGTGGTAGCCAGCCGTTTTCAGGACAGAGGCTAGCGTCCATTCGGCCGCTGGTAAGCCGCCACCCTGACCCTGAAAAGCGACCGTCGTCATGCCACTTCGATTGGGGATCCTCCCGGTTTGCATCGCAGCTCGACCGGGCGTGCAACTGGGCTGAGCATAAAACGAGAAGAATGTCATGCCGCTCGCTGCTAACTGGTCAATATTCGGCGTCGGCATGCCGCGGCCCTCGCCGCCGCCATAGGGGCCGAGATCCCCATATCCGGTGTCGTCCGAGACAATCAGCAGGATGTTGGGTTGACTCCGGTCCTGAGCCCGGCTTTCAGTTAAATCGACCAGCGAGAAAAGGTTCGATGCGAGCAGCAAGAGAACTGCTAGACGGGTTGCTTTCATGATATTTCGTCATGGGAGAAGGAATGGAGACGCTCGCCCGCGTGTTACCGCACGCACGTTAGCGAGTAAAACAGCGAACGCTTCAGGAACAAGGACGCGTCATTTGTTCTTCCTGACCGCAGGAATCAACGAGGCGACAGTGTACACCGATCGACAAGCTATATCCAGCAAGTTCACCCACGAATGGCGGACACCTGAGAATTCTTCACTAGCTCAATAAGAAAGGTGTCCGATACCGTTTTTGGTCTTGGGAGGTTCATTTCTTGACCGGTTTCTTCCTTGGGCGTCCTCGAGGGCGCATGGTTGACTCCAAATTGAACGTTCGGGCAATGTGCTCCACCCAGGTTTCATTCCCGAAGGGGACTCCTCGTTTGACACTCCAGCCTAGCTGTTCTCGCTCCCGTTTGCTGAAATTTGTCGCGACGAGTTGAACTTAATTGGATGTCCGACGGATCGGCCATGATGATATTCGCTGCGATTCACCGCATGGTTCTGTCGCGTTTACTTTTTCGTGTACAGCGTGGCGTTGTTAGTGAAACTGTGAACGACCGAGGAGTCGGGCCCCGTCGATATCAGCAAGTCACCTTGTGTCGTCGAATAAACATTGGCGACAAGAGACCCAGCATCCGGGATCAGTGCATTCATCCCGCTATGCCAGCAATGGCGAAACACATTGTCGAGCATGTGACGTCCCATTTCGTGAACTGCGTGATCGGTTGTCGCGTCACCATGATTGATCGGTAACAGTTTTGGCTGGTCCATGGGGTTGAAGCGAAGCATCGCCGCGCGAAATACACCTTTGATCACGTCACCGCCAGCGGGAGTAAATTCATAGTCGCCCTTTCCGATCAGCATCGCACCCGTGATTCCCGGTTCACAGAGAATGGGCACAACCATCAAGTGGGAGCCAGTCAACTTGAGAGCGTTTAGCTCGATGGAGAAATTGTTGATGGTGTGGACGTCGTCCGCCTTAAACGTGATTGGATACGATTTCGGTGTTTCTTGTGCGACTAACGGTGCTGCGATCACAAGGAGTGCTGCGACTGCGGCAGCGTGCAGGATTGTGCTTCGATTCATGACTTTTCTCCGTTTGCGAAAGTTGTGGTGAGCGATCCCCGCGTTTTCGCGTGCTGACCGAAACAGCAAGTCGGCGAGCGACTCGCGATTACTGAGCGCCAACCGCGAAAGTTGGCTCGGTAATGTGAACACGACCTGGCCGACCATGTTGCGGATTTTCATATCCTCTGCCAAGCGGCGGGTGAGTGGGCAAAGACGTTTTTGGTACGGGGTCATGCTGGGCATTCCAGTGGATAGCTGGGCCGCACCCATCTCACGGCCTGACGGGTGCAATTACAGCACGCTCGTTTCGACATGCTGGCTGAGAATCACCTCAGCGGAGAGGTCGCGTATCCAACAGCGGCACGCCAAAGAAAAAAAGAAAACAGCGAGCGCAGCTCATCACTTCAGTTCTTGGCTGGCATGGATGCCAGTCCTCTACCCGCAGGGATGCGGCCAGTCACCTGGATGCTGAATACCCTGCGGGGCACCGGGGCAATTCGATTAAGTTCAACGAGGTAATTATCGCCGGTTGGGGGGTGATAAACTGATCCTTGGGGTGTTATCGCCGGTTGGTCCTTCGGTTCCCTCGGTGACACGCGAATTGTTATCGCCGGTTCGAGGGAATGTTATCGCCGGTTGGCGTCGGGTGAGCATGAGGCGTTGAAATGGCTGGGTCAAGCAAAATTTTGGACACACGTTGACACGAGCGGATTTACCCGAGTTGGCGGACATGCGAAGAATCAGCTCGGTAATGCTGCGGCGATGCGGCGGGGAGGATGGACTCAGTCCTGAGGATGCAATAGCACGCATTGGAAAGGCCGTTGGAGAGGGCGGTGCGATGCCAGAGCGTCTCGTGCAAAGCGTCCATCGCTTGGGGCTGCTGACGGGCGGACCCGTCGGTCGACGATCGGCGAAGCCGGATCTTTCGCAAGATCGCGGACCGTCCAATTCGATTCAGAGGAAACACTAACTCGTAGTTTCCTTTGCTTGATATCGCCGGCGAAAGCGGTCTTGGAGGACAACAAAACTCGGCACCAACACCGTGCGAACGTAGAGCGTGTCAATCAACACGCCGAGGGCCAAGGCAAATCCCAGTTCGGTGATACCTCGCAGAGTTGTCTGCTGTGACGTATCGATCGCGACTGAGTCTGACAGCCCAATCCACGCGCTCATCGGCGGCCACCAGGCCGACGCGGTCATGCTGAAGAACGTGGCCGCCATGACGATCCCACAAGCGGTCACAATGCCGCCCGTCCGTGCAACGGCTCGTCGCACTGCCGCAAGTGATCCCAAGCGTTGCCGCTCTTCGAGGATCCGCGTTACCAAATAAACGTTGTAATCCTGCCCAATGGCCACGAGGATCACAAACAGAAAGAGTGGCAGTTTCCAATCGAGTCCCAGAAAATGTGGGCCGTCGATCGCTCGAAAAAACCAGTACGTTAATCCGAGAGTTGCGTAGTAGCTGAGCAGTACCGTCGCGATCAGATACAATGAAAGCACCGTGCGCCGCAGGACGAGAACCAGTACCGCGAGGACAGCGAGAATCACGGCGACCTTGATTCGCCCGGTATCTCGCAGAGTGACTTCGCGAAGGTCTTCAATCGAGGCGGTGGTACCGGTGAAGTAAAGTTCCCAGGATGTGCCGGAATCGCCCTGTTGGCTATCGAGAACGTTCCGTGTTTGGTCCGTAATCGCTTTCAATCTGCGCGCCGCAGCTTGCGAAAACGGATCCTCCTGGACGATCACATCCAAACGGATCAACCGGTTTGCGAATCGAGGTTCATTGGCGACAAAGTGGAGTCGAGACATGCGGTGATTCTGGAGTGCCCGGCGTCGCCAAGCCTCTTTGCTGAGCAACCCCATTTCTCGGGCGGGCGGGAAATCTCCCAACGGATCGCTCAGCGAACGCACGCGTTGCACACCGTCGATTTTGTAGAGTGACTCACCTAAGAGAGCACGTGTCGCCGTGAGTGATGCTTTGTCCTGATCCCCCTGCGTAGCGCAAGCACAGAAATCGGTGCGAGTTCTCCGACACCAAAATTTTCGTCGAGCAGCAGCATCCCTTGCCGGCTGCCGGCCGTGTTGGATAACTGGCCACTCAAATCATACGTAACATCTTGCTCGTGCATTCGCCCACCGATCGCAGGCAAGATCAACAACAACCAGCCGGCCGCCAGCGTCCAAATTGGATATCGCGTCAATGCGATCGATGCCGCGTTCCAAGCGCGGCTGCCACCACGCAAGTTGGTCTTGCGAGGTGAATTCTCGTCGCTCCCTTTCACATCGGCGACATCGCGATTTGACAGCAGCGAGACGACTTTGCGATCGGCGTCGGGAATGATCGTTGCTGGCCAAAACACAGCTGGCCCCAATAACCGTAAGCACGCTGGTGTTAACGTCATGCAGACGAGCAGCCCGATACACAAACAGATGGCGATAATGGGACCGGTATGATGAAACTTTCCGAAGTCCGCGAACCACAACATTCCCAGGCCCACGATCGTCGTCAAGGCACTTCCTAAGAGAGCACTGCTGACGCTTGCGAGCGATTGTTCGCAAGCGACCGGCCAGGGTTGGGTGGCCGCTTCCTCCCGCAAACGCGAGATCAAGAACAAGCAATAGTCGGTCCCGGCCCCGAACAGGATCACGACTACAAAAATTCGACTCGTCGTGTAGACTTTTAAATCCAGTCCCAACCATGGGGAGTTCGTCGACAAATCTGCGAGAGTGGTCACAACGGCCGTCGACACGATGACCGCCACCGCGATCGTGATCAGCGGCACAGCGACTAGCAGCGGAGCCCGATACACGACGGCGAGGATGATCAAGATCATCACGACGGTGAACCATTCGGTATACGAGATCGCCGATCGCGCTGCGAGTAATGTTTCGCCGCCGATTGCCGCTGACCCGGTGATGCGAACCTGGAGATTGCCGGCCTGTGAGAGCTCCTCAGGTTTCAAGTATTCGGATTGATACTCCACACACTCGGCGACCAACTGTCTCAGACGGGTAAGCAGTTCGATGTTTCCGGTCGCCGCCAATTCGCTGGCCAGCGACATGACAGCTATTCGTGCGTGCGGTCGTCGTAACTGTCCACCGATGACCGGTTCTTTCCAACTGTAAACGTCCAACAATTCCTGCCAATCGTCGAGTTGGCGCTGGATCACGGGAGACGCAGTAGCGCCAATCTGGGGATCGAGCACCTCTGCCGACGCAAGATCTTCGTCGATCAAGGCCGGATCTGCACAACGAGCTTCGGCCAGCTTGCCGCGATCCCAATAAGCGATCGCCAGCCGCGGTTCATAGGCAGTCGGCTCGCGTTGCGGTACGCGATCACCAAGCAACTTATAAAAATCGGCATCAATTTCGATCGCCTGATCGAACGCCTCCCCAGCCACGCGCAGCCAACGTTGTGCGGCATCGTTGGTGGCTGGGCTTGTGGAACCATCCAGCTTTCCCGCGTTCCCCTCGGCGGAACCTGTCTCCGAAGTGCCCGCTGCGGCGATCCCAGCGTCAGGCAATGCGTCAGGCTGTGGGACCATCGCATCACTGGGTTGAACGTCCCCGCAGGCGATACGCTCGGATCGCTGCCAGCAAACCTCGCCGAGACGATGGTAGAGTCGCCGTAGGACGTCGAGTCCCAACAAGTGATCTGCGGACGTGAACGATTCCGAATCTTTGGCAAAGACGAGCACCATTTGGCTGCGAGCGCGGGTTCCCTTGAAAGCTCGATCGAGTAGCCGCCCGCCCGCGACACTGTTCTGTGTGGAGGGCAAGTAGTCAAAGTCGCCGTCTAACGCAACGGACTTCCAAGAGGGGGCCAACCCCCTTGCGAGCACTGCCACGATCAGCCACGCAATTACGATGATGCTGGCACGCGATATCACACGACGGGCAAAGTTCGCCGAAAATGGCTTGGCTATCAATCGAGTTTCCTTCTCGGTTCGCCCCGCACGGGAATGCTATTCATAGGAGCCCAGCCGAAAAGGGGTCGGACCCTCTGCGGCGAGGCTGTTAAGAACCGTGTATAATGTCTTACCTTCAAAGGGTCAAATTCCTCTGCGGATAGGCTTTTAATCGCGATTGCCAGAACGATCTCCGCCCCGGTCTCCGCCACCATCTCCTCCTCGATCCCCTCCACCATTGCGATCACCACCCCGATCCGAGCGTCCACCTCGATCGCGATCACGCCCCCGATCCGAGTTGCGATAATCGGGCCTGCTATTACTAGCACCGGAGGACTCACCCATGGAAGTATTCCCCAATGCCGACATTGCTTGCCGCAGTGTCTCGGCTGAAACGTCACCCGAAAACGTCACAATTTCAATTTCGCCACCCGGTTGAGCTGCGTGATCGAGCTTCTCGATCATCGAAACGATCAGCTCTAACAGCGATTCGCCCTCGGCACTTACCAACAGTGTATTGCCCAGTTCATCCACGCCGATCGAGAGTTTTCCGTTGAAGGAAAAGTCACTGCCGCCACCACTCCGACCGCTCTCGGAATCCTCCAGTCGAGAGCCTTGTTCGCGATTGCTTGATCGCTTTTCACCTCCGCCACCATTCCCGCGCCCGCCGCCTCCAGAAAATGCTTTATCGTTACTGCTCAGCAGATCGCGATAGGCTTCCTTGACCGTTTCCGCAATCTTTTCGCTACGACCATAGCGAACGGTAACGAGCTTGGTAAACCGGCTGAGTTTTGGATTGATTGGCTCAGCAACGTCCCACAACTCAATGAGTTCACGGATCGTTTGCAATTGACCACCTGTCGCACCCGTGACGATGATCGTTCCGGTGTCCGAGTTGGGTAAGAAACGTAGCGTGCCCCCTTTGGCCAAGCCCGTTGGCCCTTTATCATCGGATGAGTCGTCACCGAAGCCATACCAGCGCATAAAACGGTTGGAGTTATCGTCTTTCTTTTCATCGGGATCCTCAAAATAGTCTTCGAGATCCATCGTCAATAGCGTGACCGACGCATTCTCAATGTGAAAGACGTGGTAGGACCGGCTCGGCGGTTTAATATCGAGCATCAGGTTTTCGAGTTTATCGAGCGCCTTCGTGTCGCTGCTCGACAGCACGAGATTGCCACGTTCATCAACCCGAATTTCGACAGGCGCTGGTTTATCCTCTTCGGTCTCGCTCGTCGGTGTTTGCTCTGCCGTCAAGATCACCGCATTGGCCGCGGCCCGATGGAATCGTGCAGCGTCCCAATCGGTGCGATCGATGACTGGCTTGGCGTCGACGATCTCGTCGTCAGCGGGCGGTTTCGCATCTTCTTGCTCACCGTCCTTTTCCTTGTCGGATTTCTTTGTGTCGTCGTCTGGTTCGTCCGACTTGGACGGGGCCTCATCGGGCGTCGACTCACGAAATTCATCTTCGCTCGGCAGGACCAGATCGTTGGGGGACATAGCCTGCCATTGGGCTTTCAGCTTTTTCAGGTACTCGAGCGTTTCAGGAGTCGCGGAGGCTTCGATCACGCGAACAGTTTGACCGCTTCCTCCCGGCGGAGGAAGTTCCCCGAGCTTGATCAACAGTGAACGCACCTCTTCCATTTCAGCTTCGTTAGCCCACAACAGGACTTGGCGGTAGCTCGTATTCGCGGCAACGCGAAACTCATCCTCGTCTTTTTTTTCGTCGTCGCTGCCACCACCCCACCCGTAATACGAGTACCTGCTATTGCGACTGTTGCTATCATCCTCATCCTTATTCGTGCCCATGAGGAACGCAATCGACTCGGTAACGGCGGCTGCATCGAGTCTCCGTAGTTGCAAGACTTCGAAACGCCGTTTGCCACCATCGAGCCGCTCGATCAGGGACTTGATGATGAACCGGTCTGCTGCTGCACCGGAGACGATCACCGCTTTATTATCTTTGTCGACACGAATCCGGGTGGTCGGTTCGAGCACGTTCATCTCTTGAGCGATCTCGATCAACTTTTCCGGATCCAACGACACCAAACGATAGACCTCCACGCGGCTCGTCGCGTCGGTGAGTGATTTCAGTGATCCGCCGGGCACGTCGATTCGCTTGATAAATTCAGCCGCGATGGCAACCCGATCAATCGGCGCGCGGACGAGCACGGAGTTCTGCCGCACGTTGGCGACGATCGAAATCTCAATTTCTTTCTGACTGGCCGGCGGTTGACCACCCTGTTGTTGCTGCTGCTGTTGCATGCGCTGCATCATTTGAATTTGGTCGCGGCTCATTGGCGAAGCACTTTTCTCTTTCACACCCAGGAATTCCTCCAGGAGCGTCTTGGCTTCTTCGGCGGGTATATGCCGTAATCGAAACTCGGGCGCCAGCGCATCCCGGCTGGCCAGATCGCGTTCTTCCGAGAGCAATCGGGCAACCTCACGCAAGTTCACCGCAGCATCCATCGCCTCGATCCGGTTGGTTGTCGCTAAGGCGGTCAACTTTCCCGCCCCGCTGAGCATTGGTGAGAGCTCCTGAGCCAACTTTTCAGCCGACAGCCAGCCGGCATCGAGCATCGTTCGGACGAACGCGTGATTGGGCAGCGAGTGAAGCTCCGATGGATCGATCCAATGGACCATCCCGGGATTGATGGAATCGGTTTTGACGATCGTGATGCCACCTTCGAGCTCCAGCATCGTATACCCACGGGCGAGGAGGTGCCGGTTGACGAGGTCGATCGTGTCGGTAACCGTCAACCGCTCTGGACTGACCAAATTCACTGAGTCACCGGGCAACTCCTGCCAGTCGATCGGTTGCCCTGAGATATCTGACAACCAGCCGATTAAATCGACCCAGCCCTGGTTGCGAAATCGAAATCCGACTTTGCCGTCTTCGCCTACCGCCGCCTTCAATTCCGCTGGATCTCCTTCGGGTAGATCCAATCCGTCGCGACGAACGACCTTCGGGGGCGAGGATTTTTCCGCGTCGCCACCCTCTTTTTTCGCCTCATCGCCCTTGGCCGCATCGGGCTTCGCACCCTCTTTGCCAGGTTCAGCGGGGACAGCCTTACCGCCCGGGCGACCGTCCGGTCGCTCTCCACCTGGGCTTCTGGACGGACCCGCCGAACCGTTTCCAAACGGATCTTGGGCGGAACTGATCGGAATGAGCAGCGAAATGCTCAATAAGACGAACAGATTCGCTATAATTCGGTTGCAGTTGAAACGCACAGGGAAAGCAATCGTAGGCGAGGACAAGACAGGGACATAACGGTAGCGTCGAAGGTTGCCAGCTTAACATTATGACCGCCCGGGCGCGACATAACAACGTTTTTTTGCACAATGAATAGCGAACGACTCATGAATTTAACGACAGGACAGGCGAATCAGGCATCGGAGTCATCGGTGTATCAGCGGTATGCTGCGGCAGCCCACGCGGTCGAGCCAGCATTATGCTGCCCCGTTCAATACGCCGCAGGATTGCTCGATGTGATTCCCGAGGAGATTATTCAGCGCGATTATGGTTGCGGCGATCCCACGCCGTACGTTCGCCCCGGTGACACCGTCCTTGACTTGGGCAGCGGTGGGGGCAAGTTGTGCTATATCGCTGCGCAGGTCGTTGGGCCCAGCGGCCGAGTGATTGGTATTGACTGCAATCGAGAAATGCTCGAGCTCGCCCGCAAATATGCTCCGATCGTGGCGGAACGTCTCGGTTTTTCGAATGTCGATTTTCGCTATGGTCTCATCCAAGATCTCTCGCTCGATCTGGACCAACTCGCTGCTGAACTCTCGAATCACCCCGTCTCCACCGCAGCCGACTATCTTTCGCTCCGCCATGTCGAAGAGCGTCTGCGCCGCGATCAGCCGCTTGTTGCCAATGATTCGGTTGACTGTGTGCTCTCCAACTGTGTTTTGAACCTTGTCCGCCAACAAGACCGTCAGATGCTGTTCGCTGAAATTTTCCGGGTGCTGCGGCGTGGCGGTCGTGCCGCCATCAGCGATATCGTCAGCGATGAAGATATACCCGAACGACTGCAGCAAGACCCCGAGTTATGGTCGGGATGCCTCTCGGGTGCGTTTCGCGAAGATAAATTTCTCGCGGCATTCGAGCAAGCCGGATTTCATGGCATTGAGATGGTGAAACGAGAGAGCCAGCCGTGGCGAACCGTCGAAGGAATCGAGTTTCGCTCCGTTACCGTGGTCGCGCACAAAGGCACGCAGGGTCCCTGCCTGGAACGCAATCAAGCCCTGATTTATCGTGGACCTTTCAAAATGGTGAAAGATGACGATGGGCACACCTATCATCGTGGTGAACGCATGGCAGTTTGCGACAAGACATACCATGTTATGCAATCCGAACCCTACGTAGGCATGTTCGCAGCAATTGACCCTCGTGACGAAGTATCGTTAGCAGACGCAAAACCATTCGACTGCCAACAAAATTCACGTCGTGACCCAGGTCACACCAAAGGCTCCGACTATCACGCTACGACGGCCGTCGTTGGCGACGGCTGCCGTGATGTTGGCCCATGCTGTTGACGAAACGCCAACAAGATCTTAACCAAGTCTCCCACCGTGCCCTCCAAAGAAAATCACCTTGCAGTTATCGTTGCTAAGACAGAAGAGCGAACTCGCCAACGCCACGAAGCAGCGAGCGATACTCGAAGCAGATTCGTTCGGGGGGATGCCGACGTTCGTTGAGAAACTGCGGCAGGAGAGGATGCCATCGCTAACGGGGACGGCGATCGAGGTGCTGCAGATCAACGTAGGCAAACTCTGTAACCAGACTTGCACCCACTGCCACGTCGACGCCGGCCCGGATCGGCGCGAGAGTATGTCACGAGAAACTGCCGAGGCGATCATCGATGTCTTGGCGAACCACGATATTGCGACACTGGATATCACCGGTGGTGCCCCCGAGATGAATCCCAACTTCCGCTGGCTCGTCGAGCAAGCTCGGGAGTTAGGACGGCGTGTGATCGATCGTTGCAATTTAACGATATTGATGGCGAATGGTTTTCAAGATCTGCCCGAGTTTCTTGCTCGTCAGGGCGTCGAGGTGGTTGCGTCTCTACCCTGTTATCTTGAGGAAAATTGCGATGGCCAGCGTGGCGACGGCGTCTTTGCACGATCGATCGAGGCTCTCAGGCGACTCAACGCTCTTGGCTACGCTCAGCCCGGTTCGGATCTCAAGCTGTCATTGGTTTACAATCCGACGGGCGTCTCCCTTCCGCCGCCGCAAACTGATTTGGAGAGTGCTTACCGGCGCGAGTTGAAATCGCGGTACGACATCGATTTCACGGAACTCCACGTGATCACGAATCTGCCGATCAGCCGATTTCTCGATGATTTGTTGAGGACCAAACAGTTTGATACTTATCTGCAGAAGCTAATTGACAGTTTCAATCCGCTCACCGTTGGTTCCGTTATGTGCCGCACCATGGTTTCTGTGGATTGGGAGGGAAACCTGTTCGATTGTGACTTCAACCAGATGCTCAACATGAGGCTGGCCTCCGGCGTCCCTCAGCACATCAGAGAGTTCAATTCCCGAAAACTTGCTTCGCGAGCGATTCAAACGGGCCGACACTGTTTTGGCTGCACGGCCGGTTGCGGATCAAGTTGCCAAGGCATATTGGTCAAGTGAACGATCCATCTGACGCAGGATTGACAGCTGAACCGACCACGCGAGTGATCGTGTTCACAAGGTATCCTGAACCGGGAAAAACGAAAACACGGATGATCCCGGCCCTCGGTCCCGATGGTGCTGCCCGACTCCAGATCGCCTTGACAAAACAGTCGCTCCGTACGGTCAGTGATTTTTGCGATCAACACTCGTGCGAGATGGAGGTGAGATTTGTCGGTGGCGATCGGGTCAAGATGGCGGGGCTTTTCGGTGGCAAGCATCATTATCGGCTGCAAACCGGTGGTGATCTCGGCCAGCGTATTGCAAACGCCGTCGCGGCGGCGTTCAACGAGAATATCCGCCGGATCATGGTCATTGGATCGGATTGCCCGGAGCTGGACGGCGATATTCTCGGCGAAACGATCCAGGAATTGAAGCAAAACGACTTGGTGATCGGTCCAGCACTCGATGGTGGCTACTACTTGATCGGATTATGCAAAAATCAGCCGCAGCTCTTTCAGGGCATTGCCTGGGGGAGCGACCAGGTGCTTCGCCAGACGCTTGCCAAGGCACGACAGGCTCAACTGCGCATCCACCGCTTGCGTCCTCTCGCGGACATCGACCGTCCCGACGACCTGACCAGTGTGAGTTTCACGAAATCGGTCTTTCGGCAAAATCACCATTTCGACTAAAGTTCAGGCAGGAAAATTTTTAGACGGAGGACCCCGCGTGGGGCAGGAGTGCCCCAAGCCTTCGTCGATGTCGGTCGGTGCCCAGGTGGGGCTGGCCATCGCACCCATGGAATGGAGCGTTCGCGATGTTGTTGGATCGAATCGAAATTGACAGTCATGGTCCGTTGAATCGGGTCGAATTAGGGCCTCTGTCGCACCACCTCAACGTGGTTCTCGGGGCACCCGGATCGGGCAAAACCGCGATCGGTCGATTCATTCGTGATTCGCTGATCGACCGGGAATATCCCCGCGGCATGCTGAGCGGTTCGGCCGGGCGTGTCGTTTGGGTTCATCAGAATGGCTGGATCCATTGCCGCCGCGAACAGGATGGGAGCTCCGGCGGTCGCCGCAGTGTTGAATTCGAGTCGCGTGGCGAGACCGACGGCACGTGGAGCGGGTACACTGACGGTTGGTTCGATTCTGCAGCACAACCGTGTGCTCCAAACGGCCACGCCACGGCTACCGCAACCGCGCGGCACCTTCACTCCTCACTCGCTTCGCGCACTCTCGACAATATTCGGATCCCCGAATCGATCGTTGATGGGGTGATGGTGGACACCACCATCAGCAGCGCATCGCGGGTCGTCGCCGCTTGCATCGCCTCTGGATTAGATCAAACGAATCTCGCACCGCTGGCATTTGAAAACGAAACGGCTCAATTGAGCGAGCACGGACTGCATCACGACTCAGCGATGGATTCGCCATCCACGCGAGAGAGCCGTCGGCGTCGCGCCATGCGTGAGGAACTCGCTGACGTCGAGGCCGAACTCAGCAAACTACTTAGCACTGACCGGCAGTCGCCAAACGACAAAGATCGCTGGGATGAATCGCATTCACATTTCCATGCAAATGCTGCCGAAATCGAGGCGACCCGTCGCCAGCGTACGGAGTGCATTCGTCACCGTGATGGATTGCTGTCGCGTCGCGCCGAATTGATCGATCGCCGTGAGCGAGAGAATCGCCGCCAACCTCATTACGGGGGCCCCGAATCTGTTTTGGAAAGCGAGTATTACTCGGCAAATCTGATGTCCGATGCAGTTCACACGAATTGGATCGCACGTGAAGCCCGTTTGCGATCGTTGCATCAGCGAGCCGAATCGCTCCGCAGTCGCGCCGTCGCGCTGCAGCATTGGATCACCGAGTTGGACGCCCGAAATGGCGAGCGAACCCACGACAATCATGATTCCCCCATCGCGATGCAATCTGGCTTGGATGCATTCCCGCCACCATCGGCGTGGTATTCGGCCTCTGCCGAACATCTTCAAGACCGCATCCGTCGGGCCGACCAAGAAATCGTGGCGATGCGCCGCGTGCTCGCCGACGTTCGATCGTTGCGAGAGTTGCTCAACACGGCGGATCGAATGAGCTCCACTGCATCGAAATCCTACGACTGGCTCGATGACAGATGGCTGCGCGGCCAGAGGTACGACTACTTCGTTCGGGCGATGGATCAATACCGCACCGATCACCCATGGTCAGATTTCTACGCATCGGCATACCAGCCTTTACGTCCGGTCGACGAATTGGCGATGCAAATCGAATCGACCACGCGTCATTTGGACTGGTTACTGTCGCGATTTGATCACCCGGAGACCTCGGGGCGCGACCCTCGCACGATCGATACTCGTGGATGCTTGAAAATGAACACGATGAACTGATTGAGCAATCGCTGCGGCGAGTTCGTGAGCAGCTCCATCGACGTGATTCTGTGCGGACAACACACATGGATTCCATCACCGCCGAACTGAACCAGACACTGGACCGAGTCCTTGCACATCGCCGCGGTGTCGTCGCGGCGCTGGCCGGTCACTCACGTGCGCGACAGTGCGCTTTCACAAGCCGTACCAGTTCACATCCCGATTGGTCGGCCGAGCGGCGTGGCGCAATTGAGGAGCTCAGCGGTGTTGAGCAGGAACTTCAGATGGTGCTTAATCAAACTGCGACGCTGCGTCATTCGCAGCGCTACCTACCAGTTATCGATACGGCATATCCCATTGGCAGGGGATATTCGACTGAAACAGGGATCGATCTCGCGACGGTTTCGGCACGCCGAGCTGCCGCGGCGTTGCAAGCCGAACTGCGATCAATCGATGCAGAGATTGCGGGATGTCACCGACGTGTCAGTGAACTCGATCAACAGCTGCGTGACCTGCACACACGTCCGTTTCCGGAGCCAAAATATTCTTCGCACCATTCGACCCGACAAATTGCACGATTGCAGACGCGGCGTGATGAGTTGATCGCAGAACTCAACCGCTGCCGGCCTCTTCGGCGAGCAGAATCATCGCTCGCCGCGCTGGCAACCCGTTGGTTGATCCGCCTTTCCAACGGGCGGCACCGCAACTTACATTGGTCGACGTCGCCAATCCCAGTTGACTGTTACACCACACTTGCGACGGACGCCGAGTCGGTGCCTGCGGCTGAGCATGCATCGGGTCGGAGCGTCCAGGTGACGATTGATAACACTGATGAGCGGAACGTATCGGCAACAACTCGCGCGGTTGCGGCACTTGCCGTCCGCCTGGCCGCTGGGGAACTGCTCGGACGGATGGGTCATGCTATTCCGCTCGTGCTCGAGACACATCGCGAACTATTTTCGGATCAATCCGATGACGAGCGACACCAATCCTCGATGGATGAAGGCGCCTACCAGCAGTGGACGAGCGAAGGGATCAGCAGCGACGCGATTGCCTCCGCGCTGGCAGATTACTCTGCCGGAGGTCGCCAACTTTTGATCTTGACTGAGAACACCGTTCTCACAAACTTTTTGCAGCGCTGCGGAGCCCGCCGCTTCTCGCTCCACACGCAGCGAGTCGTCCATCCGCACCGGCCGATGTGGCGAGACGGCCAACGTCACGATTCCTACACCGGTCCCCACGCGATCAATGTCGATGGACCACCGAGCGGGTGTGGAGCCGTTGGAAATGACGCTGACTGGTCAGACGCTGGGACTTCCAATCGCGAATTCGACCAAGCATGGCGCCAAAGCGCCGGAGTGCGGGAAGAGTCGTATCGCAGTCCCGCTGCGACGGATATTCCGACTGCGGGTGCCACCTACCGCGACGGATATTACTATTCCAATCAGACTTCAACCGAACCGAGAGCAGTCACTGCGGCGCCGATCGCAACCGGCAGCGGTCCCGATGCCGCTCAAAGTTTGACGGCTCGGCATCATGGCTCGAGCATGGTTGATGTGGACCAAGTTCCATTTTTCTTAACCGTCGACAGCCCCATTGATGGGCGCCTTCGATTGATGCGGTCGCTGCTCAGCGACTGCGGCGGATTGGCATTTCTCACGTCACGCACCTGATGAATCAAGACAGCAATCGTCTGGCTGATACACTTGGATTGGCTGGCGTGGAGGCGAGGACCGTCCGTCGTTGGCAGTCGGAATGCCGATTGATGTGTCGCGTTCCTCAGCTCCGAGGCTTTGACGCTCGCGTGCTAGTGGGATGCGGTATCACCGATCCGGCTCAACTCGCAGCGATTCACCCGACCGATTTGCTCGATCGTGTGAAGACATTCTTGGCGACGGAGCACGGCCAACGCATCCTGCTATCGGGAACTAGTTACGAACTGTCACGCATCACGAGCTGGATTGCATCGGCGAGCGATAGTGTCCACACGAACCACCGCCATCGCACGATTGACGGACGACGAGTGCGAACAGGGGTCGCGGATGACCAGACGTGCGCTCCCCGCCGCCGTGACGCTGCCGCCGCACAGACTCGGCGTGTCGACACAGATGACGTCTACCTCACCGATGATGACTTCGACCAGGAGCGATACGAGGTCCAAGTCGAACGGCGAGCTGATCGCATTGTCGATGATCTCGACGAGCTCGCTCGAGATTTCGATTCAGCCACTACCACATCACCACCCTCCTCCTACCCAATGAGTGGCGACGCGGCAACGACGTCACCGAGTGCCGAAAGGACATCGCGACGAAAACGGGATCGAAATCAAATGTCGCGTACGCAACGAGGATCCTCCGAACGGCGTTCGCAACCCCGTGGCCAGACGAACGAACGTAGCGACGCTGCGTCGGAGACAACGCTGCGGTTTTATCTGCAGCGTTCCGACGACGTCGTCGATGCTCCATCGATCGGCCCCCGTATGGCCGAGCGTCTGAAAAAGATCGACGTTGAAACCGTGAACGATCTGCTGCATGCCGACGCCGCCGAAATCGCGGAAAAACTGAACCTCCGACGCATTGAAACAGCAACCGTCATCCAGTGGCAGCAACAAAGCACGCTCGTGTGCCGAGTCCCGATGATGCGTGGCCACGACGCCCAATTTCTCGTTGCTGCGGGCGTGACAACGGCGGAGGAATTGGCCAAGTGTGACCCCGATGAACTATTTGAATTGGTCGAGCAAATCGCCAAATCAACTGAAGGCAAGCGAATCGCCCGCGGAGGCGATTTACCTGACCTGGTGGAAGTCACTCAGTGGATCGAGTGTGCTGCCCAGCACCGCTCCCTGCGAGCGGCGTAGTGGAACTAGGCGGATAACTTCAAGCGGCGTCGCAATGTCGCTCAGCTCTCCGAGCTGTTAGCGGACGGCGTACCTCACGCACGCTATCAGCTCGGAGCGCTGAGCGACAATTCACGCATTCAGCTCGGAGCGCTGAGCGACAATTCACGCATTCAGCTCGGAGCGCTGAGCGACAATTCGTGCATTCAGCTCGGAGCGCTGAGCGACAATTCGTGCGAAACAACTAACCATCGTCGCGTCATTGCGCACTTAAGTCCCATCGCCCTCCAACCGTTCTCGTTCGTCAAGCGGGGATTTTTGATTGATGCGTTTGATCAGCGTCTCTCGCCAACTCGGCGACAATTCAGGAAGTGATGCGAGTTGCGCAGCCATTTGAAGATTCTTTTTGTCATGATGCATGATTTCGTTGGCGACAGCGATCGACCACTGAGGATGTGGATTCTCAGCAACCTCGAGTGACTGTCCTGGTGCTACCATCCCCTCGCTGAGCACGCGAAAGTACCACCCTGTGCGGCCGGTCTGCTGCACCTGGAACGCCAGATCCTTGATTTGCCAACGGCGGGCCAATTTCCAACAGGGCTGGCGTGGCTGGGAAACCTGCACGACGGCGTCTCCGACAGTGCATACGTCCCCAATGCAAAAATCTCGCTCAGTCAGCTCCCTTATCGTCAAATTTTCGCCAAAATCACCGCCGCGAAGGTTCGGCAGGTCGAGGGTCTGGTGCCAATACGGATAGTGTGCAGCTGGATAGACGCACACTGCTTTATGCGGCCCTCCATGATGTACGACGTCATCTTGGCCGTCGCCTTTCAAATTGGTCAAGCCCAACCAGACCGGGCCGGTGATCGGTTGTTTTAGAAAGCCGGAGGTCCACGGTTTATCGCCTGGGATCGTTTGAGGCATTCCCACCTGAATCGAATCGACATTTGCGATCATGAACTGGAGCTCCTACTTGCTCAGGTTCAGAGGCATTGAAATCAGCAGCCCCGCCGTACGATCTTCTGTCGTCAGGCGGTGCTTAACATGACACTTCAGACATTGAGATGCCAAACGAATAGGACCCGCGAAGCGGTATCGATCGCCCTGCACCGCGTCATACTGCGTTTCGCCATGGCGAAGGGCCATCACTGCCGCCTTTTCGAAATCGTCCTCGGGTTGATGATCGACGTTGAGAACATCCGTTTCAACGATCAGCCATTTCAGCTCAATTCGGTAGCTGTCAGCAAGGGCCGAGAACACATCCTCGAGCGATTCCGATGGGATCGCGCCGGGATTGTCCTCATCGAAAAAATCACGATGGATGACTTGCAGTGATCCATGGAGCGTTTCGTGTAGCAACCGTGCACGCATGCGCGCTTCGGCGAGGCTCGTCGGCGGCGAAAGGGAATCGTTCGCGGCTGGCTCGGAGACATCTTCGGCGCGGAGGCGTAACAGACAGACGACCGACCCCAGCAACATCAAGGCGAACCACAACCGAAGTTTCATCTCAAATCTCCTGAGCGTGCGTCATCATAGAGCAACGTAACCCTCAACTAGGCTTGGTTCTCCGACCGAATGGTGGGGAATGTCCGCTCTCGGATCGGAGTGCGACCGACACTTCTGAGGCCCCAATCATTTTCCGGGCGTTCGCAGGTTACATCATTTCGTGTTCGCCGTCTCGTATCGTGATTGCCAGAATTCACGTGCTGAGCGGATAAACGGAGCATAGGCGTTAAGGTCGGCGGTAGGCTGGGACCGCAGGTGCGATTCGTATTCGGCGAGCCAGGTCTGAAAGAACTCGACACTGCGACGTGAAATACGCCGCTCGCCATCGACTTCGAAATACCACGGCGCGGTCATGGCGGCACGAAAGTGATCTTCGTAGAGCGTGACGACTCGTATCACCGCCCAGCCCGATCGGGTGATGCGCAGCGGTGGGATCTTGCCGCCCGCCTTGGCGTAGTCATCGAGCTTGGCTGAGTAATGAATCTGGCCATTGTAAATCACTTCCAGGTAGTCGACGGGATCTTGCACGGTGAGTGTCAACGCAGCTCTGAGCAACGCCGGGGCGTCTGAATCGACCTTAAAAACATATCCGGGTAGCTTGCCGTCGAGGTTTGCGATCAACAGTGGTCCATTGGTTGCGAAACTGCGACCCGACCATGCCCCCGACCACCACTGGTCAGCCGTTTCCACGGGGCTCGTTTTCGACGTCCGTGGATCGGTCGCTTCGCCCGCCACGTAGAGGCGATTGTAACCAACGGGATGTAGGCCACCCTCATCTCCGCTACCAGCGAGGGGCGGTAGGCGGAACCCGGCCTCGAGCAGCTCCCAGTAAATCTGTTCGGCTTCTCGACCGAGTGATTTCGCGGTTCGAGTTAATTTTGTTGGAAACGCTCGGCCGCCCTTGGTCTGCAGCAGCGAGCCATCGAGTCGCAACCAGTCGCCGAGCAGAAAATACCCATCGATCTGATTACTAGCCAGGTAAACTGGCACCGGCCAAGCGAAAGGATTCTCGATGGCAACCTTTGCAGGCTCCGGCGCAACTGATGTTTTCTCGTTGCGTCGCGATGCGAGGCTGGCGAGCTTTTGCAGCGCGGACAAATCCGAATCCCTGCTACCGTTCGGTTCCGTCGGCAACTCAGAAGGCGCTTCGGAGCTGGCGTGATAAAGCGCCAAGCCGCTGGTCGCCTCAGCATCGTGACGGATCCAGAGCGGATCACTGAGCAAAGGCAAATCATGACGATCGCGCTGGGCCTGCATTTTGGCGATCTCCTGCGCCGGGTCGTCATCGGCGCTCGTCCCGATGACGACTGCGGCGGCCACGTGTACGTCTTCAGCCGTCATGCGGACTGGCAACTGTTCGCGAGCCCAGGGAATGAAACAATCGCCGCTCGTCCAACCTTGTTGCCGCATGTTGAGAATGCGAGGCAAGGCGAATAGGTGTTCGTCGGAACTGGTTTTCTCGATCGTTGAATTGCCCACGATGACGCGGTACTCCGGACCGCGAGAGACGCGAAACGCGTAGGGACCCTCACTGAGATGTAGTTCGGTAGGACCGTCGATGGCGAATCCGAACCCGGTTTCGACAGCCGTGCGCCCTGGCAGCGGTTTAATTTTCCGCAGTCGTCTGAGGCGGCTGGCCATCCGCTCGTCGCTGCTCGCGATCGTCGGGCGGGTCAGCTCGATGCGGGCGATCGTCGGCGCGCCGTCCGCTTCGTCGACGGCACGAATGGTCCACGTTCCCTCGCCCGCCCAGGCAGGCGTCCAGACCAACCACAGCCCGATCAGAATAAACGCGCTCACAGGGCGCTGTGCAACTGGATTGCATTTTGCTACAGTCTGGAAGGCAGTTCTAGCGGTGCCAATTTGGCAGATGCGATTGGTGCCGCTGTGCCGCTGATTTTCCTCGCCCCTGCAACCGTTCCTACTCTTTTGATGACACACTGTGGCTGAAGACCTTTATCAAACGCTTGGAGTCTCTCGCGACGCGGATAAATCCGCTCTGCAAAAAGCGTATCGTAAACTGGCCCGCAAGTACCACCCGGACATGAATCTGGACGACAAAGCGGCGCACGAGAAATTCAAACGCATCCAGGAAGCCTATGAGGTTTTGGGAGACGAGCAAAAACGGGCAGCGTATGACCGCTACGGTTCCGATTTTGAGAAGATTCGTGGCGGTTATCCGCAAGGAGGAGGCGGTCCTGGCGGCGGAGCGGGCCCCTCCTTTGAGGGGCTTGATCTTGAGCAGATTTTTGGTGCCGCGGGACGCCACGGGGGGGGCGCAGCGGGCGGCGGATTTGAAAACGGATTCAACGACTTCTTTGAACAGATCCTCGGTGGCGGAGCCGGGTTTGGCGGACGTGGTGGGCCTAGTTCGGGTGGCCGATCACGCGCTCCAGCCCCACCGCAGCGTGGTGCGAATGTTCGATACGAGCTCACAATTCCCTTTGAAAAGGCAATTTTGGGTGGCAAAGCGGAGTTCTATCCCACGGGCACAGGCAAGAACGAAAAACTCTCCGTCACGATTCCCGCAGGCGTGGAGGAGGGGGCAAAAATTCGGCTGCGTGAGCAAGGGCAGCCGAGTCCGGGCGGAACGCCAGGCGATTTGATCTTAATCATCAAGATCGACCCTCACAAAGATTTTGAGCGTAAGGGAAAAAACCTCGAACTCGAATTGCCGATCACGGTCGGCGAAGCAGCGATGGGTGCGAAAGTGGACGTGCCGACGCCGAAGGGAACCGTCACGCTTTCCATTCCGCCACGCAGTCGAAGTGGCAAACGATTGCGACTGAAAGGCCACGGCGTGCAGCCCGCCAAGGGCGATCCAGGCGATCTGATCGTTGAGCTGCAAATTCAACTGCCCGATTCAATGTCCGACGAGGCAGTTGAAATGTTGATGAAGTTTGAAAAAGAGCAACCATTTCAACCACGTAGTGGCTTAGCGTTCTAGTTCGCGCCGAGTTCGACGTCGATCTTCGCTTCGCGAGCCGCCTCACGAAGTTTCGTCAGAGCACGGGCTTCGAGCTGGCGGACGCGTTCTTTGGTCACACCCATTTCAGCGCCCACCTCTTTGAGCGTCAACGGTTCCACGCCACGTTGGAGCCCGAAGCGAGCGGAAATAATCTTCTGCTCACGTTCGTCCAAGCGATCGAGAATCCGAGCGAGTTCTCGCTGGCGTTGTCGCTGTACGGTTTCTTCGGTGTACGGATCTCGCCGGTCGTCTTGATGAGCATCGAACGTCTCTTCGCCACTGGTACGGAATCGGTCACGGTGCTTGAACTCTTTTGGAATGGTCCGTGCGAAGTTTTTCATGATCGCCCACGTCGCGTAAGTGCTGAACTTGTTGCCACGTGAGTAATCGAATTTTTCCACAGCACGGATCAAAGACATGTTGCCGTCACTAATTAGCGAAAAGAAATCGTCAGTGCTGGCTAAGTGCCGTTTGGCGATTGACACTACTAGACGGAGGTTCGCTTGAACGATTTTATTCTTTACCCGCACAGCCTCCTCATACAGATGTTGAACTTGATCCATCGTCGCCGCGTTCGTCTGGCCGCTGGCGATGAGTTCATCTCGCAAAACACCGGCACGGTGTTTGAGATAGTTCATCTTGCGAAATAGGTGACCTTCTTGCTCGCGGTTGAGGAGCGCGACATCGTAAAGTGCCGCTAAGTAACTGGGCAAATCCGAGGGGGTGCGAACTTTACGCGACGCAGTCCCTTCAGGCATCTCGGCTAAGTACTCGGCCTCGCGGCGGGAGTCTTCGAAATCTTCATTGTAAATGTGATCCAGCGGTAACTCGACCAGCTGTTGCATGCGAACGTCGTCGAGAATCCGGCGGATACTCGAACGGGTCCGTTTAAAACGCTTGCACAACTGAGGAATGGTCGCGCCATGGTTGTGAAGTTGGGCGATAACACGCTTGTCTTCCTCGGTCAGCGATTCACGATGATGAGGAAAAATCGCGAGTTTCTGATTATTGGTATCGAAGTTCTTCAAGGTATATCGAATCGTTTCAGGTGAACGATCCATTTGTCCCGCTAATTGGAGAGTGACTTCCGACAAACTCGCGCCGCCCTCGGCCAATTGACGAGCGCGCTCAATCATCTCTGATTTCTCTTCGCCACTGAGTTGACTGAACCGCTCACCACGCCGGACTTTGTCACGGTTGGTTGCAATGAACCGGTCAACGCTGCTCTGCAGAAAACCGACCCGTTTTCGTTTGCCGAACATGAATTTGCGAGCGACCAGACCCGCATCACGCCAACGGCTAATGGTTTTAGTTGAAACACGGAATTTCTTAGCCAGTTCATCGACCGTCAGTACACGTTCACCGGCGTTGTCGGCATCGATACCCGCCGACTCAGCCAGGTCCTCGATCAGCAACCGTAGGTCATGCTGCAAATCCGCCGTGCGAATCGTCTGACGCAGCTTTGATTCGGGGCGGTAGTTCGTAATGCGAAAGCAAACGTAATCGATCACATATTCGCGGTCGTCGACGAGTTCGCTCAGCAATTTTTCGGCGAGAACGCCTTGTTCAACCTTCTTCGGTCGGGGCGCGAACCGAGTCAGTTGGTCGCGAAGCTCGATGAGGCCGGTGTGGCGGTAACTAGTATGCATAATCCTGAAATTCCCAATGCTTGATCGCTCGTGTCTACTTTTCCTTGCGACCCCGGCGGGTCGCCAACACTTCAATCTGATTTGCTCGGGGATCGCCAAATCCATATGGCGATGAAAGGGTCCAACCCGTCGCAGCAGTTCCGAATCGCTCAACGAACGAAAGATTACCAGACGAGTCAATAATCTCGAGCGACTCCATGCCACGCGAGTTGACCCGATACCAGTCGCGAGAAATTTTCGTTCTCAGCATCGGGTCCATTGCCCACCTAAGAGACTGCACCAGCAGCGAAGTTGTTCACTGAATCGGATGAAATTCCCGATCATTCACTTTCCCTGCTGGCAGTTTCCTGTGCGAACAATTCAACACAGTGAAACTTTCAGGCCAAAGCGGAGGAAATCCTCACAATGGCTTGCCTTGACTTAGTAAGTGTCCCGTAAAAAACTTGGTTCTGTCATCAAGAATAATTTTGAGACGTTCCCAAGTGTCGCGGTGAGGCCCCACCGAAGTGTAAGTTTTACAATCAAATTGAAACCTAGGTGTCTCAGAATGAGAATGCCCGGAATCCTGCGACAAGGATTCAATCGCTGAGTAATGACATGCCGATGGTGCGAAGGTGCGGAGCTGTTTGCGCCGTATCTACGAAGTTTTCGCTTGTAATCTCCACTCGACTGGTCCGTCACCATGACCCATCGCCCTCGCCCTGGCATCCTGTCCCGTCCTTGGACGCTCAACGCACTCGCCGCCGCGTCGGCAGGTATGGACTCGCAGCCGAAGAAGCGTGCGGGCGAATGCCCGGATGGACGCGGGGGCCCGGATGGACGCGGGTGCCCGTCCCGGCGGCGGTTCTTGAGTTCGCTCTCAGCGGGCGCCGCGGTGGCCTTGGCAACCGCTGGCGCATTCACGGGTGACTCACTGTCAGGTTTCGGTAGTTCTTCCGTCGCCGCGGCTGATACGACGGGCGGAACACGGTTGAGTGTGAATCGGGAGCAGAACCTGTTTCGCGTTCGGATGGAGATCGAAGTCAAAGGCAACGTCAACTCGGTCGCCGATCCGCTGGTGCGTGGCGGAAAGAAGCAGACCCTGCCGCTCGACGCGAAGCTGACGCTCGATTACGAAGAACGGTTCCTGCGACCCGTCGCCGCGGCTCGGGATTCGACCATCATTGCGGTCGAGCGTCACTTCCAGGAAGCCGTTGGTACGAGCAAGCTGAGCCGCACCAACCAGGACATCACGCTGCGTGACTCGGTCCACGACGTGATTGCCCGGCGAGATCTATTGCCTGAGACGATCTACTCTCAAGACGATTACCTAACCCACGAAGAGGTCGATTTACTCCGGACCCCGATTGCCAGTACTGCTATCGACGCTTTGGTGCCCCAGCAGATGATGCGGCCCGGGGAAAAGGCCAGGATGCTTCCTGCGGACTTGGCCTCGTTTTTCAATCTATCGTCCGTCGCCTCAAGCGAGGTCGAGATGGAAATGGTGTCGGCTACTGAGTCGGAAGCGAAACTTCAGTTGCGTGGCAAGATCGACGGTTCGGTCTCGGGTGTGCCAACACAGTTGCGAGTCGTCGGCAAACTCACGCTCGATCGACACGTCGGTTCGGTTACCTGGGCAGCTATCGCCATCCACGAGACCCGGGAGATCGGTAACGCCGAACCGGGGTTCGACGTGACGGCAACCATTCGAATGGTTCGAAAACCGCTCTCCAAGGTGCAGACGTTGCCCGAGTCGCCTGCGAAAATCGCGTTCGACGCCATGCCTCCGCAGGACCGGTTGCTCGTCGCGATGTCCAGCGAAAATGTCGGCGTGCAGGGGTTGATGGATCGACGGTGGCGGGTGATGAAGGATCTGCCGGGCGAAGCGATCATGCGAATGATCGAGAACGATCAGACAATTGCCCAGCTCAACTTGAAACCGCTCGCGAGACTGCCTGAGGGCCACCAGTTGACGCTCGAAGCGTTCCAACAGGATGTGCAGAAGACGCTTGGTGATCGTTTTGGCGAGCTGATCGAGAGCCGTGAGGGCTTGACCGATGGCGGCCTGCGAATGCTCCGCGTCGTCGTGGGAGGGCGCGTCGAGGGAGTGCCGATCCAGTGGATCATGATGCACCTAAGCGACGACAACCGTCATCGCGTTTTGGCGACGTGGACGATGGACGGGGACAGCGTTCCGCAACTGGCTGGATCGGATATCCAGCTCGCCGCCTCGCTACAATTGACCGGTGATTCCAAAGACTCGGACAAAAGTGACTCTGCACTGGGGAAAGACTCTAAAAATACCGAATTATCGGCAGCTGAAACGACTGACGAAGTAGAATCGAAAGAAGCGGTCGCTGAGCTGAACTCCCCAAGCGACGCGACGTATAAGTAAGTTCTGACAGTCGATTTCGTTTTTTGGCGTTTCCGCGATGCAATCTCCCCGCACTGAACCATCCATCATCCGGGCACCCCAGGCAATGATTCAGCGAGCGAGCAAATTTGCTGCCGCTGTAATCTGGCTCACGTTTTCTGTGGTCGCTGTGGCGCCGCAAGCTGCAACCGCGCAGGACGAGGGATCTGGCAATCCGGATGCAGGTGCCCAGCAAGATCCGTCATCTCAGGTGCAGACCGCGTTTGCTGCGGGCGTGGTGACAGTCATCCCGCCCGCACCCGACCCGAAGGAAACCTTTGCGGGACCGCAAACGTTGCAGTCAATGATGGACGCCCATCCAGAAATCGCGTGGGCCAAGACCGGCAATCACACCGACGGCAAGCCTCATTTCGATCCGCGCTCGCGGACACTGGAGGAAATGTTGAAGCAGGTGATCCTGCGTCGCGAAATCTTCTGCTTTGAGTTTTCCTTCAAACCGCTCCGGCAAGTCTATCTCGACATTCCCCGACCGGATGGAAAGATGCAGCGAAAACTCGTGCAATATATGGTCTACCGGGTCCGCTATCGGGGTGGCGATTTGCGGCCCGCCGTCGACAACCTGGATGAGCCGATCTACAAACGGATCGAGTCCGTAGGCTATGCGTCTCGCCGGTTTTTCCCCATGTTCGTCCTCGAAGACCATGAGACTGGCCAGCAATACATCGATGAAATTTTGCCCACCGCCACTGAGCGGATCGCTATTCGCGAGCAGATTACCGTTCCGCTACACAATAGCGTCGACATTTCTCGCGTGAAAATTCCACGAACTGCAGATCTGGACGCACCCGGAGTATGGGGTGTGGCAACGTGGGTCGATGTCGACCCGAATATTGATTACATCTCTGTCAATGTGTTCGGTTTGACCAACGCATTCCAGCAGGACGGCGAGGGGCCGCAGGCCCCCTACCGCCGAAAAGCATTGATGCTGAATTTCTATCGCCCCGGCGACGCGACGGACCAGCTGTCTGACACGGTGCGGTTTGGGGTACCGGCCTATGACGACGAAGAAGAGCAATCCTACGTGTTGGAAAAATATGGTCTGGATAAACGGCTTGATTACCGGTGGGTGTTCCGGTAACTTTCTCCACTTCCCATACCAATCCAATTCTGGACGTTTTCCCTCGGGCGGCGTCGAAATCAGCAAAACGAAGAGATCATGGCACATAAAAAGGGTCAGGGCAGCAGCCGCAACGGTCGCGACAGTAACGCACAACGTCGCGGCGTGAAGAAATTCGGCGGCGAAGCAGTCGCCGCTGGCAACATTCTCATCCGCCAAGTCGGCACAAAATTCCACCCCGGAAAGGGTGTTGGAATGGGCAACGACTACACGATCTACGCACTGGTCGCTGGCAAAGTACGATTCGATCGCGAAGGTCGCCGCATCAACGTCGACGTGGCCTGAGTATTCTCTGTTGAACGGATTCAGCGTCGAGGGACTCAACCCTCCGCAAGCCGAAGCGGTCACGACGCTATCCGGACCGCTGCTGGTGTTGGCAGGCGCGGGCACTGGTAAAACTCGCGTGGTCACGTTCCGGATTGCGAACTTGATCAAACATGGCATCGCCCCCGAGCGTATCCTCGCGGTGACGTTCACCAACAAGGCCGCTGGCGAGATGCTCGAACGTGTCTCAGAACTGCTTGGTCATCAAAGCCAGCGCCGGCGACGAGGCGAGAGTCCGCCTCCAAAACCCGTCATCAGCACCTTTCACTCCCAGTGCGTTCGGATGCTGAGGGAACACGCCAACGTGTTGGGGTTCCCGAAAAAATTCTCGATCTATGATCGCAGCGATCAAGAGTCGCTTGCTCGTGGCATCCTCCGCGAACTCCGTCTGCCTGGCACGGCGTTGAAGCCGTCGGATATGCTTTCGATCATCGGCTCGTGGAAGAACGAATCGATCATGCCCGAGCAAGCCGCCGGTCACGCCTGCACGGACAAAGAACATTTTGCCGCATCCGCTTATCGTCGCTATCAAAACGCTCTGCGCGCCCGCGGGGCGATGGATTTCGACGATTTACTCTTGCACACGGAAACCCTGCTGAGCGAACATGATCAAGTCCGTCAAGCCGAAGCGGCCAAGTATGATCACGTGCTCGTCGACGAATACCAGGACACCAACGGCAGCCAGTACCGGATCACTCAGGCATTGACCCGCGACCATCGCAATTTCTGCGTCGTGGGTGACGATGATCAATCCATTTATGCATGGCGAGGCGCCGATGTCACGCACATCCTGAGCTTCTCCCAAGATTGGCCGGACGCGAAAATTGTGTGGCTTGAGGATAACTACCGATCTACCGGCGCGATCCTCGAGATGGCCAATACCTTGATCGCGTTCAATGCCGAGCGCCACGACAAGAGTCTTAAGGCTGATCGACCTATGGGCAAACGGCCCCGGATTGTCCAGCACAAGGATGAAACCACGGAAGCCGAAGTCGTTGTCCGCGAGATTCGGCACTTAATCGATAACGAGCACTTGCAGCCCAAGGACATAGCCATTCTGTTTCGCACCAACGAGCAACCGCGATTGTTTGAGACGGAACTGCGCAAGGCTGATGTCCCCTATGTGATGCTAGGCAGTCAATCATTCTTCGATCGCCGCGAAGTGCGAGATCTGATCGCATATCTGAAATGGATTGATCAACCTGACGATGAGGTTTCACTCCTGCGAGTGATCAATACGCCCCCTCGCGGTTTGAGCAATAAGACGACACGGTTGCTGATCGACCGCGCCGTCCAGCGTGGCGTGCCGGTGTGGCAGGTCATGCAGAATGCCGCAGCGACCGAAGACTTACCAGCTGCAGCCAAACGCGGCATCGAGGATCTTCGGCAACTCTGCTCCGACGTGCAACAGCGGGCGGAGAATGATTCGCTCGTCGGAGCCATGGAAACGCTGATGCAGCGGACCGCGTATGCAGACGAGATTACGAAACTTTACGATCAACCCGACGAGCGGGAGGCGCGGATGGCATCGATCGGCGAATTCACGAATGCGATTTCGGCCTACCAAGACAAAAGCGAGAAACCAGAACTGTCGGGCTTCTTGAGCGACATCGCGCTGTCGGGCCGCGAGATGGGCAGCGAAAAAGACAAGCTCGCGATGAAGAACGCGGTTTGGTTGTTGACCATGCACGCGGCCAAAGGACTCGAATTCCCTGTCGTCTACATGGTTGGCATGGAAGACGGTTTCTTGCCGCACAGCCGGAGCGTCAAGAGCGGGCGTGAAGAAGACATCGCTGAAGAACGTCGGTTATGTTACGTCGGGATCACGCGGGCGCAGGAAAGCCTGACCATGTCGCTGGCGTTGACCCGGCGAAAATGGGGCAAACCACGTCCAACTCAGCCCAGCCGATTTCTCTATGAGATCACCGGCAAGGCGGACAATCCAAATAAATACCGCAAAAAAAGCCGCCCTGGCAATGGTGCGCGCCGATGAAAAGCCGGGTCTCGCCGAGGCTCGGATACGTCTTTCATTTGCGATTCTCGGAGCGACACACCGACTGGCAAGGCATTCTCCATGGCTGAACCGATCTCATTATCACACTTAGCGATCGCCCTCGTGCCCGTCGTCGTGTTGCTTGGATGGTTGGCCATCGAAGGCCATCCATTGCGGACGACCCTGCAAGGCCTCGCGCGGATGTTGATTCAGTTATCACTGGTCGGCTATGTGCTCGTGTATCTATTTGAGTCTGATCAAGCATGGGTTACCCTCGCCACGCTGACGGCGATGATGTTGGCCGCATCAGCAATCGCGATTCGCACAGCTGATAGAAAACCGTGGCGACGTTACGTCCAGGTCCTCTTATCGATCATGCTCGGCGGAGGCGCGACGCTCGCGGTGATCACGGCTGGCGTGCTCCATGTTCAGCCCTGGTACAACCCCAGCATTCTGATTCCGCTTGCGGGGATGACTTTTAGCAACTGCATGAATGCGCTATCGCTGGCGATTGAGCGCCTCGACTCGGAGGCCGATGGCACTCCAGAGTCAGCCGTTCGGGTGGCGCTCATCCCTATCACGAACAGCTTGTTTGCCGTCGGTGTGGTCTCGATTCCCGGGATGATGACCGGTCAAGTGTTGGCAGGCGTATCACCGCTGGTGGCGGCGCGCTATCAAATCATGATCATGTGTTTGATCTTCGCATCAGCAGGTTTGTCGTTGTTGATCTTTATGCGGCTGCAACGTGGCGCGGAATAGTGGAATGACAACTGTTCTGAAACGGTGAGACTCGTACCTCGAAAGAATTTTATTTTCGGGTTTGGGAGAGACTCGGAGGCTCCAGCCGGACTGGAGCGGCGGTCGCGATCGAGGTCCCTAAAGCGTCGAGCAATCTTTGCGTCTGCAACGCTTGGTCGTGAAAGGACTGCCACGGATTCCTGCCGTCTGCCGATGGACCCGTTCGAATCCAATCTACGAGTCTCGCGATCATTTCACGCTCTTGATGACAATTTTCGATCGGAGGCACGAACGAGTGAACTTTCCCGGAGGCTTCGTGCACCCAACTCCGGGCGGGCTTGTCAGCCCATGGACGGGTGAAATCGTCGCAGACAATCGACGAGTTCTCACCCGCGATCTCGCACCACTTTCGCGTCGAAGTATCGAACCCGCACGACATCGTGGCGGTCGTTTCATCGGTGAAACGCATCGTCGCTGAGACGCGGACGTCGATGCCATCTCGTATCACGGCGGTCGCGTAGACTTGCTCGGGAAGACCGGCGGTAGCAAACCGAATCATGCCAGCAGCATACCAACCGAGGTCCAGCAGCGCTCCGCCGCCAAGATTCGCGTCCAGGCGATGGTCGCCGCTTTGAAAAGGGTTTGGAAACGAAACCGCTGCACTGACATGACGAAGCGGACCAAGTTTGAAAGTCAGCCGATCGTCATCGGCCTGTGATTCGTCAGCGAACAATTCATCCTGCTTGGCAGCCGCGATTGCGGCGTCCGCTTGCGGTGTCGCAGTCGTCAGCCAGCGGCGAAATTGCTCGGTTCGTGCGTGATGCAACCACGCCGTCGCGTCGAGAAAACGCACATTGGCACGAGTGGCGGCGTTGATCATCTCGGTGACTTCGGCAGCAGTCAACGCGACAGGCTTTTCACACAAAACGTGTTTGCCCGCACCGCACGCCGCGAGTGTCCACCTGTGATGCAACGATGGAGGCAAGGCGACGTATACCGCGTCGACATCGTCGCGTGCCAGCAATCCATCATAGCCGTCGACAGCTGCGGCGATCCCAAGGCTGTCGGCTGCCCATCGTGCACGCTCGGCACCTCGTGAAGCAATCGCGGTCACGGTGGATCCAGGAGTCGATTGCAGGTCAGCGACTAACCGACGTGTGATGCGACCGGTGCCCAGAACGCCGAATCGGATGGGTGGTGATGTCATGCACTTGGTTTGGGAAAGACTGGAAAAGTAGTTGGCTTGGTAGGGAGGTCGAATCTTCGTCGCAATATGCACAATCCGCAATCGGCATCAGGTGTTCCAGCAAGATTTTGTATTTAGCCCTTGCCACGCCGTCCCCTGGCGAATGTGCGTGCTAGCGTTCCTACGGACGAATTCTTTTTCCCTGTTTCACCGATGGAACGATGGACTTCACAACGATCATCGACGATCAATGCAGCCAGCAACGTGTGTCCGCACGTGGCTTGCGCGGATTTTCGTTGTGGACGATCGTGCTCGCCATTGCCTGCAGCGGTTGCAGTCACTTGCGGTTGCCCGCCATTGATGGCACGGGCAGCTGCCTGTTCGCCCCGCTGCCAACGACGACTCAGTTAGTCTCGCCGTGCGCGAACGGGTCATGCTGTCTTAATCCCTGCAAGTGTCTTGGATGCCTCCACCATTTGGGTTGCTGCCTCCGCTGCCCCGGATTTGATTTTCCCACCCCCGCATTCACCGAACCCGCTGATCCGCCGCCATGTGCCGTACCAGGAGCGGCGACTGGCAGTGGCGTGATCGACAACGAGCCCTGCGTGCCCGGACCCGATTGCAGTGGCGACTGCCTCGTGGGCCCACCCGCCGTGCTCTACGGAAGCGAGATCGATTCCAAGCACGCCTGCACGCTGCCTTCGCGCGGCAAGCGTGGCTGTATTTTGTTATCGCCGCAAAAGATAGTCGCGCCGGTAGGCGGGGAAGTCATGTTTCTCTCTGGCATCTGCGGCACGGACGGGTACTTGCAAGTCGCCGAACCGCTCGAATGGATGCTCAGCCGCGACAGTGTGGGTAACATCATCGCCGTCGATGATAATGCGCCAGGGCTGATTCACAAACTCGCCAGTGTTCCAGTTGCGAAGAAACAGGATGGCTCGTACGCCCGCGGTGTCACCAGCACGAAGGAGATGCTGATTACACGCGGCAACACGAACCCCAACGACGATGTCAAACTCGAAAAGGGGCAGACCTGGATGACCCTAAGCAGCCCGAGCGAGGGCACCAGCCATGTCACCGTACTCGCTCCGGAGAGCGAATGCTGGGATCAACGCAAGGCTTCTGCCACGATCTATTGGGTCGACGCGCGGTGGGTGTTTCCCGCGCCTCAGCGTCTGACTGCGGGAGTCGCCGCTGAACTCGTCACTCGTGTTACTCGGGCTGAAGGATCGATGCCGGCGCGTGGATGGAGAGTACGATACGAAAACATGAATCCCGAACTCGCAAACTTTGCCGGCACTGATGGATCCTCTGTCGTGGAAGTCAATGTCGACGATTCGGGCAATGCTCTTGCCACACTCGTTCCGATTCCCGGAACGGCTGGAAACGCTGTCGTCGATGTGCGTGTGATCCGTCCCGGGGGAACTGGCGACAACATGCCTGATCTGACGCTCGGACGCGGTCAAGCCTTCGTGACGTGGTCAGCGCCGCAGTTGACGCTACGCACCGGTGGTCCCGAAATCGCCACGTACAATACGCCTTTTGAAGTCTTCGCGAACATTGCCAACCCAGGCGATCAAGACGCGACGGGGATCGAAGTCCGCGCTGCGATTCCTAGTGGCGTCAAGGTGATTTCCTCCGACACCTTTGCCAAAGTATTCCCTAACAGCGTGATCTGGCAGATCGGTACCATCCCACCGCAGCAACAACTCGACCTGGGGCTACAGCTCAGCTCACCCTCACCGGTATCGATCGACTTTGAAGCCCGTGGTGACGGTGGATTGGCGGCCAATGGCAACGTTCGCGTCGACATTTTCCGTCCCGCACTCGCACTGCGAGTCGCCCCCGCGAAAGATCGTTTTGAAACTGGCGAGAAGGTTGCCTTTGAAATCGAAGTCGAGAACACAGGCGATCGTCCGCTGAGTGACGTGTCGCTGACCGCATCGGGTGATCAGTACATGATGCACAGCGAAAAGGGCACCCGTGAAGTTGGCAATGACAAAATCGATGGCCCGCTGCAACCGGGAGAGATCTGGCGCAGCACGGTTCGCTTCACACCCACTGATTCAGGGCTTCGCTGCGTCACGTTCCAAGCCACCGCTGCGGGTGGTCAACAGCAATCGCAGTCGTCGTGCGTCACGGTTATCAATCCGGCACCTCCCACGCCTGCCCTCGCTGTGTCGATATCGGCGACGAAGGATCGCGTCAGTGTCGGCGATGCCGCGTTTGTGCGTGGTCGCGTCGAAAATACAGGAAGAATTTCCCTCAAGAGCGTGCGGGTGACGATGTCCTACGACGCCGGACTTTTGCCTCGGCAAGCAACGGTGGATTTTCCAAGCAATCTCGATACGCCGTACCTCATCGCGTGGACGATTGCCGAGCTGCCCGCTGGCGAGACTGCCATCCTGGAAGCCGAGTTCGCTGCCCAGCAACCCAGTAGTTCCAGCCAGTTCATTTTTACCGCTGAATCGGCTGAGGGTGCCCGAGGTCGAGACGCGACCGCGATCCAAATTTTCCCAGGCAATGCTCCCGCTCCACCACTCGTCGCGCCGCCAGTACTTCCACCTGCGTTGACGCCACCGGCGATCCCCGGCGGCCCCGGCACACCGCCCCCGGCCGCGCAAGCACCCAGTAATCCACCGAGTCCTTCGGATCGCCCCGTTCCTGGGACGCTTCGTTTGGACGTGTTGCAGCGTGACATATCGCCACGCGTCGGTGATTCGATTAAATACTCGATCCGATTGACGAACGATACCGATCAATTCGACAGCGTCGTGCAAATCGAGTTTGACTTGCCCAATGGAGTCTCCATTGTGCGTTTGACGCAGACCCAAAGCCCTGAGTTAGGTCGCTTCAGGCGCGCCGGCAACACCATTTCCCTGGAGGAAATCCGGTCCATCAAACCACACGAATCGATCGACTATGAACTCGTCCTACAAAGTAATCAGCCTCAGGATTTCAACCTCGTTGTAAAAGCTTTTAGCCGAAATTTCCCGAATGGCATTGCCGTGACCCAGCCGACCGAAGTTGCACCTTGAACGGCAATCATTCCGTGAGACGACTCCGCAGTTTAGGTGCAATGATTGGACACAGTGGTTCCCAAACTCACGGACGCAATAAGGTTGCAGTTATTTCCTGGAGGCTGTCGCTCAGCTCTCCGAGCTGAAAGCGTGCGTGAGGTGGGCTATCGGGCTATCAGCTTGGCGAGCTGAGCGACACTGCAGCGAACCCACGTTAAGAAAAAAGATGCGATCACAATCAAACGCAAACTACGCCGATGTGAGGACCGCGCCGTCGATTGCTTGACGGAGCTCACTGCAGAATTTGCCCACGACCTCGGCAGCGGCTGGGCCAGGATCACGCCCGGCTTCCTGAGCTGACTTCGTTGCCTCGGCGATCCGCCGAACGATGGCGGAACCGACAATCAGCCCATCGGCGATTGGAGCGAGTTGGGCTGCGGTTTCAGGGCCGCTGATTCCAAAGCCGATACAAACCGGCAGGTCGGTCTGCTCGCGCAGCCATGAGACGTGGTCAACAAGGTTTTCGGGCAGAGCGGTCCGCTCTCCCGTGATGCCGGTGACAGAAACGTAATAGAGGAATCCGGTGGTTAGGTCGGCAATGCGCCGTTGGCGATCACGAGTGGTCGTGGGCGTGACGAGCTGGATGAGATCGAAGTCGGCATCGCGGCAGACTTGGCTCAGCGGAGCGGCCTCCTCGACAAGCAGATCGGGCACGATCGCGCCGCTGTACCCCGCCTGTTTGGCTTGCTCAACGTATTTCGCCATGCCAATCCGGTAGATAATCGAATAACTGACCATCGTGACGCGGGGCATCGCTTCGGCGCTCCCGTGCTCGTTCAGGTCACGCCCCAGGTCGAAGATGTTCTGCAGGCGAAATCCGGCGTCGAGGGCTCGTTGATAGGATGCTTGGATGACCGGGCCGTCGGCGATCGGATCGCTATAGGGAACACCAACTTCACACAGATCGGCACCTGCTGTTCGAGCAGCGCGAATCACTGCGGCAGTCGTCGAAATATTGGGGTCACCGGCAGTCACGAACGGCATCAATGCTTTGCGATTCTTTTGGGCGAGCGAGGCAAATAAGCTTTTCAGTTCGGACATGCCGTGGACCTGGGCGACAAAGTGAATAGGAAGGATGCGCCAAGGGTAGATTGTCGATAGGAATTCGGCAACATAAGCACCTGCCGATAAGTTTTCAGCATCATAACCAGCTCACAGCGGCTTCGCCGCAATTGCCGCTCAGTTCGCCGAGCCGAGCGAGTGTGGTGGGTGCGCCGATCGCTAACAGCTCGGAGATCTGAGCGACAATCGCTTGGAAATACCGTAGAGCGTAGCGAGAACGGATGTCGAACGCTCGCACGCGATTCCCGAGAAGTGGACGCAATCGCGTTGCGGCTGATCCTTTCAAAGTGGGTCGTTTGGTGCAGGTACTTACAATCTGAAACGGTTTCGTAGTGGTGCTGCGATTCGTTTTCGGGTCCAATGGGTGGCGAGCGGGTTCGTTCGACCGGTGAGTTCAAATCGATTTTGAGAAGTTCGGGAGTTTTTGGATGTGGAAAACTGGATTGCTGGCGACTGTTTTAGCAAGCACATGCTGCCTGCCGTGCTGGTCTGCCGAGGCCACACCGGCGGGGCGTCTTGGCCAACAAGTCGAGTCATTCACTCTCGATAATTGCTATGGAAAACCGGTTTCCCTGAACGATTTTTCGTCCTCGCGAGCCATCGCGATCGTGTATTTGGGCACGGAATGCCCATTGGCAAAACTTTACGGTCCCCGATTGGCGGAGATCCAACGTCAATACGCCGATCTCGGTGTGCAGATCATCGGGATCAATTCGAACAAGCAAGACAGCTTGAGTGAAATGGCTGCGTACGTGCATCGTCACGAGATCAGCTTTCCAATGCTCAAAGACCCAGGGAACCGTGTTGCCGATGCGATGGGTGCGGAGCGGACTCCCGAAGTGTTCTTGCTTGATCGCGACCATGTTGTCCGCTATCACGGCCGGATTGATGACCAGTACGGTGTCGGATACTCGAAAGAACGCGGTGCGAAGCCAGAACTGACGCTCGCGATTGACTCACTGCTGAGTGGCCAGAGAATCCAAAATCCAGAAACCGAAGCGGTCGGTTGCTTTATCGGTCGCAGCAATGATATCCGGCCCAGCGGCGACATCACCTTCACCCAGGACATTGCCCCCATCTTCAACGATCGATGCGTCAGTTGTCACCGCGAAGGTGAGATTGCCCCCTTCACCTTGACGAGCTACGCCGATGTGCAGGGGTGGGAAGACACCATTCTCGAAGTGATCGATGACAATCGCATGCCACCGTGGTACGCCGATCCGCAACACGGAAAGTTCGCCAACGATGCCAGGCTCAGTCAAAAGGAACGCGACCTGATCTCGACCTGGGTCGAAAATGGGATGCCTGAAGGCGACTCCAGTGATCTTCCGAATGCACCGGAGTTTGCCGTCGGTTGGCAAATGCCGCAGCCGGATCAAGTATTTGAGATGCGAGAGCAACCCTTCACAGTTCCCGCCGAAGGGATCGTCGATTACCAACATTATGTCGTCGACCCTGGTTGGGAGGAAGACAAATACATTGTCGCAGCGGAAGCGCGACCGGACCAACGCACCGTCGTGCATCACATTCTCGTCTACGTGATCCCCCCGGGTGAAAAGAAACGCGACTTCCGGCAAGTTGTTGCGGGCTATGCACCGGGGATGCCGCCGCTCGAACTAACCGATGGCGTCGCCTTGGAAGTCAAGGCGGGCAGCAAGCTACTCTTCGAAATGCACTACACACCCAACGGCAGCCCCGTGAACGACAAGAGTTACCTTGGCGTGAAATTCACGGATAAAGCCAACGTTCGCAAACGCATGAACGGCCGCGCGGCGATCAATCACAAATTTGAGATTCCCGCCGGAGAGTCTGACCACGAGGTCAAAGCCACTTACGTTGTTCGCCAAGACGAAAACCTCATCAGTATGACACCCCACATGCACCTCCGCGGAAAATCGTTTCGCTATGACGTTACCTTCCCAGATGGACGCGAGCAGACCCTGTTGAACGTGCCCAACTACGATTTTAATTGGCAGTTAAAATACGTTCTTGATGAACCTCTGACGTTGCCCAAAGGAACACGCATCGAGTGTACTGCGGTCTTTGACAACAGCGAGAACAACATGACAAACCCGGATCCAAGCAAACCAGTACGCTGGGGCGAGCAGAGTTTCGAAGAAATGATGATTGGTTTCATGGATACCGTGCCAGTAGAAGATGAGAATTAAAATGAGTCGCGTTGCGTTGCCTTGGATTCTTACTCTGCTAGGCATTTCTTCGCTGGCAGCGGACGATTTCACTCGTTTTCGTGGTGCCGATGCGACAGGCGTTGCAGCTGATCAGGCCGGTCTTCCGACGCGGTGGAGCAAGACAGAAAACGTTGCCTGGGTACATGAGGTGCCGGGGCAAGGTTGGGGCAGTCCCATCGTTGTCGGTGATCGCGTGTTCGTGTCATCCGTCGTAGCGGAGGAAGAAAACCTTCTGCCACAAAGTGGTCTGTACCTGGGACTGGGCGTCCGCGACCCTGCTAAAGGCATCCACCACTGGATGGTGTTTTGCTTTGACCTCAACACGGGCAACGAGTTGTGGAAGCAGGAGGCCCACACCGGCCGACCCGTTGTGCCACGACATCCCAAGAGTTCCTATGCCGCCGAGACACCGACCACCGATGGTGAGCGGCTGTTCGTTCTGTTCGGGGACCTGGGATTGTTCTGCTATAGCCTCGACGGTGTACTGCTCTGGTCGCAGATGATCGAGCCCAAAAAAACAAACATGGACTACGGTGCCGCCTCATCGCCTGTCGTCCATGACGGACAGGTGTTTGTAGTCTACGACAACGAAGAGGCATCGTGGATTGCCGCCTTTGATACCAAGACAGGCGAGGAGCGTTGGCGAAGGGCCCGCGATGAGACGCGATCGTGGGCCACTCCTCTGGTTTGGGAAAACGAAACCCGGACCGAAATCGTCGTGCCTGGTGAAAATGCGAACCGGAGCTATTCGCTCGACGGTAGAGAACTGTGGAGCTTTGACGGCGATATGTCCATGCTCGTCATCCCATCGCCGTTTGCAGCGCACGGGATGTGTTACATCTCGTCCGGCTATGTCGCTGATGCCCATCGTCCAACCTTTGCGATTCTCCCTGGTGCTGACGGCGAAATTGCAGCAGACGGTGAGTATCAAAACAGTGAGTTCATCAAGTGGTATCAACCGCAAGCCTCGTCGTACAACCCAACGCAGATCGTCGTTGGCGACTATCTCTACACGCTCTACGACCAAGGCTTCATGACCTGCCACGATGCGCTGACGGGTGAGGAGGTGTATGGCAAGCAGCGGTTCTCACCCAAGGGATCGTTCACCGCATCCCCTTGGGCCTACGAGGGCATGGTGTTCTGTTTGAGTGAAGATGGGCTCACCTACGTCGTTCAAGCTGGGCCCGAGTTCAAAATTATTGCGACCAATCCCCTCGATGAACTTTGCATCGCCACCCCAAGCGTTGCAGGCAACAAACTGCTAATTCGAACATTGACCCAGGTCTATTGCATTACCAATTCCGAACCTGTGTCGCAGCAGTGATGGGCCTGGCTAATCTCCGGCTCATCCGACCGAAGGGTGCGCCGGAGGTTTTCAAGGATCGCGGTAGGGACGGCTGTTGCCAGCCGCCCCCCGCACAGATCCGTACGTGAACCTTGACTCATACGGCTCTTGCCTTGAGTCGGGCGCGAAATCTTTCGCTGGGATAAGGGTGAAGTATCGTTGGTTCGGGCACGTACCGCGTGAACATGCAGGCGAAACGATCCCAAGTCCAGCGGTGGCGTTGGCTTCGTCGCCGAAGCTGGTGCAACCACATTTTCTTGATCTCGTCACAGAACTGTTGCAGGCGTTCGTGGTTTCCAGGGACGGCATGGTATTGCATCCAGCCCCGGATTGCTTGCGACAACCACCGGCCAACTTCACCAATCGAATGATGACGACGCTTCCGAAGCTCGATCTTGAGTTCCGCCAACTTGGCCCGCATCCGTTTCGCAATCGTTGTTCTGCGAAGCGCGAACCAGCCATGCCGGGTCACGTCGCAGCGATGCGTAAATCCGAGAAAGTCGAACGTTTCCGGTCGTCGTTCTCCGCGAGCCTGACGGTGCCTGGCCGCGCGGCGGCCAAACTCGATCAAACGGGTCTTTGTGTCGTGGAGTTTCAAGCCAAAATTGGCGAATCGCGTCCGGAGTTCTTCCAGACATCTTTCCGCGTCCACTTTACGCTCGAAACCGATCACGAAGTCATCGGCGTAGCGGATCACGACGACTTCGCCGCTCGCCCGCTTTTGACGCCACCACTTTATCCACAGATCAAACACGTAGTGCAGGTACACATTGGCAAGCAGCGGAGAAATCACTGCCCCTTGCGGTGTACCTACGGTCGTAGCTGACCATTGCCCATCATCACTAACTCCCGCTCGGAGCCATTTACGAATCAGGCGAAGGATTCGATTATCGGCGATGCGATGCTCTAAGAATTTGACTAACCATCCATGGTCAATCGTTTCGAAAAAGCCTTCGACATCTCCATCTAATACCCAGTTCACCTTGCTGTCCGAGAGGCCAACATTCAGCGCGTCGAGCGCCATGTGTTGACTCCGCCCGGGCCGATGCCCATAGCTGAAATTGACAAAGTCCTTTTCGTAGATGCACTGCATTACCCACACGACTGCTTTCTGGACGATCTTGTCCTCCAGTGCCGCGATGCCGATAGGTCGTTGCCGACCGTCTGGCTTAGTAAGATAGATTCTCTTTGATGGCTTTGCCCGATAGGCTCCGCGGTGAATGCGACCGTTGAGATCGACAATCCGATCTTCAAAGCCGACTTCGTAGTCCTGCCATGTTACCTCGTCGACTCCCACTGCGGCTTTCTTCTTCAGTGCGAAGAAGGCTTCCGTCAGTAGTTCTTCATTGACGTGGTGTAACAACGACGTGAACTTAAACTCAGGACAATCCTGAGCCTTGATGCGCACGCCCGTCAGACCGGTTGATCTTCGATTCTTCCGCTTCTGCGAGCGGTCGAGATCGGTCTGTTGGGCGTTCCTCTTGGCTGGGTCCCTTTCCTCGACGGAGTCCGTGGCGGGTTCAGCTCCCGCGTTGTTCACCTGCGTCGACGGTACTACGGAC
>CAVXOB010000003.1:0-289586 GCA_963763175.1 uncultured Planctomycetota bacterium | reverse complement strand
CCAGCCGCCCCCCGCACAGATCCGTACGTGAGCCTTGACTCATACGGCTCCTCCGTTGGGTCAAACGATCGCGACACACTCGTGACGCTACCCGTCGTGATTTCCCGTGACGCTCCAATTGATACTTGTTCCGGCTCAGAGTCCGAAGCATCGACGCCAATCCGGCAATACTTCCCTTCAGTGAGGTCCCTTTCCTCGGCGGATTCCGCCACTGCGGTCGCAGCGTTGTTCACCCGCGTCGACGGTACTACGGCCTCATCTGACTTCCCATCCGCGTTCATACCAGCCTTGCCCTCTAGAGGTTCGCTGTTCGCCCTGGCAGTGAGCCACCACGGCTTGACCCCAGGGACCAATGAGACTCTCCCGGTTCTCGCGTTTGGAATTTTCCACGCATGCACAGGTTCTTCGACTCCGCCATGTCCGAACCACGTCTTGCCGTTAGCGATGTGGTCGATGTTGCCTTCCCCTTGCCATGACAAGGTCGGCACCTGGAAGCTCTGATTTCGGAGCTCATTAGCTGGCCTACGCTTCCTCCTGCACGGACGCTCAGTAACGACGCGTTGCCGCACTCGCCCCTCCGCCGAAGGCCGAAGTAGTTGGCTAAACCTTCTTCGTAAGAAACTTTCATTCTCTATTCCAAACCGGTTTTATCCCGGCACTCCATCGCGGTAGGGACGGCTGTTGCCAGCCGCCCCCCGCACAGATCCGTACGTGAGTTTGACTCATTACGGCTCCTCCGTTGGGTAAAAAGATCGCGACACACTTTGACGCTACCCGTCGTGATTTCCCGTGACGCTCCAATTGATACTTGTTCCGGCTCAGTTTGCGAAGCATCGACGCCAATCCGGCAAATACTTCCCTTCAGTGAGGTCCCTTTCCTCGACGGAGTCCGTGGCGGGTTCAGCTCCCGCGTTGTTCACCTGCGTCGACGGTACTACGGACCCATCAGTCTTCCCATCAGCGTTCATAACGGCCTTACCCTTGCGGTTCGCCGTTCGTCCTCGTGACGACCCAAGCCGTCCGAGGAGCCGATGGGATCTCCCGGTTCTCGCGTTTGGAATTTTCCACGCATGCACAGGTTCATCGACTCCGCCAGGTCCGGTCCGCATCTTGCCGTTAGCGACGCGATCGATGTTGCCTTCCCCTTGCCATGACAAGGTCGGCACCTGGAAAACCTGATTTCGGAGCTCAATAGCTGGCCTACGCTTCCCCCTGCACGGACGCTCAGCACGACGTTGTTGCCTTCATCGCACCTCCGCCGGAGGCCGAAGTAGTTGGCTAAACTTTCTTCGTAAGAAACTCTCATTCTCTATTTCAAACCGGTTTATCCCGGCACTCCATGGCTCACGCGTCCAATGATAATTTGTGCGAGTTGTCGCTGGACCTAATACTGGGTCTGCCGGGAGAAACGGAATCAAGCTCGAATGGCGTGGACTTAAGGCGGATCTCGCGTGAAACAATTTTGAGCTAGCGAAGAACGGCATCCTTGTTGCATCGTGGTTTTTCTTCAAAAAAATCTCAACACAGCAAGGATGCCGTCGATGATTCTGCCACCTCGTGGAACCCCTGTCGATACCAATCGCAGAGCCGAATTGCGTCAGGCACTCAATCCGCACGAGGTGGTCCAGCGGATTGACAATTTGATCCAACTCGATCAAGTCCGGCTAACCGAAATCTTCAGTGACGACGATGTCCATCAGCTATGTGATGAACTTGGAATCAAGTTCCGTGAGCGGGAGTTCACCCCGGCGATCACACTCGGCTTGTTCGTTTCGCAGTGCCTCAGTCGCGGAGATGCCTGTTCGACCGTCCTCACGAAGTTCAATCGTGAGCGAAAACGGCGAGGCCAGTCGCCCTGCTGCGAAGATGCTTCGGCCTACTGCAAGGCGAGGGCAAAGCTCACCGTTGAACTGATCGATCGACTTGGCAAACGCATTGTCGATTTACTTCGCGGGAAAGCCCCTACGCAGTGGAAATGGCACGGGCTGAATGTCTACTTGGTCGATGGTTTGGTATTTCGCGCACCTGATACGCAGGCCAATCAAGAGGTCTATCCTCAGCCTTCGACTCAAAAAGAAGGGCTTGGCTTTCCTCAAGTGCGCTGCGTGGTGACGACTTGCTTGGCGACCGGCTGCATTGTCAATTACAACACCGCAGCAATGAAGGGAAAACTGACCGGCGAGGTTAGCCTTTTCCGCGAAAAACACGGTGACTTCGTAGCCGGCGATATCGTCGTCGCGGATAGCAACTTCGAATCGTTCTATGATTCGGTGCTACTGAATCGCCGAGGTGTTGAACTGGTTTGCGGGATCAAGGGCTGTCGCAATTCACCCTTTGAGGGAGTCTGCGAAGTGCTCGACGAGAAGACGATTACGTTGAAGAAACCGAAGAATAACAAAAATCGATTTACACCCGAGCAGTGGCAGCAATTACCTGAATCCATCCAGTATCGCTGCATTCGATACCGACTGACAGGTCGCACCGAAGAGCTTACGATTGTTACCACACTGGTTGACTCAAAGCGTTTCAGCGCTGACGAAATCGCAGAACTCTATGGTCTGAGATGGGACGTTGAAACGGACATTGCTTGCTGGAAGACCACGATGGGATTTTGTGATCTACGCTGCCATACTCCCGAAAACCTTGACCGCGAAATAGCGGTCGGAGTGCTGGCTTATAACTTGGTACGCTCACTGACCAACGACGCTGCTGCGGTCCTGGAAATACATCCGCGTGAAGTCAGCTTTTCTCGTTCACGCGATGCTTGGATATACTTTAGCGACGAACTTGAAACGTCCGACGATCTGATGTGGATCGTTCTGTCGGCAACTTCCCGGCTGGTCCGAGATCGACCCGGTCGCGAAGAGCCTCGCGAGCTCAAACGCCGAAATCAATCAAAATATCCCAAGATGAAAAAACCTCGCCCCAGCCGAGCCAAGCGGATCACGGTCGAGCCCGTGAAACCGGCAGAAAAGCCCTAAGTCCACGCCATTCGAATCAAGCTCTGCAGAGGTGCAACTTGACAAGGGATATCCCGGTCGACGGTGCGCCAACGGTGCCGACGGTTCTCGGCGAGTTTCGATTCGCCGAGGACGCTTTTATTAAACAAATCATTGGACACTTGAGTTATGGAGTGCCGGGATAAAACCGGTTTGGAATCGAGAATGAAAGTTTCTTACGAGGAAGGTCTAACCAACTACTTCGGCCTCCGGCGGAGGTGCGACGAAGGTAACAACGTCGTGCTGAGCGTCCGTGCAGGGGGAAGCGTAGGCCAGCTAATTGAGCTCCGAAATCAGGTCTTCCATGTGCCGACCGTGTCATATGCGTCGGGAAGGCAACACCAGCTACACCGCTTTGGTAAGGGTAGTCTGGACATGGCGGAGTCGAAGAACCTGTGCATGCGTGGAAAATTCCAAACGCGAGAACCGGGAAGTCCCATTTGCCCCTGGGGTCAAGTCGTGATGACTCACTGCCAGGGCGACCAGCGAACCTCTATGAGCGCAATTCTGGTATGAACGCGGATGGGATGGCAGATGAGGCCGTAGTACCGTCGACGCGGGTGAACAAAGCTGCGACCGCAGTGGCGGAATCCGCCGAGGAAAGGGACCTCACTGAAGGGAAGTATTGCCGGATTGGCGTCGATGCTTCGGACTCTGAGCCGGAACAAGTATCAATTGGAGCGTCACGGGAAATCACGACGGGTAGCGTCACAGTGTGTCGCGATCGTTTGACCCAACGGAGGAGCCGTATGAGTCAAGGCTCACGTACGGATCTGTGCGGGGGGCGGCTGGCAACAGCCGTCCCTACCGCGATCCTCAGAAAACCTCCAGTCACCATCGCGCACGCTTCGGTCGGATGAGCCTAATCTCCTTCGTTTTGACCCCTGATGCGATTGCTCGGCCCCAGTGCGTTGCGGGAGTTCTGCAACTGCCCAGTTTTCCGAATTGAACTGGCGACATCGCTCCCCGACGGATTGTTAGGATCGTAAATTGTCCAATGAGATCGTTGAGGCCGATGAGTTCAATGGGTTTGGTTTGATAATCGAGAGCAATGGGTGGTGAGTCAGTGCAACAACCTTGCCCTCGCGTCTGTTAAAATCCAGCTCGGACCGTCGCAACAATGAGTATCGCTCGGTTCTCTCGCCAATAGTTCAATCCAAGTCCTTTCGGAGCACATGATGACACGTACACGTAATGCCACTTTCCTCTTGCTCATGGGTCTGTGTTTGACTCACCTGTTGCCTGGAATGTTGTGCTCTATTGCCGCTGCGGAGGACGCTGCGGCGCAAGACGACACGGCCCGCTATATTCCTGACGATGCGTTAGCGGCCGTGATCGTATCGCCAGCAGATTTGCTGCGAAGTCCGATGTTGGAAATGTTTCCACTCGAAATCATGCAGGCGCAGCTAACCGAGCAACTTGGTATCGATCCGTTTGATGTCAAAGAGGTCAAAGTGGCTGCGTCGCTCGATGCCGCAACGATGCAGCCAGCGTTTGGTTCCATCACGACGCTCACCGGGGCGATGGATTTTAGGCAGGTCCGCGCTTGGTTTCATGCTCGAGAGGAAATGATCCAAGTCAGCGGACACGAGACCTACCCGGTGAGTGGTCCCCCTGGAACTGTGCTCGCGATGATCGATAAGCAGACACTCTTTTTAGGAACTGCGAATCTCCTGCAACCAATGCTTGATGCGGAGAATGGTACCGGCAACGTACCCGCACTTCTCAGGACGATGCCAGCCGATTCCGGTGTCAAGATCGCCATCGCCCTCGAACAAGTTCGTCCGATGGTCAGCCAAGCAGCAATGCAGAATGCAAAGAACATGGCACCGGACCTGCAACCATTGGCCCAAATTCCTGGACTAACCGAGGCGATCAAAATACATATTGACATGCACGACAACACCGGCGGTCTCTCCGTCGCGTTGGTCGGCACTGATGAAGTCGCGGCTCAGCGAATACAGTCCATTTTGATCGACTCGATTGCCGTTGCGCGGCAGCTCGGCATTGCTGAGCTCAATCGCAGCATGGCGGGGTCGGCGGAGTCGCCAGCGATGCGTGAAGCGGCGAACAAGTACGCCAACCGGATGGCCGATATGATCACCAAGGCGTTGCAACCAAAACTCGATGGCGACGAAGTCTCAATCGAAACTCATTCCGAAACCAGTATCGCTGCCACGGGGATACTGGTCGGTCTGTTGCTGCCTGCAGTTCAAGCCGCCCGCACCGCCGCGCGCCGTATGAGCATGTCCAACAATATGAAACAAGTGATGCTCGCATTTCACAATTATCACTCCGCCTACAACGAGTTGCCGCCGTCAGCGATCACAGACAAGGATGGCAAGCCTCTACTGAGCTGGCGAGTCGCGATTCTGCCCTTTATCGAAGAACAAGCGCTGTATCAAAAGTTTCACCTGGACGAGCCATGGGATAGCGAGCACAACTTGCCGCTGGTGAAAGAGATGCCAGCGGTTTACAGCGCACCGAACACCCTGACGCCCGACGGCAAGACCGTCGTGCAAGCCGTCGTGGGCGACGACATCGGTATGAAACCACTTGTGCAGACACGTTTTCGTGATTTTCTCGATGGGTTAAGCAACTCCATCATGATCCTGCAAGTCGATCCCGATGCCGCGGTGGTGTGGTCGAAACCGGAAGATCTCGAGATTGATATGGACAATCCGCTCGAACATCTCGGTAGAGCCGAAATGGGCGGTTTTCACGTCGGTATGGCTGACGGCGCAGTGAAGTTTATCACTAAGAGTATTGACCCCGACCTATTCACGAAGTTGTTGACGCGGGCCGGAAAAGAGGTCATCGATATGCCCTGATCGGGGCAATGCCGACGAAAGCGGTCGCAACAAACTCATGTGCGATGGTGCCGCTGGATTCATTTCGAAGGATTTTGACGCTGACGCGTTTTAAAAGAATCTGCTCACTCGCAGCGGCGGAGAACGGGTTAAAAGCCCATGACTCGGCGGTGCCGTACAGACATGACTCGGCGGTGCCGTACAGACATGGCTCGGCGGTGCCGTACAGGACAGGGTCGATAGTCGAACAGGCGATGATGGCTTAGGATTGAGCGTGGAGGCTTTTGGAAAACTCCGGAACCATAAATGTCGCTCGGTTCTCCGAACCGAATGCGCTGGCAACGACCGCTTTCGGTTAAAGAGCCGAGTGACAATCCTCACTCTGCCGCACAATGCTCGCGCGGCCCTTCGCAAGCCTGTCCACCCGATTCACTGTACCGTTTTACTGCTGTCTGATTGATGATCCTGTCGCCCGAGCCCTTGCTGTTTGTTTACTGCGTGTTCATCGTCATGGCCTCCATGATGGGCGGTCGTCTGTCGAAATTGTTTCATATGACCCACCTTCGGACGCAGCTCCTGATGAGCGGCGTCGGTGGGCTCATGTTGGGAATCGCGCTGCTGCATTTGCTTCCCGATGCCACGGAAGTGCTGGGGTCATCGACAAGAGCGGGAGCCGCGGCGCTCGCGGGACTGATCGCGATGTTTCTGCTCATTCGGCTATTTCATACCCACGATCATGGTGCCAAGGAACATTCGCACGATCACGTCCACGAGCATCGTCAGGAGGATTCGCCCGACCACAGTGATCATCACGGCCATTCGCATGAGCACGGGCATTCTCATGATCACGGGCACTCGCACGTTCCTCCGCACAAGGGACTGAGCTGGGCAGGCATGTTCTTTGGCCTGGCGCTGCACACGGTGATCGATGGTGTGGCACTCGCCAGTAGCGTGATTGCCGACTCGCATCACGGAGCTTGGCTGGGTTTAGCGGGGCTGGGCACGTTTCTCGCCGTGGCGATGCACAAGCCGCTCGATGCATTCGCAATCACGTCGGTGATGAGCAAGCAAGGTTGGTCTACCCATGCCCAGAACATCGCCAATGCCTGTTTTTCACTGTCATGCCCCCTCGGCGCGTTTTTGATGTACGTCGGTGCCACGCACTGGACCGACAGCACCGCGATCCTGGGCTGGGGATTGGCGGTCTCGGCAGGCTTCTTTATTTGCATCGCACTGGCCGATCTACTGCCCGAGGTCGCTTTTCACGATCACGATCGCGGAAAGTTGACTGCCGCGTTGTTGTTGGGAGTGGGCATTGCGGTGGCAATCGAAAGTCTGCCTGGTCATCAGCATAGTTCCGATGATGGCCATGAGCATGTGTTCCCGAGCATGATCGATGACGCGGTGGAAGAGCACAGGAGCTAGCCTCGCAATTATTGCGTTCTGCCGTCTCCGGAATTTTCGCCGAACGCCCGGAGTCCGACCCTCCCCAGCTTCGCTCGGGAGGTCGCACTAACGATCCCTCGCACCAGTGTTGGCAGCGGTCACGCGGGGAGCTTCTATCTGTGTGGGACTTTGGACAATCGGCGTCGGCGCATACTGGACTTGCCGCAGGTCGCTCTCAGAAGGAGCCCCATCGATTAGACTTTGCAATTTCATTTTCGCGGTTGGTTCACCCTGAATTTCGGATCCCGGCGGGCTGCCCCAGAACCAGCGTCGATTGTCCGTGCCAGCGATTTCCAATTGTACGACTGGGTTTTGTCGTAGATCTCCGTGCACACCGATGCTATTGATCCCCAATTGTTCGCGGTAGGGATGCAAGATGACTGCGAGCAGCGCGGCCGCCTCGACCCGTGTGTCGCCGAATTGCGTGCCCACACCGCCAGTTGGATAAGTCCCGGGGACGATGACTTGAAGGTAATTCACCGTTTCGGCGCGAGAAGTCGTCGGTTGGCAACAAGACGCCTTCCCCGTCGACGGCAAAGAATGCCGGGCCATCATAGTTCGGGTGACGGCTCATCACCAGGACCATCGCGACGGGTTGTCGATACTCCAGACGCACGTTGATTCTCCCGCCGGCCAGTTTTCGCACACCGACGACGCGGCGAACCCAGGCGTTGGAAGCAAATGCGGAGGCAACTTTAGCGCAGGCTTCCTCGTCCAACAGAGATAATTTGTCCATTGCCGCATCGCGATAGACAGTTTTGATGATATTTGAATGGACGTATTCGGGTGGCGTTGTGACGTGAATCGCGTTCGCCTGAACCCCGTAATACTTCTGAGCCACGTACTGACTGGCCCATTGCTGCCAGGCGACGTATCCGAGGATTAACAGAATTGCCGGCCATAGGATAGACAGAATCGCTGGCGCAGCCACCAACGATGCGACCCACCGGATCTTCGACGAGGACGATTCTGCGTCAGTTCGTCGGCGTCGTTTCGTCGATGCGCGTTTGGGTGGTGTCGATTCGCTCACGTCGCGGCTCTACATCCTTGCAGGAAAAGCGACTCGGGTTGGATTCCAGTCTCTCGACTACCAAATTTGCAAGTTCAACCGCAAGTCGATCCCGGTTTGCAGAAGGACCTGTTCACGAACTCGGTCAATTAATCGCAAACACTGGTCGCTCGTCGCGTTCTCGTGAGCAACGAGATACTGCGGAGCCGACAAATCCAATGAAACGTCGCCCTCACGAAGCCCCGATAGGCCTGTGCTAACGATCAGATCGCGAGTCGACATCGAATCAGGATCAATGAAGGGCATGACAATGCGAGCGGTATCGGCGGGTCGTCGCTGCCCGCGGTGAATCCACAGCTTCTGCATGCGTTTGGTCAGCGCGGCGACTTCCTTCGCTTCCAGCTCGAATTCGACTGTGAGGACTACCAGGCCGTCGAGTGTCGATTTTCGGTGCGAAAAGCCTGCTTCGTCAGCCGTAAGGGTTTTCGCTGCTCCCGTCTCATCGAGGACATCGATCGAACGCACGACGGAACCAATATCTCGTCCCTCCGCGGAGGCATTGCCGACGACGGCACCCCCGACGCTGCCGGGAATCCCGACCAAATGCTCGAGGCCGCCGAGTCCTACGCCCACAGTCTTGATCGCCGCGTGGGTCAGTTTTGCCCCAGCGCCTGCCCGCAAGCAATTGCCGTTGATTTCTAATCCACTGGTGGCGGGACCACTGAGCGAAATCACCAGACCGTCAAAGCCGGCTTCACGAACGAGCACGTTGCTGCCATGACCGAGAATGCGGATTGCCACCTCATGTTTGCGAGCGGCTTGGATCAACTGCGAAATCTGTCCTGGCTCCACCGGTTCAGCCAGAAAACGCGCCGGGCCGCCGATCCCCAGCCACAAATGCTCGTTGAGCGGTTGGTTCTCACCTACGAGATGCTGCAATTCCGATGGAAAGACGTCGGCCAGGGAGAGGGAGGATGGGGCGGACACGGGACAGCGAGCTCATGGAAGGAAATGATCGGAAAGGCGGAATCTTACAGGGCGTCTACATTGGCAACACCACTGCGATTAACCGTTCGGGTGGTAGCCCCGGTTTTTTCGCGTAAGAAACGAGAACCGTGGCCAACGCCAAAACGGCTCATTCTGTCGAAAAGTCTTATCGGCAGATGCCCAGTTTGGCAGGCAGCGGCAAAATTCGCAATCGAGCCCATTACCTTGCTCACTTTTTGTTTCTGTTTTGCAAAAACTCGTACATATTGAATCGCTCGGGAAATGCGACGCCCGTTTCGGTCGCCCACTGCTCCCATTTCGCAATCAGATCGGCGCGAAGGTCGGGGTGGGTGGTCGACAGATCCTGCAATTCGGTCCGATCGGTTGACAGATCGTACAGTTCCCACGGCTTCTCATATTCACGCACCAGTTTCCAGTCCTTCCAGCGGACGGCAGCGTTTCCCTCGTGCTCCCAGAACAGCGGTTCGGTGTGGATCGGTGCGTCTTGGTCGGTGATCAGTGGCAGCATCGATTTGCCTTGGCACTTTGGAATGCCAGCGGGGTATGTCGCACCCGACAAATCGATGACCGTCGCCATGATGTCTTGCAGGTACGCGGTTTGTCGAACCATCGTGCCTCGCTCGCCCTCTGGGATTGCCGCAGGCCAGTCGATAATCATGGGGGTACACGCACCGCCTTCATGCACAAAGTGTTTGTATTTGCGGTAGGGCGTGTTGCAGGCTTCGGCCCACTGCAAGCCAATTCGCACTCCGTTGGTCGTCTCCAGCGGCGGATTGCGGACCATGGCTTCGCCACCTGAACCGAACTTACCGCCCTCCTGGCAGGCTCCGTTGTCGGACATGAACATAATGAGGGTATTTTCATCCTGGCCCGTTGATTTCAGATAGTTGACGAGCTTACCAATGTTTTGATCGATTGAGTCGATGCAGCCCGCATAGGCAGCCATGGTGGCATCGAGCCGATTGCGCTGTGCGTCAGAGAGCGATTCCCATTTTGGTCCGTTGTGCGGAGCAGCCTCGGTCGATTCGGCGACCAAGCCCGAGGCTTTCTGGCGCTCTTGGCGCGCCTTCATGATCGCCCTCCACCCCTCACTGTACTTGCCGCGGTACTTTTCAAAATCCTTCACCTTGGCATTGAGCGGCCAGTGAGGTGCGTTGTAGGCGAGATAGAGGAAAAACGGTTTGTTATCGGACTTCGTTGCTTCGCCGATATACTCAATCGCCTTGTCCGTGAATGCATCGGTGGCGTACCAACCCTCCGGCGTCCCAACTGCATCGTTGCCTTCGCTGATGCCGCGATTGCCGCCCGGCTTGAAATAATTGATTGCGCCGCTAATGCAGCCGTAATACTTGTCAAAGCCTCGTTGGAGCGGCCAGCATTCTTGACGATCGGCGCCGAGATGCCACTTGCCCGTCATGAGCGTATGGTATCCAGCCGACTTCAGCACCGACGCCAACGTCGTGCAATCGTCGTTCAAATAGCCTTGGTAGGGACCTTCAATGCCGAGCGCTTGATCGGGAGGCGCCGTCATGTGACCAATCCCGACTTGATGCGGTTGCAGACCAGTCATCAGCGCAGCCCGCGTCGGACAGCAGCGGCCTTGATTATAGAACTGGGTAAACTGAAGCCCGTTTTGGGCGAGATGGTCGATGTTGGGTGTGTCGATCTCACTGCCGTAGCAACCCAGATCCGAATATCCCATATCATCGACCAGTACAACGATGATGTTGGGACGGCTATCTGACAGCTCGCTATCGGCCGCAGCAGCCAACGGATTCAGTGCTGCTGTCAGTGCGACGAGGGTTGTCGTGACAAAACAGTGCAGGTAATTCAATCGCATGAAAAACTCGGGAAATGGGAAATGAGTACCCTTCGTGGCAGATCGATACTCATTGTAAACTGAACGAGCACGCTCAACCATCGTAGACTGGCGTGAGCTCGACGCCGCAGATTCGCAAGTAAACCGATAGAATCGCGCGATGATGGACGGAATGATTGAGCACCCAGGTTCGCAGGCACTCACTCTTGGGAATCGTAAAAAGTATCTGCCCGCCCGATTTGAGCGACCACATCTCCGCCATGACCGTGTCCGAACAGCCAGCCAACGACTCTCGAGCCGAATTGACGTTGGTGTCAAATTGCTCGAGTAGTTTCGCTGGATCGGATTCGTTGGGGACTTGCTCAGCAGGTCCGTCCGGCGGTGCCATGTCAAAATCAGGCTGATTGATAATCATTGGTGTCCAAGCCACGATATTGACCAAGTGATTCGCGTTCCATGAGATCGTGTGCAAGTCATCAGCGGCCTGCCATTGCATTTTGTCAGCCGGAATTATCTCTAACAGTTTGCGGGTTCGCGCCATCTCGGCATCGAATTCAGGGATCATTTGCTCAGCTAGACTCATTATCCTCTCCGTGGGCATGGGATTTTTGGCATTGCGTGCGACTGAAGAGTATACCGTTAGCTTGCACGGTCCGAGCGAAGCCAGCAATATTCTGGATTGCAGCAATATTCCGGATTGATAGACCAACGGGCTGTCGGTTTGCTCACCGGACGCGCCCGCGAGACTTTTCATGTCATCGCTCGCCAGTGCGTCAGGTGAGTATGCTCGCGTGGCGTTCTCCCATGCGGTTAAATTCACGGTCCGTTAGCTACCTGGGGGCAACTGCTCAAAGTGGCTATCATCTCGCCCCGCCGACGCTCTCATCGCCTACTTCCTTGGAGTTTTCCGTGTCCAAGTCGCTCCCGAATGTACTTGCTGCTCGCTACGCCAGCGAAGCGATGGTGACGATTTGGTCACCCGAATCGAAGGTTATCCAAGAACGCCAGCTGTGGATTGCCGTCATGGAGGCTCAAGCTGATCTGGGGGTGCGAATCCCGGACGGCGTGATCGACGATTACCGCAGCGTGATCGAACAGGTCGACTTGCAGTCAATCGATGATCGCGAACGGGTGACGCGGCACGACGTTAAAGCGAGAATCGAGGAATTCAATGACCTGGCGGGACATGAGCATGTGCACAAAGGCATGACTAGCCGTGATCTGACTGAGAATGTTGAGCAGCTGCAAATTCGCTCCGCCCTGCTACTCGTTCGCGAGCGCATCGTTACCTCCCTGGCGATGCTGGCCGAGCGTGCCTCACAGTATGCCGAACTTGCTATCGCAGGGCGGAGCCATAACGTACCGGCCCAAGTCACAACCGTAGGCAAACGTTTTGCTAGCTCAGCGGAGGAAATGCTGACCGCACACCAACGCATCGACGAGTTGATCGCTCGCTATCCGCTGCGCGGTATCAAGGGTCCGGTAGGAACTCAGCAAGACATGCTCGATCTCTTTCAAAACGACGCGGACAAGCTCGATGAGCTCGACGTGCGGATTGCCAAGCGACTCGGTTTCACCGCCGTGCTCGATAGTGTCGGACAAGTCTATGCTCGCTCACTGGATTTTGATGTTGTCTCGGCACTCACACAGGTGTCGTCGGCGCCCGCGAACTTTGCTCGCACCCTGCGACTGATGGCGGGCGCGGAGCTGGCGACGGAGGGGTTTCGGCCTGGCCAGGTGGGTTCCTCAGCGATGCCTCATAAAATGAACGCCCGCTCGGCAGAGCGGATCGATGGATTCTGCGTCTTGTTGAGAGGATATCTCGCGATGGTCGGCGGTTTGATCGGCGATCAGTGGAATGAGGGTGACGTCAGTTGCAGTGTCGTGCGACGGGTCGCCATCCCGGATGCGTTCCTTGCGATCGACGGTCAGATGGAAACTTTCTTGACGGTACTAGGTGATTATGGAGTTTATCCTGCGGTCATCGAGCGAGAACTTCGCCGCTACCTCCCATTCTTGGCGACGACGAAAATACTCGTCGCTGCGGTTAAAGCGGGAGTCGGTCGCGAGACGGCTCACGAAGTAATCAAGGAACATGCGATCGCCGCAGCCCTAGCGATGCGAGACACCGGACGCGACGACAATGACCTGATCGATCGGCTCGCATTCGACGATCGCTTACCATTTACGGCCGACGAGTTGTACGCCGCGATGGGCGCTCCGTTGGAGTTCATAGGCAATGCGAAAGCGCAAATTGCCAAGGTCAATGCGAGAATCTCGGCACTGGTTGACAAGAATCCCGCCGCAGCGGGCTATCGGCCAGGCGATATTCTGTAAGATAGAGGGCTAACCCGTCCACACGCCAAAAAGTTCCAACATGAAGTTAGCTATACTCTCGTGCAGTCCCAAATGCTATTCCTCGCGCAGGCTGCTGGAGGCGGCCCAGAATCGTGGGGCAACGGTGAAAGTGCTCAACACCTTGAAGTTCGCAATTGACTTAGAACAAGGCGAACCTGATCTTTACTATCGCAGCAACCATTTGAGTGTGTACGACGCAATCCTGCCGCGGATTGGCGCATCGATCACGTACTTCGGAACCGCTGTGGTTCGTCAGTTTGAGCAGATGGACACATTTAGTGCTTGTTCGTCGGCCGGGATCAGCAACTCCCGTGACAAACTTCGCAGTTTGCAGATCCTCAGTCGTCATCAGATTGGCATCCCGCAAACGACGTTCGTCCGTGACCGGAAGGACATTTTGCCTGCAATCGAGCGAGTTGGCGGGGCGCCGGTCATCATCAAACTACTCGAAGGCACGCAGGGGGTCGGCGTCATTTTGGCCGAATCCGTCAAAGTGGCCGAGGCGATCATCGAGACGCTGCAGAGCACGCGGCAAAACGTGCTTGTCCAGCGTTTTGTTTCGGAGAGTAAGGGCCGCGATATTCGCGCCTTTGTCGTCGGCGACCGTGTTGTCGCCGCGATGCGCCGCGTCGCAGTTGGAACCGAATTTCGCAGTAATGTCCACCGCGGAGGACAAACCGAGCAGGTCGAACTCCAACCCGCATACGCTGAAACTGCCGTCCGTGCCGCGCAGATCATGGGTCTGCGGGTTGCGGGCGTCGACATGCTCGAGGGCAATGATGGCCCGCAGGTGGTGGAGGTCAACTCGTCACCGGGGCTCCAAGGCATCGAAACCTGTACGAAACTCGACATCGCCGGCGCCATTATCGACTACATGATCGCGCAGGTTGACTTTCCTGAAGTCGACGTGCGGCAGCGGTTGACGGTCAGTCGCGGATACGGCGTGACCGAAATCCATATTCGCGACGGATCCGAATTTGTCGGCAAAACGATCGACGAATCGGGCCTGGCCGAGCGGGACATCAACGTGTTAACGCTCTACCGGGGCACGACTGTGATTCCTAATCCACGACTCAAAAGAACGCTTGAGCCGAACGACCGCCTGTTGTGCTTTGGGAAGCTTGAGTCGATGCGGGGCATGGTGCCAGCAAAAATCCGCAAGCAGCGTCGACCCAAGATCGAGGCGCTGCCCGCCTCCGCTCAGCAGATCCAACAAGAGATCTCTAACAACTGAGTTGTCCCGGCGCCGTTACTTGACGCTCTCGGCCGAGTATGCCTCAAAGTGCTGCTGCGTTTTCCTCTCATCAAACGCGCCGTCGTGCAGTACGAGTCGGAAATGGAGAGTCAGCGATTGACCTCTTGGGATTTTTGTGCCCTCGTATGCCGGGGCGCCAAAATGGTGCCGTCCAAACGGGTTGGCCGCAAACAATCCATAGCTGCGTACGTGCCAATAACACGCTGGTAATTCGTTGGAGGGATGATACATCATTGTAATCCCGGCGTGCGCCCAGTCAGCAGCTTCCTTCGCCGTGACTTTTTTGTCACCCTCGGGCAATTCCCCAGGCGCAATGGGGCCGCTGTAATCGACCCAGTCCGAAATTTTGCCCCATGTCGCATCGTCCGTCAGAGCGTCGGCGTTATGGATTTCGCCACCGAGTTTTGCATCGGTCTTCATCGTCCCCGCCATTCGCACCCCCAGTGATCCTTCTTTGGTGTCTCCGAAGATGACATCACCGTCGCTTGCGATCAGTTTGATAGTCACATCCAAAATCGTATCCCCAAGCCTTTCGTGAAAACGAAAATCACGTCTGTCCTGGAGAACCCGTTGTCCATCTGGGCCGATCCAATCGTTGCTGGTGATCAGTTCGCAGGATCCAGACGAGGTTTCCACGCCGTCTGTTTCCCTCGACGACTGATAGGCGTTCGCTCCCGCGGACCGTTGCACGATGCGACCAACTTTTGCGGACGAATTCAATGCCCAAAAATCAATTCCATTGACGTCTCCGTGGTCGAACCACATCGAACGATGGTGGGGGTGATCGTGCTTTTCAAATCGAGAGGCAACGTCCGCATTCTGTTTGGCGGCGCCGAACGGCTCCATCGGAAAGTTACGCGTCAAAGGAAGCCCAGCCGGAGAGAGCAACGGATAAAAACCTGGCGTACCATCGAGATCCGAGTGGTAGGTCGCTAGCTCCCGATCGCCGTCAAGGATGTGCGTGATCGATCCCGATTCGCCATCGCTGCTTGACTCAATCCGATAGCCGGTTTTCGATCCAGTAGTTCCCGCTACCCCAGAGGAAATACTGGCTGAGCTCGAGCCGCTGGCCTCAATGTCGACTCCCTTTGATTCTGCCTGTTGAGCATGTGAAGCTGTGGCATGACACCAGAGACCAGCAGACAAGGTCAATCCGAGAGCCAGGTGATGGCGTATGATAGAAGGGAAAACTGTTTTCATCGTTTTTCGCACGGGGAATCGAGGTGAGCAGAAATAACTGGGTGAATAACTAGTTTAACAGCCCAACATTCGCAGGTGTGAAACTCTCGTGAGCAATCAAAATGAAACTCTCAATTGTCGGGATGGGACGTGTCGGTTCGGCGATCGCCTTTGCTGCGACGATGGAACCAATTGTCAGCGAACTCTGGTTGCTCAATCGCTCGATTGAGAAGGCAGAGGGCGATGCGATGGATCTGACGCATGCGAGTGCTCTGCGCAACAGTAACATGACAATCCAGGCAGGTAGGATCGAGGACGCAGTTGGCAGCGATGTGATTATCTTCACTGCCTCGGTATCGCCGACACGTGTCGACTGGAAACGCTCCGACCTCGCAGTCGGCAATCGGCCGCTACTGGAGCACTGGTTGCCCGCGCTCGCCAAATCCAGCCCCAACGCGGTTCTGATCATGGTCAGTAATCCCGTCGACGTGATGACTCACGCTGCGATTGAACTCACAGGCTTTCCGCCCGAGCGGGTCATTGGAACGGGTACGCTCGTCGATAGCATTCGGTATCGATCCCTGCTGTCCAAGGAATTGCAGATTCACTGTGACGACATCCGAGCGTACATCCTAGGCGAACATGGTGACGACCAGTTTGCGGCGTATTCGGTGGCTATGACGGGCGGGGAAAAGTTTTTCCCGAGCGAAACGACACGACGACTCTTTCGAGAAACCGTAAACGTTGGCTACGAAGTCTACAACCGGAAAGGTTATACGAACTACGGCATTGCTTTGGCGACAATGTCGATTGTCGACTCGATCGTGTATGATTTGCGCCACACCATGCCGGTCAGCGTGATGGTCGATGGCTTTCTCGGCGTGGACGATGTCTGCTTATCGTTGCCAGCGGTCATCGGCCGCTGTGGCGTGACCCGCATCCTACACCCACTACTGTCCGATGACGAGGCATCATCGTTCCGACACTGCGCCACCAAGGTCCGTGAAATCATCGAGGTCATGGGAAATTTTTAAGAACTATCGCGCGATCGAATGCGAATCGATCGCACAACCAAACACGTAGAAGTAAGATGGCGTCGACAGCTCAAAGTCATTGTCCGATGCAATAATCAACGTTTTACGACCATCACTCAAATCGGGCCCAAACGCCAGCCCTTCGAGTTTTTCTGGCATACCTTTTCCAACAAGACCGTAGCGTGGATCGAGCATATCGAGAAACGTTTTCTTAGTCGCCGGCTGAATGTCTTCGGGAAGCTCCGCTGGTGGCAAACGATCAAGGCCATTGATGTCGGTTGCATCCGCCAGATCGATTCGTTTGATATGTTTGCACTGTGCATCGTTACCAGACCTATAATCGCGTTCGATGACCAGGAACTCCGTTGACGAAACCGCGAGAATCTCGCTGAGCACATTGTCTGGATGATCGAGATGATAAACGTATTGTCGCGTTGTTCCAACCTCCAGATCAATCTGCAAGATGCGGCAGTGGTAGCCGTGCGGTGCACCGTCTTCATCTCGCTGCCCATCCTGTAACATCACGTTCTGCATTACACAGGTAATCGTTTTACCGTCGGGTGAAATTGCCATTCCTTCAAGCCCCTTGTTCGACGCCCGGCCACTCTCATTGTTTTGATTCTCTTCCGTTTTGGACGCAGCTGCTTTGCTGATCGTGTAGGCCGGTGGAACGGGAATGGATGCCAGTTCCTTACCCGCTGTATCAAACCGAAGAATCATCGGACCATACTCTTCGCAAATAAGAAGCTGATCCTGTCCGAGTCGTCGAACACCCTCGGGGTCAAGTCGCTGTCCGTGTTGCGGCGTCGCTACAAAAACACGGCTATCTCCTACGTGAGGTCGACCTTGGCTGTCCATCAGCAGACAGGTGTCCAACAGCTCGACTTTGACCGGTACAGCCGCCGCAGGTTTGATCTCAAGATTAATCTTATGAAGCCGGCACTCATACGTGGTATCGCCATCGTCGGGTCCACGGTCGGCCAAGGCAAAGTATTGGTTTCCCTGGCCGGTGTATTCAATGGCCGAGACACCGCCAAAACGATTGTGGGGCTCACCTTTGGATAGTAATCCGGTCAGTCCAGAGTGGTCCGGCATCGTCGCAGAAAATGCAGCAACGCCAATGAGTTCGGGGGTCTGGCTGTTTACGTGATGAGATGCCCCCACCAGGCAGCAAAATGTGATGAACGTGAGTAGTCGACCTGGCATGATGGCCTGATTCAAAGTGATGGGGAGAATGGAACTGAATGGAGCGTGGTATTTTAAGAAAAGTGCTTTATTGCTCAAAAATTTTCACTTCGCCGCCGGCTCGCGTGACCGAATTAACAAAGCTCATCATGTCGATGGATTCCGACATGAAACGGACGGAACCGTCAGCGATCGCGAACTGAGCACCGCCGGTCGTCGGACAGGTGTAGACAGCAGGCTGAGTAGTATTTCGAGTCATAGAAACAGCTTTCGGCTAGCCTGTTGAGAGCGTGTGCTATCCAGTCTGCGGCCAGGCTACGAAGCCCGGGGGATCAATTGGGGGAAAATGTACGAACCCCATATGAGCGATCCGCGTGGAGCCTGTTAAGATTGCATGAAATTCAATGCGTCCGGACCACCCACTGTAGAACGTGACGCGATCAAGAATGCAGTGGCCACAACCTCTCCGAATCCATGGTGGATTCGGGTCACCCTGTAGGGTCCCATGGCTGTTCCTGACAACGGAAGCTTGACAAACAAGTCAGTCGATCAGAATTTTGGCTTGGCCGGGCTTTCCACCAGCTTGCTTGCACTTCCCATCAGTCCGTGGGATGCCGAATGGCTGTGATCGAGTACAAACGGTCCCGTCGTGCGATCGAGGTGCATTAGCAGGACGGTATCCGCATCGGGTTTATGCCGTGGAGAAGGGGTAAAGTCTTCCGCGTAAACAGCGGCTTTGGACACTCGCACTTCATCGACCATCGCGTGAATGGCGCGCGTCGGCGTGCCGTTGGCGTCAGGGTCGGCACCGATGAACAGCGGCAGTTCGTTATGCTTCTGTTCAATCTTCGCGATCCCGTTATCACTCTTTTTCTTGGAGGCGGCTTTCGTATCGACCAACTTACCATCAATGAACAACTTGACGGTTTCTCCGTCGAAGCTCCCTGCGATGTGCGTCCACTGATTGGCGACCATTGGATGGGTTGCTTTCGCAGCCACGTATCGACCGTTCAGGTGAATCGAGAATTGCGGCACGCCCTCGTCGCTGAATATGGCAAATTCGGAGCCCTGTGTCTTCGCGACAATTGCGCTGTAGCCCGCCACGTCGATGGGTCGCACCCAGGCTTCGAGGGTCATGGGACCATCGGGCAGATGTAGGTCATCGGAGTTGATACGAATTGCAGACTCTTCGTTCTTGACCAACAGACATCGGTCCGTATCGCCCGCAAAATAGTCCGCCGGGACTTGACCGGGAGTAATCTGGAGTGGCGTAGCGACATTAGGCAAACGAACACGAGAAGCCGACGACAACAGGTCAATCTTCATCTCGATCTTCGGGATCGTTACCGAATCCATCGATTCCGGATCCCGTTTCACTGAGAAAGCCACTTCCTTTTCTTCGCCCATGTCGATTTGGAAATGCTGGTGATCAAGAGTCGACAACCAGCCTGCATTTCGTGATGCGGGGTTCTCCATCAGCGTGATGTCCACGGCGTGTTGGCCTGGGTTCTTGATCTTCAAAACCACTTCTCCGGCGCAGGTACCATCGCCGTTGAGGATCAGTTCAGGTGAAATCTGTTGGGGGCGAATTTTTCGAGCTTCGCCGACTTCGGCTAGAAATTCAGCAGTGAATTTTTTGGGGTCGAAGACGGCTCCGACTGGAATTGCGGCGACCGTCACGTGATCTTTGCGAACGGTGACCATGTTGAGGTGGTGCAGGAAACCTGCATCGGGAATGTCAGCAGATAGATGACCACCCGTCGTGGCGAGTGCAAAGTACTCGATGCCATCCTGTTTGCCATCGTAGTGCATGTGGTGAATGTGTCCTGCGAACACCGCAGAAACGTTGCCGGCTGCGGCGAGCTTTTCATGCACAACCGGCCAGTTACTCCCCTGATAACCGCCACCGATCCAGCGTGGATGATGCAAGAAGACGAACACGTGTTCGGCGTCGTGAAGCTGTTCCAGTGCGGAATCGAGAAACGCGAGTTGCTCGTCGCTCATGTTCTGTAAATCGCCGGACTGAAATCCCTTCTCATTCGTCTTTGCATCGCCTTCATCCGAGAACAGCACGATGAAGCCAGCATTCTTGTGACGAAAGCTGTACCACAGCGGACCGAAGTATTGTTCGAACTCCGCTTCGTTCTGTCCCTGGGCGCAGGCCCCTGGCCCCTCCAATACACGTCGTGGTTGCCTGCCACGGGATACCATTTCATATTCAAGTGGTTCATAATACCCTTGAACTCGTTCATTTGCGGCACCCATTGGTCGGCGGTGTTGTATCCTTGGACCAGATCGCCCACCGTCATGACGAGATCGGGATCGAGCAGATTCGTGTCCTTGACGGCCTGCTCCAGAACTTTCAAACCTTCGGGGACGCCACCCGTGCGATCACCATAAATGACAAAGTGAAAGACATCATCTCCGGCGGGCGGGGGAAGAAGAACGACGGAACTCTCCCGCGTCGTTGCCACCGCGCCGGAGTCACCATGGTCGTGATCGGCATGCTCGTGATCGGCATGCTCGTGATCGGCATGGTCATGCCCCTCGTGCGCCGCCGCAACAGAGGAGCAGAGCGAAAGGAGGGCGGTGCTGAACACGACGAACACGCTGGTCTTTGACAATTTGCAATGGATTGTCATACAGGCAGGCCTCAGTGAAACGAGGGGAAGTGGGCAGGAAATGGAAGGTTCCTATCATAGCCCGCTTCACCCTCGCTGTGCCTTCCCTTCACGCGAATTTCATCGTGCCTTGTAGAGGAATCATCGAGAGAAGCCCACGATCGCGTTTGCCCTCACATGGCCTCACCAGTACACACCCACTCCCGTTCCGAAGCCCACGCCGCCACGGTATCCAAAGGGATATCCCCCGCCATAGTAGTACGGACGTCCACGGTATTGATAATAGCGGTACGGATTGTATCCATAACCATAATTTCCATATCCGTAATTGTTGGGATAGTAATTGGCACCGTAGTTTGTGCCCGTCGATTGTTGCAGTCTGTTTCTCCATTGCGAGTAGAGTGGACTTGTGTACCGGGCGCCACTCCAGTCATTGCTGATGTTAGGGACTTGGGCCAAGTAAGGGTGCCCCTGCAGGTTTGACGGGAGAGCGATGTGTTGCACGACCTGCATCAATGCTTGACCTGCATGCGGTGAGGTGCGTGAAACATCATCATCTTCCGGCGTGTTCTTCTCCGTGGGCTTGCCGCCCGGCGCGGACTGTTTGAGTTGGTCCACATCGCGGCGGAGCATGCGGATTTGACGACGCATGTCATTAATCATTTCGTCCATCACTGGCAAGCCCGGCATCTCTCTCATGCCTGGCATGGGCATTGTCTGCATCCGATCAGGCATCCCCATTTGCTGGCGAAACCACTGCAACGGAGCCTCCACCACTTCGCCGATTTGTGCTTTGATTTCCTGTTCATCGCCGTCACGCCGAACGGTAAGCTCAATGTCATGGCCAGGTTCAAAGTCACTGACGTCGTTGACAAACTGCTCCAGCGACTGAATCTCTTTCCCGTCGAGTTTAACAATTTCGTCACCGCGACGAAGGCCTGCGCGCTCGGCCGGACTGCCCTGAGCGACCCCTTGGATCGACGCCATTGCTTGTCCGTCTGCGGGAGGCGCAGGATAACACCAAGCCATCCCCGGTGGCTCTCGGGGAGCTTCGTCGCCTCCCTCGCCAAATGGACTTCCTTCGTAACAAATTTTCCACGCCGCCAGAGGCTAACATCGATCGTATCGCTGCTACTGAGAGAGTCGATTTCTTCCCTCAGTTCTTGGGGGTTATTCACCGTTTGATCATTGATGGCCACAATATAGTCGCCCGGTTCAATCCCAACGCGGTCGGCGGGCCCTTGCCGGAGTGTATCGATCACGCAGACACCCGGACCCGGAGACGATCCGACCAATACGCCGAGTTCGGGCGCATGATGATCGGCGTGCATCGCATCGCTGGATGGATCGCCCTGTTTTTGGCCCCTTGATGGCGTCGACTTTTCTTGCGACAGGACCACCCCAGCATTCGATAGGCATCCGGCGACGATGATCGCGAACGGAGCTCGGCTCCACTTCGATTGGAAACGTCTCATAAAAAATCTCCTCAAACACGAGTGACAATTTTAGAACTTCACCTCTGAACGAGGCCGTAAAGCCGCAAACGGTGTTCCAATTGCCACGATTAGGAGGGCGCAGTGCGCGACTGACTTTACGCCAGCATCTCAGTTTGAACTGCCAGGGGCGCTTGATATCCCCAAGAGTCTGATTTCCTTAGGAGCCTATCCGAAAAGGGGTCTGACCCTTTGGAGGCGAGTCGATTTAGACGGTATTTATCGGCCCCGCCGGAGAGGGTCAGACCCCTTTTCGGATAGGCTCTAAGAGTCGCCAGCCCCCACATTCCTCGTCGACGTCACGTGCTTCGGACGATACTGAGCCTTGCGTTCGAGATCGCGGATGACTTCTTCGACAAAATCGACTCTGGTGTGAGCCTGGCAACTTCCCAGTCCACCGGGGCTGAACACGTTAACCTCCGTCCGTTTGTCTTTGACAATATCGATCCCGACGAGGAACATGCCGTCTTGCACCACCTTCGGTCGCGCCATTTCGACTAGATCCAGCATTGTTTGTATGACTTTGACCGCGACGCTCTTCGCTCCTGACTGAGTAACGATATTCAGGGACTGGACCGCCGCAACCGGCTTTGTCGGTGAACCAAGCTCACTCAGTCCGCAGAATTGACTCAATCCTCGCATCTGCCAGAATTCCCAGGGGGTCACCGCGTGCATCGACATTTTCAAGCTCCTGTGGTCACCCTCCCGGCGAGCAGTGACTAACTTGGAATGGTAATTTCATCCAACCGGGCAGGACCCTTCGATTTCCGTGATGAAGCTGACGTCCATACCGAGCCTGTATCGCAATCTGCGTCGGGGACGCGAGATTCTTGCGGTGCTGCGCCGCTATGGTTTGGCGGATTGGCTCAGTCGTTCCCCGCGGCTGCCGTTTCGCAACTGGATCACCGATAGCTCGGGCGTTCCGCTGACTCAGTATTCTCGGGCTGAGCGGATCCGCATGGCGATCACCGAACTGGGGCCGACCTTCATTAAGGTGGGACAGGTACTCGCTTCGCGCGGCGACCTCGTCGGGGTCGAGCTTGCCGAGGAGCTCAAGAGACTGCGCGGACATGTCGAGCCCGACAGCGCCGATCAAGTTCGCAAAACGCTCCGGACTGAGCTCGGTGAAGATTTCGAGACGAAGTTTGCGTCATTTGATTTCGAACCGATGGCGACTGCGTCGATCGGCCAGGTCCACAGGGCCACGCTACCTGGTGGCCATCGTGTCGTCGTCAAAGTGCAACGAGCCGGCATCGATCGATTGATGCGGCAGGACCTGGAAGTGCTCGAAGGGCTTGCCCAATTGGCTGCTCGCGTCGATACGCTCGCCGTTTGGGGACCAACCGAGATGGTTCGGCAACTTCGCCCCATGATTCTCCATGAACTGGATTTTAACCGAGAACGCGGCAATCTCAAACAGTTTGCTGAAACGCTGGCCGACAACCGAGAGCATGTCATCGTTCCCGCCGTGATCGATCGGCTGTGTACTCGCCGAGTCTTGGTCATGGACGAACTCGCGGGCGTGACGCTGGCGAGCTTATTCGCTGCTCGCGAAGAGGTTGGTAGCGATACGAGTGAGTCGCAGGCCAGTCCGCTCGTCTCCGATCAACCGTCACAAAAGCGATCCCGAAACGCGTTGCCTCCCGAGTTCGGCAAATGGCTGGCGAAAATCTATCTGAAGATGGTCTTTGAGGACGGATTCTTTCATGCCGACCCGCATCCCGGCAATTTGTTTTGCCTGCCCGATGGGCGGCTTGGGATTCTCGATTTTGGCATGACCGGACGTATCGATGAGAGCTTGCGGGAATCGATTGAAGAAATGTTGTTCGCAATCCACGCGGGAGATCGACGCCGGTTAACGCGGTTAATTCGCGGGGTGGGAAAGCCGCGTGTGGACCTCGACCAAGCCGCACTGGAAATCGACGTCACAGACTTTGTGGACACCTTCGGACGCCAAACGCTCGATCGCTTTGACCTCGGCGGATCGCTCAATCAGCTTACTGAGATTTTGCACCGTCACGGGATTACGCTGCCTAATCAATCTGCGTTACTGATCAAAATGCTGATATCGCTTGAGGGCACCATGCGCGAGCTCAACGTGGGATTCGATTCGCTCGACATCGTGCAAACGTACATGCGGCGGGCGATGTGGCGGCGGCTCTCTCCTCGCCGTCGACTGCGGCAAGCACGCCGTATCTACCTCGAAAATGAAGCTTTCCTGGAAGAGGCACCCGAACAGATGTTGGCGATACTGAACCAGACAAGGCTGGGGCAATTGCAGTTACGACTGGATCCAAAACGAATCACGCCAGCGGTCAATCGGCTGGTCGTGGGTTTAATGGCCAGTGCTGTGTTTCTCGGTTCATCACTGATGCTGTCCTATGAAGTCTCGCCCGTGCTCTTTCCAAACGCACCCTTGGCCGGCCTGAGCCATCTGAGCATCCTGGGATTGATCGGTACGATCGCGAGCATGGTCGTGATGACAATGCTGTGCGTTTCGATCTGGCGGAGTGACCGTAATTAAACGCGATCTAGAAACGCAACGCGTGTGACCTATCGCGAAAAGGTGATTATGCGTCGTCGTCGCTCCGAGACTCATCCAGTGCAAGTTGGTCAAAGTCGATATCGTCCAAGGACGAAGTGACCGCCGCCTCCTCGTGATGGGTCGGCAGTGGGAGCGGATCTGGAATTAGCCGGGGGGGGCTAGATGAAGGTTCACGTACGTCTTCACGCGAGTTCTGGATTTCATCGCTGTTGGCCGCCCGCACCTGGAGTCTTCCTAGATGCACGCGCACCACGACGACCGGTGTGCCCGCGTCGATGGGCAACCCTGTGCTCACGGCGTCGGACCGATGACCGTCTATCCTGACTTCCCCGCTGGGGAGCAAATTGGATGTTGTTTTCCCGATCCGGCCAACGAGATCACTCAGCAATGTGCCGTCACTCGCCATGGGCTCTGGTAGCGTGGAGTCGGTCTGACGTGTGTCGCGATTGAGCATCCGGCGACCAAGTCGCGTTTTCGGCCATAGTCGGATCAACGTAGCCGCCAGAATGGGAGTGGTGATGAGATAGATCAGCGTCAATGTGACTGCCATCGCCAGACTGGAGGTATAGCCAATGATGATCGAGGTCACTGCGACGATGATGGCTGATATCCCCAGTACGCCACCGCTAGGGATTAAAATCTCCGCGACTGCGAGCCCATAGAAGGCAATCAGTAATCCGATCGCGTAGATCGCAGGCATTACGCATCCACCGCTTCGACGACAATCCGGTTCCCATGGACCTGGATCACGCGAACATTCTGTCCGGGATCGATCGCGGACCCATCACTAACGACCGCAACGACTTGATCACCAAACTTTGCCTTTCCTGATGGACGTAGGCGAGTGGCCGCAATGCCTGTCGTGCCAGCCAAGTAATCGTAATCGGCAATCCGCTCGAGTCGATCGATATCGGAAGTGGGAGATTCCATCGCCAGTCCTGAAACGACTGCCGCCTGGGGCAGGAACGCGCACACGATCAGAAAGCCAATTACCAATCCGCCCATGCCTCCGATCGCCATCCACAAACCTTGGGCCAATTGATTGGCTTGATAGCTGTTGCGGGGAATTACAAATGTTTGGCTCATCAGCACGACGCCTAGCACGGTGAGCGCGAGACCGCCGACGCCGAATATCCCGAAGCCGGGTAAGACGAAAATCTCAATGGCGAGAAAAGTCAGGCCGAGACCAAAGGCAAGTAATTCAGCCCACTCTGCCGTGCCGGCTAAGAATTTGATCCAGAAGAAAAATGCGAAGCACAACACCGCAAGGAACCCCGGCACGCCCAATCCCGGGGCGCTCGCTTCGGTCGAGAGCATCATGAAGCCGAGCACTAACAATCCGAACGCGATTCCGTCGTGGCGGCCGATTCGCTCTACCCACCGGACCAGCCCGCGATCGGCAAGCTGAGCCGGCACGCTCGATAGGCCCAAATCGGCGGCAACCGTTTTAAGTGACTCGACGGACTCATCGGCCAAACCTAACTCGATCGCTCGGTGAGCAGATAAACCATCACTGAGTTCGATTCGCTCTTCGCGTTTCCAATCCGATCGGCCGCCCGTCTGGTCCGCGTTGATTTCACTGGCCATCTCGCTCGGCACGGCGTAACGAATCCGCCCCGTGCGGCGATTGACATACCGGTACACCGTGAGCTCAGGGTCGAGGATTCCTCGGATCAGAGTTTCGCTCCGCCCGGTCAAGCCCGCGACAAATTCGATCAACTCCCGCTGCGCCGCGACACCTTCTGCGCTCATCGCGTCAGCGCCACTGCCTCCGAGCGTGGCGTCATTGTGCATGGCCAGCGGGCGGCAAGCCAGTGCGATCAACGCAGCATCCCCACGGGCTTCCCGCGATACATATCCGCCAGCACTTCGAATCGAGGTTCCAGGATCAGCAAGAGTCGCCGCCAGCGACGCGCTACCAGACAGATAACCACCGGGCGAATCAATCTCGACGAGCCACGTATTCGTTTCGCCTGACTCAGTTGTCGCGGAGAGGTTGGATAGCCAACGTTGCACTCGATCGCTACGAATCGGACCATTGATCCGCAGCAAGACACCGACCGCATCTTCGTTCGCCTCCGACGCTTCATGCCGCAGCTTAGCAAGGCCTAGTCGGTCGGCGACCTCGCCTTGCGAATTCACGATTCCGGTCGCGGCGCGAAGTTCGCGGAGTTGACCGGACGTCAGAATCAGCGGCTCACCGGGCGGCGAGAGAACAGTCTCTTCGACGATAGTGCCTTCACTGCGAAGTTTTTCGAGTGAGTCGCCCAGTGCCAGTTTCGTCGAACCATCGGATAAACGCACACGGGCCACCGTTTCGTCGGGGTTGACCAAACCCGCGATAATCTCGGTCGGGAGCAGACCACGTCGCTTAGCGATCGACTGAAAAATCAGCGTCGTTGTTTCGTCGCTAGACGATTCACCAAAAGTCGCATCCCCAATGGAAGCGGTCGGTGAAACAAGGATCGACTCGCACGCGAGGACCAACAATACTTCACTGCCTCTCACCGCTGTCTCCACCCACGCGATCGGGCGAACCCGTTTCAGGTCCGACCCTGAGATCGCGCGAGCGAGCTTGAGCGAATCTTCCAAAGACGTTGTGCTCTCACGAACGATGTCGGAGCTGGCGAGAAGTTCGCCCCGCGCGTTTCGCTCGTCGTGAATGGGGCGGCTGCGATTTGGGTCGGCAAAGTGCAGCACCACGCTCACTCGGCGATCCGCCTTCGTGTCTGGGTCAACCGAGGCGGTGCGCACAGATTGTGACAGTCGCGTCAGTTGGCTCAAGATTTTTTCGACATCTCGGGTGGCCAGCGGACTGGGGATATCGATCACGTATCCCTCGGCCGCTTTGGACGCTGCTGGGGCCGCTCCAGCGGACTGGGCCTGGACACTCGTGGGGATTTCACAGCGGAGTGCGATAATCACCAAAACACATGTGGTCACGCGAACAATGCAACGACCTGCTCGATTTGGAGAAATCGGCACGCGGACGATAGAACGGGAATTCTCGATCATGCTGACATTATAGGCATCGGATCGGTCGATGTCCCAGCGACTGAGCGAGAACTCGGCTGGCGAAGGCGAAAAACAAAACTCGTCACTTCCGGAGGTACGCCAGCCCTACGTGGGAGAGTACGGGGTCCACTGGATGGGACGATGCTCGATCCATCTCACCCAAAGGAGAGTCCCGAAGGCCGCTTGGATTACCAGCAGCATCAAAATTCGTCGATGAAAACGCACCTCCCGCTAACTCCGCCGCACTACGAAGCGGGCGGGGGCGGTGGGGGCGTGGCTGCGCTGAGCGAACTCGCTAGTGCCGGCACGCTGATAGCTGGCGACCACGCCGCCATGCCCGACGACCATACCATGGATTGTCCGTTGACTTCGCCGCTCGAGATCGCCGAACGAATTTGCTGGCTCGAAAAAGGCCCCTTGGTCTGGCCACCCGCAGCCACGTACCATGCGTCGGCGGGTGGTGGTGGTGGAACGGGAGGTGCCCCAACGCCGCCCCCACCGGCCCCCGGCATCATGCGGTTGGCCATCGCCATGCCGACGCCCAGCCCCATTCCCTCGGCGGCCCCGCCTCCGCCGCCATTCTTCGCGGCCGCAGTCATTGCCTGACCCATTTGATATTGTTGGAATCGATTCATATCGCCCAGGACACCCATGCTCGTCCGCGTGTCGAGTGCCTTCTCGACGGATTCGGGGAATGAGATGTTGACGATGAATAATTGAGGGCAATCGAGCCCATACTCGTCATCAATCCGCTCGACAACCTTTTCTCGCAACTTGCTGGCGAGTTGCTCGTAATTGCTCGCCAAGTCCAAGGCGGCGATCTCCGAGCTGCCGATCAGGTCCGCGAACGCGCTCTGAATGATTGAGCGCATCAGCACGTTGACATCGTCCGCGCCGAACTCGCCGTTGGTACCAACCACTTCTTGCAAGAGCGCTTTCGGATCAACCGCTTTGAGGGTGTACGTGCCGAAGGCACGAATTCGGATGGGGCCAAATTCGGGGTCACGCAGCATGATCGGATTCGGGGTACCCCACTTCAAATCCGTTAGTTGCCGCGTGCTGACGAAATACACCTCGGCTTTGAAGGGACTTTCGAAGCCGTACTTCCACCCTTGTAGTGTCGTCATGACGGGCATATTCGCCGTCGTCAGTTCAAAATGGCCGGGCGGATAAACGTCTGCGATCTCGCCCTGGTACACGAACACGGCGACTTGGCCGGGCCGCACGATTAACTGCGCACCGTTTTTGATCTCATTATGGTGACGAGGGAACCTCCACATGAGGGTGTGGTGCGAATCATCAATCCATTCAATGATATCGATCAGCTCCGATCGAATCATGTCAAACAATCCCATGTGGTTTCCTTGAGTGAGGTGGGGCGAGAACGAGGGGAGCGGCCTTACGTGCCCGTAAGTAACGTGCCCGTAAGTATAAAGTATACCGCACCATTTTGGGGCGGGGCGAATCCGGTACACTCATCCGTCCGTCCAAACGACAGCATTGGGGGAATCACAGCATCCATTAGAAAGCAGAGGGCGATTAGCATGAATCGATGGCAGCGATACCTTCCCGCAGGATTTTCAGCGGTTGGTTTGACCGTCGGCTTGCTTTTTCTCTGTGGATCATTGACACCGTCGCTGCTGCCTCGTCATCCAATTGCGCAAGGATTGCTCAGCGGTATTTCCGTGGCAGTGGGCTACTGCCTCAGCGTGATCGGTTTGGCGATTTACCGGTTCTTAGAATTACGACAATGGGAAGGACGCTCGGCAATCATTGCCCGGCGATGCGTTTTGGGCTTCTGTTGCATACCGGTCGCAGTGACGCTCGACCGGATGGCGTACTGGCAGAACTCAATCCGGGCGCTGATGGACATGCCCCCGATCGACAGTGGTTACCCTGTCACCGTCCTGGCGGTTGCAATCCTGACCGCATTAATATTGATTCTGCTGGCTCGTCTGCTGGCGATCCTGATTGGCAGGCTAGCCCATTGGCTACAAAAGTTGATGCCGCCCCGCGTTGCATTGGTCACTTCGTACGTAATGACCATTCTTCTATTGATCAGCTTGGTCAACGGCATGGTCGTCAAACGTTTGGTGGGGATGATGGATCATGCATTCGCAGCCATTGATCAGGCCATAGACGAGGGGATGGAGCCACCGCGATTGCCGTTTTCTTCTGGGGGCGACGATTCGCTGATCCAGTGGGACGATATTGGCAGGAACGGCAAGCGGTTTCTGATCAATGGTCCCGCACGTGAACAGATCAGCGAACTGACAGGGCGCCCGGCATTGGAGCCGATCCGCGTCTACGCTGGCTACAACACCGGAGAGACATTACAGGAACGGGCTAGCATTACATTAAACGAGTTGATTCGGGTGGGTGGATTCGATCGACGCGTTTTAGTAGTTGCCACGCCGACAGGTACCGGGTGGTTGGACCCATCGGCGATTCAGACGTTGCCATACATGCACGACGGTGATCTTGCGATTGTATCCATGCAGTATTCGTACCTGCCGAGTTGGTTGACAATCGCGGTCGATCCGGATGTTTCTCGGCGTTCAGCCAAGGCGTTATTTAGTGAGGTGTACAGTCACTGGACAACGTTACCCAAAGAATCGCGGCCGAAGCTGTACCTTTTTGGCCTAAGCTTGGGGGCATTGGGTAGCGAAGCGGCGTTGGATTTATTTGAGTTGTTGGGTGATCCGATTGATGGGGCTGTGCTGAGCGGTCCGCCGTTCCCTAGCAGACTATGGCGGCAGATCGTGGGCAACCGGAAGCCAGGCACGCCCATGTGGCGCCCGATCTTCCGGGACGCTGAACTGGTGCGGTTCATGAACCAGCAGGGCGTTGCCACACCGCCACATGCGAAATGGGGTGTGTTGCGAACGATCTACATCCAGCACGCGAGCGATCCGATGGTGTTTTTTTCACCTTCGCTGGCCTACAGCAAACCAGATTGGCTGGGGGAGCAACGCGGCCCAGACGTGTCACCTGCATTCCGCTGGTTTCCACTGGTGACATTCCTGCAAGTCGGTTTTGACGTGCCGATGGCGACTGCGGCGCCGCTGGGATACGCCCATAGCTATGCACCAAACGAATACATTGACGCGTTCATCGAAGTCACCCAGCCGCAGGACTGGTCAGAGGAGGACACGGCCGCTCTTAAGTTGAGATTCGCGGATTTCAACCCTTCGCCAATCTAGCGGGCAGCAAACTTGATCGACGCATTCCTTTTGTTCAACTTATCTGGCGCGATCGTCGATAAACCTCTCAGGGGCCGTCGAGATTGATGATTGTGCAGCTCACCAGGATTGCCAGGGTTTTCAGGCATGCAGCAGACAAGCCGCCTGGTGGAGCTGAAAAGTCCGTTAGTTCGCCTCTGTCCGATCTTTGATGGTATTCGGAATCATCGTGAAGACCCGTACAATGGGTGCAGTTTCGGACGCCTTCTGCACCACCCTCACTCGCAATTGCCCAACGCCATGACGCCGCACGTTCATCTCTGCTTGGTCCTTCACAACCACCAGCCCATTGGTAATTTCGAGGGCGTGTTCGAACAAGCCTATCAGGACAGCTATCTGCCATTCATGGAGGTTTTCGAGCCTTACGAATCGCTACAGATTTCGCTACATACGTCGGGCCCGCTGATGATGTGGTTGGCCGATCGGCATCCTGAATATCTCGATCGATTGCGTCTACTCGTCGACGCAGGGCGTATCGAAATCGTCGGTGGGCCGCAGTACGAACCCATTCTGACAATGTTACCGAGCCGAGACCGGGTCGGACAGATTCATTCGTATAGCCGCTGGCTCAAGCGTAACATTGGCGTCACGCCCGGCGGGATGTGGATGCCTGAGCGGGTGTGGGAATCGAGCCTGACCAGCGACGTCGTCGAGGCCGGCATGCTCTACACCGTCCTGGATGATTATCACTTCAAGGCAGCCGGATTGAACGATGAGGACCTGATGAGTTACTACCTCGTCGAAGACCAAGGCCGGCTGCTACGAATCTTTCCGGGCAGTGAGCATCTTCGATACACGATTCCATTCCGCCCCGCGAGCGAAACAGTATCGTACTTGCGTGACATTGCTGAACGCCATCCCGGCGCAGTCATGACGTTCGGAGACGATGGTGAAAAATTTGGCACCTGGCCCGATACGAAGGTGCATGTTTATGAGGAGGGATGGCTGCGTTCATTCTTTGACGCACTCTGTGAGAACCAGGAATGGCTTCACACCGTCACAATGGCCGAAGCGATTCGCCGCTCACCGGCCGCTGGGAAAACGTACTTACCAGCGTGCAGCTATCGCGAGATGACGGAGTGGTCACTGCCCGTCGAGGCCCAGGAGACGCTCGAAGACGTCAGCCACGCGCTCGAGAAGAGCGCCGAATGGCCTCGACTGCAAACGTTCATCCGAGGCGGGTTCTGGCGCAACTTCAAAACCAAGTATGACGAAACCAACGAGATGTACGCGCGGATGATGTACGTCAGCAAACGGTTGGCCGATGCCGAGGCGGCGGGCCATGATGCAGGTGTGCTCGCCGAAGTTCGCGACCACCTCTATCGAGGTCAGTGCAATTGCCCCTACTGGCACGGCGCATTTGGAGGTGTGTATCTGCCGCACTTACGAAACGCAATTTACGAGCATCTGATCGCTGCGGACACGCTGCTCAGTGACCTCGATGGCACACTGCGAAACCCGCAGGCTGCTGCGGACGACTTCGATTTTGATGGCCAGCAGGAAGTGCGACTCTCCAACGACCAGATGGTCTTGTGGCTGGATCCAGCACGGGGCGGGCGGATGTACGAATGGGATGTGCGGGAGATCAAACACAATTTATTGGCCACGCTCCAACGTCGCCCCGAAGCCTACCATCGCAAAGTCCTGGCGGGCCCCGGTGCAGGCGACGGGGATGTCGCCAGTATCCATGACCGTGTCGTGTTCAAACAGGAAGGACTCGATCAGTGCGTGCAATACGACCGGTACGCCCGCAAGAGTCTGATGGACCATTTCTTCGACAACGACGCATCGCTCGAAACAGTGATGTCAGGTGAGTCAGCCGAGCGGGGCGACTTTGTCGATCTCCCTTTTGAAGCGAAGCTGCGTCGTGGGGGTGATCGTGTGCAAGTTCAAATGCGCCGCGATGGTAACGCATGGGGCATTCCAATCACGCTGACCAAAGCGGTCACGATCGATCAGGATAGCGATACGATGTCGGCTGCGTACCTGCTAGAAAATCTGCCACCGGGGCGTCCCTTGCATTTCGCGATCGAGTGGAATTTTGCCGGACTTCCTGCGGGTGCCGATGACCGCTACTTCCTTGATGGCGCGGGTAACCGTTTAGGTCAGCTTGGCGAAACTGTCGATCTCAAGGCCGCAACCTCGCTCATGCTATCGGATCGCTGGCTCGACCTGGACGTGGAACTGACATGTGATCAGGAGAGCGGTATCTGGGCGTTCCCGATTGCGACGGTGAGTCAAAGCGAGGCGGGATTTGAACTCGTCCACCAGAGTGTGTGCGTGATGCCTCACTGGATCGTTCAAGCTGACGCCAATGGCCGCTGGTCCGTCCGCATGGACGTACGAACACGCTGCGGAAAAACAGCAGAACCGACGCTCACGACCCGAATTTTCCCTGACGAACTAAGTCATACCCACAGCTAAAGCTATGGCGCTTCGACCTTTGTAAACGAGAACCTGCGAGTGACTGCAAAGCTACGATTGGTGATGGGCGATTGCGAACCGAGACGGCGACTGCGTGCTGGCGTGCGACTGGAAAAGTATCGCTTGATACGCCGGTTGGGCGAAGGCGGTTTTGCTGTCGTGTTTCAGGCCCACGATACGATTGAAGATCGATCGGTGGCGCTAAAACTACCGGATCTGGCGACCGAATCGTTGTCCCAGTCGTATGACGACGTGCAGCGTGAGGTTCGCATTATGGCGGGTCTCACTCATCCCAACGTACTGCCGCTCAAAGATGCTCGTTACATCGACAATCAATTTGTAATGGTGTTCCCGCTCGGTGATGAAAGCTTGAACGATCGACTCAGTCGCCGCTTGGCCCGCAGCACTGCCGTGGACTACATTCGACAGATGACTGCCGCGGTCGCTCACGCGCACGTGAACCGGGTTCTCCATCGAGACATCAAACCCGAGAATTTTATTCTTTTTCCCGGAAATCGGATCTGCTTGACGGATTTCGGTTTGGCAAGAAATCAAACCCGGCGGCACCTCGCCTCTGCCTCCGGCACGCTTGGATACATCGCACCGGAACAAGCGATGGGCAAACCGACTTACCGCAGCGACGTCTTTGCGCTCGGCCTGATCGTCTACCGCATGCTATCGGGGGTATTACCGGAGTATCCATTTGAAGTGCCGTTGCCGGCCTACGCAAAATTCCGCAAAGGGCTGCACCAGGACTTTGTGGACTGGACGCGAAAAGCGATTGATCCAACGCCAGCCAAACGGTTTCGCGACGGTGTCGCGATGCACAACGCACTCGAACGCATCCGGCAAATCATCACGGACAAACCGGCCCCGAGCAACTCCAAACGCCAGACGGTACGCCGCGCCGCATAGCTATCCGAAAAGGGGCCTGACCCCGGGGGACTCTAATAGAGGTCCCGTTTAACAGTAGCAAGACGATTCGCGCACCTCAGAAAGGAACAAAATTATGAGTAGCGGATTTTCCAAAGTCGACGTTCAGGCGGCGCAAGACCGACTGATGCATTTTCTGGCTGTAGAAGGGATTACTGGTGAAGAGGCTGCTATCGCAGAAGCGGTTGCCGTCGAACTCAAAACGTTGGGTGTTCCGGCGTCAGCCATCCACTTTGACACGGTCAACGAACGCATTCCATTGCCCACACAAACTGGCAACATGTGGGTCGATTTGCCGGGGACGTGCGAAGGGGCGCGGCTCTTGTTCTCGACGCATCTCGACACCGTCCCCCTGGGCGCCGGAGCGAAGCCCCAACGGGTAGGTGACCGCATTGTTTCGGATGGCACGACCGCATTGGGTGGTGATAACCGCACGGGCTGTGCTGTGTTGGTGACCCTGGTCGAGACGCTGCTAAAACATAACCTTTCCCATCCTCCCATTACGTTATTGTTCACCGTTCGCGAAGAGAGCGGGCTGCAGGGTGCCCGGGAACTCGACCCCGCTGATCTGAAGGGGGCCGCCATGTGCTTCAACGTCGACGGCAAGCTGGCGTCAAACCTGATCATTGGAGCGGTCGGACAAGAGACCTGGGATGTTGAAATCATCGGCAAAGCCTCTCATGCAGGTGTGGCACCGGAGAAAGGAATTTCCGCGACACTGGTTGCTTCCCTGGCGATGGCGGAAGTCCACCACGGTGGATGGTTCGGAAAGGTGGACAAGCCCGAAGGAAGAGGTACGAGCAATCCTGGCGTCTTGAGTGGCAGAGATGGCAAAGCCGCTGGAGATGCTACCAATGTCGTGACCGACTATGTCCACATCGTTGGCGAGGCGAGAAGTCGCGATGTGGCATTTGCGAAGACAATTGCGGCGGCATATGAAGACGCATTTGCCAAGGCCAAGTCGGCAGTAACGGATGTGGCGGGTGAAACAGCTCAGGTGAATTTCGTCACGAAGCCTTCCTATCCGTCCTTTGAAGTCGAGGACGACGCCCCCGCTGTGCAGCACGCCAAGGCGCAGTCGAGCTCATTGGTTTGAAACCCACAACCTCCTTTTCCAACGGTGGGCTCGATGCCAACTGGCTCAATAAGCATGGGCTGCCCACCGTGACGATTGGCGCTGGCCAATATGAAATCCACACGGTCAACGAATACATCGACCTGACCGAGTTCGCCCAAGGCTGCCGTTTAGCCGTTGCATTGGCAACACTTGAAAGTGAGGCCGCCACCCATCCTGCCGATGGTCCTGCAACAGTGGACAAAGGCAAATGACGCCTACGTGATTGAATCATGAGGGCCGCAACGATTGCCACAGCAACTGCGTCGGTGTGAAGACCGGGAATAGAAATCAGCGTTTCGCAGATACGCTACGACTCGCTCGGGAAGTTGGCATTGGTGCTGACAGTTTGGATGTCGTCATGGTCATCGAGAGATTCGAGTAACGACATGACTTGGCCGGAGACCGATGAATCGACGTCCACGTTGTTCGAAGCGATTTGAGTGACTTCGCTGACGTCGGCTTTGAGTTCGGCCGCATCGAAGGCGTCGGACAACGCATCGTAGTTTTCGGGAGCACAGGTGACCTGGATCTGCCCGTCGTCATCGGTCTCGACATCTTCGGCACCGTTCTCCAACGCAATTTCAGTGACTCGGTCTTCGTCGGTCTCCGGTGCAAAGAGAAACAATCCCTTGCGTTCAAAGAGGTACGATACGCAACCGGTCTTCCCCAGTTCCCCACCGTGTTTTCCAAACATGGTACGCAGTTCGGGCGCCGTCCGGTTACGGTTGTCAGTGAGCGCTAACACCATCACGGCAACGCCACCGGGACCGTAGCCTTCGTAAAGGACTTCTTCGACGGCATCACCACCGAGCTCGCCAGTACCTCTTTTGATCGCTCGCTCGATATTGTCTTTCGGCATCGAAACTGCTTTGGCGTCATCGATGGCTTTTCGCAAGCGAATATTACCCACAGGGTCACCGCCGCCGCCCTTGGCAGCCACAATGATTGCCTTGCTAAGTTTGCTCCACTGCTTTCCTCGAGCCGCATCAACACGACCCTTGCGATGCTGAATATTGGCCCATTTCGAATGCCCTGCCATCTTCGTGATTCCTACGGCGTCGTTGCTTGAAAGTCGTTGCGTCAATGCACCCCAAAACCGTGGCATTTGCCGTCGGCTCAGGCTGCCTATCTTTTAGGGCCTATCCGAAAAGGGGTCTGACCCTCTCCGGCGAGGCCGGTAAATACCTTGTGAAATGACTCGCCTCCAAAGGGTCAGACCCCTTTTCGGATAGGCGCTTAACGTGGTTTTTGTTTGGTAAGTTTGCGATTAGCTGTTTTCTTGCTGCCGCCGGATTTGGCATCGTCCTTGGCAGCGGAACTCCCGCTCGAGCCCACTACTTTCTTTTTTGTACTCGGCTTGGAGTTTGACTCGGATTTCGAAGCGGCCGGTTTCTTCGTGGTTTTCTTCTTAGTGCTAGGCTTGCCAGCGGCAGGCGGTGCTTCCGCAGGCGGACCGGGTTCCACTTTCACTGCATTCGTCTTGACCTCGGCTGATTCGCTCGACTTCTCAGCGACAGGTTTCTTTCTAGCTTTCGGCTTGTTAGTGGTCGACGTCGCTTTGGCTGCTGAGCGGATTGGCTTCTTCTTAGTGGTCGGCGTGGCGACGAATGCTTCTGCAGCAGCTTCCGCTTCGGCCTCGGCTTTGGCGGTCTCGCGTTCTTCGGCTTTCCGCTTAGCAACACGTTTCTTGGCGGCCTTCTTGCTGACGAGCCATTCATCAAGATCCGCGGAACTGCCTTTGGAAACTGTTTCGAGCAGCTTGCGCGGTCGCATCGTCGGGATCCACTAGCAGCGCAACGGCGGGTTGATGCAGCAGGCTGGCAAACTCCACTCCCTTACTCTTGGGAATCGCTCGTTCGAGACCCGGTACCCGACCATCTGCCGCTTCGTTCTGACTCGCAATTCCACTGACGAGCATGATTACCATGGCGGAATAATCGATTGGAATCGAATGACCACCGAGCCCGTGCTGGACGATATAGCTGAGTACAAATGGCGTCAACGACGGAAGCTTCTCGAACTTCGCCACCGCCTTGCCGAGATTCTCTTTCTTCAGGTGGTCGAGATCGAAGGAATAGAATTCTTCGAAGATCGCTTGCAGATTGGATTTCAACCGCGTGGCAGCTTTCGCAGGATCGGGCAAGTTCGAAAGCACGCCCGACAACTCGGTCACCGTGGTGACCCGAACCTCGTTCCAATCGAAGTAATCTTGTTCAAGTTTCGCTAGCCCCTCATCCGCCAATTCGCTTGGACAATCTTCGAGCAGGCAGGCGTACAGCGCATGTTCCAGGAGCGGACGCGACGCACTCGCCGGAGGCACGCTGTAAAGCTTCTTCAGCGTGGAGTGCAGCTTCGAGATGAGTTTGGAGCGATTCGATGCGGACATAAAGAATGAGTTGGGGAGGGTTCAAGGTTCAGGGTTCAGTTTTCTGCCGACAGTTCATCATTCTCTTGGGACGGCAAATCCTCGCTGCTATGACTCGGGGACGCTTGTGGCGCGTCGGTGGTTGGCTCGCCTTCCTTTTCTGCTTGCAAGCGCGCCAGAATTTCGTGGACGGCCATGGCGTTTTCTTGACCACGATTGAGTTCAAAAGTCAGCCGGGGCGTGTACCGCGAGTCCAACCGATTGGCAATCTTGCTTTGCAAAAAACCAGCCGAGTTCTGTAATCCGCGAATTGACAGTTGTTTCTGTGCGTCGTCCCCCATCACACTCACCGACACCTTCGCCTCGCGCATATCGGGCGAGACGTCAACAGATATGACAGTCACGTCGCGAACTCGCGGATCGCGAATGTCAGTGAGAACAGCGGTAGCGACCACTTCGCGAATTGCTTCAGCGGCTTTGAGTTGGCGACGTGTTGACAAGTTTCAGAGGGGGAGAGGGGAGGCGGAAGAAAAGAGATCCCAAAGCTAATAGCTAAAAGCTTATTCGAGCTTCCGAGCGACTTGCTCGATGCGGTAAGCTTCGAGCACATCGTCTTGCTTGATATCGTTGAAGCCTGATAGGCGGATACCGCATTCCATTCCACGCGGAACCTCTTTGACGTCCTCTTTGATCCGCCGTAGCGTGTCGAGCTGGTAGTCGCCGATCACGCGTTGATCGCGGCTAACCCGAATACGGCAATTGCGGACAATTGATCCCTGCATCACATAACAGCCAGCAATCGTGCCAACGCGACTGATCGAGAAGACTTGCTTGACCAGAGCCCGGCCCAGTTCGACGACGCGTTCCTCCGGTTTGAGTCGGCCTTCGATCATCATCCGAATGTCGTCGGTGAGCTTATAGATCACGTTATAACGACGGATCTCGATATTGCGCTGATCGGCCATCTGCCGCGCTTTTTCGTCTGGGATCACGTTAAACCCAAGAATCACAGCATCCGACGCACTCGCCAGGGTCGCATCGGCGAGCGTGATGCCGCCGACGGCACGCTGGAGAACACGGATTTCGACCTCGGGATGATCGAACTTGCTAAGTTCTTTGTCGATTGCTTCGAGCGAGCCTCGGGCGTCGGCGCGAATAATGAGGTTCAGCCGAGCGCGATCCTCGCCGGCGAGATTGCCTCCGGCAAGCAAATCTTGGAAGGAGTCGAAGGAGACCTTTGTCGTGATTCCCGAGAGTGACTGACGACTGTATTCGTCTTCTCGATTTCCAGCAATTTCACGAGCTTGCGTGATGTCCTTCAGTACGTGGAACCGGTCACCCGCTCCCGGAGGCGTGTCGAGACCGGTCAGGCTCACGGGCACGCTCGGTCCCGCTTCGGTGATCGATTGATTGGTGAGGGGGTTGTGCATGGATCGCACTCGGCCGTGGGCGGGGCCGCAGACGATGATGTCTCCGACGCGCAGTGTACCATTCTGGACAACCATTTTCGCCACGACACCCTTGTCGCCGTGCTGTTCGGATTCCAAACAGACACCGAGAGCTGAGCGGTTGGGGTTAGCGCTGTATTCGTGAAGTTCAGCCACGGTCATCAGCGTTTCGAGTAGTTCGTCCATCCCCTCGCCCGACAGCGCGCTGGTCTTAACGACTTCGACATCGCCACCCCATTCGCTCGGCGTCAAACCATGTTCGGTGAGCTGGGTCATGACGCGGTTGGCATCGACGCCAGCCAAGTCAATCTTATTGAGTGCTACAACGATCGGCACTTCGGCCGCCTTGGCGTGACTGATTGCCTCTTCGGTTTGGGGCATGATTCCGTCATCGGCTGCAACGACCAACACGGCGATGTCGGTAACGTTGGCACCGCGAGCACGCATCTCCGTGAAGGCCTCGTGGCCGGGAGTATCCACAAACGTAACGCCTCGCTCACCCTTGGCGATGTGGTAGGCACGGATGTGTTGAGTAATCCCACCGGCTTCGCCTTTGACAACATCGATTCCGATCAAGGAATCGAGCAGACTGGTTTTTCCGTGATCGACGTGACCGAGGAAGGTCACAATGGGTGCGCGAGGTACGAGTGACTCCGCATCATCCTGTTGCTCTTCGATCTCCGTGATCAGTTCGTCCTCGAGCGACTCGGATGCCTTCAACTCGATCTCGAGATTCAGCTCGGTGGCAATTAGCTCAGCTGTTTCCAGATCCATTTCAGAGTTGATGTTGATCATCATGCCCATGCCCATGAGCGTTTTCATAACGTCGGACATGGCGACTCCGGACGCCTCGCAGAAGCTGCGTACGGAGCAAGGCAATTCGAGCTGAACCCGCTCTTTTCGAGGCGCGGCGGTGTTCGTGCCTTTGCGACGGATCCGCGGCCGGTTGCGCCGCGAATAGGGACGATCATCGTTGTTACCGATGACACGACGGCCACCACCGCCGCGTGCACGCTCGGCGCGCGCACTGGCCATCCCAGCAAGACCCTTTTTACCGCGTGGCTTTTCATCCTCGTCGACAATTTTTTTCCGTCCGGCAAATTCGCCGACGACGCCGGTTTCCTTTTCCTTCTTGGTGCGTTTCCGCTCGGCGTCGTCTTTTTCAAGCCGCGCCAAAGGGGCCTTCATCCCTTGCTTGTGACCTTCGATCACGTCGCGGGTCAGCTTGATATCGGGTTTCTGTGCAGGGCCACCCGAGGCCACAGGTGCGGCAGGTGCCGGTGCGTTAGGCAGTTGAGCCAGGTTTACTTTGATTCGCGGTTCGCGCTTCTTTGCCTTCGCAGCATCATTGGGCTTGCCAGTGGCACCGCGATTCGTGGTTCGGTCAAGCGAACGCATTTTACCACCGCCGCCAATGCCTTCGCGACGAACGGGCTCGCCGGGACGATTAGGAACAACGCGGCCGCCCGAGTTACTCGCCATCCGGTCCGCGATTCGGCTGGCCATGCCACCGGCCGGTGGTGCAGGGGGAACGGGGGGTGCAGGGGGCGCGGGGGGGCGGACGAGTGGTCGGCATCCGATTTCCCCGCTGGCGGACTGACATCCGGCGACGCAGGCGCCTTCGTCGTGTCCGGTGCCGCAGGTTTATCCGCCTGTTGCTGGGTGGGCATGACGTCACGCAACCGCACCTCGGGCTTCGGCGACGTCGGCTCAGTTGGCTTCGCAGGCGGCGGGGTAGATTCGGCTGGCTTGAGGACAGGAGCTCGCAACACCGGTGCGGGGCGTTTGGGGGCACTCGTTTCAGACGGCGAACTCTGACGCGTCTGCGGCCGGCCGAGCTGAATAGCGGGCGGACGGCGCATCCCCGAGCGATCCAAATCGCGAACCGGAGCAACCGGCTGGGTCGGCGATTCTTTCTTCGCTGGCGTGGTAGGGGGCGCTTTCGGTGCCGCTTGAGAGGCACTCGAAATGCTACTGCGGACCTGATCAGCTTCGTCGTCGGTGAGGCTTGCGAGCGCAGAGCCTTTCCCGGTGATACCGGCTTTCTTCACCAGATCAACGAGATCCTTACTGTCAAGGCTGAGTTCTTTGGCAAGCGCGTAAATGCGTACTGGCACTGGGGGGGAATCCTGTCAAGTTCGATAGATGGAGTCCGACGGCCCTACTAGGACTGCTCGGCTCCATGTTGTTTTGTTCAAAATCGCATAAAAAGACCTCCATCGACAACGCTAACGATTCGGAAGCTTCGCCCAGCGACGGGTCTCAAAGAGCCAGTCGCGTGGGCTGTCGAAGCTCGAACCATTGACAAAGTCGGGGAATTTCATAGCGGTAAAAAATTGGAATATGAGTCGGCGGGCATGATCACGTCGCCGACTTGATAGGGATAGGATAGCGTACAAAGTGGAAACTTGAAAATGGCCTCCACCCTGTGGCTACACGTTTCCCTCAGATTCTTTCTCGGTCTCGGTCGCTGCATCGGAATCGGCTACTCCAGCGGGCTGTTCCGAGCCTGCGACCGCTTCGGGAGGAGTGGTCACATCGTCGGTCCCGACCGCTGCGGCCTCGCTCGCCGCCAAAGCAGGGGGCTCAGGCGGAAGTTCAGTGTCGTCAACCGGGACAACAGCGTTCGATTCGACTTGTTCTTCACTCACCGCCGGAGCAGGATCGCCCTTTTCGGAGGCGGGCATGTGGGCTTCCATCTCTGCGCGTTCCTTCTCGAGTTTTTCGGTTTCGCGGCGGACTCGGCGTTCATCAGCCGCAGCTTTCTCAGCCTCTTCGGCTCTGGATTCGGCGATTTCAACGATCTGATCGACTTGCTCCTCGGTCAATCCCGCCATTTCAGCGAACTGGTCCGGCTCGATGACGGATAAGTCATCGTACGAAAGGTAGCCCTGCTCAACGAGCGTTTGGGCAATGTCTTCCGTAATCCCTGGAATCTGGCTAAATCCACCGACGGCGCGTTCGATTTGCTCTTCGAGCTCGCCAGCGGTCATGATTTCGATATCCCAGCCGCACAGTTTGCTGGCAAGACGCACGTTCTGACCACGCCGGCCGATCGCTAGTGAGAGCTGATCTTCTTTGACCAAGACAATCGCACGGCCGATCATGTCGCACAAAAGGACCTGATCGACTTCAGCGGGCTGCAGCGCATTGGGGATTAAAACTTCAGGATCGCTGTCGAAACGCACCACATCGATATGTTCACCGGCAAGTTCCTCGCGAACGGCTTTGATCCGACTGCCGCGATAGCCCACGCACACCGAGATCGGATCGACTTGCGAATCGTCGCTACTGACGGCGACCTTGCTGCGGTAGCCTGGTTCGCGTGAGATCGATTTGATTGCGATTACTTCGTCGTTAAGCTCGGGGATTTCTTGCTCGAAGAGCCGCTGCACGAACTGCGGGCGGGTGCGGCTGAGCACGACGCGAACACGGTTTCCGCCCTGCGGTCGGACTTCGTAGACAATCGCCCGCACGCGCTCGTTCGCGTGGAGACTCTCGCCTGGAATCTGCTCGCTGCGTGGCAAAATCGCTTCCACATTGCCGAGATTGACGGTCGCCACGCCACCATCGGCCCGGCCAATGATGCCGCTGACGATCTCGCCAATTTGGTCGCGATACTCGATCATCAGTGCGTCGCGTTCAGCTTCGCGGACGCGTTGAATAATGACCTGCTTGGCCGTCTGGGCACCGATCCGACCAATTTGGTCATCCCCGAGCGGTTCTCCTTCAAGCGTCGCAGCGATCTTTCCATTGTCGCGATTGATGGAAACAATAACGTCCGATTCCTCGCCATATTGACGCTTGGCGGCACTTTGGAGAGCCGACTCAATGGCCTGGAACAGCAATTCAGAATCGATATTTCTCTCGCGATGGAGCGAATCGACGTAACGCAAAATGTCTTGCGGGTTCATAGCGACGAGAACTAAAGATGAGGGTGGAAAATAAAATGGTCAGGTTACGATAAAAAAATTAGCCCGTACCCATGGAGGGCCGGGCCAACAATGTTTGCCTGAATCGGTGTCGTTGAAGGCTACCTCAAGAGGGTCGGAGTGTCAATCCATCTGCAATCGTCGTGTGATGAATACACCGTTCTAGAAATCATCAGCATACGGCAGATTCTCGACGCAACAGGCACAGACGCCGACGATGGTCTATGATGGGATAGCCCGTCAAATGCACATTGCCCACCCGTAATACATGGGCCTTTGCGGAGATCGGGACCCATCTTCTCCCAAATCACGTTTTGATTCGAGCGATCTCGTTGAGCCCTCCCGCCCCCACTGCCGCTCAGGCACCGTCTTCTCCGCCCGTCGCCGCCGATGTTGCTCAAGTTGCTGAGCTTGCAAAGCGAGTGATTGGTAACGTCGAACTCGCGATTGTTGGGAAACGCAAGCAGTTAATTCTCTCCCTGGTCGCATGGTTGAGTGGGGGGCATATTCTGCTCGAAGATGTGCCGGGGGTCGCCAAAACGATGCTCGCCCGAGCACTCGCCAAAAGTCTGGGCTGCCAGTTCAAACGTGTCCAGTGCACGCCTGACCTATTGCCTTCGGACGTCACCGGAACATCGATCTTCAATCAGAAGTCGTCCGAGTTTGAGTTTCGTCGGGGGCCTGTTTTTACACAAATCCTGCTCGCTGACGAGATCAACCGGGCAACGCCACGTACCCAGGCCTCGCTGCTCGAAGCCATGGCGGAGGGCCGCGTGACCGTCGACGGTAAAACCTACACACTGAAGCCACCGTTTTTAGTAATTGCGACCCAAAACCCGGTCGACCATGAGGGCACGTTTCCACTTCCCGAAGCACAGCTCGACCGATTTCTGATGCGGTTCTCGCTCGGGTACCCCACGATCGAGGAAGAACTTCGGATGCTCGCCATGCTGCAGCGTACCCATCCCGTCGACTCTCTCGAGGCGGTTGCCACGGCCGAGCAATTGGTTTCAGCGCAAGCCGCAATTCGCGAAGTCCACGTCGATCCTCGCGTTCAGCAATATCTGCTCCAGGTCGTTCATCAGACCCGTCACAATGAGCATCTCGCCCTCGGTGGTAGCCCGCGGGCCACAATCGCTCTGTTCCGTTGCTCGCAAGCGATGGCGGCGATACGAGGACGCAGTTTTGTGCTGCCTGATGATGTGAAAAAGATTTTAGCACCAGTAATGAACCATCGTTTAATCCTCCGTCCTGAAAGCCGCTTGCGCAAGCTGACGACGGAGAAGGTGCTTGAACAACTGCTTGGTGAGATAGCGGTCCCCACGATTCAGGCGTGAAGTCCATTATCGTGAACGCCATTCCTCCCTCTTCGAACTCGAGTTCTGCTGTGCCGTCGCCTCCCTGGTTCACGGTCGTCGCAATCGGCGCTGCCGTTCTGGTACTCGGCATGATTGCGGGCGCGGGACTTTGGATGGTGGCGGCGATCGCGGTAGCGTTGGTCATCGGGCTCGGTGCTTTTGTGGCGAGCCAGTGGTCCCTTGGGGTTATCGCTGTCCGGGAAGAGTTGCCTGAGGAAGGACGTGACATCGAGGTGCTGATTGGTTCCCGTGTACCGGTGTGCGTTGCCATTACCAACACGGGGAGGTTGCCTGTCGCGTGGGTGCTCGCAGAGGATTTGCTCCCTCGGGCTGCGGCGGACGAGGTGAAAGAAAACGACGATCTCGTCTCGCGGACGCGAATGCCGCCGCTGACGATCGATGGGGCGCGGCTAGCTGTACTGGCCCTGTTGCCTGGCCAGACCAAGTACTTGCGGTATAGCGTCCATTGTCGCCGCCGTGGCTACTACCAGATCGGCCCAACCGTTCTGGAAACGGGTGATCCGGCCGGTATGTTCCGTCGTTACCGTTTGGGCACCCCACCCCTGTTCATCACGGTGTTACCTCGCATTGAGCTGATTTCCAATTATGACATTGGCTCGCGCCGACCCATGGGCGAAATCCGCATCCGCGCCAACGTGATGCCCGATCCAACTCGCATCCGCGGTATCCGTCAGTGGCAGGTTGGCGATCCGATGCGCAGCGTTCATTGGGCGGCTACAGCGCGAACGGGAACGCTGCACACCAAGGTTTACGAACCCTCATCGGTGATTGGCGCTACTATCCTTGTCGATCTGCACGTCTCGACGAACCCTGATCGAAACGAACCCCTGCGTACCGACTTGAGCGTGACCGCAGCGGTATCGATTGCCGCGGCGCTGCACGAGGCAGGTGAACCGTTTGGGATGTCGACCAATGGCCGAGACGCCGCCGATCGCGTTCGCAGCGAGGGCTTTCGAGGCGACCACCGGATTGGCGATTACTTTGCCGTGAGGCAAGCAGCTGGAAATGCGACGGCCATGCGTCTTAAAAGCGATCGGCTGCGCCCGGTGCTGATCGACGTCGATCGCGGCCCAGAGCACCTCAAGGAAATCACTCGAACCCTCGCGAGAATTGAACGCACCGATGGATTGACGCTCGCAGAGTTCCTGATCGAGATGGAACCGAGACTCTCCAGTGAAACGACTTTGCTCGTTATCCTCCAAGAATCACCGCCCGAGACCGTTGCGTCTTTGGTTGGACTATCCCGGCGTGGTTGGGCGGTGGCAGTCGTGCTCAATGCGATCAACATTGATGACTACACCCGGTTGGCCGCGCCGCTTTTGGCGGAACGGATTCACGTTTCGCATTTACGTGATCAAGACAGCATCCGCGACGTATGCCGCGAGCAAGTGATGCGGTAGGTTCCTGTTGCGGTCGAGGGTCACGACTTCTTGCACTCCGTCGCCACCGCGAACATTTCGCTTCGTCAACATCTGAGGTACCATTCGGTCAAGTAGCTGTTTTTGAAAATCGTCAGCTTGAATAATCCACCTCGCGATCGCCCGAGTGTTCCACAGCCTTGGCATCGTATTTCCTAGTGTCGGACGGCGCCATACAGGCTTCGTTTGCTGATCTTGGGAACAGCGATGGGGAGGGGTTCGACATCGAACGGGTAGCGCTCGGCAACACATTTCACTGGGACGCCTTGCGTGGTTTGATGTTGGACATGCTCGGCGAGTTTGGGATCGATATTGAACGCACGGTACTCGCTCATGACACGCTGAATTTCCGGAGCATATTCGAATCCGCCCCCTGGAATTTCCTTGCCCAGCGTGTCAAAGCTGCCGATTGTGACGAGGGACTGCGTTCGATCATGAAACTCGTACGCTTCGACGCCTTCTGCACGCAGTAAGGCGACCATCTTGTTCGCATCGACACCGCACTGCAGCATCCGCTCACCGCTGGGCTGGAAGCCCTTTTCCTTTTTGCCATCGACAATCGTGTTCAGGCCGGAAAAGGTGCGCACGACGACGGTGTAGTTGCCCTTACAATTGAGCAGACTATTAGGCTTGTCATCATTGAGGCTGCGAACGAATGCGTTGACTTGTGGGGCATGAAAGTAGTCTTCGGGCAACATTGGATTGCGTGTCAGGAAAGCGTTGCCCATCGGGCCGCGATCCTTATCGGCAAAGCGTTCGGCGAGTCGACGGTGCAGGGCCTTCACGGCAGTCACGGGATTGCGGGAGTCGATCTCGGCAGCCATCTCCTTTTTATCGCTGAAGACGGCACACGTTGCGGTTTTAATTCGCTCCAAATCCGCATCGATTAGCGGATGCTCAGAACTATCGTATTCGCCTACCAAGACGGCGTGTGCCTGGTACCGAATTTGATTTTGATATTTCATTCTGCGCTGGGCACGCGGGCCTCCGGCGCGCTGGACACTCCCGCCCTGGTTGACTTCACCGGAGAAGTCAAAGTCTTCTTTGAAAACGAACGCAGGCATTTTGAGGTCGCGGCGTATCTCCAGTGCCAGACGCTCAGCCCGTTCGCTGGAGCCCTCACCCATGAAAGTGTGGGCGAGTATTAGCCAGGGGCCGTCTTCAGGCGTCAAGGAATAGGACTCGGACGCATCCGCACTGACCGTTTGATGACCCCGCGAGAACATCCGCAGCAGTGCTGGACCCTCACCGTACGCGGTCGGCAGCACGCTCGTGCCAGCGAGCAAAGCAAGCAGCACGAACGATCGGTCACAATTCTGTCGGCACAATGGGATTTTGATCATGATTACGGCATCCATGCGGTCGGTTGTCACGGTCCCGGGGTATGCCGGGCTGGTGAAATGTGTTCGTACAATGAGCTCGAACAGTGAGTTCGAACAATGAGCTCGAAGGGTGAGTTCGTAAAGTGAGCTCAAACGTCTCGTCGTGAGCTAACATAATCCGTCGACTCGAATCAAGGCCGACGGCTCGACAATCTCCTACCATTCATCGCTTGACCGATGCGCCTTAAAAATCCCATACACCTAAAAATAAGGTACACTAGACAGAGGTCTCACTTCTCCAAGGCAGGAAAATCTCAATGTCTCGCAACACTGATTCCGCTCGTCGTTTGACGGTCAACGCCGCATTCCTGAAGGACATCAAGGATGATAATCGTGATCTGAAAATCTTGCTTGAGCGGATGCGATTGCTCTCTACGCCGCGTGAGGCGGCAGCGAACCATTGGCGAGAATTGCTCACGTTGTTTGCTGATCTGCGCGACCAATTAGCACTGCACTTCGGACTGGAGGAAGCTTACGGCTATTTTGACGAGGCTATTGGCACGGAGGCGGAACTGTCGATTGTTGCTGACACGCTGCGGTCCCAGCATGCGGTTTTATTCGAGGAAGCACGACACCTTGCTGAAGCAGCAGCCGACGCGCATACAGGAGAAGCAGCGATCGAGGGGACCGTGCCGGAAGTGACGACCGCGCAAGAGAAGATACTCCATCGTTTCCATGAGTTTCTCGTGCAGTTAAAGGGCCACGAGGAAGCCGAGCTGAAACTCATTCTCGACGCACTCGAGGACGACATTGGGGTGGGGGACTGAAAAGTCGGCTTGCGGTGGTGGCTAATAGCGGACTACTAGACAAGGGTGGCGCTAAAAAGCGTCTCGCGTAGGCCGGAAGCTAACACTAGCGAATTGTGTCGGCCTCCGGTTTAACTCCCTGAGATTTCGCCGCCTTCGAGCTTTCATGCTGTGACGAAGATCGACCGCTACATACTGATTCTCTTTCTCCGCACGGTGATGGTGTGTTTCCTGTCCCTGGCAGGTATTTTCATTGTCTTCCATGCGTTCACCGCGTTTGAGGACCTGGTGGCACAAACCCGCTCCGGCGAGAGTCTGCCTTCGGTGCTGGTCCGGTTCTACGGACCGTACCTGATCTTGCTCTTTGACATGACCGGAGCAATCATCACCCTCATGTCGTTCCTGTTCACGGTGGGCTGGCTACGACGCACGGGCGAGCTGACGGCGACCTTGTCGGCGGGAATTTCACACGGACGCATTTTTCGTTCGATGGTGATCGCGTCGCTGGTGATCATTTCTGCGCAGCTTATCTGCCGCGAATTCGTGATACCACGTTTCCGCAGTTCACTGACGATGAAGGCGGAAGACCTCAATGGTGAAATCGAACAGTCCGTTCGGCCCAATTTCGACCTTTATGCCGGGATCTTGATCGAAGGAGCACAGCTGCAAACCAAGGCCCGCACAATCGTGAAACCTAACTTCCGTATCGATAGCGAATACGAGGGGTTCGGCGATATTTTGATAGCCGAGCAAGCTGTGTGGATGGACGCTTCTCAAAGCTCTAGTGAGGGCCAGCATGGGTCGGGTTATCTGTTACGTGGCGTCAAACGGCCCGAAGATATCGGCGAGATCCCGTCGGCTGGCCGCAGAGACCAGCCAATTTTGCTGACGGCGTACGATCAGCAGTGGTTGGCAGCAGACGAATGTTTTGTGGTTACGACGGTTCATCCCAATATGCTGCAAACCCAAGACACCGCCACGCGGCTAGCGTCAGTGTGGGAGCTGAGCGGTCGAATTCGCAACCCAGCCGTCCACAGTAGTCTGGCACTTCAAACCCAGGTTCACGAACGGATCGTGCGTGCGCCGCTGGATTTCGCTTTGGTCATGCTGGTTCTGCCCCTTGTGGTCAATGCACGCGGCCGCAAGATCTTCGTTTTAATCGGATCGGCTGTGGGCATCGTGCTCGGGTTCTTCGCCTTGAAAACCTTCACCGGTGCATTAGGTGGCAGCGGCACGCTATTCACGCCCGGTCTTGCAGCATGGCTGCCCTTGCTGGTGATTGGGCCGATAGCATACGTACGCCTGCGGGCGGTCCAACACATCTGAAGAGTCTGAGATTTTGTCTCAGAGCCTGAAAACGGTGAGTAGATTACGTATTGGAAAGGACGCTCTCGTGATTCGATCCGCAGAATACCGCATCGCCGTTGGCTTGCTATCCCGATTTCGGCAAACAATTTTTAGTTGGGTTCGTCTTGCCCTGGAGCTCTGAGTTTCGTTATCTCCGAGAATCCTCCAGTTCCTCCAGCGAGCATGTTTATGCTGGCGTGGGAGGAGGGATCGTCAAATCGATCCGGTTCCACATGCAGGGATGTCATCATGACGCTCGCTTCGAATTCCAGAAAACCTAATCCAAGTCGTTCCAGTGTGACGGGGACTAGTCGCGCCACACACTCTCACGCCGAGACATTGCCGCCGACGCTGCTGCGTTTGCCCCGGATCGGGCTGATGGCCGCGGAACCCGTGAAACCCGCCGTTGCGCCTCCTCCGAGCGAACCGATGGACGGTGTCGACCAGGCAAACGTAGGTGCGACGGTTGTAGAGCACTCTGTGGTCCCCCAGCAAGCAGCGGCACGAGAGAAGCCGAGCCCCGACGATGTCGCGATCGCCCCCCCGAGGCCACGCCATCGATTCGTCGAGCAAGCCAAGCTTCGTGTCCTGCATTTACCTGCGATGGTAGACCGTCTGGCAACTCGCAAGACCTTGTCGGCAGCGTTGATTGTGGTCGCCGCCCTCGCCATTTGGGCGCCGCGATCTAAACAACCTGATCCGAACTCGACTCCACTCGAGATTGCAGATTCGGATCATGCGCACGCCGACGGCGACTTGGAGTTGGACGAGAGTGACCATTGGCGACATGGTATAACAGCGCCCAATCCATCGGATGCACCCCGTCGCGAATTGTCGTCGATCGAACCGCCTTCCCAACCAACCCATTTCAAGCCGGAGCTTGCCGGTGGAATGGATCGGGATCAGTCGCAGTCGATTGGACGCGTATCGCGCGAGTCATCCGACAGCGAAAGTGAGAGGGCGGTATGGGAGAGTGATCCGCTCGCGTCGGCGGCCAACGACCAGATTCGCCGCATGGATGCGACCTATGCCGACCTGCCTCACATTGCCGCAATGGATGCCGCCAGCATCGATTCAGAGGTTCCGAATTCAACGAACCAACACGGCGATGAAGTCTCAATTTCGAGTCTCCCGCGGAGTCGCACCCCACATCCGATTACGAATTGGGAACAGTATCTGCCGCCCATCGACGCGGAAACCTTTGATATGCAAGTGGCAGGCGATGGGCCTTCGCTCGGCGCTTCGGCCGCATCCGGGTCATCAGTTGACCATGCGGGTAGAGCGGGTTCTGTTCAGACCACCGCATCACCTGTCGCTCCCGATTTCCGCTTCGCGTTTCCTGACAGCGAAGCACTCATTGAAGCCGACGAACATATTGCGATGCCGCCCGTGGACGGTGAGGGGCAAACGCGGATGAGGTAGAGCCAGGCAAATGGAGGCGGAGGCCATCGCCCCCTAGCTCCCTGACTCGTCTTAATCGCGTAGCGATTGATAAAGCTTTGCCCTTTTTATGTCGAGGTGCTTCGTACCTCAGTTGCGTCAAAACCAGAACGTTCAACTCAATCAATTCACTAATCGACAACCCCACGAGAACGCTCATGTCCACCTTCGAAAAGTCGCTCGCAGCTCTCGGTCCTGAACCGTCCGCAGAGATGGCCGCGCAGACGCTCCGCGAACGGGTCGGTCAAGAAAACGTGACCCAGTCCAGCGTGCTGGCGTCGCGGCGATTAGATGACGCCATGTTGCGACGCGAACCGACCAGCGATCGCAACCGCGCCTCGCATTCCCACCCGGCTGTCGCACCGGAGACGCCACCGCGACTCGGTCACGCAACGGCAACATCTGCGCCGGAGAAACGGTCGACTCAGGATCAACACGAGGCCGTCCGAACGCAAGCAAGGCCCGAGACCGGGGACCTCTCCCCCGATGCCATCGAAGCCTTGTTCGGACATCCGATCGATGTCATGGTTGTGTCTGCGAAGGCAAAGATAAGCGACGATCGAGTACTCCAGCGGGAAGTCATTGCTGAAACTCCGTCTCAGAAGATTTTCCAGCAGGCCGGTTCCACGACCGCCCCTGCGACCACCCCAGCAGAATCGCAAAGAGAGTTCGTTTCGGCTTGGCAGGTGGATGAATTCCTCGTCCCCAAACCAATTGATCAGCTGTTCCTCACCGACTCACGCGCCGAACATCTTGCCGAAAAATTGGCCCAAGGACGGGCTGACGGGCTCCAAACGATTGCGGTAACGAGCGTGTCTGCGGGCGAGGGGCGTTCGACAGTTGCGATGGGAGTGGCACTGAGTATTGCCTTCTCGGGGCTCCGCGTTGCTCTCGTCGATGCCGATCGCAGCGGTGTCAGGATTGCTTCCGAACTGCAGCTCGATCTTGATTTGAGTTGGCCCGAAGCGATTCGCGACAGCGTGCCGTTGGAAGAGGTCTCGGTGGGGTCACAGGCCGATGCGCTCACGCTTGTACCACTATTGGATCGCGATGGCGGTGCGGAGTTCGAGGCCCCTGAGCTGAATCGATTGTTGAATCGGCTGCGTCAATCGTTTGACATGATCGTAGTTGATTGTGGATCGTCCGCGATTGAGGACATCATGCAGTGCGGTACCGCTTTGATCGTTCGTGACTCACGGCAAACCAGTCTGGATGAGGTCGAGTCACTCTTCCACGCCCTTCGCAGGAGCGGTGTGCATGGAATCGGCGTGATCGAAAACTTCTGCGATTGAAGCGAACCATTTGTCGGAAACGGCGCGGGTAGCTATTCTGTGCCCATGGAAGTATCTCAACAATTGACCGATCGCCTGCTGCGGTGGGTCCACGCGGCGGAATATCGCCCTAGTAAGCCCAAACAAATCGCGACCCATTTGAAACTCGATGGGGAGGGATATCGCGAACTGCGACGCGTCATCAAGCAGCTTTCGATCGAAGGGCGGCTAGTTTACGGAGGCAATCATCTTGTCATGGCTGCTGCGGCCGTGGGCGGCCCCAGCGACAGTGTCCGCGGGAAATTTCGCCGCGCAATGGGAGGTGGGTTCGGCTTCGTCCGACCGTCCACCGGTGGCAGTGGCGCTGACGATGATCGCCCCGAGGATATTTTTGTCCCCCCCGGGTCAACCGGCGGCGCGATGGATGGCGATCTGGTCGAGGTTGAAATCAGCCCCAGCCGCCGGGGTGGGGTCGAGGGCGTTGTGATCCACGTTGTCCAGCGTGAACGTCGTCAGTTTACGGGCACGTTCTATACCCACTCTGTTCCCCCTGCGCCGGATGATGTCTCCCCCCGCAGCATGCACCTGCACGAGATCGACGGACCGGTCGTGTATCTCGATGGAGTGCACTTCACTGCCCCTGTCAGTGTTGGCGACGTTCGCGGCTTGCCACTCGTGGATGATGACAAAGTTTTTGTTGAGATTGTGGACTTCCCCGATGACGATGGCGGTGGGGGGGAAGCGGTCATTCTAGAACGACTGGGCAGCAACAAAAATCCCGCCATCGACACGCTGACGGTGATGCGGCAGTACGCACTCCCGGATGAATTCCCGCAGCGCGTTCTCGACGAGGCTCGACGACGCGCCGACGAATTCGACGATGAATTGCTGCCCGTCGATCGCACTAACCTGACGGACCTGCTGACAATCACGATCGACCCCTTCGACGCGAGAGACTTCGACGACGCGATTTCACTTCAGCGTGAGGATGGACGATGGCGATTGTGGGTGCACATCGCCGACGTCAGCCATTTTGTACACGCGGGCGGTGAGCTCGATGAGGAAGCTCGCCAGAGAAGCACGAGCGTCTACTTGCCCGATCGTGTCATCCCGATGATTCCGGAGATCATCAGCAACCACCTCGCATCGCTGCAGCCCGAACGACGGCGGCTCGTAAAAACGGTCGAGATCGAGATTACCGACGATCTGACGATTACGCACAGCGAAGTCCATAACGCAGTCATCCGCAGCGATAAGCGGTTTAACTACGAACAGATCGATCAGTATCTCGCAGCACCTGCGGCCTTCCAAGAATCATGGGGCAGCAAAATATGTGAACTGCTCGATCAGATGCACACGCTCGCCATGAAGATGCGTAAACGGCGATTTCGCGGAGGTGCTTTGTCGATGGATCTACCCGATATCAAGCTCGATCTTGATCGCAGTGGGAAAGTCAAAGGCGCGTTCTTGGTAGAAAATACCGAGAGCCATCAAATCATCGAGGAGTTCATGCTGGCGGGAAACCAAGCTGTCGCCACCTGGCTCGACGATCTCGAATTGAATTTCTTGCATCGGATCCACGAGCCACCCGAGCGCCGGAAACTTCGCAGCCTATCTGCATTTGTTGGTGATCTCGGCCTCGGAATCGAGAATGTCGAAAGCCGTTACGAGATTCAGTCCGTGCTCGACAAGGTCGCTGGGACACCCCTCGAGAATGCCGTCAATTTTGCTGTGCTCAAGAGCATGAACAAGGCGGTGTATGGGCCCCACCGCGAGGGCCACTACGCACTCGATATGGAACACTACTGCCACTTCACCAGTCCCATCCGCCGCTATCCCGATTTGACGGTGCATCGATTAGTGCAGAAACTGATCGAGAAGAAATCTACCCCGGACGAGTCGTTCGCTGAACTCGTTAAACTCGGCCACGAATGTAGCGATGCCGAACGCAACGCCGCGGCTGCCGAGCGTGAACTGATCCAGCTCAAACTGCTTCACTTTCTCAAGAAGAAAATCGGCGAGACGCTCGATGCGGTGGTTAGCCGGGTGTTCGCCGACGGGCTGCATGCGCACTGCATCAAACTGCCCGTAGATGGGTTCGTGCCCGTCACGACGTTGCCAAGCGATCAGTATCGCTTCGAACGACGTGGGCAGATGCTGATTGGATTCAAGGAAGGCAATCGTTTTCGACTGGGTGATCTGTTGACGGTGAAAATTGACAAAGTCGATCTGCAGGACCGTCAGCTGTACTTGAGCGTCGTCAAGAATCAGTCGACCCGCCGGGACGATCGTCCCGGACCCTCCGCCGGCGGGAAGGCGAAATCGAAGTACAAAACGAAACGCAAAACCGAACGCCGGGAAAGCAAAAAAAAGCGACGTCGCTGATTCAGTCGCTCACACTATTGACGAGTTCATCGATTTGTGCGGTCGTCAAATGTCGTTTGTTAGAGTGGCGAAGCGATGGCAGGCATCAGCCTGCGACGCAAGTCCCAGGACTGCCTTTTGCCTGTCGTCGCTGTGCGACTACCGAAACCTGTCCGAAATTCGGCAGTGATAGAATCGACGTTCAGTCAGAGAATCCAGCGTGTAGCGGCTCAGACGGGCGGAGCCGTCTGCCTAAAATGGGGTGCCGACGAGGTTTGTTGGCGTTGCGGCCCTGGTGACGTTATACTCTGCGAACCCACCCCCTTCCCTTCTATCGAAGTCCCACTCCATGAAGTCTCACCGCTCTCAAAAATCACTCGCCTCCTGCTCGCGTCGTCTCGGTCTCGCGGCCCTCGGTTTACTCGCTCTCGGTGCGACAGGACTGAAGATTGGTGAGTCCCCTGCCAAGCAGATGCAGACTTACGCGAACGCCTACCTTGAAACGCTCGACGCATCGCAGCGTCAAGCAACGATGCAGGACTTCGATTCGCCTACCCGTGTGGGCTGGCACTTCATTCCGAAAGATACACGCAAGGGCTTGAAACTCGGTGAGATGAACGACGCGCAGCGGACTGCGGCGCTTCGACTCGTGCGGGCCGCCCTGAGCGAATCGGGATATCGCAAAGTCAACCAGATCATGTTGCTCGAAGAGGTGCTCAATGAACTGGAAAAAGGGAAGGGAGGCAACGAGCGCAACGCGGAGAAATACTTCGTCACGCTCTTTGGCACGCCCGGCCAAGGCGACACCTCGAACGACGAGAACGACGCCAATCGCTGGGGTCTGAGTTTTGAGGGCCACCATCTGTCGCTGAATTTTGTATGTCGTGGCAACCGAATGCTCGACAGCACGCCTCAATTCCTGGGCGCCAACCCCGCCGTCATCAAGGACGAAACGCACGTCACACTAGGCAAAGGCACCGCCGTACTGGGTCGTGAAGAGCAACTGGGATTCAAACTGATCAATTCACTCAGCGACGAGCAGAAAGAAACCGCCGTCTTTGCCGAGAAAGCGCCAGCAGAAATTCGATTCGCCGGTGAAGCTCAACCGCATCCCGGGCCAGCCGAAGGCATTGAGTTTGCGAAATTAGATTCGATGCAACAAGCGGTGTTGCGAGATCTTGTGCTGACACATGTGAACGTGGTAGCCGACGAAGTCGCAGCGTCGCGCCGCGAACAAATCCAGGCTGATGGATGGGACGAGATCAAGTTTGCATGGGCGGGTGCGTCGAAGCCCGGCGTCGGTCACGCCTACCGCATTACGGGAAAGCGGTTTTTGATCGAGTTCAATAACACGCAGTCTGACCCGTCGGGAAACCCTGCCAATCACATTCACTGCATTTACCGTGACTTGACAGGTGACTTTGATTTGCCAGTCAGCAGCGATCACTGAAAACGCTGCACCATGGCCAGCAACTTCTTCGAGTCAATCGGCTTGCTAAGATAGTCGTTGCAGCCCGCTTCGAGACAATCGTTCATATTGCCCTGCATGGCATCGGCGGTCAGGGCAATGATGGGGCCAGCGTAGCCGAGTTTGCGAATTTGACGTGCGGTTTCATATCCATCGAGATTCGGCATCTGCATGTCAAGCAAAATCAAGTCGGGGAATTTGCCGTGTCTCAAGCAGTTGCGAAAGTAATTGACGGCGACTTGGCCGTCCTCGCATTCATCGACTCTGGCGCCAGCGGCCGTGAGTAATCGTTGGCTCAAATACCGGATATCTCGCCGATCGTCAACGACCAACACAAGTCCTTTTAATTTCGGTAGTACGTCGGCATCGTGTTTCTCAGGAGTCGAGCGAGACGGCGAGGAGCGAGGATATTCCGATCGCGAAACATTGCTCAGGTCACCTGTCGCGATGCTGACGAAGAACGTGCTGCCGACACCGACCGTGCTGCTGACTCGTATTTTGCCGCCGAGCATGGTAGCCAGTCGTTGGCTGATGGCGAGGCCCAACCCTGTGCCGCCAAACGTGCGACTGACGGTCGCGTCGCCTTGCGAGAAAGGTTGAAATAGACACCGCTGCTGATGCAATGTCATCCCGATGCCGGTGTCCGCGACCTCGAAATACAGCGTCGGTTGAGAGGGGTCGAGCCGCACGCGGATTTGTACGCGTCCCTCGCTTGTGAACTTAATGGCGTTGCCGACGAGATTGATCAAAATCTGTTTGAGTCGCTTTGCGTCCGAAATAATGGTATGAGGAAGCTTGCCGTCGTATTCGACCGCCAAATCCAAACCACGCTCAGCGGCGCGAACTTCCATGATTCCACGGACATCTTCCATCAACTGACATGGGTCGAATCGCTCGGCTTCAATATCCAGTTTCCCAGCTTCAATTTTCGACAGATCTAAAATGTCGTTGACGATGTCGAGAAGGTAGGCACCGTTGCGGCGAATCGTTTGCAGGTACTGCTTCGCTTCGTCATGGTCGATGAAGTCCTGCAGCAGGTCGGCATAGCCCAAGATCGCGGTCATGGGTGTTCGAATTTCGTGGCTCATATTCGCCAGAAATTGGCTTTTCGATTTGCTCGCCTCGTTGGCGAGTCGCTCGTTCTCACGTAGTTCAATGGACTGCAGGTGTTCTTGGGTAGAGTCCCAGTTCATACCATACATTCGAATGATATCGCCATTCTGGTTACGTGCAACTTGCCCTACTCCACGCAACCATCGAACTTCGCCGTCAGGGCGAACAACGCGAAATGCGCAGTCATATTCATCTGCTCCTTCGATGGCCCGTTGCCAAACTGCTTGGAGCGGGCCTCTGTCGTCTGGATGAACACAGGAGAAAAAGAGATTCGTGTCAGGATGGGAATTGCTATCGATTCCTAACAACTCAAAGACTCCTGAGGTCCAATAACTCTCCTTGGGCGTCCACTCCCATGCCGCCATCCCGCCGGCACGAAGTGCCAGTTCCAGTCGTGATTTCGCTTCGGCCAAAGCGGTCACGTCAACAAATGTCACGACAATTCCGTCATGATCGCCGCTGGGGGCGTGATACGGAATCACGCTGCGGATATAGACCTTCCCAGAGGTGGATGCGATCGTATCCTCGATCACATCGTCGTCAGAAAGTTCGTCTGGACGGGGTAACGCTGGCATCGGATCGATTTCAGACACGAACTTCGAGAGCGGTCGACCAATATCGGAATCGATCAAGTCATAAATCGCCGTCACGGCGGGAGTGAAGCTGCGAATTCGAAGCGAACGATCCAGGAAAATCGTCGCGATGTGCGTGCTCCGTTGCAGGTACTGAATGTCGTTATTGCTGCGCACCAACATCTCGTTGGTCGTTTGCAACTCTTCTTTGGATGTTTCAAGCTCCTCGTTGGCCGATTGCATCTCCTCGTTCATCGAGAGGAGTTCTTCGTTGGACGATTTCAATTCCTCATTTGATGTCTCGAGTTCTTGAACGGACCGTTCGAGTGCTTCGCGCGTTTGCGCCAGTTCCCATTCCAATTGATCGATTACTTGTACGGCAATGGATTCGGTCCCACGTTTGCCTGGCAGCCGAGTAGGCTCGTCCGGATTCTCGTTAACTTGCAGTGGCGTCCCAATGCGATGGAAAACAACCAAACAGAGTGCTGCGTCTTCGCCAATCTCCGGCATCGGTTGAACCGTGATGTGAACTCGTTGCAGTCCTCCGTCAACAGGCAGTGACATTTCTTCGGCGAGTGCGCGGCGACGATATTTTTTGGCCTCGGCAAACGCCGCTCGCAGCCCGATACGAAGAGACTCATGCGCCATGCTGAGGATGTTGTTTTTGAACTTGCCCCCTGACATTTTTAAGAAGGGAGCCGGGTCCGACGACAAAGCTTGAATTTGCCCGTCGTCATCGACCACAGCCCACTGCGGTGAAAACTCGCCAAGTATGATCTGCTGGGCATAGCGAGACAGATCGAACTCTGCGGATTGCTCACCTACTATGTCACCGAACCGATTGAAATTTTCAATCGCGAAATCAAGTCCGGTTGGACGATCGAGCGTCGTGACACGCCGCTGATATAACCGGTGTTTGACATCCACAGTTCGAAACAGTTCTTTATTAACTGACAGGGTTTCAGCCGGACCCAAAAACAAAAAGCCGCCCGGCTTGATCGCGTAATGAAACAGCGGGATAAGTTTCTTTTGCAGGTGGCTGCCAAGGTAAATTAGCAGGTTACGACATGAGACTAAATCGATTTTAGTGAATGGCGGATCGCTGATCAGATTGTGCGACGAGAATACGACCATGTCACGAATACGCTTGCTCGCGAAATAGCGATTGCCTCGCTTGACGAAGTACTTCCGCAACCGCGCCGCCGAAACCTCTTCCTGGATTCCAATCGGGTAACTGCCCGTACGGGCCAACGAAAGGGCGTGCTCATCCAGATCCGTGGCAAAAATCTGAACATTCGTTTCCTTTTCGGCCTCGTCCAAAATCTCAGCGAGCAGGATCGCAATCGAGTAGGGCTCTTGTCCGGTCGCGCACCCCGGAACCCACACACGAAGTGGCACATCGCCCTGGTTCTCCTTCACCAGCGGCGTCAACACATCCCTCGCCAGGGAGTCGAATGCGTGAGCGTCTCGAAAAAAGGCCGTCACGCTGATCAACAGATCCCGGAAAAGTCGGACTGCTTCGTCACGCGACGTCTGAAGTATCTCCACGTAGGCGTCGACGTCGTTAGATTTCAGCACGTGCATGCGACGCCGAATTCGTCGCACCAAGGTGGTTGTCTTGTAATGCTTGAAGTCGATCTTGGTGTGTTTTTCGACCGCTGCGGCGATGAGGGGGATCGCGAGTATGATCTGCCGGTTCAGATCGTCAGCGTCTTCTGTCTCGTGTTGCTCCCACATGTGTTGAGCGTGATTCCAAATTTCGGCTGCGATTTCGTCGGGCGGCAAAACATGATCGACGCGTCCGAACACTTCCGCCGAACGGGGCTTCGAACGCTCCTCAACGGCACCGATGCACTGAGCAATTGTCATGCCTCCTGCGTCGGCAATCGCGCGGAGACCGAGAGTTCCGTCAGTTCCCGTACCGGAAAGAACCACTGCAACGGCGTGTTCTTTCTGTGAGGCCGCCAAGCTCCTAAAGAAGTGATCGATCGGCGCGGCCTTCTCGTCCGTCGGCAGCGCTACCGCCACCAGCCTGCTGCCGCGTAATTCCAACGCGAATCCCTGGGCTGGCATGTAAACTTGTCCGGCCTCGATGGGGATGTCTTCATCACCTGATAGCTCCCGCCACGCCGTGACATTCGGCAGCGCGTTGCGCCGCTGACGCGAAGCCTGCGGGCGGTCCGAGTTCACACTTTCTCCATTGACCTGCGAATTCACTTCGCCCCGACTCGTGGCGAGAACAAGCGCCACCTCCGGAGTCCGGACCAACGATGATTCACCAACCAGCTCACGATGGAGATCTTCCGCCACCTGGTTTGCCAATCGCCAGCTATCCACTCCCACACCCAGACCGACGATGATAGGCAGCGACGATCTCCGCCCAGAAATCGACACGGTCGGTTGGTTTGCATCCATTAAAAAGCCGTTTTCGGGGATCAAGCACGTTTTTTTCAGTGTAGCCCATTTTCGGCTTCGCTGAAGCGATAACATCACTTCCACCCTCACAAAACACATCCGCTCGCTCGTAGATTGTTTCTGGACTCCGTTCGAGCATGCAGCGAGAAGCTCTGTTTAAGGCTGGCGCGTGAGACCGGCGCGCGGGCGGCCATCATGTAAATAGCGTGCAGCATTCCAGGGATAATGCCGAAAAGTGTTAGAACGCAGTTCACCCAAAAATGCTTGCCAATTCCGAACTGTAAGTAGATCGCCAATGGCGGCACCACAAATGCCAGAAGAAGTCGAATATAGTTCATTGTCGTCGATCCTCTTAGGAAGAAATCCTCCGATCAGTAGACGTGTGGCGACGACGGGTCGTTCACGTCCGTTAGCGGAAGGTTGTGGCGAAGAAGCCCTAAGTAAATTTCGATCATGAATTTCTGGCCAGCCGGATTCCGCTGAACTGCCAACGAGCTTCCGGTGGGAAGAAGTTGCGATAGGAGACTCGGATATGGTCCGACGATGTCGCGCACGAGCCGCCACGGAGAACGAACTGGTTGCACATGAATTTTCCGTTGTACTCGCCGAGCGCACCGGGGTCCGGTGCATAGCCGGGGTAAGGCAAATACTGACTCGCTGTCCATTCCCAGACATTGCCCAGAAAATCGCCGATCGCTTGGCAACGAGGATGAATGGGGATATCGCTACTCAGTAACCGATCCGCAAATACGCTCCCCATCTCGGAAGCACATGCTGCTAGCTCCCATTCAAACTCAGTTGGCAGTCGCTTGCCTGCCCATCGTGCGTAGGCATCTGCCTCGAAGTAACTGACATGACAAACAGGATCGTCCATTCGTAGAGGTATCAGCCCCCCAAGCGAAAACTCCATGAAATCGTCGTTGTTTGGCTTCCAATACAATGGCGACTCCCACTGGTGACGACAGACAGCATCCCAGCCGAGCGACAGCCAGTGTCTGGGTTCCTGATAACCGCCATCGCGAATGAACTCGAGGTACTCGCCATTAGTCACGCATCTCGACGCAATGCCGTGCGGATGAATCAAAGCCCGGTGTCGAGGTCCCTCATTGTCGTATGCGAATTTGGTCGGATCAGGTGTTTCCTTGGCGCTGATGTCGCAGCCGATCATCGCTATCACTTCCTCTTGCTCGCTCCAACGCATCGCAGGCTTTTGATCGTCACATGTCGCGGTCGAGGCTGGTTGATAGGAAGGAAACGCGGGATTGCAGGACAGCACATGTTTAATATCCGTCAGCATCAGTTCCTGATGCTGCTGTTCGTGGTTCAGGCCAAGCAACAGCACGCCAAGCTGTTCAGCGGAAAGCTCATCACCGTCCAACAACGCAAGAATTCGGACGTCGGTATGGCGACGATAGTTGCGCACTTCGTCGAGCCCAGGGCGTGAAATCTGGCCACGTCGGTGGCGTGGAAATGCTTGCCCAACGCTCTTGTAGTACGAATTGAATAACGATTCATAACGCTCGTCGAACGAGTGGAAGTCTGACCGCTGTTTGAGCAAGAATGTCTCGAAGAACCATGTCGTGTGTGCCAGATGCCACTTCGTCGGGCTGACATCAGCCATTGTCTGGACGGCGCAGTCCTCGGCGGAAAGCGGCGCGGCGATCTGCTCGCTCAAACCGCGAATACGTCGGTACGACGCGGCGAGCGATGACTTCAGACGGGCATTCCCTTCAAGACTCATCCGAGAACCGACGATTGATTCAGTCGACATTGCATCGCTCCAAATACATCACGGCAAAGTACTCTCTGTCATCCATCCAGACGTGTTTCCTCGCCAATCCCGATTGCTCCGCCATCGCCGTAAATCCGGCGACCGTGTATTTATGAGAATACTCGGTGTGAATTCTCTCTCCACTCGCAAAGAAAACCGAGTGATCGCCGATCTGAACGAATTGATCACGTAAACTCTCGATGTAAATTTCTATTCGCTCGGCGGACTCATCATACAACCCAACATGCTGAAACTGCTCGACATCAAAGTTCGCGGATGCTTCACGATTCATACGATCAAGCAAATTCAAACTGAATGCAGCGGTGATCCCCTGCGCATCGTTGTAAGCTGCCTCTAGTATCGAAACGTCTTTCTGCAAATCGAAACCGATCAAGAGCCCACCCTCCTCGCCGCACCAGTCCCCGATTCGTCGCAGCAACCGCGTCGCCGCTGTGCGCCCAAAGTTGCCGATCGTTGATCCTGGAAAGTAGACGCAGACTCGCTCGCCCGTAAATCTATCGGAATGTCTTAACGTCTCGCAAAAATCTTCAACGATCGGTTCGATCTTGATAGCGGGATATTCTCCACGCAGCCGCATCGCCGTGGCCAGCACGTGATCTTGGGAAATGTCGATTGGCACATAGGCACTCGGACTTTCGAGATGATCCAACAAGATCTTCGTCTTTCGACTACTACCGCTGCCGAGCTCCACGAGTGTGGCGTTCGGTCCAATCTCCCGCACGATTTCCTCCGCATTGGTCCGCATGATGGCCTGCTCAGTTCGCGCTGGGTAGTACTCGGGGAGCTGGCAAATTTGATCGAACAGCGCGGAACCTCGCTCGTCATAGAGATGCTTGCTCTCGAGATGCTTGCGCCGTCCTGACAACCCACTGATCACATCAGCAACAAAGCCCTCATCTCGTGCTTTCTCGTCGTCACGATCATTGAGTCGCGTTGCGAGGTGATCTGTCACTGGCCATGCGGATTGCAAATAAGGCTGCGGCACGATTTTCATCCGTCCTGAGAAGCGAAGTCGAAGAGCGTATCCGGAAAGGAGTCTGACCCTCTCCGGTGAGGCGGTTAAGAACGATACAAAATGAAATGCCTCGAAAGGGTCAGACCCCTTTTCGGATAGGCTCCAAGTACTGACAATCAACACAACACAGTTAGGGACCGGAGATGTTGCGCCCGAAAATGCCGTGCCCCCGAAAGGGCCATGGCATTTTGGCTGGTACGCTGGCATCACAACGATGCCACTACACCAATCCGTCCTCGACGATTAGCGTAGGTACTCAGCAAATCACGTTCCCCCCAGGGAAATTAATCTTCGGCTGCTGCCGTCTGAATTGTGCCGGCGTGATGCGGTCGTTCGCAGGATCGCCGGCGAATGCGTGCTTGACGCGCGGACGATCGTTGCGAATATGAGCTTCGCTTTGCTCGCTCGCCGCTCTGACGTGCTTGATCGACCGATCCCTTGGAATCGCACTTCGAGCCCGAACATAATCTAATCGACCCAGCGCAGCGACTTTGAGATCCCATCGCATCGAGCGGGTCGAGACTGGCCTATGAGAGGTGTTGAGGCATCGTCGTATCTGCCACTCATCTAACGACACACGCGTTAGCGTTCGTCGATCAATGAAAGCAGCTCGTTGGCAGCCTTTTCGATCGCATTGTGGTGGTTCTGCGCGCGCACTGTTTGGCTGCGATCAAACCACTGCGGTGCACCCGGTTGAAATCACCAAAGACAAAATGGTAGCGATCCTTCGTATCCTCGCTCGCTTCGGTATCGATCGCGAGAAACCATTCGCCATAGCCATCCCATCCGTGCCGCTGTTGTTGTGCATTCTCGTCTTGCGTAGATGGTTGCAACTCACTCCAGTCACTCTCCAACACATAGTGGTGGGACTGGATCAGTGCTTTCGCTTTCTCGAGGGCGGGTTTATTGACTCTGTATTTCGACATTTTCGTTCTTCTGTGCTTGGCAAATGGCCTTTTCAGCCACACGTCGAAAGACGTCGTCGAGCATCTCCATGGAGGCTGGCTTGAGTCGGTACAGATCAATGCCAGCCAATTCTGCTTGTTGCCGCAGCTTCGCATCGTCGTATCCTGTGACAGCAACCAAAAAGATATCGCGGCAGTGGTCTAACTTGCGAATCTCTCGTGCCAATTCCAATCCTGACATTCCCTGCAAACCAATGTCCAGCAGAATGAGATCTGGCTGGAAGCCATCCAGAACAGCCAGTGCCGATGGCCCGTCGGTGGCGGAGCGGGTTTCGTCGGCACCAAGCTTCTTGACCAACGCCTTTAAAATGTACTCATTGTCGCGACGGTCATCAACGATCAAGACACGCTTGCACGCCGATGGAAACGAGAGGTGTGCAGTTACCGGAGTATGCACCGGAGCAGAACAAACCGGCAGTCGCACAATAAAAGTTGATCCCTTTCCTTTACCGTCACTATGAGCGGTGACACTTCCGTCGTGCATCTCGATCAAACTCTTCACCAAACCCAATCCAATGCCTAGGCCCCCACTAGAATGGTCAAGAGAAACCCTCGATTGCGACTGCGAAAAGAACTCGAAGAGCGTTGGCAAGTCGCTGGGGTCGATGCCGATCCCCTGGTCCCATACATGAAGTTCTGCATAGTCGCCATCCGCGCACACCTCTAAGCCAATGGACGATTCGTTGTCACTGAATTTGGATGCATTGGAAATCAGGTTAATCAGTACCTGGGTCAGCCGAAAACGATCACCATCAATCCAAACCGAATGCGATGGTAAATGGGTCTCGACGCGCTGCTGCTTGTCCGCAAGAGTGGACTGCATACTCTGCATCGCCGCATCGACGATCGCTTTCAAGGATACTGGATTTTTTTTCAGCCGGGTCTTCCCATTGAGGCAGCGTGACATGTCCAATAGATCGTCGACCAGGTGCGTCATTCGCTCGGTCTGCAATTTCAACACTTCGTGCAAGGGATCGCTTGACGATCCGTCGCTTTCCATCAGATCAACCGCGGTTTGAAACACGCTCAGCGGATTGCGAAGTTCATGTGAGAGGACTCCGCAGAGCTGATGCAACCGCGCTTCGGTGGGCTCCACCACCAAAACGGGATGTTCATCGGGCGGGTTGCAATCCGACTGCGTCACCCCGGCCGCGATTCGGCTCGCGATGAGGGAAGTCAGGAGTTTCGCGTTGACTCGTTCGTCTTCGGAAAAAGGTCTCGACGACGCTGACCGAGTCAAAAGCATCGCTCCGACAAAACGTCCTGAATAGCTCAGCGGGAGCTTCAGGATACGCTCCCGGTCGAGAAAGTCTCTTGGCGCCTGTTGATCGGCGGTGAAAACCAGCTCATCGCTGGCATACATCGCAAATCGCTGAGTCATTCCGCCCGGTCGAAAGCAATCGATGCTGGCTTCGTTGGCGAATTCCGGGACCAGTAGCGCGACGACCGTACTCAATTCCTCTCCTAGAGACGGGACGGAGTCGGCCAGTCTACTTTGCGATTGAAGATAGTTCCATGCTGCGGTGAGTTCGTTGAAATTTGAATTGGGTACTTCCGATTCGGGATCGCGTTTGAACGTCATGGAGCATCCTAGTATCGCGGGCTGGCATGTTGGTTGGTCGAGCATCATGGGTCCCCAGAGACCGGGTTCTTGAGACGTCATTCCAAATCGAATTCCAAACGTTCCATCGAATATCATCGCCTAATCGGCAGTTCGTCCATGGGGTGACGGCGGTGGCCTGTACGATCATCGTAACCAACTTGGCAACTCTATCGCTCCGGCAACTCTATCGCTCCGGCAACTCTATCGCTCCGGCAACACCGGAAAATCCCGAAAGTCGGGATGGTGATTATCATCCTGGCGCGACCGATACCCGTAAATCGTAGAAGCCCCCAATCGCACCTGGGGAAATCCCCCACCTGGATCGCGGCTTGCGTTTTGATAGGGGTTTTTCTTAGAGCCTATGCGAAAAGGGGTCTGGCCCTCTCCGGCGAGGCCGCTAAAAACGTTGTAAAACAATGCGTCTCCAAAGGGTCAGACCCCTTTTCGGATAGGCTCTTATTGCCGTTCGATTTCTTCGTGCCGCAAGACACGCCAGCTGATTCACGCGGGTGCTGGCCCGGCGGATTACAGTGGTAGTGGCTTATGTGAGAGAGCCGTCCGCTGGGGGCCTTTCACCAAATGCACTGGTTCCAATCCCAGCCCACCCCGTCGCCGGGCGGACGACGTGCGGGGTTCATGCTAATCCCTTCCATCGCCGCAGTCCCCATTCGCAACACAAACACAACATCGCTGTTAGCATGACCCAGGGGTGGTGCCAAATTGGGTAGAGGATGGCTTCCGTTACGGGAACTTTTTTCTCGGGAAGGTCGCTGGCGAACTGATCCAAACGGTCGTCGCGGATCATTTCGCCACCGGACTGGCTCGTCATCCTCTCGAGTATTTCGCGATTGAGTTGTAAGTCTCGAAACTCGGCCGCATCGGACTGCGCCGTCCAACCCGCCGTGGCGGTGCCGATCTGGCTGCCGTCCGCGTCCGCCACCTTGGCAGTGACGCGGTAACCACCAGGTTCACGCGACCAAAATGTCGCCGTGTATTCACCAGCCACTGAGTCATTAGCCCGAGCTGCGATCGTGAAGGATTCGCCGCCGATGGGGGTGATCTCTAGTTCCACGTTCGCATTGTCCAGCGGCAAATAGTTTTCGTCACGGGCGGTTGCGATGATCGTCACCGGTTGACTTGGGTCGCGGCCTGTCTCGATACGGACTTCGGCACGCTTAGGAACCTCGTTGACGAGCCAGTGGGTGATCTGCCGCCAGGCTTGCCCGGGGTCGTCGCGGTCTCGAGCATTGCGATGCATCGACCACCGCCACAAATCTGCGAGGGGAATCGCTGCGGCGCGACCTTTACCAAATCGATGAGCAACCAGGGCCGGGGCGGTTTGTCCGTCGGTTGACTCGACAGTCGCCAGTGCCGAGGCACCTGGCTTGACATCTCCGACTGAATTGAGCGTCGTGAAAGGCGGCATCGCCTCAATCCGCTGACGTTCGGCGGACTCGTTGTCGCGAAGGCGGATCCAGGGTTGCAACATGCCTTCTCGCGTGAACGCGAGCCGGAACGCACCTGAGCGTCCTCGAGTTGTTCCACTGGAAGTATAAACCGGCGACAACTCGCCGAGCGGTGAGTCCCCGAATTTCTTGTCGGCGAACATCTCTTGGCCTCCCAACATCAACACCCCGCCGCCACGAGTCGCCACGAACTGACGCAGCAGCAACATTTGATCTTGTGTGAAAAAATCTGGGTCGATGTCGTCCAGGATCACGCCGTGGTAAGCGAACAGTTCCTCTGCCGACTCGGGAAACCCGTCACTAAGTTCCTCGGATTCGTTGACTCCCAATCGTAGGGTGACGGGTTCGTCGTATTGGGCGGCCGCGTCTTCCGCGTCCGAACCAAGACCTGCGAACAATGGATTGGTCTCATTTACGTCGCGATCGCGAAAGCTAAACTTGGCTTCCTTGTTCGCGATTCTCAGTAATCCGACGAGCTGTACCTCGGCGTCGTCTTGCAAGGCGCGACGGATAAACTTGAACTCCCAGTTGGGGCGGCCGGCAACGTAGAGGACGCGGTAGGGGCCCGATGTCCGATTGACAGCGATGATCTGGCGGTTGTTGATGAGCGTCGCCTCGTCTGAGTCGCTCGAGGGTGCATTGGAATCTCGCTCGCGTGCCGAGGTGGGGTATGGCTGTTCCATCCACTCGCGATCCGATTCGCGAAAGACGTTGACGGTATAAAATTGGACTCCGCTGGACTCGGGGCGAAACTGGAAACGGAGTTCTTTTGCGCCGCCTTCCGAACCGATGGCAACAGTTTGTTCCTCGACAAGCTGGTTGGTTGTCGCGTCACGAAGCTGGACGACGGCTTGGGTTGCATTAAACGCGACAGCATCGACATCGACGCGCACGGTCAATGGCGCCGATTCAAAGTCTGTTTGCGTTGCGCTGACGTTCGCGATCCGCAAGTCACGAACCTCCTCGTCTTGTTTGGGGAGCACGGCATAAATTGGGAATCCAAGTTGACTCCAATCAAAGTCAGCCGGCGGAGCATCGGTCAGGTTACCGTCCGTAAACAGCAGCACGCCGCCGACGGGCCGATCCGTAAATCGCTCGGAGACGTTGTTCAGGCTGCCGAACAGTGACGAGATATAGCCGTCGATCGGTAACTCGTCCGGTTGATCGATCGCCTCGAGTCTGGCGTCGAATGCGTAGGTGCGGACGTCGAACGTCTGCGCAAGCCGAACGCGCCATGGAGCATCATCGCTGAGTAACATCGCGATTCTTTCACTGCGTGTTTGATCACTGCCGGTTGGCTTCAGCCGCATGCTCTGGCTGTTGTCAACCAAAATCGGTAGCACGTTGGCGTGCGGTCGCGGCCGCGTTCCGCTGCGGAGCGGTTGTAGCAAGCAGACCGCCAACAAGATGATTGCCGCTAGCTTGAGAAATCCAGCAATCACCCGCACAGCCGCAGCGGTACTGCGGTGAGCGTAGTTCCAGACCACTAACGACGCGAGCACGGCAACGATCACCGCCGCAGGAACGATCCACCCCGGCGCCCCCCACAGCAACTGGCCTGCTGCAGGGTCGGTATTGGCGGCAAGAACACGCAAGATCAGACTCAAGCTCGGGTCGGCCATCAGCTCCCACTCCCCAAACTCTCGTAATACTTCCGCACCGCTTCGGTGAACTCGGCTGGCACAGGATCTCGATCGATTGGAACCGGAGCATGTTTCTCAGCGGAACGCCGGATCAGTTCTTCGGCCACGTCTCGCTTCAACTCACGCAGTGGTTCAGCGATCATCTTCTCGACAGTGGACCACTGAGGAGCTTTCGAATGCCGACGGTAATCGATGCGTACATCGCGGGCCCGGTCGCGAATGCGCGCCGCCTGCGATCGAAGCTCTGGATCGTCGACCATCTCCTCGACGTCACGAAGTCGATCGGACCAGTCTTGGAATCCGTCCCCGGTCAGCGGCGAACCTCCCGGATTGTTGGCACCGTACTGGCTCATCCCACCGCCACCACCCCGACCCTCCGTCTCTTGGCGACCTTCAGAGTCTTGGCGACCTTCTCCCTCTCCTTGAGATATTCCCTGGCCGTCATTTTCTGCGCGACTTACGCTGTCACTCTGGCCGTCACGCGATTCCTGAGTGGCCTCGCCGGGCGCCTGACCGCTACCTGATGGCGAGGGGGTGCCCGACGGCGGCGACTGGATCGACGGTGTCGATGATTCCGATGGCTGCGTTTGCGCACCGGGCGACTGACCATTGCTCTGACCTGGGGGTTGACCCTGCGGCTGGTTTTCTCCCGCCGTTTGTTGTCCATCGCTACCGGAACGTTCGCCTGGCTGAGGCTGCTCACCCGCTTCGGGTTGACCCTCTCCGCGCTCGCTCGGCGGTGCCGATGGTTCGCCCGCTTCCTGCATGGAATCCTCGGCGCTAGCTGGGCCGTTCGGTTGAGGGATTGTCTCACTATCCGTTGGTTCGCGGCGACGTGGAGCGGATTGATCGATTTCGTCATCCAGACTCTTGGACAGCTGTTCCAATTCACCGAGTGCGCGTTGCAGGGCCTCGGTCTCGTCGCCTAAGACATAATCGGCGGCATCCTCGAGATCCTCACGCAACTCCTCAATTCCTTCGCCTGCCTCGCGTTCGAACTCACGGGCCTGTGGATCGAAGCCGCGGTTCAACAGTTCCGAAGTTCCCTGCAATCGTTCTTCAATTTGTCGTTGCTTTGTTTTGCGATAGGAGTCGTATAGTTTTTGGGCGAGCAGCGGTTCCGCAATTTCGGCTTCCTCGACAGTCTCCTGCATCTGCTCGAGCAACTCGCCGAGGCGTTCCTCTTGGTTGGCGAGTGTATCGAGAAGCTGTTGCCGCCTGTCTCCGCCCCGCAGGCCTGGTTGGACATCCTGCTCAATCCCTTTCAACTGCTCGGCGACTTGTTCTTGTTGTTGGCTCAATTCCTGAGCTTCGTTTCGCATCTCGCGCACGGAGTCGTTGAACTCGCCGGCGGCACGCTGGCGAAAATCGTCCCGCATTTCCTCGAACTCACGCTCGGCGCGTTTACCAGAGGTCAATGCTTCGGCAGCGTCTTCTTGCTGCAGCGCCTCTGCCGCCTGGCGAACGTTCTCCCGGGTCTGTTCAAGCTTTTCGGATGCTTCCTGCATGCTCTGCTGGTTCTCGGGTTGCTGCATCCGCTCGGCCAATTCATCGGTCTCACGCAGCAGATCCTCTTGCTGGTCGCGCAGTCGTTTCAGTTGACGCTCGACTTCTTCCTTCTCTTGCTCCGTCTCGGCCTGTTCCAGGGCGGATTGCAACTGCGCCAGTTGCTTGTTCAAGTCCTCCTGACGCCGGGCCAACTCGCGGAGCCGATTGAGCACCTGGCGGACTTCCCGCTGTTCCTCTTGAGCTTGCGTTTCCTGAGCTTGCTGTTGTGTTTCGTAGCGATTCTCGTCCTGCTCCAGCTCCAGTTGATCGAGTTGTTGTTGTCGCCGCTGGGCGGAGGAACTCGAGCTGCTTTGCTGCTGCGGTTGTTGCTGGGACTGGACGACTTCAAATTCGCGCGCACGAAGTTTCAAGAGTGCCCCGTAGGCGGCTTGCTCGGCTGCCATCGCGGGGGCGAGCGGCTCCATAAGGTTGTCGGCTTCAGCAGCGGTGAGATTGGCCATCGCTTTCTGCATGTGGGTTCGGACCACATCAACAAATTGTTTTGATTCTGGATCCTCAACTTTTTCGGACAGCTCTTCGAGCATCTCAATGGCTCGTGCCTGCGATTCCATCAACAGCAGGACGTCGCCGGCAAATTCATCCGTTGGCTGGTCAGCACGTTCGCGCCGCACGACCGTCCATGTCGCATTGATGATCTCTTTTTGCAACTCAGCCAATTCCTGAGCCTGCTCAGCGTTTTGGCTCGACCGGCCGGCCTGTTGGGATTGCTGAGACTGGCCTCCTGGTGGTGGTTCACCCTCGCGATAGATCTCCTCAAAGGGACGCACCTCGGCGAAATACAGATCGGATTGAGTGCGTCGGAGCTGGCCATCGGGACCGAAGTCGTCAGCCCAGAAGTGGTAGGATAACAATTGATCGGGCTCAGCGCCGAGCTTCTCGAATTCGATCAGATGATTGACCTGCTGCTTCTCACCCCGCGCGATCGCTTTCTCCAATGTGATGTCTTGCGACGGTTGATCAGCGAAAACATAGGTCAAGCCGACCTCCGTGACACCGAAGTCATCTCGCACTTCGGCAGTGATTGGCAACTCTTCCAATGGTGAGACGCTCACGTCCCCCGCGACAGCGAGCTTCAAGTCGGGGGGTTGGTTGGGCAACACTCGTGCCACGAGTTCGGGTGGATACTTGTTTTCGCGTCCCTCTTCATCGATCAATTTAACTGTAAAACGTTTCGTCTCTTGAAGATCAATCTCAGCAAATAGGGCACCTGGATTATCCGGGTCACTGTGCAGGGCAATACGCTCGCCGGCCTTCGTGACCAGCTCGCCACGGGATTCCGGTTTGTTGACGAAACAGATCCATCTCACACGCGTGCCCTCAACGGCCGATATGCGAACGGTGTCCTCCACCCGCTTGTCCTGCAATCCGGTGTAATCGGGATACTCAAGATCGGCGTCGCTGCGAACGACCTCTGGAAACTCGAATACCTTGATCGCATACGTCTCACTGTGCCAGTCAGGGCCGACGACCTGGTACGTGAAGTCCTCATCGACTGACGCCAGAAAGCCACCTACGATGGGATCAGCCAAGTTCCGCTTCATGGAAATTCGCTGCTCGCTGCCGTCGGCGGTGCAGATCAGATCGGCTTCGCTAGGCACCGCTTCGGCATCCAATCCGCTGAACCGCGCCGTGACAACCAGACTACTGCCGCGTTCGACTTCGGTGTTCCCCGGTTCGACAACAACGTTCCAAACAGGCTCAATTCGTGAGGCGACCGCCTGGGATTGCTGAGCGGGATGCGACGACACCAGCAACCCAAGCACGACGGCCCAGAGTCCCGTCGCGCCAATCCCCAAAATTCGACTCCATCTCAACCGACCCGCAGGTACCACATCGGCCCAGGTGTGGCTGCGAGAATGATCCCGGACTTCGTTGAAGACGCGGCGCTGCAAGTATCCCAACTGTCGCTCATCGGCGTGAGGTTGGCTCAAGGCCGTCAGTAGCCGCTGATCGAGATCTGGAAAACGGTGTTCGATTTGCGCTGCGACTTGGCGAGGATTGCGAAAACTCGCGAGTGCAATCACGGCGACGATGACGAAAAGGATCACGGTGCCGATCAGCAGCATGATTGCCAAACCGGTTCCGCTGCGTTGGTGCGAGTCGGCGTAGAGCAACATCGCGATGCCGATCAGTGCGGCAAGGAAAGCGACCATCGCCCCAAGTTGCCAGCGTCGAACGGCGCGCAATCGCTGTGTCACGGGATTGATTCGGCTGAGCAGCTTGTCGTGCATCGTTTGGATCCAGCGATCAATGGTCGGAAGTACGTTAGGTTTCTAGCCTAAGCTTGGGTCTGTCGATGTCAGCCGAGTAAGGCTGAAGTACTCTGATTTGGTTCCTTGTCAGCCTGCAAAGACTGACGTACATCTGCTTCGGGCCGCGGCTTGCTGAGCAGACCGCCCAGCAGCGTCTCCACGCCGAGGAGTGCCAACGCGGCCACGAGCAGCCATTGCCACAACCGTTGTCGGCTCTCGAGTTCGCGGTCGCGAAGCTGGCGTTGGCTGGCCAATTCCACTGCGGTCGAAGGCGTGGCTCCTAAATTGACACCGAAACGCTCCAGTGCATCAGCACCGATCATGTCGGTTTGGCTTTCGGCGCTCTCCAAGTTGACCGCGATGCTGCTCGTCGATTCGCCACTGACGATTGAGTAAATCCCGGGCCGATCGAACGTCTGAAAATCAGGCGGACTTCGCATCGGGATCGTCTGTCCATCGGGCAGTGTGATTTGGGTAGTCGGAGAGGGCTCTAACGAGACCTTGTCGCCCACCGAATAATGGTTGCTATGCTCCAGCGATGTCGTGCTGGAATCAAACATTCCGAATATTAACGGAATGAACTTGGTTGATAACGCCAGTTGGCTCGCCTCGGGCTGCCAACCTGCCGCCAGCACCCACATCTTGCCATCACCGATGCTCTGCTCCACCAACGCGGGGTCTTCATCGTCAAATCGCGCCAGCACATTCCAGGTTTCGGGAAACGCTGAGAGCGTCCGATGAGACCAGAAACGGATCTTCGTAAAGTCGCTAAATTGTGGATCCGACATTTTCGCGAACAAAGGATGACGAAAATTGATTCGTGACAGCATCACATAGTCATCCACGGCGGCTTCGGAAATCTGCAACGCTGCGCGGCCCGTGAGTGATCGCATGGAGTCGGTCGACGCTTCGATCGTTCGTTCGTCGGCCAGCACGTACAAAAGTTGTCCTCCCGAGCGCATGTATTCTCGCAGCAAAGCGGCCGTGTCCGTGGAGCAGGGCTCGGTCACCACAATCAAAGGTATCTCTTTCGAGTCAGGGACGTCGGCCAATTGATCGGGCGACATCGACTGGATCGTCACTGTTCTGCGGCTCGTGCTCAGCGGCACCCGCTGCAGGTAATAGAGCAGGCTGTTACGCGGATCGGACTTTCCCGAATGAGGAGGCCCCGCGAAGATCCTCCTGTTAGCCGTCTGGGCGGTTTCGCCGGTTTTCGCCAGAGCGATTGGAGAACCGCGGCTAGCGCCCAAAGGATTGGCCGGGCCTGAGGCGAGTGCGTTTGGGGCCGTAGCGCCGAGATGTAGGAGCGTCAATGACTCTGGCTGGGGACTGACGATGTACCAGGTATTGTCAAACTCGTGATCGTCACCCTCCAGGTTCAGCGCCGTGGCACCGGGTGTTGGCTCCGGCATCCGTACTACTCGTGCTTCGCCGGGGGGTACCTGGATCGGCAGTTCCGAATCCTCGATTCGTTGACCGTCAGCGTCGGTCCAGCTAACCCGGAACGAGGACTGATCGGCATCGGCTGAATTGGACACGCGAATGCGAACTCCCGCTTTTTCCTTCGGTGCATGGTCCAGACCAGGTAGCACCTGCGCTGATGCATTGGTTCGCTGATCGGTTGTGACCCGCCGGATGTCAAGACTCAACTGATCGGGCCAGGCATAGACCTGCAGACTTTCGATTTTGCTGCCCGCCTGCATGTCTGTGACTAAGATCAGGGTAGCCGGACCGCTGCGGCGTGGTGAGACGGGGGCTGACGCATCCTGCGGAGTCTCGGGCCGCTGCTCGCTGTCTTCGGGTTCGTAGGTCACCGCCAAATCGGCCGCGAATCCAATCGCGCGGCCCAGATCGGTGCCGGCCCAAGTGGGATCCGTCGCCGCCAGGGCTGACCTGACCGAAGATCTCATCTGGGCGGGAGTGAGACGACGGGTTTGGTCGAAGCTCAGCAGCGTCGTCGGCTCGTTGTTAAATGATACCAGGGCGATCTCATCACCGGGGCGCAGATCTGCCAGAACCTCGTCGACTTGCGACTTGGCTTGCTCCCATAGTCCACCGCGCTGCATACTGGCGCTCGTATCGACAGAGATCACCATCCGCCGCCCCGGAAGGTCAGAATCGGCAATTGTAGAACTGCGCAAATATGGTCGGGCAAATGCCGCCGCCAGCAGTAACAAGGCCAACGCGCGGATCAAGAGCAGAGGCCAATTGTCCAGTCTTCGCCGCCGCGTCAACTTTGGCGGGGTGGGTCGCAAGAACATCAACGAACTGAATTTGACTTCGCCCCGCGGTCGGCGGCGGATCATATGAAACAGGATCGGCAAGCCGATTGCGAGTGCGCCAGCGAAATAAAGTGGTGCCAGTAGGCTCACGTGGCACCTCCGGATCGATTGGCACTCGCGAGCATCCCAGTACGGGCGGCACGTGCGCGGCGGCGTTGTTGCGAATTGACCCAATGAAACAACACCTGCTCCATTGGCTGGTCCGTTGTGATTGGGAAATAGTCGACGCCGAGTGAGTCGCAGATCGCCTGGACCTGTCGCCCGTGATCCTGAAAACGTTCGACGTAATCGCGCCTAGCCGCTGCAGGATCAATGTAGATCTCTCTACCAGTCTCCATGTCGACGATCATGCTGGGGGATTCGATCTGCCATTGTAATTCGGAAGGATCGATTATTCGCAAGATCATCACCTCGTGCCCGCGCGATCTCAGATAGGCAAGGTTCGTCCGCAGCGACTCCGGCGGAGCTAGTAAGTCAGAGATAAGAATTACGAGACCACGGCGACGAATCAGCGATGCAATCTGGCGCAGCGGCCCGTCCAAGTCCGTTGCTTTACCTCTGATCTCTCGTGAGAGCGCAACAAACAATTGACGTAAATGACCAGGCCGATTTCGCGCGTAATGAAATCTCCGATTGTCTCATCAAACGTCATTAATCCGACGCTGTCTCGCTGCATGGTGAGGTAGTAGGCGAGGGTAGCGACCATGGTTCGAGCATAATCGATCTTCGAGTACTCCAGCGAGCCGAATCCCATCGATTGACTCTGATCCAAAACCAGGTAGCAACGACGATTCGTCTCGTCTTCAAACTTCTTAATGTAATAGCGGTCGCTGCGCGCGAACAGTTTCCAATCGAGGCCGCGGAGGTCATCGCCAACGCTATACGGACGATACTCACTGAATTCAACTGAATGGCCATGATAGGGACTCCGGTGCAGTCCATTGTAGAAACCCTCGACGACCGCCTTCGCACGCAGCTGCAAATCCTTTATTCGCATCACTGCCAACGGATCGATCTGGACGGCGACGCCCGCTCGCCGGTCGGTGGATTGCTTGTCCGCAGGACGGTTGTTTGCGCTGCGACCGTTCGAACTGCTGTGCCGTCCTGCGGTCTGGTTTACGCTGGCCATGACAACCCGATCACGAAGCAGAGGTAGAGACAGTCGATAACAATTGATCGATCACATCTTCGATCGTGACGCCTTCTGCTTCCGCTTTATAGCTCAGGAGTACGCGGTGCCGCAGCGTCGGGTGCGCCAGCGCCCAGATATCATCCATGCTCACGTGCGCGTTCCCGTTGAGTAACGCGCGAGCCTTCGCTCCCAGGACCAACGTTTGCGCGGCCCGGGTTCCAGCGCCCCAGCTCACCCAATTATCGACGAAGTCAGGTGTGCCTTCTCGCCCAGGTCGAGTGGACGCCGCCAAGCGAACAGCATACGCACCGACTTCGTTGGCGATCGGGACCTTGCGGACAGCATCATGGAATCGAATCACGTCCTCGCCCGTGAACAATGGCTCGATCGCCTCCGGCCGCGCCGATGTCGTCCGCAGCACGACCGCGAGTTCGTCCTCCTTGGGTAAGTAGTCGATCATCACGTTGAACATGAACCGATCGAGTTGAGCTTCCGGCAGCGGGTAGGTCCCTTCCATTTCGATCGGATTTTGGGTCGCCAACACAAAAAACGGCTCCTCCAATTGATGGCGTCTGCCGGTTGCTGTGACCTGATGCTCCTGCATTGCCTCGAGCAACGCGGCCTGAGTTTTTGGCGGTGTGCGATTGATTTCGTCCGCCAGAATCACGTTGGCGAAAATCGGACCTTTGACAAACTGCAACTGGCGGCGTCCATCCTCGGATTGTTCTAGAATCTCGGTGCCCGTGATGTCTGCGGGCATTAAATCGGGCGTGAACTGGATACGCTGAAACCGCAGATGAAACACCTTTGCTACACTACTGACCAACAAAGTTTTGGCGAGTCCCGGGGCGCCCGTGATCAGGCAATGACCGCCCGCGAACAAACAAATCAGTAGCTGTTCGATGACGTCGTGTTGACCGACAATCACTTTGGAAAGTTCAAGATTAATCTGTTCTCGTCCCGTGCGGATTTGATCCACAACGCGGGCTTCCTCTTCGAGGGTCATGGTTTCCATGGGCATCGGCAAAAGAACTTCTATAGGAGGTTTTGAGGTTATCCGAAAACTTTATCGACACCCGCGACTATCGCCGTCGGCTCATGATTTTCGGATGGTTAGGATTGATTGGCAAGTCGATAAGCCGGTGAGCGCTAGCCGCGGTTGTCACGCACGAGACGCAAACGTCCGAAAAACCGAGGCTAGCGCCCACCGGCCAACGAAGTTGTTGTAAAGTTCAATGTGTCATGGCATAGGTCACGATATTGATCCCCATTGGATACGCTTTTTTGACCGAGAACTCTTCGAAATACCATTGGTCTTCGCCTTCACGTTCCCAGCCGTCACCAAGATCGGTGTTGTGGCAAATGAAGACCATGATTCGGTCCGCATCGTCGTAAATGGCGCGGTAGTGTGGTACTGAGTTATCACTACCATCCCAGGTTTGCTCCCAAGTGCGAACGGTTCCATTGAATCCACGACCGGCGTTGTTAATGGAGGGCACTTGAGGCTTTTCCTTCATGTCGTAGACGCAGTGGAAAATCTCGTGAGAGAGCGGCACCTCTTGAGGGGCGCGGTCGGGAAAAACCCGCTGCAGTTCACGCCGCAGGTTCTCGTACTGGGCGTCTCCCCAGAAGTCGTCCACCATTAAGAATCCGCCGTTGAGACAATAACGTCGCAGCGCTACGACCTCGGCTTCGTTGAAAACAAGTGAACCGGGTTCGATGATGTAGATGAATGGATAGTCGAACAATTCTTCATCGGTCAGCTCCAAAACCTTCGGTTCTGGGTTGACTTTCAACGTTGTCAGCTGCTGCAAACGAAGAGAAAAGTTCAGATCGCTATCGCGATAATCCGTTCGCCAACCGCCACCGCCGCCTCGCCCCCGGCCGCCATAGGACTCGTACTTGATTCGTACGAATGTGAACATGTCACCTTTGAAATTCTCATCAATCTCCCAGTCTGGGACGCCGTTGCGCTCAGTCGAGATCCCGTCTCGCCACCAACCACGCTGTGCCGTCGCGACGCCAGTAAACAAAACCGTCATCACGGAGATCCCCAAAACCAGCTTTCGAGATGAACGTCGCACGATCATGGACTCTCCTCGGTGAGTTCGGTGACGGGCGATTCGTCCTCGCTCGGTGCGGGCGATTCGCCCTCGCTCCGTGCGGGCGATGGTGGCTCAGCCAACTGTAACAGCAAGCGATGGGCATCGCGGTAGCGAGGTGCTTCCTCAAGTGCTCGCAATACGTGGTGCTTCGCCCGCGCCGTTTCGCCCATGGTCGCTAGCGCCTGCGCGATTCGAAAGTCGACGGCTGCGGGATCGATCGGGTCCATGCTCGCGAGAGCGTGAAGAGAGCGTACGGTGTCTGCCGGCCGATCAAGATGCTCGGCCGCCTGGGCCAATTGCTCGTGGCCGGTCGGCAGCAGCGGGTTGATCGACAGGACGAGTCCAGCGTAGTCGGACAATTGTTCCCAGTCTTCATTTTCGACGGCCATCTCCATTAAACGCCGCAGTGCCGGTAAAGCATCGCTCGAAAGTGAAACAATTTTTTGGAGAGTTTCGCATTCCCTCTCAGGCTGATCCGTTTCACGATAGACATCCGCCAGCATCTCCAGCGGCCCGCCACGCTCAGCCGTCACGGCACCGAGCTCCCGCAGGCGTTCCAGCGGAGCGCGTGCCTCTTCCCACTGATTGGCTGAGAAGCGTGCTTCAGCGAGACCACGTAGTCCCCAATAATTATCAGGATGCTGTTCGACCCATTCTTCGAGCTGTTCGATCGACATCTTTTCGGGTAGTTCTCCTTTTGACCAATCGACGTCAGGGGCAAAGGATTCCGCTCGCTGTCGGGCATAATCAGCGAACTGGCTATCCAGTTTCCCTAATGATCCGACGGCTCGAACGAGCGCATCGTTGATGGGCAGCCCACCTCCGAGATCACTCAGGATCTGCTTCAACGCATCCATGCCGTGACGTTCGATCAAGAATTCGACGACGAGCGATGACTCAAAGTACGCAAATTGTAGATGCGTCGGTGAGGGAGGGTTAAGAAACGCGGCGCTCAAATTGCTAACTGGTGTCAGCGTTTCGTCCACCAACATTTCCCGATACTGCGGCGTCATGGATTCACCCCAAGAGGGGTCACGCTGTCGCTCTTCGTAGACAGAAATCCCCTCGCTGAGCCACCGCGGCATCCTGTTCTTTGTTTTTTCCAGCGTGACGACGTGACAGAATTCATGCCACAGCACGCTGCGCCAATTGCTCGGCCGCGGCCCCTGGGAGGCGGGGCTATTGGCCGTGATCACACGACCAAAACAAACACCCAGGAACCCGGCCCCTCCAGGTAGACCGAATGTTCGAATTGCGAAGTCTTTCTGCTCGGGGAAAATTTCGACCACAATCGGCGCCGTGGGTTCGACATCGTACTTTTTACACAGGACGGCCTCGGCCTCGGTCAATAATTCTAGGACCGCTTCGCCGTAGATCTCAGCCTCCTGACGATCCATTCGCACGTGGATGTCGCCCATCTCCAAAACGCTGAATTTCGTCAGTCGATCGTGAAGTGTGATCAAGTTGTGTGCGATGACGTTGTACTCGTCTTCCCACGCAACTTGATGAGCGAGTTTCCAACCCACGTCGTCGGAGCCCAAACGCAATAAGTCCTGCGCTAACTGAAATCGGGCAGGGGTGTAGGCGGGGTCCAGTTTGAGCGCCTGACGTTGGTACTCCGAACCCTCCTTGAAACGATACTTCTGCGACAGTTTGCGGCCGATCAAGTGGTCCACCTGCGGGTTGTCTGCCCACGTGCTCAGCGCCGCAGCGCGCATCAAGGCTTCGATATCTGAATTGCCTTGCAAATGAGCGAGCACCGCCCGCAATGCCCAGGCCTGTTGTTCGTGGGGGTTAATCCCCAGGATTTCCTGGAGGGTCGACTCCGCCGCGTCGTATTGCTCCCGGTCGATCGCATGGCTGGCAACAAACAGCAAGCTGGGAATATGGTTGGGGTTTTGCTTGAGCGCCTCAGAGATTGCCTCGGACGCCTTTTCTGGATCACTCGGTTCCCAGGCTCGGGCCAACAGGTAAGCGACACGAGGATCGGTCGTCCCGATTCGCTCGGCCTGCTGCAACGTTTCCGCGGCGACTTTGAAATCACCCTTCTGCAGTGCTAGTTCGGCGGTGGCGATGTAGGATTCGATGAAGGTGGGATCGCCCTCGCGCACTCGGTCATAGAACAGTTTCAGAATCTGACGCGCGTCTTCGCCACGTTCGGAAAAATATTGGCCCGCCGCCACCAAGTTTTCTCGGCTCGCGAAGCGTGCGGGAGCCGTCTGAACGAGCCGCAAGATTCTTGCGTTCGACTCCGCTGCGAGCTCGGGCAAACTGTTATACCGCATCACCTCTAATCCCTGCATTCGCAGCGTCAGACTGGAGGGATATCGCTCGATGGCAGCGTCGTACGTCTGCAACGCATCGGCATACTGACCAGTGGTCAATTGGCAGTCAATCAGCAACCGCGGCCACCGCTCATTCCATGTTCCTCGCTCGACTTCCACCGCAGCGACTGCCTCAGCATTCTCGTATTGCCCCTCAAAAAACTGTCGTTGGGCCTCCGAGAAATCGGCCGCTGAAACTGCAGAGAAGCCGATCGAAAGTGAGCAACACAATGTAGCGCCGAGCACCGCGACGACTCGAAGCGAGAATCGGGGGTTCGTGCAAATCGACTTCGAAATCGAAACAGGCATTGTTGTCCGGCTCCCCAGAGAGAAGTTTTCAGGCCACCAATAGTCTACCGTGTCGGCGCGTGGAGCGTAACGAAAGAAGGCAGCGACGACGAAAATTTAGCGATTGCATTCTCCTTTGAAGCAACCTGTAAAGCGGAGGCGTCAGCGCACAATCATGCGTCTACCCCAGAATTACTCCGTGCGAGACTCCAACACCAATCCGACGTGAATTCGCTACGTATTAACAGATCCACCCTGGATTTATCAGGAGCGCGTGTGGACATTGGCAACCAAAATACAATTCTCGAGGAACATAATGATCGCGGGAAAAAAACAGGCGAAACGATTTCTAGAACACATTCGCGGTTTCCAATCGTGTAGAATGACGTTCCCGCCTGAGAATACTCCCCCGCCTCCAATCCCGCCTCCAATCCCGCCTTCTGGGTAATCTCCCATGCTCAAGCCACTCTATGGAATGGATCGCCGTGGGCTGCTGCGCGCCGCTGCTGCAGGCGTTGTGGGAGCCTCGCTGCCGAAGCGAGTTTCTGCGGCCGATGATTCAATGTCCGAGAAGCCGGTCGGTTTTGGAAAGGCCAAGTCCGTCCTGATCGTGCTACTCAGTGGAGGTCCAAGCCAGCTTGATACTCTTGACCCCAAGCCAGATGCACCGGCGGAAGTTCGCGGTGAGTTCACACCGATTTCGACCACGATCCCTGGGGTCGCGGTGTGCGAGCACTTGCCGAGACTTGCCCAGCAGACCGATCGGTGGGCCATCGTGCGTACACTCGCCCATCAGGAACACAATCATTTGCTGGCGACGCATGTGGCACTGACGGGCCGACCTACGCCGCTGTCACGTGGTGGATCCGATTTAGATCGCGTCGAAACACGCAACGATTTCCCCAACTACGCTGCTGCCTTGGATTTCATTCGTCCACGAAACGATGGCATGCCTTCAGGTGTCTCGTTACCGAATTACTTAATCGAAGGCCCGTTAACATGGCCCGGGCAGCATTCAGGTTTCCTCGGCGCGAAGCATGATCCATGGCAAATCAATGGCGATCCGAATGACAAGGATTTTCGGATGCAGGCGCTCACGATGCAAGAGGGTGTCTCGACGGGGCGGCTCCAATCCCGACGTCAACTGCTCGACGAAATGAACAGGGGCCACAGTCGATTGTCTGGCGCCGAGACGGACTCACTGCGGGATCAGCAAGATCTTGCCTTCGGCTTGCTTACTTCGGGTAAGTTGACGCAAGCGTTTGAAATCAATCGCGAGTCCAAGGAAACGCGAGATCGTTACGGTCGCAATAAGTTCGGTCAATCATTGCTCCTGTCAAAACGCATGATCGAAGCTGGCGTCCCCATTGTGCAGGCAACGATGGGCATCGTACAGACGTGGGATACGCACGTCGACAATTGGGGAAAGCTTAAAAACACGCTGCTTCCACAACTTGATCAAGGCTTGGCAGCGATCACGGATGACCTCGTGGCAACAGGTTTGATGAATGACACCCTGTTAATCGTGATGGGTGAATTCGGCCGGACTCCCAAAGTCACTACCTTGCCTGGTCAATCCATTCCTGGGCGTGACCATTGGGCTCACGCATATGCCGGCTTGTTTGCTGGGGCAGGGATCATGGGCGGCCAAGTGCTGGGCCAGACCGATGCTCAAGCGGCCTACCCGGTGACGAATGCATGGTCGCCCGCGGACATCTGCAGCACTATTTTCAACGCCCTTGGTGTTGACTCTGGGGCAACTCTTACTGATCCCCTTGATCGCCCCCATCATCTCCTCAATGGCAACGTGATTTCGAACCTGTACACGGGAGAGTCGGCATGACGCAGAGTACCGACTTTACCCCATTGATGACGGCGAACCTGTCGTGGGTTTGATTTAGTCCGCGATCCGATTGCGTCCCGTTTAGTCCCGCCGCTCATTCCCACCTAGCGAACCATGTCATTTCGTAAAACAAGCGTGCCATTGGGTTGCCGCGATTTCCGTCGTACCAGCCGCTTGAGCCGTCGGCAAGTACTGCAGGCGGGTTCGCTTTCAGCCCTAGGTCTCGGCTGGGGTGAGCTGGAAACGCGATTGGCCCTCGCCCAGGAACATGGACAGACCTTGCCCAAGAAGCGTGCCAAGGCGTGCATTTTTCTCTTCATGTGGGGCGGACCAAGTCAGCTCGATACGTTTGACATGAAGCCTGATGCGCCGGCGGAGGTTCGTGGCAGTTTCAACCCGATATCGACCCGGGTGCCCGGCGTTCAAATCTGCGAGCACTTTACTGGGCTGGCATCGATGACCGACAAGCTTGCGATCATTCGCTCGCTTACGCACGACGATCCCGCTCACTTGTCCAGCGGCCATGCGACGCTCACGGGCCAACCGGCGCCGGTTTTAAAGAGCGATGCTGATCCGCCAAGTGCGAAGGATTCGCCGCATTTAGGTGCACTGGTATCGAAGCTTCGCCCCAGTACGAACGGACTGCCGTCGTTCGTCGCCATGCCATGGAAGGCGTTCCATCCTGCGGCACCCGGTGGTGAAGCCCCTGGACAACACGGCGGTTGGCTGGGCTCAGCATACGATGGCATGATGCTCAGTGGCGATCTGAATGATCCTAGCTGGCATCCCCAAGGACTGTCGCTGCCGGCGGACATAGGTATCGGACGATTGGAATCGCGGGTGGAACTCTTGAAGACGCTCGATGCGCAGCGTGCAACGCTGCATCGGTCGCTTGCCGCTTCCTCCTACGGAAGCCATCAATCCAGAGCGATGGAAATGATCGGGTCAGGTAACGTGCGGTCGGCGTTTGACTTGACTCAAGAAAGCGAGGCCACGCGCGAGCGTTATGGACGAAACATTCACGGCCAGTGCGTCTTGATGGCGCGGCGACTGGTTGAACAAGGAGTTCCGCTTGTTTCCGTGAATTGGCATAACGATGGAAAAAACTTCTGGGACACGCATGGAGATAATTTCAATCGATTAAAAAACGACTTAATTCCGCCAGCCGACAAGGCGCTGACCGCGCTTTTGGGCGACCTCGAAGAACGCGGCATCTTGGACGAGACCATCGTTGCTTGGGTTGGTGAGTTTGGTCGCAAGCCACAGATCACTACGGCGAATGCTGGACGGGAACATTGGCCGTTCTGCTACAGCGGTCTCTTAGCGGGGGGAGGGATTCGGCCCGGTATGGTGTATGGATCCAGCGACAAACATGCCGCTTACCCAGCTTCCGATCCCGTCTCACCCCAAGACTTCGCCACGACTATCCTCCATGCGATGGGACTGCCGACTCAAACCGCTTTGCTCGATCGAGAAGAGCGGCCTCACCGAATCACTTCAGGGAAAATTCTACATGATTTGCTCTTGTGATCTTGTCCCGAGAGTCCGGGGTACTCAATCCGTTAACAGAATGGATTCCATGCGAAACCGAATACTTCGGGTCTGCCTTGCAAATTTTGTTTGCCTATGCTTCACGCTTCCTCTTTCTGCCCAGACGATCACGGCGGTGCAACCGCGATCATGTAAGCCGGGGCAAACGATCCAGTTGGTGATTCAAGGAACCAACTTGAATGACTCGCTGCGGTTAGCATCGAGTGATCGATCCGTGAAATGGGAAGTATCCAAGGTGGAGCCCACACAAGCCACGATTGCGTTAACTCTCTCCGAGGATGCACCGCTCGGGCCACGAAGCGTTTGGCTGGCGACGACGACAGGTATTGTCAAACTCCACACCTTGTTCGTCGATGATCTGGACGCGGTCAAGGACAGTGGTAGCAATCATTCGATTGAAACGGCGCAGCTGCTAGCAAATCGCTCGACCGTCGAAGGCATTTGTGATGCATCGGCCAGCGATTTCTATCGGATTCACGTGGCTGCCGGTGAACGCATTGCCGTCGAAGTCCACACTCAACAACTTCGCTCAACGATGGACCCGGTTCTTCGTCTACATACCGCAGCGGGAGAAACGCTGGCTCAGGCCGACGACACTTCGGTCGGCCCCGATTGTCGGTTCAGCTACGAGTTTGCCGAGGAAGGTGACTACTGGATCGAGATTCATGATAGTCGCAACTCAGCTGGTGGCGCACCCTATCAGTTGCGAATCGGTGATTTCCCGATCGTCAACCAGTGTTATCCACTGGCTGTTCGCACTGGCGAAGAGACAAGGATTGCTTTTACTGGACCAGACGGCGAACGGTTGGCTCCTCGCGAGATTTGCGTTCTTGCGGAAGACCCTCGAAATGTTCAGGTTGGTGCGAGATTGGAAGATGGGCAATCATCGAGTTGGGCACCGATCTATCGCAGCGATTATCCGCAGTTCATTGAGACGACATCGACCGGCAGTCTGACGCTACCGATTGGTATCAACGGCCAATTGGAGCAACCGCACGAAGTCGACAACTATCTCATTCAGGGTACCAAGGGGCAAGTCGTTCGTGTATCGGCGAAATCGCGAAGCCTCGGCAGTCCCTCGCTCGTGCAAATGCAACTGTTCAGCGACGCGGGATCGAAGGTCGCTGGGACGACTGTCACCGACGCTGACGAGTGGAGCTTTGATGCGACGTTTCCCGCAGACGGTGACTATCGATTGGAAGTCACGGATTTGCTCAGACGCGGAGGCAAGGAATTCAGTTACTACATTGAGTGCGTTCTGCCTGGAACATTCACTGTCGCGCTCAAGGCAGACGCCGCGACACGAGAAGAATTTATGATGGAACCCGAGCACGGGGCGTGTGCTCTGGACCTACAAATCTCTCGTTTTGGCTACGATGGTGAGATCGATCTCACGCTAGCCAACCCGGCATCAGGATTGCGAATATTGAATCCACGGATTCCCGCAAAAGCCGTCGACGCCAAAATCTACCTGGCAGTAAATGAAAACGGGAGGGCGGCGGGGCTAGAGGTGCTGCGAATCGCAGCGACGTCGGCGGAGGTCCCTGGGCAAAGCTGCTTTGTAAACAGCCACGCGCTGCGACGTATTAAAGAGCCCTTCGTGCTGGCCCCAACCGCGTCAGCTGATGGTGTGGTGATCGTCGCCTCGACAACGGCAACCGATGCGCCATTTACGATGGAACCAACCCCGCCAGTGCAATTTGCTCGTCCCCTCCGTTCCCACACAGCCGTACTGACACTCAAGCGACTTCAAGAAGGTTTCAAAGCCGGCGTCCATGTGCTGCCAAGTTCTCTGCCAGTCGGCTGGGGCATGGACGCGAAAGTGGAAGGCGACACGCACACGCTTACCCTGACGCGTAGCGCTCAAGGCGTAGAGGAACCCGAAGAACTTGCGGAGCCCGAACAACTTCCGCTGCTTGTGTATGGCGATTTCAATGGGCACGGTCGCATCGAAACCTACGACTTGGCAATCAAGTGGATTGATCCTGTACGCGTCACGACACAGTTTCTTGAGCCAATGGTTCGCGGCGGGCGCGCTCGCGTGGAAGTGAGCTTGATTCGTGACGGCGGCGATCCGCAGCCCGTAACGATCACGCTGCCGAATTTACCAGTCGGCATCATCGGCCCCGAGCCAATCGCCATCGCCGCGGACCAATCTCAGGCGGAGTTCGAATTGCAGATTGCGGGTGATGCGGCACTCCACATTGCTGACGCGCTAACAGTCAGTGCATCCAGCCAATTTGCGGGACAGGATTTCACTGTCATTTCGACGCAGACGTTGCCCACACTCGTTGACAGTCCCAAAAATATGACCGTTTACCCGAATGTAATTGAGCTAGCGGATTCTCGGGACAGACAACAAGTCGCGGTCACAGGGAAAAACGAACAAAACGGTCCGCGTGATTGGTCTCGATATGCACGCATGACTTCATCCAACCCACAGATTGCTGAAGTCCGAGACGGCATTGTTTATCCGATCTCAGATGGAGAAACGGACGTGATTATTGAGGTCGGCAGCAAGAGCCAAGTGGTTCCAACGCGTGTTTCCAACATGGCAACCGAACGCCAGATTGAATTCGAATCCGAGGTGTTAGTCGCACTGTCCAAACAAGGATGTAACTCGGGCGCGTGTCATGGCTCGCCAAGCGGTAAAGGAGGTTTTCGGCTGTCGCTACGCGCCTTTGACATGAAGCTCGATGAGTTGACATTGATACGCGAGGACTTCGGCCGTCGCACCAATCCCATTGATTCCGAACGAAGTCTGCTCTTGCAGAAGCCTTTGATGAAAGTAGCACATGGTGGGGGCAAGCAGTTGCACAAAGATGACGCGGCTTACACCATTCTGCGTGATTGGATTTCCGGCGGGGCCTCCGTCGATCCCGAGGGCACGGCACGCATCACCAGGCTTGAAGTCTATCCGCATCAAAAGCAGATTGTAGCTGTCCAAGATGGCGGCCAGCAACTCGCCGTCACAGCCTATTTTGCTGATGGCCGCAAACGGGACGTAACTCATCTCGTGGCCTACGAGTCGTCAGACACATCCGTTGCTACGGTCGACACCGATGGCTTTGTGACACCACATGCTCGTGGTGAAGTCGCGATTTTGGTGCGGTTGTTGGAGTACATCGAATCGGTGCCGCTGATGTTCGTCGAGAACTTGGAGGAGTTTCAGTGGAAGTCACCGTCCCCGAATAACTACATTGACGAGCTTGTCAATGCGAAGCTGCAACAACTGCAATACTTACCTGCTGAGACGTGCGCGACGATGAGTTTCTGCGGCGGGTAAGTCTGGACCTACTGGGCGTTTTGCCGACAGTGGAGGAAACAAAATCGTTCTTGGCGGACACCGGAGAGGATAAACGCGAGCGGCTCGTTGACTCCCTGCTCAAGCGAGAGGAGTACGCTAAATTTTGGGCGTTGAAGTGGGGAGACCTGCTGAAGATGACCAAAAAACTGGTCGGAGACGAAGGAGTCTATAAATATCACCGCTGGGTTGAGCAGTCGCTGCATGACAACATGCCGTATGATGAATTCGCGGAGAAACTGCTCACGGGAGTCGGCAGCACGTTAGTAAATCCGCCGGCGAATTTTTATCGCACATCCACTGACATGAACGAGTGCGTGGAAACGATCTCGCAAGTCTTTTTGGGTGCACGGCTGCAGTGTGCAAAATGTCACAACCATCCATTCGAACGTTGGACTCAGGACAACTACTATGGTCTCGGTGCGTTTTTTAATCGCGTGCAGCGGCGCAATACCGAGCGGCCGGGCGAGATGTTTGTCTACACCAGCTTCTCGGGCGATGTGGTACAACCGAGGACTGGCCAAGTCATGTCGCCCTGGTTGCCCCAAGTGGGCAGCATTGAAGCGTCCGACGACACCGACCGCCGCACCGCGTTCGCGGACTGGCTAATCAGTCCTGACAATCCGTATTTTGCTCGGATTGAAGCTAACCGCATTTGGAGTCAGCTTTTCTCGCGCGGCATCGTCGATCCTATCGACGATTTTCGCGATTCGAATCCGCCCTCGAACGAAGTTTTGTTGAACGCACTCGCGAAAGATTTCGTGGAGAGCGGTTATGACCGAAAACACTTGCTGGGAGTCATCTTGAACAGCAAAACCTATCAGGCGAGTTACCAAACGAACGACTATAACGAGAACGACTCCAAATATTTCTCTCACCAGGAACCAAGATTGTTGGGGGCGGAGCAGTTGCTCGATGCAATCAACCGCACTTTAGCACTCGACCAGAATTTTGCTGGTCTCCCGGTGGGCACGATGGCCACACAGTTGCCCGCGCCCGACGTCGCGAAAGTCGATTTTTTGAAAGTGTTTGGCCAGCCCGAGCGGAGTACCGTCTGCGTCTGCGAGCGAGCCGACGATTCAACTCTCGGCATGGCGATCGAATTGTTCAATGGCCCGATGATCCATGAGAAGTTGCGTGACGCCAACAATCGATTTCGCAAGGCTTTGGCAGCTGGAAAGTCGGTGGAGGACGTTGTAAAAGAGATTTACGTGGCCGCTGTTTGTCGTCCGCCATCCGATATCGAGTTGACGGCTGCACTTGAGCATTGCGGTAAGAATCCAGATCCCGTCGTTGGCGTCGAGGATGTTTGCTGGGCATTGTTCAATACTGACGAGTTTTTGTTTCAACACTAGCTGATTTATGAGAAGAACCTCCCTATTCGCTGTGATCGTGGTTTGCCTTTTTGGCAATCGGTCCCCAGGCGACGACACGGTGGCGGTTAGCTTTCGGAGCGACATTGCGCCGATCCTGCTAGAAAGTTGTCTTGCCTGTCACGGGCCTAAGAAGGCGGAGGGCGGCTATCGCGTCGATACTTACGACGAGTTGCTCAAGCCAGGCGACTCCGGCGAATTGCCGATCGCAGCCTCGGTCGATCAAGTCAGCGAGCTGCTTCGGCGCGTCACCTGCGACGACGAGTATGAACGAATGCCGGCCGAGAATGAGGCTCTCGCGCCTGCGCAGATCGAGTTGATCAAAAAGTGGATCGCTGCCGGCGGAAAGTTTGATGGCGAAAACACCAGTCAGGCTCTTGCGCTGGTGATTCCACCGGTCCAGTACGCTGACCCGCCGGAAGTCTACAGCCAGGCGATCCCGATCACGGCGATGACGTTCTCTCCTGATGGAAAGCAGATCATCACCAGTGGCTACCATGAGCTGGCGATCTGGAACATCGAGGACGCGAGACTCGTTCGAAGGATCAAGAACGTCGGACAACGCATTTTCGCGTTGGCATTCTCGCCGGATGGGCAAACACTCGCTGTCGGTTGCGGGCAACCGGGGCGAAATGGGGAGGTGCGACTGGTTGATTTCGCCTCGGGTGAGATCAAAGGTGTCGTCGCGCGAACCAACGATGTCGTCCTCGACGTGGCGTTTCGGCCTGGAACGAATGAGCTTGCCGCTGCGTCGGCCGACAGCACAATCCGCATTATCGACGTTGAAACAATGCAGGAGGTGCGAACGATCGCGAGTCACGCGGATTGGGTCACTGCCATTTCGTGGAGTGATGACGGTACACGCCTCGCCTCCGCCAGTCGAGACAAATCGGCAAAGGTGTACGACGGCGCGACCGGTGATCTACTTTCGAGCTATCTGGGCCACGGAGCCGCCGTACGCGGCGTCTCTATCGTCGCCGACAACAAGCAGGTCGTCTCCGTTGGTGGAGACAGCAAGCTGCATCGCTGGAACGTCGAGGACGCCGCCAAGGTTGCCGAAGTCGGCATTGGAGGCGAAGGCCAAAAACTGATCCGCAATGGCGTCCATCTTTTCGTGCCGTGCTCCGACAAGCGACTCCTACGAATTGACCTGTCCAACAACACGATTGCGCAAGAGTACCAGGGTCACAGTGATTGGGTGCTCACGGCATGCTGCCAGCCCTGGGCGACGGGTGACGAGAACCTTCGTCACATTGCCAGCGGCTCGTTCAACGGCGAAGTTCGCGTATGGAACATGGCTGACGGTGCAGTCGTCCGCGAGTGGATAGCCAAACCGTGAAGAAGTCATGTGCCCCTGTGCGTTTTCATGATCAGTAGAACCAGTGCCATGAGACGAACATGGCAGTATAAATCCCGAGCATCAGCCCACTCGTGGAACACAGAATGGTTGCCAGCGACGCAGGCATTCGCGCGAGAAGTTTCCCTAACACAATGTAGGTCGGAAAGATTACACTGGCATAGCGAGCCTGCGACATCATGCAAGTCCGGGTCGCTTGGAACCACAACGGGATCGCAAGCAAACCCAGAACCAACAGAATCTCACGAGCATTCAACCAACGTTTCTTGATCCCGTAGCCAATTAGTGCCGCCGTGCCGAGTACATAGATGGGATTCCAAAATTTCATGTTGAAAAGCGGATTGTCTTGAGGTGGGACCTTTCCCCAATAGCAGTCACTTGACGGAACATAAACTGCCCAGAAGGGTTCGAGGGTAGCGAGCTTGATGAGTTTGTCACCGAGACCGGCGACGAATCGCTCACTCCAGTGCGGTTGCGTTTGCGTGAAAGCAAAGGGAGCGTCGAATTTCAAATACAAGTAGAAGATGTACGCAAGCAATCCCCACAGGCAAACCGGTAGGAGCGTTAGTGCCGTGCTCATTGCTCTCGAAATGCTTGGCGGCTCGCGATCGATCCACAGCCACCACCAAAACACAGGCAATAGAGCGACTCCGGCACTTCGTGTCGCCGTTGCGAAGCCGATCACGACCGCGATGGCGAGCGGGTGCCAACGCCGTTGCATTGACAACATCGCCAACAGCACGCTGAGCAGAAACAATGATTCGGTGTAACACATCCGCATCCAGAACGTCGTCGGGAATAATCCCAACGACAAGAGCGCAAAGTCCCGCTCGGATTCCGAGCCAGATGGAAAACGCTCCGCGATGTAGATCGCAATGACAATGAAACTCCCGAGCATGGCCAGGTGCGAAATGACGAGCAAAGCGATTTCCGCACGACATCCCGTCGCCCATTTCACTGCGCCCGCCAATGCCGGGTAGGCGGGAAAGAAGGCGACGCTCGACATTTGCTCTGGGTCGTAGGTGTAGCTATGATCCACGATCCCCACATACCACTCGCCATCCCAAGCCGCAAAACTACTCAACCAATCCACTCGAGTCGCCGAGCTTCCGTGCATGCGTTCCAGCGTGACCTGTTCGAAACCGAACGATACACCAATGAGCACCAAAATTGTCGTTAAGTACCAAAACATGATGCTCGTTGGCAGTACGGCGCCCATGCGACTGCGTAACGTGCCTCGTGAGCGGGAATCAAGAATTGGGGTTGAGGCGTTCTGATCGTAGTTTCTTGCGGGAATTTCACGTTCATTCATGCAGTCGCCAATAGGCTAAATTTGAAGTTCAAAATGGATGCGGTCGCTGCGGATGTCACATCCCAGCGGTTTTGACAGCTTTATTTCGTCACTGCGGGACGACGATCTGACCGTGTGATCGAGACAGGCTTTGAGTCGGTCTGGGCACGCGCTGAGTGCGTAGTCTGACACCAATCGCCACATCGCTCGGCTATCTGATACAGTGGCGACGGGCGCACGCTCTGATAGACAACGATCGCAATGGAACTCAGGAACCAGCCAAGCACCAACACTTGCAATGAAACGGCAATTGCTACCGACTCGATGCTGCTCTGTAAAACAACCGCCACGATCGAGCATGCGCAAAGGAATACCTGTAACCCCATGCAGAGGGTTCCTAAGCGAGTGACCGCAACTCTGGATCCCCAAATTGCTTGATTTGCCAGTGATAACATTTTGAATAAGGTATATTTTGTTTCGCCAGCAATTCGAGTAGTGCGATCAAACTCGACACTGGCAATCGGATAACCCAGCTCGAAAAGCGCGAACCGAGCGTAGGACACCTAGTTTTTGATACCAACATGATCATTGATTAACGACTGTCCATCACGCATGCTTTTGGCGGGACCATTTGAAGACGAAGATACATGCGGCGAGTAATACTCCTGCTATAATGACGACCCAGACGCGACTTGTTTCGTCGCCTGGTAGCACCGGCTCTTTGAAGCCATAATGGCTCACCATGAAGCGATCCTCGTCGGGTGGATCCTGTGTGTACACAAACTCAGTGACGCCACGATCGTGCATCTCCTTCGCTCTCGGGCGATAATGTTGCACCTCCGACTCAGTCGGCACGAAAAAACCATCCTTCTCCACAAAGTCGCGATTGATTCTGATGGCTGATCCACCGTCACCCCAGAATCCTCGTGTTTCGACGGGGGACCATCCGTACTTGTTCGGAAAATAGGTCGCGAGTACTCGAACCAATGTGGCTCTCAATCCACTGGGGACGGGCTTGTCTGAATCGAGCTTAATTTCCAGATGTACCTGCTCGTCGTCGCCGCTGCCTGAGCGTTTCGTTTTGACCACCGCATCGGGAACCTGTAGATACTCGTCGATGCGATAACTGTTCGCGGCCATCCAGATATAGGTTGCCCCTTTGACGTACAGGACTTCTTTGGGTAGCTCCAGACCATTGGAAGCATCCGTTCTCGGCTTCAGCGACTTAAGCTGCCATGGGGCGGATACGTCGTCGCGTTCTAGAAAAAAACCGTACCTGGAATTCGCAGCGCACACGGCGGTCGGCGTTTCAAAGAGGAACCTATCGCCCAGTTCGAAGTAGGACGTCGTGGACTTCTTGCCTTTCAAGTTTACGTGATCAAAAGCGACCGACGACGGGCGAAACGATTCTCGGAGCTGCTCTGAATAGTCAATGATATCCTGCGGCACCGAATCGTCAGCAGACGCATGATCCACCAGAAGCAGACACGTCAAAATCGTAAGCAAAAATCGCACTAAACCACCCATTTCTATTGATGAGATATTGAGCTACGTAAGCACACTCCGCGTGACAAGCAAAACATGCGAGAACCACTACAACACTCGAGCCTTTAGGTGGCGTTCTCACGCCACCAGGAATAACATGTCAAACCAACACAGAGCGATAGACAGTCGATGCTGCCTAGCTCCAGCACAAAAAGCACAAAGTGCTAATTCGAGGCAATGCAGGCCCGCTCAGCGAGTACACCCACATTGTTCCACATTTGGAAGTTGATTCAGATCTTTACATTCCGTTCCTTTGCAAGTCGCAGCAGAAAGGCACCCACCAGTGCCCTGCATCGACACGGTGAGGCAAACCGGAAATGGCAACACAATTACACGTCGTACTGCAACTGAGTACCTCAATCGGTTCAAAAGTAGGATTGAAAATTTCGATGTCGGGGCCGCTGTTTTTCGGATTGGAAATTTTCGAGACAACGACATCTTCTCCGCGGCTGTATGCAACAAAACCACCAATGCCCCCGAATCGGTACAAGGCGAGGCAGGCAATGATCAGGACGGCCAGCAACGGAACGGCTTTCCAAAACTTTCGCATTTCACGCATCCAGGCAGGTGGGTCAGCCAAAACCATGGCTGAAATTTATCACATAAATACCGTCTATCGTTGAGCTGGCGCTCAGCGAAGGAGTCTAGGGGGGGGGGGGGGGGGGCTGTCAAGCGAATTCGTTTGAGAAAATGCAGTTTTTTTGGTGCTTTTGCTTCACCGACAAACGAAGCCTTTGTCGTCGTGTACGATCAAAGGTGATTGGAAGGATTACCGCTGTGTATGAGTCTTTGATTTGTTGTTGTCTTTCGCTGCATCTTGTTCGCACCCAACACCGGTATTGTCGTGAGAATATTTTATCGTAGCTTGATCTTCCTGATGTCTGGACTGATGGTTTGGCAAGCGGTCAGCAACGCGCCGACGAGTGACGAAGCCGCTCACTTGATCGCGGGCGTCGCAATGGTGCAAACCGGAGACCCCGCGTTCTACCGGGTCAATCCGCCGCTTCATAAACTGATCAGCGGCGCGGCTGTTGACCTGGCAACGACTTGCCGTATTGCGGGCTTGTATTCTGCGTCGCTGTTTGCTTCGGGCAATCGCCAAGAGTTTGAAATGGCCACGAGCACGATTGCTCAGTCGCCAGACGACTACTCACGCTGGTTTCTTGTCGGGCGAATGGTGCGAATTCCGGTAATCCTCTTTGCCGCCTGGATGATGCTCGGACAGCACGTGTTAATCCCGCAGCGGGCAGGCTTGATCGCGGCGGTATTGTGGTTGACCAGTCCGCTGGTGCTGGGCCAGGGATGGGCGATCATGCCCGATGCATTCTCCGGATGCGCCGCAGCCCTGTTGCTGGTCACGACGGCGGAGTGGTTGATCCAACCAAATCGCTGGAGCTACGTCATGGTGGGATTGTCGTGGGGACTCGCCATCGGTACGAAGTTCACGTTCTGTCCGGTGTTCGTGTTGTGGCCCCTCGGATTGTTCCTGTACCGCTGGGCGGAGGGTGCGTTGACGTGGAAGAGCGTGGGGCGGCTGCCTGTGGCCCATTTCGGTCACGGCATGATCGCCCTTGTGATGGTCGCTGCGTTGTATAACTTCCGCGAACTTGGCGTGTCGCTGGGGGATCATCGCTTTGAATCATCGCGAATGCTCTCGCTGTCCGAGCCACTGGCCGCACTGCCATCACCGCTGCCTAAACAGTTTTTAATTGGGATCGATGAGCAGCAATTGGATCTCGAAGGGGGAGTGCCGACCTATTTTAGCGGTCAGTGGTATCCGGAGGGCATGTGGTGGTATTACCTGGTGGGTCTGCTGGCAAAAGAACAAATGGCCTTTGGCGCGGGTCTGTTGCTCCTATGCGCGGGAGGCGTGTTGCTGTGGCTGCCCCACCGTTCCAGCTATGCGATGAATGGTGATGATCTGACAACGCAATCCGCTCGCCAGTGTGATGCGGAAGGAGCAGGGTGCGATCAGGGTGCGGTGTTCGAGCGGAGAACCACCCAAGCGTTCTTGGTACTCTGTCTGTATGGCGCTGTATGTGTGCTGTTCATTTTGTCATGGCATAGCAAGATGGCGCTCAATGTACGATATGCCTTCCCGGCGCTACCGGCGCTGTATTTCGCCATTGGTATCGGTGTCGACGCGGTGCTGCGTCGCTGGCCCGCCAGCACACGCTGGGTGCTGGGAACGGGGATGGTGTTGATTGCGATGGAAGTGGGTTGGAACGCGCCTCATTTTTTCGCTTATGCCAATCCTCTGTTCGGAGGTAGCCGCGCCGTTCCGCCAGTCTTGCACGATAGCAATTTCGATGGCGGTCAGGATCTGTGGATATTGGAAGACTGGGTCCCGGCGCACCCCAGCGGCGAGGGTGACATGCGCTACACCTGCGTGCATTCCGATGTCCCTGCTTCGGCGATGAAATTCAAACCCCAGCCGCCACCAACCGAGGTGATTGAGAGAATGATCGCTCGCCGCCAAAACTCATCAGAAGTCGAAGACCGCGCTACGGCAGCCGGCCACGCAGCGAATGGTTCTCGCGGGTCGCACGGAGTTGAGCTGATCGTGATGCGCGGTTTCGGCGTGCCAGCCCCGTGGACGCGAATGAGTGGGGAGGCTTCTTCGGAAACTCGCAAAGCTTTGATCCGGCTGCTCGCGATGCCGCCAGACGAATTCATCACACCGACGCTCGGAATCTACCGAGACTGATGCGATCACATCGACATTCACAAACGCACCGCCACCGTACCAGCGAGAAATGCGTTGTTCGGATCATCAAATGTGACTCATCCGACGGAAGCGTGCGCCGGTCGCAGAAACGAAGGCAATCGCAGACATACGGTTTTTCAGTGCTTGCCCCAGAGTGGTAAATTTTCAGGGATCGCGGTAGGGACGGCTGTTGCCAGCCGCCCCCCGCACAGATCCGTACGTGAGCCTTGACTCATACGGCTCCTCCGTTGGGTCAAACGATCGCGACACACTGTGACGCTACCCGTCGTGATTTCCCGTGACGCTCCAATTGATACTTGTTCCGGCTCAGAGTCCGAAGCATCGACGCCAATCCGGCAATACTTCCCTTCAGTGAGGTCCCTTTCCTCGGCGGATTCCGCCACTGCGGTCGCAGCTTTGTTCACCCGCGTCGACGGTACTACGGCCTCATCTGCCATCCCATCCGCGTTCATACCAGAATTGCGCTCATAGAGGTTCGCTGGTCGCCCTGGCAGTGAGTCATCACGACTTGACCCCAGGGGCAAATGGGACTTCCCGGTTCTCGCGTTTGGAATTTTCCACGCATGCACAGGTTCTTCGACTCCGCCATGTCCAGACTACCCTCACCAAAGCGGTGTAGCTGGTGTTGCCTTCCCGACGCATATGACACGGTCGGCACATGGAAGACCTGATTTCGGAGCTCAATTAGCTGGCCTACGCTTCCCCCTGCACGGACGCTCAGCACGACGTTGTTACCTTCGTCGCACCTCCGCCGGAGGCCGAAGTAGTTGGTTAGACCTTCCTCGTAAGAAACTTTCATTCTCGATTCCAAACCGGTTTTATCCCGGCACTCCATGGCTCAAGCGTCCAATGATAATTTGTGCGAGTTGTCGCTGGACCTTATACTGGGTCTGCCGGGAGAAACGGAATTAAGCTCTGCAGAGGTGCAACTTGACAAGGGATATCCCGGTCGACGGTGCGCCAACGGTGCCGACGGTTCTCGGCGAGTTTCGATTCGCCGAGGACGCTTTTATTAAACAAATCATTGGACACTTGAGTTATGCCTCAGAAAACCTCCAGTCACCATCGCGCACGCTTCGGTCGGATGAGCCCAAAAACCTCGGGCGGAAACTGCGGGACGCCGGGATACTGCACCGGAGATTTTTGAAAAACCGTATCGCCCAGTCGCAATTCTCCTGGGCAAACCACGCCGATGATATCGCCTGGAAACGCTTCGTCCATCGTCACACGTTCGCGACCAAACACCTTCAGCGCCCGTGGAAGTCGCACACGGTTTCCCGTCCGTGAGATGGTAACGTCCATGTCGCGCTCGAACCGACCGGTGCATACACGAATGAAAGCCACCCGGTCCCGATGCATGGGGTCAAGATGCGCTTGGATTTTGAAGACGAATCCTGAAAACTGACGCAAATTGCCCGAATCGCCCGCCTCATCTGCCTGAATGGATGCTGGCGGCGGGCAAAGATCAATGAAGCCACGCAGAAATAAGTCGATGCCAAAATTGGCCAGGGCGCTGCCGAAGAACCCGAGCGTTTGCTGGCCTCGCAGGAAGCGGTCGCGCGCCGGCGATTGTCCCGCGTGCTTGACCAGTTCGATTTCCTCTGCCGCCAGCAACAGGACTGCCGACGGTAGCGATTGGGCAGTCAGGTCATGATCATCAGACGGATGATTGAGCCCTACGGAGTCGTTCGACTTTAGAATCTCCGACCAGAATCGTATCAAGGCGGCGGCGCGGAGATCGCTCGAACCTTTTTCGTAAATGTGCATTTGGTCGGTTGCAAGGTCCACAATCCCGGCGAACTCTGGGCCGTTTCCGATCGGCCAATTGATCGGGACCGCTTCGATCGAAAATTCTTTTTCAATCTGGCCTAGTATCTCCAGTGATGAAGGTCCAGGGCGATCGATCTTGTTGACGAATGTGATCACGGGAATCCCGCGTGCTGCGCAAACTCGGAATAACTTCTCCGTCTGGGATTCGATTCCTTTTGCCGCATCAATGACCATGACGGCGCAGTCGGCAGCCATTAAAGTCCGATAGGTGTCCTCACTGAAATCATGGTGGCCGGGCGTATCGAGCAGATTGACATGAGTCTCTTCGAACGTAAACGTCAAAACGGTCGAACTGACGGAAATCCCGCGTTGCTTTTCCAGTTCCATCCAATCCGACTTAGCAGCTCGCTGCGACTTGCGTCCTCGTACCGTTCCGGCGACTTCAATGGAACCCGTAAAGCAGCATCTTTTCGGTCAGAGTGGTCTTTCCCGCGTCTGGGTGCGAAATGATCGCGAACGTTCTTCGATGCAAGCGCGCGTCGTCGATTTGTTTTCTAGTAATTGTCATATCTGAAGGTTCCGTTGCGAGACATCACTGCATTGCGAACTCGCAGTCTCCGAATAATTCGGTTAGTGTGCCCGTATAAGTAAAGATCAGTTCATGCATCGCCCGCGTCACCGCGACGTACTCTTCATCCGAATTGCATTCATTATTGTGGATGCGGGCGCTGACACGAGTCACTTCTGTACGAACTTTTCTAGGCAGAAATAGGGTGCGTGGCAAGCTCGTGCGATTCGATCATAACAAGCGTTTCTTTCGACGAAGATACTCAAGGTGCACTCCCGACCTCTTGAGCTTGTTTGTCCTTCTGGTCCGTCGAGATGTGGAACTGAGGTTCTTCAGAGAACGAGACACGAATCAAGTCATCTGCTTTTCGAATCATCTCTCTGCACTCTTCGCTGAGGTGCGTTAGGTGAACCATTTTTCCCAGCTGTTGATACTTGGCAGCGATGGAATGGATCGCTTCTATTCCTGAATGGTCGTAAACACGTGTATAATAAAAATCAATCACCACCGTATCGGGATCATTCGTGGCATTAAACAGCTCTTTAAACTGCGTGGACGACGCGAAAAACAAGGGCCCGTGGAGCTGATAAATCTTTGCGCCATGCTCATTGAACTGGACATCGGCGTCGATGTTCTTGGCATGCTTGAAGGCAAAAGCCACCGATGAAACGATCACACCGATGATCACGGCCGAAGCGAGGTCATGCATCACAGCGGTGTAGAGCGTCACAATCACCATCACCAGGAAATCGGTCAACGGTACCTTGCGGTACAGCTTTAGCGATGCCCACTCAAAGGTACCGATGACCACCATGAACGTCAGACCGACGAGTGCTGCCATTGGTATCATCTCAATCCAATTGGAGAAAAACAGGACAAATGCCAATAGGCAACATGCCGCGAATGCTCCTGAAAGCCTGCCCCGTCCTCCCGATTCAACGTTGATCAATGACTGCCCAATCATCGCACAGCCACCCATGCCACCAAACATGCCACAAACGATGTTTGCCAATCCTTGACCGATGCTTTCTCGATTGCTGTCCCCCTGGGTTTCCGTAATCTCATCGATCAGCGCAAGAGTCATCAACGATTCGATTAACCCGACGGCTGCTAGTACGACAGCGAATGGAAAGATGATCCATAACGTTGCTAGGGAAATCGGCGGCAATCGGGACGATAGAAAGAAGAGAGACGGCAAACCAGCGCTGATGCTTGTCGCCTCAGGCCAATGTTGCTCATCGCAGCCGCAACCGCGTCGGCAATTGTTACTACCTCCCGCATCGCAAAGCAGCAAGATCGAAGTGGCATCTGCGTAGTGGCGACGACCATTTGTCGCTCGCCGAGCTGCTCCGAGATCTCTGCCAGACTCAGGTCGGTCCAGCAGTAATCTGCAATCGATCGGATCGCCAGCGATATGCGGTGTAACAATCAGAAAAAATTTTTGGTCAGTTCGGGTGTTTCTTCAGTACGCTTCTTTCGTCCGCCCCCATTGCGGCGAATTCTTTGCGGCTCAACTTCGTTGGGAAGTGATTCCAAGTCTGTCTTGCCCTGTTGGATAGTCGGACGTGAGCACCCGAGCACCGATGCGATGTACTGAACTCCGCCGTGGCCAAGTTTGTTGGCCTCAATTGCAGCAAAGCGACGCCTGTCCTTTTCAGAGAGGGATCGGTAGAAGTTGCGAAGCGATTGCTCGGTCTGGGGATCGTATTGATGAGAAAATGAAAATGCCATCCGTGGCCTCCCGGGTAAATTGCCAATCTGAAGCAGGTGATTTCAAAAACGAAGGTACGCTCTCATGGTAACTCACCTCGCGGCAATCAAGCTAGTCGAGTTGTACAGCACCCGGCGATGGCGGACGGAGATCAGCTTCGCTTGCGCGGACGCCTATAAAAACGGGTGGGAGCGATTGAGTGTCATTGGCATTTCTACCTCGCACTCAATCGCCCCCACCCGTTTTCATAGGTTAGTTAAATGCAAAATTTATTGTTTTTGTTGCCCTTACCACCGGATGGACCGCAGTTCAGAGGGTCGCGAGCGGCCAATATTGACTGATTTTTTGCTTAAGAAACTCGACGCTTCTGCGGAGTTGGTCGATGCCATCGACGCCGTCCTCGATGCTGATCCACCCATGAAAACCCTTGATCGCTAGTTCCTGAAAAATCGCGTCGTAATCATTGAGGCCTTGGCCGATCTCTCCGTGACGGAGACGCTTGGCATAGCCCACTGAACCGCCTTCCTCGGCTCGCAAGTCTTCGATTGTGCCCGTTAGCAAATATCGATCGCTGGCATGCATGGTCACCACTCGGTGGGACACTCGCTTAAGCAGTTCGATCGGGTCGTCGCCCGCGAGGAATGCGTTGCTCGGATCATAGTTGACGCCAAAGTTCGGATGGTCAATCGCAGCGACGAGATCGCAGAACACCTCCATCGCTTGCGCAAATTCGGGGTACTCCCAAAAATCGTCTTTGTAATGATTCTCGAGAATCAAGATAACATCGTGCTGCTGGGCGCAGGGCAAACAGGCACCGATACTGTCGGCTGCGAGCCGCACGCCCTCCTCCATCGTTAGCTCGGGGCGACGTTGACCACTGAGGACTCGGCAATAGCTGCCACCGAGCGCCGCAGTCATTTCGATCCAGCGCTTCTGCTTGGCAATCTCGGCGTCGCGAAATTTTGCGTCCGGATGAGTAAAATCGGGTGAACAGCAGAGCATCGGGATGACCATGCCGGCCTCCTCGGTTTGCTGGCGCAATCGTCCAGTTTGCTTCATCTGCCAGTTCGAGAAAACCCGCGTAGAACTCCAGCCCATCAATGTCCAGGGTACTGGCAAGTTCAATCCACTGGGCGATGGACATCGTCCCATCTTTGCAGAGGGCTTGCATGTAGGCTTTGGGAAAGGCCGCAAGTTTTGGCATGGGTCAGACTGGTTTAAGTATCGATTTAACGACTTCGCCACGGTGCATTTTGTCGAAGGCATCGTGCCATTGTTCAATTGGCCAGACCCCGCCAATGATCGGTGCGACATCGAGTTGACCACTGGTGAGCAGGGCCAGCACACGTTCCCAGATGGCCCAGTGATGGCTGAAGCTACCTTGCAGGGTCACGTTCTTTTGCACGAGCGGATCGAGACTGAATCCGAGTGGTTGCCGTCCCCAGCCCACCTTGCTGATCCAACCTGCCGGCCGCACCACATCCATCGCAACCTGGAGCGTCGCACTCACCCCGGCAGCATCAATCACACCGTCACAGCCGAGCCCATCGCGCTGGCGAGCCCACTCAGTCGGGTCACCTACGACGACGTCACAGCCATAGCTATCGTGAGCGATTTGCAATCGTCGCCGATCCGCTTCCAGTCCCACCAACGCCACCTCCGCTCCGCAGAGTCGTGCCATCGCGGCGCAGAGAATTCCAATCGTCCCTGGGCCCAGAACGACAACCCGGTCACCCGGTTCAATTCTCGCGTTACGAACGACCGCGTTGTAGGCAACGCAACAGGGTTCGGTCAGGCATGCATGCTCGAACGGAAGCGCATCGGGAACCGCGTGCAGAATTCTCGATGGAACGCGGACATACTTCGTCATCGCACCGTCGACGCCGTAACCGAATCCTTTGCGCGTGGGGTCGAGGTTGTACAAACCTTGCCGCGACATCGGATTCGCCGAGTCGATGATCGCCGCAGTTTCACTAACTACCCGGTCGCCCTCTTTCCAGCCCGTGACCGACGAGCCAAGTTCAACGATATGACCTCCGAACTCGTGGCCAAGCACGACGGGGTAGTTGACGGGCCACGAATGATCGGCTGTCCATTGATGCAGATCGCTACCGCAGACGCCGACGTTAGCCACCTCAAGGAGAACCTCGTCTGGACCTGTTGTGGGGCGTTCGAATTCACGAATTTCAACGCAACCCGATTGGGGCGCAAAATTGACAACAGCAGCTGAACTCATAAATCGTCTCGCGTAGGACAGTCTTGACAGTGAACCGCTTCGCAGATCATTCGCAATGATCTCTCCAGACCCCCATCGGCGGTTTTAAATGCGTCAGCATCAATGGTCAGTGGAGCACCCAGGACAACGAGAGGGGCGCCGTACGTGGGGCATGCGATGGCTTGCTCAAGCGACAATCCACCGACGGCTTGCACGGGAATCTCGACCGCATCGACCACACTTCGCAACTGATCCAGTGGACTAGGCATTCGCAGTCCTCGAGACGCGATTCCACGCCGCTCGTCGTACCCGATATGGTGAATAACGAAATCGCAGCCGAGATCCTCTAGCCACCTGGCACCGGCAACCATATCGTCGCAAACCATGTTATCACCCATGACTTGGCATCCGAAGTCCGCGCCAGCCTTGACAACGCAGCGAATTGTTTCTTCGTGGGCTCGAGCCATAACGACCACATGAGTGGCCCCCGCTTTGGCCATCATCTCGGCTTCAAGATAGCCTCCATCCATCGTCTTAAGGTCGGCCACGATAGGTGTGTCGGGGAAGGCTGATCGGAGGGCGCGGACTCCATGCAGGCCTTCGGCCAATATCAACGGAGTACCGGCCTCCAACCAGTCAACGCCCGCTCGCATCGCGAGCTCTGCCGTTTCAATGGCTTCGTCGATGTTCGTGAGGTCGAGCGATATCTGAACAATAGGACGCATCGGTTGCTTTCACGTGGGAGAAACAGTCAACGTGAGCATTGTACAGATAGTTTGCTGGGGTTCACACGCCCGCAAGTGATGTTCCAAGTGTCACCCCGGGGGCGGGCAGACAACTCGAGCCTTGCAGGAACGCATCGATCGCGCGGGCCGCACCGCGACCTTCGTTGATCGCCCACACCACAAGGCTCTGACCACGTCGACAATCACCCGCCGCAAACACACCATCGACGCTCGTCGCAAACTTGCCGTATTCAGCTTGGAAGTTACTGCGCCCGTCGGTTTTCATGCCGAGTGATTCCGCAACATATTGCTCTGGACCTAAGAACCCCATGGCGAGCAAGATCAACTGGGCGGGCCAATCTTTCTCGCTGCCTTCGACTTCGCTCATCTGCCAGCCACCCTGGTCATTTCTGGCCCACTGGACCTGAACGGTCTGAATGCCCCGCAACTTGCCCGCATCATCGACCAAGAACTTCTTGCTAAGGAGTTGATACTCACGAGGATCTTTCCCGAATTTTGCCTCTGCTTCCTCGTGACCGTAGTCAACACGGAACACACGCGGCCATTCAGGCCACGGGTTATCCGGTGTACGTTCATCGGCAGGCTTCGGTAACAATTCGAAGTTAACGAGGGATCGACATCCGTGGCGGATACTTGTTCCGATACAGTCGGTACCCGTGTCACCACCCCCGATCACGATGACGTCTTTGCCTTCGGCGCTGATGAACCGATCGCCGAGCTTGTCGCCGTGAACGCTCTGCTTGGTATTGGCAGTCAGGAAGTCCATCGCGAAATGAACACCATTTGCCTGACGACCATCAATTGGTAAATCGCGGGGCTTAGTGGCACCACAAGCCAGCAGCACGGCGTCGTACTGATCGCGCAGCTGGTCCGTCGTGATGTCTTTGCCGATGTTCACGCCAGTGCGGAACTCGATGCCCTCGGCAGCCAGTTTATCGACCCGACGCTGCAAAACTTGTTTGGACAACTTCATATTGGGGATACCGTATTGCAGCAACCCACCCACTCGGTCAGACCTCTCAAAGACAGTGACCTGGTGGCCGACTTTGTTGAGCTGATCAGCGGCAGCCAATCCAGAAGGTCCACTGCCGACGATGGCTACGTTCTTGCCTGTTCGTGTTGTCGGCGGCTCGGGTTTGATCCAGCCTTCCTCCCAAGCACGATCGACAATTGCGTTTTCGATGTTTTTGATTGTCACGGGCGGGTCCGTGATCCCCAGCACACAGGCACCTTCACATGGCGCAGGACAGGTTCGTCCCGTGAATTCAGGAAAATTATTCGTCTTGTGCAACCGCTCGATCGCTTCTTTCCAGCGATTGTTATAGACGAGATCATTCCACTCAGGGATCAAATTGTCGATAGGGCAGCCGCTCGCCGATTGGCAGAACGGAACGCCACAATCCATGCACCGTGCGCCCTGGGTCGCGCAGTTGCTCGGTCTTGTGCTCCGTGTAGATTTCGTCGTAGTCGTTGATCCGCACCACTGGCAATCGCCATGGCACTTTTTCGCGGTCGAACTCAGTGAATCCAGTGATCTTGCCCATGGTATTGATCCTGACAATTTGAAAAGGTTGTACGGGTAATGAGCCGCGCGGAGCTGACCGCGCGGTGATGTCGTCAGTCGAGCCCAATCAGTGACCCGATCATGGATTGTCTAAACGGCGGCCGGAACGGCTTGCGTCGACTGCTTCTTCGCTCGCTCAAGCAGCACGCGTTTGTAGTCGATCGGCATGACCTTGACGCACTGGCTGAGGAACGTGCCCCAATTATCTAAGGCTTCTTTAGCGAGGTCGCTGGAAGTGTATTCCTGATGCCGCTGAATCATGTCTTTGACCATCGCTTCCTCGTCACCGGACTCAATCGTCTCGAGCTCGACTGTGGCAAGGTTGCAGTTGAGGTTGAAGTCGCCTTGGCGGTCCCAGACGTAGGCGATCCCGCCCGACATCCCGGCGGCAAAGTTGCGGCCCGTCCAACCGAGCACGACCACTCGTCCGCCGGTCATGTATTCGCAACCATGGTCGCCGACACCTTCGACAACCGCATGGGCACCACTGTTTCGGACACAGAATCGTTCGGCCGCTCGACCACTGAAGAATGCTTCTCCGCTGGTGGCACCGTACAAGCAAACGTTGCCAACGATCACATTTTCGGCTGCGGGGAACGTGCGTTCGCGCGGTGGAGAGACAATAATTCGCCCCCCCGACAGTCCCTTACCCACGTAGTCGTTCGCATCGCCTTCGAGTTCGATGGTCACGCCGTGCGCCAAAAACGCGCCGAGACTTTGCCCCGCCGATCCGGTCAAATCAATGTGAATCGTATCGTCGGGTAACCCTTTCTGACCGTGAACCTTTGCGATCTCATGCGAGAGAATCGTGCCCACGGTACGGTTGATATTGATCACCGGTGATGCGATGCGCACCGGTTCGCCCGTATCAATGGCCGATCTCGCTTCACCCAACAACTTGGTCATGTCCAAGGATTTTTCCAATCCATGGTCTTGTTGGCGCGAACAAATGACGCCGACATTCTCGTGAGGTTTTGCGGCGGGTTTGAGTACTTGAGTGAGGTCGAGTCCATCGCTCTTCCAATGCTTGATCGCTTCATCGGTCATCAGCACTTCGCTGCGTCCGACCATTTCATCAATCGTGCGGAAGCCCAGCTTCGCCATCAAACGACGAGCATCCTCGGCGACCATGAAAAGGTAATTCACGACATGCTCAGGCTTGCCCGTGAACTTTTTGCGAAGTTCGCGGTCTTGCGTGGCGATCCCGACCGGACACGTATTCAGGTGACACTTCCGCATCATGATGCAGCCGAGTGTGATCAACGGAGCCGTCGCGAAACCGAATTCTTCCGCACCGAGTAACGCCGCAATCACGACATCACGCCCCGTCTTCAGCCCACCGTCTGTCTGCAGAATCACGCGGCTGCGCAAATCGTTGAGCACGAGCACTTGATGCGTTTCAGCAATCCCCAACTCCCAGGGCAAACCAGCATGCTTGATGCTCGTTAAAGGTGAGGCACCGGTACCACCGGTATCGCCAGCAATCAAAATGTGATCAGCGTGCGCTTTGGCAACTCCCGACGCGATCACACCGACACCGACCTCACTCACGAGTTTGACGCTAACGCGAGCAGATGGGTTGCTGTTTTTCAGGTCGTGGATGAGCTGAGCGAGATCCTCGATCGAATAGATATCGTGGTGCGGCGGAGGGCTGATCAAGCCGACACCCGGGGTGCTATAGCGAATCCCAGCGATATAGTCGTCGACCTTCTTACCCGGCAACTCGCCGCCCTCTCCGGGCTTGGCACCCTGTGAAACCTTAATCTGCAACTCGTCGGCATTGGCGAGATATTCAATCGTGACACCGAAACGTCCCGAAGCAATTTGCTTGATACTCGATCGCTTGGAGTCGCCGTTTTCCATCGGTGCAAAGCGGATCGGATCTTCACCGCCCTCACCCGTGTTGCTCTTGCCCCCCAAACGATTCATTGCAATCGCAAGCGTTTCGTGGGATTCGGCACTGATGCTACCGAGGCTCATTGCACCGGTGCAGAATCGCTTCACGATTTCCTTCGCACTTTGCACTTCATCAAGGGGGAGCGAAGGACCAGCGACACCTTCGCGGAAACCGAGCAGACCACGCAGCGTACAGCGATTGCGATTCTCTTCGTTGATCGTGTGCGCGAACTGCCAATAGGCATCCTCGTTATTGTTGCGAGCCGCATTCTGCAACGTCGAAATCGACTGAGGACTCCACGCATGCTTTTCGCCTTCGGCTCGCCAATGAAACTCGCCCAGATTGGGCAGCGAGGGTAGCCGATCATTCGCTTTCTCAGGGTAACCTAGCTGATGACGACGCATCGTTTCTTCGGCCAAGATATCGAAGGTGACACCCTGAATACGACTCGCCGTCCCGACAAAGCAGCGTTGGATGATCTCGTCACGCAGTCCCAGGGCCTCGAAGATCTGAGCGCCTTTATAGCTCTGCAGCGTGCTGATGCCCATCTTGGCCATGACCTTGAGCATGCCCTTACCGACCGCCTTGCGGTACGCCAGGACAACCGTGTCATCATCAAAGGACGGCGGCAGCAAGCCATCATGGTGCGCCTGCCATAACGATTCAAAGGCTAGGTAGGGATTGATCGCGTCGGCCCCGTAACCGATCAACAAACAATGATGATGCACTTCGCGAGCCTCGCCAGTCTCGAGGACCAAGCCCACGCGGGTGCGTTTGGCTTTTGCAACCAAGTGATGATGAACTGCGCCCGTCGCCATTAATGAACTCACGGGAACGCGATTATGCGAAACCGCACGATCGGTCAAAACAATGAGCTGAATGTTATCGTCGCAGGCAGCCTCGGCTTCGGCACAAATGCGGTCCAGCGTCTTCTGCAAGCCCGCCTTCCCTTCGCTACGGTCAAACGTGATGTCGATCGTACGGCTGTGCCAACCCTCGTAATTGATGTGCTTGAGCGTCGCAATTTCTTCATTGGTCAGAATCGGATGATCCACCAGCAAGCGATGGCAATGCTGCTCCGTGGCGGCGAGCAGGTTTTGCTCTGGTCCGATGTAACACTCTAGCGACATGATCACTTCCTCGCGAATCGAATCGATCGCAGGATTCGTGACTTGCGCGAAGAGCTGTTTAAAATAATCATAGATCAGCCGTGGCTTATCCGACAAACAAGCCAGGGCCGAGTCGTTACCCATCGAACCGACAGGATCACGGGCCTGCTCAACGAGCGGGCGAAGCATGAAGTTCATTGTCTCGGACGTGTATCCAAACGCCTGCATCCGGGGCAACAAGGTCGCACCGTCGAAGCCGTGAGGCTCCTGCTCGGGATGCAAGTCCGACAATCGAATCCGTTGTTCTTTAAGCCATTTTCCATATGGCTTGCGAACTGCAAACTCACGCTTGAGTTCCTCGTCGGGGATCAGGCGTCCCTGTTCGAAATCGATCAAGAACATCTTGCCAGGTTGTAACCGGCCCTTCTCACGCACGATCGAAGGGTCCACCGGCAACACACCGACTTCACTCGCCATGATCACCCGATCATCATGAGTGATGTAGTAACGGCTCGGACGCAGACCATTGCGGTCCAGCGTGGCACCGATGTAATGACCATCGGTGAACACGATCGATGCCGGCCCGTCCCACGGTTCCATCAGGCAACTGAAATATTCATAAAACGCACGCTTTTCTTCGGGCATCGTTTGATGCTTTTGCCACGCTTCGGGCACCATCATCATGATCGCTTCCTGCAAGGTGCGACCGTTCATCAGCAAGAACTCGAGCACATTGTCAAATGTCCCTGAATCGCTCAAGTGGGGTTCGATGACCGGAAACAGCTTCTGCAGATCATCGCCGTAGACTTCGCTCGCGGCCATGCCTTCGCGCGCCCGCATCCAATTGCGGTTGCCGCGGAGCGTGTTGATTTCGCCATTATGGCTCATGAATCGCAGTGGCTGTGCGCGATCCCAGCTCGGGAAAGTGTTCGTTGAGAAGCGACTGTGGACCATCGCCAAGTGAGTTTCAAACTCCTCGTCACGGAGGTCAGGGAAGTACGGCATCACTTGGGCCGGCGTCAGCATTCCCTTGTAAATGATCACCTTGGTCGACAACGAACAAACATAAAACACGAGCGCTTGCTCGAGCGTCTCGCTGCCACGCAGCGCGTGCGATGCCTGCTTGCGGATCAAGTACAGCTTGCGTTCGAATTCTTCTTCCGACAATCCATCGGCGGCAGCAACAAAGAGCTGCTCGATGACGGGTTCACTCAATCTCGCCGTGGGGCCAATGTCGGCCGCGTCCGCCTGTTGAGGAACGTCTCGCCATCCGATCAACGTCTGACCGGTCTCAGCAACCAACTTTTCCACAGTCTCCTTGCAAATTTTCCGTTCGGCATCATCGGGCGGCAAGAAGATCAGGCCAGCGGCGAATTTGCCAGCTTCGGGTAGATCGACACCCAGATCGGACTTGGCGACCTTACGCAGAAACTTGTGAGGCAGACCACACAGAATGCCCGAGCCGTCGCCTGTGTTGGGTTCGCAACCACACGCACCGCGGTGATCCATGTTTTGTAGAATCGTGTCGGCATCAATCACAGTCTGGTGACTGGCGACGCCCTTGATGTGTGCGACGAAACCGACCCCGCAAGCATCCTTTTCCATTTCTGGATCGTAGAGTCCTTGAGCCGGTGGCAGGTGATATCGATTGAGTGGATTCATCGTCGTTTGATTGCAGGCAAGAGTGAAGAGATTTTGAGAGCAACGAACTAAATCAGCACCGATGCGGCCCGATCGTTCGATTCGCATTTTTCGCGGTCCGCCTTGGCCGCTTCATTTTTAGTGAGCAGGTCATGCTCCATTTCGTGGCCCAGCAACAGTGAGCCGAACTCAGTCGCGGCGCGGCTTAACGCACCACGCTTGCGGTAGATAATGCCCAGCGGGCGGACCATTTGGATTTCACGACAGGCAATGACACGTAACGTGCCGTTTGCCGTCTCTCGTCGCACAGCCGCTTCGGGGATAATCCCCAGTCCGCGGTTGGCCTGAATCGCACGCACGAGCGAATCGCAGTTGTCAAACTCCATCGTCGTGACGACCGACACGCCCGCCACCTTGAGGCATTGATCGATGGCTTGGCGCAGCACTAGCCCGCGTTCAAAACCAATCATCTCAACCCCCTTCAATCGCGAGGCAGAGATTTCCGTTTCACTGGCGAAGGCGTGTTCAGCCGAACAAACCAATCGCATCGGTTCGGCCTGCCACGGAATTGTACCGAGTATTTTGGTCGCCCGTGGGAAGCTGACCAGCCCAAAGTCCACTTTGTTTTCGAGCACCAACTCGACAACCCGTTGGCTCGAGCCAAATTCCGTTTTCACTCGCACATGAGGATGATTTTCCTCAAACGCTTTCGTCGCCTCCGGCATGTAACTTAATCCCACCGAATAGACAGTGCCGACCGTCACCGTATCGCTACGCCGTCGATCATGATTCTGCACCCGTTCAACGAGTTCTCGGTATTGATTGACAATCTCCCGCACGCCGCGAAGGTAGATCTGCCCCGCTTCGGTGAGCACCAACGGACGCTTGGAACGATCAAATAGCTTGGACCCCAATGACTCCTCCAGATGCCCGATCGATTGACTGACCGCACTCTGAGTCACGCCGGCCGCCTCGGCAGCTTTGGAAAAACTCCGTTGGTCGGCAACGTGACAGAAAAGTTCGAAAGCACGGAGCTGCAAATGTCGGCTCTATTAGAAAATGTGATAAGCTGGCGACAGATCGTTAGATCGGCTAATGCGAGAAGATTAGTTCGTCGAGCGAGTCCCGTCAAGAGCGCCCGAATCACCCCCAATCCATGGCGAGGTCCAGCGAAGTTGCCTGATGGGTCAAAGCTCCGCTGCTGATTCGGTCCACGCCCGTCGCGGCGACACTTGCGAGGGTCTCAATCGTGATATTTCCGGATGCTTCGAGCTCGACCGCGACGTCTGCGGCATCACGCGATGCCACGGCGGTACGAAGATCGTCAAGGGAAAAATTGTCGAGCAAGATGATGTCGACGCCGCTGCGGAGTACCGTCTCCATCTGATCGAGTCGATCGACTTCGACCTCGACGATTGACGGAGCAACGAGCTGATTCATCATGCCACCACGCATGGTGATTGCTCGGCCGGCGGCTTCAGCCGCGCTGAGGTGCCCCCCGTCTTTCGCCGGGCCACTCGCCGATGGAGCCTGTCCCAGCGCCAGATGATTGTCCTTGATCAAGAAACCGTCATAGAGTCCAGATCGATGGTTGTGACCGCCACCACAGCGGACTGCGTACTTTTCGAGCCTCCGCATCCCAGGCGTGGTTTTGCGAGTGTCGTAAAGTCGAGCCTTGGTGCCAGCCAATTGGTCGACGTACCGCCGCGTGAGCGTGGCGATTCCGCATAATCGCGAGAGCAGATTCAACGTCACCCGTTCGCTGGTGAGCAGATCACGAGCCGAGCCGGATAGGCGTGCCAGCGGCGTCCCTTTTGGGAAAAACTCACCTTCATCAATGAGTACTTCCACATCTAGATCAGCGTCGAATTCGTCGATGATCCAGGGAGTCAGCGCGATCCCGGCCGCGATCCCAGCGCGCGGGATACGATCTGGCAGGTGCCGCGGCGCTCGGCATCGATCATCGCGAGCGTTGTCCAGTCGACCGCGACGTCGAGATCTTCGGCAATCGCCAGCCGGACGAGCTGACGCAGATCGTTTTCGAGACGCTCGTCGATCTCGACGGGCGTATAATCCACGGGAGCAGATTGGGAGTTCAATGTCGACCTTTCATTGAGTGATTGCAGTTTGGTATCGGTAGCTTCGGCAGCACCCTCGGCTCTGCCAGCGACTTGGAAAGATTAAGTATGATAGGCGAATACAAGATTAACCGTACCACCCGTCGATGCAGTGTCGGCAATCGGCCACTGTTGCCGGGTGAATACTACTACAGCGTGGTGACGGGCGACGACGAGGATTTTCGCCGCGTCGACATCGCCGCCGAAGCCTGGACCGGGCCTCCCCAGGACTGCATCGGACATTGGAAGAATCGCGTTCCTCAGCCTGAAGAGAAAAAACGCGAATTGGCCCCCCCCGAGGTTCTGATTGACCTGCTCCGCTCGATGGCGGATCAACCGTCAGTCGTCAAAATGCGGTATTTGCTCGCCCTGATGCTGCTCCGCAAGCGGCACGTCAAACCGTACGAAAACGCCACCTTGATTCGTTCCGGCGGCATGTCGGAGTCTGGCACGTCATCCACTGAGCCGACTCTCCCGCCCGCCCGGGACCGCTTGGAGTTGGAATCGAGTGTGGATGGGTCGATCCTCACGATCGAGGTAGCTGACATTGCCTCGACCGAAGCGGAAAGCCTACAAGAGCAACTCGTCGAACTACTTTACCGCGACGTGGAATGATCTAACTTGGCGAGGGAGCCCGTTTTCGCAATGCATGATGCACGCACTCGCACGCTCTTGGCCACGGGCTCGGTCCTCTGTCTGATTTTCTGCGGTGGATGTCCTCGCGCGGTCACAGTCGCCAATCTACCCCCACCGCCCGTGGTTTTGCCTGAAGCACCCGACCTCGTGGCGCTAGCAGCGGCCGTCAATCGCACCGACGCAATCCGCGAACTGTCGACAAACTCCGCCACGCTCGATGTTCTGAGCATGTCGGCGCCCAAGCTAACAGCGACAATGCATCTCCAACGAGATCGCAATTTCAGGCTCAAGGCAAGTGTTCCGCTGATCATGGGGAATGGCGTCGATCTCGGCAGCAACGCCAACGAGTTCTGGTTCGAGGTTCCCGCTGGGGGCATGTCTCAGGTTCTCTACTATGCCAACCATGATCAGTATGCACGCAATCTCGACCGCGCTATTTTGCCCGTCGATCCGACCTGGCTGATCGAGGCGATCGGACTGGCCCGGATTGATCCCGATACCGTGATCGCGGGCCCAGTCACCCGCACCGATGGATTGATCGAGGTCCGCAACTCCGTGCAGACCGCCGCCGGCACTTACCAGCGAGTTTGCTTCATCGAGCCCTCGGCAGGCTACATCACCCACCTATTCCTCGAAGCGCCCGACGGCCGTTTGGTGGCGAAGAGCTTTGCCAGCGAGCACGAGTATTTTGCGAGTGTGAACTGCGTCCTGCCGCACCGCGTGAAAATCGAACTGTTCCCTGCGTCGGACCCACCCCTGGCGCTGCAGTTGCAAGTCGCGAGCTACAGTATCAACCAACTGCTTTCTGGCGACCCCCAACTTTTCACTATGCCGGCCACGACCAATCGAGTCGACTTGCTACAGATCACTGCCGGTCCACCGACGAGCTCCTACGCCCCCACATCGAATCCGTCTGCATGGGCTCAGCCAACAACCACATCGTCGGCGGTGGCGACGGAGTACACCGCCGCCGGCCCCACAGGACCGCCGTTACGGGGGGGGTTCGTTACGAGTAGTGAATAGCGCGGCAGCCAACGCCAGCAGTGAAGAATCATCCGCCAATCGAGTGACACGGCGTCGATCTTCAAAAAAACCGGCCGGTTTGATCTTTATCGAGGTCCCCCGAGCCGAAAGAAGTCGTCTCCCACGCATTTCGTTCGGAGAACCGAGCGCATTCATTGCTCCGGCGGCCCTAACGGGGCAAACCGAACCCAAGCACTGTCTCGGGTCGCCCGACCACCGTCGTTGGGTTAGGCTGTAAGAAGTCGTTGACCAATCCTACAGCGGCCTCCTCACCAAGAGTTTCCAACAATTTCCGAAACAATATGTCCTCTGAGTTAGCTGAAACCTGTCTCGAAATCGCTACCGCAGCGAAAGCCGCTTCGCGTAAGCTTGCGACACTCGACACGACGGTCAAAGATCGTTGGCTGCTTGATTCGGCCGATGCGTTAATCGCCGCCACCGATGTGATCCTCGCTGCGAACGAAAAAGATCTGGCAGCGGCTCCGGACTATGGATTGACCGACGCCAGCATCGATCGGCTGCGTCTGGATGCTGGCCGGATCGAGGGAATCGCCAATGGTCTACGTGAAATCGCGGCTTTGAAAGATCCCATCGGAGAAGTTCTCGATGGCTTTACTCGCCCAGGGGGCATGCGAATTGAGAAACGCCGCGTGCCGCTCGGTGTCGTGTTCTTTATTTATGAGAGCCGTCCCAACGTGACCGCCGATGCTGCGGGAATTTGCGTCAAGAGCGGCAACGCCGTGATTCTGCGGGGCGGCAAAGAAGCCATGCATAGCAGTCGAGCGATTGTTGATGTGCTCTCAGCGGTGGCTCAAAAGAGCGGTGTCCCCGAGGATGCCGTCCAGTTGGTCGCGACGACCGATCGAGCCGCGGTGGGTCATTTTCTGCAACTGAACAAACAGATTGACGTCACCATCCCGCGGGGAGGCGAGGGGCTGATCCGCCGCGTCGCGAGCGAAGCGACGATGCCGGTGATCAAGCACTACAACGGCAATTGCCACGTCTATGTCGACGCCAATGCCGATGTCGAAATGGCCGTGAGCGTCGTCGAAAACGCAAAGTGTCATCGTTTGGGTGTTTGTAACGCCTGCGAATCCTTGCTCGTCCACGAAAAAATCGCCTCCACGGCGCTACCAAAAATCGCTGAGCGCCTTGCTGCACGTGGGATCGAAATGCGTGTCGACGAGCGGGCTGCGAAATTCGTCACCGGAGGCATTCCGGCGACCCCTGAGGACTTCGCGACGGAGTATTTAGGGCCGATCATCAGTATCGCGGTTGTCGATTCGCTCGAAGCAGCGACCGATCATATCGCCCAGTATGGCTCGGGACACACCGAGGCAATCATCACCAACGACATTGCGACAGCGGAGAAATTCACCGATCTCGTCGACAGCGCTGCGGTGATGGTCAACGCGAGCACGCGGTTCAATGACGGCGGCATGTTCGGTCTGGGAGCTGAAATCGGAATTTCTACCGATAAGTTTCACGCCCGAGGCCCATGCGGCTTGCGGGAACTGACCAGCTACAAGTACATCGTACGTGGGAATGGTCACATCCGAAGCTGAGGTTTTTCATGTCCGCCGAATCGCTGAGCGCCAACCAAGTCGCCAATTTGGTGAAGGCAATGGAGACAGCCCACTGCGCCGATCACTCGAAATCCGACGAAATAACGCCGCAGCCGAAGTCGGAAACGCCCGCCCGAGGTAGCGGCCCGCCTACCGAGCCTTCCGTAACGCTTTACGACTTCAAACATCCCGACCGATTCGGCAAGGAGCATCTCCAAACGTTGCGGTCAGTGCATGAGTCGGTCGCCTTCGGTTGCGCGACGGCGTTTTCCGAGCTGCTGCGATCGTCCCTCGACGTCAACCTGGCGAGCGTCACCCCATCCTCCTACCGCGAATTCGTATCCTCGCGGGAAAAGCCCAGTTGTCTCTGCGTCGTCAGCCCGGATCCACTGCGTGGAGGATGGTTATGCGATGTGACGCCCGCGTTGGCCTTTGCAATCATTGACCGCATGCTAGGCGGCGATCCTGTTCCCGGCGATATCATTCGTCGGCCACTGACGGAAATTGAAATTCGTTTGATGTCGCGAATCATCGGAGTATTTTTAGAGCAGGTCAGCGCCGGATGGCGAAACATCCTTGCGTTGCGACCCGTGTGTGAGTCGATTGAGAGTTCGCCGCACTGCCGCCCAGTTGCCGATCTCGACGAGTCGGTGGTTCAGATTGCGTTTAAAATCAAATGGGGGATGAATGCAGGTCTCATGACACTGTGTATCCCTGCGAAAACAATCGAACCCATTCGACCCCAACTTTCCCAGCATCACCTCGAGGAGCGAGTCGGTAGCGAACCAACGAGACGTCAAATCGCCGAGTCGATCGAAGACGCTAGCGTGAGCGTCGCGGTGACGCTGGCTCGTAGCCGGATCAAGACCAGCGATCTGCTCGGCTTATCCGTCGGCGATGTCATCACGACGGAGCAAGGTATCAACCAGCCACTTGAATTGTCGATTCAAGCGATCCCTAAGTTCCAAGTCACAGCGGGAGCCTATCAAGGAAAGAAGGCGGTTCAGGTGCACTCGGGCATCGAAACCTCACGCCGCTGAGCAGATCGTGGGACCGTAGGCGACCAGTCGCACCCCAGACGCAACTTTTCTGCTGATTCGACTTGCGGAATTCTGCGAAAAATTTCTATAGCTGGGAACATCCATTGCCGACGGGCACGCAGTCCCATCGCGGACCGCTCGACGAAGCTCCTCTTGCTCCACGAATTTATCATGCGACGCAGACTCACTTTCTTCGCAACCAAAACTCGCGTCTTTCCCGGTTCACTTCGAGGTGCGGTGGCGCTGACCTTTCCGATTGTGATTAGCGTTTTGTGCGGTTCCGGGGGTTTCGCCCAAGGACCGCAGTTGCCACCAAGCTCGGTTTCGCGGCCACAAGGATCGTCTCAGCAGGGTGGATTTGTACCCCGCGCCGATACGCCTCCGAGCATGCAGGCTGCACCGGCGCAGGCTCCTCCTTCGGGAGGGTCATCCGGGCGGCTTAGCGATGGCGGCCAGCTTCCACGAGGTGCCGGACAAGAATTGCGAGTCTACGACCTGCGTTCTTACACAGGCTATCTGACCACTGAAGATCGTCCGCACCAAGCCGTCGTGGACTGGATTGTTCGCGAAACCGGCACCGATGTCTGGCATACCGAACCGTTTGGATTCATGACGGCTGACCGGGATGAGTTGACCGTCTATCACACCAACGAAATGCACCAAGTCATCGCGGGAATCGTCGATCGATTTGTTGCGGGCGACAAAGATCCTCAGGTGATGAATCTGAAAGTCATGACGGTCGGAAGCCCCAATTGGCGGAGCCGTGCTCACATGTTGATGCAGCACGTGAATGTTCAAACGCCCGGGCTTCAAGCTTGGTTGCTGACCAAAGAAAACGCTGCCCTGGTCATGAACCTGTTGCGGCAACGGACCGACGTGCGACAAGTCCAAGCGGTGGACATGATCATGCATAACGGACAGACGAAGAAACTCGCGAGCACACGTGGACGAAACTACGTCATCAACGTCAAGCATTCGCCGGCTGGATGGCCACCCTATGAACCGGAGACGGGTGAACTGCAAGAAGGATACCAGCTTGAAATCAGTCCCCTGCTCGCCATCGATGGCCGTACCCTTGATTGTGTCATCAACGTCAACATTGACCAAGTTGATAAATTGGTCCCGGTGGAACTTGACCTTCCCCTGCCCAACCAGCAAGTCCATCGCACGAAAATTGAAGTGCCGCAATTGGTTAGTTGGCGCTTGCACGAGCGTTTCCGCTGGCCATCCGATATGGTTTTGCTGCTGTCCTGTGGCGTTGTCGCCAGCCCCGATCGTGCACCCTCGACCATCCCATTTCTCGATCTAGCATCGATTACCGGCCAAACCGCAGGGCGTGCCGACGCACTGATGTTCGTCGAGTTTCGTGGCAAAGCGACTCACAATCTCACACAAACCCCAGTCGCTCCACAGGTCAGCACCCGCGTCTCGTCACCAACTCGCGGACGCTATTGAACCGTAGCGCATTTTCTCTCGTTCATGCCGAACCATCCTCGTAAAATCGTTGACCTGAGCGGTACTGAGCAGTCGCGGCATAACTCTTTCCTTCTTTCTATGTTGACGAAATTGCGGACATGTTCATCCACATCATTCCCCAAATATGCCCGTCCAAATCGGCAAAGCGCCATCGACGCTTTGAGATCGGAAACAGGTAAATTTACAAAAAGCATTTTGGTCATGGCTATCCTCGGAATACAGTTTCGATGACCGCGATGTCAATTTTGCTCATCTGCGTCATTGCGTCGAACGCTCGCTTCGCCCGACGTTCGGGATAAGGCAATCGTGCTCGAACGTCCAGCGACCAACTGGCAGACCAAAGCATTCGTGCTCTCGCTGAAGTTTCGCAAATATCCATCCATTCTCTCTAACTTTTGAACTGGCCCAGCAGGCGCGAGGACCGGGTCGGCTTTCCATTCGTCGTTTCGCTATCGCCCGAATCGACAGCGGTATCGTAAAAAAATATGAAAATCTGCAGTTCATCATCGATTGGCTCGATAACACATTCTGTCATGGACAGGTTTTCTGCCATGATCGACTTTCAAGTGATCGACCAATGGGCCGCCGAGATGATCGCAGCGGATCGCGCGGGTTTTATCTGCGATAGCAGTAAGGACTGAAGTGGCTCAGTCGATAGACACGAGTTCGACGATAAAGTGAAGGTTCGAGTGCGGAGGAATGGAGCCAGGAGAGCCGCGCTCGCCGTATCCGAGCCTGGAGGGTACCCACAGCTCGATCATTCCTCCCTCGCCCACGAGTTGCATGCCTTCGGTCCAACCGGCGATGACGTTTTCCAACGGAAAGGTTGTCGGTTCACCTCGCTCATAGGAGCTATCGAACACTTTTCCACTATTGAGCCAGCCCCGATAGTTGACCGTCACCGTGCTGTCGGAAGTCGGCTTCTCACCGTCGGAGCTTCGCAGAACCCGATAGCGCAGTCCGGAATCGGTCGCCGCGAAATCGAGTGCGGCATCCGCATCCATTGCTCCCGTCCCGGCTTGAAGTTCAGCCTTATCGACAAACGAGATGGGCGTCCATGTCGCTTCTTCGGCATCGGAGTTCGCCAGGGCGGAATAAATGTCCGGGCTCGGTTTCGAAGTGGAGCGACACCCCGAAACGATGAATACCAAACTCAACAGACACCCTAGCGACCCATTCTTTATTTTCATCCCCCGCTCCTTTCTCGCATTCCGGATCAATCCAACCCGCCCATCGGAAGCGAACCTTGCCGCCGCTTTTCACACGTGAGGTTAGCGAAAACGGGCATTTCATGAAAGTCCATCATTCGGCACTCGTTGCTTTCTTGCGTTAGTTGGGTGGTGGTTTTAACCATCAGATCCGCAGAAACAAAGAACGATGCGCGTTCGGTTGGTCGGTCGTAACCAATGATACTAATGGCGTCGCGTTGCACGCAGTCGGCCCCACGCGCTTTCAGCTATTGTTTCTGCAGAATCGCTTCTGCGATCGCGGCGTGCAGCTGCTCTCCTAACCTCGGACCGCCGCCGACGAACACATGAGTGATCGTACCATCGCGATCAATAATCACCGTTTGCGGGATGGCATCGGCGTGATAGCGTGCGGCGGCGACGCCGTCGATATCGAGTGCCACCTCTGGCGCGACATTGATGCGTTCGAGCGTCTCGAGAATTGACTCAGTCGTCTCCTGTAGGTTTACCGCGACGAGCCGCACGTCACTCTCATCAAACTGCGCCACTGTGTCCTCGATCACCGGCATCGCCTGCATGCACGGGCCGCACCAAGTCGCCCAAAAGTCCAAGACAATGATCTTGCCGCGCGACTCGGAAATCGAAAACTTGCCACCGGCAAGCATCTCCAATGAGAAGTCCGGAGCTTCCTTCCCAACGAGCGGTGACATTGCCGCCGTGCCGCCTTCAGCACCGTCACTCTCGATGATGGGCTCAGGCGCGTCTGTTAGCTGCCAATCGCCGTACGGCTGATCTGCACCTGCATCGTTGATATCAACACCAATACGCAGTTCGTTAACGTCGCCGAGTTTGATGTTGGATTCGCCCAGCAAAGGGTGATTGCCCGTTAGAATGCTGTTCTCTAGGCCGCGAACGATTAAAGACATACGGTTTCCGTTTCGCAAGATCGCCCGGACGGCTATGTCAATCGGAGGAGCATCACTCTCCGCGTCATTCTCGCCTTTCTCATCGCCGTTATCGGAACGATCGTCCAGCCATATGATTTGGGCAACGACTGAACGTTTGATAGCAATCCTTTCCAGTCGTGTTTCGACTTCGATCGTATCCTCATTCGCGCCGACGAGTCGGCCCCGCATGATGTCACCATTGACTGCAACGATTAAATGGGTCGGCGGGTTTTTCTTGCGGATCCGAGGCACGGTTAGCAACCGATCGCGACGTGTCGCCTCGATTTCAGGGTCACGGCATCCGGCAGTAAACGCAATGGCGCGAATCTGTTCCTGAGGTAGTTTTGTTTTTTCAGTGACATCCGAGGTGAACATGACGTTGTTTTCATCGATCGATTTGACTTCGCAGGGAATAATCTCGCCCGAGCGAAGATGCATCGATCGCGGTGAAGGTTCGGTGTGTTGGTTGGCGGAATTGTTTCCGAAGGCGCGTGCGAGCACATTCCACACACCTCCCTGATTGGCACGTCGTTGGTTCGCTCGCTGAAGTGCCGCCTCCCGTTGCTCTCGCACCCGTCGCTGAGTTGCTGTCTCGGGCGGTGGTGTTTCGCGGTACACCATTCGTCCGGAAAAATTAGGTGCCAGATTGACCGGCGCTGCGTTGCGCGGCGCGAATCGAAGCGGCGTGGGCTGCGACTCGCCGTCGGTATCCACCAACCGACCGGTCAGCCGTCCACCGGAAAATTCCAATCGACCGAGGATGTACGCCGACGATTCCGCGCTCACGCCTCTTGGATCCGATCCCGTGATGCGGCTGATTTCGGCATGAGGCAGCTCGATCGCCTCTGCAATGACATCGTTCACGAGCTTCAATCGACCGTCCTGGGACGACTCGATCGTTCCATTGAGTCGAACGCCGCCATGCGTGACGACCTGAACCGATTGGTCGCCAGCCCCGGTTGTCTCGCCGTGGGCTGACGGGTCCGCAGCCGGTGCCGTATCATCCACATTCGCCTGCATCGATCGCAGGTCGATCGACTGGATGTTTTGGGGATCAATCAAACGCTGCGAGTCGCCGTCGGTGAATACCCATTGGCCGTCAACCACTCCTGACCAATCGCCGCTCTCTGCGATCTGATCATTGAGGAGTACAAAATCGTGGTTCCCGGCAATCTCTCGTGTCATCCGGCTGGTTAGCTTCATCACACGAAGTGACTCCAGGCTGACGTTGCCTTCGATGTTGGTCAGCCGTACGCCAGGGCGAACACCAGGGAAACCATCGCCGGTCACGGTAATCTCACCGAGAACCTCGGCCTGCGGCGAAAGCGCTACCATGCGACCCTCGACTTGATCGAGCTCGATCGTCAGTCGCAGACTGCCGTTGAGATCTTTCCATTTGCCGATCGGGACGCAATCGGCAATTTCGTCGAGCTCTCGCACCAAGGCGATCTGGTCATCCCACACTTCGACGTGGAATGCGCTGTCGGAACCGTAGTCGGAATTCTTCGAATCGACTCCAATCGCGAACACAAAGTTCGGCTTACCTTCCCAGGTCAGTTCTGCTTCGATCCGCATCGCATCGGGCAGATGGATGTCACGAAACGCCATCGCAGCAGGTTGGTCGGTGTGCAGTTGATTGCCGCCGGAGTGCCACGCCGCTTGATCGGGAAGAATCTTCCAGTCCTCGACTGTGCCGGGACCGGAGAATAGGACCGACTCACCGTCGTTCCAACGCGAGATGCGCCGCACAGCGGAGCGCCGAATCGACAACTCGCCAAATTGATCGGTAACGACACGAATGGTCTTCTCATCGGCGTCAATAATATCGCCAAATAGCCGATCCCCCCGCTCTAACCCGATCGCGAACATTCCCTTTCCTGGCAAGGACTGCTCCGGTGGTGGAAATGAAGCCACGATGACGGACTGCAAGCTGAAATCCAATGGCGAGGCAAAGTCCGGATGCCGCCAAGCAAAACGATTGAATGTGCTGTTTTCCGAGTCCTCAGTGGAATCCGCCAGATTCCCCGGCAAGTAATCACCACCAGCAAGACGCAGTAGGCCGCTGGCCTCCGGCTGGGCAGCGTGCCCAGAAACCCCCCCGAGCAGCAGGCACACCAACGCGTAGAGAAGAGGTGATTTCATCGTTCGTAAATCGGCAAGAAGCGGAAATTGAGTGCCATTGAAAGCAGAGCGAGAGCCGAGTCGGTGGACGTGCCCAGCCCACCGGAGAAACCACCATCTGCGCCCTGGTCCGCCTTCAGTTCGCGGACCAAGTGATCGTTCCACTTCTCCCACGCGTCGACATCCCCCTGAAATAGTGCTTGGGCTTCGTAGTACTGGCCATAACGAAGATAGGCACTGTTGGGAGGCGTCTCCAATTGGCTGGTCAGAGCCCCCAACGTCGCCTTGAACTCCGGCATGTCTTTGCGTCGTGAGATGGCGTAGACCAACGTACCAATCGAAATGCGTGGGATCGAATTGTCAAAGCCACCAATGCCCGCATACGCAACTTGTCCCGATGGACTGGTCATCGATTTAAAATACGCCACCCCACGATCGATCGCTTCGTCGGGCACCTCGATGCCAGCATTCCTAGCCGCGAGCAACCCGACCATCACTGCACCACTGACCGATGTATCCGCATCGGTCGCGTCAGGACCATATCGCCAGCCGCCGAAGCGATTTTTCTTCTGTGAAGTGACCGCGCCCCGCACGGCGAGTTCAAGCGAGTGCCCGAGCGTCAGTCCCGCTTTACTTTCGCCACCTTGATTGTTTGCACCACGCCACAAGTCCGAGTCATCGACCGCGCCGTAAGACTCCGCAATCGCCAACATCGCGAAGCCATGGTTGTACATGCTTGTGTGCCCCATCGCGCCACCATAGATTCCCGTCACGCCGTCTTGACTACTGAGAATATTCCGCAAACCGCGGCGAATATTTCCGCTGTAGATACCAAAATTAGGATCTTCGCCCGACGCCAAAAACGCCATCACAGCCATACCCGTCACACCTGGACCAGCCTGACCACCCCGCCAGTCCCCGTCCTCGCTCTGCGTTTTGACAAGGAATTGCAATCCCTTTTCATAGACCTCGCGAACATCACGCGGCACGACTTCACCCATCTGCGCCGTGGGGTATTGAGCGTGGGCAATTTTGGGAATAAGGAGGAGCAGGTAGAGCACGAGCACAGTCGACCCTCCCCAAACCACGCTCGGAAATTGTGACGTGTTCCAGGGACTGACGCCCCCGGCGATATGGGGCCGCCAATGCACTACTGGTGAATCCATCGTAAACTTACTCATCGCCCATCAACCCCATCCGCTTCAAGTTCGCCTTCATCATGATTCCCTGAGCGAAACTCTTCTCGAGTGCTTTGTATTGTGCTTCGTCGAAGATCGCTTTGAGTTTGGGCTGTGGTAATTCGCTCATCTCATACATCAGCTGATAAGCGACGTACTGATGAGATGGATTCGACAGCGAGACATTTTCGCTCAGCAAACTCAACAGATCTTCCCGTTGCGAATGAGTCATGGGGATCTGCCGACCGAGATTTGCGATGAACGCAGTAACGGCGGTGTCACTTTGCCGTTTGCGTTCAAGTTTGTCGCCGGCTCGGAGTTTGTCTGCTTGCTCATTATCGACACAGTTGTGAGCAACTTTTTTGAGCAAGGAATCTTTGCCGAAGAGGCCTTGATTGAGTCGCTGCGCCAGCGGTGAAGCGATCTGATAGACGTCGTTTAGATTGGCTTGGTTGATCTCACCCGCTGCCTGCATAGCATGGAACTGGCGGTGAGCTTTTTCAACGTCATCATAAAATCGTTTGATATCACCCTTGGCAGCAAATTCAAGTTTCTCAACCTGCTCATCTCGAAGCGGGGTCGAGAAACTGATTCGTTGGATTTCCATTTTCGCGCGGGCAGCTAGCGTCGTTCGGGCCACTTGTGCATTTTGCATGCCCGAAAAAATCCAGTTATCAAACTGAGCGATGTCAATCTCAAAATTCTGGGCCGACGCGCTGAACGAGACGACTGCGAGGCTGAGACAAGCCGCGAGGATACGTATCATTCAATCCACTCCTCGCCGATGCCCATGTCCTGTGCAGAACTAAAATTCGTCGAAAACGAAATGTGCATCGTGCGGAATGTTTGCCAGCTGTCGCGCTGCTTCTTCGTGAAGACTTTGTGAACGATTTGGGGGGGTATCGTGGGCAGATATTGCGGGTTGTAAATGTAGGTGGTAATAGTCTGCAGGTCGTACCCATCGTCTTCGAGCATCATCAGGTTAGTCATTTCGGTGCGTTGCTTCTCGGTCATGGCGATTTTTGCGTCGATCAATCCTAAGATCACGCCCACGACGGCCTTGCGTTCAAACTTTTCTCGCTGTGTTGACTCCGTTTGATACCGCGCGAATTGTTTTTCAGTGACGAGCGGTTGGAGATATTTCGCCGCGTCCTTGCGGATACGGTGATAGGGGTTCTCCTTGAGCTGCTCGTTGTTGGGTCCCCTGATCTGCGCGTTATTCTCAAGAACGCGACCCTGGAAACCTTGGTTGGGATTCCCGACCAAATCACCCGTGGCTTCGTAGGCTTCTGTCGCGGCAGCAACGATTGCGGTCATCTGTTCATCGGTAGGCTTGCATACTCGTTTAATGAACGAAACTTCAGAATTAACGAGCGGCTTAAGAAATTCGAGCGGCGCGTTTTCGTCACGAGCTTGGCCTGCCGCAAGTGCTGGGAGCAAGGGCTGCATCACGACGATTTCCTCCTCGACTTCCACCGCCTCTGCACGCGCGTCTTCCACCGCCTCTGCAATGGCGCCAAGTGCGTCTTGAGCAGCACTTCTTCCGGACAATTGGAAAAAAAATGCGACGGCAACTGCGATGAGAGCACCAACGTGCCGGGAGCGTTGCCCCGCGACTGAACAGGAGAAATGCATCACGATCCTCCAATCCGGTTGAAATACAGATCCAACCCACGACGGAACTCTTCTGGCAATACCGCTCCGCTCTCGCCCGTTGTCTGGCCGACGTCACGATTCTCACGAACTTCTTTTTCGTTGCGGCCCTTTCCGACCAAAGCCAATGCGGAATCGACCGTATTTCCATTTCCACCTCCGCCAGGCGTGGAGCCACCGCCGCCTCCGCTTTTGGGATTGATTCGTTTGGACCGAAGCAACAACTCGATCGCCTCGGTCTCGCAGGCAATCGCCACCTCGCCAGTGTCTCCGTCTTGTAAGACACCCGCCGCCTCAGTCATCACACGGTCGACCGCCGCCAGCATATTGAGCTCCTTGCCAAAATGCATTCTCGCGTCAGGCAGCTCTTCGATCCGCGCGATCACCTTGACTACTCGCTCGTCAATTTCCCCCTGTGTTGTCGCGAGCGTGTCGACATTCTCGCCGCGTTGCTTTTCCTCCATCGCAGGTTTGGCTTGCTCGGCCACCCGGGTTTCCTCGCGTAAGTTCACTTCGGCTTCGAGAATTTGCAGCACCTCCAGCACGATCGAGGGCGGGAGACTTTCGGGCGACTTACCGCCTGGACACGAACCGCTGCAGGCGGGATCAACGAGGTTTTCTGCCCAGCGGTCCATCGCGTCGGACCAGTATTCAGCTTGCGCTACCGAGAGTCCCTGCTTGCTGACCAGTTCAGTGGAGAGCTGCCGGAGTCCTCCGATCACGTCGTTTTCTTTCATGTCGTCGAGTGTCGCCTTGAAACGCATGAAGCGGCGGCGTTCGAAGTATGCGGCCAAGTCATCCATGATGTAAGAAACGTTGGTCACACTGGAGGCTTCCGTTTCCTTCAACTTGTCGAGCTCTTCGCGAACCGAAGCGTCCATTCTCGGTCGGCTGACTCCGAAAGCGGGTTGGAGTTGATTGGTTAAGCGACCCGCGACGACATTCTGTTGCCGCGACGCGGCTTTGAGTCGTTTAACCAGCGTGCTACCTTCAAGATTTGCGAGCACCGCGTTGAGTTCATCGGCGAGCCTGTCAAATTCCGCCAACACATCGGCTTGCTCTTCGACGGCCTTGTCCATCGAATCTTGCTGAGTTTTCGGAGGCTCGGGCTTTTTGGGTTGACTCTTACCCATCATCGTCGTGACGGGGAAACGCAAGGACGGACTGCTCGGCTTTTTCGGCGCTCCCGGCTCGGCGTTTCCCTCATTGGGCGAATTCGCCGACGACTCCATGTCAACAAGCGAAGGAGCATTTCGCAGTGGCGGCGTCTTGCCCTCAAATGGTTTATTGGGTGTGCCTCCGCCACCGGCTCGATTTTCGCCTGCTTGGGGACCACTGACGCGGGTCGGTTTTGCCTGCGCAATGCCGTCGGAGGGGCCGAGCGGTCGGTCGGCAAGGGTCGGCTGCTCGGAGGCTTTGTCGAGCAGATCGGCAACCGACGGCATGCGGTTTTGCGAAAGATCTTTGAGAACCTGTAACATCTCGGCCCAGCGTTCGAGGTGTCCCACGCCAATCTCCGGGTTGCGTGAGGCAGCCAAAATCAGCTCGTCACCGAGTTGACCGAGCCGATCGAGTCTGCGTCCATTGGAGGTTTCGGCCGACGCCTGCCGCTCGATTTCGCGGCGGTTCTCCGCCGAGTCGAGTTCCTCTGCCGACATCTCGCGGAGTTGTTTGTTTTTCTCATAGAGCTGCCGTTCACGGTCGCGAACATCCAGTGCTTGGCGATGCCACTTGCTGAGCTGCTCAGTCATCCAAATCGCGTGTTGATCGGGCGTCAGGACGTACAGAACATGGGGCGGAGAGTAGATGCGGTTTCGCCCAGGAAGAAAATCCTCCGCCCACACGAACACTTCGAGCGGTTGTGCTTCGATGCCCAGCGATGTCGCGCTGAACGTCCCAATCGCTTCGACTTCGGGAGTGTCAAAATCGCCCGCCGCCAGCGGTTTCTCTCCCGCTGCTGGCTGCTCGACCGCGCCTACGTCGAGTCCTCGCCACATCAAACCGATCCGGCGGATACCAAAATCGTCGTTGGCACGTGCCGTGAATTTCAGCGTCTCGCTGTCGAGAACGACCGCTTGCCGAGGCAATCCGTCACAGATCAAGGTAGGCGCTTCATCATCGACCGCGTTGACGGTCAACTCGAACGGCTCGCGTCCAGCCAAGCCAAGTTGATCTTGCCATTTGAACTTTAGCGAAGAGACATCATCGATCGCAACATTGTCGCTGGCCAGTGTCGTACCTGCCACCTCACGCTCCCGATCGTTGATTTGCCCTGTGGCTAATTTACGGTTAATTGTCGCGGTGAAGACAGCTTTGCTGCCGCGTACCATCGTCACGCTACCGCCTCGCGAATCAACTCGCCGAATCGCGTTCTGACCAAGGTATTCCGGCAGTCGTACGGCTGCCATCACGGAGGAGAGTTCGGGACGCAGCGTTGGTTGCACCGTCACGTCTTGCGTCATGTCGCCAACGTGAAGCGATAGTTTGTCTACTGTGATCTGCGGCGGTAGGCTAAATTGATACTGGCCGTTCTTCAAACTCGCTTGGGTCAACGGTTGGTTACCAATTTGAAGCGTTGCCGTCGTCGGCTGCCAGCGAGATGATTCCGCCAGTACGATCGATAGCGTCGTGGCTTCACCGTGCGGCAACACCAATTCATGAGGCAAGGGTTCGATGCGCGTGAATGTGTATCGCGGCGTGTTTTTCCACGGCATCACCAATCGCGACACCGCATTAGCCGACGCAGCGGGATAGATCGCGGCCAAGGCGAGACTCGCCAGCACGACGGCTGCGGCGGCACCGCCCCAAACACGGTACCGAGATGGCGGTGCGGCATGAGCGAGGTCGCGTTTGGCCGCGTCGGCAGCGACTTGATTCATGGCGGCTTGGCAGAGAGCCGGCGAACGGGCTTGCTCCGAATCACTGTGCGTTAGCTCGATCACGCCCAACAACTGGTCACCGACGGCGGGCATCTCACGACTGAGCAAACGGGCGAGTGGTTCAAGACTGCGATGCCGCCACACCCAGCGATAGACGAACCACGGCACGATCGCCATTAACGCTACCGCAGCGACGAGCAGTCCTGTTCGCACTACGCGCGGCGTGTCGGCCAAGCGGTCCCAGCCGTAGACGATCAAGAACGCGGCGGCAATTCCAAAGATCGCAATCGCAGCGGCTTCGATCAGCTTGATCCGCCACACATGGCCGCGATAGGCAAGCAATTGCCGCTGCAGCGAATCGGGAACCCGCAGCGCGCCATGACGCGGCGACGATAGACTCGGGGCGGGCAAACCTGCTGATTCCGGGCCAACAGATGAATTGGTGACAAGACTCATATTAATCCCACTCCCTTTCGCGCGATCCAAAACAATGTCAACAGAACGACGAACAGTCCGACCACAAACGGATGGCTCCACAACGCGATCCGTCGCACCGAGGGCGGGGGATCGGGCATCGCCGCCAGCCATTGTACCACGTCATCGAGGCGGTCAACGGGTAAAACTTGCCCTCGTGTGACCCGAGCAATTTCCTCCAAAACCTCCGGACGAGCTGGCTTTCCGATCTGTTCGAGCGACGCCCCCTGGATCAGCAGTTTCGTCTGCAGCGTGTCCCCGGTCTGCTTACAAAATAGCGTCAGCTCGTGCATGCCATGCTCGTGCGGCGTGAACCGGCCCGAGAACGCACCCCACTCTTCGCCGATCGAATCCATTCGAATCGTCTCGATCCGGCCCGCCGGCGAGACAATTCGCAGCGTCACATCGCCCTTGCTGAGCGGCTCGCCGCTGGATTCCATCACGTTGGCATTGACCGTCACGGTCTGCCGTACGCGGGGTCGCTCGGGCGACTGGTACAGATACATGTTCTCGCCTGAAGTCATGCTGCGGCGGTACGCCATCCACCGGACGACCTGTCCCCAGAACCGGTAGTGATACAGATCCTCGACGCCTTTTCGCCACCGCCACGCCCCATCGGTGCCCATGAACAGAACCTTGCCACCGCCAAAGGTTCGCGTGACCAATAGCGGCAGCCGGCCATACTGGTTACTTGTTTCCTGATGCACGCACAACGTCTCCGTCCCCGGTTTCGCTCGCACGACGGGAGCGTACCACTGGAACCCGGGCAGGTTGCCCCAGACCTCGAGATTCTCGTCTGCCGTGTCTGCGAGTTTTGTTAGCAAACTTCGCCGACCGAGTTCCGTCAGCTCAAAGTGCTGCGCCGTTCGTGAACCCCAGCCGCGTGGTTGAGTTTCGTCCATTACGACCGGAATCAATTCACCCAGCGGTGTATCAAGCAGACTGAATTCACGTCCCTGCCACCCTGGCATGAACACGATACCGCTGGCCTGCTGCCCCACGAGCCCGCGTAGCCACTCACACTGCTCGATCGTCAATTGTCCGTCATCGATGCCGACATCGCCAATGAACACCACGTCATACTCGGATAGTTCCGCCTTGGTGGCCGGGAACTCGCTGATGTAATCGGCATTGCCGCCGCCGTGCTTGTCCAACCCAGGGTGAAACAGCAAGCAGGAGACATCGACGCCCGGATCTCGCGACAGGGCATTGCGCAAATACCGGTACTCCCAACGGGGCACGGACTCGATCACGAGCACACGAAGCTTCTCTTCGCGAATGGAAATCGGCGCGGTCATCTCATTGTTATCGTCACGGACCTCACCCGTGGTCGGCGAAACTTTCAGCGTCATTGACGTTTCGCCGAGCGACTCCGGCTGCCAGTCGATTGAACTGTTTGTCCGTCCCATCGCCTGGACGCGGACTTCCTTCGTGATTGTCTCGCCATCGCTGGTGTTCATCGACACCGTCGCCTGATAGTCGCGTGGCAAGGAACTTTCTATCGAAAATGGGATGCGGACGCGCTTGCCCGCTATTGCGAATGTGGGGGCATCAAGGCTAAGCAGTTCGACATCGGGCAACCTCGTATCGCTGCCCACGGGAAAGACGAACACCGGGATCCCCAACGAGCGCAGTCGCCCCGCCGCTAGGACCGGGGCCGATCCTTGATTCCAATCACCGTCCGACGCCAGCACGACGCCGAGCAGGTGGTCATGTTTCACCGCCGCATCCACAAGGGGACTGGACAGATCCGTGCCTGGTTCATCGTCATCGTTCGTCGTCGAGGTCGAGATCGTCTTGACCTTCGCGGGTGACTCGTTGTCTTGCTTCGTTTCCGCAAACGATTCAATGACCACCTCGGCGCGGCCATCGAGCGATTTCCAAGAATCGAGTTGTGTCAATGGAGCGATTGCAGCGCTGCGAGATTCTGCGTTCGTAGAAGCGTCGCGGGTCTGCATGCTGGCCGAATCATCCCACAACACCGCCACAACCGGTTTCTCCTCAGGCCGATATTGCTCGACCCATTCGGGCCCGCCCAACAACAAGGCCGCGATCGAGACCATCAGTAGCCGCACGCCTTCGAGCGTGACCGACGAACGTCGCCAACCGCTCCGCCGACAGGCTATGAATCCCAACACCCCCGTGGTAATCACTGCAACAACGGCCATCATCGCCGTCGCGGGCGTCCAGGCGAACGAGATCGAATTGGTTTGGATCATGCCGAAGCACCTCCCTGCGCGGTCGCTTGCTCTGCCGCACGCACGCGCGGCAAACACAAACATGCTTCCCCGATCATCGCGACCAGCATCAGGATGAAGAACGCTCGCCAAACCTCTTCGATGAGTGAACTCGATTTACCCGCCGTACGATCGACGCGAAAAAACGGCAAGTCCTGGAACAGCGTCTCGACTTGCTCCTCACTGAGCGTGGCCGAGGCGTCTTCCGCTATACTTCGATTCACGGCGATCAATCGCTCGCTGTCCCGCTCACGAAACACACCCGCCACAAAAGCGTTCTCGCTCGATAAAGCTGACTCGCTTCCCGCCACTCGCTGCCACTTCTCGGCCTCCGCAACCGGGGCGACACCGGCATCAATCTGCGATGTATTTCCCAGTGACAACGCTCCTGCGGCAAGTGCGCGCTGGATCATGACGTACAACACGACCCCATCTGCTGCGAGTGACGAATCCTTGGCCAGCGGTGTCGTGCTGCAAAAGTAAACGCCACCTTTGGGCGTAGCCACTCGGGCCAGCAGCGGCGATCCATCGGCTAGTTTCGCAAGCGCGGTCGCATCTCCCTCGATCTCCGCAAATCGTTTGACCCGCAGCGTCCCGACGGGCAACGCACTCCCCGCCATCGTGTGGGCGAGCAAATCCGCATCCCCCCGCCATGTACTGACAGCATTTTCACCACTGACATCGCCCCAATTCTGCCACTGCATGCCGAACAATTCTCGCGACGCCGCCAACTCACCACTGGACTCCGGCGGAAAGAAAATCACGCGTCCGCCTCGATCGACGAGTGCGCGTAACATCTCGGCCGCGTCGGCGTCCGTGTCTTTCTCGCCCGGCAACGCGGCTTGCCATAATACGAGCGACACGTCTTCCCACGAAACGCCAGCCAGATCTCGCGGCGACACGACCTCCGCCACACTTTTGACGTTCTCATCCGGGGTGATCTCCGCTGCCAATTTCAATACCCGCCCGATGTCTTCGTTGTCACTCACCACCACTGTCCGCTGGGGCGGTGGCGCATCGAAGGTGAAGTAGAATTGATTGTCCGCCGGATTCAAATCCGCCGGGATCGTCACCGATCCATGGCCGCGTGATTGACCCCGGGGAAGAACCACACGATGCCCCGCTAGCTGTCCCACGCCGCCCCTCAATTCGACTTCCACGACACTCCGTGAATCATCCAATTCGAGCGTCACGGGCACGTTCTGAGTCACCGATTCGGAGTCATCAACGTCCGCCGTGATTTTCAGTGAAATCAGCACCGCCGATTCAGCCTCGTCGTTCGATATTTCCAATTTCGCGTCCTCGATCCGTACCGATCGGTTGTCCGCCACACTGCTGCCTCCGGGCGATTGGGAAAACGCCAATAACCGAAATCGGACCCGGCGTCCCAACTCCGCGAACGCGTCGTGCAGCGACGCCCAGCGCCCATCCTCACCTCGCCAATCATGCTTGCGAAGATCCGAGCATATCCAAACCTCAGTCTGACCGAGCTGGTTGGCATTGATATAGTCCAGCGCCGCCAACATCATCGCCGGCATGTCAGCCGACGCATCCGATGGGCCCGTTTCCGGTAGATCCAACAAATCCGCTGGCGAAGCAACTTCGCGAGGCGAAACCGTATTGCTTTCGATCAACACCAGCCGCTGCGTTCCGATTGTCTTCAGTGCCTCGGCAATCTCGGCAACACCGGTCTCCAGCTTCGTGCGCGACGTCCCGTCACTGCTCGACTGCATCGACGGCGATCGATCCAGCAGCACGATCGTATTGGCCGGCCCGCGGCCAGTGATCGAACCCGCGATCGATCCGCCCAATAACCCACTCGCGATCGGCCGTCCGATCGCAAACACCAAGGCCGCGATCACGAGGGCCCGCAGCGCCAAAATCAGCCACTGGCGTATTTTCGCATAGCCGCGATTCATGCGATTGGCGGATAAGAGAAACATCATCGCCGCCCACTGCGTCGATTGAAACCGACGCTGATTGATCAGGTGAATGATGATCGGGATCAATGCCAGGGGCAGTGCGATGAGCATCCAGGGCTGCAGGAAATTCATCGCACCTTCCTCGCCGTCGCTCGCCGGGTCAGGAACCGCGTCAACACGTCTTGGTATGGCTCGTCGGTGCTGACCCGGTGGTAATCGACCCCGGTTTGAGTGACGATCTCCTGCATGCTCTCGAGGTATTGCCGGAGTGCATGGTGATAACGATCAGCGATCTCGCTCGGTTCTGCAAAGATCGCCGTGCCACCCTCCATGTCTAAAAATCGCGTTGGTCGGCCGAACGAAAAGCTCAGTTCCATCGGATCAAGCAGATGAAACAGTGACAGATCATGTTTGCGAAAACGAATGTGCTCAAAACAACCCCGCAGCAAATCCGGATCGACGAAGAAATCTGACATCACGATGATCATTGCCCCCTGCCGCGTCGTTTCAGCGAGTTCATGCAACACCTCGACGAGATGCGTGCCGCCTTGGCCACGTATCTCCGCGAGGGTATCGAAGATCGCGCGTAAGTGCGAAGGGTTCCGTAAGGGCGGCAAGTGTTTGACAATCCCGTCGGCCACGCAGGACAATCCCACCGCGTCGCCTTGGCCGATGGCAAGGTATCCAATCGTCGCCGCAATACGACGCGCGTACTGCAGCTTCGTCAGCATCTTTTTGGTCACCACATCGGGCGCCTTTTCCGCTACCGTGCCAAACTCCATCGAACCGCTCGAGTCGACGACGAGGCAGCAGCGCAGATTCGTGTCGGCTTCGAATTCTTTGACATAGTAGCGGTCACTGCGGCCGTGGGCCCGCCAGTCCAACCGTCGCAGATCGTCGCCGGGAACGTATTTGCGGTACTGGGCAAACTCCACACTCGAACCGCGCGTTGGACTGCTGTGCATTCCCGACACCGTGCCTCGCATCGGACGCCGAGCCATCAGCGGCATCCCGCCGAGCGCGGCCAAGACTGCAGGATCGAGAAAGTCACGTGGTTGCTGTTGGTTCCACATACTACTTAATTTCTTCGCTCAATAATCGCTTGACGATATCACTCGCGGACAAACCTTCGGCTTGAGCCGCGAACGTCGTGATCAAACGGTGCGTTAACACCGCCAACGCCACATATTGAATGTCTTCGCTCCGCACCATGTACGAACCCTCAAGCGCCGCCCGCGCCTTCGCTCCCAAGATCAAATCCTGGACCGCCCGCGGTCCGGCACCCCACGACACGAGCGGTAACAACCAGTCCGGAGCCGTACCGCCGCCCGGTCGCGTCTTCCGCACCAACCGCGCCGCTTGAATGTAAATATGCTCGGGCACTGGGATGCGTCTCACGAGTTCTTGATGAGCGATAATGTCATCACCTGTCATCAAATGCTCTAGCGTCGGCAGTCCCGACCCAGTCGTCGTTCGAGCGATCGCGATCTCCTCATCTTCGGACGGATAATCCAGTTCAATGAGTGCCATGAAACGATCAAGCTGAGCCTCAGGCAACGGATACGTTCCCTCTTGCTCGACCGGATTCTGCGTCGCCAATACCATGAACGGTGAAGACAGGTCGAACCCTTTACCCACAACGGTAATCCGTTGCTCTTGCATCGCCTCCAACATCGCAGCCTGAGTTTTGGGTGGGGCGCGATTGATTTCGTCGGCCAATATGATGTTCGCGAACACCGGCCCGTGAGCGAACTCAAACTCCCGCCGCCCCTGACCGTTGTCCTGCAAAATGTCGGTACCGGTGATGTCCATCGGCATCAAGTCGGGAGTGAACTGGATCCGACTGAACTGCAGCGACATCGTTTCGGCTAGCTTGCTGACCAAAAGTGTCTTGGCCAAACCCGGCACACCCATTAACAGTGCATGTCGGCGGGCGAACAAACAGACCAGCAACAGATCGATCGTGTCCCGCTGTCCCACAATCACCCGACCGAGTTCCTCTCGGAGACGATTATGAATCTTGCCCAACCGATCAACAGCTTGGACATCGTCATCGCTCAGCGCCATTTCGGGGGCGACTCGATTTTCGGGCACAGCGGTCTGCGACATAATCAGATCTCGGGGAGAGTGCGGTAGTGGAATTCGCAAGAAGTCCGGTGTTGGCAACGCGACGAGCTACCCATCATAGCCGTTGGCGAAATCGCTGTGAGCAATCCAGCGGGAGATTCTTGAAATTGTCGCGATGGCGTGAAAACCCAGGTTTTGGCACTGGAATACTGCCGAGCGATGCACCGCGGCGGCGAATCGAATGAAGATCCTCCTAAATCAGCTGAACGTGTACGCATAGAGATTGTCGTCGCGACAGGCCAGCGGCACGTTGCAGATGCGTGCTAGCTCGCGACGGAAGGCGGTTCGGTCGAGAACTTGATCGCGCCTCCAGGCGTCCATGATGATGCGTTCACCCGCTCGTGCGGCACCTTGAATTCGCGTATCGAGGGCGCGCCAGGTGGACCGAGTCGGGTTGAATCCCTGCGAAATGCGATCTTCTTCATCGCCAATCGACAGGGCAAAGTAGAGCATGCAGGCATCAAAGATCAGATCGCAGCGATGCCATACTCGGTAGGCCAGCGAAATAACTCGGTCGAGCAACTCGATTTCGCGCTCGACTTGGTCTGTGTAACGTGCGACGTCACCGCTAGCCCCACGCAAAATTAAATCAGCAATTCGCTGCGCCCCAGTAATCGCGTGAGCCAGTCCCGTGCTGTGAAGCGGATCGATTGTGGCGAAAGTCGTTGGCAGGGCCAAGAACGACAGCGACATCTTTCGGCCGCCAATCCATCGATGTTGTATGCGAGACGATTGCAGCCAATGACCCGGCGACTCCGCCAACCTCGCCGTCTTCAACCACTCGTGCAAGATAGGATAGCCCACGACATCGAGGCGACCTGCCAAATCATCCGGTGACGTTCGATTCGCGGCCGCAGCAGTGCCAGGCGATACGGGGTCATGCCAAACTCGTCCCACGCTCGCTCGACGATCGATCATAGGTAGTTCCCACATCCAACCATTGTGCAGCAGATGATGGACGGCCGCGTTGTGCGGCCGGTAAGGCAAGTTACTGGCTTCTGTCGCATCATCAATCAATGCGTTCACGATGTGAGTGAACCGCGCCTGGGTATTTGTCCGCATGGAATCGGTTGCATCGCGGTATCCCAACCTGCGGAGCATCGCCCCGGCTCGTCCTGAAGCATCAACCAGCGAGTCACACGTAAGCGTTTCGGGTGTCCCTTCTTCGCCATCCTGACACACTTTGATGCACCAGGGAGACTCCTGAGTGATTCGGTCAACAGCACAACCTAAACGTACATCAACACCTTGGCGATGACAGAGGTCTACCAGATATTGATCGACCTCGGCGCGAACCCAGTGCATGTCACCAGCCTCATCGCTCGCGCTGGCCGCAACTAGCAATCGGGCTGCGGCGTCGGTTGGCCATGAGCACGCCGCGTCCGAACCGTCGCTCCCACGATGGTCGAAGTAGGTGAAGCCGCGTTTGAGGCCGACAGTCACGGGCGGACGTGACCCCTGAAATTTCCCCCACCGAGTGAGCGGGGCGAGCCCATCAATTCCAAAGTCAGTCGAAATCTGCTCAAGCGTCGCGCCGGCGATCGGGGTCGATGATTCGCCCACAGCAAAACGTGGGAAGTGCGTGCGGTCGAGTAGCGCCACCCTCCGCCCACGACGAGCCAACTGCATCGCGGTCAGCGACCCACCCGGCCCCGCCCCGATTACGATCACGTCAAAATGTCGAAGAACGCGATCAGGCATGGTGTCCCGGGATGCACGGTGTCCTGGAGGAAAGTTCCGTCGTCACGGCGCGCCATCGCCGCTGGGCTGCAAAAGGAGTTGTCGACAATTCGACCGCCGAACTGCATTCGATCAGCTTCTTATCGCCTGCATCTCCATCACGAATCCCGTTGAATGGAGACCACATCTTGCAGTGTGTGGTGGTCCTGTCGTTGACATGAGATACACCGGGTCGTATCGATTGTATCGCCTGAGCACGAGAACCACATGCTACTGATTGTTTCGGAAGATGCGGTCGATTGTTTAAGCGGGCGCAGCCGTTATGGGCATGTCGTTGAGCTGGATTTCCACGCGGAGTATGCGGAAAAGTTCTTTGATGCATTCGTGTCCGCAAGATCCCTAAAGAGTCCGTTATCATTTTTAAGGGAGAAACCAAGGATGGTTTCTATTTCCAGCATGCAATCGTTTGGGAAAGCCTGCGCAATTGCATGGATTGTGACGATCCCGTTGGGCGGCTGCAAGTCACCCCAACCCTGTTGTGATGCCAATCTGCCGTCGCGAGAACTCAGTTGGCGCTCCGGTGCCACTCCCGAGCGAGTACCACCGTGTCGGCAAGTCATTCCGGCTGGGGTCGTGCTCGAGGATGGGCTCAGCGAAGACGAAGCAGTGTTGATCGCGTTGTCGAACAACTCCGCATTCCAGGCCACGCTCGCGCAACTTGGAATGGCCCACGGCGACGCCTTACAAGCAAGTCTGCTGGCCAACCCCAATTACCTGATCTATTTTCCAACCGCAGCCAAACAAGGGCAGTACACGCTCTACGCGCCTATCGAATCCTATCTGCTGCGGCCCGTACGCGTTAAAGCTGCAAATCGCGAATATCGACGAATCGGCGAGACCTTAGTACAGAATGGACTCGATCTCGCACGCGACGTACGCGTCGCGCACGCTGATCTGGCCGTTGCTTCTCAGCAAGCGGAACTCGCCCGCGAGGCGATGAGAATCCGTGGGCAGATTCTTGAAGTCACCGAAACTCGTCTCGACAAGGGTGACATCAGCGAACTCGAATCCATCACCGCCAAGGTCGATCGGCTCAATGCGCAAGCCGCGGCGGGTTTGCAGCAGTATACAGTTGAGATCGCTGAGGCGAGGCTGGCGTCGCTGATCGGTCTGACTCATCTGTCGACGCCGCTGTCGCCCATGCCTCTGGATTCGCCATCGATCCAGACCTTTGATGAGCAACTTCTGGTTGCTCAAGCCCTAGCGTGTCGGCCTGATTACAATGCCGCCAAGTGGGCGGTTGCTGCCGCGTCACAGCGCTCGCGTCTGGCGAGATGGTTGTTCCTGCGAATCGATGGTGCGGTCGATGTGCGAAGCGGTCCCCGCAACATCGGTACGCAAACAGGTGGTGGCATGCGTTTTGACATTCCCATCTTCAATCGTAATCAAGGTGGTATCGTCCGAGCAGATTGGGAAATCAATGCAGCCCAGCACCAGCGAGACGCGATCGCTGATCAAATCGTTGCCGACGTCCGCACGTCGGTGCGCCAACTGCAGCAGGCCAGTGAGAACCTACAAATCCTCGAACAGGAAGTCTATCCGGCATTAGCAGAATCGCTCAAGATTTCCCAGCAAGGGTTTGCTGACGGCGGAACCGACTACCTGTTGGTGCTGCAGTCCACGACCCAGTACCTCGACACACGAGGCCGAATATTGGATCAGCGTGCCGCCTACGCTCGATCCATCGCGCAGTTGGAGCGGGCCGTTGGTTGCCAGATCACGGCCGGCCTAGTCGACGTCGAGCAGCTCGTCCATGTTGCTGAAATCCCGATGAACACCGTGTTCGGCGCTGAACCGCTCGCGCATCGTCCCGTAACGCCGACAATCGAAACAACGATCGGGGCTGAGAAGGAATCGCTGGGATTTGCAGCATTGCTCGAACTTGAAGAGTCGACCGAAACGCCCTCTATCATCTCGAAGCAGTTAAACTAAAGTGTTCGTATTAATCGAGCGGCATGTAACCTGAACGAACGCCAGCCGCTGTAACTTCGGCAGGCTTTTATTTATGAAATATTCTCAGCTCGAATGCGAACAGGCAAAACCATCCGTTCATTCGATATCGTTGCCAACCATGCCAGCGACTGAATTGCTGTGGATCACACTGTTGATTGCCCTGGTCGGTTGTCAGAAAGCGGATAAACCCCAAGCGGAAACGGTGAAACCGGCCCAAGTCGAAAAGCTGCCAGTCGAAACGGAATTGGCAACGATCACGTTGACTGCCGATGCGGATCGACGACTCGGGATCACGACTGCCGAGGTTACTGAGCGAGAGATCACACAGCGTCGGACTTTCGGTGGGCAGGCCATGGTGCCTGCGGGAAAAACCATCATCGTGTCGTCTCCCTTGGCTGGCATCGTTGTGCGGTCCGGGACCGACGCAATTCCAGTCCCGGGGACTCGTGTGGAAGCCGGCTCTCCCCTGCTATCGATCAAACCATTGCTGTCCGCCGAACGTGATGTGATGACGCCCGCCGAGCAGGTTCAACTCGTCGGTGCCCGCGCGAATCTGATGGCAGCTCAGACGGTCGCCGCTGGCGATGTCGATCGCGGCAAGGCGGAAGTCAACGGCGCCCAGATTAGTTTCGACCGCGCCGAAAAATTGTTCGCTGATCGCGCCGGTGCCCGTCGTGCTGTCGATGACGCAGAAGCCTTGTTAAACGTTGCCAAGGCGAACTTGGCGGCAGCGAAGGAACGTGAAAAGCAGCTCAGCGATCTACTCAAAATGCTCGACGTTCCAGCGACCGATGGCGAAGCAACGACGCTGCCCATGACGACGCCCATTGCAGGCTTAATAAACCGTATCAGTGTCAGTGAGGGGCAAACGATTTCACCCGGAGCGATGCTCTATGAGATCGCGAACTTGGACACGATCTGGATTCGGGTGCCTATCTATGTCGACTTGCTCGCAAGTGTACAAACCGACCAGCCAGCGAGACTGGTTTCGTTATCAGGTGAATCGCTTGCTCAAGATATATCAGCTAAGCCGATCGGTGCTCCACCGACTGCAGATGCGGCCTTAGCGTCGGCCGACTTGTACTACGAAGTCGACAATCATGAGCTGAATCTGCGGCCGGGCCAGCGGATTGGTGTTGAAGTACCGATGTCAAAATTGAAACTGTCCCGAATCGTTCCCGGCGGATCGATCTTGTACGACATCTACGGCGGAACCTGGGTGTATACCAAGACGGGCGATCGCCAGTATACGAGAGATCGCGTTGCGATTCGCTTCGTGGCTGACCAGGACGCGGTACTGGAGTCGGGGCCTACCGTGGGGACGGAAGTGGTCGTTGACGGAGCAGCGGAACTGTTCGGCACCGAATTCGGAGCCGGAAAATGAATTGGCTGATTCGCACTTCGCTCCATTTTCGTTTATTGGTCTTCGTACTAGCCATCGCGTTAATCGCGATCGGTGTACGCACATCCGATGACATTCCACTGGACGTGTTTCCCGAGTTTGCCCCGCCACTGGTCGAAATCCAAACCGAAGCACCGGGCATTGCAACCGAAGATGTCGAAAGTTTGATTACCGTTCCGATCGAGAACGCGGTCAATGGAATTCCATTCGTCCAAACGGTCAGATCCAAATCTGTGCTTGGACTCTCAAGCGTTCGCTTGATTTTTGAATCTGGTATGGATTTGCTGATCGCTCGCCAGCTCGTTCAGGAGCGATTGACGCTTGCGGCGAGGACGCTGCCAATGGTCGCCCGGCCACCCGTCATTCTGCCACCGCTCTCATCGCTGAGCCGCTGCTTGAAAATTGGTCTGTGGTCGGATACGCAATCACAGATGGACATGACGGTTCTGACAAAATGGACCATCCGCCCGCGACTGATGTCGATTTCAGGCGTGGCCAATGTTGCTGTGTGGGGCGAGAAGGAGCCGCAACTCCAGGTCATTGTCGATCCGGACAGGTTGCGCGCAGCGGCGTGACGATCGATTCCGTTTTGCAAACCGTGCGAGACGCCACCGCGGTCGGTGCGGGTGGGTTTGTCGATACCGCAAACCAACGTCTCGCCCTGCGTCACGTGCCGGCCGTCTACACTCCCGAGCAACTCGGTGAGATTGTGATTGGGTTCCAATCCCGGGGCACGACCAATGCTGGTGCAGGCAATCCAGCGGCACCAGCAACTTCAACAACAACTTCAACCACATCCGCTCCCACGACTGTCACTGCAACCTCGATCGGGGGCGGACTGCCGACCCCGCTGAGAATCAAGGACATTGCCGAAGTCGCCTACGACCATGCCCCGCCCATCGGGGACGCCATTATCAATAGCCGACCGGGTTTGCTGCTGATCGTTGAAAAGCAGCCATGGGCGAACACGCTGGACGTCACACGAAACGTCGAGAGAGCGATGGCGGAACTGAAGCCAGCGATGGGCGAGGTCCACTACGACACGACAGTTTTCCGACCAGCCACTTTTATCGAGCGAGCGCTCGGCAACCTCAGCCACTCGATGTTGACCGGGTGTGTGTTGGTGATGTGCGTGTTGCTATTGTTTCTCTTCGATTGGCGATGCGCAGTCATCAGTGCGACCGCGATTCCGCTGTCGTTGCTCGCAGCCATTATGATGCTCTACTATCGTGGCGGTACGGTCAACACGATGGTATTGGCCGGCTTGGTGATCGCGCTTGGCGAAGTGGTCGATGATGCCATCATTGATGTTGAAAATATCATGCGTCGCTTACGACTCAATGCGTTAGCATCGCGTGATCATCAAGTGACGAATTCGGAGCGATCGGCTAGACTGATGGGCATTCGATAGTTTTCCTCGTTCGCACGGTGTCACGGATGACATTTCAGTTCAAAGATCAACTTGACGCCGCCGCCGAGCAGCGCAGCCAAGCCTACTTTGCAACGCTATCCGAGAAGGATCAGCGTCGATTTGCTGCTTTGGAGGCCCAGCGGTTGGGGCACGGCGGCATTGGCTACATCGCGAAACTGCTCGGAGTCTCCCGGAGCACGATCGAACGCGGTATCCGCGAAATGGAGCAGCTCCCTGAAGATCCGGCAGCCGGTCGGATTCGTCGCCCCGGTGGCGGCCGAAAAAAAGAATCGACTCCGACAGCGAGCTTGAAAGCAACCTGATTGACTCTCTGGATTTGCAAACCGCTGGTGACCCTGATGATCCCGACGCCGTCTTCACCAGCCAAACTCCAGCTCAATCCGCCGACAAGGTGACCGCTGCGGGGACGCCGGTCCATCGCAACACCGTCAAGACGTGGTATCGCGAGATCGGGTTGGGACTGCGGCAAATCCGAAAAGACATTGCCGGGGGACACTCTCCCGATCGCGGGCAGCAGTTTGAACGAATCGGCGATCTGACAGACATGTACGAGCGTGAAGGCAATCCTGTCTTTTCCGTGGACACCAAAGCCAAGGAATTCCTTGGTCGCCTGTACCGCAAGGGAAGGATCTACGGCACCGCCGCCCTGCAAGCTTTCGATCATGATTTCCCGAGTTGGGCGGACGGCAAATTGATCCCTCACGGAATTTACGACATCCGCCGAAACGTCGGGCACATCAACCTTGGACTGAGCCATGACACCAGTGAGTTTGCCGTGGAAAGTTTGCGTTGGTACTGGAGCCGCATTGGCAGGCAATGCTATCCCGGGGCGACAAGCATCTTGCTGTTGTGTGATTGCGGCGGCAGCAATGCCGCCAACCGCCATCTGTTCAAGTACTACCTTCAGCGGCTGAGTGAATCGATCAGGCTGCCGATTCGAGTCGCTCACCTCCCGAGCTACTGCAGCAAGTACAACCCGATTGAACGTAGGTTCTTTGCACATGTGGGCCGGGCCTGCTCAGGCCGGCTGTTTGATTCACTTGAAACGGTGGTTAATTTGATGCGACAAACCAGAACGCGAACGGGCCTGCGAGCGACCGTCAATGTAATCCGCCGTGCCTATGAGACCGGCCAGAAAATCACCGACGAAATGAAGTCTCGCATGAACATCATCTACGACGAAGCTCTGCCAAAATGGAACTACGCAACAAGCCTGTGAGTGCGCCAGTTATTCTTCACGCGATGCTTACTGCCAGCGAAACCGGGGCCTGCGGTCGCGGAAACTCTGTCGGCTTCGGTATCGGAAGAATTGGCGTATTCAGGTTCGCCAGATTCATCGGTCGCAGGCCCCTTCCGCCGCAGCAACTTCGCCGTCGTGCTGGATGCCTCCATGGAAGTGCGTAGCGCGGTCGTCTACGCCACTGTGATCGTCGTGCTCGCGTTTCTGCCGGTGTTCTTTCTAACTGGTTTGGCGGGGGCGTTCTTTCGTCCGCTCGCCTCCGCCTATATTCTTGCGATTCTAGCTTCGCTGCTCGTTGCTCTGACGGTCACACCAGCAATGTCGTTGGCGCTGCTGCCCAAATCCGCGAGACGGCGAAACACCGATGGCCCATTGGTGCGATTATTCAAACGTATCTACCGAGCCATGCTGGGGTTCGCACTGCGACTCAAATGGGGAACATTGATCGCCACCGGGCTCTTGTTTGCAGTGCTCGTTGCGACGATACCACAGCTTGGCGAACAACTGATGCCGAAGTTTCGGGAAACAGATTTTCTCATGCACTGGGTAGAAAAGCCCGGCATCGGCATTGATGCCATGGACCGAATCACGATACGAGCCAGCGAAGAACTGATGGCAGTCGATGGAGTGCGCAACTTCGGTTCGCATATCGGTCGAGCAACCGTCGCGGACGAAGTCGTGGGACCCAACTTCACCGAACTGTGGATTAGCATCGACGACGATGAGGATTACGACGCAACCGTTACCGAAGTCCAGGAGATCGTTGATGGTTACCCCGGATTGTATCGCGATTTACTGACCTATCTGACCGAGCGAATCAAAGAGGTGCTCACGGGAACGAGCGCCTCGATCGTCGTGCGGCTTTATGGACCCGATCTCACCACACTGCGCGAAACAGCAGCGCAAGTTGAAAGCATCATCAAGACGGTTGACGGAGTAACCACACTCAAGGTCGAGCCTCAAGTCTTAGTGCCCCAGATCGCGATTGACTTGCGCGTCGACTCAGCGTCCCAATTTGGGCTCACACCGGGCATGTTGATGAACAGCGTGACCACGTTAGTCAATGGACTACAGGTTGGCGAGATGTACCGTGACCAAGCAATCTTTCCGGTCGTCGTGGTCGGCAAGCAAACCCTGCGAACCGATTTGGCAACACTAGGCGAGTTGATGATTGACACGCCTTCGGGCGCCCAGGTGCCGCTGTCGAGCGTCGCTCGCCTGTCCGTTGTTCCGGCGCCCAACATCATCGCGCGGGAAGGAGCGTCTCGCAAGCTCGACGTGACCTGCAACGTCGACGGCCGGGATTTGGCGTCGGTAGCCCGCGACATCGAAGCTGCTGTCCTCGCAAATGTGGATTTCAAAACCGGCTATCACCCTGAGTTTTTGGGTGAGTACGCTGAGGCAAAAACATCTCGGCAACGTTTGCTGCTACTCTCCCTCGGCAGCATTCTGGCGATCACGATCATCCTCTACGTCGACTTCGAGAGCTGGCGATTGGTGCTATTGATCTTACTTGCACTCCCGCTGGCACTCGCTAGCGGATTGCTGGGAGTGTTTGCGGGCGGTGGCATCATTTCACTCGGGTCGCTAGTTGGATTCGTCACCGTTCTTGGCATCGCCGCCCGCAACGCGATCATGCTGATCAGCCACTATCGACATCTCGCGGTAGAAGAACCGACGTTGCCGGCCCGGGAGCATGTCCTCCGCGGTGCCGAAGAGCGATTAGCCCCGATCTTGATGACAGCCATGACAACCGGTTTGGCCCTCGTGCCGTTGATCTATAGCGGAGAGGTGCCCGGCCAAGAAATCGAATATCCTATGGCCTTAGTCATTTTGACAGGGCTCGCGGGAGCCACCACCATCAATTTGCTGGTTTTGCCGGTGCTCTACGCGATGGTCGCACCGAGAACTCAATCCTAAGCACATCGAGCGAAGTTATCCAGCAACACTTTTGTTCGCCGTCGGCTCATTTCTTTGAAAGATTGACTGCGACGTGCGTAACCGACACACGGAGCACTTCACCCGCCCGCTCGAATCGGTAAACTCACCTAATATGAGCACGCCAGCCCTTCCCAACGCCCAGTTTGATCTCAACCAACCGTTCGCGCCGTCGGGAGACCAGCCGGCTGCGATCGAGAAACTGACGGCTGGTTTTCTTGCTGGAAAACCCGCGCAAACGCTGCTCGGGGCGACCGGTACTGGCAAAACGTACACCATGGCGAACGTGATCGCAAGTTTGGGCCGGCCTGCCCTGATCCTCAGCCATAACAAGACCCTTGCGGCCCAACTCTATGGTGAGTTCAAAGAATTCTTTCCCAATAATGCTGTTCATTATTTCGTCAGCTATTACGACTACTACCAGCCCGAGGCCTACATCCCCCAGCGGGACGTATACATCGAGAAAGACTCGTCAATCAACGAGGAGATCGATCGCCTGCGGTTGGCCACGACCAGCTCATTGGTCAGCCGCCGCGATGTCGTCATCGTGGCCTCGGTCAGCAGCATCTACGGTCTCGGTTCCCCGAAAGACTACAAGGAACTCGTGATCGACATTCATCGCGGCGAGAAAACTCGTCGCGATCATTTACTGCTCAAACTCGTCGACGTCCAGTACGACCGCAATGACTTTGCCTTCGAACGCGGCAAATTCCGCGTTCGGGGCGATTCCATCGAAGTCTGGCCAACGTACGAAGAGTTCGCGTTTCGCATCGAAATGTGGGGCGATGAGATTGAACGGATCTCGTTGATCAAACCACTATCGGGCGAAACCATCCGCACGGTCGATGATCTTTACATCTATCCAGCGAAGCACTTCGTGATGCCCGAAGACCGCATTCAGGCGGCACTCAAATCGCTGCGGGAGGAACTGGCCGAGCAACTCGAGGTTTTCCAAAGCCGTGGTAAGTTGCTCGAAGCCCAGCGGCTGTCAGCACGGACGAAGTTTGACTTGGAGATGCTCGCCGAAGTCGGTCACTGTCCAGGCATCGAAAACTACTCTCGTCCTCTCTCAGGCAAAGCGCCTGGTGCCACACCCGACACGCTCTATGACTTCTTTCCCAAAGACATGGTCACTTTCGTCGACGAATCCCACGTGACCGTGCCGCAAGTCCGTGCGATGTACGCGGGGGATCGGAGCCGCAAAACAACACTGGTCGAGCACGGGTTTCGGTTGCCCAGCGCGCTCGATAATCGACCTCTGAAGTTCGATGAGTGGGTCGAACGCACGGGACAAATTTGTTTTGTCAGTGCCACGCCAAGCAACTACGAACTCGAACGTACCGGTGGCGAAGTCGTCGAACAGATCATTCGCCCGACCGGTTTGCTCGACCCGATCGTCGAAGTCGTTTCCGCACGTGGCCAAGTCAATCATTTGCTGGAAGAGGTGCGATTAAGGGCGGCGCGGAATGAACGCGTGCTCGTGACGGCGCTGACAAAGCGACTCGCTGAGGATCTTTCGAACTATTTTCAAGAGCAAGCCGTCCGCTGCCGATGGCTGCACAGCGAGCTCAATGCGTTCGAACGAGTGGATCTGTTGCAAGAACTGCGCACCGGTCAATTCGATTGCCTCGTCGGCGTGAACCTATTGCGCGAAGGACTCGACTTGCCCGAAGTATCCCTCGTCGCGATTCTCGACGCGGACAAGGAGGGATTCTTACGCAGTGAAACGAGTTTAATTCAAACAATCGGCCGGGCCGCTCGAAATGCCAACTCGCGAGTGTTCTTGTACGCCGACAAGATGACCGATTCGATGCAGATGGCGATCGATGAAACCGAACGCCGCCGCGCGATCCAGCAAGCCTATAACGAAAAGCACGGGATCGTCCCCAAAACAATCTTTAAATCTGTCCGAGCAGGCATCGAATCGGATGCAGCGAAACACCGCGCGGCCGAGCGTGAGGCAACAGCGGAAAGTGAGATCACCTATATCACGCTCGAATACGTCGAGGCGCTCGAGCGAGAGATGATGTCCGCAGCTGAAGATTTAGAGTTCGAACGCGCCGCAAGACTCCGAGACCGAGTCGGTCAACTTCGCGAGCATATCGGCAAGCCGATCTCAGAAATTGAGTTGCCTGAGAAAAATGACAGCTCCGGAGGTCGCGGAAAAGGCCGTCGGGCGGGCAAGAAACAAAAAGGCATCAACCCGAGCCGGGCGAAAATCCCACGCCCCAAACGAGGATGATCGTTTCCTTCGTCCGAAGGCGCAATCTTCTTTCCGCAAGTCCCTAAGATGCCCATGCTTAAAATCCGCACCGCCGCTTCGGAGGGAGTCAGTGGCAAGGGCAAGGGTGGTCGCTATATGTGACCGGTCGCGCCATTGTCGCTCAGCTCTCCGAGCTGAATGCGTATGTGAGGTGCGCCGACCGCATTCAGCTCGGAGAACTGAGCGACATTGCGGCCATTCAACGTCACTCGGCGTAACAATTTTTGTTTGATATTTTGGATTCGTAATCCAACATCACTGTTCACTCCAACACGATCACACCCAGATCCAAGGGTTCCTGAACTCGTTCGCTTTCCATCGTCGGAATCGAAAATTGGTAGCAATGCTTGCCGATCGACAGGCGCAATCCCTCCGCTTCGATGCGAACGAGATATTTAGCTCCCGACCGGTCGAACTGCACGCGGTAATTCGATGTTTGGGACGTGTATGCGCTCGCTCGATACCAGTCAAAACCAATTGTCGGGTTGTCATTGCGATGCCCCGGAGTCACTTGATAACCGGTAATTGGTTCGCCAGATTCGGCATCGAGCACCCGACCGGTGATGACCAACAGCGGAGGCGTTTGAAACACATATTCTGCTTCTCGAGCAGTGATGGGTTGCCTGACCAAGGTCATTGTGCCGCGCGCGCCGATGTCGGCTTCGAATGTGTCGAGCGGTGCTTCATCCCATTCCCAGACGCCATTTTCGTCCGTGTGGCAGTCCACATGATCGAACTCAAAATAGTCGACGCGACCTCGCCGTCGCCGCAAAAAGATGCTCGCTTTGGGCAGGCCTTTTGCATCGGCATCAACGACTCGCACTTTGACATGCCCGCCCGGCGGCAACACCAACGCGACGGGCTGCATATCCGGACCGATACGAACCTCTTTCATCTCTAACGCTCGCCCCCCGGCGAACACGACCACCTGAGGGAGGTTCCGTTTTTGAGGGTACGCATTCTATCCCGATGGGAACCCCTTTTGCCGTGACATTTTGTCGCGTTGGCGTCGAAACCGCCAAAAAATAGCGATTCTTGCCCAATTCAGAGACGTAGCCCCATCGACGATGCCCACCAGTTCTCCTTATGCTTGGTCTCCTCATGAATCTCGGGCGGGGCATCCACCTCACGCTGTTCGAATTGTCTTTTGTCATTTTCGACGGCAGCGGAATGTTTTCCGATCGATTACCTGAACACTGACCCCCTACTTTTACCCGCTCAAAAATTTACGGAGCTCTTTGAAGATGTTGGAAATGGCAATGATTTTGGCCCAGACTGTCGCAAATGACTTTGGACGCATGGGTCTCGGTATCGGTATCGGGTTGATCATCGTTGGTGCCGGAATTGGTATCGGCCGGATTGGTGGCAGTGCGGTCGACGCGATGTCCCGTCAGCCCGAAGCGGGTGGTCGGATTCAAACTGCGATGATTATCGCCGCTGCTCTCATTGAAGGTGTGACCGTGATCGCGCTCGTGTTCATTCTGCTCTGCCGAAGCTAAGTGGGCTGTACCAAGATTGAGGGTTCGTAATCACTTCGAAGCCTCCGATTTGGAAAACCAGTCCGCCGTGCCAGGCTGATGCCTGCTTGGTTCGTAACTCTGTCCTGAATGTTTGTCACTGAGCTGTTCGATGAAACGCCTTCTCGCCCTTTGTCTGATGTCCTGTTTGAGCCTCCCGGCATTGTCGGCAACGGCATTGTTGACGGCCGGTCTTTCGGGTGCCGCTATGGTTGCAGTGCCATCAATCGCGTACGCCGATGTCGTGATTGACGGCGATCATGCTCACGTGGTTGACGACGACGGCCCACTGCATAGCGAAGCGGACGGTCACGGTGACCGTGAGAAAACTCCGATTCTGTCCTTCGATTTTGGGTCGGCGTTCTGGAACTTTGTGATTTTCGCTTGCGTCATGGCAGTGCTGTCCATTTTTGTTTGGCCCAGCGTGCTCGGTGGCTTGCAGTCTCGCGAGGACAAAATTCGTGAAGACCTCGAGTCCGCAGAAAGAGCGAATGCCGAGGCACAAGCGATTTTAGCTGGGTATCAATCCAAGCTCGATGAGGCAGCCGCACAGACGCATGCTCTGCTCGCTGAAGCCCGGCGTGACGCGGAAGCAAACGGGCAACGAATTATCGATCAAGCGAAAGCGGAAGCAGCGGCCCAGCGTGAGCGGGCAGTTGCTGACATTGAGAACGCGACAAAGGTCGCGATGGCGGATATCGCTTCGCGCACTTCCGAGATGGCGATGCAAGTCGCCCGTGGAGTGGTCGGTCGTGAATTGTCCGCAAACGATCACGCTGATCTGATCGCGCAAGCGATGCAGCGTTTACCAAGTAAGAACTAATTAGGCCCCCCAGCGTCTGAGCAATTCACCTGCCCCGGCCGCTTAATTTGCCGTCCCGAATATCCGTTTGTAGCCTTCTCGCTGAGACCCCTGACGTGTCCGAATCTGCATCTCAATCCACTACGCACGACGTCGGTGCCGAACAACTCGGCAAGACTTATGCTCGGGCGTTGTTGAGTGCAGCACAGGCCGAGGGCTCAACCGAGCAGGTGATTGAGCAGCTCAGTGCACTTTGCGACGAGGGGCTTGCTGGCAACGCGCAGTTGCGAGCCGCATTTTCATCGCCCCGGATCGCAGCGAGCGAGAAATGCCGGGTTCTGGATCGTTTGCTCGTTGGCGCTCATCCGACGCTGTTAAAATTCCTCAAGGTGATGGCAGGTCGGCATCGTCTCGCCTACGTCGGTGCGGCTCGTGATGCGTTGGTGAAACTGCACGATGAGGCGACCGGCCGTCTGCTTGCGGAAGTTCGCACGGCGGTGCCAATGAGCGATCAGCTTCGCGAAGACGTCAATCGACAGCTCAATGAGTACTTCAGTAAATCGGTTCGGCTGCACGAAGTTGTGGACCCTCACATCATTGGCGGGCTCGTAATCCGTGTCGGAGACACTGTTTTCGATTCATCGGTAGCCAGTCGGCTGGATAAGCTCGGTGATGCCGCTGCCGCCGGATTCGCGCCGGTTGATTGATCGGTCGAGTCAATTCATGGGTAGCTGACGAGCTTCACTTCCATGAAATCGGAGCCGTCCAGGACAAGCAGGACGCTTCTAAATAGTAGCTACAAAACATCTCCTCCAACGTCTTTATCTTTGAAATAGAACGGTACGGTCCAGTGAAATTCAACAGCGACGAAATCGCATCGGTCTTGCAAGCCGAGATCGAACAGTTTGACAGCAAGATCGATGTCCGCGAAGTCGGTACGGTCTTGGAAGTCGGTGACGGGATCGCCCGCGTTTACGGACTCTCGGGTGTCATGGCTGGGGAGATGGTCGAGTTCCCCAACGGATCGATCGGGCTGGCGTTTAATCTGGAAGAAAACAGCGTCGGCGTTATCATTCTCGGTGACTACCTGACGATCGAGGAGGGCGACGAAGTCAAAGCACTTGGGACGCTATTGTCCGTTCCCGCCGGCGACGCCGTGATCGGCCGTGTGCTCGATCCGCTCGGAAACCCACTCGACGGCAAAGGCCCCGTCCAGTCTGACATCACCCGTCCCGTTGAAATCATTGCGACAGGTGTTGCCGAACGCAAACCGGTCACCGAGCCGCTGCAAACGGGCATCAAGGCAATCGATGCAATGACGCCGATTGGGCGCGGCCAGCGAGAGCTAATCATCGGCGATCGCAAAACCGGCAAAACCGCAATTGCGATCGACGCCATTCTGAACCAAAAGGGGCAGGGCGTGAAATGCTTCTACGTTGCGATCGGTCAGAAGGATTCGGCGGTCGCGGGTGTGGTCGATGTGCTCGAGCGTTTCGGCGCGATGGAATACACAACCGTCATTGCCGCCGGTGCATCCTCGCCCGCACCGCTTCAGTACATCGCGCCCTACGCGGGCACCGCGATGGCCGAACACTTCATGTTCAACGGCGGTCACGCCCTCATCGTCTACGACGATTTGTCCAAGCAAGCAACGGCCTACCGCCAGATGAGTTTGCTGATGCGACGCCCGCCGGGTCGCGAAGCCTACCCCGGTGACGTGTTTTATTGTCACAGCCGCTTGCTCGAGCGTTCTTCCAAGCTGTCCGATGATCTTGGCGGTGGTTCGATCACGAGCCTGCCGATCATCGAAACACTCGAAGGCGAAGTTTCCGCTTACATCCCTACCAACGTGATTTCGATTACCGACGGTCAGATCTACGTTCAGCCCGACCTGTTCTTTTCTGGCGTTCGCCCTGCTATGAATCCGGGGATCAGCGTGTCTCGCGTGGGTGGCGCTGCTCAAACGAAGGCGATGAAAAAGGTCTCGGGGGGGTTGCGGTTGCAACTCGCCGCGTTCCGTGCACTGGAAGCGTTTGCTCAGTTGGGGACCGACCTTGATGCTGCCACGCAAAAGGAACTCGATCGCGGTTACCGGATGGTGGAACTGCTCAAACAGCCTCAGTATCAGCCCTTGTCAGTGGCCGAGCAGGTGATCAGCATCTACGCGGGCACCAATGGGTTGCTCGACGATGTGCCTGTCAAGGAAGTCCAACGGTTTGAACGAGAGTTGCTCGATTTCGTTCACAACAAGCATGAATCATTGATCACCGACATGACCAAGAAGCCCGAATTGACCGACGAAGTCGTCGAACGGATTGTCGGAGCGGTGAAGGAATTCAAAACGATCTATCAAGGCGGCGAAAGGTAATCGACCATGGCCAACGCACGTGCTCTCGATAAGCGACGGAAGTCAATCCGCAATATCCGCAAAATCACGCGGACGATGGAATTGATTGCGACCGCTCGCTACAAGAAAGCGATGGATCGGGCTGCCGCCGCGACCGCATACACGGATCAAATCACGAAAATCGTGAGTCGACTCGCTGACGCCGGCACCGATGTCCAGCACCCGCTGCTGGAAAAGCGTGATCAAATCAATTCCGCCAGAGTCTTGGTCCTCGCGAGTAATCGTGGATTGTGCGGTGGTTACAACGCTTCGATCCTGCGGACGGCAATGCCCCATATTCGATCAGTTCGCGAAGAAATCAGCAACGTCACCGTCGACGCCTCGGGGAAACGCGGCGTCAACGGACTGAAGTTCCGTGGCATCGATACCGCCCAACGGTTCCTCCAGTTTGAAGATCAGCCAGCATACAGTGAAGTCGAGAAAATCGCGGAAGATTACTTGGCACAGTATATCACTGGCAAAATCGACCGCCTCGATGTGATTTACACCAAATTTATTAGCACATCGAAACAGGTCGCGACGATCGAAACTTTGCTGCCAATCGGTTCGCTCGCGAGTGAGACGCCGGCCACGTCCTCCGTTTCCCCAGCAACGGCCGGTACGAACTCACAGTATGAATTCCTGCCCTCGGCCGAAAGCATTCTCGAAGAAGTCGTGCCGACGAGCTTCAAAGTCAAATTGTTCAAGTGTTTCCTCGATTCCGCTGTCTCTGAGCAGGTTGCTCGCATGATTGCGATGAAGGGAGCGACCGAGAGTGCGGGCGATATGATCAAGCAACTTTCGATGACCTACAACCGTGCACGTCAAAGTCAAATTACGGGCGAAATCATGGAGATCATCGGCGGCGTCGAAGCTCTGGAAGGCTGACGTCGTTGAGCTATTCGCGCTTAGCCTCAAGCAGTTGGCGTTTAGGACGAATGATTTCCATCGATCGCAACTCGAAACAAAACGGCCTTTCAGGAGGCCGATCCATTCCTTATTTTCCGAGCTAGTAGCTAATCGCTAGCAGCTAGTAGCTAATCAAGTAGAGCTTTTCTGATGTCCACAGCAACTGAAAACCAAGCCGTCGGTCGTGTCTCTCAGATCATTGGATCGACGTTCGACGCCGAGTTTCCCGAAGGTCAACTTCCTAAGATCTACAATGCGTTGTCGATCCAAAGCGAACACAAGGGCGTCAAGATCGATCTTGTTGGCGAAGTCCAACAGCACCTTGGTGGCAGCCGCGTTCGGGCGATTGCCCTCGGCAGTACCGAAGGCATGATGCGGGGCATGGATGTCGTCGATACAGGCAAGCCCGTCACGGTGCCCGTCGGTCAGAAGACTCTCGGTCGCGTCTTCAATGTACTCGGCCAACCCATCGATAAACGTGGTCCCGTCGAAGCTGACGACTACTGGCCCATCCACCGTCAAGCTCCCCCGCTCAATGAACTGTCGACTAACACTGAGCTATTCGAAACCGGCATCAAGGTCGTTGACTTGCTCACGCCATTCGTTCGCGGTGGGAAGGCCGGTTTGTTCGGTGGTGCAGGACTGGGTAAGACCGTGATTTTGACCGAGTTGATTGCTCGGATCGCTAGTAGCCACGGTGGCTACTCCGTGTTCGCCGGCGTGGGAGAACGAACTCGCGAAGGGACCGACTTGTGGTTGGAAATGCAGGACACGGAGATCGGTTCGACCGGTCGTAAAGTTATTGAGCAGACTTGCATGGTGTTTGGACAAATGAACGAGCCGCCAGGCTCGCGGCTTCGGGTGGCGTTGTCCGCTCTGACCATGGCGGAGTACTTCCGTGACACGACAGGTGCTGACACGCTGCTCTTCGTCGACAACATTTTCCGATTCTCGCAAGCGGGTTCGGAAGTATCGGCTCTGCTCGGTCGGATGCCTTCGGCGGTGGGTTACCAACCGACTTTGGCAACGGAGATGGGGGCGTTGCAAGAACGTATCACGTCGACCAAACAGGGCGCGATCACATCGGTGCAGGCGGTGTACGTGCCAGCGGACGATCCGACTGATCCCGCGCCTGCGACCGCGTTCGGTCAGCTCGATGCGTTCATTTATCTTGAGCGTTCGATCTCCGAAAAAGGAATTTACCCAGCCATCGACCCGTTGGCATCGAACTCGCGCATTCTCGATCCGCAGTACGTCGGTGAGCGTCACTACACAATTGCCCGCCGAGTGCAAACGATTCTGCAGCGATACCGTGAGCTCCAAGACATCATCGCGATCCTTGGTGTTGACGAGCTCAGCGAAGAGGACAAGACCATCGTTCACCGGGCTCGCCGGATCGAACGATTTCTGTCGCAACCGTTCTTGGTTGCCGAGGTCTTCATCGGTAAGCCTGGCGAGATCACATCACTAGCCGATACGATTCGCAGCTTCGAAGAAATCTGCGATGGTAAGTGGGATCATTTGCCCGAGCAAGCCTTCATGTATGTCGGTGCGATCGAGCAAGCCGAAGCACAAGCCAAGAAGATGGAGTCGAACTAAGCGATGTCTATTCGATGTGTCGTGGTCACGCCCGAACGAACCGAGCTTGATCGGGAAGCAGACTTTGTCGCCCTACCGATGTTTGATGGCGAACTGGGGGTGCAGTCGGGGCGTGCCCCCATGATCGGTCGACTCGGTTACGGTGTGCTGCGGTTGCAGACCAGCGAGGGTGCCAAACGTTACTTCGTTGACGGTGGATTCGCACAGGTCGAAGCAGACGTGGTCAGCATCCTGACGGCCCGTGCAATCGCAGTCGATTCGCTCAGCGTCGAGGAAGCGGGCACGGCTCTCGCTAATGCATTGGAATTGGCGAGCGAAACTCCGGCCCTAGCAAAGATCAAAGACACCGCTGTTCGTCGCGCTCGCGGGCAACTGCGATCTGCGAGATAACTCGTCAGCGCAATGTACTTCCCCTCTTCGCCAAGCTGAGTGTTACGGGTCGGTCATGGTCGCAGCTCGAACAGTCCTCTCCGCGAAACGCCGACGGGTCTTCATCGCGATCGCGCTATGCCTCGGGCTGTTGTCAGCTTTCGTAATCAGTGAAATCGGCCTGCGTGTTTATGTTGGGTCACGGGGCTGGACAGCAAATTGCTACGCAACCAATCTGGCCTTGCTCGCCCCCGATGCAGAATGCGGTTATACGCTCCGCAGAAACGTGCGAGTCAAATCGTCGGGCGTTGATATCAAGATCAATTCGCTCGGCCTTCGCGGTCCCGAAATTTCGTTCACCAAACCTCCCGGTGTTACCCGCATCGCGGTCGTGGGTGGTTCGAGTGTATTCGGGTACTTGGTCGGTGAAGGAGAGGATTCCTGCCGCGTCCTAGAAACGATGTTGCAAGACCACGGTATCAATGCTGAAGTGCTCAACGCCGGAGTCAATGGATACACGATAGAGCAGGTTCGCGATCGGTACGACAAAGTGATTGCACCACTGCAACCTGACTTTGTCATTGTCTATCTCGGCTGGAACGATATACCGCAGCTCATCGCAGATGTGGGAAACGGTAATTCCGTCTGTCGGCCAGCAGCACCGGCTTGGTATGAGCGGATATTGGCTCGCAGCACGCTCTACGGGCTACTGCGATACCGATTGTTTCCTGCGGAGACGCCTGTATTCGCAGCGCCCGAGTCTGCGAATGCGGAAGTCACGTCGAGCGGTGCGAATCAGTTTAAACGCGACTTCACCGCCCTTATTCACACAGTGCAGGCATCGGGGGCCGTGCCCATTGTTTCCACCCAGGTGATGGCGACGAATGAAGACTGCGACGGCCTGCAGTCGTTTCTCGGTAGCACGCCACAGCAGGTCGAAGCCAATCAATCGATCGGTCGGTGGATTCTCGATACCGAGCGCGAACTGGCCAATGAAATGAATTTGACAATAGTTGATTGTGCGAGCGATATTCATTGCAATGAACAGATACTCGGCGACCCTATTCATTTAACCCAGTTGGGGCATCGCCTGGTTGCCGAAGATTGGATGCGGATTGTGATGTCGATGATGGCCACCCAGCCAGTAGCCTATGCTTTCAATCCACACAGGCTGAGTGCTTGTACCGCGGAAGGGTCGCTTCCGTGACTCTCATTCTCGGCATTTCTGCCTACTACCACGACTCCGCTGTCGCATTGATTCGCGATGGCGAAGTCATCGCGGCGGCTAGCGAAGAACGATTTACACGTAAGAAGCACGATGACGCATTTCCGCTGCAGGCCTTAAACGAGTGTCTCGCCATCGCAGACGCTGGCGTCGGTGATCTGGACTACGTGGGCTTTTACGAAAAGCCACTTCTGAAATTTGACCGACTGCTCGAGACCTATTTGGCGTACGCACCGCGAGGCTACAGCAGCTTTTTTCGAGCGATGCCGCCTTGGTTGAAGACCAAACTGCATCTCCCCCGGGAGATCCGGACTCACCTGGGCAAAACCTATCGCAGGCGGATCGTTTTTTGTGAACACCATGAATCTCATGCCGCTAGCGCCTTCTTCCCCAGTCCCTATGAGGAAGCGGCGATATTGACAATCGACGGGGTGGGCGAATGGGCCACGACGAGTTGGGGCAAGGGCAGTGGGAACCAAATTGACCTAGCACGCGAGATTCGCTTCCCCCATTCTCTCGGCTTGCTCTATTCGGCCTTCACCTATTTCAGCGGGTTTCGCGTCAACTCAGGTGAATACAAACTCATGGGCCTGGCGCCGTATGGGCAGCCGAGATTTGCTGACATCATTCGGCAACATCTCATCGAAGTTCACGAAGACGGCAGTTATCGTCTCAATATGGACTATTTTTCATACTGTCATCGCTTGCGAATGACCGATCGCAAACTCGAGCGGTTGCTTGGGATTTCACGCCGCAAACCCGAGGAGCCAATTCGTGAGGCGGACATGGATCTTGCGGCGAGTATCCAGCAAGTGACCGAAGAAGTCGTGCTCCGCATGGCGCACCACGTCCATGAACAAACCAAACTCGACTCCTTGTGCATGGCGGGCGGGGTCGCGTTGAACTGCGTTGCCAATGGACGTCTGTTGCGAGAGGGACCATTTCAAGAGATCTGGATCCAACCTGCCGCAGGCGATGCAGGCGGTGCGCTCGGCGTCGGCTGGTTAATTTGGCATCAACTACTCGGCAATCAACGCATTGCCAAAAGTGGCGATGCTCAATGCGGCTCAATGTTGGGACCTTTGGCCGATCACGAATCCGACTTGAAGGAGCTTCGTGATCTCGGGGCGGTGATCGAGCATTATCCAGTCGATGATGATTTAGATACCCGTGTCGCCCGGTTATTGGCAAGCGGAAATGTCGTCGGCTGGGTGCAGGGAAGGATGGAATTCGGTCCGCGGTCACTTGGTGGACGCAGCATTCTTGGGGATCCTCGCAATCCAGAAATGCAGTCCGTCATGAACTTGAAGATCAAATATCGCGAGTCGTTCCGTCCGTTCGCGCCGAGTATTCTGTCAGACCATGCAGGGGAATATTTTGAGCTTGCTGAGGGAGCGTCGAGCCCCTACATGCTGTTCACCTTCGATGTCAAGCAGGGGCGACGTAGGCAGACGGATTCGAGTGTTCACCCAGGAATCGAGCGAGTGAAACAGCTCCGCAGTGATTTGCCTGCGATCACGCATTTGGACTACTCGGCTCGCGTGCAGACAGTGGATTCAGAACGGCGTCCTCGCTTTCATGCGTTGCTCAAACGATTCTATGAGCAAACCGGCTGCCCGGTGCTGATTAACACCAGCTTCAACGTTCGTGGCGAGCCGATCGTATGCACCGCGACGGACGCCTTTCGGTGCTTCATGGCCACTGAGATGGACGCTCTGGTGATCGACAATTACCTGATGCTCAAGAGTGCCCAGCCCGCTACTGCTCAACGAGCGAGTCAGCGATACCTCACACAGCTCGAGCCAGACTGATGACATTAATTGACTTTGACACTCCCCCTTCCGCTTCGATGAAACGATGGTTCGGAATTTCGCTAGCGACGCTATTGCTGTTCTTCGCCTTCGTACTTCAGCACGGAGCCCAACGTAGCGATTTCCCTTTCAATGGCGGCCGCGTTGACGGGGATGTTTTATTACGGTCTGCCCGCAGCTCAGCTTCCCATCATTCGTTGTTGGCAACGATTGACGTATCCTCTGACGTTGCTGATGAGCCACGCATTGCTCGGAACCGTGTTCTTTGCAGTGCTGTTTCCGATGGCAATCATTGCTCGAATGATGGGCTACGATCCGCTAAAATTGAAAGGTGGTGGGGCGTCAACTAACTGGACCCCGCGCCCACACTCGGATGATATCACGCGATATTTCAAACAATTTTGAATACATCACCCCTCCCCACCTCCCCCCCCACCCCCGCATGGATGGCGGGTGATGCATTCACCCAACAGAGGCTGCGCATCGAAAATGGACGAGCCCCGATCATCACAAGAGAATCGCTTTGAAGCCGAAGCTGAGCAATCGGATGTCGGATTTCTGCGAGAGTTCGTGCAGTTTTTACGAGAGAACAAGAAGTGGTGGTTGATCCCGCTGGTGGGATCGTTGCTGCTGATTGGTGTGATTAGCGTGCTCGCGGGCAGCGGCGCAGCTCCATTCATCTACACACTTTTTTGAGAGCCGACCGGAACGTTGATTGACCGAAATTCTGTTTCGATGCTGTACCGAGAGGTCACGCAAGCGGCCCTGTTGGGGCTGGTCGTGAATTTACTCTTGGGCGCGGTCAAGCTCATCGGCGGCATCATGGGCCATTCCTTCGCCTTGATTGCGGATGCGATCAATTCGATTGGCGATGTCGTGACAACTCTGGTGGTGCTCATTGCACTTCGCGTCGCTCAGCGTCCTGCCGATGCTGAACATCCCTATGGCCACTCCCGCGCCGAGGGGATTGCCGCATCCAACGTAGCGCTTTTGATCATCGTGTCGGCGCTCTTAGTCGGCTGGGAGGCGATTCATCGGATCTCTTCGGCCGATACCATCCCACCGGCGTGGACACTGTGGATTGCTGGCGCTAACGCGATTATCAAAGAGGGGCTTTTTCGGTACAAGGTAAAGATCGGCAAACGCACCGGTTCCGCCTCGATCATTGCCAACGCATGGGATCATCGCAGCGATGCGTTGAGCGCTTTGGCGGTGCTAGTTGGACTCGCCATCGTTCGCATCGGAGGCTCGCGGTTCGCATGGGCTGACGAAGCTGCATCGCTCGTGGTAGTCGGCGCCCTCGTCTGGACAGGAGTGAAGCTATTTCGCGCCAGTGCCAGTGAGCTGATGGACGTACAAGCAGATTCGGAGTTTGTCGAACAAATTCGCGCCGCTGCAATGTTGGTTGAGGGTGTGGACGATATCGAGACACTTTGGGTGCGCAAATCGGGATTGGAGTACTTTGCCGACATCCACATCGAAGTAGACCAAAACCTCACCGTCGCCGAAGGCCACCGGATCGGCCACCAGGTAAAAGATCACTTACTAATTGAGTTCGTTAGCCTACGCGACGCACTCGTGCACCTTGAACCCTATCCGCACGAACGGCACACCGCAGTCAGAGCGTGAGATTTCCCAAGAATTTCCAATTTTCTTGCACGAAGATTCGTTCACCGCGTCACTATTACTGAAGACAAAGCCCCTGACCACTCATTTTGACTGAGAAATCGCATGCGTCTCACACTCCGTACCCTCTTAGCCTACCTCGACGACATCCTCGAAGATGAGGACGCAAATGCGCTGAAAGCCAAGATCGATGAAAGTGGAATTGCAACTTCCCTTATCACCCGTATTCAAAACTCGGTCGATAAACGTGAGCTTGGTGCAATTTCCCCCGATGCGATCGGGCCGCTCGAAAATGCCAATGTGATGAGCGAGTATCTCGATAGCACACTCTCGCCCGAGCAGATCACTGAAATTGAACGGCTGTGTTTGGAATCGGATACATCGCTATCCGAAGCCGCCGCGTGTCACCAAATTCTGACGGTCGTGTTGGGACAGCCTGCCCAGGTAAGCGATCGCTTGCGACAGCGCGTCTACAAGCTGCCTGACAGCGACGAATTGCGAGCGATGGAGCGGGAGTCAAAACCCGCCGCGGACACCCGCACTGCCAAACCGATCGCGAAAGCCGCACCGGTCACGTATTCAGGCATCGAGATCCCACCTGGGGCTTCTAAAAAGCCGAGTGCACCCGCACCGACTCGGAGCAACTACTCGCTCGCGAATGCATCTGCTGCAGATCTCGACCGAGGCGCGGCCGACTTCGAACGTGACGCAGCCACGGCCATTCGACCGGTCGGCCCGAAGGATTCGGGTGTTTCCAACGCATCTTCGAGAATGCGAAAAACACCGAATTCCCAGGACGATTTGGGGCGTAGCGAAGCCGAGATCGTCGCGGGGACGACGCGAGCTCTGATGGGGGGAACCGAAGGATACGGCGGTGGCATTCGCCCATCGCGGATCACACCGTGGCTGGTCGCGTTAGCACTCGCCGGGGTGTTGATGTACGCCCTTGCCCAAGTCTTCTCGCCACTCACGGAGCAAGATATTCGCGGTGACGGTGCAGTCGCCTTCAATGGTGACGACAAGACGTCGAATCCGAACACGAATGCTGAATCGACTCCGAATACGGAATCGACGCCGAATGCGAAATCGACGCCGAATGCGAAATCGACGCCGAATACGGAATCGACGCCGAATGCTAAATCGGCCCCGATTGAGACCAAGCCACCCGCAGCCAAGGAGGATAGCGCAGCCGCCACAGAGGCAGCGAGCGATTCGATTTCGGACACGGGCGTTGAGGTGAGCGAAACCGCCGCATCGAACATAGTTGACCTTGACGCGACCGTTGCCAATCCACTCGATCAGGAAGTCGCCTCACCCGCCGATTCCATGACCAGTTCGCCCAAACCAGAAACATCCACGGACGAGCCGGAAGCCCGAACCGACACGGCAGCAAACGTTTCCGAGTCCGCCGATCTGGACACCTCTGACACGGCCCTTCCAGCTTTCGATTCGTCCGAAGCGACGGACATGGGCGACATCGCTCTGAGCACGGAAGCTACCGGAGTAGAGAATGGGCTGACTGCTGATATGATCTTGGAGCCAACTCCGCCCCCAGCAGATAGCATTGTTGCCGACGTCGCTACGCCGGATGAGAAAGCTGCAAAGGTGGCACCGCCCGCGGGTCCCGCGTCAGTTGTTGCGGAAATGACGCAGGCAGGCAATCTCATTATTGTTCGCCAGGGCGACACATGGAAGCGACTGACAGTGCGTGAGCCAGAACCGGAGCAGGAGACAAACGAGGAGGCGGTTGTCGAACTCGATCCACCTGCTCCAGAAACGCCCGTCAAACCGACCTTCACGACGGCCACCGTGAGTGCGGGTCAGACCATCGTGGCGCCCGCATTTTTCCGACCGACGCTTGTCAATCCCAATGGAATTGAATGGACTCTCGCCGGTCCGACACGGATGAGGATTGGACAGAGCGACGCGTTTGCAGTTGTCACGCAAATCTTAGATGGCCGGATCTTGCTGGCGTCGACCAAACCCAATGTGACGACCATGTTGATGCTCGGCCAGCGTCAAATCAAAGTAGCGATGCCCGAACCGCAAACGGTTCTGGCAATCGAACTGAGCCATTTCCGTCCTCTCGGAGCCAATCCGCTTGTACCGTCCAATCGCCTGCCCAACTACCGCGTGATTTCGGTGCAGGGAACAGTGATGATTCAGGCAGTCCCCATCGCCGGTGGCCCCAAGCCTGCCGCGAGCGAGACCCTGACGCTCGAAGCGAATCAACAGTACCAGGGCAAGGGAATCCAGCCCGCTACCATCTCCGCTGTCGATCGCCTGCCAGCCTGGATCGATGCGAACGCAAAAAAGGATGTGCTCGAAGATTCTGCTCGCGATGGGTTAATGCAGTTCGCGACTCGGGACGAACCCATTGAGAAATCACTGCGTGAAGCGATGACATTTCGACGGGTAGAGGTTGCCGCCTTGGCTGCCGAGACGCTGTTGCTACTCGGTCGCGCGGATGTGTACTTCGGTGGCGATGGGATTCTCAATCGGCCCCGCCAACGACTCTACTGGCAAGAGCACGTTGACCTATTGCGACGGCAGATTGCATCGGACGCTCAGGCCGCCGATGCGGTGCGTGTTGCCATCGAACGAGCCGAGTTGGCCGACAGTAAAACACTGTTCAAGTTACTTGTCGGTTTCACTCCCGAGGAGCTGCAGGGCGGAGGAGATGCGGAACTCGTCGCACTGCTGGACTCCCCCTCAACGGCAGTTCGCGTCCTGGCTATTGAAAATTTGCGAGAAATCGTGGGTGACACAATTGGATACCGCGCCGATCAAGAGAATGCCAACGCCCGTAAGAGCGACATCAAGAAGTGGGAGACCCGCTTGCGGCGAGGTGATATCCGCTACCCGCAATGATGCCCAGTCCGGGTACGTTTGCCCGCAACGGGGGGACTTAAAAAAGCATTTTTGTTGTCACCGCTTGGCAGCCACCACTACGTCACCTTGGAGCCGAATATTCCGAGCGCTCCAGGAACGTAAACTCAGTGGGGAAGTGTGATGGGCACGCCGGCCTACATGGCACCACCGCAAGCTCGCGGCGAAGTCGACGACCTGGACAAACGGGCCGATGTTTTGGCCTCGACGCGACCTTGTGCGAAATCTTGGCCGGGAAACCATCCATGCGGCCCAGGGCCTCAACCGCGCAGAAGATTTTAGTCCCTTAGGGGCCGCCGAAAAACAACTTCCCGGATTCACCCCTTTTGATTTGGAACGGCGGCATAGTTCCACTGAGGAAGCCATGTGTCAAATTGGATCGGATAATTTAGCAAGAATGACTCGCTGGCCTTTCGTCTGATCTCATAAAACTGGTCGACGCCCGCGTACGTCGCCCACAGCCCGGTCGAGGTCCACACCCGGCGTAAGGCTGAAGTGACCACGTCCATGCTGGTGAACAGCGTGCCCTGCCACGCGCGGGTCACATGACAGAAATAGCGATGCTCAATCGGGTTGTATTTGCTGCAGTGAGGAGGATAGTGGGCAACCCGACTCGAAATCCCCAGTCGATCCGCCAAACGTTGCAGTTCCTACTTGAAGATGTGGTGACGGGCATTGTTGCTGCCACCGCCTATCACACAGAACGAGCATTTCATCGGCACCCTCGTGGTGACGTCTTCCATGACGCATCCACCAAAGGTGAATACTGTCGGTCGCAATCTGGCGATGTTTTCGAATTGCTCGTTTCGATGAGCGGATTGGCCCATGGTTTTGTACTTTTCAATCTTCCGTTTTCCCAAACCCGCATCCTCAAGCATCGACCTTGCGGTGTCGGCACAGATCGGAGTGCCCGCTTTGTCCATCAACGGCGCGATCTCGGCACCGCTCAGACCGTCAACGAAGAGACCTGTACCGGCTGCGGCGTATGCCGATACGTTTGCCCGGCACCGGAAAACGCGATTCTGTTGATGCCCGCATTCTCACGTCCTGGATTACCCAACACATGACATCGAAAAAGCTGACGCTGGAGGACCTGGAAAACAACGAGCCGCTACCGGAGATCTTCATCAAGTCGCTTGAAACGCGGCCGAAATTGGTTTTAATGAAGCGATTAGGCATCCGCACTTTGACATGGAATTTCCACAGTGACGAAGGATACGTCCAACACGAACCGACCGAAACCTGACGAAGAGTCAGGCTCAGCAACGGCAGACCCCGCGACACAGAAAGCGAAGGCACGATTTGGCACAGGCGCGATTGTGTTTGCGATGACGCTTGGGCTACTTGCTGGCGTTGGCACGTTCACCTTCGGGTATGGCAAAGGGGCCAGCTACCTGAGCAACAACCCGCAGACGTGTGTGAATTGTCACGTGATGCAGGCTCACATGGATTCGTGGCAGCAAAGCAGCCATCATCATGTCGCGGTTTGTAACGATTGCCACTTACCGCATGACGCAATCGGCAAATGGGTAACCAAAGCCGATAACGGATTCTTTCACTCGTTGGCGTTCACATTGGGCGGATACGACGATCCGATTCAAATCAAACCCCGCAACCGACGGGTGACGCAAAGCACCTGCGTTGATTGCCACAAGAACTTCGTCCACAACTTGTTGCCGACCACCACCGGATCAGACATGACCAATTGTGTGCATTGCCACGCGGATGTCGGTCACGCCGGACGCTGACACCCCTTACCTTCAATCTTCATCTTACGTTCAATCTTCATCTTTCACTACTCTTTAAATTTCCAATTATGGCGAACGAAAAGACACGCGGCTTCGGATGGCTGGCCATGTTGACGCTACTGACTGCCCTGGCAACCGTCGGCGTGGTCGCACTGCTGGTCAATATTTTTGAACGCAAACAAGAAGCCCGCGCGCCGTTCACGAAGGTCGTGGAAGTCACGGAGGTCAGTAGCGACCCGAAACCGTGGGGTCTGAACTTCCCACAGCAATACGAGGATTATCTTAAAACCGTCAACGATCCCTACACCGACTTCGGCGGCAACCACGCGCTGCCTCCCAGCAAGTTAGAAGAGCATCCGTGGCTGAAGCGATTGTTCGCCGGATACGCATTCAGCATCGACTACCGAGAAGCTCGCGGGCACGCCCACATGCTATCAGACCAGGAAGTCACCAAGCGGGTCACCGACGTGCAACAAGCCGGTGCATGTTTGCATTGTCACGCTTCGATCATTCCGACCTATCGCCGCATCGGCTTGGAAAAGATGGACAAGGACGCTTCGCCAGCCGTGCTGAGCGAGGATTTTAATATGGAAGCAGTCATGGCTGGTTTCAAAGCCGTCAGCCGGAAGACCTACGAGGACGTCCACGCGGAAGTCGAAAGGACCGCAGACGGAATCGACGTCGCTTCAGGCGATCCGCACATGGGCGGTGCTCATCCGGTCTCATGTCTTGATTGCCACGATCCCGACACGATGGAAATTCGCGTCACGCGGCCCGGTTTCATCTTAGGTATCGACAAACTGGCCAAGAGCGACGATCCGGTGCCACACTTGCCCAGCATCGGCGAGTGGCGCGCGGCAGGGGCCAAAGGCAACTATGACCCGAACACGATGGCGACGCGGCAGGAGTTGCGTTCGTTCGTGTGTGGCCAGTGTCACGTCGAGTATTACTGTGCAAACAAGATGACGTTGACGTTTCCGTGGAGCAACGGGCTGAAGATGGAAAACCTTGAAGCCGAGTGGGACTCGACGAAGTTTCCTGAAGCCGAAGATGGCAGCGACGGTGGCGAGTTCTACGACTACGTCCACAAAGAAACCGGCACAAAGGTCTACAAGGCTCAACACCCCGAGTTTGAATTGTGGAGCCAAGGCATTCATGCACGCTCGGGCGTCAGTTGCAGCGATTGTCACATGCCGTACGAGAAGAAGGGTGCGACGAAGGTTAGCAGCCACTGGGTCCGCAGCCCGATGATGAATATCAACAAGGCGTGCCAAACCTGTCACAACATTCCTGAGCAAGAGATCAAAGACCGCGTCGACATGATCCAAGGTCGAACGCGTGGTTTGATCGACCGGGCCGCCGCTGCGGTGACGGACATGTTTGACGCGATTATCGAAGTGCAAGAGGCCGGCGCGACGGAGGAACAACTCGCTCCGATCCGCAAGCTGCAACGCAAAGCAATGTGGCGACTCGATTACATCGCTAGCGAAAACAGCAAAGGGTTTCACGCTCGGCAAGAGGCCGCCCGTATCCTGGCCGAGTCGGCCGACTACGCCCGCCAAGCGATTGCGATGTGCTACAGGTTAGATCTAGAGGCGAAGCCCGAAGAGAAAGACGTTGCGGCTGCTAATTAAGCTGCTCACGTGATGACGGGTGAAGAAAGCCGCGTGACATTTCGCCGCGGCTTTTCTCTTGCATTCTATTCTACACCTCTTGATATATAATTTGACAAGATGGATGGACGAGTTTCTCTCATCACTGGAATCGCGACATGGTTGTCCGATCTCAAGACCGCACCGCGACCCGGCCGTCGTTTCTCTGCGTTGAACTTCTCTTGTGGTTGTTGTCGGAACTTGACGTCTTGCTCGGTTTGACAACCCGTGCTCCCGGCGCGGGAACTGAAGTTGCTGTTTTGGGGTACGGCATCTTGGCGTCGACCTCGTTGCGCCAATCGTGCAGCATCTTCTTCAGCTTCCGGGTGATTTCAGGTTGTGACTTCGCGAGATCGTTTTGTTCGCCGATGTCATTTTCCAAGTCGAATAGCTGGACCGTTCCGTTCTCGTAGTATTCGAGCAATTTGTACCGGTTCCAACGAATGGCACCGCCCGGACTTTGGTAGCCATGGTTGCTGTAATGGGGAAAGTGCCAATAGATGGGACCACGATCGTAGTCTTCACCTTTCAAAGCAGGGACGAAGCTGCGGCCATCGACATGCTGATCTGGTAAAGCGGGCAGGTCCAACATCTCGAGCAGGGTTGGGTAGAAATCCGTTCCCGTGACGATCGCTTGTGAAGTGGAGTCCGGTTGGGTCTCGCCGGGCCAATGAACAATCAAGGGCACTCGAACTCCACCTTCATAATTCCAGCCTTTGGCCCCACGAAGCGGCAAGTTGGAGCTCGCGAAACGCGCATTCAGAGTCTTGTGGGGATGGTTGATTCCTCGATACCCGTTCGAGGCCGCCATACCTCCGTTGTCGGACGCGAAGATGACAATGGTGTTCTTCTCGAGGCCGAGTTCTTTCAGCTTCGCGCGGATTCGACCGAGGCTTTCATCCGTCGCCTCAACCATCCCTGCAAATTCGACGTTGTCCTGTTTTTGTTTCACCCACCACACTCGCTCATTCTGATGCAATTTACTGTTGTCATTTTCTCCCAATGCGTGGAGTTCTTCCAGTGAGATCGGAGGGCCATCCGGGTTGGGCTCGAGGATGTAATCCGGACCTGCCTGTTTCGGCGTCGAGGCAAGTTTCTTTTCGTATTTCTTTACCAGATCCTTGCGACCCTGGATCGGATCGTGAACGGAAAAGTGTTCAAGGTGTACGAAGAACGGCCGATCTTTGTTGCGCTCAATGAAATCAATGGCCGCATCGGTCAGCTTGTCCGTGTAGTAGTCGCCCTTTTTTGCCGGCAGCGTTTCGTTATATGGAGGTCCGAAAGGGTGATAATAGGATCGGACCCATCCCGTGATGGCTTCATCAAAGCCGTACGACTTCGGGTCTTTGTTCAAATGAGCTTTACCGTAGTTTGCGGTGGCATAACCATGTTTGTGTAAGGTCTCTGCCAGTGTTTGCTCAGAATCAGGCAAAGCCGTAAGCTTTGCGCCGTGGTGCAACTTCTCATATTCCTTCTCAGGCCGCCCGCCCAGCCACTCCGTCAAGTTCGTACGCGCTGGATACTTCCCGGTCAGAATGCTCGCCCGACTCGGCGAGCAGACGTGGCAGGTCGAGTAGGCATTCTCGAACAGCATGCCCTCATTTGCCAACTGGTCGATCTCCGGAGTTTCATAGAACTGGCTGCCGTAGCAGCCCAAGTCCCGCCAGCCGAGATCGTCGACCAGAAAAAAGATCACATTGGGCTTTTGTTCCGCGTGCAGTTCGACGCAGGTTATCAAGGAAAACGCGGCACAAAGTGCGAGCATCGGAACAGTTTGCTGGGTTCTCATCATTTGATTTTTCTCCGGAAGGTGCATCTTCAGTTTCTCGATTGTGGGTTAGTATTGCGAAAGAGAGACCAGGTTTCGTCCTTCCCCAGGTTTGTCCTTCCCCAATTAGTTCAGCAATGATCCGGTTAGCATTTTTGCCATCAAACACCTCATCATCGCTGCATGCAAGACGTCCCCGGGGAACCCACGCAGACTTCGGCAAACTGCTGTCGCGTTTAGAGCCTATCCGAAAAGGGGTCTGACCCTCTCCGGCGCGGCCGCTAAAAACGTTGTAAAACGATGCGTCTCCAAAGGGTCAGACCCCCTTTTCGGATAGGCTCTTAATTCGCCGAGGTTTTTTTAAGTTCGCTGGTGTGAAGTAGCCATCCCAGGAGTCTTCATCATAGCATGGCTTCCATGGAAGAGCTTACCGGCACCGCGTGCTGAGTATCCTGATGCGCGAAAGTGCTGCATCAAGGTCACTGCATTGGGAAGTTTATCACGAAGCTTTCTCCGTTGCCGTAGAGGCCCGAATGTCGATGCAACAATCACCAAGAGCCTGCTTTCGGCACTTGGCATCGAAGCGAGCGAAGTGATGCAAACGAAATTTGATTTGGTAGCTGGTTGCGACTTCGGGGTCCCAATGAAGTCTGGGGATCAGGCGAAGAAGATTATCCTCATCGAGGCCATCCGGGTCGGTGATCGGCGTTACACTATCGAGCAAACAGGCCGGAATGAGCGTTTGGTTCGACCGTTTGCGAATGAAGTCTCACCAAAAGCTCTCAAAAAGGTGCAATCGCTGGACAAAATGGCTGCCGATCTTCGGAGCGGGCAGCAGTTTAAGATCACCAGGCTAACAATGCTGAAGAGCCTTTGTGAAGATTCGGAAGCGGCAGCCGAGTTCGCCCTGTTTCTTGCCAAGAAAGCCCAGCAGCAGTTGAAAGCGTCTAGTTACCCAGATCCCAAAATAAAGTAGCATTACCAGCGACTTGCTTCCAAAGCGGTCAGAGAGATGACCAAGTATCGGAAGGAGCCACCTGAGGAAACAGAGTCGTCGCTGTTCCATCTTCGAATGCAACTTCGAGACGCTCAAAACACCCACAAGAGACTTCATGGCGGATCAGTGCGGATCATCGAAAGCCGGGAACTGTTGGTTGTGGAAAAGGCGATGGACTGCATCGTCGCACCGTCAACTTCGGCTGTCTCAGGCTATGGCATCGCACGCCACTATACCGAACGCTACGATCCTCGATATGGAACCGGACTAATTCCCCAGTCCGCCTCGCTGGTCGAAGACATTGCCGATTTCTGGGGCTGCTACTTCCTTGGCCGAGGTTGGCAGAGCAAATTAAAGATCCAGTGAAAACGCCAATCTGATTCGAGCGGAATTCGCCAACGATAGGCACGAGGACAATCGCTCGAAGAATACCGTGAACGATCTCGGCAAAAATCAGGACCAGCCAGATCGTCAAACTAAGACCGACGATTCGCCACCAATTGTCGCCCTCCACCTCACTCATTGCCAATCCAATCCACGAGGCTTGTGTGCCGACTCCAATTCTTAGATTTCGACTGACGGCACATTACTAGAAATTGCGAATCACAAACCGTCGATTGATTGCCTGCACTGGCCGTTCGGGTTGATGTGCGGAGCCTTTCAGCTTCTTGAAATCTTTGGAGCCCACGCCGATCGGATCAACAAAAACCAGCCAACTGACGATCTCGCTGTATGGGTCCGAGGTCAATGAACCTTCATACCGATACCATTGTTCATCGTTCGGTTTCTTGGGAACGAGGTTGCGAGGATCGATCGTCAATCTCTTCGAGTTGCTTCTCGCCTTAGGTTTCGTGCCAGCTTGCTCGGCCCACATGGAAAAGAATTCGAGCTTCTTAGCCGACCTATCTTCATTAAAGAACGCGCCGACAACCACCAACTCCGAACTGTTGACTGGACTGGCGAGCCGATGAATCAGATGGATTTCACCACCTAGGTCGTTTCCTTCGAGATCATGCTCTGATGGTGTATGCAGGTGAATCTTGACGAGTTCTGCCTTCACATCGCCCATCGTCAGCATCGGAAGCGTCTTGCCTGCATGAGGCTTATCCAGAACGAAATTGGCGTGCCCTTCCGCACCCTCGAACTGACCTGAGAAGGGGGCATCCTTGTAGTCGAATTTAAGAAACGACTTGGAAAATCGAACGCAGAGCGAGCCCGCCTTCGTCAAATTGATCGGGGACTGCTGTTTCCAGAAGTGGGTTGGAACGTGATTGGTTGGCGTGGACATGTGGACTCACTTTGAACGCGTGGATATGACGGAGCGAACTCTGGGTTCGGCCTTAAATCAAGCACTGCCAAGCCTGTCTTCTCGACCTGCCTGGCGAGACTGAGGAAAAGTTCAGTCCAAATGAAATGGCTAGCCATTCGGCAGTTTTCGAGGTAGATCTCTTTGATCCATTTGCGTCTTTGCGCAGCGATAGGTGCATCGAAGCCGAGCAGAAACTTCTGCTGCGGACCCCCTTTTTGCTTTGCGCCCAGTTGCCTGCTGTAGCCACGCTTGGTGAGCTTAGGCGGAGTATTTCTAATGACGGGAAGCCGCATCGAATAACCAATTCTGATGGGGGGTGCACGGACTAACCAGGTCCTTATCAGAACACTATCAGAACAACTTGCAACCCCCTAGAATCACTGGCACAGGGAAATACGCTGAAAACCAAGCAAAATCCAGCTTTTCGAGTCGCTCAGGTTGAGCAGAAAGCGGATGGGGTGGGATTCGAACCCACGGTAGAGTCACCCCTACGCTAGTTTTCAAGACTAGAGCCTTCGTCCACTCGGCCACCCATCCGTTTTAGTTTCTCTTATAAAAAACGAGAGGTTTTTTGGTGGCGTTGACGAGACGCCTCAACCTCTGCACCCATTTTCATACCCTTTCTGGGTCAAATAAACGTCGATTTGGTCGTCTGCGGCGACCAAAACACACACCCGCTTAGCAACTGCCCGACAAGTGATGCGTTGCCGAAGTCTACGTTAAAGAAGTCGAAGCGCAAAGTCCCACTATCGATCCATAAATCCAATTGCGTTCAATGAGGTTACGAACGGAGGCGCGTGGAAAGATCGAATCGCTACCATCAAGTACACGGCTACCATCGGCTTCAATGAGGCCACGAAGTCACTGGAAGTGCGCTAGTCGATCACCAAGTCCATGGTGCGTTTCATAAACCCTTCGAACAGAGGAACCGTGAACGCGATGTCACCGTGGGAGGCACTATATGCCATCCCTTTCTTGATCAGTGCACTCCGACATGGCCCCAAGCTTTGAACTGATCTTGACATAACTTCTGCGACGTCACCGCTGCGGTGGGCGCCAGGACCGAGTTTCGCCATCGCTCGCATGTATCGCTTCTCCTGTGGAGTCAGGCGATCAAAACGAACTCGAAAAAAACTGCTGTCCAAGTGTGCGATTGCTGATTCGGTAGTTGCCTGGGCGTCATCAAGCGTGATCGGTGACTTGGGTGCAATCTGCCAAGCATGTTGCCCCCATTCTTGGATGAAATACGGATAACATTCTGTCTCATCCAGGATGTACGCGAGGGCCGGGGCTTCAAACTCAACGGCTCGCTGACGAGCGGGAATCGTTAAGGCATCGGCGGCGGCGGATCGATCCAGCGAACCAATTTCCTGAAAGTCAAAGAGTCGTTCTGCGTACGATTTCGCTTTCCCTAGCTGGCCAAGTAATTGCGGCAAGCCGGCCGCAAACAAGGTGACAGGTAGCCGCTCCTGGCTGACCTGATGCAGAGCCGAAATTAGGGCAGCGAGTTCCAACTCGGACACGTATTGCAACTCATCGATATAGATCGCAACGACGGTGGACTGGTCCGCCGCAATCCTCCCCAGTTCCGAGAATAGGCTGCCCAGGTCGCTCTCCAGATCTCCGCTATCGGCGATCCCCACAGTTGGAGCGACATCGAGAACGACTTCCACATCGTCATACTTGACCTTGACCGCATTGGCGAACGATGCCAGCACGCCAAGAAAGTCACGAAACTTCGCCTTTGCAGCTGCTCCTGTTGAATTCTTGATTACGGTCGCTCGCAACGCTGGCAACAGGATCGAGGGCAGGGAGCGGTTTTCGGGTGCTTCAATCGGAACGGTAACATAGCCAGCAGCCGAGGCATCGAGTCGCATTTGTTGGAGCAGCACCGTTTTTCCAACGCCTCGCAAGCCATAAAACACCATTCCCCGACTATTGAGTTGGCCCGCCAACCGATCGACGGCGATGGAGGCCGCTTCGAGTAAATGTCCACGCCCCGCCAACTCGGGCGGGGGTGTGCCAGCTCCAGGTGCAAAGGGGTTGGTGCGAGGGTCCATAACTAGCAAAGTAAGCAAGGTTTATCAATCTTCGATAAACTTACCTTACTTTGTTACATTTGTCAAACTGGTCCCGTGCTAACTCAACGATCCAATGTTCAACGGTCTCTTTTCAGCGAGAAAACTCACTCGCAAGGAATTCCTCGGCGAAACGACCCAAGCGATGGATGCTGCGCGAAAGAAGAACGGCACCAAGGGGTCTGCTCGGATGCCCAAGACGGATCCTGACAGCCGGATTGTTCCCAATCAGGAAGGAGGTTTCGCAGCCAACTACGGTTTCGTCGTAACAACCGGGGCTATCGCCCCAACGGCTCACAGTGCCAACTCTTATGTCGGTAGGTGACAGACCACGAGCGCGTTCGTCCACTCGGCGACCCTTCGGGTGTCCGAGTTTACGGCGTGGTACGCCGTACGAGAGTTCGTTTGCTTCGCTCGGTCGCTCGAACTTGGTTCAGCTTTGATGACCGCTCTCGATCTGACCTTCTTTAATGACAATGCTGATCCCGTCGCGTATCTGGAGCGCTTCCTCTTCGCCTTGGTGATCGACCCCAGCGGCATTGGTGATTCGGACGTTCGTACCGATGCGGCAGTTTTTGTCGAGAATGGCTCCGGTAATGTAGCTGCCCGCACCGATGCCAAGCGGTAGTTTTTCGTCGCGGGTTTGGCCGTCCATCTCGATGAAGTCCGCTCCCATTACCACGCTGTCTTTGATCGTGACGTTGTCGCCGATCACGGTTCGCAGCCCGATCACGCTATTTTCAATCGTGACGTTGTCGCCGATGAGGCAACCATCAGCGAGTAGGCTGCCACTAATTTTGGAATTTCCCATAATCGTCGGTGGCAGGAATCTCGGTCGACTGTAGATGGGTGCGTGTCGATTGCGGATGTCAAATGGCGGGTTCTTGCTCGCCAGCGACAAATTAGCTTCGTAGAACGAGCGAATCGTTCCGATGTCTTCCCAGTAACCGTCGAACAGGTGAAGCTGGACCTTGTGCGTCTTGATCGCTTCAGGAAATACTTCTTTGCCAAAATCGCTGTGCAGGCTGTTTTCGAGCATGTCGACCATCAGGTCTTTATCGAAGATATACAAACCCATACTCGCGAGGAGATCTCGCCCTTGGCTGGGGATGCCGCGTTCGTCAATCCAGCTTGGCTCCATCCGCACCTTCGCGATTTCTTCCTCGGTCTGGGGTTTTTCGACAAACCCGCGGACTTGACCGGTATCGTCGACCTGCATGATCCCGAGCGACGAGGCATCTTCGCGAGTTACGGGGATACCGGCAATCGTCGCGGCAGCCCCCGATTCGATGTGGGTTTTCATCATCTCTCGGAAATCCATCCGATAGAGTTGATCGCCCGAGAGAATCAAAACGTGTTTGATCCAGCTCTCACGCAGGTGCACGAGGTTCTTGCGCACCGCGTCGGCGGTGCCCTGGTACCAATCGGTTTCTGAGTCCACCGTTTGCTGAGCGGCGAGCAGTTCGACAAACCCGCCGTTGAAATGATCGAACGTGTAGGTCTGTCGCAGGTGACGGTGCAAACTCTCGGAAAGAAACTGCGTTAGCACATAAGCGCGATTCAGCCCGCTATTGATGCAATTGCTAATTGGGATGTCAATCAGGCGATACTTGGCTGCCAATGGCACCGCTGGTTTGGCACGTATCTTCGTCAAAGGGAACAGCCGTGTGCCACGTCCGCCACCGAGAATCAATGCAATCGTATTACTCAGGTCCATGTTGTCTCGCCTAAATTCAGGAGGATGCTCACCAGTATTTCTCAAAGCGAATGGTTCCCGCTTGATGCTCGTGCACGTCGTAGTGGAAACCCGCCGCTCGCAGTAAGGGTAGCATACCAGGATTCTCGGGTGCATCGGCACCTGGGGGGATGTAGCCGATCATCGCAGGATTCCCACACAGGAAGACGTGTGTGTTGCTTGGCGAAAGTGGATCGCCAGCAAGCTGGGCTAACTTGCCAGTGGTGAACAAGGATTGCAAATACTGTTTTCCCACGAAATGGGGATGATCCGCGAGGATGTTTTCGTCTTCGCGAGTCGTCAACGGCAAGTACACGTAATTAGGGTACTGCTGCATCAGAATTTCATGCTCGGTGTGGTAAGCACAATCACGCCGGTATCGGACGCTCGTCGCGATGACAATGCGCCCCCGATGCCCAGTCGCCAGCAATTTCGCAGCCATCGCGTTGTGAGGCGCTTCGCCAGTCCCCGTACCGAGAAACAGCATCGTGTCATCGGGTTCGTAACTGCCCAGCACATATTTCCCGGTGATTTTGCGCTCCATCACGAGCCGATCGCCAATTGATTTGCCGAACAATCGGGGCGTTAGCGCGGGCGGTTTGCTCGCCGCATTTTCGCCGTGGCGTACCAACGTGATGTAAAATTCGAGATAGTCAACACATTCCTGGGTCGCAATCCTCCCATCGGGGTGCAACATCGGGCAGGAAATGGAATACGCGCGGCGAACAATCTTCCGCATCTTATTTGCTGGCAACTCTTGGGGCTGGGTTCCGCTCAGACGGGGTTCCCAGTTACCCAGGCCGATCGCGAGGTACTGGCCAGGCTCAAAACGCGGCAGCGGTTGGTCGGGCCGAATCCGGAATTTCGATAAATCTTCCGTCAAATCGATCCGGTCGATGATGGTGGCATTGTAACATTGCTCGCGAAGTCGCTGTTGTTCCTCCGGATCAGGCGGCAATTCCAGTGACTTGTTGCCCGGCTGCGGCGCCGCTTTGCTTGGGCCTGCGTGTTTTTGGGAGGGGGAGGGAGTGGAGGCGCTCACGAAGCTCATTCCTTTTGCGATTCTTGACGCGGACAAGGTCTCGAAAGAGTTACTATAATGAACTGTGACACCACCATGGTGTTGGGTCAGCGAGGAATTTTGCTTCCTAAGCGAAACGATCGACCTCCGCCGTTCTCACCACTGCAATCATTTTTTTCATCACGGTTTCTCTATGCTTTCTTCCTGCACCGTGCGCTCACGCGATCGTTTTCAACCTTGTCGATCGACGGCTCCGGCGGTCGGAATCCGAATGCGAAACATCGTCCGCCGAACCGGACTGCTTGTTCTCTGCGTGTTGGTGCCATCCTCATTTGAAACCGGTTCCATTCGCGCTGAAACTTGGACCAACCTCGATGGTGACCGCTCGATCCAGGCAAGAATGATTGGCATGTGGAACAATCAAGTCGTCTTGCAGCTGGAAGATGGCCGCAGCGTTAACGTGCCCATGGACAAACTCATTGCCGCCAGCCGCATTCAGGCTGGCAAGATCGCCGAGCGACTCAAGCAGCAGCGTCAATCGTTGACGAACGAAATCAAGGACGCCGCTGCGAAGGAGGCCGCCCCCGCCCCGGACCCGTTGCCCGTACCGCCCGCCGCCCCGGCGTATCAACGCCCGAAGGCCGACATGGCACCCGATGATGCTCTGGAGTCAATTCGCGAGCAGTTTCAAAATGGACACCTCGTCGTCATATACGATGCCCTCCCACCTGCGTACCGCCAGCAACTCGATGGACTGGTTCGTTTGACGCTGACGAAACTTGATCCCAATTCGCTCATTCAACCGCTCTCGCAGCTCCATGGCTTGGCCGATTTGGTGGTCAGCCGCCAGAACTGGATCCTGTCGGAACCGCAGCTCCACGAGGGCACGGGGGGCACAGGAGATCTGAATGCAGCGGGGGAGCTGGTGATAAAATTTGCCCTGCCCGCCGCCGGGCTGATTCGCGCGAGCTTGCCAACCGATCCAGAGGGTTTGAAGCAAATTCAGAGTATGGGATTCGGTGCTTGGTTACATCAACGCGATGAGATGATCGCCCCCTATGCTGCCCCGCTGCTGGAGGAGTATAGCTCGCCCGCAGGCCAGTGGAGTGTTGTGGAAACGAAGGACGATACCGCGCTCTTGGAAAAGCCAGGTGCTGCAGAAGTTACGAGCTCCGGTACAGCGGGATCATCATCCTCGGCGTACGGAGAATCCTATCCGGGGCAAGGCAATTCACGAGCCAATCCTATGATCGCGTTGAAGAGAGTTGAGGGCTTTTGGGTCCCGGCGGATGTGGCAGATGGTTTTGATGCCTGGGTGGCCGAACAGACCGCTGCACTGGAGAGTTTCGGCGACGCCAGTATGAGCTTGTCGGATTGGCTGGGCGGTTCGTTTGTCACGGTGCCAGTCGTCGCCACTGCACCCCCACCGGCGGCCCGTGCGGGGCAAAATTCCTATGATCCGTACAACGACCCATACGAAAACCAATCGGGCTCGAGTAGCTCTTCGAGTTCTTATGGATCGTCGGATGGCTACGGGGCGGGCAGCTATGATTCAGGAAGCTACGACACAGGCGGCTATGGTGAATCGGTTTCCTCGGGCGGATCACCTTCGGGCAAGCTCGAACCGATCGCGATCACGCCAGCAGTGATCGGAAGTATCTTGCAGTCAGTCGGTGACTTTCAATCCATGTTCAAGCCACTCGAAGCGGCTACGGATGAGAAGGCTTTTCACGCTGCTGCTGAACAACTTATCGGTTCGATCCGCGGCCTGATGTCCCTGATGGGCTCATGACGATGATGAAGTACTCGTGAGCCGGTTGTTTTGTCTCGCGATCCATTGCCTCATGCTATCGCTGACGAAGACGCGACACCATCTCGGTGGTTAGTCTCTTGACCACGTCGGGTTTCGCGGATGCTACATTTTTGGTTTCACCCGGATCGCGGCGGTGATCGTACAACTCGGCAAAACCATTTTTGTGTTGAATTAAACGGTACGAGGGCGTGCGGATCGATTGCGCTCCCGGTTTGTAGCTGATCGCCACGCCGCGCCTACTGTTGGGCTCTTCCAGTGTCGGACGCAGCGAAATGCCTGGCAAAGAAGTCGGGGTCGGCACGTTCGCCAGATCACATAAAGTCGGGAAGATATCGATGCTCTCAACCACAGCATCTGAATGCGCACCGGGATTCGCCATTTCGGGATATCGAACGACCAGTGGCGACCTCAGCGATTCTTCAAACAACGAATGCTTGCCCCAAATCGCATGCTCGCCCAGATGCCAGCCGTGATCTCCCCACAAGACAACGATGGTGTTGTTGGCTTGGCCGGATTGCGTTAGCCGTTCAAGAATCCGTCCGACCTGGGCATCCGCGTAGCTGACGCAGGCGGCGTAGTGCTTTCGCACCTCGGCAGCAAACTCTGCCTCCTCGTTAGGTTCTTTTCCCCACAAGTTGTATTGCCGAAATTCATTCGAAGGATGCCAGGTTGTTTGCCCGTTCGGCTTCACGGGATGCTCGGTCGGTGGCAACTTGGCATCCGCATAGGGTTCCATGTATTGCGCCGGAGCACCGAAGGGTAGATGCGGACGGATAATACCAACGGCGAGAAAAAATGGTTTCTCTCCATCGCCCACCAGTTCATCCAATTGATCGAGAGCTACTTCGGTGGTCAATCCGTCGGGATAGATCGAATCACCGCCCACCGTCGATTGAAAAACATCCATTTCTTTGGAGATACCGCGAATTTCTCCGCGAGCCAATCCGTGCATCGCCCCACGTGGGTGCTGCCAGGGCCCGGAAGGCATCAAGTGACGGTCCCACGAATTCGGCATTTCCGGCATCGATTCATCGTTCCAGTCAGGGCCACCTCGGCCACCGGGATGATGAGAGACTTTGCCCACCGAGACTGTCGTGTACCCGTGCTCGCGAAACCATGCAGGCATACTCGGCGGCACCGCATCGGGATGCTCCCTGAACCGCTTGGCACGCTGGAACAACGCGTCGTTCCCCGCCGGACCGTAAGTTCCCGTCAGCATGGCGTAGCGGGATGCGCCACAGGTGGGCGCCTGCACGTAATGCCGATGGAAGGCGAGTCCGGTCGCGGCCAGCCGATCGATATTCGGCGATCGAATGTAGGACTTGCCGAAACAATTCAGTTCCGGCCGTAGGTCATCGATACATAGCAGCAGCACGTTAGGAGGGCCCGCCGGAAGACGTGAGGTACAGGCGACGAGTGTCAGGATCACGAAAAGAGTACGGATAACTCTCTGGGCAAGGCGTCTTATCATCAAACAACTCGAGAGAATGAGAGAGCGGCGATCTAGGAAAAAGTTGAAAACGGCAACCCGCAAGATGGGCGTTTGGAGTAAATTGGGTAGATGCATCTTTTCCCGCTTCGAGGAGTCACACCGTGAACCGAATTCTTGCCTGCGTCGCCGTCTGTCTGGGCTCGGCTATTGTCGCTAATGCCCAGTTCGAAAAGTATAACCCCTATGCTCAGCCGGAAGCGCTCGAAGCTGCCGTCACGCCCGACGGCAAGGTTAACTGGCCGACGTTTTTCAGGTCGGCCGCTTTGAAAACCAAATTTGACGGTTATTTTAAAATCGGTGCCTGTCGAGGTACCAATCCGGCGATCAACGCGCGGCTACAGAACAATGAAGTCGACATTAACGAACTGCCCAAACTCACGGTCGAAGGGGTGGCGTTGGGGACTCAGGCCGGTTCCATCCAAGTACGCGACCGAAGCGGAAGCCTGTTCGCCTTAGTCACCCATCCAGCGGGAGTCTCGCAGGTCTGCATTACCGGCACGATGCCCGTCAGCCACTTGAAACGCGGGCTGATCGTCCGATTTGAGGCTAGTGTCAATGAGCACGGCATCGCAACGGAACCGCTCTCGGCCATGGACGTGCTCAGTGCAGGCGTCGAATTCACGCCAAAACCCGTCGAGTCCGGTCGTACTCAGACCGTGATCGGAACGATTTCACGAATCCTTAACAGTGATCGAATGCAAATCGCTGTCGTTCCCGGAAAGCTCCATCGCGTGACGTTGGTTCTCAAAAGTGATATCACCATCAGCGTCAACGCATGCCAGCCTGAGTTGGTCGCCGCGGGAGACCTGATCAAGGCAGAAGGCCACGTCTACGCACCTCCGGGCAACAGCGTCTCGACCACGATCTTCACCGATAAGTTGGAAGTTACCAAGCGCGATCCACGGTTGATAAAGAACCACGGCGACTTAGCTGCTGCGACTACAAAGTAACTTGAAATTAACCGCTCACTTCACCACTCCCATTTCATGGAACTCCACATGACAAAAATGCCAATCGGCTTGCTCGCTCTCATGATCGCCGTTCTCGCTCAATCCACGTTCGTTCACGCCGAAGACGCGAAACCTTCTGAATCGAAGTCATCCGACGGTCAATGGGAAACCTTGTTCGACGGATCATCGCTCGACGCATGGCGCGAGTATGGTCATCCATCGGTCACGTCAGGTTGGAAAATTGAAGGTGACGAGCTGATCTGTATTGCCAAGAAGGACCAGGGCAAGGACGCTCGTAACGAAAATCTCATCACCAAACAAAAATTTGGTGCATTCGAATTGGAATTGGAATTCAAGGTCACCCCGGCGGCCAACAGTGGCGTGCTGTTCCATGTCGTCGAGACGGACAACCCTCCCTATTTCACTGGCCCTGAAATTCAGGTTCAAGATCACGTGGGTGGTCACGACCCGCAAAAATGCGGCTGGCTCTACCAACTCTATCCCGCAGACACCGATGCCGCAAAACCAGTCGGTGAGTGGAACAAGTTGAAAATCACGATCACTCCAGAAAAATGTGTCACCAGTCTCAATGGAGTGAGATACGCCGAGTTTGTGAAGGGCAGCGACGATTGGAACGAGCGTGTTGCCAACAGCAAATTTGCTCAGTGGAAAGGCTTTGGAAAAGCCGAATCCGGCTATATCTGTTTGCAGGATCACAACGATGAAGTCGCATTTCGTAACATTCGCGTCCGGCGGCTTGAGAAGCAAGGCGAGTAGAAAACATCAGGGCTGGGGAAAAAGTCGTGAAGAACTTAAAGTGTTTGTTCAGAGTCCATCTGACTCACTGTTCTCTCCCGGTTCCTCAACGTTTGTTTTTCGATGTCTGCGAAACCCGCCGCCTCCCCCTTGTCGACTGTTCCTGCCCCGGTTTCCGAAAAGGCGTTTCGCGCCGCCGCAGCCAGCCCCTCGTTTCCCGCCCTCGAAGAAGAGGTGCTGGCGTTCTGGGACGAACAGAAGATCTATGAGAAATCACTGTCTCGGCGGGCCGATGCGCCCACGTTCGTGTTTTTCGAAGGCCCGCCGACCGCCAATGGGATGCCCCATCCTGGTCACTGCCTGACACGGGCAATCAAGGATGTTTTTCCTCGCTACAAGACGATGCGGGGATTCCGGTGTGAGCGGAAAGCGGGCTGGGATACACACGGTTTGCCCGTCGAAGTGGAAGTCGGCAAGGAACTCGGGATCCACTCGAAGGAAGAAATAGAAGCCTACGGGGTCGAACCGTTCATCCAAAAATGCCAGCAGAGCGTGTGGCGATACATGCGGGAGTGGGAGAACCTCACCCGCCGGCTGGGGTTCTGGGTTGATCTCGGTGAAGCCTACGTGACCTACCACCAGTCATACGTCGAGAGTGTGTGGTGGAGCCTGAAAAACCTCTTCGACCGCGGTCTCCTGTACCAGGGTCACAAGATTGTTTGGTGGTGGGCTCAAGGGGGAACGGCGTTGTCGGCAGGCGAAGTCGGCCAGGGATACCGCGAAGTCGCCGATCCGAGCGTGTACGTGCTCTTCCCGCTGGTCGCCGGGTCCGCCTCGGCACCCAAACGATCGCTCGTGGTGTGGACAACGACGCCCTGGACGCTGCCCAGCAATATGTACGCGGCCGTCAAAGCCGATCTGGACTACGCGGTTGTCGAGGACGGCGAAACGGGCGAGCAACTCGTCCTCGCTGCGGCTCTCGTCGAAACGCTGGCGACTAAGCTCAAGCGCGAGCTCCCGGTCGTCGAGACAATCTCCGGTGCATCGCTCGTTGGTCGGCGGTACGAACCACCGTTCGCTGATTATCGCGAGCGACTGAGCGATCCCGAGGGCACACTCAAAACCGGCGGCAAAGAACATTTGTACTGGCGTGTCGTCGCGGCGGACTTCGTCACCACCGATTCAGGCAGCGGGCTCGTCCACTTGGCTCCCGCATTTGGCGAAGTTGACTACGAAGTCTACATGCAACAACGCAGCCGGTTCGCTGAGGGGGAGGGGCCCGAACTCCTCTGCGCTGTCGGCCCTGATGGCAAATTCACTGACGAATTCCCCGAGCTCAAAGGGGAATGGGTGAAGTCCGCTGACAAGTCGCTCACCCGGCAACTTCGCGATGGTGGCAAACTGTTATACCAAGAACAGTATTTGCACGACTATCCATTCTGTTGGCGAGCGGACGAGGATCCCTTGATTCAGTATCCCCGAGAGAGTTGGTTCATCCGCACGACCCAGTTCCGCGACCTGATGCTCAAGAATAATTCGCAGATTGGATGGCAGCCCGAACACATCCGCGACGGACGTTTCGGCAATTTTCTCGATAGCAATGTCGATTGGGCACTCTCCCGCGAACGCTATTGGGGCACGCCGCTGCCGATCTGGGTCTGCCAAGAAACTGGAAAAATGGAAGCGGTCTGCAGCTACGAGGAATTACTCGCAAAACCCGACGTGCAGGGCACCGAGGTTTGGGCGGCGGCCAAGCAAGCTAATCCAGAACTGGCGGATGACTTGCGCGTTCACAAACCGTACATCGACGCGGTCACGTATGCGTCGCCTTTTTCGGTTAACGCGAGGATGCGACGCGTCAGTGAAGTGATCGATTGCTGGTACGACAGCGGTGCGATGCCGTTCGCCCAGTGGGGTTGGCCGCATCAGAACGCAGCTCGTTTTGCCGAGCAATTTCCTGCCGATTTCATCAGCGAAGCGATCGATCAGACACGCGGTTGGTTCTACAGCCAGCTAGCAATCAGCACGATGTTGTTTGGTGAAGGAGCATCCGTCGACGTGAGCGACGCGAACTCGAACGGTGGCGTTGCCACGACAACGGAACTGGCCGCTCGCCGCGTCGAGCAGGCTTATCCGCACCCGTACCGCAACTGCATCGTACTGGGCCTGATGCTCTCCCAGTGGTTTGAAGCCACTAGCGAAGAGGGCACCAAGGTCGTTGCCCTCACTCAAGAAGAAACGGAAGAATTTCCCGATCTCTCTTTCACCAAGAAGACCGGCAAGATGTCCAAGCAATTGCGGAACTACCGCAGCCCATCGGAGATTTTCGATCGCTACGGCGCCGACGCAATGCGTTGGTATTTCTTTGCCAACCAAGCACCGTGGAACTCAATCATCTATTCCGATAGCGCGATCCGCGATTCCATTCCCGAGTTCCTACTGCGGCTTTGGAACACGTTCAGCTTCTTCACCATCTATGCCGAAATCGACGGCTTTGATCCCACCACGGCCACGGTTGCGGACGACCAGCTCACGCCGGAAAGTCTCGGGTCAGCACCGAGCTATCGACCGGTTTCGCAGCGGAGTGAAATCGATCGCTGGATCCTTTCGGAGCTGAACGTTGCCATCGGAACGATCACCGATCGGATGGATCGGCTCGACAACTACAACGCTTGCGGCGCGATCACGTCGCTGCTCGATGGCCTGAGCAATTGGTATGTTCGTCGTAGTCGCGACCGCTACTGGGCCAAAGATTCCCAGTCGGCTGACAAGCACGATGCGTACTGGACGCTGTACGAGGTCCTCGTCCAGCTCACCAAACTGATCGCTCCATTCGTTCCGTTCTTGGCCGAACGTTTATGGCAGGAGCTCACACGCCCCTTCGGCGATCGAGTTCTATCAAGTGTTCACTTGTGCGACTATCCCGAAGCCGATGCTGAACGGATCGATACCGAATTGTCGACCTCGATGAAGGTGCTCCGAGAGATCGCGTCGCTCGGTCGAGCGGCTCGGGCCGATGCGAGGCTGAAAGTTCGCTTGCCTCTGGCGGCCGTCGAGGTCGTGTTGAGCGAAGATGCGCAAATTGCGTGGCTGCAGTCACACGATTCGCTTGTACGGGAAGAGCTCAACGTCAAATCAGTGGCCTACACAACGGACGGCGGCGACTATGTGCAGTACAGCGTGGCACCGAATTTCAAACGACTCGGCCCGAAAGTGGGTAAGCAAATTCCGGTAGTAAAAAAACTGCTCGGCGAAGCCGATGGCAACGAACTGCTGAGTCAACTGCAATCAACCGGCGTCGTTTCACTGTCGCTACCCGATGGCAGCGTACTGGAACTTGACGACGAGGATATCGAGGTTCGCTTGCAGGCTCGCGAGGGGTGGGCCGCTGCTCAGGGTGCGTCCTGCGTCGTTGTGCTCAATACCGAAGTCACGGACGATCTTCGCCGCGAGGGCATCGCGAAAGACCTGATCCGCGCGATCCAAAGTCAACGCAAAGAAATCGGTTGTGACTACACTGATCGCATTGAGGTCGGCGTCATGACGCAAGATGCTGATACCCTGCAAGCGATCGAAAGTCATCGTGAGATGATCTGTCAGGAAACTTTGACACAGCAACTCGAGGTCGATGCCCTGCCCGGTGTGGATGCCGTCGAGATTGAAAACGGTGAATTATTCGTGGCGCGAGGGACGCGGTGATGTCTCAATGCAATAGTTCAGAAAAACTTCCCGTCGCTGTCTTTCTCAGCGGCAGCGGTCGCACGCTTGCCAATTTGATCGAGTATCGGGACCACCACGGCTTGCCGATTGATCTTCGTTTAGTGATCAGCAGTCGCAGTAATGCTCGCGGTGTTAAAATTTCACAAGAGGCGGGCATTGAGACGCTCATCATCCGTCGAAACGATTATCCCGATCCCAATGGTTACAGCGCGGCAATGTTCGCGCCGCTGGGCAAGCGGAAGATCGAATACGTTGTTATGGCGGGTTTCCTCCAACACGTTTTGATCCCCAAAGCGTTTGAAAACCGCGTTTTGAATATTCATCCGTCGCTGTTACCAGCATTTGGCGGACAGGGCATGTACGGAAGTCGCGTCCACGCGGCAGCGATCGAGCGAGGCGTGAAGATCACCGGCTGCACGGTGCATTACGTCGATAATGAATACGATCACGGTCCAATCGTTCACCAGCGAGCCTGCCCCGTGCTCGCTGATGACACCCCCGATACGCTAGCTGCCCGGGTATTTGAGCAAGAGTGTTTGGCGCTCCCCGAAGCGATCAGAATGATCAGCGGAAGCCTTCTGGCCCAACCGCTTCCAAGGCAATAGTTCCTCTTTTTGATGACGCAACGGATACGGAGCAAATCTGGGCTAGCACCCAGCGTACGAAAATGCGTAACACGGATGATCGTTAGCGATCCCCCCAGCCGCATAGCCGCTTAATATTTGCTTGCCGTATGAAATCAACGCCCCTTCACCTACTTGCGACGGTCGTCTTCGCCAGTTCTCTGGTGCTGACTCAGTCCGGCTGCCTCGGCGTACTCAGTAATCTGATGCACGCGGTCGGTGCCGACCGCATTCCGCCCGAATATGACGGACTGCAAAAGTCGAAAGTCGCGATCGTGACGATGACGGACCAGAGCCAGTATTCCGACGACGTCGCGGCGCGCCTGCTGACCCGAAAGGTCAGTGACATCCTGTCGATGGAGGTCAAGGAGATCTCCTTGGTGCATGATGAGGACATTCAGAAATGGCGAGACACGCACGGATGGGAGAAGATCGACTATTTGGAAATGGGCAAGGACACCCAGGCAGATAAACTCGTCGCGATCGAAATGACGGATCTGCGACTGCGTGACGGAGCGACACTCTATCGAGGTCGCGCGGCCATCACGATCACGGTCTATGATATCCTCGCCGAAAAAGTCGTCTTCCGCAAAGAAATCGATGAATTCACTTACCCGTCTCAGGCGGGCCAGTACACCAGCGAAACAACGGAAACGAAATTTCGCAAACTCTACCTTAGCATGCTAGCGAAGCAGATCGGTCGCGTCTTCCACGCCTACGATTTCGCCGAAACCGTGGCGATGGACGCGGCCTTGGCCAGCCAATAGGTTAAATCGGTGAGGTTGTTTCGCTGGTATCGATAAAACCGCCAGGGTGGGAAGCAATGTAAACTTTGCCGGTTGATCCACTGAGGAAAGATGAGACGGGGCGACGAAGAATCAAGCACGCTGATTCGCTTCTCGCTCCTCTGTTCCGGCTGACGAAATCGTGACCATCTCGAATCCGAGCTACTTGAAACTTCATTGCGTCGATCACGAACTGGGTCACGCGGTCGAGTCGGTTGCTTCTGTTGAAACGGAAATGCGCCAAACAGAATTGGCTGCCCAGTCTGCATTCATTGCAAGCGATGCGATCGCCAAGCAGGGTCTCGACCAAATCAACCGAATTCTCTCTGATATCGTCCTCGCAACGAGCTCCGATGCCGCCGCAGTCTACATGCTCGACGATGAAACAGAGCGATTGACGACGAGATTCGCACTGGGTGCAATCACTCGCATTGGGCTAGGTTTGTCCCGCCCACTGCGCGGTGCCCGCGGCGATTTGGAAGCGATGGTTCAGGGAATCTTTACAACCGATGATTTACCATCGAGTTCGCTAGGCGACAGTGCTGTTCCGGAACCATTCCCGTCAGCAATTTGCATTTGCTTGGGCGGCATCGAACTGCCAGTCGGCACACTGTGGTTGTTTAGCAAAGGAATTCATACTTTTAACAATCAATCTGAAGCCGCAGCGCGACTCGCAGCAGAGAATATCTGTCACGTTCTCGTCTCGCTCAAGCGAACTCGCTTTCCTGTGCAGGAGCAGACGTTTGACAACGAAATTGATTTTGATGCCGATCGGTTTGTCGCCGCCATGGAACCCATGCCGCTGAGCGGAGTTCGCGTCACCGAGGAAATTCCCGCAGAGGACAATCATTGGGCGAATCAAGTCGCAAATTGGCAGTTCGAGACTCTCCCGCTGGGAAGTCGCCTCGCCGATGGCTGGTCGGTCGATGGAATGATTGAATCACTGACGCCGGTTGCTCAGAGTTGGCATCATTGGGATGTGCTCCCCGATGGCGTCCTGACGATCGCAATGTGCCATTTCGGAAACGAATGCCGTCCCGAAGACAATCTTGTCGGAACACTCGATGCGACCGTCGTCCGCGCCGCACTGCAGTCCCATATCGGCTACCGTCATACCCCGCATGGCGTCGTCACACGGATCATGCACACACTACTGCAAGTTCGCGATGGGGCAATTGACGAATCAGGGAGCCCCAATTTATCCCTACTTTACGCACACATTGATCCCGAAACCGGACGCGCTGTGATTTCCTCGATTGGTCGGTGGTCGAGCTTGATCGTTTCCAAATACGGCTATCGTCCGTTGAGCCTAGGACGCACCACCGGCTCGGCCAGTGACACGTTTCTAGGCGAACTATCGATCGCAAATCACGAAACCACACTACTGGAAGGCGAAGCACTGCTGCTCAGCGGAGCCAACTGGATGGGCATGGGTGCGGGAACAGTGGCCCCCTCCCAATCCCGTTACGATTCATCCCACAATGTCCCAGGAAGCAACCCAGCTGAGTCGGCGCAGCATCAGATCGGCGCCGCACTCAAGCGAGCGATGAGCGAAGGCGAACGCAGCCCGCTCTCTGCCCTCCGCCGCCACTGCGCATCATTGCTCCTGACACAAGAACGCAGCGCAGTCGCGCTCCTGCATGAATCGAATCGCTGAGCGATCCGACAATCAGCGATCCGAGCCGATCAGCAAGACCGATAGTGTTACGTACGCCCGCTCACAGCTTGACGGGCGATGTACACCGCCGAAGCGATCAGCCATGAGGTTGGTGATGCGTTGGGATTCAACCACGAGACGCCCGCCCCCAATAGCAGTTAAAGCTGGGAAAGCTGAGGTGCAAACTGGTAAAAGTTTGGGCCACCCCTTATTCGAGTCGCCGCCTCTCCCTTCGTGGCCCCGCTGGCAATCGTGGCCATCGGTTTCCGCTGACTCTTTCTTCGCTTCCACGTTCCCAAATATTTCGATGCAAAAACTTGCACACAGCACTACGAAGGGGTAAATTCCTCCGCAAGTTGCCCGCAGCGGCAGAGTAGCCGCTGCCTGTTTGTTATCGTTTTACTTTGAATCGCAGGTTGTTCCCGATGGCGTTCTCAATTAGCAAGCGAGTTCGAAAAGTTTCCAAGCGTTCGCGTCGACGGACGCTGATCGGCGAGTCGCTCGAATCCCGAGCCATGCTGACCACGTTCTACGTGTCAGGTTTCCCCGGCGCGCCCGTACCAGGTGACGGTTCTATCGATTCGCCGTTTGCCACGATCAGCGAAGGCGTCGCGGCGGCGATGAAAAATTCTGAAGCAGATGAGATCGTTGTTGCATCGCGCGTGACGGGCGCTCCTTACGATGAAACGGTGACCTTTTTGGACAAAGGCTCTGACCGTTCGGCGATCACGATTCGAGGGGCCACCGGTGATCGAGCGGACGTGCGACTGACGGCCGGCAACGGGCCATCGATCCTCGCCGACGCCCCCATCGAACTAACGATTAAAGATCTCACGATCGACCGTCCACAGGTCGCGGGCGTTCGCGTCATTGACGGGGACGTGACGGTCGAAAACGTCCGCGTAGCGAACTCCCTCACCAATAGTGGCATCGTTCATCAACAGGGAAATTTAATTGTTCGCGATAGCTTGCTGGAGAACAATTACCAAGGACTGTGGTCTGCCGAATTAAGAGACAATTACAACAATCAGATCGGTTTGCCAGGAAATATTACGGTAGAGAACACGATCTCGCGGAACAATAATGCCCAAGGAGTCTACACACGCAATTCAACCGGCACCGTGATCCTCCGCGATCTCGATGCATCCAATAATCGCTTGAATGGGATCGTTGTTTTCAACGATCACTCCGTCCATATCGATGGAGGCACGCTCAGTAGCAATGGGCAATCGGGGGCAGCGATCGTCGAAAGCGAGGGGGTATCGATTGCGGAAACTGAGTTTTCAAACAATGGCGATTCTGGGGTGTGGGTTCGCGCGACTGACTCACTCAACGTGAGCGGTGGGCAATTTGCAGATAATGGGATTCGAGGACTGTTTTTTATTGACTCGTCAGCTCCCCTGATTTCAGGTGTTGTCGTCACCGGTAACAGTGAGGGAGGGATTCGCATCGACGGTGCCGATGGTGCCACGATTGATCAAGCAGTGGTGACCGGAAACGGTAGCGTCGACTCGACGACTTATGTTGGGGGCGGTGGCATTCACATCGAACCGAGCACCGCTGCGGCGATTGCAATTTCGAATACACGCGTCAGTGACAACGAGACCCGCGGCAACGGCGGCGGGATTGAAATTTGGGCTAACAACGGTATTAATCGCGAGTTTCTCTCCAACGTGACGATCTCCAACACGGCCGTGACGGGGAATCAGATCGCTCCGGATGTTTATCAGCATGGCGGTGGGATTGCGCTGTTCGGGCCAATCGATGCCTCCATTGAAAATGTCGTCGTCAGCGGCAATACGGCCAGAGGAACAGCGGGCCTGCACGCTTATACTCCATTCTCGTCAGCGAACGGATTTGGGAGCTTGAATATTTCGAACTCGACAGTCGCTGACAACGTGGCGCTCCGCGAGGGGCCGGGTATCGGAGCAGGTGCCGCCGGGATTTATCATGGCGGGGGTGAGTTCACTCTCTCGGGTTCGACGATCTCAGGCAATGATGGAGGAAATGCAGGTGGCATCTATCTGTCCTCGTTCGGCGGCGAGATCACGAACTCAACCATCTCTGGAAATAACGGCCATCGAACCGGTGGGCTGGTGTCTTACGTCGGACGAACACCCCTAACGCTTCGCAACGTCACGATTGTTGACAACTACGGAGGCGATGTAGGCGGCCTAACGTCGAACACCAGTCAATTGATGATTGGCAACTCGGTAGTAGCCAATAACACTTCAGGCAACGTCGTCGGGGGTCCCAATACAATCCCCTCGAGAAACATGGCGGGCGTGATCACGTCGCTCGGTGGCAACTTCTTTGCGGAGGCGACCTTCGCCCAAATCCTCGGTGGTGGTCAGGATCAAGTTGGAACACTGAGCGCGCCACTCGATCCGCTTCTCGGTCCCCTCCAGGACAACGGCGGTCCGACGCTGACGCATGCCCCCCTCCCAGACAGCCCGCTCGTTGATGCAGGAGACAACGCTGTGAGCGACAGCCTGATGGTCGACCAACGCGGTCAGGCACGAATTCAAGGTGACGCAGTGGACGTCGGAGCCGTCGAGCAAACTGTCTATGTGGTCGATGCTGAAGCCCAAAAATCTCGAATCAACCTCAACTCAGCAGATAAGGGTAATAAGTCAGTAACTTTAGTTCTCCATGCAACGGACGACGTCGACGCAACACTGATTGATGCAACAACGATCGTCTGGGCTTCGACGACCGCCACGAAGAGTTCGCTCAAAGACGTCGACCACGATGGTGATCTCGACCTCGTACTCGAATTCAACTTGAGCGAGACCGATTTAGTCGACCGCTACCGCGATGCACTTGCGACGGATCCCTCCAATAATAGTCAAACGGTTGCAGTTCCGCTGACGGGCAGGACTCTCGTTGGAGATCGAATTTCCGGAAGTGCTGAAATCGACTTGCTGATGACCGGCAAAGCCCTGCGCGATTTACTTGCGTCGATCTAAGTTCCGGCAGATAATTTCACCCATAAAACAGCCCCACGACGCTAGCTAGCGGTTCTGAGAACCGCTTCCTATCACGTTTCGGCTGAGATGGGTTAATGCGTTGACTGACGGGAAAAGGGAGTACCATGATTTCGACCGGCATCGGAGTCGAACGGGTACTCCATTTTCTTAGGTCGTCGGACACCTCACCCTTCACACCCGGTCTTCGTCGAAATCACAAGGCACATTGACCCCGCCGCAACGGCGGGCGAGATTGGACGGGCTTTCTGACGCCATTCAAATTGTCCCTCGCCCGTGCCAGCCTTCTCCGATTCAACGCCCGACGCCGCGCCATCGATTGATCGGGTGGGGTTAGTTTGCGCCGTCGGTGCTCACACGCTGTGGGGGCTGTTTCCGATTTACTGGCGTTTGGTCGACATTGCCGACTCGACCGAATTGGTGTGCCACCGGATCGTGTGGTCCTTCGTGACCTTGGCCATCGTGCTGCCGATTTTATTGCATCGTGGTTGGTGGGGCGGTAGTCGTGCTATTCTGCGGGAACTGCGTAATCGCCGCGTGTGGCTGACCTATGGGTTGGCCGCAGTCATGATTGCGATCAATTGGGGGGCGTTCATTTGGGCAGTCAACCATGCGCGGGTGCTCGATGCCTCGTTAGGCTATTACATCAACCCATTGATTAACGTGCTCCTGGGCGTAGTCGTTCTAGGTGAACGCCTCGACCGATGGCAATGGTTTGCTGTTGGCGTAGCTGCCATGGGGGTCAGCATCATGGCAATCGGGGCCGGCGGGCTTCCCTGGGTATCCATTCTAATGGCTGGATCGTTCGGAATTTATGCGCTGGTTAAGAAACGAGCGCACTTACCGCCTTTGGTGGGATTATGGATCGAAACATCCGTTCTAGTGGTTCCCGCCGGGGTCTACCTGGCATGGCGAATCAGCGAGGATGCCAGTGGATTCCAAAATGGATCGCCGCAGGTGACCTTGATGCTTTTGTTTGCGGGCGTGATCACGATCACTCCCCTGGCGTTATTTGCTGTCGCCGTTCGCAGACTCGACCTATCGTTGATCGGCATTTTGCAGTACGTCGGACCGACGCTGCAGTTCCTCGTCGGCGCTGTGCTGTATAACGAACCGCTCGATCGCACGCGGATGGGTGGGTTCATATTCGTGTGGCTGGCGCTGATCCTGTTTGTGGCAGCGACTCATCGGCCCAGAAGATTGGGGACATTAACGCAGCATTCGGCGCGCTCGTGATTAAACCGCGTAGCCACTCGGGCGAACGGAGCCGTCAAGCTAACATCGTCGACCGACGGCTCCGCCCATCGCGAGCGAGTACAGAAGCTATCTTGGACCGAGCAGCATAAACGGGAGTTCCTGCTTTCTCTCCTGACCGTCTTCCACCACCAAGATGGCTGACTCGCTGCCGCTGCCGCGGGTTGCGATCGGCGGGAACTCCACATTGAGTTGAATCAGCTCGTTGCCGCCCGGTTCCAGTTTTAATAGTTCGTCTTGCAGGACGTCGAGCTTGACGTTTTCCGGGGTCGTTACCGCGAGTGTGTACTGCTGCGGTTCGGTGCTGCGATTGACCAAACGCAATCGGAACGAGTTATTAACTTTGCCAGTCGCTGTAATTGAAAAGGGTGCTCCTCTGCCCCGCAGCAACCGGGCATCGAACCCCGAGGTGCTGCCCACCGCCCACGCGAATCCGCCCATCACCGCCAAGAGCAGCAGCGGATACGCAATCGTTCGGCGCGGAACAGCCGCTTAGGTTTGCGGGCGATTTCATCTTGCGAGCTGTAACGAATCAAACCCTTCGGCAATCCCACTCGCTCCATCACGTTGTCGCATGCATCGATGCACTGGGTGCAATTAATACACTCCATCTGCAAGCCCTCACGAATGTCGATTCCGGTCGGGCAGACGACCACGCACTGATGACAATCCACGCAATCACCTGCCGGTGTGGCGGCGGGACGTTTTCCCTTGGCACGTGGTTCACCACGGACCGGATCGTAAGCGACGATCTTGGACTGCTCGTCGAGCATTACCGACTGAAAACGACCGTATGGGCACGCGAGAGTACACATCTGTTCTCGGAAGTACAGAAAGTCGAACATCATCAATCCGGTCACGCCCGCCATGACGAGGAAAGCCGAGGGATTCTCAAACGGCGAAGTGCGGACCCACTGCGCTAAGCGATCCGTACCTACAAAGTACGCCAAAAACGTGTGTGCCAGAAACATGCAGAGCAACAGATAGACGAGAATCCGTCCGATACTCCGCAGGCCGCCCATTTCCGCCTTGGGTTTGCCGCCGCGACCAACCGTGCCTTCAAAAAAACGATCGATGGGGCGAAACAAAAACTCCATGTAAACCGTTTGTGGGCACGCCCATCCACACCAGGCCCGTCCCGCAACCGCAGTCACCAGCACAATCGAGATAAACACGGCCAAAATCCCGAAGGCCAGAATTAGCGTATCGGTCGGGTAGAATGTCTTGCCGAGGACAGTCAACTGGCGTGTGACCAAATCCATCAAGACGACTGGTTTGCCGCCAATCCGCAAGTGCGGGATCAAGACAAAGACGATCATTAAAAGATAGGCAACAACGCGGCGCTTCTTCCACCATGCACCCATTGACAGTCGTGGTCGCAACCAGCGACGGCTACCGTCGGCCTCCATCGTGCTGAGCACAATGGACGCCCACTCGTCGTGAACCGAATCATCGTGGGTGGATTCGGCTTGTTGGCTGTTCATGATAATTCAACTACGATTCGTTAGCGGGTTCGCCCTCGTCGGAGGCCATCGGCTCAGGCCATGGTGGAATCTCTTTGCCTTCCGGACCGCGCGGACCGGTTAAGTTCTCGCCGCGCAGGCTCGCGACGTATGCGGCAACCAGCACCACTTCGTTCGGGTGCAAGCGGTTGGACCACTTTGGCATCGCACCCGCTGCCGCACCGTTGTTGATGACACTGGCAATGTCTTCGATCTGCGTGACGTTCTTGTAAAATTCGTCGGTCAGGTTCGGTCCGACTTTCCCTTCCCCTTCCCGGCCGTGGCAGGAGACGCAGTTCGTTTGAAAAACGATACTGCCCACGCGCCGCCAACTGTCATCGTGCATATATTTCACGATCGTCTGCTCAGTGGGCTGCAGTTCGCCGATCTCCTCGAACTGCAATCGCGTGTTATCGGCCAGTGCGATCGAGTAGCGGTCGAGCACCGAGCGACCCGGTGTACCGCCATGGAAATACAACCAATACGGAGGAGCGAACGCGATCGTGGCTATGAAGATCCATTTCCACCATCCCGGAAGTGGATTGTCGAACTCTTCAATACCGTCGTAGACGTGACCCGTCGTGTGAGGATCATTGATATCGTGATCGGATGCCGTGGTATTCATGAACGGGGATCCTCCACGTCGTCGGTGAGTGGAATCGAGGCGAAACGATCGGATGCATCCTGGCTAAGCCGGAGTGTGCCATAGGTGATCGTCGCAAACGCTACCACGAATAACGCGAGCGCCCACTCGGCACATACCGAATAGTCCAACGCAGATACTAAATCTCTGATCATTCGTCGTGATCCTTGCCAGTGTATCGGTGGCACGTACCACCGTTGTTTATGAGCCTATCCGAAAGGGGTCTGACCCTTTGGAGGTGAGTCATTTGACGAAGTTTAACGGCCTCGCCGGAGAGGGTCAGACCCCTTTCCGGATCGGCTCTCAATGGGTGTCAATCAAGCCGAAGGGGTGCTCGCTGGATCCGCGACGACTTCTTCTGCGTCTACCGAATCGGGTGCGGTCTCGCCAGCAGGTACCGCTAAAACTTCCTCTTCGGCGAACAAGTCGATTCCAACACGTTGCAGGTACGCGATCAATGCGACCGCTTGTTTCTCATACGTTTTGGCCGGCCCACCTTGCTCGACGATCTCCGCCGCAATCCGCTCAGCTTGACGCATCGCAACCGCAGCGGTGTCGTTGAGATCGTCGTCCGTGTATTCCGCTCCCAAGTACGCAGCGGCTTGCACATGTGGCGCAATGGCCTTGTAGTTCATGTCTTCCTTCAATAAGTGATCGTAATCGGGCATGACCGATCCTGGCGAGACATTTTGCGGGTTCTCGAAATGCGTCCAGTGCCAGAAACTGCTCTGCTTGCCGCCTTCGCGTGCCAGATCGGGACCAATCCGCCGGCTGCCCCATTGGAACGGTCGATCGTAGATGCCTTCACCTGGCTTGCTGTATTCGCCATAACGTTTTGTTTCGGAAACCAGAGGGCGAATCTGTTGCGAATGGCAGTTGTAGCAGCCTTCGGAAACAAATATGTGACGGCCCGCTAACTCCAACGGCGTGTAGGGTTTAACCGTTGCGATCGTAGGCACGTTGTTGCGGATCAGGAACGCGGGAATCACCTCGAACAGCGTCGCAATAATCACCGCGAGCGTTACCAAGACGGTGAATTTTACAGGCAACCGTTCCCAACGGCGGTGCCAACCCATCCAAGCAAACGATTCGATTTTCTTGCTGAAGTCAATGACTGCCACGCCTTCGAGAGGGCTCTTCCGTGGCTTCTCGTGAGGGTGGTAATCCGCGGTCAATCGCGGTGCGGAAATCACCGGCACGTCGTACTCCGATGGCCGATTCAGCCAGGTCATCAGTGCATTGACGCCGAGCATCACCACACCGCTGAAGTACATCAGCCCGCCCGCTACGCGTAGCCACCACAGTGGGACAATCCGCGTCGTTGTCTCGATGAAATCTGGGTACATCAAATGTCCGGTGTCGTCCATCGCACTCAACATCCACCCCTGCATCAAGCCCGCTGCGTAGATCGGTACGATATACAGTAAGATGCCCAGCGTCCCGACCCAAAAGTGCATGCTGACGAGCTTTTCATTCCACATCTTCGTCTGGAAGATTCGCGGGAGTAGCCAGTACAACATCCCAAACGCCATGAACCCATTCCAGCCAAGCGCACCGGCATGAACGTGTGCGATGGTCCAGTCGGTGTAGTGGGTGAACGCGTTAATCGATTTGACCGACAGCGCCGGCCCCTCAAATGTCGCCATCCCATAGAAGGTGACGCCGACGACGTAGAATTTCAGCACCGGGTCGACCGCGACTTTGTGCCAGGCACCTCGCAGTGTCAGCAACCCGTTGAGCATCCCGCCCCAACTCGGCATCCACAACATCACGCTGAAGAGCATCCCCAACGTGCTGGCCCACTCAGGCAGCGACGTGAAGTGCAGGTGGTGTGGCCCGGCCCAAATGTAAATAAATACCAGCGACCAGAAGTGGATGATGCTCAGTCGGTAACTGAAAATCGGACGCTCGGCGGCTTTGGGTAGGAAGTAATACATCAGTCCCAAAAACGGTGTCGTCAGGAAGAACGCGACCGCATTGTGGCCGTACCACCACTGCATGAACGCGTCTTGCACACCGGCGTAGATTGGGATACTGGCCCACGTCCCAATGGGGACGACTAGATTATTGAAGACATGCAGCAAAGCAACCGTGACAATCGTGGCGATGTAAAACCACAACGCCACATACATATGCCGTTCACGGCGACGAACCAACGTCATCAGGAAATTACCGCCGAAGACAAACAACCAAATGACCGCGATAAGAATATCGATCGGCCACTCGAGTTCCGCGTATTCCTTGCTCTGGGTGATCCCCAGCGGAAGTGTGATCGCTGCAAGCACGATGATCAGCTGCCAACCCCAGAAGTGAATGCGGCTGAGCACATCACTCCACATTCGGGCTTTGCACAATCGCTGGGTGCTGTAATAAACCGCAGCGAAGATTGCATTGCCCGCGAACGCGAAAATAGCCGCGTTGGTATGCAGGGGACGTAGCCTCGCAAAGTTAATCCATTCGAGGCCGCCCGAAATTTGAGGCAAAACTAACAGCAGAGCAACGCTCAGCCCGACGAATGTCGCTACTAATGCCCACACGATCGTCGCGATCGCAAACATTCGTACAATCGAGTCATCGTATGAAAACTCTTCCATGCGGCCCGCATCGGCCCCAGCAGGGCTGTCACCAGATCCGCTACGCAGGGCATCGGTCGACGTCACTGTCGCCATTTTATTCCTCGGTGTCGAAACGATAAGAAGCGTCCTAAAAGACGCCCGAAAACGGAGTCGCGATAAATCTCGCTACGCGACTGCAGTATTCTAGCAGAACCGTTTGCCATCGTGGTAGCACGTGGTCAATTCGCCGCAGGTGTTTGGGTGTTCAACGCTTCGACGCGCAGCGGAACGCTACGCACCTTCAAGAATCCTGAAATTCCCACGATGATCGCCGCGAGCACCACGATCACGCTGAGCCACGTTTTACGATGGGTCCGCATGCCTGTGGTGCCGGCACTGCGGCCGACCAGCACAGAAGCGAAAAAGAAGATCGCGAAGGCGATCAGAATCTTGGTGCCAAGCAATGCGTGGTAAAGGCTATCACCCTGATGGGCGGGCATCGCCCGAAAGTAATTGTAGAACCCACTGATCAGAAACAGCAGAATGCCGCCGTGGATGAATCGCTTCCAACGTTCGTTGATCGCCCCAGCGAACTGCTGCCGTTCCTCCTCCGAAAGCGTTTTGATCGAGGGCAGTAACACGAACAGCGAGAACACGCTGCCGCCAACGAGTGTGATTGCCGTGGCGATGTGAACGACGCGCGAAATGATGTCGAGGATTTGCATGGAGTTTCTTTCTTTGAGCTTGGGTGTCGTCGCAATATTTGGGTGCCGTCGCAATAGCAGGAGTGCCAGAGCCACGACAGCATATCCCACGAGCCGTCAGCCCCAGGCCTGCGCAGGAAACATTTTGTCCCAACAGCCCTGGTGGGGCGACAGGAATCAGATTGCTGTCGTTGCTGCCATCACTGCGTGACTTTTAAATGCCGGCTTAAATTTCCAACGTATCCGGTAAATTCAGACCGCAGTGATTGCCCGGTTCAATAAACGCGAGTCTCGTGATCCCATACGCACGGACGTCCCAATCCCCGGGCGGCAGGCGGTCGATGTCGAACGTTTGATCCGTCTCGGCTACCAGAATACTTCCCGGCGGCGCGTGACTTTGGACGCGACGAATGATCCCGGCAAGCTTCGGAAACATCTCCGAATCATTCCAAAACCGATAGGGCGGGCTGAGAAAGACCACCCACGGGGTATCGTCCTCAGCGTTACACGTCAGCAAGCGATCGGCAACGGCAAACGCATCCGCCTGCACGAGCTTGAACTTGCTCTGAAGATCGAGATGCTCCACCGTCTTGTGAATCTGATCGGCAGCCTTCCGAACCGGCTCGACCGCTACCGCACGCACTGCGCCGCGGCTGATCGCTTCAAACGCCAGCACACCTGTGCCCGCGAAAAGATCAAAGGCTGTCGTGCCACGCACACCGCGACCAAGGATATTGAACAGACTCTCGCGCACGCTATCGCGCATCGGGCGAGTGAAGTCTTCACCGTGATACGTGACCGTCCGGCCACCCATGTCACCGCCGATGATCCGCAATTTGGTGGCCTTCCCAGCCGACTTTGAGCTAGATCTCGATTTTGCTTTTGATCGTGATTTCATAGAGATCAGTGCCAATCCAACGGAGCTTGCCAAGCCGCCTTCGCCGCTGCGATCTCAACATCGAGCACGCAATGATCGCCATCGCGAATCCGCACCGCAGTCCCGGTTGTGACGTCGCCGATTCGAGTCAGGGGCACGCCAGCTTCGGTGAATCGCTTCGCCACGGCCACGACATGGTGAGCTTCGATCTCGATCAAGAACCGCGTATTGGATTCACTGAACAGCAATTCGCTGCTGCTCAGCGGCTCACCACTGCCATCGTCACGCGAAATATCGTCGAGCGAAATATTTAAACCAAGTCCACCGGCGAGTGCCATCTCCACCGCCGCGACCGACAAACCACCCTCGCTCAAATCATGGCAGGAGCGGAGTTCGCCGTCCATAATTGACTCGTGAACAGTCGCATATACCTGCTTGGCGAACTCCGGGTCAACCTGCGGAACCCGTCCACCGCTCTCGTTCTCGACGAGACAGTAATGGGACCCCCCCAATTCTCGCTGCGTTCGTCCGACAAGCAACAGCACATTACCCGCCTCTTTCAGATCCATCGTAACGGCTTTGCCGACATCCGCGATCTGGCCCATCGCACTGATCAATAAACTCGGTGGGATCGCAATCGTTTGCTTTTCTCCAGCCTCGTTGAAGTAGCTGAACTCGTTATTCAAGCTATCCTTGCCGCTGATGAATGGCGTTTGCAAAACCTCCGCCATGTCTTGGCAGGCGATCGCACTGCGAACCAGCGAACCGAGCGTCTCGGCCCGATCGGTGTAACCCCAGCAGAAATTATCGAGAATCGCGATTTTGGACGGATCGGCGCCCACAGCGACCGCGTTTCGCATCGCTTCATCGATCGCAGACGTCGCCATGTGGTAGGTATCAAAATCGCCGTAATGCGGGTTCATACCGCACGAGATCACAAGACCTCGTTTACTCGTGAGCTTAGGTCGCACCACGGCGGCGTCGCCAGGACCATCGCACTGAGGTCCGACGAGCGGTTTTACCACGCTACCGGCCTGCACTTCGTGATCGTACTGCCGGATCACCCAGTGCTTGCTGGCGACGTTGTAGCTGCCCAAAATTGCGAGCAGGGTCCGGGTGTTGGCATCCGCGTCACGTTGGCCAATGGAGAGCGAGGTGACTGCGGGTGGATGATAAACCGCCTCGCGGATGACGGGTGGACGCCCCTCATGCAAGAACGACATTGCGACATCGCCGACCAGTTCGCCTTGATAGGTTAACTTCAATCGACCCGTCGGCACGAAACGGCCGATCGCGGCGGCTTCGACACCTTCGCTCTCACACAGTTCTCGCAGTTCGTCCCATTTCGCTTCGGGGACTGCGAAAACCATGCGTTCCTGGGCTTCAGAAATCCAGATTTCGGTATATGTCAGCCCCTCATACTTCAGCGGTGCTTTCTCTAACCAGACCTCGGCACCGAGTTCTTCGCCCATTTCGCCGACGGCGCTACTGAAACCGCCCGCACCGCAATCGGTAACGGCGTTGAAAAGGCCCCGGTCGCGGGCCTGCAGCAACACGTCGAGCACCATCTTTTCAGTGATCGCGTTTCCGATCTGGACAGATCCGCCAGATAAAGTTTCCGATTCGCTCGTCAGTTCGGCGCTACTAAAGGTTGCCCCATGTATCCCATCGCGGCCCGTCCGCCCGCCTATGGCCACGATTAAATCGTTCGGCTTGACTTCCTTGTTCTCCATCCCAACGGGGATGATGCCGACGTTGCCGCAGTACACCAGTGGATTGCCGAGATAGCGGCGATCGAAGTAAACGGCGCCGTTAACAGTAGGAATTCCCATCCGGTTACCGTAGTCACGCACTCCCGAGACAACACCCTGGATCACGCGTCTGGGGTGCAGGACGCCAGGCGGCAGGTCATCAGGTTGCACGTCCGGGGGTGCAAAGCAGAACACGTCGGTATTGCAGATCGGTTTGGCGCCCATGCCCGTACCCATCGGGTCGCGGATCACACCGCCGATGCCCGTGTTGGCACCGCCGTACGGTTCCAGTGCCGACGGGTGATTGTGCGTTTCGACTTTGAAACACACATGATCTTCGTCATCGAACGTGACCACGCCCGCATTGTCCTTGAACACGCTGACGCACCAGTCATTATCGCCAAGCTTCCGGCGGATCGACTGCGTCGCGGCGAAAATCGTCTCCTTCAGCATGTTCTCGTATTGCCGTTGGTCACCTGCGAGTGTGCCGTCGGCAGCGGGGCCGCGATAGTGAATGCGACCTGCCAGCGTCTTATGGCTGCAGTGTTCCGACCAGGTTTGCGCGACGGTTTCGAGTTCGATATCGGTTGGATCGCGATCGAGTGAGGCGAAATGATCGCGGATCGTCCGCATCTCGACGAGCGTCAAATAGAGCTGCCCATCTTTAGACAGTTTTTCGAGTCCAGCGTCATCGAGGCTGCGAATGGGCACGCGCACCAATTCGAATTTACCCTGCGACCCCACTCCGAGTTCGTTCATCCGTAGCGGGCCGACGACGAACGTCTCGATCGAGTCGTTCGACAATGCGCGGCGGCAGATTGCGTCGAGACCACTCTCGTCGACCCCCGCAATCCAGTATTTACGAAACGTCTTGACGGCTCCCGCGTCGATGCCGCTGTCGGCCAGAGCACTCTGGGTACTGGCTGCGACCGGATCCATGACACCGGGCTTACTCATCACGTGAACCAGGTGCGGTTCCTCCTCGAAACCTCGCTCAGAGAGATTCTCCATCATCGTTTCGGGCGGCTCGGAGAGCAGATCGCTGTCGCCGTTCTCACTCTCACTGACGCATCCAACGACCAAACGCTCCGTGACGGTGTCTCCCAGCAGGGTCGCCGCGACCGTCTCGGCTTGATCCCGGCTAATCTCGCCCTGTATGAGAAACCCCCGGGCCGCCGCGACCGTCAAATCACTGCCCAAACCAAGCTGGAAGATCTCGTCCGCAGTATGCAGCCCCATCCGGTCAAGTTGCTGCGGGGCCGGATGGATGTCGATTTGCCAAAGCGGCATGTAGGGAACTCGGTTTTTGGGAAGGAGTGCAGGAAGGAGAGTCAGGAAATGTTACTTGGGAGGGCAGGGGCGGGCGGACTGGCGTTTTGTGCGGGCTTCGTGAAGGTAAGTGGTGAGGGCAGGATCGTCGGCGGTTTGGATCAGCTCGATCAACTGCGACAAATCTTGGGCGGCAGCCTGCATTGCCGCAAGGATAGAGGGTCGATTTTCACGCACGATGGCAGTCCAAATCCCTTCATCGCCCGCCGCGATCCGCGTCGTGTCGAGCCATCCCGAACCCACCAACGAGATCGCGTCCTCTGGCACCTGCCGAGCCACCACGGCGGCGAGCAGGTGCGGTGCGTGGGAGGTGACTGCCATCAATTCATCGTGCCGCTGCGGCGACATTTGCACCATCCGGCCGCCTGTCGATTGCCAAAAGTGCGTGATGGCTTCGACCGCGCCCTTGGTCTCGTGACCCGAAGGGGTGATCACGATCGTTTTGTCAGCGAATAAATCGTCGCGGGCGAACTCAATTCCCGTTTTCTCGCTGCCCGCGATCGGGTGGGCGGCCACAAATCGGGCCGCCGCATCCGGGGCGGCCATGACCGTATTGACAATACCGCATTTGGTGCTGCCCACGTCCGTAATCAGCACGTGCGGGCAAGCCGCTGCTATTTCGACCGCGTACTGGGCAATCCGGTCCACTGGCGTGGCGATCACGACAAGATCGGCCAGACGCGAGGCTTCCACAAAATCGTCGGAAACCGCGTCGACCAAATCATGGTTGATGGCATATTCGCGCGTTTCGGACCGCCTGGCCCACCCGATGACGCGGACGGTGGACTCCCTGCCGGTTCGCCGCAGCGCTTTGGCGACACTTCCACCTAGCAACCCCAGCCCAATGACCGCGACAGTGCGAATGGGAGTCAGCGACGATTCGTTAGCAAAATCAGGGATATTCACGCGCAGCAGGATATCGCATCCCTTCCCCCAAGCCCAGTCCTCCTCCGATCTCCGCACCCCTTGTCGCTGGATCGGTCCGACGCTCCGACCTCTGCAAGGCTTCGCCTCCAGCCCGAGGCGACCCCCCACCATTCATCGAACACGACAACCATCTCAATATCGAAACCGGTGGCAAATTGCAGTGGGTGTGAGGCGGTTTTGCTCGGCACATCGATTGCTTCGACCTCTCCTCTCACGCCTCTTGTGGCGTGAGTCATACTCGAATTTCCGACGCACCCACTTCCAAGGATGCAACTATGCCATTTGTTGCGCCTGTCATTACCCTCGAGCGGCGTTACCGCTATACCCTCGAGCGGGCGTTACCGTAATGTCGCTCAGCCCACGGTCTGTTAGCGGATATTGCACCTCCCGCACGCGTTCAGTTCGGAGAACTGAGCGACAATGGCCGCGAAATAACCTCTCGCGAACGCGAACGACTCGCAGTGAATTGATGCTGGCTAGCCATCGTCAACATTTCGATTACGACACGTGCCGGCCATTCGTTGGGATATATTGACACCCGTCGGGCTCATTTTGCCTATTCTCGTCGATTAGCGGCCGATTGCTCCCCGTCGCTCGGCGGGTTAGTTTTGATGTTCCTGCTCGCTTACCCTCTCCCCCAACTCACCCCTACTGAACAATGCTTTACCGCCAACTCCTCCTGACCGCTCTCTCGATCCCTGCGACTTTCTCCTTCTGCACGGCGACGCAAGCCCAGGACGCAACGATTCCCAAAACTGCTCCCGGCGTACTTCGCTCTCTCCAAGGCGGCGAGGTCACGACGTTGTTCGATGGCAAGTCGCTCGATGGTTGGCGCGGTCGTGATGACCTCTGGTCCACCGAGGACGGTGCGATCTTGGGACAAACGAGCGACGAGAAACCAATCGAGCAAAACACGTTTCTGATTTTGGATCAAGAAGTCAAAGGCGATTTCGAGCTTACGTTGCAGTTCAAGATCGATGGTGGCAACTCGGGCATCCAGTACCACAGTCGCGTGGTTGATGAAAAAGAGTTTGTGGTCGCCGGATATCAAGCAGATATCGATGCGGCGAATCACTATGCCGGCATCCTTTACGAAGAAAAAGGACGCGGGATTCTGGCGCTCCGCGGCCAGGAAGTAACGATCAACAATGAGGGTGAGAAAATGGAAACGACCTTCGCCGACGCCGCCGAACTGGGCAAAGGCATTCACCCAGGGCAGTGGAACGATTATCGCATTGTCGTCCGCGGCCACCAACTCGAGCATTTCATCAATGGTGCGCAAATGGTCAAAGTCATCGACAATCAGAGTGAAAAATCACGTGACTCCGGCGTGATCGCCTTGCAACTTCACAAGGGCCCCGCCATGGCAGTACGGTTCCAAAAAATCACGCTGCGGCAGTGGAAATAACACGCCGATGAGCAAGTCCATTTGGCCGCAGGGCGACAAAACTGATGTGCTGATCCAAGCAGCGCGAGCGGGTAATCCGGATGCGGTCAATCAGTTGCTCGATCGACATCGGGCCGCCATTCACCGCTTGGTTGAAATGCGGCTGGACCGGAAAGTTCAGCAGCGAGTTGATGTTAGCGATGTTGTTCAAGACGTACTGGTCGAGGCCAGCGGACGGCTGGACAAATACCTTAGCGATCCGGCAATGGCGTTCCATCTCTGGCTGCGACAAATCGCCTGGGACCGGATCATTGACACCTACCGGCGTCACCGGGTCAGCGCCAAAAGGAGTATGGATCGCGAGCAACCGATTCGCACGGGCGGAGTGGATGAATCGACCATGGACCTCGCGATTCAATTGAGCGATCCGGGAATGGGACCCGCGGCGATTGCGACTCAGCACGAAATTGCTCAGCGGATCGAAACGGCGATTGAAAAGCTCGACGATACGGATCGCGAAGTGATCTTGATGCGTCACTACGAACATTTGTCGAATATGGAAATCTCGGAGGTACTCGGCCTGCAACCACCCGCTGCCAGCATGCGGTATCTACGCGCCGTCCGCCGGCTACGCACCGTGCTCGAACAAGAAGACGAAACGGATTTGGGATGATCTACGATTTACAACAGACCGACGATCCTCGCGATATCGTCCACCGCAGTGTGCAAGCGTTGGCTGAGGGTGAGGTGATCGGCTTGCCGAGCGAAACTGTTTACGGCGTTGTCGCCAGCGCACTCTGCCCGGCTGCGGTCGAGCGACTCACTGAATTAGTAGTAGGAGGGGCGTCGCATGCCGGGCAATCAGCACAGCCGAGCCTACCGGGGCAGGTCGCTCTGTGTGCTCGCAGCAGCGAATCGGCGGGGGATTTCCTGATTCCACACACCAAACTCGGCCGCCGCTTGAGTGAACGCTGTTTTCCAGGACCTTTGACTCTGATCGCAGACTGCGACGTCCGACAATCCGCTGTCGGAATGCTGCCCGGGGCCGTCCAGACTGTGCTGCACCGCTTTGCAACTCGCCATGGACAGCACACCCGAGAGGACGCAACTTCCCTTGCCCCGGTAGCCTTTCGGGTCTCCAATCATCGGTTGCTTCGCCAAATTCATCGGTACCTCACCGCCCCTCTTGTGTGGGGAGAGCTACTACCCACCAATGGTGAAGCAGTCACGACGGCAGAGAAATTAGATGCCCAGTTATCCCGTCAAACAGGAACCAATCCGCTCCCCGTCCTGCTAAATGATGGCGTTAGCCGCTATGGTGGTGCGGGTACGATCGTTCAATTGTCAGGAAATTCTTGGCAAATCCTGCGTGAAGGGGTGATTCAGCGAGCCGCCATGAACCAGTTTGTTAAACCTGTAATTGTCATAGTTTGCACTGGCAACACGTGTCGCAGCCCGATGGGGGAAGCATTGTTGCGCGATATCTTGGACCGTCGTTTTGGCCGTGAAGACGTCGCGCGGGTGCTCTCAGCGGGAGTCGCTGCACAGCGAGGCCACGGCGCCAGTCCCCAATCTGTCGAGGTGATGGGACGCAGGGGACTGGACTTGACTGGGCACTGCAGCCAGCCGCTCGACGATCCTCTGATGTCAATGGCCGATTTGGTACTCACTTTGACTCGCCAACACCGCGACGCGATCCTGGCGGCATGGCCCAACCGCAAAGGACGTGTGTTCACGCTTCGCCGTGATGGCGGAGATGTCAGCGACCCGGTGGGAATGCACGTTGACGTCTATGAGCAATGCGCGGACCAAATCCGAGAAGAGCTGGAAAAGTGGGTCGACGCTCTGGATGACGATTTTTTTCCGATAACGCCTGACACAGAGATGCCTGAGGGTCATAATGGAAGGGACGGCTCGAATGGAGACGACGACGTGGACGCCCCAAGTATTCCCTGAGGAGTAATCTGTTGAAAGTTGGTTTAGCGAGCGATCACCGTGGAGTACATATCAAGGCGAAATTGGTGCAGTGCTTAACGCACGAAGGTTATGAAGTCTTCGACGCGGGCACCCATTCGGCCGATCCCGTGGACTACCCCGACTACGCCATCGAGATTGGCGGACGAATCTCCCGAGGCGAACTCGACCGTGGGATTTTGATCTGCGGTACGGGGATCGGCATGTCCATCGTCGCCAATAAATTTCCGGGCGTTCGAGCCGCTTCCTGCTATGACGAAGTTATGGTGGAGATGTCGCGTCGACACAACGATGTGAACGTGTTGTGCCTCCCAGGCGATTTGATTGGTGAGCGTGCAATTGACGATCTCGTACTGATGTGGCTGAGCACGGAATTTGAGTGTGGTCGCCACGGCACGCGCGTCGACAAGATTTCGGAACTGGAGTCTCGCGTGAATGCGGATCGCCAATCAGGCTGCACATCGTCAACTTCCCGTGCTGCCGCCACATCATCGTCTCCCTCTCCCACGACCTGAACTGAGCATTTCGATTGGCAGCTCCCCGTATCGAGATGCATGCGTTCCCACGCTCTTGGGACGATCTGATTGGGCACGAACGCCTTCGCTCTGCCCTTGGTAGGGCGATCGCGAAGCGACGGCTCGGCGGCAGTTTGCTGTTTGTAGGTCCGCCGGGTGTGGGTAAAACAGCGACGGCACTGTTGCTTGCCCAGACAGTATTGTGCCGCCGCAATTCGTCGGCCGAGATGAATCCGTGTGGGCAATGTCCCGATTGTGTTCAAGTCCGCGCCGGGACGCACCCTGATCTGATCCAGGTGTCCAAGCCGCAGGACAAAACGCTGATTCCGCTCGAGCTGCTAATCGGTCCGACCGAAGCCCGACTGCAGGAAGGATTTTGTCATGACGTGCATCTGCGTCCGATGCAGGGTGAACGCAAAGTTGCGATTCTACACGATGCCGATTTCCTCAACGAAGAAGGCGCGAACTGCCTGCTCAAAACGTTGGAAGAGCCACCTTCCAATGCGGTCATCATTCTGATCGGCACCAGTGAACAGAAGCAACTACCAACGATCCGTTCACGCTGCCAAACGATGCGTTTCACCAGCCCCACGGGGGTGGAGGGACGGGATCTGCTCCGCCAGCATCTTCTGCGACTCGCCGAGGATGGCGATGGCCCGATCTCGGTGTCTGACGAGACGCTCGACGAGGCGATCGAATTGGCGGCCGGTGATCTGCAAGTTGCCACCCGACTGGCGAGCGGGCAGAGCAGCGAAATTCGCAGCCAACTGCTCTCTCAACTCAGCGCGCCCGTCCCCGACCCAGTCATCATCGCCCGGTGCATCAATACGCACCTCGATGCGATCAGCAAGAAGGAAGCTCCATTACGCCGCGCAGGCCTTCGCGATTTATGTTCGATTGCCGTCCAGTATTATCGGGGTGAGTTGCGTGAAGCGGCTCGCCAAGGACAGTACAACGATGCCGGGGCACGGCGTCTGGATCGAACCCTCCGTGTGTTTCGCGAAATCGACCGCAGCGCCAATCTCAACACCTTAGTCGACTGCTATGCCGCCGATCTCTCTCTCGCCAACACCGGCGACCGCGGCGACATCGGCTGAGAACGAATCGGAATCATGGATTGTGAGCCGCCGTCACAATCTTTCTCGCAGCGGGGTGACCAAACGTGTCACCGGTCTGACCAAGAATGTCTGTCGTTGAAGGGCACCGCCCATTCCCCGACTGTAAAGGACATTTCGATGACTCAATTAACGCTCTTTTCCGACCTCTCCCACTCGGCCACCGCCAATCCGGACCACACCGACCTGGATACCTTGGCGAGACTCGCCATTCTGATCCGAGACGGTCGAGCCCAATCGCAGGCACAAGCCCAACGTCGTCATCGTCCGATTCAGTCCATCGGGAACCTCGCCCAATCCGTGCTGCTGCGTCACGACCTCGTCGCCCGCCGCCGGGCCGCAGCAGTCACTCGTCTGCCCATGGTCGAACTGGAAATCTCCCCCGCTCCCGTCCAAGTAGCGACTTGAAATGAGTCTTTTCGAGACTTGGATGCTTGTCTCGGAGAGACTGGCCTCCTTACAGAGTCAGGGAGAAATGGTCGATGAAAAAGAGGGGAGTCGTGCCGTTTACTTCGGGAAGGGATCCGCCGCTTCGTGGGGGGTGTTTGCGCCGGTGGGCTGGGAGGGCCGCGAATCGCGGGGTGAGAGCTTCGTAGCACGCGTTTTTATGGGTGTTTTCGCCTTCGCACGTCGGTGACGTCGCCACATCGTGCAAACGGCCCCCAGCACAAAGCTGAGTCCTGATGTTCCCAGCAACAACAACGTCAGCGGATACCGACCATTGAAAAATAGAATTTTGACGTCCACCTGATCCTGGTTTTGGAACGCCACCACGATCACGGCGAGCACGCCAAGCAAAAACAGAAAATAGCGAATTTTTTGCAACATGACGAAATCCAATTGGATTGAAAAATGATTTGCTAGCAAATGACTTTGCCAGCATAATAACAGGGACTCATCCGGCACACCGGACCCTCCACAAAAGGTAGCACGGACGCACACCCATCATGCTCGCATCAAAAACACTTTCGCGCCCTCGGGGGAACCGCTCGCCCAACAAACATTCGCGTTTTGGCAGGCCGCTGACGATGCGCCCACCCTTAGCGTAGCAAATAAACCCGGGACGAGCGTATCCAGACCCCACACTCCATCTGGTGAGGCTGCTGATTCAACGAGCCGTCGGGGTGCTCGCCCCGGTTTCGGCACGACTGAACCGGAGCGAGGGCCCCAACGGCTCATGCCATCGGGCGAAGCTGTCAAATCTCACTCTGCGCAGGCAAAGGCGGTCCCAAATCACCGCAGTGCTTTGATGGCTGAACTGCGGGGCCGCGCCGCAGCGATTGCGACCAACCCCGCGATGGATTCCGCCCCTCGGTTTTCCACCGGTTCGCGAACACTCGATGCCTCCTTACCCGGTGGCGGCTTGAAACGCGGCTGGCTCTGCGAGTGGGTCGCCGGGCATGACGCCAGCGGGGCGTCAACGCTCGCCATGTTAGCGGCGGCCTCCACCATGACGGACCGAAACCGTGAATCCGTCCCCAGGGAAGCCGGTGATTCAATTGGCGAGCAAGGGGCACCCCATCGTGGCCCGGTGATTGTGGTCGACCCGAGCGGAACGTTTTACGCCGCCGCCGCGGTTGCTTGCGGCATTTCGCCCGAGCGGATTGTCGTCTGCCGTCCGAACAACCGGCGTGATTGCGTGTGGGCGATCGATCAAGCCCTGCGATGCTCGTCCGTTGCGGCGGTCTGGTCGGCGTTGCCATGGAATCTCGATGATCGTGATGCTCGGCGGTTGCAATTGGCTGCTGAAGAGGGGCGCACTCCCGGACTGTTTGTGCTGCCCTCATCGGCTCGCACGCGGCCTTCCTTCGCCGCCGTCCGCTGGCACGTTGCAGCGGTCCCGGTCGACGCTTCGCGGTTTTCCGCCGATCAGCGTGCAGCTGCCGGTTTGCCGCAGCGTCCGCCAATGGATCTGCGGATTCTCTGTGTCAGTCTCGATCGTGCGCGAAATTTCGATCACGCTAGCAATGCACGACAAGCACACGTGATGAGCCAAACTCAAACCAACGCTCAACGGAAGATATTTTTGGCGGTCACCGCTGACGCTCGCCTACACCCACTCCCTTCCGCGGTCGTTGCCCAACTGCAACGGCTCACTGAACCCTCCACCATTCACGCTCCCGCGGAGAATCGACATGAAGCGGTTGCTGTGCCTTTGGCTGCCCGACTGGCCGATCCAACGTCGGCGCATCCCCGCGCTGGCAACCCACCCGCCCGACGCAGCACCGGAGCAAGCCGAGCCGGTTGACCGCGAGCGGCTCGTTATTCTCTGGCACACCGATCCGCGCCGCGGTCGAATCGTCGCCGCCCTCTGCCCACGGGCCGCACAGGCGGGCGTACGCTTAGGGATGCCAATCGCTCAAGCCACCGATTTGGCCACGATGGCAGGTGCGCTGATCGAGCCTTACGATCGCGATGCCGATCGCCGTGCCCTGCAATCACTCGCGTTGGAGTTGCAGACCGAACTCAGTCCTCAAACCGCAGTGGAAACACTCCAGCGATTCAAATGGGCGGGGCGGTTTCGTCACGACCCCGAAGCCATCTTGTCCGAGATCCAAGGCGTCACGCACCTCTTTGCTGATGGACATGGTTCTCAGTTTGCCTCGCACCGTTCCATCGTCGATGCAGAACACGTTGACGCCCAACACGCGGGAGAGTTGGGTTTGCTCGCCGCTGCCGCCAAGATTCTCAACCGACAAAATCTTCGCGGACGGATGGCGATCGCCGATACTCTCGGTGCGGCTTGGGCGCTCGCCAATCATGCTGTCTCGGAGACGGAAAAATCGAATTCGTCAGCCCCTCCCACTCATCAATTTTTCATCGCCTCACCCGGCGGTACCGAGGCGGCTCTGGAAACATTGCCGTGCGCGGCACTGCGGCTGCATGGCGATGTGGTCGCCACCCTTGACCGACTCGGCATCGCGTCAATCGGCAACCTCATGCGACTGCCCCGCTCGGGACTCGCCACCCGGCTCGGCCCCGCCTTGTGCGGGCGGATTGCCGAGGCCATAGGCGAGGTTGACGAATCACTCATCGCCATCGCTCCCCAGTGCGAACATTCCGCAGCGCTCGAACTTGAATATCCCACCGACGCGGTCGACCTGCTCGCCGATCGACTCTCGCGTTTGATCGGCCAAGCCACTGCGTCGCTCCATCAGTTGCACCGGGGCGTGCTACGCCTGAGATGTCAACTGGAGATGACCCAGCATCCCTCGCTCGTTATCGAGGCGGGATTATTTGCCCCCACGCTCGATCAATCCCATCTGACCACCTTGATGCTGGGGACATTGCAATCCAATCGGCTGGGGTCGTTGGTCACTCGGATGACCGTCGGCGTCACCCAGCACGCTGCTTTGTCGAGTCACCAGCCATCGATATTCGGTCCCGATTTCGCCGCAACGTCGCGAGACGATTGGACTGGGCAAACCGACGCAGCACGATTAATCGACGCGCTCTCAGGTCGACTCGGCGAAGATGCCGTGCGTGGCGTCCGTGTCAGCGACGATCCGCTGCCCGAGAACGCTGTGGTTGATTTCCCCATGACAGCACATCGACTGAACAAAGTAATCAAACGACCCGCACGCAGCCCGACGGCGAGGCAGCGATCTGCCACCGCAGCCGAGCAAGCCGACACTCCACCGCGATCATCCAAACAACGACAACGTGGTTTCGGCCACGGGCCGCAAACGACCGATCTGGGACGGCGTCCCATCGAGCTGTTGTCGGATCCACAACCCATCACACCGATCGATGGAAATGAAACCGGCCCAGCTGGCGGCTTTCCCAACCGCTTTCGCATTCGAGGACGCATCGAAACGGTGCGTCATCACTGGGGGGCTGAACGAATCGAAACCCGTTGGTGGAGCGGAGCCTTGATCCGGCGTGATTACTTCCGAATCGAATTAGAAAACGGAGCCAGGCTATGGATCTACTACCACCTCGGAGATGGCACGCGAGCGAGCTCCAGCCAGGAGAAACATTGGTTCCTGCACGGAGGATTCGCTTAACAGCCCGGCGATTGTCCTTCCGCTCTTCGAGCTGACAGCACGCTGCGCTGCCCGCTATCAGCTCGGAGAGCTGAGCGACATTGCACTCGGAGAGCGGAGCGACATTGCGGCGAAGCCGTTTTGAGGCATCGACCCTATCGACTTTGGTACACGCCACTGCACTGCAACGTGATCGCATTGACGGACTTGTCATACGTTGCGGTGCCGACCGCGATCACACGGTCGCCCTGAGCGAGGCCGAGCAATGTGCGGGCGTCGGTACCCAGTGTTTTCCCGTCGGGGCCGACGATATTCACGATCGCTTTCGGTGCCTTCTCAGCCCGGCGTTTACAGAACGGACAATTGTCTTCGTGATCAGGATCGTCCAGCCCGTGGCCTTCCGCAGCTAGCTCGCTGAGGATGAACGTTGCCTGGTCATCCTGAAAAGCGGGGAAATCCCCCGCTTCAATCTTGCCGACCAACACCATCTCTTGCGGCAAACTGGTTGAGTCGGCCGACTCGGTCGATCCAGACAACTCCTCTGCGGCCTGGGTGAGCGATGTTGGATCCGCCGGCTCGGTCGTGAGCAAATGCACACTCGCACTGCCACTCGTTTGCGATGACGAATCCGCGGATTGTTTGCGATCACAACCCACAACTCCAATGACGATCACGAGCGACAAGGACGTCGAGCAAACTCGAGAGAGGCGGAAGTTCTTTGTCATGGGATGCTAGCTATGAAAGCGAGTTTTTGGTCAATGTATCGATAGCGGTATTAATCTCACCCGAGACTTCCGCGTAGTCTTTCCCCTCGTCGCCGTGCTGCTTCGCGTCGAGCTCACCATACGCGTTGAAGAGGGTGTCGACGGCTTGTTCCATCTCTTGCTTTGTATCGTCTGGGATGTCAGTCTCCGGAATCATATCCTCGATTTGGCCGAGCACGCCGGCGACGTCATGGAGTTGGTCGTGAATCGACTCCACATCGTTGTCCGCAAAACCCTTCGCGATTGCGTCACGCAGAGCCACCAACTGATGGACTCCTTCGCCCAGCGATTCAAACGGCGGCGCATCTTCGATCGGGACCAGACCGTCGACGTCAATCTCACCGTCGTGATCGTGACCTGCATGGTCATGGTCGTCATGGTCATGGTCGTCATGGTCGTCGATTACTGCAGGCGGAGCTGCGGCGGGTCGGCAACCGGCCTGCATGCCAACATACATGACCGCCGACAACAGCACCCACCGCCGCGACGAACTCCACAACCAACCTTGACGTGACATACTAGTAATCCTAGGAGAGCAAATTCAAAACGACACCCCTGCGGGCCGATTTGCGAGGACCGCGAACGAATGTACGAAGTCGGAGCACAAAGGGTTCACCTACTGCAAATTCAGTTCGTCGAGAATTTCGCGAATCAAATCCGTTTCCATCTGGCGGTGTCCTTGCCCATCGGGATTGAGCAAGATGCCGAGTTCATCGTCGAGATAATCTAGCATCGTGCGTCCGTCGACCCAGAACCCGCCGACCTCTGATTCGCTCTCGAACAGATCACTGCGAGTCTCCACAAACTGCGTCGCATGTTTTTGGCTGGAAAACGCCACGAGATAGTCGCGCTCACCACGACTCGCCGTCAGCGCACCGAGCACCTCGTCGGACGACTGCGACGGCTCCGAAGGCTCGTCTTCTTCCAAATGAATCAAGACAAACTGGCTCTCGACGAGCTGCCGCGTAATCGAGGCGATGTCATGACGTGAGATCGCGTCCTGAAAATTGCGACCGTTTAATTCCGAATCGATACTCATGAGTGACCATAACCCGCAAGGCGTATGACGACGTCCACTGCATCATCCGTCGGGCAGCTTTGAATTCCGAGAGAGATCCGTTCCCGCTGGTTCGACGCACTCTCGCGCCCGAATCGCCCTGCTACTATAGCCTGGTTAGAGGGAATGCAGAAGCTAAGCAATATTATTGTCGGTAATCACGCTGAGAGATTCGACCCGACGTCCGTTCGGTAGGCGGCCATGGCTGGCACGATGCCGGCGAGCAAGCTCAGCACGATCACAAATGGCAGCACCAGCCATTCATACTCCGATACCGAGAACATGCCGACCTGAACGCCTGTTCGCTGCTCGATGAACGATCCGGCGGCAAGAATGGCAGCGTGGGCGAGCAGCCAGCCGGCCGCCCCACCCACGATCGCGATGATTAGGCTTTCGAACAAAATAATCCACGTGACGCTACCTCGTCGGGCTCCGAGCGCCCGCATCACCGCGATATCACGTTTTCGGTCATTCATGGAATTGTAGATCGACACGAGCACCCCGAACGCCGCCACAATACACGTGATGAGCGTGATCACGAGCAGCGCCGTAAGGAGCGGCCCGACAATGGCCGTCATTAATTTCGTGATTTCACCGATCGGGGCGGCGGCTTCGGCGCGCCCGCTCTCATTGATCCGGTTCTGCATGAGCGGGGCGAGCATCAGTTTGTCGCCGGTTCGCACCAAAATAGAGGTGACCTCCCGTTCGGGAATCATTAACAACGGCGGCCGGTGATCGTCGGCGTCGCGATCAGGCAACGCAATAACGGCATCCTCCTCCAGCGGTTTCGCATGGCCTTCGAGCAAGTAAAAGCCTTCCATGTTGACAAACACGGCTCGGTCATTGGGGGTACCCGTGGGCGCGAGCACACCGACGACCTTGAATCCCTGCCCGTGTCCTTTCCCTTCTGGGTCACCGTGGGTCGGGTTCATCGTATCGCCGACGTGCAAGCCAGACTGCGCCGCGACGCGTGACCCGAGGACACATTCGAAATACTGGTTCTCGGGAGTGAACGTTTCGAACGCACGCCCCTCACGGAACTCAAAGGGTTGGTCGACGTCGGGTCCGTGCCGCAGCTTTTCAAAGAACTCCGGAGTCGTTCCGACGACCCGAAAGTCACCAAAGTAGTCCCCCAGTGCGAGCGGAACTGCGTAACCACCGGCGACGAAACCAGCGTACACGCCGTCGCGCTCGCCGAGTGCCGGGTCGCCGCCAAACTCGTTCACCCACGCCGCCCGCTGCTCTTTGGGAAAGAACTCCATGTACTCCGTGAACGGTAGGTTCTCGATCGGTTGGCTGAGGTAATAAACGCTGTTGAGCGTGAGCTGGAGTGCACTGCCGCGTGGTCCGACAACGAGATTGTAACCCACCGACGCATTGCGCACGAACGCCTCGCTGATGATGCCGTAAATCGCCATCACCATCACGACCAAACCGACGCCGAGCATCAGGGATAACGTGGTCAGAAAACTGGACAGGGCGCGGTAGCGGAAATTCCGCCATGCGATAAACAGAAGATTCATGAAGCCGGATGATGATGGAGGGCTGCGATTTGATTGATGTCTTCGAGCCGATCAATGCGCCCGAAGCGATTGGCGACGTCCATGCTGTGGGTCACCATCAGCAGCGAGATCGAATCTTGTTGGCATGAGTTGATGATCAATTCCAGCACCGAATCCGCACTGGCGGGATCAACGTTCGCTGTCGGCTCATCGGCGAGCAGCAGTTTCGGCTTACCCGCCAAAGACCTCGCGATTGCGACACGTTGTTGTTGACCAACGGACAATTGTTTGGGCCGGTAATGGGCTCGGTCGGCGAGCCCCACCCGTTCGAGCAGGTGCATCGCCCGCTCACCGTCCACGCCACCGCGACCGAACGCCATGCCGAGTTTGACGTTTTCGAGCGCTGAGAACGCGGGCAGCAAATTGAAGGTTTGAAACACGTAGCCAATCGTTGCGGCGCGAAATCGGTCGCGGCCCTGCTCGCTGAGCTTCGTGAGTTCAAGATTGTTGACTCGGATGGACCCCGATGTCGCCGATAGCATGCCAGCGATCAGGTGCAACAACGTCGTCTTGCCGCCACCGCTCTCCCCAATCAACGCGACTTGCTCGCCGCCAGCCATCTCAAAACGCGGTACGTTGAGCACCGTCAGCTCACCGCCTCCGGGTTGTTGGAATTTCTTGACGAGGTCAACAATGGATAACATCGAGTCGGGCAATCTCTCGGAGGAGCGGGCTTGTGTGAACCGACAGGCAGGGTGCCTGTCCGACGGGGAATCTAGCGAGCTCGCATGGCACGCTTCAAACCCATTTCAGTATCACGTTTCTTCAGCGTCTCGCGTTTGTCATGAATTTTCTTGCCTTTGACCAATCCCATCACGCATTTCGCGATCCCGCGATCGTTGAAATAAACTCGTAGCGGGATCAGGGTCAGTCCCCGTTCAAAAGCGCGTCCGGAGAATTTGTTAAACTCCCGCTGATGGACGAGAAGTTTGCGCGCTCGTCGAGGGTCGTGATTAAACAGTCCGGCATTGTTGTACTGGGCCAAGTCCGCTCCGACCAACCACAATTCTCCGTTGTTGACGCGGATGTGGGCTTCGTCGAGTGACAGTTTTCCCTCCCGCATTGACTTCACTTCGCTGCCGCGCAGCATCATGCCACACTCGATCGAGTCCAGAATCTCGTAGCGGAACTTGGCTTTGCGGTTCTCCGCCACCGGCGTCGTCGACGCAGCGGCCGCTTTCCCAGCCGCCTTACCGCCTTTCTTGCCGCCAGCTTTATTTTTGGCCTTGGTATCGGCGTCTTTCCTGCCCGCAGCGGTCAGCGACGTCTTATGCGATTTAGTTTTTGACTTCGACATAGCGGGCATTGTATCGCAGGTGCGAGAAAGGGAAGCCCCGGCAATGGTGAGAATTTGCGGGGACCGCTACAATATCTTCCAGTCGCGAAATTTTTTCCTGATTTTGAACGTGAAAGTACCGATGGCCTTTCGATTGCCAGTAGTCGCCGAACCCGAAATGCCCGAGGGCACGTCCGTTAGCGCCACGGGCCGGTTGCCCCGTTGGCTCAAACGTCCCATTCCGAAATCCAACTCGAATCACCTCACCGACCAATTGATGGACGAACTCGGGCTGGAAACGGTTTGCGAAAACGCGAAATGCCCCAACCGAATGGAGTGTTACAGCCAACAAACCGCGACATTCATGATACTGGGAAACGTCTGTACGCGGCCCTGCGGTTTTTGTGCGGTCCATCGGGGACGACCGCCCCAAGCTCCGGCCGCAGACGAGCCAGCACGGGTGGCCGAGGCCGCAGCCCGGCTAGGCCTGAAACATGTTGTCATCACCAGCGTCACGCGAGACGACCTGCCCGATGGCGGCGCCGAACATTTCTATCGCTGCGTCATCGCCGTCCGCGAACGTACGGGTGCGACGACTGAAGTGTTGACACCTGATTTCGTGCAGTGCAAAGACGCTCTGGCACGCGTGATCGAAGCTCGCCCGGACGTTTTTAATCACAACATGGAGACGGTTCCAAGACTGTATCGCCGCGTTCGTGGCCCCAAGAGCGATTATGCCTGGACGCTGCAAATGATGCGCGAAGTCAAGAGATACGATGCGACCGTCAAGACCAAGAGTGGCCTGATGCTCGGCCTGGGCGAAGAACGCGGCGAGCTGCTCGATGCATTGGCCGACCTCCGTGAGCACGGCGTCGATTTCCTCACCCTCGGCCAGTACTTACAGCCAGGCGAAAAATACCTGCCGGTCGTTCGATACGTGCCACCGGAGGAGTTCGATGAATTGGCCGACCTGGCGAAACAAATGGGTTTCATCAAAGTCGCCTCGGGCCCGTTTGTCCGCAGCAGCTACCACGCCCGCGACATGGCCGAAACGGTCTGATGAAATACTCGTTAAGCCCGTCAAGCATGTCTTGGCACGACTTCGGCTGGTACTTTCAACAATCGAATTAGGACGAATAGAGCGTGTGTACCCATCAACATCCAGTCACCGCAACGCCGTTCTTTTTTACCGTACTGCTCAGCGGGATGCTCATTCTTCCGGCTTGGTCGGATGAGGCCCAGTCGCATCGAGAGCGTCACCGCGACGCGATCACCAGAGCGAGAGCAACGGTCGATGGGCAACCAGCGCCTTCGACGGGTTCTTTGATTGGACTTGGCGATGCGTTGCTGCGCGGTGGTCAATGCGACGAAGCAGCACAGACCTTCGAGCGAGCGATCGAGCGAAGTCCTGATTCCGAGCCCTATTTATGGCAGTACGGTATCGCCTTGTTTTTCGTCGGGCGATACGACGAAGCTCGCTCATTGTTTGAAAAACATCGAGTCGTCAATCCGCACGACGTCGAGAACGCAGCCTGGCATTTTCTTTGCGTCGCCAAAGCCGATGGACTCGCGAAGGCTCGCAATATCGTCCTACCGGCTCCCGGCGATTCCCGAGTTCCGATGGAAGAAGTTTTACAGCGTCTGCAAGGTGGCAATTTTGAGTCGATCGGTGCCGCCATCGAGAAGACTCGCGGCACTCCCTCCCACGCATCGGCGGAATTCTATGGAAACCTGTACGTCGGACTGATCGCCGACGCGGAAGGAAATACAGACGTCTCGCAAGAGCACCTTCAAAAAGCGTCGGAAACCGAGATGACGAATTACATGGCAGACGTCGCTCGTGTGTACGCTAGCCACCGTCCAACTCGCTCTGCCCGTTCGGCCCAGAAGTGATCCCGTGATGGAAACAGTTGAGCTAAGTCAGAATAAAAAGTCTAACGTACTTCCGACAAAACCTTGACGATGACGGAGCACAGTCGGCTGACCAGATGATCGGGCAGATTCAGGGGCGGAGTGGCGTAGACGCAGTCGCCGAAGGGCCGGAGCCACACGCCGGCATCAACGAATCGCCGGCGGAGATCCTCCACATCGCCAAGCGAAGCGACTTGGACCACGCCAATCGCGCCTCGGCAGCGAACGTCCACGACGCCGGGCAAGTCACGCGCGGGGGCCAAACCGCTTAGCAATTTTCCTTCCAGCTCGCGTGCTTGATCGACACGCGGTTCACGTTCGAATAAGTCGAGCGATGCGTTGGCGGCCGCGCAGGCAAGCGGATTGGCCATGAAGGTGGGGCCGTGCATGAGTGCGTCAGACGTTTGATCGGACCAAAAGGCATCGAAAATCTTTCTCCCTGCCACACTAACGGCCATTGTCATCGTGCCCGCGGTGAGCGCCTTGCCCAAACAGATGATATCGGGAACAACATTGCACGCCTCGATCGCGAACATGGTTCCCGTACGACCAAATCCGGTGGCGATTTCGTCAGCGATCATCAACACGTCGTGTTCATCGCAGAGTCTGCGAATTCGAGCAACCGTGGCTTCAGCGTGAAATCGCATCCCGCCCGCACCCTGCACAAGCGGCTCAATGAAGACCGCAGCGATTTCCGCACGATGACGTGAGAGCAATTCGTGGCACGCCTTCTCGCTGGCTTCGTCCACCGGCATCGGGCAATGGAACTGCGACAGGATTGCATCGCCGTAGTCAGCGTGCATGCTACGCTCGGGATCGCACAACGACATCGCGCCGGTCGTATCGCCGTGGTACGCGTGAGCAAAAGAGAGAAATTTCTGGCGTGCCGGTTGGTCCTGCCGCCGCCAGTAGCCCACTGCCATCTTCATCGCGACCTCGACGGCAACTGAGCCGCTGTCGGCAAAAAAGACGTGGTTCAGATCGCCAGGTAGCATCGCTGCGAGCCGCGCCGCCAATCGCTCGGCAGGCTCATGCGTGAGCCCGCCGAACATCACATGCGGCATCCGCGCGAGTTGCTCTGACACGCACTCAACGACGTGCGGGTGAGCGTAGCCATGGCACACCGACCACCACGACGCCATGCCATCGATCAATGTGCGTCCATCCGCCGTGGTGAGTTCGAAATCCTGAGCTGAGACGATTTCAAGTGGCGGCGGCGCGGTTTTCATTTGGCAGTACGGCCGCCAAATGCTTTGCTGCTTTCCAAACGCCATCATGCCAGCTGCATCGGTTTGACTCTCACCACGACACCCTTGAATGCCGGCGTTTTGCTGTGGGGGTCGGCGTGACGCGAAACCAGCACGTTACTCTCGGGATAATACATCAGGGCGTTGCCGGGCCGGATGTCTTCATAGCCGCGGGCGAGGATCGAATCCATGTGTCCGGTCTCGTTCTCGACACGAACACGCTGGTCATGTGTGAGACCAAGACGCTTCAAGTCATCTGGATGCATCAGAATAATGTCGCGGCGATCTTGATTGCGATACAAGTCCTCCTCTTCGTAGACGACCGTGTTGAATTGTCCTTCGCTGCGGACGGTCATCAAGCGAAGTTCATCGTCGGCGGTGCCCTTGAGTAAGGGAAGTTGGTGGCAGTGCATCACGGCGCGACCGTCCTCTGTACCAAAGGTCGGCTCGTGAAAGATGCGTCCCCCAATGTGGAATTCTTTCTTGGACGTACCGATCGCTTGAATCTCTTCGTAGCCCGGGACGACCGCGCCGATCCACTGCCGGATCGTTTCGGTGTGTTGCATTTGGTCCCAATCCATTCCGACGCCATCGCCGAGCAGTTGTTTGCCGAGCGTCGAGATCACGTCGACTTCGCTACGTGGTCCAGGTAACCGGCGCGGACCTCCGTCGCTGAGCCGGACGAAGTTGAACATCGATTCTTGTGTGGTCGATTCGGGTTCCTCGTCGCGAGGCAGGACCGGCAAGATGATCGTCTCCTTGGCCAGGCCATGCACGTGGCCGGTATTCATCGTCGTGCTGAGCATCACATTCATGTCGAGCGTCGAAAGTGCTTGAGCAGCGAACGTGGCGTCGGGATTAGAACCGAATAGATTCCCACCTAGACAGAACCCCGCTTTGACACGTCTCTCCGCTGCCGCCTCCATGCACTCGAGAGTATCCAACCCACGGGTAGTCGGCAGCTTAACATCATACTTCGATTGCAGAGCATCGAAGATCTGTTGTTTGAGCTTCGGGGTGACGCCGACGCTGCCGATTCCCTGGACATTGGAGTGACCGCGGATCGGCATCAATCCCGCTCCGGGACGCCCTACCATGCCGCGACACATCGCCAGATTGGCAATTGCCTGGACATTGTCGACACCGTGGGCGTGATGCGTGATGCCCATCGTCCATGCGAACACGGTCCGCTCGCTCGCAGCATACATCTCGGCGAGCGCCTCGATTTCTACACGCTCGACACCCGACTTATTTTCAATCTCGTCCCAGCCCAAAGAGTCAACACGCGCGAGAAAGGCTTCGTCGTCGCGGCAGTGTTGTTTCAAGAAGTCGAGTTTAATTTGATCACGGCTGCGCAGCGCCTTCGCGATTCCCCACAGCAGCGCCAAGTCGCCACCGATGTGTGGCATCGTGTAGTGCGATGCGATCTTGGTACCCGTCAGCATCGAGAGGGGAGACGAAGGAATACGGAAATTGACCAAACCCGTTTCGCGGACCGGATTGATGACGATGACTTTGCCACCGCGCTTCCGCACGTGCATCAGGCTGGTCATCAAGCGAGGATGATTGCTGGCGGGATTGCCGCCGATCAAGAACACCAGGTCTGCTTTTTCAAGATCGTCCAAATCAATCGTCGCCGTTCCGCTTCCGACGCTGCTCTGCAATCCGACGCCGCTGGCTTGGTGACAATAATAACTACAGTTATTGACATTGTTGGTGCCGTACAAGCGTGCGATCAGTTGCAGCAGAAACCCGGCCTCGTTGCTGCTCCGTCCGCTGAAATACCAGAACGTTTCGTCAGGCGAAAGGGACGAGAGTTTTGCGGCGATGCTCGAAAATGCTTCTTTCCAGGTAATCGTTTCGAAGTGAGAGGTGCCTGCGCGATATCGCACCGGATGGAGCAGTCGGCCGAGATATTCGAGCTGGCGGGGAGTTAGTTTCTGCAACTCCTCGAGGGAGTTCTTCTTCCAAAACGTCGGATCGATCCCAGGCTGCATATCGGACGCCATGGCCTGCATGCTTTTCTTGCAGACTTCAGGAAACGATCCAGCTTCGTTGACCATACCGCCCCGCTGGCCGCCCATTCCGAGGGCACAGGTTTTACAGGTATTGCGGGACCGCATCGCTTTGAAAAATTTCCAGTACCCACCCGCTTCTCGTGCTTTTTTGAACGAATAGCCAATGGCCCGGAAACCGCCGCCGCTGCGAACTCTCATAATTACGGATGCCCGAATGAACTCAATGAATCGTGATCTTCAGAGTGTAACCGATCCTGCCCAGAATCGCAGAACCCGTCGTTCGAGTTTCACGGGTTTCGCTGCAAATGGGGCCGGTTCACGCAACGCAGAACGTATTGCAAGAATAGGTGACGAAATCGCTTGGCTGGCCACCGGCGAGTAGAAGCAACTGAAAGTAATGAAATGAGTACCCCGCCATCACCCATCTCGAATGGACTATCACAGCACCTTCAATGAACGCCAACCCTCAGCGGGCGAAACTGCTATATTTTCCCATTTCCGCCTCCTTCCTCCGCAGTTTTGTGATGTTCATGGACGCCGACTTTTTACTCGAAGAATCGAAAGCGCCTGCTCAACCTCAGGGACAATTAGCAACTCCACCCAGTTCAGTGATCATCACAACCACCACGAAATAAAGGCGAGAACCATGTATCGAATTGGTATCCTGCTCACGATGAGTCTTCTTTCCTCGTCAGCGTTTGGCCAACCGGCCGCGTATCCACCTACCTTCGATGGTGCCCGAGAGGAGACGTACAAGACGATCGGTGATGTCGAGATGAAGTTGTGGATCTTTGATCCGCCTAATCACCAGGCCAGTGATTCGCGACCTGGAATCGTCTTTTTCTTTGGCGGTGGATGGAAGGCGGGCAATCCAGCTCAGTTCGAGCATCATTGCCGGTATTTGGCGTCGCAGGGAATGGTCGCGATGACCGCTGACTACCGCGTCCGCTCGCGTCACGAGACTCTGGCCGACAAGTCACTTGAAGACGCTGAATCGGCAATTCGCTGGGTTCGTGATCATGCCGAACGGCTGGGCGTGGATCCCAATCGCATCGCCGCGGGCGGAGGCTCGGCAGGCGGTCACCTAGCCGCATGCCTCGGCGTCGTTCCCCCACTGAGCAAGTCGACATGGCACGAATCCACATCAAAAGCGATCAGCAGCGTTCCCAACGCATTAGTCTTGTTCAACCCCGCCTTGCTGCTGGCGCCTTACGAGGACATCCGCTTGGGGAAAACTGACGATGGAATTGACAAGTTCATTGACATTGCTACGCGTACTGGCGTGCCTGCGAAACGGATCTCTCCCATTCACCACATTCACTCAAGCCTCCCGCCAACGTTGATCTTGCACGGCAAAGCCGATACGACGGTCCCTTTTGTGACGGCAAAGCGGTATGCGGAACTTGCCACCGAAGCGGGCAACCGCTGCGAATTGGAAAGCTACGCACAGGCCACCCACGGATTCTTCAACTTCGGCCGTGGCCGCGAACCCGGCAAATACTATCCGTTGACCGTTTCGCGAATGCACACGTTTTTTCAGTCGTTGGGCTACCTCGATAGTCCGCCTGCGATCACGTTACCCGAATCCAAGAACGTGCATTATCGAAGCCACCTCGATCACTCTCGACAGGCCTTTGAAAAAGAGAAACAGGGCACGGTCGCATTCCTCGGCGGATCGATCACCGAAATGAACGGCTACCGCGTGATGGTTCAGGCCGACTTGCAAGCCCGTTTCCCAGACACTCAGTTCACGTTCATTAACGCCGGAATCAGCTCCACCTGTTCCACCACGGGTGCGTTCCGGTTGGCGGAGGACGTCCTCGCCGCGAAGCCAGATCTGTTGTTTGTCGAGTTCGCGGTGAATGACGATCAAGACGCCTCGCATGCGGCGCGTGAATGCATTCGCGGAATGGAAGGCATTTTGCGACGTGCCCGAACGGCACTGCCCGATCTGGACATAGTGGTCACTCACTTCGTGAACCCGCCGATGTTGCAGCAGTTGCAAAATGGCGAAACACCGACCAGCAGCGGTGCTCACGAATGGGTAGCGTCGCATTACGGCATTTCATCGATCGATCTCGCACGGGAAGTAGCCGAGCGGATCGCGGCGGGCACCCTGACGTGGCAACAGTACGGAGGCACGCACCCCAAAGAGCCCGGAAACCGGATTGCCGCAGTCATGATCGCAGATCTGCTCAATACCGCATGGTCCGATCCGATTTCCGACCACCCTCACAACGAACCACATCGCTTGGCAAAGCAGATCGATAAGAACAGCTATGTCCACGGAAAGCTGCTCCCTCCCACCGCGGCGAAACTCGGCAAAGGCTGGGTCGTCCACCGACCGGACTGGGCGAACTTGCCCGGATCCAACCGGGAGCGATTCAGCGACATGCAACTGCTGTGCAGCACCGAGCCCGAGTCAGAGTGCTCAATCGATTTCACAGGAACTGGAATCGGACTATTTGTCCTCGCCGGTCCCGATGCGGGAGTGGTGGAATATTCAATCGATGGCGACGAGCCTCGACAAGTGGATCTCTACCATCACTACAGCAGTGGCTTGCACTACCCACGCACCGTCATGCTCGACGCGGATCTGGAAAGAGGCGCGCACCAAATCAACATCCGAGTCGCGAAAACCAAGAACGAGTCCAGCGAAGGCCACGCGGCCCGGATTTTGAAGATAGCGGTGAATCAGATGAACCCGCGCGAAGATGGTCCGGTCTCACGGATGATCCTGCCTCATTAAGAGGACTAAATTGTCCGCCTGGGAAGAATTTTGAGCCTTCTCGGAATGGAGTGGCAGTCATCCAGGATGCGGGATTTACTATGGCATGGGCTCCTACGTCCAGTGAGCAAAAAGGAACCCTCGGCAAGCGCAAGCTCACCGAGGGATGACCGCACCACTGGCGAGCTATCCACCACGCTAGACTGGTCTGGGCAATCGGTGGCGTGCCACTCAATTCCGTGAAGAACCAGAATTTTAGTGCCATCAGGAAGATACGCGAGAGCGGTGGACGTTGGATCATTTGGGCTGAATACCCGGCCGAAAATGACGACGTTCTCCTTACTCGCTCTCGACAGTCGTACCCGGCGAGCCGGGAATTTCTGACGTCGCGCCGTTCGATCCGTTACATTGAATCGGTTCGCGACGATTCATGGCGTTCGATCTTTGCTATCCGATTCCCGTTGCGACCACGTCAAACGAACGCCACTTAACAAACCTGGAGAAGAGCGATGGGCGGCACCGATCGACGGAAGTTTTTAGCCAATGTTGGTAGCGGCATGTTGGTGGGTAGCTTGGGGGCTGCCCTCGCAGGGGAATTAGGAATTGGCAATGGCCTCGCCGCCGCTGAGACTAGCGACGATCGTTTGACCTTCGGTGACTTGGAGCCGTTGGTCTCGGCCATGCAACAAACCTCGCTTGAGAAACTACAGCAGGTGCTGCTCACCGAGATCGAGTCTGGCACACAGCTGTCGACGCTGACCGCCGCCGGTTTACTGGCCAATGCTCGCACGTTTGGCGGACATGACTACGTCGGATTTCATACGTTCATGGCGTTGAGTCCAGCGTTGGAGATGGCGTCGGAACTTCCTGAGGAACGACGAGCCCTTCCGATTTTAAAAGTTCTGTACCGCAACACCGATCGAATCCAGCAATTCGGTGGTTCCAGTCGCGAGGTCTTGCGTCGGATTGATGCCGAGAAACATGAGGGCAAGCGACTGTCCGGTGAAGCCTTGCAAGCGTTGACCCGCCAGGCCGATGTCCAAGGTGCCGAACACATCATGGTGGCGCTAAGCGATGCGCCGGCGGCAACGATTTTTAATCGCGTACAGCATTCCGTCCAAGACGAAGCCGATGTGCATCGTGTCGTCTTGGCTTGGCGAGCCTGGGCGGCAATCGGGATCGTCGGAGAACAGCACGCTGCAACTCTGCTGCGACAGTCGGTGCGTTACTGTGTACGAGATTCCCAGCAGCGAATTCGCGACGGCAAGCCCGACCCGGCGTTGTGGACACTGCTGCCGAAACTGCTCGACGAATACAAGTTACTCAGCAATCCAGTTGGGCAACGGCAGGGTGACGACGAATGGATCGATGAATTGGCCTGGACGATCTTTCAGAGTGATCGCGTGCAGGCCGCCGACGCGGCCGCTCAAGCTCTGGCGGCCGGCTACGCGCCTGACCAAGTCGGTGAAGCAATGTCAGTGGCGGCGAATCTGCTACTACTGCATGACCCCGGGCGTGCCAAAGACGGCGATGGCGATAAGGTGAAGGGCAGCGTCCACGGAGCTTCAGTAGGAGTCCACGCATCCGACTCCGCCAACGCTTGGCGTAACATCGCCCGCGTCAGTAATCCGCGTAACACCATTGCCAGTTTGCTGGTGGGAGCCTATCACACGGCAGGCCAAAGTCCACGAGTCGAGCGTCAGCAATGGCCGCTGAAAATGGACGCCGTCGAATCGGTCGACGACCAACGGCAACTGCTGGCGACAACCGAACAAGCGGTCCGCAACCGGGATCAAGCGTTAGCTGGCGCGGCTGTCCAACGTTACGCCGATCTGGGCGGATCTCCACGGGCGGTATCGGACCTGTTGTTGAAATTTGCCACCAGTGAAGACGGCGCGCTACATGCGGAAAAGTATTACCGTACCGCCACCCAAGAATTCGCTAACACAAGAGCGTCACTTCGGTGGCGACAAATCGTCGCTCTGGCGAGAGTCTCCGCAAGCGAGTTTGGAACCCCAGCCCCCGGATACCAACAAGCCTGTGAGCTGTTGAGAGTGAAAGCGTAGATAAGCGATTACTAAGAGCCCATCCGAAAGGGGTTTGACCCTCTCCGGCGAGGCCGCTAAGGACCCTGCAACACGACTCTCCTCCCAAAGGGTCAGACCCCTTTTCGGAGAGGCTCCGGAGGATTTTGCTGCATGATCATCGCCCGTCGCTTGGCAATCGTCGGCAGTGGCCCCACTGCTTTGTATCTACTCAAGCATCTAGCCGACTTGGCAGCGGAGTTTGGCGACGTGATCGCCACTGTGGAGGTCTTCGAGCAGTACTCGCGGTTAGGGATGGGCATGCCATACAGCCCCAGTACGACTGACCGTGTCAACCGATGCAACATTTCGTCGAAGGAATTGCCGCCGCTGGAGCGACCGTTTGTGGAGTGGTTGCGCTCGCTCGACGAGGGCGCACTGCGGGACTTCGGTATAGTACGAGAAAAGATCAGCGCCGACGAAACGTACAGTCGACTCGCGATGGGAGAATACTTCGCAGATCAATTTCGCGCGATTGTGTCGCGACTTGCTGAAAAAGGAATCCAGATAATTGAGCATGCAAATTGTCGAATTATCGATATCAATGACTTTCCACGCCGACATTCCGTCCTGTTGGAGACGGAAACAGGGGACGAACATGAATTTGATGCTGTCGTCATTGCCAGCGGGCACGATTTCAACACAAATGACGATGCAGATTCGGGCTACTACGCATCACCCTGGCCCATCCAAAAGCTGCTTCCCGCCGGAGAAGAGCATTTTAATTTTCGAATTGGAACCTTAGGTGCGTCTCTGAGTGCCTTCGATGTCGTCTCTTCGCTAGCCCATCGTCACGGGACATTTAGCGGCGATGGGCCACATAACTTCGTCCCCATTGCTGGTTGCGAGAAGCTGAAGTTCGTGATGCACTCCACCGAAGGTTGGTTGCCGCACTTGCAATATGAGCAGGAGGAGCCGTTCCGCGAACTCTATCGTCACGTGACGGCCGACCAACTTGCAGGGCTCCGCGATTCAAACGGCTTCATGCGACTGGACGATTATTTCGACGTCATCTGCCGGCCAGCGCTGATCGCAGCATTTGCAAAGGACCGACGTGCCGACATGGTTGCTAAGCTTCGACAGTCGGACTTTGACATCGAGCAGTTTACGGATCTGATGACGGACGAGCATGACTACATCGACGCCTTTGGGGGTATGCGGTCAGAATTACCGAAAGCCGAAGATTCGGTTGACAACGACCACCCGATTCATTGGAAGGAAGTCGTGGACGATTTGATGTACACCCTCAACTTCCATGCCCAGTGGATGCCCGCCGAAGACCATATCCGCTTTCAATCGGTCGTCATGCCATTCTTACTCAACGTCATTGCCGCCATGCCACTCCATTCAGCTCATATGCTGCTGGCACTTCATGACGCTGGAAAGTTAGAACTGGTCGCAGGCAAAGCCAAGGTCCTCTCTCACGAGGATGGTCAAACCAACATCGAGGTCAATGGTGAAGGGGGCACTCGCGTCTATCGTTATGACATGTTTGTCGATTGCACCGGACAAGGAGCGGTCACGCTAGATCAGTTCCCGTTTCCTTCCCTCGTCAAGTCCGGTACCGTTCGTCCTGCAGAAGCAGCTTTTCTCCACCACGCGTCAGCCAACATCGGATCGGATCAGAAGGGAGATCGACTGATCGGCGAACACGGCCAGCTCGCCTACAAAATCGGCGGCATCGACATTGACAGTTACTACCGTGTCATTGGCGATGATGGAACACCCAATACTCGTATCTATGATGTCGCGTTTCCTCATGGAGCAGGCGTGAGGCCCTATTCGTACGGCTTGCAAGCCTGCGATTTAACCGCCAGGATTGTGGTGGATCACTGGAAGTATGTTTGTCGAGATCAGACCTCGGATTGCGAGGCGTCTCCTTAACTCGAACCATCGATCTGAACACTCGTTGGTCCCATGAACTCCCATAAAGTTTTTGCATCCGATGTCCCTGCCGATCGTTCCGCTGAAGTCCGACGAACATTGGGACTGCCATCAGTGTGGTGTCTGCTGTCATGGCAGTATCGTTCCGCTGAACTTAGACGATGCGGAGCGATTGCGGCGCCAACAATGGGAAAAGGAACCTGGATTCGAAAACACGCGGTTGACCGTACGTCATCGCGCCGCAGCCAGTTCGTTGCGACTGGCTCATCGTGATGGTGGGGCGTGCGTTTTTCTGAACGATGATGGATTGTGCCGGATCCATGCGAAATTCGGTGTCGAGGCCAAGCCGTCGGTGTGCCAGACTTTTCCGCTGCAGTTGATCCCTCGTGAGAAACAAGCTGTGCTGACGATTCGTCGCGCGTGTCCGTCTGCGGCCGCCGATCTCGGGGAAAAGGTTGTGACTCGACTTCCGAGCGTAAAAAAACTCGTTCGCGACGGTCACTTGAAAGCCGATCCAGCAGCGCCACCGGCCTTCAAAAAGGGAGAGCATCGGCCGTGGCCGGCGATCCAAACGATCCTGGACCAATCTGGACAGTTATTGCGGGATCAGCGCTATCCGCCTGTTCGTCGGCTGGTGCATGTGTTGCAGTACGCACGCCATCTCGAGGCGGCCAAGACGAGACGGTTGGACGACAAAAAGATCGCCGAACTGGCACATACGCTACGGGAATTGGAACCCGAGGAATCGAAACCCTTTTTCGCAGCGCCACGTGCACCCAATGCGTTCTCGCAAATCCTGTTGCGACGCACTGCGGTCGTTTGCGGCCGGCTGCACCCCGAGTGTCGTCATCGATCGAACTGGAAGACGCGGGCCGAGTTGGCACAGATCGCGTGGAAGGTAGTACGGGGCAGGGGCAGCACGCCCGTTTTCAATGACGTGTTTCCAGAGTCGACATTCGAGGCACTGGAGGAACCGATGGGTATTCAGTCAGCGGAAGTTTACGAGCCGTTGACGCGGTTCATCGAGACGAATGCGGAATCGTCTCTTTACGCCCTTGCGAATCGAGGCGAGTGGAAGGTGATTGAGAGTATACGCGGACTTGCATTGTTGTTTCCCGTGGGCATGTGGCTGCTCCGATGGCAAAGCTACGGACGCGAAGCAACGGTCGACGACATGTTGAAAGTCGTCGTGATGTTGGACCGAAGTCAGGGCTATGGTCCTCTCAGCGGATTTGCACATCGTCAACTGATCGCGACACTGAGTTTCAACGAAGAATTGGAGCGGCTCGTCGTGTGGTACATGAGATAAAGTACACGACGAAAAGTGGCCCATCCGACAGTAGAATACTCTTTGTGCCACTGAGCCAAACGCGGTTGTGGCAATTCATGGCCGCCGCGATATCGTCTCCAACCACGATCATCGCCCTGAAGCCAAGTCCCGTAAACAGTCCAAGTGATGAAGTACGCGTTAGTCTTTTGGATCGCTTAGCTTTCGCTCGACTAGAAAACTGCGTTCGCCACGTGTGACGTAAACGGCGTCTTCACGCAAACGTTGGCAGAGTTCGATCAGAAAAACAATCAAACGCTCGAACTCCGATTCGCTGCCGAACGAAACCTCGAATCTCTCCATCACATCGTGTACGAGTTGACCCTCCGGATCGACCCAGTACCCTTTGACTGGAGAGGGGGAATGTGTGTACGCTCGATAGCGGTGCATCATGAACTCATGTGTCACCATCCGCGCCGTTTGCGTCCCACCAAAGTACCGTGGATCGTCCAGTTTGTGGGACGGAAGATAGAAAACAGTCACCTTGCCCAACTCGTGAACATGCGACAATGGAAAGGATATCGAGGCTTTTTCGGACATCATTGACTCCGGCGCTAAGAATGTCGGGGCAGTGAGAATAGTGGCACGATTTCAGTGGCGTGAAACAGTCCCAACACAATTTGCCATTTTATCGTTAGAACTCTTCATGACTTTCGCAGCGTACCTCGCTCCGTTTTCAAAACATCCGGTCTTGCAAGAACGGGTGTTGCATGTCCTGCAAAGCCTACCACGCGAGGTGCAGCGAGACTTCTTGGATGATCACCGATTCCAGGTGACGTTGGACAATTATCAGCCTGAGCGGGGATGGTCGTTCCTGATGCCAGCACCGGGTGTCGGTGGCGGTGGTAGTCGTTGCGTCGTGCTTCGCTTGAAACTTGCCGATGCATCCGAACCGTTCGCGTGGTACGTGATCGCGCACGAGTTTGCGCATGCCTATCTGAGGAATGGTGGCTGGGGGGCAATCTCGGACATCGAAGAGGCTGCCGACGCCATGGCAGCGACATGGGGATTCCAGAGACCCCAACCGCTTTAAGTAAACTGGCAATCGCAGGATTTCTCGACGGCGGACGTGCTACAATGGTCTCCACTCGCCCCCGCCCCCTTCAGCGAATCCAAGGACACCCATCATGTTCAATCTGACATCACGTGGTGGATCTCATACTTGTGACGGCACCACGCGCCGCGACTTTCTGCAAGTTGGGACGTTGGGCGCGATCGGGCTGGGGTTGCCTGAACTTCTCGCTGCGGCGGAGCGCGGGGCAGTTGATCCGGCGAAGGAGAAACGCTCGTGCATCATGATCTTCAATCTTGGCGCGCCCAGTCAGCTCGATACGTTTGACATGAAGCCCGAAGCGCCTGCGGAGATTCGCGGCCCCTTCAAACCCATCTCGACGAGAGGCGATTTTCAACTGTCGGAAATATTGCCCATGCACGCTGAGGTCGCTGACAAGTTCTCGATCGTCCGGTCATGTCATCATACCGCTGCGGCGGTTCATGACGCGGGATGGCAGATGATGCAGACCGGACGCCAGTTCACTGGCGGCGTGAACTTCCCGCACGCTGGCGCCGTTGTGCAGTACATGCGGGGCCGACGCAGCGACTTGCCCGCCCATGTTGTGTTGCCGGAGACGATGGGCCGAGGTGGTGGTAATTTACCCAATGGCCAAGCGGGCGGTTTTCTGGGCAAAGCTTTTGATCCGTTTGCATTGATGGCGGACCCCAGCAAGGAAGAGTTTAAGGTTCCCGATCTCTTGCCACCGGCGAACTTAGGCGACATTCGAATCGATCGCCGGCGCCGGATGCGAGCCGCTATCGAAGATCGTATGCGCCAATTCGAGGAAACGGAAACGGCGAAATTGCTCGACAAGAATTTCGAAGCTGCCTACCGGTTGATGAACAGCCCGCAGGCCCGAGAAGCCTTCGATTTAACGAAAGAGCCGACCGCCGTGCGCGAACGCTATGGAATGAATCGTTTTGGTCAGTGCTGTTTGTTAGCGCGGCGATTGATCGAGGCGGGAGTGCGGTTCGTGACCGTCAATACATTTCTAACGGTGTTCGATGAGATCACTTGGGATATCCACGGCAGCAAACCATTCACAACGATTGAGGGCATGAAAAATATCGTCGCACCGATGTACGACCAAGCCTACTCTGCACTGGTCGCTGATTTGGATCAGCGGGCGATGCTCGACGACACGCTGGTGTGTGGTTTAGCGGAGTTTGGTCGCACGCCCAAGGTGAACCCGGCGGGTGGGCGCGATCATTGGCCGCAGTGTTTTTCATGCACGTTCGCGGGCGGTGGTGTGCAAGGCGGTCGCGCGATTGGTGCCAGTGATCCCATTGGCGGTGTGCCCGCAGATCGACCGACCAACCCCGGCGAGATTATTGCGACGATTTTTAAGAGCCTGGGACTGGACTTGCACGCCGAGATGCCCGGACCGGGCGGACGTCCGTTCCCACTAGTCGATTTCGGTGTCCGCGAAATCAGTGAGCTCTTTGCCTGAAGACTGCACGAATGATCATTGACATAGTGGACGAGGCACCTTTTCCCCCACCCAGCCATTTTTAAACCGATGCCACGCATTCTAGCTTTCCTGTTTCTGATTCAACTTGGTGTTCTAGCTTTGCCTGCGCAAGGAATTTGCTTGCTACCAGAGTCATTCCACCTATCTGGCGTCGAGGCTCGACAGCAGTTGTCCGTTGCGACGATTCGGGACGATCAAGTTTCAGCGAGCATCGAACTGGATCAGGTACAGTGGGAGTCCGATGCACCGGAGGTCGTCGAGATTCGCGATGGTGTCGCCCAAGCAAAAGCGAACGGTCACGCCACGGTCACTGCTCGAACATCGGACGGTGAGTCGGCGACCGCTGTCGTTGAGGTGACCGGAGTCAATGCGGACCATCGGTGGAGTTTCCGCAATGATGTTCAAAGCATCTTGACCAAATCAGGTTGCAATGCAGGTGCCTGCCACGGAGCACTGGCCGGGAAAGGCGGATTTCGGCTGTCGCTGAAGGGCTACGATCCCGCCTCCGACTTTTACGCGATCACCCGCGAGGCTCGTGGGCGACGAATTGAAATTGGTGATCCCGGACAGAGTCTCTTGCTGGCAAAACCTTCCGCTGCGCTGCCCCATAAGGGCGGACTGAAACTGGACACCGAGTCGCGTGATTATCAAGTGATCGCGGACTGGATCGCCACCGGAGCGGCGGCACCCGCCAGCGACGATTCACGCTTGTTGCGGATCAGCGTCTCGCCGGAGTCGTCTTTGCTGTCACCCGGCGATCATTCTCGAATTCTCGTCGACGCACACTACGACGATGGGCGGATCGTGGACGTCACTCATTGGTCCGTATTCACCGCAACGGACGAGGCCGTCGCGAGCGTCGATGCCGATGGGAATGTGTTCGTTCGTGGCAGTGGCGAGGCAGCGATCTTAGTCTGGTTCGGCAGCCGAGTCGCGTTAGCCCGTATGACGGTTCCCTACCCCAACGATGTTCCCGCCGACGTTTACAGCAGTGCAAAACGCACAAATTTCATCGACGACCTCAACTTGACGCAGCTCAAAACGCTTCGCCTGCGTCCCTCCCCGGCATGTGATGATGAAACGTTTCTTCGGCGGGCGACAATCGACACGATCGGTCGCCTGCCCACGTCTCAAGAACGCGAGAGTTACTTTGCCCAAGAAGGTGCCGAACGACGCGACTGGCTGATCGAACGATTGTTGTCGTCCGACGATTTTGTTGACTACTGGACGTACCGCTGGAGCGACGTGCTGCTGATCAATGGCAATCAATTGCGTCCCGATGCGGTCAAATCCTACTACGAGTGGCTGCATAGTGCCGTCGCGAGGAATCAACCGTGGGATGAATTGGTGAGTGACGTGTTGACGGCGACGGGTGGCAGCATCGAAAACGGTGCGACCAATTTCTACGCTCTTCATCAGACGCCCGAGGAAATGACCGAGAATGCATGCCAAGCGTTCTTGGGACTGTCGATTGGATGTGCCAAGTGCCACAATCATCCCTTGGAAAAATGGACGAATGATCAATACTACGCAATGGCAAACATGTTCGCTCGCGTTCGAGCAAAGGGTTGGGGTGGCGACTCGCGTAACGGAGATGGCCATCGCACGCTGTACATTTCGGCTGCGGGCGATCTAATCCAGCCGAAGCTGGGCAAACCACAACCACCGGCTGCGCTGGACGCCGATCCGCTCGATATCGATGATCCCACCGACAGGCGGATCGCGTTAGCAGATTGGATGACCGATCCCTCCAATCCGTACTTCGCCCGCGCAATCACCAACCGTGTCTGGGCGAACTTTTTTGGCCGCGGTTTGGTCCAACAAGTCGATGATCTGCGGAACAGTAACCCGGCCTCCAACGAACCTTTAATGGCAGCGGCATCGCAACACTTGATTGATGCCAATTTTGATTTGAAATCATTGATGCGGGCGATTCTTCAGAGCGCCACGTACGGTCGCAGCAGCTTGCCGCTCGATGAAAATCGCAACGAGCAAAAATACCTCAGCCGCTATTACCCCCGACGGATGATGGCCGAAGTGCTACTTGACTCGATCGACCAGGTGTTGGAAACGGAAACAAATTTTACCGAAGTCTCATTCTCAGGGGCCGACAAACAGAAGACTGATTTTTACAAACCGGGCACACGGGCCATTGAACTGTATGACTCCGCCGTCGATTCGTATTTCTTACAGACCTTTGGACGGAATCCCCGCGAGATTACCTGTGAGTGTGAGCGCAGCACTGAACCGAGTATGGTCCAAGTGCTGCACCTGTCCAACGGAAATACGCTCAATTCAAAATTGTCCGACAGCAACGGGGTGATTCACCGCATGATCGGTGAAGGCGCCGACAATACCGCCATCGTCGAACACCTGTTCGTTACTGCAGTATCCCGTCATCCCAATGAGGAGGAACTCAGTAAACTGCTGAAAGTAGTTGATGAATACGGTGACGATCGCACAACGGCTCTTCAAGACGTCGCATGGAGCGTTGTCACCAGCACCGAGTTCATTTTCAACCATTAATGACACCAATGTCCATTTTCAAGTTTTTCCTAGCTACTGTATTCGCTGTACTTGCGGTGGCAGCGCACGCCGCCGAGCCGGTTGACTTCGCCCACAATGTGTTGCCAATTCTCGAGACCTACTGTGTTGGTTGCCACACCTCAGCGGATGGCGAGGGCGGCCTCGCGATGGATTCTTACGACACGCTTCTCGCTGGAGGCGAATCTGGCGTGGCTCTGACGCCAGGCTCATCCGCGAGCAGCCGGATGGTGCTGATGCTGGGGGGGAAAATAGATCCGATGATGCCGCCCGAAGGCGAAGAACGTCCGACCATCGAAGAGATCGCAATGCTTGAGAATTGGATCGACCAAGGAGCCCAGGGGCCGACTGGGGAGGTACCAATCAAGCGGAAGTTGCGGACACCCGAGATCGCGACGAAGGACACTGCCAATCTGCCCGTGACAGCGATCGCGTTTTCGAAAGACAGCAAGTATCGGGCGGTCGCACGATTCAGTGAGATAAAAATATTCGACGACCATGATCAATTGATTTCCACGTTGACAGGCGAATTTGGCAAAGTCAACTCAGTCAAATTTTCAAAAGATCGATCGAAGCTGCTCGTTGCGGCCGGGCTCGCAGGCGTGTATGGAAATGCATTGTTGTTTGCAGTCGACAGTGGCGAATTGCTGACAGAGTTGGTCGGTCATCGGGATACGCTTTACGCCGCTGTTTATTCTCCAGACGAGAAGCGGGTCGCCACGGCGGGCTATGACCGCGAGATCATGTTGTGGGACCTTGCCAGCGGAGAGCTGATTCGCAAATTCCAAGGGCACAATGGAGCCATTTTCGACCTGGCATTCTCGCCCGATGGGAAAGTGCTAGTGAGCGCCTGTGCGGACGAGACCGCGAAGGTATGGAGCGTGGAAACGGGCGAGCGACTCGACACGCTTAGCCAAGCTGAAGGTGCGGTCTTGGCCGTTGACATCACTCCAGATGGCCAGTATGTGCTGGCCGCCAGCGCCGATAATCGGCTGCGGGTTTGGTCACTGGTTTCCACGGACAACGCCGAGATCAATCCTCTCGTGGCGACGTGTTTCGTTGACGAGTCTCCTTTAGTGAATTTCAGTATGACACCCGACGGCAAGTATCTCGTTGTATTGTGTGCATCGGGAAACTTGAAAGTCTTACGTGTCTCCGATTGGACCCAAGTCGCAAGTCTACCGAAGTTGGACGAGAACGGCAGCGATTTGTCTATCAGCGCGGATGGTCGCCGCGTGTCGATTTCATTGATGAACGGTAATATCGCCGAGCGTTCCATGCCAACTCTCGACGAGAGTGATGGTCAAGAAATTCAAGAGAATGTGCCCGTCTACTTGGACTTGGGCGAACTCGCCAAGGTAGACGAAGACTCCGCGACGAAAATCAATGATGACTCCATCACAGCGGGTGAGGTCATGGATGTACCGCGCGGCGCCGAAATTGTGGGACAGATTTCGGATCCAGCTCAACGAGATTTCTACCGTTGGAAGGCCCGTCGCGGCGAAGTCTGGGCGATTGACGTCGACGCGGATACCACGAGTCAACTCGATCCAAAAATTCAAGTGATTGACGAAGCGGGTAACCCCGTGCTGCGAACTCGGCTGCAAGCGGTCCGAGATACGTACTTTACGTTTCGTGGCAAAGACAGTGACCAGGTCAACGATTTCCGCCTATTCAATTGGCGAGAGATGAACTTGAACGAATATCTGTACGCATCGGGTGAGGTCGTTCGGTTAGCGATGTATCCACGCGGTCCCGATTCTGGGTTTAACGTTTATCCTAATGAAGCCCAACGATGGGCCTATTTTGGCACGCCTCACTTGACCCATGCACTCGGTGAGCCCGCCTACATCGTGCGTGAATTGGCATTGGGCGAGTCACCCACTGCGAACGGTTTGCCCGTTTTTGATGTGTTCTATGAAAACGATGACGATCCATTGCGCAGCGCGGGCAAGAATAGCCGGTTGCTGTTCACCGCTCCGCGCAATGGAACCTTCGCCGTCGAGGTGACTGACACGCGTGGCGAAGGCGGCAAAGACTACGGATACACCTGCAAAATCCGTGCGGCCGAGCCCACGTACACCGCATCGATCGATCCGATAAAAAAACCGCTACGCAAGGGAGCCGGTCGTGAATTCACCGTCCGAGTCCAACGCATGGATGGGTTCAATGGTCCGGTTACCTTTGACATCGACGACCTGCCCTCCGGGGTCATCGCTAATACGCCGCTGACGATTGAGAAAGGACAACGTTCGGCACAGGGCACCTTGTGGATACCCCAAAATTTCGTGGGGTGGGAAGGTAAAGTGTCGCCGACGATCAAGGCGACTGCGGAGATTGAAGGCAGACGAGTCGAACGCGCAGTTGGAGCGGTGGGCGAGTTGGAAGTAGCCGATCGACCACAGGTGATCCCAATTCTTCAGCCCACCGACCGAACCGTGGCGACGGGTGAAGACTGGACGCTGAAGATCCGGCGAGGTCAAACGGTTTCTGCACGCGTGCTCCTCGATAGAAAAGAGGGCTTCGACGACGAAGTCAAATTTGGAGTCGAAACGGCGGGACATAACACCACACAAGGCGTCTACGTCGACAACGTTGGCCTCAACGGATTGTTGGCACTCAAAGGGATGACCGAGCGAAAATTCTTCCTCACGGCTGACCCAGTCAGTCAGCTCGGCCGACGTTCGTTTTTCGTAGTAGCCGAAACCGACAAAAGCGTCACCAGTTACCCCATCACGATCGAAGTACTGCCTTAGCGTTGGTCATTCACTAATCCGGCGCATGCGCGATCTTTTTCATACCATCCCTCGTTCGATTTCTAGCATTTGCGCACTCAAACGGCGGAATTGACAAAATGAACAGCCCAGTCACGGAGACTGAAATCCTGCCTTCCACCCCCGAGAGTTTCAATAATCACGATTGACGTCTGATGTTTTCCACCAGCGCGTCGGCGCACGCTCGGGCGAAGTTGGGGTCGTTGATCTCCAACTCGAATACTCTCAGTTCAATATCGTCTCGCAGTCCGCTGGCGAGTGATTCCCACAATGCCGCATCCGCGTGCGGATCATGAAACGGGCCGCCTTCGACGCTGATGGCACTGACGCCCAACCGTGGGATCAGTACCGTCACGGGCGCGACGTACCGATTGATCTTTTGGGCGAGAATCGCGCCGAGCTGCCGGCATTCGTCGACATTCGTCCGCATCAGCGTGACTTGCGGATTATGGGCATACAAGTTGCGCTTTCTGAACTTGTCGGGAAGAGTCCTACGCTCGCCAAAGTTGACCATATCGAGGCAACCGGGAACGACGATTGCCGGGACGCGCGCGTCGGCGGCTGCGTCCAAACGCTCGGGACCAGCCGACAGAACACCGCCAACGAGCTCGTCAGCCCATTCCGTCGTCGTGATATCGAGCACTCCGGCAACCATGCCGCTCTGAATCATCGACTCCATCGCCCGACCGCCCGCCCCAGTCGCATGGAAAACGAGGACTTCGTAACCAGCCTGTTCCAACACCGGGACGGCGGCATTGACGCAGGCGGTCGTGTTGCCAAACATACTCGCGACGATCACCGGTCGCGAATCATTAACATCGATCGTTGCGTCGACCATCCCGCAAATCGCGCCAGCGGCGCGAGCGAGAATGATTTTGGAGACTCGATTGAGCCCGGCGAAGTCGACGATGCTCGGCATCATTGTGATGTCTTTGTTGCCAACGTACTGCGAGGTATCGCCACTGGCCAGTGACGACACCATCAGCGTTGGAAATCCAATCGGCAGAACCCGCATGGCGGCGGTCCCGATCACCGTTCCTCCGCCGCCGCCTAGTGAAATCACGCCCTCAAAGCGATCCTCACGGTGCAGTCGAGCGAGCAAGAGGGGGGCGGCTTGAACCATTGCCGAGACGCATTCACCACGATCAGCGCGAGCGAGGATCGCTTCCAAGTCGATATCGGTCGCTGCAGCAACTTCCTGCCGGGTGATATGTGGGGTGACCTGGGGAGGACCCAACGTACCCACATCGATCAGTAGCGGTTCATGGCCATGCCAACGAATTCGCTCGGCCACAAACCCATACTCGTGGCCTTTCGTATCAAGCGTGCCGAGGACGGCAATGACAGCCATCAGTTCGTTCGCTTGACGGGGATCTGTTTGAATTGCCGGGTCAACTCAGTGAGCGATTCTTCGAACGCCATTCGTTCGAGGCTCGAGGCACCGACAAATCCCACCACATCGGTATGTTCGTTGATGTAAGCAGCGTCTGGGGGCGTCGAGATCGGGCCTCCGTGGGAAAGGCAAATGACGTCATTGCGGACAGACTTGGCTGCCGAGACGATCTCCTGCGTTCGCGCGGCGGCTTGATCGAGCGAGCAACTCGCGTCGGTGACACCGATCGCGCCGCCGATGGTCGTGCCCACGTGGGCGATCACGACATCGGCGCCAGCCTCCGTCATCGCTTTGGCTTCGGCCGGTTTGGCGACGTAGACGATTGTGAACAGGTCCATTTTGTGAGCCAGAGCAACAGTATCAATTTCCTTCTGTGCGCTCATTCCTGTCTCTTCGAGAGTCTGTCGGAACTGACCGTCGATAATCGTATGGGTGGGGAAATTATTGATCCCCGAGAAACCCATGTCTTTAACTTGTAGGAGCCAGTGCCACATGCGACGCCGTGGATCAGTTGCATGCACACCGCAGATCACCGGCACCTCTTCGACGACGGGCAACACCTCAAACTCACCGATTTCCATCGCGACCGCGTTGGCATCGCCATAGGCCATCAAGCCAGCGGCGGAACCACGACCCGCCATGCGAAAACGACCTGAGTTATAAATGATGATCAGATCAACACCACCCTTTTCGAGGAACTTGGCGCTGATCCCTGTACCCGCTCCCGCGGCAATGATCGGTTCGCCTCGGCCGAGCGTTGCGTGCAACCGATCGAGAACTTCTGTGCGCGTATAAGGGTTTCCAATTCCAGTCCAAGGATTTGGCATTCAACTTCCTCTCTCGTTGGTACTTCGGGTTAGTATCTTCGCCTTTGAATAAAAGACGGTCTGGATTCTAAATCAAATCACGCAAGCTATTCATGGCCAGCGGTTCTTTGGTATCAAAAGGCTCGCCGTAATTGCGATTGATCAAGCGGCCCCAATGCTCACCTTCGTGCCGGATCCGATCGATCAAGGTGGGTGGCGTCGTGGGGCGACCAACCACCATTTGACTATCGTAGGCATGGACGGCTGCCATTTTCCGATCCCATTGCTCGGAGATATCGACGATCCATCCTGGTTGCACCGCCAGACGAAGGTGAATGCAAAAATAGTAATAGAGTCGTTCAGGATGATGTCGTGGTCCAGGCATGTCGGTGTTGCTTAGCTTGGCATGAAACCGAGCCGCTTCGGTCAGCAGTGTGGCGGCCAAGTGATCGGGATGAGCATCGTGATAGTAGGGTGCGAACAACCAACGCGGACGCAGGCAACGGACATAACCCGCAATTCGCTCGCGCGCCTCCAACGTATTTTCGAGACCTCGATTGACGAGCCCTGCGTTACCACGCCACGTTAATTTCATGACCGCGGTCGCTGCTGCCGTTTCTCGGATCCGCGTTTCCATGCTGCCGTGCGGTGTCGGTTCGCCCGATGTCAAATCGAGCACACCGACCCGCATCCCCTGATCGATCATCCGCATGATCGTTCCGCCCATTCCGAGCTCCGCGTCGTCGGGATGTGGAGCGACGACAAGGAAATCAAGTGGTTCGAACTCGTCAGGATGAGGGTATTGGATTGGCGGAAGGGTGTTGATCATGAATACAACGCTAACGAGTTGAAAAATGCAGGGCTGGAAATTGCAGAGCCATGGCTTGGACCGAATTGCGGATCAGGAGCACATCGCCAGCTAAACTGGGCACGTTCCAAGTCTTGTGGTCGAGGGCAGGTATGCGAACGAGTTCACGATACTCGTTCGGGTCAGCTGCGACGAGCAGCACGTCACCCATTTCCTCCTGAATGATTAACGTATCTTCCGCCAAGATGACTTGCCCCTGACCGGATCGACTGCGCCGAGATTGCTCCCACAGTCGATCGCCCGACTCAACGTCGATCGCCTGCAAGGCACCATTGCTGAGTCCATAGGCGACGCCGTCACGGATGACGGCATGATTGAATTTGGTTTTCATGATGCGATTGGAACGCCAAATATCTTCGGCGACGAATCCTTCACCGGACTCATCGCCCCTGACTTCAATCAACGCACTGCCACCACCATACCCTTTGCCGACCAAAAATCGACTGTCACCAGCCGGGATGACCGATGCACAATTCGCCCCTCCGTTGCTCTGGCCGGGCCAATCGGTTTCCCAAAGTTGAGTGCCTGTATCGATCGCGTGGCCGGTGATCGTTTTCTCGTTGACGATCACGATTTGACGCTCGCCAGCAAGCGTGAGCAACTGGGGCGACGCGTAGCTGATTTGATCTCTCCCAGCTTTCCAACGCACTTCACCCTGACTGGCGTCGAACGCGACGAGCGAGCGAGCCTCGGCCCGATCGTCACCGCCCAGCGGAATCACGCACAGTCCGTCGACGAGCAAAGGTGAACCGCTTCGTCCCCAAGTGATCGCCGATTCAGACGCTGGCTGGCGCCAACCGGCTAGCTTTAACAAGTCGACCTGCCAGAGCACTTGGCCACTTTGCATATCGAGGCACCACAGCATCCCGGTGGCGCCCTGAGCGTAGACCCGGTCGCCCTCAATCGTTGGTGTCGATCGTGGGCCGGTTTCGCCGAGCGGATGCGTATGCAGCGCGTTGTGCTGAACGATCCATATTAGTTCACCGTCGCTCAACCGATACGCCGTCACGCATTCCTGAGTGTCGCGTTGCTCGAGCGTTACGGCGATGTTGTCGGCAATGGCGAACGATGCCCAGCCTGCGCCGATGCCAATGTTCCAGAGCGTTTCGACTTCCGCAGCCGATGTTGGGATCGCGAAATCGCGATGCTCTGCGATGCCGTCGCGATCGCGGCCGAGAAATTGCCCCCACGTCGTCTGCTGGCTTTCTCCGATCGGAGAATCGCTCGAATTCACCGTGGTGTCCAGATCGACGTCGTGCGTCGAACCGCGATTCTCGATATTTGTCAGTTCAGCATCGAGACCGACCACGGTTGTTTGCAGCGCGGGAACGTCATGCGATGCGAAACGCCATTCGAGCTGCGGGATCATTTCGCCCGACAGTGTACGAATACGTACTAAGGCGACTAAGGCGATTGCGACCGCGAGCGTTCCGAGCGGCACGATCCAGGCATGTCCAGCTCGCCACGCCGAGCGTTGCAGGAAAAAAAGCGTGAACCCAAGTGACACGACCGCGATGACAAGGCACACCAGGAACGCAATTTGGTAGTCGAAACTGGGAGCAAAGAACTGCACGATGCCGATCGATACCACTCCCACGATGGCCGAGATGACTGCTCGACGTAAGAATGGTTTACCGGCGGGCACGTCATGGGCGGCCTGCCGGTCCGAATCCGTTTCGGTTATCTTTGTCACTGCTTCAAATTCCCCGGCGAGCGAATGTCTGTCGACCACGGCCCTCATCATAGCACCTCTCCCAATATCGCGAAATTGGTTCGACCGAGGCCGGTGCCGGACAGCGGGTCGCAAAGTGACCGCGAAACGGTGGCTCCCTGTTCTGCGGCGTTCATTTCCGATCTGCACTTACTCAGTTCTCGTTGCAGCTATGACGATCACGAGGCCGCCATTCGCCATGCCGTTGAGTCAGCGGAGGTTTGTGTGTGGGGTGGCGATTTGTTTGACTTCTGTTGGTCTTGCGAGGGCGACGGGCCGACTTCGCGTAAGCTCGCCATCGATTGGCTCGACCGCTGGAAATGTGAATATCCCGAGAAGACTTTTGTGTACTTGACGGGTAACCACGACGCCCAACCTGAGTTTCAAGCGGCGCTATCGCAATGGGCGCGAGACAACGGGCAGCCGAAATTCCCGTCTCCGCAGTCTCCGCAGCCTCCGCAGCCTCCGCAGCTGTCGATCGAGCCATCAATCCTGCATGTTGGCCTCGATGCCGTTCGAATCGGCGACTGTTTATTGGTGCATGGCGATGTCATCGAGGCCGGCGGTATTGATTCTGGCTTGGCGGCATACCGTTCCCGCTGGCACCACGAGCGGAGGGGAATCGCTCGACCACCGGCAGTCCGCAACAGCCTTTACAATGTCGCCGTACACGCGCGAGTGCACTTAGCAACCGCTGGAGTTGCCCATCGCCGAAAGAACGTCTGCTTGCGTTTGGTACGCTGGATGAATGGACAGCCCGACTGGGTGGGCGACGGCGTGCGGCGAATCATCTTCGGTCACACTCACAGGCGTCTGCGTGGCGTCAGAACCGCTGGCTACGAGTTCTACAACGGCGGCGCGACTGTGAAACACGTTCCCTTCTCCCCGATTGTGTTGAGCACGTCCGTTCCAGTCCTTCAGTGAGACCAGGAAGCAACGTCTCTCCTAGAAGCTGAGCTTTGCGAGTCTCGGAGAGCTTCGCCACCAGCAGAAATCGCATAGGCGGATGCGACCAGCCGGCCAAGGCCCTCTAAGAAGCTGATTGAACTCATGAGCAAAGGTAGATCTGCCGATTCAAGAGGTGGGAGTGTCTGGACACGCGCGGCCGGATGGGGGAAACGTCTTGAGAATGAAAGGAAACACCATGCTCACGCGGCGACAAGCGTTGACGCTGGCGGGAATCCTGATGACTGCTTGCTGGGCGGGTGGTCAGACGGCCCGTGGAGAGAACCCATCGGCGACCGCTGATGGCGCTTGGGCGGACGCTTCCGAGCGGGTCGTATCCCGCATTTTTCATTTACCACCGGTCGACCCCCGCATGCAGCGGGTCGTCGTCACCGCCATCGCGGCGGATCCAAAGGGAGAATTCTTGGCTGTTGCGGGCGATGATCACGTGATCCGTATTCTCAATGCCGAGTCACTCTCAGTTGTTCATCAGTTGGGCGAGGGCAGGAAGACGGACTCCTCCAAACCGGGGCACTTTGACTGGATTCGGACGCTCGCCTTTGACACCTCGGGTGACCGCTTGGCGTCGTCGGGTAACGATGGCCAGCTTATTCTGTGGGATCGGCGCCGCGACTTTGCGGTCTTGCAACAGATTGATTCAGCGCCCGCCTTAGCGTGCGTACGATTCTCCAGTTCGGGGAAACAGATTGCTGCGGTGGGCTTCGATTCTCGCGTGTTCTTGATCGGTCGAGTTGCTAAGAGCACCCCCGATCTCCGCTGCCAATGCGTTGATCTGCGTTGTTGTACGTATCGTGATGACGGCAACGTGTTGGCGGTGGCGGGACGCGACGGGCGTTTGCATTTGTTTGATCCGGCAAGCGGTGAAACCCTACTGGACGAGAAACTGCACTCAGGGCGAGTGCGCGACCTCGCGTTCACGCCGAATTCCAATGTGCTCGTCAGTGTTTCCGAAGACGGAGAAATGGTTCGATTTGACACTGCGAATGCGCAGCCTATTGTCGCGCCACAGAATCACATCAGGTCGTCTCTTCTCAGTCGCCATGATCGACGATCGAACGATCGCAGCGGCGGGAAGTGATGACGAAATTCATATTGTCCGCGTCGGTGATGACAATCGACAGCTACGGGTCATAGCGAAACTCGATGGGCATGTCGGGACGGTCTCCACATTGGTGGTCAACCATGGCAATTTGTATTCGGGTGGTTTTGACGCGACATTGCGACGTTGGGACCTTTCACGGATGGCCATCTCCGAAAATAAAATTGCCTTTGGGAACGAGTCCGGCGTTGTCCCGTTGGGGAAATCACCGCGATAGGACGCCGCCACGATCGAATTGGCTGCGACGAGCGTTCTCGCGAAAACATCAAGTGACACAGGGAGGTGTCCGGCGTGTTCTGGAAACATATCGAAGATTTTTGCGCGACAATTGGAATTTCCGGGCGCCGCTGCTCGAGTGCATCATCCTCAGCCATCGCGGACGTGGGCCCCCGTTCGTCGAGCGTCCGCGCACGGCGAGGCAAACTCACCCGTTTGATCGCGCCGTCGCAGTCTTACGCCTCGCTTCACTCTCGCAGCATGCGAGTCGAATCGCTCGAACCACGCCGATTGATGGCTGCCGATCCGATTCATGTCGGCGTGGTTTACGTGGAGACCGACTATCTCGAATCCGATGTCGGCAGTGATTCGCAAGGTGACCGGTTCATCGTGTCATTTACCGGAGGTGCGCCCGGCACAAAACTTAGCGAACTGCGAATTCGCACTGATAAAGACAATGATGGTATCAGTGTCGGTGATCTCATCTTTGATACGGAGGCCGGTGGCCGGGGCAAGAACGGATACCATCCATTTAAGTTGGTGCCTGGGCAAGCGGAAGAAGCAACCGCCGAAGTTGCCGATGGTGGCCAGGAGATTGTCATTCACCCCAAGGACTTTCAAGCCGGTGATCGACTGATCTTCACGATCGATGTTGACGAAGTGCTGCGCAATCTGGCGGATTTGGATCAGTTCAACGCCCGCCTCGATGTGATCGCCTCGGGGCAAGAGTTCCAAGATTCGATTCTCGAAGCGACATTCGAAGCACCCAACTACTTTGAGTCCTCGGCCGACTCGATCTTCCTGAATGACTACGGAGATCCAGATGCTGACTTCGGTTTGAAGCTACCGCCCGATCAAGGCGCTGACGTTGATAGCTTGCCCAACCGTTCAGCAGGTGCCGTTGCGAGCGTGACTCAAACGCCTCGGCCAGCAACGGTAGGCGGTTTCGTTTATCTCGATGACAATGGATCGGGGACCAAGGACGCCGGCGAAAAGGGACTGGCTGGGGTTCGCGTGCGTTTAGAGCCAATTGATACCATCGAATCACAGAAGTCGCTGACGACCACTACGGGCGCTGATGGGTCGTACCAGTTCACCGGAGTGATGCCGGGACGTTACCGCATCGTCGAACTGGATCAGCCCAGTGATACCGATGACGGCACCGACGCCGCCGGGACGATATCGGGGAAAGTCGTTGGCACAGCACTCAATCCGGGAGACGAGATTCGTGATGTTGCCCTCCAGGGTGGCGATACGGGGATCAACTATAACTTTGGTGAGTTGCCGCTCGGCTCAATCGGCGGCTTCGTTTACCTTGTCAATCCCGGTGAAGACTGCTCAGGCACGCATGACGTGGCTCATAGCCAACCCATCGCGGGCGCCGAAGTGCGCTTGCTCGATCAAACCGGCAAGCCACTCGCGACAGTGCTCACAGGCGCCGACGGTAGCTATCGATTTGTTAACCTTCACAAAGGCATTTATAGCATTGTCGAAGTCACGCCAGCGGGGCTACTCGATGGTGAGGCACATGCTGGTGACATTCGCACGCTCGCTGCAGCAGTCCTTGCGGCGTCCGGTTCAGCAATCGATGGGGGACACATTCGCAATATCAATCTGCCCTCAGGTGGACGCGGCGAACAGTACAACTTTTGCGAAATAGCTCCCGGATCACTCGCGGGTCAGGTATACCACGACCGCAACGACAGCGGCAAACGGGATTCGGGCGAAGAAGGGATAGCGGGTGTTGCGCTGGACTTGATCGGCTCAGACGGACAGATCGTGGCGACGACTCATACTGATTCGCAAGGCGCTTATCGGTTTGACAACCTCGCACCGGACAACTACCGCATCGTTGAATCTCAGCCCACAGGATTCATCGACGGTAAAGATCGCGTGGGTTCGATCGGCGGAAGTGACGTGGGGCGCCTCGGCAGCGACGGGGACTCGCTTGTCGATGTGGTTCTGCGCCAAGGTCTCGATGGTCTCGGCTACGACTTTGGTGAACGCAAGGTCGGTTCACTCAGCGGACAAGTCCACGTGGATCTTGATGGCGACTGTGTATTCGATCCAGGCGAACCGACTCTCGAAGGAGTCGATGTTGACCTGAAGGACAGCACCGGCAAGACGATCGCGACGACAACGACTGACTCCAACGGCAACTACCGATTCGACAATTTGCTGCCCGGGACCTACAGCGTCGTCGAAAATCAACCGAGCGGATATTTCGAGGGCGGCGCGACCGCCGGTACGCTCGGTGGTTCAGTCGACGGGCCCAACCGCATCAACCAAATCACAATTGGATCGGGACAGCGTGGCGAGCACTACGATTTCTGTGAGCAACCTCCCGCCGAGATTTCCGGCGTGGTCTACGTCGATCGCGATGGCGATTGCATCCGCGACGCAGGAGAAGAAGGATTGGCGGGGGTGATCGTCGAGCTACTGGACGATTCCGGCAAGATTGTCGCGACGACGCAAACGACTTCGGGTGGCGGGTACTCGTTTACGAATTTGCACGCGGGCGAGTACACCATTCGCGAAACACAACCGAGCGGTTATTTCCAAGGCGGTCAAACCGCAGGCAACAAGGGCGGAAATACGTCGGTTACCGATCGCATCTCGGCGATTCCAGTCGGTTGGGGCGAGACGCTCACGGACTACAACTTCTGCGAAGTGCTGCCAGCGGGGCTCTCGGGCGTCGTTTATGTCGATCGCGATGCCGACTGCCTCCGAGATGAGAACGAAGAAGGCTTGGGCGGCGTACTGATCGAATTACTCGATGATTCCGGTCAAGTCGTGGCTAGCACAACGAGCGATGCCAACGGTCGCTATTCGTTTACGAACGTGCAGGCAGGCGAGTACACCGTTCGGGAGACGCAACCGAGCGGCTATTACCAGGGCGGCCAAACGGCTGGCAACAAAGGTGGCAACACATCTGTTGCCGATCACATTTCGGCGATCCCGATCGGCTGGGGCGAGACCTTAACGGATTACAACTTCTGCGAAGTGCTGCCCGCGGAACTATCCGGCGCCGTGTACGTCGATCGCGATGCCGATTGTGTACGTGACGAGGGGGAGGAGGGCTTAGCGGGCGTATTGATCGAACTGCTAGATGATGCGGGTAAGGTAATCGGTCAGACGACAACCGATGCCAACGGTCGTTACTCGTTTACCAACTTGCAAGCAGGTCAATACACGGTTCGCGAAACTCAGCCCAGTGGCTATTTTCAAGGTGGACAAACCGCCGGTAGCGCGGGCGGCGATGTCTCCGTTGCTGACCGTATCTCGGCAATCCCGATCGGTTGGGGTGAGACCTTAACGGAGTATAATTTTTGTGAAGTTGTGCCAGCAGAATTATCGGGAACGGTCTATCTGGATCGCGATGCCGACTGCGTGCGTGATGCTGGCGAAGAAGGGTTAGCGGGCGTGCTGATCGAGCTGCTGGACGGTTCGGGCAACATCATCAGTAATACGACGACCGATGCCGACGGTCGTTACTCCTTTACCGGTTTGCAGGCCGGTGAGTACACGGTTCGGGAGACCCAGCCGAGCGGTTATTACCAAGGTGGTCAAACCGCCGGAAGTGGCGGTGGCGATGCGTCAGTTGAAGACCGTATCTCGTCGATTCCGATCAGCTGGGGAGATAAACTCACCGACTACAATTTCTGTGAGCAGTTGCCGGGAACGATTTCCGGTAAAGTTTGGAGTAACCTTGATCAAGACGAAGCGTTCGATAGCAATGAGTCGCCGATCGTTGGCGTACTGATTGAGTTATCTGATGACACCGGTGTGATTGCCAGCACGCAAACTGACGCTCAGGGCAACTATGAGTTCACAGGCCTGCGCCCAGGACGCTATAGCGTCACTGAACACCAGCCGAACGGTTATTTTAACGGTGGCCAGAAGGTCGGCTCGCTTGGGGGACGGTCGTTACAGGCTGACGTGATTGGGGAAATCAATTTGACCGACGGAAGCCAGGGTCGCGGGTACAACTTTTATGAACTCGCGCCGGTCACCATCTCAGGCTACGTCTTCCAGGATGGTGGGGCGCTCGTGCTCAGCCAAACGCCGGACCCGGAGTTGCTCCGTCAGTATCGCGATGGCTTGCTCACCGCAGACGACCTACGTCTAGAGGGCGTGACCTTGGAACTACGAGATGTCAACGGAGTTGTGATCGATCCCGCAGACGTTCAGCTCGGCGGCGAGTCGGGCGTTATCATGCGAGTCACGACGGATGCCAATGGATATTACGAGTTCGCGGGGCTGCGGCCGTGGACGAGCTTTTCGGTCTACCAGACTCAACCTGATGGCTACAAAGATTCATTGGACACGGCGGGAACGACGGGCGGCCTCGCAATGAATGCTGCAGACTTCACCCAGCCCGGCGCGTTGCAGGCGTTCCTCGATAGCATCGCTGCCGGAGCGGATCCCCATTTCGATGCGATCTTCCGCATCCTCGTTTCGCCGGGCGAAACGAGCGCGAACAACAATTTCAGCGAGATCGTGATCGAAGCACCGCCAGTGGTGCCGCCGTGGGCAGCTGCCCCGGTCACCACGCCCGAACAACCGTTGACATCGGTTGAGAACTTCGATTCTGTCGCGTTCACCACCATCTTGCCATATCAAGTTCGCTACATCACGCCACCGATTATTTCCGATGATGAGTGGGAGGTGAGTTGGCACCTCAGCGTCATCAATGGGGGCTTCCCTCGCGGACAAGGTCAGCAACCGGAATCGGCGATCATGACATCTCACGATGGTCAACTGCGGGCGCAACCGGCAGCGTTTCGCAGTGACAAGGATGGCGACGACTACCACAAAAAGCTTTCCGACATGTTGCTCGAAATGGATTTATCGCACGGACGATGGCAGATCTCACCGAGCAACACGTCCGTGCTATCGGACTTCGTCGCAAAGAGTAAAATCCAAATCGGGCATCGGGACGCGACCGCGTTGACCGGCGACTTCGATGGAGACGGTGTCGACGAAGCGGTACTGTTCATGAACGGTCAATGGTTCGTTGACCTCAACGGCAATGGCACGTGGGACAAAGGTGACTTGTGGGTGCAGTTGGGCACGGAGCTCGATCGGCCCGTCGTTGGTGACTGGGACGGAGACGGCAAGGACGACGTGGGCATCTTTGGACGTCGCTGGCAATACGATGAATACCGAATTCGCCAAGATCCTGGGCTGCCCGACCCGGCGAACCAGCGAAGGCGCAATCTACAACGTCAGGATTTGGTCCGCCACGTTCCCACATCCAACGAAAAACAGCAGCGTGTGCTGATGCGGGCTCAAGACGGCGAGCTCCTCGCTGACGCCGTTGATCACGTATTTCAGTATGGTGAGCAAGTCGACACACCCGTTGCCGGTGATTGGAACGGAGATGGAATCGATCAGATCGGCGTCTTCCGAGGCGGCCAGTGGATGCTCGATGACGATGGCGACGGGCGCTGGGTCGGCGACGAACGCCCGATCGAGTTTGGCCAACCTGGCGATGAGCCGATCGTGGGCGACTTTGACGGCGACGGAATTGACGAAATCGGCGTGGTTCGCGGCGATCTGTGGATCATTGATTCCGATGGCGACCGTCGCCTAACAAGCAACGACAAACAAATTCAAATTGCTCGGCCTGACGGTGCTTCGCAACCCATCGTTGGCGACTTCGATGGTGATGATCGCGATGATCCAGGGTACTATCAGGCCGCGGGGTAGACTCGAACAATGCGATTTTTATTCTGTTAGAATGGCCTAGAATTTATGTCTCGCCCACCTAACGGGGATTGTCGTGAGTTATCGCCCAATTGTTTTCCTGCTGACTCTCCTTTTCGCTCCACTTCACACTTGCCACGCAGATGAGCCATTAGCTCCGGCTCAAGAGGGTGACCGCCTCATAGCGGAGTATTTCGCAAACGAAACAGCAAAGCTCAGCGCTTTGTCCTTCGCGGATATCAAGTCGCTCGACGATTGGAAACGCCAACGCGATGCGTTTCATCTCGAACTGCGAGAGATGCTGGGGTTAGTGCCGTGGCCGGACCGTACCGATTTGAATCCGGTCATTACCGGAACGCTCCAGAGCGACGAATTTATTGTTGAAAAGCTCCATTTTCAATCTCGTCCAGGATTGTACGTTACCGGAAATTTGTACCGCCCAAAGCGCGCGACCAAGCCAATGCCCGCGATACTGTATGTATGTGGTCACGGTCGTGAGTTGTCCGGTGGCGTCAGTGTTGGCAACAAAGCGCATTACCAACACCACGGTGAATGGTTTGCTCGAAACGGCTACGTTTGTTTGGTCATTGATACCATCCAACTGGGTGAGATCGAGGGTATTCACCATGGAACCTACCGGCACGAGATGTGGTGGTGGAACAGTCGTGGCTACACGCCCGCTGGCGTGGAAGCTTGGAACTGCATTCGTGCGATTGACTATCTGCAGTCACGTCCTGAAGTCGATCCCAACCGCATCGGCATCACCGGACGCAGCGGTGGGGGCGCGTATTCATGGTGGGCTGCGGCACTTGATGAACGTATCAAGGTCGCTGTACCGGTCGCCGGGATTACGAATCTGAAGAATCATGTTGTTGACGGATGCGTTGAAGGTCACTGCGACTGCATGTTCATGGTCAATACCTACCGTTGGGATTACGCCAAAGTCGCAGCCTTGGTCGCACCCCGACCGTTGCTAATCTCCAACACTGACAAAGATCCCATTTTCCCGCTCGACGGTGTCGTTGACATCTACGCCAAAGTGCGACGGATCTACGAGCTCTATGGAGCAGAATCGAAGATCGGCCTGCAGATCACGGAAGGTCCCCATCAGGATACGCAAGAACTTCGAGTCCACGCTTTTCGCTGGTTCAATCGATTTCTAAAAGGCGACAAATCGCTGATCACGACGGTAGCCACACCGTTCTTCGAGACAGCGGACCTCAAAGTCTTCGCTGAAATACCCGAAGACGAACGTGTCACCTCGATTCAGGAGACTTTTGTTCCAAAGGCTTCTGAAGCCGAATTCCCATCTTCGATCGATGAGTATCGGAAGCGGAAAGCCGAATGGATGACATCACTCGAAGAAAAATGTTTTCGTGGTTGGCCGGAACTCGACTCGAAATCCCTCGGCACAAAAGCCATTGCCGAGACAGAGCGTGACTCGTTTCGGATCCGCGCGGTGGAGTACACGTCACAATCACCGTACAGACTGACCATGTTTATCGTTGAAAACTCGCCAGAGGTTTCATCCATCGACGACGCGAGCAAATCAAGGCCGATCAATGTGCGGGTTCTCGATCAGCCAGCGTGGGATGCGGTGGCGCCCGCACTGGCTTACCTGTTTCCTGAAATCATCACTACAACCGAAGCGGATTCGGGAGCATGGGAAACCATGCGAGAGTCGCTGACGAACTCTACCTATGCATTTGTCGCTCCTCGCGGCGTCGGCTTGACGCAGTGGTCGACGAATGAAAAAACACGGACGCACATTCGGCGGCGATTCATGTTACTGGGCCAAACTGCCGCGTCGATGCAGATTTATGATGTGCGTCGATCATTGCAGGCGTTGGCGGGGCTGGATGCGTCGAGCCATCGGCCTCGAAATCTCTCCGGTTCCGATGACGCGGCTGTATGGGCGCTGTACGCATCATTGTTTGACGACCACATTGACGAGCTGACGTTAGTTGATTTGCCAGCGCAGATCGCGACGCTCCCGATATTTTGAATGTCAGCCGCTACCTCGAAATGCCGCAACTCGTAATGCTGGCGGCAGATCGAGTGAAACAATTGACCATCGAAGCATCAGGCAGCTTACTGACCGATTGGCAGATGACGCGGTGGCCCGATTTCTCCGGCGATATCAACATTGTCAATGACACAGCAAAAGCTCGGAAGTGAAGCTTCTAGTTTGGTGGTTTTTAGCCGCTCAGATGTCTCGCGTCCTTACGCACCACTGGGCTTCACCGGTGCGCGCTCCTCTTCGAGTTGCTCAGGCGACATTTGCACCGGAGCGACTTTCTCAGCACTGTTGTCTGGGCCGCATCCGACCATCGAGGCCATCGATGAGCCGATGATAAGTAACAATGCCAACGGCAGCGAATGGGCACGCGAGGCATTGCAGTTTGTCAAAATAGTCATTCAAGAACCTAAGGAGAAACGAAACGAACCAAGAAAAGGGAAAACGCGGCACGATGACCCCAAGAGCCTATATTTCGCCGCTCTGAACTTCATTGGAAGCCCGAGTGCCAATCGCGCCGAACAAGCCATAGGGACTCGCCGATCCCGCTGGCAGTGCCGACGCATCGGTTGGCATGATTGCAGGTGATTCAGGATTACCGCAATCAATCGAGTCGGTGATGAATTTTACAGCGCCGTCACCCATGACGATGTGGGCGCCGCCCTGGTGGTGACTGCTGGGCGGACACTGACCTGAGTTTTCCCAGTCAGCACCAAAACACATCTCTCGGTTGGGTCCGGTGGAATAGCTGATGCTGGTGAACAATGGTAACGAGTAGGCCCAACGCGCGCCACGGCTGCGCGAGGCGCTGAGATCGAGAGTGACGCCGGTGGTCTTCCAGAACAATGGCCGGGTGGGGTCGACGTCGTTTCGGCATGCATGAGATGTACCCCGAGCGCCTGCCGCTCCGCCCCAGCCCTTTCCTAGACTTGGCAGCGAACGTTTGTCGCGATCCTGCAAACCATTGATCATTTCGCCCAGCATGGCGGTGTTACTCAGTCCATCGAGAACATCTCGAAACTGGCTCGGATGGCGAGGCACGAAGAACCCTCGGCAGCTCCCCGTCGCGGCTTGAATAAACTTCCACTGACCACCATTGAATTCGTGGTATCCCGCTTGGCCATAGCTTGGTGAATCACCCAGTGCATTGGCGCCATAGTTGGTTGCCCCCAGGCCCCAAGAGGAGATCGCCGGATCACTTGGGCACTTGAACGCTTGCAATTGTGTCGCCCATGGATCGTAATTCCCTTGCCAGCCTGCGCACCCCATCGCCGCCCAACCCTGATGTGGGTTGCTGATTTGTTGCCAAATTGCCTGCTGCTCGATAAACGGAAGCATGCCAACGAGGAAACTCAGTCGCCGCGCGTTGTGGCCTGGCGCAACGTCGCACGTTCCCTTGTCAACGTTTTCCAAAAATGTGCCACCGGCCTGCTGGGGCAATTGATTGTAGGCGGAATGGTAATTATGAACGGCTAGCCCGAGCTGTTTCAGATTATTACTACAGCTCATTCGACGCGCCGCTTCGCGGGCCGATTGAACCGCGGGTAATAGCAAACCAACCAATACGCCGATGATGGCGATAACGACCAGCAACTCGACGAGCGTGAAGCCGTGACGGATAGAACGTGTTTTCATGTTGAGAAGGACTCTGCCTTGGATGAGAAGAAAAGTTCGGGCGCACCAGCCCTCTCACGCATAGAGCGTGGCATTTTAGCGACGGCATGATACGCGACACGCGGGACAAAGCAATGGGCAAAATCCTGGCGTTGGAAAGTTTTTGGGGTCAGCGTGGCGCAGTTGCAACGCGAGATGGCTGCCTCATCCTTCCGATTTTGCAAAGTGAAGAATGCGTGCGACGGCGCGCAGTTACCCGGAGCAAACGGCGCGGAGCAGCTCGGAGGGCCAGGAGCTCGGAGGGCCAGGAGCTCGGAGGGCCACAGCCGTCTGGCGACAGGGCCTTGCACCCATCCGCTCGGCTTGAGCAGGCGACCCTGTTAACATGCCGCACGGGCAAACAAATTCGCATCTCGAAAATGCCTCTCTTTTTACTTCGATCGGCTCCCATGATTAATGCCACCTCTCAAGCCAGCTCTTTCCGCTCACACGACGCCCTGCGCGAGGTGCAGATTGAGCGCGGCTATCTTGAATCGAATCCTGCCAGTGTGCTGTATCGCAGCGGCAAGACAATCGTTCTGTGTACGGCGTCGGTGGAAACGAATGTGCCGCCCTGGATGGCAGGTCGTGGCAAAGGTTGGGTGACGGCCGAGTACAACATGCTGCCCGGTAGCACGAGTCCTCGCAAGAACCGTGATCGCGGCGGCAAAGTTGACGGACGAACGACTGAAATCCAGCGACTGATCGGTCGCAGCCTACGCGCCGTCGTCAACCTCGAAGCCCTCGGTGAACGCTCGATCACTGTCGATTGTGACGTCCTGCAGGCCGACGGCGGGACGCGAACGGCATCGATCACGGGTGGATACATTGCACTATCACTCGCCGTCACGAAATTGGCCGCGATACCCCTCCTCGACCCGCCCGTTGTGGTCACGGATGTTTTGCCACGCAGCGTAGCGGCCGTCAGCGTCGGCGTGATCGACGGGGACATCGTGCTCGATCTCGACTACAAACTCGATTCGGCGGCTGACGTTGACATGAACGTTGTGATGACCGGCGATGGGCGGTTTATCGAAATCCAAGGCACCGGCGAAGAAGCCACCTTCGATGACGAACAACTCTCCCGCATGCTCGGACTGGCGAAAAAGGGGATCCGCGAATTGACTCAAAAACAGGCTGATGCGATCCGGCTACAATGAATGAACTTTGATCTGTCATTCAGTCGGGGACAATTTCATGGCTCAGTCCGAGACGCTGAGGACCGCTGTTATCTTCATCGCGACGCTTTGCGTGCTACCAGGGTGTATACGAAGGTCATATCAACTGCATCTGGTGCCCGAAGGTAAATTGATGCGGCGTACCCTGACGGTCACCCAGGAGCCGAGTCCCCCGAAAAGCGAGAAAGCATCTTCGCCGCTCTCAGAAGCTGAGCTCGCTAACATGCGCAAGTTTTATGACTCGACCACGGAGCAAATTGGAGATAAAACTCACACGTTCGAAGGTAGTTTTCGAGGAGAAATGCCTGGCGACGTGGGAGGCGCTGGTCGCTATGAATTTTTCGAGTCACCTCTCGGCTCTACCTCGCTCTACACGGAAAGGTTCCGCTTGCTTTGCTGAACCAGTACGCGTTTCAAGCGATAATGCCCAACGCTTTCTCTGCCACACAGGTGAACGTGACGCTGAACTGCGAAATGAAGCCATTCGCCACCAACGCGGTGTGGAATTCAGACGAATTCGCAGTCCAGTGGTCTGCAGGAATTGCAGACAGCGATATTCCTGCGATCATGTTCGCGGCGTGGAGCATGCCTAATGCCGACGTACAGAAACAATTCTTTGGCGAGACCCTTCTCGCTGGCGAACCGCTCGCAAAATTCGTGTATTGGTATCGTGGTTTAACCGACAAGCAACGTCAACGGTACGATGCGTTCCTGGATACGCTCGCCCCTGGCAGCGATTTGCTGGGAAAATTAGATGATTTCGAGTTCACCGATGATGCAAAACTTGCAGAAGTCGCACGCAATCTATTGAAAGAAGCGATCGACGATGCACGGTAGGCCATCCGTGTTGGCTGGGTTACAGGTCAGACAGCCCAGAGCGACTTCCCCTGTTACTGCGTTGATCTGTCGCCCTCCGGCCCATCAGCATGTTACCCGCCTAAGTCCGGTGGCTCAGGCCACCGGCACTTCCTCTGGTCGAATGTCCAGCAAAGAAATCCGGACGATTTATTCTTAAATGGCCTGGCATTGCCGCTCAGCTCTCGGGCTGAAAGCGTACGTGAGGAGCGTTATACGCTATCAGCATACGCTATCAGCTCGGAGAGCTGAGCGACATTCGTTATTCACTATCAGCTCGTAGAGCTGAGCGACATTCGCTATTCACTATCAGCTCGGAGAGCTGAGCGACATTCGCTATTCACTATCAGCTCGGAGAGCTGAGCGACATTGAGGAGAGGCCGACTTACATCCATTTACGGTAGATGATTCGGACGTCGTCGCCGAACCGGTCAACTTGATGAACATCGAACATCGTTGACTGCATGAGATCCGAGAACCCCGGGTCACCGATGGGACCTGGCGAGGCACGCCCCCCGATAAGCTTACCACCGAGGTAGACGTGGCACTCATCGATCTGCTGCGCCGCTGCAAAACTTCCCAAAAGCATCCCACCGCCTTCAATCATTAAGTTCGTTAGCGGCTGACATGCTGGATTGTTGGTGCTGCCAAGTTGCAGTAACGCCTCGTCGATCATCGCCACAGGGTCTGCACTCCTACAGCGAATGATTTTTACGCCTTGATCGATCGAGGGTTGCAAATCTTCGTCGCGGACACTCGGACCAGCGATCAACCACACCGGTGACATCGAAGCGGTTTGGACGAGCTGACAACTTAGCGGAGGAACTCGCGACTGCGCAAAGATGATCCGGTTAAGAGTGCGCAGGCCGGTGGGACGAGCAGTAAGCAGTGGGTCGTCCGCGACGACAGTGCCCATACCAACGGCAATCCCATCGACGCGACCGCGCAGAGCATGGACTTCACGTCGGGCTGCATCGCCGGTGATCCACTGGCTCTGGCCGGTCGCCGTTGCGATCCGGCCATCGATGCTCATCGCCCACTTCGCGATCACCCAAGGGCGTCCGGTTCGCACTCGTTTGAGATACGCTGCGAGTTGCTGCGTCGCCGCGTCGACGCCCACTCCCGTGACGATTTCGACGCCAGCATCACGCAGGCGTTCGACACCTCCGCCAGCGACTTGATCAAAAGGGTCGACGACTGCGATGACGACGCGGGTCATTCCTGAGGCGATCAGGGCGTCGGCGCAAGGCGGGGTCTTGCCGTGATGACAGCATGGCTCAAGCGTCACATAAGCAGTCGCGCCTCGGGCATCGTGTCCGTTCCGAGCGCAGTCTGCGAGCGCGTTCACTTCCGCGTGCGCCTCCCCGAATTTTTCGTGAAAGCCACGGCCGAGCACATGATCGTCCCGGACGATCACACAACCGACTAGGGGATTAGGCTCGACCCGACCAAGACCACCCCAAGCCAGTTCAATGGCCTCAGCCATGTAGGTTTCGTCAGACAATGGAGTGGTCATGTCAACGAGGGGCGGCGGTTACTTCAGCGGCATGACTTCGACTTTGCGAACGCTGACTTTGCTGCCGGGATCGTGCTGTTGGACAGCAAAGTATCCCTCCTTGAATTGTTGTTCAAAGTCAAGGAATTCGTAGAGCTCCTTGCCATCGACCATGAACTTGATGCGCTGCATGTCACGGCCCCGCCAGTTATCAGCCTTGCAATCGATCTCGTAGGTGAACCAGGTGTCGGGTTTCACAAGGTCTCGGTAAATGTGACACATGCCATAGAGTGACCCGGTGCGGATCGGGTCGGTGTGACTGCTATTGACCTGAGCCTCGTAACCGTCCGAAAATCCGGGCTTCTCGGTCGTGTGGAAGTACAGTCCTGAATTCCCATGGTCGTTGATTTTAATTTCAACTCGCAAGCGGAAGTTTTTGTATGGACGGCCAGTGGTGACCAGCATGGAGGATTCCCCCGAGCCCCGAATTTCGCCATCGACGACTTCCCAGTGGCTCTTATCACCCCCAACCTTTTGCCAACCATCGAGGGTCTTACCATCAAACAGCGAATGCCATTTGTCGGTTTCTTGAGCCGAAACGCTGCCCGCACCGAGCAACGCGAGTGTGGCGATACAGACGAGCGAAAGTCGAAACAGATGTGTCATCTTGAGCTTCCTAGGGGACAAACATGGAGGACACCCAGCGGGTGTAGAGGTGAACGAATACCAAGCCACAATATAGTGCAAAGAGGAAGGCTACGTAAGCATCGAGACCGTTTGGTAAGCCACGAACGCGGCTGCATAAGCGAGGACGGTCATGTAGCCGAACTGGAACGCCGCCCATTTCCATGATCCGGTTTCCTTCTTCGTGACCGCTTGGGTCGGCAGGCACTGCATCGCCAGTACGAAAAAGACCAGCAAGCTCACGCAAGTCGCGGGTGTGAAGACTCGGCCGCCACCTGGGTAGGCGGCTGTGGCCAGACGATTTTGCAACGTCGAGCCTTCCTCGGGTTCGGGGCCAAGGCCGTACAGAATCGACAGCGTCGAGACGACAACCTCCCGCGCCGCAAAGCTGGTCATGACACCGACGCTGATCTTCCAGTCAAAACCGAGTGGTGCGAAGACAGGTGCGACGGCGCGGCCGAGTCGGCCGATGATAGCGTGCTCCTGAGCAGCTGACGCACGCAAGTTGTCCATTTCGCCATCGCTGAGTTGGTCCACAGCGACATGGTTTACCGCGAGGTCAGTTGCGAACTTCTCATCGGAGAGTTTGGGATAGGTTGACAAAGCCCAAATACCAATTGAGATCATGAGGATCACTGTGCCAGCATCCCGCAAAAACATCCATCCACGCTCATAGGAATACCGAAAGGCGTTGCGAATCGATGGCGACCGGTAATGTGGCAGGTCGAGAATCAAAGGCGTGGGTTCGCCGGGCAGGATGGTGTGCTTGAGAACGAAGGCAACAATGAAGGCGGTAATCATGCCCAGCACATAGGCCGAGGCAAACAGCACCGCAGCGAGCAGTGGATCGCTCGGGAACAGCATCGCCGCGAGCATCGTGTAAACAGGCAGTCGTGCCGAACAGGTCATCAATGGGATGACCATAATCGCCGCCAGACGGTCGCGGCGGTTCTCGATGACTTTCGTCGCCATGATGGCTGGAATCGCACAAGCGTGAGCTGCCAATAAAGGCACGAAGGCTTGGCCGGGCAAACCCACCCGCCGCATCCAGCGATCGACGACAACGACTGCGCGGGCCAAGTACCCGGAGTCTTCCAAAATCGCCAACATGAAAAAAAGAATGAGGATCTGCGGCAGGAACACCACCACGCCGCCGACGCCGCCAATGATCCCGTCGACGATCAGACTCTGAAAATCTCCCTCAGGCAGCCAGCGACTGACCGCGCCGCCGAGTGCGGCGAACCCTTCGTCGAGCCACTGCATGGGAACCTGGGCGATCCAGAAGACCAGCGAGAAAGCGATCATCATCACGACCGCGAACACCGCCAGCCCGAACCAGCGGTGAGTCAAGAATCGATCGACACGGTCAGCTGTTTCATCCGATACCACGCTGCCGTCGCGAATGCTTTCCCGAGCCAATGCGGTCGCCCACTGATGACCATCCGCGAACGGGCAGATGCGGCATGAACCACAGGCAGCCTCGTCATCGGGGGAAACCACCTTCAGCACATTTTCGACGCTCTGAGGAGGACATTCTGGTGACTCGTTGTCGATTAACATCGGCAACGGGGGGCCCGCCAGCAGAATGTCGAGCTGTGATTTCAGTCGATCAAACCCTTCGCCGGTGCGCGCCGAGACACCGACGACGGGACAGCCAAGTTTGCGCCCAAGCGTTGAAATATCAATTTCGATCCCACGCCGCCGCGCCGCTTCGACCATATTGACCACCACCATCGTGGGACGCCCCTGTTGGAGCGCCTGCCGCACGATGAACAGCGTGCGCTGCAAAGACGTCGCGTCGACAATGATCAGCACCGCATCAGGAACAATGTCGGACTTGCCAAGCACAAAGTCATGGGCGACCTGTTCTTCGGGTGATGAAGGCTCGAACGAGTACATGCCCGGCAGGTCGACGAGTGTGATCGGTTTGCCCGCGCCGAGTTCGACGCGACCGATCCGGCGATCAATCGTCGTCCCAGGAAAATTCGACGTTTTCGCGAGCAAATTCGTCAACCGATTGAAAATCGACGTCTTGCCAACGTTCGGATTTCCCAACATGGCGACGACGGGGGGGCCCGATCTCTTCTCCGTCGACCAATCCCCGGATTGCGATTCGGTCGACGTGACCGACGTGCTCATCAGGAGGCCACTCGCATGTAGATGCCGCGAGCGATCTCACCGGCAACCGCGATTTTACCCCCCGCCGCTTTGACGATCAGAGGATTGCCGCTGCAGGACAATTGCACGTGTTGGCCGGCGAACAGACCGAGCGATTTCAGACGAATCGCACAGGCTTCGGGGAGATCCAGTCGAGCAATTTCGCCACTGGTGCCGATGAAATGTTCCAGACTGACTTCGCTGAACATGGGCTACGCTAAGGTTGGAATCGAGGCGGGAGCGTAGCCTGTGCGTGTGACTGCCAATCTTTGGGAAAAGACCGCCTGGCAGAGGCTCGCTAGTTGAGAATGATTCTCGTTTACGTCAGTTTAGACACTCTCTCGTCCGGAGCCTAGTGGGTTTCGCTGGAGAGGAGCAGAATTTTTTTCCAGACACTTGACGCAACCCTCAAGTTGTTCCCCCGCGAGAGCCTGGGAACCCGTCTTTCGTTCCCCTTTTTAGATTTACTTTATGCCCGATTTCACTGTGTTGTTGAAAACATCTCGTTTTGATGTGGTGGAGATGGACTTGCCATCGCGAGATGGACAGGTTCATCGCCGGGCATACGTGCGGCATCCTGGGGCGGTCGTGCTGCTGCCGCTGCTCGATACCGATACGATCGTCATGATCGAGAACGAACGCACTGGGGTGGGCGAAACGCTGATCGAACTACCCGCCGGAACACGAAATCCCGGGGAGACTCCGCTTCAAACGGCCGCTCGCGAGCTGATCGAAGAGACGGGATATGACGCGACGGACCTGGACATCGTGTGCGAGTTTTACTCGGCCCCGGGACTCGGCAACGAGCTGATGCATTTGGTAAGAGCGCGCAACTTGACAGCGGGCGAGCAGCGCCTCGAAGCGACCGAGCGGATCATTACGCGAATTGTTTCTCGCAGCGAAGTGGAACAGCTCGTTCGGGGGCGATACATTCGTGATTCGAAAACCCTCGTCGGCCTTCAACATTTTCTCTTGGGATACTAATCACGATCATGCTGCTTTCCTTGCCACGTCGCTGCGTATGTGAATTCGTCGGCACTTTCTGTCTCGTTGTCATTGGTTGCGGCGCGATCGCGGTACAGGAGCAAACCGGCTTGCTGACTCACGTTGGTGTCGCGACTGTGTGGGGACTGATTGTGCTGACCATGATTTATTCCATCGGCGATTTGAGCGGTGCTCATATCAACCCCGCCGTCTCGATCGCGTTTGCCAGTCTCGGACGATTTCCCGTCAAAGACGCCATTGCCTATATGGTTGTGCAGTGCGCCGGTGCGTTGGCGGGGGCACTGAGCATTCGGGCGGTGCTTGGCGTAGGCGCCGATCAACTCGGGTCGACGATGGTGTCGGATCTCCTGTCGCCCGGCGGAGCATGGTTTGTCGAAGCGATGATGACCGCCATCCTGATGTGGGTCGTGATGGGCGTCTCGACGGGCGCGAAAGAAAAATCGATCACCGCAGGTTTGGCTGTCGGAGCAGTGATCGCGATGGAGGCATTTGTGGCTGGGCCGCTGACCAAGGCGTCCATGAATCCGGCCCGCAGTCTCGGTCCAGCGATTGCCTCGGGTTATTTTACAAATCTGTGGATTTATCTTTCGGCACCGATCCTGGGTGCATTGCTCGGCGGTTGGGGTTATCGTTGGGTGCGTGTGGTCGACGAACCTGAAATCGCGGGCGAAGTTTCGCCGGATTGATTCTTAGAGCCTATCCGAAAAGGGGTCTGACCCTTTGGAGACGCATCGTTTTACAACGTTTTTAGCGGCCTCGCCGGAGAGGGTCAGACCCCTTTTCGGATAGGCTCTTAATCTTTTCTGAGAAGTTCAGCATGAAAGCCTTCGAAGCGACGCGTTACTATTTTAATCAAGCCGCTGATCAGCTCGATATCAGCGGAGAACTGCGTGAAGCGTTGTTGATGCCTGATCGCGAGATCCAAGTCCAAGTGACGATCCGCCTCGACGACGGGCACCTAGCGAACTTTGTGGGTTTTCGCGTCCAGCACGACCACGCCCGCGGGCCCATGAAAGGCGGACTGCGATATCACCACGAAGTCGACTTGGACGAATCTCGGGCACTCGCGTGTCTCATGACATGGAAAACCGCCGTTGTCAACCTGCCCTATGGCGGTGCCAAGGGTGGGATCGGAGTTAACCCAGCAACTCTATCCAAAAATGAAATTGAGCGATTGACGCGTGCCTTCGTCGATCAAATCCATGATATCGTCGGTCCCGACACGGACATCCCCGCACCCGACATGGGCACCGATCACCAAGTCATGAGTTGGTTCCGCAACCAGTGGGAGAAGTATCATGGCTTCAACCCCGCGGTCATTACCGGTAAGCCCGTCGAGGAGTACGGTGCTCGCGGACGTGAAGAGGCAACGGGGCGCGGTGTGGGGACGCTCACACAAAAACTGGTCAAGCGGCTCGGCATGTCGGCGGACCAGTCCAAGGTCGCTATTCAAGGATTTGGAAACGTCGGTTCCCACGCCGCAAAGTTTTTACATGAGGGGCAGTTCCCAATTGTGGCGGTGTCAGACATCACAGGCACCTACTTCAATGCCGATGGGCTGAACATTCCCAAATTGCTCCGGCACAAATTGGCGCACCCTAAGGGACTGCTCGAGGGATTCGATGACGCTGAGCACTTGCCGCTCGATGCGCTATTGAAACTTGATCACCTGGATATCTTGATTCCTGCGGCACTCGGTGGCGTGATCACGGTTGAGAATGTCGATGCGATCACAGCGAAAGTCATCGTGGAGGCCGCCAATGGACCAACGCATCCAGAAGCAGACGAGCGACTCAACGAGCGGGGCGTGACCGTACTACCGGATATCCTGGCCAACGCGGGCGGGGTGACGGTGAGTTACTTCGAATGGGTGCAGAACCGCCAGCACTACCGCTGGTCGCTCGACCGCGTCCGACAAGAGCTCGACAAAACGATGAATGATGCCTTTGAGTCTGTCTGGCAAATGGCGGCCCAGCACGAAGTGTCGCTGCGAACGGCCGCCTACATGATCGGCATCTCCCGCGTCAGGCGAGCGACGGAACTGGCGGGATTGGCTTAAACGGCGTCGACTCACACGTTTTCTAACCATCAGCCGACAGCGGTAAGTCGCGGTGATTACCTGACGTGTTCACCGCTCGCCTTGGATCTTGGCAGCGGGGAGCTTGACTTGCTCGTCGGGGAAGAAGTTGGAACAGTCATCTACTTCCCACGCCAAGACCTCGCGTGGATCGATATGCGACCACAATGAGTGATGTCTGGATCGAAGCGTCGTATTCAATGTCACCATCGACAGCCCCAGATCGCCTCATCGCGGATTCCGCTCGGCGTTCTAAGCGCTCCGGCGTATCAGGCGCACGTCGATCGCCCCCGCATCGTGATACTGGTCTCCCTGCCCGCAGGGCGGGCGATCGGTATAATGAAGAAACATGTTTGTGTGTGATGCCGAGCATGCCTAGTTTCGGATTTCTCCTCATTACTCAGCGGTTTGCATGCCTTCGCTCAGTCATTCATCCAGATTGCTCACGCTGGCGTTTCTGCTGTTGATACCCCCAAGTGTCCTGGCGCGATCCGCTGCTGCAGAACAATTTATCTTCCGCGATCTGGTCGACGGCAAAGTCACTGGTAAGAAACATGTTGTCGATGGCGAAGCCGTTGTCGAAGCGGTCGATGGCGGCGTGCTCGTATGCGGTGATGACGGCCGGATTTGGACGATTCAGCCTGATCAGATCACTCATCGCGAACCGGGGCCGTCCCCGCCAGCGATCAGCCAGGATGAAATTGAGAAGCGGATGCTTGAGGAGTTGGCACCTGGATTCGCCGCATTTCGAACCGCGCACTACGTGATTTTATACCAGGGTAATATCGAGTACGCCCGCGATGTCGCAACGCTATTTGAGTCGCTCTACCGCGCCTTCTTCGCCTACTGGAAAAATCAACACGTAGCGATCGAAGCACCAAAATATCCGCTCGTTGCCGTGGTCTTGCGGGATCGGGAGGAGTTCATAGAGCATGCTGGCAAGGAGATTGGCGATACGGCTGAGAATGTGATCGGCTATTACCATCTCGCCAGTAACCAGATGACGACCTACCGCGTGCCGAACCTCGAACGCAACATTGCGACGATCATCCACGAGGCTACTCACCAACTCGCTTACAATTGCGGCTTGCAAACTCGGTTTGCCGATAACCCCATGTGGATGAGTGAGGGGTTGGCGATGTTTTTTGAAGTGCCGGATTTGAGCAACCCGCGTGGATGGCGTGGTGTCGGCCGAATTAACCCTGTCAATCTGCTTCGTTGGAATCGCTATTTGCCTTCGCGTTCGGAAGATTCTCTCGTCACGTTGTTCGCTGACGATTCGCGGTTCCGTTCCACCCGGACGGTGGAAGACGCCTACGGCGAGGCTTGGGCGTTCACCTACTTCGCACTTCGCACGATGAGGCAGGAATACATCGACTACCTGCAGCAGATCAGTAAAATCAAAGCTCTGGAAGAGCTCTCGGGGCGCGAGCGGATCGAGATGATTGAGGCGGCCTTTGGGATGACGATCGCGGACCTCGATGAGAAATTTGTTAATTACATGCGCCGGGTGCGGTAGCTTGATCGTGCCAGCGTTTGGACGCGAGCATGGGCAGGTTGAACCAATCAATATCGCAGTGGCGGGCTCGTGCGAGCCGCACACCGGCCGGACCGATCAGCGGAGCGGATGGACGAAAATGACGTGGGTGAGAATGGCGTTTTTTTGTCGTCATTGACGTTGGCGGGCGTGGCGTCGACAATCGAGCGTACGCTCGGTCGTTTCTAGAGCCGTCCAGTCCCCAAAAAGCACCGAAAATACATCGATGAGCACGATTGAGTCCCAAGATCCCGTCCTGTGGGCTGCCATGCAGTCCGAAGCCGCCCGTCAGCAAGAGGGGCTCGAGATGATTGCCAGCGAGAATTACACCAGCCCCGCCGTGATGGAAGCGGCGGGCAGCGTGCTGACGAACAAGTATGCAGAGGGCTACCCCGGACGTCGCTATTACGGCGGCTGCGAATTCGTTGACGTGGTCGAATCTCTTGCTATCGATCGGTCGAAAGAACTGTTCGGTGCCGAGGCCGCTAATGTGCAACCCCACAGTGGCTCCCAGGCCAACGCAGCGGTTTACCTCGCTGCTCTGGAAGTGGGCGATACCGTCCTTGGTTTGGATTTGGCCCAGGGCGGCCACCTGACTCATGGGATGAAGCTTAATATGAGCGGGCGACTGTATCATTTCGTCAGCTACGGTGTGGACCAGAAAGAACACCGGCTGGATTTCGATCAAATTGCAAAACTGGCTCGCGAACACAAACCCAAAATGATCGTGGCCGGAGCGAGCGCCTACCCGCGCGAGATCCCTCATGCAAAGTTCAAAGAGATTGCCGATGACGTCGGTGCCAAGCTGATGGTGGACATGGCACACTATGCGGGGCTGGTAGCGGCAAAGATACACGACGATCCCGTGCCACTGGCGGATTACGTCACGACGACGACGCACAAAACGCTGCGTGGCCCGCGCGGTGGTCTCATTCTATGCAAGTCCGAACACCTCCCGTTGGTCAATCGCAACGTGTTCCCAGGAACACAGGGCGGCCCACTGATGCACGTAATTGCAGGTAAAGCAGTTTGTTTTGCCGAAGCGATGACGGAGGCTTACCGGGCGTACGGGCAAGCCGTTGTCGACAACGCAAAAACGCTCGCCGACACGTTGATGTCAGCAGGCTTGCGTTTGGTCAGCGGTGGCACGGACAATCACTTGATGCTCGTCGATGTCACCACGGTCGGACTGGGCGGCAAGCGAGCCGAAGCAGTTTTGGATGCCTGCGGAATCACGGTCAACATGAACATGATTCCTTTCGATCAACGCAAACCGATGGACCCGTCTGGCATCCGTATCGGCACCCCTGCCCTGACAACACGCGGCATGGGGTCGACCGAAATGCAGCGGATTGGCAAGTGGATTCATCAGTCGCTCAGCAGCCCCGATGATGCCAACCTGCACGAATCGATCCGCAACGAGATTCGCGAGATGTGTGTCGGCTATCCCGTGCCCGCTGCGGCCAGTCAAGCGTGTGGTGTTGCGTGATGAGTAGACGAATTCTGATCGCCGACGATAACGCGGCCAACCGCGAGTTGCTCGAAGCCTACTTGGTCCGCGTTGACTGCGAACTCGAGACCGCGATCGATGGTGCCGACACGCTTGCAAAAGTCGAATCGTTCCAACCTGATCTGATCTTGCTCGATGTGATGATGCCTCGACTGAGCGGATTCGAAGTGTGTAAACAGATCAAAGAGAATCCGGCGACAAGTCAAATTATGATTCTGATGGTGACGGCGCTCAGTGAACTTGGTGACATTGAACGCGCCGTGACGGCGGGGACAGATGACTTCCTCAGCAAGCCGGTCAATCGGATTGAGTTGGTCAAACGAGTTGAAAACATGCTTAAGCTCAAAGGGACGACGGACGAGCTCGAGCGACTTCGTCAGTACATCCAAGAAATGGAAGAACGCTAAGGTGCTCGAATCGCTGTGCCTGATGCCTCCGAAAATCGGGCAGGTTCGCCGCGGAATATCGCCTGCTCCGGCCGATATGCTGCTGTCGCGCCGCGTCGGATCAGCTATTTTATTTCCCCTCCCACTTTTCTGGGATTCGCCACCCTGGCATACCTGGCCGCCGATCGTCGCTGAGGCGATCTTTCTTTCAATGCAGTCTCGCGGTCTACTCGTCTCAGCTCTCGAAAGTGAACTGGGACGGCCGGAGGAATCCAGTAGCGGCCACGGTGATTCAGGTGCCTCCGATTCGGCGAACGCAAAAGCGGGAAAGTCGACCGAGGCGAGTAAGCACGCTCGTCGCGAACCGAGTGATTGTGAGCTGGGTCTCCCACGAATGTTGCCCTATCGAAACGAACGCTACGGTTTGGCGGACTGCGATTTTGACCATGCGATGGCCGTCGACATGCAGCTCTCGCCACGGCGCGACCACAGCGGGCGATTCGCGTACTCGGCCATGCAACTGGGACGCTGGGAAGCAACCCCCGAGGACCAGCCGCTTTCGGGTGGCGGCTGGATTCCCGCGATGACGCTACCGCCAGATGTTGCCGAATTGGGGAGGTTGAGTTCAAAGATCGCGCAGTTGCGGGTACTCGCTCCCGACGCTGCCATAGTGCTGAGCGTAACACCGGAGTGGATCGACGATCACCTCGCTGCTTTGATGAGCGCTGGGCCTGACGCCATCCTGATCCGGCTTGGACAGATTCGCATGGCAGGAATTGCATTCGCTCAATTCACTAGGCGGCTTCTTAGTCGTGTTGAAACAATCCAAAAAATTCCGATCTGGCTCGCACCGCCTAAGTCACTGGCTAAGAAACCGCTGAGTGTATCGGATTCAATCAAAACAATTGCATTGGGAGTATCGGCGATCGCGGTCGACAGCTGGCTCGACGGAGTCATCGAAGAATTTGATGAAATCGCCGCCCCCTCGTCGTTCACCGCCGACCCACTTCGAACGGCAATGGCCGAGGTTGAAAATATTTTGGAGCGTCGTCTCGACCCCGACCTTGAACATTTTATCGGTTTGCTATCCACGTTAGTCCACGAACAGCCCAGGGATCTGCTGGGCACCTTTGATCCTGAAATTGCGGCGCTGCTTGACCTACCTTGCGTGGGCCGACTTTAGGTCTCGTAGTGGATTTTGCCGTGCTTCTGCGAGCGGCTGATTTTGTCGAGGCTGTAAAGTCCCGCCAGGATGAATTCGACACAGGATGCTCGCATCGCTTCGTTATCACTCGCGTTTACCTCGAACGCGCGATCCCACGCCGGTGGAACATGTTGCAGCCGTTCGGCATACGCACTGCTCGGCAGCAAATCGCCGACCTCGACACGCACACCCCCGCGAAAGATTTCCGCAATCTCAGCTAAGCCGTGCTCTTCGATATACTCGCTGAAGACAATTTGGATGGCTTCGGCGATCACGTTGTCGAGCACCTGCCGCTCGCTCATTTGATGGGTGCCCATCAAATCGAGTTCGAGCTTGCCGAGCGAGCTCGCATAGAGATGCCCGAGGTCGCTGATCCGCGGCACCGCGGGTGATTCGCCGTGTATGATTCCTCGCTGCCTGGCGGATGCGACGATCGTGCGGAAGTTCGCTAGCGAGAATCGAGCAGAAACCCCCGAGGCCTGATCGACGTACTTGCTGTGTCGAGCCCGGTTGGTGATCTCTTCAATGATCTGGTACATGAACAGGGGAACATGAACGGGGTAGTCGCCACCAAGGTCGTCTCCGAGTTCCTGTTGCAGAATCTCGATTCCCTGGTCTCGCTCCCGCGGATAATGCGTCTGCACGATCGTACCGATCCGATCTTTAAGCTGCGGGATGACTTTGCCGCTGCGGTTGTAAGTAGCAGGGTTGGCCGAGAACAGGATCATCACATCGACGTCGAAACGGATGGGGTAGCCACGAATTTGGACATCGCGTTCTTCGAGAATATTGAACAAGCCGACTTGGACGAGGTCGTCCAGTTCAGGAAGCTCATTCATGGCAAAGATGCCACGGTGCATCCGCGGGATCAGCCCCAACGCGAGCGCTTCTTCAGCGCTCATGCTCACCCCGCCAGTCAATTTTGCTGGATCAATCTCGCCGATGATATCCGCGAACTTCGTCCCTGGGCTGAGTCGTTCGGCATAACGTTCGCGACGCGGCCACCACTGGATCGCAATGTCGGCGGGATCGCATTCTGCTATGAGCCGCCGGCCGGCTGACGTGATGGGCGCAAGCGGGTCCTCGTGAACAGGCAGCGTAGGATCATCGATATAGGGGATATACGGATCGAGGAAGCGTACGAGCTGCCGCATCAAGCGGCTCTTTGCTTGCCCCTTTTCGCCCAGGAACAGCATGTCGTGCCCGGCCAGCAACGCCAAATTAATCTCCGGGATGACGGTATCGCCGTAGCCCACGATGCCCGGGAAAAGTTCTTCCCCCGCGGCGAGCATGCGTGAGAAATTATCGCGTATTTCACGTTTGACTGTTTTTGATTCCCAGCCGTCGCTGAGCAAATCACGGAGATTGGTCGGTGCGGGAGGGGCCAATTTTTCGCTCACAGAGATTACTCAGAAAGAGATAGTTTTCAATCGAAGATAATGGCACCGGAGCGGTCTGTCGATGCAGTCGACCGAAATCGACCGGGGAACGCGCCATTATCGAATCCGGAGGACTGCGGATTGACGTGCTAACCGGCGGGACAGGGCCGCGATAACGGGCGAAAACAACTGTTCCCAAAGCGAACCGCAGTAAAATTTTCACACGATTCCGCGTCCATTGGTTGAAAGCTTGAGAAAGCTCTGCGAGACGATGCGGTCAACCACACAGTGAATCCGACTCGACGGGTCGAATTTCCTCGATCCGTTGAAACTGGTGCTGAATGAGCTGTTCCCAAGCCGCCTTGCGACCCGATTCGATGAGCCGTTCAGGGTAGCGGAAATCAAACCAAGCAACTTCACCGAGATCGGGACGCATGTGAATGTTAGCCCACTGCGATTTCTCACGGCGCAAGATCTGCTCGCCGATGTCTTGCATGCGCATCATCACGTCGAGCGCCGAATCGAAGTGTTCCATCCTCGCATTGTGCTGGCCGATATCAATCGCAATGGTCATGTCCGTCGCGTAGGCACTCGCTACGGTACTAGGGACCGAGTCCACGACACCGATGTCGCACAGCAGCATCCCGTTATGTTCGACCGGGGGGAAGATGCCAGGCAATGACATGGATGCTTGGATCGCGGTCCGAAGTGAACCGGATTCCATCACGATGCAGTGGCCGCTCCGCAGATCCGCCGCCACAATACTCAGCGGAATCGGGAGGTCCGAAAACTCAATGTCCGGCACAAGTTCAGCGATGGACGAGGACAAAATTAATCCAGGCATGAGCGATTGCTGAGTGACAGCTCGCGTCAGCCTGCGGTGGGCGGAGTACAGATACTTGGCACGGTCGTACCACGCCAGGAGACCCGTCGATGGGTTTCCACCAGAGACCCCGGTCGAGCCAAATAGTTGTTCTTGATGGCGGAGAAAATCCTCGGAAGTCACAAAATGAATCACACGAGATTGGATGCGGCGGAATTCGGTATCCAATGCGCACATCGCACCGATGAGCGCCCCGATGCTGACACCGACGTACCGCTCGGGGCGGATTTCGGTTTGGGCGATCGCCTCGAGGGCACCCAGGTGCGCCAGTCCCCTCGCGCCGCCACCGCCCAGTGCGATGACCGCACTCCGCTGGCGCGGTGGCGATGGTTTCGAGGGCGGTAAAAAGGGCAGCAAATCACGAAAATTCATGATTTTGATTCTCGCTTATAAGGCATCAGTATCTCGCCAGAATCAACGCCATCGAGTGCGGACCATCCCTGCTCGCTGATCCTTGCCCCCAACTGAGTTTCGCTGCGGAAGTCAGCGTCCGTTGGTTTTCCACCAATCATCTTTCGTCGCAGTTCACGACAAATCACATCGCCAGCGGCATGCGTGACGACATCGTCACTGCGGCTGGCATAAAGACTCGTGACGAGCACTACCACTGCGGACTGAATTTCGAGCGATAGGGCGGACATCCGGCACTGCCGATCGGCCAATTTTAATTGATACTTCCGCATCGTCTCGCTCACCTTCGAGCCGCTTGAGGACAGATACTGCCGGGCAAAGTGCACGTGCTCCTGCAGGTCCGCATTGCTGACTTGATCGTGCGTCCAGTGGGCCGAGTGAAACGCCTGGCCCGAATACCACCCTGCGTACTTGATGATCGGTTTGCGCAGCGCCCACAGATGTGACGGATTCATGAGATTGGGTTCTTTCACACCGAGTTTGCTGAGAGCCTGACCGATCGGCTCAAAGAACTCCTTGCCATGGTGTTTGACCATCGACTTAAAGAACGCCATCCCGAGCATCTCTCCCTCGCCTTCATAGATGCAGGGAGCAAGGAAGTCATGCACGTTGTCGCCGAATAAGTGCCCCTTCAGGAAAGACCGACCACCGTGAGTTTTCATAAACAACTCGATCGCCGCTTCCTTCTGCATTTCACTGCCGAAGATCTTGGCAATGATGCACTCCATTTCACCGCGGTAGCCTTGGTCAAGCAGTCCCGAGCACCACGCCGCCAATGCGTCGCAGACGACGATCATGCCCGCGAGCCGTCCCACGCGGCGGCGAACCAACTCGCGTCGCTCAATCGCTAGACCGTAGGTTTCTCGGTACGCCGCCCAGGGCAAGATCTCAGCCAACATCCAACGCATCGCACCGGCCGCGTTGGCGCACAAGGAAACCCTTCCCAGGTTCAACCCATGGTAGGCAATTGTCAACCCATCGCCCTGCGTTGGAATGAGCCGGTTTTCCTTGGGCACTCGGAAATTGCGGAACACTAAACCGTTGTTGTGGGCGCGCCGCAGAGCATAGATGTCGTATCGATTCAGCGCGAAGGACGCATTCTCTTCGGTAGGCAAATCGACAATCAGCACACTCGGCTCACCATCGATCTTGCATACCAAGCCGATTGTTCGTCCAGGAATGGCGTTCGTGATAAAGAGTTTTTCGCCGTTGACAACGTATTCGTCACCATCGAGCACTGCCGTGGTCCGAAGTGCCGTCAGATCGCTGCCTGCACCGGGTTCGGTGAGTGCGAAAGCGGACAAGGATCGACCGTCGGCCAGTTTCGGCAGGAACCGGGATTTTTGCTCGTCGCTGCCGAATGAACGCACCGGATCGACAGCGCCAATGCAGCCGTGGACCGACGCCAGACCCGCGACGGTAGGATCAATCGTCGCCATTCGGGTGATCATATCAGCAAATTCTCGCATGGTTGCGCCGCTGCCGCCGTACTCGCGATCGACCAGTAATCCCCAATAGCCAACCGATCCCAACTCCGCGAACACCTTCGTGGTGATTTTGCCATCGCTATCAAAGAGCGTGTTTTCATCGCGATGTTTGCGCACGATCGTGAGCGATTGATCGACCACCAACGCTACCGAAGGCGAGCAGCGCAGCGGCGCCGATTCAAACGCAGCTGTCTCGTTCTGCTTCTCCCAAACCGCGCGATGGACAGGACTGTTGACGGTCTGATAACGGGGCGCGAAGAGAGCCTCGACCTCATCATCAGCACTATCGAGGACGCCCGTCCGTTTTGCCTCATCGGCGGAAGCTCCACCGAGTCGCAGAGCGACTTCGGCAAATGAATCCGCTTTGATAGGTTTCGACGATTCCTCCGGCGTGATGGCATCATCGCCGAAGTTCACTTGATCGGCTGACGGATCATTTCGAAAGTCGGTACTCATTTTACGCTCCTGGTTGAAGAAGGTCCTTGGCTTCGCGGCGACCGCTCCGAATCCGAGGACTCAACGATGTCATCTCGACCATAAAATCGTCGGTCCGTTGCGCCCATCACGGCGATCATCTGGGGAGGAGAAAACCGCTTGCCATGCACGACCTGCAAACGCTTCATGTTTTCATCAACAACACGAGCGCCGATGCTATCGATCACACACAGCGGCCCGCCCCGATGGGGTGCGAAACCGGTTGCCAGCACCATAGCGAGATCGATCATCCAATCTTCGCGGACGATTCCTTGTTCTTTGCAGAGCACCGATTCACGAAGCATCGGATAGACGAGCCGACGCTGGATCGCGGTGATCCCATCTTCGATAAAATTGTCGTCCGGTTCATCCGCAATGGGGGGAGATAACGCCTCGACACGGTGCGGAACCGCTTTCCCATCTCGATATCGATAGAAGCCACTACCAGATTTCTTGCCGAGGTTGCCACGCTCCACTAGGTTCGAGAGCACCTCGACAACGGGTTCGAGTCCCTCGATGACGTCAGCGAGAGAAGTGGCCACGTGCTTGGCGATATCCACACCGACTTGATCGATCAGTTCGAGTGGCCCCATCGGCATGCCGAAGCGGCGCAGTTCGCTATCGATCTCCATGGGAGTGTATCCTTCACCAAACATCATCACGGCTTCCCCGAGATACGGAAACAAGATGCGGTTGACGAGGAAGCCCGGAGCGTCTTTCGTGACGATCGGCGTCTTGCCAAGCGAACGGACAAACGCAACGAGCCGCGTGATCGTATCGTCGTTGGTATGCTCGCCACGGACCACTTCGACTAACTCCATTCGATGCACTGGATTAAAAAAATGCAGCCCCGCGACTCGCTCGGGATGCCCCGTCGCCGTCGCAATCGAATCCACTGACAGCGAAGAGGTGTTCGTCGCGAGAATGCAATCGGTTGCGACGAGCGTATCCAGCTGAGCAAAGATCTGCTGTTTAATATCGAGTCGTTCGACGGCAGCTTCGACCACGAGATCACACAACACGATCGCATCGTCATCGGTTGACATGACAATCCGCTCGTCGAGTTCACGACGCTCGTTCGCTGACAATCGACTTCGATCGGTGTAAGACTTCATCAACTTTTCGACACGCCTACGCCCCTGCTGCGCCGCCGACTCGTCGACTTCTCGGAAGGCCACATCGTAGCCACGGGTGGCCGAAAACTGCCCAATGCCCGCACCCATTGCACCCGCACCGATAACACCAACTCGACGGATTTCATGAAAATGGATATCTGCTCGATTTGGTTTGGTTGCCCACGTCTTGATATCTCGGGCGGATTCACGGGCGAAGAACAGATTCAATAAATTGCGGCACGTTGGTGTGGCGAGTAATTTGACGAACTCACTGCGTTCGGTAACGTAACCGGCACCCTGTTTCTGCAAACCCGTCTCGATTGCGTGAATGGCCGCTGGCAGGGCTGGATATTGTTCGGCCTTGGTTCGAGTTTTTCTTTTCGCCTGATGGAGAATCCACGTGCGAATCGGTTTGGAGAGTTCGAGAAAACGCATCGCCCGCTGCCGAAGCGATCGCTTCTGGCGAACATCGCCCCGCAAGATCGCATCAATAAACTGCTCCACTCCATGTTCCCAATCGTCTGGGGAGATAGCCCGATCGATCAACCCGATTCGGGCTGCGGTGTGTGCCGAGACGGTCTTGCCCTGCAAGATCATCCCGAGGCTCTGCACCAGCCCCACCTGCCGCGGCAATCGCTGCGTACCTCCCCAACCGGGGATCACGCCGAGTTTGATCTCAGGTAGTCCAATTTTGGTGCTGCTGTTATCCCGTGCGACGCGATAGTCGCAGGCGAGGGACCATTCCAGTCCTCCACCGAGGCACGGACCGTGAATCACGACCAACGTGGGTGTTTTCAAATGATCAACACGGTGAAAAAGTTGTTGGCCTGCGTCGATCAGCCGCCCAGCTTGGGCCGGGCCGTTGATCGCAGCAATGTCGCGCACGTCCGCACCGGCTAAGAAACCACTTTCCTTTTCACTCCGGAACACCACTAACTTAAGGTCCGAACGCGACTCGATCTCGCTTACGATCGCTTCCAGTTCTTCCATCACTGCTTGCGTAAAAACATTCATTGGACGCTCAGGCACGTCCATCGCTACTGTCATCACTCCCTTGGCGTTGGTGGCAACGTGGAAGGCGGTATATCGCTTGTCGTCGGCATTCATCACTGTTCTCCTGATAGGCCTGCGTTGAATCTCTGTTGGGTTACTTATGCGTCATCATTAAGCCGAAACATGAAGGCAGCATGACTAGCGCTGCCTCGCGGGCGAGTCGGGTGATGGCGTCAACCCGCCGCCAGCACCGTCGGCTCCTTTGCTCGGCGGTTGCAAATCGGTCACTGCGTTTCGACGACGATCGCGACACCTTGTCCACCGCCGACGCAAAGTGTGGCGAGTCCTCGATGCTTTCCTTGTTCGCGTAGCGAGCGGAGCAATGTATGTATCATTCGTGTTCCTGTGGTTCCGACGGGATGGCCCAGTGCGATCGCGCCACCATGAATGTTAACGCGATCCATCGGGAGTTCACCGACCGCGTGGTCTTGATCCAGCTCTTTCTGAGCAAATGATTTCGAGCCCATCGCACGCTCACAGGCGATGACCTGAGCAGCGAAAGCTTCGTTGATTTCGATCAAGTCAAAATCGGAGAGCGCCAGCCCGGTTTGGCGAAACAGTTGAGCGACCGCGTAGACAGGCCCGAGCCCCATGCGTCTCGGATCGCACCCGGCAACTGAGTAGGCGGTAATGTGACCAAGCGGTGGCCGCGAAAAACGCTCCAAACCGGACGGCGACGACATGACAAGGGCTGCCGCACCGTCAGTGATCTGACAGCTGTTGCCGGCCGTCACGGAGCCGTTTTTCGCAAAGATTGGACGTAGCTTGGCGAGTTTCTCGGCGGTCTGCCCTAACCGGATACCGTCGTCGTTCTCAAACTTTTCACCGCTGGGCAAAACAACCGGCGTGATCTCGCCTGAAAGGAAACACTGCTTCTGCGTCTGGGCCGCCTTATTATGGCTGCCCGCAGCAAATTCGTCTTGCTCCGAACGAGTGACGTTATACTCCTTCGCGAGCAGCTCAGCTGTCTCCCCCATGCTCATCCCGCTGACGGGATCGGTCAGTCCCATTTCAATACCGGCGATGGGTTTGAAATGACGGGGGCGGAAATCTTTGAGTACTTTCAATCGCGCCATCATCGTCTTGGCCCGCGAAAGACGCGTCCAAAGCTTGGCGGCGTCGGGACTGATCATGAGCGGTATCTGTGACATCGACTCGGTCCCACCTGCCACCACCGCCGTGGCGCCCTCATAGTGAATCGCGTTGCAGGCCGCGATCAGCGACTGCATCCCCGATGCGCAATTGCGGTTGACTGTGTGGGCGATCCGCGACTGCGGTATGCCAGCTTTGAGCGAAATTACCCTCGCAATGTTCGCAGCATCGGGTGGTGATGAAACGTTGCCGAAGATGACTTGGTCGATTGCGTCGGGAGCCAGCCCACAACGAACAAGTGCTTGCTCGACCGCGATTCGCCCCAATTCCACCGCCGAGACGTTCGAGAGTTTGCCGAATGCCTTGGCGAATGGAGTCCGAACACCGTCAAGGACCGCCACGGGTGTGAACGATTCGCTGTTTCCTGGCGCATTCATGAGGTTGCTCCCGAGCGTACTTCTGGTCCCGATTCTCTCAGTTTTCTACGTATGACCTTTCCTAAAAAGTTCTTTGGCAACTCACCCTGAGATTGCTCATAGACACGCGGTTGCTTGTGCTTGGAGAGATGCAGTTGGCAGTGCTCACGCAGCGCTTCTTCATCCCACTCGGCTCCCGGTTGGAGCACCACAATCGCTTTAACGATTTCACCGCGATGTTCGTCGGGTTGGCCAATCACCGCGACTTCAGCAACTCCTTGGGCTGTTTGCAAGACGCCTTCGACTTCCGCGGGATAGACGTTGAATCCCGAAGTGATGATTAAGTCTTTCGTGCGTCCGACAATGGTGTATCTACCGTCCAGATCTCGGGTTGCCAAGTCGCCGGTATGCAGCCAGCCGTCAGTGATTGCCATCGCCGTGCGCTCAGGATCTCGCCAATATCCCAGCATGACTTGTGGGCCGCGAATAATTAACTCACCGACAGTCCCATCACCGAGATCGTCCAGACCGGAGCTCTCATCGACAACGCGGCACTGTGTTTCGGGCAGCGGAAGCCCGATCGTGCCGTAGCAGGGCTCGGCGAATAGGTCACCAACATGCGTCACCGGTGAGGCCTCGGACAACCCGAAACCCTCCACAACTAAGGCGCCAGAGTGCGAAGAAAACGTTTCGGCAATATCAGGGTCCAATGGCGCCCCACCGGAAATCACCCAATTGATCGACTTGAGGTCGGCAGGGTAGGCTTCGAGTCGCTCGTTGAGCGCCGCGAGCATCGCGGGGACCGCATGCAAAACAGTCGGACGGTGTTCCACCATCAGAGAAATCACTTGGCGGACATTGAAGCGGTGATGCAGCACCAGGGTCGCCCCCATCGCGGCGCCTCCCATCACCATCGCGGACATTCCATAGCTATGGAAGAATGGCAACACGGCGAGCATCGTGTCCTCGGCAAATCGCCGACGTGTCCACATCAATTGCTGCCAAGCGTTGGCCACCATATTTTCATGGCTGAGCGCGACCGCCTTCGGAACGCCTGTGGTTCCACCAGTTGGCAAGATGTGAGCCACGTCCGTATGGGGATCGATCGCTACCGGCTTCCACTCACGCTGAGTGTTGGCGATTTCCTCTCGCAGCCAGTGATGCGAATTATCAGATGGCAACGACCACATTCCCAGGCGTTGTTGACGCATCCAGAGATAGCCGATTTGCTTGAACGCAGGCAAATGCTCGCGGATAGAAACATAGAATTGATGAGACAACTTGGCTTGGCAGGGCGACAGTAAATGCGCGAGCATGTCGAGCGTGACGATCACTTTGCAGCCTGTTTGATCGACCAGCTTCTCAATCTCCTCCGCCACCATCAACGGACTCAGGGCAACCGTCACCGCCCCAGCGCCAGACCGCATTGGCGGCAACAATGAATTCGGGCACATTCGGCAGAAGTAAACCAACACGGTCGCCCGGTTGAACATCGTACGCTTGAAACATCGCGGCACAGCGAACAATGTCGTAATTGAGTTCTTCGTACGTCCAGCTCCGCTCGCCATAAATCAGGGCAACCCGATGAGGAATGACGTCGGCCGCGTGACGGACCAAACCGTACGCTGGCAAACCTCGGTAATTTTCAATGGCCGCAGGCGTTACAGGCGTCTTCGTCACCACAGTCGTCAGGCTCGGCTCATGCACGTCACCCGGCGCGTTGAGAGCGATCGCCGACTCAAGAACGGTTTGTGGAGCCGCCGGGAAGCTCGTGGCTGCCGATGGCACGGGGAGGACATCACCCATCACTCGATTCCTATTCGGAGAGTTGGACTGAGGTCATCCGTGACATTTAGCGGCAAACGGGGTCGGGCAAGATAGGCTCATCCGCTCCGCTCCTTTGACGGTGTCCAGCGAGGTGAACCCGGGCATAATCGAACTCACGAAGGCTCAACTTGCTGCACACCTCACTATACGCAGCACACCCGCGTAAGGGAAGTAAATTTCCTTAGAAATGCCACAAGGAGGCAAAAGGCAACCGCAGACAGGCTAGATTATTTCACTTGGAACGCATTCCGCAGTCCCATAATGGCCATCATGCCAAGCCCGCGCGGTCTCGCTTTGGCCCTCAAATCGCCGTGCCGGTACGCGGTCCAGAAGGCGATGCTGACCGCCTCGATGACGCCTTGATAACTGAAATCACGTGATTGGATGCCGCCTCGCAGGCCATGGTCGCTCAATGCAGAGTCCTCCGCATTGCCGCAGTACAAGCTCGCCCTTGTCAGGCCCGATAGATCGCTTGGGGCGACTCCATCGTCTGCTGACTAGTTCGCGCGAGGGGATACAACGTGGTGCTCAACTACCCTACCATATCCGATTTCCGGCTTGGTCGACCCCCAGCCGTAACCAAGTCTACGAAGGAAACAAGATGACCATTCGCTGGGGACTGATTGGCGTCGGCGATATCGCTCACAAACGGGTAGCGGCGGCGATTCAAGCCGACCCGAACTCCCAACTACTTGCGGTGTGCCGTCGCAGCGAAGATCTGTTGAACCAGTTTGCCGACCAGTTTTCGGTGCCGCACCGGTTCACGGAACTCCATGACTTACTCGCCCTGGCCGAACTCGACGCCGTTTACATCGCCACTCCAGTGGACTGTCACTTGCCGATGACGCTCGCTGCGGCCAAGGCAGGTAACCATGTTCTGGTCGAAAAACCAATGGCACTGAATCCCGAGCAATGCTCCCAAATGATAGCCGCCTGCGATGAGGCAAACGTGAAGCTCGGTGTTGCTTACTATCGCCGATTCTATCCGGTCATTTTACGAATTCAAGAATTGCTCGCATCCGGACAGCTCGGGCGCATCCTGTCGATCGGCTGCGTCACCGGCAATCCGAACCGTTTTGTCGCTGACGATTGGCGCGTAGTACGAGCACGCGGCGGCGGTGGGCCGCTGATGGATATCGGCAGCCACCGCCTCGATGTCTTCATCCAACTCTTCGGAGAGGTCCGCGCCGTCCAGGCAACGATGATGGACTCACCCGTTTTCGAGGCCGAGCAGGTCGCTACCGTCATGGTCGAGTTCAGCAGCGGTATCCATGGCGTGCTGCAATGCTATTTTGGGACTGCCAACACTCCCGACCGATTAGAAATCATCGGCACCGACGGACGAGTCACCGTCGAAGATCTTAACGAAGGAGACCTGACGCTGAATACTGCAGCCGGCAAGACGATAGAGTCGCACCCACCGGCGGACAACTTACACGGTCCGTTGATCGAAGATTTTTCGTCGGCCCTCATCGAGAAACGAGACCCAACAATTACTGGGCAGATCGGAAAGCTGACCAACGACATCATGGAAATCGCCTACCAGCAGGAACGCCTCGAGGATCACGCAAATCTGTAGCCTCGCGGGCTTAATCGAAATTGTACCCACGTCCGCGCTCACACCCACGCGGGTTCCCAACCCTTTCGATATTCCTTGGTGATCCATTTCTGCGCGTCTGCATGGTTGGTGATTTCCAAGGACTTGGCATCCCATCGCAGTTCTTGATCTGGGAAACGAATCCAGATTGTGCCTAACAGGACCGTTTCGGTCAGCGGTCCGGCATAGTCGAAGGGAGAGGTTGTTTCGCCGGTACCCAGGCACGCATCCGCCCACTGGGTGTAGTGGTCGACGCTGTCGATCGTCTCCAATTGATTGGCAGGGAACTGCTCTTCTGGGAACAGTTTCGGTGTGGAAACGTGTGGAATAACCAACGAACCCTTTTCACCAACGAGCACGGATCCAGCACCAGGCAACTCGTATTGTTTAGGTACCGCGGCGAGTTTCTCGCGTGGAGGTCGTGCGCCGACCGCATCATACCAAGTCAGATTCAGTGTCGAGTCGGCGGTCATGTCAGTGCCGGGGAATTCATAACTCACCGTCGCTCGATCCGTCCACGTTTCAGGAAGAAGGGCCGGTGCTTGCGCTCTCAGTCGTATTGGCGACGTCAAGCCAAGTGACTTGAAAACCGGGTCCATGATATGGCAGCCCAAATCGCCGAGTTGGCCTGTGCCGTACGCCTGCCATCCACGCCAATTGAAGGGGTGGTAGATGTTTGACTTGTAAGGGCGTTCCGCCGCGACGCCTTGCCATCGATCCCATCGGACGGACGGCGGTACGGGATCACTTCCCGGCGGACGCAAAATATTTCGGGGCCAGGATGGCGTGCCGCCCTGCCACGAATGCACTTCCTTGACTTTTCCAATCATACCGGAGTGGACCCAACATCGGTCGCATGAGATTTCTCACGCCACTTTCCCAACTCGCTCGCGCTCCCACGCGTCGGCTCGACCGAGCGTCATCTCGCCGCCACTGATGCTTTCCTTAAGATCCATGAACAAGCGGAACACGGTTGGCACGAAAACGAGGGTGAAGATTGTCGAGACCAGCAGACCGCCGAGCAGAACGCTGCCGAGTCCGCGATAAAGCTCACTTCCCGATCCTGGAAATAAAACAAGCGGACACAGCCCGAGCACGGTCGTTGCCGTCGTCATCAAAATAGGGCGCACCCGCGTGCGAACACTTTCAATGATTGCATCGCGAGCGGGCATGGATTCATCCCGCATCAGATTGAGCGATTGATGCACGATCAGAATCGCGTTGTTGACTACCGTGCCGATCAAGATCACGAAACCAAGCATTGTGAGCACATCGAGCGGCTGCGGCGTCAGACCCTGCCACTGCAAATAGACACCCAGGGCGCGCAAGCCCAGGATTCCACCCACAGCGCCGAGCGGAACGCTAAGAATGATGACCAGCGGATAGATCCAACTTTCAAACAACGCGGCCATCAAAAGATAAGTGATCAGCAGGGCAAGCAGCACGTTCCATCGCAGCGACAGCCATGTGGCCCGTAGTTTGTCCGCCGTGCCCGTCAAAGCAATCCGGTACCCGCCGTCGAGTTGTCCCGAGGCGCGAAGTGGCCCGACAATTTCGGCTTCGATTCGTTCGAGCGCGTCCTCGAGCGCGATTTCAGGCGGTGGCGAAACCTCGATTGTTACAGCTCGTTGGCGCTCTCGGTGATTGATCTGCTCCGGACCGCTGGCGGGTTCGATCGTAGCCAATGACGACAGCGGTACCAACCCGCCCCACGACGTGGCGATCGGGAGGGAATCGAGATCCTGCAGGCGGCTGGCCACGTTGGGATTGCCAATCACCGTCAGGTCGATTTTGTCCCCGCCAACAAAGTAGTCGGCCGCAAAAGCTCCGTCGACCAGCGCATTGACCGCATAGCCGAGGCTCGTGGCATTGAATCCCATCTGTTCGCTCTGGATCAATCTTGGTTTGACGTGAACTTCGGGATTACTCAAATCTAGACTCGGTACCGGACGTGCCTGGGCGTTGGCCACGACCGGATCGCGTGGCGTACCATCTCGACCGGGAGCCCCCATGATCTGGCCAATGACCTGACCGCCCAGCGCCACTAACTTTTCAAGTTCCGGGCCGGTAATCTCAATATCGATTGTCCGACCGGCAGTTAAACCCTGTTCGAACAAGCTCGATTGTTTTGCGATCACCATCGTGCCGGGCAGTTTTTCCTTCACTTCCGCAATCAGCGGGATCAATTCGGCTGATCGCGTCGGATCCACCGAGCGAACTCCCAAAAAGACTTGCCGGCCCCGCGCGACGTAGAAGAAGTCGTAGATCGCGGGATACTTTAAATCAGCCGCTTCGGGGCTATCGGGATCGACATCCCAATACGGCTGCAGGTGTTTTTCGACGACCGATCCGAGCGACGTCAACTCGTCAAGATTGTACCCTGGAGGCGGCAGGATGATGCCGAAGACAAGGTTGCGGTTTCCCGTTGGCAAATACTCGACTTTGGGCCAAGCCGCGTAGCTGATTCCAATCGTAGCGACGAGCAAACCCACGACCAAGGCCAGTCGCCGTAGCAGCGTGCGTTGTACAAACAAGTTCAAGTTAACGACTCCGCTGACAAACAAACCCGCCATCGCATTGATAGGGGCTACCATTCTTTCGCCGAGCGAATGGTGTGACTTCGCGGCATCCACTTCTGGGCCAGTACCTACGGCGGCACGTTCTTCGCCTTCCGCGTCGCCCCACGCGTGATCCTTCAGCAGGCGAGCCGTGGCGGTCGGGATGACGGTCAAACTGATCACTAGCGACAGTCCAACCGCCGCGCTAATCGCTAAGGCGATATCGCGAAACAATTGCCCCGCTTCTTCTTCGACAAACAGCACGGGCAGGAACACCGCGAGAGTGGTCAAAGTCGACGCTAGTACAGCTCCATAAACTTCTTTCGTGCCGCGAAACGCCGCCGTCATGGGCCGATCGCCGTTCTGATAGTGCCGATAAATATTCTCCAGCACCACGACGGCATTATCAACGAGCATCCCGACAGCGAAAGCCATCCCGGCCAAACTGATCACGTTCAGAGAGCGCCCCCACAAATTGAGCAGCAAAAACGTGCCCACGATGCTGATTGGAATCGCTAAGCCGACCACCAACGCTCCGCGAGCAAACCAAAATCCGGCGATCAGGATCAGCAGTAGCGTGACGATGAACAGCCACGGATTGAAGAAAGTAGCGGCAATGGCCGACGTGGCGATCAAGGGTACAAAGATCAACGTGCGAACGCTCATATGCAAGAACAACATCAGCACCACCATCGTCAGCGTTCCGCCTACGAGAATGTTCTGGTTGACCAGTCCAACGGACGCATCAATGTATTCCGTCTCGTCGTAGACCTGAGTGAGTTGCAATTGTTTTGGCGGCAGAACCTCGTCGTTGAGTTCATCGACCGCAGCTCGGATGCCCGCCATGACCTCGAGCACGTTGGCACCCGTTTGCCGCAGTGCATTGACTGCGATCGCGTTCTCGCCAAAGCGACGCACGAGCCCATCGGGCTTTTTAAAACCAAACTTGACCTCCGCCACATCGCCAACGAATACAGGGGCGCCATTATCCATGGCGAGAACCTGCGCAGCCACTTCTTCAGGACTGCGGAACTGGTTAATCGTGCGGACGACGTATCGACGTTTGCCTTCCCAGTAGTCACCGGCTGAGGTGTCCTGGTTCTGGTCACGCAGTACACGACGCACATCGTCGATGGTGAGCTGGCGAGCGGCGAGTTTTTGTGGATCGACAATGACCTGCATTTCTTCTTCGAGACCACCAAGCACATTGGCGTCGGAGACACCGCCGACACGTTCGAGTCGAGCTTCGATAAAGTCCTCAGCGAATCGGCGCATTTCGGGCACGTTGATTTCGGGTGGCAATAGGCCGTGAAGTTCCGGATGTTCCGTAGCGGCCTCCTTCAGACGCAGCAACCGCAACCCCGAGTTCTGGACTTCAATCACGCGTCTGAGCGGTGCACGGAGATCAGGATGTGCATCGGCAAAAGCATTGAGTTCGTCGAGCTTGGGCTGGACGGCTGAGAGGATCAACCACGCGATGGGGCGGTCGGACGAGTTGCTGGTCGAAATCACCGGCTGGTCGGCTTCTTCGGGGTACTGAGGCACCTGTTGCAGTCGGCTGTTGACCTTCAGCAATGCCTCCTCCATGTTGGTGCCCACGAGGAATTCCATGGTGATCCGGGCCGACGAATCCAGCGCCTCACTGGTCATCTTGGTCACACCCTCGACGCTCTTGAGCTGCTCCTCTTGCTCCTGGACGATCTCACGCTCAATTTCTTGAGGGCTCGCTCCAGGCCACCTGGTTTCGATACTGAGCGTCGGCGTTTGCACCTCCGGAATCAACTGCATCGGCATCCGCAACAGTGCAATTCCGCCGAAGAGGATCAGCAGAATTGCGCCGACGGCAACCTTCACGGGGTTTCGTAAACAGGCTTCGATGGGATGCATGGATTGACCGGGGGTGCCGTAAGAAATTGATCGAGTGGTTTTTCGATTTGGACACAAAACACTCACCCGAAGCGCTAGCGAGGATTGAGATTCACTGCCTCGCTAGCGCGTCGGGTTAGTAAGAGAACGGGCCTGTCCCAACGTTTGAACCGTTGGCCATCTGATTGTAGCTACCGTCCGGATTCGCGTCGAATTAACGAAGCAATTTAAGTCTCGCGGCAACCGCGCCACCGTGGATTGTGCGATTTAGTCCGTGACCGCTAGACTCTCTACCATGACCCTCACCAGCCACGCGATCGTGTTGTTGGCGAAGCTGTTCAGCGGTTTCACCGTCCGCTGGATCGACTGCCAACCGGACACCTGCCAGCGGATTTATTTCGCCAACCATACCAGCCACCTCGATGCGGTGGTGCTGTGGTCGGCGCTGCCACGCGAAATCCGAGCCTTGACTCGCCCCGTTGCCGCGAAAGATTACTGGAGTGGCGGTTGGCTCAAGCCGCATATGGCAAAGAGTTTCAACGCATTGCTCATCGATCGTCAAGAAATTAAGGTCCACAAGAGCCCAATCGACATCATGATACGGCAAATGGGCGATATTTACTCGCTGATCCTGTTTCCCGAAGGCGGCCGTAGCGGTGGCGAAGAAATGAGCAGCTTCAAAAGTGGGCTGTACTATCTCAGCAAAAAGCGCCCCGACCTCGAACTCGTACCAGTCTATATGGAAAACCTCAACCGCATTTTGCCGCGCGGCGAGTTTCTGCCTGTGCCCTTACTGTCGTGCATTACGATCGGCCCGCCCATCTTCCTGGAGGCAGGCGAACCCAAAACCGAGTTTCTACGCCGCGCCCGCCAGGCGGTCTTGCAGCTGAAAGACCGCTAGCGGTTGACTTCGGTTTGACTTGTCAATCGATGCAAAGAGCGTCACCTCGCACCCGATACTATTTTACTTCGGCGTCACTGACCCGGCTGACGACTTTGTCGATCAAGCCATACTCGCGAGCTTCGTCAGCGGACATGAAGCGGTCACGGTCGGTGTCCTCCTCGATTTTTTCGAGCGAGTGACCGGTGTGCTCGATCATGATCTCGTTCATTTTTTGTTTAATTCGGCGCAGTTCACCCACGTGGATTTCGACCTCACGGGCAGTGCCCTGCATGCCAGCGAGCGGTTGATGGATCATGATCCGGGCGTTGGGAAGCGAGAATCGCTTGCCCTTGGCACCGGCCGTCAGCAGGACCGCGCCCATCGAAGCGGCTTGACCCATGCAGTACGTCGCCACGTCGCAGCTCACAAACTGCATCGTGTCGTAGATCGCCATTCCCGCTGTGATGCTGCCACCGGGCGAGTTGATGTACATATGGATGTCGGCCTTGGGATCGTCCGACTGCAGAAACAGCATTTGGGCGACGAGCGCGTTGCTGATTTGGTCGTCGACCTGTTGGCCCAAGAAAATGATCCGATCTTTGAGCAACCGGCTGTAGATATCGTAGGTGCGTTCTTCGCGGCCGTTGCTTTCGACCACGTAGGGAATGATTGGCATTTCAGGTTCTTTGGCGTAATGAGTGGAATGGTTTTGAACGAGGAGAGAACATCGATCATTCTTCGTCGTCGGCAGGAATTTCTTCCTTTTTCAGGATGTCGTCGACCAAGCCGTATTCCTTGGCCTGCTCAGCCGACAAGAAGAAATCGCGATCAGTATCCTTGGCGATCTGGTCGATCGATTTCCCGCTGTGCTCGCTGATGATCTGATTCAATTTGTCGCGATAGCGGAACATTTCGGACGCTTGGATCTCGATATCGCTGATCTGGCCTGAGACGCCTCCCATGGGCTGGTGCATCATCACGCGGCTGTTGGGCAAGCAGAATCGTTTGCCTTTCGCACCACCGACCAACAGCACGGCCGCTCCACTGCAGGCTTCGCCGACACAGTAGGTAGCCACGGGACATGACACCATCTGCATCGTGTCATAGATCGCCAGCGTCGCGGTGACGCTGCCGCCAGGGGAGTTGATATAAAAGTGGATGTCTTTGCGGCGGTTTTCGCTCTGCAAGTACAACAGCTTCATCACGATTTCGTTTGCATTGGCGTAATGAATCTCGCCCTGCATGAACACGATGCGATTTTCCAATAGCAAATCGCCTAGGGTCATCTGACGCTGACGCTGATAACCCTGACTGGCGTGGCTGTTCGCCAAACGATGATCGGAGATCGAGTCGACGCCACGGGCGAGCAGTGGCGAATAGGAACCAAACGGATCGGACATTCGAAAATTACCTTCAGGGGTACTATGGTGAGTTTCTCTACCGCCAGTGTTCGCGATTCGCATTCTGATGGCAAGGCCGGTATTGCCAAGAATGATCGCTGAGTTATTGTCAGAATGGGGCAGAATTGATTTTTGCAATTGCAATGACTCGTTCGAGAATCGGGAAAACATGGTGCCAGAGGCCGAATCGATCTCCGCGTTCGACGCGCCCGCCCTTGAACGGCTGCGGCGGGACCAGCGTTTGGACCCCCAGCACCTGCGAATTTTTCGCAATCGCCTGTTCAAACAATTCCGCCGTGACGAATCCGCACTCGCTGATTTTCCCGGCGCGAGCGCATCCGCTGCCACACGCTCGAGTTGCACCGGCAGTTTGATTCCGAGGTCGACGGGGCCACGAAACTGCTCTTTCGGACCGCGTCGGGAATGCTGATCGAATCCGTGATACTGAGAATCGCCACGGGACGCACCACACTCTGCGTCTCCAGCCAGGTCGGCTGCGCGGCGGCGTGCGATTTCTGCGCGACGGGAAAAATGGGCATTGCTCGGAATCTTACTTCCGCTGAAATTCTTGATCAGGTGCTCCAAGTCGGCCAAATGCTCTCCGCCGCGTCGGGAAGACTCGACAATATCGTGTTCATGGGCATGGGCGAACCCTTTCACAACGAAGAAAACCTGCAAGCGGCCCTTGAGTGCCTCACGGCCACCGACCATTTCAATCGCTCTCCGGCGAGTATTCTCGTTTCCACGGTCGGCGTGAGCGACGCGATGTTGCGACTGGCCGAGCGGTTACCAAAGGTCAATCTGGCGCTGAGCTTGCATAGTGTCCATCAAGAGACGCGAGAAAAAATCATGCCGCTGGCAAAGCGATACCCGCTCGTCGAATTACGCCGGGTTGCCGGGGAGTGCCAGCAAATTCACGGCCGGGAGTTGATGATTGAGTATTTGATGCTGGAAAAGCTCAATGATTCGCTCAACGACGCCGATTCGCTCGTCGCTTGGCTGGGAAATTTGCAAGCTCACGTCAACCTGATCCCGTATAATCCGATTCGAGACGCTACCCACCTCCAGGCTTCGCCTGCGGCGCAAATTAACCTGTTTGCCGACCGGCTGAAGGCGGCTGGGGTCAAAACGACGGTGCGGTATTCGCTCGGTCGCGATATCGATGCGGCTTGTGGCCAATTGGTGCGAAAAGAGAATCGCGTTCGGCAGCATTTGGTCAGCCGTTGATTTGGAAACCTCGCGACAGGCGTGCGCATCCATACCCCCAACCGAACAGAGTCCGATCGATGAGTGAATCGTGTCCCGAGCCCTGCTGCGACCACGCTTGCGGTTTGACGGATGTCGGGCGTCGCCGGACCGAGAATCAAGATCAGTTCTTGATCGCGGAGCTTCGCAAATCGATGGTCGTGAAAACGACCAGTCTTCCGCTCGAAGAAAACGCCACATTGCACGGACGTATCCGCGGCGAACTCTTGGTCGTGGCCGACGGCATGGGAGGTCATGCCGCCGGGCAGCGTGCCAGCAGCGTGGCGTTGGATCACATGATCGCCCAGCTACTCAATCGGATGAACTTTTTTTTTCATCTCGAGCACGGGCGAGACGACACCTTCGTCGATGCGTTGAAAGATTTGCTACAGCAGACCCACGAAAGAATCCTCGCCGAAGCGGCTCATAACGCCGACGAGCAAGGAATGGGTACGACGCTGACAATGGCCTACATCGTTTGGCCGCGGATGTACGTGGTGCACGTTGGCGACAGTCGTTGCTACCTGATTCGAAAGGGACGTTGTGAGCAACTGACGACTGACCATACGTTGGCGAGAAAACTCGTCGATTCAGGAGGGATGAAACCGGAGGACGAAGCTCACAGTCGCTGGACCCATGTCCTATGGAATGTGCTCGGCGGTCGAGGGGGGCATGAACTCTTTGCCGAAGTCCGCCGCGTCGAGTTGGTCGAAAGCGACACGGTGTTGCTGTGCAGCGACGGTTTGAGTCGGTACCTGTCGACCGAGACTCTCGGGGAAGTCGTCACGGAGGGACATGACGATATCCAGAGCATCTGCCATCGACTCGTGGGTCTGGCCAATGCCGCCGGCGGCGAGGACAACATCACCGTCGTCGTCTATCGAGCGCCGCACCGGACAACACAAGAAAGAGCACTCGACCGTGACGATAGCGAGAACATGCCCACCAGATCCGAACCTTCTCGCCACGAGCATATCGTCAAAGAGTTTTCCGACGAGGATACACTACCTGAGTAAGCACTCACCGCATCACTGACGCATCATTGAACCGAGAAACGAATCATGTCTTGGAGAATCATCCTCCCCGTTTTACTGGCGAATTGCCTTTTACTGGCGAATTACTCAGGCACGACAATTCTTCACGCGGCCGACACGAATTCCGCACAGCTGCACCAAACAGCGATCACTAAACCCAATATCTTAGTTCCTGATTGGAATATTGAACTCGTTGCTGCCGAACCCACACTTGTCACGCCAACGGATTGCTGTCTCGACGGGTCGGGAAACCTCCTCGTTATCGAATGTCACACGCACTTTCCCCCTGAGAATTACCCCGGACCGAAAACTGATCGAGTGTATCGTTTCCAACTCGGCGTCGAAGGGTCGACCAGCGATCGCCAACAGCTGTTCTACGAGGGCGGACGGGCGACAATGGGGATTGCTGATCTGGGCGGCGGGTGGATCGGTCTGCTCACGCGCGATACGTTGCAGCGGGTCCGGGACAGCGATGGCGATGGCATGGCCGATCAAGTCGAAGGGTTGCTGCGTCTGAACACCAACGCCAACTATCCCCACAATGGTCTGTCGAGTCTCACAGTTGGCCCCGATGGATGGCTGACGGTCGGCCAAGGCGAAAACTTTGGCGAAGCGTATGAACTCATTGGCTCGGACGGTTCCAAGCAAACGGGCGGCGGCGAGGGCGGGAATCTATTTCGATGCCGGCTCGATGGATCTCAGGTGCAGCGACTGGCCACTGGCTTCTGGAACCCTTTCGGATCATCCTATGATCCTTCGGGACGCCTATGGGTGGTCGGCAACGATCCCGATGCCATGCCTCCGAACCGGCTGATGAACGTCGTGCCCACGGCCGACTTTGGATTCCAGTTTCGCTTCGGTCGTGCCGGTACACATCCTCTGCAAGCTTGGAACGGCGAGCTGCCGGCAACCCTGCCAATGGCCGCTGCCGTCGGCGAAGCAGCCTGCGATGTGGTTGCGCACGGCAAGTATTTGTGGGTGACGAGTTGGGGTGACAATCGTATTGAACGGTACGAATTGCATCCTGACGGCGCCTCATTGACCGGCCGCACTGAAGTCGTCGTGCAAGGCGATGCGAACTTTCGACCGGTAGGTATGGCAGTCGCCCGTGACGGCAGTCTCTACGTCACCGACTGGGTCGACCGCAGCTACGAAGTCCACGGCAAGGGTCGGCTGTGGCGACTTAAAAACACGGCCGGCGCCCATCCTGCATCGAATGACCCCACCGCGAATGCGTTCCCTCCCCTCAGTCAAGACGAACAATATGCCGCCCGGCTTCGCGACGATTCGATGAAGATCGAGAGTCGGATCGAGGCGCTCGCTAGCGACGACCCCTTCACTCGGCAAGCCGCGATTGCTGGATTGATCCAGTCGGACCAAGTCCGCCAAATTGACCCAGCCTACGATTTGTCACCACGCCAAGCCGTGGGAATACTCGCAGCATGGCGTTGGATTGCGCTGACCTCTCCTGACGATGCGAATGCCACCGATCAGCTTCGCCGTTGGATTAAGTGGGGACTGGAACAATCCCGAGACGAGGTTTTCATTACTGCGATTCGCTACGCGACCGAGTCCAGCGACCAAAAGTACCTGCCCGCCATCGAAAACTTGCTCTCAAGCCCAACGTTGTCACCGCGCGCGTTCTCTGCTGTCGTCGCATCGATTGCCTACCTCGAAACTGGATCGGCAGCCAGGTCGACCCGAGATCCAGCAACCGAACTGCGGCTGATTGAGATCATCGCAGACCCTCAACGGGCTGTCGCAACGCGCGCGTTGGCCATTCGTTCGCTCTCCGAGCAAGCAACAGAGCCAACGGCAAATCAGCTCACCCACTGGCTGGAGGAAGTCAACTCGCGCGACTTTTCCCTGGAAGTAATCCGACTGCTCGCGGCGCGGCAAAATGAAGATGCGGGCAATGCATTGGCTGGACTGGCTGCCAATGAAAAACTCGACAACCCAACCCGCGCCGATGCTCTGGCGGGACTCTCTCGAAACGCCAGTTCACATGCGGCGATCATCAATAAGCTCTCCTTGCCCCGGCAACCGAAAGTACTCCGTACGGAAGCCAACCGGATCTTAAATCGGATGAACTCTGAATCCAACGAGAGTACCAGACTGCCCAGCAAGGAGGATCTCCAGCAATGGGATGCGTTGGTCGGGCACGGCGGTAACATCGATGCCGGACGACGCGTGTTCACCCGTAAAACCTGCATCAACTGTCACGCCCACAATGGGCGCGGCACGCGAACGGGACCCGATCTTTCGTCGCTCGCCGGGCAGATGACCAGTCGCCGCGTGATCGAGTCGATTCTCGCGCCCAGCCGCGAAATCGGACCGCTCTACGTACCCTGGAGAATCCTCACGGGCGATGGCAACGTGCTAACAGGCTTGAAACTTCACTCTCCGGGCGTAGCCAACGCACTGCGATTTCAAGGCGCGGACGGTAACACATTCGACGTTCGCCTCGAAGACATCGAAGAACAACAACCCGTCGAGCAATCAATCATGCCAGCGGGATTGGAGCAGACGATGTCGCTGCAAGAGTTCCGAGACCTCGTGGCGTTCCTGACGGGATCGAGCTGAGCCGAAGGTGTTGGGTGCGAGTTCTTTCAACGGCTATCCCCGGACGATATCCGAGGCTCGCGGCCGCGCACCACATCAGAAAACACTCCAGTTCCGGCCATTCCACCTCACCAGCGCTCTCAGCTCGGAGAGCTGGGCGCCACTAGCGAGCTAGTACCAAAACGCTACGAGCGCGAACGTCTCTCTCAATCGCCCGCTCGCAGCCCCCGACCGATGGAAACAGGGAGCTATTTCGCGACCGCTGCGTCCGCTTTCCCTTCGTCCGAGAGGTTACCCGTCGACCACAGCAAACCACGGACGACTAGGTCCATGTATCTTCCGTCGGCAACGGTTTCGTTTTGATGGCCGAGCGTGGTGCTGAAGATCTTCGTTTTGTTCGGGCCGTACTCGTGCGTCCAAGCGACCACGGACTCAGCGACTTTTCCTTTGGCATCGGGGTCTTTATTGAGTTGTCCCCTGTTGGGGGGAATCGTTTGTGTCCCCGATGCGAGGGCCGTTACGCCGTCGAACACACGAACGTTGTTATACAGTTCTTCATTGATCGTCGTCCAATCTTCCATTGCATGTGTGATGGGGTGATTGGCGTGCAGATACTTCACCTCGATTGGAAACTTGGGACCATGGCCGGTCGATTGCAAACCGATCATTTGGTACCAACCGGCATTGTCCGCGCCGGGTTCAACGGGATCGCGAAAGTCACCCCAGCGGTAGCTGTGCATCGCGCAGTGTAGGTTAACCGCGGGCGTACCTTTTCGGTGAGCGGCTAAGATGCGCTCGACATAGGCTTTGTCGGTTACGTCGGCGGAGCATTCATCGTGTACGACAACGTCATATCCGTCGGCCCAGTCATCGGATTCATAGATTTTAAACGTTGTTTTCGTCGTGCCCTCAGGGTTGTAGACAACGGTGACTTCGGCGTTGATTCGCGACTCAATTCCCTCTTCGAGTAGTTTCGACTGAGTTGCATAATCGTGACAACAACCACCTGCTACTAACAGCACTTTGAGGGGCTTTGATTGCGCTGCCTCGTCATCGGCATGGACGTCTATCCAATTGACAGACGAAAGAAGCGTGATTGCGAGCAGCCAGTGACAGGCGGATTGGATGGACATGAAAAGATCTCTGGGGGAAGTGGTTTTAGAACAAGTCAGACTGACCGAGCACCGCGTCAACGGCTTGCTCACGAGTCTTTTGATCGTTGTTTGATGATAGCCCACCGTCAACCATCGGAACAGCATCACCGGCGTCGCCGGACGCGACTTGAGAGGGAATGGGTTCTGCAGCTGCAGACTCAACCGTGACGCTCGAACGGTTGAGCTCGTTGATAATTTGCAGGGCGTCAAGATCTGTGACGAAACCGTCTCCCGAAACATCGAGGTAGACCAACTCGTTTGAGAGACTCCCGATCGATGCAACCTGTCCACTGGAGTCGTTGAGGAAGTTAATGACTCGCAGGGCGTCCAGCGAGGTGACTTCAACATTGCCGGTCACATCGTATCGGTTGACAGGATTTTGCCGAGGCGATACTGGGAGTGTGAATTCATGGTCCACCGAGAGCGGGAACGGGCCCACTTCCAATGCTCGGAGGACGAGATTGACATCTCCGTGAACGGCACCCCCGGGTCGTCCGACCAGTTCGAGCGTGTCAGGATTGAAAGTCAGCCAGCTTGGCAGCATCAGTTTGACACGTCCGCCCGCATCGAGAACTAAATCTCCGTTTTCGTCCCGAACCTTTTCACCGATGCGAACCAAGAAACCACCTCCCTCAGGGTCCGAGGCGATGTTCTGCGGAACTGTCAATCGGAATCCGGTACCGGTAACGATGTGCTGCCCATCGAACGTGTTGGCCAGAATGGCGTCATTGAAGATAGGCGGCTCGTTGGCTTCTGGTTCAGTTCGATCTGCCACGTTGATGGGCTGCACGGTCGAGCTATTGCCATCGGAAACGCGGACTTGCAAGTC
>CAVXOB010000002.1:1327500-3146790 GCA_963763175.1 uncultured Planctomycetota bacterium | reverse complement strand
ATGTTTGTGCTAACCTTTTCTTAACATTACGTATTGCTATTTCAACTGACCGTCGATAGGATTGAATTGGAATAGTTCGGAGTCTTGCCCAGGAATCAGTTCGAGAGCGTAATCGTTATTGAGTCCTTCGGGGTCGACAGGAGACAACGTTGCGATCAGCAACCCGGGCTGATTTTCACTCGCGGGACTGTTTTGGTTGTTGCGACGATTGAGCACTGCAGGCTCGTTGACGTCTTGCACATTCAAGACGATCGTCGCAGTCGTCGCGAGTGGCGGGCTGCCGTTATCATTGACGGACACGTCGAACTGGACACGCGGGGCGGATTCAAAGTCCAAGGATTGGCCAGGGTTCAGAACGATATTGCCGTCCGTCGTGACCGATAAGAGCGAGTTGGGATTGACCAGTTGAAACGTGTGATTTTGCCCATCATCAGGATCCATCACGGTCAATACCGCCAATACTCCTGTTGTGGATTCAGGCACATCGAAGTTAGTTGTGACGATTTGCGGCGCATCGTTCTCATCAGAGACACGCACGATTTTATCAACCGTCGCCACTCCGGGCGTTTGTCCATTAGCCGTGTTGTTATCACTGACGCGGACGCGGAGGACCAAGAAACTGGTGGATTCGAAATCCAGCGGCGATGTCAAACGAACCACTCCAGTGAGCTCATCGACGGAAAAATAGGGCGAGCCGTCATTATCAAAAGCGTCCTCCGGCGTGCTCGGGATGACCGTGTACGTGAGTCGCTGGTTAGGATCATTATCCGGATCGACAGCGTCGATGCGTCCGATCACGGTGCCCGCGGTTGGCCCGGCAATCGCATCCTCGGGAACCGAGAGTTCCGCGTCGGAAACCACGGGTGCTTCGTTGATGTCGTTGAGATGCAGCGTTACCCGGGCCGTCGCACTGGCGCCGAGTTCATCGATTGCTCGAACGGTCAGGACACGTACCGGCTCCGTTTCGAAATCCAGGTTCGCATCCGCAGTTGTGCGGAGTTCGGCGGTGAAATCGGGAAGGGTCACAAGCTCGAGTCCGGCGCTGTTGCCCCCGAAAAACTCGTAGGTCAAGCTGGTATTGTCGGCGTCGAAACCATTGATCGTTCCGAGCACGGTACCAACCGGCGGATTCTCATCATGGGTGAAAGTGATGCTTTCACCGTCAGGAAATGTCGGGACAGTGTTGGGGCGGAACTCGCTGTTGAAAAAATAGTTTTCGTATTTGGTAATGGTGAACGGTTTCGTCGAAGTGGCGAGCAGATTGGCAACTTCAGCGGTGCCAGCAACGGTGAGTTCGTAGTTGCCTGGGAATAAACCGCTGATCTCGTAGATCCCATTCTGGTCTGTAACCGCAGAGGGTTCGGGCTGCAGGTAGCTGAAGCTATCAAAACTCACCCCGAACGATGTCGTATTGATACTATCGTCACCATAAGCTTCAATCCTGACGATCTGCTCCCCCGGTGCTGAGATGGTCACTCGCCCACGCTGGCTGCCACTGACAGCGGAACTGAGGGAGGTCGCGACCAGATCGCCCGCAGCGTTGTACGCATCGAGACGCCCGTAAACGAACCCGATTGAATTGGAATTAATCACATCGATTGATGCCGAACTGATCGGGAGGAAAAAATCGAATCGCAAGTGTCTCAGATCATAAAAAAAGTCAGCCGAGCCATCACTGAAAATGCGGTTTCCCACGGGCCGACCGGCAACCCGTTCGCGACGAGAGACAATGTCGTCGTCAATAATGATCCCGTCGCCCAGATCCGACGTGATCGTTACCCCGTCGTAGTACTGGGTCAGTGAGTAGGCCGCGTCATTGGTCACCGGGTTGTTAATATCAAACGGTGGCGCCGCATCATCCGGTTCAACGATGTGCAAAATGTTGTCTCGCACGCCGTTACCATTGGTGTCGACAAAAACGGTGACACCTTCGGCGGGTAGCGTGGTATCGGGAGGCGTGCCATTGGCGATATCACCATTGGACGGCAACAGCGAAATCCTGCCGCGGACGCCTCCGACGAAGTTGCTATCGCCAATGTTGTCGAGGGCATGATCGAACAACGCGGGAAACGAGACTTCTTTGCTATAGAATTCGTACAGGCCATCCGCGTCAGCATCGACGCCCAGAAGGCCCGACTGTACGTCCTGAAGCGTGCCGCTCACCCAGTCGTCGTAGTCGCTACCGATCGAATCACCGATTCGACCGACGTAGCCATAGCCAGTAAATGACACGATCGTCTGGCCCTGACTGTTTCGCTGGATCACTGGGTGATAGTCGAGGATCGTATCGACAAACACGATGGGCGCGAACGAGGGATCAGTCGATGAATAATTATGCATCGCCACGGCATCATAGGTATCCCAGTTGGCTGCTGGACTGTCGGCGTCAATGAATCCATCATTGTCCGTATCAATGTCGTCATCGACGACCGGGGGGGTGTCAGATTGAATTAGGAAATAGCTCGCATTGTTGAGCGTGGAGTCCAGCGACCCATTTGCCAGATTGCTAGAAAAAATTCCGCCGGGCAGACCATTGAAGCCTGACGAATCACTTTGCAATACATTGGCACCGAAGACGGTGTCGTAGGTATTGCCGCCCTGCAACAGTACGAGGAAACCATTGCCACCAAACGCCTGTCCGCTCAAATCGATAACGGTGTTCACTGCCCCCAATTGACTGGAGTATTCATCGACAACCACAAAATACGTGCCCGCCGGCAACACTTCGTTGGGCTTTCCGCGCAGCTCGATGTATTGGTCGGTTGTACTTGATATGTCGGAAGTATATCGACTGTCGACCAGAATTTCACTGATTACCGGAGTATCGAACCTTCCTTCATCGAGGGCTGGCAAGGCCCGCACCGGCAACGTTTGCGCCTGCAGACTTGCGAACGCCGGATCCGAGCTCGCTACGTCGATCGTCGCCGTCAACGTGCTTGGCGTGATCACCTTGACAGGATTGGCGGGATCCGGTGTCAGTCTGACGCGTCGGGGTGTCGACCAATCATCAGGTGTAAACGTCACCTGAACGGTGTCGAGCAAAACTCCAGGATTTCCACCGAGACCGCTCGACAGCGATAAATTCAGTGTCACATCGGAAGCCGGTGGTCGATTCAGCGAGACTTCGATAAAGTCCTCATCAATCGCGCCTCCGACTACGGTCGTCCCGACCTGACTGAGCGATCCCGCGCCCGTCAACGGCTTACTCGCCACTAACCGAAACCCAACCACGTCAGGGGCGATCGCAAAGTCCACGTTGTTGCGAGATTCAAACTGCGAGAGCGTGACGTCTCTCGCATTGTTCCCAATCGTGCTCCGCGTCAGCGCCACGGCGCGCACCGGGTCACTGACAGTGACCGAGGCTCGCACGATCGCGGTTTCGACAACATTTGGTACCGCGTCAGGAATCTCCACCAATAGCGTCGCCTTCCGATCGTTGTCGTTTGCATCAAACATCCAAACATAGGTTGAGGTGAAGACCGGCCCGTTGGGTAAAATGCCTTCAAGTTGGTCTGCCGTCGCCAACGCCATCGACGTGGAATCGATCCCCGTGAAGCTAGCACGGGCGAGCGTGCGCCCGATCCCATTGAGATCAAATGCAAAGAACTCGTCGTCGCTATTGTCGAATCCTAGCACGCGCCGGTTGGCGGGGTCGAACGCCAAATCGCTGACGGAATTCAAGCCCGAGTAGCCATTTCCAATCAACGTCGCATGCGCCGTATTGATGTCGAGTCGTGCTAACGTGCGGTTGGTGGCGTCCGCATTGCCTCGCACCAACGTGTAAACGGAATTACTGACCCGGTCGTACGCCAAGCCACCGACGATGTCCAAATCTGATTCTGCGACACGAAAACGCTCGCCAGAAATCGGGTCCACACGGAAGACTTCGTTCGATCGTGTGTCGATTCCGATCAGCGAGTTGTCGCCAATCTGCACGAGTCCATCCATGCGTCTGCTCGTCGGTTGGCCGATGGCATCGACTTGACCGCTGGCATCGACCTGGAATAACTGCGTGGCGCGGAAATTGTTGCCACTGTCATCCTGGACGACCGTGTCGTTCCATCCGAATGTCACCGAGGGTGCAGTCTGCACGAGCCCTGGCGCAGGTGCAACACGGACTTGATAGTCGCCCGCCGTCAAAGTCGGAAACGAATAAAACCCATCGACGTCGGTTTTTGTTGAAAGCTCTGCCGACTCGAATTTGCCATTCGCGTTCTGATCTAGGTACACGCGAACGTCTGCACGCGCCCGTCTCGTTATCTTGCCGAAGGCCGTCCTGATTGGCGTCAAGAAAAACATCGCCGCTGACCACCGCCATTAGATGGCGAGCTTCCAGCTTTTCGACGTGAACACGGCGTGCATGATCTCGCCGACGCGAGACGCTCGAGAGGGATTTCGCCAATCGACGGCGACGTGCTGACGTCGACGTTCGCTCGGTAGTAACGTTGGAGCGAGAGCCAACCAACCAATCTCGCAGTGGGATCGAAGTGAAGCGTTTCATAACGGGAAGAAATCCAAAAAGCGCGCGGCGAAATCTAGCGACCAAGCAAATCGGAACAATAATGGACTGAGTTTCCGACCCATCACACCGGCAAGGGATGTGATTTTTGGACGCTCGGAATACTAAAAGTTCCAGTCGATAAAATGAGACAAAATGGTAGAAAACTTGCCCGAACGTGAGTTCTGGTCGACAGCGATGCCGCCGAGCCCCCTAACGGACAGTTCTCTCAACCTCCTAGGATAAATATCCAGAGCATCCGTCACAACAGAAAAGATCGGTAATTGGCGAACAATCGCCGTAGTAGTCGCCACTGTGTGGTCCGATTAGACGGGTTTTTGCCGTTGTGCCTCAATTCACATGATCTCCAAAGCTGGCCCCGTGAGGTGGACGATGCCTACAATCTTGCTGTCCCACGGCTCGGTCGACGAGTCAGGGTTCATTTTGCTGGAAAGGGCCTCGATGCCGAGCTGGAACCATATGCGCCAACGCACTACGACGACCGCACCGCTGCATCGAGCTCGCATGGGCCGCCGGACCAGCACGGGCCGCCCGATAAGGATGGGCCGCCGGACAAGCACGGGCCAGCAAAAACGGTCCGCCGTTCTCATGACGCTCATGATGACGGCTCTGGGCGCGGCCGCCTGCCAACCAGCCATCGCACAGGAAGCCAACACCACGCTCGCGCCCACTGAATCGATTCATCGTGGCGAATCCTATTACCGTCCCGGCTCGATCTCGGCTGCGGAGCCTGTTCCGCAAGCCAGCCTGGGGCGAATCCCGCCGAGTCGTTCGCAAGCCGACGTTCAACGCGATCAAATGTTCAGCGAATTAGCCGAAGAGGTCGCCCAATTCGACCGACTCGGCAATTTGGTGCGGCAGGTCGCGCAATTGGTCAAACCGAGCGTGATCCATATCGAGGCCCACAAAGTCTCCGGCAACGGCGCCTCGTCGGAATCTTACGACGAGGCTGGCAGTGGAGTGGTCTTGGATATCGCCGGTGAACGGTGGGTGATGACCAATCGACACGTCATCCACGGCGCGACAGTTGATCAAATAACAATGCGGACTAGTGACGGGCGGCGATGGAGCCCCGAACGAATTCTGATGGACCCGAGTACCGACGTGGCCGTGATGAAGCTGGCGAGCGTTGCTGGAACTTCTCGTGATTCGAGTCGTCGCCCGATCCCGTCTCCTTTACCGCTGCCACCCGCGGCGAGACTGGCCGACAGCGACCGCGTCCAGATCGGCGATTTTGTAATCGCGATCGGTAGTCCCTTCGGGCTCAGCCATTCGGTCACGTTTGGGATCATGAGCGCCAAAGGACGACGTGATCTATCACTGGGTGAGGAGCGGATTGACCTGCAGGACTTCTTTCAAACCGATGCCGCAATCAATCCCGGCAACAGCGGCGGGCCCCTGCTAAACCTGCGGGGCGAGGTGATTGGCATGAACACCGCCATCGCTAGCAGTAGCGGTGGCAGCGAGGGAATTGGGTTCGCGATACCCATCAACATGGCCGCGCGGGTGGCCCAGGAACTCATCACGCACGGCCAGCTCCGTCGTGGCTATCTTGGCGTGACACTCGATCCTGAGTTCGTGGCCACTGAGCTTCCCATCGCCTCAGGCCAGTACGCATCCATGAAGGTCAACCCCGATACAGGAATACACCGCTATCGCGATAGCGATCTGAAATTGGGCGGTGCTCGCGTCAAGAATGTCCGGGCCGGCTCACCTGCCGAGGCAGCGCGGCTGCAGAAAGATGACATCATTCTCCAATTTGATGGCTACGTGATCGAAGACGACGATCACCTCGTCGCTCGTGTCGGCATGGCCGCCATGGATCAACCCATCGAGATGGTGATCCTTCGCGAAGGCAGGCGATACCGCACCGAAGTGACTCTACAACGAGTTCCTTAGCGTGTTCCTCATCCTCCAAGCTTCAACGGTGCGAACCAAAAGCGGTTGCCCCTTCTTTGTTTACGTCAGATGGGATCATCCGACGGAGAAAAACGGCCACCTCTCAGCGAACGAAATCATTTTCAGAGTACTTCTACCATGAACTTGGAACGAAAGGTCTTTCGCTATCGCGGCGATGTGCAAGGCGTGGGGTTCCGCGTCAACGCGATTCAGCAAGCCCGTGGGCTGGACGTTGCCGGGTTCGTTAAAAACGAACCTGATGGCGATGTCACCATCGACGTGCAAGGCCCCGCGGCAGCCGTCAAAGCACTCGCTGAGCGAGTCGCGTCCACGATGAAACTCAAAATCAACGAGACGCGAGTCGATTGCCGCGACCCCCTGCCAGATCGACAGGGATTCAGAATTCGCTACTAAGTGCCTATCCGGAAAGAGGGTCTGACCCTCTCCGGCCAGGACAGCCAATGCCGTGTAACATGACTCGCCTGCACAGGGTCAGACCCCGTTTCGGATAGGCTCGCAGATCAAACGTTGATCTCGAACCCTTCGCGTTTTTCACGCGAGAGGAATGCATTGGCTTCTTCGTCGCCAACGATTTCCCGAGTATCGGGATTCCAATTCAGTTCGCGTCCCAGTCGGATCGAGATATTTGCCAAGTGACAGATTTCGAGCATCCGGTTGTGCGTCCACACGTCCGAGATCGGTTTCGTGCGAGATCGCATGGCGGCGATGAAGTTGGCCGTATGGTTCTCGCTCACTGGACCACCATAGACATCCTCTACGGCTCCTTCGGGCAGCGGATTGCTTTCGAGATCCTCAACCGGTTTGCCCGCCAGTTTGCCCCGATTGACGAAGAAGCGTCCTTTTGTACCTTCGAACAAAATGCCGTTATCCCCCTCGCTCGTGATGATCAGGGGGATGTCACCGGGCATGTTGGCGTGGATCTCGAACTTGGTGGGTGAATTATACTGATCGCTGACCGTGGCGTAGCCGTTCTTATACTCAACCGGTAGCGAATAGCTCACCGGCGTCACCTTGTTTGGTCCGCTATTATCGGCACCCAGTGCCCACGTCGCGATGTCAACGTGGTGAGCACCCCAGTCATTCATCTGGCCACCGGAATATTCGTACCAGTTTCGCCACGCGTAATGACAATTCGTGTAAAGCGGCACGCCTCCGCCGTAGCCTTTACGCATCTCCGGCAATGCGCGGTAGGGAACTTTGGGAGCTGGGCCAAGCCACACGTTCCAATCGAGGCCCTTGGGGACATCGACGGCCGGGATCACCGGCGAGCCCGTGGCACCGTTGATACCGCAAGTCACTCTTCGGATGTCGCCAATTCGTCCGTCGCGGATTAATGCGATCGCCTTGAGGAACCGCTGATCGTTTTCCGTACGCTGCATGGTTCCGACCTGGAAGACGCGTCCGGTCTGTTTCACATACTTCTCGATCAACTTGCCTTCGTCGATCGTTAACGTAAGTGGCTTCTCGCAATACACGTCTTTGCCCGCCAACATAGCTTCGATCGCCACTTTAGCGTGCCAGTGATCTGGTGTGGCGATCATGACGGCATCAATGTCATCGCGATCGAGTACCTTGCGGTAATCGCTGTAACCGTCCGCTTTCTTGCCCGTTTTCTTTTCAAGTTTTTCAAGATTCTCGCCAAGGACATTGGCATCCACGTCGGCAAATGCGGCGAAGTCCGCGAACTTGGTCGACTTGTCGGTGATCGTCCAACCCTGATTTCGCAACCCAATGGTAGCGAAGACGGGACGACCATTCGGCGAATCAGCTGCGTTCGCGCTGCTGCCCAATGAGGACAGCATCGCGGCCCCACCGAGGCCAGTGGCGGCTTGCAGAAATTGGCGACGATCCCAAGGACGGTTGACTGACATATTGGATTCCCTAGTGAGTGAAAGAAGTGGAGAGAAAGAATTATACACGCAATGAGCCGCCGGGTTGTTCCTCGACTCGATCATTCCATCTCGGACGCGAGTCACGGCTGGTTCGTTCGGTCCTTGTGTTTCTGTATTGCTCCCACTCCATCAGAAGCCCCTGGGGGGGGGATCGTCAACGCGAGCGTGTTTTCATCCGCGTTGTCCCCGACAAGTTCTACGCTCTTTGTGGCCGAACGCGCTGTTCGTCGCAGTGAAACCGCGTATGACCTCAGGACCGCGAATAGTGAAAAAACTTGACGTAGTGTGCGGCAACTGGATACCTTAGAGCGTTGTTGTGAGGAAAAACTCTTCGCGGCAATCGCTTGGAGTCCCCATTCCGGACGAACTTTTCGCAACTCACTCTTCGTGCAGGTGTCATTGATGTCTCAATCCCGAAATCGATCCCGACGTACAGCCGTTTGTCCGGATGGAGAGCCGTCTGGTTTCACATTGGTGGAACTGCTGGTCGTCATCGCTATCATCGGTGTCCTTGTGGGGTTACTGCTGCCCGCCGTCCAAGCAGCCCGTGAAGCGGCACGCCGAATGAGTTGCGGTAACAATGTCAAGCAACTCGGCTTGGCACTCCACAACTATCATTCCGCGTACAACCGTCTGCCGAAGCAGGGCGGCGGGACCACGGGAGGGGGAGTCACCAACCGGGGGCGCCAAAGTGCGTTCCCTGGCATGATGCCGTTCATGGAACAACAAGCGGTCTGGCAGCAGATTTCCAACCCCTGGCTCGACCCTAACACGAATGATCAGTATCCGCCAATGGGACCGCCGCATTGGTTCGACCAATACGTTCCATTCAATACGCAAATTGCGACCCTGCTATGCCCGAGCGATGTGTATCCCTCGTCCCCAACACCGCAGGGAAAGAACAATTATGGTTTTTCTTATGGTGACAGCTTTTGGAACTGCAACAACGTGAACAAGAACAATCCGGACCAGCAGCGAGGCGCGTTCATCGACAAAAAATTCACTCGTTTTCGCGATTGCCTCGACGGCACCAGCAACACGATCGCCATGGCTGAAATCGTGCTCTCAAATGGCACCCGTGAGGTCGTCGGTGATATCGTCGCATCATCGGGAACTAGTACTCGCAACAACCCACTGCAGAACTGCAAAATTGCGACTGTCGCAGTAGATCGCCCGCAGTTCTACGCGGTCGGAGTTGCTCTCTGCGCTGACGCCGACTCGGGCCGAACGCGCGGCAATTGCTGGGTGTGTGGGGATCCGCTGTTCAGCGGAGTGACGACGGTTTTTCCACCCAATTCGCCAAGTTGCAACCGCGGTAATAATCCCGGGAATCAAGGGGGGAATTTTAGTGCAGCGAGTCGCCACCAGGGCGGCTGTCATGTCCTCAAACTGGATGGTTCCGTCACGTTTGTCACCGAAAGTATCGACACCGGGAACCTGTCTTCGCGACCTGTGGGAGTGACGGGTGGACCGCCCGCCGGCAGTGCGAGCCCCTACGGCATTTGGGGCGCCGCCGGTAGCATGACGGGACGAGAAACCAATGCCGAGCTCAATTAACGGGTATCAGCACCTCACGCCGACTTCTTCATTTCAAACCGGCCTGATGTGCCGCCTTATTTTTCCCCTCTCGACAAAAGACGGATACTTTGATGCGACCGAATCTCTTGAGCCTCCTGACAATCGGCACTCTTTCTCTGTTGGCAGCAGGATGCTCGGGGACAGGGCCAAACACAGTCAACGAACCCAAGGAAATCAAGACGATCGAGCAGCAAATGCAGGAAGGAAAGGCGCGCGCAAAGGCCGACGCTGCTGACTTCAAAGAGCAGGCGAAGTTTGACCAATAGCAATCGTCAGAATTGAGGTGGCGAGAATAAAGGAAATGAAAACAAGAGTGATATGCTCGCGCTTCCGCCTCTTAATTCAGGCCGCTGCTGGATTTTCCTTTTCGCCCAGACTTGCCCCAACGGACTGAGATTATGCCATCGCTATCGTCCTGGGCGTTCGTGAGGCAAAAATAGGACCGTGTGTTTGGGGCCGTTGCGATAGCGGCTGTTCGAATCAACTCGAGGGTGGTCAATGAACGTTCCGGCGATCGCAATCGCAAGTGGCTCGGTTCAGCAAACGATCACGATGGTCGGCCGGCAGGTCGATACTGTTGCATCTCACATGAGCGTGAAGGTCTTTCCGTTGACTGAGCCTATGAACGACCATCTTGGATCAACTCCATTTCGGGGAGCAGGCGGCCATCGTTTGGAGTAGAATGACCGCCCTTCCTGAATCCATTCCTCCTTCGCCTTTTCTGGCGCGAGCCTGCACTCACCAATCAAAGGTTCCACGCGACCCATGAATTCTATTTTTAAATCCAGCTATCTGAAACGTCTCACTCAATACTCTTTCGCGGCGGCCTGGTTCGCCGCTCCCTTGTCGCTGACAATGGCGGGTGATGGAGACAGTGACCCAAACGCGCCTCCAGAGGTGATCACGACGGTCACCGATGCCCAAACTCAACAGACAAAACATCTGCGCCCCGAATACCTCCAACCTCTCCCCCTCGATAGCAAACCTACTGCGACGACACTTCCGCTGACGCCCCAGCAAGATGAAACGATCGTGTTTCTAGGCAACACGTTGGCTTCTCGCATGGAGTTATTCAATGCTTTCGAGACTGCACTTTATAAGCAGTTCCCCGACAAAGACTTGACATTTCGTAACATGGGATTTCCGGGTCACACCCCAGCTTTTCGTCCAGAATCTGGCAGACCCGATCCGTGGGCATTCCCAGGCGGCGAGAAATTTCGCCCTGAAATCCAAGCCCATTTGGGCGAAGGCCATTATCCCAAACCGGATGAATGGCTAACGATTGTCAGAGCGAGCACGATTGTCGCCTTTTTCGGATTCAACGAATCGTTCGATGGCGTCGACGGCGTTGAGAATTTCAAAAACGAACTACGTGCTTTTGTTGATCACACTCTCTCGCGATCGTATGAAGGCTACGCTGATAAATCGCCGCGTCTCGTCTTGGCGACGCCGATCGCGATGCAGCAACTGCCCCAGTTCAACCTGCCCGACGCGGGTGCTCGAAATACGCTCTTGAAGATGTACGCGGATGCGGTTCGGGCCGTTGCCGAAGAAAATCGAGTGGGATTCGTCGATCTGTTTACACCGACGCTGGCGTGGTTTGAAAATTCAGATGAACCGCTGACGATCAACGGTGTCCATCTCAGCGAAGCTGGGTACCAAAAGCTTGCTCCGATCTTGATGCAGCAACTTTTCGCTGCCGATACGGACAACATGGCGGCGGATTCACTATTGCACGAAGCCGTGAAAGACAAAGCATGGTTTTGGCGGAATGACTACCGCATGCTCAACGGCGTCCATGCCTATGGTCGACGATGGGCTCCCTACGGCAATTTTAATTATCCCGAGGAGATTGAAAAAATCCGCCAGATGACGGTTCTGCGAGATCGCAACATTTGGGCAATTTCACAGGGCAAGTCCTCGACGCTGAAGGTCGACGATTCTATCACGCGTCCGCTGTCTCCCGTGGAAACGAACTTCCAGATCAGTCAGAAAAATGGCACCCCAGACTATTTGAAGTCAGAATCCGAGGCGATGAAGAAATTCACATTGCCGGAAGGTTACGAGGTGTCAATGTTCGCTTCCGAACAAGAATTCCCGAATCTCGGCAACCCCGCTCAGATGCAATTCGACAACCAGGGCCGCTTGTGGGTTTCGACCCTACCGAGTTACCCGCACTACAAACCGGGTAATTCGAAGCCGAACGACATGATCCTGATCTACGAAGACACCGATGGAGATGGTCGTGCAGATAAGGAGATCGTGTTCGCCGACGGACTGCATATGCCGATCGGATTTGAACTCGCCCCCGAGGGCGTCTATCTATCGCAAGAACCGTTCTTGGTGTTGCTCAAGGATACCGATGGCGACGATCATGCGGACAAGGTTGAGTATCTGCTCGACGGATTCGATTCGCACGACACCCACCATGCCATTTCTGCTTTCGACATGGACCACGGCAGTGGTATCTACATGTGTGAAGGCCGCTTCCTGCACTCGCAAGTTGAAACACCGTGGGGACCGCAGCGAATGACAGACGGAGGCGTTTGGCGTTTTGATCCGACGTCATGGAAAGTCGAGCGAGTCATGCAAACGGATGTCAATAATCCGTGGGGAGTGGCCCATGATGAGTACGGACAGACGTTCGTCAATGATGCATCGGGAGGCGATCAGTTCTGGATGTTGGGTTACTCGATTAAGATCCCACATTCGAAAGAAATTCCTAAAGTTGGGAAGTTCAATTATGAACATCATATCCGACCGACCTCCGGTGCCGAATTCCTGTATAGCAGCCACTTCCCCGATGAAGTCCGTGGCGACTACTTGTACGCGAACACGATTGGGTTCCTGGGGATCAAACAGTTCAAAACCATCGAAGACGGTGCCGAGATTAAGGGGAAGTTCCGCCAGGATTTGATCCAGTCATCCGACGGAAATTTCCGTCCCTGTGACCTCGAAGTCGCTCCCGACGGCAGTCTTTATTTCGTTGACTGGCACAACACGTTGATCGGTCACATGCAGCATAGTGCTCGCGATCCGCTACGAAATTCGGAGTACGGCCGGATCTACCGGATCACGTACGCCGACCGACCGCTCGTCGAACCACCAACGATCGCGGGCGCCGAAATCGATCAGTTGTTCGAAAACATGAAGTTGCCTGAGGTGAACTCGCGAAAACGGTCGCATCGTGAGCTTCGCGGCCGCGACAAAAAAACCGTACTCGATGCCGCCAGGAACTTCGCTAGCGAAAATGCCAATGACGAGCGATTGGTACTGGAAGCCTTGTGGGCAACGTGGGGGCAACAAGAGCCTTCTACCCAGCTGATCGAACAATGTCTGCACGCCAACGATCATCGCGTTCGTGCAGCAGCAGTACGTGTTGTCCGTCACTGTCTGCACTTGCTCGACGAGCCTCAAACCTATCTGCTGACTGCCGCGAAAGATGAGCATCCACGCGTTCGCTTGGAAGCCCTTTCGGCTGGCTCATGGCTCGGCGGTAAACAAGGTGCCGAAGTCCTGTTGACGGTCGCTTCGTACAAAACTGACCGCTGGATTCGCAACGCGCTCAACAGCGCCATGATGCTGCTCAAACCCGAAGTCGAGCGAGCAGTCAAAGAGCACTCATTCGATCCAGAAAGTTTGTTGGTGGAGTACAACGAACTGCTCGCCGGTAAGCTCGAAGGCGCTTCAAAGCCGAAAGACGTCCGTACGAAATCGGACAAGTTTAAGAACAAGCAATTTGCAGCAAAATATGACTTGGGACAACGGGTTTTCTTCGAAGAGGGTTCTTGCTACGCATGTCACCGCGACAACGGCGAAGGCATCGCACGGATCTACCCACCACTGGCCGGCAGCGAATGGATCAACGGCAATCCAGATCGACTGATCAAGCTAACGCTACATGGCGTGTGGGGTAAAATTCGAGTCCGTGGCAAAGTTTTTGAACCGGATCTCGGTGTTCCGCCGATGACCGCGATCGGCAATATGTTCAACGATGAGGAGATCGCGGCAGCGCTGACCTACGTCCGGAACAGTTGGGGCAATGACGCCGATGCGGTTTCGGCTTCGGACGTCAAGCGAATTCGTGCAGCGACGGTCGATCGCCAGCGTTTCTATAGCCCCGAAGAACTCGAAGAAATGCATCCATTTCCCGTGGGCAGCCGTCCGGAAATGATGGAAGAGAAAGTCGCCAACACCGAACTTGAAAATGCGTTGTTCGCCGAACCGTTGGCCGATCTTGTTCGCGATGCCCGCGAGCATGGCGATGCAGTTCGAGGTGCGAAGCTGTTCTATTGGGAGCAAACAGGCTGTGCCACTTGTCACGACGTCAACGAAGGATATCAACTTGGACCGATTCTGACAGACGCGCGCAAGGACGTCACGGCCGAGCATCTAATTCAATCTATTCTCAAACCGTCCGAGAAGATTCTCGCCGGTTACCAAACCGTCAATGTAATTACTGTCGATGGCGCCGTCATTTCTGGCTTTCTTGTCGCAGAGAACGACGACAGCGTCACGCTGAGCATTTCAGCCGATCAAGGCAAACCGCGAGTGATCCCGATGGATGATATCGAAGAGGTGGTCAAATCGGACACGTCGACGATGCCAGGAGGACTTGCGGCAACGCTCGAGAATCGTGAGCAGTTCGTGGATCTTGCTCGCTTCATTTTAGAGATCAATGAAGGTGGTCGCCAAAAACTCAATCGGCTTAAAAAGCAGGTCAATGCGAGATAAAGAATGCGACACGAACCCCTACTCAGTCTTGGACCTCTCGGCTGAGTGGAGGGATTGGGTCGGTATTACTCCTGGTCGATGTCGTCTCGATGGCTGGCTCGACGTAATCGATCCATGATCGCGGAACCGAGCCCCGCTTCGGAGCAGCCGAATACTTCGATGGCATCAACACCTATCTCATCAGCGCGGCGGAGCAGCGAGTAGAGCTGCGCCGCGGCGGTCTCCAATGCACCGTCGGGATTGAACGACCATAGGTCGCAGAGGTGATCTGGAACATCGCCGTCAATCGGCCCGAATACCATCCGCAACACGCGACCCTGCGCAGCACCTCTACCGGCCAAACGGGACTTGTCGCTCACCAAGTACAACGGGGTTCGCGGCGAATAGTGTTTTGCAAACTGGCCAGGGGCCGCAATCTCGGGTCGGTCGCTTTTGGATACGCTCGGGATCGATACCGCTTCGCCAACGACCTCGCTCAGGTGAGACGGCGAAATCGCACCGCTCCGGAGGACTTGCACCGGCGAACCATCCTCTGGCAAGAGGGCGATCGTCGACTCCAGGCCAACTCGACAGGCACCTCCGTCAATGATTAACGCGACATATTCGCCCAATCCATCGGCCACGTGGCGAGCTGTCGTGGGACTGACATAGTTGGACGGATTGGCGCTCGGGGCAGCTACCGGCACGACACAGCCGGCAATCTTGGCAAGTTCTTTCAGAACTCCGATCGCAACTGGGTGATCCGGTACCCGCACAGCAACAGTGTCGCCGCCAGCGGTGACATGATCGAGAATGCTCTCATGACGAGGTCCAATCATGGTCAGCGGTCCCGGCCAGAAAACACTGAGAAGCTCTGCTCGCTGCCGCACCGAGCTGCATGCATCATCGGCAAACAGCGTGAACGCATCTGCAGCGGTGGCAACGTGCAAGATCAGCGGATTACTGCGTGGCCGATTCTTGGCCGAGAAAATCCGATCCACGGCATCAATATCATCCGCACGGGCCGCCAAACCATAAACGGTTTCCGTCGGCAGTCCAATCAGTTGTCCGGCGAGCAGGCAGCGGGCGGCGCGGGTGATCGTCGCTGGGGTCGCAGGAAATATTTTGGATTCGGTCACGGCTTTCATAATCTTCTGAGAGACGGCAAAAATAATCCATTTTGCACGGCGATGACCTACTGAATTCGCGTGACGTCACATTTCCTCCTCAATTCTAGGTCGAGATCGGGGAGGATAAAAGGAGTACAATCCACCGCCATTCCCTTGAAATAGCCTGCCTAAGAACACATGAACTCTCCAAAGTCTACCTCGCAAACCCCTCCAACATCTCGGCCTTCGGATGCCGAGATTGACCAGTGGATTGGTGCCAAGCGGTTTCAGGCGTCTGGGTGGGTGGGTGGTTGTGTCATGACGTTCGGGTCCGCGGTAGTGACGTGTTGCCTGCTGGTGCTCAACGGTGCGTTGGTAATGGCGATCCTGGAGGCAATTTCAGCGGCAGGCGTCGAGTGGGTCAAGAGCGAGCCAGCAAGCCAGTTTGTTTTATTCGCGGGGCCCATTTGCCTCACGATTATTCAGTGGATGATGATCGATACGCTGCGCGGAATTCTGCGGAGGCAGCGGCGACGCAAAAGGGGGTACCCAACAACGGACCCCTGATCTATGGGAATCAGGTGTTGCCGCAATCGCCGTTCGCAACGCAGTCAATTCGAAATATCGAGGGCTGGCGATCCTTCCGAGCTTTCTTACCAATCTACCGCGGGCCAGTCCCAGCGGTGGAGGTTGGTCTTGGCACCCTGATCCAACGCAACCATCAGCGATTCTCCGCCCTGCGAAATGTGGAGGCAGCGGCATTGGGCCCCCTTGGTACCGGCGGGAGTAACGGAAAAGCTACCAAGCTGGATTCGCTGCTCAACATTCCAGAAATGTGCCATCCCCTCAGCGCCAATGGTGACAAGCTTCGAATGATTGAGGAAACGGATTGAGCACAAACGGTCCGAATGACTGCCAGTCGCGTCGATACTATGGAGCGTGAAGAGCGACTCTCCTGCGGACTGGTCCAAACATGCAAGCGAACCATTTTGCATTCCTACGATCAATCGAGTCCCATCAGGAGAGAAACATGCGGTGCGGACCATGTCTTCCCCCTGTAACCGAAATTGTGAATCGCCTGTTGACAAATCGATCATTTCAATTCCGGCGTAGCCACAAATAAATAAATTCTGCTCGTCGGGAGAAATGGCCAAGCAGGACTGGTCGTTTGGATACCCGCGTTGGAGTATGGGGTCCCCGGCATCGCTGCTGAAATCGTAAACGAAAAGTTCAGCTGGATTGCTCATGACGGCGAGGTAGCGGCCGGAAGCCGAGAAACTCGCCATGCCCAGGTCATCATCGGTCCTCGAATGGGGTAACTGGATATTACGAATCTCCGGCAACTGCAATTTGCCGTTCTCGTCACGCCACTGAGAGAGTAAATGGAGGCCGCCAGACCGATCAGTGACGGCGATCGTTTCATGGTCGTGGGTAACAGCCAGGGATGTCAGAGACGCATCCCCCTGCCAAACCTGCTGTCTTTTGAGGTCCGGGGCATCGGTATTCGCTTCGCCCTCGATCGCGAAATAAATCAGCTCTCCGGTATGGGAAAGGCACAGCGTGCCCGCGGGTCCTTCCACACCAATCATGCAGTGCGAGTCGGTATCGGCAATGGTGTAAATCTCATGGCTTGTTTGGAACAGTCCGAAGCGTTCGACCACACCGTCGACCGAAATGGTAGCGAGCTCCTTCGGACCAATAAACTTAACATTTTCGATCCGCCCGCCCTCTCCCGAGGCGTACGCGACGCTACGATATTGGGGCGGCGCACCAGCGAGTTTTTCATCCGCTTCGCTGGCGCTGGCGACCCGCTCGAAGAGTTCCACGCCAGATCGGCAATCTGCAACTGCAAGATATTGATCATCCGCTGAAAATTCCATCGCATTGGGGTGCGAGGTCGTTTCAATCCAACGTCGTTTCGCAAGATCGTCGGTCGCAACCAAACCGAACCCTAAACGGTAGCGTTCCTCATACGCAGCATATGAATGCTGATTCGCCATCGCGACTCGTTCCAGTAATGGCGACTTCCACTGGTCGATCAGTTCTCCCGACCTGGTGTCGTACAGCTGCAACGCATTCGGATTTCGACGCGAAGTCAAGAGACGTGCGCCGTCACGGGACAATCCAAAAGCGACATTGCGAGCGCCACTCTCGATGCTGATGCTGCGACCAGTCTCAGCCGACCAACAACGGATATTACCATAGCGGCAAGCCGAAGCGATGATACCGGCATCGGCGCTGACACGAATCGCTTCGATGGTTGTCGGGTGAGCGTGGAGCACCTCTTGCGTGGCGCCGGTTTGGGGGTCAATCAACATCACCGAGCGTCCAAACAACGGCCAGCCGACTCCAGAAATGACGATGCTTCCCGATGGCCCCGCTGCGATGGCATCGAGTTGATCGAGGAGTCCGGTCAGTCTGTACCGTTCGCGGCCCGTGGCCGCATCCCAGAAAATCAGATTTCCGTCGAGGGCTGCACTGACCACAGTGTTAGCAGGGTTCGCGTCATCGTCGGCCGTCAGGACGGCGAGCTCCGTACCGCGCCCTGAATGTCTACCCCACACTGCGAAGCGTGCGTCCACTTCACTGTCGAGAAGGTTCCATTCAAGTGTGCGCAGTTCGACTTCTCCCGATTGCGGAATCTGCCGATCGAGCAGTTTTCTGACGTCGCCCAGGTGACCTTGATAAAGCCGCAAAAATGCCAGCGACATGTCGCTGGTATAGCTTCTCCGGCGAGACTCGGCACGAGTTTTCTGTGCCAGCTCCCGTTGAAAGGCAGCTCGGTGACTTGCTTCTTCCGCCCGGCTACGGTGATCTTCTGCGATTAGAAGAACATCGCTAAGTGAGCGCAGTTGCTGTTCGCTCAGCGCGGCATTGTGCTGCGACTGGATGGCGTAAGCGGACAAACCCACCAATCCAATTAGCAATCCGATCGATGCTGCCACACCCATCATCGCTAACCCACGGTTCCGCGACGCCCACCTCCAGGTGCGTCCCAGTCGCCCTACCGGGCGTGCCAGCGGGGGATGGCCCGCGAGGACGCGGTAGAGATCGTCCCGCAACTCGCCCGCGTTTCGATACCGACGCGACGGTTGTTTCTCAAGACAATGCTGGCAAACGGCGCTCACGTCGCGTGACAGGGACGGGCGACACGCGCGGACCGACGGCGGGTCTTGACTGATGATCCTTCGAATTGTGTCTATTTCATTGACTGCCGCGAACGGTGATTCGCCCGTCAGCAACTCGTACAACACGACCCCCAGCGCATGCACGTCTGAATGAGGACCATGTTCATCCGTATTGCCCGATGCTTGCTCGGGCGACATATAAGGACCACTGCCAATCAGCGTTCCGACGTGGGTCTCAGTGTTCTCGGTGTTGACCCGGGCAAGGCCGAAATCGGTCAAACGAGGAACGGGTGACTCCGTCTCCGCACTGGCCAGGACAATATTGGAGGGCTTGATATCGCGGTGAATCAATCCGAGTTCGTGAGCCACCCTCAATGCATCGGCAAGCTGGGCGACGATCGATACCGCGAGACGGGAGGGCACCGGCGAACTTCGCTCTCGGAGCCACTCTGAAAGCGTTGGACCAGGACAATATTCCGAGACGATGTAAGCACGCTCGTTATCCAGCTTCGCTTCGAGAATCGGTATGAGATTGGAATGGTTTAACTTGGCAGCGACCTCCGCTTCACGTTGAAACCGCCGGGCCTCGATCGTGCCAGGTGGCAATCGCCGGTGCGGCAACTTGATCGCTACCTCGCGTCCCAACCTCGCGTCCGTCGCCAACCAAACCTGACCAAAACCGCCCTCGCCGAGTGGACGGATCAAGACGAAGTGGTCGAGCCGATCTCCAGGTTGAAGTGAGGGCTGTAGACTCCCCATTCCAGCCTCGCCGCGAGTCGTCGAGCGTACTCGCGTCACGCCGGACACCGGTTGCACTCCGCTATCTCCGGTCACCTTCGTAGAGTCCGAAACTCCGACTGCGTCGCCGGGCGATGGCTCCGAACTTGGCCGCCTCCGTGATGAGCGAGGATGTTTCATACCAAAAATCTGTCAGCAACTTACGGAACCTATCGCAACTCGAAAAACTAGAAAAAGTGGCCGGTTGAGCCGCACAATCATTCATCGCAACCTCCATTCTACCCGATTAACACCAACAGGTTTTGCTGAAAGTTCATCAATTTTCTCGATTTTGCTCTTGCGGCCACGTGGCCCCCAAAGCGATATCCCAAGTCATTGATGCTCCCACCACCCCCAACGTCACCAACTCAGGTATCACAACCATGCGTCGCTCGCATCCAACGTCGAATTCGACCCTGGAGGTATTCTTGAATATGTTTTGCCACTTCTGGATCCCTCAATTGCGTCGTTTGGGATCGATTCGCACGCTCGCGATGTTGTCATTGGCGTTCGTGTTTGCGATCAGCAGTGCGTCGTCGTCATTCGCTCAACAATCCGGCGCTCCCCCCTCCTCATCGGCACCTTCCAAGTTGAACCCGATGAATTGGAAGATGCCCTCCTTCCACATGCCCGAATTCCTGGTTCCCAACGACGATCAAGAAAGGATCGTCCAGCGCAAGAACACCCTCGTGGGCGATATCAAATCGACCTCGTCGAAGTCGTGGCAGCGGACCAAGGCCATTTTTAATCCCGCACGTTTGAACCCGATGAATATGTTCGCGGGGCCAACACCCCCACCGGGCCACCAAAAGAAACCCGGCTTCTTCAGCTCCCTGCTTTCGCCCAGTACACCCGAGCCGGAAGAACGTGTAGCGACGGTCAACCAGTTCTTGAATCAAGACCGCCCCTAAGAGCCTAGTCTGACCCTCTGGAGTTGAGTCGATTTAGACGATATTTACTGGCCCCGCCCGAGAGGGTCAGACCCCTTTTTCGGATAGGCTCTAAACAACAATTTATCTTTTCGCGTGCTCCTGACGCATTATGCGGCCTGTGCCGATGATTGCGACCTCGCTAGCGCTTCTGGAGAGTAACCCCCAGGAATGCCGATACCTGTTACCGAGGGCGTCTTTTCAGTCTCGGGAGGTGCGGAGCCATGTTGCGAAGTCTATTTCTGGCCGTAGGAATTATGTTGATCGTGGTTGGCGTGGAGTCGATGTTCATCGATTCTGCCAACCTGCACGCTGCCGGGGAGTTACCTGCCACTGCCTTCGGAGGCAGTTCCGACGGATCCACCGCGAAGGCATGGCAACCGGGTGAAGCGTTCCCGTTCATGATGATCGCCGGCGGTGCGATCGTCGTGGTGTACTCCAACACACTGCCCAAACGCTTTGCTCGCGGCGACGGCTGAGCCATTTCGCTGAGATGACCTCTCCCCAACGAGATCCCACTTCAAGGAATATAGAATGTCCACGAAAAATACGTTCCGCGTCGTCGCCCGCAGCCAAGACGGATCGCTGCAGATGCGCGACTACCCCGAAGTCAATCCCTTAGTCGAACACTACGACCAAATCGGCGTCGATGATTGCAGCACCGATCTGGCGCTGCGAGGTATGCCGGTTTTTCGAGGACTGATTGGCCCGATGCCCGAAGGCAAGAACATCGTTCGTTACGAAACCCCCGAAGTCTTCGAAATGCTCACCAAGGAATGGGGGATTAGCAAACCCAAACCGAAGCGAAGTCGCACTCGCAAACCCGGACGCCCGACCGAAACAGCAACGGTCGGCGTGGACTCTGATGGGCCCAACTCTGTTTTGTCGTAAAGGGGGTTTGCCGAAAAGCGCTTAACACGATATTTTGGCGACTTCACAGGCCGAAGTGGCGGAATTGGCAGACGCGCTGGATTCAAAATCCAGTTGGAGCAATCCAGTGAGGGTTCGAGTCCCTCCTTCGGTATTTGTCGTGATTGCTGGGGATTGCATCTGAATGCAAATCCCCGCTTTTTCCGGGGTTTTCGATCTCTTCAAAATCCTGTGCATCCTCCTGAATGCCAATTTCTGCCGTGGAGTGGGTGGGATTTTGGGGTAGTCGTGGGGTACTGGTCATCGTGCCCTGCTCGATCGCTCGCGTGAACGATGCCTGCATCGTCATGGCGTAGTGTTTCATGGCGATGGGTTCGCTGTTGCCGATCCAGCTCGTGACGTCCTTCATCGGGAACACGCCCAGCAGTTCTGTCTCACGGGTGGCCCGAAGATTCTGCATCAGTTTTGGCCATGCGGTCAGCCCAGCTCGCTTGACGATCTTCTTGAACGTCTCGTTGATACCGGCCTCGGGAGAATACCGAGTGACCACCAATTCGCCCTGACTGCCGTACTCTCGAGCGCGTAACAGGTGCGGAAGTAACTCCGGGAAGATGGGGCAAAGTCGCGACGGCGGGCATTTGTTGCTCCTGATCGTCATTTGACGGTTTGGGATGTCGATGTCCGACCAACGCTGCATCCTCGTTTCATGACTTCGCATACCAGCGTAGCGAGCGAATGCCAGCATGATCCGCCAATCCTCACACTCGGCAACGCGGATACAACGCTCAATCCATTCGTGAGGCACAAAGAACTGCCGATCCGGATCGGTACCGACGCTGACTTTCTCTTCTGCGAAGGGGTTCGTCTTGATCAACTTGCGACGAACCGCGAGATTAAATATCTCACGGGACCGGCCGAGCCGACGGCGGACGGTGTTTTGAGCGAGTCCCCGAGCCGGGGCGTCTTCGGCGACCTCGCGGCCTTCAGTCAGCAACCACACGCGAAAGTCTTCGGCGTCCGATGTGGTAATCGACTGAATCGGTCGGTCGTCACCGAAGAAAGTCTTCAAGTTACGCGCGACGTTCTCAATTTGCCGGGTCGTCGACGGCTTACGTTCACCGTGGGCGAGGTATGTCGTGATCCATGCCGCAAGCGGGTGCTCGTTGTCGGCCTTGCGGGCGGGCCGGCGCTCGACGAGCCCCCAGCCCGTGAGTCGTTTGTATTGAGCATCTGGCAACGTCGCCAGCCAACTCGCCACGAACTTCGGCACCGATTCGTCGTTCTCGATCGACGATGCGAGCCGATCGAGAATCTTACCGATGTCTACGGCCCGGGGCTCGGTGCGCACCTTGGGACCGGGGAAGTAGTGCCGCCGCTTACCGTCAAAGGTAAACCGGATCTCGAACGTTCCGTTTTTCGTCGGGCGGACACTCGCCATATCAACAACTCCATTTAGCTGTTTTCCATGTGTCTGTGAGAAAAAAGCGTCGGCGGGCCGGTCATGGAAACCGGGTTTCCCTCCGTCGAGGTAGCCGATGCGTGGTCAAAATAGGCGTCTGTTCGTTTTGCGTCAAACTCGGTTTGTGATCAGGCCTCGGAGCTCGCGAACTCTCCCGCGGCCGCGTCCGTGACATATTCGCGGGCTTGGACCCGCGGTTTCCGCATCAAAATCAATTCGCGTACTCGGAAAACGCTTCGAAGTGGCTCACCAGCGGAGAACCAAACTCAGTTCGCACCGGGTCAAAGCTCACGTCGATCGTCTGAACCGGCCCGTTGCGGAATTTGGCCAGCTTGATCGTGCCTACCTCGGAATCCCGGTCAGCACGGTGGATCAACCACACGTCATCCGCTTCCGCCTCGATCATCGAACTGCCGTACAGCTCATCGAGCGTTGGTGCCTGGTCAGCCGCTCGGTTGTCCTTCCGCTTCGCTTGCGTGAGCATCAATACCGGGATGTCCAGTTCCGTCGACAAGTTCTTTGCGGCACTGATGATGTGCGAAATCTGCTCATGCCGGATGTCCCGTTGGTCAGTCGGCTTGATCTTCAACAGGTGATCGATCGCAACAATCCGCGAACCGTGTTTGGCGATATGCAGGCGAGTCATCGCGGCGATACGCTCCATGGTCTGCGGTTGCTTCGGTCGCCATACGTGAAGCGGAACGCCTTCCAAGTCCGAAGCGACGTAGGCCCGCAGCGAAGACAGGGCCTCGGGACTCACCCGGCCGGATCTCAAAACCATCGAGTTGGTACCCGTATCGGCGGCGATCGTCCGGTTGCCGATCTGCTGGGGTGTCATTTCCAGTGACACGAAAAACGCGGGCGTTCCGTCACGTGCCGCTGACGAAAGAATTTGATAGCCGAGTGCCGTCTTGCCCATCGAGGGCCGGGCAGCGATCACAGTGAGCCCAGGGAACACGCCCCCGGTCGCGCGGTCAATTGCGTCGATTGTGGTGGGAATGCCGGTCGCGTCCGCGTCACCATTGGCGGCTTTTTCAGCCCGGTCAATCGATCCAGTCACGATCTCCGCAATGGTTTGAACGTCGTCATCGAGCGAACCCGCATCAATGGCCCCCAGGGACGCCCGCAGACTCTCGGCGATGTCGTCCGCCTGGTTATCGGCATTGCTCCCGTTGCATCGCTCAACGGCCCGCTGGCACGCTTCCACGATACGGCGGCGGTGATAGAGGTCGCGAACGGAGTCGATGTAGTGGTTTGGATTGTCAACGCGACGTTGTATCGTCTCATCAATTGCCGCATACCCACCGACCGCATCGAGTCGTCCCGTGCGAAGGATTCTGTCGAGCAGCACGATAGGATCATCGATCGGAATCCCCGCGGCGTGCAGATCAATCAGCGTCGAGAACAATACACTTCGGCGTGAACACGTGAATGCGTTCTTGCTAATCTGGGTTTCGATGGTGTCACAGAGCTGCGGTGCGCAGATCATCGCGCCCAATACCGCACGCTCAGCGTCTTCATTTCTCAGTTGAGTGTGAATCATTGCTTGAATCTCTTCATTCGTTCGTTGAGTTGTTGCCACGTCGTCGCAGCCAATGATGGTTTGTCATCGGTCGCGATGTTCCACGGATCGATACAGTCCTGATGATCGCTTGCATCGACCCCGCGGATCTCCAATCGTCCGTTGACGATGCTCATTTGCCGGTGGTAGTTCATGGCTAGATAGACGCGGATGAAGCAACTTTCACGCTGACGGAATGCCTCCTCGACTTCGCTTTCGGTTGCGTCATCGGCCAGCAATCGTTCCCGCAGTCGATCCCGCACCGCTGGCGGCGAAGTGCGGCCGATGACATGGCGTTGCAGCCAGATTTGGTGATTAACCGCTTGTCGCTTGGATTCCATATCGGCGGCGGTGATTTTGATGCTCACTGCGGGCCTGCCTTTCGCGGCGTGGATGGCAACTTTGCCAACTCGTCGAGCGTGAGTCCGCGTTTGTCCGCTGCGGTGTGGGTTGGCGTCGTCGCTGCGCCCATGCGAGCGTGGAGGCTGGCGAATTGCTCACGTAGTTTTTCCGGGCTTAGGATGTTCGTTCGCCAGAATGAATCAGCGTTCGCCCAGAGGAACACGCTCTTGATCTCTGCGAGCGTGTGTTTGTCACGTTCGCGCATCAGCCGCACCTCGTTTGCCCATTTCGAAAAATTGGGTTCCTTCGACTTCGGGACGACCTCCACGATTTTGGCGAACATCGTCTTCACAAATTCCATGTCTTCACCGTCGGAACGAAGTTTCGACGAAGAGATAGGTTTAGGTTTAGGGGTAGGGTTAGAAGGCTTTCCGCTATGTGTTCCGCAATGCGTTCCGCTATGCGTTCCGCTTCGTGTTCCGGATTCGGAATGCTTTCCGCTTTGTGTTCCGCTATGCGTTCCGGATTCGGAATGCTTTCCGTTATCGGAACGCATGTCATCTATCGGGGCATCGTCGAAGGCTGAAACGGTATCTGGTGTGGTGGTCCAGTAGTGGCCGACAGATCGGTCGTTTGTTCGCTCGTAAACCAGCCAACCGGCATTGACCGCAGCGTCTCGAGCGTTGTTGAGTTGTTTGGGGCTTTTGAATCCGAGCACCTCCATCAACTGCGAATTCCAGAACCGTACGGCCCCCTGGTACCTCGCGGCATCTTCCGTGTGGGCAATGTGGATGACCAGGCAAACGGCATGGTGGCCGATTGACTGCGCCGCACAGCCCTTGAAGAGCAGTCGAGTCAGCCGGTGGGCGTGGTGGGACTGACGCGATGGGTAGGGGCTCACCGGTCTGCCCTCCGTTCTGCGGCCGACAGCCGTGTTTGTCTCTCAGCCTTCGCCGATCGCTTCGCAGCGTGTTTGACTCGCTGGCGTTCGGCGGCGGCTGCCTCGGCGTCGGGGGTGCGATCTTTGGCCCACGCGAGAGCCTCGTCGACGATGAACGTTCGACTGCCCCCAACCATCAAACTTGGCATTCCCTCGGCTCGGAGCCGGTCTATCGTCGATTCTGAGCACCGAAGGATCACAGCGAGTTCGCTGCGGGTGGCGCACTTGTTCGACTCGGTGTTGGTCTTGTCGCCTAGCAGCATCGGCCCCAGGGCTTTCAGAACCGCTGCCGTGATGCTCTCGATCAATTCGTCGGGATGAACCGACTCGATCATGGTTGCGTTACGAGTCATGACGCGGACGGCTCCTGGTTGTACGGACTTGATCGACGGCGGCGCGGTTGTGGCCGACTGGATTCCATGATCGCGGCGATCTCCGAGATCACGCACTCATACACTGCGGGCGATGCGAGAAACTCATGCTTGGCTCGCCATCCGACCAGTCGGCCGGCGTCACGCTTGAGATCTTCGAACAGTCGCCAGAACGCTTTCGGACGACGGCGGCCGTAGTGGATCGCGGCCGCGGATGCCTTGCGTGCGATTGGGGCTAACCTCGGCTCGGCTTGTAGAATCGCCGACCAGTCTGGCCGTGTTGTCGTGGCGTTCGTCGTTCGCAGCTGGGGCTCGCTGGGGAGCGGACCTCGCGGCGGTAAAATGTGGTTGTGTGACTTGTGTCGTTGAAGTATCATGCTTTTTGCACCGGCAGAAGGTATTAAATTCCGGTCAGGATCTGAAGCGATTGCATCTCGTTTCGGATCAAAAGTTTCGTCTCGAAAAGCCCATCAACGTGCCCCGTTGGTGGGCTTTTTTTGTGTAAAAACCATCGGCATGACGCTGCTCGCTACGAGTCTGCAAGCGTCCCGGTGAAAGTGATAACACCGGCTGCCGATGGTGCCCCCGCATGGACAAACAGGGGCGTTTTACCAACTCCCGAGCGATTGGCGTTTGAGTTCCAGCTCGGCGATTTGCCGCCTTGCAAGCTCGCGTTGTGATTTCAGCCTTTGATGCTGCTGCCAATCGATTGACGACTGCACTGGGGCGGTTCCAGACGGGCGGCTGTCTATCTTGGACTCGAGTTTTTCGATGTCGCGATCGAGTCCAGCAACCTGCTTGGTCAACTCACTGATTTGCTTTTCAGCATCGGCCTTTTGGGCGAGTCGACGTTGCTCCCTGGCCTTTCTCGCCTGCCCCTCAGCGGTGGCCTTGGCAGTTTCGGGGACCTCGCGTGGGCCATCACACAAAGCAAATCTGAGAGCTCCATGCAGTTCCGATGTGGGGTCGATCCAACAATCCAACTCCGATTGCTGTGTCATCAGCTTGTTTCGTTTTGCCGTCTTGTGCTCGATCAGGCGTACTCTCGCCTGTTTCTGCATTCTCAGCGCGGTGAGTGTTGCCTCCGCCTCGGCAACGGCATCGGCAGCGTCGATGTAATTCCCATCGGGCCACGCTTCTTCGGCGTGACCCTTGGCAGCAACCAGAATATCAGCAGCGCTGTCGAATTCCTCTGCTATCCTCACAGCGTCTTCCGTGTTGGCATCGATCTCCGCGTCATACTTGGATATTCTGTCGGCCAACTCGAAGAACTTCAGACTGCTCTCAAGACTTTTTTTGCTGGAGTTGTATTTTGCCTCGGTGACGTGGTAGTCGACCACCGTCTGGCCGGCCTTTTCCGCCACATCGCCACCGTCTTTCTCGGCGGCGATTGCCTGCCGAATCACGTCCCGGTTTTTTGCCTCTGCGGCAGCTTGCCTTGCCGCTGCTCTGGCCTCCGCTGCCTCTTTGGTGCGGAATCCGTCCAAAATACCCATGGGTAAAAATCCTTAAGTGTTGATTGAAAAGTAGTGTCGAAAGTCACGCGTTTTGTACTGGCCGCGCGACTGTAGAATCGTTAGGTTTCTGACGCCTTAGCGTCCTAGGACCTCGTTCATCATCTGGACACGTTTCATTCCCAGAAACTCCTCGAATGAGCATTCGCCCTCGCGAAATCCAATCGAGAGATACTCGGCGTGCTCCTGACTGTTGCGCGATGCTCGTGTCTTCTCGGCAAACCGCTCCAAACCCATGCTCAGTTTTTCGGGCGACATTGAGTACAGCAGTGCAGCGCCTATGTCATACGCCGGGTGTTGTGCCAGCACTTCCGGGTCGCCGAGCGTGGTTTTCATCAGGCGCGGAGGGAATCGCCGACCCTGATCAATGGCGAGTTTCATCTCGCACAAATACTCGGATTCAGACAATGATTCACGTGCTCCCTCCGGCAACTCCAGATACTCGGATCTCAACAATGCGGTGAGCCGATCACGCTTAACGTCTGACGGTGGCGTTGCAGCTCCCGACACGTAGGCCGCAAGACTAGCTTCCGTGATCATGGTCTTGCCCATCCCGGGCAGTGTCTGAAGTTTTCCTGTGTCGATCAGTCTTTGGACGACGCCACGCGAAACAGACAAAGCATCCATCACCTCGGTGATATGACGCGCAAGTTTTCCGGTTGGCAGAATTGAATGACTCATTGGCAGTAGCCCGTGATGTGGAATAGGTGTTGCGAATGATGAAAGTTAGCGACGTTACGAAAAACATCAAAACGGTTTTGTACTACATGTGGTATCTCTCCGAATCTTTCCAAATCCTTCCGTTCAATTGCGGGTTACCTTTGGATTCTCGGCAGCTCTGGGAACAGAACGACTCCGGCGCAACGCAGTGTCATCGACTGAGCCCCCAGCGATCGCTTGAGCTCAGTGTGCGGAAACTGGGTGGTGATTCGCGCTAAGTCGATTCAGCTGGATCGGTGCCAGCCTCAACGGGAGCACCTCCGGGCTGTCGCCATTACGTCCGCACTTGTTGCATCGCCGGTAGCGGATGCGAACACCAAAGTGGCGATCGGTTTTCGTGCTGTAGACACGCATGTACCCGCCCTCGCAGTGTGCGCATTGGTAGCACTGGTTTGTCTCTTCGCTCATAGAAGCTGGATCCGATTAACAGTCGCTTGATAGGTAACGACCAAGCGACAGAGTTGCCGCTGGCCAATTCGCTTCTTAGCGCTCAGGTTTTCGAGTATCCGCTTTGGTAGTCACGAGGCGACCGCGTGCAGAGTTGCGAATCCGTAAAGGATCGCAGGTGTCGAAGGAAGGCTGTTCACTCAGCTCAACCCAAGGCAAGCTTTGCCATTGCTACCGGTAGTGTCAAGCGCGAAATGCACGCAAATATCGTCGGCGCGTCGGACCTGTTTCAGAGTCACGGGCGGAAACGTGCAGAAGTGTGCAGACGCGTGCAGACGAGTGCATTCGCAAAAGGGTAGTCGAGATCGTGAACTTCGGTTCTGCCGACTGCATTAGCATTCCCGAAAACAGTGTCTCATCAATGCGGGCTAACGCCGATCAGACGCCATGATGGAGAACACTAGGGCACTTTTCGCGTGTCCAGAAATGTCGAATGCCCCTGGGTTCGTCGGAATCCAAAAAAACTTTTGATCTGCCCGTTTTTAATTTGGTGTTCCCGACAAAACCTCTCGATCTTGCGCGGTCATCAATAGCATTCGTTCCCGCCGGCACCTCCGGCGATCGCTCCAAGCCTCTGGCTTGTCCAACATGTTGGACGTCTTCGGCGATGTCACCGACCAGCCTCCTCGGCGGTTCCTGTCGTCTCGGCGAGCGATCGCGAAACGAAATTTCGGATCTCGCTTGACACGCCCGGCTCGAGTGATCAAATTCGGGGCTCGTTGGCAGTGGTTCGGGTCTGAAAAACTCGATCACACTTGACCGTCTGGAGTTTCTTTTCCCAGCGGTGACCAAGCCACCTTCAACAATCTAAACGAGCGAGAATGAATCGGCCCGGCATTTCTGGACAACATCGAAGCATTGAGCCGCGCAGGCGGGGAGCGACGAGAGGTCGACACGGGGTTGAAGCCGTGTTTTTCACAGGGATGCCGGGCCGCTTCATGCGCACCACGAATCACGTGGTTGCGAAAGGTCCGACTATCCATGTCAAGACTATCCGAAACCAAGCTATGCGAGAGCTGCGGAGCATCTGACGGTCATCTGTACCCGCACTGGCCCGCTGTCTTATGCCATTCCTGCGTGGAAGCAAGGCTATCAGCCGCCCATGCCGAGGCGGTCCCCGCATCGACGAGCAGGGGCGTGGACCCGATCCCCATTATCACGGCCGACGGGATCGTCTATCGGTTCCCGCAATTCGGCAGAGCCAAACGAGCCGAACTGCTCGGCTACCGGCCGGGGATTCGATGTATCGCCGAGCTGCTCGAGGTGAGCGACCTCTCGGCGATTCGAGACCGTCTCGGATCGGAACCGGACTTCCTGCATGAGTTTGAGCTGCTCACCGTGGTTGAACCCGGTGACCTGCGTCCTAGTGTCGCGGTGTCCAGTTCGCGAACCGTGTGGCTGGGGAGTACCGATCTCGAGTCCCCGGCGGAGTGGGCGAGGAAATGGTGCGACGAGTACGACCAGCCCAGCACACCACTCGAAGATTTGCCCCCGCCTTCGATGTTCCGTCACTCATCGCCGAGCACTGGTTTTGAGGGGGTGACGTCATGAGCATTTCAAACACATGCACCCGCATCGGACACGAAACCACGGTCGACGACTCCGCGGAGTCGATTCACGTCATCGACGTCACGTTGCCTGCGGTGCGAGCCGGCTTTCAAGTGTTCCAAATCTGCGATGCCGGAAGTGCTGACGGTTGTTTCGTTGCGATCGGCACACCGCGACGCGCACCCGACGCGTGGGACCTGTTCTGTCGCAAGAGCAGCTCGCGGGAAACTTTCGTATTCGCGGGGCCCAGCTGCGAGCCGATCCGTGTTGAGTCGATCACCGTCGACCCCAACCGGTATCGCGTGTTCGATTTCGCCGGCGGGAAGTTGACCGAAGCGGAGACAACTCTGGATCGCACGCGGGCAATGGTAGTCGCCCGGACGATCCTGGAGAGCGGCGGCTGTCCTGTGGTGTTCTCACCGTCGGCTGAGTTGGATCACGAGTGGTGTACCGTGACGTTCACCGAGGTATCTGAGAGCGGGGAGGCGTTCGCGGCCGCTGCTGATCCGGTCGAGTGCAACGTCTCATCGGGCCTCGCGAACTACCGTTTCCCCCGTGGTCATGTCGTCACTCAATTTGAGTTCGTGGGCGTCCGTCCCGGCGTGTCGGGAGTCGCTGAGCTGATCTTGATCACGGACTTTGCCGACTGCGTCCGGGACTCGTTTCTGTCCAGTGTCTCGTTTCACGGCTACGCGAAGTTATTCGTCTTCAAACCAGGCGAGCTGCGCCCCCTTGATGTGGTCAGCACCGACGAGACGAACTGGATGTGCATCGGATTCGATCCTAATGAGTTCACAACCACGTGGGCCATGCTCCACGACTTGGAATCCGGTGTGATCAGCGAGGAGGAGTTTCTCAGAATCTACGAGATCTCCAAGGATGTCGGGGAGTTGATCCGGGATCAAGTCGAGCTCGGCAAGCTCTCATTCCGGGAGGTGTCGGTATGAATCAACAGCAGAATCTATTCACCGACTTGCCTCGCGGCGAGCAGCTGGCCTCGCTCAGGCGGTTGAAACTCGATTCCTACAAGCATCGCGGCCGCTCTGTCTCGGGTGCGATTTGCAAGAGTGTTCTGCGGGCCATAGACGATCGAGCTGGCAACAGAGGTTGTTTCGCATCACAAGCGACAATCGCCGACGAGGTAGGTTGCGGCGTCGCGACCGTCAACCGGGCAATCGCCGCTCTTGTCGCTCAGGACCTCATCACCGTCGACAAGCCAAACCCGTGGTCACCGAACACACATCGTGTCAATTGGACTGCCGTTCGCATCGCCTCTGGACTACCCGGGGGGCATGGCCGTAGGCAAGAACAGTTATTGCCTACGGCCAAGTCTGCTCTTGCCTGTGACCAAGACGGCTCTTGCCTACGGCCAGAACCGTTAGCGCCTACGGCCAGACAAATCGTCCCTTTAAACGCAAATCAAACGCCCACCACCAACCGTGATCGCGAGGAATCGGCGGCGGTGGCGGCGGAATTTGTTGATTTAAAGAAAGAGCTCTTCCAGTGGGGTCTGGCGAGTGCCAGCCAAGCCATCGACGCGGCCCGCGATCGCGGAATGTCGATCGAGCTGATTCGCGAATTGTGGCTGGAATGCGGAGGCAATCGAGATCCGCAGCGATGGGAGCCTGGCCGGCTGAAAAATATCTTGTGCGGCAAGACCGATGCCCCCTTGGATCACGACGAGGCCGTGCGGCGGATCGCCGCGCGTGCCGAGTCGTCCAACCGTCGGGACGAGTCCGCAGCCGAAGCGATTCGCAGCTCGTTGAAGAATTCCGGCCGCATCGAACGAGCCGAACCATGGATCACGGCGGGGCTTACGTTTCGGAATCTGACCGCAGCCGGTCTCGAGCGGTTCGCGACTGCCGTTGAATGCGATGCTGGTCACCGACTCGACGAGATCGACCGGGCGCGAGATCAAACCGGCCCGGAAACCGACAACCGTCCTCCTGACGTCGACGCTCGCAGCGTTGGGCGGTCAGACCCGACATTCCAGCCGCGTCCGCCGTCGACGCCGTCAGAAGATCCGTTCCGGCCCATGGGGATTCCCCGCACGAGTTTGAACCAGCGGCGGCAAGAGATCGCACGGGCGTTGCTGGAGATTGAGTAGACGCCTTGCGGGTTCAGAGCCCGATTTCTCTGGTCTAGTTGTCATTTCGTTAAATCTGATAAATCTGGCTTGACTCACTTGACTATACCCGCGTAGGGGATAGTATTTCGTGCAGTACAACATCGATCGCGACCGATAACCTGGAGAGCAATGGATGCCGGCACGAACCTTGGTGGCGGAGATGACCTACATGGACCATCAGCTGCAACCCGAAGATTTGTTGAATTTTGTCGAACTGCGGATCTTCTCACGAGCGTGGGAAAAGGATCTCCAGCTAGACGATGAAGCCACATTAACGAGCCTGCAGATTGCCCTGATGGCGAATCCGAAAGGAGGGCAGGTCATCAAAGGCTCTGAAGGGCTTAGGAAGGTGCGGTTTGCACCGGATCAGTGGAAGTCTGGAAAGCGAGGTGCGGCGCGGGTGTTGTACGTCTATTTCGAGGATTACGATCTGATTTTGTTAGTTCTCGCTTACAGAAAGAACGAAATGTCCACGATCGAACCAGAAGACTTGAAAGTGATCAACGCTGAAATCAAGAGAATCAAAAGGGTGCTCGATGAAGGAGGGTCAATCGAGTAGCCACCCCTTAGCTCATCATACAAAATATCCGACTGGAGTAGGACAACAATGGAAAAACGACTAGGACAGATCGTTGGCGAAGGCTTAAAAGAATTTGCCGACGATCTGGAAAAGGGTTCCAAGATTTCGACCCGCTACAACATGCGAAAAGTGGTCGTCGACTTGAAACCGCAAGTGTACGGACCCGACGATGTACGCAAGGTGCGAGAGATTCTTGAAGCTAGTCAAGCCGTCCTTGCAGTGCTTCTCGGTGTCTCGGTCAAAGCTGTGCAGAAATGGGAGCAAGGCGAGCAACCGCCGTGTCCGATGGCATGTCGATTCATGGACGAGATCAAATCGGATCCCGACCATTTTAAGCGGCGACTCGAAGACAGCATCCGCGTTAAAGGTGAAACCACTGCTGCATAACTCTGGCGTCTCTTTTGTCGCCCATCGCTTTCTATCGTCAATCAGGCCGCTGCGGAGTCCCGGACTCGGCCGGCCGTCTTCGAGACGATAACAACGTCACTTAGCAAAGCACTCGTTTGCTGGTTTCACAAAAACCCCTTGGCACTCCCGGCTGTGCATCCGCATCGCCGCGGGGTTCCTGAAAGCCTTCCCGCACTTTGGGCACTCCGCCGGTTCAATGTTGGGGATCCGCCCCATGATGATCTCGGTGCCGTCCCGAGCTACCTGACTGAAAGCGGTTCTTTCGGACCCGACGGCCTCCTGTGACTGACCAGGCGATTCGACGAATAACCAGGGCATCGCGGCTTCCATCGCCGCAAGATCGGACTTGAGTTTTCGCTCCTTCTCCCACCTCTCTTGCGATGCCCCGTCGATCACGACGTCCCCATTCTGCAGATCTTCGGCGGCGGCTTGGATCTGATCCGGCGTCGGCACCCATCCGATCGCAGGCGTGTTGTGAATGTAATCCGACTCGGTAAGCACAACCATCTCGCACGCGGCCGCAAACGTCAGTCGATGGTGCCGGACAATTGAATCGACTTCGCCGCTCTTGATGGCCAACGTCGGATAACTATCCTCCTCAATCATCCGCGATCGCCTGGCAGGCCGCTGCTGCTTTGTTGAACACGTTGACGCTCGCGTGATGAAGGTCGGCCTGAAACAGCAACACGCCCCCGAGCTTATACTCCCCCTCGCCAAACGCAGTGATCGCGGCCTCGCGATAGAGAACAGCGATCTTCAACGAACGGTCCGCCTGTTCTTGGAAATGTATCGCCGTCTCACGACAGAAGCGGTCTACATCCTTTGCGAAGGCTTCGATCATTGTTGCGACCCTCGATTGTTCGACGCGGCTACGGCTGCCCGCTGCAATTCGCTAGGGCGGGGTGGTTTGGGGACCGTGTTGGCGGCGGTTTTAACGGATGCTTCAGCAGTTCGGTCGCCAGCGTTGGCTGCACGCTCCGCGATCTCGTTTTGCCGATCAAGTGACGTTTGGATTCCCTTCATTGTAATGGCAAGATCACGGAAGAAATCCGCATCAGCCGTGTTGCCGTTCGCTCGGAAACCAGCAGACATTCCCACCGCGGTGTCGTAGGCTGGCTTGAAGCTTTGTGGGTCCAGCCGGGGCGCCTCCTGCATTAACAGAGTCTTCATCGCTTCAATTTCACGGTCGATCCGTTCAATCTTGACACTCTCGCTCTGCGTGACTCCGCCGGCCTCAAGAGATCCGCGGCGTGAGCGGAGGTTGTTCATTAGATGAACCGATTCCTCGACAGCGGTATGTCCTGCAGCTGCGCCTTTTTCGATACCGTACTCCTGTCGCCACGATTCGATGTATCCCCGAAAACCGCCCGAGCGGGTTTCCTCCAAAGTCGTCGCTACCGTTTCACGCATCGCGGCCATCGTGGCACCATCGAAGTCGGTCATCTTCTGCGCCTCGCTGTCGGCGTTGCCCTTGTTGACGTAGTTAGCAAGGCTGAGCTGCGGCGTTCCCGATGTGATTTGCTTCACTTGGTCTTCGAAAAACTCTACGCTGGCGTGGATCTCCTTATACGACTGCTTCAGCTCCTGAGCTCGCTTGCTGGTCGCGTCGAAAATGTCATTTTTGACCGTCTGAAACTGCTTCTCGCCGAACTCGTCTTTCTGGAAGTGCTGTCTCAACTCTGGCACTTTCTGCAAAAGCCCGATGCGACCGAAAAGCGTTGTAAATGCTTCAGGGTTCTGCAGGGGTTTCACCTCTTCGCCTTTTGCAACGAACTGCTGCAACTGGGCGAGGTCGCGTTTGTCGGAGAGCGTTGGATCTTTCTTCGCTTCCAACTTTTGGATTTTCGAACGTGCATCCATTAGCACGTTGTCGAAGTCAGAGAAGAATGTCCCCAATCGCGTGGTGAGGTCTGTCTGGAACGTGGCAGAGCTCGCACCCTTGGTGTCGTTGCCTCCCTGAGTGATCACCGCGAACAACGCAGAAGCCTCCCTCGCGGCCTCCTCTGGATTTTGACTCCGCACGGTTGCTACGGACGAACCAATTGCCTTTGGCATTGCGTCCGTTATTGCTTCCGGATCTCCGATCGCTGCTCGCTTGATAGTCGAGCCGATCAATCCGATCGCTTGTCGCGGATCTGCCAAGCCGGTTTGATTCATCAATGCGACCGCTGACCCTGCAGTCTCGTCGATGTTCTCAGGAGTGTTGACATTATATCGCGCCGACTGGCGAGTGACCGATTCGGCCTGCTCGGCGTCGGCACCACGCGATACGGACGCGCCGATCGCCGTAGTGAGCAGTGGGAGGTCAGAGAATCCCGTATCTGCGGCAATGTCCGGAACCGCATTCTGCAACAGCTCGCTGCGCTGGACCGCGGTTAAACCAGCGAGGTTCTTTGAGGCCTCTTGTTGCGCCTTGGCGAGTTCGATGTGTGTATTCAGCGTCGATTGGAGTAACTGTTCTTGCTGCACCAAGTAGGCGTTCACAGAACCGATTGCCTCTTGCAGACCGGTGTAAGCAGTGAGCACGCCCGCCAATTGCGTACCGGCACTCGTTGCGATGTTTGCGAAAGTCGATGTGCCTTTTTTTTCGGTGTTTTCGAAATGCGTCCTCATTTTCTCGGCACTCGTCCCGACAGCCGGGTCAATGGCCTTGATTTTCGTGATGATCCTCCCAATGTCAGATTCGGCATCCGTGGATGCTTTGTCGAAATCTTCGGCGAGCTTATCGGCCATTCGTTTCCCGACCGGCCCCATCTCCTTGAGCTTTCCAATCAGCTTGTCCAGCTCCTTTTTCGACTCTTCAGCCGATGCGGCCATCTCCTTGTGGATTCGATTGCCTGCATCGGCGGCGGTAGGATCAATCTCGCGGATTTTTTCGAGGATCTCCTCCATGCTCGCGGATGAGTCTTTGGCAGATTGGCCCAACTCCTGTCGCAGCCGATCGGCGACGATGGCGCCTTCGTCACCTACCTCGCGGAGCTGTGTGATCATCGCGTCCAGCTTCGTTTGCTTATCGACCTCGGCAAAAGTGTTCCGGATCTTCTCGGCTTGGGCCTGTCCCTCGGGACCAAGGGCTTGCAAACTCATCATGGTTGTGTCGAACTTAGCCTGGGCATCGGCTTCGCTCAACTCCCGTTTGATTTCGTTAGCGCTGAACTTGCCAGCTTCACCGAGCTGCCCCAATGACGCTAGAACGGCGTCAAAATGATTCGAGTGATTGACAGCGTCCCACTCCTTTTTGAATCGATTGGCCTGCTCAGCACCCTCGGGAGACAGGCGTTCCATCGACGCGATAATCTCATCGATCGACCGTTTGCCGTTCGCGCCGACACCGGCCATCGAATCGGAAACTCCTTTGCCGACGAACTTGCCAGCTTCACCCGTGCGTTTCATTTCGTTGACGAGCTGGGTCAACGATCCCGCCGACTTCTTGCCAGCGTCGATCATCGCGGCCGCAATCTCGCGGCCCGCGCCCTGCCGGCCTCGCCCGTCTTGTTCATGCCCGTGCGGAGGTTCTCATCGGCTACGGATGCTTTGCGAAATCCCTCCAGGAGTTTCTGCTCGTCTGAAGTTAGTTCGACGACGACTTTAGTTGCCATGGCTGATCAGTGATTGGGTGAAACGTGAGGGTGATGAAAATGCAGCCAAACCGCCATTTGCTGCGTCGATAAATCCCTCGAGGTCGATCGCGTGATGCACGATCGCCGTGGCATCTCTCGTCGAGAGACAATCAAGTACCGAGGCGGATAGTTCCAGCTCACTCACTGCGTAATTCACGCCCAGACAATCACACGCAAACCGATAAAACGATTGCGGTGGAATTGGATCGCTGGACTTTCCGACGAGCCTCACAAGGATCTGCATGCCGGCGTCGAAGAGATCGCGATACTTCGGAACAATCGGACCGTCGATCATTTCACCGTAGCGATCGAGGTCGAGCATTCTCGGCAGCGGTGAACTCCACACCGCCGGTTGGTCGCTCGATTCGTGCCATGTCATGATGCGTGGCACCCGCCATACCGAACCATTCTCCAAGGTGAACGCTTTTCCGCCGGGAGCGTCTTTTCGCGAGAGATCCTCTGGGGTCGGATTCTGGTCCGTTTCCCAGCCGATCCAGTACGGCGGTAACTCCTCGTCACCACGCGGGGCGGCGATCCAGGTTTGCCGGTCCGGATGGTAGCCGACGGCATCACCACACACGCCGATCGCGCCGTTGTGACCCTCCGGACCGCGCATCACCCCAGCAGAACCGAGCGGGCCTTCGGCGAATGCATACTGCAATCCATGCTTGGCAATCAGGACCGCGTTGACGGCGGGGACAATTGGGAAGAAATAGGAGAATCGTTTCATGATTCGTTTGACTCCATTGTGGGATTCTGGGGCGTGATCGGTGGCGGACCAAAAAAAGCAATCGCCTCCCGGCGGGTGCAGTAAACCCGGCCCGCGAACTTGGTGCACTGCAATTTCTTGCCAGCCAGACCGTCGATTCTGTAACCTCTGACAGTGTTCGCGTTCACGCGGACTCGATACGTCTCAAACAGGAAGTCAACCAGATGACGCATTGAAAGTGGCTCGTCCAGATCAACCGGTGAAGGCTTGATCGGATCGGTGACGTTTTCGATTGCCATATTGAGAGCGAAGAGAGAGGTTTAATCTTGAGAAACCACCAAACTACCTCATTCGGAAGTCAGTCAAACCGAGCGTTCGCTATATATAGTACGCAAATGGCCGCGTTCAAGAAAATTCCCTGGTTCGCCATGAACGTGACTCATGCGAAAACTCAGATTACCGCACAAACCCCGCGTTTCATCATCAACGCCGTCTTCGCTCCGACTGATGGTGGTGGTGGGGCCATCATCGCCGAGTAGGTGCCAGCGAGAGGGCTTCGGAAGTAAACCTCGCATCGGCCCTCCCCACCCCCCCGGGAGGACCCATTTTTTCTGATCGAGGGGACTGCTCTCGTCGTCGCTGTCGCTCTGCAGTCGGGGCGGATGACCGAACGTCCGCGTTACTGTCGGGCTCGCGTACGCATGGCCTAGGCAGCGACAAGCAGGCACGCCCATCGGTTTTACAGTCGATCGCACCGAAGGTGCCGACCTGATGACCATCGCGACGCCCTGTCATCGAGCTGGTTCGCGAGTCCGCTGGCAAGGTCACGGACTACTCGAGCCATCGACCTCGACGAACTATTCACCACGTGCGACCGTGGGGTGCGAGTTAGATCTAGTTGCATCAATCCGAATCGCGTGTCGCTGCCAACTTGCAGAACTCTTCGAACGACAGTTTAACGTTCTTGAAGCCGAGCTCGTTGTACTCCGCTCTCAACTTACTCGCAGCCTTTGCCGTCTTCTTTTCATCATCCCATGTACTTTGCGACGAAATCGCGGATTCCGTCGATCATTCGGGACACCTGCATATTATCAAATTGCTCAGGTCGCCCATGGGCAGCGTCGTTTCTAATGTCTCCCCAAGATGCAACTTGCTTTTGCACCGCCCTGCCGTAAACCTCGCTCTTGTACAGTTCCGTATTCATAGCGTTGATGTTGTTGCTTTGCGCAAGGCCTGTGTGAACTTTGCACATCCGTCGGAGCGTGGATTCCAGCACAGTGCCGGAAATAACTGCCGACGCAACTTTGAATCCCTGGTCAAGAAAGTGTTTTGCCTGCTCCAACTCGTCTGTGAATACATCAGAGTGAACGAGGTTGGCGACATCAAAGAGATACCCGCCTTCGTAATCAGATTTTGCTGATTTGAAGACTGCGTTTAGGTCATCAAATCCAGATTTATCGTCGGAGTAATAACGGGTAGGCATCTCAGAGAAACGCTTCGTTGTTGGATGATTAGGTCCGAAAACTACCGTGAGTAGGGAGGTGACTGAGGTACTCCATTCCATCAACAGAACCGAATCAACGACTTCCATCGTTGAGCTGGACTCGCCATGGTGAACACGGGCTGTTTCGTCAATTTTTGTTGAAAGCTCGCTGAGTTCATTGAAACGCCGTTGGATTCTTTCTAAGCTCATGACCTCGCCTGTACCGCTGTCTACATTGTTCATAGGTCTAAAAACGATGTGTCAATGTAGCGAATTCACTCCGCGAGATGTGCCAACCGTACTCCCAACGTGGCGGCAATAGTGATGTAAAGTCCGTTTTTTTGGGCATGATAGTGTTTCGTTGAGTCAGTAGCTGCGAAAAGTGTTCATGGTGGTATCTCATTGACCAGCCTACGGGCCGCGTGCATCCGATCGAGTCACTCGATTCTGTCGAGTCACGTTCATTCGACCACCTCCCTACGGAGGGAACGCATCAAGGCCATCAGCTGCGAGATAGCTTGATCGTCCATCCCCTCGAGGATCTCGGCTAATTCGCCCGCGATGACGTCCGAAGGTGGGATAAAGGGGTAGTCTCCGGACGGATCGTCATTTTGCTCCGTTAATCCCGTAAATTCCCGATCGTGGTTCGAGTCCCTCCTTCGGTATACGCGGTCAGAACTGGCCACGAATGGCCTGGAATGGACACCATCGTTTCCAGGCTTTTTTTCACACTCTCCGATCGATCTACACGCCGCTGTGCAAAATTGTTCGCGATGGCCACGCAAGGTCATCAAGGGACATGACCGTACACCCCGCGTTACAACAAATCCTTGTCCTTCTGGCTGTCGCGGTGCTCGTTGTCGCGTTTCTCTCTCGCCTCCGATGCTGCTCGAAGGCTCGAACCCGTGTTGATGTAGCGATTCGGTCGTAGTTACCGATGCGTGTCCCAGAAACTCCTTCACCGCCACGGTCGGTGCCCCGGCTCCGATCAGCTCACTACCACACGTGCTTCGGAATGATCCGCGGCGTATCTTCGCCTCCCCGTTTTCATTTGATGCCACGTCACCGCTTGATTTCAACGGGAACCCAAAGGATATCTTCGATTACGGCGGCGCGTCCTTTTACGACCAGGGGTCGCCGCAGGACTCTCCGTTGCTCGCCATCGACTAGGCGATCTTTTTCTGGGCGACTATGTCGATTCGGAATTGGCACCACAGAATGATCACTTAAGCGGTGGCGACGATATGGATATCGACTCAGTTCCATTGGCGGTTTGACGCCCTATGGAATCGCCGATGATGGTGAAGTCGAAGACTATCGCTACCACGTCAAGGCCGCGTCGGCGGACGGAGATATGGCGTTCGCTTGGCCCAACCTCATGTTAGCGGATCCTCCGGCGATGGACGTTAGGATCACTACAGACTTGCTAGGCATCGTGATCTCTGATATGCAGCGAACCTTGGCGACCTTTGACACCAACCGCTTATCAATCTCCGGAAGCGATGGGGAGGATCATGTTTGTCTGCCGAATTCCAAGCTGATTACCGAGGGCTTAACGGGACTACAACTTGGCAAAGGCATCGACGAGGTAAGCTTTCAGTCGCCAGTTCAATTGAACTTTGATGAAGTGCCGAGCGGATCACTTTCGGGACTCAATCGGTTGAATTTGCTTGGCCAGCCTGGCGATTTTGTTTCAATCTCATCTGAGTCACTTTCGAACGCTACCGCAGGTGAATAAAAGGCGTCCGGTACCAAATAGCCGTAACGGTACCACACACCTTTTCTTATTCCGTAACGGTACCGCACACGAATGGCATTGTCTACGGCGATTTACGAGTTTTTTTAAGTCCGCGACGGGTTCGTGCGTCGTCTTCCGCGAGCCACGCTTTACAAGCGGAGACCCATGACAACTCCGGTGTTGCTTGTGGGCTCAATACGGTTTGATTTTTGTTTTTCTATTTTCTGTGTGTCCTACCGTTCGTTTTCGACCGCGCTCGCGCAGTAGCGGACTCAGCAATTTCCGAGGCTTCCCGTGGTTGCTCAATAGAAAGTCGTTCCGTTTCGACATTCAGTCTAACTCAACGCTGCTTTGACGCCGCGTTGTAATCGCCGTGGTGTCGTCATGAGCTTAATTGTTTTTGGACGACGCTTGTTTTCTCGCGGTTCGACCCGATCAGGACGGTTGCCGACGATCCTGCAAACGCCCTGCTGTTGCGATGACGCTGCCATCGGCTCGCTCACACCAACGCATGCAGTCAGCAGCCAGTTCGTCGACAGATGTTGATATGTCTCTGAAAAGCTTAAGCTGCGTGTGTCGCGTTCAGCAGACAATGCGTTTTGGAGAATCTTCAGTCGAACCAAGTTATACGTCAACATCCCCGTCCACAGTTCACGTTCGATTCCCTCGGGTGATTGACTCCTTAAGTGCTCGATTCCCATCGTGCATTTGAGTGATCGTATGTCCGTCTCCACGATCCATCTGCCCTCGTAGAATGCGCCAATCCATTCCGCTGGTGCGGATTCATGATCTAGCATCGTTGTCGTGACAGTGAACCGCTCACAGCGAGATTCCGATTGCTGGGGGCGGAAGTCGCAGAGGCGAACGGTGACTGAATCTGGGATTTTTCGATATGCTTTCTTGCTCATCCATTTTGGTCGTTGTGGGCGTTGCCAGATTGCAGTTCGTTCACGCTCATTGAGGATGTGAGCATCATGCGGATAGTCTTCTCGCTTATGATGATTCTTCATGACCAGTTCCACGCCGATTTCCCTGCACATCACGATCAACCAATAGGTGCAGTAGTAGCAGTCTGCGACAAGGACGTCACCTGAACGCAACGATGCCCTGAGTTGTCGTAGCAGAGAAGTTTCACCCGTGCCCTTGCCACTATATGCGGCCACTGCCAAGTCAATTAGCAAGCCTGTGGTCATCGAGATCAAACCGACGCAGCGGAGGAGAGGGAATCCAAGTCCCTCTGCCTGCGCGGGATTCTGCGGGTACTTCGCTTGGTTCTTGGGTGTATCTGGTGCGTCGACAGTAAAGCCATCGACATTGATAATGCGACCCATGACGGGTTGGCTGCGGATTGTGGAGATTGCGCGAGGACACAATCGATCTTCGGCCTGATCGGGTTCGATGGGAGTTCGAAAATTCTCTCGGGCAGAGGCGTCATACTCGGCGCGGTGCGCTAGCGACCGAGCCAGTTTCTTGATCACCACGGCTGGGATCTTCGCTCTGGCTCGACAATAGTTACCCGCGTTTTTGGCAACGACTCGACCTTCCAGTTGCGCATAAAGCGAAACGACTCGCCCTGCGGCGGCTTCGACAGACCGTCCGGTCCCGCTAAAAAGAAACTGCGAGATCATCGCCCAGAGCGTGATTGCGGGGGTGAACACATCTTCGTGCGCATTTCCGAAATCAACTTTTTCATCGTCGAAGACATCCCTGATCGACTGATCGTCGATGATGCCGGTCAATGGCAAGTCATCGCTCTGTATCATGGACCGCTTGAACAGGGAGAAGCAATCCGGCGCGCCAGCTGTTAGAATAGACATGAACCTTCCTTGGTCGAATATTGCAAAACTCCAAACCAAGGAAGGTCACGTCATCGGCGAATTGTATCGACCATTCGAGTCACGCCAATATCAATATTATTCAAACGGTGACAAATTGTATTAATTCAGACACGCGAAGGATCGCGTTTTTCAATGCTGCGCGAGAAGTGACCGCCCGTCACGAAAAGCAGGAAAAAAGCCGTAGACAATGCCATTCGTACCGCACACCTTTTCTTATTCGCACACCTTTTCTTATTCACCTTTTCTTATTCTGTCTCGCCCCTGCCTTTCCCGGGTGAATAAAAGCACTGTCATGGTCAAACTTGAAAATACTCGTTTTTGCGAGGTGTGCGCATATTTTCAGCGGCATCACCCACAGGGTAGTTTTTTCGATACTTATAGTCCAATGTGCGACGGTTCCACTACGATCCACTTCATCGCTTTGATATCGTGACGGATACAACCCGCCGCGTCCGTTGATCGCTGTCGCTGACGCATAGTGTTCGATCGGCCCGGCTTCACCGGCAAGCTCACCGGCCGAGACTGTAATGGTTCAGCGGGACGACTAGTTTCCGTATGCTTGGTTAAGCGATTCGAGGTAGTTTTTTCTGGAGCGGGACATCCGATCCAGTGTGGCCGGCTTCCTGCCGGGGAAGATCCGGCATCCTGCCGGAAGGTTTTGCGCATTACGGTGAATTCCGAAACGTAAAGGGGTGCGGTCGTTGCCGGTGAAGGCCAACGACCGCACATCCTTTCGGACTACACACCTGACGCGGCGCTCAGGGTGCTCCTCAGCAGAGCCTTATCCTCCGGTCAGGCAACATTATTATACTTCACCGTTTCTCCGCGTGCTGCTTGTCTTGCTTCGCTGCGGCGATTACGAGCTGCGGCAAGTTTGCGATCTCGCTCGTCATGAATTTCTTTCGCTCGGCCCGCAAGCATGTCTGCTGGCGTCACGTAACCGATCGCACTATGAAGTCGAGCGTTGTTATAACTGTGAACGAATTCACCGACGATTCGCCGGGCTTCGTCAAGTGATAGCGGCGTCTTAGGCCGGATGCACTCGGACTTGATCGTGCGATGGTATCGCTCGATTTTGCCATTGCTTTGCGGATAGTACGGGCTCGTTCGGACGTGGCTCATGCCGCTGACGCGGATGAACTGTTTGAAGTCGCCTGAGATGAACTGCGGGCCGTTGTCGGTGATGATCCGCGGCGTTGCATCGGGATGCTTCTCCTTGGCCCGTTGCAGAATCGTTTCGATGTCTTGCTCGGTCATTTGTTCGCGAATTTCTTGATGGACCACCGCTCGCGAGTAGCCGTCGATGACGCTGGTCATGTAATAAAACGTTCCACAGATGTTCAAGTAAGACACGTCGACGTGCCAGTGCCGGTGGGGAGCACTCGGCTGATTGAATCCCGTCCCCTTGGTTTTCGTCTTGCTCGTTTTGCGGCCCAGGAGGTCGGCGGCGCTCAAAACGCGATAGACAGTCGCCGCACTGACAGCGACGATATCGGCATCGAGCATCATGTACGTCAAGCGACGATAACCATCGAGTGGATGTTCGAAATGGAACTTGATGATGGCGTCTTTTTCCCAGTCTTCGAGCCAGTGGTCCCGAGGGATCGCACCATTGTGCTCGTAGGCGACACCATAGCTGCGAACCCACTTATAGAAGGTGGATTCATATAAGCCGATCAGGCCAAGCAGTTGCTTGTTGCTGATCTCGGCTCGGTCGGTCCAGTAATTGACGAAGTCGACTACTGAGTCTCGAATATCGTGAGGCACCCAGCGACCGTTTAGGACGCCCCACTGGTTTTTTTTAGCTTGACGTGCTCCTCGAGTAATTCAGCCACCACCTCGTTCTTGACTTGGATTTTGGCTTCGAGTTGCTCGATTTGCTTCTGTCGAGCATCATCTTGTCGCCGAGCATTGGCCGAATTGGTCTTCCTTGCAAAGCAGGCTGCACCGTTTTCAAAGAGCTGTTTCTGCCAGGTGTAGAACTGGGTGGCGTGGATGCCGTGCTTGTCGCAAAGATCGGAAATGGGCACCCCATCAAGCAGGTGCGCCCGAACAATCGCGACTTTTGTCTCAGGCGTTAAATTGCGTCGTTTGGCCATCGTTTGGATTCTCCGTTGTAAGTGCTAAACTCTAGCACACGGGTTAAGCAAGGCGTTCAGCTGAGGCAAAACACGACGACATTGATGCCCGTGACCGACAACAACAAGACATAGGGCGTTTTCATCAGGTAATTCGCGGTCTTTTTTTCGGTTTCGTTGATTTGCTCGCTGAGCAGATCGCGAAGCTGAGTGAGTTGTTTCCACTGCTCAGTGAGCAGGCTTTGCAGCGGATCAGACTCAGTGGCCTTCTTTCAAGCAGCGAGACGTTTGGCGGTGCTACCAGCGAAGCGCCGGTACCGACTAGCTTCGTGTGAACAGGTATCGATATGCTGATGGCATGCAAGAAACCGAACGTTTTGTCCGCGATCTGATGTGGGCGGTCAACAGCTCGTCGTTGATGGGTCTCACCAGCCAAGAGTCTGTTCCCAAGCGACGCTTAATGGTCGGCGACATCGACGGCGAGCACTTGAGAACCTACTTAACCTCGCGTCGTGAGCAACGTGTCGGACGATATTTTGAGCGTCTCATTCTCTACTGGATCCGCTCCATTCGCGGGTGCGAGATCGTGGCCCATTCGTTGCAACTGCGCGACGGAAAGCGAACTATCGGGGAACTTGATTTGCTGTTTCGTGATGAGCAGGACCGCCTAAACCACTGGGAACTCGCGTGCAAGTTCTATCTCCAGCTTGACGCGACCCAGGTCCCTTTAACCGAATATATCGGCCCGAACGCTAACGATACACTGCGCAAAAAAGCCACGCGTTTACTCAAGCATCAACTGCCTCTGGGTGTCCGATACTTCCCTGAAATCGATGTGCGCGAGGCATTCGTGAAGGGCCGAATCTTTTATCACTGGCGGGCCGGTTCGAAGGTATCCTTGCCGGTCGAGCTAGCAAAAGATCACCTAAAAGGCAAATGGTTACGCGTGCGGGAGCTTCCTGAGCTACGTCGCAATAGTCGCCTGCGTTACCGAATCCTCCGCAAGCCGTTTTGGCTGGCTGACGAATTCGCAGATCCGTTCGACGACGATATTCTGACTACTGATGAAACTACGCAAGTTCTTCAGAGCCACTTCAGCAACCACTACACCCCGATTCTGATGAGTGGATTTCGCGACAGTACGTCACCCATAGGTGAATCCGAGCGTTGGTTTGTTGTCCCCAACGAGTGGCCGCTTTGAGCAGAGCATGAATGTGTCTTCACAGGGCCCGCTGCGTTTCATCGAGCAGCACCAGCATCAATCGTCACTGAGATGATCAATTGGGGTTAAAGGTTCGCTGGTCCCCTATCAAGACCAATTCACTCGGAAACTTGACGCATTCTACTAACGCTGCAAGTACGATATGACGCGGCCCCTAAGAGGCACCTCTATGACAGCGTCAAGCAACGGCTGGGTTTTCGACAATACAAGAACTGCTCTGCTAGGATTGTTGCTCCTCCGATCCCGAGACTCGCCGACGCGGCCGATCCTTCTGCCGGGTAATATGTACGAGCGTTTTTCATTCATTGAACAGGATCGGGCCAGTTACGTGCCACGATCTGTGGTGTATTTTGGAAGCAGCTCGATAGACCGCTCGGCATGACTATGCGAGCCGTTTCCGTGACCTAGGAACTACTTAAGTGAAACATTTCCCATTGTCGATCGTTGTTTTTGTGTGCGTAGCTCGCTGCTTGGCATTGGGGCCACAACTGCGTGCGGAGGACCGACCACCCAACATCATCCTGATGTTTACCGACGACCAAGCGATCAGTTGCCTTGGTGCGATGGGGAATGAAGCGATCAGGACACCCAACATGGATGCTCTTGCGCGGCGCGGCGTTCTGTTTGAGAATGCTTTCGTAACAACTGCGATTTGTTGCAGCAATCGCGCCTGCCTGTTGACTGGCCAGCACATGTACCGCCATGGGATCACCGACTTTCAAAAGCCCCTAGGCGCGGAGGCATTCTCGCATACGTACCCAGCGCTACTGAGAAAGGCGGGCTATCGTACTGGTTACTTGGGCAAGTATGCGATCGGCTCTCCTACCGCTGACCAAAGAAAGTTGAGTCTACCAGCCGACCAATTTGACTATTGGTACGGGTTTCCTCAGAGCATCAATTTTCGCCAAGTGGTTAACGGCAAACCGCAGTACTTGACCGAGGTAATGACGGAGAAAGCAATTGAGTTTCTGCGCACCAGTTCGTCTGACAAACCGTTTTGTCTGACAGTTGCGTTTAAAGAGCCACATGGGCCGTTCAACTATTTCGATCCCAGTGTGCCCAATGTTTATGCGAATAAAAAACTTCCCGAATCGCCGACTTTCACTGAGAACGACTTCGCCAGCCAACCCGCATTCATTCGCAATTCGTTGAATGGCGACGGGACTCGTTCGAGACTGGAGTCGCCGGAGCGTTACCAGGAAGATTTGAGAACGGTTTACCGAACCGTGACGCGAGCCGATCAAGCAGTTGGTAAGATAATGGACGAACTGCATCATTTGAAATTGGACGATAACACGGTCGTCATCTTCACATCAGACCATGGTTGTCTGCTGGGCGATCATGGGTTGTTTGGGAAGTGGCTGATGTATGAGAACTCGATCCGTGTGCCCCTGATCGTGTACGATCCGCGATTAGATGCCAAACTAGCGGGCAGTAGGCGCGACGAAATGGCTCTCACCATTGATATCGCACCCACCATCTTGTCGATCGCGGGAATCGAACCTCCCAAATCGATGCAGGGCGTGGATATCATGCCAATTCTTCAAGGTACCCACACTGACTGGCGTTCACAGTTCTATTACGAACACACGTATCAAACCGATCCGCCGCGAGCACCGATCGCTGAATCGGAAGGAATACGGACCACGCGGTGGAAATTCATTCGCTACCCGAAACAAACCCCGGTATACGAGCAACTCTTCGACTTGGAACGCGACCCGCTGGAACAGAATAATCTGGCCGATGAGGAAAGTCAGGCGGAGATCCTAGCAAGACTTCGGTTGCTGTGTCAGCAGCGGGGACTGGAGTAGTCGTTCTTGGGCAATCGACATCCCCTGCCTCCAGCGACCGGACGGGATGTCTGAACTTGACTACAAGCGCAATCGCTCTACGTGGATTCTGGTGAGTTTAAAAGGGAACGGTTCTTCAGCTCAGCAGAGCTACAATTGGGCAGCCTTGATCGGTGATGGGTATCGGACGGTCACCGTCGTAGAGACTCTTTTGAGGATCGACGCCGACCGCCGCGCACACGGTAGCGAAGAGATCGGGGACTGAGACAGGGTTAGCAACGATCTGTTTTGCTCGCTCGTCTGTCTCTCCGTAGGCACCGCAGTGCGAGAGCCCTCCGCCGGCAAGGACGCAGCTGAAAGCGGTCCCCTGGTGACCGCGACCGCCTCCGCTATCAAAGTCCGCCGGACGCCCAAACTCGGTAGTGACTAGAATGAGCGTCTTGTCCAGCAGTCGCTTCGAACGCAAGTCGTTGATTAAAGTAGCCAGGGACTGGTCGAGTTCTGCGATCAGTTTGTACTGATTCAAAATTCCATTGTTGTGGACGTCCCAACCCGATCCGTTGAGGAAGTTGAGATTATGGCTGACTTCCACAAACCGGACGCCTCGCTCAATTAAACGTCGACTGAGCAGACAGCGTTGACCAAACTCACCTCCATACTGATTTCGCAGGCCCGAGGACTCTTCGTCGAGATTGAACACCGCGTTAAACTGCGGACCGCTCAGTTTCAGACTCTCCTGAATCACAGAGTCATAGTCATCGAGTGGTTTAACATTTGCGGCGGTGGCAGTACGTCGCAGTTCCGCTAGATACGATTCGCGGCGATTCTGACGGGCCTGGGTGATTCCCGGCGGGGTCGATAAACCGGCGGGGCCTTGGCTGGTATCTGTCAAGTAAAGATAGCCATGCTTCGCTCCCAGGAAGCCCGGTCCACGAGTGACATTGGGATATCCGATCAGAACATAAGGAGGCACGCCGTCACCGGCAGCCCCGAGTTCGTGCGAGATCAAAGATCCGAGAGAGGGATAGGTGACAGTACCGCTGATCGATCGGCCGGTGTGCATGCGATTCGTTGCGGCGGCGTGCTCGTCGATCACTTCGTGATGGACGGAACGAACCGCCGTCACATGATCCATCAATTGGGCAACTTGTCCAAGATGCTCGCACACTTTCACACCTGGAACGGCGGTATCGATCGCATCATAATACGACCCAGCCGTTTTGGTCTTGGCGTCCCCTTTTCGTTTCGGATCAAATGTGTCCATCTGCCCCATCCCGCCACCGAGCCAAATGGAGATCACATGCTCCGCCATTCCTGAATTCGGGAGTGAGGCTGCGCTGGCTCTTTCGGATGCGGTGACGCTGGTCGCGGTTGCTGGTATAGACAATGCACCGGCGGTAACGATTCCGGATTGCAAAAATTGACGGCGAGTGGACGGGGGCATATCAGGTCCAATTAGATTGCGAACAGGATTCATGGTATCCAAACAAACTCAGGAGTGTTAACGAGACTCCAAATCACATCTTCGTAGCGTTGCCGCCACGAAGGTTCCAGGCGAGGGTCGGCGGTTGGTCCCTGACGCACGCGGTCCTGCCACTGAAGTTGAACTTCATTCGCGGCAGGCACGAGGTGGTTGGTCCAAGTGGATTGAGGGAGCGGCGGTTGGGCATTAACCGGAACGACCTGCTCACTCGGTAATACACGATTGCCAAAGCCTTCGGCGAGCGGGCTGAGCAGCACGTCGCGTTCGGATTGAGCCGGATAGCGGCCTAGAAACCGCAAAAATAGCTCGTTCAGTAAATCGTTGGGTGACTCGCAGTGGACTGCTATATCCGCCAACACGCTACGATCGCTCGCACGGGTAAGTGACATCGTGAGCATACCGTTGGCCAGAATTCCAGGCTGGAGCACGTTAGGATCCGTGGCGCGTTGAGCCATCGGTTGCTGCCGCTCAGCGATCCATCCGAACGCCTGCAAAACATCCACCACCGCTTGCGCACGCGGCATCGAAAGACTCGGACGGTCGCGTTCATTGTTCATACCCCCGAACATCCATCCACGATGCGGGGTGCCGAGCGTCATTCGGCTCTTCGTGGTCGTGTAGCCATCGTGGACAAACGTTAGCTCCTCGGTATCCATTGGACGACCGCTGGACTGGAACAGCGAATCAACGATCTCTTCCGCGGTCAATCGTCGAGGATCGGGAGCATTGAAATATCGATCTTCAGCGGTCGCCTCTCGGTTTTGCCCAATGGCTTCTCGATTGTAGAGCTGCGACGTCATGATCAGACGTTGCACGTGAGCAAGGTCGTAGTCATGGGTAACGAACTCGTATGCCAGCCAGTCGAGCAGTTCCGGGTGGCTGGCGACGCTGCCTTCCCAATCATGGACGGGCTGGACAATGGCGGCGCCAATCAATCGGTTCCATAGATGATTGACGACTACCCGCGGAAAACGCTTGTTCTGTGGGCCGGTGATTAACGCAGCCAATCGCTCGCGACTATCCTCCGGCGAATGCATTAGCTCATTTAACGCATCAGAATCTTCCATCTCGGTTGCGCTCGCGAATGGCCATTGAGGAGCCACCTGAGTTCCGGGCGGCAGGGTGACTTTGATCAACGATTCACGGCCGATCCCATCGAAAAACGCGGCGGGTACGCGACTCGTTTTCGGCGGCGTGAGCGGCTTTCGATTCAACATCGCGGCGATCGAAAAAAGGTCCTCTTGAGTGGTGCTATGAAACGGCGAATCATGGCAGCGAGCACACTGCAACTCGACACCTAAAAATGCGGACGCCAGAATGTGTCCCTTGGCAGCCATTGGCGAATCGTTTTCGCCTGCGATTGCGAATCCCGCGCTTCCGCCATCATGCGGACTACCTCTCATCATGATCAACTCAGTAACCATCCGGTCGAGCGACTTTCGGTCACGTAGTGAATCGTAGAGGAACCATCGAAAGGGACCAGTACTGTTGAGCGAAGCATTGAGCAGGCCAGGATTTTCGGCCAAAAGGTCCATCCAAAAGCTGACCCAATGATCGGCGTAGCGATCGTCGTCAAGCAACTGCGCGACGACGGCGACTCGTTTGTCCGCGTCGTCGTTGGAAAGAAAGCCTCGGATCTCATCTGGGGTCGGACCAACGCCCACCGTATCGAGGTACGCGCGACGTAGAAACGCCGTATCATTCACAATTGGAATGTTTGCCAGCGACTCTGCGCTGAAGGTTGGGGTTGGCCACTCGGCGCCATCCAAAACCCATTGTTCCAGTGCGGCAATTTGTTCCTCGGATAGGCCCTCATCACTCGGTGGCATATCGCCATCGCGAATCCGGAGAATCAGCTCGCTGGCGTCGGGATCTCCGGGAACGATCGCGGGCTCCCCGGATTCACCACCCTCAAGAGCACTCTGTAGTGAATCCAGACGCAGCTCCCCCTGCATCTTTTTCCCGTGACAGCGAAAACACTGATCTCGCAAAATCGGTAATACAGTCTCGTGAAAAGGAGTTGTCGACGCCGGACTCGAATCAGCGGCCTGCCCGCCTGCGGCCAAAAGTTTCTGGGCTATCAATTGATCGATGTGCTGGCCGGTCACACTTGATCCACGATCCCCTTCAGCAATGGTTTTCCAGCGATCGGCGAACTGGTCCTGGGCATGTTTGCGGGCTATCGCGTGGCGTCGTTGCCAGAACTCATCTTGAGATTGTGCAGCCTTGCGGCGGACCTCGTCTTCGATCTGTATTAGCTGCGTCTCGAGTTTGCGCAGCTTCGGTTCGACTGCATCATCGGTCAGCGGGAGCGACGAGGACGAGCTGGTCGTCAAAACATACAGTGGTCCCTTCCCGTGAGGCTGGACCGCCACCGTGACTTCACCTGATTCAATCCGCTGACCGCCGCCACCCACAATAAATTCCAGGACGACTCGCACGCGTCGCTCTGAGCTCGCGTCAGTCTGGGCCGCTTCCCCCGATGAGATTTCATGTTCAAAAAACATTTCCTGTTGCGGAAATGGCAGCAGACGCGCACCCGGCACCAATGGCTCAGGAATTGGAACGATGGGTTCAAGATTGCCACCGCGACGTTTGACCGTGGGTGTCCGTCCGGCCAACTCACCATCAATCCACAAGCGACTTAATGAGCGAGTTCGCACCAAAAATCGATGCTTGCCCGCGGGTAGGTCGACGTCACCGGCAATCCTTAACAGCAACGGATCGGCCCACCGGCTGCGAATTCCCCAATCGTCAAAGCGAACAGGGACTCGCTGTAGTAGGAATGCGTCAGTATCGTATTGCATGCTTACGGCAGGCCACGATTCGTTCTCGTTGAGCCACCGCGTGTTACTGGCGAATCCTTCGGCGACGCTCACCACCAACTTACCATCGGGGATCGGCCCCAGATCGGGTTCTGTTTCAGGCAGCGGCTCAATCACGCGGGCACCACCTAAACGATGAAAGCGTGTTGCGATGGTCTTATCGTCAAGAGCAACGCGATGGACCGCTAAGTCATCAATCCACCCACGAAAGCTATTGCCGGAATTGCCTCCACTGGCGGAGCCAATCCAAATCGCATCGTTGTCGACAACGGGATTCTCGCTCGTCGCCCCACCCATATCCCATTTCCCATCAGTCGGTTTGCCATCAATCCAGCCTCGGATCGACTTCGGTTCACCGAATCGGTACGAAATTGCCAGATGGTGCCATCCCGAACCAGCAACGAAACCGGCATCGGTGGTCCAACGATGCCAGTGTTCGCCTGCTCGCTTGGCTTCCGGTGAGATGGGTGTTGCAAACAAAAAGCTCCCTTTGATCAGCCCGTTGCTAGACACGACCCGCAGCGCCCAGTTTTGATTGTCCCGCGCAACTGTCCCACGTCCGCTGCGCCCCTTGCCGATGATGTACATCGGTGATCCGCTACTCTCCGCGTCCAGCCGCACCCAGGCTTCCAAAGTGATTTCATCGCCGCCGGTGAAATCAAAGTCACTGTTTGGACCTGGATCCTCCATCGTCAGAAAGCCTTTGCCTTCAAATCGCAAAGCGGTATTGTCGCTGGAAAAATCTGGGAATTCGGGTGGGCGAGGTCCTTCTTGGTCGCGGAAAACATCTCCATGCAGTTCCAACGGCATGGCAGCCTCGCTACCGAACTCCCACTGCGCGACCGGACCGCCGGCACTTTGGCTCGCGAGCAGATAACAGCTAGTCAGTGTCAACACCGCCATGTATGAAACGAAGCGAAGTATCAATCTGGGATTCATCAACATCCAGTCCTTCTCATTTCTGTTCGGAAGCGGCACGCGATTCAGCAGCGTCTCGATCAATGACAACGGGCGGGAATCCACCCGCGTAAACTGGCAGATCGATGCCAAACTCACAAACCTTTCTCTAGAGCATTCCGGCAATATTATAGAGCGATCGAATCGCTCTGCCCGTGGTGCTTGCGAGTTCTGTTAGGCTTTGGTCAGAGCTGTAAAGTGTATCAAGCAGTTCACGGTCCATCTTACCCAATTTCTGCAGACAGGTGTGCAATGCTTCGCTCCGCGGGCACGTTGCCGCCTGCGCTATTTGATGCTGCTGACGGGGCTAATCGGCAGAAAGATTAATATTATTCTTCCGCAATCCTTTCACGACCAGTTGGGCCAGTTCGTACGCTCCACAAGAATTGTGGTGGGTATGGTCAAAATTCGTAGCGTCTGGGAAATCGTGTTTGAACAGCGTTGCGGATCCTTGGGAGCCAAGTTGCTCGTAGAGTGTTTTGCTCATGTCGTTCAAATCCACGAGAGCGACATTCTCTTCGTGGGCGACCTGGCGCACGCGATGTGGGTAATCCTCCAGCGTATTGACGACTTGATCGCCGTCAAAGCGATGCCGGTGCATCGGTGTGATGAGGACGGGCGTGCCCTGGTTTGCCTCGATGCGTCGCCCCCAGTCCGTCAACATCACCGCGTACCTATCAGATGCATTGGGCTGTTTGGATTTCATGTCGTTATGACCGAACTGGATCAACACATAATCACCCGGTTTGAGTTCCGCCAGCACTTTGTCCAGCCGACCAGCTGACTGGGACGATGCTAACGATTCGCCCGACTCAGCATGGTTGGCGACCGCAAGATCAGGCCTCACAAATTGGGGCAGGATTTGTCCCCAACTCGCATAGGGTGCATGCGGTTGATCGCAGACCGTCGAATCACCGAGTAAGTAAATGGTCGGCACATCGACGGCTTCGACGTCAACCGAGCGCACGCTCGGCTGGTCGCCGCTGAATTCAAGTGTGAGCTGACCGCTGCGCGATCTGCGATTCCTGCAGCACGTAATTACCGCCACGAAGGAACACCGTATCGCCTGGGGAAACCGAGTCCTGAGCACGCTGTATCGAGGCAAACGGATGTTTGAGGGACCCATCATTCTGGTCGTCCCCGTTCGGCGCGACACAAAAATCTTCCGCATTCGATGTGCATGCGGTGCAGCAAAGAAGCAGAGCGGCAACCCGTAGCGATAGTGCAAATGGTTTCATAGTCGTCAGACGTCGATCTTAATCGGACAATTGAAATGGAACGGGGACACAGGCGTCGCGCCGAATCTTACAATACCGTCTAAATCGACTCGCCTCCAAAGGGTCAGCCCCCTTTTCGGCTAGGCTCTAAGAAAACTTGATCTGCTCATTGAGTGTACAAATATCATACGCGTATCCGATCCCGAATAGCCCGCCCGTCAACAGGTACACCAAACCCGTCACGAATTTGCCCAAGTAGAATCGATGAGCGCCGAAGAGTCCGAGTACTATCAGGAGCACCCACGCGACGCTGTAGTCCGTTTCCCGCGGGGGATAACGTTCATCGGCTTCCTCGGCCATGGCGGGGATCAGGAATGCGTCGACGATCCAGCCGACCAGGAATAAACCGCCGGTGAAGAACCACAATGCGCCGGTGATCGGTTTCCCAAAATAGAAGCGATGAGCGCCAGTGAAACCAATAATCCAGAATGCGTACCCCAGCAGTACTGGGTGCGTCGACTGCGATTGGTCCACAGAATGTCTACCGTGGGAAGATGACCCCTCGGGCGAAGGACGGTAGGGATTGGCGGTGGATTCGTAGGTGGACATGAGGGCCTCTGTTTACGAGTGGAAGAAGCAAGTCAAGGACACATGTCCTTACCAACGAAGGGCCGCAATCAACGCTAATCTGGGCGAAAAAACGTGATGCTGGACTGGCAGATTCCATCAAGAGCTGCAGATCACATACCAATCATCTTGTTTAGAACGCCGAGTGACAATAGTCGCGGACAAACATCGAACCAGGCGACAACTGATTGAGATCGCTAGCTATCAATTCCTGCAGACCGTACGCTATCGCGTTGCGGCTAATGCTTCATACTCGGTAATCTTGTCTTCGTGCTGGAGCGTTTGCGCGATGTCGTCGAGCCCATGCAACAGTTTTTCACGGCGGCTGGGGTCGATCTCAAACGATCGCTCAAAACCTTCACCATCGGACACGGTTTGGTTTTCCAAATTGACGGTGAGCTGGTACGGATTGCCCTGGGCCGCACGCTGGAACAACTCTTCAACGTCCGCCTCGCTGAGCACGATCGGCAACAAACCGTTTTTGAAGGAGTTGTTGTAGAAAATGTCGGCGAACGACGGCGCGATCACGGCACGGAACCCGTAATCATCGAGTGCCCAGACCGCGTGTTCGCGGCTACTGCCGCTGCCAAAGTTTTGGCGGGCGATCAAGATCGACGCACCCTTGACGTTAACGCGGTTAAGTTCAAAAGCAGGGTTTTCTGTTGTCCCGTCATCGAGAAACCGCCAATCAAAGAATAGGAATTGACCGAAACCAGTCCGCTCGATGCGTTTGAGGAATTGCTTAGGAATGATCGCATCGGTATCGACGTTGGCACGGTCGAGTGTGGCGACAACGCCTTGATGAATAGTGAAGTGTTGCATGGGAAGCCTGCGGCTTTCGCTACTAGCGTTCAGCTACTAGCTGCTAGCCAAGAAGTGAGGGGGAGTCTGGGAGGTGTAGGAGAACGCTAGTAGCTACGAGCTACAAGCTATCGATAGTCCCAATCGCGGATGTCGACGAAGTGACCTTTGATGGCGGCGGCGGCGGCCATCGCGGGACTGACAAGGTGTGTCCGTCCGCCTTTGCCTTGGCGGCCTTCGAAGTTGCGATTGCTCGTGCTGGCACAGCGCTCACCGGGGGCGAGTTTGTCAGGGTTCATGGCCAAGCACATGCTGCAGCCCGCTTCGCGCCAATCCAAGCCGGCTTCGGTGAAGATCTTGTCGAGCCCCTCCTCCTCGGCTTGAGCTTTCACTCGACCGCTTCCCGGCACCACCATCGCGCTGACATCACTGCTGCAGTGGTGACCTTTGACAACCGCTGCGGCGGCTCGCAAGTCTTCGATGCGGGCATTGGTGCATGAGCCGATGAAGACACGATTCAGGTTAATATTGGCAATAGGCGTGCCAGCCTTCAAATCCATGTACTGGAGTGACAATGCCGTGGTCTTTTGATCGCCCGCGTCGCTGGAGTCTGCAGGATCGGGCACCCGACCGTCAACGCTGACGACTTGACCGGGGTTGGTTCCCCACGTCACCTGAGGACGGATGTCGCTGCCCTGATAAACGTTGCTTCGATCATAGCTCGCTCCCGCGTCGGTCGGCAATTTCTTCCAGCGTTGAACCGCCGCGTCGAAATCCTGCGGTGCTTCCGGGCGTCCACGCAGATAATCAAACGTGGTCTGATCGGGCGCGATCATACCTGCTCGGGCGCCGGCTTCGATTGACATGTTGCAGACTGTCATGCGTTCTTCCATTGACATCCCGCGGACGCAATCGCCGGTGAACTCCAGCACGTATCCCGTTCCCCCTGCGGTGCCGATCTGGCCGATGAGGTACAGGATCATATCTTTGGCGGTAACGCCGCGTGGCAGTTCACCATCGACGCGCAGTTCGAAGGTTTTGGGTTTGAACTGAAGCAATGTTTGCGTTGCCAAGACATGTTCGACTTCGCTCGTTCCGATACCGAATGCGAGCGCACCAAAGGCGCCGTGAGTGGCGGTGTGAGAATCACCGCACACGATTGTCATACCGGGCTGAGTGTATCCATTCTCAGGTCCAATGACGTGTACGATACCCTGGCGGACATCGTCGATATCGAACAACTGCACCCCGAACTCTTTGCAATTTCCCCGAAGCGTCTCGATCTGTTTGCGAGCGATGGGGTCGGCGATTGGCAAGCTGCGGTCAGAGGTCGGTACGTTGTGATCGGGTGTCGCGATCGTGCGCTCGGGCCGACGCACGCTGCGACCGTTGATTCTCAAGCCTTCGAAGGCCTGAGGACTGGTTACCTCGTGGACGAGGTGCAGGTCGATGTAGAGAATCGACGCTTCACCAGCGGGCGCGTAGACAACGTGTTCGTCCCAGATTTTATCGAGCAACGTGCGGTTGCCGGTCGAGACGGGGGAAGTAGCCGGTGCGGAAGCAGCGGCGGCGGAGGAGTCAGACATCGAGCAGCGGGCAGATAACCAGGGACAAAACGATTAGCGAAGAACATCTCTCGCAAACTATCGCCCCCCACTGTCGGCACTCAGCCCCAAAATGTCAAGTTCCCCCGCCCCAATCCAAAGGATCCGGCGTCCTGCTCGCTGAATTCAGCGATTTCCTCGAAGTCTTCTCACTCGAGGTTTTCTCAGACGGGTTCTTCGATAAATTCCCGCTGGTGGTCGTGTTGGCTGGGGACAATTCGAGTCACGCTCACCTTCGTCCGCCGCAACTCTTCGACTTCGTTAAGCAGTTGCGAGAGGAGATCCGACAATTCGGTTGCAGCATTTTCACCAATGTTTACCGTTAGCGCTTTACGTGCGTTAAAGCTGAGGCCTCGAATGTCCATCGTGTCTATTTCCGTCGCTGAAGAAAAAGAAAGTGTCGGTTGGGAGAACAGAATAATCGATTCTGTTCTCGCTACAACATATAAACTACTCGACCGTAACACTCTTCGCTAAGTTGCGTGGTTTATCCACGTCGCAACCCCTCAAAACCGCGATATGGTACGAAAGAAGTTGAAGGGGGACGACAGATACGATCGGCTGTAGGAACTCCGGAACTTCGGGAATCATGATCACATCGTCGGCGATTTTGCGGATTTCCGTATCGTCTGAACTGGCGATTGCGATTACGGGACCGCCTCGTGCCTTTACCTCCTCCATATTGGCCAACACTTTATCATAGGTCGTGCCACGCGGCATAATAAAGACGCTCGGGGTTTCCTCATCGACGAGTGCGATCGGGCCGTGCTTCATTTCGGCCGCAGGATAGCCCTCCGCATGAATATAGCTAATTTCCTTGAGTTTCAAGGCACCTTCGAGGGCGGTGGGGAAGTTGTAACGGCGCCCTAGGTAGAGCACATTGGTGGCAGCTTGGTATTTTTCGGCGACTTTGCGGCAGTCACTATCGCAGGTCAACGCCTGCTCGACGGAGGCAGGCAGACGGCGGAGCTCTCCAATGATCCGCTCACCGGATTCAAAACTCATGTGCCGCATGCGACCGAAGTAGAGGGCGAGCATTGCCAGCACACAGCATTGGCCTGTGAACGCTTTCGTGCTCGCTACGCCGATCTCGGGGCCGGCGTGAAGGTACACACCACCGTCGGATGCCTGGGCGATCGAGCTACCCACCACATTGCAAATCGCGAGCGTTCGGTGCCCTTTGCGCTTGGTTTCGTTGAGTGCCGCCAGCGTATCGGCAGTTTCGCCACTCTGCGTGATTCCGAATACGAGGGTGTTGTTCTCAATGGGCGGATTGCGGTACCGAAGTTCGCTAGCGTATTCGACGCAAACCGGAATGCGCGAGAGCTCCTCGATCAGGTATTCGCCCACGAGGGCGGAATGCCAACTCGTACCGCAGCCGGTCAGGATAATTCGTTCGACGCTACGGAGTTGTTGCGGCGTGAGATTCAGACCGCCAAAAACCGCCGTGGCGTCTTGATCGTTCAGCCGCCCGCGCATCGCGTTTCGCAGTGCATCAGGTTGCTCGTAGATTTCCTTGAGCATGTAGTGCTCAAAGCCATTGAGACTGACATCGCCTGAATTCGCTTCGAGCGGCTGAATATTCACGCGCACCTTTCCGCTGTCGCGATGCAGTACCGAAAATCCGTCTGCAGTGAGTACCGCGAGCTGGTGGTCGGCAAGATACACGATCCGGTCGGCGCGACCCGCAATCGGCGACGCATCGCTGGCAAGAAAATACTCCCCCCGCCCCACTCCAATCACGAGCGGGCTGCCAAATCGTGCAGCGATCATGAAGCCTGGTTTGTCACGAAAAACGATGCCGAGCCCGTACGTGCCCCTCAGCTGCGCGATCGCCCATTGCACTGCAGTGACGTAACGGGCGTGCGGCTGGCCCTCGACGGCGGGCGTATTGTCGAGACCTTCGGCGATAAGATGGGCGATGACCTCGGAGTCGGTTGCTGATTTAAACTCATATCCTTTCTCGATCAGCCCATCCTTGAGCGTCTGGTAGTTTTCGATCACCCCATTGTGTACCAACACGACTTCGCCATCACCGCCAACGTGCGGGTGAGCGTTCACCTCGGTGGCAGGCCCATGCGTCGCCCAACGCGTGTGCCCGAGTCCGAGGGTGCCAGCAGGAGGATCGCCCAAGCGGTCGGCGAGTGACTGGATTCGGCCGACCGAACGTGTCACGTGAATGACGTCATCGCCAACAATCGCGACACCGGAACTGTCGTACCCACGGTACTCCAGTCGCCGGAGCCCCTCGACGAGAAAATCGGCTGCGTCGTCGCCACCAACGTATCCAACAATTCCACACATCGTACTACTGAAGCCTTCGTTCCAGCGGAGACACAGATGTGCCCGCCACTCGGGGGTTAGAAAAGAACTCGCGAAAAATCCCACCTCGCAGCGCACTTTCGCGTGCGCAGGTTTCCCAATTCCAGGCTTCCGCGTCAAGTGCCAACACTTTCGTGGTACTCAGACGATGGAACCTGCGGCAAAATGGATTCCCAGACCTGAACGCGAGAGCGAGTCAAAAGAACCCTCCGATCGGCACCGAATTAAATCTCGCGCGCGAACGTCGGGTTCCACTGCACACGATGCGTGATAGGCCGCACGACTGCGCGGTGCTTCCAACCAGTTTGGCGGGCCTCCAATTCCGGCTTTTCGACAGGATCGGTGTCCTGGGGGTCGGGCAAACTTTGAGGCGAATCCTGTTCTTCAACCGGATTCACTGATTCGTCCCCAGTGCTATTCTCAGGGGGATTCAATTCGCTACGCGGGGCGTCCATTTCGATCCGCCCCATGCGCGACTTTGGCCCGCTGTCCTCGTTTTCACCGGCGCCCTCGAGCACCGACTCACCCGCATCGGGGCTGACTCGATTGCTCCGCACCGTATCACCGCCGCCCGAGACATTTGACTCCGACTCGCTCATTTCGGAACCGGAATATTCCGTCGGCACACATTCGCTCGCGGACTCCCAACTCGGCGAAAACGACGAATATCCACTCGTGATGGCAGAGCTAAATGGGTCGACGTAGGACAGCGGCATCCGCTGAACGACTTGACGAGGCACCATGCGCTGCACCGTATAGGGTTCGTACTTGGGAACGGTGACGGGTCGCATCACCGTGCGCCGCACTTCTTCTTGCTCGTAATACCTAACCGTCACCGGTTCGCGTTTGGTTTCGTAAACCATTCGTGTGCTCTGTACGGGGACCTTGCGTACCCGCTGCTCGGCGACCCAGCGTTGATGCTGGACGGGAACCTGGCGCGTGGTGGTCTCGGTAACCGGGCGGCGAATGGTGTACGGAATCTTGCGGACCGTGGTTTCGGGGACCATTCGCGTCTGCTGCACGGGGATGTTTTGAGTGATCACCTCCGTCTGCATCCGCTGGACTTGGACAGGCACATTTTGAGTGACCACTTCGGATTGCATCCGAGTGACTTGAATCGGCCGTTGGACCTGATGCGACTCCGGAACCCAAGATGTCTGAGCAACATCCTGCGTGATCAAATTGGGGCGAAAGACCATTTGCGTCTGGGCCACAGGCGGCGTCACGGTTTGGGCCATCATCGGGGCCCCTTTCACGCGTGCAAATATTCCCAACGGGCCTGGTTGTGCATAGGCGCGTGGATTCCACACCATGGTGTTTTGCACCGTACCAGGGGTCACCGTCGTTTGCGGCACGAAGCCCCCGGCATCGATGGTCTGCTGCTGCACCGTTGTTACAGGCCGGAACGAAGTGACCGTTTCATTTTGAAATTGCGTTTCGACGACCGGACGCTGCACAGTGTATTGTTGCTGCCGCATCTGCGTTTCGACGACCGGACGCTGCACAGTGTATTGCTGTTGCCGCATCTGCGTTTCGGTCACTGGCCGGAACGTCGTCACCTGCTCTTCCCGCTCGGCGGTCTCCTCCACGAAACGCGTCTGGGTGACCGTCTCGTCTCGGTAAGACGTTTCCGTCACCGGCCGATAGATGGTGTAGCGTTCTTCGCGGAAACTCGTTTCGGTAACAGGCCGGGCCACTTTGTAGGTGCGTTCCTCGGTACGCGTTTTCAGCACAGGCCGGAAACTCGTTACCTCCTCCTCCACCATCTTGGTTTCGTAGGTAACGCGCATTCTTTGGACCGTCTCGGGCTGCAGGACCGTTTCACATTCGAGACGGAATTCCGGCTGGAAACAGCACGCATCTTGGGCGGGCGCCGATGGAGCACTCGCGACCACCAACGACGCAAGTAAGGCCGCACTACTGACGCGATTAAAAATACTTCCGAGAAAATGTGTTCGTATCATGTTTGTGACCGTCAGTTTCATTAAGTTGCTTGGTGTAGCCATCGTGGACAATAGCATTCGGACTGGCAGGTCAATCTTTTCCCCGTGTGATGACAACACATCACCTGCAAGATTATTCGACCTGCATCGCGCCGAGGGAACTCCGGGGCAGCGGCGAAAGGAAGCCCTTGGAGCCTCGCTCCACTGTAGCTCCACTATAAAAGCACCGAAAGCGATTGGAATGTCCGTCCTCTACTAGCCTAAGCGAGACTTGAGGAAATTGTGGAAAAAACTATGGAAAAAGTGGACTTTTGCACGGCCTGTGGTCGGACAGGTTCACTAGATTGCCGAGACCCGTTTGCCCTCGCCACGAGCGTTGCATTTTCTCCACGTGGCAGATTTTCGCAATTGGTATGGAACCGAGCAATTGAAATCGGCTAAGTCTAGCGTTACGAGGAGGCCCGCATGGATTGTGGGATATTTCCGCTACGTCATTACGCACATTTGTTCACCTGTTTCGCGAGATTGCCAACGGCGGCGGCTCTCGAGAGGGGGACATGAACTGGCAGGGAGAGACCGCCGTGCAAACGCTTAAAACATCCGCCATCGTTGTACTCATGATGACCGTGCTCTACGGAGCGTACGTGTCAATGACGACACCGCCCGATACGTTGCCTCCCGGTCTCCAGTCCGCGTTGATCGAGTCGGGTGACGGAGAATATAGCGACGGGTTGCCCGCCGATTTTGCCGATTTTGGTATCGACTCAGGCACCCCCGAGCGCGCTGGCGATGCGTCCATGGCCACCGATATGTTGAGTCTACCTGGTCAGGAAAGCAGTCGGCCAGGTTCACCCATGAACTTAGGCGAGACCGAACCGCCGTACGGAGACATGCCAGAGGGTCTCGAGGGACCACCTCCGGCGCCTTCGTTCCAGTTCAGCGATGTAGATCTTGAACGCGAATTACCACCCACGGCGGCCACTCGCCTCCCGTCCGTTGCCGAGGGCGACCGCGTGACGATATCGCCTGAACCGGGTCGCGACTATCCGTCCACCGGCGCTGATTTCAGCTTGCCTGACCCAGATCAGTCGGACCCGGCGACGTCACCATCGGCGACCGAGGCCCCGCTCGCAATGCAATCTGACGCGGAGTCCGAAGTCGCCGCTGCGGGACTGGCTAACGCTATCGCTACGGCAGACCGTCAGTATCAAGACGATCGACGGCGTGAAGCCCTGACCACGCTGAGCTTGTTTTATGAAACACCCAATCTAACGAGCGAACAGCGTGAGCAATTGCTCAGCCGGCTCGATCCGCTAGCGCGAGATGTGATTTACTCGTCCGAGCACTTGCTCGAAGAACCGCACCGCGTGGGCGGAAATGAAACACTCATGGATGTCGCCAAGAAGTACGATGTTCCCTGGCAGCTGCTCGCGAATATCAACGGGATCAGCGACCCGATCACGGTGCTTCCGGGTACGGACTTGAAAGTTGTCCGGGGACCATTCCGGGCTGACGTGGACCTCACCAACCACGAGATGACCCTGTTTCTCGGTGATCTCTACGCGGGCCGTTTCCCGGTCGGCATTGGCAAAGACCCGGCGCCGCGAGCGGGCAGCTACACGATTCAAGAGAAGAAATCTTCCAAAACCTACTACGATATGGCTGGAACTCCCGTCCCTCCCGGCAACCCACGCAATCCTTACGGATCGATGTGGATTGATTTGGGACAAGGGATCAGCTTGCACGGCAGCCCCCAGGCTGATCAAGCGACCGACCAAGGCTGCATCAGCATCGCGGGCAACTACTCACGGGATGTGTTCGGTATTCTTTCCGAAGGCTCCTCGGTCACCATTCGCTGAGTCCAACCCGCCGGAGCGATGGATGGGTTAGAATGTTGAAAACGCACCGCGCGTTCGGCGCGCTCACTCTCTCAATATCGATCTCATGATTCTCAGCGAGCTGTTATTTCCGCAGGGGGCACGGTCCATTGGGCGTCGCATCGCCGCGGTGAGCCTGTTGTCCGTACTCTCGCACAGCGCCGGCGAGGGATGGGCCGATGAGAACGACACGCCACCGACAGAGCAAGCCGCGCCCGCCGAGAACACGGCCAACCTAGCCCAAGACGTTCCCATTTGGGTCGCCGACCTCGACGCATCGACTTCGCAAACACGACGCGAAGCGGAGCAGCGATTGCTATCCGCTGGCCCCGAGGCGGGCGAATATGTCCCCATCACGCTGGACCATCTCTCGCTCGATGCGCGGGAGCGCATGCAGCGGATCGAAGCTCAGTGGCGGACGATGGAGGCTCGCGACGAGACCGAAACGACCACTGTGAAAATACAGAACGCCCGAACGCTCGGTGCGGCGCTGGAGGCGATCAGTCTGGCCAGCGGAGTGGAATTCAATCTCGATGCGGTAGGCCCCAACATTGAGAAGGACAAGGTGATCCGCCCGCCCGCGACGCCACTCGGGTTTTGGCAGGCGATCGATCTCGTGCTCGATCAAGCGGACCTCGACATCAATTTCTACGGTGGCGATCGGGAGCGATTGGCGCTGGTTCCTCGGCGACCTGAGCGTGGATCTCGATTTGATTCGGCAGCCTACGCGGGTATCTATCGACTCGAACCGACGGTCGTGACCGCCCGGCGAGTTCTGAGCGATCCTTCGCAGAGCGGTCTCAATTTGACAATTTCCGTCGCCTGGCAGCCCAACCGGACACCCATCGGGCTGAGCATTCCTATTGCGGAAATCAAGGGCAAGCTCGACAATGGTGACGAACTGCGGCCTCAAGTCAGTGGTGAGAGCATCGATATCGCGACCTCGGGTGACATTGCCGAGAGTCAGTTTTACTTGCCCCTGCAGCTGCCCCGTCGCGCTCTGGAACTTAATGCAGGCGGTGCAGCGAAGGCAAAATCAGACGCTAGCGAGATCACTCGTGTCTCCGGCCAGATCACGGCCCTCATCCCAGGCCAGCGGAAGAAGTTTGAATTGTCATTGGTCGAAGCTGCCGCGTCGCAAACCCACGACGCGATGACGGTGACAATCGAGAGTGTCCGCGATGCCTCACCGCTTTGGGAAGTACGTGTCGGCGTGGAATTGTTCGGTGCCGGTCGGGCTCTTGAGAGCCATCGGCAATGGATCTTTGAGAACGAAGTCTTCGTGCTCATGCCCGATGGCAGTCGCAAAGAGCATCTCGGCTATGAGGTCTACCGGCAAACCGAGTTGGGAGTTGGGATTGGATACCTCTTTGACCTCGGTGTGGCGGGGCCGCCCGCCGGTGCCAAGCTGATCTATGAATCCCCCACGTCCGTCCGGCGTAATGAAGTACCGTTCGTGCTCAATGGAATTCCACTGCCGTAGGAACGCGGGACTCAACTGAACGGCAGATGGGTTTCTCGAACGCGTTCAACCGATCGTAATCGCTTCGGTGACCGGGATGATGAAAATCTTCCCGTCACCGATTTCCCCGTACGTCCCTGTTTTCGCAGCGGCGCGAATGATCGAGAGGACTTGTTCCGCGTCATCATCAGCAACGACCGCACTCAAGAGAACCTTGCGGAGCAGATCAATGCGATATTCGTTGCCGCGAAACGTCGCGACCTGACCGCGTTGGCGACCATACCCGGTCGCATCGGCGGTCATCGTTTCGTCAAATCCAGCTTGTTCCAGTGCTGCCCGAACGGCGGACAGGCGGATGGGCTGGATGATTGCTTGAATCAGGATCATGGAGACCGCAAGTTCTCAGGAGGATACATGCTCACTCGACATGGATTCGCTTGATTCTGATTTGCCCTGGGAGGGGGCTACGTCGGCGGTGGCTCGTTTGGCTTCGGCAACGACGGCCATCGCAGTGCGAAGTTCAAGTTGTGAGAAGTACCGAATATTTCCCGTATATCTGTTTTCAAAACGGTTTTTGTTAGCGAGCTCAGCCCAGCTCAATCCGTCCATCAGATTCCAAGCAGCTGCTTGGGCAGTATTCTGAGCGACCTGACCGCTGCCCAGTGCTTGGCAGAGTAACGCAACGGCAGGGTCTTTGGTAACCTGTTCGAGTGGCACGATGGCGTACTTCATTCGTGGGTTCGGTTCTGGCTTGCCATGCTCCAGGCAAACAGTGTCGAGGGCCATTTTGTGGGTGCGTCCTGGTTTGACAGTGAACATGCCGCCGCCCATGCCGCCGCCGCCCATGCCTCCCATGCCGCCGCCGCCCATGCCTCCCATGCCGCCGCCCATGCCGCCGCCGCCGCCCATGGACTGGCCGCCACCACCACCCATGCCGCCGCCCATTCCTCCCATGCCACCGCCCATACCTCCCATGCCGCCACCCATGCCGCCCATGCCGCCGCCCATCATCTGGGCGTTGATGGGGACACCAGCAAACGCAGCGGGCATCTGGATTCGGAGTGGCTTTTCGGTCACATTCTTGACGATTAAATTAGCGTGGGCTGAACTAATGGGAATGAATTCCGCTTCAATTTGTCCTGCTTTCATCGCGGCAAAGAGAGCTGCTTGCTCGGCAGCGTCACCCCCGCCTGCTGTGGCCGAGCAAGCGGCCGCACACGAGAGCAACATCGCGCTCAGTGCGATAAAGGCAGGCAGGACGGAACACCGGCTGGTCGAAAAAGCAAAGCGTCGCATCGTAGAGATCCGAGTGAAAAGAGGAGTAGCGTGGATCGGGAAATGGATTCTGAACCAGTCCATTCTACTTGATCAATCACGTTTCCACAAATTTTTTCCCTGTCGAGATCCATCATATTTCTTTGACAGGGCGGCGTTTGCCACTTATCGGTACCGCCAATGGTCCCCCGAAAGCGTCGTAGATGACTAAGAAATTCAACAATCCTGCAATCATGGTGAACCACGACCCGAGTTCATAGCCACTGCCATGGAGAGCATACCAAGCCGCTACCTCGTCGGCTTCACCCTCCAGCACGGGTCGGTTAGGAGGTGCCATGAAGCCGTTCCACAACGGTCGATAACTGTCGACCGTTCGACCGCGGGGATCGGTGCTGTTGCGCATCCGGTCGCCTTGCACTAATGCGGGAAGTGCCATCGCGCCCACTCCCGCCTGCAAAAAATAGTGCCAGCGACGATCGCCCGGCTGCCACGATGCATAGACGACATGCCGTCCGCCCAGCGCAAAACCGATGAACCAGAGCGACAACACGCACAGGGTGAACAGCGTCGCTTTACTGCGGCGACCTTGATAATAGTGCCCCGCCCCCGGGATCAGCCACGCTAAAAACGCGGCGAGATAGCGATTACGCAGGTCAACGTTCATGCCGTCAACCTCAATTAGCGTGTCGCCATTAAGCACTTTGGGTGACAACTCGATTTGCGTGGGGCGCTTTGATTTGCCGTTCGTGCCAGTTGTCCGGGCGTTGTCGGTCGCATCGGACTTGCCAGCTGAATCGGTCTTGGCTGTTTTCCCTTGATCGACCGTTTCAGTCGCACTGCGTTGAGTCGCATCATTCGAAGCGGGGGCGGTGGTCCGTGAGCGTGAGGCCATGAGTCGTAAACAGTTCGGGAAACGCGGCGAAGGATTGAGCCGCCATTGTGCGAAATATTCGCCCGCAGCGATAGCCAAGCCACCGGGAGCCGCTCTGCGGATGTCAAACACGGTTTGAAAAAGGTGATTCATCCGAGGGCTGGAGGCAACACGTCCGGTGGAGAAGAAGTAGGGGGCGTCGTTGCCGCGAAACGTGGGGCCCCTCGTAGTGGCGCAACGTCGTGCGCATTGTTGCTGCGCCAATTAGGGATAGGAGCAGAATAGCTGGGCAGATGTGCGCGGCCGCATCGTACGGCCGAGGCTCGGAGGTGACGGGCTCGGAGCGAGTGATTTCAGATTGCCGCCCGTTGACATCCTACGTCCTACTCAGGCATCTTATCAGGCATGTCCACACGCCGACGCGCCCGCGAAATTGTCCTGCAACTGCTCTACGAAGCCGATCTGAATGATTGGCGCGATGCCGATGCGTCGCGACGTTTCATCCGGTCTCGACTGCAGGGCCGTACTCTGTTAACGAACTTCGCGAGCGAACTGCTCAATGGAACGATGGCTCATCGTGCAGAGATCGACCGAGAGCTGAAGCGATTGTCAACGAATTGGGCACTGAGCCGTATGCCCGTGACGGACCGCAACGTCCTGCGTCTGGGGGCGTACGAGATTCTCTATTCGAAAACGCCGGGCCAGGTCGCGATTTCCGAAGCATTGACGTTGGCACGCCGCTATGGCGGTGAGAATAGCCCTCGATTCATCAACGGGGTGCTGGATCGACTCTTTAAGAAAACCGTCGCTGAAAAAACGACCGTCGTCTCGGAATAGCCCGCTATGCGTTCAGCGTACGCCGAGGTGCTGCGGGTGGCGGTGCCGCTGATGATTAGCACGGGGATGTTTTCGCTCGTCCTATTTATTGACCGGACGTTGCTGTTCCAGCACGAGCCAGCGGAGATGGGCGCAGCGATGGCAGCTGGCAATCTGTTCTGGGTTTCCATCTGCGTATTTGTCGGAATTGCATCGATGACCGGGGCGATCGCCAGTCAACATGTGGGTGCGGGTCAGCCCAGCCGGATTGGTCGGATGCTGTGGCAGTCGGTCTGGTTTTCTCTGGCAACGATGCCGCTCTTTTTGATCGCCGGATACTTTGCTGAGCCGCTCTTTCGCTGGACCGATCAAGCTCCATCACTCATCCCTCCCGAGACGGTCTATTTTCAGATACTTTTGTGGGGCGGGAGTGGCGAAGTTCTGCAGACTGCGCTATCGGGATTTTTTAGCGGCACGCACCGAACTCGCACGATCGCGGTCGTTAGCGTCGTCTCAGGTCTGCTTAACCTGGTACTCGACTACCTGTTGATTTTTGGGATCGACCCGGCATGGTGGGGGGGCGTGGGCCCGCGACTTTGCGAATGGGGGATCGCTGGCGCGGGGATCGCGAGTGTGATTTCGTTTTGGTTCAAGCCAATCTGTTACGGCGCGATCTTATTACGACCGCGGTATCGGGCAACCTACGGAATACTGCGTGGCCTCACGCTGGATCGTCGCATGATGAAGCGACTGATCTATTTTGGATTCCCAGCGGGACTGATGTACGCCACCGAAGCGGGCGCGTTTTCGGTGATTGTGCTGATGATCGGACGGCTCGGCGACGTTCCACTGCAAGCGACCACGATGGCAATCAATTTCAATATGATCGCCTTCATCCCTTTGGTGGGTCTTTCGATCGCAGCCTCAGTGCTGGTGGGTCGCCACTTGATCGGCAGCGGTCCCGAACGAGCTGTCCGCTGTGTCTGGGCCGCGCTCACAGTCGCATGGCTGTATTCTGCCGCGTGGGCGCTGGCGTACTGGTTCGGCGCCGAGACGCTGATCTCGCTTTATGAACTCAACCCATCGGCATCGACAATCCCAGACGATGCCAAGCTGGCACTATTCACAGCGCAAGGACTACTCGGGTTCGTCGCGATTTATGTATTGCTCGACGCGACGCAATTGATACTGGCAGGAGCGCTGCGTGGTGCGGGCGACACGTGGTTCGTCTTGCTCGCGGGTCTTGCAGTTTCGATCCTTGCTCTCACCATCGGTGTTGTCTGGGAACCGGATTGGCAGCCCGCCTTATGGGGGCCAGACGCCACGGACGTCACCGACGGTATCGGCTCGATGTCAGATTCGGTTGCCGAGGGACTGCGGTGGTGGTGGAGCGTGCTGACCGCGTGGGTAATCATGCTGGCGGCCGCCATGACAGCGAGGTACGCGCAAGGATCGTGGAAGCGGATGCGAATGGTTTAACAACCTGCCTTGCCACCCATAGGCGAGTCCCGCAGAGACGCTGTTGCGGGGCCTGCACCGGAGGTCCTGTTATCTGCGAGTCGATGGTTCTGCTGTGGTGGACCGGATCATGCTCGGGAACCACGATTCGAGCGTTTGACTGACTCCACTGAGAGTCCGTCGCTGGATCGTGGGTGCCGAGATTGGACCGTCCACCTCAACGGTAAAGAACGTGTAGCGGTTATCGCGCAAGGGGCTGATGACTTTGCTGAAAAGATTGGTGGGACTCACCTTCGTATTGAAGGTCAGATCCAAATGTTCCAGTCGCGACAGCGTGCCGCTACCGTCGAGGGCAATCAGATCACCCCACATCGATAAACGATTAAAATTCACGTCTTCGCCAAAGATCGCAAATTCAGATTGAGCATCGGTGAAGGCGACATCTTCGGTCGGCGTGATCCGCAGAATGTTGAAGAACTGGACCAGCATCGGAAGCTCGTACATGTTCGCGCCACTTACCCGGGCCGTTCCAGCCCCTTTGAGTAGATCGGAATCCCCGAGCCTCCCGTCGAGTCGTGAATTCATATCAACGCGACCGGTAATCCCCGACCGTGTCTGCCCCATCTCCGAAAGAATCGTGGCAATTTGAGCATTCTCCATCGACACCCCAACGTCGAAATCGCCGCTCGACATAACCACCACGCCGCTGACGTCGAGCTTGCCATCAAACATCGTGCCCGATATCGGAGCTTGCGCGGCGCAGGCGCGCCGGTCGCGTCGGTCAGGGGGTGCAGTCCATTTGTCGATAGCGGTAACCCCGAGGCGGGATCAACGCTACTAGCGAGTGTTCCCAGTCTCAGTTCTTCACCGAGTATCGAAAATGGGCCCCGCAGCGCGGTGACTTGCAAACCATAAGCATGTAGTGAATCGACAGCAATCTCACCGCCTGCACGGAGCAACTCGCCGTCTTTTATCCCCCTCACCATGATCTCTCCGCGCAGCGAATGAACCGGGCCCACGTCGGCGATGCGGTTGCCCTCGAGTTGCACGGCCAAGTCCCAGTTGATCACCGGCGAGTCTGTTTCGTTTTGAGCCAGAAGAATACTCGTGACGCCACGCACGCCCAGCGGTCCGCGCAGGTCAAGGCTGCGCATAGCCCAACCCATTTGCTCAGGCAGGGCCGCGATCAGCTCGTCGTCGGGGATCAGCCGACAACCGCTCTGCATGTCCATCGTCAGTAACCACTGCCCCGACGGTTGGGCCTGGCAGACACCGTCAGCAATTAGGCGTGAGGCATCATGTCGACCTCGCAATTGTTCAATTTGTACCACGCCGTCATGGAATCCCACTTTGCCTCCAACGATATCCACTCGGTAGGGAATGGCCTTGGGCCGGATACTCAGGGGGTTTGGGTTGGCGCGAGCTTCGGTTTGGTGAGACGCATCGAGCGACAGCGTGATGGGATGGTGGCCAATTTGGCGGATCTGCACGTCGAGTTTGTCGAGCGTTCCCGCTGGCGTGAGTGCCTCCCAAACCGACCGCGACGATTCGGGCAAGGATCCCTTCAATGAGTGGTCGAGCGCTAAATCAGCGACACGGAAACGCAGGTTCAATTCCGAAGCAGATTGGGGTGTCGGCATTTGATACAAGCCGTCGCACCCGATCTTGGCAGCACCGGCATTGCTGGCAGAAAACCCGATCAATCGCACCAAATCGTTCTCTACCTTGACGCGACCTTCCACGTTATAGAGCGGGTACGAGAAGTTTTCGTAGCGCAACGTGCCCCCGATAACACGCAAATCGATTTGTCGGCTGGTCACGCCCGCCGAGTCCGTTGTGATGGCCGCCGAAGCCAGCTCGATGGCACCGCGCGGCTTCAGTGAACGTACGAACTGCTCGAGCTTGGACGCCTCCAATAATGGCATATCACCACCCTGCGAGGGACCATCTCGTGGCGACAGGGCGGAGATTAACTCATTGTCGATTGCAATGGCTCCATCGGATCGAATCACGATTGACCTCGCCCCGGGGACGTCATCTTCCGACTCCGTCTTTTGCGGAACACTGAAAACGCAGTGAATGGGACGCCCACCGGCGACGCCCGTCAGCTGGCGTGTTTCGACACGGCCACCTGCAATCTGGATTTGACCTTGGAGTTGCTTCACCGGATAAGGAAATTTGTCAAATCGAACATCGACACCCTTGCACAGCACGTTGGCCTGGATCGACCACGGTTGCCCATTCCAAGGATCGCGATGGGACCACTGAGCGGTTAAGTCGATGCGTCCAGAGGGGCGGAAGCGATCGAACACAACGGCGCTGCGTGGCGGCAGGGAGCGGCGCAGCCCATCGTTCAGGTGCAAGTCATCAGCGGCAACCTTGACGGTGCAATTCGAGAGTTTCGCCATCAATCGCGAGTCGGCGAGAGAGACCGAGAGCACATCGGATCGTTGGCGTAGCGGATTGAGGTAGTTTGAGACTGTTTTGTCTGGCCCCACTAGAGCCACTTCGAGATCGCTTGATCCCGCTGCTCGAATCGTCGCATCGCCGAACCTCGCGGAGGTTGTGAACAGCTCAATTTTCTGCGGTGTCAATCGCAGACGGCCTCGAAGCTGCTCAAACCGATCCGGCAAGCGTTTGTCAGCATATCCACCGTCTCGCACGATATAGTCAATGTCATAATCAAGTGAATGAGGATTAGCCGGATGTTTTGCATCCGACTTGGTTCCGATTTGTAATTGGACATTCAGATCTCCCGCAATGCGAAACTGAGCGTCCGCTGGTATGGGCCGGGGCAACCATGTTTCAATCCGTTCGAACAACTCGTGGGTTAGACGCACATCCGAAATGGTCGATTTCACGTGGGTTTGGACCAATTCATCGTGGCTGATGATTTGTGAAACATCGACGCTGCAACTTCGGAAGATGTCACTATCACCTCGAATTGCAATCTTTCTCTTGCCGTTACTCGTTCCAGCCACCTCGTGCTGCGTGTCAATCACGATTTCGGACAGATGAAACTGGAGTGATTGCTCGTCCGCTCGATGACTTCGTGTGACGCCGGTTGGAGGAGCTAACCTGTTAGCCCGTGCGGCGAGCTTGGCATCAGCCGAGACATTCACCGACACATCGCGGAGTTCAATGCGAGGACAGACCGGACCGAGCTGAGGAGGAGGCCACAAACCCGCAAGTGATAACTGACCATCGGACTGAAGCTGTACATCGACGTTAATACCCTCGAAGACAACTCGCCGAGGCGTCATGGGATTGACTTGATCGAGCAGCTTCTGAACGTCAATGTCCGCAAAAACCGTGATCCGTTTGACCTCCACCGGCGGCTTACTGTTCCAGCTCTGCAGAACCGACGCAGTTAACATCGCCGCCCGACTCTGCGAGGCACTTCTCTTATTCTTTTGAGGCAACCGAGGTGACAGCCGGATATTATCAAACTGGAAGCCCACACCAGGTCGATAGAGGCCACGACCAACCGACACGTTCCAATCCTGGTAGTGATCCGCAAGCTGTTTTTCAAAGACTCGCCGCGCCTGCTCGCCCAGCGTTTGTGGACCCAGCGTACGGACAATCATCACGATCATGAGGCAAACCGACACCACCGCAAGCAACGTTTTCAGGCGTTGACGGCCAGCGTGGGAGCGGGAATCGGTGTCCGGTGAAGCCAACGGAGGCGTCTCATCCTTGAGAGCAAACGTTCGAAATTCCGACAGGATGCACCTCCCATCGAGACTACAAGATGAGTCCGATACTAGCGGCTTGCATCCTAGCTTATCCAGTGCAAAAATATTGCAAAACGATACAACCATGGGCTCTGCCATGGCGAATCCAGGCTGGTGGACACCGAGAAAATACTGGCCGCGATCAGGATGAGTACGATCGTCCAGCCGATCCAGCGTTCAATCAGCCAGTCCAATTCTGTGACAACCGCGTAGATCCACAGCGGGATGAACCACAGCATCCAGCGAAAACAGACGCTTACCCCCCCATAATTCCGATCAATCTCGGGCCGGGCGACATAAAACGCAAAACACACCACCGTCGCCAGCAACGTCGCTGCGGCGAGGTAGCAGCGATCTCGCGGACCGCTGGTCACACGGTGAATCAGTCCGATTGGCATCAATAGCCATATCGGCGTCAGCGAGAATATCCCGTAGTACCCCAAGACTGCGTGAAATGCGTATTTCACGCGGCTTGGCTCACCCCGATCCACCCCTGCTCGCATCCCCGTCCGCCAGTAGCTACCGGGGTAATCGTACCAATCATCCCAGCCGACAAGCTGCCAATTCGAATCCAACGAGTCAACATTTTCCTTGCGGACTTTCCACTGCTGCTGCTTGAGTATTCCACCGCGGTCAACTTCAGCAATCAGTTCGAACTCGGATGAGTTCTCATGCAATCGGCGAAGCTCCATCGAGGACGCCGCCATGAGAGGTTCCAATTTGCGGAGTTCTCGGCCTAACGACGCCTTCAGCTCCGCGTTGCTGGCTTCGGTCGCGGGTCCTTTCCATGAAAACTCCGCGACCACGTCTCCGTCACTACGGTGGGCATAAGGAGTTTTCCACGTCTGATGCGCCCAGTAGTTCGTTCCGAAGATTCCAGCAACCACGATCGCGGCACCGCCTAAAAACCCGATCATGCTGCGCCACTGAAGTAACGCAAACAGCACCGCCCACAACGCAAACATCGAGAGTGCAGGGAGTTCACAGGCGACCGCAAACGCAGCCGACGCGCCGGCGACCGTCCAAGGCAGGAGTGTCGGCCCGTTGGGCGCGCCGGCAAATGAGTCGACTATTTTCTCCGTCGCTCGCAGATACAGGTAAAGCGTCAGCGAGGTCGCTGCGGCAGCAAACAAGTGATTGTTCAGTGAAATCGCAAACGGTGTCAACATCGTGGCGAAACAAGCGACAACGACCGCCAATCGTTTTGCCATATCCGAAGCACTCGACAGCTCGATACTCAGCGTCATCGTGACTAAGAACAGCGCCAGCAGGGGCAGATTGATCAACAGCAGTAGCAACCGCGGAACGTAAATGGGGTGGTGCGACAATCTTAATCCTGTCACCTGGTGCACGCCCCAGTACACCCCGGCGATCATGGTGGTTAACAGGGTCGGTTTGCTGCTGTAATAGTGCAGCCGCCCATCAACGCCGACGTGCCGAACCTTGTCGATCGTGTCCCACAACCGGTGACGATCCTTGGATTGAATCGAGATAAACTCGTCGATCTCAAAAGTCTGTCTTTCCACGAGCGCCGCAACGCTGACCCACCGACTGCGATCGTTTGCACTCAAGAATGCGGCATCGCCTTCGGGGTTGAGCACGGTCGCAATCCGACCCGCAACCAAAGCCAAGGCAACCATGATCAAAATCACGTGCATTTTCAGTCGAGCGACTCTCGGCTCGTCATGCTTGCGCATTAAACCCGAGCCTGTCCGTCGTCCGAGTCGCGACCAGGCGTTGATGAGCTACCGATTCCTGCCAGCTCCGATACGCTGTACTGCCCACTGCGTCGCGGCGTAAGTGCTGCGGATGGAGTATTCGACGCGGTTGAGCGATCCATCTGGAGTGATTGCAGTGAACGATCCCTGGCTGCGGATACGGAAACAATCAGCTCAGCAATCAAGCCTGCCAGAACGCACTGTGCGCCTAGCAAAACCGCCAAGATGCAGTAATAAAAGACCGCTCTTTCATGGAGGATCAACGGTTCACCCTCTCCGAGTCGCGTCAGCACCCACATCACACTCAGGTAAATCATGCCGAGTGACCCAGCTGCAAAACACGTCAGGCCCGCCGAACCGATCAAATGCAACGGACGCCGCGCATAGCCGGTCAGCAGGTAGACGCTCATCAGATCAAGAAAACCTTTCCCCAATCGCGACAATCCATATTTTGAATAGCCGTGAACTCGCGGATGATGCAGGACTTCGATTTCACCGACCGTCCAACCTCGGGCGGCCGCGAGCACGGGGATGAACCGATGGCGTTCACCATACAGATCCACTTCGCCCAGCACATCACGACGATACGCTTTGAAACCGCAGTTGTGATCGTGCAGTCTTACCCCTGTCAGATGACTGACCATCGCGTTGAACACGCGGCTGGGTAGTACCTTATGCCAAGGATCATGCCGAACCCGTTTCCAACCGCTGACAACGTCGAGCGATTTGTCGTCGAGCGCTTGCAGGAACCGAGGAATTTCATCGGGATCATCTTGCAGGTCGGCATCCATCGTGATCACGATGTTTCCGCGAGCGACCGAGAATCCCGCACTGAGCGCCGCCGCCTTTCCGAAATTTCGCCGCATCCGAATCGCACGCGTTCCTGCATGTTCGGTCGCCAATGATTTCATCTTTTCCCAGGTTCCGTCGGTCGATCCATCATCGACGAAGATAATCTGGAGACGCTGATTCGCACGTTCACAAACTTCAATCAACCGTTCGTGCAGCGTGCCGAGCGATTCTTCCTCGTTCATTGCGGGAACGACCACCGACAGATCGGGACACGCCGCTGGAGCTACGACCGAGGAATCTTGGCAACTGGGGTCGATTGGCTGCCTCGGCAGGACATAGGGATCCGCCGCCGCCCACGGCTGTTCAGCTTGCATATTCATGTCGGAAATTTTCAAAAATAATCGGACGCAGTTTTTGGTGTCCGACTACTTTAGCTCCAATCTAATTGCTCTGCATCAAAGATCGGCCCATCGACGCACGTTCGTTTGTAATCCCACGTCCCATCGGACTGGATCACCTTGGCAACACACGAGAAGCAGATGCCGATTCCGCAGGCCATTGGCGTCTCCATCGATACCTGTACATCGACGCCTCGGGCGGCTCCGACCTCGGCTACCTTCTGCATCATGATCTCTGGGCCACAGGTCAGGACGCGGATTTTCGCGTCGGGCGATTGCTTGTTTAGCTCGTCGATACGCTCAGCCAGCACATCTGGAACGAGGGCCCGGAGTCCTTCGGATCCGTCATCGGTACACGTCGTCACTTCGAAACCCGCCGCACGGAAATCGTCCACCCCTGCGAGCAACGAGGATCGTCGCGCTCCATAGATTACCTCGACATGTTTTGACCAACCGCGCGAAAGAGCATCACGGCCGGTTACCAACATCGGAGTCTGGCCGATGCCGCCAACCGCTATGATCAAGCGTTCGCACGACTCATCGCGGAACGCATTGCCTAGTGGTCCCCAGACCGAAACCATCGTGCCGACGGGGGCGTCCGACAGCGGCACCGTCAACGCACCTTTGCGAAGATAGATCAGATCGATCGTACCCGCGTTCTCAGCGTCGAGATCGCAATGGACGTCGTAGATCGCGAAAGCGCGGCCAATGAGAGGCGCGGTGAGTCCCGCCAAGCGGATCATCACGAACTGACCGGGTTTTGCCGTCTTGGCGATCAAGGGTGCCCGCAACCGCAACAAGAACGTGTTTTCCGCGATCTGTTTGTTAACGAGCAGCGGGCCATCAACGTGCTCGATCGCGTCGGCGTAATGTTTCGCGTGCAGATTTGCCATCCTGTGTTATCGCTTTCCTTTGCGTTTGCCAGCTGCCGATCCAGACCTACCCGCTTTCCCAAACCCGCGACTGGTTCGCTGGCCCGTTTTTTTAACCTTCGCTGATCGCTGTTTCGTTTTGCTCTTTGGTTTGTCTGGGGACGTCTCGGCGATCACCTCATCGCCGACGATGATCGTGCCGATCCTATTTTTATCTCGCTCGGGCAATTTGGTAGGACGCCGTGTCGATTTGACGGGGCGACGATTTTCGCGCCGTTCGTCGGATCCGCCGCTTTTCTTGACACCTCGTTGGCTGGTCTTGGAACCTCGCTTGCCGCTCGGCCTGACATCCCGCGGTTTGCCGATACCTGGGCCACCTCCATCGGCTCCACCACGGCCCGCAGCCTCTGCGGCGGTCGGTTTTTCGGGAGGCGCCGCCATGGCCTGGGCCGCAATCGCGTGCAGTTTGTCGATCTCGGCTCGCGTCAGGTTACGATAGGCTCCGGCCGGCATATCGCCCAACCGCAGCGGACCAATCGCAATTCGTCGCAATGTTTGCACCTTGTGACCGAACTTCGCCAAAATACGGCGGATTTCCCGGTTCTTGCCCTCTCGCAAACGAATCTCCATATCCGTCGCTTTCTTTTTTGCCTTGAGAATCTTCGCGCCGTCGACGCGAACCATGCCCTCGGCGATGTAGATACCCTCCCGCATTTTTCGCATCGTCTCCGGTTTGACTTCGCCAGCCACCGTTACGCGGTAGATTTTTTGCACGCCAAAACGTGGATGAGCAAGGGATTGGGCCAGATCCCCATCGTTGGTCAGCAGGATCAGCCCATCGCTGCTGCGGTCGAGTCGTCCAACGGGATAAACCCGTTGCGTCGGCGGTACCAGATCGACCACACGGGGTCGTCCCTGCGGATCTGAATTCGTGGAAACCACTCCCGTCGGCTTATGGACCGCGTAATAAACGAGCTTTTGCGGCTTCAGTGGCACACCATCAACACGGACCTTCTGGATGGCCGGGTCGACGCTGACGCCCAATTGCGTCACTGTTTGTCCATCGATATCAACGCGGCCCTCGCGAATCAAATCTTCGCAGTGCCGACGGCTGCCCAGCCCCGCGGAGGCGAGCAATTGATTGAGCCGCTTGGCGGTTCCCACCGGCTTGGGACGTGGTCCCGACTTTGCACGACGGGACGGCTGCTGGCGAGAAGCGGGTTGGCGAGGCATAGCAGCAGACTTGGGGGGCGAGCGGGGTGATGTGCAGAAAAAGTTCGTTTTTCCTCTTAGTTTAGCAGCCCCCAGCGATTTGTCGCAGTGGGCACAAACGTCGGCTTCCATGAATGCGTCGCTCGATCGGCTTTTGACTACTTCTACCATCGCGGCCAATCGTACAAAATCTCGCCAACCGAGTAGCCGAGTCTCTCCGATACTCGTTTCTTACATTGAGCATCTCGGGGAAACGCTGCTACTTACTTGCTCCCTTCCTTCAGCGTCTCGAGCGACGCTGCTACTCTCACTAGTCTGATTCATGCTGATTGATTCACACCATCATTTGTGGGCGTATGATCCCGCCGAATACGACTGGATCAATGATAAGATGGCGGTGTTGAAACAGGACTTCCTGGCACCGCAACTACAGCGGATCGCCAGCGAGCACGCGGTCGATGGCTTCGTCAGTGTCCAGGCGCGACAGAGCCTGGCGGAAATGCGGGCATTGCTGGATATCGCCAGTGCTGAACCGCTCATCCAGGGCGTCGTTGGCTGGGCGCCCTTTGCACAGTCGAATGCTGGGGACGTCGTTGATGAATTCGAGGGGCACGCAAAACTCAAGGGTTTTCGCCACGTGGTTCAGGACGAAGCCGACGACCGCTTTTTAGATCGTGCTGATTTCAATGCGGGCATTCGCTCTCTGGCCGGTCGGGGCCTCGTTTTCGATCTGCTCGTCTTCGCCAAACAGTTGCCCGCCGCAATTGATTTTGTTGACCGGCATCCAAATATCCCCATGGTGCTCGACCATATCGCCAAACCAGCAATTGTTTCGGGAACGATTGACGAAACCTGGCTCGGCAATTTCCGCGAACTGGCGCGACGTCAAAACGTTACTTGCAAGTTTTCAGGTGTCGCCACGGAAGTTCGAGAGCAATCATGGTCGATCGAAACGATTCGTCCGTACTGGGACGCTGCGCTGGACGCGTTCGGTACCGATCGGTTGATGTTCGGTAGCGACTGGCCCGTCTGCTTGCTCGCCACCGATTACGGGCGTTGGCTCGATACGGTCAAGCAGCTGGCCGTTTCCCTGAGTGAGGCTGAGCAAACTCGATTGTTTGCTGGCAATGCGACTCGCGCCTACCAACTGAGTTGAAAATGGCGACTTGACTCCCCCCAATTGCCAACCTATACAATAAGGTGCACAACTTAGCCTATGACGCCCGCGGGGGATTGAATATTGATTTTGTATCGTTGTCGACTGCTGATGCCATTGATGCTGTGGTTTGTCGTAGCTATGCCGACGGAGGCCCAGTTTACCGCTGACATCAACATCGAAGCCGCCCCGTTTCAGTACAGTAAAACGGAGGGCGATAATCGCGTGACCCGGTTGATCGACAAGCTGCAGAAGAAAGAGCTCAAGCTCCAGTACACGCACGAGCGCGGCTATTTAGAATCGCTGCTCGAAGCACTTGAGATTCCAGCATCCTCGCAGACGCTGGTGTTTTCCCAAACGAGCATGCAGGTGCGTTACATTTCACGCCGCAATCCCCGGGCGGTTTACTTCAACGACGACACCTATGTGGCGTGGATCAATGGCAGTTCGTTGGTTGAAATTTCGACTGCTGATCCGAAACTCGGTGCTGCATTCTACACCTTAGATATGGCGCCATGGCGCGCGAAAGTGACGCGTCAGAACTACAATTGCTTGGCTTGTCACGCCACGTCGCTCACCCAAGGCTTGCCCGGTCATACGGTGCGGAGCGTGGTACCGACTCATGATGGCGGGTTGTTGCCCCAATCCGACTCGTTCATTACCAGTGACACGAGTCCGATTTCGCAGCGCTGGGGCGGTTGGTACGTGACCGGGATCCACGGTGAGATGCAACACATGGGCAACGCTTACGTGAAATCTGGCAAACTCGACACCAGCGGCAACGGTAATCGCATGAACCTGCGTGACGAATTCGACACGTCGAATTATTTATCACCCTACAGCGATATTACTGCATTGATGGTGCTTGAACACCAGACGCAAATGCACAATGCGATGGCGAGAGCCAACCTCTTCACTCGAAAGCTGCTGCATGATGCCAGCGAGCTCAAAGCAGATCAGATTGACGAAGCAGAAATGCAAGCTCAAATTGCGATGATCGCCAGAGAGGTAGTCGATCGGTTGCTCTTTCGCGACGAGGCAGAGTTAACCGACGAGATCCGAGGATCGGTGGTGTTTGCGGACGAGTTTCAATCGAAAGGTCCAGTCGATTCGAAGGGTCGATCTCTGCGGCAGTTTGATTTGAAGACACGCATGTTTAAGTATCCGTGCAGCTTCCTGATCTACTCCGACGCTTTCGCATCATTAGAACCCAGATTAAAATCCGAGATTGCAATTCAAATGAAAGATGTATTGACGCGCAATGGGCTCGACGATGATTACGCTCACCTGTCCGCGAGCGACCGCGAGAGCATTCTCACGATATTGTCCGAAACGCATCCCGATTTTGAATCTGAGCCAGCTGAAAAATAGCTTTCCTCCGCCGAAGGTCCAACATGGATATCCAAGTGCGGGTGGCATATCGGCTATCGGCCTGGGGTCGCTTGGTGAGATTGGCAGGTTTGTGAGCTGACAGGGTATTTGTGAGCTGACAGGGTAGAGGTGCGAGGGTGGATCGGGTAGTCTGGAGTCTGCCCTCCTCACATCCCGCCTCGCTCGTTCTCCCGCCTTCGCCGCCATGTGTACACATTCCATGTGTTCGCGACTCGGTTTTTCAATGGTCTTCGCTGCGATTTGCCTCGCGCAATCTGGATCCTTGCGAGCCGAATCACCTGCGGACTCTATCAAGTTAACCCCGGCCACAGCGGTCGATTTCTTTCAAACCTATTGTGTCGATTGCCACGATGGCGAGGCTGCCGAAGCCGGTCTCGACCTCAGTTCCTTCACGTCGACTGAACAGATTCCTGCGGCTATTGAAACGTGGAACCGAGTCGCTGATCGTATCGCTGAGCAGCAGATGCCGCCGCTTGATAGCGACATGCCCAGCATGCAGCTGCGGAACTCAGTCGTGGAGTGGATCCGAGGGACGATTCACGAGGCGGTGTGCGACGACGGCATCGCCCCCGGCGGCCCGATGTTGCGTCGGCTCAATCGAACTGAATATGCCAACACCGTTCGCGACCTCTTGGGCATCCATCTCGATGTAGGGCATGTATTGCCCGACGATGGTGCGGGCGGTGAGGGCTTCGATAATGCTGCCGAAACACTCTTCATCTCACCGATTCATGCCGAGAAGTACTTCGACGCAGCCAGAACTGCCCTCAAACACGCGATGAGCGATCCGCGAGACCGCAGATCGATTCTTGTCGCAAAGCCTACTGAAACAGTCTCTCCACGAGACGCGGCGAGCAAGGTGTTGGCGGTGTTTCTGCCGCGTGCATTCCGCCGCCCAGTAACGCCAGACGAAATCGATCAGTATGCCGAACTTTTTGAGCAGGTGTATGCGGAAGACCAGTCCTATGAATCAGCAATTACCGTTGCATTGGAAGCCGCGATGGTATCCCCAAAATTCCTCTTCCTCTGGGAGCAACCACACACTCAACCGGAGCCGATACCGGTGTCGCAATACGAAATGGCGTCGCGTCTTTCGTATTTTCTGTGGGCATCGATGCCGGACCACGAGTTGATCAAACTGGCCAGCGAAAACAAGCTGCACGACGATGCGGTTCTCGAGGCTCAAGTCAAACGGATGGTCAGGAGCGAAATCGACGATCGCGGGCACCGACGTGATGCCAAAATTCGCGATTTTTCGCAGAGCTTTGTCGAGCAGTGGCTTGGCACACGAGCGATCGGACGCGAGTTCCAGCCCAACGAAGCGATCGTGGGTAAACTCGATTCCGAACTTCTCGGCGGGATGAAGTATGAACCGGTCATGTTCATGGAAGATCTCCTCGCTGAAAACCGATCGCTACTGAATTGGATCGATTCTGATTTCACTTACGCAAACAGTCGCTTGGCTCGACACTATGCGATCAAAGACGAATTTCGCGAGCAGCCACGCCGCGTCGAATTACCTAGCGGAAGTCATCGTGGTGGCGTGCTGGGAATGAGTGCCGTGCTGGCGGTTTCTTCTTTTTCTCACCGCACCAGCCCGGTGCTACGAGGTAAGTGGGTCATGGAAACTTTGCTCGGTACCGCCCCCCCTCCCCCGCCGCCCAATGTTCCGGACCTTGACGAAGTCGCGGTGGAGCAAGGCGAAAAATTGTCGTTACGGCAACGACTGGAGCGACATCGTGCCGATCCCACTTGCGCCTCCTGTCATGCGGTGATGGATCCGTTGGGCTTTGGCCTGGAGAACTATGATGTTCTGGGTCGCTGGCGAACGGAAGTCGAGGGGATCGCCATCGACAGCACTGGAACATTACCCGATGGCACCACGTTCGCAGGTGCCGCTGGGCTCAAAGACCAATTGATGCAACGCAAGGATGAATTCATTCGGCACCTTACTCGGAAGATGCTAGGCTATGCCTTGGCTCGACAATTGACCAACGAGGATCAATGTGTGGTTGAGTCCATTAGCCAGAAAGTTGCAGATGATCATTACCGGGCTCAGACCTTGGTCCTGGAAATTGTGAAGAGCGTGCCGTTTCAGTTGAAGAGCGGTCAATCATCTCCTACTCATCAGGAAACTAACGATGGCAAATAAAATACGCATGTCGTTTCTCGAGAAACAAAACCTCCGTCGCGACGCCCTTTCTCGGCGGACGCTGCTGCGCGGCTCCGGGGCTGCTCTGGCCCTGCCTTGGTTGGAGGCGATGGTGCCGCGGCAGGCGGCTGCGTCTGAGTCGACTGTCCAGGGTAACGATCAAGCTCCCGTTCGCATGGCTGCCTTGTTCTTGCCCAATGGCGTCCGTCAAGATAAGTGGACACCGGAGCGAACCGGTCGCGATTTCCAACTCTCACCCTCACTTGAACCGCTCGCCGATGTGCAGGACCAGCTTTTAGTACTGACAAATCTTTGGAACCAGGCCAGTAACACGGGCGACGGACATTATGTCAAAACTTCTGGCTTCTTGACTTGCACGACCATCAACAAATCGCTCGGCATTGACCTGAACTGCAACGGTCAATCGATGGACCAGGTGGCAGCCGGGCACACCGAGCATCTGACGCCGCTACCGTCGCTCGAACTCGGCATCGACCCCGTCACGACTGGTGTGGACACCAACGTCGGCTACACCCGCGTGTACGGTTCGCACATCGCGTGGAAGGGCCCCACGACTCCGCTAGCTCGTGAACTCAATCCGCACCTTGTCTATGAACGCTTGCTGCGATCGGCAAAACCGAACCGTCAATCGAGCCAGCGTGACACCCTGTTGCTGGACCGTGTGATTGGCGACGCCAAACAACTCGGCCAGCGTCTCGGAGCAGAGGATCGCCGCCGGATAGACGAGTACCTGCAATCCGTCCGCAGTATCGAGAAACGCCTAACGCGGCAGAAACAGACCGGCCAGTCGGCTTGGACCCCACGAGTGCCGCTGGATTCTGTGCAAGCACCTCGGACGGATATGCCTGACCAGTTTCCTGAACACGTGCGGCTGATGCTGGACATGATGGCGATTGCTTTCCAAACCGACACGACACGCGTGTGTACTTTCATGTTTGGCAACGCAGTGAGTGGTCGCAGCTTTGCTTTTTTGGACGGCGTCTCAGGAGGTCACCACGACACCTCACATCATCAAAATTCTGAGGAGAAACTTGCCCAGTACGAGATTATCACGCGTTGGCACATCGAGCAATATGCGTACTTACTCAGCAAACTCAAGAGCATGAAAGAGGGTGAAAAAACGGTTTTAGACAACTCGATGATTCTGTTTGGTTCGGGACTGCGTGACGGCAATAGCCACAGTCCCCACAATCTGCCGATTCTGCTAGGCGGTAGCGGTGGAGGCCGCATCGCCACCGGCCAGCACCTATCGTTCAGCTCTGACACCCCGCTATCGAATTTGTATGTCGCAATGCTCAACGCCTACGGACATCCAGCCAAGCAATTCGCCGACAGTACCGGTGCGCTCCCTGGGGTGTTAGCGACCTGATTCAATAGGCGATCCAAGTTTTTCTACTCCGCCATACATCCGAACGCACAGTTTCCGTCACCATGACGAAAAGTTCGACGAACCGTAGGCAGTTCCTGACGGCAAGCCTCAGCACAACCACCGTCGCAGCGACTTCATGCTTACCGCGTCTTATGCCACATTCATCCGCTGCGGAGACATTGCCGAAGCTTGACAAGCCACGTAATAAAGTCGAACGCATCGGGATTGGCGCGATTGGCATGAGATATCAGGGAACCGTGGTTGCTCGGACGGCGGCTCAGTACGGCGACGTGGTCGCAATTGCCGACGTGGACAGGCATGTCCTCGAACAAGCCCGCGCGGGTTTTGGTAGCACGCCAAGAATTTTTGACGACTACCAAGATCTGCTGGCCCGAGATGATGTCGACGTCGTCACGATCGGCAGCCCCGATCACTGGCACGTCAAAATGGCAATCGATGCCTGCCGGGCGGGCAAGGACGTCTACGTGGAAAAACCGATTTCACTCACGATTCCCGTCATGGAAAGTGAAGCGAAGGTGACTGAAGAAATCAATATTGCTCGCGCGTACCTCGAGAGACTGCTTTGATGAAACCAAAGGTTCTGATCATCATCGGCGATGCCGCTGAAACACTCGACACGATGTACCCCTACTACCGATTAATCGAGGGTGGATTCCAACCCGTTGTTGCCGGCCCTGAAGTGCATCGATATCAACTGGTGATGCACGAAGTGAAACCTGGGTGGACAATCACGAAAGAGTGGGAAGGCTATACGATTCAGTCCGACATTGCATTTCGGGATATCAATCCGGAAGACTATCTCGGCATCTTCTTCAGTGGCGGACGTGCCCCGGAATACATCCGCGAAGACGCAGATCTGATCCGCGTGACAAAGCATTTCTTCGCGACGGATGCACCGATCATGAGCGTCTGTCACGGTGTCGAGATCCCCGCGCGGGCCGGATGCGTCTCAGGACGACGGATGGCCACCGTCGCGAAATGTAAATTCGATCTAGAAGTCTGCGGTGGAATCTACGTTGACGAACCGTGCGTGATTGACGGCAATTTAATTTCAGGCCGAACCTTTCACGATAACGGATACTTCGTCGGTCCGTGGATCCGCCTGCTCGAGGAGCATCGCGAGAAAGTGAAAACCGGAAATTAGGAATTGTCTCGCTTCATCCGTAGGATTCGATCATTCGCAGGATCTGATTGCGGATTCTTGGCGTCATGATGTACCGCGGGCCACCAGCAGCGTCTGTACCACTGCGTGGCCTGGCTCCGCCTTGGAATGCACGGTGCGATCCCCCTGCTGTCCAAGAAGGGGAGGCAGAGCCTCCAAGACAGTGTGTTTCCAGGCAGAGCCTGGGAACAAGGGAAGGGATTTTAGGCGTGATCTTTATGCAACACTGGCCTCATGCAACACTGGCCTCATGCAACACTGGCCTCATGCAACACTGGCCTCATGCAACACTGGCCTCATGCAACACTGGCCTCATGCAACACTGGCCTCGACTTGCTGGATGCAGTGGCGGATTGTTTTTGCCAGATGGGACGAGTTCCGTTCGCTGTCGACCAGCAGAGTCGCGATTGGTTGTCCTCGTTGTACCGGAGTTCCTTCGGCGGGGATGTCAGCAAGCTGCAATCGTATCGAGGCGTCGGCAGCGTGGAGTTTAGCGGCACCCTGCAAGGTTTGAGCGAACTTCGATAGGTGGACTCGTCCTTCACCACGACTGTAGACAATTCGTTTGACATGAGTGGTGAGTGAAGATGTCTTGGGGTTCGCGTTGTTAGGTGAATCGCTCGATATTGCGATGTCCTGCTGCAGTACGGCGGCGAGGTGGCGGCGCATGAGCGAATCGTTGCTATTGCAGAGACTGTTTTGTCGCATCGCCCGCTCGAGCACTTCACACGAGGCGCTGGGACGCTCATTAATCTCGAGTAGCCACCATTGGTTTTGTCGGTCTTGGATCCAGTCCAGATTGAAGAGGCCGCGGAGCCCGTGGGTCTCGGCCAATTGCTCGCAGAGCGTTTGCATCGACGCCCAGGGCACGACATCGGTGCCGGTGATTGTGCGTGAGCCCGTGTAGACAAACGGCAGGTCGCCGCAGCGTTGGTAGGTCGATTGTGTCATGCCAAGGAGCACCACACCGTGATCGTTTGCAAACGCCACCAATCCCATCGGTCGACCAGGGATCCAATGTTGGATCGTTGCTTGGGTCGGGACAGCCCGACCGGTCGGCCACTGATCGAGAAAGCGGACACCAAGTCCGCCGGTGGAGTGTGGCTCTTTGATCAGCCAGCGGATGCTCGACGAATGGCTGAGTGTGTTTGTCGTGATCGTGTGGGGAGAACGAAGGCCTGCCCTTCGTGTTAGGTCGTCGAGTTCTTCGTGCAAGATCGCGGACGGGTTGCCTGCCATGTCGGCGTCGGCGCTCAAGCCTCCCGTCCACACGACGCGGGCTCGTTCTTCATCGGCGAGTTTTGAGATCGAGGCAGCTAGTTTTCGGGGACAGGCATGCTGGGCAGGAGTAATCTGCTGAAAGCGGACACAGGCGTCGCGAGTGTCCAGATCGCCGAACAGATCCATTGCCACGATGCGGTAGCCACCGACCGCTGCGGACTGGGCGGCCCAACGCACTGAGGCACCGACCAGCAAAACGGCAGGTAAATCGTTGTTTTCAGCAGCGGAAACTGTTACCTGCTTGGCGAGGTCCGCTGCGTTTGTTACCGTTTCGCTCTGCAAGACCCACCCACCGCTCGATTGGGATTCCACGTGTGGGGCAAGGACCTCGGGTTCCCCACCGGTCGTTTCCCAAAACTCTTTTAATTTGAGGCATCCTGTCATGCATTTTCACATCGGAGAAGCCCTGGTTGGCGACGGCAACGAAGTTGCGCACATCGACCTGATGATTGGTAGCAAGAGCGGTCCTGTCGGAACCGCATTTGCCAACGCACTGGCTACCCAGAGCGAAGGCCACTCGAACCTATTGGCGGTGCTCGAGCCCAACGTGGCCGTCAAGCCTTCGACCGTCATGATCACCAAGGTCACGATCAAGGGCATGAAGCAAGCCGTGCAAATGTTCGGTCCTGCTCAAGCCGCCGTTGCTCAAGCTGTCGCTGATGCGGTCAGCCAAGGCATCATTCCCAAGGATGCTGCGGAAGACCTCGTCTGTGTTTGTGGCGTGTTCATTCACCCCGCCGCTGAAGACGACGAAAAGATTTATAAGTACAACTACGAAGCCACTCTTGAGTCGCTCAAGAGCGCGATGGGGGGTAAGCCAAGTGTCGATGACATGTTGGCCAAGAAGGACAGTGCCAAGCACCCCTTCCGCGGTTTCTAGCCTCCAGCTGGACGGTTTCGTCATTCAGATTTTAACCTCTTCCGATCGCTTCGGAAGAGGTTTTTTTAGAGCCTATCATTATGCCCAAAAAAATATTATTTCAGTTCGACGTCGATTCCCAGCCAAGTTCATTTGATTCGGTGGTCGCTGTCGATGCGGGCGTGGACCATGTGTTTCGCTACTCCAACGTGGAAGCGTCCGACATCGAGTCGCTGGTTCATGGCGCGATGTTCACCCGCGGCGGAGACGATCTCGCCGACACGGCGATCTTTGTCGGAGGTAATGACGTGCGTGCTGCGGAGGCTTTGTTTGCTGCCGTACAAAGCGCCTTCTTTGGTCCCGTTCGGGTCTCCGTTATGCTTGATGCGTCGGGCTGCAACACGACTGCTGCTGCCGCGGTCGCTTCGCTGACCAAGCACGTAGCTTTGGCTGGATCCACCAGCATCGTGCTCGGTGGAACTGGACCGGTCGGTCGGCGGGTTGCTCACATGCTCGCTCGGCAGGGCGCACGGGTGATCCTATCGAGTCGCTCGCTCGAACGTGCCGAAACAGCTTGTCGTGAAATTGCAGCCGGACTCGGCAATTCGAAGAATGAGAAACCGAGTCTGGAGGCAGCCGCGCCAGAATCCGTCGAGGCAAAAGTAGAGTTGCTCCGAAGTGCGCAAACGATCGTTGCCTGCGGTGCTGCAGGCGTCGAACTGGTGTCCAGCAGCGAACTGCAATCGCTGAAAAACCTGCGGGTGGCCATCGATCTCAATGCTGTCCCACCAGCGGGAATTGGTGGCGTTGAAGCATTCGACAAGGCCAAGCAGTTGCGAGCAGACGACGAAACCTCACCGCTCGTGTACGGCCCGATCGGCGTGGGCGGCTTGAAAATGCGAACCCATAAAGCGGCGATCGCTAAGCTTTTTCAGTCCAACGACGCCGTCCTTGACGCCGACGAAATTTATGACATGACGATGCAGCAGTTATAATTCACGGGGTTCCCGTGCTGACGACGACTTGGGCGGGGCGAATGACCCGATCATGCATGCGGAAACCAGTACCAGCGACGTGGGCGACTTTGCCGGATTCAATTTCCGGATGTGGCATCTGCGAGATCGCTTGGTGGTTGTGAGGGTCGAACTCTTCGCCCTCAGCCGGGATTTGCTCGACGCCGTACTTTGCGAGCGTGTCGTCGAGTTGTTTGACGACCATTGCCACGCCTTCACGCAGCCCAGATGCTGGAGCGTCGCCAGCGTTTGTCGCCGCTGCTTCGACGGCGCGGTGGAGATTGTCTCGAACTTCCAGGATATCACTGACCAGCGGCATGGCAGCGAACTTTAACTGATCTTCGTAGTCGCGGCGCATCCGTTTGCGAAAATTTTCCGCTTCGGCCTGAGCCTGCAACACCCGTTTGTCAGCCGCAACCACTTCGCTGCGCAAGCGAATCATTTCGTCGTCGCGTGACTCCGGTGCATCCAAACTCTCGTGAGCTTGATCAGTCGCAGATTCCATTTGGTCCTGCGCCATATCGTCGCCGACCTCGGCGTCGTCATCGGGGTAGGATTTTGCTTCGTTCATGATGATTTCGTTTCGGCTGGGACTTCGGGTTCAGGATCGAAAAAGTGCCTGAGTTTATCCAGAAATGAGGTACGTTGCGGCAGGACAGCCTCGTGGTCGAGATCAGCGAGCTGTCGCAGAATTTTTTCTTGTTCGGAGGTGAGCTTCTTGGGCACTTCGATGAAGACTTGGACGAGCAAGTCGCCGTTGCGACCGCTGCGATGATCAACGATGCCCTGCCCGGGAACGGTGAACACATCGCCACTTTGAGTGCCAGAGGGCACGGTGAGCTGGTGAGGTCCATTGAGTGTTGGCACTTCGATCTCGGCGCCGAGCGCGGCCTGTGCATAAGCGATTGGAAGTTGCAAAATCAGGTGTTTGCCGTCACGCTTAAATAAGCTGTGTGGCTTGACCGCGATGAAGCAGTAGCAGTCGCCAGCTGGTCCACCATCCGGGCTCGGCTCACCTTCGCCTTGCAGTCGCACCCGCATGCCGTCATCAACGCCTGCGGGTATCTCGACGTTGAGTTCGGCCTTCTCGTTTTGCAGCCCCGAGCCGCGACAACTACCGCACGGTTGGCTGATCTGTTTTCCGGCACCCTGACAGGTAGGGCACGTCGTTTGGACACGAAGAATGCCTGCTGACTGGATGACTTGGCCGACCCCGCCGCACATGGTGCAAGTGACCGGTTCAGCGCCGGGTGCGGCGCCGCTGCCTTCACACGTTTCACAGGCGACACGGCGTCGAAACGCGATATCCTTGTGACAGCCGCGAGCGGCTTCTTCGAGCGTAAGCGTGACGTCACAGCGGACATCGGCACCGCGACGGACGCGTTTCCTACCGCCGCCACGGCGACCGCCGCCTCCGAAAAAGTCACCAAAGCCGCCGCCAAAGAGGTCGCCAAACGCCTCAAAGATATCTTCGACATCGTTGTATTGGTGTGTCGCTCCCTCTACGCCCGCGTGACCATACTGATCGTAACGCGATCGCTTCGACTGATCACTGAGCACTTCATACGCTTCGGTGGCTTCCTTGAAGCGCGCCACGGCGTCGTCACCCTTATTGGAATCGGGGTGGTACTTGATCGCTAGCTTGCGATAGGCGCGATCGATCTGTTGCTTAGTAGACGACCGCTCGACCTGGAGGATCTCGTAGTAACAAGTCTTGGTGGCCATGAAACCGAATGCGAGAAAAGGGATTCGAAGGCCAATGGCCTGGATGCCAGAAACCTGAATGATTGGAGCAAAAACAACAACACCTTCCCCGAACGTGCTGGGGAAGGTGCATTGTTTGATCCGGACTTATTTAACAACGCCTTCGACAGGTCGTTTGTCCTTATCTTCTTGCTCGTAGTTCGTCACAAGCGCTTCGGTGGTGAGAAGCAAACCGGCGATACTACCAGCGTTGGTCAGTGCGGTGCGAACAACCTTGACCGGGTCGATAACGCCCGCCTTAATCATGTCGGTGTACTCGCCCGTGTTAGCGTTGTAACCGATCTTCGGGTTGTTTTTCTGCACGACCTCATCAACGACAACGCTGCCGTCGATGCCACCGTTGTCAGCGATCTGACGCATCGGTGCATCGAGAGCACCGAGGACGATGTTGACACCGACCTTCTCGTCGCCCTTGGCTTTCTTCAGTGCCGCCTGAACTGCTTCGCGGCAGTACACGAGAGCCACGCCACCGCCAGGCAGAACGCCTTCTTCGACAGCCGCACGGGTCGCGTGCAGCGCGTCTTCCAAGCGAGCTTTCGTCTGTTTCATCTCCGCTTCGGTTTCGGCACCGACGCTGATGACAGCTACACCACCGGCGAGTTTGGCAAGGCGTTCTTGATACTTTTCCTTGTCGTAGTCGCTGTCGGTCTGCTCGATCTGAGCACGGATCTGAGCGACTCGCTTGTCGATGTCGGCACGCTTGCCAGCACCTTCGACGATGGTCGTGTGACCCTTGTCGACGGTAACCTTTTTAGCGCGACCGAGCTGTTCGAGCGTGACGTTTTCAAGCTGAATGCCGAGGTCATCACTGATCAGCGTGCCGCCGGTCAGAGTTGCGATATCACCGAGCATCGCTTTGCGGCGGTCGCCGAATCCTGGAGCCTTGACGGCACATACGTTGAGCGTACCGCGGAGCTTATTGACGACGAGCAATGTGAGTGCCTCGGCATCAACATCTTCGGCGATGATCAACAGAGGCTGGCCCGTTTGTGCAGATCTTCTCGAGCAGCGGAACGAGATCCCGAATGTTGCTGATCTTCTTCTCGTAGAGCAGGACGAGCGCGTTCTCAAGCGACGCTTCCATCGTGCCGGGTTCGTTGATGAAGTACGGCGAGATGTAGCCCTTGTCGAACTGCATGCCGTCGACGTACTCGACTTCCATCGTCCGGCTCTTACCCTCTTCGACGGTGATCACGCCGTCTTTGCCAACTCGCTCCAGAGCATCAGCAAGCAACTTACCGATCTCGTTGTCGTTGTTGGCTGAGATCGCACCGACGTGAGCAACTTCTTCCTTGCCACTAACCGGACGGCCCATTTCGACGAGCTTTTCGCAAGCCGCAGTGACACCCTTTTCGATGCCGCGACGGATCGCCGTGGGGTTGCTGCCGGCGACAATGTTCCGCAGACCTTCTTTGAAAATCGCACGGGCGAGCACGGTAGCAGTGGTGGTTCCGTCGCCCGCCAAATCGCTCGTCTTCTGAGCGACTTCGATGACGAGTTTAGCACCCATGTTTTCGAACCGGTCTTCCAGTTCGATTTCCTTGGCAACGGTCACACCGTCTTTGGTGACAGTCGGTCCGCCAAAAGATTTGTCGATGATCACGTTGCGGCCCGTCGGGCCCATCGTGACCGCGACCGCATTAGCAAGTTTGTCCACACCGGCCAGCATGCGGGCCCGGGCGTGGTCCTCAAATAGCAATTGTTTTGCCACGGTTGAGATTCCTTAGTGAATGAATAATGGAAGGGGAAGCAAGCGTGCGAGTCTTAGGCAAGCTTTGCCAAAATATCGCTTTCACGAAGAATCTTCAGCTCTTGGCCGTCAACTTCGATTTCGCTGCCGCCGTACTTGCCGTAGATCACCACATCGCCAACGGCTACGCTGAGTTCACCGCGGTTGCCGCTGTCGAGCAACTTGCCCGGGCCAACGGCGACGACGGTGCCACGTTGCGGCTTCTCACGAGCCGAATCGGGAAGCACGATACCGCCAGCGGTAGTCTGTTCGGCTTCATTGGGCTGCACGATCACGCGGTCATCGAGCGGGCGGAGGTTAATGGTCTTGGTCGCTGCCATGTTTGAAATTCCTGAATGTTTAACTGGTTGATTGTTTAAAATGAAAGAGTTTGGGAGTCGTCAGTTGGGCCCTAGGGATGCATTACATCATGCCGCCCATACCACCCATTCCGCCCATACCACCCATGTCCATGCCGCCCATTCCTCCCATGCCACCGCCCATGCCGTGATCATGGTGATCGCCGCCGCCAGGCTCTTCCTCAACAGGAATTTCGACAATCAGCGATTCGGTGGTCAGCAGGAGCGCGGCCACTGAAGCCGCGTTGGTCAGTGAGGTGCGAACGACCTTGGCGGGGTCGACGATACCGGCCGCGATCAAGTCGCAGTACTTGTCGGCATTGGCGTCGTAACCCTCGGTCTTGCTCTTGAGCTGGATGACGCGATTGACCACCACAGCACCATCAAGGCCCGCGTTGTTGGCGATCGCGCGCATGGGCTGGTCGAGCACGTTACGGATGATGCGGACACCGAGCTTTTGATCGCCCTCGGTTTCCTTCTCGAGTTTCTCAACTGCTTTGCGGCAGTGCAGCAAGGCTGTTCCGCCACCGGGAACGATCCCCTCTTCGAGGGCCGCTTGGGTGGCAGCGCGAGCGTCGTCGATCAACGCCTTTCGCTCTTTCATTTCGGTTTCAGTCGCGGCACCGACATTGATCTGGGCCACACCGCCGGCGAGCTTCGCCAAACGCTCCTGCAGCTTTTCGCGATCGTAATCGCTGTCGGTATTCTCGATTTCGCGGCGAATTTGGCTCACGCGACCCTCGATGTCCGCTTTCTTACCGCCGCCACTGACGATGGTCGTCGCGTCGCTGGTGATGCGAACTTGCTTCGCACGACCGAGGTCGGATAGCTTGACGCTTTCCAAATCGATGCCGAGGTCTTTGAAGATGGCCTTGCCACCGGTCAGGACGGCGATGTCGCCGAGGATGGCTTTGCGGCGATCCCCATACCCGGGTGCCTTGACCGCACAGACCGACAGGATGCCACGCATCTTGTTGACGACAAGCGTCGCCAGGGCTTCACCCTCGACGTCTTCGGCGATAATCAGCAACGGTTTCTTGGATTCGCTGATCGCTTCGAGCAACGGGATAAGCTTTTTGTTGTTGCTGATCTTTTCTTCAAAGAGCAACATGTAACAATCATCGAGCTCAACCGACACGTCGTTCTGGTTGGTAACGAAGTGGGGCGACAGGAAGCCGCGGTCGAACTGCATGCCTTCAACGACATCGACATAGGTTTCATTGGAGCGACCTTCTTCGACAGTAATGACGCCGTTCTTACCGACTTTGGTGAATGCGTCGGCGAGCACTTCGCCGATTTCGGGATCGTTGTTGCCAGCGATCGTCGCAACTTGCTTGATGTCGGACCGACTGCCTTCTTTGATCGGCGTTGCCATCTTGGCAATCTGGGCGACGCAAACGTCGACCGCCTTCTGCATCCCGCGTGTCAGGGCCATCGGATCAGCGCCAGTCGCAACCATTTTCAGGCCTTCGCGAAAGATAGCCTCGCTGAGGACCGTCGCGGTGGTCGTTCCGTCGCCAGCGACATCGTTGGTTTTGCTGGCAGCTTCTTTGACGAGTTGCGCACCGAGGTTTTCAAACGGGCAATCCAGTTCGATGTCTTCGGCAACGGTCACGCCGTCCTTGGTGACTTTGGGCGACCCCCAGCCTTTGTCCAAAACGGCGTTACGGCCACGTGGGCCGAGGGTGCTACGGACAGCGCGAGCCAATTTACTGACGCCAGCCAGCAAGGGGCCTCTCGCGTCATCGTCGAAAACGATTTGCTTTGCCACGGTGTGAATCTCCTTAGACAGGCCCTGCGGCCCGGGATAGGTGGGGGGGGGGGAATGAGTTGTTCGAGCGACGCTGCAATCGGTCCGATCGGTCAGACGGACAGCCTCACGACGCGGTCAGGCCGTCAGAGCAATCGCCGTACCGATCATATATTTCTAGCCAGAAGTCGCTGCCAGACAAGGCTTTGCAGAAAATCAATTACTGTCTTCGTGCACCCAGCGCCATGCCGTGATGTCAGCCTGGCAGACTCCTGCCACGCTCCACGCCGGTAGGCGAAAATCTGATCCACGGCTCCCGCGAGGCCCGCGGATTCATTCCTTTCGGACGGATCGAATCAGCCTTCCGCCTGCTCGCAGGCTTACTCTCGGTCGTCGACGGCGAAGAGCACCCGCGGAAATCCAAGCCGGAGGGCATGATCGTAGATCTCGACGCAGTCCGAGAACTCCACACCGTCATCGGGATCAACAATGAGGAGGGTGTCCGTGGGCAGCCCAGCAATTCTCTGGAGCTTGGGAAGCAAGTCGTCGATATCCGCAACCTTCACGGCGCCGAGCTGATACGCGATTGCACTGTTGCTCGCGAAGATCCGCACGACGACCTCCTCACGGCGTGGCGCAAGATCGTCTGGCCTGGATTTCAGGGGCGAGGATTGCCCCTCTGCGTCAACTGCTTCGATCGCACTTTCAGGCATCGCGATTTGGCTGGCGAGCTCCCGTTCGGGCTGATCAAAACTACTCGTCCATACAAAGAAAACAAGCAACAGGAACACGACATCGATCATCGAAGTCATGCCGGGCTCATCGTCGGCAACATCACGTCGGTGGGGTGCCTTCACGGTGCCGCCGTACGTGCAGGCGAATCAGATCCTACGGGCTCGCGTGGGCTAACGACGATGGCCACGTCAGCGACACCCTGCTCGGCAAGCACCCTCAAAATCGGCTCGACGTCGCCGTAGGGTACCGCCCGATCGATCCGCAAACGCACGGTGAGACGCGGCGAGGCGGACGATTTGGCACGCTCTTGCTGATAGGCGACGAGGTAATCGTGAATATTCGCCACGGGAATGGTTTCCCCCCCAAAATAAAACCTGCCAGCGCGATCGAGCGACAGCGTCAGGGGAGCACTTCGAATATCCTCAAGAGCTCCGCTGGTTGCCATAGCGAGAGTCACCGGGTGTCGGTTTTCTTGACGCGATAGATGGCTCGAGACCAGAAAGAAAATAATCAGCAGGAACACGATATCGATCATGGGGGTCATCGAAATTCGATCTGACCTGGGCCCCCGCCCACCTCGCGCCGCGGATCGATTGGCAAGCGGTGATTTCATTGGGAGCGAAAGATCCATTGAGTGAGTGGTGTCCGCTTCGTATGCCAGAATTCTAACCGGAAGCGTTGGCGAGTGATAGAATCGACGGCCTCACTGCCGCGTCGGGCTGGTAGATCAACAGCTCGTTGAGCGTGTTCAATGAAAAATAATCGCTCGATTCCAAAGCGCCATTTTCGTCGATTTCGTGTGCGCTGACAATGAAGATCACGCGGTAATTGCTTGCTCGAATGTCGCCTTTTTGGCTCATCCGACCGAAGCGTGCGCGATGGTGACTGGAGGTTTTCTGAGGATCGCGGTAGGGACGGCTGTTGCCAGCCGCCCCCCGCACAGATCCGTACGTGAGCCTTGACTCATACGGCTCCTCCGTTGGGTCAAACGATCGCGACACACTGTGACGCTACCCGTCGTGATTTCCCGTGACGCTCCAATTGATACTTGTTCCGGCTCAGAGTCCGAAGCATCGACGCCAATCCGGCAATACTTCCCTTCAGTGAGGTCCCTTTCCTCGGCGGATTCCGCCACTGCGGTCGCAGCTTTGTTCACCCGCGTCGACGGTACTACGGCCTCATCTGCCATCCCATCCGCGTTCATACCAGAATTGCGCTCATAGAGGTTCGCTGGTCGCCCTGGCAGTGAGTCATCACGACTTGACCCCAGGGGCAAATGGGACTTCCCGGTTCTCGCGTTTGGAATTTTCCACGCATGCACAGGTTCTTCGACTCCGCCATGTCCAGACTACCCTTACCAAAGCGGTGTAGCTGGTGTTGCCTTCCCGACGCATATGACACGGTCGGCACATGGAAGACCTGATTTCGGAGCTCAATTAGCTGGCCTACGCTTCCCCCTGCACGGACGCTCAGCACGACGTTGTTACCTTCGTCGCACCTCCGCCGGAGGCCGAAGTAGTTGGTTAGACCTTCCTCGTAAGAAACTTTCATTCTCGATTCCAAACCGGTTTTATCCCGGCACTCCATAACTCAAGTGTCCAATGATTTGTTTAATAAAAGCGTCCTCGGCGAATCGAAACTCGCCAAGAACCGTCGGCACCGTTGGCGCACCGTCGACCGGGATATCCCTTGTCAAGTTGCACCTCTGCAGAGCTTGATTCCGTTTCTCCCGGCAGACCCAGTACAAGGTCCAGCGACAACTCGCACAAATTATCATTGGACGCTTGAGCCATGCCTTGAAAACCTCCGGCGCACCCTTCCAGCTTGTCGATTTAGTGTATCCGCATAATGGGCGGTAGTAATGCTGCCCGATCGCGCTATGCTTTGGTTTGAGATTTAGCCGGGCGCCCACCGAGGAAGTTGTGATGAGTCAGCGAACACCCAAAAACGCCTACTGGCAGGATGCACCGGCACCACGGAACCAGTTGGTGCTGTTTACCGAGTCCCTGGAATCGAGAATTCCAGAGGACCATCCCGTTCGCTTGCTCGATGAAATTCTCGGCTCCCTCGACTGGACCTCCTGGGAAGCGAAGTACCACGGTAGCTTCGGACAACCACCCATTCACCCACGCATCATGGCGTCGGTATTGCTCTTCGCCATGATTCGCCGTGTCCGCAGCAGCCGAAACATCGAGTATCAAATCCGTCACTCGATCGACTTCATGTGGCTGGTTTCCGGACGTACGATCGACCATGACACGATCAGCGTGTTTCGTCGCAATCACACCGACCAGCTCAAAGACATCTACCGCCAGATGATTCGCATCGCCATCGACATGAAAGTCGCCAAGCTCGGCGAACTGTGCATCGACGGCACCCGCGTGCTCGCCAATGCGAACCGCTATCGGACTTGGACCGCTGAGCGGGTCGGCAAGGTAATTACGGCTTTGGACGAGCAACTTGCCGACGCAATGGCGAAAATCGAAACGGCCGACAACGTCGAAGATCTGATCGGCCAAGACATTGCCGACGACCAACTTCCCGCGGAGATCGCCGACTTAAAAGTGCGCCGCGAAAAGCTCGACGAGATTCTCGGCAAGCTCAACACGATGGACGCCCAACGAAAGAAGTGCGGCAAAGACCCCAAGACCAACCCGGCTCAGATTCCCAAAACCGATCCCGACGCTCGCACATTGCTTAACAAGGAAGGCGGTTACGCACCGAACTACACGCCGATGGCGGTGACTGAAACCGAAAGCGGCTTCATCGTCGGAGCCGATGTCGCGATCGGCAACGTCGAACACGATCAGTTGCTGCCGATGGTACAGGAAATTATTTCGGTTTTTGATTGCGAAGTCCACACAGTGATGGGCGACACGGCTTATTCGACGGGCGAAAACCTCAGCGGTGCTGAAGCGGCCGGCATCGAGATCCTCGCTCCGCTGGCCGATGTGAAGTGCGAATCGAACCCAGCCGATCGTGATGACCCGACACGGCCCGTTGCCCCGGAGCTTGTTGTTGACCTACCCAATAATCCGACGACCAAGAAGTTTGACAAATCGGCGTTTGTGTATGACGAGGCGGCCGACTGTTACTACTGTCCGGCCGGCAAACTACTGCGGAAGAATGGAACCCAAAACAAACGTCTCAGCGGTGGCCATGTGGTTTTGCAATCGGTCTACATGTGCGGCGATTGCCGAGGCTGCCCACTGGCACCGAGTTGCCGCAAGAATCCTGAGGCTCGCGGGGGGCGGCGGATCATTCATGATGTTCACGATGCGGCCCGCCGTCGTCAGCGTTCGCGAATGCGAAAACCCGATGCTGAGGAGCGATACAAGAAACGCAAGTCGGTCGCCGAGCGTCCTTTCGCGGTGATCAAAGCGGCAATGGACCTGCGTCGCTTCTTGCTGCGGGGTATCGAGGGGGTGGGGGTCGAATGGCTGTGGGCGTGTTCGGCACACAACCTGAAGAAATTAATGTCGATCATGGCCGCGCTTTGCGCAGGTGACGCGGAACGCAGTACGGCAGGGACACACTAGAGAGTTCGGGGTAAATAGATGGCCCTGTCACCCGTTGCCAGCGGGCTCAGGCCACACAGTTACAGGGGCAGGACGCATCGAAGAACTGCACATCAACTCAGAAATTTTTTAGTCTCAATCCACATTCACTAAATCGACAAGCTGCTTCGGTCGGATGAGCCGCCTTTTTCTGGCGGGTGAGAATGGAGCCGTCACCAACTCGGTTGGGGCTGAGGCGTAAGGGACGTCCAGAGTAACCTGCCAACTCTCATCTCCAGTCTTGACATCCCAAATACCCTAATTTGCTAGCAAAATACGCATTTGCTAGCACTACCTGTAGTGCTTTTCTTCCCAAAATTCGCAAGATATCGAATTCGCTAGCATCGGCTTACCTAGGTTTCTAACTTTCCTGCACGTCGGACGCGACACCTCGCCGCGTCACCCAACACCCTACGCGAAAGGATGATTCGGATCGAATCACCATGGTTCACGATGAGCCATGCCGACGTTCGATGGCTTTGCCTCACGCGCTCTCAATTGATGGATATCAGGGGCGGGAATTGCGAAGATCGCTAGCGTTTTGTGGTTGGAATTAGGTGTCTCGCTTGATTCACGATTCGGCTCACTTCATTCTGGCCGGACTTACGATCGGCATGATTGCACTGTGGTGCGACATGCGGATTTCAGGGCCGGATCAGGCTGATCGTTGCGGGCTTTTCCTTCATAATTTGCCGAATCGAAGAGGACCTTCAGATGCCACGCAAACCCCTGATCGGAATCAATTCTGATTTCCGTGCTGCCGCTCGAACCACGCCCGCATTTGCCTATATCGGCGAGGGCTATTACCAAAACATCATCAAGGCCGGTGGTGTGCCTGTGGTCGTTCCGCCACAAGTGGACGAAGAGTCCGCCCACCGCGTTCTCGACGCAGTAGACGGCTTTATGTTCATAGGTGGTGCTGACCTCGATCCTCGCAACGACGGGTTCATGTTGCATCCGAGTGTGCGTCCCCTCGATTCGGGCCGCGAATTCAGCGACCGCATGCTGATGGCTGAGATTGCCGAGCGACGGATGCCGGTTTTTGGTATCGGTGTCGGTCATCAATTGCTCAACGTACAACAGGGCGGCAATCTTTTCTTGCACATTAAAGAAGACATTCCCTCGGCCGTGCCGCACCTGGACCTGCAGGACACCAGTCACCGACACACCCTCGACGTTGTCAGCGATTCATTGATCGGCCGCGTCTATGGCGATGGTGAAATTCGCGTGACCAGCCGGCATCACATGGCGATTGACGAAGTTGCGCCCGGTTTCCGTGTGACGGCCCGCTGTCCCGATGGCGTGATCGAGGCCATTGAGAGCGAAATGATCGACTGGTTCGCCATCGGCACCCAGTTCCACCCTGAGTCCGAAGCCGCCTCGGCACTGGATATCCGTATTTTTGAAGAATTCGTCGACGCGGTGCGGGAGCACAGCCAAAGATTTGACGAAAAGACAGAAACCGATAGTTTTCAGCTTGTTGCCTAAGGCTGCGGGCACTACGGAGAGAACGTTCGCGAACAAGACTTAGTAAATCTCCTCGAGACTAGCAGTGTCGCTCGTCTTGTCCCGCACGGGACGAGCAGCAGCTCACTACCACGGCAGCATCCACGGACGGACGCGATTGCCGCATTGTATGGACACAAGCGTCGAATGCGTTGGGCAGCAATTGCAGTCGCATGCATTCGAAACGGGGTAGTGAGCAACTGTCAATCCACAACGACCCAAGGATGGGTCGTCAGAGCAGGCGTCCGGATCGACGTCCAATTTCTCAGTTTTGATCGCAAACGCATCAAGTCATGGTCGACAGCGAAACCGGGGCGTCTTCCCGTCAGGACGCCCCGGTTTTTTATGCGCTGATTTCAGCCTCGATAGGACTAGCCGTCTGAAGCTGGTCTCGCTATGATCTGCCCTCCGCTGTGCGAGCATTCTCGCTCCATCACTCACCTCTGAACCATTTTTTGAATATGTATGCCATCTTTGTTGACGGTGGACGCCAATACCGCGTTGAGCCTGGAATGGAGATTGATGTCGATTTCCGCGATACTACTGAAGGCGAAAACCTGCAATTCGGAACCGTTCTCGCTGTCGGTGGCGACGAGGGCCTGAAATTGGGTACGCCGACGCTCGAAGGCGTCAGTATCACAGCTTCCGTGCTCGGTAAATCGATGGACAAAAAGATTTACGTGCAGAAGTTCCGTCGCCGCAAACACAGCAAGAAGCGCACCGGGCACCGCCAGCCAAACACTCGCGTTCGCATCGAAGAGATCGCAGGCGTCTAGCCATGCGTTGGCCCTCTGATGCCACGCCTGTATCTCTCTGATTTTGAATTAGGTACCGTTCTTGGTGTCGGTACAGTCGGCACCATTTACGATGGAAGAGTGCGAACGGATATCGAGGTTTCACCCTCAGCCGCACAGCTCGTTGGCCAAGACCTGGCAATCAAGGTACTCCACCCAAACATCAGCAGTGATGAACTGATTCGGGCACGCTTTCGCCGAGAAATGCTCATTCTCGAACGGCTTCAACACCCCAACATCATCGGGTATTTCGGAGGCGGCAGCGAGGACGGACATTACTTCTATGTGATGCAGCGAGTCGATGGCGGGACCATCAAAGACCTGATTGTCACGTCCGGGCATTTGTCATGGCCGGTCGTTGTCGACGTTGCCCGCCAAGTGGGCTCGGCACTTCAGTGCGCCCACAATCACGGTGTTATCCATCGAGATCTCAAACCCAGCAACTTGTTCTTGACGCGGGATGCCCAGGTCAAACTTGGCGATTTTGGAATCGCACGCGACCAACATTCTGCCGATTTGACCCACCAAGGGCTCACCGTCGGCACTCATGCCTACATGGCTCCCGAGCAGATTACCGGCGACACGACGATCTCAGGCAAAGCGGATTTGTATGCCTTGGGGTGCTGCATGTTCGAGATGCTGAGTGGTCAAAAGGTTTTCTTAGGTGAAAATTTTGCTCAGCTTTTTGAGCAGCATCTCCGAATGCGACCCCCGCGCGTCTCCAGTCGGGTGCCTGACGTTCCGCCCGAACTCGATGACATTATCGACCAATGCCTCGCCAAACTGCCTGAGGACCGACCGTTCAATGCCCGCGCGGTTCAGGGAGTGATGTTGACCATCGGGGAAAAGTACGGCCTCAGCAAGCCACCGGCGAGTACCGAAGCCAGTCGATCGACCGCAATTGGCGGCAGCGAACTGCTGCCACGGCCGCCTGACGTCGGAGCGGCGAGTGTGACCGGAAAAGGCCGAGAATTGCTGGCCCAGCAAATCCAATCTCGCGGCGGAGGGGAATCAACTGCAGTGGTTCCCGCGTGGAAGCTGGCTGTGATCGTGTTCCTACTCGCGCTCCTCCTCGGTGCAGCGGCGCTGCTGGGCTAGCGGTGTCCGGCATTCGGCGAGGGCGAAGTCAGAAATTGGTCGGTGGGGGAGGTAACGTGAGCTGACGCTCGGCGGCGGTGGCGGTAGCCAGTTGACGAAGCAATCGCAACGTTTCGATAAATTCCGGTTGGCTGCTGAGCGCTGCAAATTGTGGGTTCGAAGCAACCCTTTCGTAGCGAACCACGACTGCCTGAATTTCGCTCGGAGTGACCGAGGCGGGCATCTTCCACGAAGCTGGCAGGACCAAGTACTCTTGCCATTGGGCGTCGACCTTCTGTTGCATCGCGGCAATCGATGCGGCAATTTCACTGATCGTACGCGAACGCTGAGCCAGTGCCGCTTGCTCCTCGGGGGTGCTCACGTTTGCCGGAGCAAAGGGATTTACTGGCTCTGGCTCAGCGGGTCGAAGTGACTCGACCGCCACAGGTATCGCGTGGCTCGACAGTGATGTCAGCTCATTGACCAACGCGATCGCCGAGGGTGGTACCACACCAGGATTGGTCGCGGTGATTTGGTAATATCGCTGCGTCGAGGGGATGTCAAGCTGCAGGCTGCTTCCGCCCAGAGAAACGCCGGCGTACAGTCCGCGAGCGCGTGAATAGGTAAGGATCTCGGCTTGAAACGCTGCGTCAGTTGCCGCTCCCGCGGTGCGGCCAACAGGTCCCGCAGCAGCTGAAGCGTCGACGCCCAATGTGATCTTGCCCGTCTGGATATTTTTCAAGCTGCGAGCCGAGCGAAATACCAACACGAGATCGGTGGCTTGAACGCCTGCCTGCCAACCGAAACTTCCGCCAAACATGTTGATGAATTCGGGCGCTCGCCACTGTCGATTCGCATCCCGTTGAACCAGTACGCCATGGCCGCCGCTAAAACCAACGACGAATGCGCCTCGGATAAAATGCGGTACGATGGCGATCGCCTCAGCCGACGCTAATAAATTTTTTGGAATTCCGGTGGTGGTGGTGCTAGAGGTCAATTCCTGCAAAACGACCGCAGCTTCGTTGACCACCCCGGCTTCTGTCGACGTGGGCCCGGCCATCAACTCCGGTTGCGGGACAAAGGTCGGAGGCGGCTGTTGCCCCAAGGCTGGTGAAGCGACTTGAAAACAGCCAGCGAGAACGAATGCGTAGACAAGCGACAGTGGGCGGGACATAGCGATACCGGATCCGTGGTAAAATAGGCGAACAAGTCTATGTTGGAATTTCGGTGAACTATAGCGAATTCCGCTCACCGTGGCATCACAGATTCAGTTCTGATTGGCGCGAATTAAGTCAACAATTCCCTCGGGGTCTGGCATTGCGCGAGCCACGATCTCCAAATCATCTTGGCCAGAACTGGAGATTCCCACATCGCCGGCGCCCGTCAAACGCTGGAGGAATGACTGCTCGATCTGGATATTTCGCACGTCGTCGTGCTGCACCTCGGATGTATCCCGGCTGATGATCCCTTCGCGGAAAATCGTCCGGGAGTCTGTGATTGTGAGCGTCGTGGCAACGCTGAGGATATACCAGTACGCGATCACGAGTAGCGAGCAGATGATCAGCGCTAGAGCTAGCCAACCCATCATTCCGAACTGATCTGCTCCGCGAGACTGGACGAAGAGGAATCCAACAGCAACCCACGTCAACAGAATGATTGCTGTGCCGAGTGGACGTCGACGAAAAATGACGGGGTGGACTTTCCTCAGCGTTTCCTCCCCCTGCTCGCCTGCGAAACCGGGTTGGGATTCTTCGTGATCGCCTTCGACTTCACGAACGGATGTGACACTGACCCTGGGCACCTCCATCTTGAAGGGCTTGTGGCACGCCGGACAGACAATTCGGTCCTCCAGATGGTCGACGGTGGTCTCGACAGAATGCCCGCAGTACGGACATTTGGACGCTAATACCTGCACGCTCAAAACCTTTCTCGGAGGAAAAAGTTGGGGGAAACACTCGCCGCTACTCAGGGACCGCTGTCGCCACTTCTTTGACTTTCACCGCAAATAACTGATCGTTCTTTGACTGCACGGTCAGCCGCACGGGCTCACCGACCTTCAAACTAGCAACGCTTGTCCAGCGATCGCTATCGAACTCCGTCGCATCCGTAAACTGCACGTTGTAGTCCTTGCTTTCGCTTGTCAGCACAACTCGCTCGGTCGCCACGTCGATTGACTTGATCTTCCCATCGTAGGTTTCCAACGATGTCGCCGACTTGGCGGTTTCGGTAAGGTTACTTGCAGCGTTCATCGTTTTCCCGATGTCATCGCCGACTTCATCCGTATCGAAGACCAGGCCCAGGCGATAAGTTCCGTCCGACATGCGATCACCGTCAATCCCGAACCATCCCGCCAACAGCCCTGCTAAGAGCAGCACCACTGCCAGCACGTTTAAAATGAAGACGGCGTAGACAAACCGGGTGAACCCGGAAGAAATTGAGTGAGCATAGCCGTCGTCACGGTTTGAGTTAGATCGCGTTGATTTCATGGTAAACCGTATCTGGACGGGCATTGTGAAACGTAGGAATAATCAATTAGACCACGTTGTCAGCAGATCATGTGCCTATTTTGATAACAGAGCCACCGAAAACATGATTTACTGCTTAATGCTCTCGAGCGACTCGAGCGTCAGCGACGCATTTTCTCCCGTACCCGAGATCCGGCCAAGTCCCAATTGGAAACCTGTCGGCACGGTGGTGGTCGTCGCTGGCAGATCGACGGGCAGTTTTCTTTGATCGAGCAGCGTGAAAGTGGCGTCCTCGGTGCTACCGGACATCCTGCCCACGACGATCACACCATCGTTGCCGCGATCCGCCGGAGAGCGACTGACCCAGCCTGGGGTGGCTTTGGCAAACGCGATCATCACGCTGGTGTTGGACGCGATTTCCTCAAGCAATGGATTTAACTTGTCGGCGGAACCGGCTGGCACGTCACCGGCCAGATGCGACAGAGATTCGTAGAGCTGTTGGATCAATTCCCCGCGCTGAGGAGCGTCGGCACTCAAGTTTTTGATTTGTTCCAACGAGCTACCGAGTCGCGCCACTTCGGCGTCCAAATCCATGACTGGTGACTCAGGCGCGACCGGCTCCGGCGCAACTGGCGATGGGAATGCGATTTCAGAAGTGTCGCCAAACAATTCAGCCGAATCCGCGTTCATCTTTGTGTCCGGTGCCACGGGGGCGGCGGTATCGGGCGCAAGCGGGGTGGTGTCGAAGGAATTGCTGTCGTCTGCGTCTGCCACGTCAAACTCTTCGACGGAGTCGAGTTTACCATTTGGCATTGCGGCATCGGGACTGAAACTATCGATTCCAGACAGGCTGGGCTCTTCACCTCCCGGAAGTACATTATCGAACGTGTCGCGCGTTGGCAAATCCCCGTCAGCTTCCCCCGTGTCAGGCAGATCCATGCCAGGGGAACCCGTGTCAGTTAAAATACTTTCGGCGACCGCTGTATCGGGCCCCACGCTGCCGGCGAACGTCTCCTCAACAGCATCGCTGTCAGTTAACTCGCTATCAACCAACTTGTCGTTAGTTGACTCGTCATCAGGTAACTTGTCGTCAGGTAACTCAAAACCAGATCGTGTACTTTCAAAAACTGCATCCTCGGGCGCGTTCTCACTTGGCGTGGCGACATCGAGCGCCGCGTTGTCACTTGATAAGTTATCAGCAGGCGGAGAGTTGTTTAACGCAATGCTGCTGTTCTCTGGTGCAACTGGGTTTCGCCGATTGTTGGTTTCGACGTCTGTTCGAGTCGGGTCGTTCGCCTCTCCCGCGATTGCCTCCATCGCTGCATCAGCCGGGTCGGGAAGTCTACCGGAGGCGGGCAGAGCGGTGATATCTTCGCCGAGAGACTGCCCCTGCAGCGGAGGCTGCCCAGTCTGATCAGCGGGCTGCGGCTGCGGCTGAGAATCATCGATGGGTAGGGGTGAGTTGGGGCGGACTCGCGCCACCGAATTGCCGCCGTCGGGAAGCAGGTCGCTAATGTAAGGCACATACTGGCCGGCCACGAAGTGTAGGATCAGGCCGACGATCGGCAGCGCGAGCAGGCCACCCAGCGCGACTCCGAGCATCGTTTTCAATGGTGAACTTTTCTTACGGCGGCGGCGACGGCTAAGGGAGGGATCGATGTCCCTCATCGCTGCCGCTTTTTCAGCCCCCGATTTTCCGGGCACACTAATCTTAATAACCCGCTGGGGGAGATTCGACGAGGCAGTACCGGCCGACTTTGGCTTGGGAAAAACCGGCTGTTGAAGCGTTAACTCGGTTTCCTCCTTTTCAAGTTCCTCGTATCCATCGTCCGCATGCTCAATGTCAATCGAATCCGGCTCAGAAACGTCGCTCCGAACGGAACCGTTGTGGGTTCCATGGTCCTCTAATACAAATTCCGCGTCGCGAAATTGGCCTTCCGAACGCTGAGTGGATCTACGGTCCGCAGCCAACGATGACACGCTTGAACTCTCAACTGCCCAGTCGTCATTGCCGTGGTCGCCTGAACTTAGGAGCGCATGCTCGCCCACGAGCACTAATGCGGGGGGAAGAGCGGCACGCAGTTCGCTCGGATCAAGCGTTTCTAAACACCACGGACATTGGGCTTTTGCAGACGAGTGAGGGGCCGGACTACCGACGTCGGCTAAAAGTGCATCAGGTACGCATACAGATTCGTGACAACGTGGGCACTGGGTAATCAACATGAGCGTAACCGGACTAGACGAGAAGAATGAATTTCACCAAGGCAGTGGTATTGTAACCTTGCCATTGAAAAAATTCAGCCCCTTTCTGCCGAAGTAACATGACTAACGATCCATGATACTAACGCGATCCACTCATGAAGAAACTAAACACTTGCTCGTTATCGTACTGCGAACTCATGACAGGAAATGCGAAGTCGAATGCAAGAGGTGCTGGTCCCAACATGGGGATCGCCACACGTAGACCGAACCCGGGGGCGACGCGGAAGTTGTCCTCGTGGATAGCGATGTCCTGTTCCACGGTACCAAAGTCTACAAAGGTGACCCCCCGGAAGGCGTCATCGGCCGTCAATGGGAACATGTACTCCAGCGTGTTGAGCCACTGAAACCGGCCGCCGACCTGCACCAGTCCGTTGGCGGAGGGGACGGCGGGCGAAGCCCCGCGGAAGCGGAATCCGCGGAGTGTAGCATAGCCGCCAGCGAAGAAGTTGTCGAAGATCGGAGTATCGCTGCCGCTGATACCTACTTGGCTGATGAACTTGAGGATCTGCTGCCCTGAGCCATCGGCCCGTGCTCGCATTTCCCAATACTTGCGGTATTCGCCTTCGAACTTACCGTAGTCGAAATCACCAAATGCTTGCTCGTAGCTAGCACTGATGTAGTGCCCCTCACTCGGAATCAGCGGGCTGTTCCGCGTGTCGTGGATGAGCGATACCAGCCCACTGTACATCGAATTGTCACCGAGGACCTCCGCGAGTTGCGGCAACGTAGGGTCAGTCGGATTGGAGATGTTCACGTTTTGAGCCGTCACACCCGCCGAGAGCGAAAGGTCTGGAGTGACTCGGTAACCAAACGACAACTTGCCGCCCAAACGACCTTCAGTCCAATTTTGGAACTGACGATTGTAGTAAAATCCGCTCACCGACATGCTGATCGGTAAGTATCCGAGAAGGTTTGGATCGGCGAACTGCACGGTATAACGTTGGTACTGGCTACCGGGGACGGCCTCGAGGCGAAAAGTTTGCCCGGCGCCTCGAAACGCCGTTCCACTGAACAGATCCTGAAACGAGCTTGGCCAACGCGAGATGTCAAAGTTCCGTTCATCTACTGTAATTTGACCGGTCAAGCCCGCACTGCTGTTGACGGCACCCCCGAACATCACGCGGCCCGTTCGTGCGGGATATCCCTGAATGATCAAATCTGCCTCACGAACCTCGGGCCCCGTCACCAGGGGTGGATATGGCGCAACAGGTCCGAACGATGACGGAGGCGTAGTGTATTCGGGCTGGAACATCGGCGGCGAGTAGGTGCCGCCGCCGTAAGGGTTCGGATTGACGGGTGGAGCGGGAGTGGTGTCGTACCCTGGGCCCGCAAAGCTGGGCGACGTCGATGCGCTGGGGTTGCTATAGCCCGACCCACCGTACGGCTGTGGGGTATAGTTCTGCCCGCCAGACGGCTGGCCATTATAGGTCGGTGCGGTAGTGGGTTGGCTACCATAAGGCGGCGTTGATGGCGCGACCGAATACACTGAGGGCGGTGAATACTGTGGTTGCGCAAATGCGACCGAGGGCAGGAACAGGGCGAACGCCACTGCGAGGCACACGGCGAAGCTGATAGCGGTGCGTTTCACGATGCGGTTCTTGGTGAAGGAGGTCATGGCGTGGATCATCGCAGCGAATCCTCTCGCGGCACAACTTTGATATCGGGTGCTTCGGCGACTGCAGGGTTGGTTTCGAGCAACTGGCTGCGTTCGATCCGACGGGTGCTCATTTCCAATATCCGTCTGTCGATAAAGTCGCCCTCCCGCATGTCAACCAGGTTCAACATGGTGGTTTCACGCATCAGGTGCGGTTCGCCATCGATGTGAACCAGTATTCGGCCAATTTTCCATCGATCGCCCTCAGTGATGTCATAGACGATATCGGCGATCCCATTCTCGTCTCGCATGATTGTCTTGGGTTTGATCTCGGTATAGATGAATCCCAGTTCCCCGTAACCATAAACGAGTTCGCCGACATCGCGCCGCAAGATCGTGCCATCGAACATATCTCCAGCATGGAGCGTGAGCCTGGCCCGGAGCGACTCTTCGGTGATGTACTGGTTGCCCACGATCTGGATGTCACCGATCGTGAACCGGGGGCCTTCATTGACAACGAACACGAGCGTTAACCACTTGCCGCTCTCGTTGTACTCAAACCGGCGTCCGACCGTGGCGGTCAGGTAGCCCAGCGTATGATAATAGGAAGACAACTGGTCGACGTCCGAATCAATTTTTTCGATATCCACCTCGTTGCCGATGTAGCTCAAGAAGCCGAGCATCGGGCCGCGGCTCTGAATGATTTTTTTCAATCTCGCTTCACTCACTATCGTGCTCCCCTCGATCTGAATGTCAGCGATGCGTTCGAGTGGGCCTTCATTGATACGGAAGATGACGGTCCCCGGAGGAAAGCCGTCCATATTGATTGACGACGGTCCGCTGCGTTCTACTTGCGAAATTCCAGCTTGAATCGAGGCTTGATTGAACCCTTCTTCTTTGTAGTAATCGAGCAAACGACGTCGGCCCGATTCGACCGAGAACTCATTGAGAGGGTCGCCGACGGCAATGCCGACGCGAGTTTTCAACGAACGTTCATTCAATCCGCGCTCACCGTGAAAGAGGACCTGGGTCACCATGGGACGCTCGTGTAAATGAAATGTCACGATCACGGCGGGAGTCTGGGGTTCACCGGGTGCTTGCGGCGAAACTTCGGATTCGGCGAGCGGAGCGTCCGGCCCGACTGTTTTGACTTCGAACGATACGGCGTCGAAGGACCCCATGTCAGTGAGTCGGCGAACGTCGGCCAGAACGGTTTCTTCATCATAGAAACGGCCCTTGCGAGTTTGCATTTCTTTATAGATTTCCGCAGTCGCGACATTGCGGTTGCCCACAATGCGAACGGCCCCAACAATCGAATCACCTGTCTCGCGGCGGAATGTCATGCCAGGTTGAGCATGGACACGTTCAGACCATTTTTGTTTGGTTGGACCAGCGGGAGCGGCGGCGCCGCCGCCACCCATGCCTCCCATACCGCCACCCATGCCTCCCATCTGCCCGACTGCGGTCGAGCTGACAAGACACAACATGGCTGTCAATATCCATGTGCGGTGCAGTGCTGAAGCTTTGGCAACGAGATTGGGCATCGCCGAGCGGTTCCTTGTGAGCGGGAAGTATCGTCACGCCGACACTGATTCCACGCAAAAAGCGAGACCGGACTGCCGACGCCGTTCGTACCTACCAATGCCGACCCCGGGACCACAAGGGGGAAAGTCACCCGGAGGCCAACAGGGCTATCCCGCGGTCGGGGAGACGGCCCGGACTTCCCAGCCCGGACGGTACTCTTTCCGCAAGAGTTGCGTCGCCTGCTCGCTGCCCGTAACCTGCAGATTCGCCGCGTCCCACTGGATCGGCTGCCCCGCTCGGAAGGCGACATTGCCCAGCAACACCGATTCGGTTAATCGCCCCGCATAATCGAAGTTGCACGTCGTCGGCTCGCCCGCTTTGCAAGCCCGGATCCACTCGGCGTGATGGCCGATCGATGCTGGGATCGATGGAGGCGGCGGTGTGAAGGCGGCGAATTTTTCCTCTGGATAGAGTTTGTAACCACCATAGTCAGCGAACATTTTCCCCTCGCTGCCGACGAACATCACGCCCGCGCCGGGGACTTGGATCTCGCTGACGGTTTTCGGCGTCAAATTCCCATCGTACCAAGTCAACGCAACCGGCCCGCGGCCCTCGATGGCGGGAAACTCGTAGTGGACCTTGAGTCCCATTGGGCAGGCTTCGGGATCGACCCGGGGGCCCTCGGCGGCCACCCGCGTCGGCGAGGTCAATCCCAACGCCCAAAACGGCAGATCCATGTAGTGGCATGCCATATCGCCCAGAGTTCCCTGACCGAAAGCCCACCAACGCCGCCATTCCGCTGGATGATATTTGTTGGTAAGAAACGGGCGTTTCGGTGCCGGGCCCAACCACAAATCCCAATCCAGGTAGGCCGGAACAGGATCAGCGCCAGCGGGCAACCCGTCGGCACCCCAGCCCTTGCCCACCCACACGTGTACCTCAGTCACATCACCGATGGCTCCACTGCGAATCACTTCCACCACGCGGCGATAATTATCAGTCGCGTGAATCTGGGTGCCCATCTGGGTTGCCACGCCAGCCGCACGTGCCGCGTCGGCGACGATTCGGGCTTCTTCCACCGTGTGTGTTAGCGGTTTCTCACAGTACACGTGCATCTGTTTTTCGATCGCCCGCATCGTCGCCGGTGCGTGATGATGGTCAGCCACGCCAACCACGACCGCATCGACATACCCGGCATTGTCGTCCAGCATTTCACGGTAATCAGCGTATGTTTTCGCATCAGGAAAACGTTTCGCCTGGACGTCGAGGAATCGGCTATCGACATCACACAGTGCGACGATCGATTCGCTCGTGACACCATTGATATCCGCCAGGGCGCGATTGGCGGTGCCAATGCAGGCGATGTTGAGTTTCTGGTTGGCGGATGTCGACTCAGCAATCGAACGGCTGCTCCAAACGCCAGCCGAAAGGAGTGCTGCCGACGCAGCACTGGATGAATGAAGAAAGCGGCGACGTGATATGTTGGACTGTTTTGTCTGAGGCATCAGGTGACGATCAGTTGAAGGTAGGAAGTAGAAGACAGCACAAGCAAACATTGTACGCTGACGAGGCTAGCCAGGGGACCAGTAAAAAATTCGCGGCAGCGTCCTTTCACTTCAACTGACCGTTCATCTCTTCGGTTGCTGCTCGGACGGCATCGTGCCATTTGGCACCACCGTATCTCGACGCATATTCTTCGCGGGCATGGGCAAAGATAATACCGCGAGAGCTGTTGATCACGGCGCCACGACCGGAATCGTCCAGCGCCGCCCGCACGTCCTCAGCTGCACCGCCCTGAGCACCAAAGCCGGGCACGAGCAGGATACTGTGTGGCATCGCGGCGCGTAACTCGGCGAGCTGGGCGGGGTAGGTGGCGCCGACGACTGCGCCGATCGGTCCGTATCCGTCTGCATCGAGTCGACTGGCGTTGAGCGAAGTGACCAGCTCCGCCACAGCTTGATACACGGTCTGCTCGCCGCAACGAAGGTCCTGCAAGTATCCGCCGCCGGGATTGGAGGTTTTGACCAGCACAAAAATGCCGCCCGCCCGCCGGTCGCAGACTTCGACAAACGGCTCGATGCTATCGCGTCCCAAGTACGGGCTAACCGTCAATGCGTCGCCGCCCCACGGACTCGCTGAACCTGGATCCCCGCCCGCCGCAGCGATCCCAGCTGCACTGCCCAAGTAGGCGTCGGCGTAGGCAGTCGCGGTGCTGCCAATATCGTTTCGCTTTCCATCGATGATTACGATCAGTCCCGACCGCGTGGCATGATCGATCACCTCGCCTAGCGCGATCATTCCAGCGGGACCGAGCTGCTCAAAAAATGCAGTCTGCGGTTTCACGCAGGGCACGATATCCTTCACGATATCAATGATCTCACAGCAAAACTGCGTATAAACTTTGGCCCAAGCTTGCGGTGAATTGCCAGACACGCTCTGACGTAGCGGAGCAGGCAATTGATCTTTTCGTGGGTCCAGTCCCACGCAGGTCACCGAACCGGTGCGGGAAATGGCTTCGTTGATCCGAGTCGCGAATGTCATGGCACGTAGAATTGTGGGTGAGTGTGGATTTCCATTGCTAATTAACTTTCTGGTGTTTATTCCGATACCTGATACTCAAGTTGGATTTCTGTGTTGGGCAGTGATTTCCTCAGTTCATCCACGCCCGCCTGGGTGACCTCCGTTCTTGTGACGACCAACTTTTCTAAATTCGCGAGCGGCTTCAATTGGGGTAATCCCGCGTCAGTGATTTTCGTGGAGCCGAGGTGCAGGAATTTCAGGCCAGTTAGTTTGCCAACACCCGCCAGTCCCGCGTCCGTCACGCGGGTAGCGTCAAGGTTGAGCCACGTCAGCGCCGGAGCTTCAGCCAGCGCGATCGCACCTGGATTCCCCACAATCGTGCGGTAGAGATTGAGTTTTTCGAGATGGGGAAGCATCGAGAATTCTTTCGCCGCGACATCATCTATCCATTCGCATTCGCTCACGTCCAAGTCAACTAAGTTTCTCAGGTTGACGATCCGGCTGGCCGCCTGCGCTGAGATCGTGGTTCCCGCTAACCGCAGTTTTTTTAGTTGCGGAAAATTTTCGAGTTCCGCCGTCGCTTGATCATCTATCTTTGTCTTGGCCAGATAGAGTTCTTGGAGCTGATCGAGGCCAGAAATTCGTTGCAGTCCCACGCCCGTGATGGGGACGTAATCCAGAGCGAGTACTTTGAGCTGAGGCAATTTAGCGATCGACTCCAACCCTGCGTCTGTCACGGTGCAAGCACCATCCTTGCCGGAAAGTTTGAGGACCTTCAAAAATGTCAGGCTCTCTAGCTGCCGCAGGTCTTCATCACTCACCGTACTGCTACGCAGATCAAGCTGGACAACATTCCCGTCCTTGTCGGTAATGCCGTGAGCCTGGGGGATGCGCACCGAAGCTGGGCCATTGTCGTTCGCCGGCGTGGCGGGCTCCGCTTCCGCCGAGGGGACTTTTTCGGTCCCCGCCACGGCAGGTGGTTCGACCGCAGGTCGGCAGCCCGACGTCGTAACGCAACCGAAGCACGCGGCAAGCAGAATGATTGGGAACTCGGTAAATCTTCGTTTCATGCGATGCAGTCATCTATGGCGTTTACGGCGGGAATGGCGATGTCGACGCCCCGCTAAGAATGAGGCGGCGGGATCGACGAGAAAACGTTTGCGGATTGCCTCGCGACCCACCAGCATCCGAAACCCCATCGCGTCACGATTCGCCAGAGTAAGATCGACCAGAATCCGTCGTTTGAGAATTTCCAAATGGGTGCGAATCACGATTCGCTCGGACACCTCCCCGTTACTACTGCGGACGTGCCGCCGCTCGAGGATAGGGACATCAGTGTTGACAAACACGTCGTCTCGATTTTGTACCGGATGGATCGAAAACCGTACTCTCTCGACCTCATTGTCGACGTAGGTTTCGACATCAAATGCGTGAATGGAGCTGGAACGAGCTCCCGTATCGATTTTTGCTTTGACCCGTCCCACTCCCAATTCAGGCAATCCCACCCACTCTCGCCAGCCGATGATAAACATCGGTTCGTCGTTGGGCACGGCAAATTCATCTGTGCTGGAGGACATTTTGAGAGCAAAAGAAGTGGAGTTGGAGAAACTAAAAACTAGCAGCTAGTATCCAAAAAGTAGTCGCTCGTCGCTTTCCTATGCGGTATGGATAGCTCGGTTGTCGACCGCGAGCGCAGCTTCGTGAACGGCTTCAGATAGTGTCGGGTGAGCGTGACAGGTGCGAGCGATGTCCTCGCTGCTGGCTCCGAATTCCATGGCCGCAGCGGCTTCGGCGATCAAGTCACCTGCCCGGGGACCAATGATGTGCACGCCGAGGACGCGGTCGGTTTCCTCGTCAGCGAGAATTTTCACGCGGCCCTCGGTATCACCGAGGGTGCGAGCACGACCATTGGCACCGAGCGGGCAGACGCCCTTCTTAAATGCGATACCGGCTTCCTTCAATTGCTCTTCGGTTTGTCCAACCATCGCGATTTCGGGATGAGTATAGACGATGGCTGGGATCACGTCGTAGTTCATCTCCGCTGCGATGCCCGCCATCCGTTCGACACAAACAATTCCTTCCTCCATCGCCTTGTGAGCGAGCATGGCCCCGCCAATACAGTCACCCACGGCATAGACACCCGGCACACTTGTCTGAAAGTCCTGATTGACTTCGATAAATCCGCGGCGGTCGGTCTGTATGCCGGCAGCTGCCAGCTCCAAATCGTCCGTGGCGGGCCAGCGACCGGTTGCTAGCAGCACACGGTCACAGTATATCGGCTCGCCACCTTGGATCTCGACCGTGCATGGCTTGGACTGCGACGTGTCGACGCGAGCGGACGCCACCATAGTGCTGGTGCGGAATTCGATGCCTTGTTTCTTAAAGGCACGGTGGGCCAAGTTGGCCATCTCATTGTCGAGTCCCGGGAGAACACGATCGAGGGCTTCGAGCACGATCACGTGGCTTCCCAAACGATTCCAGACGCTGCCCAGTTCCAAGCCGATGTATCCACCACCGATCACGACGAGAACTTCGGGGACTTCGGAAAAGGAAAGCGCCGCCGTGCTGTTACCGATCCGATCGCCGTCTTCCTCGATCGATGGCAAACGCGCTGGGATACTGCCGGGACACAATAGGATCTGATCGGCTTGGATCACTTTGGGCTGTTCCGGATCGGCTCCCTCACCCGGCGTGATTTCGATCGCCTCGGCTGACTGCAACTTGCCTCGACCGTGATACGCAGTAACGCCACCTTTCTTGAACAGCATATCGATGCCGCCGGTCAGCGTGTCGACGATTTTTTCTTTTCGAGCCATCATCACGTCGAGTTTCAGCTCGACGCCACTGACGCTGACTCCGTGATCGCTTAAACGGTGCTGGGCTTCCTCGAAGTGATGGCTCGATTCGAGTAAGGCCTTGCTGGGGATACAGCCCACACGGACACAAGTGCCGCCAAAACGCGGGTTTTCATCAATGCAGGCGACGTCAATACCGAGCTGTGCGGCGCGGATAGCGGCGACATAACCGGCGGGACCGCCGCCCAGGACGACGAGTTCGTGGCGAGCCGTTTTTGTCATTCGATCGATTTTTCAGTAGGGAAACAAATGGAGAGAACCCTCCGATTGTCCCCAATTGCGGGCGCGTTGTCGACTAGACGACGCGCCGTCGATTGCACCGATCATCTTGGACCGGAAACGTTTCAGTGTTTCGCTCACTCGTGGGCGTCGATCTCTGCCGAAAGATCCAGTGGTAATTCGAAAATGGGCCGAATCTCCACAGTCCCCTTTTTCGCCGGTGGCAATCGACTGGCGATGCCAATTGCGTCATCCAGGTTGTCGACGTCGATAATGTAGTATCCACCGAGTTGCTCCCTGGTCTCAGCAAAAGGTCCGTCGGTGATCTGCGGCTTGCCCTCGCGGACGCGGACACTCGTTGCAGTAGTAACCGGGTGTAACGGTGATGCTGCAATGAACTGGCCTTTGGTAGCTAACTCACGGCAAATCTCGCTGGAGTCCTTGGTGCATCGCGTCCACTCTTCTGGGGTCCAAGCACTCTCAGCACTGTATATCAAAAACATGTATTTCACGATTCCGCTCCACCTGGAATTTCGGACTCATCGAGACTAGCGAGCCACAACAGATTAGTTGCAGTCTGAGTTGGCGGGAGGGTTGTGAAGGCCGAATATGTTGCCTTCGGTGTCGATCCCCAATGCGATCGATCCGTATTGTCCGATCGACGTCTTCGGCATGTGCAGTTTGCCTCCAGCTTCTTCGATGCGAGACGCTTCGACATCGCAGTCTTGGCAACTGAAGTAGACGAGGGTGCTGCCACCGCCACACTTCATCCCTTCCATCTTACAAAGCGATCCAGAAGCACCACTACTACCCATCGACATGGGAAAGGCCATCATTTTCAAGTGATCCATCGGCGATGGAAGTTCTTCGAGTTTCATCCCGAGGACCGTTTCATAAAACTTGGTGGCGCGGTCTAGGTCATCGACATAAATTTCAAACCAACCAACTGGATTGCGGTGCATCATTTTCTCCACATAGAAACGGTCATTGCAGGAACTTTACCATTGGTCGAACCTCCTGACGGAGAATCGACATCGGAAGACTTTTTTTTTGAAAAATTGCGACGCCGCTTCGAAGGCTCAAGACGCAGAGGACCGCAGGAGAGCGAGCTTTTCATTCAAGAAACGCTGTTCAGCGGCTTGGCCGGTCAGTGACAACGCTCGCTGCGTCGCGGCGGCCGCCCCTGCAATATCGCCGCATCGTCGTAATAACTCGCCTTGAGCGGCATGAGCCAACGCGTAATGGGACAACTCGCCGCGACTTAGGATCGCATTGATAATCGACAATCCTGCTTGGGGACCGTCTCGCATCGCGAGAGCGACTGCACGGTTCAGCTCGATCACGGGGGAACGATCGGTTTGAACAAGCACATCGTAGAGTGAAACGATTTGACGCCAATCGGTTTCAGTGGCTGTCCTGGCCTCCGCATGAACTGCCGAGATCGCGGCCTGGATCGTGTAGACGCCAAACCGACTCGAGGTTAGGGAACGTTCGATAAGGCGTTGCCCTTCGGAGATCAACTCTCGGTTCCAACGGCTGCGATCCTGATCTTCGAGTAACACAATGTCGCCGCTGGAAGACTGCCGAGTTTCGCGGCGTGACTCATGCAGTAGCATCAGAGCGAGCAGTCCCATCACCTCGGCATCGCTGTGTAGCTCGAGTAGCAGTCGGCACAGCCGGATTGCTTCGCCGGAGAGATCTGTACGTGTGATTGAGTCACCGCTCGACGCCGAATAGCCTTCATTGAAGATCAGGTAGATGACCGACAATACCCCATCGAGGCGTTCAGGCAGATCTGCAATTCCAGGAATTACGAAAGGGATTCCTGCATCACGAATCTTTGCCTTCCCGCGCACAATCCGCTGCGCCATCGTTGTCGGTGATGTCAAGAACGCGCGCGCGATTTCCTCAGTCGTCAACCCGCAAACTTCACGTAGCGTCAGCGGCACTTGCACCTTGGCATCGATTGCAGGATGGCAGCAAGCGAAGATCAGCCTCAGTTGATCGTCTTCGATCTCGTGTTTCGCTCTGATGGCATTGGCGTCGGCAATCCTCGAGACTCGGTCGATATGTTCCCGACCGATCGCTCGCATCTTCTCTCGCCTGCGAATCAAATCGACTGCCCTAAATCGACCCGCAGAGATCAGCCAAGCGACTGGATTCTCGGGCACCCCGTCGCGTGGCCACTGCTCCGCTGCGATTGCAAACGCTTCCTGCATGATTTCCTCAGCTAGATCGAGATCACGCAGCAACCCCGCCAACGTCGCATACACCTTGCGCGAAGATTGACGAAAAATATCCTCGATCTGAGATTGTGCAGAACTATCCATGCAGTGATTTTCGCGTGAGTGGCGAGCGTCGACAAGATCGGACACGATCTCATTCAGAAATTACACCATAGACACTCAGTCTTCCTTGCCTTGATCGCGTCAGAAGAAGCCTTGTTGTCAATCTTCATGTCGTGCCGCGTCCAATGGTGCTTCTGTTCATACTTCGTGTAGAGCTTGCTCGGATAACCACTCAGCATGAACTTGCCTTGGATTGCAGCGAGCGTCTCAAGCAGATGCTCATGTTCGGCTTCGCTCATCTCAAACGCGTACTCGCCCGTCGACGAACGTGAGTCGTGGACGTATGGGGGGTCGCAGTAGTAGAGGGTGTGTTGCCCATCTTGCTTGCGAATGACGTCCGTTGCCTTTTGATTGAGGATGACGACTCCGCGCAATCGTTGGTGGACATCGGACAATCCATCAACAACATTGAGCCACGCCGAGGCTTGCTCGTTCATTCGGCTCCGCGCGCGATTTCTTGAAAGCGTGGCAAAATCTCTCATCAGCCCCTGGCGGGACTGTCTGGCGAGAATGAAGAATTGAATCGCGCACTCAAGAGCCGTTGCCTCGCTATTGATAGCCTGCGAAAACTCCCACGCCCGATCAAATTCGGCTTCGCTAAAGGGAGTCACCTGCATTCGCTCGCGAAATGCGGCGAAGTCCGCTGGATCTTGAAGCACCCGCCAGAAATTGATCAATTCACCGTGAAGGTCGTTGACGACTTCACTGCCACCCTTCAGGGCAGCCGGTAATTTTTCGTCGCCCGTCGCCATCCAGTCGCGACTCGGATCGCGAGCCAATAGGATTCCACCGCCGCCAAAGTAGGGCTCGACATAATGCAGGTGCGGAGGCATGTGTCCGATGATCCACTTTCGCAGATAGTATTTCCCGCCATGCCATTTCAGGGGCTGTGTCAGTGTTGCCATTCGTCCATTTCACCTCGAAAAATAAAAAAGCACCTGCCACATACAAATGCGTAAAGCCATATCAGCCAGGACGCGGTCGCGTGCGGTTTGGGTGAATCGCGACGTGGTGCACGACGACAGAGAATTGCCGAATCCCATCCGGAGGCGTTTGCTCCCGTGCCTGGATGGATGCAGAGCGTATCGGGGCGGCGGTGTTTCTCCCAGAGGACCAGGCCAATCGACTCTCCCACAAAGTTGTGATAACGCGGTGGCAGGGCGAGTCGAATCGGGCGATACTGGCAGGCGTCCCCGATTGAACTGACGACCAATCGTTGGCGATCATCGTTCGGGAAAACGGTCCCGTACAACGACTCCAGCATCTCACGGCTGGAAAAACTTCACAGCACTTTCCTGAGTACCCCCATGCGGCGACACCTCATACAGTTTCATCTTATATTCGCTGCTTTCTTAATAGCAGCGACCGTCCGCAGTGAGCGTCCGAACATCCTGATCGCGATATCCGATGATCAGTCTTACCCGCACGCTTCGGCTTACGGCGACGCGGCAGTTTCCACGCCCGCATTCGATCGTGTCGCCAAGGCGGGTGTGCTGTTCAAGGCCGCCTTCACCCCCTCACCAGGATGCAGCCCGATGCGAGCGGCATTCTTGACGGGCCGCGAAATCTGGCAGATTCGCGAAGCGGGAACGCATGCGAGCTCCTTCCCGACCGACCTACCGGTATTCCCCAGCCAGCTGGAGAAATCGGGCTACTGTGTGGGCATGACCGGCAAAGGGTGGGGGCCCGGCCAGGCAAGCGGCTGGCCGCAAAATCCAGCCGGAGTGGCCTACGCCAAAGAGAAACTGGATAGTCCACCTGGAATCGCCAACAACGATTACGCCGCTAACTTCGAAGATTTCTTAGCCAAACGCGACGATAATCGTCCGTTCTGCTTTTGGTACGGGGGCCATGAACCGCATCGGGGATATGATCGCGGGATCGGAAAGCGAAATGGCATGGATTTGGACAAGGTGGTGGTCCCCCCATTTCTTCCGGATACCACGGAGGTGCGTTCGGATATCGCGGACTATCTGTTCGAAGTCGAGTGGTTTGATCAGCACTTGATGCGCATGCTCGATCGCTTGGAAAAGCTTGGCGAACTCGAAAACACATTGGTGATCGTCACCAGCGACAACGGGATGCCCTTTCCAAGGGCCAAGGCAAACCTGTACGAATACGGAATTCACATGCCGCTGGCGATCAGTTGGCCGGCCCGCATCGAAGCGGGTCAAGTCAACGATGATCTAGTGGGACTCGTCGATGTGACGCGCACCATTTTCGCTGCCGCAACGGTTGCCCCAGACCAGGCCGACCAACTTGCGGGATTCAATCTGCTGCCGCGAATCAGCCATGTCGCTAACCGAGTGCCGCCTCTGCGTTCGGCGGTATATAGCGGACGTGAACGTCACTCGTCGTCCCGGTTCAACACGCTGGGATATCCCTGTCGCTGCATCCGAACGAATGATTTTTTGTACGTTCATAATTTCCGTCCCGAACGCTGGCCTGCGGGCACGCCACGCAAGTATGAAACCGCCAAGTACGACGTCGATGGAACGCTCGTCTCAGGGACACTGGGCAATGAACATGGGGGATATCACGATATTGATAGCTGTCCGACGCTCGACTACATGATCCGACACGCCGACGATCCCAGCGTCGCGACGTTGCTCGAGGCTGCGGTGGGGATGCGGCCGGAACATGAGCTGTACAAAATTGGCGACGATCCGGCATGTCTGCACAACTTGGCGAATGATGCCGAGTTCCAGACCGTCTACGAAGATCTGTCGAAGCGGCTGTCAGCTTATTTGACCACTACCGGAGATTTGCGACAAACCGATTCGCAGGCCAGCGAAATCTGGGAAACTTATCCCCGCTACAGCCCGTTACGCTGGTTCGAGAAGCCTCAATGGGCCAAGGACTCTCCCGAGAAAGTACCTCACCAAAGCTGGCTCGATAAGAGACGACCGCACTAGCTCGACTGCCCTTTTCTGTTTTCTGTCAGCAGGCTTCTCTCGCGGGTCGCCGACTCACTGAGGTTGCCAGAGAAAGATGAATCCTTGCTTCCACCCCAGCGGGCGGGCTGCTACGCTTTGGGGACCGGCTGCCTGAGTGCGTTGACTGGCTTTCCTTACCTGACCGACTCCAACTCCCCCGTCCGCTGAAGACCCACGTGCCTTACGCCCAAATCGGCCCCATCGCCGTCCATTTGCCCCCTCGGGTCGAAGACAACGAGAGTCTCCAGGTGCAGTTCCCGAACTGGGATTTGGATGTCATCGCGGAAAAAACCGGGATTCGCCAGCGGCACATCGCAGACCCCGACGTCACCGCCTCCGATCTCGCCGTCGCAGCGGCGCAGGAACTTTTCGAACGAGAATCGATCGATCCAGCGACGATTGACTTTGTCTTGCTCTGCACCCAAACGCCCGACTACCCGCTGCCGACGACTGCGTGCCTATTGCAGGATCGCTTGGGGCTGCCGACTCGGTGCGGCGCAGTCGATTTTAATTTGGGCTGTAGCGGCTATGTCTACGGTTTGGCGATGGCAGACGGATTGATCCAAAGCCGCGTGGCGCGGCGCGTACTGTTGCTGACCGCAGAGACCTACAGTAAATACATCGATTCGGATGATCGTAGTCTGCGTACGATTTTTGGAGACGCTGCGGCGGCGACCTTAGTCACCGCAGGCGAAAACCCGAGTTTGTGGGGGTTTCAGTTTGGCAGTGATGGCAGCGGGGCCGACATGCTGATTGTGGGCGATGGCGGAGCTCGGCTCAGGGAGGATGCGATCCCCCCACGCCACCGCAAACGCTGGAAAAGCCGTCTTTACATGGACGGGCCAAGCCTGATTGGATTCACCGTGGAAGCCATCCCACGACTGGTCGATGAAATTCTGCAAGCCAACTCGCTCCACGACGCTGACGTGCATCGCTATCTCATGCATCAAGCGACATGGAAGATGCTCGATCAGCTTCGCCTGCGGATGAACGTTTCCGAAGAAAGATTGCCGATCGACTTGGCGGATATTGGCAACACGGTATCGTGTACGTTACCGATCCTGATCGATCGACTTCGCGGCCGAGGCGAACTGACGGGCTCGGACACAAACATGCTCGTCGGGTTCGGCGTCGGGCTGTCGTGGGCAGGTTGCCTGTGGCGGGACGATTGGATTGGTCAACACCCAGTAGCGTGACTTAGTAGCGGGGAAAATCCTTGATGACATCCAAATCGCAGAACTGCACAGGCTGCTTCCTGGTCGCGTCACCCTATCTCACCGACGGACATTTTTTCCGCTCGGTAGTGTTTGTGGTGCGCCACACCGAAGAGGGCGCGTTTGGCGTCATTGTCAATCGCGGTACGTCAAAACGCTTTAGCGAAGTCGTCGAGATGTCCAGTCCCTCGTGGCAATCCAGCCCTGCTAAGCCGCTGGGTGAAAACACAGAGGATCCATTGCCGCAGTCAAATAGCCAAACGACGCCTCCACGCGATTTAATTTATCTTGGCGGCCCCGTCGAAGGACCGCTGTTGGCGCTCCATGATGTCGCTGGGATCGGCGAGCCATGCGGGAATGTGAGCGTTGACGAAGTCGACGCATCCACAGCCCAGAACCCCGCGGGTGTGAAAATGACGATACACGATCATCCTGCCGATGCGTTTGGATCGATATCTATCCAGTGGAGCAGTGTGCCCGCCTGGATGACCGCAGATGAGGACCATCTACGAATTCTGGCGCGCCGCAGTGATGCTCGGCTGAAATTCATCGTGGGCTATTCCGGCTGGGGCGCAGGACAACTCGAACAGGAACTCGACGCGGGTGGTTGGCTCGTTACCCCTGCTGAGTCGGATTCGATCTTCACCAGCTCCGAGGAAGTTTGGGACAAACTCGTCCATCGTTGTGGCCATGCGATTCTCAAAGACCTACGTCCGGATCTCACGCTGCCCGATGAGGACGTCGGGTTTGATCCCGGCGTGAATTAATATCCGCCCATGAGCAGGTTCGTGATTGGCGATGTTCATGGGTGCGCCAAAGCATTGCGATCGCTGCTCGCGTCATTGCAACTCGGTTCGAATGATGAGGTTATCTTCGTTGGCGACTACGTCGATCGCGGACCGAACTCGCGCGATGTCGTTGAACAAATTATTGGCCTGACGGAGCGGTGTCGAGTGGTCGCGTTGCGTGGAAATCATGAGATCATGCTACAGTCTGTTGTCATGCACGGCATGGCCGATGGGGTCTGGATGCGCAGCGGTGGAAAAGCCACCGTGGTCAGCTACGGTGGCTCGGTCAATAAAATCCCTGCATCGCACCTCGATTTCTTTCAAGGGCTGAAACGGCATCATGAGACTGAGCGAGAGATTTTTGTCCATGCGATGTACGATCCGCAGCAAAGCATCGCTACTCAGAACGATGAGTTGACCTACTGGACTCATTTGCCCGATCTGCTGCCAGCCCCTCACGTTAGTGGCAAACGTATCTATGTGGGACATACGCCCCAACCTCGTGGCGACGTGCTGTGGCGGTCGCATCTTGTCGGCATCGATACGTACTGCTTTGGAAACGGATACCTCAGCGCCGTGGACCTGGAAACCGGCGCTGTCACCCAAGCTGATCGTCACGGTCACATCCGCCGCGTCCCGATCGAAAGAGCCATCCACGCTCTCGCCCGCTGCGGGCGGTGGTTGCGTGGGAGGTGACAAAGCCGACCGATGGCCCAGTCCGTCGTGCGCAGACCGGACGTTTCTGACCGACGTCCGAACGCATTCTGATTAGAAAATCGTTTTTCGACTCAGAGGCGTATGACGACACTAAAACGGAATCGTCTGGCTACCGTGTCGCGCTCAATCGAGTCAATAAATTTTCCGGTGCATCATGCGTGTATTCGATCTCTTCGGATGTTTTTTCAGCGAGCGTTTTGACTTGCACCCTGCCATCTGCCCATTCATTGCCGCCTGCAATGAGAGCGTAGGTGAATCCGTGTAGGTCCGCGTACTTGAGTTGGGCCTTCAACTTCCGAGGTTCGGGATAAATCTCTGCGCCAATCCCGGCACGGCGGAGATTGGTGGCCAACCGCAAATAGTCGTCCCGGCGATCTTTATCGAAATACGGGATGAACACAGGGCAGGGCTTGCTCGTCGAAGGCAATCGCCCCAGCGTTTCGAGGGCCGCCAGCAAACGGTCGAGTCCAAGGGACGCGCCAATCCCAGGGAGGTGCTCTTTCGTGTACAAACCCGCGAGATTGTCGTAGCGTCCACCGCTGCAAACACTGCCGATCGTAGGCAATTCGTCCAGCGTCGTTTCGAAAATCACGCCCGTGTAATAGTCGAGTCCACGAGCGATCGAAACGTCGATCTTGAGACGCTCCGGGGAGACGCCTGACGCGATGGCTCCATCGTATATTTCGCGGAGTCGCGCCGCTCCATCGCGGGCGGTTTCATTCTTACCGATGATCCCAGGCAGCTTCGCAAACACTTCGTCGACGCGGCCATCACACTCAGCAAGCCCTAGCACCTGATCGGCTTGCGCAGAACTAATGCCGGCGGAATCGACCATTTCAGTCGCCGTCGCATCGCGTCCGATCTTGCCGAGCTTGTCGAGGCTGCGGAGAACGGGAGTCGCTTTATCGGCCAGTCCGAGCGACTCGAGCAGCCCCGTCAAGATGGCCCGGTTATTAACACTGATCGTGAATGCGTCGATGCCAATTGCTCGCAGGAGCGAGTCGATCACCGTGACCGCTTCAATATCTGCGAGGATGGACTCGGTTCCAATCGTGTCAAAATCGCACTGATAGAACTCACGATACCGTCCGGCTTGCGGGTTCTCACCGCGCCATACCGGAGCGATTTGATAGCGTTTGAAAGGTGTGCCGAGCTGCCCGATGTGCTGGGCAGCGAACCGAGCCAACGGCACGGTGAGATCGAACCGCATTCCCACCGCTCGCTTGCCTGCGTCGATAAACGAATAGAGTTGGCGATCAGTCTCCTCGCTGCCTTTGCCTGTCAAGATCTCCAGATGTTCGAGCGTCGGCGTATCGATCGGGGCGAACCCGAAACTGCGAAAGGTCTGCCGCGCCGTTTCCATGATTCGCTCACGAGGTATCATTGCGGCGGGCAAGTAATCACGGAACCCTTTGAGCGTCCGGGGTTGAATGAGAGGCATTGAGAAGGGGAGTCAGAGAGAGGCGAGCGAGAGAGAACGAGGGGCGGATGTGTGGGAATAGCCTACGTCACGAGAGCGCTGTGCGGTAGGGAAGGTTCGCCGGCGATCCGGTCGACCGACGTCCCAGCGGTCGGTCGGTTCGGTCGTGTTCGCGAATTCAAGTTGAGAACACAAACTCGAATCGCTGCAGAGTGATGGAACCGGCTGCCTTGTTGGCACGTTGGGATAAAATAATCAATTGCAAACTAGTGCCTGCAGTCTTGCCACCAGATAGGATCAGGAACATTCATAGCAAGCAAGGTCGACCACCGCGTGTTCACAATTCTTCATCGACGAAAATGATGTGGCGGAAGTAGTGCTGGGATTCGAAGCTGGCACCGAGGGCACCAATCGTCAATCCGAGAGACGCAGCGAAGACCGCCATTTGGGGACGATCTGTCCACACCAAATCGCTGGGGCCGGAAAGCGTGGACGTGGCCCAACCAGCGATCAGCGCGCCTGGAAATAGGAAAAATGAAAGGACGACACCGACGACGAAGAGGGCCGCCCAAGTCGTCGCCATGCCGACGAATACAATCCCCATGGCCGAGGCCGACGTCACAATCGCTTGCTCGGATCGCCGTGTCCCGCGTCGCACCAAGAGCTGTTGCCGAATCACGACGTAAAACGTGGTTGCTAGCAATGAGGAAATAAAAAGTGCTGGCAGGCGAACGTCGCCCTGAGCCAGAGCCAAATCCCACGCCTCAGCTGTCATGAATAAAATGGCGAGCGTCGAGAAAGCTGCAATCGTCAGGCGACTGAGCCGTTTGGGAAACTCCCATGGCCGGGCTGCCCAGATCGCTTGATAGATCTCTTTCCGATTGATCCATGCCGCACGGAGAGCGAAGTCTGGACGGGTGAGCCCACGCCCGGCCCCCTCTTCGAGTCGCTGGTCCGCGATTTCTGCCAACGCACCGCGTTGGCGTTCTACGCTGTCGGCATCCATCCCGGCCATCAAATCAAGCGCTCCGGCGTGAGGTGGATGGTACATCAGGTCGTTAGGATGACTGCTCTTGGGCAAACCGCTCAAGTGTCCGATGCTGTGAAGGATCAGCCGGCTCAGCCGGCGCGCAATGCGTTCGACCCGTTCATCCCGATTGGCTTCGACACCGAGCGCCATCGGATCAATCAACGACATCGACAAAACTGCGGCATCGAGTGGCCGACTGAGGGCCGCAAAACAGAACGAAGAATAGTTACCGACTAGCTCCGCGGCGGTCAACATGATCGCGAAATCCCAGTGTCGCGAGTCTCGCTCCTCAACGGCCTGCTGCAACAGCACGCTCGGCTCGACGCGGCCGTTTCCTGAGATACTGCCACCCGTCATTTCAGGGCGTTTAATCTCGAAGAAGTCGAAACGAAACTCATCGAACAGTTCCGACAGACGCACGTCCGCCTGCTCAACGGCCATGCGTGCGGCCTTCGCATCGACGAAGTCCAACGGACCGGCGACCATCACTCCAATCGCGATCAGAGATTTCTCAGGAGCCAGCGTGTTCGTTTCCGGTGGCGGTGTCAGTAGTCAATCCGTTTATCAGCGGCGTCGAACCGTGCGTCGTAATCAATCTGAGTGAGATATTCCTTTAACGCAACGAACTCTTTCGGATCGAGTTTGTCCTTGATCGAGTCGACCGCCTCGGAGATCAGCGTGAGCATCCGGGAGACCTTCAAGTAATCAAAGCGATCATAGGTCTCGCCCGGGCTGCCACGTTTGGCGAGCGACTCCTCAATTGGTCTGCGGTACGGCTCCAGTTCTTTGGCGTCGAGCGGTTTGGGCCAGTACAGTTTACCGGTCGTGGGATGGATCTGCGATTTCGAGAGACGCTTGTTAGCCGGCCGCTCTAAAGTGGCTTTGTAATTGGCAATGCCCTCGTCGGCTTCCTTCTTCGAGAGGGCTTCTCGATAAGCCTTCAGGTTGTAGTAGCCCTCGAGGCTTTCTTGCCGAAGTTTGAGTCGTTCTTGCAGAGCCTTTTGGAGCTGGACGGCGGACATCGATTTCAACAAGGAGCCCTGCCCCAGTCCCACGGCCAGGTCGGCCTCGCCCCGTAACGCGTCGCCTGCGACTGTTGAACCGCCTCGCGGACCATAAATTCCAACCTGAGCGAACAGGTCTGCTGGCAATAGCAACGTGGGAATTGCTAGGAGTAACGCGGTCGCAAAGTGGTTACGGTTCATTTCCGAGGCCTATGTGAGAATTTTCCAGCGTGGCTCGTCCTTACAACATCGTCGCAGAAAGTGGTTTACGATGGGGTCAAGGGTAAAGCTATTTTAACAAAATCTGGGTATTTGTCGATATCTTACTCGGTGCAAAGGCACTTTGCACGTATTGACTGCCAATCCGTTCGCAATTCGCCTGTCAGTTTTTGCCTGCCCGCCATTGCCTGCCTGATACGGGTCCTGAGTTCTCCATGACGACCACGGCATTGATTGCAGTTGACCCCCATGACTGGTTCGCCCACCTGACGATGGAAGTCCGCTTGGTATTATTGGCGGTGTTCGTGATTCTGGCGGTATGCAGTGTTTTATCGATCGCCCTGGTGCGATTGCGCCCCGATTGCGATTACCGCCAGGTGCGAGCGAGGGTGCGGACGTGGTGGGTGATCGCCGGGCTGGTCGCGGGCTCGCTCCTGCTCTCCCCGATGGCCGCGATTTGGTTCTTCGCCTTCGTGAGCTTTCTTGCCTTGAAAGAGTACTTGTCCTTAATTCCCAGTCGTCGGGCTGACCGGCGGGTTCTGTTCTGGGCCTATGCGGCAATTCCCGCCCAATTTGTTTGGGTGACGGGCCAGTGGTACGGCATGTTCATTGTTTTCATTCCGATCTATTTGTTCATGTGGCTGCCGACGCGAATGGTCATGATCGGAGAAATGCAGGGTTTCCTGAGGTCCGCAGGCACGTTGCAATGGGGTGTGATGGGGACGGTGTTCTTTCTATCGCACGCCGCGTTCCTCTTAGTAATGCCAGTCGGTGAGCATCCGCGAGTCGCACCGCATTGGCCGAGCACGCACACCGCCGTATCGGCGGGCCCGGGGCTGCTGCTACTGCTCTTGGTGTTGACGCAGTGCAATGAAGTTGGGCAACTCCTCCTGGGCAAACTCGGTCGTCGCCAGATCGCTCCGGCAGTCAGTTCCGAAAATACATGGGCCGGGTTCGCTGGCGGGCTGCTCATCACCGTACTGATCGCCGCGGCACTGGGCCCCTGGATGACCATGCTCGACCTGCCGCGGTCGCTCATTGCAGGGATCGCGATTGCCTTTGCGGGATTGTTGGGCAATCTAAATGTCGCAGCCCTCGAACGTGATCTTGGTGTCAAGGAAGCCGGCTCGATGCTGCCGGGATTTGGTGGCGTGCTCGACCGGATCGACAGCCTGATTTTCACCGCGCCAGTGTTCTTTCACTTTGTGTGGTACTGCTATGGATGAAACGGAAGATGCAAGCGTGAAGGAGTCGCCACGATGCCACGCTGGCAAGAGTGTCTCGGCCGCCGACACCGTGAAAATTGCCGCGATTGTCGCCAAAGGCCCTCAGCCAATTTTGAGGTATCTGTTTTTTCTACTGATCGTACGTCCTGTGATGCTGGTGATCATGGGAATGAATGTGCGCGGGCAAGAACGCTTGGCCGAAAAAGGTCCCCTACTCGTCGTTGCCAATCACAACAGTCACCTCGACACATTCGCGCTGATGACGTTGTTTCCGATGAGCGAGTTGCACCGGGTTCGACCGGTTGCTGCAGCAGACTATTTCTTAAGCACGGTCTGGTTTGCGTGGTTTTCAGTTCGCGTTTTGGGAATCATTCCGATCGACCGGGAAGCCAAACGCGACCGCGGCCATCCACTCGAACCGATCACCGACCAGCTCAATCAAGACGCCATCGTGCTGCTATTTCCCGAAGGCACTCGCGGCAAACCGGAACAACGTGAGCCATTCCAGCGGGGGATCGCCCACCTCGCTCGTCGCCATGTCAACGTACCCATCGTGCCTGTGTTCCTGTATGGTCTCGGCAAGGCCCTACCGCGCGGAGAAGGTTTGTTCGTACCGTTCTTCATTGACGCGTACGTCGGCAAGCGTATGCAGTGGACGGGCAATAAAGACACGATGATGCAGCGCCTCGACGACGAGTTCGCGGAACTGGTGGAAGGTGCGAGAGTCCCGGAGAGCTACTAGGGAGGACAACTACCGCGCGTTGACGCGAGTCCGGCTGACTTCAGGTTTCGAAGCACTGCCCGATGAAGTCTCTTCCCCCAGCACTTCGTCGAGTCGGCGGCGGATGATCTCTGCCCATATCTGATATCCATCTTCATTTTGATGAAGCTGGTCTTTGCGGAAAAGTTCAGGTCGCGCTTCGTCGTGGCCATCGAGATAATACTCGGCTGTGCTGACAAAAAACACACCTGGATGAGTCAGTGCGATCTCGCGCATCATTGCATTAAGCTCGCGAATCTCTTGCCACACCTTCCATCGAGATGGTGTCGGCGTGACTTCGACCAACAGCACTGGTGCGTCAGCTTGATGCTGATGCGAAACCTCGACCACATGCAGCACCATTTTACGCACCTCTTCGACCGATCGGTCATTCTTTGAACCGGTAATATCGTTGGCAACAAACACGACCAGGGCGCGGTACCGGTGCGGGCTCGTGAGGCGCTTTGCAAATACGACCAGGTCGCTGTATCGGGCACCTCCGTACCCACGACGGATGATCGGATAGGGAGCGAGCAAGTCAGCGGCACTGTCCCACAAGCGAATGCTGCTACTGCCCAATAACATAATAGCGTTATCCGGATCGCTTTGCGTCTGGTCGAGGCGTTCCAATCCCGCGATCTCTTTCTCCCAGTTGCGAGCCGCGCGGGCACGATCGGCTGGCGAAAGGACCCCCTCCAGTTCTGCGTCGGTGGCGTTGAGCGACGACAGTGGCGGTGCCGTTTGCTCTTGAGCGTCGGCGGTCTGCAAGATTCCCAGAGGTAGCGGAATCAAAAACATCCATAGTAGCATTCGCACCGCACCGCCACGCGACAAGTTGCGGAAAACCGATTCGCCGTCATTTCGCTCAGCTCTCAGAGTTGACTGTCGAGAGCGCATCTCACGCACGCTTTCAGCTCGGAGAGCTGAGCGACGATGCACGCTTTCAGCTCGGAGCGCTGAGCGACGATACAAGCTTTCAGCTCGGAGCGCTGAGCGACGATACAAGCTTTCAGCTCGGAGCGATGAGCGACGATACAAGCTTTCAGCTCGGAGCGCTGAGCGACAATAGCTGCCAAACATAGCCAAACGACGTGCTATTGGATACGGGAAGCGGGCCGTGGACGTCGACGGGAGCAAAGTTCGGTTTTCCGAGCCTGGTCGGGACTGCGTGATCATGGAGCTGATGTCCTGCTGAGGAGTGTCAAGTCGCAGAGAATCTCGTCGGACTCGATGCCCCGCCTGAAATAAGTTTGGTGTAGAATACCAGACTCCTCTCGTCAGCGTGAACAACGATGAAGCCGGAGTTCGATTTCCACGAAACCCGCCGTTGTCACCCTTCCCACCTCCATACCTTCGCTCACCCCAACATGTGCTCATGACGACTCAGCCAAACATGCCCGTGCCTCTGACCAACACTCCACACGAAAATCGTCGTGATTTTCTTCGCAATCGTGTGGCTACCTCTGCGATTGCCGCATCGACGCTCACGATTTCATCTGCCATCTCTGCCGCTGAAACCAAGAATGAAGCATCCAAAGAGACCGATTCTAGCCAGCTGATCCGGATCGCGTTGGTCGGCTGCGGTGGCCGTGGCACCGGAGCGGTCAATGATTCTCTATCAATCAATGACAACATCAAACTGGTGGCTTTGGCGGATCTCGAAATGGAGAAATGCGAACAGACCCGCCGCGGCATGAGCAGCCGACACGCCGAGAAAGTCGACGTCACCGATGACAAGATGTATGCGGGGCTCGACGCCTACATGCGCATCCTCGAAGACCCCAACGTTGACGTTGTGCTGCTGGCGACTCCACCCGGCTTCCGGCCCTACCACATCGCTGATGCGGTCGATGCCGGCAAACATGTCTTTGCCGAGAAACCTTCCTGCGTCGATCCAGCCGGCTATCACGTTTGCTTGGAAGCCCACGATCGCGCTGTCGCCAATGGGACCGCAATCGTGACGGGAACCCAGTATCGCCGGCAAGCCAACTATATCGACGCGGTGCAGAAGATCCGCGACGGTGCGATCGGTGATATCGTGAGCGCGACGACTCGCTATTGCTCTAATTCAATCTGGTTTAAAAACCGCAAACCCGGAATGAGCGATCTCGAATATCAACTCTACAACTGGATGCACTTCATATGGCTGTCCGGTGATCAGATTGCCGAGCAAGCGGTGCATAACATCGATGCAATTAACTGGGTGATGGGCTCACCACCGGAGTCGGCATACGGTTCCGGAGGCCAGTTCACGCGCCCCGAGGGCAGTGAGATGTGGGATAACATGTCGCTGGACTACGTCTATCCCGGCAACCGCGTCGTGTCTTTCATGTGCCGGCAAATCCCGAACACGCAAGGTGACAACGGCAGCGTGATCTATGGAACCGAAGCGAACATGCACATCGACGCCATGAGCGGTGGTTCGCGAATCCTCGACCGCAACGGCAAAGAAGTCTGGTCAGCAGCGGGCAGCATTGCTGATGCGTACCAGCAAGAACACAAAGATCTCATCGATTCCATCCGTGCTGGCAAACCAATCGTTGAACTCAAACAGACCGCCGATAGCTCGCTGACCGCCGTGCTTGGCCGTTTGGCTGCGTATACGGGTCAAAAAGTGACGTGGAAGTTTGTGACAGATCAATCCACGCTCGATCTGTTTCCCAAGAACATGGCGCTCGAGGGCGTCCCACCGTCGAGCGGATGCGCCATTCCTGGCAAAACCAAGCTCGTATGAGCGACGCGAATCGTGACGCCGTCGCGCATCTGATCTTTGATGTCGAGAGTATCGCCGATGGCGAGCTGATCGCCGCTGTCCGGTACAGCGGCGAGAATCTCACGCCCGACGAAGCGATTGCCAAGTACCAAGCCGAGCGACTCGAACAAACTGGGTCGACTTTCATTCCGCATACCTTCATGGTCCCGATCTCGGTCGTGATCGCGAAAGTAACGAAGGATTTTCGGCTGCTCGACATTAAGTCACTCGACGAGCCACACTTTCGCCCGCATGTGATGACCAAGCATTTCTGGCAAGGCTGGGAAGCCTATCACATGCCGCAGTGGGTGACCTTCAACGGGCGATCTTTCGATATCCCGCTGATGGAACTGGCCGCGTTTCGATTCGGATTGTCGATCCCAAAATGGTTTGACGAGAGCGGCTATAAATCTCGCCGAAATCGCTTCAGCACTGGATCGCACTTGGATCTGCAAGAACTGTTGACCAACTTTTCTGCCGCTCGTTTCAACGGCGGCTTGAATCTCGCCGCCCAAACTCTTGGAAAACCCGGCAAGATGGGACTCAGCGGCGACCAAGTCCAGTCCTATTACGATCGTGGTGACCTGAAGGCGATCAGCGACTATTGCCGCTGCGACGTACTCGACACCTACTTCGTCTTCTTGCGCAGTATGGTTTTGACGGGTCGGGCCAGCCTCGCCCAGGAGACCGATCTGGTCGGTCAGGCCAAGGAGTGGATCGACGCTCAGGCTGAAACGTGCCAAGCCTGTGCGGACTACATGGAGCACTGGACAGAATGGAAGAACCCTTGGCAGGCGGACGAGGATGAAGCTCTCGCCGCTGCCACGGAACCGGTAAGCTGAAGAGTGTCGCCCCAGCGCCTCGAGTCACACCGTCTGTGCCGCTGGATTGCCGCTCTCGACCACAAACGAGGAACGAGCAAACGTCTTGCCGCCAGGTTTCAAGACATCATCAGTGACCATGTAGTCGGCCTGCCAGGTTCGAGGTGTGACTTGACACCGGATATAGCCACGCTCGGTGTTGTAGTACTTGATGCATTGATTGGCGGCGACAACGTCGCTGTGGTGTTTCGGTTTCTCGGGTCCGTTACCGCCGCTGGTAAGCGATGTGGCAACAAACTCGGTTGCGACAACCGGGTCGGATTCGCGACGATCATCCACCCGCAGATCATTGACCCACGCAGAGTGAATATCTCCCGTGAGAACAACAGGATTACTAATCTTGCGTTCTGCTAAGAACTGCATTAACTGCATTCGTTCAAAAGCATATCCCGGCCACTGATCCATGGAGTATTCCGGCGCGGTGGGGTCGCCTTTGCGATCGACCATGCCCATCATCACTTGCTGCGCCAACACATTCCAAGTGGATTGAGAACTAATGAGCTGTTGATACATCCAGTTCCGCTGAGCACGTCCCAACATGGACTGTGATTTCGCGAGTGCGTCAGCATTGAGGGGAGACTTTTGATCTCCATTGGGCTGATCGCTTCGATACTGCCGCGTGTCCAGAACCAGGAAATCGGCGAGCTTTCCGAACGGTAGGCGACGATAAAGCTGCATCTCGGATCCCCGCGGCAGACAGCTCTGGCGCAGCGGCATCATTTCGTAGTACGCTTGGTACGCATTGGCGCGTCGCACTAAAAAATCGGCTGGGTCAACGTACTCCTGCTCACTGATTTCATTGGCGTAGTTGTTGTCCGTTTCGTGATCGTCCCAGGTGACGATCCATGGACACTGCGCATGCATTTTGTGCAGCAGCGGGTCCGAGCGATACTGAGCATGGCGTATCCGGTAATCCGCGAGACTGTGGATCTCATTTCCGTGATGCGTCCGAACCTTCCCATTGCGTCCCGCTTCGTATTCGTAAATGTAGTCGCCCAGGTGAAAGACTAGGTCCACATGGTCTTGGGCCATTTGCTCATAGCCGGTGAACAGTCCCTGCTCATAATTTTGGCAGGATGTGACGGCGAAAGTGAGTTGATCTGGCATCGCGTCGGCGAGAGGAAATGTGCGTGTTCGCCCGACAGGACTGGATGCCTCGCCAGCACGGAAGCGATACCAATACCATCGATCCGGCCGCAACCCGTCGACCTCCACATGGACGGAATGACCGAGTTGAGGCGTGGCCGCCGTGCTCCCCCTGGCAATCACATTCTCAAACGATTCTTCGTTTGAGATTTCCCACGTCACCTGCACGGCTTCGTCGGGCATGCCGCCATCGGGACTTAGGGGTTCGGGGGCGAGGCGAGTCCACAACACGACACTGTTCGAGTCAGGATCGCCCGAAGCGACACCCATGGTAAATGGATCGCTCGAAAACTTGGGTGACGGATTTGCCCAGGACGCGCGGCCAAGGAGCGGAATCGAACTGAGTGTCGCGGCGTAGGTGAGGAGCCAGCGACGAGAGATGCCGCCCTCGTATCGCAGAGATTTTTGAATTTCGTGGCGTGATGACATTTCGCTGTGTACCTTTTGTCGTAGCGTTCCATACTCAGAGCCTATCGATAGATCACAGCCCAGAGAACAATTTGCAGGAACAGATTAATTTAATTTCGACTGTGAAGGGAGCAGTCTATCGATCTCCGATCGACTTCGGATTCTGCTTCACAAAAGATTCACACGTCGTCTCGCCCTCGTTGCGGACATCGAACGAATTCGTATTCACACGAGCGGACATAACATGAATAACCGTCCGACGTTCGCCATGCCCCGCTGATTAGGCGAGGTGTCCCCTTTCGAAGCTCGCAAGTGTTCGCTTGACGAACTGCAGTCGCTCGGCATCTGGTCGTAAAGTTCGAAACCCAACTGGCGTGCCGACGCGCGGTCATCGTCCGTCAAGTGACACGTCGCGATCGCAAACGTTGCGCGAGTTGCGGGTGCCATTGAGCCATTCTTGGCCGAACCTTCGTTTGACATCTTCAACTCCGCTGGATGAACTTGGCGAAGACCTCACGGTTCACTGCGTCATTGCCCGCTTTGAAATAGGACGAATGGGCGCACGCTGGTGAAACCAAGCCAAACGTGGACTTGCAGCCGTACGGTTCCAGACGCAAAAATTCCTGGTCTACCTGCATTCCTGTGGCACGGATACTCCCTCCGACACCGTCTCCACGAGCATCCAGATTCGTCCAGTCATTGACGATGACGGGCTTATGTCCGCTACTAGGACGCAATTGCTTGGCGACGTACCCAATTGATAAAGCCGCACCGACGGTGAACCAATTATTCACTCGGCCACGCAAGCTTTCTCGCGAGAGTACGTGGAGCGCTTCGTAGGCGACAATGGTCCCCCAGCTATGACTCACCAACTCAACGGAGTCGCCCCGTTGCAACAGCGGACGCAGCACATCGGTTGCCTCGGCGATGACCAATTGACGAATGCCGTCGCTAGACAGGTATTTTACAAAATCATCGATACAGTCCAAACCGGGGATGCCGAACAACGCCCGCGGCATCGCCCCGGGCGGAATCGGATCACGTGACATGCCCGATGCGTCTCGCTCGATAGCTCGCTCGGCAATCTGCTCACCCGCTTCGCGAACCATCCGTTCCTCCAGAATCGCCTCCAATATTGTTTTCGTTTGATACATCTCAACGGCATCAATTTCCGACTCCAGACTGCGGTTCGTCTTCGACACATGTTCGCTCCACAGCACCTCTCTTTTGTTCGCCTTGAGTTCAGCGCGCAATGTGGTCGCCAGATACGGTGCCATCGCGTCGAACCAATCATTCGAGTAACCGGGATCGTGCTGGCAGATCCCGTGAACGTAGACCAACGAGCGCGTCCCCGACCTCATTGCTCCTGAACCGCCAACGGCCGGTTGCCCCCGTGAAACCCCGAGATGATCTGCGATCTGCTGCATGATTTCGAGCAGTTTTTCCCAATCGTCACCATCTACCGTTCCAGCCACCCTATCGTCGCAATCGCCCCCAAATAAGATCGACGTTGTCGATTCAGGTTCTAATTGCGGGACCTGACTGAAGCCACCACCATCGAGGGCGCGACGCAATGATCGAATGATCTGTTGCGAGGTGAGATCTTCTTTGCTCGACCGCACCGCTTGGCAGAAGTGATACGTAAATGCACCGTGGAAGTCATTCTCGATGTAGGCGTCGGCACTAGTTTGATCGTCACGACATCCCGACCATAACACATGATTCATGGTCTTATCGTCGCCGCTGCGACTTCGCGTCTTGTTCAACAGACCGCTAAAGGATCGCGACTCCTTAGCCTTCCTGATTCTCAAATCAATCTCCGCCGGCGGCTGCGCAAACCGAGCCAATACGGTTGCCTTGCCAATGTCCGAATGCGATCGCGGCCGGACATCAGCCGGAATGCTGCGACTGCGTGAGAAGCTAGCGACCTGAGCACGCTTTTGGGCAACGTCGTCGAGTGACTGAGCCGCCGCACTGGCGTAGTCCCCCCGGACGGCTCGACTGAGCTCCGGCTTGATCATCCGCGTCGCCGTTCCGCTGTGACAACAATCCAGCAAGAACGTCACATGCACCCCGTCCGGAATTTTCTTGGTCCATTTCGCCAATTCATCATCGAGCAAGTAGGTCGAAGGATCGTCCCAATCCATGCCGTACAAGCACAGCAGTTCATCGCGACAGTCAACTTCACCCGACTCGTCGTCCAGATCGGCTGTGTAGGAACCATGTCCAGAAAAGTGGAACACCAAGCGGTCGCCGGGCTTCGCACCACGCAGCAACCACTTCCATCCCTTCTCCATTGCCGACTTGGTGACTTCGTCATCCGTCTTGGTGTGGATATTTTCATCGTCGAAATCAAACTCATCGACGAGTAACTGCCGGATCGACTCCGTGTCACTCACGCAGCCGCGCAGATCGCTGATCGTCTTGTAGTCATTGATCCCCGAAAGAAATGCTCTGTCTGCCACTGGATAAGTCCTTCAAGGTACGTGTGAGTCATGTGATGCAGAGCCCATTCAACGCTTTACTTCCCTCGGAAAAATCATCGCGGGAGCGTCGGCGAACAGGCGCCATGGGGGTATTGTATCCACCATGCTTACCAGTGGAGGGCTTCCACCACCACCTACCGAGAAAAAACCTTGGAATTGACGGATCACCAGGCTGCGTACGCACTTCTCTGCGCGGCGACGTTCACTTCCTTTTCATGACAATAACGCTGAATTTTGGGAGATTGATGTTGATCTTGCCGTCGGCTTGCGTGGTTGGTTCGTGGAAGGCGTTGCCGGCTCCGTCCCAGCCGCCGTAGGCGGAGTCTTGACTGCACAAAATCTGTGTCCACTGTCCTGACATGCCCGTGCTCACGGCATAACTGTGATCGCTAAAGCTGTGGGGACTGAAGTTGATTACGACCAGCAAATGTTCGTCGCCCCAGTCCCGGCGAAAGGCGAGCACTTTGTTGTCTCCATCTTCCTGCATCCATGTGAGCGAACCAAGACGCGCTGCCTCGTGGTCCCAGCGGCTCTTGATCGCGTCGCGGTAGAGCGTCTTCATGCGCCCCCCATCCACGTCCTGTTCGTTGGACCAATTGACGGCGTGCTTGCGTTTATCGTCGAACTGGCCGTCCTGCGCGAATTCCTCTCCTTGCCAAATCATCGGAATTCCTGGCGACATCAACAACAGCGCCGCGGCAGCTCGCGCCTTCGCTCGCGCGTCCCAGCTTCCGCGCCCGCCAAACTCAGTCACCAAATAGCTACCACCATTGCGTGCCTCGTCGTGCGACATCGCGTAAATCACTCGCTTGGTGACGTGCGAATAGTCGCCACCGTTGATGCCCGATTTGACTCCGCCTAAATCAGCGCGCGATTCTTTTTGCAGCGCCGACTGCAATTGGTGATGAAAGTCCACCCACCATCCCGAATGAAAATTTCCCGATTCAACTACCTCCTTTTCGTAGGGAAGATTTTCGCAAATCATAATCTTTTTAGGGAACTGGCTGCGAACATTCCAAACGATATCTCTCATCGCCTGCCAGCCACTCGGCTTGTTCTTGATCTCGCCGGTAAAGTCCCAACGCAAGCCGTCGAAGTGGAATTCGCGGAGCCAGTACTTGCAATTGTCCTCGATATAGCCGCGGACTTCGATGCGCGCCCAATCGGGCGCGATGCCCCAGTCGGTGCCTTTACCGTTGAAGTAGATCCCGCCGTCATTATTCTCCGAATCACCGTCATAATTTCGGTACCAGTTATCGCGATCGCTGAGATCGCTGAAATGGTTGTAGACGACATCCAGGATTACTCCCATGCCTTTGTTGTGCGCTGCATCAACAAAGGTCTTGAGATCGTCATAGGAATTCGCCGACCCGCTACTGTAGCTGGATTCGACGGCGAATAGGCCGACCGGCGAGTATCCCAGGTAGGGCGTGGGTTCGCCGCTGTCGGGACCGGGCACCTCATGCACGGGCATGATTTCGATCATGTTCGCGCCGATGCTTTTGATGTAATCCAACTTTGTCAGCAAGTTTTTGAAGTTCCCCGGGTAGGATTGTCCGTCGTTCTTGCCGACGTACGTCCCCACATGCAGTTCGTAGATGACCATGTTCTCAAAGCGAGGAGTTTCCCACGAGCCATCGGTCCAGGTGAATGCCTTGGCATCCTTGACGATCGAGGCTCCAGCAGAATGCTCCATCTGTCGGCCGTAGGGGTCCGCCTTCGCGAGATTGTCATTGATTGCGAAACGGTACTTTTGACCCGCTTGGACGCCAGCCTGGAAGCCAAACCACCAGCCGTTTTCATTCCATAGAAGATTTTGGTCTCGTGACCATTGATTGAAATCGCCGATCACTGATATTTTCTGAGCGTGAGGTGCCCAAACTTTGAAGAAGGCTCCATTATCTGCCACTGTACATCCAGGTGGTTGAAAATCATGCTTCGGCTTGTTGACGGTGACGTTGGCGCTTTGTTCATTACCCGCGAGATCGCTTGCTGTAACCTTGATCTGGTAGTCGTGATCAGGCTGATCCGCATTAAAGTCCATGGTGGTTTGAAACGGTGCGTCTTGATCGGTATCAATCAGCGTGTTCCCCTTGAAGAACTTCACAGAGGCAACGCCGATGTTGTCGCTGGCGTTCACTTCAATCGTTACTTTTCCACCCACGCGATCTTGATCGGAAAAGGATGCGAACGACACTGTGGGTGGAGTCGTGTCTTGCGTCCAGGCAACAATTGGCGCGCAAGTGAAAAGCACGAACACTAGTTTGAGTAAGCTCATGGATGTGATCCTTAACATTGATACGCAGATTGAACGACGTTTTCATGACTGACACGTGTTCAGTTCAGCGAGTAGGTTACCGTCCGACTTCAAAGCGATTTCATGTACTCAATCAGGAACTTGCGTTCGTTATCCGTGAATGGTGTCCCGTCGTCATGGCCGTAATCGTGGCCAACGTTGAGATTGCCTTTGAGCTGCGGATTGAATACCTCCCCGACGTCGGTTTGAAAGCCCACCTTGACCGGGTCGAAATCTCGACTGCCTACCTGAAAGGGTTCTTGCGAACGCTGATGTGGTTTCTTCAACAATTCGTCCAGGTTTGGAATCGATCCATTATGCAAATAAGGAGCGCTCGCCCATATTCCGTTCAACGGGCGCGCCTTGTAGTTCACCTTGATCCGGTCCTCTCGGTTGAGCACTCGATTGAGGCGGGTCTCCGCTAATCGCAGAACTCTGCCGTTAAAGTCGCGAACTTTCGCCACGCCGTCGGCTTCGAATCCGAATCGTCCAGGCGAGGTGCCTGCACCCTCACCAGGAGTCGATACAGCACCGGAAACCTGATAGTCCACCGTTGCTTGAACTTGCTGAAACATCTCGGCGACATGCTCGCGGCCTTGGTCCAATACCTCCGCTGAGGAGCGAATAATTGCCCTCTGTACAAGATGCTTGAGCATCAAACCAACTGGCGCTGTACTCCCAAAGCGTTCGTGATTGCGGGACAATGGCTCAATACGTCGCCCTTGGAGCACTCCCGTTTTGGCTTCGCGTGATAAGAAGTTTCGCGCCATCGTCGCATCCGTGTGCTCATCACTCATTCTCGCGGTGACCTCTCTGTCTGGATCGATCCTGACAATAGGTTCGTGGCATGACGCACAATTGTCCTCGAACAGACGCGCTCCGCGAGTTTTCATAGCATGGTCAATCGCTGGGAAATCTGCGGGCCATGCGGGCGACCAGAGTTTGCTGAGCGATTCTTCGATCTCAATGAGGTTCTTGCGATTGGCGGAATTGGGGTAGTGTTTCAGGTCGATAATGGACGGTTCGACCGACGCGTCGATCTCGCCAAACACTCCAAAGACTTCTCCCGTATTTCGACCGAGCGCACCAATGCGATCTGTACCAACAAGTGATTTTACGAGGAAACTTCGCTTGTTTTCGGCGGCGCCATTCCACTGCACGAAGTCATGCTGAGGAGTGTCCCAAAGCGCCGGGTAACTCACCGGCGCATCCGCCGGAGCGTGGTTGTCGGGGACTTGAGCAAAACGTTCGGCGACCTCGTTCATGATCGCGCCGAAAGCGTCGATGCGACCCGGCCCGAAAGGCGTCGCATTTTCGCTTGGCAAATTGCGAGTGTTGTAAGCGATTCTCGCGTTCAAGGCATCGGCCAGTTCGGTGCGAAGCCTCGCGCTTTCACCCGCGACGGCACCTTCCCCAAGAACCTTGTCAGCAAATCGATCAAATTTCTCCTGGTTGTCGAGCGTGCTCTGAATAGCCGACACGAGACTTCGCAGCAACTTTTCCAAATTACCGTTTGCGGGGGCACCGTCAATTAAATAAGTTTTGTGGTCGAAATTGACGTAGCCAGTATGGCACGCCGCACATGTAAGCCCAAGATAGCTCTCGGTTCGACCGTTCCCCAACTCTTTATCATCTTTGACAAAACCGATCGGCAAGCCCCCCGGGTTATCTGAATCCGCGGATCGCGCCAGATAACCAAGTGACTGAATATTGGCGTCGTCCCTGAATAACGCCTCTGACTCTGCTTGCTCTAAGTTCAGGAACCAGTCGTACCGAAACAGATACGACCCTTGCGGAACATTGTAGAACCACGACGCTTCGAGGTCCGACCAGTTCTGAGGCAACGTCTTCACCTCCGTAGTTCCTGGTTCAGCAATGACGTGACGCACCGATTCGCCTCGCGCTGTCAACGAAATCGGTGAGAAGATCCACCAAACCGACAGGAGAACAACACGTCGATATTCCATTCGCATCATCATACTTTCTCAAACGCTAATTTCAAAGGAACGAATTGCTGGGGGGGCGTGCTCAGGCACAACACGCAAACCGCGTGCACCTTAACTAATGGCGGTTGTTTAAACCTACACAAACCGAATCTGCCTCGGATGCGTGAGCATGGTTGGTGCGGACTCTTCGGTATGCGCCAGAGGATCCGATCCGGCCAGCAGACCGAACGAGATTCCGGCGCGGCGTTCGATTTCGGCGATGGGGCGTTGATTGCTTTCGTGGCGGCCGAAGACGAACTCCTCTTCGCCGATGAATGACTTTTGCGACATTGTATAACCGGTAGCAGAGAGTCCGCCGGTTTCATCGTGGATGAACGCAATCACTTTCCAGAAAGTGATCGGAATCTTGATGGCGTCGCGGATTGGATCATCGTCAGCTAAGAAGGGACCGGTGAAGACTGAGATCCGCTGGTCGTCCTTGCGGGCGTTTTGCAGTGCGTAGTCCTCGAGGGAGAGCCAGACGCCAGCGTTGAATGGCTGGATCTGTGGCACCGTGTTGGTGACGTGCATAGAGTCGCGGTTGCCTTGATCCGCTTCGGCTTGGCTTCCCCAGGCGGGGTCCTCGCGACGGGTCATGTGCCCTCGACTGAACTTGGGCGGATTGCCATAGCACTCTTTCATGATTTGTGAGGACTTGGGAATCCGTGGGTCGAAGCGCCATCCCGCTCGGACCGTCCGCTTGTATCGATTACCGTCTATGTTGACTGCGCTGAAACGGCACATTCGCCGGCTCTTGCTCATCACGACCGAGTAATGGTGATACTGAAGAACCTGTTGCGAGGCTCCATCGAGCGAGAACTCGAGTATGTCGCATTGGTTGTCGATCAATTTGGGCAAGGGCACCTCGAAACCATCGCCAAGGAAGTCGAGTTGGTAACCCTTGCGGTCGCCATAGTCTTCGGGTCGCGCTTTGTTGGTTTCGATCAGGTCATCATCCGCGTCGATATCAATGACTGCGGGACGCGACGGTTTCGGAGTCGAAATCGCGGACGTTGTTTCTCCAATGAGATTACCGATCTCGACTCGGATCTTGATTGGAAATGTGGCTTCGATGAATCTCCCGCCGTCAGCGGAAGCGGACTGTACGTTCAGTGCTTCGGAATCATTGGTAACGGGAGAGGCGCAGCGACCCGTGCGGCCACCGAGAACATCATCCAATCGTTGCGAAACAATTTCGATTGGCACGGCGTGGTTCTTGGTAAAAAGCGTTCCAGCGAAGTGCAACGCGACCGCATGCCCGGTTTTGAGTGAAACGACCTCGCCCCCGGAGTTGCCACCGAGCGTCGAGCAGTCATGAAAGATGTGGTCGGACGTTTTTCCAGTGATCAAGCCTGGGGCAAGTCGCTTCTTGTCATAGCGATGTCGAAAAATCCGGTCCATCGCTGCTGGATCTGGAAAAAAATTATCTCGCGCCGGATAGCCAATTACCGCGACATGTTCGCCAGCCTGCGCCGTAGTGGTAGAAACGGCAACGGGCTGAGGTAGCGATTGACCCGTGATCGGCTCAATCCGTAAAAAAGCAAGATCGGGGCCGCCACCACGTTCGATGTGGATGATGCTGCACAACGGAAACTCCAGGCTGCTCCCACTATCGAATTCTTCAAGAAAGTCGATACTCGCTCGCACCGGAGTGTCATCGAACCCAGGACGAAATTGGAATCCTCGGCCATTGCTCTCTCCTAAAATATCGGCGACGTGACGATTGGTGACGACGACGTTGTCGCGAACGAGCCACCCTGTTCCCAGCCAAGCGACGCCGCGCGGATGATTAGCAAGTTCTATGCGGCCAACGGCGGGGATATTGGGAGCCAATAAGTGGTTCGCACCAGTAAGACGTTGCTTCCAAATCTCGCTTTCGATTTCGTTGAACTCAACGACCGCGGCCCCCCTTCTGATGTCCAATACTGGTCGACCTGTCGTCAAGACGATCGTCTCGAGTGCAGCTCGGATCGGACTTTCGGGTGCGGCGCGAGTCGAAGTCAACTCGGAAGTTGCCGATGCCGCTACCGCCGTTTCCATTTCGGAGCCGATTGCTGGATCAGTCTGTATCAACTCGTTGTAAAACTGGGCGAACTGGGTTTGATCGACCTGCACTTGGGCTCTCCGCGTCGGTATGAGCAATCATCCACATGGAGTAGATCATACCCCTCTCTCGCAGGAATGGCAAGCGATTCGAGAGGGGTTCGTACGACCTCGGGCTGGGAGATTCGCCAAACTGTCGGCAATCTCATTGGACATTGTTGCGCCGAAGGTATACAATCGAGGGCATCGGCCACCCGCAGCGGCGAGCGATCCTACCCACCTTCACAGGCAATGTGGACGTATTAGACGCCATTAAAGGTCTATTGCGGCTGATTTCCTGTCCCACCAATGAGTCATCGCCTGTCTACCCCGGCAGACGTTCGAATCGTTGATCGCCATTTCGCGTGACGATTTATCTTACAATTACGTTTTTGGTTTTAAAAACTGAAAGTTTTCACTCCCTCAGTCGCCCTTGATGGAGCGACGGAGGTGGCTGGAACAGTGTTTTTCTCGCCTTCCCCACAAATTTGCAACTGGAGATTCCTTGACGATGAAAATTTCGACTTCTTGCCGGCGTGCGACCACATTTGCCCTCGCGGGCGCAATTGCAGCCATTTCAATGGCCAGTGCGGCAGTGGCGCAAGACGCAACGCTGAAACTACGCTTTGTTTATGACGGTACGCCACCGCCCGTTGGTGATATCACGCCAACAAAGGACCAGGAATATTGCGGAAAACACGAGATTCCCAACGAAAAACTGATCGTCAATCAGAAGAATAAGGGCATCAAGAATGTGATTGTTCATGTCTACGGTCGATCGAGCGGTAAGGACCTGCCGAAGGTTTCCCACACGCCCCAGACTCAAGTTCTCGCTAACGATCATTGTCGGTTCGAACCGCACATTGTGTTGGCCCACACCGGCGACACGCTGCAGATCACAAACCCGGATCCTATTGGCCACAATGCTAACCTCAATTTCATTCGCAACACCGCCCAAAACCTGATGATCCCCTCGGGTCAGCAGAAGGACATAAAACTGGAGGAAGAAGAGCCCGCACCGATTCCAGTCGACTGCAACATCCACCCGTGGATGCGTGCCTACGTCGTCGTGCTGGACAATTCATTTGCCGATGTCAGCAACGACAGTGGTGAGATTGAGATTAAAGGTCTGCCCGCAGGCAAGAAGATCGAGTTCGCGGTTCGTTTTGAAGGCGGCAAGCTCGACGAAGTAAAAGTCGACGGCAAAATGACTGATTGGAAACGCCAGCGTTTTGAAGTTGATCTAAAGCCAGGCGTCAACGACATGGGCGATATCCTCGTCCCCGCCGACGCCGTTTCGGCCGACTGAGAAAAGAATTTATTCAGATCGGTGCACCGATCTGTATTGTTGAACGTAAACATGCGATCGATCCCTTGGACCGATCGCACATCCTCAATCGACGCAAATTGCTTAGGTTGACTCCCACCTCCCCTCCCTCCCCCACCCTATGATCTTTTTTGAGCCTTCACGCTGTGACGCTCATCGCTCCGCACTGCCCACCTGGGCAGTGCGTTGTCGAGCGATATTTGTCGTGGCGTTTCTGACGACACCGCAGCCATTCTTGCTTGCCAGCGATGTCGGTAAGGACGACGTCAACTCCGCGACCGTGATCGCGGCGGACGAGTGGGCGAAGACCGGTTGGCCACTCATGCAGGCCTACTGTGTGGATTGCCATGAGGGAGAATATGCCGATGCTGAAGTGGACTTAACGTTGCTTGAGACGCTCGAGGGTGTCCAGGCCAACAGCGAACTGGCGATAAAAGCGGTCAGCATGATCGAGTTCTCGGCAATGCCGCCCGATGACGCTGAGTTGCCCGACGCCGAAGAACGACGCCAAATCGGAGACCAACTCGATTCGTTGGTATTTCATGCCGCGTGTGATTTGCGACCGCGTCCGGGCCACACCACCGCCAGGCGGCTCAATCGAGCGGAATATAACAATGCGATTCGAGATTTGTTCGGGATCGATTTTCAGCCTGCGAATTCATTTCCATCCGATGAAGTTGGTGGCGGCTTTGACAACAATGCAGACGTGTTGTCGCTCTCAACGATGCTGATGGACAAATACTTGACGGCCGCGGAAGACGTGACGTCCAAAATCATTGTGGATCCCGATACGCTCCCATCGGTTAATGCGACGTTCGCGGGCGACACCCTCTTCATCCTTGGTGAAACGAAAACGAATACTTTTGGCCAGCGTTACATTACGGCCGACGGGATGGCTTGGATCGATGTCGAGATCCCGGTTCGCGGTGAGTATTCGATCGAAGTCGTCGCGTCGCCGCGGAGCGAGTCGTTTGGACGAACGATCTCGACGATGCACGCGGCCGACGGCACGTTGAAAGCCATTTTTGAGCATGACTACCGCGAGGGCAGCGGCGATGACGATCATGAGTCCACCCGCTTGACGCTCGACCCTGGAACCCATCGGTTTTTCTTTCGCACCTCGTCGCTGGCCGCCAGCGAGCGTGAAAAGCTCAAAGACCATCGAGATTGGCAGATCAACAAGTCGGTTTTTGAGCCGATTGCTCGCATCGACAATGTCGAACTGGAAAAAACGCGTCTCCCCAAGGGCACCGCGCTGAATCACGACAGCCGTATCGATTCAGATGAATTTCCATTTCGCTATAATCGAATCGAAGTCAAAGGGCCGAGTTCGGGGACGCGTGCGGATTTGCCCCCTGGCCAGCGTGAATTGCTGAAAAAGATCCCGGAGCGCCGCGGTGACCGATATCGTGACGTCAAATCTGCCGCCAAGGAGTCGTTGCGGCCGCTGCTACGGCGCGCATTCCGCTGTGAAATCAAGGACGAAGATCTCGCCCCCTACGTCGCGCTCGTCGAGCGGATGTGTGATCGAGGCGACTCCTACTACGAAGCCATGCAGGTCGCGATCTCCGCAGTTCTGGTCTCTCCCCGATTCTTGTTTCGAGTGGAGGTTCCCGAGACCGAGCATGCACGCGAACTCGCCAAGAAAGGAGAGGCAGTGCCGCTGTCGTCGACCCAGCTCGCTTCGCGACTGTCATTCTTCTTGTGGAGTAGTCTCCCGGATAAGGAGTTGTTGGACGCCGCGAAACGAAACGACCTCGTCGATCCGCAGAAGCGCGAGCGTCAGGTGCGGCGAATGCTGGCCGACGCGAAGTCCGATTCGCTGGGCACTCAGTTCGCTCGCCAGTGGTTTGGTCTGGGCAATTTGGAGTCGCGTGATTTAAGCGAACTTACGATTACCGAAGGCGATACGGCCGATGCGACCGGCAAACTCACGCCGGAGATGTTGTCGTCCGAGACCGAGCAGTTGGTCTTGCATCTGCTGCGAGAAAATCGCCCGCTGGGAGAACTGCTGACATCGGAGACCACCTACATTGGACCGGAACTCGCGAAGTGGTACGGGGTTGAATACCCTGCCGACCCATCAGAAGACGGGATCGCGGCGGTCAACGTTGGCGATGCGGGACGAAAGGGTGTGTTGGGGCATGCGGGCGTCTTGCTAGTGACGAGTTATCCAACACGTAATTCGCCTGTACTTCGGGGAAAATGGATCCTGGAAAACATTCTTGGCACACCACCTCCGGATCCGCCGCCGGGTGTTCCTGCCTTGGAAGAGACCAAAACGGCATCGGCGAACGCTTCTCTCCGTGAACAGCTCGAACTCCACCGGGCCGATCCTGGCTGTGCATCCTGTCACCGGGTAATGGATCAGCTCGGTTTCGGGCTGGAAGATTTCGACCACTTCGGTCGGATGCGATCCGCAGAGGATCCGGCTCGCAAAGACGCCACGGGCGAACTGCCAGGGGGTCGCTCTTTCGCGGGTGCCGCCGAATTGACCACGTTACTCGCAGAGACCGAACAGCACCGTTTAGCCGAAACCGCGGTGCGACGTATGTTATCGTTCGCCATTGGCCGTGAATTACGGCCGAGCGACCGATGCTTTGTTGACGCGATCCTCGCCGCAACGCGAGATCAAAATTACCGGGTGCGTGACTTGCTCGAACAAGTCATTCTCAGCCCACCGTTCCTGAACCATCAAGCGGAGTTACCATCGCCATGACAACCCACCAATCGATGATGTCATCAAACAGCGTCCCGGCTTGTCCACGAGGTGCTCACCGCCTGGGCCGGCGGACACTGCTCCGCGCCGCCGGCATGTCGCTCGGCCTGCCACTGTTGGAGTCGATGACTCCCGCCGCCCGCAGTGCGTTTGCGTCGGCGACCTACGAAGCTGGCTCGGCTCCGGTGCGCATGGCGTGTATCTTTGTCCCCAATGGCGTGATCCAGCCCCAGTGGCGGCCAACTGTCGAGGGCTACAAACGAGGTGAAGACGGAAAGCTCGAAGCAGACGGCAAGAGCGGCAATGTGGTCTCCCGTCATTGGGAACTGGGTGAAACGCTCCAACCACTCGCTGCGGTGAAATCAAAGCTCAACTTGATCGAAAACTTAGCACTCGACAACGGTCGGGCAGGCAAGGACGGGGCCGGGGATCACGCCCGCGGCGGATCGACGTTCTTAACCGCAGCCCGTCCTGTGAAGACCAGCAGTGCGATCCGTTTAGGAATCTCAGTCGATCAAATTGCGGCCACTGCGCTGGCAGGAAAAACCACACTGCCGTCACTGGAGCTGGGACTCGAAGGCAGTCGGAACGCCGGTAGCTGCGATTCAGGCTACAGCTGTGCATATTCCTCGAACATTTCGTGGAAGAACGAAACCCAACCGATGCCAAAGGAAACGATTCCGAGATTGGCGTTCGAACGCATGTTCGGCACGGGCGACGCAGCAGCTCAACGAGAGCGACGAGAGATGCGGCGCAGCATTCTCGACATCGTCCGGGGCGATGCCGACAAACTTTTGCGACAGGTGGGTGAAACAGACAAGCGAAAACTTGACGAGTATTTCACGAGCATTCGCGAAATCGAGCAGCGGATCGAACGCACTGAGGAAGAAGACCGCGCTTCTTTACCCGATTTGAAAGTTCCTTATGGCCGCGTGTCGGTGTTCCGTGAACACGCGCGATTGATGTTTGATCTCATGGTCGTGGGCTTCCAAACGGATACCACCCGTGTCGCGACGTTGATGCTCGATACCGCGGGCGGAAACCGAACCTATGGTGAGGTGGGTGTCAACGATGCGCACCATGGACTTAGCCATCACCGTAACAACCAGGAAAACGTCACGAAGCTGCAGAAGATCGACCACTATCTGATCGAGCAGCTCGGCTACTTCCTGGAGAAACTCGACGCCACCGCTGACGGACATGGCACGTTGTTGGATCAGTCGATGGTGCTCTACGGCAGTGGGCTGGGCGATGGCAACCGCCACACCCACCACGACTTGCCCCTCGTGTTCGCAGGAGGAGCGGGCGGTCAAATTGAAACCGGTCGCGTGATGCGGTACGAGCACGAACAACCGATGGCGAACCTGTTCCTCTCCATGCTCGATTGCCTCGGCACTCCAGCCGAGGCGATGGGCGACAGCACCGGCTTGCTAGATGGATTGAAAGTGTAGCAGGACGGGGAGAGTGGATCGGGTTTTCTAGCCGATGCACTGTCCCAGCCCCGATCTGACGCGAGGAGTGTCATGCATCCTGACCTGATATACTGATTCCGTATTCGAGACTTCTTTCACTGATGCGGATGAATAACAGATGCAATTAAAATGTCCCGGCTGCGCTCGCACACTCAAGGTCCCCGATACGGCAGCGGGCAAAGTCGTGAAATGCCCCTGCGGCAAACAGCTGCGAGTCCCCTCGTCGGCGAACGCGGTGGCCTCTGCCTCCGCGAGCGGCAGTGCCGCAGCAGCGCGACCAAGCGTCTCTTCGGCGCAGTCCGCCCGGCCACCTGCGCAAGCAAACCCGCGTCCCGCAGCGGCCCCACCGATGCAGTTCGACGAAGGAGATTTTGAAGGCCTGGCTGATTCTGATTGGGCACCTGCCCCATTCCATGGGCCAAGTCCCAAGGCCCGCAAACCTGCGCCGAATCCTTATGCCACATCAGCCAATCCCTACGCGGCATCGGGCTCAGCGATGAGCACGTCGCAGACAGAGAGTGGCGTGCTGGCTTCGAAGGGGCAACGTTTCGCGAATTTGCTCATCGACCAAGTCCTGATGTTCGTTGTGTCGTTCGCGATCGGCCTTGTCATTGGCGTTGCGAGCGTCATTTCGCGAGGCGGAGGCGAACTCACGCCCCAGGAAAGCGCACAACTCGGACTCATCGCCCAGCTTGTCGGGCTCGCCGCGACGTTCCTGTATTACATTGTCATGGAAGCCGTGTTCGGTGCCACGATCGGGAAACTCTGTACCGGCACGAGGGTCGTGAGCGTCAAGGGAGGGCGCGCTGGTTTCGGCGCCATCATCGGGCGCACCTTTGCCCGGTTCATCCCATTTGAACCTTTGTCATTCTTTAACAGTACGGCAACCGGATGGCACGACACCCTCTCGGGAACCCGCGTGATCCGGGTCCGCTGAGTAGCCGATTCGCTCCGAGACTCGGAATCGTTTCGCTAGGCCTCTCCGGAAAGGAGTCTGAACCCGCGGCTAGAAGTGATATCAGTGGCACGGGTCACCGACAGACAAGGCTACTATCCCATCTCGCTCTTGATCAACTCAATCAAGTCTTGTGTTTGTAGTCGCGCCGCTGCATCGGTGCCATCGAGGACTCCAGCAACAAGTTCTCGTTTATCGGCGTGAAGCTGCAAGATTTGCTCTTCGATGGTGCGCTCGGCCACCAAACGATACACCGTCACGGGTCGTTCCTGTCCGATCCGGTGAGCACGGTCAGTGGCTTGATCTTCCACCGCTGGATTCCACCATGGATCAAGGTGCAAAACGTAGTCAGCTGCCGTGAGATTGAGCCCTGTGCCGCCTGCCTTGAGTGAGATTAGGAACAGATCGCCCTCGCCCGCTTGGAACGCGTCGACGCGGCGTTGTCGCTCGTGTGACGGAGTCGCTCCATCGAGATATTGATAGGTGATGCCACGTCGATCGAGCGATTCCCGCACGACGCCGAGATGCTTAACAAACTGGCTGAAGACGAGTGCGCGGTGATCGCCATCACGCAGTTCGTCAACAAGCGACATCAGCAGATCGAGTTTCGCTGACGTGCCCTTCCAGCTCGGTTCAACGAGCGCGGGGTGACAGGCGAGTTGGCGGAGTCGGGTAAGCCACGCCAGCGTTTGGATTCGGCGACGGCCTTCATGCGCCTTCTCGCTCTCGCCTGCGCCAGGGCTGAGTTCGGCGAGCGCCGCCAATCGAGCGTCTTCGTATAGTTTCCGTTCGGCACCGCTGAGTTCGGCACGCAGCGTGATCTCGGTCCGGGGCGGTAACTCGGTGAGTACCTTGTCTTTGGTTCGTCGCAAGATGAATGGGCGAACCAGCCTCGCCAGCGCCTCACGACGTTCGGCGTCGTTGTGCCGTTCGATTGGTTCGGCAAACCGGCTGCGAAATCGCTGCCACGACCCGAGCAGCCCGGGGCTGAGTGTGCGGAACAAACTCCACAGTTCACCGAGATGGTTCTCCAGCGGCGTTCCCGATAATCCCAAACGCCAATCGGCCTGCAGGGTGCGAATCGCTTGCGAAGTCTTCGTCTGTGAATTTTTTATAAACTGCGCCTCGTCGAGCACCAGCGTCGTCCAGGGCCGGGTGGCAAAGCGTTTGGCATCCCGCTGCATCAACTGGTAGCTGACGATGATTACATGTCCGGGCCCAGCCGACTTGATGATCTCATCGCGATCGCAATCACGATAAAGGACCGCATTGAGCGACGGTGCGAACCGGGCGGCCTCGCGCACCCAATTCTCACCCACGCTCGTCGGCGCGATCACGAGCGCCGGTCCATCCGCGGATCGATCAATCAGAATGCCGAGGGTTTGCACAGTCTTGCCGAGTCCCATGTCATCGGCCAACACACCACCCACACCCCAACGACTCAGACGAGCGAGCCAGCGATACCCGTCGAGCTGGTAATCTCGCAACGTCGCGTCGAGCCCGGTGGGACGTTCAGGATTCCAACTGCCGAGCGACTCCAGCCGCTCGATTGCCTGGTGCCACGCTGCGGTGGCTTCGAGCGATACGTCATCTCCGAGAACCTCCTGAGCGAGCGGCACGGCGGCAGCGGGCAATTTCAAATGCCCTTTTTCAGCGACGAGGGTATCTGCCAACTGAGTCAGTCGGCGACGAAAGGCCTCGCTGATTTTGGCAAACTTTCGATCCCCGACCCGGACGAGCTGGCGGTCCTCGCGAACGGCGAGCAGAAGATCGCTCAACGGCACCTCCACCCCGTCGATCGTGACCGATCCAGTGACACCGAACCAATCCGGCGAATCGTCGATCTGCACGCGTAGTGACTTCGGCGTGATCTCGCCGCGAACGCGGAACGTCTCGCCCTCGGGCCACACGATTCGAGGCGCTTCCTCGCCCGCATCATGCAGACGACCGAGCAGGTCGAGAGCCGCATGATCGCTCAGGGCGACCCATTCGTGATCTCCATCGCTGGATAGTTTATTCAAGGCGAAGCGTTCGATCACGTGCTGCGCCGAAACCAGTTCTCCCGCCAGGTTGCGTTGCAGACGCACCGGCCCGGTCTCGCTGAGGCAGGGCACGATATCAGGTTGCTGTCCGGGCACGAGTGCACTGCGGAAGCGAGCGTCATGAGGCGCAAGGCCACCTTCAAACCCGCACCGGGTCGAGGCCGCATCTGCAAAATCAGCTCGCTCAAAATCGGCTGGATGGGTCCCGCCAATTGCGGCGGCAGCGACACATGGATCAGCGAATCAATCGTGCCCGCCGACAACGCCAACTTGGCAGCCGACTGCTCGTCGAGCATCGTGTCACGGTAATCCTCCCGGAGCAAAAACTGAACCAGTCCGCTCGCCGCCGAGTCGATCATCGTGCAGACGACAATGCGATTATTCTCCCGATCCGCCAACACGACGACCGGTTCAACGGGGCTCGTGTGGCCAAACAGAACTTCGCACTTATGCACGTCAATATCGATGCCTTCGACGGTGAGTCGAGGTCGAAACTGGACCGCCGTTGTTTCACCCGGCGGCGCCGCCAGCACGTCAGCGACGTGATTGTCGTCGCGCTCCACTGTCATGGTGGCGGTTTCGCCAGATTCAGTGGACTCTGCGAATTCCGAATACTCGGTCAGTTCCGCAAGTGACTTGGATCGGGCTGACCGTGCGGACTGTTTTTTCTCCCGAGTTTGGGGGCCGTTGGACTTTGCCTTTCCTGAGCTCTTCTTTTTTGACTTGGTCGGCCGATCGACTTCGACGGGTTGCAAGGTCAAACTCAGTTGACTGCTAAAGACATCAACCGGGGGCGCCTCTGAATCGTCCCAGGCAACGTTCTCATGGCCGGCGAGCAAACGCAAGGCTTGGAACATGCCGTATTGATCTTCGCGAAACCCATGGGTGGGGATTGAAGTCAACGAAGCGATCTGGCTGTCGAGCGGCTCGGTGAGCAGATTTTGCTCAAGCAGATCGAAGCTGCGAACTTCACGGCCCTTGGTCCATCCTTTTCCACCTTTGCGACCACGCTGTTCAAATGGTGTGATCGTCAGCGGGGTGGCCTGAGAGGCGACGTTCACACGCAGACGCCACTGAAGCTGCGTCGGCTCGTCATTAGCTTGCTCGGGACGAGCGCTGGCGGCACGGCGTAGCAGTTCGTCGACAAACTGCTTGCCTGCTGCGACCGCGTCGGCCTTCAGTCCCGCGAGAAACTCGATCAGTTGGCCGTTTCCCCGCCGGCGGGTGATTTGCTCCTGCATCCACCACGCGCAGGCGAGCGTGTGGGGGCAGCGGAGGTTCTGCTCGAAGGCCGCGCAACCGCATTCGCACTCCCCTCGCAACTGCATCGCACCGGCCCCGGGGTCATCCGGGTCTGGCAGCGGTTGGACGGTGATGGCGACGCTTTGCATCCGCTGCCGATTCCCCTTGACCTGAAAATCAAATCGCACGCCGTCATCGCCTTGCGTGAGCGTGGGCGTCTTCACGCTCATCATGGCTGCATGTTTGTCGAATTCTTGATCATGGGAATCGACTAACCGCTCAATTGCCTCCCCAAGCAGCAACCCAAGCGATCCGATTTGGTCTTCGGCGATCCAATCCATGCCGTCATCAATCCCAATCTGGTGAAAAAACAAGCATCTCCTGCCCGACCGCAATTTTCGACGTGAAAACGAAGGTTCGGCGGCGCGCGGAAATTTGAGCGAACTAGGGTACACGTCCGGGAGCGTAAATGCGATGGTAGATAGCAATTCTTTCGGGGCGTGAACGCTTGCGGGCCGATTGAACACCTGAGCGAGAATCTTCGGTACGAATATTGCATCTTTTCCGTCCCGGTGTTGTCGCGATCTTGGTAATATTTGTGGCGGAGACTGCTATACTGTGGCCGCGTCGATTGACAAATTACCCTCTCCCTACACACCTATCTTGAGCCAACTGATGGTCCCGTTTCGTTTTCAACTTCCATTTGTCGTTTTACCATTGGTTCTTAGCTGCTTTGTTGCCATCAGCACCGGTTGCAGCCCTCCCCGCAGCGAAGCAATCGGAACCGAAGACGGTCAAGTGGCCACCGAATTCACAGCCGATATGGTCGATGACGGAACTCCCGTCGCAGCAGATCCGGCCCAGGCTGACGATGAGCTCGAAGTTGATAAATAGTTGGTTCCCGTGCCAAGGAGTCGAGAATCCATGAGCCAAGCAGTTCGCATCTCACTGGGTCTCTTCGCGCCGAGCGGAACGGACACAGACGCGGCAACCCGCCAGGTCGCGGCCATCGAAATAGCCGTGCAGGCTGCGCTGCGCGAGTCTGGGCGGGCTTTGATCGCCGACCTTCAGACTGATTGTTTCGTGTCGACCCACGGCCAAATGACCGTCTTTCTCAGCGGGCACTTGCCCTCATTCTACCTGACCCAGCTCGCTCAAGAAATTGTCCGCCACGTGCCGGGCGTTCAACAGGTGCGCAATCACATTGAAGTGGATGTCCACTACTTGTCAGCAACCCGGATCAGGTAGGTTCTGAAGCGTGGGGCACGTTCGATGTGGCGTCAGAACGTCGCCCCAGACTGTTCGACAAGGTGGGAATGGAAAAATCCACGATTTCCATCTGTTCCCACAAGGTTGCAATTGCTCGTCGTACCGATTCGATCGAACACGATATTGCTGCGGACTCGAAGGTCGATTTCACTTCAGGTTTTTGCATCCAACTTTGCATGGTCAGCCAGCTAATGAGTTCGTCGCTAACCGCTTGATAGCGGCGTGCAACGGCCACCGATTCAAGCAAGTACTCGGCGGCTTGCCGCATTTCCCCTTGAGACCCGGCCAAGAGTGCTTTCTGACGCCACAGCTCCGACGCCGCAAAAATATCTTCGAAACATTCGGCCGCCTCCAGCCCGCGACAGACGGCTTCATCTGCCGCAGCAAAATCACCCATTTGACGTTTTCCGCGAGCCACAAAGCTCATGTACAAGGGCAGCGCCAAGCGAGCGCCGGTCTGTTGATAACGGTCGATCGCTTCGGTCAAAATGTTATTGGCGACCTCGGTATGGCCGACGCATAGCATTCCACCGGCGCGAAAGAGCATCCCGGTGGTCTCCCAGAAAAAGAAAGCCTGTTGCTGGGAAACTTCGATCTGTCGATCCGCCATCCGCACAGCTTCGTCGCCGCGTCCCATCAAAACGGACAACCAAGCATGATGGTGCAGTGCAAATGCGACGCTAAAGGGATGATCGAGACTCTCCGCCAACTGCAATCCCCGTCGCATCGATTCCACTGCAGATTTCGGTTGTCCACGGTACCATTGATTGAGCGCCATGTAACACAGGTGCGCGACGCCAGCGTGCTGGCCAGTCTGGCGGAGATGGAACATTGCCTGTTCGGCGTCGTAGAACTCCATCCCCGCTTGAGTTAACTGCAGCGATGTAGCAAATTCGGCGTGATAAAATCGACCGATGGCATCCATGAACAACGCTTCGGCGCAAGCGCCGTCATCACTCATCTGATCCGATAATCGCTTCATTTCCTGGCCGATAGCAATGCAGGGGATGACATCATCTCGCACGATTCGCCATGACCCCTTCGCCCACAAGGCATGCAGCCGAGCCATGGGATCGTCGAGATGTTTGCATAGCTCGGAACGTCGATCGTACAGCGGTTCCAAATCCAGCGATGCATATCCACGAGTCGAAAGGATTGCGATGCCCAGCGAAATATTCATTTTCAGTTCGAGCTGATCTCGCGAAATCGACTCTGGCAATCGCTCCAACAACTCCAGCCCCGCTTGCAATTGCTCGATAGCCTCCGAGAAAGCGCCACTGGCGACGGCGGTTGAACCCGCTACCTCCCACCAGATAACAGCTTCCTGATCCAAACCAGCGTGTGTGAAGTGCAACGCCAAGACTTCTGGACGCTGATGAGCCATATCGGGGAACTGACGGACCATGACGTCAGCAATCCGTTGATGGAACTCCTGTCGCTGCCGCCGTAACATCGCTTCATAAGCAGCGTCTTGAATCAACGCATGCTTGAACTGAAAGATACAATCCGGGACCGATCCACGTCGGTAGAGAATCTCCGCATCGACGAGGATATCCAACTCACGTGTGAGCACCGCTTCATCGAATCTGGACACCGCACGAATCATTTCGTAGCTGAATTCTCGCCCAATTGTGGCCGCCAAGCGAACGAACGCATGATCCCCGCCCGCTCGATCCAGTCGCGCCGTCAGCAGATCCTGAAGTGATGCTGGGATCTCTTCGCTGCTGCGCACCGTCAGAAGCGACGAACCATGCGAATCCTCCGTCGAACAATCAGAAGCGATGCCCATTTCGGAAAGCATTTTTGCATACTCTTCGACAAACAGCGGAATGCCGTCGGTTCGCTCGATAATCCGAGCCAAGGTGCCTTTCGAAATAGTTTGATCGCCCATCCGTGATCGAATGATCTGAGTTGCTTGCGAACGAGTCAGTCGATTCAACGCTATTTGACTTTGATGTGCTCGGCTGGTCCACGGCGTGGTAAACTCGGGCCGAAATGTCTGCAAGCACAAACAAGGCGAATCGAGAGGCCGGTCCGCCAGATGTGACAGAATTTCCAAAGTGGACGGATCGATCCAGTGCAAGTCTTCGATGATGAACAGCAGGGGTTGCTGCCTCGCCAATCGCATGATCCAACTCAGCACTGCCTCAATCGTCAACTCCTTCATTTTCGAAGACGGTATCTTGGGTGACCCCCATTCTGGGTCGGCGGGAAGTGATAATAATTCTAAAAAGATCGGTAGCGTCTCCCGGGGCGACATGCCGATCGACTGCAGATGTTGCGCGACATGACGTCGTCTATCCTCTGCTTTCGAGTCAGGATCAAGATTCAGCCAGCGGACGATCGATTCCTTCACGGGCTGGAACGCACTGGACGAATGATAGGGCGAACACTGCCACTCTAAGATTGGTGTCGGGAGCCTTGACGAGACTTGCTTCGCATGGACTTGTTGAGTCACATATTGCTTGATGATCTGGATCAGGCGTGATTTTCCCAAGCCCGCTTCACCAATGAGAGCCACCGACTGCCCGATACCTTCGGAAGTGCGTTCCCATCGATCAATTAGCATGCTGACTTCTTGATCGCGACCAACGAGTGGCGTTTTTTGAACGAAATCGCTACTGGCATCCATAGCCGACACCGGACGCCGTCTGCAGATCCGATACAGTTTCTGCGGTTCATCCTCACGCAGTGCGCAGGTAACGGGCAGCTGTTCGGAAACGAAGTGATGTCCGATCAACCGCAGTGTGTCATCACTGACGATGACCTCATTGGGCTGGGTGTAGCGATCGAGTTTCGCAACCAATGTCAGCACGTCGCCGACCAATGTTTTCTCACCATTTCCCATCACGACGATCATCCCACTGTGAACTGATAGCCACAGATCTAAATGAATGTCGCGACCAGCACGAACGAGTTCCTGTGGCGTGCGAAATTGGTCCCTGATGTCCATCGCCATGTCGGTCGCTCGGCGCGGTGCGTCTTCGTAACTCAATGGGTAGCCGAAGCAAACCGTAAACTCTTGGCCGCCCCGATACAGCACGCTCCCCCCGTAGGACTCAGTGGATTCCATGACAGCCCGCTGCAGCCTATCGAGGACTTCGAGCTGATCCTCCGGATCGATCCGGGCGGACTCGCGCCGCTGAGGGACTGCGTTGATTCGCAGCACCGTGACGTGCCGCCGTCCCGACGCCGATGAGACTGACCCTTGCGATCCGGAACCCGCCTGCCCGTGCTCTGCATGATCGCCCTGGCGACTAATCACGGTGTTGGAATCCCGCTCTTCGTCCCGTCGCTCCGCCTCGTCTTGAGACAGAACGATTGAAGGGTGGGCGAGTGTCGACCCACTGTCATCGCTATCACCCTCCGAGCGAAAATCGCGTGAAATGCCGGAGGATTCCCCAGAATCGACGAATTGCTTCAGACGATCCGCTAGATCTTGCGCGGTTGCATAGCGTTTAGAAATGTGACGCGACATTGCACGCTGACATATTTGTTGCAGCGCATCGGGTACGTCGGGCGCCAACTGCCGCAGCGGTTGTGGATCGTCTTCGAGGATCTGGCGTCTGATTTCGCGTTTGTCAGAACTTCGAAACGGAACACGCTTGGTCAACAGCTGATACATCAAAACACCGAGTGCATAGATATCCGTGCGCCCATCAATTCGATGAGCCTGACCATTGACCTGTTCGGGGGCCATGTACTGCACGGTTCCCATGGCGGTGCCGATTTGGCTGCCATCATTGTCGTCGGCGATTGCCAAGCCAAAATCCACCAGTACCGGGCCGCGTTCTTTCGTCATGATCACGTTCCCAGGTTTGACGTCCCGGTGAATGACGAGCTGGGAATGCGCATGAGCGAGCGCCGTCGCCAGATTCGCAATCAACGTCGCCGCCTCGATGGGGTCGATCAGATGCACGCGAATATAGTCGTGGAGCGTCGGCCCGTGCAGCAACTCCGTTACGATGTAGACATGATCGTCATGCACGCCGACATCGAACACGGAAACGATCCCCGGGTGCTGTAGCTTCGCTAGATGATGCGCTTCGTCAAGGTTTGCCTGGATCCTGTCCTGAGTAGCCTTCCGCGTATGAGGCTTTGCAAATTTGATCGCGACTTTGCGTTGCAAATTCTGATCGTAGCCTTCGTACACGCAGCCAAAAGCACCTTCGCCAATCACACGAATCGCCCGATACCGTTGACCAAAGGTGATCCCGGCATGCTGCGTCGCGTCATTCTCCGTAGGATCCATTGATTGCTCGTACGTTTGGCTATGACAAAGACTGGCCGATATCGTCTGTTAAAGGTTTGCTATCGTTTTCGATTGGCTCGGCGACGGTCCGACCGAGAAGCGGCGGCCCAATCATTGGTCGGCGCCCGTTTGTCCATGCTTGGGCTCCTGCATTCGGCGCTTAATCGCGTCGCCCTGAATCACGTGTTCGATTGTCAGCCCGATCAGGAGCATCAAGCCACCCAATTGTGGCTGGCCTTGACGCACGAAATACAACCAGGCGACGCCACCGAGTGTTTCCAGTACCGTGATCGCCGTCGCCTGGCGTGAGACCACGAATTCCAACCAACTGGTTCGTGATAGTAGCCCTAACTCCACACTGTGTTCGATTTGTTCCCCAACAAATAGTACTGCGAATGCTGCTGGCCAACCGAAGTAGCGTTCGGCAAACACGAAACCGACCCAAATTGTGATTTCGCCCAAGCAAATCAGCAACAATCCGATTAATTTTTGCCACCAAGGTTTCGCATCCGCCGCGATGCCGATATCGCCGCCAAAGTTCACCTTGACCCAATAAAGAACCGCGATTCGCTCGACTAAGAAACCTGCCCATAAGACGAGTGTCGCTGACACGTAGGCGGACTGCTCGAAGAGCTGAAGCCAAAAGTAAAGGGCAACAAACTCACCCGCAGTGGCGATGACAAAGGGAAGTCTCGCTTTCAACGTCTGGCGAATCGTGTTCATTATTGAGCAACTTTATGGGCTTAGGGTCGAGCGGAAAACAATAGTCGCCTTTCGCTCCGCGAAAGTTGGGTGGAGCGTATCTTTCGCAGAGCGAAAGACGACACTAAAAAACCGCTCGATCCTTACAACTAACAAAATAGCACAGCCAATTGCAGGCGTTGACGATAAGGGACTTTTAAAAATCAGCGTCCAGCACGATGCGGTATCGTGCTTTGCCATCCTCAACATGCCCAAAGGCTTCGTTGATTTTGCTCATCGGAAAATGCTCGGTCTGCGGTGAAATGTCATGCCGGGCTGCAAAGCCGAGCATGTCGGCCATGTCGACCGGCGATCCCGTTGGCGATGCGCTGAGGCTGGCTTGCCGCATCAGCAGCGGAAAGATGGACACCGGAATGGGCTCGAGCACTGCGCCAACAATATGCATTCGTCCGTTAGGCGCAAGCGATGCGATCAATCCATCCCAATCCAACTGCACATTCACGGTGACAATCAATAGATCCAACGTTTTTTCCAGTTTCGCGATCGCTTCCTGATCACCCGTCGCGACGACGTGCTGGGCACCGAAACCTCGTGCCTCATCAAATTTGCTCTGCTTGGACGTGAACGCAGTCACATCGCAGCCATATGCCGCCGCGAACTTCACCGCCATGTGGCCCAGTCCGCCGATCCCAACCACGCCCACGCGATTAAGAGGAGTCGCGAACATGCTCAGCGGATTGAAAACGGTAATTCCGCCGCACAACAATGGCCCCGCGTCGGCTACGTTCAAGGCATCCGGCAGAGGAATCGTCCAGGCCCAGTGCGCCCGCATGGAATTGGCAAAGCCACCAAAATGCCCAGCGATCGTTGGTTGAACGTCGTTGCACAAGTGTTGCTCACCAGACAGGCACGGCCGACAGTGCATGCAGCTACTACAGTTCCACCCGACACCGACACGCTGACCTACCTTAACTGCCTTGGCTCGTTCTCCTACCGCGGTTACTCGGCCCACCGCCTCATGCCCCAGTACCGTCGGAAAAGCGGACATGCCCCAATCATTGTGCCACATCGAGAGATCTGAATGGCAAATACCACAATGCTCCACCGCAATCTCCACCTCTTCTGCCCCGAGCGGCCCGCGCTCAAGTGACCGTTTGGAAAAAGCACCGCCCGCCTCGTCAGCAACCCACGCTTGATATTCCATCTTTGCCTCTCTGTGCTTCGAACAAAACAATAGTCCACCGATGGCTCCGTTCGTTGTGAGCCCCGCCAGAGTATATCATCTCAGACGGGCAGAGCTCGCTGCAGGTCAGCTATCCATGGAATCGAAAACCACGCAGGAGGCGACAGAGGTCGCATCCAGTATCACTAAAACCAGATAAGCCGAGCGTTGGCAACAATCGCCAGCTCGCGGCGTTTCGTTTTCCAGAGCTGGGACGACCCGAGGGACAGCGTCTTCGATTATGCTGTCAATCCTTGCCGCGTGGGAATTTACTGGCGCGGCGTTCTCTCCGCTCGCCCGTGAGTGCATCATGCGTCGATTGTTGCTGTTGATTGGATGTATTTCCTTATCGTGCGTCGCTGTGGCCGATGATCGTCCCAACGTTTTGTTGATCTGCGTAGACGACTTGAAGCCGACGCTCGGCTGTTATGGCGACGCTCAAGCGATCACTCCCAATATCGATCGTCTGGCCCGCCGCGGGGTACTGTTTAATTCTGCCTACTGTAACCAAGCGGTCTGTTCGCCGAGTCGCAATTCGCTGATCACGGGTCTGCGTCCGCAGACGCTGGGGATTTACGATTTGGGAACGCACTTTCGGCTCGCGGCGCCGAACGTCACAACGCTGCCTCAGCACTTCAAGAATCATGGCTACGAATCGCAGGGGCTCGGCAAGATTTTGCACACCGGTCACGGCAACACGGATGACGCAAGCTCCTGGAGCGTTCCTTCATGGAGACCCAAGGCTCCGACTTATGTACTGGCCGAAAGCCGCGCTGCACTCAAAAAAGACAAATCGGGCAAGGTCCGTGGTCCAGCTACGGAGGCGGCCGACGTTCCTGACGAGACATACAGCGATGGACAAATTGCTCGCGAAGCGGTCAGTCGATTGGAAGCTGCCAGCGACACGCCGGACGAGCCATTTTTTTTAGCAGTGGGTTTTTTAAAGCCACACCTGCCCTTCGTGGCCCCTCAAAAATACTGGGATCTGCACGACCCGCAAACGCTCCCGATGCCGACCGTGCAGCAGCCACCACAAGACGCGCCCAGTTACGCTCCAACAAACTATGGCGAGCTTCGTAATTACTCGGACATGACGGGGCGCGATGCCAATGAGGAAGCGACAACGCGTCATCTGATCCATGGATACTATGCCGCCACGAGCTACACGGACGCCCAGGTCGGTAAGGTGCTCGATGCCGTCGACGACTTGGGGCTCGCAAAAAACACCATCATTGTTCTGTGGGGCGATCACGGCTGGCATCTGGGCGATCACGGCATGTGGTGTAAGCACACCAACTATGAACAAGCCGCTCGTATCCCACTGATTGTTGTCGCTCCAGGAGCAGCAGAAGCCGCAACGACAGACGCGATGATTGAGACCGTCGACATTTTCCCCACCCTCTGTGAGCTTGCCGGGATCGAAGCACCCAAAGAGGGTGACGGCACCAGCTTTTCAAAGTGCCTTCATGATCCCAGTGCCGCAGGACGCCCCTATGTGACTCACGTCTATCCACGGGGCGGGAAGCTGGGGCGAGCGATTCGCGACCCACGATACCGTATGGTTCAGTGGAAAGACGTCGGGCAGCAATCGACTTCGAGTGGGGAGGAGGACGTCGATTATGAACTATACGACTACGTCGCCGATCCACTGGAAACGCAAAATTTGGCGGCCACGCGGCCGCAGATTCTCGCTTCAATGCAAGCGAAACTCGCGAAGCAAGCCGCGCCGAAACCTCAATTAAAGAAGGTGACGAAGGCATCCCAAACGAATTCAAATAAAGCGTCCCCGAGCAATCGCAAACCGTTCGATCGCAGCGCAGCATTTAAAAAACGAGACGTCGATCAAGACGGGTATCTCACGCATGAAGAATTTATTAACGGTCAGCCCGAGCCAGAAGCAGCAGCAAAACGGTTTCCCAAGTTCGACAAAAACGGAGACGGAAAACTCTCCGCAGAAGAATATGTCGGCGACAGTAGGACGGTTCCATCGGATAGCTCACGCTCAAGATGAGCTCCAACTGCATTCGTCGAGTTGGCAGATCTTTACCAACCGAAAATTGGGATCCAAATCATGAGACGCTCAAACGGCTATCCGCTGCTAATATTGGTTATCAGCCTGTTGCTCCCCAACATGCTGGTTTCCAGCCTCTTGGCGGACGAGCCTGAGAGTTCGCCACCGAAATCCTCCGAGTTGCGAAATCAGGCGGTACTGTTGGAATTCGCTCGGCGGCACCAGATCGAGACCGTTGACCAGCCTGCGACCGTATTGGAGCTTCGCGCCACGCCGGTCCTCGCGTGGACCAATCCGACCCGAGGGGACGTGTTCGGCGGAATTTTCTTGTGGGTCGATGGCCAGCGACCGCTCGCGTACGGCGGGATGTTTGTTTGGAGGGACCAATCGCCGCAAAAGCTGGGACGTGAATTTCATTCGTTAACATCGCAACCCCTGGTCGCCAGTTTTAATGGGCAGCCGATTTGGTCGCCCCGATCCGACGCTTTCACGTTCCACTCCTTTTCCAACGCGGACAGTGCCTATGCATCAACCCCCGTCCGACGCTTGCGTCAGTTCAAGCAGTTCGCGAATCGTTTTAGCGCTACGATCATCGGTCGCGAGGGCAACTCGGAGAAAACGAGAATGCTGCCGACTCCAATCTATCGCTATGCGGACGCTGAATCCGGTATCATCGATGCCGCGATTTTTGCCTTCGTACAAGGCAATGATCCGGAGGCGTTGCTGCTACTCAAACTTCACTCGGCCAAATTGGGAGAGGCCAAATGGCAATACGGTGTGGCCCGCTGCACCACCTGGGCACTCGAAGTCGAACTCGACGGTGCAGTCATCGACAGCCGACCGAGATATGACTTTTCGCTAAGTGATTCCACAGCGGCCTTCGTGGCCATTCCCCGTATCAGCATCGAGTGAAAAGTTTGCAACCCGCCGACTGAATTTTCCGGTGATTCGCCCATTGTCGTCCGACCGCTCCGCCGGTCGGTTTCGCCCGACGTGCGCTTCGCACGAGACGTCCCCGCCGATAGCGTCCGACACCCGGCAGCTCAGATGAACGGAGCCGTCTGGCGACATTGATAATCGATCCGCTAAAAATCCGCGTTTCGACGGTGCGTGAACGGAAGGCTCGTTGCCACACCTGCAACAATGTCACCAAAGCGATAACCTTCCGACTGCGTTGCTCGAAGGATCTCCTGCACAGCACATTGATCGTCAGCCGTTAAGCCGCGACCAAGTGCGTAGATCATCAGCGACTCGGTCAGCGATTGGGCAAATTCACGGTCATGCTCTTTCAATACTTGCTTGAGTTCCGTGACCCCGTCGAATGCCTCGCCACTGACGAGCGTACCCGAAGCGTCGATCGCGATCCCGTTTTCGTGCTCACGCCAGCGTCCGATGGCGTCGAAATTTTCTAGTGCGAATCCAAGTGGGTCCATCTTCGCATGACACGCCGCACACTGCGGACTGCTCCGGTGACGTTCGAGTCGAGCCCGTGTCGTCAGTGGCTCATCCGAGCCTTCGGTGGCTTCCAGCGGAGGCACGTTGGGAGGCGGTGGTGGTGGCGGTGCCCCCAACAGCACCGAGGCAACAAATTTGCCTCGCTTGGGTACGTTGGTTCGTGCAGGATCGGAGAGCAACGTCAGGATCGCCGCCGACGTCAACACGCCGCCACGAATACCACGATCCGCAGCAGCTAGCGACAACCTGGCGAAACCTTTCTCCGCCGGCTCCGGAAATGCATACAGTTCGGCGAGTCGCGCGTCGACGTAAATGTAGTCAGCGTCAATCAATTCGTTGATCGATCGGTTTTCGCGTACAACTTCGTCAATGAACTGGCGGACCTCTTCCTTCATCGAGTCGCGCAAATCGTCGTTGAACGCCGGGAACGTACTCGAGTCGACAGGGTGTGAATCCAGCTCGACAATGGATAGCCATTGCTCGAAAAATCCAGTCAGCAGTCCGTCTCGTTTGTCATCTTGCAGCATTCGCCGAGCTTGCGTACGAAGTCCCTCGTCGCTCGACAACTTTCCATCGCGAGCGAGTTCAAGTAGCGTTTCGTCAGGAGATTCCGACCACAGAAAAAAACTCAGTCGACTGGCGAGGTCGTAGTCGTCGACCCGGTAGACACCACTCTCATCCGGTTCGTCCGCCTCGGCACGAACAAGAAATCTGGGTGAGATTAGGATCGAAATCAGCGGATACTTCATTGCCCGGACGTGCGATTTCTCCTGTGCATACGCTGCATCGTAGACTTCCATCCAGCGATCGATGATCGGATCATCCGCGGCGAGCGGTCGACGGAAGGCCCGCGTCGCGAATTCGATCAAACGAGTACGGGTGCGTACACGCTCAGGACGTGCGTCCCTCTGTTCGCGGCCAAAGATGACCGCATACTGCGTGTGGCCATTGTCCCCGGTTGCGATCAACCGATCGAGTGCTTGCTCGGCCGCTCCGTAGTATTGCGTTACCAAGACCGGGTCCATCTCCAGAGCGGCTGCGTTGTTGAGAAAACCAAAACTGTTCGGGTCGGGCGCAAAATCTTTGGCGATCTCAATCGGCATGCCCAGCAGGTTCGAAAGGCAGCGGTTGTATTCGAAATGATTGAGTCGCCGGACGCTTGGGACTCCCGGATCGAGATCACCTCCGCAGCGGTCTTGACTCAGCGTCCGATTCAGGAATTCTAGCAGGAGGCCGCGTTCTTCTTCATTGGGTTGTCGCTCGTCGTCAGGTGGCATCGACTCCGATTCAATCTGTTCGCGTACGCGATTCCAAAGCTGCGCGTTGTCTGCGATCATTCGCGGATTCTCGTCCGATTGCAGATCGATCTCCGACGACGGGTCTGTCTTGCCATGGCAACGGAAACAGTACTTGCCAAAAAGCCCCAATATGCTCTGGTCGAATGACTGTTTCGTCTTGTCAATTTCCGGCTGCGCGTGAGCGACCGGCGCCATCGACATGCTGGCCACCAGACACAGCAAACAGAGGGGGCGAATGCGAAACGGTGAACTCACGACAGATCGAGCCTGCCCGTGCTATCACCGAATTCTTCCCGATCCACGCCGGCTCGCTGCAGCATGTCAACGTAGAGATTGCAGATCGGAGTCTTGTCCTTCAGCTTCATGTGGCGATTTCCCGACAATACGCCGCCCGCTCCACCGGCAACAAGCACAGGCAAATCGTCGTGGTTGTGTTGATTGCCATCACTAATACCACTGCCATAAAGGATCATGGAATTTTCGAGCAGACTTCGCTCACCCTCCTTCACCTCATCCATTTTTTCGAGCATGCGAGCAAACAGGCGCATGTGGTGCGCATTGATCTGAGTCAACTGGTCCAGCTTCTCTTGACGACTCTCGTGATGCGATATCGAGTGGTGGGCACCCTTGATACCGATCTCGCGATATTGCCGCCCTGATTTTTCCTGCGAGAACATGAATGAAGCCACCCGCGTCGCATCGGTCTGGAAAGCGAGCACCATCAGATCGGTGAGCAATTCAACATGATCGGGATAACTCTCAGGGATCCCGCGTCCATCCGGTACGGAGACCTTGATCAGTTTACTGAAACCGTCGGGACAGTGATCGTCTAACTCGTCACCGAAGGCTTCCGAGTGGTGAGTTCGGTTCGAATCGTTGGCCGAAGCAATGCGTCGTTCGACGGCGCGGAGTCCTTCGAGATACTGCTCGAGTTTTCGGCGGTCGTCGAAACCAAGTTGACGCTGGAGATCACGAGTGTCCTCTCGAACGAGATCGAGCACACTGCGTTGGAGACTGTCGGCGGGCAATCGCAGCGTCTCAGAAGCATTGCCGGTTGCCCTGCGCGTCGGCGACGCACCGCCAAACAAGCGATCGAAGACGAGTCGTGGATTGACCTCCAACGGCGCCGGCGTTGTCCGGCTGCGCCATGACATGTGCGACAGGTACGTGCCGCTGTAACCATGATCGCCCCGGTGCGAAGGATCGATGCCCAGAGCAAGAGATTCGACCGTGGTACGTACACCGACTTCGCGAGCGATTAATTGATCGACCGAAATGCCTCCGACCTCGGGTGCTTCGGAGTGCTTGCATTTTTTCCCGACCAAGAACCCACCGCCCGCCGGCTCATGGGCCGCGCCCTTCCCGTTGCAGTGATCGGCGGCGAGATTGCTGATCACGGTAACGTGATCTTTGACGCCTTCGAGTGGTTTGAGAATCTTGGGAAGAGTTGAAAGTTTTCCCGACTTCGCGGGTCGCCAATCATCCATCCGCACGCCATTGGGCACGTAAAAGAATGCGACCCGCGTCGGAGGCTCGGATGACGTCGCAGCCTTGCCAGCCATGACGTTGAGGGAAGGCAGTGCGATCGCGGTTCCAAGACCGCGCAGCATGGTGCGCCGAGAAAGTGGATATCGAGACATGGCAGGACCAATGGGTTTGGCGGGGCGTGAGGTGGGCAGCCGCATATTTTTAAGCGTAGTGGATCTTGTAAAAGATCCTTTGTCGAACTGAGGTTTCCTACGCCATGCGGGCTGGTATTGCCTGATTGTAGGGCCAATCGCGTCGCTTGGCTACAAGAATCGACTGTCGCTCAGCTCTCCGAGCTGAAAGCGCACGTGAGGTGGAGTGTCATGGACTGAGTGAGCCGACGGCACTCACTGGGGGGTGAGTTGACCTGTTTCTCCCGTGCATTGCCCGCATCCAGCTCCGTTGGTCTACATCAGAAACGGCTTGGCTTCGTGCCATTCGTGTGTGAGGTCCGCTGTCAGCTCGGAGAGCTGAGCGACGTTGCGGCAAAGCCGCCTAAGAAATACCTACGGAACTTGGAACAAGGCGGCACAGCATGAGCAAACCAAGTGTCCTCAAAGTGACCCGCGATGAACCACCGACAGCTGCCGGAGCTGCCGTGTACCGACGTTTTCGAGTCTCACCGTCACCCGAATCGCTGGCGGCGCTTCGGTAAACGGCGCGGACGTCTCGCGCTCACTCGGATCGTCGGTGCCCGCTACCTGGGGTGGTGCGGGCGAAAACGGAGGCGAGAAATCACTGCTTGTGAAATCAGTGTCAATTCCATCGGCAGCCAAGTCGGTGCGATTGGCCTCACCGACGCTATATGCGTTCCACTTGGTTCCCCGGAAAAGTCCCCCGTAACGGCGATCCTGGTAAAACCCATCCCGCTCATAAGCCGAGGTGAAGGTGTCAAATGTGGGCTGGAACAATCGAATCTGATTATTGTTGTCGATGATTAAACGGCCCGATTTCAAAAATGAGTTCGTATATATCTTGTTGGAGGCGTTGGCGGGCCAAATGGTCGAGCCACTTGCGAATTCCAACCCCGAAAACGGCGACTGAATTCGCTGAACGTTCATGGTATCGCTGCCATTAGGATCCAAATTTCGCGTCAGAGGCAAGGGTGCTGCGGTGGATGAATTCGATATTTTCAACGAACCCCAACCTCGTGTGGCGCCTCCGGCCAGCACGGGATATGCTAAGTCGACGAATCCCCCGCCTGGTACCGCCGTCGGCGCCGCGGCACTCGTTGGCCCCGACAAGACCTCTCGGTAACCAGCATCACTGGGGCCGACCACTAAGTTGTTGGACGAGAGATAGAACGCCGCAGATGGATCGAAAATCTGCAAATCAAGAGCACGGCAGTTGTTGGCAATGACGTCCTCACCGCGACGATCACCCGAAAGGACAAACTCTCGACGAAGATACCCACTCCAGTACCGTGGCGTCACGACGGGCGCTGTGACGGCGGGTGCACCGCCGGCCGCGCTGAGCGGAGGACAGAGATTGTTGGCAGCACCCTGGCGAATCAAGCTGTTTGGTTCGAGATCCTCGAGGGCAAGAATCGGCATCGAGAAATGTCCCGAAGTCCCACCAACAATTTGGCTCCACCTAAGCCGTACGTGTGCAAAGCGATTGTGGGGCTGGGCCAAGTCAGCAAGCGAATTGGCAACCACGCCCGCACCAGCGCTCAAATTGGGCGTTCCATCGGAATTGAGCTGTCGACGGATGGAAAGATCGACGAGCTGATGAGCGTCAGCCATCCCGGTCAGCGGGTTCGCACCGGAGAGTATACGCGAGACGGTTCCTCCGCCACCCAAGTTCAAGTCAGGCCGGATCAGCAACACACGCCGGTAGAGCATCAGACGGTCAGCGATCGAGTCTCCGTCCGCGTCGACGATACCCGCGGAATCACGCTCTGGGTTCACGAAATAAACGATTTCTGCGTACCGCGATCGAATCACGATGGGGGCGCTTTTGGCGGCCTTCTCAGCCGCCGTACCGGTCGTTGGATCGAGCGACGGTTCAAGGACGTAGGCAGGCACCTGCCCTGCGAACCACGCCCCCGGAGGTGCAATCGCGGTGAAGGCGAGGTAATCATCAAGGTCACCAAACCGGCTGTCTTGCGCCACCGTGGAGCCATCAATTGTAGGATAACGTCCCAAAATCGTCGTGGTCGCATCCGTCATCGGCCCTTCATAATATTCAAAATACCCGGTGGGCTCGGGGTCATCACCCGTCACTGGATCGAGAGACACGGTGCAACGGCGTAGTTCATCATTAAGCCGAGTCGTGACGTCCCGCAGTTCACTCGACAGGGACACATTGCCGCGGCTATCCCGCACTCGTTCGCCCACGAAAGCAAACGCGCGGGCCACCGCCGCCATCATCAACAGCGTGATCGCCATCGCAATAAGCATCTCCACAAGGGTAAAACCTCGGAGTGAATGCAGACGGGCGGCACGACGAGCGTGGGTGAAGGAGTGTGACATGATGGAGGGTGGGAGTCTGGGATAAAAAATCCAATTAGTCTCCCCTCTCCCCCGCGCTTCGTGGGGGAGAGGGGTCGGGGGTGAGGGGGCGAACAAGCCTGTACGGCAATTTCTGGTGGTGATAGATCCTAGCGATAGCCCCTCACCCCCAGCCCCTCTCCCCGAAGCGGGGAGAGGGGAGACCGGAATTGAATCATTTCTCACGGGTAGTACCTCTCGAACACAACCGTATCGCGAGCATTGAGATCTTGTCCGGGTTTGAATCCAACCGGGATCGAGCGATCGATAATAAACATCGCCCGATGCCGCTGGGTCTGTCCGGTCGACTCCCCGTATTCCGCACCCAAGTTGGCAGTATTACTGGCGTCGACTTCGAAGAAACCCACGGTCATGCGGATCAAGAATATCTGCGAGTTGTCGGAAACTAAATTCGGCATCCGCATGAGAGTTTGATACTTCATCGCCGGATTTCTCGCTCGATCACGATGGAAGTTGTCGTTGATTGGGGAAGCGGTCTGCCACTGCGTCCAGCGGGGCGTCACCGGGAATTCGCTGGGGTCCCGTACGAACTGACGAGGTGCATCGCCACTCATCCCGCTGGTATACGATTTCAAATCGCCTATACCGCGACTGCGAAACAACCCTGCCTCGGCGGCGCGGCGTTGAAGAACCGCCGAAGCTGCGGGTGTGCGCAGAGTCGGAAAGGCGCTTGAGAGCGAATTTTCAGTGAATACGCCCGCAAATTGAGTGGGATAAGCTGAATCGAATTTGGTCGCATCGTAATTGACCGTGCTCGCAGACGGCGAGACCTTGGTAGTCGTTTCGTCGAGGGAATAGCCTCGACGGCTGTTGAGGAAGGCGTTAAATGATAGTTGATTTTGGTTCACGATCCCCGCCGCACTAGTCGCCTCTTGATCGTTGAGGTGACCGAGCATCAGGCCCTTCCAAGTTTCAAAGTTCTCAATGGAGTTGAGGTTGATCTGCCCCACGCGATGGTTATCAATCACGCAATTGAAGGGTGGCGTGAACAATTCTTTGACATCTGGATTGGTGATCGAACGAGTTTTGTCCAGCAATTCAACTTCACCACGAAATGGTGGCCTTGTCTGCACATAATCGAACAAACGAGAAAAATTAATCGCATCGGCAACATTGACAGGCGTGTGCGTGAAATTAAGTAAGTGTGAAAATGGAGAATAAAAATTGACCAACTCCGCTGACGAAGCGGCAGCAGCGAACACACTCGGGATCTTCACCGCCGTTCCCGACCCTGCAACGTACTGAGACGGAACGGTCGCTGGCGCACCATCGAGTGAAAACTGGTTTTGATCGATCAATGTGATTTTATACATACCGTTGATCGAGGGTGTTCGCTGCACGCCGTCAATCATGACGGTATCACCTGTCTGCAAGCCATGATTTGTACTGGTGATGGTCACGACCGCGGGAGGGGTTGCGGCCGCAGGCAGAGGCGCAGCACTCGTCACCGTCATCGCCTTCGACACCGAGAACTCATGGAACAGCCGTCCTGGCGAACTCGTTGGTACCATCATTAACTCGAACGGAGTCACAAACGGGCGATTCAGCCATGTGTGTTTGGCATAGGGAAAACGCGGTAGGTTCCGATCGTATCCAGTCACACCGGCCGCACCCTCGCTTCCAATGCTGTGGGTGAAACCCTGGAAGTTTGGATTGACGGCAACCTCGTCTGTATTCAGAAAGCTGAGTGAATGATGGACGCTGTGATTACCATTGCCATCATCTGCAAAGGCAAAGTACGCCTGCGATGCTGTGTCGACAGAAACCATCGGCTCATTGGGATCATTGGTATCGGTAGGATCATTCGGGGCGTTCGTCTGGTAGGAATAGAGTGCGTTCACCCGATCTCGATCGATCTGGCCGTTTTTCTGACGACTACGTCGTGCATAATTGTTTACGGAAGTGACGACATTGGACGCTTCTTCCTCTCCGCTGAACACGTTCAGGTCAACTGACATCCAGTCGACGGTAATGTAAGGATTGGTTGTTGCGTTGAAGGGAGACAATGGATCGGCGAGTCGCTGTAGAAACACTGAGCAGTAGCGTGGGATCGTGCCCAAGGCAATCTCATCGCCCGACCCTTTTGCATTCAAAGCCTTCGGCAGTCGAGGTATCGCAATCTGCGAGTCAGCAGGTTTGTCTAGCGCCGTCTTGGCACCACCTGAAAGATCTAAATAGGCATCAGATATCGGATAGACCCCAGGGTTAGCACTCAAGTAATCTGCGGCTGTCGGTTCTCGATAGTAATCTCCGCCGTTGGGAAGTGGTTCGGAAACATTCAGGCCTACAAACCCATCCTGGAAGCGAGTTGCTGGCCATGCAGTGGCAACCGCAGGAGGACGTGGGCGGTCGATCTGTGCAAAAATGTTCAATGCAGTGTTGTAGCTGGTGCTATTATTAAAGTTCGGCATTTTGGGATTGCTGCCAGCACCCGTATCCAGCCCAAACTGCATAATGGCATTGGTAGCAGACTGCACAAACCTTTGATCACTTGGCTTCTCGGGCTGACTGGCGCCTTGCGAGCCAAGGTGTGTAATCGTCCGTGGCGCGATCACCGCAAATTGCCCCGGCGACAGACGCAAGCCCGATGAATTCGCAAAGAAGGTGTTCGTTGCTGTCATTTCAGCAGGCACCAAACCATTGCTAATGATATTGGCGGTTGTCACTGCCGACTGGAACACAAAGAATCGTTCCAAAATTAACGTGGGCGAGGCTCCGCCCGTCGCCAAAGGATCAAGATTCGCGGGTTGAAAACTCACCGCATCATACGCGGCGGCCTGGACCTGGACAGGATCATTGGACTGATTGCCCGAGGCGTCATAATCGCCAGTCTTGGAGGCGGCGTAGTGAGGTTCACTCATCGCCAGTCTCCAAACCGGCGTGCCTGCCGGATTGGTGGCCGAAAGATTCAGTTGCGGCATGACGCCTGTCAGGTCGTACAGTTCCGCTGGATATGCCGCTTTCGTCCGATGATCGTTGGTTGAAAGTATTGGACTGTTCGGCGCCGTACGCGGGCACATCAATTCGACGAACAGAGACCCTTGCGGGAGCCGAACTTGATCAGTATCCACGTCGTCCATCGGTCCGCCGATCTTTTTCCCTGTACCGTCGTCCTTGTCCGTGTCGCGTACTCGGACGTCATGGAACGCCAACGTCTCCGAGAGTACTAACTCAGGTTGCTCCACTCCAAACACTGTTTGGTTGGGCGTCCATGCACTCCCATCAAACGGCGTTGAATCGTACTGGAAGGGCGTCATGATCGAATCGGGATCGCGATAGTCAACGACGTTCACTGCCCACTGTGCCATCCGTCGTGCTTTATACTCGGCCGCGTCGATGGTGGTACTGACCGTGGGGAAATCTTTTCCATCGGCCAAAGCCATCATCAATATATAAAGATGCCGAGCGAGCAGCTGACGAGCCGATGCAGTGAGAGGATCATCGAGATTGTAATCCGGCGCCGTTGCATCCATCGAAGTATCATATCCGCTGGGAATACTGGACGGAGAAGTCGCTGGGACATCAAACGCAAGAGATTCCGATTCGCTCGGTTCATCAATCGTGTAATTAGCGGGAGTCGAATTATCCACTCCATTTCCGAACGGACGGTTGACGTCGATGCGATTGCCCATCCGCAACTCGGGTGCAATCAACGCCTTGATAGAAGCAACGGGAACGTTCTTCGTATTCACCATCCAATTCGCTAACGACCCGTACACGGTAGCAGGATTCGTCATCCCAGATGTCAGTTTGAACGGCGGAGGACTCGAATTGGACACGCTGGAAGTGGTCAGTTGCCGCGCCAGAGATACATAGTTCCCGAGGCCCGAGAGCGGAGACGTCAAAGTCGACGACAGGTTCTCTCCATCAAAATAGTAGGCGCGCAAGATGCCTTCCAATTCGTCAAAATCCAAAGCAACGTCTTTGGACAGGCGGCCCGTCGGGTCGAACTCATACGGCTCATTGATCGACTCGTCAACAAGTTCATTTAAATTCGCTGTCCCCGTGTCATCGTCGCGGACAGTTATTCCTGCTTCGGCAATGAGAACACCGCCAGCCCGGTTGATCGCCATACCGCCCCGACCGAATGGATCGGTTGTAAAACCATATCCAACGTTAAAGGAGTGTTGTTGCGGACGAGATCCGTTAAGCACGATGTCGCTGGGATCATCATTGTTTCCCGCCCCTCCCGGCGACCAGCGTGGGAAGGCGCTGAAGGTCTGGGCGTCCCGATATCGCCGCTCGATGACCGTGCCAAGTGCCGGGATGGGGATCGCGATTTCCGCGGGACCGAATCCCGATCCACGATAGGTTGCGCGATTGTTTGCAGCGGTTCCGTAAATGTTACGTGTTCCAGCCCATTCGGCGTTCTGCGTAGCCACGCCCGCCGTATTGGCGGTGAGCGTCACGTTGTGGTGCGCGTTGACGTTGAGCCTTCCGCTCAAATCCTCGATCATGGGCGCAACTAACGGGCGGAGCAGTTTTCCATCAGGAGCCGTGATGAGTGGCAACCCAAGATCAACCCAAATGCTATCGCGGTTACCATCGGCATCGTTGTCGACATCGTATGCGTCGGGATTACTACCGGAACTTCCATCCGTACCCGTTAACACCATCGCCAATTGATCGAGCTTCATCGCGGTATCAACCTGCATGGGAAGTCGCAGGGCGAAATTCGAATTGCCACCGGTGAACTGAGGATTAACATCGCTCGATAAAATGTTTCCGCCGGAAGAATTAGTGGCCTTGATAGGCAATGGCCGAAAGGTGGCTCGTGATAGGCTTGCCAGCAATTGCCGTTGCTGTAGGGTCGACGGCGAATTCCACGGCGCGACTTCATTAAGGATGTAATTGATCACCGAGGGACGGTGAAATGAGGGAATGACAGTCCCATCGCTGTGGCGATACGAAAGGAACCAGTTATTAAAATCGGCGGCGTCATAGGGCTCATCGAAGTCCCGAAACGTCGTTGCATTGGCCAAGGCCGATTTATCGAAAGTCGCAACACCATGGTTCGGCTGAAGCGCTACCGGGAGGTTGAAACCAGTGAAGGCGGTATCTCCGCCGACGGGCGCATGCGTCGAAGTCATTTCGTCGCTCTTGGATGTGGCTAAATCGAATCCAAGCCCCGGTGAATTTCGAGGAACACCATTCATCCTTAGCGTGTTCCCCGCTACGGGAACTGGCAAGTCGCCCGTGTCGATCACCAATCCGTGTGTCGGAGCAGACGCGCCAAAGGAACGCAGGACACGAAAGGAGCGATTGTTCAAATCACCATTAGTGAATGTGATCACACGTCCCGCCAAAAGATCATCTAACTGCGTGGTGGGCAATCCGGTTCCCGTGACGTTAAAGCGAATGAAGCCATAGGATGCGGCATTCACTGTTCCCACGGTCAGATCGTACCCTTCATTGCGACCATAGTAATCGCTCAGCAAATCCTCCCCGTAAAACGGATTGGTTTTCACGTCCGTCCCGCGAATGAATGTCATCAGCGCATCATCAATGATGCCGTTGACGTTGTGGCGGTGAATGTTACGTGACGAAATAGCGAACGAAGCGTAACGGGATTGGTTGCTGAAAACCAAATAGGCGGCCAGTAGCACGCTGAAAAAGGTCAGCGAACTGAGCACGACTAATAAGATGATGCCAGCGTGTGGTTGCTTGCGGTTCATCGGATTTGCTTTTGAGACGGAGAAGTGAAGAGAAGAGCTAGTCGAGACAAGGGAGGAGATCGCGATTGATACAGTCTCCCCTCTCCCCGCTGCGGGGAGAGGGGAGACTGAATGAGTTTTTGTTGTGCGGGTTCATGATGGATTGATGAGCTAAAAGTCCGCGAGCGAAATTGTCTTTTCGTTCACCGCGACAACATCTTTGACGATCGTCGCGTAGGTGTACCAATTGTTGGGGTTCGGCGTCGGCTTAAGGTCGGCATTTGACGTGAAATCCCAGTCAGGGCCGTCTAGTAGAACCCTTCGCGCCCAAAGTGTGTTTCCATTTGATAAAGCGACGACTGGAATAGTTAGCGGAGGTTGAGGCGCAGGACGAATGAATTGAGTGTCGACAGGGTTTGTGATTATTGTTGCATCGCCATCGGTCCCCACTACACGGTACCAGGCATGCACGTCGTACTGCCCAGTCGTGTATCTTGGATCCATGTTTCGCGACAACATGATCCAGTCATTGCTCGTCAGATCGGACAGCGTCGCGCTAGACGACACTATCGTTACCGATCCCCCTGCTCCTCCCATGAACCCCGACCTCTCAGTGACGAGAGTTAATCGCTCGGACACAGCATTATCGTGAGGCTCGGTGGGTGGGGTACCAGAATTCACTGGTGGAAAATCAAGCATGCGTTCGCGGGATTGGTAAATCACGACGGACAGCGACCCATATCGCGACTCGGCATCCGGATCGACCGTGATCATCCAACTGTAGGTGCCTGTCGGCAATCTTTTGCCAAAGGGAAACGTCGTTCCAGTAGCCGTCACGCCCGTCAGAACACCTGGCACACTGCGATCTTTGGGACGCAGTAGATCAAGGTCGTTCGGGCTCTCCGCGAGGGTCCGGGCAACCTCGAGCTGCCAATTGCGTTGTTTTGTACTGTTGCCTGAGATATTTCCATAATACGCACTCGCACTGAAATTCAGCCCTACTCGTTTCATCCGTGGCTGGTTAGGTAAGGCCGATGTTCCAGGTGGAGTTAACGATGGATCCAGAAGTGGATTATGTCCGAGTTTGTAATAGGGGAAGTAATCTGGTGTATACGAGTTCGCGGGTGTCGTTCCAAGTAGCGGACCCGCAGCAAAAATCGGGTCAAAGCAAAATGGAACGATCACGCCTGTGGTGGTATTCTGGATCACGCTGCCGTCCAATGTGGCGATCGGTTGATCCTTTGGCAGCACTGGCTGTTGTAACAATCTGCGCGACGCAACTTCCTTGATAACCCCATCGGACATGGCCGCAGCGGTATCAAAATTCAGTGCGTCCTGAGCGCGGTGGCCTGCCAGGGGCAGGATCGCAGTCAGGCCGACCATGCCGATAAGAATGACGCCGATGGCGAAGGTGACTTCTATCAGGGTAATGCCCGTGCGCGGGGGCTGAGCTCGGCGAGCATCTTGAAGTCCAGGACGGCGTCTTTTTGAAGGCATGGCTCTCGTGTCCACTGTTTTCTCTTTCGATTGGGGTCTCATCGTATTGTCGCTCAGCTCTCCGAGCTGACAGCGAACGTGAGGCTTGCCGTCGGTCATCAGTTCGGGGCAGATCGACTGCCTTCCCGAGGATTTTTTGCGCTCTGTCAAGCAACGTGGTAACGCAATCAGCTCGGAGAGCTGAGCGACATTGCGGTCAGGCCGCTCCATCCCTCGATGCCAATGCATGTTCATGATCATTCCGCCACCGTGTCCGAGAAGGTTGCAAAGTAACGTGCTTCCTCCACCGCTGTCTGATACGCGGCGTTGCTGGGGTCGGTTGTGCCAACCGGGGGAATCGTTCTCACGGTCCCCATCGGCACGGTGGTAACGCGCCCCGATGCGGGATTGAGCACAACCCATAGCGACTCGGGGTTCATGATGTTGGTCGTCAGTGCTTTGGTTTGCGAAAATGGATTGTCGGGCGATGGTGCTTCCAGTGATGCCACCCCGTCGATCTCACCAACGCAAAAGTAAATCAATCCAGTCGGGTATTCACGTAGATTGGTGGGGCTGTAAATGACTTGGGAAATCGCGCCGCTGGCGTTAAACAAAATGTCAACCGCTCGCGGAATAACGGCCGCGTTCGTAGGCGGGGCAAAGTCACTACCCGTGATGCCTACGCCAGAGTAATTCAAATCAATCGCCATCCCCTGTGGAAGCGACATTACATTACTAGTTGACGACATGGGACTGCGGTGGATGCGAAACTTTACATTTCCACCGGGTGCGCTGGAGCTCGCATTGAGTGGAAACTTATTGACGGTGGAACCAACCACAGAAAAACTTTCCGCCAGACTAAAGGTCAGCGGCACCGTCGCACCCACGACCGGACCAACACCCGCAATCGGAACCGACCGTCCTCCAGGCAACTCCAACAAGTCACCCACTTGGATGGGAGCGAGATGGTCGTCCTTCGTATCATTCGCCCCGCCCGCACCAGAAGTGTCATTCAATATCTGCGAGCTCAAGTAAATCAGCGGGTTGTCGGCCGTGTCAAAGGTGGCCGTACTAACGGGACTCCCCGATAGCGTGGCGTACGCATCAGCAGCGTCTCCCGTGTAGGGTGGCACACCGACGAGTTGACGCAATCGGAGACAGGTTGAACGGGCGTAGTTCGTCGACGCTAATCGTTCGAAACGCACGCCTACCGTACGACCTTCCGCAACCGCACGACTGCGGGCAGCGTTGATGAACGCCTCGATGTTTTGAGCCGTGCGAGTTGCCTTCTGATCACTGATCAATCCCTTGACGATCGGTAAAGCGATCGCGACCAAGATTAAGAAGATCACGAGGACGATGAGCATCTCCACGAGCGTGAAGCCGCGCAGCGGCGATCTCGAGGGACGAATGTCGGTTCGGAAACCAGTGAAACTCATTGTGACCCCGCCAATGCGTAATTGGTGATGTTGTCGGCCGCCTCTTCCGCGTTGAAAATAAAACCAGGAAGCGGGCCGATCGCAGCGTGGCGGAGATAAGGGTCTGGATATCGGTAAGGCTTCGTACGTCCAGCTTGTTCGTCACCCGCCCTCGTCTTCGTGAGCGTGTCCATCTCGGTCAACGGCCAGGCTTGAAAGTTGTACGCAACCAAATCGGAGGTTAACGTCATCCCAAATTCATCATCCGGGCCACGCGAAACAATCAATGGACGCATCGACCACGGTGTTTCGACTCCTGGAACAATGAAACCGAAATCAACATGAAATAAGTCGAAATCATCTGGGATATCGAGGTTAACGAGATCTCCATCCGTCAAACCTGCTGGCCAACGTATGAAACCCAGCGGCCTTCCCCAGCCATCGAGAATTTCCCGCATGCCGTCACCGTCGACGTCGCCAATGTTCGAACTGGGAATCGAATCGATCGCGGGGGAACCATTGGAGAATGAGGTTGCCATAATCAAGTACAAACACTCAGCATCTTGATGCTCGTACGTCCAGGTTTTTCCCGTGCTCTGGTAATGATCAAAGTAGGAATTCACTTTTCGCGAACCGTTCCAAACGATCGTTCGCTCAGCGCGATTGTTGTATTGCCGCACAATCTGACCATTGGCATTGGCGGCAACCCGATTGGCCACGGCCTTGATCGTGACCGGTGACTGCGCTGCCGCGGTGACAGGTATTGAGAGCGTTTGTGAAGGCTGGGTGGACGGGACAGGGAAACCGATAACGTCCAGGGCCTTGTCTGGCATCTCCATGCGCTGGAGATCGCGAGTCATGATCAGACGAACTCGCGCCGCTTCGGTCGCCAGCACTTCCATTGCGAACGTGACCCCACCCGGACCCGGCAATTCCTGGATGGGAATCTCCACCGGCAGGGGCCGGTATTTATACGATTCGTATTGCTCCTGGATGACACTATCACAGGCGGCGATGATCGTGCGAGTGCGACTAGCGCGGGCTGAATTCGTCACGCCTTGAACGGCTGCCAAGACCATCCCGCCCATCAGGCCGATGATGACCAGCACGACGAGAATCTCGACGAGGGTGAACCCTGCGCGAATGTTTGTTAAGGTGGCTTGGTCGCAGTGCCGCTCAGCTTTTCGAGCTGATAGCCGACAGGGCACCTCACGTACGCTTTCAGCTCGGAGAGCTGAGCGACATTCGCTGCCAGATGACATCGAACCCAGCGATGACTGATGGAGTTGATTCATGACGTTGCCTCGGTTGTGTGATGGATCACTCAAGACCATTGCCTAACGACGATTCGGTGAAATTGGTGACGTTATCGAGATTGCCATTGATCTTGTCACCGCCACCCCACTGACTGTCTTGGAATCCCTTGTTGCCAACTCTGGGGTTGGGGTTGGGGTTAGGGTCGATAAAGACGAGACCGGCAGTTGACGTTGCACCTGAGTTTGGCCAGACTGGGACACCCGCGTTTGTGAAATGCACTGGAAACTGAAACGTATCGGTGGGGCTGATGCAAGGATTGCTACTGTCGACCGAAACCAACTTTCCAAAGAAAACATCCGTTCCCGGTGAGATCAGTTGAAACGCATTGGGATTCTGGAAGTTAACCGCATCAAACGCGGCCGCTTCCGATCCGTAGGTCGAGCCTGAGGGTGGCTTGATCGCTTGATCGGATTTATACGGACGCACGCCGCCAACCGACGACGCATAATACCCGTTGTAAAGATTGCCTCCGCCGTTCGCCGTCCCCACCACACCATAGGTACGCGAATCAAAGTAGACGATAGGCGCGTCGTCACCTGCCACTGCTCGATAGGTTGGTAATATGTCGTTGCCACCGTGGGGTTTGTCGACGGTTTTGAGCAGTGTTTCATCGTTGCTGAGCAGCGGTGATGTATCGGACGCTCGATTGATCGTCAGCCGCTCGGTATCGAACGAGAAGAACGCATTGTCTCTCGTAGCGTTGTATTGGTAGTCACCGATATCCGTCGATCCTGATGTTCGCCCAGGTATCAGCGCGATTGGACCGCCTGGACCCGTAAGAGGGTTCTGAATGTTCTTGCTAAACCCTCCCAAGAAAAACACCAATGCCTCCGCACGGTCCATCGCGACTGGGCTAAAATTCCCGGGGGTATTGGTGGTGCTATCGTCGACCAATTTGGGCATCAGGCTCAGGTCAGGTTCGCCCATTCGCGGAAACAACTTGCGCATGTGCCGCATCATCACAGCTTCGCTACTCCCATCGGGCGGATAGTCGCTATATTTCGCCTCATACGCCTTGACGGCCTGATCGAGGGCGTTGATCTCGAGCCGCTGGGCTGTTGTCTTCGCATTTCTGAGCGCGTTACTGATCGCGGGGATGGCGATGGCCATCAAGATGCCGATGATCACGATCACGACGAGAATTTCAACCAGCGTGAAACCACTGGTTGCTCGATGTTGCGGGCGGCGAATTGGATTAGTTGGTGGGATCATCGGACGTTGGTTCAGTTGGAGGAAAGGGCGCTAGTTGCTAGTCGCTAGTTGCTAGTTGCTAGTGGTTAGTCGCTAATTTCCTGCGGGAAATTGGGACAGAGGATTGATTGGGATTGAGGAGCGTTGGGTGTGGATGGCTGGTAGTAGGTCATGTGGCCTGGGAGGTCACATTGCCAGCATTCGACCGCCCCGGCTTCGAAGTAGAGTTGGTATTTGTTCTGGATCTCGCCTTGCGTGTAAGATAGGCTGAGGATTTCAACGCAAATTTCAGGTGCGATCTCGCAAGCCACTTGGCCTTGCACTTGTTCGTGCCGCTCGATCGAGTACCAACCCACATCAACCGCTTTGACACCGTCGGAGGTGCTCAGTGGGCATTCCGGTTTGGCCCGACCACCGAGCAAGCGGCGGAGCTGGTAGACAATCTCACCTTGCCGGTCGCTGTGGGGCTCTGCCGCTGGAGGCGTCATGATGAGCTGCCCCTGTGCGTTGGTTTCAATTCGGTCCTGACAATCCTGCCAACGCGAATCAGCCAGAACCTCCTCCCACCGCTGGCGGTTGCTCGCCAGGACTTCTTCGCGGTTCGGTAGGTTGATGATGAGTTGCATGGGTGTTTAGTTGCTAGGAACTGATTTCCTGCGGAAAATTCGGACAGAGGTTGGATTGAGTTTGGGTGGTAGTGGGGGCTTCGTTGAGGTAGTACGTCATCTTGCCATGCAGGTCACATTGCCAGCACTCGATCGCGCCAGCTTCGAAATACAACGCTCGCTTGACCTTCATTTCCGATGCCGTGTTACTAGGGCTGAGGATCTCAACGCAGATTTCAGGCGAAATTTCGGCGAGTCTCACCTCGCCCATCTGTTGGATTCGTTCCTCTGAATACCAACCCGCATCGACCGTCTTGACCCCATCGCTGGTGATGACGCCACATTCGGTCACAGCAAAACCGCCCAAATGCTGATCGAGTAAACTAGCAACGCGGAATTGACGACGACTGTGGATGAATGCGGGTGGCGGCGTCATGATGATCTGGCCGTTGGCATTGGTTTCAATTCGCTCGGGGATCCCACGCCAACGCGGGTCGGCAACAACCTCCTCCCAGCGCTGTCGATTGCTCGCCAGGACTTTTTCGCGGTCCGGTAGGTTGATGATGAGTTGCATGGGTTTTTAGTGGCTAGTGGCTAGTGGCTAGTGGCTAGTGGCTAGTGGCTAGTGGCTAGTGGCTAGTGGCTAGTGGCTGATTTCCTGCGGAAAATTCGGACAGAGGTTGGATTGAGTTTGGGTGGTAGTGGGGGCTTCGTTGAGGTAGTACGTCATCTTGCCATGCAGGTCGCATTGCAAGCACTCGATCGCGCCCGCTTCGAAATACAGGTCTCGCTTGTACTGCAGTTCGGCAGCGGTGTTGCAGGGGCTAACGACTTCGACACAAATTTCGGGGGCGGTTTCATAGACGGACTGGTCACGGACCAACGCATATCGTTCGTCGGAAAACCACGCCGCATCACACGCTCGCACTCCGTCTATCGTCGATATTGGACACTCGCCAAGTGCGCAGCCACCGAGTTGTTGTTCCAAAAACATCCCGATTCGAAACGCTCGTCGACAGTGTGGGCCGCCTGGCGGTGGTGACATGAGGATATTCCCGAACGCATTGGTTTCGATCCGCTCTCGGCAATCACGCCAGCGTGTATCGGCCAACACTTCCTCCCATCGCTGGCGATTGCTCGCTAGGACTTCTTCGCGGTCCGGTAGGTTGATGATGAGTTGCATGGGGATATAGTCGCTTCGCGGCGGTCTTTTTTAGCTAGTCGCTAGTCGCTAGTCGCTAGTCGCTAGTCGCTAGTCGCTAGAAGCCTCGCGGCCTAAGTAAGTCCTGTGATAAGTTGTACGAGGGGCATGAAGAGGGAGATCACGATGAACCCGACGGCGACACCGAGAAACACGATCATGATGGGTTCCATCAACGCCGTGAGGCTGTCCGTCATGATGCGGACTTCTTCGTCATACGTGTCGGCGACTTTGTAGAGCATCGTGTCGAGCTCGCCGGTCTCTTCACCGACGTCGACCATGTTGACGACGAGGTCATCGACAACTCGGCCCTTGATTTTCGTGAGGTAGAACAGCACGCACATCGCCATGCCGCCACCGATCATGTAGAGGGACATGAACGTGAGCGATTCGACCATCCCGTCTTTGTCGAGCTTGCTGCCTTTACTGGTCAGTGCCACGCTGAGGACCATGAGCCCGGGGAATGCCCCGAACAAAGCCCAGAACACGGCGGCCATGGGGTGGAATCCGAGCACGGAGTGTTCGGCCAAGGGTTTGCTGATGACTTCGCCTTCGCGAATCTGTTCGGCAACCTTGGTGTACAGTTTTTCGAACATCGCATTGCCCGACGTCTCACGCGTGATGTTGAGTCCCTCCATGATCGGTACACCGGAACTGATCAGCGTACCGAGCGTCCGAGTCGTCCGCGCGAGAATGTTCTTCTCGATCAACGCCCCGAAAATCGGCACGCGCAATATGAACATGTCAAACCCCACCCGGCCATGTTTGAACTTGCGCATCAGCTTGATCAAGATGAAGCCGCAGATCGGCATCGCGATCAGCAAGAACCAATAACTACCGACGTAATTACTCATCGCAATCAAAAGTTGGGTCGGCGCGGGCAGCGTCAAACCAAACTCGTCGAACATCTTTTCAAATGTGGGGACGATCATGATCATGATGAACGTCAAAATCGCGATCGCCACGGTGACGACGATACACGGATAGATCAACGCACCTTTGACTTTTCGTTTGAGCGATTCAGCACTTTCGAGGAAGTCGGCGAGCCGGTTGAGGATCGTTTCGAGTGCACCGCCAGCCTCGCCGGCTTTAATCATGTTGACGTACAGTCGATTGAAGACCTTCGGACATTTCCCCATCGCTTCGGACAACGTCGCTCCCCCTTCAATCTCGTCACAAACGTCCATGAGAGCATTCTTGAGCTTGCCCGACTTCTGGTTGTTCTCGAGAATTCGCAGGCTGCGAAGGATTGGCAAGCCTGCATCTTGGAGAATGGAAAGCTGGCGGGTGAATGCACAGATATGTTTGGTCTTGGCACCGCCCATCGCGAAAGGGCGTTTCCTGCGTTCGCCCGGCGCGGCTGCTGCACCGGCGGCTTGTTTCTTGACGGCGATCTTCGTGACGAAGTATCCCATCTGGCGGATGGTGGTTTGCGCCTCATCCTCGTTGGCTGCATCGATCTCGTCCCGGATTTCTTGTCCGGTCGCGTCCATCGCTTCGAAGGTATAAATGGGCATCGCTTCGCTCTGGCTGTGTTGATTGTTGAGCAATTAGCTACTAGCGATTAGCTACTAGCTTTGGTTGAGGACTAGGTGATGGGTGATGGGTGATGGGTGATAGGCTTCACTTCGCTCCGGGGGGAGCCCCCTTAGCTGGCAGCTAATCGCAACTAGCTAGCTTGGACAACGTAGGCGTTGAGTGAAACTGCGTAGCATTCGCGGGACGTTGGTGAGCCAGCACGAACTGCTGCGCCTTCTGCCAAACTTTTAGACCGCGAAAATCTTTCATTTTTGGCTACTCGCCATTTGCTGGAGTGGTGAAGGGTGAATATCAGTTCTGTAAAAGCTAACAGCTAATAGCTAATAGCTAAAAAAGCAAACAGCAGCGGCCCGGCCGCTATCCGTCTACCACAGTTTCCCGAACAATCTCGTCGAGGGTGGTGACGCCTTCCCGGGCGACCCCCATTCCGTAATCTCGTAGCGTGATCATGCCGTCGGCTTGCGCTTTGTCTCGTAAATCATCGGTACTATCATTCGCCATGATCATTTCGCGAATCGCATCGTTGACGACCATCAACTCAAACAGTGCGATCCGGCCTTTGTAACCGGTATTGTTGCAATTTTCGCAACCCGTGCCTTTGAAGTAATCGACTTCCTCGACCTCTTCTCGGGTCAATCCGAGCTCCATCAAGAGGTCTGTGCTGACGCGTGTTTTCTCACGGCACTTGGTACAGATGCGGCGCACCAGACGCTGCGCCAGAATCGCTTCGACGGTGGCGCAAATCATGAACGGCTGAATGCCCATGTCGGTCAACCGGGTCACGGTGCTGGGGGCATCGTTGGTGTGCAGGGTGCTGAACACGAGGTGTCCCGTCAACGCGGCCTGGATGGCAATTTCGGCCGTTTCGAGGTCGCGGATTTCACCCACGAGGATAATGTCAGGGTCCTGCCGCAGGATCGCACGCAGGCAAGATGCGAACGTGACGCCCGCGTCCGTGTCGATTGGGATCTGAATGATGCCGTCAATGTCGTACTCGACCGGGTCTTCGGTCGTGATGATCTTCTCTTTGATATCATTCAGTTCGCTGAGCGAGGAATACAGCGTCGTGGTTTTACCGCTGCCTGTCGGTCCGGTGACCAGGATAATGCCGTTGGGACGATCGATGGCTTTGCGGAAGTTCGCGATCGTGATCTCATCCATACCGACGTTGTCGAGTGACAGGTCCACGACGCTGCGGTCGAGGACTCGCATCACGGTCGATTCGCCAAAGATGGTTGGCAGCACGCTGACACGAAGATCGACGGGGTGGCCGCCGACCATCAGCTCGATCCGTCCGTCTTGCGGCATTCGCCGCTCGGCGATGTCGAGATCCGCCATGACCTTCACGCGGGTCGTGATCGCGAAGGCGAGGTGACGCGGCGGCGGCACCATTTCATAAAGCACGCCTTCGGATTTGATGCGGATGCGGAACTCGTCCTCAAACGGCTCAAAGTGAATGTCGCTGGCGTGATCCTTGATCGCCAAGAGCAACACCATATTGAGCAGTTTCCGCACGGGCGCCGAGTCAGCCAACGCGGCCGCGTCGGTGATGTTGAATTTTTCTTGATCGAGAATACTCGCGGCTGCCCGCAAGTCTTCGTCTTCGGCCAGTTCAGCGACTAGTTTTTCGACACTTTCCGCTTCGCTGTCATAATGCTTTACAATCGCTTGCTTGATGTCGTGCTCGGTGGCAACGACGATGCGAATGTCATAGCCAAGGAACGTCCGCAGCTCGTCTTGAATGTTCAGGTTTTGCGGGTCGCAGGTCGCGACCGTCAGCGAATTGGCGGGTTCATCGAACTGGACCGGCACGCAGCGATAGAGCTGCGCCATCGTCTCGCTGATCTTTGCCAACACCTCCGGCGCAATCTTGGCTTCTTCGAGCGACACGGTCTGCATCCCCATCTGCTCAGCGAGCGCCTGGATCAGCTGTTCGTCGGTGACGAGCTGCATCGACTCAGCGACTTTACCGAACAACGCACCCGGTTGTTGCTCTTGCTCATCGAGGACAGCTTGAAGCTGATCGTCGGTGAGAAAACCGAGGTCGACGAGAATCTGTCCGATGCGACGTGGGGCCATTGTTTTTCTTCGAGAAAGCTAAAAGTGCTACTAGCGATTAGCTACTAGCTTTATTGGTGTAAGAGAGGGGGTTCTGCTAGAAGCAAAAAGCTATTTATCGTCTTCGATGGCGGCAGGTGAATCGTCGAGGCCCTTGCGGGCTTGGACGATTCGGCGTGCCAGATCGTCGGGGTTTTGGGCTTTCGCCAACGCGTCTTCGACTGTAATGCGTTCGGCTTTCCAGTGATTGAATAAAGCGTCATCCATGAGCTGCATACCGAATTTGGCACCGGTTTGCATGGACGAGTTGATACGGAATGTTTTGTTTTCGCGGATGAGGTTGGAGATACCCGAGGTGACGACCAGGACTTCGTACGCCGCGACACGCCCACCACCGATCTTGGGGATCAGCGTTTGCGCGACGACACCGATCAGCGTCGAAGCGAGCTGGGTGCGAATTTGGTCCTGCAAGTTACCCGGGAACGCATCGATGATCCGGTTAACAGTGCCTTGCGCGCTATTGGTGTGGAGAGTGCCGAAGACCACGTGACCCGTTTCCGCCGCACTAATGGCGGCTTCGATCGTTTCGAGGTCGCGAAGTTCGCCGACGAGAATCACGTCGGGGTCTTGCCGGAGAGCCCGGCGAATCGCCTCGGAGAAACTCGGAACATCCACACCAACTTCCCGTTGGTTGATCGTCGACTCTTTATGTTCGTGATAGAACTCGATCGGATCCTCGATCGTGATGATGTGGTGATCCACTGTCTCATTGAGCAAATTGATGAGGCTGGCGAGGGTCGTCGATTTCCCCGAGCCGGTCGGCCCGGTGACGAGGAACAATCCACGCGGCCGGTGAACGAGCTTGACGACCACCTCGGGCAGACCGAGCTGTTCAGGAGTGAGCTTGTCGTTGGGGATCTGACGCAGCACCATCGAAATGAAACCACGCTGCTTGAAAATCGAAACCCGGAACCGCGCCAATTCCCCAAACGCGAACCCAAAGTCGGCCGAGCCTGTCTCCTGCAGTTCCCGCTGACAGCGTTCTGGCGTGATGCTCTTCATCAAGCCCACCGTGTCGTCCGCTTCGAGCACTTTGGTATCAAGTTTCCGCATCCGACCACTGAGCCGGAAGACAGGCGGCTGACCGACGACAATATGAATATCGCTCACGCCCTGCTTCACAGCAGCTTGCAGCAGTTTGTCGATCAGAACCTGGGCCATGGTGCGGAGCTTTTAGCTTCTAGCGACAAGCAATTAGCTCGTCGTCGGGAGGTGGGCAAAGTGAAAATCAAAAACGACGGATGCAACAACACGGCAAGTCGTGCCGGTTGCGCAATACAAAAGCCGACGGTCGCGGAGATCGTCAGGTATCAGGCTGATCAAAAGATAAGGAATGATGTTCGAACAGCTGCTGATGAATCAAGGTTTGGCTGGTGTGCCAATGCAAGCATTATCGTGAGACAATTAAGAAAAGGCAACGATTTTCCCGCTAAAGCCCCAATTGGAGAGGTTCGGGGCCAATGTTAAGCGGATCAGGAAAGCGACCCAAGCAAACAACCTACCCACCAGAGGGGCAAGCCACCGAACTTCCCGCCCCGAGGGTAGAGCAGCCCGTTCCCTCAAGTCGCCGCGGGGCGTTCGGGGGCGTTTCCCCGAGCCCAGTCTGTCGCGGTCGTATCCCGACCGGGTCGGGTGACTCAGGGCCACCGGCAATTGATCTGTCGGCCTCCGGGGCTAGCCACCCATCGCGAGCGACTGGCTACGCGAAGCTCAAATCTCTCTCACAGCGACGCCAGATCCTTGGTGATGTGGGCCAACGCGATGTCCTCTTGCTCAGTCTGTTTGGCGACGCGGTAAACCTCTTCAAACGTAGTAATTCCCCGGATTACCTTCAGCATTCCATCGGCGTAGAGCGTTGACATCCCAGCCTTGATCGCTTCCACGCGGATGGTATTGGTCGTCGTGCCTTTGAACATCAGTTCACGCAACTTGTTGTTGACCAGCATTAATTCGTAGATGCCGATCCGGCCACGATAGCCCGAGCGCCCACAGTAGGTACATCCTTTTCCCTTGCTGAACTCAGCTTGGGCCAACATCTCGGGCGGGATGCGGGAATCCTTGATAACACTCTCTGGTGGCTGATACCTGACCTTGCAGCGGGGGCAAATCGTACGCACCAGACGCTGGGCGAGGACCGCAATCACGGAACTTGCCACCATATAGGAGGGTACACCTATGTCCACCATTCTTGATATAGCACTGGGCGCATCGTTCGTATGTAATGTACTGAATACCAAGTGTCCAGTTAAAGAAGCCTGGATTCCCATCGATGCAGTCTCATGATCCCGCATTTCACCGACGAGGATGATGTTCGGCGCCTGGCGGAGCATGGCGCGAATGATGCGTGAGAAATCCAGTCCGATGCTATGCCGCACCTCGACTTGATTGATCCCCGGTAGGTAATACTCGACAGGGTCTTCCGCAGTGATGATCTTGCGGTCGGGGCGGTTGAGAGCATTGAGCGATGCATAGAGGGTGGTCGTTTTGCCGGACCCGGTGGGGCCGGTGACCAAGATGATGCCATTGGGGCGTTTGATCAGCGAGTTAAAGTTGCGGAAGTCACGTTCGGAGAGCCCGAGTTGCCGCGTGCCAACTTTAATATTGTCCTTGTCGAGCAGCCGCATCACGCAGGACTGGCCGTGGTTGGTGGGGATGATGCTGACCCGCAGGTCGAGCTGTTTATCGCCCACGGTGATTTTGATCCGCCCGTCGGTGGGTCGCCTCTTTTCGGAGATATCGATTTTGGAGAGAATCTTGATCCGGGCGATAACCGCCGCCAGCATCCGCCGGGGGGCCGCTTCCCGCTCGACGCAAACGCCATCAATTCGATAACGGATTCGCACACGATCTTCGAACGGCTCGACGTGGATGTCGCTCGCCCGCAACTGGACCGCTTCAGCGATCATCAGATTGACCAGCCGAATGACGGGCGCGGAATCATCGTCGCCTCCGCCGTCGTCGACGCCCTCGCTACCCCCATCGGTTTCGGTGAAGTCAATGGCGGTGTCGGTGAACTCTTGCAGCATCGAGTCAGCCGATTCCCCTTCGACCTGCCCGTAGTACTGGTTGATCGCCCCTATAATGGCCTCCTTGGGGGCGAGTGCCGTTTCGATTTTGCGGTTGAGGATAAACCGCAGCTTCTCAATCGTCTCCAAATCGAAGGGGTTGGCGATCAAAATCGTGAGGGCGTTGTCTTCGTCCTTGTAAGGCAGCACCATATTCTCGCGGGCGACGGATTCTGGCACCAATTCGATGACGGACTCATTGATCCGCACCGACCGCAGGTCGACATAGGGTATTTGGTGATACTTGGCCGTCGTCTGGGCAACTTCCTCGGGGGTGGCATATTCGAGTTTGATCAACACATCGCCAATTTCAGCCTTGGTATTGCGGGCAATCTCCTCAGCTTCGGAGAGTTGATCGAGGCTGATGACGCCTTCTTGGAGCAGGAGATCAGTGAAATCTTGGATGGGTTTGCCCATGGCGGGTTCCTTCGTCAGAAAAGATGCGGATGCGCTAGCATGCACTAGGATATCACGAGACTGTGCAAAAGGTGCGAGAAACGGAAATTTGGAACATCAGGATTCACAAAAAATGCGAGACTTGCGCCGAGATGGCACACAGATTTTCCTGGCGGGCGTCGATGCGGTCCGGGGCGACCGATTGCTTCGCGACTGCGTGCGACAGGACCAGCAGCATTTGTGGCTGGGCGAGACGAGCGTGGAGCGAAGTACGTTTGACCGGATCGTGGTCGTGGGCGCGGGCAAGGCGTCCGGTGCGATGGCGGTGGGACTGGTGCAGGCGCTCACCTCGGCGCCCCTTTTAAGCGCGGGGGGTTCGGATACTGAGCGAGGTTCGCATGCCGCCCTTTCCGACCCGCAGCAAGCCCACCTTCCCGGGGCGAAGGGGGCGGGCGGCCCAGAGCAAGCGGACCTGGGTAGGCGGAAGGTGACGGAGGAGGACGGCTCGGAAAAGGCCGACCGTCATGGAGGGAGAGTGCCCGACGTTGCTGGACCGCAACAGCCAAATCGCACGCTCGCACCTCGGTCCAAACCGACAATTTGGAGTGATGTCGGCGAGCTCGAGATCATGGGCCAGGTCAACGTGCCTGAGGGTGGTGATACCATTCCCGATGGCCTCAGCTGGCCGCCCGAGCTGACGCTGTGGGCGGCGCGGCCCGCAGCGGTGAACGAGCCAACGCGCGAGTCGATCGCGGGGACGGATCGGATACTGGAGTGGGTTCGATCCGCCGGTAGACGCGATTTGATCGTGGTGTTGATCTCCGGTGGCGGCAGTGCTTTGTTGTGTCAACCGGTGGCGGGCGTGACGCTGGACGAGAAGCTGTCGGTGATTCGTCACCTCAGCGGCAACGGTGCCGACATCGTGCAGCTCAACACGGTGCGTAAGCATCTCAGCGACGTCAAAGGCGGTGGACTGGCGCGGGCTGCGGGCGACACACGCATGGTGACATTAATTTTATCGGATGTGCTCGGTGATCCGCTGGATCTCATCGCCTCGGGCCCGACAGTACCTGACCGCTCCACATCTGCCGATGCGTTGGCTGTGCTCGCTCAGTTCGATCCCGAACGCCAATTGCCCGCAGCGGTCTATCGGGCGATCACGCAGACCAGGTCACGCTCGTCTTCAGCGAGGGCGCGTGACCTCCCAGTCATCGTGCTGGGCAACAATGAAGTCGCCGTGAATGCGTCGGGCATGAAGGCTGTGTCGCTTGGATATAAGCCGGAGACCCATTCAGCGAGAGGCGGCGAAAGCTTTGCCGAACAGGTTGGCGAAGAACTTGCCAAGAGCGCACTTGAGTTGCTTCGACCTACCACGACGCAACGAGGCATCGACGCATTGATCACGGGTGGCGAACCGGTAGTGAAATTGGCGAACACATCCATTCGAGGCCGAGGTGGCCGCAATCAACAGTTGGTGCTAGCAGCTTATCAGTGGCTACGAGAAAGAGATCTCACTGACGATGAGTGGCAGCGACTTCTCATTTTGTCCGGTGGCACCGACGGCGAGGATGGACCAACCGACGCTGCTGGCGCGTTTGTTGATTACGAGATTCACGATCGCGCAATCGCACTCGGACTAACTCCCGAAGCGTTTTTACGGCGGAATAATGCCTACGAGTTTTTCCGACAAACCGGTGGGTTGCTGATCACGGGACCGACGGGAACGAACGTATGCGATGTACGAGTTGCGTTGGTAGATCGATCCGGGAAGACCGGTGGCTGAGGGCGTTGGCGATTCGATGAATCGCCTTCTAGGCTGCGCTCCCACGGGCGCGATGATACGAAAAAAGCCACGTGAGGCCGTGGGTGGACAAACGTGGCTTGGCAGACGGATGATGGGAAGTCCCTCGGTGAGGAGGGCAACAAAGTAGAGCGACTAGCGACGCTTTTTCTTAGCGGCTTTTTTCTTAGCCGCTTTCTTCTTAGTTGCTTTCTTACGAGTGGACTTTTTAGCGGCTTTTTTGGAAGCCTTCTTCTTAGTCGCCTTCTTCTTAGTTGCCTTTTTCTTGGTCGCCTTCTTGGCAGTGGATTTCTTCACTGACTTTTTGGCTGACCGTTTCTTGGCAGTCTTCTTGACGCTCTTTTTGGCGCCGGTTGCTTTCTTCTTGGCCATGTTTTCCTCCGCGAGAAAGAAAGTGGTTGATGAGTCATTGTGACTTTCAAAAACACAAACGTGTTTTGGAAAGCCACCGGCCACGGCCCATCAACGCAAACTGAATGATCACTCCCGCGTGCTTCGATGATCCACATCGACCGTGCAAGCAAAAGCAATCGTTAACACACTTGCGCGTAACTGTACGCGCTTCTTCAAATTCCGCAACATCTTTTTTTAAAAAAGCGGTTGCGTTAAGAAAGATTTTTGCTAAGCCGCGACCGAATTGCAACCACGCGAGCGCGTTTTGAACGGCTTCGCATGAAAGTTTCTGCACAGCATCTGATGCCGTTGATCTTGTTAACGACACGTCAGTTGATGAGATCGTTTACATGACTCACTACGTCAGCTCGGTCCCTAACGGTACGGGTTCTGCATCATCTGATAGTTGCCAAATGCGAGAGATAGGAACAACAGCCCCATGATCGGTTGATGACCTTGCGTCAATGCGTAGATCGCAACTGCGCCTGCGCTAATCATGCTGATCCATAACCATGTGTCGCTACGATCACCACTGAGCAACACGAGTGAACGCATCACACGACCACCATCGAGCGGAAAGACGGGAAGTAAATTCAGCAGTGCCCAGAGGACACTTGGGAAGACATAGAAGAAAACTGTTGTTGAAAACGCCACATTTTCAATCTGCTCACCAGTGAAAATCTGTTTGAATTTAGTCAAGGGCCATGGCATCAAGCTGAATGCATCCACACCATATCCAAACGCTACCACGACGCCCGCTAACACGAATGCAGACGCCAACTGCGCGACCGGACCGGCTAACGAAATCACTAGATCAGAAGCTTCACTGAGTCGCGGAGGTGAAAATGCGTTGACAAATCCATCGCTGCTACTGCGGCGCAGACTCGACGGAATCGCGAGGCCCCCGAAGTGATACAGCACGATCGAACTCTCCATTCCGTAGTAGCGAAACGCGAATGCGTGACCGAGTTCATGAATCAAGATGGACACGAACAGGCAAGCGGTCCACAAAAATAGCAATGGAAAGATGCCGGGACTTAGCTCTTGAAGTTGCGAGTCGAAGCCTGACGCAAAACTGTGCCCAATCACGACCGCACCGATCCAAAACGTCCACGCAATGCGGACTGGAAATCCGAAGATCATGAAGTTCAGGTCGTACGGCGAGTCGTCAGGTGCTTGCAGAAACATGTGCGAGATTGGGAGAGGGGGGAGAACGGGAGGCGAGAAGCTAGCAGCCACTGGCGAGTGACGGCTTCACATGTTTTCGATGAGGAAGGACCAGAGGTCGGCGTACTCGTCGATTTTTTTGCTCGTGGGTGTGCCTGCGCCGTGGCCCGCTCGTGTTTCAATGCGAATGAGCACGGGTTTGTCGCATCCCTGAGCCGCCTGCAAAGCCGCAGCAAACTTAAAACTATGACCGGGCACGACGCGATCATCGCGATCGGCGGTCGTGATCAGTGTTGCCGGATAACACGTGCCCGCTTTCAAATTATGCAGCGGGCTGTACGACAACAGATTGTCGATCTGATCAGCTTCCTCGCTGCTGCCGAATTCGCTCGCCCAGGCCCAGCCGATTGTGAATTTGTGGTAACGCAGCATGTCCATCACGCCCACGGCGGGCAGACAGGCAGCGAACAAGTCAGGTCGCTGCGTCATCACTGCGCCAACGAGCAGACCACCGTTGCTGCCGCCACGAATGGCGAGTTTCTCGCGGCGGGTGATGCCGATGTGGATCAAGTGTTCCGCTGCGGCGATGAAGTCATCAAATACATTCTGCTTGTTCAAACGCATTCCCGCTTCGTGCCACTCACTGCCGTACTCACCACCACCGCGAAGGTTTGCAACGGCGTAGACACCACCATTGTCTAACCAGGCTGCGATGGCCGGTGAGTACGCGGGCGTTAGCGAAATGTTGAAGCCACCGTAGGCATACAATAACGTCCGATTGCTTCCATCGTTGCGTTGGTTGCGATGCCGCGTGATCAAAATCGGTACGCGAGTGCCGTCCTTGCTCGTGCAAAAAACTTGTTCGGTGACATAGTCGTTGACGTCGAACGGCACCTTCGGCTGCAACCACAGCGTCGTCTTCCCCGTCGCAACATCGACCCGATGCAGACTCGGAGGTGTGACGTAATTGCTGAACGAGAAGAACGTTTCGGTCGCCTCTTGGCGACCACCAAAACCTGTGGCCGACCCATTACCGGGCAACTCGACCTCTGACATTACTTGACCAGCGAGTGAGTATCGCACCACTTTGCTAAGCGCGTCGCTGAGATAGCTGGCATAGATCGTTTCGCCGAGAAGCGAGACGTTTTCGAGCGTGTCATCGGTTTGCGCGATTATGGATCGCCACTGCGAACGATCACAGTGTTCATTGCCCTGTGACGCGTCGCTCACGTTCGCCGCATCGATCGCGATCACCCGGCGGCGTGGTGCCTCAAGATCGGTGAGAAAATAGAGTGTCGATCCGAGGGACGCAAAGAAGTGGTAATCGGCATCGAACCCCGAGATGAGTTGTTGCACTCCAGCATCATCATCGTGCAGGTCACGAATGAAGACCTGCGTCTTAGGCTGGGTGCCTTTCCAGTTCTCGATCACGAGATACCGTCCGTCGTCGGTCACGGTGGGCGAGAATCCCCATTGGGGCTCGTCGGGGCGAGCGTAAACGAGCGTGTCGTCCTCTTGGGGCGTACCCAGGCGATGCAGATACAGCATCTGGTTCTCGTTGGTGCCGGTCAGCTCTTCGCCTTCAGTGGGTTCGGCGTACCGCGCGTAGTAAAATCCATCTCCCTCGGGTGTCCAGGCAATGCCGCTGAATTTCGACCAACGCACCACATCGTCCATATCCCTTCGACTGGCGACATCACGGACACGCCATGTTCGCCAATCGCTGCCACCATCGGCGATCGAATACGCGAGCAACCGGCCATCGTCACTAGGGTGCCACGATCCTAACGCGATCGTGCCATCTTCGCTGAGCGTGTTGGGATCGATGAGGACAGTACGTTGCTCTGTAATTTGCTCCGCCGGTGTGTCGGCGGGCGCAACATACAAAACGCTTTGATTTTGCAGGCCATCGTTATGCGTGAAAAAATATTTGCCTCCACGCTGCACAGGTAGGTCGTAGCGAGCATAGTTCCAGAGTTCTTCCAGTCGGTCGCGCATCGGACCACGCGAGGGCAGTTTGCTGAGGTAACTCTGGGTCACTTCATTTTGAGCCTTCACCCACGCCTCGGTTTTCTCACTTTCGACATCCTCGAGCCAGCGAAAGGGATCGGCAACTTTTCGTCCGTGATAAATGTCAACCACATCGCCAGCCGGACTGGACGGATACTGGATCGTTGGAGTGGCAGGCATGATGGCAGGAGCGGGAGATTGAGCAGTAGCGAGATGAGCGAAGGCGACCAGACTGGCCGTTGCCGCGAACAAACGGGCAAGTTGACTCTGCAAGGAGCTGCCATAAAAAACTTTGGGGCGTGTCATGAACGTCTCTTACTGGGTGAGTCAGATGGTACACAGAAGGTTGGAGCATACGCCCTAATGTGTCCAATCGCAACGCATCGAGCTTGGGGAGCAACAGGGATGGAATGCTCACACAAGGGGCAAATCCGTCGGTCGACAATCAATGGCATTGCGAGAGGTTGCTCACGCTGGATAATAGGGTGGTCTGCCACTTCGGCGTGACCAGCCTGCCTGACCCTGCCTTCTTCTACGATTCTCGTGTCGCTATGAGTTTTCCAATTCAAAAAACGACTCCGTCCGCCCGCGCGATCGGTTCACTCGCCATCGTTGCTGGATGTCTACTGTTAGTGTTCAGCAGCGGCTGCCGCGTCGAGGCACCGCCGGAACCAACGGCACCCGATTCAACCGCCTCCGACACACCGGTGTCGACGGATTCGGCCTCGGCAAAATCGGCAGTCGTGACATTGGAGATCTTCCAACCCGCCGGTGAGGATGGAGCTGCGACGACAGATTCAGAGACCGCCTACTACCGTAACACGTTCGCGGTCAGTGACGACACGACGCTCGAAGCTGTGATGCGAAAGATCAAAGATCCGGTAGTTGTCATTACAGGTAGTGGTGAAACGGCATTCGTGAAGAGCATCGATGGAGTGACACCTAGCTCCTCGCGGGGATGGACGTTTACAATCGATGACAAATTTTCGAATGTCGGTATAGGTTCGGTGAAATTGTCGCCGGCCCAGACGGTGCGATGGCGATTCACTTCACTGGACGAAGTGACACAGTAGGCCCACCCCTCGTCAGTTACTGCCAGGCTTGAGGTTCTACTGCCGGGCTTGAGGTTCGAGCCGAGCAAAAAGGGGCCCGCCCCCTGTGGCGAGACACTTTGCAGGCGAGACATTCGAGATGGCTTCTAGCGGCCTCGCCGGAGAGGGTCACACCGCTTTTCCGATACGCTCTTATTTCGCTCCATACTTGATCAGCTCCTCGAGTCGAACGCGAGTGTGAGATGAGCGATCGGCTAACAGGTCGGAGAGCTGAGCGACGTTGCGGCGAAGCCGCTTGAGGGAGTGAGAAACGCAATGAACGTTCTCCACGATCACGATCCAATTCCGTGGCAGGCTTGGCCGAGCATGCTATCGCTCGACGCGGTGTTAGTGGCGATTGTGTGGCAGCAGTTGTTGATGCGCTCGTTCTGCGATCGCGGATCGACGTGGCCGGAAGCGTTTTCGCTCGGAGCGACCGTGTGGTTGATTTACGTTGCTGACCGGTTGCTCGATGGAGCACGATTGGATACCGATGCCCCGCATACGCTGCGTCATGGATTCTATCGGAACTACCGCCGAGTCTTTCTGATGATGTGGATTATTGTCCTTGCGATCAACACTTTTGTCGTGACGCATTGCCTTCCCCAGGAGCTGTTGCGTGGTGGCGTGCTGCTCGCTTCGGCGGTGTTGATTTATGGAGCGAGCGTTCATTTTTCGGCATTGCGTTTTCAGGTTGAGTCGCGAGACGCGATCTCGAAGAACTCATGGCTTCCTATTCCCAAGGAGGTTCGCGTTGGTGTTCTGTTTGCGTTAGGCGTTTCACTCTGTGTGTGGACTCCGTTGATTGTCGAAGGGGCGAGTTGGCGGCGTCTGATGCCGCTCGCAATGACGACGGGCGTGATGTCGGTGCTCTTTGGCGGGAACTGCATGTTGGTGGCTTGGTTCGAACAAGAACTGGACCGCACCCAGTCCTTCCCCTCCATCGCGACAAACAATTGGAACCGGCGTCACAGCGGGGTGGCATTTTTCGCGAAGATGTCGTTAGTCGTCATGACGTTCTTGCCCGTTTCGCTGTTGATTTTTCCACTGCCATTTCCTGTTCTCATCACTGCCTTGATCAGTTCGACCGGGCTGTGCTTGATGGCGGTGCATCGTCATCGATCGCATCCACGATGGATACTCAACGAGCGCCGAGCGACGTTTGATATTCGAGGCGCGTGGGTGGATGCGGCCGTGTGGATGCCACCGCTGATGATGCTGTTGTTGTCAGGGATACTGTGAACACAGACCTACGATCACATTCCCAACGTGGATACGACCGCTTGGCTTCGGTCTACCATCGGATTGAATGGTTGGCCTATGGTCGTCAACTGCAAACCGCCCGAACCGCGCTGATTGATCAACTTGCACCCTGGAACCGACTACTCATCTTCGGAGACGGAGATGGACGGCTACTTCAGCAGCTCATCTTGGCGAGGTTTCCGGTAGCGGACCGAAGTGTTGTCGGTTCGGATGATTCGCAACGCCAGGAGAGTGGCGAGATCACCAGCGTGGAACAAAGTCGGAACATGATTGCGCGACAGCGTGGGCGCGTCGAGGCGAGCAAATCGAGCGTGCGAGTTGAGTTCGTTCAAGCGGATGCACTTGCCTACGAACCTGACCGAGCCGCATACGATGTGATCGTCACGCCGTTCTTTCTAGACTGTTTCAGCGTTGAGCAATTGGAGTACTGTCTCCCCCAATGGTTGCGGGGACTGCGTCCGGGCGGGGTGCTCTACCAGGTCGATTTCATGATCCCTGAACGGGGCTGGCAGCGACGACGAGCGCGGTTGATGTTGTGGGCGATGCACCTTTTCTTCCGCTGGCAAACCCGGCTAGAGAACCGGCAGTTAGTCGACATTGAACCGATCATCGAGCGACACGGGCTGCGGAAGGAAGCAGAGCGAATCGGCGGCCGTGGCATGATTGCCACGCAGATTTGGCGGGCGTAAGCACCGCTTCACTCTACCGATGCTCGCAGCGCCAGCGAGGGACGACGTGCTGCGCCCCGGCGGCACGTCGCGTGGGTCGATCGACAACCTCTTAAGCATCGCGGGAAAAATCAGTGCTTAGAGTTCATTTTCCCTCTGGGAGGGTCGGCCCGTTTCGGGCCGGGGAGGGCGAGCGGTGAAATACAGCGTAACCCACCCTCGCTTCGCTCGATCCTTCCAGAGGGAGGGTAAATAGAAACGCGTCACTTATTGCTCTCGCGTTCCTAAGTCTTGGCTTTTCGCTTTGGCTTGTAGATCTCGGTGGCGGTACCAAAATAGATCTCGCCGGCGTTCATCAGTGTTTCGCTGAGCGTGGGGTGAGGGTGTACGGACTCGGCGATGTCTGTGACGACGCAGCCCATCTCGATTGCCAGAACCGCTTCGGCGATCAATTCTCCCGCTCCGCTGCCGACGATGCCACAGCCGAGTACGCGATCGGTTTCAGGATCGATCAGCCACTTCGTCAAGCCATTGGTGATGTTGAGTGCTTGAGCGCGACCGCTGGCGACCCATGGATAGACTGCCACGCTGACTTCTCGCCCTTCGCGTTTGGCCTCTTCTTCGGTGAGTCCGGCCCAGGCAATTTCGGGATCGGTGAAGACCACAGCGGGGATTGCGCGTTTGTCAAACTCAGCCGATTTGCCCGCAATCACTTCGGCCGCAACGCGGCCTTCGTGGGTGGCTTTATGAGCGAGCATGGGATCGCCGGCAACATCACCGATCGCGAGAATGTTAGGATCGGCGGTGCGCTGCTGGGAGTTACAAACGACAAAGCCGCGTTCGTTGACCACAACCTGCGTATTTTCCAAGCCGAGACCACGAGTGACGGGGCGGCGTCCAACGCTGATGAGCACGCGATCGAAACGTTCGTGACCAAACTTATTTGGGCCTTCAAACGTTACTTCGATCTTGTCGTCGACTTCGGCCACCGAACCGACTTTGGTGTTGAGATAAACCCGGCCTTCACACATTTTATCGACGCGTTTGGCGAGCGGTTTGACGAGATCGCGATCCGCACCCGGCAGCAACCCCTCGGCCAGTTCGACGACCGTGACTTTGGAACCAAGATGGGCGTAAACCGTGCCCATTTCCAAACCGATGTAACCGCCACCAATGACAAGCAGCGATTCGGGGATGTCTTTCAGAGCGAGTGCTCCGGTGCTGTCCATGACCCGGTCGCTACCGATGTCAAAGCTCGGCGGCATCGCGGGCACGCTGCCGGTGGCGAGAATACAGTGATCGAACGTGATCGAGCGGCCTTCGGGGATCGATTCATGATCGCCTTCAAGCTTGATTTCACTCGAACTGATGAATGACCCGCGGGCCTGGATCACGTTCACGCCTCGGCGTTTGGCAATCTCTGCCAACCCACCGGTGAGGTTCGAAATCACTTTTTCCTTGCGTGCTCGCACCGTATCGACATCAATCGTCGGCTTGCCGGGATATTCCACACCCCAGTCGACTTTCAACTCTTCGACTTCGTTGATCACCTTGGCAACATGCAACAGCGCTTTGCTGGGGATACAACCACGCAGCAAACACGTCCCGCCCAAGCGAGGTTCGGCTTCGACAATGGTCACCTCGAGGCCTTCATCGGCCGCGAGAAAGGCAGCAGCATACCCACCGGGGCCACCACCGAGAACTACTACGGGACTGTGCATGATATCGGATCAGGTTGCGTGAAATCGATTAACGTGACAAGAATTCGACGACGCTGTTAGCGTCGACGGGCAGGCTGATGTCCACTGCGCTGGGCAGGCTCAAGACCGTCGCACGCAGCCCTTCACTGTCGAAGGAGACCCAGTCCAATCCGTCTGGAGGCGAGTTGGCGATCACGCCGCGATACAGATTCTTGAGATTTTCGCGACCACGGACTTCGACGATATCACCCGCTCGCAATAAATAGCCCGGCTTGGTGACCTTGACACCGTTAACGCAGAAGTGACCGTGCACGATGCCCTGTCGGGCTTGGGGACGGGTCTTGGTGAAACCGACGCGGCGGACGACGTTATCCAAACGGCTTTCGCACATCAGCAACAACAGCTCGCCGGTGTTTCCTGATTTGCGGCCCACGTTATCGAAGTAACGACGCAGTTGCCGTTCGCCCAGCCCGTAATAGTGCTTGATCTTTTGCTTTTCCATCAATGCCAAGCCATAAACGCTTGGTCGACGGCCTCGGACGTGCATCCCTGGAGGCGTATTGCGCCGATCGAGGGCGCGGGCAGCACCGGAGGTTTCGTAAAGCATTGAGCCCAAACGGCGGTTGATACGGGCTTTGGGACCTGTGTAATGACCCATTTATTTCATTCTCAATTCGGGGGTGGACGGCGGGATCGGCGTGGTGGGGATCGACACTCGACCCCAGACGGTCTCGCCTGACTTCAGGAAAACGAACTTTTGTAAAATTCGAGCGGGGATTGTGGATGGACGGCGCAAAATTTTCAAGGGGAATGAACCTGGAAAGAGGCCGGAATGAAGCTGGAAATGCATCGAGCGGCTTCGCCGCCCAATGAAACCAAACTTGCCATTCGTCCGCTGCAGGACATGGACGCGATCGGAATCGCAGTGCGGCGCCGCTCAATCTTGGGATGGGGCCGACTACTCAGCGTCGGAATACGAGTCCTACTCAGACTTTACGACCCTGCGGGTAGCTGCCGAGCACGGCGAGGTGTTGAGTTTCCTGGCGCAGCGTGGCAATGGCAGCTGCGACAGTTGGCTCGGCTTGATGGCCGGGAAACTCGACAATAAAAAAATACTCATTCGGTCGGCCCGGACGTGGGAAGGATTCGATCCAGGTCAGATTTAAGCCGTGATCACGCACGATCCCCATTACATCAGCGAGCGCTCCAGGCCGGTGTTGGACCTCGAACAGCAGCGTGGTTTTGTCGTCGCCGGTCGGCTCGTGCTGCCCCGATCCGAGCACCGCAAACCGGGTGACATTGTTGCGATTGTCCTCGATCGAGGCCTGAACCACCGTGAGTCCGTACCGCGTCGCGGCGGGTAGACTCGCCACTGCCGCGATTCCCGCCGTGGCCGCTGCTGCTTCTGCCGCCGCTGCCGTCGACGCCGTTTCAACCAACTCCACCCCAGGCAAATGATCGGCTAGCCAACCCCGGCACTGCGACAATGCTTGCGGCTTGCTGAGCACCTTCGTGATCTCCTCACGCGGGCTCAGCGAGAGCAGATTGTGATGAATTGCCAGTAACAACTCGCCCGTGATATTCACGTTACCCTGCGCCAAGCGACCGAGCGTATCGACGATTCGGCCATCGGTACTGTTTTCGATCGGCACGATCCCATGCGCACAATCGCCCCGACTGACGGCATCGAACACTGCCCCAATGGACGATACGGGCGATGCCTGGGTCCCCTCACCGAAATATTCCAGCGCCGCCAAATGGCTGTAGCTATCGATAGGACCGAGAAACGCTACTGATGCGGGCTGGGATGCCTGATAGCACGCCGAAACGATATGCCGCAGAATCGAACGCCGCGCCGTCGCAGAGACACTCGCGTCGGTCGAAGGATATTGCTCGGCTAACTTCTCTGCGTCGGCTAGCGCCGCCGACAGACTCACGGCCCCCTCCGGCTCACTGCGTTGCGCCACCAACAGATGTTGACGACGATCAATCAGCACGAGGATTTCTCGGTCGAGCCGGTTCAGTGAAGTGGAGTCAGGCATGCTGTTCGCCGGGATTTGCGTTGGGTGAGAGGGGACGGTGGAAAGATAACCAATGACCATACTTTCCGCACCAACGGATACCGCCGTCGCGAATCTTTCGGTCAGAATGGCAGCTGTTAGACTAACGCGTTTTCCTCACTGAAACTCTGAAAGTGGATTTTATGAACGGTCCCATCCCAACCATCCGGATCACTTGCCGATGACTCGACTGATTTTAGCTATATGCATTTCAATGCTCGCTGGGACCTCTGCCGTCCCCACGCGCTCAGTCGCCAGCGATGCTGCGAAGTTGGTAGTGGGCACCCGGCACGTTCCGCCGTTTGCGATGAAAGTCGCGGACGGATCGTGGGACGGAATCAGCATTGAACTATGGCGTGAAATCGCCGCGGAAAACCAATGGGAATTTGAGTTCCGCGAAATGCCCGCAGATGAGCTACTCCTAGCGACGCAGAGCGGAGAGATAGACGCCGCAGTAGCGGCGGTCACTGTGACTCCAGAGCGAGAGCGGGTGCTCGACTTTTCGCATCCATTCTATTCATCCGGTCTGGGTATCGGAGTTCGCAAAGCGTATCGCCGCAACTGGGGTGCGGATCTATTGCAGTTACTGGCCTGGCAGTTTCTGTCGCTATTGGGGTTTCTCGTTGTCGTCACCATCTGCATGGGATGTTTCATGTGGCTGGCCGAACGGCGCCACAATCCCGAACACTTCGGTGGTGTGCTCGATGGCCTGGGGCACGGCATTTGGTGGGCAGTGGTGACGATGACAACCGTGGGCTACGGCGACAAAACACCGCGAACGCTCGCCGGGCGGATGCTGGGCGTTTTCTGGATGCTGGTCGGCGTGGTCAGCCTGACGATTGTCACCGGTTCCATTGCGGCCCAGATGACGGTGATGCAGTTGGACTCGCCGATTCATTCCCCCGCTGACCTTTCTAATACCCGGACCGGGACCGTGGCGGACTCCACCGGCGAAACCTTTCTACATGAGTCCGGATATGGATTTCAAGTCTTTCCCACCGAAGACGCGGCACTGAATGCACTCGTGCACCAACACATTGATGCCGTGGTTTATGACTACCCGACGATGCGCTATGAGATCCACGAAAGTTTCTCGGGGCGCGCAGAAGTGTTGCCGGTGAAGTTTCACCACGAATCGCATGCCATTGCCTTGCCGACCGGCAGCCGCCTGCGTAAACCGATCAACATCTCGCTGCTGCGAATCGTTACGGCACCGCATTGGGAAGATACCGAGCACCGACACATGGGGCGGTAACGAGATGGCATCAGGTCATGGTCGTGACACGAGTGGATACCGAAAACGACCGCCGGGCGCCGCATCGCCGTGGGTATACGTGTCCATGATGTCGCCGGGAGATTGTGAGTTGTCGATCCACTTAAAACCAATGGTTGCGCCGGAGCCAAACGGCTGCCAATCGACGTTCAGAAGGCTTTTGGAGATCGCGACGTGCATTTGATTGCCCTCGACGCGAAACCTCGCATGACCGATCGGCGCCCAATTCCATTCACCGGGCGATGCTTCGATGACATCTCGGCGTACCCGCCACTGAAATCCCTCCCAATGGGCGGGCGAATGTTCGCGACCATCTGCATGTAGTAATTATCTCCGTAGCCGCCTTTCATCATCTCGACATCGCGACTTGCCTCGAGATTGAATTGGTCACAAAACACCGGCGGGCCTGCGTCGCCAGTATTGAGCTGCATGGCGATCCATTCGTTCCAACCTGTGACGACGACAACAAGGGCTCTCCCCAAAAATGAAATGCGTTCGTGCGTCCCCACGGTGGTGATGCATTGGTCGACATCGCATCCGGGTTTTCTGCAAGAATCAGCGAGATGTCATACACGGCGATATGTTGCAACCAGGCAAAGTAATTTGCCAAATAGTGTAGGAGGCGCGAAACTCTGCGACTGAGCGGTGGAAGCGGCGAGGTGTACCGCCAGGGCGACGAACCACAGACGCGAAATCGCGTGGCGAAGGAGGGCAGGCATAGTGGGGGGCGGGAGGTGGGAGGAGGGCAATTTCCATTTTCGGGACAAACGTGGTCAACGAGCTGTCGCGATAATAGACCGATGGGTGAGCAAGACTTCTCCGGCAATGTTCAGCTCAGTAGGTTCTTCACCACCTCGCCATGGACGTCGGTTAATCGGTAGTCGCGACCTTGAAAACGGTAGGTCAATCGTTCGTGGTCGAAGCCGAGTTGGTGGAGGATGGTTGCCTGCAGATCGTGAACGTGCATCGGGTTTTCCGCAACCGAAAATCCAAGTTCGTCGGAGGCACCGTACTCGTAGCCTGCCTTCACCCCGCCCCCCGCCATCCAAATTGTGAAAGCATCGGGGTAGTGATCGCGCCCGAGCACATTGCTGGCTGCGGTTCGGCCTTCGCGAAACGGAGTTCTGCCGAACTCCCCGGCCCACACAATCAATGTTTCGTCAAGCAAACCACGTTGTTTTAAATCACGGATCAAAGCAGCGATCGGTTTGTCCATGCTTGCGCATTTTCGCGTCAATCCATCGGTGATGCCTTCGTTGGGGTTAGTGCCGTGGAAATCCCAGCCCCAATCGAATAATTGCACGAACCGGACGCCGGATTCCACAAGTCGTCGGGCCAGCAAGCAGTTATTTGCCAGACTCGATCCGCCAGGGGTGGCGCCGTAGTCGTCGAGAGTTTGCTGCGACTCCTGCGAAATATCCATGACCTCGGGCACTGCTGCTTGCATGCGGAAGGCGAGCTCGTACTGGGCGATGCGAGTCAATGTCTCAGGATGCCCCATCTCGGCGGCTTGTATTTGATTGAGATCCCGCAATGCATCGAGACTCCTACGGCGTACGTCGCGGTGGATGCCAGGCGGATCCGATGAGTACAAGACCGGATCGCCCTTGGATCGGCACTGGACGCCCTGGTAGACCGACGGCAAAAAACCGCTGCCGAATGAGTTGCTGCCCCCGTTGGGCTGCACGCCGCTGGAGATCAACGCGACAAAGCCAGGCAAATTTTCGTTCTCACTACCGAGTCCATAAGTCACCCAGGAGCCGATCGACGGGCGCCCTGAACGCGGTGACCCTGTGAGCACAAACAATTCAGCGGGCGCGTGATTGAACTGGTCTGTGTACATGGAATGAACCACGCACATCTCATCGGCCACGTCGTGGAAATGCGGGATCGCGTCGGACATCCACATCCCCGCCTCGCCGATCTGCGACCATTTTCGCGGTGAGCCCATCAACTTCGGTACCCCCGAAGTGAACGCAAACTCGCGGCCTGCGAGAAAGGCGTCGGGGACGTCTTGTCCGTCCCGGGCGACCAACTCCGGTTTGCGATCGAACATGTCCAGGTTCGGTGGCGATCCTGTCATGTGCAAGTAGATTACGTGCTTCGCTTTTGCAGGGAAATGAGGTGGTCGGACGGCGAGCGGATTGGCATCGGGTCGGGCTGCTGAGGTGTCAACCGCTAGCAGGCTTGAGAGCGCAATGCCTCCCAGCCCTGCGGTGGATTGCTGCAAGAAGTGGCGGCGGGTTCGCAGGTGGAGTTGTTCGATTCGAGGGTCCATGTTCACGTCCCTACAAAGGGTTTGATTGTGTCATCGTTCGCTTGAGAAGATGCCCGCTCCTCGCGTCTCTCCGACAAGAGGTCTGACGCCCTACGGCGAGGCTGTTGGACGTCGTGTCGAATGCGCGCCTCCGCAGGGTCATTCTGGGATCGGCTCTTAGCGTTTCATCAGTGTTTCGTCGAGATTCAAGATCACATTACTCAGTACGGTCCAGGCCGCGAGTTCGGCGGTTGTCGATTTCGACGCCAGCTCATCGCTCAGTGGACCAACGGGCTCGGTCGCCATTTGCTTCGCTTCGTCAGAGTGATCGTCGTAGTACGATTTCAACTGATTAACGAGTTTTATCAGTCGGTCGGTTTCCGCATCACTCGGATCCCGTAACAGAACCCGTTCAAATAGAAACGTGACACGTATCGGTGAAGCGTTTTGTTCCGAGACCGCAAGTCGCGCTAGTGCTTGAGCGGCCTCGATATAGACAGGATCATTGAGCGTCACGAGCGCCTGGAGTGGCGTATTAGTACGGATGCGGCGAACTGTGCAGACTTCGCGGTTGGGGGAGTCGAATTGAGCCATCGACGGATAGGGACTCGACCGGCGCCAAAGCGTGTAGAGCCCGCGACGGTAGCGATCCTCGCCGCTGCTGGTTTTCCAGTCCGTGCCCGAACCGAACGCAGCGCTGAGACCCAAGTTGGGTTGCTCGGGTTGGACCGGAGGCCCGAACATCTTGTCGCTGAGCAGTCCGCTGACGAACAAGGCCTGATCACGGACGAGCTCTGCTGATGCGCGGAATCGAGGGCCCCGGGCGAGCGAACGATTGGCGGGATCGATTTCCAGTAACTCAGCGGTCACGCGTGAACTTTGGCGATAAGTCGCCGATGTGACCAGCAATCGCAGCAGCTGTTTCAAATTCCAGCCACCGTCGCGAAGTTCGACGGCCAAATAATCGAGCAATTCGGGATGCGACGGCATCTCGCCTTGTGAACCAAAATCTTCACTCGTTTCGACGAGTCCCGTTCCAAAAACTTGTTCCCAGTGTCGATTCGCTATCACCCGAGCGGTCAGCGGGTTATCGTCATCGACGAGCCAACGAGCCAACGCCATCCGGTCGACCGCTGAGCCGGCTTCGACCTGCAAGTCATGCAGCGCCGCTGGCACGCCTGCGCTGACTTCGTCACCCGTGCTTAGATAGCTCCCACGCCTTTGGATCTTGGTCACCCGGCGTTTGGATTCAGGCAAATCACGCATCACCGGCACGCTTGTATCCGGTTTGAGGGATGTCAACTCGGATTGCAGTGTTTCCAATCTCGATCGGCTGTTGGCGAGTACAGGCGTAAGACTGCGGTAGTAAGCGGAAAATTTGAAACGTTCTTGATCGGTGCGGTCGTTTTCCGGTTTCTCAATCGTCTGCCACGTCGCTGGCGTGGTCAATTGGTTCAGCCAAGCTGCCTGAGCTGCGTCGATTTCGGGGGTCACGCGGTCAAGCGTTGATTTCAGGCGAGCGATTCGCTGCTGAATTTCATGGCGTCGTTGCCGCTGCTGATCGGTCCAGATCGATAGCACTGGCTGTTCGTCACGTTTGTCGGAATCTTCGCTCTGATTGAAGAAATCAAAGAATTGAAAATACTCTTCTTGCGTGATGGGATCGTACTTATGCGTGTGACACTGAGCACACGCCATCGTCGTTCCCATCCAGACCGCCATCGTCGTGTTCACACGATCGACAACTGCGACGTTGCGAAACTCTTCGTCGTTCGTGCCACCTTCGTTGTTCGTCATCGTATTGCGGTGAAATGCTGTCGCGATGAGTTGCGATTCGCTGGGGTGTTCAATCAAGTCCCCAGCGATCTGTTCGATCGTGAACTGATCAAAAGGCTTGTTCTCATTGAGCGAGCGGATCACGTAGTCGCGATAGGCCCAGATCGTCCGCCGGGGATCGTCCGCGTAGCCAGCCGAGTCTGCATAGCGGGCAAGATCCAACCACACGCTTGCCCAACGTTCACCAAACGCGGGCTTGGCGAGCAGTCGGTCCACATAGATCTCATACGCGTCGCTGCGACGATCATGAGCGAAGTCGGTCGCCTCCCGCCAAGTCGGTGGTAAACCGGTCAGGTCCAAGGCGACCCGGCGTGCGATCGTCAATCGATCAGCTTCGGGCGAAGGCGTCAAATTCTCCGCCTCGAGCTTCGCGAGGACGAAATAGTCGATCGGATTGATCGGCCACCTCTCATCCGTCACAGCGGGGAGGGGTGGTCGTTCAGGTTTGACGTATGACCAATGCTTGGCGTAGTGAGCACCTTGATCGATCCAACGGCGGATCAGCTCAATATCGCTGGGGGTAAAAGCCCGACCTTTCCCTTCGGGCGGCATCCGCATGTCAGCGTCATCGGTCGTCAAACGGGCGATGATTTCGCTCGCATCAGGATCGCCTGGCACGATTGCGGAATATCCACCTAAGTCTTCTTGCGATCCCGCCTGCGTATCGAGGCGCAAGTCAGCTGCGCGACTATCCTCGTCGGGACCGTGACAGACGAGACAATTGCCTGAGAACAGCGGACGGATGTCGCGGTTAAAATCGACGGTATCATCGGCTTCGACGAGATGCACGGAAGCGATCAACCAAGCGATCGCAGCAGCGAGCAGCAAAGATCGGAATGGGAGGGGCAACATCGACTCAGGTGGGGAGGGGAGGCGTCGAGCGGTGGGATTCGCAGAGAGCTTGCAGCGTCACAGCGTATCCCCATCATACCCTAGTCGCTACATCTCGTCGGTATCGAAACTAAAATCGTTGCGGGGGCGTCCAAAATGGGAGAGAATGATAGTCGCCTTTCGCTCCGCGAAAGTTCGCGAACACAACTTTCGCGGAGCGAAAGGCGACTATTTTCCGCTCCCTCAAAGCCTTGCTTTGCGGGAGGGGGAGTCGAGTCTTCATTGAGGTTCGCGAGCGGCTACGCTTCGTCGAGCAGATCGACGGCTGCGAAGGCGTGGCCTTCGAGCATCGCGAGTGACGCGCCGCCGCCGGTGCTGACGTGGCTGACGCTGTCGGCGAAGCCGAGTTGCTCAACGGCTGCGGCACTATCACCACCGCCAATGATGCTGACGGCGTCACTGTCGGCAACAGCTTGCGCGACGGCGCGCGTCCCAGCGTCCATCGGCGGCTTTTCAAACACGCCCATCGGTCCGTTCCAGACCACGGTCTTGGCTCCCTTAATGATCTCGGCGTATTTCTTAGCCGTTTCAGGACCGATGTCCAAACCTTCCATGTCGTCAGGAATCTGGCCGGCAGGGACGATTTTCTTGTTGCAACCAGCAATGTTGCCGAAGTCGTCGCCGCAGTGCGTGTCGACGGGCAGGTGCAGTTTGCCGTTGCTCTTGGCGAGCAAGTCTTTCGCCAGATCGACTTTGTCTTTTTCCACCAAGCTGCCACCGACTTTGCCGCCCTGAGCGAGCGAGAACGTGTACGCCATCGCTCCACCGATCAGAATCGCGTCACAGATGCCCAGAAGATTGTTGATCACGTTGATCTTGTCGCTGACCTTGGCACCGCCGAGGATCGCAACAAATGGTCGCTCAGGGTTGCTAATCGCGTCGGAGAGATACTGGATCTCTTTGGCGACGAGGTGACCGACGACGCGAGGTTTGCCGGCCATGGCTTTGGGTACGGCGACCATCGAAGCGTCTTCGCGGTGACAGGTACCGAAGGCGTCGTTGCAGTACACGTCGGCCATCGCGGCGAGCTTGCTCGCAAATTCGGCATCGCCCTTTTTTTCGCCTGGATTGAAGCGGAGATTTTCCAGCACGAGGACTTCGCCCGGTTTCAGGCCAGCGGCCTTGGCCGCCGCATCGTCGCCGACCGTGTCGCGAGCGAAATGGACGGTGCTGCCGAGCAGTTCGCCCAAGCGGGTGGCGGCGGGGGCGAGTGAAAACTTTTCGTCCCCATCGCCACCGGTGGGCCGTCCCAGGTGGCTCATCAGGATGACGACGCCGCCTCGACCGATGACGCTCTTGATGCTCGGCAGGGCCATGCGGATGCGGCGGTCATCGGTGATTTCGTTTTGCTCATTCAGGGGGACGTTGAAATCGACTCGCATGAGGACGGTTTTGCCTTGGACTTCGGTTTGATCGATCGTCTTTTTGGCCATCGAGAATCTGCTCCAGATCTAGAAATAAAGCTGCAAAGTGGGAATTTGCATTGAGGTTTGGTTCTGTGAAGCGGTCAGTATCGGCCAGAATCCTGCCTCCGCGAAGGGGCCGACGGTTTTTCCGCAGTCCTATCCTGGTTTCCTCACGTCTTACTACCGTCATAACCGAAACCAGAGTAGGCATGACTGCGGTACAGATTTCTGAATCGCAGCTGGAGCCGGTCTGTCGCGACATTGGTGGAACGAGTCGCGACGACGTTCGTCTTGTACGAGCGGAAACAACGCAATATGGGGGCGGTGCTGGTGATCTCCAGAACCACGATAGACGAAATACGCGCTCACTTAAGTAAGCCGTCGCTCTGGCTCACTGCCGGAACTCTGCTGACGATCCTCGGCATCGAGCTGTCCGCTGCGCCAACGGTACAGGCTCAGTCTCCGCAGATTCACGCCTCGCAAGCTCAGTCAGACACTTCCCAGCCCGCAAGTACTCGGCGGTTTCCGAATCTATTTGGCTGGGGATACGACCAAGATGCGGGGCCCAAAGTGGGCTCACTCGCTCATCGGGAGGCAATTCTCAAAGCTCTACCGCTGGATCGGTTGACCCCTCAAGCACGCACAAAAATCCTAGATATTGCTGACAATCCCACGCTGTTTCGGCAATTACCCAGCCAGGCGGTGCAGTGTGATCAGGACATGTTCCTGTTCCTCACACGGAACCCCGACGTGCTGGTGGGATTGTGGGATTTGATGGAAATCACGAAGGTCCAGTGCCAACGTGTCGGACCGTACCAAATCCAAGCCAGCGATCAGGCTGGAACCGTGTGCCACGTCGATTTGGTCTACGGAGACACCGAGCAGCATATTTTTGTCGTCGAGGGTTCCTACGATGGCAAGATGGTACCGACTCCGATTCGCGGCAAAGGTGTCTTCGTACTGCACTCGGCGTACGCTCAAAATGCGGAGGGTGATACTACCGTATCGGGAACGCTCGACTGCTTCGTGCAATTAGAGAGTCTCGGTGTGGACCTGATTGCGAGAACGTTCAGCCCCATCATCGGCCGCTCGGCTGACAGCAACTTCGTTCAGACCGCTCGGTTCATATCGCAAGTCAGCCAAGCGAGCAGCCAAAACCCGGCCGCGATGCTCGACGTTGCCAATCGCATTCCGCAGGTCGAACCGCCCGTTCGCAAAGCGTTCGCCGACACGATCGTGACGGTCGCCCGCCGCGGCCGAGACGTGGTCGAGGGGAGCGAACTACCCAAAACGGCGGAACGGTCTCGGCCAGCCGGACCCCCAGATGTCATGAGGTAGCGAATTCGCTTCGAAGTGAGCCGACGAGCGCGAAAGTGCTCGCCAGAGCTATTGGCGATTCAGTTCTGAAACAGCGCTTCGGCAAACGAGTCGGGATCGAAGGTGGCCATGTCATCGAGTCCCTCGCCGAGGCCGACGAACTTAACGGGCAATTGGAATTGTTCGTGAATCGGGAGCACGACACCACCTTTGGCGGATCCGTCAAGTTTGGCCAAGACGATGCCCGTGCAACCAGCTGCTGCACTGAAACCTTTGGCTTGGCTGATCGCGTTTTGCCCTGCCGTCGCGTCCAGGACCAGCAGCACCTCGTGGGGTGCACCCGGCAATCGTTTGTCGATTACTTTGCGGATTTTTTGCAGTTCCTGCATCAGATTACTCTGGGTTTGCAACCGACCAGCGGTGTCAATGATCACATAGTCCGCGCCCAATGCGAGCGCTTTGTCGACACTTTGATACGCGATACTGGCAGGATCGATCCCACTCTTTCCCGTCACGATTTCGCAGCCAATTCGGCCCGCCCAAATCGTTAGTTGCTCGACTGCGGCGGCGCGGAACGTGTCGCCCGCTCCGAGCACGAGAGTATGCCCGTCGCTGTGGAGATGATTGGCCAGTTTACCGATCGACGTTGTCTTGCCGCTGCCGTTAACGCCCACGACCAGGATCACGGTGGGCCCTGAATCTGCCTTCGCCAATCCACCATGGTCCTGCCGCAATTGTTGTCGGACTTCGTCCGTGATCGTGGCGATGACCTCTTCCAAATGGACAACTCGACCACGGTATTGGCGGGCGACCTCGTCACGAATCTTGTTGGCCGGTCCGGTTCCCATGTCCGTGCGAATCAGGCGCGCAAACAGCTCGCCGAGAAACTCTTCGTCGACAAGCCGACCTTCGCTTTTGAAAAGGTCGCGAATGTCGGTACCAAGCACACGACGTGTTTTCTGCAGTCCGCTGGAGAATTTGGAAAAGACACGAGCTTTGCCCGCAGAACCTCCACTTGCTACCGCGTCACTGCTTGTCGACTCGCTCGGTGTTGTCTTCGATCGCCAAAATGCCATCGATATGGGTTTCCTAAAAAAACGGAAAAATCTGTATCGCTCGCTAACAGCTCGGAGAGCTGAGCGACAAGTCAATCGCGAAAAACTCGAGCTGAGCGACCTTCCAGTGGATGTGGACCATAGCAAACGCCCGAGAAATATTCGACGGGTGGCTATTTTGAAAACGGGCGCAGGATGCTGGGAAGCTGGCGATAGAGGAACCGTGGCATCATACTGAGGTAGCGATCCGAAACGGGATCGTGCTCGATAAAAACCAGCGTATCGGCGCGCTGGGCGGCTTCGCGGATTCTCCCGAGAATCTCTTCGCGGCGTGGACCGAGCTCATCACCGATCACCAACAAGGGCATCCGGTCGTACGTGGCGGCCGTCCCGACCCACCAGTGTTCGGCGTCGGCGGCGCGGGTCTGCAACTTCATCGGCGCAGCGCACGAGCGAGCATCTGGCCAGCGGGTTGGTCCGCATAGGGTAGCACGAGTTGCCCCGGCGTCAGCCGGCGGAGGCGGGCATCGTCCCAGTTCACGATGCAAGCGACATGGTTTAACTGCGCAGTACGCCGCAACAGTCCTGCCAGCGTGATGGCGTCGTCGAGCTGAGGGCCGGATTCGCCGCCCTCCACCAGTGGCCATTGCTCGTCAAATGCATCTGGGATTGATTTATCGATGGCTTCTTCGCCCTGAGCGCTCGCCCGCACGGTCCAGTGAAAGATCGCCGGTTCGGGCAGTTTCGATTCCATACCGCGCGCCAGTCTCAAACAATCGGTCACCAACGCCCGCAGATTAAGCTGTTCACGCTCATTCCAGATCGGATTGCCTCCGAAGCGCTCGACAATCGCTTTGACCGATTCATCCTCCGCTCCAAAGTCATCCGTCGCGAGCGCGGACGCAAACCGCTCCTGAGCGTCCGTGTTCGCGAGAGTGAGTAACAATCGAGTTTCATCTTGTTCAATAATCGCTCCGACCTCGCTCGCAATCGAACTTATTAATTCTCCGATGGGTTTCACGCCAGGCTTGGGGTCGCGCACCTTTTGTGAAATCGAAATGCCAGCCAAGTCGAAAGTGAACCAATCGATTTGAATGGGTACCTGGGTCAATTCGCTGCAGAACAAGATAAAGCTCGCCAGCGGATACCCGTCGGTCTGGATCGCGACCCGCAATTTCAGAGCGTTGGCAATATTCACTTCGGGAGGCGGAGTCGCCAAAAGCATCGGATCGAGCATCGCATCGGCCGCTTGATCGACTAACAAATCGTCGGGAGGCACGTTTGCTTGCGCGACCGGGGGCGCATCGGGAGCATTGCCGGGCAAGTCGAGCAGATCGACAAAAGACGCAAGGTCCGGTGGTAGATCCGTCAGCGGATCAGTGACGGGTTCAGCGGGCTGTTTCGGCACCACGGAGTTGCTTTTTTTCGCCGGCGTTTGACTGATATCGCTGTGCAGTCCCTCGAGCACGTTCGCAGGCAATAAGCCTTCAGGAATCGCCGTATCGACATTGGTATTGGGCCCAGGATCAGCCGCCTCGATCCGCGGGTCAGCGGTTTCATCGAGTTCAATCGGTTCGGCCGGGACCGGATCGGCCGGTACCGGATCGGCTTGCTCGATTTCCGTCTCAGGCGAAGTTGTCTCCGCGTGATTATTCGTGTCTGGGCTCGGCTCGGCCGACGCGTTTCCGGCGACGGTCAGTGACGGCTTTGTCCCACGAAGGAACCACAATCCAAATATTGTTGCAACAAGAAGACACCCCGCGATTGCGATGCCGACGAAGAGACGTCGCCGGAATTTCCGCGTCGATTCACTGGTCCAGCTCGAAGGGACTTGCCAGTCCTCAGGGGACAGTTTCTCGCCTAGAAACTCCGGTTCAACGGATGGCGTCTCCACAGCAAAACCGCCATTGGCATGCCCTGATTTCGCAGACTCGCTGATCTCGCCCTCATCGAACAGATCACCTTGTGTGATTTCCTGACTGTCGACTGGATCACTACCCATCACCAACGGAGGGCGCATGGGTGCGTCGGGGGGCGCTGCTGGAGCTGGCACACCCGGTTGCCTGTCAGATGATGACGTTGGCACATCGATCTGCACCATCGATCCGCAGCGGGGACAGGCTACAATCGTGCCAACCAAGGATTCATCGGTCACCCTTAGGCGACCGCGGCAACTCACACACTCGACAACAAAGGGAACGGTCAAGGATTACTTACCGCCCGCTTCGGCAATCATGCTTGCAACCTCGGTGGTGACCAAGGAGGCTGGCAGTGCGTAGCTGACGACTCGTCCAGCGCGAGCGATGTTGATCCCAATGACATGTCCTGCCGTGTCCACGACCGGTCCGCCACATTGTTCCGGATTGAGCACCGTGTCGTGCTGAAGGGCCCGTTCGAAGCCTGATAAGCGAACACTACGCGCACCATTGACGCGAGCGTCGTTTTCCGATTCCTGCATCACCGCGAATTCGCTCAGTTGGGCTGGGATGTCGACGGTGCTGCCATCGCGTTCGATAGTCAACCGGACGACTTCGCCCGGGAACATGCCGCTGAGTGTCGACATCACGATGTCGACATTACTTTGAGTATGGCCATCAATAGCGATGATTCGATCACCTTTCTCTAAGCCAGCTTCATCCGCACCGCTGTGAGGGATAATACTGCGAACGCGTGCGCCCGCCTCTTCGGTCTGCTGCAAGGCGATTCCCAATCGCCCTTGATGACCGACTTTGCGTGGTGCCGCGCCGACGACACCGAGTCCGACAACGCGTCCTGAGCGGTCAGGGGTCACCAGAAAACTGCCGATCTTCGGTACGGTGGGACCGAACTCCACTGGGCGCAACGATTGGCTGACGGTTTCAGTGTCAGCCTGGACAATGAGCAACGCCAAATCGCTGGCCCGGCGGACCGCGGCGACTCTGGCTGGCAAGAGCTGGCCATCGGACAAACGGATGCGAATCGGATCACCCGATAATTCACTGCGCTTCGTCAACACGTAAACATCTTGCAGGTCGACGCCTTCGGTCAAGTCTGGCTGGACGGATCCATTCTCGCGACTGACCACCGTGCCCAACGCAACTGGGCGACCGCTGCTGATGACTTCGACAACGCTGCCCTTGAGTTCACTGGCGATTGGCTGAACGAGCTGCAACATCGCATTGCTGTCGCGACGGTTGATGACGCGGTCGACAAGACGTTGCTGCAACCAGTCAGGTACTAGCGACGTTTCCTGAGCATGGACCGAGGACGCCGCGAAAACCGTGACGATCGACGCCAGCACGATACGATGGATGAATCCTGCGAACTGATCGGTGCTCGCGGATGTGTGATTGGGATTACTCATTGGCCCTTCCGATTTCAACTACCACTTGAACAAGACTGCTTTCACGCCGCAACCAAACCTTGACGCGTTCACCTGGCATCGTATCGGACACCGCGTTCTTGAGAGATTCAAAATCAGTAATGGCCACATCACCGAAGCGTTCGACCACATCTCCTGTCTCGATTCCCGCGTCGGCAGCAGGGGAGCCAGGGTAAACGACCTTGACATTCGCTTTCTCAGTGCCGTTGCCTTTCACACCGAGGACCGGCTTGAAGCCGGGCAGAAATCCCCACGATTCGCCCAAGCTCATGCGGTCCCACCACTTACCGAAGTGATCGACGGGAACGTGCAGGTTATCGGCCACGTCGTTGCCGATGCGACTATGAACAGCGATGAGTCGTCCCGCCAGATCAAACAGGGGCCCGCCGGAATCACCGCCGATGAGGGCACAATCGGTGTCGAGCGAATCTTCACGAACGTCGAGAATCCTGCCCACCCGAGTCACCATGCCGCGTTCACGGTCGTACCCACCGGGGTGCCCGGTTGCGATGCACCACATCCCGCTATAAAGGTCTTCGCTCTTGCCTAACGTCGCATGTGGCCAAGGACGCCCATTGTTTTGACCCGGGTCGATCTTGATCATACCCGCATCGACATGGCGATTCATTCCCCGCGTTGTCGCTGTTACCCTGCGTCCGTCGGCAAGGGTCAGAACGGCCGATTTGCCTGGGCGCATGGCGACGTGGGCGGCCGTCAAGACATATCCACTGTCGGTCACGATGACCCCGCATCCTTGGGCAGGACCGATTTGCACGCTGACAGTACAGGGAGCAGCCCGCGCTGCCACGCGTTGGGTTTGCTGCTCGAGCAATTGCAGTGTTTCGAGAGACTCTGGAACACCACCGCGATCGAGTAAGCCTTGCAGGTCTGCTGGCGGTTGAACCCAAGTGTTGCCATGGTGTTTTCGCTGAGCATTGGCGTGATTGGCAAAGGCCTCTGCCCCCGATGCGCCCTCTGACACGGAGGTGCTCACGGACCCCGCCTCGTTCGACAGCGTCGAATCCTGAGCTCCCAGCGACGACGCCAATGCCAATCCAAACATGACGGTGGCAGTGATTCTGCCGCAGCGGCCGACATGCCGTCGCTTGCGCGCCTTGGATTCCGGGATTTCGATTCTCAAGCTGGAAGCCCTCTTGCAAAAAAACATAATCGATTCAAAACCCCATGCACTCGCACTTGTAGTATAGATGCACGCACAGCGGCATCTTCATTGTACCCGCTGCCTCTCTATTCGCCCACCTTTTTGAGGCGAGATGAACCCAGAAACAACGCTGACATGTCATGACAAAAACCACAATCGATCCAGCTTGCCACCCACCGAGTCTGCTGATTGTTGGCTGCGGTTATCTCGGATCGCGGGTCGGCCAGCAGGCAATGGCACTCGGCTGGTCCGTTGCCGCAACAACTCGAAATCGAGTAAAAACGCTAGCTGAGCAAGGATTTCAGCCGATTCGGTTGGACTGGAACGATTCCCGCGATCTCGCAGCGATCGCCCGAGAAATCGAAATTCGATCCATTGATCGTATCTTGGTCTCGGTTAGTTACGATCGAAACAGCAACGTGGATCGCTTTGAATCCCAGGTTGTTGGGTTCTCGCGGCTGCTGCGACAAATCCGCAGCACGGCCGAGCAGCTCGGCAGAAGTGTCCCGGACATTTGCTACATCAGCACGACGGGCGTGTATCATCAAACGGGTGGCATGTGGGTGGATGAGTGGTCAACTACCCGGCCATCGCGGGCGGGCGGGCGGGCGCACCTCGACGCCGAAGCCAAACTGCGAGCATGTGTGGGGAATTCACCGTGGACGATCCTTCGACTTTCGGGCATCTATGGGCCCTTACGCGTGCCCCGAGCTGCCGATGTTCAGGCCGGGCGCCCGATTGCTTCGGCCCCACGGGGACACCTGAATCTCATCCATGTCGACGACGCAGCGTCAGCGACGATCGCGGCACTCGCGTGGGGTGATGATCGCAATCACGCCACCCGTGACCGCGAGCGAATGTACGTCGTCAGCGATGACAGACCCTTGATTCGACGACGATTCTACCAAGAAATTGCACGGCAAACCCGCTCTCCTGCGCCCCAGTTCATCTCGCCCGCAAGCGACTCCCCAGTGCGGTACCGCAGTGAAACGGACAAACGCATCTGGAATCGCCGCTGCCGCCGCGATCTGCTGCCACGACTTCGCTATCCCACCTACATCGAAGGATTACGGGCGATCTTGTGAGCCAATTGGTTGGCAACCCGATCTTTTTGTACTCGACGAACCACGCGGCCTAGCGTTGTTTTTCCCGCTCCGCTTGGCGGGCGGGAAACTCCACCACGACGAGCTTTTGATTTTCCTCGTCCCAAGCGTACTCTTGGTAGTACGGTAGCATCGGGAGATTGATACCGTTGGGCATGCCCGGCTTGATAATCTCAATCATGAGAGTGTCATGGTCGAGCGGCTTGGGATCCTGGATGCTCTGCGCGTTTCGGATCTGGATCGACTTTTCGACTGACATACCCCCTAACTTGCCAACGGAAGTGCGGTAGGCGCCCGCGCTGGCCTCGAGTGGATTGTTGGTTTCGACTTGGGTACTGGCCAAGACACCTCCCTCTGCGAGGGCGGCTTTGAGATCGAGCACGTTTTGCGTCGTCTTGCCAATGGTTTCTCGCGGCGTGGCCTCCTCCGCCGTGGTCCCTGGAGTCGTCGATTCGGCCTTTTCAGCCGTGGGCGTCGATGGCCTGCATCCGCTCGCGGTGAACGCCACCATCACCGCAGCCATCAAAAATGTCGTTCTCATCCGTTGCTCTCCAGCTTATTCGTCAGGAATTATGGAATTTTCACGCTCCGCTCAGAATAGCAGATCCCCCTGACGAACGTGACCAATAGGCCTGCAAATTGGTCTTGGGAAGGGATGGATATTTATGGTAGTCGTTACGGCTATCGCATACTTTTTTTCGCGTTCGTCCTCTCATTTTCCCAACCGGAACCTCCCCATGGCGTCTGAAAAACGTTTTGCCGATCGTTTCGGTTCCCGAGCCCCAACAGCCATCGCCGCGTTGCTCGCCGCCGCCGCATGCGGGATTTTGACGGGATGCAAAGACGGGCCGCTGTACGCGATGAAAACGGTCAATCCGTACTTCACAATGCGTCAGTGGGCGAAGGACGAGGAAATCGGCGTCACCGACCACGAACGCCGACGGGAGCTTCAGTCGCTTGTGAAGTCAATGCCGAATCTTTCGCCCGAGCGACAGGAATACTGGTCCACGCATTTGCAGCGAATTTACACGCACGACGAAAGCGCTGAGATGCGCCGACTCGCTGTCGTTGCGGCTGGCAAGTCATCCGATCCAGAAATGTTAAAGTTGATTGCAAGAGGTCTCGAGGACGACGTGATCAAGGTTCGTATGGAAGCCTGCCGTGCACTGGGCAACCGTCCCGAGGACGAGGCGACTCGCCTGCTGGCCGAAACGATCGGCAAATCACAAAACAAAGACGTGCGGCACGCAGCGATCACGGCTCTAGCGGAGCATCCCGGCCAAATCGCAACCAACTCGCTCAAGCTCGCCTTGGCAGATCGCGATCCGGCAACCCAGCATCTCGTGATCGGAGCCCTCCGTCAGAACACAGGCAAAGACTACGGCGACGACCCAGAAACCTGGATCGCCGGACTCGACGGCAAAGACGTCGATGAAAAACCACGCGGCGGCATCGGGTCGTATTTCTAAAGCTCGCGCACCAGCAGACGGCGCTATGGAAATGAAGAGAAATGAAGTAGACTGGGTAGCTCTTCTGCCTGCTTCTTCGCTCACTGCTGCAAAAACCTTTTCTGATGGCGACTCAACGACTGACCAAACACAACGCGTCGATGATCCTCGCGGGTGTGGCGTTGAAAGCCGACCGCAATGCGGACGCCCTGTTGTTGCTCTTGGATGGCGGAACGGACTGGAAACGCATCTCTGAACTGACCAACGCCCCCACCAACACCGTCATTATCGCGGTCGATACACTGGAGGATCTCGATGGCGCCGCCGAAGCGGGCCTGCGGCCGCTGGCACTGAATAAGGAGAAAGCGCCCTTGCTCGAACGGCTCCAAGAAGCATTGCTGGAGGCCGCCGCTGACGAAATGATCCGCACCAATGGTGAGGTGGTCGCGGTCTACAGCGGTTTTCAACAGGGACGACTGGACTCGATCAGCCACCTGCAGCTCGACGAACGAATGCGACGCTTTACCGTTCGCGATCTGCAAACGCTCGAAAGCAGCGTGCCGCTGAAGACTATTAAAGCCGTCGTCGATCTAGCGTCGCAGATTGGTCGCGAAGGCCGTGAGGGCAAAGCGGTCGGGACCATGTTCGTCGTCGGCGACACCCGCAAAGTCCTCGAACATTCCAGCGACGGAGGCGTCGATCCGTTCCGCGGATACAACAAAAAACACCGCAATTTGCTCGACTCGAAGGTGCAAGAGGATGCAAAGGAAGTCGCCCAGCTCGATGGGGCGTTTGTCGTTACGAGCGACGGCGTGATTGAACGCAGCCGCCAGATGCTCGAAGTGTCCCACGAAGATCTCAAAATGACCAAGGGACTCGGCTCGCGGCACTGGGCCGCCGCCGCGATCACACGAAAAACCAAAGCCGTCTCGGTCGTGGTGAGTCAATCGACGGGGACCGTTCGGCTCTACCAGAACGGGTTCCTGATCCTTCAGATCGTGCCTATGGATAAGGCTATTAAGTGGCAAGAGTTCGCTTTTGAACCGCCGCCGCAATCGAGTGAGGATTGACCGCGCGTTACGATTTGCTAGTTTCTGGCGACATCACGATCCCCAGTCCGGGACACCTTTTTCTATCAGCCAACTAGCGCACCAACCTCATGACCAATACCCGAACCGAACGCGACTCGATGGGCGAAGTTCACGTTCCTGCGGACGCCTATTATGGTGCCCAGACGCAACGCGCCGTCGAGAATTTCCCCGTCAGCGGCTGGGAACTGCCACCCGCGATGATCTCAGCAATGGGGCGCGTTAAATCGGCCTGCGGGATCGCTAACAAAGATCTCGGCAAACTCACCGGCAGCGGCAAAAATCCGCTCTCGGACAAACAAGTTGCCTCGATGTTGGCAGCCTGCCAAGAAATCGTCGATGGGAAACTCGCTGACCAATTTCCGGTGGACGTGTTCCAAACTGGCAGCGGCACGAGCAGCAACATGAACATCAACGAGGTGATCAGCAACCGCGCCATCGAAATCGACGGTGGCGACCGGCTGGCCGAGGCAAAGGCGATCCATCCCAACGACCACGTCAATATGGGGCAAAGCACTAATGACACGTTTCCGACCGCGATCCATGTCGCCACCGCCGTTGAGATTCAACATCGCTTGATCCCCACACTGCAGCGGATGCAAGCATCGCTACAAGAGAAAGCCGAAGCCTGGGACAAGATCATCAAGATCGGTCGGACGCACCTGATGGATGCGACGCCCCTGCGTTTGGGACAAGAGTTCGGTGGTTTTGCCCGCCAGATCGAAATGTCGATCGATCGCGCCGAGCACGCCCGCGACGCTGTCCTCGAACTCCCTGTTGGCGGCACCGCCGTGGGCAGCGGCATCAACACGCACCCAGAGTTCGGTGCGCGCGTCGCGGCTGAACTTGCTAAACAAACGGGCATCGACTTCATCGAGGCGGTCAATCACTTCGAAGCCAACGCGAATCGTGACGGCTTGGTCGAAGCTCACGGGCAACTCAAGTGCATCGCCCAGACGCTGCTCGGTCTCGCCAACAATATCCGTTGGCTCGGCAGTGGCCCACGCTGCGGCTACTACGAAATCAAACTGCCGACCCGGCAACCAGGCAGCTCGATCATGCCCGGCAAGGTCAATCCGGTGATGTCTGAATCGCTGATGCAGATCGCCGCTCGCGTCATCGGCAACGACACGACGATGAGCGTCAGCGGCGGATGCGGCGGCAACTTCCAGCTCAATATCATGATGCCCGTGATGGGGCACACCGTGTTGGAATCGATCCAACTTCTCGACGGTGGCTGTGCGGCGTTCGTCGAGTTCTGCCTCGATGGTATGGAGCCAAACGAAGAAGCCTGCAACGCCGCTGTCGAGCAATCGCTCTCGATGTGTACCAGCTTGAACCCTCTGATCGGTTACGAGCAAGCAGCCTCGCTCGCGAAGGAAGCTTTTAAGACCGGCCAAACGATCCGCGAACTCTGCGAGCAGAAAAAACTGTTGCCCGCCGACCAACTCAACGATGCACTCGATCCCTGGAAGATGACCGAGCCGCAAGCGTAGCGACGCAAGTTCGATGAAGGGGGCTGCACACCATATCACTCCACTCTTCGACCTGTGAGCGGGCAGCGGACTTCACGTCCGCGTACAGCTCGGAGAGCTGAGCGACAATCGGCAGGCACTCTTACCCGTCCTGGGTATAAGTGTCAGCCAAGCGTGACTCAGCGACGCCTATTCGCGGACTGGCATCCGCACGGCGCGTCCGTCAACCGACTTCAATGCCGCAATCGCATGAGTCGCTTGACTTGCCGCCCCCTCGCTTGCCTCATGCGTCATGATCACCAGGGGAACGAAAGCTTCATTGCCCGACTTGCCATGCGACGCTGCAGCATCACTGCGTTCTTCATGTTGAATCACCGACGCGATGGAGATATCGTGGTCGGCGAGCACACCCGCGATTTTGGCTAGCGTGCCGGGGTGATTGGACACATGCAGGCGGAGGTAATAGCGACCCCGCAGCTTGGTCACGTCGCGCTGCACCGTGCGGGCCGGGCGATCTTTGGAAAAATATTCGAGCGTTTGGAAGGTGATCGGTGTCCGGCCGACGGCGGTGTCAATGATGTCGGCGACCACTGCGGAGGCGGTCGGCATCTGCCCGGCACCCAGACCATGATAGAACACCGGTCCGACCGCATCGCCGACAACGCGGATCGCGTTGTATGCGTCGCGGACTTCGGCCATCGGTGTACCCTTGCGGACGAGCGTGGGGGCGACCGACAGCTCAAGTTCTCCGTCAATTAACCGCGCCGCGGCCAGCAACTTGATGCGGTATCCGAGCTGTGAAGCGTACTTCAAATCGACGGGATCCAGCCGGTCGATCCCGCTGCGCGGAATGTCACGCCAATCCACTGTCGCGCCGAACGCGAGATGCGACAAAATCGCTAGCTTCTGAGCGGCGTCAGTGCCGTCGACATCCATCCCCGGATCCGCTTCGGCGTAACCGAGTTGCTGGGCAAGTTTAACCGTTTCTTCGTAGCCAGCTTCTTTCTCGTCCATTTGCGATACGATGAAATTGCTGGTTCCATTAAGAATCCCTTCCATCGACAAGATCTGGTTCGCTGACAAACACTGGCTGATGTTGGCGACGATGGGCACGCCGCCCGCCACGGCGGCTTCAAACGCGATACTGCGCCCGAGTTCGCGAGCCCGCGTGAAGAGCTCGCCACCATGCTCGGCGAGCAACGCTTTGTTGGCCGTCACGATGTCCTTACCCGCTTCCATCGCCCGCAGCATCGTTTCCCGAGCCGGGCTGAGTCCGCCAATCAATTGCACCACAACATCGATTTCGGGATCCCGCAAGACCTCGTCGATCGAATCCGTCAGGATGCCGGCGGGCAATTCGATGCCGCGTGCTTTGTTCAGATCGCGGACAACAGCCTTGGAGAGCCAAATTGTTTTACCAGCATGCCGCGCGGTGCGATCACCGTGCTCAATCAGCAGCCTGGCCACACCTGCACCGACAGTGCCCATGCCGATAATGGCGACGTTGGTACGAGACGAATCGCGAGCGGCACGCGGAGATGACATTTCGGTCCAGATGGGGGAGCGAGGGGCGAATAAAAGTTCGGGCAGGCATGATAAACGAGTGTGGCCATTCACGGCACCCGACGTCTCGATGAACCCACTATGATGAAATCTTTCAACGTCCTGAAAGAACTTTGTTGTCATCGCGAGTATTTGATTTGCCCTCCCTGACTGAACCTTCAACGGCACCCTCGCTGCTGGCTGCGGCGCGAAGCGGAAACCCCGAAGCGTGGCAGCGTTTTGTGCACATATACGGGCCCCTGATCTACCGATGGGCGCGGCGATCGGGTATGCAGAGCAGTGACGCGGCCGATGTGACTCAGGACGTGCTGATGTCGGTCTCGAAAGATTTGGCGGCTTTCGACCCTGAGCGAGTTGACGCGAAGTTTCGCGGGTGGCTGTGGACGATTACGCGCCGTCGGATTGCCGACTCTCTGCGGAGACGGCCCGACGAACTGCTCGCTGGTTCACGCATCGACGACTTACCGCTCGTCGATCCGCCCACCGATGCGGCGACGGATCGGCAAACACTGCTGATCCGAGCGGTCGCCATCTACCGCGATCGTTTCGACACTAAAACCTGGCAAGCGTTCTGGGCAACGGTGGTCGAAGGACGCCAGCCCGATGAAGTCGCCGAGACGTTGGGGATGACCCGGTGGAGTGTGTACAAGGCGCGGGCCAGAATCCTGCATCGACTGCGAACGGAGTTGGCCGGATTAATTGAAGGTGAGTAGACACTACTTCACCCTCCCGAGCGCAGCGACTCATAGTACTGCGCATGTCGGTGTACTGACTTTTTCCTGAAATGATGCATTCTGCAGCCCCGTCCCTATCGGGACTCTCCGAAAGTTGACTCATGGCAGGAACCTCGCGGAAGCAAAAAGCGCTGAGGTGTCCAACACCGCACGAAGGACGGGGTGAACGACGAAGTTCCCTCCTCATCACCCGCGAAAGAGCCCTCACCATGATTGCCACCCATTTATCCGACGAAGAACTCGCTGGCGTCGTTTCGGGACATATCCCGGCGGATCGGTTCGAGCATCTGATGATGCACCTCGACGATTGCGAGGAGTGCCAGCAACGGGCATCCACATCCGAGACCCACGATTCCTTCGCAGGTGTCCTCGCGTCGGGCGCGAAGGAAACTCACGATCCGATTCTTGCGGAAGCCGATTGCCAAGCAGCGATTTTTCACGCTGCCGCTTCACCCGCGATGCGGATGGATCGCGTGCTGCCGCCCATTGAAACACTTGGTCCCTACCGACTGATCCGGCCGCTGGGCCGGGGCGGGATGGGAGCAGTGTACTTGGCCGAGCATGGTCGATTGCGAAAGCAGGTGGCGATTAAATTGCTGCCGCGCCAGTTCGGATTCGATGCTACCTGGATCGGACGCTTCGAGCGTGAGATGCAGGCCGTTGCCAACCTATCGCATCCCGGTATCGTTACTGCGACCGATGCGGGCGATGTCGACGGATGGCATTACCTCGTGATGGAATATTTGGACGGCCTCGATTTGGCCGCCATCATTGGCCGGATCGAATCAATCGACGTGGACATTGCCGCCTCTGTGATGGGAGATGTCTGCGACGCTCTGGCGAGCGTCCATGAGGCGGGCTTGGTTCACCGCGATATTAAACCGTCCAACATCATGCTGACGCGAGACGGTGCCGTAAAACTATTGGACCTAGGGTTGGTATTGGACCAGCAAGCCTCGATTACTGACCTGCGACTGACGACGGTCGGTCACGTCATCGGCACGCTCGCCTTCGCGGCGCCCGAGCAGTTGTCCGATCGATCGGTCGTCGACGCGCGTGCGGACTTGTATGCCGTCGGCGTGACTTTGTTCCAATTGGTGACCGGCCGAACGCCGCACTCGACGCAGCATGGCATTGCGCCGCTGGTGATTGAAAAGACATCCGAGCCCGCGCCGTCGTTACGATCGCTCGCGCCCGACGCCCCCGCACTCTTGAACGAACTTGTCAGTGAGTTACTTGAGCGAGATCCAGCCGACCGGCCCGCGAGAGCCGAGGACGTTGCGCGGCGTTTGGATGCACTGGCGACCGACGGCAAAATCAAATCGTTGGTCGCGAGAGCGACACGAATTCCCGGTGAGCCATCGTTTTCCGAACCCAGTCTCCGTCTTTCAATAGCCCCACCACCGGTACCTCCGCGTGGGCGCGGCTGGAAGTGGTTGGCTGCGGCAGGCATTCCAATAGGCCTGCTGGTACTGGCGACCGTGATCACGATTCAGATGGGTAAGCGAACCGTGCGAATTGAAACAGATGATCCGGAGATTAAAGTCGCGATCGGAGATTTCGATAGAACGTCACCGCTTGTTGCAGTCCAAGAGGACCCGCAAAAACTGTTCAAGGGAAAAACGCTCGAAGAGTGGACTGCCATCGTGTTAACTGACCGCGATGTCGACACGCTGTCGGACGCGATGACTGCTATGGCCAGTTTGGTGGACGTTGACGACTTGATTGCGACGCAATCGATACTCGTCGCTGCACGACGGTATGGGGGCTGGGTTGAGCGTTGGTCGGAAAATGACGCAGGTAATTCGACCGAACAATTCATGCGCACATTAATTCAAATCGTTGAGCCGCGAATCATGCCACAGCCGGGGATTGACGCGATCACAACGGAGTTGGTCGAAGGAAACGAAAAAAGTCGTTGTGCAGCATTGTGGTTACTCTGGAGATTCAGCCAAGGCAAGACCCCTCCCTCACCCCTGCATCGTTGGGCCAGTGAACCCGGTAATCGTGCGTTGGCGACCAAGCTTCATCATAACCTGAAAGGTTCGCTGCGTCGCGACGAGCTGACGATTGAAGAGAGTCAATCGTGGGCGAAGCATCTCTCGCTAGTACTTGCACTCGCGCTGCACGCTCCGTTGGAAGAAGAACCGGACCTCCGAAATGATATCGAGCGAATTGTCGCAGCAGCCCAGTCATCGATCAGCGTCGAAGAGCGGATCAACCAACGCATCGCGACGGCTTACGATCCTGTCAAAATGCCGCCGATGACACCGCAACAATTTGTCGCCGCCAATCGCTTGGGGATCGATTTGCCTGCGTCACTGGTTGCAGCAGTCACCCTCTCTTTGAGCAGTGACCTTCAATCCGAGCGACACAAGATTTGCAAAGAGAAACTGCATTCTGCCCCACAAAAGACTGCCGATGCGTTGCTCCTGCCACTGAACTGGTCATTCCTTCACACAGCAGGGTACCACAACAAACTTGAAGGACAGATTCTAGGTAATTCATCTTTTTGGGTCGACGCCCTGCCAATTGTGACGGAGAATACGACTCGACCGGACTATCTGACCTATTGGATCTCGACCGTGATCGAGCACAGTATTGGCGATGAGAAGGGCAGGATGAGGACGCATAACGATTTGCCAACCGATTGGAGCAAACCTTCCGACGCGATGGCAGAAGCTCTCAAGGCGAGCATCAAAAGAGCTCGTGAGAGAATGGAAGCCGAATCGCTGCCAGAGGTCCATCCTGCGTCGCCGGGCCAAAACAGCGGCGGAATGTTTTAGCGCCGTTCAGACATGCCATTGTAGCCAGACGGCTCCGTCCGTCTGAGCTGCTACGCGCTGCTTACTCCCGACGGGCGGAGCCGTCAGTCGACTATTTTCCTCCTGACGGGCGGAGCCGTCGGTCGACTATTGTAGCCAGACGGCTCCGTCCGTCTGAGCTGCTACGCGCTGGTTACTCCTGACGGGCGGAGCCGTCACTCGACTATTTTCCTCCTGACGGGCGGAGCCGTCGGTCGACTATTGTAGCCAGACGGCTCCGTCCGTCTGAGCTGCTACGCGCTGGTTCCTCCCGACGGGCGGAGCCGTCGGTCGACTATTTTCCTCCTGACGGGCGGAGCCGTCACTCGACTATGCGTCCATCGGATACACTGAGTGATGGAGGTGTGGTGATGATTGGTGAACTGTTCGATCCCAAAGCGGAATTCTCGATTCGAGAAACCTGCAAGCCTCATTGGTCGCAGGCTGCCGCTGTCGTCTTCATCACAATACGCACTCGCGACTCGATCCCCAAAGAAGTCATTCAGCGCTGGCACCACGAAAGATGTGAATGGCTGAAACGACGAGGGTATTTAAGCGCTGGAGAGAGCAACTGGAAATACGCGGTTGATCGACTCCCGCCCGACGAAGCCAACCAGTTCAATCGCGTATTCGTCAAGATCCGCGAAGCGTTCGTGGACGAGTGCTACGGTGCGTGTGTGCTGCGTGATCCAAACTGCGCCAAGATCGTCGCTGATTCTCTACTGAAGTTTGATGGCCAGCGCTATTCATTGGGTGACTTCATCGTGATGCCCAATCATGTGCATTTGCTCGCAGCGTTTCCCAGCGAGCAAGCCATGCAGAGACAATGCACGTCGTGGACTCATTACACCGCCCACGAGGTCAACCTGTTGCTAATGCAGTCGAGTCGATTTTGGCAGCCGGACCCGTTCGATCACCTCGTTCGCAGTCCAGAGCAATACGACTATCTGCGCCGCTACATCCGCGATAACCCGACCAAAGCAGGTCTTCGGAAAGGTGAGTATCTGTATCGGAGAGGTGCGGATTGACCATTGTAGCCAGACGGCTCCGTCCGTCTGAGCTGCTACGCGCTGGTCACTCCCGACGGGCGGAGCCGTCAGTCGACTATTGTAGCCAGACGGCTCCGTCCGTCTGAGCTGCTACGCGCTAGTTACTCCCGACGGGCGGAGCCGTCGGTCGACAATTGTAGCCAGACGGCTCCGTCCGTCTGAGCTGCTACGCGCTGGTCACTCCCGACGGGCGGAGCCGTCGGTCGACTATTGTAGCCAGACGGCTCCGTCCGTCTGAGCTGCTACGCGCTAGTTACTCCCGACGGGCGGAGCCGTCGGTCGACTATGTTGCCGTGCGATCCTTAGTTGTCATCGCCACCGCGATTGCCGCCTCGGCCACCCGCTCCGCGACCACCGCCAGCTCCGCCACGTCCACCGAAGCCACCTCGATCGCCGAAGTCGAACTTCTCGCCCTTCATCTTTTCAAATTTGGCTTTTTGCTCAGCGGTCAAAACGTCCAATACGGGCTTCTCAGCTTCATCCCGGATTTGGGTCATCTTTTCACGCATGGTGTCGCGATCACCCGACCGCATCACTTCACCCATCTTTTCGCGTACAGTTGCTTCTTGCTCGGTACGGACTTTATCCAATTTCGCCACCTGCTCGGACGTCATTCCGAGCGCCTTTTGAACTTCGGCATCAGCCAGGGCCATGACGCCGCGTTGCTGGAGGGCCAACTCATCGAGCCGCTGGAGCTGGTCGGGCATGAGCACTTCTCCGAGCAGCTCGCGCGATTTCGCGGCTTGCTCTTTCTGGGCTGCTTGCATTTTGGCGAAGAATTTTTGACGTTCGTCTTCGCTCATATTGCGGAAGTCCATGTTCCGGGCGTCGGCATTGCCGCCGCGTGCTTCCTCACGCACTTGTTCTTCGATTTTACCGATCGCCTGCTCTTGCTCGGCATCGATTTTGAGTTCCTTTCGAACCTCAGGTGAGCGCAGCAAGCCCATCGTGGGATCTCCACCACGCATCATACCGCCGCCGAATCCTCCCCGGCCCCCACCACCGCCTTGGCCGCGACCAGGAGGCTGAGCAAAAACCGTTGAGACATTGGAAACTTCCAGCGCGACCGTGATCGCGAACAAAGCAACTACACCAGCAAACAAACGCATCTTCATTATAGAGGCCTATCGGAGTGGGGGGTCGGGCGCAGAAAACGCCCGCAAGATTAGTGAACTCCTTCGTAGAACCCTGTAATGGTTGCGAAGTTTCGGTCCTGTCGCAAGGTTTTGCCCCTCAATCGGCAGACAAAACGCATATCATCGCCATTAGCGACGGGCCTTCTTCACCTTGGCGCCGCCCTGACGGACTTTGAACTTGGGATTGCTCTTGCAGATCACGTAAATGCGACCGCGGCGTTTGACGACCTGGCAATCGGGGTGGCGGTACTTCAAAGCGCCGATACTGCTGACGACCTTCATGAGCTGGATTCTCGGTAAGTGAGCGATAGAATTGAGGAGCGTCTGCCGCTCCGGTTTTTAGCATCGGCAGGATAGCGAATTTTCTGGCGTCGACAACGCCAAACCGGGGGCTATCGCAGCATTTGGTCGAACGCGGTGACCAATTCGTCGAGCGGATAGAGGCAAAATGAGAGCTCGCGACTGGCGAGAACTTGTTCCTCGCTGGCCTCCAGACGCAGTCGTTGCAACTCCGCCTGCATTTCCTGCCGCTGAGACTGTAATTTTCGCGAGAGTGCCCGGTTGATGTTGCTAATTTCGCGGTGCCAAGCTGCCCGCTCTCCCTGGGGAGGGATGGTTTGGAGTAATTCTCGTTTCTGCTGCGTCAGTCGTTGATTCTCGTGATTGGAGCCATCCACCCATTGCTCGCCATGATAGCGAGTGTCACGAATCCGACGTTGCAGCGTTTGCATCGCGCGGGGACGTTCCGGATCGCGATCTTGTCCTGGCAACCGCACCGTCGCCGAGACAACCTGCAGGGCTGGCGGGGTGATGTGAAAAAAGTGACAGATGATACGGTCGGCGAGTTGGTCATATTTGCCGCCCCCGATCCCGTGCAGGAACAAATCGCTTAGTAATAAACGGGCGAACATCGTCGTCATCAGGGCGCGGGGCCGGAGTTTAAACTCAGGCGACGCCGCACCCGCGAGCACCTCCGCCGCCGCATCTCGGTCAGCAGCAGGCAGGAAAATTGAAGGCTGGCCCGAACCATCACCCCGTCGGTCACTCAGCTCGATCTGACCGGCGTGCCGGCGGATCCACACGGGGCGGCGAACGGGATGATCGTTCCCGTAAACCCATAGCGGCAGCTCGATCCAATCGCCATCGCGGCCTAGATTGGGGACCGGGTGGGCGAAGCTGCGGATGCCATGCCATGCGCGATAATGGTCGGCGGCATCATTATAGACCCGACGAAAACGCTCGGCATCGTCGATCATTTCCATGATGAAACGCGCAAACGGCAAACCTCGGACCGCAACACCGAGCGGGATTTCGAGAGTTTGCCAGCCAAGATCGGCCTCGAGCCGATGACGGGCCTGCGCCACGCACAACCGGCGATCTCACAGCGACGGATGGCATCACGTGCATACGGCCACAATTCGCTCACGCACGGGGCCGAGACCAACGGGGCGATCGCGTGGCGGACTTCCGTATCAAAACGGTCGAACTGACGCAGATCACGGATCTTGGCTTGCTCATGGGGAATCCCAGCTCCCCCTGCGTCATAGTGAACCGAACTGTAATATACCCGGCCAATTGAATCTCGAACGGGGACGCGAATGGATCGGCCTGCGGCGACGTCGTTATCGATGACCAAGTTGATCGCGTGCGCGCCCACGTCTCCGGCGATCCGCTGCAAGGCGAAATTTTTGAACCACACACCCGGATGAAAGAGGGTGGGTTGGTGCCCGGCCATCACAATCGGCGCCGAATCGCTCGTGGCGCGGCCATCGGGAGTGTTCGAAGCACTCGGAACGTCGCGATACGCGGAGGTGTACTGCCGCGCATCGGCGAGCAACTGAGTTCTCGATTGACGTCGCAACTCCTTCCAAAACGTCGAAAGCTGCCGACCGAGGTTGGCCTTGAGCAATAGCTCGGCGTCACCCAAGGGGGGTTGAATCAAGGCAGTTTTATTCTTGCCGCACGCGCGATAGGCGAGATATCCAGGCTCTGCGGCGTCGCCGGGGCCGGTGTTTGCTCGCCGGTCAGCACAGGGTGCATCGTTCCAACTCGAGTCCATGAAACCGTTGCGGCCTGGCGTGGGAGAGTGAGGGGTGAGCGTTTTTGTCAAAATTGATTCTTCAAGGCCATTGTGGATCGGTGATGGAGCGATTCAGCGACGCCAGTCGTGACTGCACATCAAGTAAACGTTGCCAGGCGGATTGCTTTAGCAAAACCTGTTCCGTCGACTCGTCGGTTTCGGCTGTTTCGATCAAACGTTCCAGCCGACTTTGGAGGTAATCTAATATTTCGCAGAGCTGCGCTTTCTGGCCAGGGGTCAACCCCTCAGGAATGGCGGGTAGTTCATCGACCTGCATGGCATCGACGGGCAGTTGGCTCGAGGGTTCCTGGTGCAACTCCACCGCAATCGAATCGTCAGAGGACTTGATATCACGGCTGTGCGAGCCGCTGGCACTGCCGCCACCCATCAAGCGCAACCGCTCGGCAATTTGCTCCTCCGAGCCAATCAACATGAGACTGCGTCCAACGGCGATCAGGTCTCCATGCCTGAGTATTTTCAGTTGGCATTCCGCGCCGTTGACCTTCGTACCGTTGGTGCTGTCGAGGTCTGTCAACACCAAGCGATCGTTGTCACGCTGGATTTTCAGATGGCAGCGGCTGACCCGCTCATCGTTGAGCTGGATGTCGTTGCCCTCTTCTCGACCGATGGTCAACGGCGTGCTGATGTTCTCAAAAACTTTTCCACGATCCGACCCGTGCAAAACTTTGATCGTTACATTCGTCACCAATGGCCTCGATCGTGATGAGAGTGATTCGGATTCGGTGGAATTCCCGTAGGCACATCAGCCGCATCGGTGCCGCTCGATTGAAGAGCCTATCCGAAAAGGGGTCTGACCCTCTCCGGCGAGGCCGCTAAAAAACGTTGTAAAACGATTCGCCTCCAAGGGGTCAGCCCCTTTTGCGGATAGGCTCTAAGTATAAACCCGTTCCCGCGTCATGGCTGCGGCAATCAGGTTTTTTTAGTAACGATCCAAAAAATGGCCACAGCCTGAGGGACGACCTACTAATAATATAACTAAAAGGGAATGCCATGTCGCCCCAGGGCTGGAAGGGTAGTGACGCTATTGAACCTGCGCGATCACGCACTTCAAATAGTCACTTTCGGGACAGGAGACGGCACAGGGGTGATCCGGTGACGGGCCACGTGATTGCAGGATAATGATATCTCGTTGGCGTCTCCGCCCTGCATCGACGAGCATATTGAGAAAGTCGGCTCGCGAGACATGCCCCGAACAGCTGCACGTGACCAGAATACCGCCAGGTGGCAGCAGGTCGAGAGCCGACATATTCAGTCTCGCGTAAGCCCGCAGGGCCGCTTCGACTTGCCGCCGAGCACCGGCAAACCGCGGCGGGTCCAAAATCACGGCATCAAACATCTCGTTTCGTGAGCCGCGAGCCTTCAAGTCGTCGAAGCAGTCGCCGCGTTCAAACCGGACCTGATCGAGCGAATTTTCGGACGCATTTCGACGCGCCCTTTCCAAAGCCTTCTCGCTACTATCGACACCAATCACCTCGCTGGCACCGCCGCGAGCGGCCGAGAGTGCGAACCCACCGGTATACGTGCAAACGTCCAACACCCGACGCCCCGACATATAACGAGCTGACTCGGCATGATTGGCTTGCTGGTCAAGATACCCGCCTGTCTTCTGGCCATCGCGAACATCAATCGCCATCTTCAAATCGTTGTGCCGATACCACACCGTGTCCGTCGACGGCGACAATCCCTCGCCCGCGGCTGGATGATCACTGGCGAGATCACCAGAAAATCCGCGGCTCCAGGATTCCACTTCGGCGACTTCTTCACGCGAGATGCCCTCATGTCGCGCCGTCGTCTCATCAATCCGAGCGATCACGCGGTCACACGGAGTCCCGTATTTCTCAGCCGACTTCAGAACCTGGTTAATCAAAAACTCGCCCCGCGAAAGCAGCGCTGCGGCAGTGAACTGGATGCTCAAGCAGTTGGCGTAGCGATCGACGATCAGCCCGCTGATGCGATCGGATTCGCTGAAGACCAACCGCTCGCCTGCAGCGCGGAGGTCAGTCACCGGATTCGAGATGCTTCCATGTAGGGTGAGCCTGCGGCGAGCAACGGCCTCGTCGATGCGCTGAGCAAACAAGGCATCGTCAATCAACTGATCTCGCGAGTAACTGTAGAGCCGCAGCCGCAATCGGCTGGCTGGATTGCATAAACCCCGAGCGATCCAGTTACCGTCGTGATCGAGTAACTCCACCGTTTCACCCACCGAGGGCTGGGGATCATCGACAACGGAAGCCGTCTCGCTCGCGTCAGCGGCAACGTCGGTCGCCGCCGATCGGGACAACTTTTGCAATTCCTTATCGCGATGCTTCCTCGGCTCCGCAATCGCTGTGGCGAGCACCCAGGGATGCCGTGAAAGAAACGGGAAGTGCCGGTTGGGCTTGGTCCGCAAAGTCATCGAGTCTGTCTTGCCGCTGGGTACAGTTGGACTGGCGGTCGAACCGTTCGCAGGCGGTTGGTCGGGATGCGAATTCACTGAGATTGTTTTTCAAAGAGGAAAAGTTGTTTAGAAATAAGTTGGAATTTTGGACGTCGACCGGTTGGCCGAAACCTTCCAAATAGGCAAAATAGGGTGTCAGTGCTTGAGTGGGACAATTGAACTATTGCGTCTCGCAACTTTTTTCTGCGAAGTTCATACGTCGCATGGTCGATACACGACGGGTTGCCGGTAATGCCGCTGCACGTCATCACCGCTTAATCGCAGCTGTTTTTTCAAAATAACCAGAAGGTAAAAAGTTATGCACGTCGTCGCCGAACCCTGCTCGGGATGCAAGTACACCGATTGTGTCGTCGTTTGTCCGGTGGAGTGTTTCTACGAGGGCGAGCAAATGTTGTATATCCATCCGGAAGAATGCATTGACTGCGAAGCCTGCGTTCCCGAGTGCCCCGTCGAAGCCATCTTCCACGAAGACAATCTACCTGAAGAATGGAAGAACTACATTGAAATCAATGCGGTTGAGTCTGAAAAGTGTGAAGTGATCACCGAAAAGCAAGATCCATTGGTGGATAACTAGTTTTCGTTGTGCCTTGGCTTGCGTGGATCCAGCGTGCTGTTTTTCTACTCGTCGTGATCGGTTTGGTCAGTGCGGCGAGCAAAGCGGCTGAGCGATGGCAAGCCGAAACTTCCGAGTTAAAGGCGGAGGCGGAGCGGCTCAGAGGCGATGCTGCCGCGACTTCCGACCCGGTCACCGCAGCGGCACTCGAGCGAGAGGCGCTGCGACACGAATCCTCGGTCCCCTCGCTGGGCAATGTCCGCTGGGACCGTGTCGGCGTGGCCAGTTTGCTCTATGGCTGTGGATTGTTTCCGCCAGGATGGGTACTCCATCGTGTCTTGCGGGCACTCTCGGTGGCCTGCTCACTCGGACGCGCAATCGCCGCCCAGTTGCTCGGTCACGCCGGCAAATACATCCCCGGTAAAGCCATGGTGGTGTTTTTGCGGGTCGGAGCGATCTTGCCCAAACCGAACCCGGGCGGTGTTGGCGACGATGCGGCGCGACCGATCGGCCGAGTTGCCAGCTGCGTGTTTTTTGAAACGCTACTGATGATGGGGGTGGGCGGCGCGCTTGCCGGTATCCTGCTGTGGCGATCTCCGCTTCCCGGATGGGTTCGTCTCTTTGCCGCCGCGATGGCGGTCGGATCCGTGATTCCTCTCTGCCCACCCGTTTTGCGTCGGTTGCTGAAGTTCATTGCCCGCCGTCGAAGGGTGATGCCAAGCAGTGCGAATGCATTCGACCCCGCTGCCGTTAGCTGGTCGTTGCTCGCCCAGTGTTGGGTGCTGTCTTTGATCTCGTGGATCCTGATCGGATTGTCATTTGCGATGCTCATAGCAGCGATCCCATCGTTTGATCCGCTGCCGCCGACCGTGGAACTCACCAGCGTTGCCACTGCCGCGATCTCGCTTGGCATTGTCCTCGGATTTGCGTCCCTCTTGCCAGGTGGTGCGGGGGTTCGCGAGTATGTGACGCTACTGGTGCTGACGCCGCTGATTGGACAAACACACGCTCTGCTGGCCGTGATCGCAGCGCGTTTGATGTTCATTATTGTCGAAACGATTTTGGCGGGTCTGTCCGCCGCCTATCTTCGCCATCTCCGAACCCTCCAACCGATCTTGCAAGGATGACCTCAGTACCACCCCAGGAAACGCATGCGTTCGGATTCTTGCCCTATGTGAAACCTCCTGGAATGACGTCGCGTGAGCTCGTCAATCGAGTTCAGCGTCGGCTGCGCCGCGAGTTCAATGATTCCAGGCTGAAGGTCGGACACACCGGGACGCTTGACCCTCTGGCCGATGGCCTCGTTGTGATTGCCGTCGGCGCCGCTGCGAGGTTAACACCCTGGTTGCTCCAGCATTCGAAAAGCTACGTCGCCCGATTTGAACTGGGCATCAGCAGCACTTCGGGAGACCTTGAGGAATCCGTGACGCCGTTGAATAATGCGCCCCAACCCTGTCATGGCGATATTCAATCTGCATGCGAGCGACTGCGTGGCTGGATCGAGCAAACACCGCCTGGCCACTCCGCAATCTGGGTCGATGGCGAGCGGGCGCACCAGCGCATCCGGCGAGGCGAGCAAGTCGAAATGCCGAAACGGCGGGTTTGGATCGAATCGATTGACATATTGCAGTACGACTACCCGCATCTGGACGTCGACGTTCGCTGCGGTTCGGGAACTTACCTGCGATCACTGGGCATGGACATCGCTGCGTTCTGTCAGACAGTTGCGGTGATGACCAAGCTCACACGAACGGAAGTCGGGCCGTTTAAAATATCGTCCGCCGTCGCTGACGTGCCACCGAACGACCCGCCACCGAGCAATCGCGAGCAGCTTGCCGAGGGCCTTTCGCCGATGGGCAAGATCGGCGAATTGCGAGCCGCCATTGAAGCCCCCATCGTCGGCTTGAGACACCTTCCCTATTTGACCCTCGACAATGAAGTGGTCCAGCGAGTTCGCCATGGACGGTCGGTGACCGGCCAGCCAATGATGCCTGCGAACTTGCCAATCGAGTCGCCTCCATCCGATCCACTTCAGGAATGCATCGCCGTCGACTCTCGCGGCGATTTAGTGGCCGTTCTGCGAACCAAACGCGGCGACTGGGCACCGTTCCGAGTGTTCGCGGAAACTCGGTGACGGGCAGCGATTATCGGGTGACCAGTGTCGTGCGTGGGGACGGTTTGTGGGTCAGCATCGGGCCGCCTTGACTCGGGCCGCCTTGACTCGGGCCGCCTTGACTCGGGCCGCCTTGACTCGGGCCGCCTTGACTCGGGCCGCCTTGACTCGGGCCGCCTTGACTCGGGCCGCCTTGACTCGGGCCAGCCTGGCGAAGGGCATCGAGCACGGTTTGCTGACTGACGAGATCGCGAAGCAGAATAGGCTGGGCTGGATTGTCACCGGGATAGATCGCCAGCAGTGGAATCGATTTGCTTTGAAGCTCATCCAATTTGCGTTTAATTTCCGCGTTTCGATCGGTCCAGTCGGCGTACATTGTCACGACACCGAGTTCGTCAACGAGATCGGCAGTCGGTTGGGTATCGATGGATACTCGCAAATTAACAAGGCAGTTGACGCACCATTTCGCTGAGAAATCGATCAGGACCGTTTTACCTTCGCCCTGAAGCTTTTGTAGCCGTGCCTCGTTGAACGGTTCCCACGCGATCATTTGTTCTTTCGCCTGCTGCTCCGGAGGCACTGGCCCGAGATAGGAAAACGCGAGTACGGAGATCGCTACGGCCACGCAGATCCCGGAAGCCCAAGCGAGCAGGCGTCGCTGCATCGATTGCCAAGACGGTGTTTTACCAATGATCCAGCAACCGAACCAAACGCCCATCAGGGCGACGAAGACCCACATTTTGTCGGCATCGTTGAACGTGTAAAAGAAGAATGCAACGGTGGCCAGAAACAGAAATGCCAAGAACTCCTTGAACGTTTCCATCCACGGTCCGGGCTTGGGTAACCACGCCATCATCTTAGGCCAGATACCCATCATCACGTAGGGTACAGCCATCCCAATGCCAACGACCAAAATCACGATCGTTGACTGCAGCGGCGGCAGCTTGCCACCGACCAACGCAAAGATGCCACCCAAGAATGGACCACTGCATGGTGTCGACAGCACGGTTGCGAACATGCCCTTAAAGAATGCGCCGGTATAGCCTTCTCGCTGCTGAAGTTCTTGGGCCCCTTTGCTCGACGCCATACCCGGAGCGGGCAATTCCCACACACCGAAGTAGCTCAGTGCCATCGCGAACATCAGCACGATCATCGCAATGCGGACTTCCGGATGCGTGAACATTTCACCCCACGCCATTGAGAACATGACCATCAGCACTGCGAGCAAGACGAAGATCGCCATGATGCCCGAGGCGTAGGAAAAATTAAGCAGGAACGCACGTCGTCGATCCGAGCCTGCTTGCTGGACAAAACTCATGACCTTCAAGCCCACGACAGGCAGCACGCAGGGCATGAAATTCAGAATGAACCCGCCGAGCAGCGAGAACGCGAGAATGACTGGAAATGTCATGGACGCTCGCGACGAGTCCTCGATGATGATTGGCGAGAGGGCTGCGTCGTCGGACTCAGCTTCGTCGGCGGGTTCCGCCGGTGTCGCTGTCGCTTTTGCCGGAGGACGAGGTGCCGCTGCAACGGGCTTGATCTGGTCCACCCATTTCGTTTCGCCCGCCAATTTTTTGACCGCCCCGAATTTGGCCGAGGTGAGCGTCATCGCCGTCGCCTGCGAGTCTCCAGCATTCTCCGGTGCGCCGTCGGGAACCACGTGAATGACCGCTTTGAACTCCAGTCCCTGGGGCACGAGACAACTCACTGCCGTGCAGGCTTGGTATCCGATCGCTCCACGAATGGTCTTATCACCTGGCTTCGCGTCCGCAGGCACTTCGATCGGCATCGTCCATGTCACTTCACCGTCGTGGTATCGATTGATGATTCCCGGAGCGGGCTCGTCCGTGACGATCCCAGCGTCGGTTTTCGGAGCGGCTATTTTCAAGCCCGCTTTGTCGACAACGGCAAAGTTCGTCGACATCGGATCGTCGCCAACGACAGCGGGGTACGTGTGGTACTCTCCCTCGGGGATCGCCGTGAAAACGAGCTGTCCTTGTTGACCCGGTCGCAGTTTCGACGGCGTCAGGTAGGCTCGCCATTTGATCGCGTAATCAGCGTCTTGAAAAAGAGGGATTGCCGATACGTCAATCTTCGGGCTGCTGACAGGCCCAGCAGTTTTGTCAGACGACGCTTCCGCTGGCGCGGGTGTCGTCATCGCAGCCAACGCAGCCTTCGCCAACTCTGATGACGCCTGCCCGGCGTAGGTTGCCGTCAGTGTTTCGTCGAGGGGTTGGCAGGCGCCGCCCGTCATGCAGGTCAGAGCGCTAATTTCAATCTTGATTTCCGGCAACGACTCGGCAGATTTATTTGCTTGTTGGATTTTCGCCAATGCGAAGAACGTGACGCCCTCGTCATGTTCCTCGACCGTGATCCCGCCGAAATCAGGTGAGATGCTTTTTTTAGGGGGTGAATCACTGCGCCAATCGCCGACGATCGTTAACGCATCGCCACTGGCGAGCTTGAGTTTCGTGGGAAGCGGTCCGCCTTTGGGCTGAGTCAATGAATAGATGTGCCATGATGACTCCAAGGCGACTTCAACCTCAACAACCACCAGCTCGAGATGGTCGGCGATGGAATACAGTGACGACTTCAAAATGGCAGGATCTTGCTGCCCCAGACCACTCGGATCCGGTTGTCCATATCGTCCTAAGGAGAGTGCGGGAAACAATCCAGCATTCCCGGCGTCGTCGTCGGCGCGAACAGCAGTGGCGAATGGGGTGATCGCTAACGTCAGCGCAGCGAACAGCAAAATCGCCAAGATCGGCAACTTACTAACAATGGTCCTCGTCGGGGCCAATCGGTGATCGACCGCAGGGGGCGTTCGGACACGTGTCAAGTTCGCAGGCATTGTCGTCGGTGTCGTCATCGGTGGGGTCTTCGTGAAAGACAATTCAATTAAGAATGGAGATGAGATCGGCAAATTGCCTTTGCAGGGCACGGGTGATTCTAACAGATTCGGCAATCCGAAGCGATTAAATGAGAAATCCGGCCCTGAATGAGCTGGACAGAGGCAGTGAATCGCCTATTTTCTGCAATCAGCCAAATCAGCCAGTTAGCGAGACTGCCCACACGATTCACTTCGATCAGTGTCTGGGCAAGCTCCCACTCACTCTGTGAGAATGGCCGAATCCGTCGATACCCCGCCACGGCAGCAGGTAGCGGGGAAGCCTCTGGCGACCCCACGGGTGCGTCCACTGCGGGGGCGGCAGCGGCAAAATCTCCCGCCCAGCGTGCTAGATCGGCGGCGGGAGAGTCGAGGCCGACCGCATCGTAATCCAGAATTCCTTCGACCTTCGCGTCTTCGGTAAACAAGACGTGCTCTCGACGAACGTCCCGCAACACCCAGGCAGACGCCAGTTCGTCGACACGTTCACTGTGTTTGCGCAATCGCGTGAGAAGCTGCGGAGTGACGACGGGCCATTGCCGCGCGAGCCACGCGGCGACTTGCAGGAGAGTTGTGGCGAGTTCGCGACAGTGGTATTCCGAGGTAGGATCGTCGTGCCGCTCCGTCGTCAATTGGACTGCCAAGCGACGGGAGAGATCATGATGATTCGGCATTTGTCGAGCGATGCGTTCGAGCAACGGCGTGGTGCACTGAATTCGCGTGATCCGGTCGGTGATACAGCGGGGAACGGATCGATCTATCGCGCGGCCAGCAAATGAAACGGGCTGACTATCGCGGTTCATCGCCTGATGAACACGCGCGATCGCTTCGCCTCCCAGCGCGATGGAATCTCTCGAGGCGTTCGCTGGGAGAGGCGTGCCAGAGATCCATCTCGCCAGTTCCCAGTACCGCCCGTAGGCAGCCAGCGTTGTCGGGCCATTGACCGATGAATTGCTTCCGGCGTGCAGCAGTGGCGGTGCGAGCAGATCGCAGTGAGGCGCGGCGGCCCGCACGATCCCCGCAATCCGCCGGATTTGTTGAGCCGATGCCGTCGGTGGCCATGCCTTCAATGCCCACGAGAGCCGACCCTCGGAACGAGAAAAATCGTCTACATCGTCCACCCGGTAGACATCCGCCCCGCTAAATCCCGAGCCGACGGCAGTCGTCCGCAACGTTCTGCCAGGATCGCGCCCGGTCGTGGCAAATCCACGCGCAGAGAAGCGATCTTGCCCTGCTTTTTGCATCGCGGCGGACCAGTGCGCCAGTACCGACAATCGTTGGTCGTTGGTGAACATAAACGAATCGGTCAAACCTCTCATAGATCGCCAAAATCCTGAAATAGCCCGCGGGGTAGGAAAACGGTATTCGATCTGGACGGGGAAAAGCAAGTTTTGCAAAAGTTCTTTAAGTCTCGTTTTTACCACGAATTACGGGACCAAACGAGGCTAATCCGCTTAGGGAAGACACTTCGCAGCCTTGCAAGTATCGCCAAGACAGGTAACCGGCGGTATACTCCCGGCCAGTAGTCGAGTACTGACGGCGCACTGTCGTCGGGCTCGCCTACAAGACACCTTTTAGGAATGAACAGATGGCAGAGGGTACGATCAAACGAGTCACCGATAAGGGATTTGGATTCATCGACACTGGAAGTAGCAAAGACTTGTTTTTTCACTCGTCCAGTCTTCAAGGGGTTGCATTTGACGACCTCCGCGAAGGCCAACGAGTGACCTACACCGAAGGCCGGGGCCCCAAAGGTCCTTGCGCTGAGAACGTCTCACTCGCTGACTAGTCGATTCGAGTAGTGGATTCTCAGCGGCCCGTGAATCGGAACAGTCGCCTCCGTGTGATTGATGTGATGAAACGATCTGCCGTTGAAGAAGATACCGAAGTGACGTCTTGAAGAATGAACAACGCGACCCCACGGGTTTCTTTTTCTAGGAACCCATTCTCGGCGGTCGCGTGTGGATGCGGAGCGAGACGCCGCCCGTGGATTCCTCGGAATTTCTAGCTGGCGGGTCGCTCCTATCTACAAACGCCGATCCATTCTCTCTTGGATCGAGGTCGCGAGAACCGCAAAGCATTCGTTGTTCCGACCGCCCTCCTTTGTCGACCGGCGTATATACTGTCGTTCTAGTAGAGCCTATCCGAACAGGGGTCTGACCCTCTCGGGCGAGGCTGTTAGGAGCCATGTCTACTCGTTCGCATCCAAAGGGTCAGACCCCTTTTCAGATACACGCCATTGCTTTCATGACAACTAAAAAAATCGTTGTTCTCGCGACAGTCGTCAGCACCTTATTCGCCGCGTCGAACTCACACGCCCAACATCCGCAACTGAAGTACGAACGTTGGAGTGGCTCCATCAATGTCCCCGACCCTGTCGCGATCAGCGTGGACGTCCGCGGGAGAGTTTTTGTGACTCAGACGCGGCGGCGCAAAATCCAAGATCTTGACATTCGAGAGAATCCAGATTGGGTGGCCAATGATATCGGATTGAAAAGCGTCGAAGACAAAAGAGGTTTCTATCACTCGAAACTGAAAATTGGAGGCGATCAAGCAGAGCAGTCCAAACACGTTACCGACGTCAATGGAGATGGTCAGTTTGATTGGCGAGACCTTACCGTGATTGGCGAAGTCATCTACCGACTCAGCGATGACGACGGTGACGGCAAAGCGGACGAGATGGTCGTGTTCGAGGACGATTTTAAAACGGAGGTGACCGGCATCGCAGCAGGCGTGATGGCTTGGAACGACAACGTCTATGCAACGGTCGCGCCCGACCTGTGGCGATTGACGGACACCAACGACGATGGCGTGGCGGACAAACGCGAAGTCATTGCGACCGGCTTTGGATTGCACATCGCCTACGCGGGTCACGACATGCACGGGCTCACCGTCGGTCCCGATGGCAAAATCTACTGGTCAATTGGCGACAAAGGAATCAATGTCACCAGCCAAGAAGGACGCCATTATTTCTATCCCAATCAGGGAGGAGTCATGCGGTGCAATCCTGACGGCAGCGACTTCGAAGTCTTCGCACATGGTCTGCGAAATGTGCAGGAAATCGCATTCGATCCATACGGCAATCTTTTCGGTGTCGACAACGATGCCGACCAAAAAGACGAACACGAACGATTCGTCGCGATCGTTGATTCCATGGACGCCGGATGGAGATCTCACTACCAATTTCGGGGCGGGAAATACAATCCATGGACCGACGAAAACCTCTGGAAGATGCCCGGAGAGCAGCATCCGGCCTACATCGTGCCGCCCATTGCGCACTACGTCGACGGCCCAGCAGGATTCAAATTCAACCCAGGTACTGCATTATCCCCCGACTACAGAGACTATTTCTTTCTGACGTCGGCGCCCAACGGGAACCAGTATGCGTTTCAAGTCGAGGCCAGTGGTGATTCATTTAAAATGCTTAACGATCACTTGATCGGGAAAGGTCCAGCGATCGTCGGCCTCGCGTTTGGTCCCGATGGTGCACTCTACGGTGCGGATTGGGATGGTGGCTATCCGCTTGATCAGAAGGGCGCTGTCATCCGCATCGACGCCGAACCATCGCAGCGAGATCCGTTGCGAGCAGAAGTAGCCGAAAGACTAGCAGAAGGTTCCGGCGATCGTTCCATCGCCCAGCTTGCAAATCAGCTCTCGCATCCCGACATGCGACTTCGTCTTGCGTCGCAGTTTGAGTTGGTCAAACGCAACAACATCGAGGTGTTCCAGAACGTGCTGGAGTCAAACGACGCCAGCGTGCTCGCTCAACTGCATTCTGTTTGGGGTCTCGGTCAGCTCGCCCGCGCGGGACATCAAAAGGCTCACGCAAGTATCGTGGCCGCCTTCCAAGACGACTCCCCGAACGTTCGCGGGCAAGCGGCCAAAACATTTGGTGAAATAAATGCAACAGAAGGTGCGCCACTGCTCCCGCTCCTCGGCGACGATGATTTGCACGTTCGAGTGCTCGCCGCCCTGGCGCTCGCCCGCTGCCCCGAGACAGCAGCCACCAAGGATCTATTCGCTGCGGCGAGCAAGTTAACGGCGGACCAACACTACCTTCGGCACGCCATTGTCACGGCTCTGGCGGCATGTGTCTCCAGTCAAGAACTGGCGGACGAACACAGCAGTGAAAGCGAATCGCTGCGTCTAACCTGCGTCCTCGCGCTGCGGCGCCAGTCGAGTCCACGTGTCAGTGAATTTCTAAACGATCCGTCTGATTGGGTTGCCACCGCTGCCGCCCGAGCGATCCACGACGATCTCTCCATTACCGACGCGATGCCTGCTCTCGCTGCTGCGCTGTCGATGGACAAAGAACGCAGCGAACCGTTTTGGCGGCGCAGCATCAACGCCAACTATCGTCTCGGCACCGCCGCCTGTTTCAACCGCGTGCTCGCGTTTGCCACCCGTGATGACGTTGAGGTAAAAATGCGAGCCGTTGCCTGCGAAGCGATTGCAAATTGGCTGAAACCACCGGTTCTCGATCGTGTCGAAGGTCGCCGGCGAGATCTTCCCGAAGATAACCGAGTGATCGACAGCACGATGGCCGCAAGATCACTTGCCAAGCTCGCCAGCAGTGGCAATGCACGCGTGCAATCGGCCAGTATCGCAGCGGCCAGCAAACTTGACATCAAGCTCTCCGCTGCGGCGCTTCATCAAATCTTCGAAACTGGATCACTCGACACATCACTTCGTATCGAAGCCTTGCGGTCGCTGGCCACGTCGTCGGATAAAAACGCACCTGCACTTTGCATGAAAGCAACCGATTCGTCAAACGAACGAATTCAGCTCGAAGGAATCAAGCTTTTGGCAGCCCACTTCCCACAACACGCATTTGAGACGATTGAGCAAACATTTGAGCAAACCCAATTCGTGCGCGTTCGCCAAGCGTGCATCCGCGCCGCTGGAGATCTCAACCAAGCGAACAGTGACCTTTGGCTTGTGAACTTGGCAGAAAAAGTGCTTCATGGCAGCCTGGACCCGCGACTCAATCTCGACGTTGTTGAAACGATAACGCAGGCGATTCAGAAAATCGGCAAAGAACATCAAGTCCTCAAATCGTTGGTTCATCGAGCTGAGCAGCTGCAGACGCTCGCGCTGACTCTATCGAAGGACGATCCAAAGAATGTGAAGTACGCGTTCTCACGCGAAGGCGGCAACGCCGAAAATGGGAAGCAGATCTTCAACACGAACGTTGCCGCCCAGTGCGTGCGTTGCCATCGGACCGGCAAGGAAGGCAGCGACATCGGACCCGAGCTGACCAAGGTCGCCGCAACGCGCGACGCCGACTACATTTTGAGAGCGATCACATCGCCGAGCAGCGACATCGATCCCAAATACAAGACGACGGCGTTTGTGCTTGAATCGGGGACCGTTCTCAGTGGAGTGATCCAGTCAGAGAAGAACGATGAGATCGTGATCGCCGATGCCACCGGAAAACTCATCAAGATTGACCCTGAGGAGATTGAAGATCAAGTCGAGCAGAAGGTGTCGCTAATGCCGCAAATGCAAGAGGTGCTGTCGGCCAGTCAAGTCCGCGACCTCGTCGCTTATTTGCGTTCGCTCAAGTAAAAGCCGCTCAACTACTAGAGCTTGATGGTGAGCTGTGCGAAGGCGCTGGCTGTCGTGAACGATGGGTCTGGAAACCAAAATGGAGAAGTATCAGTAGCGGTGTTTGGGGTTGGTGATTGCCCGCTCAAGGATTGGGGAACGCATATGGCGGGGCTGCCGTTGGCTTTATCGATGTTCGAAACAATTAATCAGCGATTTCGCCGGTGAAGCGTGACGCTCACACTTCGGTGGTCGGAGCCGCAATCACGGCCGATCTGATAATCGGTGCATGCCAAATCGTCGCTGATTAGCACGTGATCGATATGCAATCCGCAAAGAATGCTTTGGCGTCCATACCATGTGGGCCGCACACCCCAGCGTGGCGAGGCGCGTCGCAGACCGGATGAGCTGAGTAGTTCGGTAAAGTTTGCGTTCCAGGGAGTGAGATTCAGATCACCGGCAAGAATCGTTGCTTGAGGACGAGCAGGATCAGGACGAAGATGCTCGGCGAGCATGTGCAGTTGACTATTGCGACTTTCAAAATTTGGCTGGCCAATTGGCGGCGATGGATGCGTGGCAATGATACGGTAGTCATCCAGCAACAACTCCAACGAAACGGGATCGTGTGGAAGCTTGAGTGTCTCTGCCGACAGCACGGGCAACCGTGACAAAACACCCATACCAAAATTACCGAGATCCGTATCGTGCAGAACTTGGTAGGGATGTGATTCATGAAACGCTTGCCCCAGTCGCTCGGCAAGCTCCGCATTGAGTTCGAGCACGATCATCACATCGGCGTCGATCGCGAGCAGCTCGTCAATAATGTCGTCGTGATGAGGATTGCTCCTTAGGACATTGGTGGTGACGATGCGAAGTGCAGCTCTGCCTTCAAAAAACTCGGCCTTCTCCAGTGACCCAAAATTCATCATCGATAAATTCATTAGCATCAAGCCACCCGCGATTCCCAATACCCACCATTGCTCCAGCCAGAACGCGAAGGCCATCAACCCCGCGATTGCAATGAGACCCTGCACGCGCAAATTCGCAGCGGTATCCAAGATCCAGTGGTACTGCGCAAACAGGGAAGTCACAGTGGCGATTGCAAGTATCGCTGCGCCGGCATGTAGAAGGCTGTGCAGCATTGTTGACGTTGGCGCGGGCGGTCTTGACAGTGGAACGTACATCCTCGAGCAGTTGCGAAATGGAGCACTGATCACGAAGCCACGAAACCGCTCGGGCGCATTTGGTGGTACTTCGTCACGGACTGGAATGCGGCACCGGCAGCGATCAGGCTGGATTCTTGCATGACGGGAGCCTGTAACTGGATGCCGACGGGCAAGCCATCGTCATCGAGGCCGGCGGGAAGCGAGATCGCGGGCACACCGGCGAGGTTGGCACCGACAGTGAAAAGATCACACAGATACATTGCGATCGGATCGTCAATGTTCTCACCGAGGCCAAAGGCAGGGGAGGGTGTCACGGGGCCGAGCAGCATATCAACACGCTCAAACGCCCCGTCGTAATCACCGCGAATCAATCGTCGCACTTTCAGAGCTTGATTGTAATAGGCATCGTAATAGCCCTCGCTAAGGGCATACGTGCCGACCATGATTCGCCGTTTGACCTCGCTGCCAAAACCGGCGGCGCGGCTGGCCCGATACATCGCCTCAAGTGGCTGGGTTTTCACCAGGGATTCGTCCACAGCCTCATCGCCATTCTTGGCCGGGTGTCGATAGCCATAATGGGCACCATCGAAGCGTGAGAGGTTGCTGCTCGCCTCGCAGGGCGCAATCACGTAGTAGGTGGGCACCCAGTACGGGCTGTGATGCAACGAGACTTCGACGATTTCGGCACCGAGGTCGATGAAAACATTCTCCGCATCCGCAACCGCCTTGCGGACCGCAGGCGCAACGCCGTCTTGATCAATGGAATCTCGCAACACACCGATGCGGACGCCTTTTAAGTCGCGGGTGGCGACGGCGGTTTGGAGATCGGGTACCGCTTGATCGACCGAGGTGCTATCGGCGGGATCGTAGCCTGCCATCGCCTGCAGTCCAATGGCGACGTCTTCAACCGACCAGCCCAACGGACCGGCTTGGTCGAGGCTGCTGGCGAATGCCACCAATCCAAGTCGGCTGCAGCGGCCATAGGTGGGTTTTAAACCGGTGATGCCGCAGAAAGCAGCCGGTTGCCGGATCGATCCCCCCGTATCGGTGCCGATTGACAAGGGCACTGTCCCCGAAGCGACCGCGGCTGCGGCACCACCGCTGCTGCCGCCGGGTGTACGTTGTTCATCCCAAGGATTACGTGTCACCCCCATCGCGCTGGTCTCGGTCGAGGCACCCATCGCGAATTCGTCCATGTTCGTTTTGCCGATCACGATCGCCCCCGCTCGCCGGAGCTTGGAAACCACGGTGGCATCGTAGGGCGGAGTGAAGTTCCGCAGCATTTTGGATGAACACGTGGTCGGCATGTTCGAGGTACACAGCACGTCCTTAATCGCCACAGGCAAGCCCGCGAGCGGCGGCAGGGTGCGCCCCGCTTTGCGATCGGCGTCGACAGCGTCAGCGGCGCCGATGGCCGCGTCATAGGCGACATGTGTGTAGGCATTGATCGTCGGCTGGGTCGCCGCGATCGCACGCAACGCCTGCTCTGTGATTTCTCTCGCGGTGGCGTCACCGGACCGTAGCAATTCGAGAATCGTCGACGTCGAATCCAACATATCTTTCAAAACCAAAGCAAAAAAACGAAACGGGCGTGCTGCGAGAGTATCGGGCAATTGGTGCAAGATTGGAATGCCTGGTACGGAACGACCACACATTCGTCGATGGGCAGCTCCAGAGGAGTTCATTCGCACCTGCTGCCCCGCCGCTCCGAGTCGCCATTTTGCCGCCGGCGTTCTCGCATTCGCCGATGGCAGTGGAGGAGGTTCCCCGACACGATTCCGTTGCCAGTCCGTTGGCAATGAGGAGGCCCCCGGCTCATACGACTCGCATCCATTTTTCGCGTTCGTAACAACCACGCGATGCGCGTAAATAGTGCTCAGAAGCAGCCAGCAGGGTTGGACGGCGAAATTGATGCGTCTGTTGCGATGGACCTCTACGAGAACTAACTGCCGGAGCCTCGGCGCAAACCAGTGCTAAGCCATCGAGCATGCGTGCAGCGGTGAGCTGACCTCGCGAAATGAGTCTCGCGCGATCGCGACGATGAGTGGCCGAACTCGGAGAACCCACTGCTCCGCGACCCCCAAGCATAAGTGCGGTGCAACGCCGGTCCAGGCCTGGAAACATCTCAGGCTGCGATCCCGAGTCAGGGTTTCGGTTAATCCGCGTCTCGTCACTAACTAGCTCGCTCTCCGGGGCAAACCGCTCGGCGTGTTTAAAGTGATGTCGCTTGAGTTCATCGAGGCCCAGATGGCAGCGACCACCCCAAGCATCCGGCAGCATGATGTCCTCGGAAAGGGCGTGAAAACTCAGCGCATTGATCCAGCCGGCTTGATGGAGTCGCACCCTGCCGAGCACCTCGATCTCCAATCCAGGGCATCTCGCCAACATTTGCAGATTTTCACGAAATGGGAGCGACCGGTCGTCGATCGAAATCCCCAATGTTAGACGGGATTGTCCCGCCTCAGGCTCGAAGGCAACCCCGCTTCCGTTTGCACCAAGAACTTTTCCACGTACGCAAACCAAATCCCATCCGCCATGGCGGAGCAGGTCCGGCTCGCTCGCGCAATCGAACACGGATGTAACCTGATCGGCAAGTGAAACGGTCCACCGCTCTCCGCCACCGACAGATTCTTGATAGCTCGATGGCTCAATCGCCCAGCGTGTTCGACTCCCCTTCCCCAGCCTTCCGTCGGGTGAACAAGTCAAATTCTGCACGTCGATCCGGGATCGGCTGATCACCTGCGCCGAGGTGGTCGTTCTGCCCAGATCAATGCCGCCTCGATAGGCTTGACCGATCAAGTTAGCATCACCCGGTCGCGTTTCGACGATTTGATAGAGCTGCCCGTCATCGCCGAGCAAGTGCGTTACCACACCTGCATAGCCACTGAGCGTGAGAATCGGTTCGGCCAGTACGCCATACAGTCGTTTTAATTTCACTGGCGAAAATGGGCGGCGACTATATCCCAGATTCGCGGGCGTCAGCGTCCCGGCGTGGAGCAACTCATTGGCGGCGTTGATTGCCGCGACCGCATCGCGGCGGAGCGCCTCGCAGTCGGTATGGTCGTCGACTCGTCGCAGCCGTTGGATCCCTTCCACCATTCGAATTAAGGCGGCCGACAGTTGCAACAGACCTTCGGCGCGAGATTGATGGGCGGCTCGCAGTAGCGATGACTGCACGAGCAATCCGCTGGCACGGGCGCCGCTTACCATCACGCCATCGATGGCCCGCAGACTCTCGACTGCCGCGCGACGCATGGCATCAGTTATATCGATCTCCTCACTCGGAGCGACGTCCGACTCAACAATCGCGCCTACAAGTTCTTGAGCCGAGGAATCCTTGTCGTTGCTGGCAATTTCGAGCAACGTGACACAGGCGAGCACATGAAAGCATTTCGGTGCGAGCAAGCAGGAACACGACACCTCGGTAAGCTGGGTGATTTGATCGGCAAGGTTGGATTTTAGACAAACCGTTTCGTCGCCAACGACGATCGTCCAGGTTTGAGGAGTGTGGCTCCATTGCCAATTGGAGGCCGCATTGGGCTCGCGATCCAGTCGTTTGCGAACCCGCGTGGGCGCCGCATCCATGATCGCGGCAAGCAGCTCGGCCGTGATGGTGGGGCAAGTGACGGTCATCGATTTGAAGTTCAAACTCGTGGGAATGATTGCAACATTTAGAGCCCATCCGAAAAGGGGTCTGATCCTTTGTAGCGGCCTCGCCGGAGAGGGTCAGACCCCTTTTCGGATAGGCTCTTAATCGGAAGGTAAAAAGCTACCGATTCTGACTCCCCCGAATCTGATCTCCCACCCACCTCGCCAACTTCTCCGGGCTGACGGCCGCGACCGGCATGCCCGCTCCAGCCATCATCGCGGCGAAACCTTGATGGTACCTCGCTACACCGCGATCATCGAGTGCCGCGAGGCCGAGACATGCCACACCTGACTCGACCAGAGCCTGAACCTCGGCAACCATGCGACCCACCGAAGCGCCTTCTTCAAAATCCGAGACTAAGATCACGATGCTACGGGAGGGCACCGTGATACCCGCACGCGCCGCTCGCAGTCCCAGTCCAATGTTGGTTCCGCCACCGATTTGCACTTCCAATAACAACGACAATGGATCGGCGACGTACTCGCTGAAGTCGAGCACCTCGGTGCTGAACGCTAAAAATTTAACGGACAGCGCCGGTAGGGCATCGAGCACCGCCGCGACGAGTGCGCTGTAAATGACCGACGCCGACATCGACCCGGAGACGTCGACGACGAACGTGAGATGCCAATCCATCTGCCTTTTGGCCGGAGCGTGGAACATTAACCGCTCGGCCACGATCGTGGCGCGACCATCGGGCCGGCGATGGCAGTTCGCTAGATTGTCGCGAATCGTGCGCGCGAGATTGAGCTTTTTCGCTCGCCGCCGGGTGGGTCGCGGCGAGGAGAGCCCGTTCAGCGCGGGTTGCAGGCGTACGGCCAGCTGCTCAGCAAGATCCTCGGTGATCCGCCTTGCCAAGCGCCGGAGGGTGGCAATCTTGGATTCCGGCATCGCACCGGCGAGTGACAGGACTTGTTCGAGTAATTCAATTGACGGCGTGACTGTATCGGGATCGAGTAATTCAATGGCGGTTGATCGGCCCGCTCGTGCTGCCGCACCGAGCACTTCTTGACACAAGTCGCTGCCAAACAAAGCCTCCAGGTCCTCAGCCCATTGGGCTGTCGATGGCTGCGGCGCGCCTATCCCACCGCCGGCTCCGGGAAAACCACTCGCCAATCCGGCTCGTGCTCCTTCGCCGCGACCTTGCCCATACAGCTGGTCCAACGTGGTCGCCCACCTCACCGGCGTTGCGGATTTGGACTCCGGCGGCAATCCGAAAATCAGTCGCCAGCGATCCGCCACAGGCAAGTCGGTATTGGATAGACAGACGGAATCGTCGACCGTTGGCTCCGATGCTTTACTCTGTCCCACGATATCATTCGTCGTGTTCAGGTCCAACCATTGCATCGCATCGGGGTACAACACTTCGACCGCCGACCGGCCTGCCCAATCGGCTTGCCTCAGTAGAATTAACTCATCCGCTATCGAATCGGGATCACCTTGCTGCTGGAAAGATAACGTCGAGCCAAGCTCATCCAGTTGCGAGCAACGTTCATTCAGTACCGAGAGACAGGCCTGCAATAATCGCAGTCGATCAGTCGGCGAAAATTCCGCAAATGCGCCGCGCAGCGATGGCAGCCGTGACAAGAATATTTCGTCGGACATGCAACCGATGCCGCTGCGAATACCACGCAGCCACTCCGGATCACTTTGCATCCGCGCAAGCAAAACTTGCGTAGCCCCGGAAAGAGATTCTTTCAACCTCGCCCGTCCCTCTCGATCGCCGGCGGAGTCCAACCAACCTCGCGTTAACGCCACGAAATCGTCTTTGGATCGTTGATCCAAGATGCACAATGCTCCCGCAGCCGCCCCACCCATCCTGTCGCTTCCGCAGTCCATCGCTCGGCGACACCAGTGCGCCAATCGCACCCGTCCGGACTGTGATGTTTTTTCGACGAGGTCCGCCATCACCGAAGCTTGCATATCACCAGTGATCCAGTCCAGCAGATCCACGATCGCCATGACGTCGCTCGGATCGTTCGACCCGCTCAATCCTTCCAACCGCTCGATCGCCGTCTGCAAACAGGCATTCATGGTGTCGAGCGAATCCGGCCAAACGAACGGTTCCACCCACGGCGGATACGCGGAGTCCGCGTTGGACGGTAACCCAGGCAGGTGCCCGGCGCGAATTCGTGCGATGATCGTGATCACCATCATGAGTTCGGATAAACCCGCCGCTGCACGAAATGAACCACCCAGTTTCGCGAGCGTCTGACGGGTCAGATGCACCAATCCGCACTCGGTGGCGATTCGCAGCCGCTGCAGAATCGTCGCGGGTAACTCGTCGATGTTACAACCTTCCTGACCTGGCGTGCGACCACCCGTTCGCAGGATTCCCTCAACGACCTGGCCCAGCGTGACGCCGTAGCGAGAGACTGATTCGATACTTGCGGCAGTGCCTTGTTTCCATGCGACTCGCCAACGTTCGATCAGGTTTTCGCGGTGGCCGTGTTCGACTTCGTCGATACGCTGAGCATACGGGATGCCTGCCGCATCGAACTGCCGCAGCACGACCGCGCGGGCTCGATCGCGAGGTTGGCGTAAGACATCGAGCTGAATTTCTTTGACATCCTCAGCAACTCGCCTTCTCGACCCGCTCGATGCCCGGCGTGTCGGCTGCGCATGATCGACGACCGCATCACGCCCAGGAAGTTTCAACGCAGCGAGCTGGCGATCGATGTCGACGGCCAGCCCACAGCGTGGAGCTGCAGGTGTGACTTGTCCAATGCAATCACCAATCAAGATTTCGCCAGCCGCTTTCGCTACCGCGCGTCCCCGTCCCATCAAGTCTCCTTGGACCAGACACGATTGGATCGCTTCGACGAGTTCGCCGCGACCGGCAACTCTCAGCCCACGCAGACGAGCCAGATCACGCATCATCCGCAGCGACTCGGCAGCGTCGGGCGTCCCCGCCACGTGTCCGGTTTGTCGCAGTTGCCGGCAGATTGCGGTAATCAGTTCCGCCGCGGTCGCATCCGCATCTTGCGAGGATTCCGCCTCCCACATCCGCTGGTGCCAGACAGGATCACGTACACCCGCCGGGTAACCGCTTCGCTCGTCGAGCTGGGCGAAAGAATATGGCACGAGCGACACCCCGACACCCTCGGCGGGTTCGATCGTCGCCTCCGCCAGGAGGGCGGCATCGTGCTGTTGCGTTGATTTGATGGTCTCTGGCAATAAAGCCGCGGCATGAAACGAACCGATTACTGCGGCGCTGTGCTCAGGTGCCGCGCGAATTGCCTGGCGCATGGCTGCTTCACGAACGACATCGCGTGATGAGATGAATGATGTGCTTTGCCGCACGGCGTAGCCGAAGAACAACGCGGCTGCGCGGATGGATTCGTGATGGGAATCAAAACCCGGCGACTCCACCAACCGCTGCCACAGCCCACCTGTGTCGATTTCACCCGTCCGGTGCAGCAGTCGGTCGAGGAGTGTCGTGTCGGCCCGTGTCTCTGGCGGCGGTTCGAACTCCGTCGACTCCGGCGCCGGCAACTGAGTTTTTGCTGCCACGGACAAATCGCAGGCCACCACGGGCACGCCGCGTTGCCGCGCCCAACGAATCGCTACCCACTCAGGCGAAAAATCCGCCATCGGATAGAAGAACAACCCATGCTGCTCATGCACCGCCGAGATCGCCACGGGCGCGATCGTGCGGGGATCGCCGAGGTGCTCGATCCAGTCCGCCAGATCCGCCGGCAGTTCCACGAGCACGCAGGCGGGGTCAAACGCTTCGAGCATGGCGGGCAGTGCGCGAGAAAGTGCGGCGGAATGGTGCCGGACACCAATCAACAGCGGTGATCGACACGCAGCCAGCTCTGGCATCGACGGATCGAACGAATCCATCACTCCTCCAACACTTGGCGAAGTTCCACTAATCGTTTCCAGAGCGGCAAACCGTCTTCGGACCGCCGACGCACCGGCCCGTCCCAATAGGCGAGCAGCCGCTCGCGATCCTTCGCTTCGTCCTTCATCACCACGCCGAGCAGGTGTCCTGGGATCCGCGAGACGGGATCGAAACCGCTTGGGAAAAACACGCTCTCGCGAGTGATCGCCGTCGCCACCGCGACCGCTTCAGCAGTGCTCATGACGGTGCTCGGACGCGTCACCTGCCACCCCTCATCGCTACGGCCGGTCCGTAAATCCCGAAACACCGTCACCAATAATTCTACCAGTGAACGATCCACTGCTACCTGCGAGCCGGTTTCCGCCAACTGCGCGGCGGCCCGCATTGAGACGAGTTCTCGCTCGCGGACCTCATCGGCGATCGGTGCGATCGTTTCAAAGTTAAACCGACGCTTCAGCGCCGCCGACATCTCCGACACGCCACGATCACGCAAGTTCGCTGTCGCGATCAACGCGAAGCCGGGAGCGGCAAAGATACTGTTGCCTTCGTCGTCGCCAGCATGATCCATTTCAGGGATCATTAAACGTCGCTCGCTCAAAATCGAAATCAAAGCGTCTTGAACTTCCGGTAAGCAGCGGGTGACCTCCTCGAATCGCACGACCTTGCCGTCGCGCATTGCCGTCATGACGGGCGATGGCACGAGTGCCTCGCGGACGGGACCACGATCGAGCAACATCGCGTAGTTCCAACCATATCGAATTTGATCTTCGGTCGTGCCCGCCGTGCCCTGGACCGCAAGTGATCCCGTACCGCTGATCGCAACGGCGAGTAACTCTCCCAGCATGGACTTGGCCGTGCCCGGTTCACCGACGAGCATCAACCCGCGTTCACCGGCCAGCGTGACGACGCAGCGCTGGACAACATCGCGCGGCCCGACAAATTTTTCTGTAATCACCCGCGACGTTGCTTTACTTTTGCCAACTTTGACGCCGTCGCTACCGCAGATGAAATCCACGACCGCCTGCGGCGACAGCGACCAGCCGTCAGGACACGGGGCGGAATCGGATTCAAGCAAAGCAGCCAATTCATCCGCATAGCGAACTTCCGCAGGCGGTAGTTGCACGCGTTTCGCAGCGCTGCCCGCAGACGTTTTCGGTGTGATGTTTTTCTTGGCCATGCACTTCATACTCGGTGTGAGTGGCCGAGTCTCTCCGAGACTCGGGTTAACGTTTTCGTCACTAGTGGGACCGCATCTCAGAGAGACGCTGCTACTATTTCATCGTCGCTTCGTACTTCGGCGGATCACCATCGACAACCCGCTGCCAAGCCAATCGAAACTGGTCACCGACAGATCGAGGGCAAACGATCAGACTGGCGGAGCCCCCGCGCAATTGATCGGTATTCTGATGACCAAACATCGGCAACTTCCAAGTTTCGATCGGCAAGTTCGGCAGCTTGAGGGGTTCCCAACCTCCCGGCAGAAACACGTCTCGACCGGCGCGTCCGCGTTTGGCGGTCACGACATGCTCGCCATCGACCAGTTCCGACGTCGCTGTCTTCAACTGAGCGGTCGTCCATGCGTTCCACGTTTTGACGTTCACGCTTGTGCAGTCATGCAAGGAGAGCAACTGCAAGTAAAAAACAGCAGCTTCTTCGCTGAGCGGAAGCTGCTTCATCACTTCACGCACCGTCGCCTGTGCCGAGACACGCGGATCTTGCTCCCAAGCTCCATTTGCAATCGCAGCGAGTTTGCTATCATCGCGGTTCACCTCACGAATTCGCGTCATTTCTTCGCTGCGCATGGACCCGACCATGCCAGCGAATTGCAGATGTTCGGTGCCATCGGTCTCCCAGTCAAAGGTTAGCGCCGCGGCAACGTGCAACGCTGCATGGTCTTTCTCACTGAGCAGTTTGGCGGGACGGAACCACAGATCGGCTGCTGGCGGCATGACCGCTCCCATGACCAAGCCGCTGTCGAAACGGTAAAAGCCATCCGCCGTCTGGTCGCACTTGGCAACCATCGCGGAGAATTTTTCAATGGTTCCATCCACATCCGTGGTTTGATTGGCACCATAGGGTTCCGTGCGGCTGCAGCCCATCGGCAACACAACGTTTGGATCGTCAAGGTATTTCCGAACCGCATCGATTAACGCAGGAAGTTTTTTCCTCGCAGTGTCGCCGTGTGGCAAACGATAGTTGAGTAACGCGATCGCAGCGGGCAGACTCGGTAGTACCGCATCGATGTCAAAGACCATTGGCGGCGCGAGCGTGCCACTGAGCGTTTTATGGCTTCGCTTTGTTTCGTAGGCAAATTGCAATTGGCGAGGCAGAAGCACTGGCGACGCGGTGGGATCCGCTAACAGTTCGCACAACAGTTTCGTATCCAGCTGATGATAGCCGGACCGTATCGATTGCAGTTGGCCGATCAACTCGGCAGGTAAATTCACGGTCGATCGTCGAGCCTGTTGCCACGCGTCGACCATGTATCGAAACGCTAGATCGACGCTTTTAGCCAGTGCTCCCGCACTGTTTCGGCGGCACCCGGTTGCTAAGATCGATAGCGTGACTGGGTCGGCATCCGCCGCCGCCACAGCAGCTTTGATCTCATTGACTTTCCATCCATAGTGAGTCCGCAATTCCTTCGTCAGCTTTTCTTGGCCGTAGGAAACCGTGCGATAATTTCCCATCCACCCGAGCGCGACTTGGATCGGTGAGATGCCCAACTGCTCCGCGGCGGTTTGCAATTTTTCGGCTGGCACTAGCGGCAACGATTCGACTTCGCCGACAGCATCGATGAAACGACGAACTGCGTCCCCGCCCCATAACTTTTGCAGTTGCAGCGTATGCTGAATCGAAAAACTCTGCGGTGGTTTTGGAACGCCTTTCTCAGCGTACGACAAAACCACAATTTTTTCAGCGACGTAGTTGCTCACTTTGAACACGAGATGCCGTGTGTTGCTTTCGACAAACGCGACCGGTCGTTCGTCGCTTGGCATTTTGCCAGCTTTGGCGCACTTTTTCGCCGCAGCTTCATCGGGAAACTCAGCGACATGCACGACAAAACTGCCTGGTAGATCCAAGATCCCGCAATCGGCAACGAAGCGTAGCCCTGATAACCAATCACCCGTTAGTCGCTTCGCTACGGGCACGCCGTCATCAGCTCCGTCGTGAGCGTGTTGCCAAAACACTTTCCACGCCGCGGCTGCCGCGTCGTCGATCAGACCGAAGTACCAGGCATCCCCTCTAGCCAGTTTGTCGATATCTCCGCCACGGAAAAAATCGACCGCGGTGGTCAATTGCCGTGGATCGATCGAATCGTGGAAGTAGCCACGATAAGGTTGCGGTACAAACGTCGGTGCAAATGGAATCGAAAGTTCGGCCAATCCTCGTCCAGTCGCCTCGTCGGAGGGCGGCGGAGCTGCCGCCTTCGACTCCGCAGTGGCTGGTTTTGTTCCGTCTTCTGGAATACCCAACACACACTGGGTCAACTTGTCGAGCGAGATTTGCTCCACCGCTGCGGCGCGAGCCACCCGAGACACGCCTCGCTGCAATCTTACTGGTGCTTTGGGCAGTAACTTGCCTACCGCATCGAAGCAGGCGCTACGATTTGCATCGAGATGTTTTGGATCCTCTTTGATTTTTAAGGCTTCGTGTTCGATACCACCGGCCGCGAATAGCTTTTTGCTCGCCGACACCGTGATCTTGCGAAGTTTTGCCGAGCTCGCCGGGCAACGAACGCGAAAATAGTGAAAGAACAATGGCGGCAAAGCGATTGGTTGACCTTCGCGATAACGAGTACTGTTTCCCTTGAGCGACCCGACCGTTATGCCCGTTTCGACGTCGATAAGTTCATCGCGATTGGAAACAACCCACTGCGAATTGCTGGCGGGTTTATCCAGAATCGCGGCGGCGACCCGGATGCCTTCGTCGGCCGATGCGGGCTGCGTCAACGTGACGCTGCGGCCATCGATGCCGAGACTTTCGTACTTTCCATCCCGCCGTCGCACAATCCGCAGTCCGAGCATTCCATCGGCAACCCCTACCGGCGAATCTTCCCATGAAGCTGGCGCGGGCATGAGGTGCGACATCGACCAATTGATACTGCCGCCCGAAGCTAAATTCTTTTCAAACCACGGCGGCACGCTTTCTCGGATCGCTGCGCCCGTCAGCGGATCGATTTCTTGCAAGCCCGACCGATTTACCGCGCCGCTCTGCGTCTCGTCTTCATCAGGTTCAACATCGAATTCATTCCACGTGTGATAGCGATTTGGCTGTTGCCAATACCGAGTTCCATCACAGAACCATTGTCGTGATTCGGGAAGCTGATCGTCACCGGAGTGAAGTACTCGCGTGCCATAGAACACACCGTCATGACACGGCATCATCATGTCAATATTGAGGCCGTAAAAAGACTGATTGTTCGCCTTCGCCTTGCCTCCCTCGCTCAACCAAGCGATCTTGTATTCGTAGCCCGAACTTGTGTCGAGCAATCCGATCACAGCATCGTCACCGACGCGAACGATTTTCTCGACATGCTGGGCTTTTCGAAGCACAAACTCTCCGAGCGTTTGATGGCCGTCGGGTCCGAACGATTCCACCTTGCCATTGAGTAACGCAGTGAGATACGGAAAACTCGCGACCGCTTTGGATCGATACTCGGAAATTTTCGGCAGTTTCTGCTCGTCGCCGAACGCATCGAGGGCTGGCCAACCGTACTCATCGAGTACGCCGGCGGCCAGGGTTCGTTGCAGAGCTGCGACCAAGTCCACGTTTGACAATCGTTTTCCGAGCTCTGGGAACTGCTCTCCGGTCGTCCGTCCAGCGCATCTGACCAAAACATTCAGGCTTTCCTCGACGTCATACAAACCGCCTGTTTCGAGCTTTTTGAGGTGGTTGTCAAGAAACTTCCACCACAATTCGCGGACCGCGTCGTGGTCTGCCGCTGCCTGTTCAAAACTTCGCTTGGCCGCCACCTCGCGACCGTACGTATGCCGATTCGGAGTACTGCCGGTGAACGTGACAAGCGACTCCAACTGCGCATACACTTTGGGGCCGAAACGTTCGTCAGCGATCACGTAATTAAGCTGCGAGTTGCGGTGTGCGTGATCGACATCGGCGCGCAGCCAACCATCGAAATCCAGTCCACGATGATCGGCAGTGAAGGCAATCGGGAGATCCAGGGCCAACATCAATTCGATCACATCGACGTCCAGCACCCCTCCGTAATAACCACGTCTGGCCAGTGGAATCGGAATGGCTTCGTCGCGAATGACATCAGCGGTCAGCGCGATCAGGTCAAAAACCCGCGAATTTGGCGACGATTCCACTGACGCCAGCCGTCCGATCCAGCCCGCTCGGCCGCCCGGAATTTCCACGTCCTGGGGCAACGTCGACGTTGGCCTTGCCAGTAGCGGTAACACGTGCCACGCGTCGAGCAGTTCGAGCCAGTCCCACACGGGGCTGTCGCCTCGATACGACGATTGCGGATCGGTATGAGCGAGCAACCACATTCCGAACGCATCGTCCGCTGCGACGAGTCGACCCACGTTCTTCTTGACCGACTTCCAGAACTGCATCGATGCCCGCGACATCGCCGGCGAGGAGATCACGGCCAGCAAAAACGCGTCCACTTCGGCGTCCGCGTCGCGGCCAGCCGCCTTGGCGAACTTGGCTAAGTCCGTTGCCGCCGTTGCCATCGGTGGCATCCCGCCCATCGTCCGCCGCACCATTAAATCTGACAACGTCGCGAACGCTTCGACAGGTTCAAACTGGTTCGCCAGATCTCGCGTGTATTCCGTCAGTGCCTTACCCGACAAGCAACCGCTGAGCGTGAACTCGAGCACGGCATCACGCCGCCGATGCGGATCGACATCGAGTGAGTGAACACGCTCAGCCTCCAATGCTTTACCGATCGCGCGGCCGGCGTAGGTGGTATTGCCCAAATCTTTATAAATCCGCGCCGCTTCTTCCCAAAACGGTGGCAGGAAATGTCTTACAGAACGGTTCAGCTCACCGGCCATTTCAACGAACGCATCCATCGCGTAGCCGGGCTTTGATTTCGCCTTCCTACCGGCCGCTTTGATTCGCTTGACGAGCGCGAGGGCGTCCTTGGCGTTCTCAGGATGGTTGATCAACGCCCAACTGGCAAACCCAAGTGCTTGGCGACTTTGCTGGGCAATCGGTTTGCTCTCGCCGTCAGGCTGCAAGCCGAGAAACTCCATCGCCAAGTCTTCGGCCGGGCCCAATCGTTCGGCGCTCAACCGGACCACGACGCGGTCAGCCAGCGCCGCTCCGGTGTATCGTCTGGCCACGACCTTTTCGGTCGCGTTCTCATCCACCTTGGCACCGGCGGCGACCATCCCGCCGGCGGCCAATTGGGCGTCCCAGCGAACTTGCTGCGCTGTCTTCTTTTTCTTGGTTTTCGGCGACTTTTCTGTTTTCAATTTCACGCTACTCATGCTGTCTCCTCCGCCGATTCATCCACTTTGCGTTTCGCGTAGATTGCCGATGCCATGCGAACGCCCTCGCTGAACGTGACCGCCCCGAGGTCAGCGATCTTGACTGCTCGCTCACTGCCATCGACGAATACGAGTTGGCCGGTATATGTTTCCGACTCCGGGTATTCGTCGCCGACGTAATACCGCGCTTCCGTCATTGTCTCATTCTCCCAAATCCGGCATGTCGCATAGCCACCGCGAACGGGATATCCCAGGCGGCGACAATGTGACAACGCGAAATTGAGTTGCTCGAACATGCCACCGGAGTAGTCGTTGATCGACTTCAGGTTCCGCTGCTCTGGCGTCGGCAGATTAACGGGCCGATAGAGTTGGTCGATCCTTTGCGCGATCGAAAGATCACTGGCGAGTTCACGCAGTTCGGCCAGATCCGCGATCAAGATCGGATGCGGCACCATCACGGCCGGTGACTTGTGCCACTGCGTTTCTCCATCAAGATCGATCACGCCGAAGCCGCGTTTAGCATCAACATCCCGCAATAATCCCGACTGTTCAAAATCAGGTTTGCCGTTAGCATCGACGGGCACGACCACTAGATTTTCCAGACTCGACCGCCAATCTGGATCCGGCCATATTTCCTGCAGCACGAGGCGTGGGAGAGGCAGCGAGCGTAACATCCAGCGTTCGATGCGGTGGAGGCATTCGTTACGATGATCATCGAGCCACTCGGTGAGTGCCCGCAACGACTCGGCGGTCTCCGATTCCTTCAACCATTTCGGCAGCGACGCGAGCGTCTTGCCTTTGGGATTGCGGCACACCAATTTGCCATCGCGCAATCCGATCTGATAATCTCGATCGCCCGGCAACCAAGCGACATCTTCCTGCTCTACCATGAACCCCACCCCCGATCTGAAACCCTGCGACGTCTGATACTTCACGGCGTCATTCTGACAGATCGGCGCCGCCGATGTGGCTGGCACTCAGATAAGGTTGCTGAGAATCGATTTCCAATCCTGTATTGCCAATAACCTATGATGAAGCGAGCGCCTCGTCGCGGATGCAAAGTCGCCTTTCGCTCCGCGAAAGTCGCGTGGTGCGTGAAGTTCGCGGAGCGAAAGACGAGACGAGGGCGTTAGAAAATAAAGATCATAGTCGCGCACCATGGATCAGTTCCTCGGCGCCAGCGGCGCGTAGTTTCTCGGCGACGGAGCTGCCCAGTTGAACCGCTGAAGCGTCGGCGCTCGCGGCGTCAAGCTCGCAGCTGGCCGACTCTTCGAGCCGGCGCGTACCGTCCGTTGACATCACAACAGCAGTGAGCGCGAGCTGGTGGGAGGCTTGATCCGCGGACGCTGCGACGCGGCCATAGGCGGCGATCGGTGCCAGACATCCACCATGCAGTGCTGCCAGAACGGTGCGTTCGGCCACGACCGCCAGGCGGGTTTCTCGATGATTCAAAAGGCTCAGGGCTGCCAAAGCTTCCCCATCCTCGCTGCGGACTTCGATCCCCAGAGCACCTTGACCGGGAGCCGGCAACATCTCCTCGAGAGAAAACTGCACACGCGGGAGGTCGGCCATCTCCAGACGCAACAGACCCGCTTGAGCGAGTACAATGGCATCGAATTCCCCCGCTTGCAATTTAGAGAGACGCGTCTGTACGTTGCCGCGGATCGGTAATACCTCGAGGTCATTGCGTAGCGATTTCAGCTGCGCCATTCGCCGCGTGCTGCCAGTGCCGACACGCGCACCGTGGGACAGCTCGGTGAGCGATTTTCCGGTGGTGGTGACCAAGCAGTCGTGGACGACTTCGCGCGGCGGCACTGCCGCGAGCGCAAAACGCTCGTCGATCTGAGTCGGTAGATCTTTCAGTGAATGCACCGCCACATCGGCTTCGTTGTCAACGAGTGCCTGCTGGATGCGTTTGGTGAACACGCCGACTTGACGGGTACCATCGATGGGTCGCAGGTCGGTATCGCCACCGCTGAGCAGGGGCACCAGTTGACTGGCGATGCCGTGCTGGGCCAGCTTCGCGGCCACGTGTCGCGCCTGCCACATCGCCAGCGGGCTTTCGCGGGTCGCGATTCGCAGTTCGCGAGTTGGCGTGTCGTAATGTGCTACCGGAGCACGCGCAGCGGGGCGGGTCACAGCGAAACTCTTTTTAAATTGGGAGATAAAACCGTTCTGTCCAGGTCACACGCCACTCGCTAGAGAAATCGGCAGACTCCGCCAGAGCCGGAAAATCCGCCGTTTCCCACATATCCTTGAGAACGACCGCTACGATGGAGCGTTCTAAGAAGTGACTCGTCTGCCTATCCTATGCGATGCTTCCGTGTTTCACGAGCCGCCGGTATGTTTCAGGGGTCCTCACGACGCTGCGCGGGCGACCTGAACCTCTGAAGGGGGACTGAGTCTCGCGCCGACGCTGCTTTTCTCTTTTCCCCTTTTTAATTTCATTCATTTCACGTGTCTTCCCGTCCTCGCGATGCCGATCTGCCTGCGGACGAGCACGACTCCGATGATTCTCATCTGAGCGTGTGGGATGCGCCCATTTCGGTTCCCGGATCATCCGCAGAGATAACGCAGGCGAATGCGGCGAAACGACTTGCTGTCGCTGAGAATCAGAACGAATACACGCGGACCCTGCTATCGAGCGAAGGTTCGGTAGCGATCGAAGTCGACGATTTCGACGATATTGACTCAGTCCCGTTGCCCGAGACGCTAGGCGGTTATCTTGTTGGCCGACGACTGGGGCGTGGCGGCATGGGTGAGGTGTTTTTGGCGGAACACCGTTCGATGGGACGGACGGTCGCGCTCAAGGTTCTGCCGACTCGGTGGCTCAATCACGCTGGCTCGATCGAGCGGTTTCACGAAGAAATCCGAGCCGCCTCGCGTTTGATGCATCCGAATATCGTGACGGCCTTCGACGCCGGGCAAGCCGAAGGGATTCATTTCCTCGCGATGGAATACGTCGATGGCAAAACTCTGTCGCAGATCGTGGCTGAAGATGGACCCATGTCGATTGGCGACGCAACCTCGGCGATCCGCCAGGCCGCCTTCGCCCTACACCATGCTCATGCGGCAGGCATCATTCACCGAGACGTCAAACCGAGCAATCTCATGCGGTCTCGCGAGGGCACGATCAAGCTGCTCGATCTCGGACTTGCAAGGTTCTCTCGCCATTGGCACACGGCCAACGAGAGTAAACCGGCGGGCACCCACGGCGATCATGCACCGGCGGGGAAATCGCAGGAGCGCGGGTCGAACCATCCCATCGCTGCTTCGTCGCCTCGCCCAGCGGATCAGCCAGCGGATCGTTCCGCCGATTCGCTCGAAATCGCCAGCGACGATGACTCACTCCCTCTGATGAGCTCGCCCAAACGTTCTCTGATGGGAACGCTCGCGTTCATTTCACCGGAGCAATTGGAAGATCCCGAATCCGCCGATGCGCGTAGTGACCAATATTCTCTTGGGGCAACTTTATTTTATCTGTTGGTCGGGCATCCGCCGTTTCCTGGTGAGATGATTGACCAGGTATACGGACATCGTCACGGCGAAATTCCGGACTTGATGTCCTATCGCCGGGATATCGACTTGACACTGGCAAATATTGTCACACGGATGTTGGCGAAGTCGCCAGCCGAGCGATATGCGTCAATGGACGAGGTCGCCCGAGCGATGGCGCGTTACGATAACGATCGCTCGACGCCTGCGTGGGTGCTGGATTTTTCGCATCGCAAGATCGATGAGGAAGGTTCAACGTCCAACGAAGTGAGTGCATCAACAGGCACGGTTCGCCCAAAGTCCTTGAGTGTACTGGGCATCGACTTGAACGCCACGCACGCGGCGACGGCAGTCGGACGGCCTGGCGGGCGTATTCAACCGGGCTGGCCCGCAGGATCACCGGAGCAGCCCCAGCCTTTATTTCGCTTGGCGGTCGTGGAAACGGCTGGCAAAAACTCGCCAGAAACAAGCGAGCTTCGATTTGGTCAGTCCGCTTACGAACTACGCCAGAAACACCCGCACCGTGTTTCGCACTGTCAAATGCTCTATTTTGGTCGTCGCGACATGCTGCGCCCCATTGCCGGTCGATTGTGTCCGCCGGTGATCACGACCGCCCTCTGTTTGCGGCACCTCGTTGGTCGCACGCTCATGAATTACTGCGACGCAAAAAAATCACATCCTTCGATGGATTCGAGTCATCCCACAGCGATATCGCGGTCCGGCGCAATCAATCACGTGCTCGGCAGTAACTGGCAACGTCATGAGAGCTGGCCCGAGGCGGTCGCGATCACAGTTCCAGGGTGCTACGACCAACTGCACCGGCGAGGTATTCATACCGCCGCACGGATTGCAGGTTTGCCCGGTGTGCGATTGATCGACCGAGGGATCGCCATCGCACGGCATGCGTTTGAAAATAGTTTAGATGACAGCAGCCATGAAACGGTCCTCTATGTCGGCTTGACGGCCCAGGCGCTCGATGTCGCGATCATCCGTCGGCGTGGCAACAAGATGGAACAGCTCGCATCGGCAGGGCATTGGCATCGCGGTGTGATGGCCTGGTCGAGCCGGCTGGTGGAGATGATCCAGTCACAGCTTTCCGAGCGTCCGCAACGTGCCTCCTCCAAAGCGGTCGATCGCGGCCAACTGATCTATGCTACCAAGATTCAAATGGCTGGTGAGCGAGCCATGAATTCACTGCTCCTGCTGCCCAAGGCCAAAGTAGAAATTGAGCACGAAGGCAAATCCGAAACGGTCATACTCTCGCGAACGAAATGGCTCGACGCGTGCGGTGACCTGATGGAGGCCGTGGAAAAAGCGATTGACGTGGCGTGCACGCGTGCCGGTGTTTCGCCACGAAGTCTCTCTCGTTGCCTCGCTCATGGGCCGATCCTACGGCTGCCGGTGATCCGACATCGAGTTTTTTCGTCCCTCGGAGCCATGCCAGTCGATTTTTTCGATTCGACCAATGCGGCTGAAGGCGCTGCGGCGTGCCTGCAGGCCGAGCTGCCCGGCCATCGCGGAAGCGTCTTGCCAGCCCAGTCGCGTGTGGCACGCTCAGTTGGATTCGTCGTTGCCGATGCTCATGGCAAACGCAAAATCCTGCCGATCGTCACACGTGGAACCCCCACTCCCGCCCGGACCAATCGGCAACTCGGCGGCGCCACCAAGGACCATCATCTGACACTCGCGTTGGTCGAGTCTTCGGGCGTCCAGGATGAATCCTGGCAATCGCTCGGCCGACATCAGATCCACGTCGAGCCCGGCGAAGAATCACCCACCCGCAAAATCGGGTTTGAGATCGATGTCAATGGGCTGTTGTCCGTTCACATCGAGCGGCCTGACCTCGGCCGTACGGTCCGATTGCCCGTCCTTCCTGAACTCGCCGTCAGCGCCGACCAGTGGGAGGATTGGCGGGAATGGGTTGAGGATCAGGTTTAGGCGAATCTTGCTGGGTTTCGCCGATGTAAAAAGTTTCCGCTCGTAACGATCAGGCCGACATCGGGTACCGGTTTTCTTTGCCAATGTGCGATTTTGACTCAATTCTCGTTGGACGTGTTCGCTCGTCTGGATAGCCTAGTAGATGTCCAACGTGTGTTGGTCTTTACACGCAGAACGTCTTGCATGTGGATCCATTTTCCGCTGCGGAAGTTGAGCTAAACGATGGATATGAGTGAGACAAGTCGACCCATGATCGATGAAGTGGATCTGATGATTGACAACGCTCGATTGCGAGACGAGCTGGAGCCTTATCGAGACGACTCGATCGACGAACCCGCGATCGGTCGCATGCCTTTGCACGTCGAGAATGAGTACCTCTCTTCGATTCTCGCTTGGGAGCGTGCCCCGGCACTACCAATTCGCGATTGGTTTAACCCACCTCTGCACATCCCGCCGTCTGAATCGCTTTCCGACGATCGTTTGTCGGCCACCCTGAAACGGACAATTGACTGTCTTCACTCGCAGGGAATTGTGCTGACGTGTACAGACCATCTGAGCGATAGGGATCTTTATCGTGTGATCTATCGCGATATTCTGCCATGCTGCGAAAAGAAAGTAGACGCAGCAGGCAGTCGCCTGGAGTATCGCTGCGTGGACGATACCGAGACTTGGCTGACGTTTTATGCAGACGCAGTGGAGCGACGTCGATTTCAAGAAGAACATCAAGTCGAACTGCCCAAGGCGCGGGAGCCACGGTTCCCGCGTGAGCTGCCGTAGAGGCTAACCGAAAAGCGGTCATACCCTCTCCGGCGAGGCGGCTAAAAACATTGTAAAATGACTCGCCTCCAAAGGGTTCGACCCCTTTTCGGATTGACTCTTATTTACAAGTTGGGCGTCGTATACGGTTCGACATCGCCAACCATGTGGAAGTGGTTGTGGTCAATGTAAACGCACTCAATCGCTTCGCGGTCATGCAGCGTATGCGGAACTGGATAGCCCACCGTCGTACGTTCGTCGAAATAGATCGTACATTTGTAATGAGCGTGGTGCAGCCGAGCGGGACCGATCAGCGGATAGAACCGCGGTGGATCGACGTAGTCGGCAATCTTCTCTTTGATGATACGGACGTCGTTCCGTTGTTTCTCCCAGATCAGAGGGATACCACCTTGGACGGGCCGTGCTTCTTCGAGTGCCACCATCACTTCGTCATCGCTTGGCGGATCGAGCGCGACCGGGTCGCCACCGGAGGTGGTGGGTCCTAAGATCGGCACGCGATCGTATCGTTCCTTGTTGTGGAACTTCTGTTCCTGTAGGAATTGGTAGTACGGACTAACCGGAATAGGATACTCCAGAAAGCCCAAGCTAATATTGCTTCCACCGAGACCATAACAACCGCTGCACGCCAATGTCACCAGTGCTGCTGAGCAGAGACTCAGGCGGGTCAGTGTCGAGTTGAGTATCCGGGTCATCCGAGCAACCTTCCGTGGTTTCGTCATGTTTTAAGAAGCGTGCGACTGTGGGAAAGCCACCCGAAGGGCGACAACCCGTGCAGTTCGCTTGCGTACTACCTCTATCGTGTCAAACTGTGCCGGTCTTGCGGATAATTCCGGAATTTCGATCGAATTTCTGAGAGTGAACGGTTCCATCGGTGAGTCGCCGACGAGTTAGCCTGGTAGTGCGATTTGGCAGCCCGCGTCGTTTCAGGCTGCCAAATTCGCGACTTTGGACGGTTTGCTCAGAAAATACCGCCACCGCCGCCCGTTGCACCGCCGCCCGTTGCACCACCGCCCGTCGTACCACCGCCCGTTGCACCCCCCGTGTTTCCACCCGTGGTGCCGCCGCTGGTTCCGCTCGCGCCCGTGACGTAGTTGAACGTACTGACTTCGCCGATCTGCATGAAAAACGGTGTGGGGCTGACTCGAACATACCGCCGATCGGCCGAAATGATGGCCAAACCCCTCAACATCGCGCCTTGCGGGAGCGTCGTAATGACTGGCTGGTATCCAACCGCCCCGCGTGGGAAGAACCCACCTGGACCACCCAACCCCGGGATGCCGGCGCCGATTGGCGAGGGCGTATAACCCGACGATCCCGACGAGGACGCCGCCAGGTCATTGAGGAACTGTTGCGTAGCCGCTGCATTACCGCCGCCCGTGGCGGGGCCAGCGAACTGGCCGAGCACTTCGCGCTGGGCCTCGCGACCGAAGTCGGCGAGGTGGGCGAGTTGTGCCTGAGCCAGCTCTTCCTTCCGTTGACCGGATTTGACTTCAAACACCACCCGTGCGTCCTTCTCCATCAGCGGAATCTGCTGGTGAATCAGACGCTGGGTGGGGCGGCCGACATCGGTCAGGATATCCACCGTCACCTTGCCGGTCGCCACATTTCCCCAGATCCGATTGAGCGAAAGATGGTATTCGCCACTAAAGCCTCGGGGGCACACGTAGGTTTCACATATTTGTCCCATCGCATCGTCTTTGACACCAGGGAAGGCGTCCCCTAACAGGGTCCCTCCCCCCGGGCTCACCGGTGACTGCAGCGAACACACAGTTCCTGCAGGTTCTTCAACGGCCAAGTCCACGTCCGCATCGCCGGTCCAGCAGACGCGGATGATCACATCGTGGGATGCAGCCCGGCGGAGAGCTTCGCTAAAGAGTGCGGCACTCTCTGTATCGCCTTTCTCGACGAACTCTTGGTGAGTCGCCCGAGCGAGTAGACGGGCCTCCTCAACGATAGGTTGCATTTGTTCGGACCACGCCAATCCCAGCACGCCTTCGCATGCCCAAGCGAGATCATCCCAGCTCTCGAGCCGCTTGGCCAGACGCAATCCGGTCACATAGGGCTCGCGGCGATCGGGATCGATCGCAGACAATTGTCGGCACAACTTCATCGCTGCGGCGTCGCAGCGGATCGCTTCAAGCCGCCCGATGACATTGAGCACGTCTTCAGGGGTTTCGGCAAAGTCGACCGCCGACAACAGCGCACGTTCCACCTCCGCTTCGGGCGCGTCAACGGCTATCAGCGCAATTGCGTAGGCCTGGTACATCCAGGGTTGAATCTGACCTGCCGAGATCGCACCGCCGATGACAGCGCGAATCTCGTCAAATTTTTCCCGAGCACCAGAATTGTTGCCGTCCGCTTGGAGTGCCGACGCTTTGATGTTGAGTTCACCGACTGTCGCTTTGACACGTCGATCGAGCACGGTCAATTCTTCGACCGAGTCGATATTAAGTCCTGCGAAATACTGCTGCCACAGGTCGTCCCTGGATTGCCCCGCTGTCGCGGTCAACCGAATGGGCGGATAGGCGTTGGGGTCACGTGAAATCGCCACGGGGGCCGCCTTTTCGACAGTTCTGGTGTTTTCGGCCGCTTGAGGCTGCGGGGGCGTCGTCGGCGAGGCAACCTTGTCACGCAGGGAATGTTGGTCGGGCACAACGAACATGCCGCCGCCCATACCGCCACCCATGCCGCCCATGCCACCGCCCATGCCGCCCATGCCGCCGCCCATGCCACCCATGCCGCCGCCCATGCCGCCGCCCATACCGCCGCCCATGCCACCCATGCCGCCGCCCATGCCGCCGCCCATCATGCCACCGCCCATGCTCATGATGGGCACGACCAGGTCACCGACCGGGTAGACTTTCGTCACGAGATTGGTGTCTGCGTCATCCCGCGTCGTGATGCTGAGCACCTCATCTTTGATCATGTAGGTCAATTCAAGATCGCGTAGCATCAATCGCAAGAACGAACGCAATGAAACATTCTCGAGCGAGATATTGACCGGCGTATCCTCCGTCAAACCCACACCCTCGAGCGCGGTCCGGTTGATTAGAATCGGAATGTCATGAGCCGCCGCGAGCGTCCGGATCGCTTCGTTGAGCGGCACGTCAGGAAATTGCTGGGATGTTTCATCGTCGAGCGAAGACTCAATACGGCGTTCGGTTTCACTGTCGCCCACCAATTCGATGGCCCCGTAACGCTCGATCCGCCGGCGACTCAGTCGCTGCCAAACATCCGCATCCGGATAGACGATCGGTGGATCGTCGACAAATGGAATCGCGGACTTCAACACGAGTGACATCGCATCAATGAAGCTCCGCTCGCGGAGTTCACGATAACGACGATCCCGTGCAAACGTTTGCAAGGCCAGGTTTTGGTCAGTCACTTGACGTCCGAGCACACTGTCGAAGGTAATGGTATCGCCAGCGAGTCGGGCAATCTCCAACGACACCGCGCCGTCCGCTTCGGTGTATCGGCCCTCGTCGATCAACGCATTCATCTGCGCCGTCAGCGTCTTCAATCGAGCTTCGCGGCGAAAGGTTTCGTCAAGTAAGCGCGCCTGCGAGGTCGCCGCGGCAGATTGCGCCTCGAGATTGACCTGCTGTTCGAGGAATCTGGCTTCCGATGCGGACGCGATTTGAATGGACGCACGGACTTCACCAACGAGTTCGCGTCGAAGTTGTGGATCGATATCGGGCGTCGATTGGATACGGGCGAGAAGGCTCTTCAGCTGGCCAGCAACACCGATGGGGTCCTGCCGGATCCGACGCGTTGCGTCACGAAGTTGAGCACGCACCTCGGCCCGCAGCCGTCCCTCTTCGCGAGACCGCAAACCCCTCACTCGATCGAGCAGTTGACCGCCCGATTCGCGTAGTTCATCGTCGCCCACTGGCCGACCCATCAACGGAACTCCGAAATTGTCAGCGGGATCTACACCCCCAGCCGGAGCGGGAGCAGGCGCGGAACGGCGAGCGGGAGCCGCTGGTTCGTCGCCAGCGCCAAACGGATCGTCCGCAGGAGGCGCCACCGCGCTATCGCCCGCTACCGGGGCCGCAGGAGCGGCGGGTTGGGCTGGTGCGGTCGCGCCAAAGGGATCATCGGCCGCGCCGCCCGCAGGTTGCCCTGCTCCGGAGGAGTCGGCGAAGGGATCGTCGCTGTTCGTTGGAGCACCGCCAGCGGCCGCCGCTGGTGGTGCCGTGGCGGATGGCTCTGCCGCGGCTGGGGCGGCGGCGTCATCACTAAATGGATCGCTTGCATCGGCAGCCGCGTCTCCACCCAACGCATTGTCGTCGCTTCCACCAAAGGGATTGTCTTCCGCGTCGCCGAACAAGTCGTCCATCGAACCCTCATCGCCCGAGTTTTGGACGATGAGCGTTTGCTGGGAAGGGTCCGACAGTTTCAACAATGCCTTCGCTTGCGGGTTATTCGGGTCATCACGCAGTGCTTTCTCGGCGATCGCTCGGGCACCTCGGAGGTTACCCTGCTGCAATGCCATGCTGCCAGCCTCGGTCAATGTTTCTGCGCGCTGGGTCAACAGGGCAGCCGTTTGACGCAGCATCGGTGAGCCGGCGGTGGGCAACATCAGACCACGCGATGCGGTCTGTCCAGCGATCAAACCGGGCAGAAACGCCATGTCGGGATTGCTAGCTTCCACTTCCCCGTCGACCTGGAGCGTGATCGCTTGACCACATGCTTGCCCATCCAGAGTCAGCGACAACTCCTTGGTGGACGCCGCCACGCTACCCAGGTAGATGGAATCGCGATCCAAACGAAGCGGTGGGAAACGGTCCGCGTGTACCCAGCGGAGCGAATCGGCGGAAGCATTCTCGTCAGCGACGCTCTGAATCCAAATGGGAGCCATGTGGGCTGACTCGGCGACGCTGCGAGCAATCGCAGCGGGACCACCCTGAGCGGCATCCTCGCCAACGACACCGATCACACCGCCAGTCTGATTGGCCAGAATCCCGACTGTTTCCAAGTTCTTGGCGGGACCGATCAAGATCGAATGAACGCTGATGCGCTCGCCTCGTAGCAGATCGATCAATCGCTCAAAGCGAACCGCATTCTGTGTCGAGTCCAACGAGGCACCGTCGCCGATGTAGACGATGGAGTGCGCGTGATCCGCGCTGCGTGTGACCAACGACGAAGCGGCACGCTCGAGCAACGCATCCAGATTCGTGTTACCAAGGGGCAGTCGGCGATCGAGTTGCTTGACTGCGGCAATGACCTCCGACGCGAGGGCCGGGGTGAATTGAGTAGTCAGGGCAACCGCATCGACGTCCCCGGCAAAGAGCTGCACCTGAGTTTTGTCGCTTTCGAGACGACGCAGAAGCATCTTCACGGCCGTCATCGAATCGGTGCGATACGCCCCCACCTGGCTCGCCGAAGTATCCACCACCACGACCACGTCGGTCGGAGCGTTGGAAACGGCCGCCATCACCGCGTCGTCCGCACTCGGCTGGACCGAAACCGCGATCGCATGGGTGTCATTCGTCCCCTCGAAACTCGCAATTCGCTCCGATGTCTCTGCCTGCAATCCTGATTTGCCAGCCTGAGGTGAGTCCGCATAGCTTGCGACGCTCGCCATCCAAATTCCGGCACAGAGGAAACCGGCTAGCAGATTGTGACCAGGCAAGACACCATTTGGCACATTCGCCACGGCGTGGAGGGGAAATGGAATCGACCGGAGCGCCGAACGCCGGGTCGCTGGTGGTGAGAAGGCTTGTAGCATCTTCATCGGTTGCTCGAGATGGAGAAGAGGAGAGAGAGGTGGAAGACTCGCTAATCTCAGTTTATTTCTTAAAACCGGAGATTCCACGAAAAAACGCTGGTTATCGCTCAGCAAATGAAGAAGGGGTCGGGTTGTGCGGTGTATTATTTTGCCACACTTGTTGCAAATTGCCGCACCGACCCGCTTCATTCGCTATCGCTCTGCGTTCCAACTACTCCTACTTGCGATTGAGATGCCAAAGTCGCCTAGCTGTTGGCAACGTCTTCGGATTCCTCGACCTCTTCTTCGGTTTCGAGAGCGTCGGCATCCAGCGGCGCCGCGTAACCTCCCGCAGCAAGCACTTTCTGCTTGATCTCGTCACGAATGTCGGGATTTTCAATGAGGAAATTACGCGCCTTCTCTTTGCCTTGGCCGAGATACGTCTCGCCGTACTTGAACCACGCCCCGCTACGGTTGATGACTTTGTGCTCGGTGCCGAGATCGAGCAAATCGCCTTCGAAGCTAATCCCGCAACTATGCATCATGTCAAACTCTGCGACGCGGAAGGGGGGCGCGACTTTGTTCTTGACGATCTTCGCCTTGACCCGCTGGCCGACTTGCTCTTCGCCATCTTTGAGCGCTCCGATGCGACGAACGTCGATCCGGCACGAGCAGTAAAACTTCAGCGCTCGTCCGCCTGGGGTGGTTTCGGGACTGCCGAACATGACGCCCACTTTCTCCCGAATTTGGTTGATGAAGATCACAGCCGTTTTGCTCTTGGCAATCGCGCCGGTCAACTTTCGCATCGATTGGCTCATCAATCGCGCCTGCAGTCCGACGTGGCTATCGCCAATCTCTCCTTCGAGTTCCGCTTTGGGCACGAGCGCCGCGACGGAGTCGATGATGATCACATCAACGGCATTGCTCTTGACCAGCATTTCGCAAATCTGCATGGCCTCTTCACCGCTGCCCGGTTGGCTGACCAACAAACTGTCCAGCTCAACGCCGAGTTTTTTCGCCCAACTTGGGTCGAATGCGTGTTCTGCGTCGATGATCGCGGCGATCCCGCCCATCTTTTGGGCCTCGGCACCGATATGCAGCGCCAAGGTAGTCTTTCCGCTCGATTCGGGTCCGAAGACCTCGATGATTCGGCCACGAGGAATGCCCTGACCGCCGAGCGCCATGTCGAGACTCAGCGAACCTGTCGGAATGCCATCGATCGTGAGCTTATGAGACGCCCCGAGCGGCATGATCGCACCTTCGCCGAACGACTTTTCAATCTGTTGCAGCGTGATCTTCAGCCCTGGCTCCTTCTCCAATATGCGTTTCATGCCCGGATCGAGTTTGACGCCCTTGGATGCCGCAGCGGTCGCCGTACGTGGTTGCTTTGCCATATCCCTGTTTTCCTTGATTGAAATCTTTCCCACTCCAACGTGGACGGCCGATGAAACAATCGTCGCCAGTTTGAAGCACACCGAACGAAGAAGCCGGTTGATCGTACCGCGATGGGAATGTCTGGACAACAAATTTCGTATCGAAACCCTGATTTTCATAGGGAATTCGTTCTGAAATCGATTCGTCCTCAGACACTTTTTCAACAGCGATTCGTGGATGCCGGGCGAGCCCCTTGGCTCACGTAAGAAGTATCGCTGCGCCCCTGGACACGTTTGGTCACGCGGTTACAAAAGAAACGGAGAAAGGGGATTCACGCCCGACACGTGGGCCTCCTCTCTATCTGCGCCGCTACCACCCGCCTGGCCTCATTGGAGTCTGTTTTCCCGTGCCCGAGACCCCCGACCCCACCAGAGGACCTCGTGCTGCTTGGACTGGGGTGATCCTGATGTCGCTCCTGACCGCGGGGCTAACCGTGATCGCGGTCACCATCGTCGGTGGTTTTTCCCAACCGGCCCAACCGGTCGCCGTGGCGACCCCACGCCATGCTCCCCTCGACACCGATGATCCCAACGCCGGGCAGACGGTCGAGGTACCGATGGCGGAGATGCTCCAACTCGCCCAAGACGCACTCGCCGCGACGAAGCAGAAACTCGATGATTATACCGCCGAACTAACCAAACAGGAGCAAGATCGCAACGGCGTGCTGCAACCGGCTTCGAAAATGTTTATGAAGGTCGCCACGCGGCACGCGGGCGGTAAGGTCGGCGGGCCGCTAAAGGTGTACTTGCGGTTCGACGCCCCTAGCAATCTCCGTGGCCGCGAAGTGATTTGGGTGGAGAATCAAAACGATGGCAAGATGTTGGTTCGCGAAGCTGGCATCGTTGGCGCGATGATGACCGTACCGCTGCCGCCCGACGGTTTCTTGGCAATGCAGGGGCAGCGTTACCCAATCCAGGAGATTGGACTCACCCGATTGCTCGAAAAACTGATTGAGCGAGGCGGCGAGGATCGCGATAATCCCGCGGTGCAGGTATTCATGACCGAAGGCTATCAGTTTGACGATCGGTCGCTCACTCACCTTCGGATTGAGCACAGCCACCCAACCGGACGCGACGACGATTTTTCCGTCGCCGAGTTGGTCCTCGACCGCCCCCAAAACCTCGTGGTGAGTTATCGCAGTTTCGGCTGGCCTGAATCGGGCAGCACCGACCGGCCGCTGATCGAGTCCTATCAATACCACGATTTGAAAACGAACGTCGGGCTGACCGATCGAGACTTCGATACGGCCAACCCCGACTACACATTTGCTCAGTAAGCTTCCTGCTCAGACCGCTTGGCAGACCGGGATATCCGACACCGAGACTGGCAGGGGCACGGTGGACGGAAAATCGACCCTCATCGTTTCCGCCAATCGCTTGCGTGCAGTGTGCAAACGTCGCTTGATCGTTCCCACGGGCGCGTCGAAGCGATCACTCATCTCGATCAACGATTGTCCTTGCAAGTAAAACGCCCGCAGGGTTTGCTGATCGATGTCACCCAAGCGGGTCAATCCGCTGCGGACGGCGGCGGCTCGCTCGCGGTCTTCGAAAGCCGATTGCGGTGATGCGTCGTCGGCGCAGGTCGCCTCCAACGTTTCGGGATCGCACGACACGGACAGTCGACCACGGGTAGCGCGGTTGATCGCCATGCGGTGAACGATCTGTCGCAACCATCCGCCGAAAGCTTCCGGAACACGCAATTGTGAGACCTTCTCCATCGCTTGGATGAACACGTCCTGAGCCAACTCTTCGGCTTCGTGAGCGTTGCGCATTCGCTGCATGGACAGGGCCACGATGGCGGGCCGGTATCGCTGGAACAATTCACCGAACGCATCCCGGTCACCCCCTTGAGCGAGCACGACGAGCTGCGCGACCGTCAAGGGAGCGTCGTTGTCGAATTCGCGGATTGGCAAGATCGCAGGCGAGTATTTGGTTTCGTTTTTGTTTTCCAGTGTGATCGTCATGATTTGATCCTCCCCCCAGAGTCAAGGGGGCGTTCCGGTTTTAGAGTGCCAGTGAGAGCTTTCAGGATTCATTGAGGAATCGCGATGGCGTTGCTGGATCGCGGCGGCGCCGAGGCGTGGAAAAGGGTCGAGCGATCCCTCCTTGCTTTCCTTCACGAAAACGTTTCCGCCTGACTGTTCTGAGTCGAAGGCTGGAAGGAAAGGCGTTTCAGGGCGCTGGCGACATTTTCCTCGCTAGTTGCCATAGGGCGATCGAGCGATGTCGATCGACTCCAAGCGGACTCACCGAACGTGCTTTTTCGTTAGACGCTGAGGCTGCCAATATTGCAGCGGTCCACGAAGAAACAGACTAGAAGCGAATCGTTTTCGAGTCAGCGAGCTGGGTTCGGCGCGGTCGGCGTTAGCCTATGAACGTGCGATCCATGCTCCTGCGATTCGCGAGGCGCGATGACGTTGTCACCGGTACCAATGCGAAACGCGTCATCTGGGGTGATCCCCATAATCGCGAATGCGATGGACACGTTTGGTCCATCTGTGAGGAAAAACACGTGCGTTTTTCGCTCCCGATGTCGGCGGGTTTACTGCCGACGCTGGCATACAGAGGCTTCCAAAACGATTCGCGATGTTCTCGATGGTCTGCCCAAGGGGCCGGCCACGGGGACGCCGCGAGTCTCTCGGTGAGGTTCGCGACGACTGTCGAGATCCCGCCGAAACCATTGCATAGGAGACCGCTGACGCGGGTCGCACGAATGACATTCAGGTTGGAAATCAAAGTTCGCATCGGAACCTCCTGGCACCGTTTCGTGCGGTGCAGTTTTGGAGCACAAATTGGAAAAAACCTAACTCAGAACAATTTGACGGTGACAACCGCGTTCTTGTTCATAGCTTTCGGTTAGGTTCATAGAACACTATTTCAGCAGAAGGTTCACCCGCCTACCAGGAAAATCTGTAAAATTTCAAAATATGTCTGCTCGCTCGTCCCCAGAATCGCCAAAAACAGCGGCGATACGCCGGTTTTCATGGCAAACCTTGTCGCAGTTTTTAGAAGCGCTGGCTCCCCTCATTTTTCCGCCCGCGTGTGTTCTTTGCGGTGAAGCGACAGGCCTCACCACCGGTAATTCGTCTGCTCGGCGTTACGCGACGTTCTGTCGGGGTTGTGAGACTTCGCTGATCCAGTCGCAACCCATGATGCGGACGGCCTGCGACCGATGTGGCTGGCCTAGGGTGCCTCGCTCGCCCCGTCTGAGCTCACAACATCGCAGTAGTGCGTCGGAGGATCATCTCGGTAACGATTCCGAAATCACCAGCAATCCGACCCGCTGGCTACCCTGTCCCAAGTGCCAAGCACTCCCTCACCCGCATCGATTCTCGCAAATCACCCCCCTTTACCGGTACCACGACGCCGCCCGCACCGCAGTGGTCGCGGCGAAGTACCCTCGCAATTCGACGATCTGCCGCGAGTTGGCGATTCGACTGGCCGATCGCTGCCGCAGTCGGTGGCCGGAGCTCCATACGCCTGTGCCCGGTGCCGTGCCCACCATCGTGACGAGTGTGCCAAGCCCGTGGATTCGCCAAATTCGTCGGGGCGGTAGCGGCACGCGACTATTGGCGCAGTACACCGCCAAGAACTTGGACATCCCTTACCGGGGCTTACTGGAAACGACACGCCCGGTCGCCAAACAAGCGCTGCTCAACGACGACGAGCGGCGCCAGAACGTCACTGGCGCGTTTCAACTCGCTCGGCGTTGGCGGAAGGTTGCCCTGGAGTGCGACGTGGTTCTGGTCGATGATGTGATGACGACCGGAGCGACCGCTGACGAGGTTGCCGGAGTTTTGTTACAAGCGGGAGCTCGCCGGGTTTCGCTCGCGGTGGTGGCGTTGGCGATGAGGGATTCGTGAACCTTTCTCGTCATTTGGCCGAAACAGGGGTACATCCCTGCTGCCCGGCGAAATCGCATGCTACAGTTTTCCAGGCGACTCGAATGTTTCCAGGCGACTCGAACGATCGAGGGCTCGTGATTTGCAGAGCGAGTACGCGCCCACCACGAGCCGGATGATTCACGCTTCTCCTCCTTTCGCCTCGCGCACCTCGCCTGCCGACGATCATGACAGACCCAGAAAACCCCGATTCCCACGACGAGAGCGCCACCGATCCCGCGCTCGACGATGCTCACGCGAGGAGCAGCGTCGAGACCGTGGCGGTTCCTCCCTCCACGCATGGCGCGAGACGAGCGGTGCTGCGCGGTCTTGGGGTGGTGCTACCACCCCTGTTGACGATCGTCGTTCTGATTTGGGCGTGGAGCGCGATCGAAAATCGCCTATTGATCCCCGTGGAGGGCGGGGTTCGCTACATGATGGTGTGGGGTTTCGCTGACATCCGCCACAGCATCCCAGAGGACGCCGTCGTGGAAGTGGCGGTCGAAGCTCCAGGAGCGAAAAAGCGTCCCGGCTTCACCTACCAATCGGTGACGTACGTGGCGGGGCCAACCGGACGACACTATTTGCCCGCCCATGTCGTTCAAGAAGTTGACGATCACGCCGACGCCTTCGGTGCCTCATCGCTGCCGCCTAAGACGGCCGCCGCGTATTGGGATCGGTACTACCAATTGCATTACATGCCACGCTGGTTCGTGGTGCCCGTCTTTCTGATTGTCTTCATCTCACTGTTGTACTTCTTGGGTCGTGCCTTCACGGGCGGTATTGGACGCTGGTTCGTCAGCACGTTCGACGCCACCATCCTGCGCATTCCGATCGTCAACAAAGTCTATGGCAGCGTCAAACAGATCACCGACTTCGCCTTCGACGACCGGCAAATCGAGTTCAACCGCGTCGTGGCCATCCAGTACCCGCGGGAGGGGATCTGGTCACTCGGATTCGTGACCGGCAACGGCATGCGTGAAATCGCCGAAGCCGCTGGCGAACCCATGCTCAGCGTGCTGATGCCTACTAGCCCCATGCCGATGACCGGATTCACTGTCACGGTGCGGCGGAGCGAAGCGATCGATTTAGAGTTGACCATCGACGAAGCGATTCAGTTTGTCGTGAGCTGCGGGGTCGTCGTCCCGCCTCAACAACGCGTCGAAACCCCGGCACGGGAGATATTGATCCCGCCCGCTCCTCGATTCAATATGACAACCAAAACGTAAAGTATAAGTAGACGCTCAGCACCAGGCCGAGGATGGCGATGGTCATCACCACGTCGACCGCCGTCGAGCTCTCGCGAATTTCACGCACCTCCGCTTCGCTCCGCGATCCCCACGTCAGTCCACGCACCTGCTCTGGATCGGGCGCTCGGGTGCAGAGCGTGGTCACACCAATCACGATCAGACAAACCGCGAACAATGCGGAGGAGAAATACAGAAAGTTTGCATCTCCAATCCACGCCAGCAGCGGCGGCGAAGAAATTTTTCCGTCGCCTTTACCATAGATCGCTTGAACGATCGTCTTGCCCAGACCGAGAGAAAAGCCAACGGTCAAACCCACCACCGCGGCCGGCGAGTTCATCCGTGGCCACAGCAAACCAACCACGAAGACCGCAGTGATTGGGGGCGCGAGATAACCCTGCACGGATTGCAAATACTCATACAATCCGCCGCCCGAAATGCGCGCCATCACTGGAATCCATGCCAGTCCCGCGGCGACAACCACGAGCGTCGCAATCCGGCCAACGCGAACGAGATGTTGCTCGGACTGGCCCGGACGTAGCTTCTGATAGATGTCGATGGTGAACAACGATGCCGATGAGTTGAACAACGACGACAGTGAACTCATCAAGGCCGCCAACAATCCCGCAACCACCAAACCCCGCATCCCCACCGGCAGCAGCGACGTGACCAGCGTTGGGAAGACCTTGTCGCCGTCCAAACCAGTGCTGCCGTCGGCCAGCGTTTTCGAGGGGATCGTGATCAATCCCTTGCTGTGCAGGGCCCAGCCGATTAAACCGGGGATCAAAAAGATAAACACGGGCCAGACCTTCAGCACGCCGCCCCACAAGGCACCTCGCCGTGCATTGCGAAGATTATTAGCGGAGAGCGTTCGCTGGACAATGTACTGATCGGTACACCAATACCACACGCCAACGATCGGTGACCCGATCAAAATTCCCAGCCACGGGAAATTTGGATCGTCGATCGGTCGCCACAACGCAAATGCACTCGCGTTCTCCTTCGCCAAGGACCGGAGTTCTTCCCAGCCACCGAGTTGTTCGAGGCCAATAAATGTGATGCAAATCGAGCCGATTAGCAGAATCAAGGCTTGTGCCGCATCGGTAAACAAGACTGCCCGCAAACCACCAAACACAGTGTATAACCCAGTTAATAACACCGTCGCAATCGCACCTATCCAGAACGCGGCCTGAGGGGATCCGAACGTATCGGGCAGCAACGCCGAAAACACGACGGCTCCGGCGTACACAGTCACCGAAACCTTGGTGAACACATAGGCCACCAAAGACACCACTGACAGGATCCAGCGCGATGTCGGTCCAAATCGCAGCTCGAGAAACTCGGGTACCGTGTAGACGCCCGTGCGATAGTAGAAAGGCACGAAGAACCACGCCAACATGATCATGATCCAGGCATGCAGCTCGTAGTGCGCCATCGCTAAACCGGATACCGCGCCCTGGCCCGCCAAACCGACAATGTGCTCCGACCCGATGTTCGACGCAAACAGCGAGGTGCCGATCACGAACCAGCCTACGTTGCGTCCCGCTAGAAAATAGTCCGCCCTGCTTTTCTGACGACGCGAGGACCACGCCACCACCCCCGCCATGATTAGGAAATAGACGGCGATCACCCCCCAATCTAGCAAGCTCAGATTGCTGGTGGCCCCGAGCGCAGCAGGAAATCCGTGTGGCAAGAGTGGCTGAGCCATGAAAAAAACTCGTCGATGGTGGGAAGGCGGACGCGAAGGGAAGGTCCTAAAATAGCACGTCGGCACCTGTTGGAACTGTCGACATCGTTCGGTTTTTGGACAGAATTTTCTTTTGGCGAATAAATGTGCTTTTGCGGCACAACCATTGCTGTAGAGTCCTCTATTCCGCCAATCCCCGGCATTTTAGGGTTGCTTTTTAAACGCTGCGGCTACTCTTGGTCGGGTGAGGCATTCACGTCGCGTGTACGTGGCAAGCAACTTTGAGTCCCTATCGCAAACATTCGAGGCCGTCCTGCACACACGGCGGGCGGGCGTGGCGAACTTTCCGACGTCGAATAACGTCTGACTGGTTGCCGCAACCCGGAATTTTCCGGTTAGCCCGGACGTCGTCCTCGTCTGAATGAAAGGTTTTCCCATGTCCAGAAAAGAATCTCTGCAGAATTTGCGAACCACGTTGGTCCGCCGTCGTGATGCCCTGCGGAAAGCGTTAGCGGGAGACCTCAGCCTGCTGAGCGAGCTTCATCAACAAAAAACCGGGGATGCGCTTGACGCCGCCGCCGATACCGTCCAAGACGAATTGACCAGTCAATTGGTCGAGGTGGAGAGCAAGGAATTGGTGGAAATCGAAGACGCGATCGCCAAGTTCCAACACGGCAGCTATGGTGCCTGCGAGGATTGCGGCAAACCAATCCCGCTTAACCGACTACGAGCGATCCCCTACGCCAGCGAGTGTATTGAGTGTCGGCGGAAGGCGGAGAGCGATAGCGATGGTTCATCAACAACGGTACCGTGGAACCGCATTTTTGATTTCACCGAGGCCGACAAAATCGAGGGCTGAAGCAGAAATACGACTTCCTGACCTTCTGGAAACTTGTCAACCGGTGCTTTCGTACCCGTAGGTCCAACGGGTATGGTCTGGAGCTACCGACGTTTTTACTTTTGATCAGTTGACGTAAGAGACCCTGCTATGACGGACCTTCGCTCGTTGATACGAGAAATTCCCGACTATCCGAAGCCAGGCATTTTGTACCGGGATATTACTCCGCTGCTAGCCGACGCGGCAGCGCTTCATGAAGCCGTCGATCAGATGGCCAAGCCGTTCCTCGACGCTGGCGTGGACGTCGTGGCGGCGGCGGAAGTGCGCGGTTTTATTTTCGGCACACCATTAGCCTTACGGCTCGGAGCGGGGTTTGTGCCTATTCGCAAGCCCGGCAAACTTCCCTTTGATCTGCATTCGTTCGCGTATCAACTGGAGTACGGGACTGACGAACTACAAATTCATGTTGACGGCATTCAGCCAGGACAACGTGTCTTGGTCGTCGATGACTTGCTTGCGACCGGTGGCACGGTTGAGGCCTGCTTGCGTTTGCTTGAAAAGTGTGAGGCCGACATCGTTGGATGCTCCTTCTTGTTGCACCTCGAGATGCTCGGTGGTCAAGCTCGCTTGGAACCGTATCACGTCCACAGCGTGCTTTCCTACAGCGGGGATGATGGCGAAGCTGAATTGAGTATCCAAAACCGGGAACCCGGCCCGAGTGTTTAGTGGCTTGTCAGCACACAATTTTAGTGCCTATCCGAAAAGGGGTCTGACCCGCTCCGGCGAGGCCGCTAAAAACGTCGTAAAACGATTCGCCGCCAAAGGGTTAGCCCCCTTTTCGGATGGTTCTTCTCGGAATTGAGTGGCAGTCATCCCGAATGCGGGATTTTCTCGGCATGGGCTCACAAAATCCCATCGTCGTCTTCCAGCCAGCTATGTCCGTTTCTACGTCCCATCGAAGGCCATCGAGTTCCGCTACTTCGTCAGCGCTGAAACGCTTTGAGTCAACAAGCGTGGTGACAATCGTCAACACCTCGGTGTGACCAGTCAGAGGGTATCGAATGCATCGATACTCAATGGATTCAGGTAGCTGCTGCCACTGCTCGGGTGTGAACCGGTTCTTGTTATCCTTCGGTTTCTTCAAAGTAATCGTCTTCTCGTCGAGCACTTCGCAGACGCCTTCAAAGGGTGAATTGCGACAGCCCTTGATCGCGCAAACCAGTTCAATACCTCGGCGATTCAGTAGCACCGAATCATAAAACGATTCGAAGTTGCTATCCGCTACGACGATAGCCATCGTTTCGTCCCAGTAAACGCGGGGTGCCGCCCCAACGGCGAAAACGGTTAACCCTGCTGTTTGGCTTTGACAAACCACTTGAGTGTTTCACGGCGACTTCAGCGGCGCAAAATCCAGCTCGCCGTCGATATCGTTCGGAGTGCCGCCGGCGGGTATTTCCTCCGCAGGGCTGAGGTATTCGCCCAGTGTGTGCTTCTTTCGAGTCTCTCGACTGCCCGCATCCTGAGCCGGCAATGCTGAATCCGACGGTGACTCGATACGGTCTTTCTCCAGCATCGTATCGCTGCTAGACGGAGCGTTCGACAGTTTCAGCCATCCCGTGCTACCCGGTGCGATCATCGTGTTCGTGACCGGTGACATGTCAACCTGAGGTGAGAACTCGGGATGCGCACATGGTCGATTGCACGCATTGCAGCGCGAACACCCTTGGCGAGCTCGCCAAAACATCAAGTCATCAAGGCAGGAACGGGAGGCGACAAAGATGCGGTCGCCGGGTCGTAGTTGATAGTTGGAAGCCGTATTTCCCAATTGTACGATTTCCCGGTAGCAGACCGGCAGCGTCACACGGCAATCGCAGGGCTCCGAAGGGCGAGATAAAAGAATCTGACACGGGTTGGCGCTGTTATTCAACCCGCCGGCCGTCACGATCGCATCGAGCACCGTTTCGTAGCCGGATAGATTGTATGCCCCCGGCGCGTTGACTTCACCGAGTACGTAGTAGCGATGCACCGGCTCGAGCAGTCGCACGTTAATCGCAATTGAGTCACATTCATCGGGCCTGTCCGAGACACCGCCCGTTGACTTCGGCTCGCATCCAGCCTTTCGACATGTTTCCAATTGCTCGCGGGTTTGAAAATCAATCTGCTGCTCAATCAACGATTCGGCTTGCTCAAGATCTTGTCCCGCCACCACGATACGACCGTAGGGTCCTAAATCGATTGTGCCATCGGCAAGCACCGTTTGGTCGGCTGGCAAACGGAGATCGCGATCCAGACTGACAGGCTCGATCAACACCGTGTCACCAGGTTGCAATCGGTGTGGCGGCAGAACGGTCTTCGCATTTTCACGGGCAATCCCACTCGGAATCCGCGACTGGTTAAGAACCGCCTCGGCCTCTTTGGTCAGCGGTTGCCCCGAAGTGCAGGACAGCCCCAGGGCACTGCATCCACCTAAACAGGAAAGCAGTACGAGGGAGATGCTTAACAGAGCCGCGAGCGACCAGTTCCCATTCCGAGCCATCGAATCATCCTTTTATGCAGAAAGTCTTTCCCAATCAGCATCGGATGTCGCGGCGGTCGTTGTCCGCAAAAATGTGTTGTCTCCTTGTAATCGACAAAACCGGTCTTATCCGATTGAGACTCTTTCCGAAAAGAGGCTGCTCCTAGTCTTTGGCATCGTCATCTTCGTCTTCGAGCCAATTCAACTCAAAGTCTTCGTCTGCGGAATCTTCGACCGTCACCTTGTCCTCTCCCACAAACAGGTTGTCGTCTTCAGCATCAGTTTCGGGCCCGGAATCAAAGTGATACTCACCCGTCAGCGAGTCGGGTTTGAGTCGGAGCGATTCATCGTCAGGGGAAAATGATGTTTCGCCGCGAAGTTGACGGATATGAGGTGCAGGTTGGGACGATTCTTCTTCATTCTGAGTGTCCTCTTCCATCATCAGATCGCCGACATCGAGAGCTTCTTCCTCCAGCGCCGAAGCGATCGTGACGGCATCGTGAACGGGTTCTTCGGAAGGGTCGACAAGCTCCACATCGTCGAGATCGAGTTCGTCGATTTCCTCATCCATTGGCAATGGATCACTGGGTGCCTCTACCACCGCTGCCGAAGCGGCGCTGATTTCGTCAGACGAGTCCCAATCTTTCTTCTCCATGGACTCCCGATCGAGATCCTGAGCTGGCGTGACCTCCGGCGCAGAGATAGGAGGGACGAGCCGTGTGTCGTCATCTGCTGACTCATAACCATCCGACTTGGCATGCTCGACGGCACGCTTCGGGAATAACGCTTCCGTGTTACTTTTCAGGACGGTACGTCCCAGTTCGACGGCCCGCTCGACGCTCCATCCTCGATCACGAACGTAGTGGTCCGCGAGCACGCCCGCGAGTACCTTGCGATACATGTTGAATTTCGGCCACACAAATTCGAGCTTGTACGCGTCGCTGTAATAACCGATTAGCTTTGTCTGGGGGACCGCTTCGAGGCGTGCGGCGAGGTCATGGGTGATCGTCGATGGTGTGTTGCTGTACCACCAGTGCCCGTTAGGGATCACGTTAGGGAAAATCCACGCATAGCTAACGAGTTCTTGATTCGTGACGCTCGCGAGTACTGAGATGGGAAACTTGACGTCAGGAAAGGTATTGAATAACTCGCGGTACTGGATCAACGACACTCGCGAGTCAAATAAATCTTGACCTTGATAAACGCCACCGGTGTAGACCTTGCGATTGACGCCGATCATCAAATCGAATGGAAGCTGAAATTCATCGCACAACTCCGCGAGCGTCCAGAAAATACGACGTGACAGAGCTTCCTTATGGCTGGCGTCGGATGAAACGCCGCCGCGCAGCACGGCGTCGAGCGCCGTCTTGGCGCGTCCGTCGGAAACTGGCGTCGGTGTGAAGGATGGAGGCAGCGAGATTGCACAGGCTCGCGCCCCTCGGCCAACAAAATGAGTGAACAACCGGCGGAGGCTGGCGCGAAGACTTTCCAGTGCTCCGTCCAGTTCAACGCCGGTGCAAGCGGCGAGTCGCTCACGCACATTCCGATCGGCAAGGTGAAAAACGAGGTCATCGGTGCGGAGGCAGGGGATGTACCGATCGGTATCGAAACCCTCTAAATCGTCGTCGAAATCATTCGTCAAAAAGACCGCTTCAATATTCGATTGATCCAGCACCATGTCGGGCCACTGTGCCGAGGACATGATCGACTCACTGCGATCGTAGAGTGACTCCCAATTGCCCGCATGCAGTCGGTCTTCATCGAAACCGAAGAACATCTTGCAGATCTCGACCAACCAACTGTACTGGACGGTATTCTCAAGCGGGCTCAGTCGTCCTACGAGTCGCTCGACGAGTTCCTTCGGCCCGATCGAACCGCCTTCGATCTGCGCCTTGGGCATCCCAGCCGAGTGCGCCAGTTCGGTGTAGTAGTGATACCCCAACAAGTCGGCGAGCGTCGTTGACGCGGGCGAGTGCGGATTGATGTGCGTGTGCGGATCGGTTAGCCGCAGCGATGCCAATTCGTTGTAAACATCGGCTCGTGCGGATCCAGGTTGGCTGAAGGCGTCAGACATGTCAGTTTTCAATCACGCGGGGTGTTTTCTCGAAAGGAACTCTCTCCGCTAGAATAACTACTCAGACCGAATGATTCGACAATTTCGGGGGGTGCGAATCCAAAAATTGCAACTGTTGGTGCAGCATTGAGACCGACGGCATCGGATGCGACGAATTTTCGCCTGTTTTCGTCATGGCCGATCGCTCGCGGCTGACCGCCTGGAGCGGGCTGCCAAAGATTGCGTGGATTTCCATGGGGCGCCCGTGCAAATAATCAAGCCGCATGCTGCTGTCGTAGGGGACCATCGTCTCGGTGTGCTGCATGGTCTGCTCAATCGCATTCTCCTCGATCGAGACGCCGCAAAATGCCGCACCCCGGTAAACCTCTCGAATCAAGGTATCGGCCAGCTCTCGCGCTGCGGGAGATGCCATGATTTCGTCCGTCGCAGCGTCGAGGACCACGGACAATCCGTTGAACGGAATATTCCACATCAGTTTGCGCCATCTCGACGACGCCAGATCGTCGGTCCACTGGGCGTCAATCCTCGCACCGCTCATGTCGGCAAGAATACGCCGCCCAACATCGCGTGTCGAATCAGCTCCGCCAAATCGAGCAGACGCACTCTCGTACACTCCGAACACAATCCGGCCGTAATCCAGATGACGAATGTGCCCGGGTCCAACCTTGTTGCTGCACAGAAAACAGCAACCACCGAGGATGCCGTGACCTGGCACAGCGGCAGCCGAATCGGATTCCACATCCAGCCCGTTCTGCAGCGACAAAACCACCCCATGATCGGCGACCAGATGCGGTAGCTGCTCGGCGAGCAGGTGATTGTTGGTCGACTTCAATGCCACAATCACGACGTCACAGGGCGGCATGTCGCCGGCATCCCGGTAAATATTGGGGCTCGTAACAACAAAATCGCCACTGACCGAATCAATCCGCAGACCATGCTCGGTGACGTGGTCAAAATCAGAATGCAGTAGAAAGTGGACATCGTTTCCAGCACGGGCAAGCATGCCGCCGTACAAACCGCCCACCGCTCCGCTGCCGACAATCGCGTAACGCATCGCTATCCTCTAATGCAGCACCGGACAGACATCAAACCACTCTCGTTTCTGATCCAGCATCCACTCGTTCGTTTCCGGTGGACCCCACAAACCAGTTTCGTAGATGAGCAATGGTGGAGCAGCCGGGCTGCGCCAAGCTTCGAGAATCGGGTCGATAATGCCCCACGCCAGTTCGACTTCGTCGCCGCGTGAAAATAGACTCGCATCACCCTGCACGGCATCGAGCAGCAATCGCTGGTACGCATCCGGCATCGCCCCACCGCCGACGGTGTCTTGGAAATTGAAATCCAAGTGACTCGTTCGCGTTTTCATGCCTGCATCGGGGACTTTGGTTTCAAAGTGCAACTGGATGCCTTCGGCCGGTTGCACTTGGATCACCAAGCGGTTTCCGATTGAGTTGCGTTTCTTATCCCCGAAGAGCATATGCGGCACGTCTTTGAACTGAATCACGATCTGCGTGGTGCGGCACGACATTCCTTTGCCCGAACGAAGATAGAAAGGCACGCCCTGCCACCGCCAATTATCGCAGTACAGTTTCAGGGCCGCGAACGTCGCGGTTTGGCTGTCCGGCGGAACACCTTGCTCTTGCAAATATCCCGCATACTGACCGCGCACCGTTTGGGCGGCGAAATCGCCGCCGGACATTTTTCGGACCGCGTGCAACACTTTCACTTTCTCGCCACGCACCATGTTGGCATCAAACCGGGCGGGCGGTTCCATTGCCGTGATCATCATCAACTGCAAGAGGTGGTTTTGGAACATGTCCCGCAGGATACCGCTGGTGTCGTAATATCCGGCACGCCGACCGACGAGCACTTCTTCGGCGACCGTGATCTGGATGTGATCCACGTAGTTGCGGTTCCACAACGGCTCGAAGATGCTGTTGGCGAATCGCAATGCAAAGATGTTCTGAACGGTTTCTTTGCCGAGGTAGTGATCGATCCGGTAGATCTGGTCTTCATTGAAGACGTTGTGGATCGCCCGATTGAGTTCCTTCGCGGTCTTCAAGTCCGTGCCGAATGGTTTTTCGATGATAACGCGGCGAGTGCCATTGTTTTCACATGCCAAACCGGCTGCTCCGAGCTGTTCGATCGCCGTCTGATACAACTGAGGCATCGTCGACAGATAATAGACTCGGCCCGTTTTCTGCCCCTCCTCGATTTCATCGAGAAGCGACGCCAAACTCTTGAACGATTCAGCGTCTTTGATATCTCCGACTTGGTAATAGATATTCGGCGCAAAGGAATCCCACTTCTCGTCGCTAAATACCTTCCCAGCGAATTTGGCGGTCGTTTCGCGGAGGCATTTCCGCCATTCTTCGTGTCCGAATTCGCTGCGGGAAACGCCTACGATCCGCGTCTGCTCAGGCAATCGGCCTTTGGCGAACAATTGGAACAGAGCGGGTATTAACTTGCGGCTGGTCAAGTCGCCGCTGGCACCAAAGATAACGATCGTGTTGGACATGGAAGAGGAGCTAACCGCTGCTGGGGAACACGTGGACGCGAGAGCAAACACCAAGGGATACTCTACGAGTCATCCGAGTCGCTTGCGAGACCCCCATGGTGAGAGCATCGTCAGCTCTCGAATCGCCGCCGGACGAGTACGGCCATTTCCCAGCGGGGCTCGCAGAGTCGTCACTCCGCAACGCTGATTCGGTTGTCGACTTCAAACACGCCCGGTTCCAGTCGAATCAGCAACTCGCTCATCCGACGGTCGGAGGCATTATCGACAGTTCCCTCCAAAATTGCCCTGCGTCCTTCCATTTGCACACTGACACCATAGAGCGGCCGCGATGACGAACTGAATCCGACCATGTCATTGCGTGGTGATCGCGGCCCGAGCGTGCCGATACTCTGCAAACGGCTATTCACCTTGGTTTCGCGGGCGATTGAATCATAGGCACCGACGGCCGGTAGCTCGACGGCACTTCGCAGCCGGGTGCGTAGAGGAGGGACGGCCTCACCGCCCACCGCTCCCGTACCCAGCGGATTATTGAAAGCGGCACCGAGGCCTCCCAGGCCACCGAGCCCTCCGCCGAGGCCACCCAGAGCGCTACCGGGGCGAGCTCCAGTTCCGCCCGTCAACCCCTCAGCTGCCGAGTTGACACTCGCTCCAACGGGTTTGGAAAACTGACCGACCCCGTTCTCCCGCTCGACGTCACCGATAAAAACGGCTTCCATGTCTATCAGGTCACTGCCTCCGGAATTCGGCTGGATCGCTCCGCCACCGCCGCCGATTCCACCGCCACCGCCACCGATGCCACCGCCGCCGCCACCGATGCCACCTCCACCCGTGCCTTGAGCAGATGCGATTGAACACGAGATGATGGCGAGTGGGAAGACGCAGACTGGTAACCATAACCAGGCGTTGGATTTTGAGTACGGCATCGGATATTTTCGGGGTTTGGAATTCGAACGGACTCGGATGATGCTATTCTAGCTTCTTCGCACGCGTTCTGTCTCTTTTTTTTGCTTTTGGATTTCGATTCGCATGACTCCGCTCTCGGCCGCACTCACTGTTGTTCGCTTTCGCTGGATTGTAATCGTTGTACTATCTGGAGCGATGACGCCGCTCTTTGTGGCCGCGCAAGAACGCAGTTCCGTGCGCGATGAAGTGACATTTGAATCAACATGCCCGCCGGCCTCTCGGTTACTACCCACTGACACGATGGCGTATTTGCGAATTCGCAATACCTCCGAGTTGAAAGTGGACTTTTCCCGTTCGACGCTCGGTCTAATGCTGAACGATCCCGCGATGCGGCCTTTCGTTTCAGATACCTATCAAACGATCAGCCAAATCGCGCAAGAATTTGCTGCTCGGTTTGGTCTCACGCTCGATGATATGCTGGCGATTCCCCAAGGGCAAATTGCGATCGCTCTCGTCCCGAGCGCACCGCCTGAGCAACGTAAAAACGACAAGAAAGAAGACGAGACCGACGAGGAGATTGCCCGGAGGATGCAGCAGCAACGCCGGGATCAGAATAGTTTCGCGGGCGTCTTTCTGCTCGAGACCGGCGAAAACAACAATGCCTCGGACTCCATGCGCAAAATCCTCGCTCAAGCCACTAGCGACTTAGAGAAGAATAATGCGGTGAAGAGTGAGCAGAAAATTGGCGTTCACACGGTGACCAGCTGGCAGTTCGCTCGGGGTGGGGGGCCGGTTTTCGAATGGTTCGACCGCGACGGTGTCTTCGTGATCGGGATCGGTCGCCGTGCTGCGACGGATGTGCTCGAGCGTTGGCACGAATCCGACGCCCCTGAAAACCGAAAAGTGGCGGCGGAGCGGTCCGACTCAGCCGCCGACACTTTGACCATTGAGAATCTGTCGAGCAATCCGGATTTTGGTGCTGTCATGACCCGTTCGATCGGTGCCGAAGCGGAAACACCGCAGGTAACGTTTTTTGCGAATCCCTTTGCCATCGCTCAGAACATCATCCGCCGCAGCAGCTCGTCCTTCTTCATCCTGCCGATCGTCGAAGAGCTCGGAATTGAAAAGATTCGCGGCATCGGCGGCAGCGTGTTCCGGGGTGGGGATATCGTCGAAGGCATCGTCCATCTGCATATTGTCATCGATCCACCACGCGACGGATTCTTTGGCGTTGTACGCCCCGAACCCGTCGAGGCGACGCCGCCAAGGTGGGTACCCGCCGATTCGACCAGCTATCTCACTGCGAACTGGGACATTGTCACGACGGCTGAAAACCTGACCAAGATCGTCAACAGTTTCGGCGGCGAGGGAACCTTCGAACGTTTTGCCGAGGACCGAGTTAAGGCAAGGCTCGATGTCAGTCTGAAGGATGAATTCTTTCCAAATCTCACGGGTCGCTATGTGGGCGTGAGACGATATCAATCTCCTGCGGCATGGAACTCCGTGGCCCGGGTGGATGCATTGCAGGTTCGCGACGTCGCCCAAGCGAGGGCGATGCTCGACAAGATTCGCACGAAGCTACCGGCGACGGACATGCAGCCCGAAACGATCGGCGACGTGCAGGTTTATTTTGCGAGGCCCGGTCGCGAACTTCCCGATACGATGCGGCGCGTCGAGCGGAGCGTGATGCTACTGGACGACTATCTTGTCCTCTCCGACTCGCGAGAAATTGTCCAACAGGTAATCCAGACGCGAGCGGGATCCAAACCGTCCATGATGGACGATCCCGACTATGCGTTAATGCTTTCGGAATTAGGGGCCAAATTGGCCGGCGAGCAACCGTTTTTTCTATCGTTTAATCGGGATGCGGACAGTTACCGGGTGCTTTATGAAATGGCCGCGTCGCCCAAACTGGCCGATGCGTTCGGCGGTCGGCGAGAGAACAGCCCTGTCGCTCGACAGTTCAGTGATCTGCTGCGTCGAAATAAACTACCAAAGTTCGATGAGCTGCGAAAATATTTCAACGTCAGCGGCAGCTTTGCCTACGACGAGCCCGGCGGATTGCACTTCGGCATGATGACGCTCCGCCCACTTGAGTGAACGTTCGGCTTCATTGGCAATAGAAAATACCCTCGGCGGGATTCGAACCTGCGACCTGCTCGTTAGGAATGAGCTGCTCTGTCCAGCTGAGCTACGAGGGCCAGCGTTTCGGATTCTACTCGATCATGATGTCGGCGGAAACGGCGGAGCCACACAGAACACGGAAATTCGAAACGAACCCTATCCACTTAAGCGGCTTCGCCGCTATGTCGCTCAGCTCTCCGAGCTGTTAGCGGACAGCGCACCGGCCTCGCGATTGCGGCTCGGAGAGGCAAGCGACAAACGCGGCTAAACAATATGAAACTTAATGGTAACTGACACCGGCGTCTCATCGAACGCCGAAGAACTGCACGTTCTTCCACTGGACCTCCGGACGACCGCTCGCCCCGCATGAGATTGCCCTCAGTGCGAACGCGCCGATACGGGAAGCGAACATTCTAGCAGATGCTCCTCGTGAACTTTTGGGGAGGATTGGTGCCGGGGGGCAATGGCTGGGCTTGTGGGGATTTTTGGGCTTCCATATCATGCCGCATTGACTTTCCCGCCTGATGTTGTGGTTTTGGCCTCAACCGCGACCCTTTCCAGCCTCTCTCCGGCACTTGGATTTCCTGTTTTGCTTCCACCCTCGGCCCCCTCTTTCATCGATAAAACCAACCTTTTCCAGTCGGGGACGCCTGCTGGAGATGTGTCGGATTGGATCGCGTTATTGCCATCATTTGGTGACAGGGTGGCCCAGACGATTTTATTGGCACAAGGCGGTGCGGCGGCGACGGGGAAGCCTGCGGGACCTCAAAATATTTGGGAAGCATTTTTCGCATCACCGTTTCCGCTGATCGCGGGGCTGGCGATGATCTGGTACGTGACCTGGTTCCTGCCGGAAAAGCGCAAGCGGCAAAACGAAACGAATTTGTTGGCATCGCTGACGAAAAATGATCGCGTCGTCACCATTGGTGGTCTTCATGGGACCGTCGTCTCAGTGACCGCAGAGAGTGACGTGATCACATTGAAAATTGACGAAGCGGGAACAACTCGCATCAAAGTCAACCGTTCGGCCATCGCGGCCATCACTGAACACGCCAAAGGCAAGCCACTTGGAAAAGACGGCCAGCCTCGCACCGAACTACAGCCCGGAAAAGATTCCCGCGGCAAATCTCCGTCTAAAAACGCGTCCGGCGAGGAGTCGTCGGGCTAACCGTTTTCGGGCTAACCGTTTTCTCGTTCTCAACAACCGTCTTTCGAAAAATCACGATGGATCTTTTTTCCTCTCGCCTCGACTGTGTCGTGTCCTCTGCAACCGCTTTCGCATGGGATACCTCGGCCAGCCTCACGGCTTTCTTGGCACAAACGGATTCCGCTGTCGCGGGCGAATTTACCAAGGGCATGAACACTGAAAAGTGGGTGACTCTGCTGGTCGCCGCTGCCGTCTTGATCCTGCCGTTCGTGCTGGGCGCTCGACTGGCGAAGGGCCTCAAGATGCCTGGCTACGGCACCCGATTTGGATTCATTCTGCTGGCGATCATCGGGAGCAGCGTAACGCTCTGGAAACGGATGCCTGGTCTCGGCGTGGATCTCCAGGGAGGTACGATCCTGGTATACGAAATCGACCCTAAGAAGCAGGAAGAGCTGAGACGAGAAAACTCGCCGATCTCCAGCAAGGATCTGGTGGCACCGCTCACGCAGCGAATCAACCCATCGGGTACCCAGGAGATCGTGATTCGTCCCTATGGTGAATCACAGATTGAAATCATTGTCCCTGCAGTCGATGACCGCGAAGTCGCACGCATTAAGAAGCTCGTCGAAGAAGCCGGTGTGCTTCGTTTCGCCATTCTCGCCAATGCCGTCGACCATGACGCGATCATCACTCAGGCCGAGGAACAATCGCTGTTGGACGATCCGATGGCGGCGACTGATATTCAGGTCGGTGATACCGATAGCCTGTACGGCCGGTGGGTCAAATTGGGACGCGAATCCAAGGAAGTTGATGGCGTTCGCCCTATGCGAATGTCGACCCGCGGCATGGCAATTCGCAATCCTAACACCGGCGAGATGCTGCAAAATCCGAATACAAGTCTGAGATTGCCCGATGAGTTAATGGGCGAAGACGAACAGTCCAAGGTGGCCCAGTGGTTAAAGTCCCAGCCGTTCTCGGAACTCGAGGTATTGATGATCATCAATCCTATTTTGGATATCCAAGGCAGCGATTTGTCCTACTCGACAAGCACATTTGATGAGCATGGTGGCCCAGCGGTCGCATTCAATCTGACCGATCTCGGCTCAGGCCGGTTTCGCGCCCTGACTCAGAACAACGCCCCCGAGGGTACCCACAAACGTCAGCTCGGTATCATTCTCGATGACACCCTGCTGTCGGCACCCAATATTCAATCGGCAATTTCCAAGGAAGGCCGCATCACGGGCAACTTCACTCGCGAGGAAGTCGATGGACTTGTGCAGATTCTCAAGGCCGGGCAATTGCCCGCCACCGTTACCAAACAACCCATCGCGGAAAATCAGATCGACGCCACTCTTGGTGCAGACACGATTGAAAAAGGAGTCTTCGCGATTGAGCTTTCATTCGGTTTGGTGCTGATTTTTATCCTGTTCTATTATCGCTTCTCAGGAATCATTGCGTGCGTCGCCCTCATCATGAACCTGATGATGATTCTTGCCACCATGGTTTTCATCAATCAACCGATGACCCTGCCCGGACTCGCTGGTTTGGTGTTGACCGTCGGGATGTCGGTCGATGCGAACGTGTTGATTTTTGAACGGATACGTGAAGAACTGAAAAAGGGCGCCAAAGACCGGATGGCGATCCGCAATGGGTTTGCTCGCGCCACGACAACCATTGTCGATGCGAACTTGACGACTTTGATCACGGCGTTCGTGCTCTACGCGATCGGCACCGACCAAATCCGTGGTTTCGCGGTCACGCTGATTCTTGGTATCGTCTTCTCGATGTTCACCGCGATCTACGTTTCGCGCACGCTCTTTGACCTTGCCGAACGGCGTGGTTGGCTCTCGCTCACGATGTCCGACGCAGTTAACTCGATGCGGAGCGCGATTTCGGGCGGTGGCGAAATCGATTTCATGGGCATCGGTCGCGTGATGGTACCGGTCTCGCTGATTCTGATGGTCGCTGGCTTTGCTGCTCTCTACGAGCGTGGCAAGGGAATTTTGGACATCGACTTCGCCGGTGGCTCATCCGTGCAGTTCCGGGTCGACGCCCCGACCGAAACTGACGAAGTTCGTACGATCATGACCAATGCGTTTACTCAGGATGACGCCGAACCCATTCAATTCACCGTCAATGGTGTGAATATGGAAGGTGCTGCCGAAAATACGGTCTTCAAAGTGGACTCATCCGTTGATGACGTCGACCTGCTCAAGAAAGCGATCGTTGATGGATTTGGCAGAGAACAACGGGTGGGACTGTCGACTTATAATGTGAAGATCACCCCAGCGAACCTCGCTCCGGTGAACCTCGCTCCAGAATCTCCCGCCGACTTGGACGAGCCAGCGGTAGAGACCACCGGCGCAATCCCCACACCGAACCAGGCTGATCAGTCGTACCACCGACGTTCCAACAATGGCGTCATGCTGACTGCATTCCAAGCACCCGGCGAACCAGCACCCGGCGAACCAGCAACCGGCGAACCAGCAACCGACGAAACAGCAACCGATCAAGTCCCTGCGGGCCCGGATGCCGCCGACGAGACTGCCGAAGACGAGACTGCCACTACCTCGCCGGAGCCTGAAACACGCCAGATTGAGGTGCCGGGATATGTCTACAGCACCTCCGATATCACCCTCGGAATCGAAGGCAGCACCAAGGAAGCGGGGATCAATGAAGCCGGATTACTAGATGCCATCCAAGCCGCTGCCAAGGCCGCAGGCGTTCCACTGAACGCGCGAGGCGTGCGGCTGCATCCCCTCGGCGATGAAACTGACCAATGGTCCAGTGGATCCGCTCTGCCCTATTCCCAATGGCGCGTTCAATTGCCTCTCTCGGGCGACAAGGCGATTACAGTCATGAAGCAATTAGAGCAGAACCTCGGCAGCGATCCTGTCTGGATCAGCAGCAGCAGTGTCGGTTCGCGGGTTGCAGGTGACATGGTCGGTCGCGCACTTGGTGCGTTGTTTGCCTCGCTGCTGTGCATCATCGGTTACATTTGGTTCCGATTTCAACGCGTCGTGTACGGCGTCGCTGCAGTTGTCGCACTGCTTCACGACGTGCTCATCACCCTCGGGGCCATCGCCGTCAGTTTCTGGCTCGCCAATGCTCTCGGGTTCTTGCTCATCGATCAGTTTAAGATCTCACTGACGGTCGTCGCGGCGCTGCTCACTATCGTGGGTTATTCGCTCAACGATACGATCGTTGTGTTTGACCGCATTCGCGAAACGAAGGGCAAGGCACCACGGCTGAGTCGTGAGATGATCAACTCCAGCATCAACGATACGCTCAGCCGGACGTTGCTGACCTCGTTAACGACGTTGATCGTGGTCGTGCTGCTGTACGCGCTCGGTGGTGAAGGCATTCACGCCTTCGCGTTCGCCTTGGTTGTCGGCGTGACAGCGGGTACCTACAGCTCAATCTTCATCGCCAGTCCCGTGCTGTTGTACTTGGTCAATCGCCAGGACAACAAGGAAGCGCTGGCGAAGTAATGACCTATCCCCGCATCGCCAGCCTGAAAAACAGTGAGGCTTTCCTTGCCCACTTAAGGCACTCGTCGATCGAACTCCCGTTTGACGAAACCGTCGCGACAGGCGATGACTCACCGCTCGGTCAATCTTTGCATGTTCATGGTCATCGCATTGGAAATCGATTTTCCATTTTGCCCATGGAAGGCTGGGACGGGACCGTGGATGGCAAACCGACCGAATTGACGCGGCGGCGATGGCGAAACTTTGGACTCAGCGGTGCCAAGCTCATCTGGGGTGGTGAAGCCGTTGCCGTGCGTCGTGACGGACGGGCAAATCCGAATCAGTTAATGATCAACGAGGACAACGTCGGTGACATCAACAATTTGCGAGAACTGCTCGTTGCCGCTCATGCCGAGAAGTATGATTCTACCGACGATTTGATGGTTGGGATTCAGCTCACACATTCCGGACGCTACGCGCGCCCGAATGAAAAAAAGAAACCCGAACCTCGCGTGCCGCAGCGCAACCGCGTGCTTGATCGCCGCGTCGGTGTGACGGATGACGCTGCGATCCTGTCCGACGATGAACTCAGCCGCTTGATCGACGATTTTATTGTGGCCGCAGTGGCTGCCGAACGTGCTGGGTTTGCATTCGTTGACATCAAACACTGCCACGGATACCTCGGCCACGAATTGCTCGCCGCAGTTGATCGGCCCGGTCGATATGGTGGCAGCTTTGAGAATCGCACCCGGTTCTTACGCGACATCGTCGCGGGCATTCGCGGGGCAACGACTGGACTCAACATCGGCGTGCGGCTGAGCGTATTCGATTTCGTGCCCTACTGCCCCGGCGACGATCGGATCGGCATCCCCGAGCCGGATAGCGAGACGCACAAGATTTTTGGAGCGACCTGCGACGGTGCGAGCATTGACTTGACCGAGCCATCGCGTTTGATCGAGCAGATGCACGAGCTCGGTATTCGCATGGTCTGCACGACCGCAGGCAGTCCCTACTACAATCCGCACATCCAGCGACCGGCCTTCTTCCCACCAAGTGATGGTTACCAACCGCCCGAAGATCCACTCATCGGCGTCGCGCGGCAGATCGCTGCGGTGGCAATGTTAAAACAGCAGCATCCCGAGATGCTTTTCATCGGATCAGGTTACACGTACTTGCAGGATTATCTGCCGAACGTCGGTCAAGCCGTGATCTCGCAAAACATGGCGGATTCAATCGGACTTGGCCGGATGGTGTTATCCTATCCCGAACTACCCGCCGATGTGATCGCCGGGAACGATTGGCAGCGCAAGAAAGTCTGCCGTACATTCAGCGATTGCACCACTGCACCACGCGTGGGTCTGGTCAGTGGCTGCTACCCACTCGACCCTTTCTACAAAACACGCCCCGAGCGAGAAGTGCTCAAGACGGCGAAGTCCGACTTGAAAGTTTAGGCGAATTAGGAAAAACCTAAACGCCAATCTCATTTGTGTGGTTGAGCGGCACTGTGAGCCGATGGGGCGATGGCGCCGGTTAAGAGCCTATCCGATTTTGACGCGAAATTACCAACTCGTAGCCATCCCGAGGGATGATATGGATTGCTTCGCTGGCGCGTCAGGTTGGTAGACCGACCGTCCGCCAGCGCCAAAACGGCGTATGCTCACACTCAGGATTGACAAACGCGGGCCCCATCCTACCCCAGCAATCGAGCCAGTGTCGTTGCCAAGTCACGTAGAGCCTCGTCACTGGGCAAACTGATCTTCAGCTGCGGTCGGCCTTGTTCGTCCCGCTCGATTGACTCGCCCAGCTTGCTTGTCAACGCATCCACCTGGGCTTGGTCGGGTACTTTGGCGGTGTCTCCGAACAAACCATCTGCCAACGACAGGGCTGCGGTTAACAGCTGACCACCGGCCTGGGCAACTCGCTCGCGGCGTTTCTCTCCCGCCAGGAGTTCCGCTTCGGCTTCAACGCGTCGTTGCTGGCTCTCGTCGACTGGGGCGGCCAACTTTGGTGGCAGGATGACTTCCAGACGCCTTTTCAGATCCTCCATACCGCTCTGCATCGCGACTTCATTAACATCGCTGTCAATGTTGATCGACGCGTCGGCCAGTTCCTGTTTCGCGGCTAGGGTGGTTAGTAGGCCTTCTTCGATGGTTGGGTATTCTGCATTTGTCGTCACAAATTTATAGATGTGAACGGGCTGTTTCTGACCCATGCGGTACGCTCTGGCGATTCGTTGTTCGAGCACCGCCGGGTTCCACGGCAGGTCGACATTCATGACGGTATTCGCCGATTGCAAGTTCAAGCCTGTCGATCCTGCGTTGGTCATGCAGATCACACGGCACTCGGGATCGTTTTGAAAACGGGCTACAATTTCGGCACGTTTCTTTTGCGGCACATTGCCGTCCAGTCGCACGTAGTCGCAGTCCAGGTCATCGAGCCGCGATTCGATCCGGCTGAGCATGCGTCGCCACTCACTGAACAACACGATTTTGCGGGTCGGGTCGGCGATCAGTTCGGTCAGGACCTCGGTGATGCGTTCCAACTTGCTGCTGTACTCGGCCGACTCCTGATCGCAGAGATAGGTACTGTCGCAGACCATGCGTGCCAACAGCAAACATTTCTGCATTCGCAAGCGGTCCATCTCCGTCATGAACTTCTTGGCCGCAATCTGAGCCACGACGCGAACCGCGTTGTCGTGAATCTCCAACTGTTCAGCCGTGGCTTCACAGCGGATGACTTGATCCGTGCGGTCGGGCAATTGCCTGGCGACCTCCGTGCGAGTTCGCCGCAACAGGATCGGGGCCATCGTTTTTCGCAGTGCATCCAAGTTACGATACGCTAGCGTCTTGCCGCGTTCGTCAACGACATGATGATTGTGGAAAAAGCGGTACGCCGGACCTAGCAGATCGTCGTCGACAAAGCGCGCGACGGTGAACAATTCACCCAAACGGTTTTCCAGAGGAGTGCCAGTCAGCACCAGACGAAACGGACTTTCTAATTGCCGGATCACGTTGCTGGTTTTGGATTCGTAATTCTTGATCCGTTGCCCCTCGTCCAAGATGATCAAGTCCCACGGCACACTCTCGATTGCCGAAAGATCTCGCAGCACTTGTTCGTAGTTACAGATCGTGAAGAACGCATCGCTGTGGTACTGCTCGATCCGTTCATCGCCGCTGCCGATTACGATCTGCGTCGACCGCCCCGAGAATTTGGCGATCTCGGCACGCCACTGGCTCTTCAGCGACGCGGGACAGACGACGAGCACGCGCCGGATTTCGGCGAGACGAGCGAGCAACTCCGCCGTCCCAATTCCCTGAATCGTTTTACCCAGGCCCATGTCATCGGCCAAAATTGCACGGCCCGCACCGGCGCAGAACGCAATCCCGTCGAGCTGGTACGGCAACAATTCAGCATCGAGCAACTCGGTACGCAGGGGATGAGTCTCGACATTCTCGCGAATTTTCTCGCATTGTTCTTTCAGCCGAATCTGCGTCAATTGTCGCTGAAGATATGCTTCGGCGTCGGGAAAGATGGTAACGTTGTATCCTGCCGTCTCCAGAGCCTGCACCCGAGTCATTATGTCGGCGGCGTTGGTGGAGGCGAGCTCGGCAAACTCTCCCACCAGTTCCATCATTTTCTCATCGCCGCCCGCCTTGGTCGATTCGTCCGGTAAAAAGAATTGCAGACCTGTCGGGTGATGCCCGCCAAAATCACCATACCGCAGGCCCAGAGATAGTCTCTTGCGGCGGTAAGGTGCTCGCAATTTGGCTGCCGAGAATCGTCTTCTAACCTTTGCTCGCACATGCATCACGTGCTTGCAGGTACCGAGCCGATTGGTGCGAAAGTCGGGACAGGTGCAAAACGAATCGTCACCCTCGAGACTCCGTACGGCGACGCGGTAGGTCCTCCCAGTGTTCGCACTGGTGACGACGTAATCGGTCCACGGCTTATCCGAATTGACCGACCGTACCGTCATCTTTTCATCCAACGCACGTTTTTCACGATCCGCCAGCATGCGATGCTGGAGCTCATTGGGTGTTAGGTGCTCGAGTGGCACACCTTCATCGGGCGGCATCGCCAGCCCGAGAACGCTTTTCGCATCGAGTAAAAATTCCATCGCCGCGCCCAAGTGATCGCACGGTGTGTCGCAGCACTCACAATTCAAAGCGAGCTGCTTCTTGCGGTCTGACGAGAGTGTGAACGATGCGATTGCCACACCGCCTTCGACATCGGGATCTTGCACGCGAACGCGAAATAAATCGCCGCCGAGGTACACGTCGCGATCGGACTGGATTTCGAAGGTCCGCCCGCCACGTTGGATGAGACTCGCCCCCTCGTCACCGAGCAATTTGCAGCCTTGGGAATAGGTCAGCGTCCCGAGACGCTGGTGGAAACGGTTGACCTTTGCTTTGGAGGATTTTGCAGTGGCCGCCGAACCCTCCTTCGGTCGACCCGTCGTCCCATCGCCACGGGCAGCCGTTGATGTCTTTGCCGTCTTTGCCGTGCCCGTCGCCATTGCCAGTCTCCTGTGAATCCATGCAAACGTGTGACCAAGAATCTGATTAGATCGTTTGGGTCGGCGATAAACAACAGCACATCTCACTCTCTCGGTGAATTCTCCCCGTCCATCGACTCGCTCTAAACCGCTATGCTGTTGCGTGTCCGAAATGCAGGTCGCGCACAGGGACGTCTCGATTGTTTAGCGAAGGAACCAAACAATGTCCGATCAAATTACGTCCACCCCATCCCAATCCCCCAAGCACAGTAACGCGCTGACCTACTGGATCGCCGGCGCCATCGTGGCGGCGATTGCCGTTGCGCTGCTGCGACCAGAACTCGCGATGCACTTTGATATTGGCGGTGAGCTGTTCTTGCGGTCACTCAAGATGATCGTCGTGCCGCTGGTGTTCACGTCGGTGATGTGCGGCATTTTGGGACTCGGCGACGTCCGCCGTCTCGGCAAGCCCGGCGCGGCGGCTGTGAGTTATTATTTCTGCACAACGGTGATGGCGGTGATCCTTGGCTTGATCGTGGTCAATGTGATGCGTCCGGGCGTCGGCACAGTAGACCCGGCTCGGGTGCAGAAACTCGCCCAAAGCAAAGAAAAACCGAAACAGATCCTCCGCAAGACACTCGCCGAAGTCAGCGGACTCTCCGAATCGGAAGTGGCCGGTGTGTTTCCTACCTTACCGAAAATCGAAGACGATATTCCGAGCACTAGCAAGATTTTGGAAAACTTGGCGTTGATGCTGGTCACGGACAATCTGTTCATGGCCGCAGTGGAGACGCAGTTATTACCGATCATCGTGTTCACAATCTGTTTCGGCGCATTGCTGACGACGATGCCGAGCCGAACTCGTTCGATCACGACACTCGTCAGCGAAGCCAATGAGGCACTGCTGACGTTCGTGATGATGCTGATGAAGATTGCTCCGGTCGGTATTTTTTGCCTGGTAGCGGCGCGGTTTGGCAAGGCTCAGTCCGAAGGCAAATTCGTGCAGGAGATCAGTCAAATTGGATGGTATTTTGCCGCCGTCCTCACTGGGCTAGCGATTCACGCCTTGATCGTCCTGCCACTGATCTTTTGGATCGTTCGCCGCGAAAACCCGTATCGTTTTGCTGCGGCAATGAGCCAAGCATTGTTAACGGCCTTCTCGACGGCAAGCTCGTCGGCCACTTTACCGGTCACGCTCGAATGTGCGGAGTCGGCGGGGATCTCAAAGCGTTCCTCGGAGTTTGTCATTCCGCTCGGTGCGACGATCAATATGGACGGAACCGCTCTCTACGAAGCTGCAGCGGCTATTTTTATTGCCCAGGTCATTGGGAAGGATCTGGAGTTCTCGCAGCAAGTCATCGTGGCCGTGACGGCCACGTTGGCTGCCATTGGTGCAGCGGGAATCCCCGAGGCGGGATTGGTGACAATGCTCATTGTGCTTGGCGCGGTGGGCTTACCGCTGGAATATATTGGACTGATTCTTTCAGTCGATTGGCTACTCGATCGCTTCCGCACTGCCGTCAATGTGTTTGGCGACAGCGTCGGCGCAGCGGTAGTGGGGGTGACAATTCCGGCCGATCAACCCACAGTGTAAGCAGCGGAAAATGACATTTTCAGAAAGTAACCTTCACCCATGCTCATTGCGATTGTCGCTTCGACGCCCGACGGCGTGATCGGCCAGAACCAGACGATGCCGTGGCGTTTGTCATCGGATTTGCGTCGGTTCAAGAAACTCACCATGGGCGGCACGCTGCTAATGGGCCGCAAAACCTATGACTCGATCGGCCGTCCGCTCCCCGGCCGGGAGACCTGGGTCCTGACTCGCAATCCGGAATGGCATGTCGACGGTGTCCGAACCATTTCCAGTGAAGCCGATGTGCTCGCTGCGGCTGAGCGACAGGATATTTTCGTGGTCGGTGGGGGAGAAATTTACCAACAGTGGTTTCCCCGTTGCCAGGAAATTTGGTGGACTCGCGTGTGGGCGACGCTTAGCGGTGACACACGAGTCGAGCTGCCGCTCGATGAGTTTGAAATCATCGAGCAGGAGAGTTTCCCAATGACGGACGCGGACGATCATCGCACCGATTGGCTACGAATGGTGAGGAACAAAGCTACTGGCGCGATAGCGTGCGATTCTCGTCAACCGTGAGCTAGCACTCTCCATCAGCTATTGCCAGGTTGGACGTTATTTCGCGGCGGTTGTCGCTCAGCTCTTCGAGCTGAAAGCGTGCTTTAGGTGCGCTGTCCGCTAACAACTCGGAGCGCTGAGCGACATTGCGGCAATGCCACTTCACGGCTGATCAAGGCCGCAAACTTACCTCCAGGTGGCTAATTCCAGACCATGGCTGAGGCTGCGGACAGCCGTATCAGATGTTGCATTTCGGTATCGGTCCACTCCGCATCAAAATACTGCAGAGCCATCTGGTGACCCGCTGGCCCGGCCGCTGCGGTGTCGATGCTCAGAGTTGCCATCCTCCACCGACGATCAAACGGCGACTGGGAACGCTGCAACGTTTGCACCCGATCGCAGAATGTGGCACTCGTTTTTTGCGTCCACACGCCACTGCGAAACAGGATCACGTCATCCAGCCGCGCGTAACCACGACGCCGCAGAGATTTTCTCATCCACAAGGACTGCATGACGCAAGCCGGAACGAACACGGCATAACCCCAAGGTGACCACGTCAAACCGGCCACAATGCCGATTAGAAGGCTGATCAAACATGTTCGCTTTGCGACCCTTCTGCCCGCCGACGCGGCGACCGCGTGCCACTCGATTCCAGCGGGTTCGTAGTGAAAACCCGGACGGAGTTCAGACAGAAGTCCTGGCACCCGCGCATCATCCACCACCGGAACAAACCAGCGACGGGTGATTGTGGTCGCTGCGTCCTCACGATCCCCTCCCGCGCCCCCTGCCGTTTCAATGCGAATCGAAGACATTTTCATCCACCGCTGCAACGGCGATCGGTGAATACTGATGAACTGAATTCGGCGTCGCGGCACCGTTGCGGAAACCTTGGTGAGCAAGCCACAGGAAACGTGCAAATCGTCACCTACCAGTTGTAAGCGATATCCATGAAACCGCAGCACATGCCAGCCGACACCCAGAATTCGGATGATCACCGAAGCAGCGATGAAGACGAACAGCCAAACCAACCAGCCGATCGAATCCAACGATTCCGGCAACAGCCCACCCACCCATTCCACCACAAAACTTTCATCAATATCATCCGGCCACAGGAGACCGACGATGATACTCAACATGATCAGACCGCGATTGCTGGCTAAACCCGCTTTCACCAACCACCACGTCGGGATCGCCAACAGGGTTCGCGATCCAGCTACCTGTTTTTCATCTGGACGCCGCTGCGATATGGGGACGCCGGTGTTTGGATCCCCCTCGTCGGCAGTCTCCATCTGCGACGTGCCAGGTGGGTCCTCGATTGCATCGGGAGCACCACAGCGGTCAAAGATGGCCAGTTTCAATCGATCGACGTCGCGCATCGACAACACGCGCAATGTCGCCTCGGGCTTGCTCCCGCTGGCGGTTTCCACCCGCACCTCGGCCACCCGCAATAAACGGTGGAGCACGTTTTGCACCAGGTCAACATTTTGAATTCGATCAATCGGTACTGTCCGATTCTTGCGAAACACCAGGCCTTCCTGGACCAGCAATTCCCCGTCCGCGATCCGGTAACGCAGCGTCCAGTACCGAATGATCGCGAACCCGATCAGTGGAACGCCGATCATCCCCGCCAATACGCCGCCCATCCAACTGCCTTTTGAAACCCCGTACATCCCGAGCAACACGGGCCCGAATGCTTGTCGACCGACACCCAAAATTTGAAACACAATTGAACTGGGATGCAGGCATCGCGGCGGCATCGGAGCGTGACGGGGCGACTCGGGTGGTCCCAATTCAGGTGCCCCTGACGCGGTTGACGCCGTCACGCTCGTTGTTTCGTTGCCCCCGCTCATCGGCCAACACCCGGTGACTCGTCGCGGATCAACGCATCTCGCAACGTTTCGGCTACTTCGCTGCGGAGACCTGCCAACTCGACCGAGGCGTTCTTCGTGCCCGCCGTGTGAAGAACTAATCGCGACAGACCAAAGTATCGCTCCAGTGGCCCTTGTTCGATGTCGCTGTGCTGGATACGAGTTCGCGGCACGACGATCCGGTGGCGCCACCACACTCCGCGGCGAATTTCGAAACCGTTCGCATCCCGCCGCCAGCCCGCCCGGTCGTACGCCAAACGCGGAAACCACCACCCCACACTCAGCAGCATTACCGCACCCGCCAACCCCCCCCCGCCGACAATCGCCCAAGCTGCCGCCACGGGGTCGCTAACCAGCCAAAAAAAAAGCACGCCGAACGCCGATAAAACGATCAACACGAGTGACAACCCAAGATGGACCAGCCGCTCCATTTTCAGCGAGTTAGGATCGAGCCGCTCGAAATCGCGTCGCTCAACGGATACGTCGGTGGAAGTTGACATGCGAACTCAATCGGACAGGGCGTCGGTGTGAACACTCATCATAAACGGTGAAATGATGTTCGTGTGAGCCAATCAGTGTCGTGAGACAGCGCGCCGGTAGCGTAACCCCCCAGTCTTTCAGAAGTTGGAAATATAATAGATTTCCAGCCTCCGTCCTCCCACGCATTACAACGTTCTCCGCCGACGTCATGATCCAGATCGGGCGTCGAATTGTTGTCTCACCAGTTTTAATCCTCTGTGGAGTCGGTAACGACTTTTGCAGCAACGGATTCTCGGTACGCGGCGCACTGCCCGAGCGTGCCACGGTCGGGCGTGCCACGGTCGGGCGTGCCACGGTCGGGCGTGCCACGGTCGGGCGTGCTCTGCAGCGGTGCTGCATCGCATCGAGGTCATCGATCGATCTAACAAATTTTGCGACGAAAGCAGTGTAAGTCGATATTTACTTCGCGTACAGATCGCGGTAGGCCTTCACCATCCGCTGCACAGAAAACTCTTGAGTCATGCGTGCTTGGTTGGCCGCACCGATGCGAGCAGCGAAGGCCGCATCGTCCAAAAAGCGATTGACCTTCGCAGCAAACTGGTCGTCATGTTCGAGATCGAAGCCTTGATCGACATCCTCGCCGATCAGTTCACGACTGCCCTCGACGCGGCTGCAGACAACGGGCTTGCCGCCCGCCATGGCTTCGAGGATCACGTTGGGCATGCCCTCGTAGTGACTCGGCAGGACAATCACACGGCTAGCGGCGATCAGAGACGCCACATCAGCTCGCCAGTCGAGCAGCCGCACCCGGTCACCTGGGACGCGGTCGACCCACGTCCGTAGTGCGGCAGCGAGAGGACCACGACCAACAAGTACCAATTTGCGGTCGGAGTCGATGGGAGCAATCTTGTCGAGTGTGCGTTGCAGCAACTGAATGTTTTTTTGCGGATGTAGGCGTCCGATAAACAGCACGACGTTGGCATCGGCTGGCCAACCGAGTTCCTCCCATTCCAGCGGCGCGGCATGGGCAAACCGTTCCGCTTCGACCGCGTTGCCAATGACAGCGAGGCGGCTGGCGGGGATTGCGTATCGCTGCTGCGCAAACAACGCGACCGCCGAGCTGACACAGACGACTTGATCGGCGCGCCGCAGTGCATGTCCTTCGATGCGAAGTCGAATGCGGTTCGGATCCGCCACGCGAACGCCGGCGATCCACGGACCACGGCAGCTCGAGGGCGTGGCATACATCGTCAGCACATTGGCATGAAACAGAAAGCTTTGGCGCATCGCTGACGGTCGCTGTTTCAGCCAACCCCGCAGCCTGCGATAGACCGCCGCGAGATTGCCAATCCCGGTGCCCAAGCCACTGGTGACCTCGATGTCGCGGCCTCGCAGGTCGGCAACGAGAGAATCAAATCCGGGAGCGGGGAGCGAGCCCAGCGAGAATACACGAACGTCATCGCCTCCATCATGCAGCCCGGTGGCCAGGTGAGTCAACGCACGTTCGGCACCTCCCACATCAAGTTCGGTGATGATCAAATCAATTTGCAACGCTAACTCACCCGCAACCCGTCGGAAATCCGCATCGTCTCGTTGACCAATTCATCGACTCGCCGGGTGATGTCTTCGTCAGCCAATTGATCGCCTTCGAAATCAACGCCTGTCGAATAGACGAAGCGAGGTACGATCAGACACCGAAAATCTAACATTAAACTATTGGCCAGCCCCATCGCGGACATGTAGCTGCCGTGTCCACCTGCGGCGAGCATGAGAGCAACGATCTTGCCCGTCCATGCTTTTCCGGTTAGCTCAACCGCGTTCTTGATCGCCGCATTGACATCGAAATTGTACACCGGGGACGCGACGAAAATCGATTCTGCGTCGCGGATCAATTCTGCCAACGCTTTGACGTCCGGATTGCCGTAGGCGGTGGCTCCGTCGCACGGTGGCAGCACACGCTCGGACAAATCAAACACCTCGACAGTGCGTCCGTGCGTTTGTAATCGCTGGGCGACCTCGCGGGCCAGAATTCGGCTGCGGCTATTGGGGTGTAGCGAAGAACTGATGATCAAATGCATGCGGTCAACCCGTTGCAGGGCCCGTTATTCGAAGGATGGTTGAGGATCGAGCGGTTGAGAAGCATCGTCTTTCGCTCTGTGAAAGCAACGTCCCACGCAACTTTCGCGGAGCGAAAGACGACGCAGATTGCTAGGTAAAGAAAAAACGGGTGACGTGGTAAAAGATCGGGGCGGCGAAGCAGATGTTGTCAATTTGATCCAAGATACCTGCGTGGCCTTCGACAAGTGTGCCCGTATCCATGACGCCCCGATCGCGTTTGATGGCACTCATTGTCAGCGTTCCCGCGCTCGCCATGATCGTCACGACCATGCCCATCAGCAACGCTTCCCACCAAAAAAATGGCGTTGCCCAGCGCAGCAGCGCCGCGATCAAACCGGTCGTCATGACTGAGCCCACGACGCCTTCCCACGTGCGGGAGGCGTTGATGTTTGGGGCGATGACATGGATGCCGATCCAGCGACTCCAGACTCGTTCGAGGGTCAGCGAGAGCTGTGAGATCAACACGAAGAACATCAGAAGGTTCGTATTGGAATCCCAGGCCGTGCCGTCGGTGCGGACTAAATCGAGATGCAACAGCGCCGGGGCGTGCGAGAGGCAATACACACAGATCATCAGTCCGTATTGAATTTTGGCGCATCGTTCGAGGAACCGTTTCGCATCGCCAGCGACCGCCGCCCGAGCCGGAATGAATAGACTCGCATAGACCGGGATCATGATGCTGTAGAATTCGTAGTAGGCGCTGCCCAGTCCAATCAGGATGAATTGCAATGGATGAAAGACAAAGAATACCCAAAACAGCGTGCGGTGGTCGCCACGCCGCGTCGGCGTCATTGAAATAAATTCACGCAGTGCCCAAAACGATGCCCCCGCAAAGATGACCACGAGCGTTGTCGGCCCGGCGAGCGTGCCGATCACGAACACGCCCACCATGATCCACCAAACCCGCAATTTGGCTTGGAATCGTTTCACCAACGCCGCGTCCGTTCTCGGCGAATTGCCCCGCCCCATCACTGCACCGACGAGGGTCGCGATGGAAAGGGCCGCCAGGATGACGCCAATCAGAACGTAGGTGGTGAAGTCGGGCACGCGAAGTTGGTTACCTGATAGGGGGATTCGACTGGACGACTACCCATCAGCCAGCAATTTTTTTCACCACGGCCGCGCCCATCGCGTCACATGAAATGGCCGCAGCACCGCCGCGGGCCAAATCTGCGGTCCTCAGTCCATCGGCCAAGACACCCGCCACAGCTGCCTCAATCGCTTCGGCTTCCGCGCTCATCGACAGCGAGTGACGCAGCAGCATGGCGGCGGCCAAAATCGTCGCGAGCGGGTTGGCGATTCCTTTGCCTGCAATATCCGGTGCACTGCCGTGGATCGGTTCGTACAGCCCCGGTCCCGACGCACCTAACGAGGCGCTTGGCAACATACCAAGTGAGCCGGGCAACATCGACGCTTCGTCGGTCAAGATATCGCCGAACAGGTTTCCTGTGACAACAACGTCAAAATCGGCAGGGCGATTGATCAGGTGCATCGCCATGGCGTCGACGAGTACGACGTCATAGTTCACGTCAGGGAATTCCTCCTTCATGACCTCAGCGGCAACCCGCCGCCACAACCGACTCGGCTCGAGCACATTGGCTTTGTCCACGCTCGTCAAACGATTGGAACGCTCTCGCGCGGCTGCGGCAGCCATGCGAACGATGCGTTTGATTTCACGACGCGAATAGGTCATTGATTGGAACGCAGTTTCGTCGTCGCCTTCACCGCTGCTGCCCGATTCACCGAAGTAGACGCCGCCGGTCAATTCGCGGAAGAAGAGAATGTCCGTACCACGGACGATTTCGGGTCGCAGCGGAGAGGCGTCGGCAAGCTCATCGAAAAGCTTGATCGGACGCAGGTTAGCAAACAGCCCGAGCTCCTTGCGAATCCGTAGCAATCCCGCCTCGGGGCGGGTCTTGGCGGACGGATCGTCCCATTTGGGGCCACCGACCGCACCGAGCAAAATCGCTGAGGCAGCCCGACAGGCTTCCACCGTCTCGGACGGCAATGGATCACCGGTTTCATCGATCGCGGTCCCGCCGATACGATGCGTGCTGAACGAGAATTCGTGGTGAAAACGGTCGGCTACCGCTTCGAGAACATGGCGGGCTTGGGCGACGATTTCAGGGCCGATTCCGTCACCGGGCAGCAATACGATGGAGTGTTTCATGAGGGTTGATCCGACGGCGCTAGCCGTCATTTCCGCGATGATGTTGAGCTGATGATGCTACCGCCCTGTTGATTTACGAACCCGAGTCGCCAGCGAAGCCGGCTAAATCGTTTTTCACTAGCGTTTCTCGCCAGCATCGGCGCGTTGATAGCGCAAAAGCAATCAAATCAACATGCAGCTAGCCATGGGTAAAAGAGAGGGAGTCATAGATTAGCCGAAACCCTGGCTGCGACCCAGGGTGCCTCCACCGCCGGAAGCCAAACGCGGCTCACTCCTCGAATTCCATTTCGATTCCGCCCATGAGCGATGCGCACAAATTGTAGACCAACGCTCCGATCAGGCCACCGATGAATCCGATCATGCCATAGATAATCGGCACGAAGATCGCCCCGATCAACATACCCACGATGCCAGCGACGGCTTGATTTCCAGGGGGCCGTATGGCGGCACCCGCAATCGCCATCAGGATAAAGACCGCTGCGCCGATCAGCCCCAACAGGGCCATGAGGGCGCCCTGTATTTTCGCGACCGACAGGGGTTCGATACGCTTGAGTGTTTTGATGGTCCGCCGGCCCACGGTGTAACTGTTCCCCGAGGTGGGCATGGACGGGTTTTCATATGGATTGGCGGGGGGCATGCTCATGGTCGATTGATCCGTAAGTGAACTCAAATGGTTGGTGCGCTATAATAACGATATTGAAACCGAGGATGTTCCGCTGCACGGAATGCTGGTCCCGCGATCCGCTCGTCGCGATCACTCGGTCGCGGAGCTGAACTTCCAGGACGGCAAGATCACGGCGGATCGCAATCAGCCACTCGACTATCAACGGGATCCGAAACTGCTGGATGGGAAGATCGTTTCGGAAAGACTGGATTGTCGACGGCATAGGCCGCGATTTCGAACGGATTCTCGCGATAGCCGTTACGACCTCGTGCATACAGCCATAGCGAAACGCCAATATAGGCGGGCATGAAAAACGGCCCCCAAATCGCGTACTGACGAACGTGAACTCGTTCATGTCGCCTCGTAGTCTCAAGTGCTTCGCGGTCGCATCCGAACACCACATGCCCCATCGTCATCGCGCTGGCGGGGACGACCATCCGACCCAACACGCGCAACATGTCGACCGTGAACTTCCAAGACACCTTCGACCCGTTCAAATTGCCCACCCAGCAACAGCCCGATCGCGATTCCCAGCAACGTATTTGGCGCCGCCCAAACGTAGCCGAACATACGTGCCAAGGAGACAGTCATTGCTCAGGGAACTCGTCGGAGTTGAAGCGTGTCGATGATTTTCTCATGTGCGAGTGCATTGGTGATCACGCCCAACCAAGCACCCGAAGGGCACCATTTGTTGTTGCGAAGTCGTTCGAGCGCATTGCGAATCGTCACCTCTGGATCATCTGAAAACTCCATCAAGAACGGCTCAACGCCCCACGGCAGGAGCATTTGGCGATAGATCGGTTCGATGTCAGTGAACGCAAAAATCGGTACGCCCCGTGGTCGTAAGGCGCCCAGCGTGTAGGCCAAAAAACCGCTGCGTGTGAATACCAGGATACCTGATTGCCCAAGGTCCTGGGCAAGAGTCGCCGACGAACGCAGCATCTTGTCTTTGGGCTCGATCAACTTGATGCGGTTGTTGAGTTGGCTGCTGACGGATGGTTCGGTGCTTCGCAGGATGCTCTTTAGGACTTCGACCGATTCCACGGGATAGCTTCCCGTTGTGGTTTCACCGGACAACATCACAGCGTCGGCCTGCTCGCGCACGGCGTTGCATACGTCGGAGATTTCAGCGCGGGTGGGGATCGGCGAAGTGATCATCGACTCCAGCAAATGGGTCGCAATGATGACCGGCTTGCCTTCGGCTTGGCACGCCTGGACCAGTTCCGTCTGCACAAGCGGGAGACGATGAAAATCAATTTCGATCCCCAGGTCCCCGCGCGCGACCATGATCGCATCGGCGGAGCGAATGATATTTTTCATATTGCGAACGCCCGCCTGCTCTTCGATCTTGGCGATGATTCGGGCTGGCGAACCCAGTTCTCGCAACAGCGTTCGCAGGGCTTCGACATCGTCGGCGCGTCGGACGAATGAAAGCGCGACGAAGTCAATTCCTGCGTCCACGCCCGCACGCAGGTCAGCCTTGTCTTTGTCCGTCAGCGCGGGCAGATTCACTTCGATTCCGGGCAGGTTAATATGCCGGCGAGAACCCAGCGATCCCGCCGTCCGAACTTCGCAGTGGACGATGAATTCGTCGATCTCGAGAACCCGCAACCGCATCAAACCACTGTCTACCAATACCGTCGCGCCGACCTCGACATCTCGGGGTAGGTCCGGGTAATTGACCGTCACGCCGGCGGACGAACCACTCGATACATCCGATTCACGAACGCACAACCGCAGCGTATCGCCGACCGCGAGCGGAATAGGAACGTCGACGGGTCCTGTTCGAATTTCAGGCCCTTTGACGTCGATCATCACAGCGACGTCTCGCCCGACCCGTCTGGAAACCCGCCGCACCCGAGCGACAATCTCTTTGACCCATTCACCAGTGCCGTGCGCCATGTTCAGCCGCATCACGTCGACACCGCTCTCGATCAACTTACCTAGCATCTCTTCGGAATCCGTCGCCGGACCGAGCGTGACGATGATTTTGGTGTGCCGGTAGGTCGGATTAGCCCTACTCGCAGGCGGAGCTGCCGCGAAATCTGTCTGCACAGACTCAGCCGTCCGCGAGCTATTCATTCCGGATAGGTGAATCGATTCGTTGACTTTCACGATATAATCCATGGTGGAGTAGTTGAAGGCATATCATACCCATGCGTCAAATCACTCGTAATTCATTCATCGACAAATGTGATCGTCGATAGCGTGGCTTGCACTTAGTAGAATTCAATGAAGGATGGCGAAAATAGGCATCGACGTCATCTTCGGTTCACCGTGCGGTCGCCGGGTGAAATTTGACACGGCTAGAGCGTGACGGATTGTAAATCCCAGTGGACGGATTCGGTGGGAACCGTGATCGCTGCGGCGTGAGCGTGACTGCCGATTAAACGCCGCGTCAAATTTTCATCCGTCATTTGGCGGAGTCCGATGTAGGAAGTCGTCAACCGTGAATTGATTTCGATCACCGCGTCGTGATTGGCGTTGACACCGAGGACCATGTCGATGCCCACGAAGCCGGTGAGTTTTCCGGGCAGGGCATGGAGCACGCGCGTCGTCAGGGCGTGGGCCCGGTGTTGCAACTCGCTCGCCAGCGGTCCGCTGCCGCCCTGATAGTCGAAGTGGCTATCCGAACCGCTATCGTGAGATGTTCCATGGGCAACTACCTCCAAATGCTGCCAAACGGCGGGCAGCACGCTGACGCAATTGCGATCGGTGCTGGCGATCACGAGCACCGATGTGGAACGACCGACCCAATACTGCTGCGCGATTTCGTGCGGCGTTATCGACGCCAGTGCAGGCTCGAGTTCGTCATAGCGGCGAATGGACATCGCCCCACATCCATCACGCGGCTTGACCAGATAACCCGCCCCAGGAGACCCCCCGAAGACGGAGTCGAACCTCCCGGCTGCCAGTGGTCTGGAACACGAATAATGGCGATTCTTCGTCGCCGCGCAGCGGCCATCGAGCGACCAAGTGTCGGGATGGGCGATGTTGTTCTGATGCAACCATTTCGCGGTCGCCCACTTGTCCGAGGCCAAGCCAATCACGTTACCGGGCGGCGCAAGAACGTGAATGCCTGCGGCACGCATCAGCGAAATGCCTTTGGTCAACAGCCCGTCCGTTTCAGGAATGATAACAATCGCCATGTCACAGTCGCGAGCAGCAGCGATCCAGCCCGCCCAAGGCTCAAGGCACGACTCCATCTCAACAGATTCGACTTGGCACGAGGCGATTGCGTCCATCGAAGATATCGGCAACGACAGACGGGGGTCGACAGGTGTTCGCACGTTTGCCCACTCCGCCACGTCTTGGACAAGCGCATGCCACATCGCCGTCCCCTCCCCCAGCAACGATTCCGAGATCGCATGCAAAGGCTTGTTGAGCATGCCTCCGCCGCAAAGGTATTCTGCGATGAACACACGCGGTGGACTCGATAGCGGTCGCGTATCAGTGTGGAGCATGGGATTTAATTGAAGTAGGTGTGTCTCACCGAGACACGTAACTGAGCCTCAAGGAGACTGGCTACTCAGGACCAAGTAAACTCGCTGCAGCATCGCAGAGCGATTTTGCTTTTTCAGTTGTGGGTGCCTCAGCGATCATACGCACGATCGGTTCGGTGTTGCTGCCCCGGACGAGCAACCAGCCATCTTCCCATTGTAGGCGCAGACCATCCCCCGTGTCAGCTTGAGCATCCTGAAAGTAGTTTTTCAGTCTCTCAAAGATCGCGGGTAACTCGCTAACGGAGATTTCCGCTTTGTCTTTATGAATAGCTAACTTGGGGAGTTCGTCAGCGAGCTGACTGAGCGGTTTTCCGGTGCGAGCCATTAAATCGAGGACCTGGGCCATACCGACAAAACTGTCGCGCACGTATCCAACAGTGGGATCGATTGGCCCACCGTTCCCTTCTCCACCGTAGGCTGCCCCATGGGCGATCATTTCATCAGCGACGTTGGCTTCACCCACTGCGCTGCGGATCGTTGCGACACCATACTTTTTGGCCACCAGTGCGCTCATCGAACTGGTTGCTCCATTGATCACGATTGGTCCACCCGTCCGCCCGACCATCATGGCCCGTTGGACGCACAGCGCCAGGGTGGCTTCTTCTCCAATGTAGCGACCATTTTCATCGATCAGGGCGAGTCGATCCGCATCGGGGTCTTGGCAGAATCCAATCACGCACCCGCTGCCCGCGACTTGGGTCGCGATTCCAGTGAGGTTGTCCGCCGTCGGTTCGGGAACGTGGGCGAAGACCCCAGTCGGCTCGGCGCCGATCGCTTGGACATCACATCCGAGTGATTCGAGCAATCGCCTGCCGAGCAGCCCGCCCGCGCCATGATTGCTGTCCAAGAGCACTTTGAATTTAGCTCTGCGGACAGTATCGACTTCGATCGTTGCAAGCACTTTTTCAAGATGCGCCGCGTGGGGATCAGGCTCCGTTTCACATGTTCCGATCGCGTCGTAGCGACACCAAGATGTGTTATCGCCAAAGTAGCCATCGCGGATTTTACTTCCCGCCGCCGCGTCGAGCACGCGTCCCTCGCTACCGAAAAGTTTGATTCCGTTGTAGGGTGGGGGATTGTGGCTGGCTGAGATTTGCACGCCGCCTGCTGCGGATTTCACCCGCACGAGAACCCCGATGGTGGGCGTTGCGGCGACGTCTGCATCGATGACGTCACGACCACATGCGTTGAGCGCTGCGATGATGGCGGCTTTCAGGACCCGGCCAGTCGTCCGTCCATCGCGTCCCACCACAATCGCCCCCGGTGGGATGGAAGCTGCGAAACTAGCGATATATCGGCAAGCCACGTCAGGGGTCAGGGTTTCGCCGACAATGCCGCGCAATCCGCTGACACTGATTATCAATTCGCTCATGGAAATATTCTTGGGGAGAGGTTGAGATAAGTGGCCCGTCCTACGGTAACATCCATTGCCTGCTGCGACGATTGGGCGAACGAGGTTCCCGACTACTAGATCCCATGAATATGTGAGATAATAAGGTGATTGCATCCCGGTTTTCTCTTCCCCTCCTTCGATTTTTTTCAACTCATGCTGACCTGTATTCGTGGCAGCCGATTGCTCGACCCCGCAACGACGGGAGATGCATCGAGGCATGAACTTCCAGTGCAACGTGATTTGTGGATGCAAGACGACCGGATCAGAGCGGCTCCAGCCGAGCCCGTCACGCCCGACATTGAAATCAATGCCAGTGGTTGCGTCACCATGGCGGGGGGAATCGATTTACATACACACATTGGCGGCGGCAAAGTTTCTCTGGCGCGGATGCTGATGCGGGATCAGATGCCGCCTTGGCGAACGGCAAAGCCCGCTGGATCGACGATTCCGGCCGAGTCTCATTTTTTGCCATCGGCGGGCACGACAGCCTCGCGGTATCTCGACATGGGTTACACGACCTGTCTTGAGCCCGCGGTGATCCCGTGCAATGCTCGTTCGGCACACGCGGAAATGGCGGACGTGCGGGGCATTGATACCGGTGGGTATTGCCTGCTCGGAAACGACGACGTGCTGCTGCAATTGATCGCCGAAGGATCGCCGCAGGAAGTCATCAATGCGTACGTAGCTTGGATGGTGATCGCCACCCGCTGCATCGCCGTGAAGGTCGTCAATCCAGGGGGCATCAACGCGTTCAAGTTCAATCAGCGCTCGTTCGATGTCGACACGCCGCACCCAAGTAACGGCGTCACGCCTGCGCAAATCATCCGGGTGTTGTGCCGAGCGGTGCATGAAATCGGGCTGGCTCATCCACTGCACGTGCATTGCAGTAACCTGGGCGTACCCGGGAACATCGTCTCGACCATGGCCACGATTGCGGCCGCCGACGGGTATCCCATTCATTTGACGCACGCGCAGTTCCATTGTTACGGCACCGACGGACCGTATCGATTTTCCTCGGCTGCATCGGAGTTGGTCCAAGCGATGCTCAGGCATCCCAACGTGACCATTGACGTTGGGCAGATTCAATTCGGGCAAACGGTCACGATCAGCGCGGACACGATGCACCAGCATGTTAACGCCGCTCACGCGAAACCGCGGAAATCCATTCTTGTCGATGTGGAATGCGAAGCCGGTTGTGGGGTGGTTCCATTTCGTTACCATCGCCGCGCGTTTGTACATTCGTTGCAGTGGGCGATCGGCTTGGAATTATTTTTGATGATCGATGATCCATCACGTGTTTTCTTGACCACGGATCATCCGAATGGTGGACCGTTTACGGCGTATCCGCACTTACTCGCGTTGCTCGCTGATCGAACACTACGTGAAACGGCGCTCGCTGAAATTCATGCCGAGGCGGCAAGTGCAAGTTCCTTGGCAGGGATATCGCGTGAGTATTCGCTCGCCGACATCGCCACGATGACGCGGACCGCACCAGCCCGCATTTTGGGCTTGGGTGATCGTGGCACTCTCGCCCCCGGCAGCGTGGCCGACGTTGTAGTTTATGAACAACAACCCAATATCGAAAAGATGTTCAAGCTTCCTCGATTCGTTTTCAAATCGGGCAAACTCGTTCGCCGCGATGGCGTCGAGGTGGAAACCGGTGAGAACATCAATCTTGACCGGACGCTCGCCGCAGACTCCAACAAAATTCGGTGTCAGATCGATCATCAACACCTCGCGGACTTTCGCGCTCGATATGCTCAAAACGGTACTTTTGCACTCGATCGGCTATGGATTGACGAGGGGGAGATGGAAGAAGTGCTCGGCAGCCGTCTGGTTGGAACGGGTCTGCGCGGCGACGTGTCTTCGAACGCGTCAGGAGCCATGTCATGACTGATTCAGATTGCACGGTCGCTGATGACACGGATGAAAGCGTCCACCACTCGTCGCTGCAGATTGCGGGAGTGCCGATTCAAGCGACATTTGCCGAAGCGTTCGATATGAAGATGACCCGGCTGATCGTCACAGCAGCCGATCGGCAGTGGTGCCAAGACGCGGCGTCAGCGATGGTCGGTTTTGGGACAAGCGTGATTGCCTGTGGAGTTGAGATCGCGGTCGAGCGATTTTTATCACCCCAAGAAACCCCTGATGGTCGGCCGGGCGTGGCAATCTTGGCGTTTGCGGTTTCAGGGAAAGAGCTTGAAAAACAAATTCCACGCCGTGCCGGACAATGCGTGTTAACCTGCCCCACAACAGCTCTTTATGCGGGTCTCGTGGGCGACCGAAGCGTGTATCCCAAGCGTGTGCCGCTGGGGAAATCGCTGCGGTACTTCGGCGACGGTCATCAAATCAGCAAGCAAACGCGATGCACCGGCGAGAGTACTGCCGATTCCGATGGCGACGTGACGAACCGGTACTGGCGAATTCCCGTCATGGACGGTGAATTTGTGTGTCAGCACGATTGCGGACGCACCGACGCGATTGGTGGCGGAAATTTTATTCTGCTCGGTCGTTCGAGCGAGTCGGTGTCGATCGCGTGTCGCGCCGCGGTAGCCGCGATCGCGCCGCTGCCCGGCGTGATCACGCCTTTTCCGGGAGGAGCAACGCGGAGTGGATCGAAGGTGGGATCCAAATACGCCGCCCTGTTCGCGTCGACGAACGAAGCGTTCTGTCCGTCGCTGCGAGAAGTGACGAGAACGGAATTGCCCGTAGGAACGAAGGCCGTGCTCGAAGTCGTGCTCGACGGCGTGGGTTTCGACAAGATCGCCGGCGCGATGCGGGCCGGCATTACGGCGGCTTGTGAGTCGGTGGGCGATGAAGGGTTGGTCGCAGTGACTGCGGGAAACTACGGTGGCAAACTGGGACGTCACCATTTTCGTTTGCACGACGTGCTCGGGGAGGTAATATCATGAAAGCGATCACGCTTCGCTTACGTGACAGACACGCCGGGGCGATCGATGCTTCGAGCGTGCGGTTGGACGAACTCGCAGTAAAGTCAGATCGCGAGATTGCCCGCCAATCGATTTCGGTTTCGTCAGTAACCGTCGAACTGGGCGCGATATTTCAGGTGAATACCCGAGAGACGAACGCAGAACAACCTACCTTGACCCTGCAAGGTGATTGTCGATCGGTTCATCGACTCGGCCATCAACATCGTGCAGGCCGGATCGTTATCGAGGCCGACATCGGTGACTATTGCGGCTCATGCATGAGCGGCGGCACGATTACGGTGCGTGGGAGTGCGGGACATATGCTCGGTGCGCCCACTGGGTCGCGTGGTGTCGGGATGAACGGTGGGCGGATCGTGGTTGCGGGAAGCGTGGGTGGTTTTGCAGGCCACCGGATGCGTCGGGGTGAAATCTGGATTGCGGAGAATGCAGGGGATTCCCTGGCCTCCTGGCAGGTGGCGGGCACTATTGGCGTTGGCGGCGCCGTCGGTGTCCATGTCGGCTATGGAATGCGACGAGGAACGTTGATCCTGGGGACGGCTGTTGCGTTGTCCCGCACTCGATTTTCCGCGCCAGTCGAACTCGAGACCCCGTTTCGCTCGCTATTGTTGGACCGTCCTGAGATGCAGTCAATTTGGCCACCGGCGACGCGCGGCGGCGAGTGCCGTGAGTGGCTCGCCAGCCGCGGCGACCGCAGCATCGGCGGCATCGGCGAGATTTGGTATCCCCACGTCGCTCCCTCGCTTGCGCATTAGGCATCTCTTTGTGTAGGATACGGTGATGATTCCCATCCTTCATCAAATCTCGATTACTTGTTTCACTTCCAGTTACACCGTCGCGCTCGTCATCGAGCTGCTGCGTTTGGTGGGACGGCGTGTGCCCGGACGCGGCTTGGCAGAGCTGGTGATGATGGCGATTGGGATTTTCACTCACATTACGTATCTCGCCCTCCGAGCGACTGCGGAGGTTCCCGGCGGCAAATCTGGCGCCGATGGTGAATCGGTGATCGAGGCGGGCCGGCTAGCAACCTGGACCGATTTTTCCTTGATGGTCGCCTTGGGACTGGCCATTTGCTACTTCATTTTGTACCTGCGACGCCCCGACACCATCATTGGTTTTTTCTTCTTACCTGCCATTCTGGGGCTGATCGCCCTGGCGATCGCGGTTCAAGATCTCCCGGCGTTCAATCGCGGGGAAGCGACGGCGTTTTGGAGGAATGTGCATGCGATCTCGATGATGCTCGGTTCGGCGGCCGTGCTGTTCGGTTTTCTCGCCGGTGCGATGTACCTGGTCCAGTCCTGGCGACTGAAACACAAGCGGGCGGGCTCGGCGTTGCGTCTACCAACCTTAGAAACGTTGCAAAATCTGAACCGTCGCTGTCTCGTCACGAGTACGATCGCAGTCGGTGTGGGACTGGTTTCAGGCGTCGTGATGAACCTCAATCGCTGGGGGGAGATCCCGTGGACGAATCGCGGGATTATGCTTTCGGGCGTTCTGTTTGTCTGGTTGGCCTCGGCCACAATGGTGGAATTCCTCTATGCGCCGGCGAGCCGGGGACGCAAAGTCGCCTATTTAACTTTGGCGAGCTTTGGGTTCCTCGTGCTGGCCATGTCCGGCGTGCTGACGACCTCCCACGGCGGCAGCACCGCCAACGCTGAGAACGCCGACGTTGAAAAGATTCGACTGGAGCCAAGCGAAATCGATGTGATGCAGCGAGGTGACTCATGACGCTGCAGATGATCGGTTGCTCGCACCATGACGCCGCCGTGGAAATCCGCGAGCAGCTTTCCTTCTCGAGCGAAGACTCCGCACACGCTCTGGCAACGTTCGGTGAGCGGTTCGAAGGGGCGGAGCTGGTGGTCCTGTCGACCTGCAATCGAGTCGAACTCTATGCGGCCGGCGGTATATTCGGGTCAGGCCTAACGGCGAGCGAATCGGGATCGGGATCGCTGTCGGACGAACAGGTCCGCACAGAACTGACTGAGTTTGTAGCCGCATGCTTGCAAAAGCCCGCTGCGTTCGTTGGCGAGCACATGATTGTTCGGCAGGGCCGCGAAGCGGTCAATCACCTGTTCTTGGTCGCGGCGAGCCTCGATAGCATGGTCGTGGGCGAAGCCCAAATTCTGTCGCAAGTCAAACAGGCGTATGACCTGTCAAATCTCGCTGGAGCGACCGGGCCGCTGACGCATGCGGCATTCCAGGCCGCCAACCGGGCCGCTAAGCGGGTCCAAACTGAAACCACGATTCATCGCCGCCGCTTGAGCGTGCCGAGTGTCGCCATCGGAGAAGTTGTTCCCGAAGTGTTTGAAACTCTCCGTGGCAAGCGTGTCGTGTTGTGCGGTGCAGGGGAGATGGCAGAGGAAACGCTGCGGTATCTTAAGAGCGGCGGAAGCGATAACCTCTGCATCGTCAATCGCGGGCAAGAACGGGCCAAGTCGCTCGCGAGCGTGTTCGGTGCCGAGACCCGCTCCCTCGCCGAACTCCCCGAGCAAATCATCGCTGCCGATCTCTTGATCGGGACGACGTCGGCCGAAGAACCGCTCGTCGATGCGGCGACGTTTGCTCAACTGAATGCCCAGCGAGGGGGGCGTGTGATGCTCGTGCTTGATCTCGCGGTGCCGCGTGATTTTGAACCGGTGATCGGCGAGGAGCCCGGCGTCTATCTCTATCAAATCGACGACCTGCAAGCCGCTTGCAATCGCAACCGACGCGAGCGGGAAAAGCAGTGGCCCAAAGCCAAGGCGATTCTCGACGAAGAGGTCAAACTGTTTTTCGAATCGTTGCAGCAGCGGGCCACTGGGCCGGTGATCCAGCGACTGCGGCAGCGGGCCGAGCAAGTCAAATCAGCGGAATTGCAACGACTACTCGACAAACTCAACGGCTGTACCGATCCCGCCATGACCCGAGAGATTGAAAAATCGTTCGACCGACTGACGAATAAATTGCTGCATCCGCCGATGGCGTCGCTGCGTGACGACGCTGCCACAGGGCATTCGCGCGGCCTCCTCGAAGCGCTGCGGCATCTGTTCAATCTCGGCGATGATTTGTAGTTTTTTGAATCACCTGAAGGCGGCTTCGCCGCAACGTCGCTCAGCTCTCCGAGCTCAAAGCCGACGACGCGCCTCATGCACGCATTCGGCTCGGAGAGCTGAGCGACAATCGCCGCCAAATAGCAACGAATCAGCCGATAACCGATGCTACCATCCAAAATCATGACGCCGCTATGCCGATTGGCTCCTTCGCCCACCGGTGCCCAACATCTCGGCAACGCGCGAACTTTTCTGCTCTGCTACTGGAGCGCGCGAGCTCAAGGCGCAGAGCTGATTCTGCGTGTCGAAGACATCGACTCGCCGCGAGTCAAACCGTGGGCAACCGATCAGGTAGTCGAAGATTTGACTTGGTTGGGCATTGAGTACGATGGAACGCCGATCGTTCAAACAGAGCGAACGCAGCTCTACCAGAGAGCACTCGACCGCATGATCGCCGACGACCGAGTGTATCCCTGCACCTGCACACGTACCGATATTGAATCCGCAGCTTCGGCCCCGCATGAGCAGAGCCACCACCGGAACGATGTTCCTGCAAGTGAACATCAGCTCGACCTCGCGGCCGAATCGACCATCTACCCAGGAACTTGCAGCGGTTGGCACGTCGGCGATCCGCTGCCCGAGCCCGGCAGCTACTGCCTGCGATTCCGGATCAACGCTAAGCGACAATGTTTCGATGACCTCGTCGTTGGCCGCGTGAATTGCGATCCCGCCACCGCGATCGGCGACTTCCCCGTTACTCGCAAAGAGGGCGTGGCGGCGTATCAATTGGCCGTCGTGGTTGATGACATTGATGCGGGCGTGAGTGAAGTGGTCCGCGGCGACGATCTGTTGCTGAGCACGTTTCGCCAAATGCAGATCTACGAATATCTCCGTACGGAGCGTCCGCGCTATGCTCACGTTCCCTTGGTGGTGGGCAAAGATGGTCGGCGACTGGCGAAGCGTCATGGTGACACGCGACTGTCACACTACCGAGAGCAAGGTATTGCACCGGAGTCGATCGTCGCCTGGGCCGCCCGCTCGGCCATGAGCGAACCAGGATGCTTGCCCAGCCCAGAGGAAACCGCGCGTTGGAATCTCGGTCGCTGGCACGCTGAAATGATCGAGCGACTCGACTGGTCTCGACTGTCGCGAGCGCCAGTTCGCTATCCCTGACGCAAATCACCGGCTATTCCACCGTCGCGATTTGTTCGTTGACGACTTCGGCAGTCAAGATCGCATGGGCAGTCATCGATTCTCCCCCCGTCGTCGTGATGACCAATGACTCGCGTTGGATGCCGCGAGCAGTAATGGGGCGGAGTGTTAGGTTAATGAGATGGACTTTCTTTTCGCTGCCATCGTTGCTGAACTGCACATCCCATCCTTCGCACTCAATGGACTTGATCGCAAAAGATTCACGCCCCTTCAAGACGAGTCGCTGCGTCAGCTCCTGCCCGGGTTTGACACTGCCCAGCGCAATCGATTGTGGAGACACGGTGAGAGCAGTCACGATGTTACCGGATACCTGTAGTGGCACCCATGGCATACTTCGGTCGTTGGTTTGCACGACCACTTCGTCCTGAAAAAATCCTTCGGGAGCATCCTCCCGGAGTTGGACCGTTAATTCATAAGTGGCTTTCCCGCCGCCTCGTTCCACTTGCTTGAACGTCGGAATCAACCACGGCTGATGAGCGTGTACGTCAACAACTTGCCAGTCACTGCGGCCAGCATAGAAAATCTTCGTGCTACCGGATTTTGATTCGCCCTGGTTCACGGCGCCAAAGTCGACGCTGCCAGGATGAAAAACCATGTCGCTGCGGATGTAGCCATTTACTTTCAACTGCACCTCGCTGTAGGCCGGTTTATCAATCACAACCGTGAGTGTGGCTCCCTTCTTACCTCGGAACGTCGGCGTGTTGAACCGCGCCGTCAGCGCCCCTTGCTCGCCCGCCGGAATGTAATGCGATGACAGGGTTGGGGTCGTGCAACCGCAACTCGTCCGCACCTCGCGGATGTGCATCTCGCTGCCCGTCGTGTTCACTATTGGGAACGTGAATTCGGTTTTCGATGCGACCGCGACGGTTCCAAAGTCATGGGACTTGACCGGGAACGCTTTCGTCGTCCAATCGGCGTTCGCCGTGATGGGGGCAATGACGATGCAAGCAGCGGCAAGGGTGCTCGCGGTAGGTCCGATACCTAAGGACAAGTTCGAAAAACGCATTATCTCAGGTCTCCTCCGGGAGACTAGGCAGACTGGGCAATTGGCGGGTCCATTGGGGTCCTCATGGTCCAACGGTCAATCCATCCTACCGGCGCTTTTTGATGAGGCAAGTCACGACACTCGTAATTATGCAAAACTCGCAAATTCGTTTCCTTTCCTAGCCGACGAAGTCACAGTGAATCGATTTTAAGGCGCGGATTTTAGGGACTGTCTTTTGGGACCGTAGCCCGCCAGCGGATGGGAACGGCGCGATCGCCCTCACCCGATTGATCTTGCGAGTTCATCGGAAAATTGCGTAGTCGTCTGACTCGCGTGGACCGCTGTATTCATTGTTTTTGCGTGGGCCGGACGGGTCTAGGACGGACCCTCGGCCCCCCCATGCCTGTCTCATCGAACGGACGGTGGGCGACTGTGGCCACATTTCGGCAAGGAAGCGAATGTGATTAAGTGGTTATGGTCTCTCGTGTTTGGCAGGAAAAATGGGAGCGGACGCTTTTCCTCAGCCGTGCCCATCATCCGCTGGTTCACCCCCGGTCTGACGGTCTCGGGGGTGGTTGTGGCGATCGCCGGGGCGATCACCGGTCACGTCAACCTGACATCGCTGGAAAAGTTTCGGGGATCGCAGCCTCCGGTATACGACGATCCGATTTCGGCCTCATTTGGCTCATCCAACCCGCCGCTCCAGCCCGCAGGATTTGCAACCCCGCGCCAACGATTGGAAACGGCCGGGCGGAACGTCTCCTCAGGAGTCATGCAGGCGGCGCCTCCCCCCGCTACGCGGGGCAAGTCGCAGACGGCAATCCGGATCGCGAGTTTTAACATTCAGGTCTTCGGCGAGAGCAAATCGAGCAAGCCTGAAGTGATGCAGCAACTCGCTGCCGTTTTCTTGCTCTTCGATGTGGTCGCGGTACAAGAGGTGCGTGGCGATCCAGAAGTTCCCATCAATATCCTGCTTCGCGAAATCTCACGGCAAGGAGGACACTACCGCGCCATCCATGCGCCGCCGGTGGGACGAACTTCCCAAAAAGAGTGTTACACCTACGTGTGGGACCAAGACCGGATCGACGTGATCGATCGTTCTGATTTTCTGCTCGACGACCCCGAGGATCGCATGCACCGCGAACCCTACGTGGCTAGCTTCCAAACACGCGTTGCGCCGGTGGACTCCCGATTGCCATTCCGGTTCACGATGATCAATGTGCACACCGACCCGGATGAAGTAAGCGGTGACACACCCGAGAACGAACTGAACGTGCTCGATGATGTGTTCCAAAGTGTGCGTAACTACGAGTACGAAACCAACCGCGAAGACGATTTCATCTTGCTCGGCGATCTCAACGTCGATGTCAAGGGTTTGCGGGAACTCGGCCAGATGCCTGGAATGGTCTCGCTCATTGGTGATGTTCCTACCAACACACGCCAGAACAAGTGCTACGACCACATGCTTATTGATTCCCGCGTGACCACGGAATACCTGCGGCGCAGTGGCGTGCTCAACTTAGAGCGTTGCTTTGGGATCGACCAAACCGCGGCGCTCAAAATCAGCGATCACTACCCGATCTGGGCAGAATTTAGCGTCTACGAGGCGCCGCGGAATTGGTAGCTTCCCACGAGCACATGCGATCCAGACCACCTTCGAGGCCAGCCGGACGGCCCTCGGTCGCCAGCAGCCACGCTACTCCGCGCCGGTCCAGATCCGGTGGCCGCGAATGACGTCGACCATTTTGCGTATCAACTCTTCGGCCGGCCGCTCGACTGAATCGTCGCTGCCGTGCGTGGCGATTGGCCGGAGTTCGCCCATCGAGCGAAACCAAGTCTCTTGGCGGCGAGCGAGCCGTCGCGTGTGAAAGAGCACCTGCTCAGAAACGCGTGACCAATCCGGTGCCACCTTTGGATTTTCCATCCACCGTTGAAACTCGTCGCTCTCCAAGACTTCGCGGTAGCCAACTGCTGTGCGCGCCGTCTTCGATAAATCGTGATAAGATTTGGTGAGGTCGTCGATTTCATCGACCAGTCCGTCGGCAAACATCCGTGCGACGCGGATTTCGATTCTTCGGTGCAGCACAGCGCGAGGAGTTTGTAGTACGAAAGCGAGACCCGCATCGGGTGAACGTTCCAATTCAAATTGTTGTTGTCGATGGCTAATCGGCGTTCCCGTTTGCCGAGCAAACTCAAGTGCGCGAATCATCCGACGCACGTCATGTGATTCGATCCGCGCCGCCGACAGCGGGTCGACTTGTTCGAGCCGGCGATGAAGCGCATCGACGCCGTACCGCTCCACGTCTTGCATCACTGCATCACGGAAAGCATCATCAGCGGGCGGACCGGGATCGAATCCACAGAGGATTGCTTTGAGATACATGGGCGTGCCGCCGACAAACATCGGTCGGTTGCCGCGGGAGTGTATTTGATGAACCAGAGCATGAGCGGCTCTTAAATACTCGGCCACGCTGGTTTCTTGGTCCGGTTCGACCACGTCGATCAGGTGATGCACGACGCAGCGTTGTTGTTCAGCCGAAGGCTTGGCCGTGCCAATATCCATCTTGCGATAGACGGCGATTGAATCGAGCGAGATGATTTCAATTTGGGGTGGGGCGGAGGTGCCTTCACCCGTCGACCGATCCGGCAAATTCCGCATCGCTTGTGCAAGCCTCACCGCCAAGGTCGTTTTTCCCGAAGCAGTGGGTCCTGTCAAAACCAGACAGCGATTCATGAGCGACGGAAAACATAAGATTTCGCTCGGTGCGATAGATGGCGTGGGCGCCGTGGAAGCCAAGTGAAAAATCCAGTTGAGTAATCGCTCGTATGGTAGAATGAAGGCTCATCGCACAAAGAGGCACGAAGAGCCACACAGTGTTGTGCAGGGGCCAGGTTTGGGAAAGGGGATTTGGATGGGCATGACTTATTTTCGTCGATACCGAATGGAGCTGAACCTTCGGGAATTTCGCGCCGAGTGGGACCAGGAATCGCTTGCCTCGGCTGGATATCAGTTTGTCAGTTACGACGAAGCCGTCGTCCGGGAGCACGCCCACGCGAAGTACTTGAGTTTCCGCAGCGAGATCGATGCGGATGTTTTTCCGTGCCTCGGTCGCCGCGATGGCTGCTTGCGATTGATGCGCGAGATCACGTCGCGGGCGACGTTCGTTCCCGGGTCGACATGGTTGCTGCGATATCACGACCGCCCAGGCGGACGGGGGATGCCCGTGGGCACAATCCAAGGACTGGAGTCCGACGGATGGGGTGTGATCCAGAACATTGGCGTGATTGCCGAACATCGCGGTCGCGGTTTGGGGCGGTTGCTCGTTAACCGTGCCGCAGCGGGTTTCCAGGGAGCAGGCATCGAGAAAATGCGATTGGAGGTGACGACCGCCAACACGCCGGCCATCCAATTATATGAAAAAATTGGGTTTCGCCGCGCCCGGGTCGTCTACAAGGCTTGCGAAGTGGCGGGCTAGCCTGGATTACTCATTGAGCGTTTTGCCGTCCGCCACACGTTGCGTTTTTGGCAATAACATCTAAGTTAGGAGCCTGGTCGACCCATTAACCTTCCCTCCGCTTTCGCGAGACCCATCGCCATGAAACGGCACGCCCTCGTCTCCCTGCTGCTCCTGATCGCGCCATCGATGTTGCTCACCGTTGGCTGCCGCCGCGAGGCGGCATCGACCGCCACGACGACGAGTGAAACCGTCACGAAACCGAGCAAGTCGATTCTCAGCAAACAGGCCGTAGCGAAGCCGAAACCGGACTCAGCCGAAGCCGTCGCTGCAATTGAGGCGAGTGGCTTCTCAGTGACCAAAAATAGTGATGGTGCTGTGGTCGCAGTCAGTGGAGGGAACGACAAGGTCCACGACGTTTTGGCCCAGCTAGGTGGTGTTCCCAGCGTCACATCCCTCGCGTTAATCGGACCGACCGTGGACGACGAGGGCATGGAGAATCTCGCCAAACTCACGAATTTACAAAGGCTCGATCTGACCGGGGCAGCGATCACCGACGAGTCACTCGAAACGATCGGAAAGCTCAAGAATCTCGTGGCTCTCCAGCTCCGCCGCACCGCCGTCACCAACGAGGGCCTGGAGCACCTAACAGGTCTGACGAAGCTGCGTGCAATCGATTTGCGAAACACCAACATCAGCGACGCCGGTATCGAACCCCTGACTAAACTCAAAGCCCTTGAAGATTTGCAACTCGAAAAATCGCAGGTCACCGACAAAGGACTGGTACAACTGAAACCACTTAAATTGAAATCCATCAATTTCAACTATTGCACAACGGTCAGCAATGACACGATGGCGGTTCTGGGCAAGATGCCCTCGCTCGAATCGCTGCAAGGTGACTACTCCAAAGTGGATGACAAGGGGTTGGAAATGCTCCAGGACCTCAGAAATCTCAAGCGTCTCCGATTGCGAGGTTGTGATATTACGGGCGCAGGCCTGGAACACATCAACGGTAACAAAAAACTCGCTCGTGTAGAGCTCCGTGACACGTCGTTGGATCGCCAAGGTCTCGAAACGCTCTCCGCCATGCCTTCGATTACCTTCCTCGACATCAGTGAGTGCCGATTGGTAGAGCCTGAAGACATTGCGTTGGTAGGCAAACTTAAAGGGCTGACCTACCTGGGATTGTGGGAAACCGATACCACGGATGAAACAATGGCCGCGTTTGGCGATTTGACCCAACTCACAGAACTGAATCTGAAGTCCGCATCGGTTGGAGACGAATCGTTGCCAATCCTGTTGAAGATGAAAAACCTTGAGCGACTCAACTTAGACGGCACCCAGTTCACCGATGAGGCATTCCTGAAAATCGCTGAATTGCCGAAGTTGTCACTTCTCAATGTCGCCCACACGAGCATCGGTTACGACACCATCGATGAACTGGCCGAGTCGCACGAGGACCTCGAAGTCGTCGATTTCTAACCTGTTTTTTTTAATTGGCGCATGTCGCTAAATTCGAGTTCTGGAAGTTTAGTTCAGCGCATGAATAGTAAGTCGTGTCGACCCAGTGAACAGGATTTGCGCCTGCCGATGCACTGGGAATATGTCGAACAGGTTCAGGGAACCTGCTGCCTCAAAGTTCTCGCTGACCAGCTCTACTGGATCTGCGAGCTCGGTGGCTGTCTGTCGGCCGAACTGGTCGACCGTGTCCATGCGCCCTACACGTGGACGGTACGTCAAGTCATCGAGCACTGCGTGGACGCTGAGCGGATTTTTGGTGATCGCATCCTGCGGATTGCTGCGGGTGATCAGACTGATCTGCCCTCATGGGACGAGAATGCTTACGCGGAGGCGAGATTTGGGCTGGGCAATCTCACCCACCTCATCACCGAACTGGGGAATCTACGACAAGCGAACCTGATGTTGCTGGGGAGAATGGTTCCTGCAGCTTGGAACCACGTCGGCCATGTCGACTCTCAGCCGATCACTCCTCGCGGACTGGCTTGGTTAGCAGCTGGCCATCTCCAGCATCACTTTGAGATTATTGAACAGCGTTGCGAAATTTCCCCGCAGCGTTCACCCATGTGAAGTCGCGATTCACTGTCTCCTGATCGGCGTACTGCATGCCTGACGCTCGCCCCGCTAACTCAACCCACGCATCGACCGCCGTCTTGCGACGACGATTCGTACAGCGTCCCGATCACGCGGGCATTCGGCAGCAGATGTATGACATCATCTTCGAAGCCGACACACCAGCGGGGCGAGCGTTCGATATCGGACTACTGATTGCGATTATCGCCAGCGTCGTGCTGGTTTCGCTGGAAACACTACCGCAGTATTCGGGCATCCAGACCTCTCTATCGCACGGAAGGGTCATCAACACGGGCGAGCAGACGCAGCCAAAGCACATTCCATTTTGGTTGACGGCGGGAGAATGGTTCGTGACGGCTCTCTTTACAATCGAGTATGTCGCAAGATTATCATGCGTGCGTCACCCGATGCGCTATGCCACCAGCTTTTGGGGCGTCGTTGATCTGCTCAGCATCCTCCCGAGCTATTTGGCGTTCGCAGTGGGTGATTCGGCGAAGTCGTTCGCAATCCTCCGGAGCGTCCGCCTCCTGCGTGTGTTTCGAGTGCTGAAATTGTGGCGTATGATGAGCCAAGCCGACGAACTCGCCGACGCGGTGTGGCGGAGTCGTGACAAAATCGTCGTGTTCTTGGCCGTCGTCCTGGTCGCCGTGACGATCAGCGGCGCATTGATGTACCACATCGAAACCGTCTTGGTGGACGATCCCGCCGACAGCGATTTCACCTCGATTCCCCAGTCCATGTACTGGGCAATCGTGACGATGACGACAGTCGGATATGGCGATATCGTGCCTCATACGACAATTGGCAAGATTATCTCGGCCGCTTTAATCCTCTTGGGCTACAGTTTAATCATCGTGCCGACGGGGTTCGTCAGTGCGGAGTTGTCAAACCAACGCGCTGGCGAGATTCTGGAGCCCTTTCCCTGTCCGAATTGCAGGGCGTCTCTCCATCGTCGCGAAGCCACCTACTGCGATCGGTGCGGTGCCTACTTGGAAGCTCGCACGATGCCACCAGAGTAGCTGGACATGCTATAACGACAAAAGCAACGCGAACCTTTCGTTTTCCTGAACCCTTTTCTTCGCCTTTTTACTTATGCCAATTGCAGTGAAGTGTGGCTGTGGCAAACAGCTCAACGTTCGAGATGACCTCGCCGGTAAAGCGATCAAGTGCCCCGGCTGCGGAAGCGTTGTGAAGGTTGCCTCGAGCAGTGGCTCACAGAAGCCCGCTGCCAAAGCGGCGCCTCGCCCTGCCGCGCCTCGCCCTGCCGCGCCTCGCCCCGCCGCGCCTCGTCCTGCCGCGCCTCGCTCTTCTGCGTCTCGCCCCGCGTCACCCCGACCCATTTCTGCACCGGCTAACTCGGAACTCGATGATCTGTTTGCGGAGGAGGGGATGGACCGCGATATGGGGATGATTTGCCCCTCCTGCCGGAAAGAGCTACCGGTGGGCGCTGTCCTGTGTACTAAATGCGGTTACCACCTTCAAACGGGTGAGCGGTTTGACAGCCATAAGGTGGCTGGAGTTGATATCGACAAGGGGACCATGGCGCTCGACAAAGCCGAGCGGGACATGGCGGAAGCCAAACGACTGCAACAGGAGATGATCGGCAAATCTGGCATGCCCGCCTGGATGCTCGCCCTCGTGCTATTCATTTTGGCCAGCGCGATGGCGATCGCCGTATTGGCGGTCAACGCATCGCGGCGTGAAGAGGCCGTGGCGTTCAAACCCATGCAGATGTTCATGAATTTGGGTGGCTCAGCTTTTCTACTCGTCGCCATGGGTGCGCTGCTGAGCCTGATTACGCTTGCGTTTCGCTCCGATACCAAACAGGGTTTGCTCTCGCTGACGATTCTGTATCTCTTCGTCTTTCCATTCAAACACGGCAAAGGCACGTGGAAGATTTTGGCGGTCGCTTTGATCTGCGGCGGGATCGCAGGCGCATTTTTCTACGGCGCGTCTCGGATGTAACGCAGTTGGAAGTGATGCCGAGCGATATTAAGATTGTCGCCCGGATGCATGCGGCGAAAGCCCCCATGATCAATGACGCGGCCGCCCGGCGATTTTTCACTCGGCATCTGTACGACGCAGCGGTCATCGCTCCAGGCTGCCCCCAGTTCTCCGGAATCGTCGATGGTGCCGTCGCCGTTATCGTCCCAACCGGCCCATCCGGGGTGAGCGTCTCGACCAGGCGTAATCCAAATCGGCAGAGTATTGTCCCACACGTCGATGCCAGCGTCGGTGAGCCGGAGCGGTTGATTGTTGCTTTCAACATGCTCAAACGAGACACGCCACTGCTCAGGCGGCGCGTTGGCATCCCCATCGGCGTGAATGACCCAGTCCGTATCAAGACCCAGTCGCCGCTGTATTTCTTCACGAACCGCGTCAGCGCTGGCGGTCGTATCGGGCACTCCAGATGCCAGCCAAACGCACCGCCAGACTACCAGACAGGCAACAACGGCTATCGTGACTGCGTTCCAGTTCATTGCAATGCGATTCACTTAACATCGCGGAAACTGTCGAAATACTGTTGTGTTTGATCGCGTTCGTCTCGCGGCAGCAATTGATCGTCCAGCGCATCGCCCTCTTCTGTCATGGACGCTTCGATCACATTTTTGATCGTTTCGCGCGTGATCCCTTTCCGGTTCGGGCCATCGGCAAATCCCGCAATCACGGCGCGGCCTCGTTTCACATCCCCTTGAACGCGGGTGTCGTAGGAGTTCGTATCGACGTCGTCGTCTGAATTTTCGCCGGGCCCGGGCCCGAGGCCATGTCCTGCCTTCAGGCCACCAGTGCCCCGGCCCATGCAGTGCTCACACCCCTGTCCGTTGCAATTCTTACAGTTCATCTGGCCTTTGGATTGGGCGAGATCATCGAGGGTGGATTGCAAATCCTCCAGTTCGCTCATGGCAGTCTGCATGTCGCCGAGTTCATCACTCATCTCCTGCATCGCCTCGGATGCTGCCTCCGTATCGCCTTGCTTCATTGCTTCGGCGGCATTCTGCATCGCCTCGGCCATGTTCTGCATCTGCTGCATTTGAGTATCAGCGGCTTGAGCGCTATTGAGTTTCTCTTGTAATTTGGCGGCGTCTTCGCTGCGACCTTCTTTCTTGGCCTGGTCGATCTGCTGCTGCAACTGTTGTTTTTTCTGCTCGTGCTGTTGAACTGCTTCTTTCATCTGCTTGGCAAGCTGGCTAGCTTGATTGGAGAGTTTTTCCTTCTCCTTATTGCTCAACTTGCCGTCCTTGAGCTTCTTGGCAAGATCACGAAGCTCCTCGGCGGCCTTACCAAAATCACCTTTAGCGATCTGGTCAGCGATTTTTTGGGCCGGTCCGCCGTCGATTCCCTTCATTTGCGAAAGCGCATTGCGAACTTGTTCCGGTGAACCGATTCGGTCTTTCCGTGCTTCGATCTGCTGCTTGATGTCATTGAGTTCGATCAACGCGTCCTTCCGATTGAGTGAACTGCTGTCGGTGATCTTATCGAGTTTGCGTTCCAAGTTCTCGAATAATTCTTTCGCGTCCTTCAGACCCTTTGCTTCGGAAGTCCGACGCTGCTGGGAGACCTTTTTCCTCAGCTCCGACGCGACAGCTTTTACCTGGCGTATTTCCGCACTGTCACTGGAACCGGCAAGCTGTTGGTCCGAAGGGGCGGTGGGTTGCACGACGCCGATCATGACCGCAAGAATCGGTAAAATGGCCAGGGGCAACCACACGGCGCGTCCGGCGCGGAGAGGAAACTGATCGGCAATACGCAGCGAATCGGCCCGCGCGCCGCATCGTCGCCCAGGGCCGCTGCAAAGGAAGGCCGTGCCAGATCATTGTCCGAAACGGCGAGCGAGCTGCTCAATCGTTCGCGAAGTCCAAATCGATGATCGACTTCGGCGGCGGCACTCGCGATCGAAGGTGCTCGCCACCACGCATGCAGCCCGGCGGCGACAACCGCAAACACTAGCGAAACGGACAGCCACGCTGTCATCCACTGGCTCGGTGTGATCGCCGGACCCGCTCCGCTGGAGATGGTTATTCCGATCGCGCCGGTGATCTCGGGTAGCGGGACGATTGCTATCGCACCAATCGCCAACACGCTAACCAAGAGCCCCGCGAAAACCGTGAAATTCAGCGTTTTTCCAAATTGCGTTAAAACGAGACGTCGGCGGGCCTGGCGGACTTTGGTCAGAACAATGTCGTTTCGTTCGGTGGACATCAGAGAAACTCTCACGCGGTAAGCGAGCAAACAAGGCCGAGGCATCACAGCCGAACTCTTATTGTAGCGAACGATTTGCATGGATGGCAGAATATCCCAGAATTTGGGTCGCCGTTACGCTGTCGGCGCCACTCGCGGTTAGACTTTGTAGAGTCACCGCCATCCTGCTGTCATCCATTTTTCTGCAACGTCATGCCCGCCGCTCGACCTGTTGATCCTTCCACAGTACCCGACGCTGTCGCAGCGGGCGGTGCACCGTTGCCCGATCCCGATCATTTCCCAGCTCGCGATGTCGTGATTTTTGATGGAAAATGCAATGCCTGCAAGCTCGCTGCCCGGAGAATGCATCAACTTGACATTGGTGACAAGCGGCTGTCGTTCCTATCGCTGCACGATAAACGCGTGGAAAATCGATATCCGGAGCTAAGCTATGACGATTTGATGGACCAAATGTATGTCATCGACACCACGGGTAAACGGCACGGGGGCGCCGAGGCGGTGCGTTATCTGTCTCGCCGTTTGCCGATGCTGTGGCCACTCTGCCCCGTGCTGCATATTCCCGGCACCGCGAAGGCGTGGCAATGGATGTATCGCCTCATCGCGAGGAACCGCTATTGGATATCGAGGAAATTTTTCGGCACAAAAAACGATTGCGAATCCGGCACTTGCTCAGTCCATTTTCATAAATAGACGCAGTCATCCTCGCCGCTGCGAAGATAACTTTTGTGAGCAACCCCTCAAACGTATCCTACTTGCTCGCGTCGCGCCGCATCGCATGCTAATTTCAAAGCCCCCACGACCGGATCCTCGATCAGACAAAAGTTTCGTGCAATGATGTCCCGTCGCAATAGTTCCGCTTTCAACAGCTGGACATAGATGGGCTGCCTTAACAGTACGCTGCCCGCACAGGCCAGTGTGAGGTTGACGAGTGGTAAATCAAGTTTTACTGCGACGGCAGCGACCAACTCCGCAAGAGCTTTGGCACCAGCATCCACAATTGTTTTCGCCGTAGGGTCGCGATCGTATAGCTCAAACACCAACGGCGCGAGCGTGGCAATCTGACGACGCGAATCCGATGCTTCATAACACCATCCGATCAACTGATCGACCGACGAAAAATCCAGGAGTTGCAGTACTGCTGCGAGCAAGTGGCTTTCTCGCTGACGCGCATCGGCTGCTTTGCAGACGTACCGTAAGGCTTGAGCGGCCAGCCAGTATCCGCTGCCTTCATCGTCAATCAGAAATCCATAGCCGCCTGCTCGCGCCGTGATTCCGTTCACACTGCGGCCCCATGCCATCGAACCTGTGCCAGCGATCAACGCAACACCACCGCCACCGGCATCAACCGTCGCCAACAAGCACTCCGCATCGCCCACGACGCGCAGCGTGAGTCGCGAGCCCGGTTTGCACGCACCACTCACGGATACGCTGTTGCTCGGTCGCACGGCCCGCCCCCGCGACGCTGAAGCAGCCATACGATGCCGTCGTTGACGCAATGCCCGCCCGCTGGAACGCCAGCTCGACGGTTTTCCCGATCGTCGACAACGCTTTGTCAAATCCGACCGAGCGAGGATTCCCAGAGGGGCCCACTGTTTTACACAGTTGTTGCAGTCGCCCATCGACGAGCTCTCCGAGCAAGACGCTCGTCTTGGATCCGCCGGCGTCCACGCCCAGTAGAAACGATCTACTCACTTTTCCGTTGCTTTTCATGACACGTAGCATTGTCGAGGGCTTCTCGCAGCCGTCCGCCCGCTCGGCTGAGCCGAATTCGGGCTGTACTCGGATCGACCCTACCCAGGTACGAGACGATCGCTGTTTTGACGTCGCCCTCACAATCGGCGAGCAGTTGTTCAGACTGGTCCGTGGCAAGTCCCGTCAACTCACCCACCATCCGGATGCTTCGTCGACGTAGCTTAGCGTTGGATGCGCGAAGATCGACCATCCAGTTACCATACGTCTTGCCGATGCGAACCATGGCACCGGTCGTGAGCATATTAAGCACCATCTTCGTTGCAGTCCCTGCCTTCAAGCGTGTCGATCCGCTGAGTATTTCCGGTCCAACCACGGGTGCGATCAAGATGTCGGCGTGGCGATGAAGAGTGGAGTCGGGGTTACACGTCACACCGATGGTGACGGCACCGCACTGCCGAGCATGATCGAGACCACCGACGACATAAGGCGTCGAGCCACTCGATGCGATTCCGACGAGAACATCGCGGGAGCTGAATGCGTGCTTTGCCAAATCTTGTCCGGCAAGCGTCAAAGAATCTTCGGCACCCTCGATCGCACTTCGCAGCGCCGTGTCGCCTCCGGCAATGATCCCGATCACCATCTCCGGGGGCGTGTTGAACGTGGGTGGACACTCCGACGCATCGAGTACCCCGAGTCGCCCTGACGTACCGGCGCCAATGTAAAACAATCGACCGCCCGACCGAAAGCGATCCACAATTACCTCGATGGCCTCGGCGATGAATGCGGTTTGCTTTCCAACGGCATCGGATAATAGGGCGTCTTCCGAGTTCATCAGCTCAACGATCTCGACTGCACTGAGCGAATCGAGGTGAGTGGATCTTGCGTTCCGAGTTTCCGTGATCAACTCATTCGTTGATTCCATCATGCATCTTGCTTTCGAGGATAGGTTATAGTCGCGATCATCTTTTGCTCTGAAATTTCTGATCCTGACTCGAGAGTTCGTCCTTGTTTTCAATCGGCTATATCGATGCCATCGTTTTAGTAATCGCGGTCGCCAGTTCGATCGTAATCGGTTTGCGCCTGAGTGGAAAGAACGATTCGGTGGAAGCGTTCCTGGTCGGCAATCGAGATCTACCCTGGTGGGCCATTTTGGGCTCGATCGTCGCGACAGAAACCAGCACTGCAACAGTCCTGAGTGTACCCGGGGCGGGCTACGGTCCAGTCGGAATGCGTTTTCTCCAAATCACGTTTGGATTCTTGATCGGACGAACGATCGTGGTGCGGCTGCTGCTTCCCCTATTCTTTCAGGGCAAACTAATGAGCGCCTATGAGGTTTTGAAAAAACGCTTTGGCAGTGTGGTCGAAAAATTTGCCTCGCTGCTGTTCTTGGTCACTCGCAACGTGGGCGATGGCCTACGCCTGTTCCTCGCGGCCGTCGTTTTGCACAAACTCGTGGGATGGAACTTTGCAAGTAGCGCCATCGCAATCGGTGCTCTCACGATCTTCTACACGTATTTTGGCGGCATGAAGAGCGTTGTCTGGAACGATTGTATCCAGTTTGTGATCTACATGCTCGGGGCGTGGCGACCGTCTTCGTGATCTCGAACCAAATCAGCGGCGGCTGGCCGGCGTTCTGGGACTTCGCTCAAGCGAATAACAAATTGACCGTGTTTCAGTTTTCTCCGCATCCCGCCGATTCGCGTCCGCTGTGGTTGTGGATCCTGTCGGAACCCTACAGTTTTTACGCCGGCCTGATTGGCGGTGCCGCATTGAGCCTAGGAACTCACGGCACCGATCAGATGATGGTCCAGCGTTATTTGAGCGCGCGCAGTCAGTCCGATGCCGGGCGTGCGATCCTGCTCAGCGCCTTCGTTGTGATGCTGCAGTTCGCACTGTTTCTGTTCATCGGTGTCTTGTTGGCTTGCTATTACGCCCAGCGGAGAAGCGTGTTTGCGACTTCGGACGAAGTGTATGCAGACTTCATTGTTCACCACTTTCCTCGCAACACCGGTCTGGTCGGCTTGATGCTCGCCGCCATTATGGCTGCGGCCATGTCGACACTTTCCAGCTCGCTCAATGCATCCGCGTCCGCGGTGCTGAACGATTTCTATCTGCCGCTGACAAAGTCCGCACCGTCCGCCAAGGGATTGTTGTCCATCACACGCCGCTTGGCGGTTGTTTTTGGAGTCGTCCAGATTTTGATCGGGATTTGGGCGATTTCGTTGGACTCGTCCGTCGTCAGTAACTCACTGACGATCGCGGGCTATTCAGCGGGCTTGCTACTGGGCTTGTTTCTGCTTGGTGTGCTAACCACTTCCGTGGCGCACGCCACGCACTAGTAGGAGCTCTGTGCGGGTTGGCAGTATTGCTGTTCGTGCATTTCCTGCTCCCCACTATTACACAGTCTCCTGGTCTTCAATCGGGCGTGCAAGTGGCCTGGCCCTGGTTCGCTCTGATTGGCTCAAGCGTGACCTTTGCAGTGGGCTGCGGATTGGGGGGAGCGTCTAAGAAGATGAGTTCTTGACTCGATCGAAATTTACGCGAAGTCGTGCGAGTTGCCCCACTTTTCGCTAAACACAAACTCAGCTAGCGGCTTCCGTGTACGAGAGGACAAGTCACGGCCTTGGAGCTGCTCGGGTACCGCGTCGGCTGGCGCAGCGTAACCAATAGCGAGCCCCGTTTTGGGGTTCACGTCGTCAGGAACGTTGTACAGGCTGCGGACTCGGTCGGGCAGAATCCCGATCATCTGGTGTACGACCAGACCTCGCGCAGTCGCTTCGAAGGTCAGGTTGGCGCTGGCCAGTCCCAGGTCATGCTCGGCTGCCGCGTTCGGCTGACCGTTTTTTGCGAACTTCGTGCTCGTGCAGCCAATCGCCAGCACCGGTACATGTTTCGCCCAAGCCTGGTTACCTTCGACCAAGCATGACAGCAGTTGCGCAAATGCGTCGGAGTCTTCGCGTCGGGCGACGATGTAGCTCCATGGCTGTTCGTTGTACGAAGATGCCGCCCAACGAGCGGCCTCGAACAGGGACTGCAGATCGTCCTTGGAGACACTCTTATCAGCGAATGCGTACGGGCTCCATCGCTGCGAGATGAGATCGTGAACCGGATGGTCAGGCTGAGCGTGCTTGGGGTGATTCATAGTGAGTACGTTGAGTAATTGGGAACTGAGCAGGAACTGGAAAAAGCTGATTCTATTTCGCCGTCGCCATCGAGTGACGCGTCAACCACTGCTGACACAGCCCTGGCCATTGGGATGCACCGGGCGTCGATGAGGCCAGCCCCAAGCCATGGCGTCCGTCGTTGAATAAGTGCATCTCGACATCGACACCATGTTCGACGCAGGCTTCGTAATAAACCAAACTGTTTTGCACAGGAACAGCCTTGTCTGCGGCGGTATGAAACAGGAACGTTGGTGGGGTACGCTCGCTCACGCGGGTCTCATTGGAGAGCGACTCGATCAGCGCGGCGCTAGCATCTTTACCGAGCAAGTTGTTTTGGCTGCCTTGATGGGTGAACGGTTTTCCGAGTGCGATCACGGGATAACATAAAATACAGAAGTCCGGTCGCGAAGACACCCGTTGCACCGGATCGACCGCGTTCGGTTCCGCTTCGGCAAACTGGGTTGCGACCGTCGAAGCCAAGTGACCGCCTGCAGAGAACCCGATCACCCCGATTCGATTGGGATCAAGATTGAGTTTTTTGGCCTGGCTCCTGAGTGTCTGAATAGCACGCTGCGCATCCATCATTGGTGCCGGATGGCCGTAGCCTTTGCCCTCATTTCCCTTGCCTCGCATCCGGTACGTGCAAATCGCCGAAGAGATCCCCATGGAATCAAACCACTCGGCGAAAGCATGTCCCTCGTGATCAATCGCATGGTGCCCATATCCGCCCCCCGGCAAGATCACGACGCCCGCAGTCGGCCGGTCGGACTTGACTTGACGGATGATCAGTTCGGGAACATCACCATCACCTGCCAGATCTACGCCTGGAACTCCGTCCTCCCATAGCTTGACCGTCGTCGTCGACGCGGACTGGCCCACGCAGGTTGTAGTGCAAAGCAGACAGAGGGAAGAATACATCAAGAGAGAGACACACCATCGCATCGAAGACTCCAGTGGAAAGGGGGGACATGAGGAACGGCGTGATTCTAACTGGAATTTTGGTTGTGCGGGGAAATGAACCCGATAATGCACCCACGAGCGAGTTCGTGTTCAGCCATCTATTTCAATCACCTCTTCATCGGACATGGACGTATTCGTCGACGATAAAGCATTTGTCGCAACTTTAACGATAATTCCGATTTTTCATGGTGACGGAAATCGTCGAGGGTCGATCTCTTAATGACGGGAGGACATTCGTGCTTTATTCCATTCGATCAAATAGCTGGCCATCGGCAGTGAATATAAATGTCGCTTTGCGCTGCATGATGGTCCAAATCCTCTCCTTTACTTCGATGATTCTGCTTTGTGGATGCACGCACCACCAATTGTCCAGAAACACAGCGTTGACCGCGACGACTGTCAATGCGATCGAATACCGGATGGTTTTGGACAACCTGGCCATGTTTTCCTGTCAAGCGGCTTCGCTTCCCGCCCACGTTCGACTTGCCGATGGAACGGTCCAAATCAGCAACGAAGTGGGATTTGGAGAAGCTGGTGGATATAGCTTGTTACAAAACGGAAGATTCAGCTTCGAGCAGTGGGGGCCGGGAGGTTCGTCAAAGGTTAGTGAACAATGGGGTACCGACGCCGTTGAGGATCCGTTGCAAATTTACGCGTTGCAAACAATCTATCGTAAAGCCTTTGGCTTGCCGCCAATGCCGACACCGAACTTCCTCCGCGAGGCCGAGCGGATCACGCAAAGTGGATCATCGGATGGAAACTCGGAGTCCGATGGAAGTAGCAAAACTGAGAATGGAGCGAGACAGAGCGAATCAGGTCCGCGCCTCAAAGCAGAAGACTTTGACATTCCCATCGGATGGTTTCATGTGGGTCAGAAATGCGACGTGCCGAAGCACGCCTGTTACGTGGGTCGCTATCGGGACCGCTATGCCTGGGTAGATTCGAATGGAATCGATGGATTGGCTCAATTCACTCTGGGGGTATTGACGATCACCAAATCTTCTCCGGACGAGGGAAGTGGCCGAACTGGATTGATGGTTACACCTTAGCTCGACTTTTCCCGTTTTTGGTAGCCTGGGTGAGCCCTCAGAGCAAAGCAAGACTGGCACAGTGGCGGGTAATTTCCGAGCACCCACCCCATCGGGTACCCGCCAGGAAGCTGCTTTTACCTAAACCAATTAGCCACGACCGCCTGCAGAAGCGGGAAAAGTCGAGCTACGCATCGCATCTTGCAACCGAAACGAACTCACCCGTGGGGCTAGGCTAGCATCGCCGCGTCGATGACCGCTCTTGATTTTCGATATCCCTCTTTCGCGACGTCCTCGGCCGGACGCCGCCAATATCCAGGGTTGAACAGCTCGAGCGAGAAGGTGCCCGCGAACCCGTTAGCGAGCAGCATCGAAATCGTCTCTATCAACGGACACACGCCGTCGCCGGGAAAGACACGGTCTTTGTCGCCAATATCTTCCCGCGGCGGCTTGCTCGGGTAGTCGTTGATATGAAATAGCGGCATTCGCGACGCTTCGATCATACCCAGTGACGCCATCTCGTTACCACCTTTATAGATATGATAAAAATCCGGCAACACGGCGGCCCGGTCATGAGCAGTCGCCGTTGCGACATAGGCAAGCTCCTCCAGACGGCTGAGTGTTGGCGAAAATCCCCAAAGTTCAAGCAGCGGTGTGACCCCCATCTCTTCACCCACTTCGAGCAGAGCACGATATCGTTCGGCAACGACCTTCAACTCGAGGGGGCCCGAGTCGGCGAGTGCTTGCGCGGTGTGCGCTCCGATAGGCGGCGCTGCCATCTGAATGCCGCCGAGGGCGCGGACCAATTCCATATCACGTCGAGCTTCCTCGAGTCCCGCCGCTCGCTCCCCTTCGTCGTTGACGATCCATTTTGCGAATCCAATCGCCCCGGCGATCCCGATACCCGCATCGTCCATCATCCTGCGCAACTCAGCGAGTTTTCCGCCACCGTTAACGTAGTTTCGCACGTCTCCGATCCAAGGCTCGATCGCATCATAACCGGCATCGGCGGTAACGCGAATTTGCTCGGGAAGGGTCAGCGTCTGGCCACGGAGGGTACTCGTGTTCAGCGAGAGCTGCGGTGTAACGGGTTGAGCGGTGTTATCTGATTCGGAAGGCAACTTGGACTGCTCACTAGCGAGGGAAGAGCACGCAGCGCCGCCGAGCAAGCCTGCACCAGCGGTAGCAGCGAGGAAGTGTCGGCGATGGGTGGGAGGGGAGGGCATAAAGTATCCAAGAAGAAATGAGTGTTGCGAAGGAATCGACCCATTCTACTCCACTTCCTGCGTTTCGACGAAACTGCCAAAAGCCCAGCGGCAATGGACGTCCGGCCAGAAGGATGAACAGCGGCGATCGTTGCTCCAACAGTTCGTAGAGTGCCATGCCGACGTTGTTTCTGCGCTCAACATGAAAACGATCAAGCGAGCTTGCTAATCCACTCGCCGATACTCACCGCCTGTCTCGTTGGCGAGCGTTTTCAAGAAGTCGCTCGTCACTGCATTGACTCCGATGCCGATCGTGTTGATTTTCAGATGTCGCATGCGGTTACGGCCGACAATATCGCTGATGATCCCCTGCGGCACGAGAATGTTTCCAGCCGTGGGGCGGCCATCGGTGAGCAGGAACACCGCTTCGAGTTGATCGTCAAACTGGAGCGCCTCACTGAGTACGCCATGCGTGTTCGTGCGGTCCCCCCAGGTAATCCGTTTGACAAATGCGATCGCTTTGAGCTTGTTCTCTTCGGTCGCGGCCAGTAGCTCGCTGCGCCATGATTCCACTTCGGTGTCGAACAGCATGATGGCGAATTCTGTTTCGGGAGTCAGTTCGTTGAGGGCGCGGATGAGTTCCCGTTTGGCACTCTCCAGTCGTGTTTCGTGATACGCCGGCTCGCGCATGCTGCCTGAGCGATCGATAATGAATAGCATCCGCCCCGCAACGAGGTCGATGCCGTAGTACTGACTTTTGACCAAACGGAGTTTGCCTTGAGACTCCGAAGGTGCATCTTGTAGCTGCAGTTTTCCCCCGACGTTACGGGTGATTGCGGATGCTGGTTTGACCGGGGTCATTGGTTTTAATACGTTTCCGGCTTGTCCTAGGAACGTGTCGTCGGGATGTTGCTCCTTGTAGTTCGCTAAACGCAGGCGGTCGCCCTCGAAATCTCGAAGATCCACGTTGGCGAGCCGGGTCGTAATTTCGTGTTGAAGCTGCCCACTTACGTGCTCCGAGAGTCGCTCCAACCACTCAATGCACTGGGGGCAGTGCAGACAAGCGAGGGCGCGGACGAGAGCAAACCTGAACGCATATTGATCTTCAAATGCGGGCCGTTTGATCTGCATAGCGAGATCATCAACAGCGGCCGTGATTTGAAACTCCCCAACTGCATCCATGGCGACCATGCTGACATGCGGGTCAGGGTGATCGAGTGCTTCGACAACGACCGCATGGGCATCAGCGTGGGGGCTCTTAGCGAGCATTTTCAGCAACAGCGAGAGACTCTCGGGAACAGGCGCTGTCGCGATCCTTGGATGCGAATGTGCGTTGTCAGAAACGCCATCGGCATGTTCGGCGAGTAGTTGCCGGGTGGCGTCAATGATCACATCGAGGTTCGCGTTGAACTGGCCCCGATGAACGTGCAACTGTCGGAGAAGCTGAACCCGAGCTGGCTCACTCGGGCCGACCAGAATTTTCGCAACCCGCTTTTGAGCGGGCGGCGTGGCAGCCATTTTGGCATCACGCTCTGCGGCCTGGAGCGACGTCAAATTCCAGCTGATCACCATGCATGAGCACATGGCGATCCCAATCCCTTTGCACATCATTTCAATTCCCCGAGCGACAAAAAAAATCCGGCCACCAAACGCTCGACCGCTTGTGAGACAACTTCGATTCTAGCGACTAATTGTCCCTCAGGAGCGTGATTTTTTAAATTCGCATCTCAGCGATGCTCCCATCGCGACGAAGCCTTGCTGACAAACTGACTAAGTCGGCAGCGTAAATCCGCCAAGTCTTGGTCAATGGCATTCCCAAAATCAGCCTCGATCATACCCTCATCAAAGCGGCTAGAGAGGAACTGCCAATCGAGGGAGACGACTGCGGCAGGATCGCAAGTGCTCCCGGAGCAGGGAGTAGCGGAGTCGAATGGGGCGTCCGAAGAGAGTGACATAATCTTTTTCCCAGATGAATTGCAGTGGTGGGACACTATTAAGATGCAGCAAACCCGCAGAAAGTTCGGCCAAATCACTGCCAATCCTGACATGCACCCTATCGAGTCCCATTTTTGGGTAGTTCACACCAGGTTGAGAAATTCCCAAAATTTTTGCGCCAGTTTGCCAAGAAGCCCCCGCCTAGAACGAAGAGCCTATTAGTGAACACCACTGTTCGGGCTTTCTGAACAACACTTTCGAATACAATTGGGGAAATCCATCATGTTACGCAAAATCTTTCTGGCCGGGACAACCCTGGCTCTGTTGTCTGGGCTTACCTTCGCCACCCCCGTCGGGTCGTACGCACGCTGCGCGTGGAACTACGTCACTGATTCGGCAGGCGACGCCGTTCCGCTAGAATGGGAGCTCAAGCGCGCCCGGCAGATGATCACGGACCTGCAACCGGAGATCCAAAATAATGCCCGACGGATCGCGAGAGAGAAAATCGAAGTTTTCAAGCTCGAACGGGAGCTCAGTCAAACCGATTCCCGCCTGGCAAAGGCTCAAGACGAAATCGAGCGGCTCAGTAATGACCTCCGTGGGGACAGTTCGAACTATACCTACGGCGGAAAGACTTACACATCCGTCCAGGTCAAATCTGATTTAAGCAACCGCTTCAAGCGATTCAAAACTCGTCAGCAGACTTCCGATAAACTGGAAAAGATGCTCACTGCACGGCAAGCGAGCCTGCGAGCAGCCAGCGAGCGGATGGAAGCGATGCTCGATGCACGACGTCAACTCGAAGTCGAAGTAGAGAACTTGCAGGCCCGCGTGGGTGCGTTGCGAGTCGCCCAGACGAGTAGCCAGTTGAACTTGGACGACAGTGCCCTGTCGCGCTCACGTGAACTACTCGATGAGATCGCTACCCGCATCGACGTCGAAGAGGAAACGATGAATGTTGACGTGGAGTACTTTGGCGGAATTGATTTGGACGAACCGTCCGACGAGCATTTGCTCGACGACATTTCGGCCTATATCGATGGCCTGAGCGGACCGAAGTCCAATACGATGGTTTCGGTTGAACTCGACGACGACAATAACGACACCCTCTAGTCTTAGCGACTCGTCATGCTTGCTACCCTGGAACCTACCGTCATGAACTTCACTTACTCCCCTAACGATACCGTCCTGGGCCGGTACACGATTCGTCGTGGCATCGGAGTGGGCGGTTTCGGTGAAGTTTATTTCGCCATCAGTCAAGCGGGGAAAGAGGTAGCCCTGAAACGGATCCAGCGAAACCTAGCTGTTGAGCTGCGGGGCGTTTCTCATTGTCTCAACCTCAAACACCCCAATCTGGTTTCGCTTCATGACATTTGTCGTGATCAAGAAGACCAGGCATGGGTGGTGATGGAATACGTTGCCGGCAAAAACCTGCGTGAGGTGCTCGACGACGCCAATCCGAGCGGCCGGATCTGTACCGCAACGACCAGCGGTGCCGCCGCGCTGCCGAGCGGACTGTCGATCGATGAAGTCCGCAGGTGGTTTTCTGGCATGGCCGCCGGAACCGCTCATCTGCATGCCGCCGGCTTGGTCCACCGCGATCTGAAGCCTGGCAATTTGTTTGACGACAACGGGATCATCAAAGTCGGCGACTACGGGCTGAGCAAGTTCATTTCGCTGACCCATCGCAGCGGTCACACTGAGAGTATCGGGACGCTGCATTATATGGCCCCCGAAATCGGGCGTGGTCAATACGGTCGCGAAATCGACATCTACGCGTGCGGAATCATTCTCTATGAATTGTTGACCGGATCGCTGCCGTTGGATGGCGAAACTCCGCAGGAGATCATTGTCAGACACTTGACCGATAAACCTGATTTGTCGAAGATCCCACATGATTTCCAGCACGTGATCGCTGCCTGCTTGGAAAAGGACCCGACGGCACGCCCGAGCAATATTGATGCGATGATGAAGCTCACCCCTTGGGCTGATGACTTTCACTCGCCCACTGCCTGGTCCGCCCCCTCCGCTGCCCAGAGTTTTCATGGGAAAGAACCCGAAGTCGCGACGCCGTCATCGACCTCCTCCCCAGCGTCGCTGCCACATGTAGTACTGACTCATCCCAGCGGTGGAGAGCCCATCGCACGCGCCGTCGGCAATGCAGTCTCCAGCACGAGACGATGGTGGCGGAACCTGGAGTGTTCACCGGTAGCGAAGTTGGTAATCGCCGTCATGGCAGCGGGGATTCTACTGATCAATACCCATTGGCTCTTGCCCCTATTGTCGCTCCTCGCATTCGTCTACCTCCCCTATTTTGTAATCCGGCAAATTGTGTTGCAGGTCAAAGGGGCACACGACGGCGAACCCAGGCCGGATGCGGCGGCCCACTATGTCTCTAAACCGTATCCATCTTATGATGGCACACCACTGACGAGCGTGTACCCGGAACCGGTGCCAGTGCGGTTAACTAAATTGCAGACCCGGAAAATGCTGCGCAAATCGCTTGCTCAACGATCGCGGTTGTCACTGGCGGCGGAGTGGACGACGTCGGCGCTCATCTCGTTGGTCGTTGCCGCTGCACTGCTGGTCGTATCAGCAGTAACCGGCCTGCGTCACTCCGCCGTGTCGCCATTGGCAATCTCGCCCTTTGTGTGGATGGCCTGCGTGATCTGGCTGGGATCGACGGGACTTCTTGCCATTGGCAAGGCCTGGGAATCCAGCGATGGCGAAGGGTTTTCACGTCGGCTGACGGCTTCGGTTCTCGGTGCCGGCGTGGGTTTGGTGGCCTACCTACTCGCGACGGCTCTGATGGTGCCGCTGGGCCAGGGAGTGACACGCGAGATTGAAGCGACATCGTTGATGTCGACGTTTTACACGTCCTCGGGTGAGCCGACGGCGGCCGCGATGATGGCTCACTTTGCGTCGCTATTCGCGCTATTAAGAATGTGGAAACTTGTTGACCCAATTCGCCGCCGGCGGCTGAGTCTATGGGCGATCGCCGTCGCGGTTGTCGGGGAATGGGTCGTGCAGCAATTCATCCCGATTCCGCAACCCGCCGGGATGCTGCTCGCTGGCGGCATCGTCCTGATGTCGCAAATATCCGCTCCGTGGGTGAAGTCCGATTCCATCTCATCGCTCATCTCGACATGAACTTTTTTCAAAGCCCATCCGGAAAGCGGTCTGACTCTTTGGAGGCGAATTATTTTTTCCGGTTTTCAACAACCTCGCCGGAGAGGGTCAGCTCCCTTTTTTGGATACGCTCTTTGCAACCCAGGTCTAACCATGAAACTTTCATCCAATTGGATCGCGGTCGTAGCCGCTACGTTGATGTTTCTGATAAGCAGCGTTGGGCGTTCGGGAGCAGCGGATCCGCACACCGATGACCGCACACCGCGATCGGCTGAACAAAAGACTACATTGAGCGTAGCTCCGCTCGACCAAGTGGGCTACCCGCTTGATCGGCCGGTTTGGATCGAGGAGCACCGTGTCCCGACTCAACCCAATGAGGGCGCAGACTTGCTGATCTCGGTCAGCTCTGGTCCAGCCTCTTCACCGGAGATTGCCGCTGAGATGATGGAGGTGATGGCTCGGGGCGCGGTCGAAAACATGCTGGAGCAAATGGTGCTCGACGGACCCGACGTCATTCCTATTGATCAGATCCACGTCGACATGGACTGGGTCCGCGACGAACTGATTTCACGTCGTTACGAAGGCACCGTTGGCACCGGCGACGGAGTTCGCTACGAGAGTGCGTGCTTGTTACGCATGAACTCCGCTGAGCGGCGAAAACTATCCGAATCGATCCAAAGTTACCGGCTGCAGGGACGACTTTCGGTCGTCGGCGTCGTTGCCTTACTGGGTTTTGCCGGATTACTCGCGGGGTCCACCGGACTGGGTTGGCTGGCGGGTCGCCAAACTCAGAAGTGAGTGATGCCGTCCGCGCAAGTGAACCCATAAAACCGCATCCATCGAAACGCGATATCCAATTCGGTCTGACTCGCAAATGAGAATAATTCTCGACGGCCTTGAAACCGAATCACTCAATCAAGTGTTTGCAGACGTTTTCCAATTTTAGACGGCTGAATAGCTACTAAATTATGGCCAGAATTCTAATGACCTGGGAGCTCGGTGGAGGGCTCGGACATCTGGTGCCGCTGCGCGATGTTGCAAGAAAACTCATCGATCAGGGCCATCAACTTGCAGTGGCGGCGCGTGAGTTGACGAATGTCCCGATGGTGTTTGGGGATCTACTCGTCACGCTTTTTCAAGCCCCGTTTCAGCAAGGAATTTGCCCGGGCGGCGTTTATCCCGCTGCTACCTTCGCGCATATCCTGTTCAATACTCCTCCCACCGACGGCGACGATCCTACGGACGAACCCAGCGAAGAGAGCTCCAGCCTCCCGGGTCTGGACTGGGCCGCCACCGGCACGAGCAGCGACACGTTCCATTTCACCTCGAATTTCTCACGCAACGCCGCCGGTGTCTACACCGACGGCAACATGTCGGGCACCGCGACCCAGTCGATCACGATCAATTCACACGCCAACCGCACGTCCAACTCGGAACTCAGTGAAGGCGAGGACGGCGAGTGGGCCATCACGGATGGCAGCGGCGACTCCGGCTCGCTCTATGACTCCATGTTCAGCATGGATGCGACTGGTGCGACCACCGATGGTCTGCTCAGCGGCACGGCCACGATTGGACAATTCTCATACGACCACGACTCTACCAATCGCCTTGACACCTACGATACCGGTGCAGAGGAGTGGACATCGACGGGCACCCGCACCACCACCGCCAACTCCACATCCAACAACGGTTTCGACGTCAGCGGTGGCGAAGCCAGCACGGCGGGCGGATCACCCATCACCGCTACCCGCACGCTCACGCTCGACAATGATTCCTCATTCGATCAAGCCACCACGCAAACCCTCGTGCTGCGTGATGACGATGGTGAAGGTGATGGTGAAAACGGCGACGGTGAATCCGCTGCTGACAGCGACGCTTACGAATGGGAGATCAGTGTCGGCACCCGGCACAGTGACTCCGGTTCAACACTCACCAATGCGATCGCCGGGACGGGCACGGCCTCGAAACAACTCGGCGAGATCACACTTGACTATACCCTCCAGCGAGACGACTCCACCACCACTGACAATAAAACCAATCTGTCTTACGTCTTCGACACCGCGTCTGGGCTGTGGACCGGTGGCGGCTACCAGTCTGAAATCCTCGACGTTGACAACAGCGATACCGCCCACGCGATGAAGATCTACACGATCTCCAACCCAGATGGTGGCGGCGGTGGCCAAGCCTCGCATGATCGAATACTTACCAACACCGTTCACTACGACAACAAGACCGCGATCGATACCGCTCCGATCACTATGAACCTGCCCGAATTATCGGGAACCTACACCAGCACCAACACGCTCTCCAATTCCGTCCGCAACCAATCTGGCATAACCATTGCATCCGACGCTGGTGCCGACGCGCCCGCTCTGGGCGGTGTCACCACGCTGCTGCTGACGCACTACGGCTATTCGCAAACCTACGACATGGATCGCCCCGCTGGTGCGACCGAGTGGTCCGACAGCGGCAGCATGACCACCGAGAATTCCACGACCAACAATTTTGACAGCAACCTCGTGGGCGCATGGGCGAGTCCCGGTGGCGGCGGCATCGGCCCGATCACTGGACCGATGAGCAGCACAGTTGTCAACCACAACACCGACTCGGTTGTCTCCAGCGGCCTGCTCAACGACCAGGGCGGTTATGACCTCACCACCATCGTGACGAGCAGCTACGATCACCAGAACATTTCGAGTTACAGCGGGTCTGGAAACTATGATACCATTGACCACGACGTTCCTATCTCCGGTTTGATGCAAATCTCCCGCAACGACACCGTGATCAACACGCAAAATCTAACGACCCCCACCGCCCCCGACGGTACGAAAACCGTCGTCGGCAACGGTCGTTCCGAGAACACGCACAACAGCACCCGTTCAGCCGACGGCGGCGGCAGCGTGAGCGAACACACGACGTGGCAAACCGGCCCGGTGAACGATCCCAATCAAGCCCCCTGGTCCGGCTCGACCACCCATGATTACTGGTACGTCCGCACCGTCATACAAAGTTACGACCGCGCTGCCAATTATTCTACCATCGACACCTACGGCGTCGTCGGCAATTACTACGTTTTGCTCCAGCACGACGACAACTCGTACTTTTTTGACAACAACGACTCCACCGTCGACGTGATGACACGGAACAAGACGTCGAGCTTGTACACACGTCCCAATGGGAACTCAACCGAAACATCGGAGTCGGAAACCGATTCCACGCAGCACAGCGTGTCGGAGATCCACACCACTAACACGAAAACGGATAACAAGACCACCGACCATGCCGACTCCGGCAACAACTCCTCGGAGCGGAGCGGCGAGCGAACCGAAGCGAACAAGCAAACGACGGACACCGAGTCGTGTATCCTGCGCAGCACCACCAATTCATCGCAGGGTTCTGACACCTATTACGAAGAGGACAACGACTACCACAGCGTTGATGAAGTCAACGGCACGCACACGGTCGGGTCCGAGCCCGCCGATGACGAAGGCTCAACGACCCATAGTGGCTCTCTAGGTGGCGCATACAGGTACCGCAACTCGCCCAGTGATGCGCTCGTGGTCTACCCCGTCGTACCGTCACAGGCCGATCCCACTTATGAGGTCACGGTAGAGGACGGCGACTACAACGCCCCACCCGTCCCCCAACCTCACCAACCCCTAAAACTCTCCACCCCACCGCTCACCAACGCCGCCCCACCCGTCTCCGCCCCCAGCGAAGCCGACAACGCCGCCACGGATCAAGCATTGCTTGAGCTAACTGGCGATGACGAGGAGCAAGGCTCGCCGCACGCGAGTACAGCGGAGTCACCCCAAGAGCTGATAGACCCATATAAAGGCTCTCCTGGAGATGGCGATCCAGTGGATAGATTTCCCGAAGCGTATCAATCGCCCGGTTGGGGAATAGGTGGCTTCTTATCCGGTGTCATCAACACTGCGACTGGGTTTGCCGAGGGTGCGTACGAGTTTACGACACTTACGGCTGGAGCTTACACTGGAAATCTGGTGACGGAAGTCAAGGCAGTGGGTACTACAATTGTCAATACGGGGTCGGACATGGGTGATGCGGTAGGCACTCACGGGACTCGCTTATACCTGGACCCACACGAAGAATGGGAAGTTGTAAAAACTGGAGTTTCAGATACTGCATCGGGAATTGCGTCCGTTGCAAATAGCGTCTGGAATGATCCCATGGGTGCGTCGACTGGCTTGTTCAATGCCACGTTGTCTTTTCTAAACGATGTGTCAACTGACCCTGAAGCCAGTGGCAATTTGTTGGGAGACGCGTTAATCGCGTGGGCAACCGGGGGTGCCGCAGCTGGAGGGAAGCAAGCTGCCGCAAAGGGGCTGGGCATGCTTCAAAAGCTATGGAAACTTGAGAAAGCAATCCCCGATCTGCCGGATGCCCCAAACATTGCAGGGACCGCCATTGATTTATCCCGTTCCGCTGGAGCAGCGAGGCAAGCCGTGAATTGGCGTAGTCAGAAATTCTTCGGCCACACCTTCAATCAACACGGTGCGGGGCCGAAAGTGACGCGTCGGCTAACTGGACGCGCTGGAGGGACCGGACAGGCACAAGGCCAATGGTTGGATAACCAACGAGCCGCTGAGTTCTTGAATGACTTGCCCGATATTGGGGAAGCAGCAACTGTCCGAATTCCTCAAGGACTTGGGCGAGTGATTATGCCCGATGGTTCGTTCGTCACCGCAGAATGGGCAAGAGTAGTCATTTCACCGTCCGGTTTTCGTACCGCTTTCCCCGTTATCCCATAGGACAAGACAATGTTTTGCAAATTACAAATAGCGGATGTTGCGAAGACAGCGTTCCCGATGTTGGAATTTGACACTGAGTACGATGACGCTCGGTCGGTGATTGCTTCGATTTGCGATCAACTCGATGAGGCGGGTACCGCAACATTCACTGTGTCTGGGTTCGGGGATTCCGCTTGGCCAGTCGATGTTGCAACGGATTTAGTGACACTCATCGAGCAGTTGCCAGAAGCTCTTACGGTTTTAGAGCAACGTTCGGGCGAATTTCGCATCGACTTCTACGAACAAGGCATCGAGCGGTTGGTTTTCTTCAATTGCTTTGGAGATGTGACCGAATTGCGTTGTCAATCACGGACGAATTGGGTACCCAACCCAAACGAGACGAGGACTCGAACGAATGACGTTGCGGCAATGTTGAGTGCGGTCTATCGACAATTCATGAATGTTGCGATGGCAACGCCGATGCCAGATGCTGCAAGAAAAGCGCTTACCGAGTGGGCAGTGATGCGAAACGTTGCCGCGTAGCCAATGCGTGCATCTTCCGCGTGTCGCGAAGGATGGGAGATCCTGGGGAGGAGATCCTGGGGACACAGCTCTTTTTCAGTGAGATCCTGGAGTGAGATCCTGGGGACACAGCTCTTTTTCAGGGGTTGACTTGCCGCTGTTGCGGGTAAGGATGAATGGATTGAGTTTTCCGTGCGTGAAGCCAAATGAGGTGAATGATGGCCCGGATGTGTCGAGCAGAAGTTTTTGATCCCGCCGAAGTGGCTGTGGCACATGTTTTTAGTCGTACCGTCAGACGCTGTTTTCTGATGGGTGACGACCCTGTCTCTGGCAAGAACTTCGACCATCGCAAGCGTTGGATTGAAGAGTATTTGCAACAATTCGCTGCCTATTTCGGGATCGACCTGCTGTGCTTTAGTTTGCTCAGCAATCACTTTCACTTGATCCTCCGAACACGCCCGGACGTGGTGGCGACGTGGGACAACGCGGAAGTCGCTCGCCGCTGGTTGATGCTGTGCCCGAGTCGCCGTAAGCCCGATGGCACGGCCATGGTACCGACTCAGCCTGAAATCAACTCGATCGCGGGTTGTCCGATCAAACGTGAGGAAATTCGTAGCAGGCTGAGTGATATCAGCTGGTGGATGCGGTTGCTGTGCCAGCGTGTGGCAATGCGGGCGAATCGTGAAGACGACGAACACGGCCGATTTTTGAAACGTCCTGTGTCATGCGTCGAAACTCTCAATTGGAAGAAGCGAAATGTGGAGCAGCTACCAGAGCTGGCTGCTTAGCTTTGTTACTTCAGACATCACTGCGTTTGACTCGTTCGCAGTGACTGAATGTGGCGAAACTAGTCTTGAGTTTGGCGGTAATGTCCACGCGTTGAGAATTGTCCTGAACCGCAACTGTTACTTGCTTGACTAACAACCTCGTAATCTCTTTGCGATCCTTAATAGATAGTGATTGGTTCCAAAGCACTGCTACATCATGCGAACAACGACTAATTTCTTCACGCTGTGATTGCGAAAGAACAGTGGATGATTGCTGGCGTAGTTCGCATAGTTGTTGTTCAGCGTCTTGTAATGCGAGTAGAGCTTGCTCCCATGTTTTTTGGCTCATCCGACCGAAGGGTGCGCCGGAGGTTTTCAAGGATCGCGGTAGGGACGGCTGTTGCCAGCCGCCCCCCGCACAGATCCGTACGTGAGCCTTGACTCATACGGCTCCTCCGTTGGGTCAAACGATCGCGACACACTGTGACGCTACCCGTCGTGATTTCCCGTGACGCTCCAATTGATACTTGTTCCGGCTCAGAGTCCGAAGCATCGACGCCAATCCGGCAATACTTCCCTTCAGTGAGGTCCCTTTCCTCGGCGGATTCCGCCACTGCGGTCGCAGCTTTGTTCACCCGCGTCGACGGTACTACGGCCTCATCTGCCATCCCATCCGCGTTCATACCAGAATTGCGCTCATAGAGGTTCGCTGGTCGCCCTGGCAGTGAGTCATCACGACTTGACCCCAGGGGCAAATGGGACTTCCCGGTTCTCGCGTTTGGAATTTTCCACGCATGCACAGGTTCTTCGACTCCGCCATGTCCAGACTACCCTTACCAAAGCGGTGTAGCTGGTGTTGCCTTCCCGACGCATATGACACGGTCGGCACATGGAAGACCTGATTTCGGAGCTCAATTAGCTGGCCTACGCTTCCCCCTGCACGGACGCTCAGCACGACGTTGTTACCTTCGTCGCACCTCCGCCGGAGGCCGAAGTAGTTGGTTAGACCTTCCTCGTAAGAAACTTTCATTCTCGATTCCAAACCGGTTTTATCCCGGCACTCCATGGCTCAAGCGTCCAATGATAATTTGTGCGAGTTGTCGCTGGACCTTATACTGGGTCTGCCGGGAGAAACGGAATCAAGCTCTGCAGAGGTGCAACTTGACAAGGGATATCCCGGTCGACGGTGCGCCAACGGTGCCGACGGTTCTCGGCGAGTTTTGATTCGCCGAGGACGCTTTTATTAAACAAATCATTGGACACTTGAGTTATGCCTCAGAAAACCTCCAGTCACCATCGCGCACGCTTCGGTCGGATGAGCCTGTTTTTTCGAGTTGCGCGGCGACTAAACGATTGGCTGGGTCAACATGCTGATAGGCACGCTGAGCAACCTCGGCTGCATATTGCGATTGCCGCACGCGATCAAGATAGATCTGTTCCATCTCGCGGCGTCGCGTCTCCTCGTCCTCGGTTACTCGTAAGCTGAGTTCGATACCTGTTGGAGAGAGCGCCTCTAACAGCTTATTTTCAATCAACGCATCAAGAATCTCACAACGAATCGAACTGTGGCACGGATCAGCCGAAACCGACACGGTATGATGACGCTGACAGTAGTAGATCGGGTACGAACCGCGAGGATAGCTGACGGCCATGCGACGACCACAATGACCGCAGTAAATCATGCCACCGAGCAGAGCGGTTCCTTCACGTACGGGGCCAGTTCGGTCGGGATGATTGTCGTTCTCTCGAATCCGTTCTTGATTTTCACAATATTGGTTCCATGTGATATATGCGGGACACTGATCATGCAGGATCACCTTCCATTGTTCCGGTGGAAGGATTTTCTGAGACTTCTTCTGTCGGATTTTCGTGCCGTAGTTCTTCTTGCGTCCATAGCTGTATGTTCCACCGTAGACCGGGTGTTTAAGTATTTCATACACCGTCGACTTCGCAGCGAAACGCCAGTCAATTGGATCGTTGATTCGATCTTTGTGACGGCGAAAAGGAAGTTGAATTTGATGCTCAGACAAGTAGCGGAAAAGGCTACTGGCGCTCCCAACTATTTCAAACTGCCGAAAGAATAATTGCATCACGCGGCGAGCTGATTCATCGGGGTCAAGCTGCGGCAGTCCTTCGCAATCAAGTACGTAGCCAACGGGTACATCATGAAACAGCTCGCCTCGCTTTGCCTTGTTCAGTCGGCCTCGCTCAAGACGAATTTTCATGGTGTGCAATTCCATTTCACTAATGATTCCCTTGAGCCCCAGTACGAGACGATCATTGGGATCATGCGGATCGAAAACTCCATCTTCATCCGCGATCAAAGTGTTGAAGATTGCACAGACTTCAAAGAGATCACTCCAGTCTTTTGAGTTGCGCACCAATCGACTCATTTCCAACCCTGCCACCAGTCCAACCTTCTGATCAGTAACAAGTTCAGCAGTTCCCGGCGGTGTCCTGCTTTTGGGTGGGTAGGCGGCATGGGAACTGTGATGGTTGATCTTGAGCGGGCGTGATCGGTGCTGTTGCTGCAGTTGTCGGCATCGAGTAGGTCGATTTCGCGAAATTGGAGCCTGCGGAAAGGAAAAATACCGACTTTTGCGACCCTCGATGCGCACCGGTAGCGTCGCATTTCTTTGAGATTGCTTTTCAAACGCCCCCACGCTCGACTTGCTGACCGGGTGACTCTAGGGCGGTAAGAATTGATTCCGACATCGGTCACTCAAGATAGCCTGGAGTATGTCGCGGTAGCTGCGGAAAATGAACGAGTCAACTGCACTGCGAAGACGAGACCAAAGACTGCGGCGCAAACCAACTTTCGCAAGCACGGCTTGAAATAACGGACAGCACGCTTGCTGAACTTGATCGGTCAAGAACGCAAGCATCATCAAGAGCATCAGAACCGTTGATAAGTTCTGCTCCCCGTGGCCGTAGTTGTGCTCGAAGTGGTACCCCTGGTTCTTGAGTGTATTGAAGGTCTCGTTCTCAATTCGCCAACGGCAACGTCCACCCGCAGCGATCTCCAAAACCGTTGCACTCGTGACGGCGTGGTCGGTCACCCAACTGAACATGGATTTGATATTGCCATCGCTCGTCAAGTCGGCCTGTCCGACATAGTTCACCAGCACGTCAGGGTTGCTCTTGTTCAGTGGCAATTTCTTAGCCCACTGGGTCTCGCGGCACGACCCCTTCTTGTCAAGTCTCGCAGTCCGAATGCTGTGCAACTTCGCATCGTCTCCGGCGTCGATGACTTGGTCAAACAGATGCTTGTGGTCGCCAGGTTTGGCACCCAGGATGTAGTGGTAGCCCAACTCTTGGAGGTCAGCGATGTGAGGGGCGTTGCTCGATAAACCGTCTTCGGTCACGGTCAGCTTGAGTTTGGGGTGTTGTTTCTTGACTCGCTTTAGCAAACGCCGAGTTGCGTTTCGCTCGCAATCGTTCTTGGTTTCTCCATCTTGCTTGATGATCGGCTCGATCGCCAACGGGATCACTTCGCTGCGGTGCGGATGGATCAAAACTGCGGCGACGGCTTGGTGAGCGTATTTCGTTCTTCCGTCTTTGGACTTCTTGACCAAGCAGTTCGGGCAGCGGATCTTTGAGGAACAGAAGTAGCCAGTTCCGTCGATCGCTAGCAAGTACCCTCCATCGAGATATCGAAACGACTTCAGCACCCCGCCGCGTTGGAGTTCGGCAAAAATGTCAGCAAAGGCTTCATTGAGTTGCTCGACGTCGATGGGATCGAGGATCTCCCGCATTTGAGAGTCGCTTGGGATGTTATTGATCCTGAAGATCCTGTTTAGCGACTGATCGCCTTTTCGCTCTTGGAATGCGAGCAGGGAGGGATCCTTGAAGACGAACATGGCCAGAGCACTCATCAGCACATCAACCATGGGGTAGGTGAGATTGGCTTCCTTTCGATCGTCTTGGACAAATTGGAATCGAGTCCGCAGTAGCTTGAAGAGCGCATCAGCGGAAAGGAACCGCCGGGTTCTCGGAGAAAGTGTTTGATCTGTCATGACGAAGGTGCTCAACGCCGAAGGATTTTGGACCCTCTCATGAGAGAAAACCAGCGAAATTTTGGCAGTCCACGACTCGCCAAAATCATGGCGAAGTGCTAGCAAATGCCCACCCCGCAAAACACGGCGTTTATAACGCCGCCGGGAATCGCTGTAACAAGTTTGAGCATTCGCCGAAAGCCTTCCCGGTCGGCACTCCCGCTTCCACTCAAGCCGAGGTCGTCATCAATCACAACAACGCTTGAATTTGGCCAACCGAGGGCAACGACACGGTCCTTCATTGCATACTGTCGAGCGGTTGACTCTTGGTGGTCTCGCAACTGAGTGCCAGTCGACTGGCGCACATAGACGACAGCGTCAAGCTCCAGGCATTCCTGGCTAACTTTTGGATGCAAGAAGCTGCTTGGTTTCGAGTCAGGGCCCGACGCCGCGATGCTTATCAGATTATTCATCGTTCGCCTCCTTGCCGGGGGGCGTCTTCACCGATGCCGTGGCTGCTGCTTGAGACAGGATTCGCAGAATCCTCTGCTTGGTCTTCGAGTCGATCGCTTGTTCCCAGACGCGATCTAGTGGGATCGCTTTCGCGGCCATCGGTGAGCGCGGGGGGGACTGCGACGGGATTTCTGCGTTGAGACATGATTCACCTTCCGTGACTTGCTTGCTGCGGTGCCGCTCCGTCCAGCAAACGAGGGCATTGAATGCGGCGAGCTCAATTATCCCGATTTTCCCACGTCGGCCAACGGCGATTTTGATCGCATTGGGTGGGATGGTTCTTCCAAGATCGTTACAAAGCCACCAGGTTGACCGATGAAGCCTCCTTACTGGCATGTGCAGCCTACGTCGACCTCAATCCAATCCGTGCCGCGATGGCTGAGACGGTCGAGCAAAGCGATCACACGTCGGCTCAACGTCGCATTGAAACCATCACGGGTGAAACGGAATCACCCTCTGGGAGTGCGCAGCAGCCAGACGTCGAGCCCGCATCGCGTCCAGACTCATTTCTCTCGCCCCTTTGTATCGACGAGCAAAACGATCCGATTGGTGCGTGTCCCAACGCAGCGGGAACTCGATGTAGCGACAAGGGGTTTTTGGGCATGTCGTTGGAAGACTACCTGAAATTGCTCGATTGGACCGCTCGTCAAGTCACACCGGGCAAACGAGGCGTGACACCCGAGGGCGTCCCGCCGATCTTGCAGCGACTTGGCTTGGACCGGGCTTCTTGGTGTGAGTTGGTGAGTGATTTCGGCAAACTGTTTTGCTGTGTCGCCAAGAAGCCCGAGTGCGTCGACGCGATGCGTAGCCACCGCACTCATCGGCGATACCACTTAAAGTGTCGCGGTCGCGAGCTATTGAGTTCGCTGGAGTAGCGACTTAGTTCAAGAGTTTGCTAGGGTCGGTCGCTGGAGTGGGCGGCCTGCAATCGGTCTGGGCCGATTCTTTGGCTCCGACGATTTCGCAGGAGGGGAGCCCTTTGTCTGGAGGCATTTTCAAGCGTGAATCCAGGGCAACACGTCGGAAAATCCAGTGAATGCATGACCCGCAGATCCACGAAGTGCTCTGTCCCTCTGTTTTTGCTCTGCGGGCGAGAACTGGTCGCCATCGAGCGAGAGTTCAATCCGCTGAGGGAAAAAAAGAACGCTCACAAGAGACGCATCGAAACTCGGGTTCTGAGAGGTCGGCGGTCCCGTCGCGGGTGCTCAAGTCGCGATGTTTCACGCTGGGCTGACAGTCTTTGCCGCACTGGGGACAGGGTTTGAATTGGTCGAAGTGTTCGGCGTGTTGTCGCTGCATGACCTGGTCAAACTCGGTCGCCATGAGCTTGCCAATTTCATGTCCGGCGTCTTCGATTTCAGCCCAAGTGGTTTCCAGTGGCGGTCGCTCGCCATAAGTTTCGGCACCGATCATGCGGGCGATTTCCTGCATTTTCTGGATGACTTCGGGTGAGTACTTCGATCGGCGAGCTTCAACGGCTTTTGACATGATTTTGTCCTTCCTAGACGACGGGAATTCTCCCAACTGTTGGATTTGTACCAGACTTTCTGGAAAACCGCCCTTGCAATTCCAAGCGAATTCAAAACCGCCGATTAGCGTGCCTGCACCCGTCACTAGGGTGCAGAAAGTGCTGCTCTCGCACGCTGAGGGCAGGTGATGTTAGACTGTGCGTCCGTCCGGACAGCCTTCCCAGCCCAGCGGCCAACGCCGCTGGCTCCCAGGCTTCGGAGCGATGCAAATGCCGTTAATCTCCAGTCTCTCCCTCAGCTGACCTGCCTGCCGATGACCTCCCAGCCCACTGACGCTCTTTCAAGTGGCTCGATCGATCACGTTCTCAACGAGGACCGAGTCTTCCCGCCGCCCGCAGAGTTTACGAAAGACGCGGTTATTTCGAGTGTGCAACAGTACGAAGAGATGGTCGCTGCTGCCCGTGACACGCCCGATGACTTTTGGCGAAAGGAAGCACTTGAGCACCTGCACTGGTTCGAACCCTTTGGCGACGTGTGTCAATGGGAAGCACCCAACGCAAAATGGTTTGTCAGTGGCAAGACCAACGCATGTTACAACTGCGTCGACGCGCACATAGAAGCGGGTCGTGGAGATAAAACTGCGATCATCTGGGAGGGCGAGCCCGGCGATGGCCGCACGCTGACGTATCAAGAATTACGAACCGAAGTTGCCAAGTGTGCCGAGGCATACCAACAACTCGGCATCGGTAAAGGTGATGTCGTCAGCATTTATATGCCGATGACTCCTGAACTCGCTATCGCGATGTTGGCGTGCGCGCGGATTGGCGCGATTCACTCTGTCATCTTTGCGGGCTTCAGCGCGGAATCGATTGCCGACCGGAACAACGACGCTTCCGCGAAACTGATGGTTACCTCCGATGGCCTCTACCGTCGAGGTAAAGTCTTGCCACTGAAAGAGACGGTCGACGAAGCTCTTGAAAAATCGACAAGCGTGGAAAAGTGCTTGGTACTCCGTCGCACCGGTGGCGACGATACTCCGATGATCGAGGGCCGTGATGTTTGGTGGCACGATGTTGTGGATTCGCAGCCTGGCAAACTGCCCGCGGTGCCGCTCGATAGCGAAACGCCGCTGTTCATCCTGTACACCTCCGGCAGCACCGGCAAACCCAAAGGCATCTTGCACACAACGGCGGGATATAACTTGTGGGCTCGCCGGACATTTGAGTGGGTGTTCGATTATCGTGATGACGATATTTATTGGTGTACCGCTGATTGTGGCTGGATCACGGGTCACTCCTACATCGTTTATGGGCCCATGACGGCAGGGGCAACGTGCATGATGTATGAAGGTGCACCCAACCATCCAGCCGAAGATCGATTTTGGGATCTCGTCGAGCGCCACAAAGTCACCATCCTGTATACCGCACCAACGGCAGTTCGTGCGTTCATCAAATGGGGTGATGAACACGTCGAGAAACACGATCTGTCGAGCCTGCGGCTGCTCGGCAGCGTCGGGGAGGGGATCAATCCGGAAGCCTGGATGTGGTATCATCAAAAGATTGGTGGCGGTCGCTGCCCCATCGTCGATACGTGGTGGCAGACCGAAACAGGTGGCATCATGATGAGCCCGCTCCCAGGCATCACGCCGACCAAGCCCGGTTCGTGCACGAAGCCGTTACCCGGGGTGATTCCCAAAGTAGTCGATGAGCTCGGTCGCGAAGTTGATAGCGAACACGGCGGCAAGCTGTGCATCTCGCAACCTTGGCCCGGCATGCTGCGTGGCATCTGGGGCGATCCCGAGCGGTTTGCTGAGCAATATTTTAGCGATGTACCCGGTCAATACCTTACCGGCGATAATGCTCGATGCGATAGTGACGGATACTACTGGATCATGGGTCGGATCGACGATGTGATCAATGTGTCGGGCCACCGGTTGAGCACGATTGAAGTTGAAAGCGCACTGGTATCACATCCGAATGTGTGCGAAGCCGCTGTGGTGGGGCGTCCTCACGACCTCAAAGGCCAAGCGATCGCCGCGTTTGTGACGACGACGGGCCGCGAGACCAACGAAGAGTTTTTGCAAGAGCTGAAAATGCACGTGAGAAAGCAGATCGGTGCGTTGGCTCAGCCGGACGACATTCGCGTGACCGCCGCACTGCCCAAAACACGCAGCGGTAAGATCATGCGACGCCTACTGCGAGACGTCGCCGCGGGCCGCGAACTGGTCGGTGACACGTCCACGCTCGAAGACCTGGCGTCGATCTCGCAACTACAAGACTCCGAGTGATTTTCAAGCACACGCAGCTATGACTTGGATGGTATTGACGCTGGTGTCGGCATCGCTGCTGGGGTTTTATGATGTGACCAAGAAGGTTGCCGTACGCGGCAACGCGGTACCGATCGTATTACTAGCCAGCGTGTGCGTTGGCGCAGCAATTTGGTTGCTGCTGCTCTTGCTACAATCGCTCATCTACGCCGCAGACTGGCCGGAGTGGCTGCGCGTCGATTCGATCGACCGCTGGGGGCATGTGGCGCTCGCGGGCAAGGCGTTGCTGGTGGGCGCGTCCTGGACGCTAGCGTTTCACGCTCTCAAAGCTCTCCCCCTATCGATCGCGGCACCGATTCGATCGACCAGCCCGCTGTGGACACTTTGTATTGCAATTGCATTTTTGGGCGAGCGACCGGCCCCCCTGCAGTGGATCGGCGTCCTGATCGTGCTGGGCTCATTCTGGGCACTTTCGATTGTCGGATCCCGGGAGGGCATTCGTTTCCATAGGGATCTCGCGGTATGGTGGATGGTTGCCGCCACAATGCTAGGCGCGATCAGTTCAGTGTACGACAAAATTCTTTTGCAGAAACTCGGTTACAGCCCGGCGACCGTTCAGGCGTGGTTCACGATTTACCTCGTGCCGGTGATGGTGCCGCTAGCGGTGCGCTGGTATCGGGAGCAACACACCGAGGGCTTTAAGGCCCCGGCTAAGTTCGAATTCCGCCCTTCGATCGTTCTGATCAGCCCGCTGCTGCTGGCTGCCGACATGGCTTATTTCACGGCACTCTCGGATCCTGAGGCACTACTATCGGTTGTCTCGCCGCTGCGCCGAGCCAGCGTGATCGTGACGTTGATTGCAGGCAGCAGGATGAGCGGTGAAGTCAACTTGTGGCGCAAAATCCTGTGCGTGCTAGGGATTTTAGCGGGTGTCGTATTGCTAATGCTGTTCGGCGACTAGGCGTGTCGCTCCCACTCATGGCAGCAGCAAGTTGCTGGACCAGGGCTGGTGTTGCAGATACCAGTCGACCGACGCATCAATGCCTTCGTCCAGCTCAACGCGGGGGGTCCAGCCGAGGAGGTCATGGGCTTTGGTGATATCGGCGGACGTGATCTTGATGTCGGCCTTGTGGAACGTTTTGTTTTCGATCTTGGCCTTTTTTCCCAAGCGTTCTTCCAGCATTCCGATCACCGTGTTGAGCGAAACTGGCGTTCCACCCCCGCCGAGATTAATGACTTCATAGCCCACGGGTTTCAATGCGGCAATTGTGCCGGAGGCAATGTCGGACACATAGGTGAAGTCGCGCGATTGCTCACCGTCGCCGAACAATTCGATCGGCGTGCCTTCGTCAATCCATTTTATGAACCGGAAAATGCACATGTCCGGTCGACCGGCCGGTCCGTAAACGGTGAAGTAACGGCAGACCGAAACGTCGATGTCGTAGAGATGGTGGTAGGCGTAGGCCATCGCTTCGGCCGCCTTCTTGCTAGCGGCATAGGGCGAGATGGGTGTATTCACCGGCAGCGTTTCAACGAATGGCATCGGCTGGCCGGCGTACAACGAGGACGTCGAAGCGAGCACGTATTTCTTGACATCGTGCCGTTGCATCTGTTCGAGCAAGTTCAAACTGCCCATTGCGTTGGTGGTCATGTAAACGTGCGGGTTTTCCATGCTGTACCGCACGCCGGCGCGAGCAGCGAGATTTAGCACCCCATCGAATCGATGACGATCAAAAATGTCTTGCAGCGTCGGGATATCCTCGATATCACCATGAACGAATTCAAACTGCTCGGGACCGTGAGCCTGCAATCGCTCCAGCCGATGCTCTTTCAAACGCACGTCGTAGTAGTTGTTGATATTATCAATACCCACGACCTTGTGCCCTGCATCCATGAGCTGAACGGCGACTTCGTTGGCGATGAAACCAGCGCAACCGGTAACGAGATAGGTGGCCATGATTTGGACAGGAGCTGTGGGGAGCGGGCAGGAGCCACACAGTTTAGCCAGCGAGTTGGTAATGAAAAGGCGCCAAGCTCTCGCGGAAGTGCTCGAATGCGGATGCGGCGATATCCTGCACCGCGCGCCACGTTCCGCCGAGTCATCGGTTGAGTTTCGCACGAGGGAAATTGAGCTTCACTCCGAACCAGATCATGGCGACAGAAAAGACGAAAATCCCGGTACCGAGTGGCAGACCAAACTTTCCCAGCGGGGCGCGGTAGTCGGTGAAGCCGAATGTGTAAATCCAGACTGAACCCACGGCCGCCCCAAATCCGCCCAAGGCTAGGAAGAAGCTGGCTGCGCATCCCCGGACTCCCGAGCTCTGAGTTGCATGAACATCAGCTCGCTCGGGGGTAGCCGGCGGTGGTGAATAAGGGTTAGGTGCCATGCTGTCACAAAATGGACGATGCCCTGAAAGAAATCAACTTCATTCACAGTTACACTACCATTCTCGATGTTTTTTGGTATGATATACCCCTCCCGCCTGCGGCCTCCAATTTGCCGCTTCAATCCCTCCATCATTCACGCGTCGCAGTATTCCACGCTTTCCGACGTGCCCGCCCCCAGACCGGTGTTTTTGCAATCGTTCGCTGCGAATGAACGATGAAAAGTGCCGTCGCAGAACTTGGTCGAATCCCATGAAAACACGTCAGCCTCATTGCAGGATTGTGTCCAGTCGTGGCTATTGGCGCCGCGATGTCTCTGCCCTCTTTACCTTCAGTTTAGCGTTGGCAGTGCTCGCAGTGGGGATCTCAGCGGAGGCTGAATCTCCCGTAGCGAACCACAACAGCAGTGATCCGGCTGTTAACGACCCGGTGATACCAGGCGACCCGGTGATACCAGGCGAATCAGGTTCGGCGTTACGCTTTTCATTCAATGCAGCCCCCTGGCGGGACGTCATCGAGTGGGTTGCCGACGAGGCGGGACTGGCACTCCAGTTCGGCGAATTGCCTACAGGAAGTTTCACTTATAACGATAAGGGCTCATTCACGCCCGCAGAGGCCCTCAATCGCATTAATCTGTTTTTGATTCCCGAGGGATTTGCGCTCGTTCGCTCGGGCAATTTGTTATCGGTCGTCAACCTGAACGATCCACGGAGTCTCGCCCAACTCGATGCCATTGCGGAGATGGTCACACCGGATCAGCTCGCATCGAAAAGTGACCAGGATGTGGTAAAATGCCTATTCCGCTTGGAAAAATTTGATGCCGAAGAAGCCGTTGAGGAGCTCTCGTCACTGCAATTGATGACGGCGCCGTCGGTGCTAGAAAAGACCAATCAATTGTTGATCACTGATACCGCTGGCAAGCTGCGCAGTGTGCAGAAGATTCTGGATTCGTTCCAACCCGCTGCGATGACTAACGGCACTGTCGTCAAGAGTTTCAAGCTTGATCACGTCAGCGCGGAGGAGGTTTTGGAAGTCGCTCGGCCGCACCTGGGACTCGCCACCGGCGAGATGATTGGCATCGACGTCAGTCTCTCGTCCGATGTGCTCGGCAAGCACCTATTCGTCACCGGTGTGGAAGACAAAGTGAACGTGATCGAAGGTTTGGTGGAGGCGATCGATCAGCCTGATCCTGAGGCCGAAGCGATGCAGGCGGACTCCATCTTGAAGTCTTACGTTGTTACTGGTGGCAATACCGAGATGGTGTATGACGTGCTGCAGACGCTGCTCTCGGGCAGGTCCGTGCGATTGTCGATCGATGAAAAAGCAGGCAGCATCGTGGCTCTCGCCGACGCGAAAACGCAGCACGAAATCGAGATGACCGTGGCGCAGTTGCAAGCTTCCGACGCAGCATTCGAAGTAATCCCACTGAAGAATATTGATGCTTACTACGCAATCAATTTGCTCGAACAGATGCTTGATCTTTCACCCTCGGTACTTGCTGACGAAGACGACGATGCTGCATTTGACCAACCGAGAATCGACGCCGACGCTGGAAATCGACGTCTGTTTGTCCGTGCTAAACGACCGCAAATCGAGCAGATCAAACAGATTATCGCAGATTTGGAAGCATCCGAGACGAGCAGTGCAGGGAGCAACGTTCGCGTGCTACCGATTTCGCACGATCAAGCGGAGCACATCCTGCAGACCGCTTCCCAATTCTGGAAGGGAGAGAATCCCATTTCTCGCATCCCTTCCGCTCGAAAGCAATTCGGGCCGACGGAGCGTGTGCCTGGACAGTCCAAGCCTCAACGGCCGGCAACGCCGCCGTCCGATCCCGATACAGACCGCTCGCCATTCGATGCGGAGCTCTCATCCCCCCATCGCCAATCCCAGTCATTCACTGCAGTGAATCGATCGCGTCTGAGCGCTGATGAAGTCGACAATGTGGTTGCACCTGACGCACCGCCGATACAGTGCCAGGTCACTCCACAAGGATTGCTGTTGCAATCCAATGACCCTGATGCGCTCGATCGTTTCGAGGAGCTCGTTCGCGTCATTTCGGGGCCGGCTGAGGTGGCGACGACCAAGCCGATTATTTTTTATCTGCAATATATCAAAGCCGACGATGCCTTGCGGATGCTGACGAAATTGATTGATGGCGGTGAATCGGCAAAAGAATCCGATTCGGGAACGCTCGTCAACGGCTACCTCTCCGCCCAGTCTTCGTTCTTGACCGGCAGTTACTTGTCGACCGCCGATGGCACGCTAACGCTCACCAGCGGCGCAATGACGGTGGTCGCTGACACGCGGTTGAACCGGTTAATCGCCCAAGGATCGACGTCCGATATTACGACGGTGGAGAACTATCTGCGGATTATCGACAAACAGAACGGTATCACCGATGTCGTTACTCACGGCCACTCCCACGTGATCGAGTTGGTGAACATCAAAGCCAGTGAAGCTGCCGACGTGGTTCGCCAGGCGTTCGGTAGCCGCGTGGCATCGAATGAAAAAGATTCTGGCGGAGGACAGGCGAGCAGCCGCGCCTCCAGCGATGCACGTCCATCAAAGGAGGACGCTCAAGCACAAAAGGCAGCAGCGGCAGCGAAGGCGTCTCAGCCCAAAGATCTCGCGCCGACAATGACCGTGGCGGTGCATGAACCGAGTAATTCATTAGTCGTGACTGCACCGGAAAGTCTTTTCGAGGAAGTCCAATCACTCGTCAATCTGATTGACTCGCGAGGTGAGCAGGCCATCGAGGTCATCGTACCCACCAATGTGCTGGCGGTGGAAGCAGCGCTCGAAGGAATGCTGATCGAAACGTCGCGCAGTCGCTCGTCCTCATCGAGCCGGACGTCGTCGTCGAGCCGCTCACGATCGGATCGCTAATAGAATGAGTATCCACAAGATATCTTGGATTGTCATCGCGACGGCGGTGTTGGTTTGCAGTGATTACCACCACGCCAGCGCTCAGGCGGGACTGCGCGAATCGCTCGAGCGGCTCGACACCAACGACAATGGCGAGATCGACCCCGACGAAATCACGCCGCTCTCTCGCCCCTATCTCGAACGTATCACCCAGGCGCGGCGAATGTCGCTGGATCGTTCCAACGAGATCGAGAAACTTCAGGAGGCGGCGAGGATCTATTACGCCATGCAAAACGGAGCGTCACGAAAAGAGGTGCGGCCCGAACGGGAAGGACAACTTCGTTCTTTCGGTCCTGATCGTGATCAACCGCTGGTACCCGAATTCGGAACAGGCGAGTTAAAATATCCCTATACCGAGTCCGATCTCGACGAGGCCGACAGCATCCTGAGGCGATTGGATCGCGACCGCAATGGATCTCTGGATCGACGCGAAACCCGTCGCGGCGATTGGTCGTATCGAGATCCCTTTGAAGACGATTTGAACAAAGATGACCGGCTCAATCGGCTCGAACTTGCCCAGCGATATGCGCGTCGGCGGATGTTGTCCAACGACTCCGACGAACTGCTCCAGAAAGTACGGCGGACCGGCACTGGCATCGAACCGTCTAAATCGTCTTCCGAGCGAGATTCCAGGGACAGGCGATCATGGCGGCGGGGCGGCACCAGTCATTGGTTGGCTTCGAGCATCATGGAACGGTTCGATCGAAATCGAGACGGACGACTCGATCGGTCTGAATCAACTCAGCTCGGCATGCCATTCGCCGAGATCGACATTGACCGCGATAGTGAACTCAGCCGCGACGAACTGCTCAATCATGTGCTCGGAGTTCAGGAAGAGGCGGGCGGCATCGATAACGGCATCCCCGGTTGGTTTTATGAACGCGATACCGATCAGGACCATCAAGTTTCTCTCGCTGAGTTCGCTCCTGAGCCAACGCCTGAGATGATCGCTGAGTTTGTCGCGTTCGATAGCAACGAAGATGGATTGTTAACCGCCACTGAGCTCGCCGGTTCCCGCGTCGCGATGGGCGGTGTGTTCCGCAGCGACGAGGCGAAGCCACTGCCGCCTGGCCAAACCGTCATCTCGGAAATTGACGTCAGGGAAGATTTCCCCATCGCGGACCTGAATGTCCAGGTGTCGATCACGCACTCACAGACCGGACAACTCGATGCCTATCTGACCGGCCCGGGCGGCGAACGGATCGAGCTGTTCACCGAAGTCGGTGGTCATGACGATAATTTTGAGAACACGGTCTTCGATGACCAGGCGTCCCAACCCATCGTGAAGGGACGGGCGCCGTTCGAAGGCAGCTACATCCCCGAGGGGACGCTCAAGCACGAACCCGGTCTGAGCGTGTACAACGACAAATCGATCCAGGGCGTGTGGCAGTTGGTGATTCGCGGCACGCGAAGTGAACGCTTCGGCATGCTGCATGGCTGGAGCCTGCAGGCCCGCCCCGTCGAAAACTGACACCCGTCGAAAACTGAGCCCCCTCGAGAACAGACTCGCCCTACCATAGTTTTTTCCTCGCGAAGGTTTACTCTTTGCCTTCCCGAGCGAAGCCTGGGAGCGGGAAAAAAACGAGCGTTCAGCGCGTTAGCCGGGGAGGGCCGAAATTGCCCAATTGCCTGAGCCGTGCGCATGCTTGATCCCCTCTCCCGCTTTCAATTATGAACCCATCGCGAACAAAATCGCATTCCATCACGTTTTCAATCACGTTGGCAGCGGTCGCCCTGTTGACGACGCCCAGCCGCTCGGTGGCCGACGACAATGCAGCAGAATTTCAGCGACCCAACGTCGTGCTGATTCTGGTGGATGACCTTGGGCTGCATGATCTCGGCGTCGAAGGCAGTACGTTTTACCGCACTCCCCACATCGACTCGCTGGCCCACAGTGGCATGCGATTCACGGCGGCGTATGCCAACTGCCGCGTGTGCAGCCCTTCACGGGCCAGCATTCTGCTCGGTAAATTCCCGGCTCGGCATGGAATCACGCAGTGGATTGGTGCGGCGACAGGAACCAAGTTCAACCGCAACGAACCGTTGCTGCAGCCCGAGTACGGACGACGTCTTCCCAGCCATGACACCACGCTAGCGGAGGCTCTACGTGACGCTGGCTACCATACGTTTTTTGCTGGCAAATGGCACTTGGGTGGGGAAGGATCGTTGCCAACCGATCATGGTTTTGCGATCAATTTCGGTGGCCACGCTGCTGGATCTCCTCCAGGCGGATATTTTTCACCTTTTCAAAATCCCAGGCTCAAAGACGGCCCTGCGGGCGAGTCGCTGACCCTACGGCTTGCCGCTGAAACCGCGGATTTCATCACGCCTCCCGAGACCGCTGCCACTCCATCGCCGTACTTCGCGATGCTAGCGTTTTACACCGTTCATGGGCCCGTTCAGACTTCGCAGCCCCTATGGAAGAAGTATCGCGACGCGGCTCCGGCGCCACCAGCCGATGGGAATCGATTTAAAGTCGATCGGACGTTGCCAGTGCGACAGGTTCAAGATCATCCGATCTATGCTGGCATGATCGAGTTGCTTGATGATGCGGTGGGTCGCGTACTCGATGCGATCGACGAATCTGGGCAGCGAGACAACACGATTGTGATTTTCACTAGCGACAACGGTGGCGTCTCGTCCGGCGACGCGTATTCGACTTCCAACTTGCCGCTGCGCGGGGGCAAGGGCCGACAATGGGAAGGCGGGATTCGCGAACCGCTTTACATCCGCTATCCCCGGCTGACACATCCCGGGATGACTTGCAACGTGCCCGTCACGGGCGCCGATCTCTATCCGACTGTGCTCGACTTGGCCGGATTACCATTGCAGCCCGAGCAACACGCCGACGGGCAATCGCTCGAACTATTACTGGCGGGCAAACCGGATGATCGCCTCGCCGACCGCCCATTGATCTGGCACTACCCCCATTACGACAACCAGGGCGGTGAGCCGTCATCACTTATTCGCGTGGGTGATTACAAGCTGATTCACTACCACCTCGGTGAGCACGATGAGCTGTACAATCTCAAAAACGATCCCGCTGAGCAGCATGACGTCGCCGCTGACCAGCCCGCCCGGGTGCGAGCGATGCGAAACACGCTGTTGGCATATTTGAAATCGGTTGATGCTCAATTCCCCAAGCCGGACCCTCGTTACGACGCTGAGAAGGCAATGGCACACCAAGCTCAGGTCGAAGGTCCCGGGAAAAAGCGACTGGAGCGTGCTCATGCGGAAATGCTGGAGCCTGGCTATCAACCCAACGACGATTGGTGGGGCAGTCGTCCCGATTGAGCCTTCCGCAGCCTGGACCACTTGAACGCGAGGGCGGATTGGTCAACGATGATCGCTCTTTCGCTCCGATTCCTCGCCTTCAACGGATTGCCAACATGACCGCAACCTCCGCCCCGACGAAATTGCCGCTGCGCAGCGATGTGCCTCCCGAAGACTGCTGGGACCTATCGAGCTTGTATGAAACCGAGGCGGGCTGGCAGGCCGATTTCGAAAAGATCGCCGGTCAGATTGATCGTTTCGCAGAATATCAAGGTCGATTGGGCGAAAGCGTCGACACGCTGCTTGAATTCCTCACCTTTGACTTGGAAATCGACCGCATTGCTGAGCGATTAGGCACCTATGCCTTCCTGAGGACAAGCGAAGACCAGGGCAATAGCGATCATCAGGCCCGCAAGTTGCGGTTTCAGAACCTCATCGTGAAGGCGTCTCAAGCGGGGAGCTTCGTCCGCCCGGAATTACTGGCGATCGAATCAGAGAAAATGGATGCCTTCTTAGGCGATCCACAGCTCGCTCCGTTTCGCTTGCAACTTGAACGCGTCGTGCGATATCGCCCCCACACGCTGACCGATCGCGAAGAGCGGTTATTGGCGATGCAGGGCGAAATGTCGGGCGCCGCAGGTAACGCGTTTCGCCAACTTAACGATGCCGATTTGACGTTTGGCGATCTGACCGACGCCAGTGGTCGCACGATCGAGTTATCTCATGCGACGTTCAGTCAGTTCTTGCTCAGCCCCAACCGCGACGTTCGCAAAGCAGCGTTTGATCAGTACTACGGCGTTTTTGACGATCACCGCAACACACTCGCTGCCACACTTAGCGGCAGCATCCAGCGAGATGTCTACTACGCGCGGGCACGCAATTACAGTTGCAGCCTGGAGGCATCGCTGTTCCCCGACAATGTGCCCACAACTGTCTACGATAATCTGATTTCGGCAGTGCGAGATTCATTGCCAGCGGTGCATCATTATCTCGACGTGCGGAAGCGGAAGATGGGTTTGTCCGACCTGCACCACTACGACACGTACGTGCCGATCCTGTCGACCGTCAAGAAACACCATACGTGGGATCAAGCCGTCGAGGTTATCTTAGAATCGCTCGCGCCATTGGGTAGTGAATATGTCGGCACGCTGGAAAGCGGTCTGCGAGGTCGTTGGTCGGACCGCTATCCAAACCGAGGCAAACAGAGCGGTGCGTTTAGCTGCGGATCGTTTGATGGCGACCCGTTCATCTTGATGAACTTCAAAGAAGAAGTGCTGAACGATGTCTTCACTCTCGCTCACGAAGCCGGACACTCGATGCACAGCTGGTACTCGGCGGCGCACCAACCGTTCCAGTACTACAACTACACAATCTTTGTCGCCGAGGTTGCTAGCACATTTAATGAGCAGTTGTTGACAGCTCACTTGCTCGAGAATGCCCAGGACGACACAGAGCGGGCGTATCTGATCAACAATGAACTCGATGGATTGCGGGCCACCGTGGTACGACAAACGATGTTCGCCGAGTTCGAAAAACTCACCCATGAAATGGCGGAAGCGGGCGAGCCATTGACGGTTGCGTCCATGCGATCAACGTACCGCCAACTGCTCGATGCCTACTTCGGGCCGGAGTTTGTGGTCGATGAATCGTTGGAACTGGAGTGTTTCCGCATCCCACATTTCTACCGCGCGTTCTATGTCTACAAGTACGCCACGGGACTGAGTGCGGCCGTGGCTCTGAGCCGCCGCGTATTGAGCGGGGCCGAGCCAGAACTTCAAGATTATTTGGGATTCTTGCGTGGCGGATGCAGCCAAGATCCGCTCGATCTGCTCAAGGGTGCCGGTGTCGACATGACTCAGCCCACGGCCGTCAAGACGACCCTCGACCACTTCGCCGATCTCACCAAGCAACTCGACGAGCTCATTTAGGAACCACCATTTCAATGGCGCACTCCATCGCCCCCCCGATTTCATAATGAGTTATCTGCAAAAGTAACTGCTTCTGCCAAGGTTGTCTCACGTGACAACCGGCAACTTCGCCATTCGCATCACAACAGTTGATCCCGGTATTTCCGGAACTTTTCGCTAATCCCCACCCGCCCGAAAGGCGATAAACAGGGCAGGGAAGATGCTCGTAGCGAGTTTACCGCTGGAGTATTCGGTTCTCAATTCTGAACGCCGTTGTAGCCTTCGGGGGGCGAGATGGTGGCAGGAGACGGCACCGCGTGACTGACGCGCGAGGTCGACCAATCCACCGCAAGGGGAACTGGCAATGATGCCCAACATGAATCATTCAACTACGCAGCCCACCGCTGCCAACACCAATCGAATCCGTCCGAATTGGAAACGATATGCGCTGGGACTCGCGCTGGGGATTACCACAACCGGACTAACCGGTTGCACGATTTTAGGTGGGATTAAGAACAAACTTCAACATTGTGATTGCGTTGATGACTTCATGATCAACCATCGCAATCAAGTGATGGCGACGCGAGCATGGTTTCGGGTGAAGCATCTTTACCATGGACACTGCTACCTCAAGGACTTGCGAAACGGCTTCATTGCTGGCTATATCGACGTCGCCGAGGGCGGGGCTGGCTGCACGCCAACTATTGTCTCACCGAAGTACTGGGGCTGGCGTTATCAAAGTGGTAGTGGCCAAGCAGCCATCAATGCTTGGTACGAAGGTTTTCCGCTCGGTGCCAAAGCAGCCGAAGAGGATGGCATCGGAAACCACAACCTAATTCAAATGAATGGAACGCAGCGAGCACCGACAATTCCAGCAAGCATGACCGGCTCGGCATCGCCGACGCCTGCCATGGCTCCCTTTCCGCCATCGACATTGGAGGGTTTACCGCCTGGCGTCGTGCTCGATGAAGGCGAGACGCTCGTCCCCGGTGGCGTTATCATCAAGGACCCTGAAAGCGGTGTCGGGTCAGGGGTAGGCACTCGTACCGATCGAAGTCTCATGCCTGCCCCGATTGAAATACCCGATGAAGTCCTACCGCCGGCACGCGGGGAACCCGAACAGCTCACCGAGCCCGAACCCCCTGCCGAGGTCATCGTCGATCCTTTGCAAAACAGTTTTGGTCAACGCATCCGTACTGAAACTTCCCCTGCACTGAATACGAGTGTTCGCGAGAGTCCATTCTGGAATGAGAGGGAGATCGAAATCCCCTCGTATGCTGCCCAACCTCCGGTTCCGCGCACCCAACTCGAACCCGCGCCACGTGATACCACCCAGGTCTCGACGCTGCCCAAGAAAGTGGCCGCCAGCGCCAGCGGAAACGCACCTGTTGTGGCCGGTGAGAGGACACCCGCAAGCTTTAGCGACGCGCTACGGGCGGGCGAGTTGAGTGAACCAAGCCAGGCGGAGATTGATGCGGTTATTGAAGAAATCTTCGGCAAACAGTCCGGCGGATCACGCTAATCAACCGGGTCTGCACCCAATACAATACACATTCCGTTCTGGAGAGTTCACGGATGGACACCAACATCTTTCAATCTCATGTCACGCGGCTGTTTCGCTCGACCATCGGGTGCAGCCTCGCGGTCGCGGTGGCAACCTCTTTCACCGGCTGCACAAGCCTGACTCAGCCGATCGACGGCATTCCCGCCAGCCGATTATCTCCGGAATTTTTCCCGCCACCCAAGAACGATTTGGTTCCGGTCGACATTGCCATTTTGTCGCGGGAACCTCCTCGCGACTACCAGCTCGGTCCCGACGACATTCTGGGTGTCTACATCGAGGGGGTGTTGCCATTCAATGCGCCGAATCAACCGCCCCAACCTCCGCCAGTGAACTTTCCTGCCGAAGGCAGCACCTTGCCGCCGTCGATTGGATTTCCCATCGCAGTCCAAGATGATGGCACATTGGCGTTGCCGCTCGTGGAGCCGCTCCAGGTCAATGGGCTGACTCTTGACCAGGTCCGAGAAAAGATTCGCCAGATCTACCTTGACAACGAAATCCTGCGTGAAGAAAAAGCGCGACCGATCGTCACGCTGATCAAGGAACGCACCTACGATGTTATTGTCGTTCGTGAAGATGCCCTTGGCGGCGGTAGCCAAGGTGGCGACGCAACCATTCGTGGCAGCGATCGCTCAGCCTCAGGTGGGCTAGTGAAACTTCCCGCTTATAAAAATGACGTGTTGCACGCTTTGGTGGAAACCGGCGGGCTGCCAGGTCTGACGGCAAAGAACGAAGTCAAGGTGCTGCGGGCGTCCGACGCGGACAAACGCAAACGCGCAGAGTTCCTTCGCGAGTACTGGGCTGCCCAGCGGGCTGCGATGGTCGATCCCTGCTACTGTCTCCCAGAAATGCCCGATGACCCTTCGATTCTTCGCATCCCACTACGGGTGAGTCCTGGCGTCATTCCCAATATTGCCGAAGAGGACATCACACTCCATGACGGCGATATCGTGTACATCGAAAGCCGCGAAACGGAGGTGTACTACACTGGCGGATTGTTGCCGGGTGGCCAACACCTGCTCCCACGTGACTACGACCTCGACGTCCTCGGCGCGATGGCGCTTGCCGGACAGGGGATCGGTGCCCGGGCGGGCGGTGGCGGTGGCGGTATGAGTAGCCTCCGAAACATGGGAGTCGCTCCTGGCATGCTTTACATTCTTCGCAGCACACCCTGCCAAGGACAAGTTGCGATCGAAGTCGACCTCGCCAAAGCCGCCAACGATCCTCGCAGTCGACCCTTGGTGCAAGCCGGCGATATATTGATCTTGCAATACAAGTGTGAAGAAGAAGCCTTGAATTTCGGTCTGGCAACCTTCTTCACCTATGGAATTCGGCAACTGTTCAACAACCGGTAGGGAAGTGAATCGCCGAACGCCGTGGACCGTTCATCACGAGACGAGTCAAATCAAAAAGCCGCAGGTTTTGCAACCTGCGGCTTTTTCTTGATGTGTTGGAAACACCGCAGACCAATTCAGGGGCGACCGCCCGCGGGGCTCATGCAGCCGTGCGTCGCACGACGCAGCAAATTCCAGCGTCACAAATCCGTCAGCGAGGCGCAACGGAATTTATTTCACGCCTTCGTAGCCCTCAGACATTGCATCCGCTTCTGCCAGAGCTTTTTCATAAGCTGCGAGTTTCTCGTCGTCGGCACCGTCCACAATATTGGACGTGCTTTGCGAGTTACAGCCTGCAAAAATCATCGAGACGCAAACGATTGCACAGGATAAGGAGAAATTTTTCACGTCAGTTGCCTTTATAAATACGATGGTTGGTGGTGAGGCGAATAGAACCGGCCTCGGTTGGAAACGAGAGGGACCGAGCGGCCAAGACCACTCGGTCTTCAATGGGATCGGCCGTTAAAATTCGCCGTTAATGACCTCACGCGCGCCGCGCGAACCCAGCGACCCCCAAAGTCCGAATGGGCTCGGACTGCCCGGGGACGGGGAACCTGCACGATCGGAAACCTGGGCCGCGTTCTTGTTGCCGGCCTCAATCGAGTCAGTGACGAACTTCACCGCACCATCCCCCATGAGCACGTGGACACCACCTTGATGTCGGCTCGACGGAGGCGAAACGATGTCGCGATGGTCCCTGCCTTCCGAACAGAGCTGCTTGTTTGGTCCCAGCACGGTTGTCATCTGAGAATAGGGAGGCATGTAATCGTGCCACCGGAAACCACGTCCCCAAGTTGCATTGCTGGTCAATCCCGCCGCTAGCCAAAAACGCGGACGCTGCGGATCGATGTACGGTTCGGCATAGGAGGGATTGAGACGACACTGGTTCTTTTCGTTGGGTGCCGCGTGCCCGCCAACATCCGTGGGTACGGTCGTGCGAACATCATCGTCGCCGAGGTCGGTTGCAATCTCGCCGCACATGATCGTATTTGACAATCCATCTAGCGTATCGCGGAACTTAATGGCTCGCCCGCTAACGAACATCCCACGATGCGAGGCACCAGAGGTCTTTGCATGCGCGTTATCCGAGGCGTAGGGAAGCACGCCACCGGACGCAACTTCGTCCACGTCGAGATAGGAATCCCGCGAATAAACCGCAGAATCACCCATGCACGCGGCATAATTGGTCCGTCCCAAAGACGGCAGTCCTGTGCCCGGGTCACTCGGACAACGCAGAGTTTTGAGTTCCGTCGCCCACGGCGGGTACTGGACCCGGTCCGGGTGAGGTCCCATGGCTTGCCACGCTGGCGATTTCGTCGTTCCATTGGAGTTGATACTCAACGGATTGGAAATCTGCGACCACAGAGCTTGCTGCTCCAAGAAGGGCGTCAGCCCCACCAAAAAAGAGAGGCGCTTGTTGGACGAGATCTCGCGTCCGGGATTGACATCCCAAGGATCCCGTCCGCCCACCGCGTACGTACCCGTCGCGTGAACGGGCAAGTTATTGTAAGCGGAATGGTAGTTGTGGATCGCGAGTCCGATTTGTTTGAAATTATTGCTGCAACTCATCCTGCGAGCGGCCTCGCGGGCAGCCTGCACGGCGGGCAAAAGGAGTCCTACCAGGACGCCGATGATGGCGATGACAACGAGTAGCTCCACTAACGTGAAACCCCCGGACCTTCGGTATTGATGTGACACGTCTAGCTCCAAAAAACAAAAAGAAAAGTAAGCAAAAGCTCATTCACGACGAGGGAACCGGTCAGGCTCGCATGGTATCGAAAGGAGAACTGTGATGGTGCCCCCCGCACCACTGTAGTCACTCAACGTCGCCTAGGCAACCACTCAACACCAGGCAGGGGGATTTCAGCTAGACAGACAGCGGGTCGTGAGATCCGCTACGCTCGCCTGACGAACGTTGCCCGCCCAGATGAGGCGGGAGCCGATTTTGAGATCGGCGGAAGATGTCCCGAAGATGTGGCGTGGATGATGTTGCGACAGGGTCAACGTCTGGCGGCAATGAGGGCGAGGAAGTGGCGGCAGAAATCGGGAAGATCCTCGGGCCGACGGCTCGAAACATGGTGACCATCGACGACCACTGCGGCGTCTTCGTACAATGCTCCGGCATTGACCAAATCGTCCTTGATCCCGGGCGAACCGGTCACGCGAATACCGCGATAGACACCGGCGGAAATGGGAATCCAACCGCCATGGCAGATCGCCGCAATCGGCTTGCCTGCCGCATCAAACTCGTTAACAAGGCGGAGGACGTCCCCATCTCGCCGTAGTTTATCCGGCATGAAGCCGCCTGGAATAAGCAAGGCCTGAAACGCGACACTCTCGACCTCCGCAATGGCGACATCGCTGACGCAAGGATAGCCCAGTTTGCCCTGGTAGCATTCGCCTGCTTTCGGACCAGCGATCACGACGTCTGCACCGGCCTCGATCAACCTCAGTTTGGGATACCACAATTCGAGATCCTCGTAGATGTCGCCGACGAAGGCCAGCACTCGCTGCCCCGAAAGTGAGGTGGGCGATACATGCTCGGTTGTGGGCAGCGATTGCATTTGATGCATGTCGTTCTTTAGGGTGTTCGTGTGGTATTAACGTGAAAATGAAACAGAGGAGGAGGGTTAGCCAGTCCCGGGTTGTCACGGAGCGTTTCTACAGGTAGTAGATCACCAGCGAGGCAGCCAGTAGCGCCGATGCCCAAAACGCCATAGCGTTGGTCGACCACGTCCGACCGATCAAGCCTGTCTCGCTGAACTCGGTTCTCACAAGTTTTAGCACTCGTTCAATCACGCTTAGGCAGAAAGTTCGCACTGCATTGTCGGCCGTCACAATGCCCACTCGCCCTTTCTCGACCAGTTTCGGAATCGCGATGCGGTAGATCCAATCGGTGTCCAAAATCGTGGCGCGTTGCTCGGCAGGATACCAGCCCATCTTCATCAAGAAGACAAAGGCCAAGCACGCGAACATCAAAAGCTGCAGTTGCGTGATCACGTGTCCCGCGGTGTAGGGGTGGTACTCGAAGTCGTGCGGCAGAAGCGCGTACAGTAATGGATACGCGATCCCGAGAACGATGCAACCCGCCGCCGCGATCCCCATCGCCACGAGCATGTTCCGCGGTGCCTCTTTGACCCGTTTGCCGCTGTCGTGAGAAAAGAATGCGAAGAATGGGATCTTAATCCCCGAGTGCTCCATCACACCCGCTGAAGCGATTAATAACACGATCCACACCCCTAACATGTGCTTGTCCGCCGCTGCTGATAGGATCATCGATTTGCTCACAAATCCGCTAAGCAGTGGGAAGCCAGAAATGGCACCCGCCCCAATTAAACAAAACGTCGTCGTCCATGGCATCGACTTGTGCAGACCGCCGAGCTCGGTCGCCTTGATCGTGCCGACGCGGTAAAGGACTGCCCCCATCGACATGAACAGCAACGACTTATAGATGATATGACAAAACGCATGCGCCACAGTGCCATTAATCGCCAACTCGGTACCAATGCCAATACCCACGACCATGAACCCTAATTGATTGTTAAGACTGTAGGCTAATACCCGCCGCAAATCGTTCTCAATGACCGCGAAAACAATCGGGAAGAGCGTCATTGTGCAGCCGATCCAGATCAAGGGTTCGAACCCTGCGAAGCCTCGAACCAACGAATACACAGCGAGCTTGGTCGTGAACGCACTCAAAAAGACAGTTCCGGTCACAGTCGCTTTGGGATAAGAATCCTGCAACCAGTTGTGCAGCAGTGGAAACGCGCACTTAATTCCGAACGCCACCAGGATCACCTTGCCTGCCAGCGTCAATGTCTCGTCAGCACCCATAAACGAACCGAATGTGAGCGACCCCGTTTCAACGAACTGTATGATCGCCCCGGAAAGTAGCAAGACTCCCGAAGTGACCTGGATGATCAGATACCGCATCCCCGCGTGATAGGAGCGTTCACGGTCACTCGCCCAAATCAGGAACACGCTAGAAATGGCAGTCAATTCCCAGAATACGAATAGCGTCAGTAAATCACCTGCACAGGCCGCCGCGATCGCTGCACCAGCATACAGGGCGCCCGCGATGTGCTGTCGCGGATCACGCACATGGAGTGCGTAAATCGCCGAGATGATCGCAGCCAAATGAAACACGATTCCAAACGGTCGCGATATCGAATCAATACGGACGAGATTCAATTCGGCTCCGAACAACGAGATGTTTCCATAATGATCGGCGGGCGTCAGTACAAAAAGCAGCAGGCTGATTGCCGACAATACAAGCACTCCCCAGGCCTGGAACCGCTGAGCCAGCAACGGCAGGAACAACGCTCCGACCATCATTAGGGAACCTGGTGGCAGATCAGCGATCGCTATCATGATCACGCTCCTGGCTTTCGTAATAATCCTCAGGACGTGAAACCAACATCCGCAGCAAGCGTCCCAAAAACACGATCACAACAAAAGACACAAACCCAAACCACGCCTGAAACGCGAATGTTGTTTCGATTCGAAAGTGAGGGTGCGGGTTGGGGTAAAACCAATCCGCGGAGGCAAGGCCAGCGCAGGCGACCACCAACGCGATAATCATCTTGCGAACGTTCTTTCGTCGTTCAAACCAGCTGGGATCGTTCGTCGAACCGGATGCGTTCATCGCGATGCGTCCCCCTTCGGTTCCCACACGGCCGTCTCGCTCTCAGTGATGGGCAACAAGGTTTCGTATATCCAATCGGCTGCGAAGAATAATGCTACGCTGCCGACCGCGGTAATGCATAACGGGACCACGCACAACAGCGGTGCCTCCTGGATTTCGGAAAACCAACTTCCGCGCGTTGATTCATCTCCAACCTGTGCACTGGAGTGTGGCTTCATGAACGCACGAATGGGAATGGGTACGAGATAGGCGATGTTTAGCAGCGAGCTGATCATGAGCGCCGCCAACAACACGTACTGGCCCGTTTCGACAGTTCCAACAGCGAGAAACCACTTGCTCCACGCGCCGCCACCGGGCGGCAGGCCAATGATGCTGACCGACGCAATCAGAAACGCTGCGAACGTGAACGGCATCTTGCGACCGAGTCCGCTCAACTCGCTCACGTTTTTTTTGTGAGCCGCCACATAAATTGCACCGGCGCAGAAAAACAGCGTGATCTTGCCAACCGCATGCATGGCGATATGCATCCCGCCCCCAATAACGCTACTCGGCGTTGCCAGCATCCCGCCCAAAGTAATGTAGGCGAGTTGGCTGATCGTGGAATACGCCAGGCGTGCCTTCAAGTTGTCTTTCGTCATCGCTATCAACGACGCCACCACAATCGTGAACCCCGCCACGTAGGCCAGGTAGACGCTGACCCCACTCTCATGCAGCAATTCGAGTCCGAAGATGTAGATGCAAACTTTGAGTAACGAAAAAACGCCTACCTTCACAACCGCGACGGCATGCAGCAAGGCGCTGACAGGCGTCGGTGCGACCATGGCCGCTGGCAGCCAGCGATGGAAGGGCATTAACGCCGCCTTGCCGATTCCAAAAGCGAACAGCCCGACCAAAACGCCGAGCCCCGTTTGCGATATCCGCCCTGCCACCACAGCCGCAGATAGGATCCCACCCGGCTCAAAGTCGAGTGTGCCCGCGACGGACCATGTCCATACGATCGCCAACATAAACATACCGATTGACGTCGACAGCAGGATGCCAAGATAGACTCGACCGCCGCGACGAGCCTCTTCCGTTCCATGATGAGTGACCAGCGGATAGGTTGATATCGTCATCAATTCATATGCGACGAATAGCGTGAACAGGTTTGCTGAAAACGCGGCCGCGACGGCTGCGAAGATCGCGAGGGCAAAGCACGCAAAAAATCGCGTTTGATGCTGTTCATGATGCCCGCGCATGTAACCGACCGCGTACGCCGTCGTCAAAATCCAGAGTCCCGCTGCAACTAAGGCGAACAGCATCCCCAGTGGCTCGACGCGAAAGGCGATTTGAAACCCGGGTAGCATCTCGCCCCCGGACCACTGCGGGCGACCGCCCGAGAACACGGTGGGTGACAGCCACGCGACGGCGACAAGCATCAGCCCCGCCACGCATCCCGAGGCCCCGTCTCGCAGGTTCGGGCTCTTGCCGAAAAGCACAATCAACGCGACCGCTACGAGCGGCAACGCCATCGATATCCAGATAAGTTGCTCAGGAGTCATTTACGGGGAATCCCCCAGCAACGCGACCGCGGCGGCCCGGGCAATCCCCGCCGAGTAAGGCGTCCAGACACCGAACACCAGCGTCCCACCGATCAATACATACGTGGGTATCAACATCCGCAGGGGAGCCTCCGTCGCCATCGCCGCCGCTTCACTCGGTTCGGCAAAAAATAGTGTCTCGACTACCCGCCACACGTACACAATCGCCAGTAGCGAACTGATCAACAACAACACCGCAATCGGCCAACGACCCGTTTCAAAAACACTTGTTAACAACAACCATTTGCTAATAAAACCCGCCGTCAAGGGAATCCCAATCAATCCCAATCCGCCGATTACCCAGGCCGTCGCCGTCCAAGGCATCGTTCGTCCAGCCCCCTTCCAGTCCGATAGTCGAACGCTGCCTAAACGCAATACGAAACAACCCACCACCATGAACAATCCTCCCTTGATCAAGGCGTGGTTGAACATGTGAACGATCCCACCTGAGAGTCCAGTAGGAGTTGCCAGAGAAATGCCGAGCAGCATGTAACCAATTTGGGCGATACTTGAATAAGCGAGCAAACGCTTGACGTTATCTTGAAAAACTGCCGCCGTGGACGCAAGAAAAATCCCCACCAGCGAAAACAGCATCAACTCCGTATCGAGTGGCAAAAATACAAACGCAAACCCCGGAGTGATGATGCCATAAATCAAACGCACAAAAACGTAGACCGATACCTTGGTCGATGTCGCCGCGATAAAGCATGTCACCACCGAAGGTGCATACGTGTAAGCATTCGGCAACCATGTATGCAACGGCAGCACCGCCATCTTGATACACAAACCGACCGTCAAAAATGCAAAAGCGACGAGCACGGTTCGCGGACCATCCTCGTGAGGCAGACGGGCCGCAATGTCTGCCATGTTGAGGGCCCCCGTCATTTGATAGAGCAATCCAATACCGATCAAGATGAACGTTGCTCCGATACTGCCCAAGATCAGATACTGGAAAGCAGCCAAGGGTGCCCGACGAGTCTTCCCCAGACTGATCAACGCGTACGAAGAAAGCGACGAAATTTCCAGGAACACGAACACGTTGAACAAATCACCCGTCACACACATGCCGAGCAGGCCGGTCAAACACAACAAATATGTAGCGTAAAACAGATAGTGCTTCGAAACAGAAATTTCGTCGCGAACGCTCAGCGGCGCGTACATCAATACGACCGCGCCGATGCCTGAGACGAACGTCAGGACAAAGCCCGAAAACACGTCAACGCGGTATTCGATGCCGTAGGGCGGATGCCAGTTGCCGAGGTCATAGTGGATCACACCATTATCGAGTGCCTCGCTGAGCAAGATTGCACTGCTGACAAACGTTAATATCGAAACCGTGAGTGCGAGACAGTACGCAGCCCGTCCGTTTCCGCATAGCACACAGATCGGCGCCGCCATCAAAGGCAGCACGATCAAGAGGATCGCCAGCTGGGAGTCAATCGCGTCGATCACAATGTTTGCCTCCGAGCATATGGCATCATTCGACACGATCCAGTTCGAGAATCTTTTCTTCGTCAACCGTTCCGTAATCTTCGCGAATTCGCACGACCAACGCCAAAGCGAGCGCCGTCGTTGCGATGCCGACCACAATCGCGGTTAACATCAGCACACTCGGTAGCGGGTTGGAGTAGACAATCGTCCCCTCCGAACTGACCGCATTGGCAATGACTTCAGCGTGCTCCGTCGCATTGCCTGCTAGTGCTCGCTCGACATCCCCGCGCGCAGCGTGCATTAACTTTTCGGCCTGCGAATGAGCCACCTTGGGTGGGATGATTGGGGCGGTGCCGCCACTGACCTTACCCATCGTGATGTACAGCAAGAACACCGACGTTTGAAAGATATTCAAACCGATCACCATTTTAATCAGATTCTTACGGGCCAGCACGATGTAGAAACCGGTCATCATCAAGAAGATCACGATCCAGTAGTTGTACAGACCCGCGATCGCATCAAGTGTCATCTGCGTGTTTCCTTCCCGCAAACGTGTAGAAAATCATCGTCATCACCGACGTCACAGTGAGGCCCACGCCGAGTTCCACCAAAAAAATCCCTAAGTGCTGGCCGCTTGGTACATGCCACTGAGGCAGCACATCATGTTCGAGCACACTGTAATCCAGGAACTCGCCACCCAAAGACATGGTGAGTACCCCCGTGCCCGCGTAAATCAGGACGCCCAAGGCCATCCCCTTTTCAACCACGAGTTGGGGGACGACGCATTTGATCGCGTTGAGCCCGAACACCAAACCGTAAAGAATGAGGGCCGATGCGAAGATCACCCCGGCTTGGAACCCACCACCGGGCCCATAATCACCGTGGAACTGCACATACAACGCGAATAGCAGAATATAGGGAATCAACAGCTTCGAGACGATGCGGATGATCGGAAAATGCGTCACGAGGCGTCTCCTGGCGTGGAGAAGTCCGCCGCTGTTTCGCCTCGGTCGTCACGTCGCAGTATTAACAACACCGCGATGCCAGCGGTGAGAACGACCGTGGTTTCCCCCAGAGTGTCGTAACCGCGATAACTCGCCAAGAGTGCTGTGACCACATTGGGCAGGCCGTGCATGTCTTCGGCAGAGCGTTCAACGTAAGAAGGTGAGGGATAAAGCTGCACGGGAGAATCCCGCGCACCGAGATAGGGCATGTCCAGCGTGCCATAGACCAAGACCCCGCCTGTTAAGACGACAATGAACAGCGGCAACCAGGATGACCTGCGAGGAATGTCTCTGCCTTGACCCGTCAGCGCCATCGTGCTGAGCATCAGCACCGTCGAAATCCCCGCGCCGACGGCCGCTTCGGTGAAAGCAACGTCGGGAGCGTCCAAGATGATCATCCAGCTCGCACTGAGAAAGCTGTAGATTCCCGTAAACATGATCGCTGCCCACAGCTCACGCAGTCGCGCGATCGAGACGGCAGTGATGGCGAGTAAAGCCAGCAATGCAAAAACAATCAAGTTCATAGCTGCTCCCCTTCGTCCACCTTCGGCAACACAACGTTCGTCTCAAGATCGAGTTGGGGACGCAGACCTTTGGACAACGCCGATTTCGCCAGCGCGTGACAGGAACTCGGACTCGTGATCATCAAGAAGAACATAATGACAAGTAGCTTGAACGCAGCGAGCGAGGGGCCAGCCAGCAAAATCAACCCAATCAACACCAACCCAGCGCCCATCGTGTCAGTAACCCCGCCGCCGTGCATGCGTGAATAAAACTCCGGCAACCGCACCAAACCAATTCCGCCGATGATCGAGAATGCGGCGCCGCCGAGCAAGAAGAAATAGCTAACCATTTCAAGCGCGATCATGGTAATTTCTCCGTCTTCGTAGCCAGACGGCTCCGACCCTCTGAGCTGAACGTGTAAAGATGGAACTGAGTCATGGCACCTTCTCCGGCGGAGGAGCATTATCGCTAAAACTGTTGTACTGCGTGAATCGCAGCAGCGCAACCATGCCGACGAAATTGATCAAGCTGTATAGCAGCGCGAGATCGAGAAAATCGCTACGTCCGGTCATGAAGCTGACCACACTGATCAAAAGCACCGTCTTGGTGCCAAACATATTCAAGGCCAACACCCGATCGAAGACAGTGGGACCAAGGGTTGCACGCACCAACGCCAGTGACATCGTGATCAGTACGCCTACGGACGCAACCATCAGCACGGCACCGGTCAGTCCCGAGGGAAGTAGGTCAGGCGTCATCACAGTTCTCCCGTGCCAGAAATGGGCGTCATGACATCACTGTCATTGTCAGTGACTTCACGGTCGCGGCCTCGCTCCAACCGGCAGGCTCGCGCGCCCATTCCCCCCGCTAACTGCTGCTTGGTTTCTAACACCGCCAACTCATGCACTAGAATTTCTCTGTTCTGCAATCGCACGGCCACTGTTCCAGGAGTCAGTGTGATGGAATTGGCAAAAATCACCCGCCCCAACTCACTCTTCTGATCGGCGGGCACAAGAACCAGGTTTCGTCGCAGCGGCATGGTGGGCGACAGGATAATCTTCGCTGCAACGATATTCGCCTTCACAATCTCTTTCGACAGCCACAGAGCGTAAAGTAGCACTCGAACGAGTCCGAGGTGGGCAGGCGCCCCTCCTCGTCGACAATTTTCATCCGTGTTGTCAGCCACAGGCACAGCAGGCACGAGCTGACGCCCAATCCGATCAAGAATGGATTGTTAAAGTGCCCGGACCACAGCAGCCAGTTGGTCAACAGAGCAACGAAGAGAGCGAGACCATATTTCACGTCAGTAGCATTTCATCCCGTGGACGCATGCGGCGGGTAACCAAACCACGCCTGAGGTGCCGATTGCCCGCATACCATAACTTGCACGGCCCCAATGCGACAACCAGCCAGATTCCCGCGACCGGTAAGGGGTCGCTGTCAAGTTGGTGGGTGGGGACGATCGAACTGGCGCCACTCTCCGTTGATGAGGCGTTCTTGGGGGACGTAGCGGGACTTATAGTTGAGGTGGCGATTGCTGCTGACGTATAAGCCGAGGTACACCCACTTTCGCTCGTGCGTCATGGCCCACTCGATCTGTTTCAGTACGCTGAGGGTTCCAGGGCTGTAGCGGGAGGCGGTGGGGTCGAAATGGGTGTAGACGGCGCTGACGCTTGTGGTGCCTACGTCCATGATCGAAATGCCGATCAGTTGATCACCGCGGCGAATTTCCAATTCGATCGTCGGCCAGCATGAATCCATCAAGAAAGCGTGGTAGTCGGCGGGGCCGATCGGCGGACTGCAACCTAGATCGCGACCCTCGCGATGGGCGTTGTACACGCGCACCCGCTCTTCATCGACCACTGGGGTCTGCCATGTGAGAGTCAGCTCGGCTTCGGCTCGTCGAAGCACGCGCTTGAACGAGCCGCGGAGCTGAAAGGCTGAGACGTCCACCCGCGTTGGTTCGCAGGCATGACAAGGAGCGCAATGCGTGTAGTACATCAGCGATCCACTTCGTCGAAAACCTCCCGCCAGCAAGAGATCGATGTCGTCGCCATTGAGCGGCGTGACGGGGTAGAACAGCGGCATGCGCGCTGTCCGTGAGTCAATGTAAGGACATGGCGAGGGACTGTCTTGAACTTCCAATAACCGATTGTGAACCGGTAACGCTTGGGACGGAAACTCGTCGGCGGCACGTGACATCGCTTTACTGCACTAATCCCTCGGTGACCTGCAAAAACACATCTTCGAGACTCTTGCGGTGCGACGTGACTTCCGCCACAGCGAAGTTTTTCTCGACTAACCACGCGACTAACTCCGATTGATCTCGCACATCTCCTGCGAAGCCAAAACGCAGCAACTCACCATCGACGAGGGGCTCGCCGAGCACATGAGACGCGGGTGTGTTTGAGCGACCCTCGTGCTCGGCTGCGCTGAGCAGCGTCGCGGCGTCTGCGGCTCGATCCAGAATTCGGACAGTGATCTCGCGAGTTTGATTTCGCTGCAGCTGGATCTCATCGACGCTGCCGGTGGCGAGCAATTGCCCCTGCTCAATGATCCCGACGGCATCGCACATTTCGGCGAGTTCCGTCAGGATGTGGCTGCTGATCAAGATCGTTTTACCACGATCAGCCAGTTCCCGAATCATTTTTCGAAGCTGGATGCGGGCTCGGGGATCGAGACCGGCCGCAGGCTCATCCAGAATCATCACAGCGGGATCGTGGACGAGGGCACGGCCCAGACAAAGGCGTTGCTTCATACCTTTGGACAACCCCCGGATAGGTTTCTCTTTCATGCCGGTGGTCCCGGTAAAATCCAACACCCATTTCAAACGCTGCGTCCGCTGTCGCCCAACCAAACCATACGCGCGAGCGAAGAAGTCGAGGTATTCCTCACAGTTCACGTCGCGATAGGTGCCGAACGAATCAGGCATGAACCCCAATCGGCGACGCACCAACTCGGGATCGTTGACGACCGAAAACCCGTCAACAAACGCATCCCCGTAGCTGGGAAGATCGAGAGTCGCGAGAATCCTCATGGATGTCGTCTTGCCGGCACCGTTGGGGCCGATATAGCCAAACACATGGCCTCTGGCGACGCTGAACGAAATATCATGAACGGCTTTGGTCTTGCCGAAATAGCGATACAGCCTCCGCAATTCAATGCAATCATTGCCGCTAGTATGCACATTCATGGCAGCGATCCGATCACGTAGTGGATGCTTTCCGTCACCTCGGCGTGAGGAATTGCAACGGCATCTGCGGTCAGGTCGGTGAGCCCGAGAAAACTGCTGGCGGGCAGATCGGCTTGCAACTGCATCCGCTGTTGCAACTCGAATTCAAACGCACCTTCATTGGGCTTGGTCGCGGTATTGAGCGTTGCCAGTTGCTGTGTCAGTAAATCGGTGGTCTCATATCGATTGTATCGCTTGGAACGAGAGGCGCTCTGACTCTGTCCACCCGTGCTGTCGATCAACCACTGTCGTTTGTACATCTCTCCCATCCGTTTGGAAGCCATCTCTCGGCTGATGCGTTGGGCGGGCTCGGTCTGACCCGCTGGCAAATCCTCGACATAGAAATACTGCCTGTTCGAGTCACAGATGATCAGTTCCCTCAGCGGCGCTTTTGACTCGCTCGAAACCATGATTGAGCCGGGGCCCGAGTAGGGCGTCCCGTCGGCGAACTGATGTACCGCAGCGGTGGGATCGGGCGATTGGGCCTTGCCCGAATCCGCCTCCACCCGGATGCGGCCCCACCCGTTGCTGGGTTGATGAACGACGAACTGTTTTTGCTGGCGACTCGGTAGAAAATCACGACTCAGGTAGATGGCGTCCGGCGTCGCCGTGACAATCCCGCGCGTTTCGAAATGATCATCGATTCGCGATTCCCAGCTTCGCATTTGATTATCAGGATAGAGAGTGACCTCTGAATCGGGCGAGAAGCGAAGTCCATCCGCCGGACGGATGCCTGCAAAATAAGTGCTGCGGGTGCGGGTAAAAGCGTCACCCGTGTTGCCGTCCACCCACGTGATTTGGCGACTTCGCACACGTGTCCCAAAACCATCGGAGATGATGCCGTAGCCGAGCATGGCTCCGGTCGTGGCCAGCGCCAGCGCCGGCGCGATGGCAAACATGAGATAACTGCGGCCGGCCTTGGCGGTTTTCCGGTACGCCACCGGTCCAACTAGAATCACGAACACGCCAAGCAACCCCATAAACGTATAAACCGGCGGCTGGGCAACGCCTGGGATCACCCACTGAAAAAAACGTTGGCTGCCCAGAATAGGCTCGGCACCGTTGCGCGTGAGGCGATGTCGATTCCAGCTCATCAGATCATCGACCGCGGCCCATTGCAGCATTTGAATCGGCTCGTCAGCAGCCTGCGGTCCAAGGTAGATGACCATTCCCGCGAGGTGATCGCGTCGACGCACCCCCGAAGGACCGGTCGCTCGTGACAACGGGTACTGCCTGAGCGATTTTCGAACCATCTCAGCACCGACGGGGAACCATTCCAGCCAAGCTTCGGTATCGTTCGCGGTGAGGTCGAAGTAGCGCGTTTGATTAGTGAACGTTTGCGTATCCATCTGTGCGTAGGAAGCGAATGCAGCGGCAGATCTACCTTGCGCCACCACTTTCAAAGCTTCCTCCGTTGGAATCATGGCCGTTCTCGTTCCGCTTAATGACCCCGGCGGTGGTGAGGCGTCCCGCACGATCACCACGCCACCGGCATGCATCCAGTTACTCAGCGCAGTCGCCTGAGGTGAGTCACGTGACTGGATTTTCGCCCAGTCCACGCCGTGAATCATGATAGCGTCGTAGGGACGCAGAGCGCGCCAGTCCCGCGGCATGTCTGCCAGCTCTGTGGTGACGAACGACGTCACCCCATTCGAGCCGCCGACGCTCATCACGGATTTTGCCCACTCCTCGGGCGTGTTCGCTACCAAAAATGGCTCGGAAAAGTTCATCACTGACCGCAACTGCAGCGAAGTTTCACGAACCGGTTCGTCGACATCGGATTCGATCCACAGGACACGCCACGCATTCTGTTGAGCTTCGTCGTGGTACACCGCGCCGTCCCGGTCCACGAGTGGTAGTCCGAGCGTGGTCTCACCATCGGGCACGACTCTCCCGTCTTCCAATATCTCCACGCGATAGAAATTACCAAACGAAGCCTTGGGAACATGTCGCACAAAGCGAATCCGATCAATGCCTTGCGGGATTTTTAGTGGTATCGAAACGCCCACACTCGATTGCGGTGGCGAGTGTCCTTGCCCTAGCGGCGTCAGTCGCACCTCCAACTGATGCTCCGCCGTTGTAAGACCACCTGTTGTGGCGAACTCTAACTCGACCCGCATGGTGTCAGCGGTCTGAAGCGATGGGACGCGAACACGGACGGTCCATCCGCGTTTATTGATCGCGGCGGTAGGCAGCCTCACCTCGTTACTCTGCTCGTCGCCCAAGAAATGTGGGATGGTCGGAGCACGAGTTGTACTGGGGGACTGCCCACGGGTGAGCGAAGGCAACAAGTTGATCAGACAAAAGAATACAGCCAGGTTGACCATTCGACTTTGATCCGCCGCGCAGGCGATTGCCCCTGTTTTCTCGCTTATGGATGGCCCGAAACGATGACTAGCGTGCAATCGACGTAAGTTCGCGCTGACCTTCCCTCCCCTACGATGCAACAATGTGGCAGGAGACTTGCTCCGAACTTGCCTACCGGCGGTGTGAAGACCATTGAACATCAAAGTTCCCGTTCGCGCGGCTTGAGCAGTTGCGGTGGTAGCTGGTCTTGGGCGAACGGGTTGCCTTCGCGAGCGTTGTCAAACTCGCCAACGACCAGCCTCGCGGTCAGCCATGAGATCAGGAATGCACACGTTGCGACTATAAAAAACAGAACCAGCATCGAAATCGCCACCATGACAGCTTTGGCAAACGTGGCTCCGTCCCCGGCGGCGCGCGAGATCGCCGCGATCAACGCCGCCACAGCTGTCCACAGCATCATTGCCCGGAACGAGATCCGGGGCAGCACGCGACTGCGAACGATCGGCTGCATCGACGATGGGGCGGGTGGTGGTGAGGACGTCGAGTCGGTTGCCGACATGATGATGTCAAAAGAGTAGGTGGTGGATGAGGCGACCCGTAGGCTCACTCACGTGGGCGATGGGTTTCGAACATAGATTGCGTACTCTGTTGTAGCTCCTTGAGGTCCTGCAATGTTTTGACAGTCTTCCGATACAGGCTTTCCTGCGCCCGAATTCGTTTCTGCTTCTTGGTGGCTTCCATTCGTTCGTAAGAACCATCGCTCCGCATCGCCCAGGCGTTTTGATTATCACGAAAATACAACTGTAGCGTTTCTCGCAACCGTTTGCGAATCGCTGCATCATTCACGGGCACCAGTAATTCGATGCGGCGGTCCAGATTTCGTGGCATCCAATCGGCGCTACTGATGAAAATCTGTGGGTCTCCGCCATGCCGGAAATAGAAAATTCGGGCATGTTCCAAGAAACGATCCACGATCGATACAACCTCGATCGATTCGCTCAACCCTGGAATTCCAGGTCGCAAACAGCAGACGCCGCGGACATTCAGCTGCACTTTCACTCCCGCTTGGCTGGCCTCGTAGAGCGTATCGATGACCTCCTTGTCGACGAGTGCGTTGAGCTTGACCATGATTTGAGCCTTCTGGCCCTGGCGGGATCTCTCGGTCTCCCCACGAATGAGTTCCAAAACCGTGCGACGCAGGGTGAGCGGGGCGATCGCGAGTTGCTGGAGCGGTTGCGGATGGCTGGAGCCGGTCACGGCGTTGAAAAACATCGTCGCATCCGCGCCCAGTGTTTCGTCTTTGGTAAGGATGGAAACGTCACCATACAAATTTGCGGTGACCTCGTTGTAGTTGCCGGTGCCGAAATGAACGTACCGGACCAGGCCCTGCGGTTCTCGACGAACGATAATGCACACCTTCGCGTGAGTCTTGAGCCCACGAATCCCATAAATCACCTGCACGCCAGACTGTTCCATCTCTCGCGCCCACTCAATATTTCGGGCTTCGTCAAAACGCGCTTTTAATTCGACAATCGCGGTCACGTACTTGCCTCGCTCGGCAGCCCGTTTGAGCGCGGCGACGATCGGACTGTCGCGGCTGGTTCGATAGAGAATCTGCTTCACCGCCAACACGTCCGGATCGGTGGCTGCTTCTTCAATCAATCGCACCACCGGATCGAAGGTTTCATAGGGATGCATCAACATAATATCGCCGGCGGCGATCGATGCGAACATGGGTTCAGCGGGATCCACAGCGGGGCTGCGCCGCGGCGGCCAAGCTTCGTCACGAAGTAAATCGAACCCTTTGACGCCGTGCAGCCCAAATAGGTACGTCAAATCGAGCGGGCCATTGATGCGGAAGACGTAGTCCGGGTCAACGTAGAAACTCTCGGAAAGGTAGTTGCGTATTTCGTCGCTCGCGGTCGCATCCATTTCCAAACGCACTACATCGGAGAGGCGTCGACTCTCCAGCACCTCTTCCATGCCGCCGAGCAGATCGCCCGCACCATCCTCACGCAGTTCTACGTCCGCATTGCGTGTAATGCGAAAAGGTTTGCACTGCATGACTTCGCGTCCGGGGAAAAATTCGTCAACAAAATGCGTGACAAGATCTTCGAGCAGGACATAACTGAAACTCGACTCAACACTTTCGGGCGGTGTATCATTCGAGGCGTCCGCTGACGAATCGCTAGGGTGTTTATCGGTCGGCAACGGCACGATTCTCGGTAACGTGCGACCCAGCGGGATGATAGCGAACTGTGGTTCGTCGTGGTCCGCCTCCGCGTCAGAGCGTGGTTCGTTTGCTGGCAAAATCCGGGGCATGTTCTGTGGTGCCAGCTCCGCGACACCACGCAGCTGGACACAGAGGTGGATGCCCAGGCCGGGAATCATCGGAAAACGGCGGTCATGGAGCGCCTGGGGTGACAAGACTGCCACCACATCGCCGCGGAAGTGCCGTTCGGCAACCGCTTCGAGTCGTTCACTGCATGCGTTCAGATCAACGCGGGTGATGCGGTGTTCGGCCAATTGTGGCTGAAGATCTTCGAGCAGTATTTTGTACTGGCGTCCCACGTGTCGATGATATCGGCTGGCAACGGCCTGCAATTGTTCGCTAGCGGTCAGGCCTGCGGGATCGCGACGGCCGCTAGCACCTTGTCCCTGCAGTTTCAGACTCCCCACCCTCACCATGACGAATTCGTCGAGATTGGACGCGGTGATCGCGAGAAACTTGGCTCGTTCGAGCAATTGCACCTTCGGATCCTCTGCCTGATCGAGCACCCGAGAATTGAACTCAAGCCACGCCAGCTCACGGTTGAGGTAACGTGGCTCGACAGCAGCGGGTGACAATGGCACGGACGATGGCACGAAGCGGGTCTCAATACATGAAGAGGGGAAGTGACATAGCAATTCGACGAGCCTTGCAAACCCATCATCGAGATTGGGTCAGCTGGCCTCAAGGAGACAAAGCCATATTATCGTTTCCGGTAACCTGAAAATCACTCACCTCGTCATCGCCATTGGCCGCCTCCGGTTCAATCGGTCGGCCCAGCAAAATACTGAACGCTTTGGGATAGAACTCCTTGCCGTAGGTCAGTTCGCCGCCCTGGTGACCGACCAGACCCACCAAAACCGCCAAGATTAAAAGTCCCCCTTTCCAGGTTTTCGTCAGAAGCGACGAATGCTTTCGCACGGCCACCATCGCCACGACCGCAAAGACACTGGCCAGGACTGTGACGACGATCGCCGACCAGCGATGCCAAAAGATTTCGGCGTCAAAATCGAGTCGATCCCAGGATCCATAGCCCTTTTCTAAGCTAAACGACCATCCCATCAAGGTTGCGATCACCGCGGAAGCCGCGCCGAGCCATAAACACGCCAGCGGTAGATGCGTTCCCAGCTCCGGCCATTTCCATCCCAACACGACGAATAACGCACCCATCACCAACAATGCAATCGGAAAATGAACGGTAGCTGGGTGCAAAAAACCCTGAAAAGACCATACTCGCGACGCAAGCGTGCGGTTTTCATTCAGCAACTCCTCGACCGCAGGCAACGGAGCGCCGGAGCCATCGAGCATGGCCTCCTCCGGCCAATCCGCGCCCTCGTCGATCCAAGTCTTTAGGATGGCAAGTTGACTTGGGCTAAGCGGTCCACCGTGACTGCGTGGCGGCATGAGCATGTCCTCGTCGTCGGTGGTCAAATAGTCCGTAAACAGACTGCTCGACGAGGCATCCTCGGCGGTGACGTAGTCGGACACCACATCTGGATCATCCACACGGAAATCATTTTTCGCCTCGTCAGGACCATGGCACTCCATGCAGCGACTGCGGAGGATCGGGATCACGTCGCGTTCAAAACTAACTACCCGTCCTTGCTCGTCTACGGGCAACCGTTTCATCGGCTCGACCGCAACATCTTCCATCATTTCCGCCGTCGATTTTCCCACGATCTCTTCCTCGCTCGCACCCATCGCAGACTTCGAGAACGCAAGCGAGGCGATCCCCAATACGACACCAACGAAAATTGACCGGGAAAAACAATTGGTAATGGAGAGATTTCGACGAAGCGGGGCTTGCATGGTGATTCCGTGCCACAGGGGCAACCAAGGAGGGAGGCGGGAGGCGAGGGGGCAGGCGAGAGAAGTAAAGTGCAGGGCAAGTGAGATGTGGAGAATGCGGGCAGACGAGAATTACATTGTAGTGGGATTGGAGCCGCTCTACCAACCACCAGGAGGCACCGTGACATCAAGACGTGGGCCATTGACCGCCAGCACGAGATGGCCTTCAATCAGTGCGCAGATTCCGCGTCAATGCCTGCGAAGGACAACAATCCGCCGCGTTTTTACTGAGCAGCCGTGAACGTCCCCGAATCCGTCGATCGTTCGCCCCAGCTTTCTCGGAGCGACTTTCGGCACAAACTCGTCGAGCCGTTGGCGATTGCCGCCGTCATCTCGGCGCTCCTGATCAGTGGCGTGATCGCGCTGAAGAATGTCCAAGAACTTCAGGAAAACCGCCTGCTCGTGCGGCACACCAACCAAGTCCTCTCGGCACTCCGCGAAATCGAATCCTCCGTGATGTATGCCGAGAGTGCACAGCGCGGCTACGTGATTACCGACAATGAAGACTATATTGCTCTTTTACGCAGACACCTCGCCAAGGTGCATCGGTCGCTCGAATCGTTTGAGAAGTTAACAGTTGACAACCCTCACCAGCAGTGCGCGGTGGGGGAATTGCAACAACTCGTGGAATTACGCATTGACGAACTCCAACTTTTGCTGGACGTCCAAGGCGAAAGTGATTCCGAAGTCGCTCGACTGGCTGTGGCGAGTGATTTTGGTAAGAAAACGATGAGCCGAATCGCCGACAAAGCCAACGCGATGCGAAAAAGGGAGACGGATCTTCTGGCCGAACGTGAACAACTCGCTAATCACTCCTATCAAAGTGGGCGAGCCACAGCGGTCCTGTCAGCTTTGATTGGGTTGGTTCTCGTCGGTGGCGTTCTCTATCTCCTGCAACACAATCGCCGGAAAGCCGAGCAAGCCGCTGTGATGCTCGCCAAGACGCGTGAACGATTGCAGCTTGCTCTGGACGCCGCCGAAATGGGATCCTGGAATATCATTCCTTCCGAACGGAATCTGATCGGTGACGCCCAGTTCCAAAAAATTTTTGGGTTTGATGATGGCGAGGTGACCTACCAAAGGGCAATCGACGCACTTCATCCGGAGGACCGCAGCCGCGTCGAAGCAGCCATCGCCGCGGCCACGCGTCCACTCAATCCACAGCCATATGCGGTCGAATACCGTATCGTCCACCGCGACGGGACCATCCGATGGGTATTGGCCAAGGGGGCGCCCCATTTCACCGGGATCGGTGCCGAGCGAGTTCTGTCCAGCTTCGATGGTACCGTGGCGGACATCACGCAGCGGAAAAACCAAGACCAGCGGATCCTCGAGAGCGAGCGTGCGGCGCTGGCCGCTAGCCAATCCAAGAGCGAATTTCTCGCAAATATGAGCCATGAAATCCGCACTCCGATGGCCGCAATCTTAGGCTACGCCGACGTCTTGTTGGAGCATCTCCATGATCCCGACAACCGAAACTGTGTGCTCGTGATGAAACGGAACGGCCAGCATTTGCTGGAATTAATTAACGACATTTTGGATTTGTCACGTATCGAAGCTGGCAAGCTGGACATTGATTTACACGAGGTGTCCCTTCCGCAACTCATTGCCGATGTGCAGTCTTTGATGCATGTCCGAGCTGATCAAAAGAAGATTTCCTTTCATGCTGAATTCAGCAGTCGTGTTCCCGAGACCATTTTTACCGACGCAACTCGCCTGCGCCAGGTACTCATCAATCTCATTGGCAACGCGATTAAATTTACCGACGAGGGCGTCGTTACTCTGTCCGTTGCATTTGATGCCGACGCCAAGATGCTCTCGTTTGCCGTTTGTGACACCGGGATCGGGATCAGCTCCGAACAGCAAGAGCGGCTGTTCCAGCCGTTTGCCCAAGGCGATTCATCGGTGACGCGGTCGTACGGCGGCAGCGGATTGGGTTTGGCCATCAGCCAACGGCTTATGAATATGCTCAACGGCAAGGTGTCCATGCAGAGTCGGCTTGGCGAAGGTGCGACATTTACCGTCAACCTTCCCGTCGCGACGACGTCGGATACTCAACTCCTCGAGCCAGACTCGGTTTCCCTCGCGCGGGAGCACGACCAAACCACCGACATGGAGCGAATCCTAGCCTGCCGCGTGCTGGTCGTTGACGACCGGCGCGACGTCCGCCACATCAGCCAGCATTTTCTTGAAAAAGCCGGTGCCATCGTGTGCACGGCGGAAGACGGCGAGGAAGGCGTCGAAAGCGCGATCACAGCTCGTGATGCCGGCAACCCGTTCGACCTGATCGTGATGGACATGCAGATGCCCAATGTCGATGGACTGCAAGCCACCGCGCGGCTCCGTTCCGCCGGCATTCACGGCCCCATCATTGCCCTCACCGCCGATGCGATGAAAGGCGATCGTGAAAAATGTCTCGCCGGTGGTTGCGATGACTACCTATCCAAACCGATCGACCATACGCAGTTGGTGGGAATGGTCGCGCGATACACCCAAGATTTATCCATCGCGGAAATCCAGCAGATTCGTCGTAAACGAGCGGTCAAATTGCGAGCCTCACTGCCGGACTGACTACATCGGCCTCGACCATGTCAAATTCATTGGCGTCTACGCGAGCCGTCGATGCTCCGCTATGCTGATGGATTCTTTCCGACGCCCAGACGACCGCCCCAGGTGTTCTGCACAACAATGAAACTCATCATTGCCATTATCCAACCCTCTCGGCTCGACTCCGTCAAAGAGGCCCTCAGCCAAGTCGAAGTCCACCGGCTGACGGTGGTCGATTGCCAGGGATTTGGACGCCAACGAGGGCAAACCGGAGGCATGCGTGGTCGCGATTACGGCGTCAACTTGCTCCGGAAGGTCCAGCTGCAGATCGGTGTTAATGAGGAATTCGTCCAGCCCACGATCGACGCAATCCTCGCCGGCGGCCGTAGCAGCGAACAAGGCGAACTGGGCGACGGCAAAATCTTCGTCCTACCCATGGACGACTGCATCCGCATCCGTACCGGCGAACGAGGCAGTGACGCCATCTAAACACTTTCGGACCTTCGGACACCATTTCCACAGTGGATTTCGCAAACCGCTGGACGGGCGGCCAGCCCGTCGTTAAAATCAACCGCTACCGAGATGGGGTTGTAGCTCAGTTGGGAGAGCGCTGCGTTCGCAATGCAGAGGTCGAGAGTTCAAATCTCTTCAGCTCCACTAGGTTTTCTGAAGAAAAACGCGTGTTTTCCGGGCTCGTGCCACCATTCGTGCCACCTGCTTGGATGTTCACCTGTTTTGCCAATTCCGCCACCTCCTGACATGTTTTGCCACGTGTCGGTGGCACCAGCGGTGGCACGAAGTCGGCACCACGGGCCGGGCTGTCATCGCGCGGCCGATCAGCGGCGCGGGTCCGATTGCCAGCGCTCGACCGATCGGCACCACGGGCCGAATCGTCGACCGGTGGGGCGAGTGTGATTGTCGGCAGCAGTTCGACGGCTCCAGCTTTGTCTAGCAGCCCTTCGTCGGTGTACGTGTTCATCGTTAGCGCTAGGTCGCTGTGTCGCATGACTGCTTGGGCCGTGCGGGGCGCAACGCCAGCACTCGATAAGTGCGTGCCGGTCGAGTGCCGTAGCGCGTGGATGTGAACCCGGCGGCCTAGGTCGTCAATCTTGTCGATACCGGCGGCAACCAGGTCCCGGTTCATGATCCGTAGCAACCCCGTCGGCACCACGAACACCAGGTCGTCAACGCTCTTGCCGACAATCCAGGCGGCAAGGTCACACGCCAAATCGCTCTTGATCGGGACGCTACTGCCCTTGCGGTTCTTCTCATTGGCACCTTGCAGCCGGATAAACGGGACGTCTCCGAAAGACAAGTCGCGCACCCGCAGCGTGCGCAGCTCTCGCGCCCGCAGTCCCGTCAGCAGCGCCGTTTTGTAGATCAAGGCGCGTTCGTGCCCCAAACGCAGCAGATCGACCCAGCGTCGCTGCCGCACGTTGGCACCTCGCTCGCCCTGTCGTGATCCCGTCCGGATCGTCCGGGCTTCATCCAAGGGACGACGGCGGGCCACGTCAAACAACCGGCCTAGCTCCTCTTGCGTGATCGCTCGCGCTTCGCGGCGGCGGTCCTGCTTGACGTCCTTCAATCCGAACCCGTCAAACGGGTTCGACGCTATCCGGCGCTCGCCCGTCAGCGACGATTGTTTGCCGTCAAGTCGCTTGCCATACAACCACCACCCGAAAGCCGTCCAGAGCGAAGCGTGCCAGTTGTAGGTCGCGGCGGACATTTCCGAATCTTGACGCAACCACTTTCGCAGCTTGCCCGCGTCCAAGTCCCGCAGCCATCGAAACCGACAACCCGCAGCGTCAGCCGTCAAATAGGTTTCGCTTGTCTTGATCCGTTGGGCGTTGATACCTCGCTCGCGTAGGTCGTCGATGTATTCGGCGATGTGCTCGACAAGCTTGACGTTTTGAAAGTCGGTTATCGCAGCGTCGGTCTCGCTCAGTCGACCGCTTCGGACGTCCTCGGATCGCTTCACCCAACCCCGCAGCACTTCGCGGGCGTTTTCCTCTTTCGTGCATCCGGTCGACTCCTCGACCATGTGCCCGTCAGCGTTGCGGTAGCGTCCGAACCAGTTCGGCGTTTTCACGAGAACCCGCAGCGTGCCGTCTCTGGCGGGCTTCGTGCGTGCGGTCCGGGTCTCGCTCTTACCATCACGCTTGACGCGCCAGCGGGCATACTCGACCGATTCACCCTTGACGGTCTTGTGGAACAACTCCGCGCCATCGGGCATCGGACGCGCTACCGTTCTTCGGCGTAGCATTGCCATTGCAAACAACTCCCATCGGTTGACCCATGTGAAAGAAAACACACGGCGGGCCGGTCATGGGGGGCCGGGTTTCGGGAGCAACCCCTAGCCGTGGTGAATCGTCAGAGTACCGCGTCGACGCCTCACAAGTCGAGCGTGAAGTGCCAGCGGCGGTTCACGTTGTGGGGGCCGGTTGCCGTCTCCCTGTGCGTTGGTGGGGGAATCCGTCGGCTTCCCACTCCCTCAGCGTCTCGATTTTGAAGCGGACACTACCCCCGATCTTGACCGGCGGCGGCATCTTGCCCAAGTCAGCCCATCGGTACACGGTCCGCTCGGAAAGTGCGAACCACTGCCCAACCTGCTTAGCGGTCATGTATCGCGGTTGCACCCCGCGCGTGCTTTCGTGGTGGTTCATGGTGACACCTCCGCTTCGGTCCGCTCGCGTTTGCGTTGGTCGCATTGGTCCAACCATGCAGCCGCGCGGCGTTCATCATCGGTTGCGCAGTCGTCCAAATCGCTCTCGGCAAGTTTCCGCCCAATCCAACCGGCTTTCACGTCGTCGTTAGCGGTTGCCAGGCGCGGTTCATTCGCAATACGTTCACGGATCGCTTCGGCGCGGTCCGTTCTCTTGCGCATCGCGTCGGCTTCGTCAATTGGTGGAAATGTCTTGCCGGTCATCCAGTTGCAAAGGTGACCCACTCCAAAAGGATCTTCGCGGGGATGTTGTCGAATGGTCGCAAGTCGTATGAGTTCGTAGACGTATTCCAGCGACCACCCGCGTTTTTGTGCCCCTTCGGTCGCTTGCGTAGCGGCTTTCATCCCAAGGTCATGAAGTCGCCCCCGCAACAACAACCACCCGTTTTCCTCCGTTGCGGTTGTGGTGGCGTTTAACAGTTTCGTTTGTGTTTCGTTTTGTCCGGTCTCATGCCCGGTCGCATCCGGTCTCATGCCGTCTCGCGATGTGGCCTCATGCCGGGTCGCATCCGGTCTCATGCCAGGTCGCGATGTGGTCTCATGCCGGGTCGCATCCGGTCTCATGCCAGGTCGCTTGACCAGCAACGCCAGTTCACCCCACACAATGCGGTGGCGATTGGTGCCAGTGCGTTTATCACGTTCGGTCGTGATTAGACTGCGGGCGGTTAAGGCTTCGATCGCTAGGCCAATCGTTCTTTCGTGGCACCCCACTTCGTCGGCAAGCGTTTTCTGTGATGCAAAGCAACCGCCCCCGTTACCGTCATGGTCTTGAATCTGGCGCAAGACAGACTTTTGAATTGCTTGACTGACGGTCTTACCTCTGGAGTTTGTGAACGTATCAAGACGTGCGTTTCGCAGCATCGTCAAACGCTCTCCGATGGGATAATCGTTTAACAAGTCCTGTTGTCGATCTTGCCTCATGACACCACCCCCGCCTTCACCACCACCACGGCAGCCGCTTTGCCGCTTCGCGTCGCTCGCTCGCGTCCGTCCTCGATCAGCCTGCCCGCGTCAATCAGCGCGGCAACGGCGGGGCAGACCGATTGAATCGGGATACTCGCGCCGTCGGCAATCTCCTCGCGTATCGCTCCCCTTGGACCGCACGACGAAACGAAGTCGAGAATCTGCCTCTGTCGCGGCGTCGCAGCTCGTTGAGCATCCCGGCAGGCTTTCGCACGAGTTCGCCGTGCCACGTCCGTATCGCCGAAAAGCATCGCTTGCGGCGGTTCGGTGCCGTCGGTCGATGGCTTGGCGGCGGGCCGCTGTGCCGTGCGTTTGCGTCCGTTCAGAATCGCCGCGTCGACCGCTCGTTCCAATTGTCCAGCCGTCCAGCATCGGTGCCCGTTGCTGCGCCAGTGCCGCGTAATTGCCAGCCGATACCCTTCACGCTGCCGATCGCTCCCGATGCTTTCGGTTTGCCCCGTCGGTGCGTTTGGCGTATCGTGAGTTCGGCAAAACTCGTTGGGGGTGGGGAGGTCGTTTTCGACAGCCCCGCCCCTTTCGTTTTGAGGCTTCATCGTTGTGCCTCCTTTCGCTCACGACGTGCGGACAACCGCGCGTCAATCGCGTTTAGTTCATGCCTCACACGTGCGACCACTTCGGGCCGGTAGAGTCGCGTTCGCCCTGCCATTGCCACGGGCCGCAAATCCTCACGAGTCGCTAGAACACGCTTCACTCGGTGGCGTTCGTCTCCAAGCATCGCGGCAATAACCCCCGATGTGATTAGACTTGGAATCGCGGGCCTCTCCGGCGCAATAACGGGTTCTTTTCTATCTGGCGTCGCTTGCCTCGCAGTGACGGGCGGCGGTTGCTCGCTATCATCGAACCCTAGCGATAGTTGCTCAGACGTTCCCATGATCGGTTCCCCCGTCGGTTTGCTGGGGGCGTCCAGTGATCCATCGCCAAAGGGCTTCGCCTTCAATGAACGTGCGGCGGCTTCGCTTTGTCGCGGGCAGCTCGCCCGCCTTGATTGCGGATTGAACCGCGTTTGTCGTTAGCCCGCAGAGCGTCGCGGCGTCCGACAACCGATAGACCGCAGAGCGGTCAACATTGATTGTTGATTGCATTGTGTTCCCGATGTCGTTGGGGTGTTTTCCCGAACGATAGGGGAGTTTGCCAGGCCTTCAACGGTTCAACCTGAATGATCTGACTACAATCTGCAAATCCGATTGCAATTCGATTTCGATCTGCTTTCAAACACCAAATCGGATGACTTCACGAAGCATCACGTCAGTAAAATGGGATCGTTGAATGCGCCCTTCGTTGATACCTTGGCGAATTTCGGCCAATGCTTTCGATCGCAGAAGGCGATAAGGCTTCCCGCGCCCACCCGCCACCTCGAACGACAAGTGGCCTTTGTTTATCCACGTTGTTAGCGTGGCGGGTTCGTCCATTCCAAGTTCTTCCGCAAGTCTTCGACTTGTAATGAGTTCCTCGGATACTTCATCCGCTTCGCAGTCGTTTTGACTCAAGTCGTAAATGCTTTCGCGAATCTCTTCCAGCGTCAAGGTTTCGACGTCTGGCGCATCGGTCAAGATTCCTTGTTTCTGAAGGCGATGGTAGAGCGTGCGTAGAGTCTTATGTGATTGGCTTGCAGCGGGTTCCCGCTCGTCTCGGATGAAATAGCCGAATTGCTTCGCAAGTATGCGAACGGAATTGCACCACTCCGCATCAGCCAGTGAAGCAAAGCAGCGGGCATCATCGACAACGAAAGTAAGTTCTCCTAGATGTGGGAATTCGCCAAGCGTTTCTGCCACGGTCGCAAAATCTGCAAACAGATCGGCAGCCCTCTGTAGCGTGTCCTCTCGCTCACGTTGAAGGGCGCAGGTTGTATCGGTGAGAACGTCAACTCCACCTGCAAACTCATCCCACAATTTCGGGCTGCCGTTCATTGCATCGGCTATCCGTTGCGCGAAAGTGCCTAAGTCGCCACGGATAACCTCGCGTTCACTGATCGACATTGCCCGTTGCTCGCTTTCCACAATGGCGAGTAGGTCGAGAACATTTTTCGCAACCCAAGTTCGGCAAGCGTCAAGCAGTTCACTATCCAGCGACGCTTGAGAATCAGACTCCATACCCGTTTCCTTGTATTGGGCCGGTTGCCACGGCTGAGCGAAGGAACACGCAGCAGCCGGGCAGCCGTGCGGCGGGAGCTACCCGCCTACCGTTGAAAGTCGCGGGGATCAATCCGCAACCGTTCGATGCCGGGGATCAATCCGGCGGGGCCAGTATCGCATCGACGCCACGGGCAGGCCAGCCCCGCCCCCGCATCGGCGTTAGGGTCCTTCCAAAAGCATTTCCGAATCCTGCCCGGGCAGGGAACGGGCAGCTTAGAAGACACACTTTCCCCCTTTTTCGTCATCGTCATCGGGGCGATAGATTCTCAAATCGGATCGGATCAGTTGGACACGCCAGCCGCTCCCCCTCAAACCCTTTACCGGGCTTTTCGATTCTCGCAGAACGTGAATCAGCACCCGGCGGTGCAGCGGGCAGTCTTCCAGCGGTCGCGAGATCAATTCGACTAGCCGCCCCGTCTTCCGCTCCACAAGTCCAGAGTAGATCATCTGGGGCCGTTGTCCGGTCGCATTGGTTGACCGCTTCCAGCGTCGCGGCTTGCGGTCGGTTCGCTGTCGATCGCTCATCGTGACACCTCCCGGTCATCGCCCCGCACGAGGTCACCGAGCAGGCTTTCCCACAACCGCAGAGCAACGGCGCGTTGCTCGTCGGTCATGGATTGCCACACGGCGGCGGCTTCAATGAATCCCGGATCGTCTGCCAATTCCGCCAACCATTGCCACGTTTCGGTGGCACCAGCGGTGGCACGAAGTTCGCCCGTTTCGCGTTCGTGCGGCGATTCGTTGCAAACGGCGCTCGGTCGCGTCTCCGTTCGCAATGCAGAGGTCGAGAGTTCAAATCTCTTCAGCTCCACTAGGTTGTTTCGGGGTTTTCCGCGATTTCCTCGAAATGGAAACGAACACCAGGGCAAAGTTTGAGTGCGGTTTTACCGCTTAACTCTGCCCCTTTCTCTGCCCTTCGTTTTATGCTCAGGCGGCCCCGCAAGACAACCTGGATATCTTGCGTGGGGCTCCCGGGGCATTCATTCATCCCGCTTCCGCATTCGACCCCTGAATCGCCCCGGTGTATCCGATCGTCACGCTGTCCTGCCGGACATTGAAATGATTAGTACAAAGATCAATTTTCGCATCATCCCTTCTCCTTTTCAGCCGTTTACGGCCCTACCCTCTCTTGCGTCAACCCCGTTTCTAGCTTGCTATTAACCCCGTGCCCACTGGTCACGATGGCGGTGCCGAGATCTGGAGGGCCTCGGTCCCACTCGCGATTGATGTCGTGTATCTTGGGCGGCGTCGCCGAGCGTTCCCGCGTCAGGGTACGCCGAATCCTAAGACAGCCCCGCAATGATCCTGCACGTTGACATGGATGCGTTCTACGCCTCCGTCGAAGAACGCGAGCGACCGGAATTGGTCGGGCGTCCGGTCGTTGTCGGGGGAACTCCCGAGGGGCGTGGCGTTGTCGCAGCAGCAAATTACGAGGCGCGTAAATTTGGCGTACATAGTGCCATGCCAATGGCGACAGCGTTGCGACTCTGTCCGGATGTCGTCGTCTTGCCCGTTCGGATGAGCTATTACGCCGAAGTCTCGCGCCAGATCCGGGACATCTTCTTTCGCTACACACCGCTCGTTGAGCCGCTATCGCTTGATGAAGCCTTTCTCGACGTTACCGGATGTGAGTCACTGTTTGGCACCGCCGCAAAAATCGCTCGCCTGATTAAAGACGAGATCATGGAGGAAACGTCGCTCGTCGCATCTGTCGGTGTTGCCCCGAACAAATTCCTAGCGAAGATCGCCAGTGACGTGAGAAAGCCTGACGGTCTCGTCATCGTGCCGCCCGATCAAATCCAATCTTTCCTGGATCCATTGCCGGTGGGACGGATCTGGGGCGTCGGGAAGGTCACCGGTGGCTTGTTCGATCGACTTGGCATTCACACGATCGAGCAACTTCGCCAACGCTCGGTTGAAACACTCAAGCAAGACTTCGGTAGTCAGGGCGAGCACTTTTGGAAGCTGGCTCGCGGGATCGATGATCGTACGGTTGTGCCGGATCGTGAAGCGAAATCGATCTCCCACGAAACGACGTTTGCAACAGACATCGCAGACCGAGATCTGTCGCGGGCGTGGTTGCTGGATCTGACTGAACAGATCATGCGACGATTGCGGCGGAAGAACGAGCAAGCGAGAACGGTCCATTTGAAGATCCGTTTCGCCGACTTTCGGACGATTACTCGATCTCGGACGCTCTCAAGTCCGACCGACGTGACGGCCGAAGTCTGGCAGGTCGCCAAGGAGCTGCATGATGCAGCCCTTTCAGGCAATCAGCTGAGCGTGCGATTGATTGGTGTCGGAGTCAGCAATTTCAGCGGCGATCAGTTGGTCCAGAAGACGTTGTTTGACGCGGACCCAGAAAGCCAAGAACACGCGAAGCAACGGAAACTGGATGCGGTTAGCGATGCGGTGCGTGATAAGTTCGGCAGTTTGTCGCTGAGCAAAGGAAACACGCGGCCGCGGTCGCAGACGGAGAGTCGCTGAACCTGGTGCCGTATCGGCTGTGTCAGGATCCTCTTATGAGAGAAAAAATATCTCTTGGGCTCAGATCCCAGGATCTCTGGGTTCTCTGCGACACGGTCGTCCACTCTCGGCTTGAAAGCTGTCCGTAGGACTCCCGCGACCAATTCGGAAGAGTTTTGGAACGCAGGCCGAGTCATCCGTGAATTGGCGAGTTTTTATTGACGATGGACTGATACATGCACGAAAACGCATTGCAAAAGCCCGTCCGCGATCGTCGAGGCTGTTGGAGCTCGTCGCGACGCCGTGTTTGACCGAAACCAGCGACTCGCCCTTATTACAGTGACCGCGGTTGCTCGGGGGCGAATCTGCTAGATTCAAGCAATCGATTCAGGGTTCTGGTTATTGAGTCATTGTGAGTGCTGTGTGGCGACAAATTTCGACTCGCGAACTGCCCGACTGAAATGTTCAACAGCTACGCCTGGCACATGGACATATCGCAGGTCGTTAATCAACTGAAAGGTAGCTTTGCTCCAATGCCATCCGACTTCGAATGCACGACCTGCAAACTCGGCTTCTCCGTGGGTACGTATCACTACCATTCGTTTGACACTGGCTTTATCGGGTCGACGCTGCTTGTCTGCACTTGCACTGGCCGACAACATCGACTCGAAATTCCGCATCCTGACCGTCCGCTTGAATTTGCCCTCGAGTCCGTGCCATCGATACTGATTGATGTCCCACGATTGGCTGACACGATGATCATGATTCCCGACGATGACTGGTCCAACCGCCGTAGCGTATCAACTCGTGATAAAGATTCGATTGCGTGCGATTGCTGCTCGAAGCGTGGTGCTTTAACGGACACTGTCGAACCTGGAATGAGATGTCCAAACTGCAACGAATCGCTACCGCTTCCGATCGCGAATTGGATGACGTGATGAAAAGACTGCGAATAGCCATGCCGTGCAGCGGAATCGGTATCAGGCGTTTAGAGTTGGAAAGTTACCCGGACACAACTGACGTTCTCAGAGCAGCGATCGACGCGGCTCGCTTCGTTCTTGCGTTGATGTCTGACGGTGTTTGTGTGACCGTCGACTACCTCGATAGTCGCTGCATTGGCTCCAGTCACTTTTTTCTTGACTCAGAGAATCGAACCCCGGATACTATCGGCAATTCGCGTGCTGGCATCCGGGGTGGCAACATGGCAACGTAACCTCGCCGCCATTATTGCAAAGAAGCGTCGTGACCCTGACTTCCAGCATCGACCGACGCTCTACGAATCCAATCTGATTCCACCGGGACGCTTAAAAGGCGTCGACACGAATGGCGAGGCGATCATTGAAGGATCTAGTCGGCCGAAATGACCGAATTGTTAGGAATCCATCCCACGGGCCAATCGAGCGATTCAGGCACAAAAAAACCCAGTGAATCAGGCCGCTGATGGGCGTAAAACACTGGGGATTAGTAAGACTATGCCCCCGCTAGGGCTCGAACCTAGGACCCACGGATTAAGAGTCCGTTGCTCTACCAACTGAGCTACAAGGGCGGCTGTGTGGTCGATTGGACAACACTGGTTTGCTGGACACGGCTTTCGGATGCGGCGTGGTCAGCGAAGCGTCATTTTGTGTTGCTCGGAGGCATCGGTCAATCCGAGGCAACAGCAAAAAAATAGAGGCGACGGTCGGATTCGAACCGACGAATAAAGGATTTGCAATCCTTCGCCTTAGCCACTTGGCCACGTCGCCTTGTCGATCAGCGCCCCAGCTCACCACGGTTTCCCGCGACGAAAAGCGCTCACGCAAGGAACGCCTGCGACATCGATAAACTTCGCAGAAATTGATCCCATTAGGAAGGCCAGGTAGTCCTGTTTTTCCTTGAGAGCGTCAATTTCGTTGCTACCCGTTCTTTCGACAGTTACCTGAGCGAACTTGAGCGCTCGGGTGTAAAATATCGAATTCAGACTGCCGAGATCGCTTGTTGCAAAGCAGCTTTAGGGCGGACGCCGACAAAGCTTTCGGAGATCTCGCCATTTTTGAACAGCAGTAGCGTCGGGATACTGTTGATCCCGAACTTTTGAGCAACTCCCGGGTTCTCGTCAATGTTGACTTTGCCGATCGAAACGCCTGGGTTTTCCGCCGCGAGTTCTTCGATCATAGGAGCGATTTGACGGCAGGGGCCGCACCACGGAGCCCAAAAGTCGACCAGCACTGCGGCGTCGCTTTTGAGGACTTCGGCGTCAAAATTGTCGTCGGTGAATTCTTTTACCGCATCGGAGGCCATAATGGATTCCTGCTAGAAGGATCAAAAAGTGTGTTGATTGAGATGGACACTATTTACCGTGAGATGGTTCGCAAACCAGTGGCCCCAGTCGCGCCAGTACCGCGCATCGGCCAGGTTGGCAGGTCCATTCGCTCGGAGGAGCGGAATCGGACGGGGAGCAAACACTGGGCCAACTGATCCAGGATTACCGCGGTCGCTCCCCAAATTTGCAGCGATTGATGCTCGAATGCGGGCGATCGGAAGCGAAATTGGGCAATGCGGCGGGCGGGATCGGATGCGGACTGAATGCACCGTTGATGCCAAATCGACGTGACAAGGGATTGCTGGCAAGGAACGTCGAGCGGCAAATCGATGACTTCTTCGACTTCGCCAGGATCGGGCTGCCACGGACGCACCGGTTTGTGGAGCACACAGACGACCGGCGTCACCTCGTTGTCGCTGGCGTATACGTACTGAATGGGTAGTTCACCGCAAATCTTGACCACATCGGCTGGGATGCCTAATTCTTCTTCAAATTCGCGGAGGGCAGCATCGACGGGCGTTTCGCCCGCTTCAATCCGTCCGCCTGGAAAGCAGATTTGGCCGCCGTGGTGGCGGAGGGCGTGGGGGCGGCGAGTTAGCGGCAGAATCCAGCCCCCTTCGGGGTCGTAATACAGTCCGACGGCAACGGCGGCACGTCGCGAGTTCAACCGGGCGGGACCACGATGTCGCCCATAGGAGAGCTGCGGTGTCATGTTCCACTGCAGGCTCTCTTGCCGGCAACCGCTATGTAACTGACCGAGCCGATTGGATAACCGCGCAGCCATTTCGGTGACGCGATCGCTGGCGTCGTCCAGGTTGGACCGACGCAGCGGTCCGGTTATGATGATCGGCCGCCGGCTCCCCCCGTCGTAAGCCCTCTGTAGATTCACCATTTGTGCCTATATCAAGGATTCCAACAAACGTCGCAGTTTCCGCAGTTCGACACGGTGGTCATGCTCCTCCATCGGGACCATATCCACCGTCAGCGCCCGGTTATATTTTTCGCGTTCGAGCTGAGTGACAATTTTTCCATAATCGATTTCGCCTTGGCCCACGCTGACTTGAAACTTGTCCTTCGTAGAGTCACGGAGTTGGACATTGGTGACAAATTTCAGCAATTGATCGAATCCTTTGCCCGCCGCCATCGCCTTGGCCACTGCTGGATTTGCTACCGACGCGACGAGCGCGACGCTCGGATCGATCGCCACGCCCAGCCCATCGATGTTATTGCAAAGCACTAGAAGCGTATCGGGATCCTCGCTGAGGCAGCCGAGCATGCACCGCACACTCAAGCGGACGCCTTCGCCCTCAGCGATTTTCACGAGCCGCTTCAAATGTTCGACTTCTTCGTTAAAGGGGGTGCCGCGTTCGGCCGATGGAACGGAAATATTGACCACTTTGGTCGCTTTGGCGATCCGGCACATCGTGTGAAACTGCTCGTAATGCTCCTCGCCAGTCGTGGAGAGTTCCAGCCGATAGCCGCTGATGTCCATACGGTGACTGGAGCGAAGGATTTGAACGGCCCGAGCTTCGTCTTGGAGCAAGTCGTTCGGTTTGGCGGGTCCAATCGATTCTTGGATGGCGATTTCAACGGCGGTGAAATCGAGGTCCTGGAGCAGCTCGATCGCAGCCTGCAATTCCATATCGGGCCAACATAAAGTCGAAGCGGCAACAAACACGCGGTGCGTCCTTCCTGAGTGAACAATCAAAATTTCAGTGTATTATGGCAACTCGACCACTCTAGCGTTCTCGTGGCAACGAAGTCCAGTCGAGTCAGGCGTTTCTTGGCGACGCCTGCTGGCAGCGTCCGCACTCAGCGTTACCGGGCGTCGTCGACCTTTTCACTCTCATTTAAATGGATGACTTATGTTTTCCGAAATCACCGGCAGTCGGAAAACCATCGGTGATGTGGATGTGCTCTATCACGATGGGCTGTATCACTTGTTTCACCTCGTGCTTCCCAATCATGATTTTATCGCACATGCCGTCAGCACGGACGCGTTAAATTGGCGGCGGGTCAATAATGCGCTCTTCATCGGTGAACCCGGAAGTTGGGACGACCTGATGCTGTGGACAATGCACGTTTCTCCCGACCCCCACCAGGAGGGCCGCTGGAGGATGTTCTACACAGGATTGTCCCGCCGGGATCAAGGCGACTACCAACGGATTGGTCTGGCACTCAGTAACGACCTGTTTCATTGGAAGAAATCGCCTGTTCACTGGGAAGATCATCGCGGGCCGCACGATCCGGATTTAGTTAAAAAAGCCCTGAAATTGAGCCGTCAAAAGCCCATCCCCCGCGCCGACGCACCGTTCGATCGGGACAGTTGTTTTCCGCTGGAGCCCGACCCCAAGTTTTACGAAGCCTCGCTCAGTGAGGAACGGCACTGGATCAGTTTCCGCGATCCGTTTTACTTTCACGATGGCACGGACGGATGGCTGCTCGCGGCAGCCCGAGTCAATCATGGCCCGGTCGTTCGCCGGGGATGTGTGGCGCTCATGAAAGAGGTGTCACCGCAGCACTTTGTGGCTCAAAAACCATTGCACCATCCGCGGCTCTACGACGATATCGAGGTGCCCAACCTGATCCGTCTGGGCGACGATCATTACCTCATTGGTAGCATTCGTGAGGACGCGAAAATTCGCTACTGGCACGCCGATGCGCTGCGTGAACATTGGCAGAGTTACCATGACAACGTTCTTCTTGCTCAGGGCAACTACGCGGGTAGGGTCTGCCGCGATGAAGAAGGGTGGCTGCTGTGGAATTTTTATTCCATGCACCGGGACGACCGCACGCAAGACAACCTCATGCCGCCACCAAAACGGCTCGTACAGAATGATGAGGGGCTGCTCAGAGCGGTCACGTTCGAAGGGATCGGTGCCTACATACGGGAGTCGATCGACGTCCGCTGTGCCGCTCCGCTGATTGTGGACGTTGGCCCGAGCGAACAGGTATGCCGCGTGGATCAGGAGTACCTGGAACTCGCATGTAAGAGCGGCTTTCAAGCGTTCGTGTTCGATGGAGTGCTGGAGCATTTTCGCTTGCAGGCGAAGATGGATTTACAAGGGCTTGGCAAGTGTGGGCTCGTCTTTCGCATCGATCCAAAAACGCGAGACGGTTACTACCTCTCGCTGGACCTGCACAAGGGCGTCGCCCAGCTACGTGCCTGGGGCACCAATTCCCAAGCCACTGGTGACCAGATGATGCAGTTCAAGTCTCTTCAATCCGGGTTCTGGCACAGCGAAACACGGGGAGAGGCCGAGATCAAACTGATTGCCTTTGGTAGCTACATTGAACTAAGCGTCGATGGGCGGGTCGTTCTATCACTCGCCGACCAGCATTTCCAACGCGGCCATGTCGGGGTGTACCTCGAGACCGCCGTCCTGCGTCTTGACAACGTCGATTTAGTCCGCCTAGCCTCACCCAGCCAGAGCGACGAGCACTTGGCCAGCGGTTGAGAGAAGACGGCAGACATCCGCTCGCTCGTCACACCAACGTCTTGCGTGGTTACGAAGCTGTTCCTGCAGAGGATCGTAGCTCGTGTCTGGGCTGACTACCGGGACCGGGGCTGACATCGCTTCAATGCGACGCTGTGAATGCAAGTCAAGAAGCGAGCCTCTTCGCCGCTCCAGCTCAAAGTTACCAATGATTCGCTTGACGGAGGACGGCTACGAGCGCTGCGTCGTAGCTAATCGCTGCATTACTTGGTAGACCACGGCGTCGACGGACTGCGACGAGATGCGGGAATCGCCGCGAGAGGGCGGCGAATACGGCGAACCAGCTTGTGATGTTTGCCCCAATTTCTCAAGCGTCGCATTCACCCTCGCATGGATACCAGGTTGTGCTGCAGCGAGCTCTTGGCGACGCGTCTCGCTGTAGGGCACGCGTCCGTCGCCAAGTTCCCATCCGCGGCTGCGGGCGCCGGCACGAAAACCATCCGGAAATTCACCTAACCCAATCAGGCAATCAAAGAGGGCCAATAAGTCGTACTGCAGTCGCATGGCTTGATCAACGTTGCCTGCTTGCACACTGCAACGGATCGCCTTGGTCAATTCAGGCAAAACACCGCTGGTGGCATTCGTGCCACCATCAATGCCCGCGATCAACATGGGTGCCAACGACGGATCCCAGCCGGTTAAGAACGAGAAGTCATCTCGCTGTGGCCGAATCGCCGCCATCATGCGTAGCATATTGGGCAGGTCGCCCGAACTGTCTTTTATACCAATCACGCGTGGCTGTTCCAGCGCTAATCGCCTCACCGTCTCCACATCAATGGGCGAAGCAAACATGGGGATGTTGTAGAGTGTCACGTCAACATGGACACTGCGAGCAATTTGCGTGAAATAAGCATGGACCGCGTCTCCGCTGAGCTGGTAGTAGAACGGCGCCACAATCGCCACGGCTCTGACGCCCATTTCACCATAGGCGTGACAGGCGGCAATCGTTTCGTGAACGTTGGCCTCCGCTGCGCCGGCCAGCACTGGCACGCGGCCCGCCGTCTGGTCCACAACGATTTGAACAATCCGGCGACGCTCCTGGGGTGAGAAGCGGACAAATTCACCCGTGCTCCCATTGGGATAGAGACCGTCGACACCATGCTCGATCAACCAATCGACATACCCACGCAGCCGGTCTTCGTCGACTCGTCCCAGCGAGTCGACTGGCGTTAGATTCGGTGTCAGAATGCCCGTGATACGGCGGGGACGCTCAGAAGTGGAAGACATCGCGAAGCTTAAGACGGCAAGAACGAGTTCGAGATCGGAAAGTGATCAGGCCCTAGCATACTTAGTGACGTGCCCAGTCGCACGCGAAAAAATCGCTTGCTTCCGCTTAAGGCGGCTGCGCCGATGTCGCTCAGGTCTCCGAACTGATAGAGCGCGCGTAGGCGTTCAGCTCGGAGAGCTGAACGGCAATAGCGGCTAAATGACCTCAAGCCGGACGATAGCGAATGCCGGTGTGTACTTTACTTCTTCGGCAACCCGATCGCGAACAGTTTGTCCTTGGTGCTGATGAAAATGGTTTCATCTGCCGCCACAGGAGTGCTGTAGACGCTGCTACCCATATTAATCTCTTCGATTGGTTCCTTATTGTCGGCACCAAACTCGAACACACTGACGTCACCATCTTCGTCACCGATGAAGACTTTACCGTCGGCGATGAGCGGGCTTCCCCAGCTTTGTGCAAACATATCGTAGGTAAAGTGCACGATCGGTTTCCCATCGGGGCTGCCTTTGGCGTCGAGGCAGTGCACCAGTCCGGAAAAGTCAGCGATGTAAAGCACGTCGTCTTTAATCGCCACGGTACCGCAACTGCGGTGCATCTCTTCTTCGAAGTCCACTTCACCGTCTTCGTTTTGATCGGCGAGTGAATAATGCCACACAGCGGCTGAGTTTGGGTTGTCGACAGCGGCCTCACCCTTCTCCGGCTCAACAGCTTGAATTCGTTTGTGCGGGATCGGGGTCCGTTTACTGCCTTCGATTTTGACGGCGAGTTGCGGCGAAACGTCACCGCGTTTGGTGGGATCGATGCACCACAGGTGCCCTTCGCCTTCACCGTGCTCGGGGTCTTGCCCAACCGCGACGTAGACGAGTCCATCGTATGCGACCGGGGTCGCGATCAAATTATTGCGAGTTCCCTCGCCGCCGAGCACCCATTTGGACGTTTTGGGATTGCAATCGAATTGCCACAGCCGTTCTGGGCTACCGTCCTTGCCTGCATCGGCGCGGAAACTGTAAAGAATGCCGTCACCGCCGCAGAAGAGGACTTGCGGCACGCCGCCGAGTACTTCGACCATCGGGCTGGACCACTGACCGTGCAGAATATTGCTGTCTGGTGACCGATCCGTCCACAGGACTTTGCCCGTGTTCTTGTCCATGCAAATGAAACTGGGAGCGTCTGGAGCAGGCAGGTTGATGTGCGACTCGTCGATACCGTTGCTCGTATTGACAAACAGGAGATCGCCGTACGACGTCACGCTGCACGAGCACATGTTGTGCTGGCTGACGCCGAGCTCCTCCATCATGTTAAACACCCAGATCACGTCGGCGTCGCGTTTGTCCGCAGTGCCGAGCGTCTTGAAAACGGAGAGCTTCGGCCCCATCAACTTGATTGAAATATCTCGCTTGGTGCCGTCGAACGTTCCGCTCGCCTTCCACGCTTTGCCCTCTGTGATGGACTTGACTTTCACGTCGCCGCTAACCTCGCTGCCGGCATCGGCAAGCAGTTTTCGCAGCGGCTCGCTGAGTTGGCCGTCACCTAGCAATCTGAGTGTGTCTTCGTAGTCGGAGCTGTCACCGTTGTTGACCATATCGGTGATCCGAGCGGGCTCGGGATCCACAACGCCGTCGTCTTCTCCATCGTGAAAGCCTTCCGTATCAGCGCAACGCACTTCGCCGCGGCTGGTCACGAACCACAGCCGATCACCTTCGACCAACGGGGCACAGCAGAGTCCTTGCAGCGGCCAGTCATGAACGCGGCCGGTGATCAGCTTTTCGCTACTGTGCTGCCACAAAAAGTCGCCGGTCGCTTCGTCAAATGCGAGCAGGCAGCCCAGATCGATGCTCGATGGGTAGCGTTTGAGATATCCCGCACCGTTGTTGGTGCCGACGAAGACCTTGCCGTCGGCAACGACGGGATTGCCGTACGTTTGGCTACCAAGGTCGGAAAACCAGCGGATGTTTTCAGCGTCGTCGCCGTCCCACTCACCCGTTCGTCGGTCAAACTTGCCCACATTCCAGGAATCGGGAAGATTCTGGACGTTGGGGACGTTGTTACGGACTCGCGTCCCGCCCCATTGCGGCCATATTTTACCCTCGCTGAGCACCTTTTCAGGCTGAACGTATTCCTCCACGGAACCCATATCGGCCTTGACCTTTTGTGAGTCATCTACATCGGGCGCCGCTGCCGCTGTGCCAACGAGCGTAACCGGTGCCCCTGAGCTGAGTGGCGACGCCATGCTGACCGGCGGGCTGCAACCTGAAATGAGCACCGTGGTTATCGCCCCTAAGACGGCGGACGTGAACATCAAGAATAAAGCGGTAGTTTCAGTGCGGACCATATCGGAACTGGGGGAGAGGGGGGGGGTAGTGTTGGAAGAGGAGAGCGAGAGGCGAGAGGCTAATTCTCAGTGACTTCAAGGTTGTCGATCGCGAACTCGGCAACTTTGGCATTGCCGTACAAGCCGGGACTGGCAGATAACACAGGCGAATTGTCTTGGGCGGAAATCGTCCACTCATTCGGCTCATCCTCGCCGCGTACCCACACCTTGCCCTGGAGCACAGCAACCGCGTTTTCGCCCCTGCCTTGGATTTGGGCACGCAATTTCATCCGGTACCAACGATCGGGTTCCCAGGGGAAGTCGACGGTTTGTGCCATGCGGAGCTCGGGGGCCCAACTGCGTATCTGCAGTTGTTGGCTGTTGCCCATCAAGTCGAGGACGTAGCCATCGGCGGTCAGGCCGATGTCGGGCATCTGGTCACCGTTTTTCTCAGCGCGGACGTCAGCGGCGATCGTGTAGTTGGTCAAATCGCTCGAGCCCATCCAAGCGCGACTGCGAGCACCCTTGGGAATCGTGCTGACTTTGACGAGGGCCTTCGAGCCGTCGACGGATCGAATCTGGTGTCGATAGCGAGCACCGATCCACGTCAGCGGCGGATCGGTCAGGTCATCAAACGTGAATTTCCAGGGCAGCGGTGGCACGATCCGGACTCGTGTTGAACCACTAACGTCGCCGACGGAGGCAGTAATTGTCGCGGCTTGGTGAGCAGCATCACTGTTGGCGGTGAACGTCGAACCCTCCATGCTGCCAGCACCGCTGACTTCATAGGTGACCTCGTCAGCGTCGGGGGTGGCGAGAGATTGACCCAAGGCGTTGAACAATCGGACGGACATTTCCGCCGATTCACCGGGTTGGAGTAGCAGTTCAGCCGGCACGACGAGCAACGACGCCGGATCAGGGTTTTGCTCGGTGGGAGTTTCGCCGACGAGCTGTTCGGCGAGACTGACGGGCCTTTGGGTCGCGGTTTTATTGCCGACGCAGTAGAGTGCTGAGGTGCCTTGGAAATACAGTTTCGCGTCTGCAACGATTGGCGATGCGTAAAAGGCTTCGTTCCGCAACCGACCTTTGTTGATGAACTCGACACCGTCTTCGGTGATTTCGAGGATCGCCCAGCGTCCGTTTTCGGTCAGGACGTAAATCTTTCCGTCGGCGAAAAGAAGACTGGGCCACTGTTTTCGGTCACCGATCGCGAATCGCTCGGCGACGATTTCGCCGGTGCCCGCATCGATCACCCATAGTTTGCACCGATCGTCAACGACATAGAGGCGGTTATCGACGATGATCGGGGCACTCCGACCGACGACGAGCTCTTCGAGTTTCCAGAGTTCCTTGGCTTTTGTCTTGTCGCCAACACCAGAAATCTCCAGTCCCACGACACCTCCCATCGCACTTCCGGTGACATTTTCTTCGCTATGGCTGGCGTAAACCCGGTCGTCGTGGACCAGGGGAGTGGCGAAGATCCCGCGACGCGATAGATCGTAGTGCCACAGTGGTTCACCGGTACGGGGTTGGAAACCCCACACCGCACCATCGCCAATGCCAAGAATCAGTTGCCGTTGGCCATCGATCGTGGTCAGTGTGGGAGCGGAATAGGTGGTGTCATCGGGCAGATCGCGAGTGCCCGAGAACCACACGACCTCGCCGGTAAGTTTATCCATGGCAATCAGGCGATGATTCGGTTTGGCCGCCTCACCCCAATTGATAATAATGCCACTGATGATGACGAGGTCTTCGTGGATGACGGGAAAATTCGTCCGGCCGCCGTATGTGCTGAGCATCCCGAATTGCTCGTGGAGCGGTTTGCTCCAGATCGTTTCACCGGTCTTGCCATTGATGCACAAGAACTCGTCGCTGACGCCGAGCACATACACGTTGCCGCTTTCGGGGTCGGCCACCACGCTGCTCCAGCCCACACGGGTGTTGGGCACATCCGACATCCAAATGCTGAAGCGGTTTTCCCAGATCGTTTCCCCGGTTTCCGCGTTGAGGCAAACGACCATCTGCCCCTCGTCGGGCGTGTCGCGATCCGATCGTGTCGTCAGATAGAGTCGACCGTCCATCACCACCGGTGTGCTGCGGGCACCGAGGTCGTCGCGTTTCCACAATAGATTACTGCCTTCGCCGCCCTCCGGATCCCAGTCGTCCACCAATCCGGTTGCCTCGGCAGTCCCATCGAAATTGGGGCCTCGCCAGTACGTCCAGTCCGCTTTCGTTTCGGCCAGCGCAGCGCCGCTGAACAGGTTGCTGCTGAACACGCACACTAGTAATCCGGCCCAGCACATGGGCAACAAGGTTCGGTCTTGAGCCGTGCCTCGGTCTTGAACAGTGCCTCGGTCTTGAACAGTGCCTCGGTCTTGAACAGGGGCTTCGGAGCGGGAAATCGTTGCGGTCTTGAAAGACATCAAAGAAACCGGGGAGAGAGGAACGACGGTAGGAGAGTTCAACAGCGGTGCCGCTGTGACAGTTTAACTGTTAGTCAAAACAATCGGGAAGTACCGAATTGTCGCACAATTTCGTTTTGGTAGTTTGGGTCGCCGCCAATTCATGCGACCAGGACCTCGTCGGCGGGATCGAATTCGGGGTGACAGATGATCAGGACTCGCATTTTCCCGATCGCTCGATGAACCACGCCGGGAGGGATCGCGATGGCTGTTAGGGGCGAGACAGGCGTTTGGACTCCATCGAGTTCAATGGCTGCGCGGGGATCACACTGCAAAATCACGTAAACTTCCGTGTGATGATCGTGCTGATGGGGGTGGGCATCGGCCCCGACATCCGTCAAATGCAGGGTTCCTGGAAACTCAGCAAAGTCACCGAGCGCCCGTCTGGCCAGTCCGCAGGGGCAGGCAACCGGTGAAATCGCAGTCAAATCGACTATTTGCGGCTGAACCATAGTAAGCGCGAGATGGGGAATCGGCGGCACAAAGGTGTTTCACGGATCGTGAAACGGCGGGAGCGTCAGTTTACACCGATTATAGGGGTTATGACCACAGGTTGTTCGCTCTCACGGGAGTGATCCGCAATTTAGCGAGAAACGAAACAGCCGTAAAAATTTAACAAGCGTCAAAAAAGACCGTCTTCGGCTATTTTTAGAGGGTATCTCCGCCGATATCTCCTTGTGTCCCAGGGACGCAACCTCACAACGCTCCGCCTTCACAAGCCTGCGACGTGTTGGAAGGTCTTCTGCGACAGACCCAGATGTGCTGACAGCGGATGTCAGCACTAGACAGTACCCAAACGAGATGAGTGAAACCTTGAGTTGTTCACTCGAAGACAATCGTCTTCGGGGCGGTTTGGTCAAAGTGAACTGAACGAAGTCAGCGGGCCGGGTGTCCGCACCTGGTTCGTGTGTGTTCACCGAAAGACTTCGGGAAATGATCGTCGGCGACTTCGTCCGACGACCGCGTCCCCCGGTCACCCGACCGTTTGATCACGAGGCTTCGCTGCCTTAGTTGGAAAACTGCATTTCCAATCCCGCAAATTTCTAGAGAGGGAGATTGATCTCCATGAAGCGGACAATCCTAACACTGACGATGGTTTTGGCGAGTTCTGTTTGTAGCCAAAGTTATGGCTTCGACCTGCTCGACCGAATGCTGGGCATGAAAGGCTGCGGCAGCTCGGGCTCGTGCTGCGAAGCCCCATGCGACGATAACACCTGTTGCGAACCGGCTTGTGGATGCGAATCCACCGGCTGCGGATTGACGAGCTGCGAACCGGCCTGCGGCTGTGAATCCGGACATGACTGCTGCCTCACCGGCTTGTTCGACCACGGCAAGAACGAATGTGGATGCGAATCCGCATGCGGTTGTGAGACAGTTTGCGAACCCGCCTGCGGCTGCGAAGCGAAGAAAGAATGCTGCTTGAGCGGTATCTTCGATCACGGCAACGGCCACGGCTGCTGCGAACCAGCGTGTGGATGCGAATCCACTCTCTGTGGCGACACCAGCTGCGGTTGCGAAACAGTATGTGCCGAACCCTGCTGCGACAGCCAAGGCTGTGGTAGCAAGAAAGGTTGCTGTGGCGGTTTGCTCAGCAAGCTCTTCCACAAGAAGGGCCACGGCTGCTGCGATACCGTTCCCTGCGAAGTCGCTTGTGGTTGCGAACCTACTTGCGGAGCACCAGCTTGCGATAGCTGCTGCGGAAGCAAGAAGAAGTGCGGTTTGTTGAGCAAAATGTTCGGCAAACTGAGCTGCTGCAGCCACAAAGACGCCTGTGACTCGGGTTGCGATGCCTACACCTCGACCGGTTGCGGATGTGGAGCCCCAGCGGCTGCCCCTTATGCAGCACCTGTCCACGTGCCTGCTGCTGAACAACAAGATGCGATGCCACCAGCACCGATCGTTGATCCAAGTGCCAGCATCTCTCGTAATCGTCGCGTCATTCAGGCCAGTGCCAGCTACGCTCGCTAGTGAATTCGTTCACTAAAAAGCCGAAGCAACACTGCGTCAAACAGACGTGACCACAAAAACGCCCCAGAAGAAGGAAACTTCTACTGGGGCGTTTTTTTTTGTTTCCAGGCAACGGCGCCGCAATGCCTGGTCGAGCGGCAGCGACGGGCAATGCCAACCGCGAAGAACCTGCACTGGTCGCTCATCATCTCTGTCTCTGACATAAGTCGGACACCATGACGAATGACAGCAAGCTTGAGGGCTGGGGGCAACGAGGCGATTGTGCCGATTGTAGCGACAATGCCCCGCTTTGCTGGGATCATTCTGCCTGTTTTCGTTCCGGCCAAGGGCCAGCGGACGCCTGCGCCGCTGGATGACCTAATTTTGGATGTTCGCCTGCAGAACTGGTGAACCGTTTCAAACCGACGGCGTGAACCGCGACTGAAAACGTTTTCGCACGACCGCGCTTCTCGATATATCAACACGATGGGCTTTTTAAAACGCATTCTCCGCGCCCCCGCGAGCGATCATCCCGCCACCTCGGCACATCCAGGCAGCTTCGAACGTCTCAGCGACGAAGAACTGCAAGTTCACATGGGCATCACAACCTATGGCAGTTTTGAACTCACCGACGCCATTCGCCCGTCCTACGATGTGCGTATCTCGCCTCGCCAAGGCTTTCGGTACGATAAATATGTTGATGAGGCCACCGGCGCGACCACGCCGGTGATCATGGCTGCAGTTACCAAGTCGATTCTCCTGGACACCTTCTTCGGCCTGATCGATCAACTCGGCAGTGTCGTCGATGTGGTGCTCGAAACGAGCCATCACTGCCGCTCGCACCACGAGGATCTCTACCGTGATCACATCGACGTCCCTGTGCTGAAAACGATGCTACTGGAATTCGAAGACGTGTTGACCGATGACGGCTGTACCGGGATTGCAGTGATCAATCCAGCACGCCAGCAGGAGATTCAACTCGACGAACATAAACTTCTCATTGCCTACGGCACCCCATTGATTGGGTTTCGCGAAACGTTAATTGCTGGAGACATCTATCCAGACAGCAAAATCCAGTTCGTCACCGAAGCCGAGCACGTTCACAGCAGCAGCGAAAGAATGCACGATCGCTTTGAACAATTAAAAACCCGCCTCGGCGTCGACGCAGTGGCCTAGCAAAGCCATTTCAGTGGGCTAACGCAGACCCGCTATGCCTCGGTTCCTCGCGCTCACGCCAATGACCCGCTCCCTATCGGTCGCGTCACGACGCCCGCTCGTCGGTCGTCGCCTTTGTTCGTTGGAATCACCGCATTCTTGTTGAACCTCTGCCAGTCACCGACCGGGGACAGGTTCCGCGATTGATCGAGTGCCCAGTCGGTACGATTCCCGCCGGTCTGCGGCGTGGTAACTCGCTGTGAAACCGTATCCAATCATTACCGCCCGATAGTTTCGGAGACAGCTTTCGCGATTTGGCGAGAGCAGGCTACCGCCGCTGACGGACAACGCCCGGAATGCGAAAAATGGGTTGACGGCAGGATACGCAACGCAATTGACAAGGCCGCGACAATGATCCGTGATCGAATTGCGAACGAAGAAATCGAAGACAGCCAATTACCGCTGAACAATGCGAAATGAGGCAATCCCGACGGCACGGGGCCATGGGGATTTGCACAAAGCGACACGGTACGGACAACCATCGCGGGAATCCAGTTTCTTGACGCCAACATGAACTGAACGCGTGAATTGAAAGTTGCAAAATGGCAAAACGGATATTCAGGAACTCCTCCCACGGTCAAAGCAAACTTTATCGATCTCGATCCAGATCGTTTCTACGTACGTGTAGCGGACGTCGCAGAAAATCAATACCCTACAGAAAAAGACGATGTGTACACCCTGGGGTCGCTGGAATCGGCTTGGGGCCACGTCCCCGCAGCGAAGCAGGCGTTCGAACGAGCGGCACGCCTGATGCCCATGCGAAGTATCGTCGCCTGGAAACACCTTGCCGATTGCCCCAGCATCTTTGCGAACCGGCAGGCGATCGATAGGTATTGGCGTTGGTTGGATCACGAACTCGATGAAGCTCGGCAAGCGAGACCGACAATGGACTGGCGGAGTCTGCCATTTGACGGGTTCACACTGCCATTCAATTTGCCGCACCATGGTCGCTGCTGCCGAGCGATCAAGGAGAAGTTTTCATCGCTCTTCCAATCTGCTTTTTCGCAGTCGCGTCCCACGCAGCGACCGGGGCTCCCGGGCAGGCGGCGGGTGCGGGTTGGCTTTCTAGTAACCGCTGGCCACGAGGCGGGATTCATCAGGGGCACCGCCGGGATCATCGAGCGGCTCAATGCAGACCGCTTCGAGACGGTGCTTTTCTGTGCCCAGCAGAGTGTGAAGCGAATACGAAAGTCATTCCAACGGACGGATCTAGCGGTCGTACCGTTACCGCGACGTTTTGACCAGGCGGTGCAGGTCGCGCGTACAGCGAGTTGTGATGTGATTTACTTCTGGAAAGGCGGTGCATGGAATCAGTTCCTGCCCATGGCTCGACTGGCACCAATCGAGTGTACGTCGTGGGGAACACATGGCACCAGCGGCGTCGGAGCCGTTGATTACTACTTGTCCAGCCAACTGATTGAGACCGAGGCCGTGGGAATCGACGTCCACGCCCATTACAGCGAGCGGCTTTTACTGCTGCCGACGCTGCCGACTTGGCAAATCCGCCAGGCACATCGCAAACCGGCCAGTCGTAATGAATTTGGTCTCGCCAGCAACGGGGCTATCTATTTTTGTCCGCATCGACCGGCCAAATACCATCCCGATTTTGATGCCTACCTCGGCGCTGTACTCCAAGCGGATCCGGATGGTCAGTTGGTGCTATTGTCTGGTCAACGGCCCCACGTCAGCGATCTGCTGCGAGCGCGACTGTTGCGGCGCCTAGGCAATTCGCTTCTTCGTCGCGTTCACATTCTGCCAGCGATGCCGCTGGACCGCTACGATCAGTTGCTGAGTCTGGCAACGGTGGTGCTGGATTCTCCCGTATACGCTGGCGGCATCACCGCCTACGACGCTTTTTCGTATGGTATCCCTGTCGTGATCGCAGCCGGGGACGCTCGCGGTGCAAAATTACACGGCGGGACTTTACCGGCGGATGGGTATCTCCGGGATGACGGCGACGAATCAGCAGGAGTTCGTTGAGATTGCCGGGCGTCTGGGAACGGAATCGGACTTTCGCGAGGACTGTTCAACAGCGATCCTGGAACGTGGCGGAGCTATTTTTGAGGACCTCGATGCCGTCACGGCGATCGAATCACTTTTGCTGGAGATGACGCTTCAGGAACCGACCGACCTGTAAGTACTTTCGACCAAGTCTGCTCGATGAATCGCTTGCGCATTCTCCCGCGAGATTTCTGCGAAACGCGACCACTGAGCGCGCGTTCGCCGATCTGCAACAGGCACTCCAAACACCTCCGACGTAACCCAGGCTGAAAATCTATCCCACTTTATTTGCTGACCGGTTCCAAAACCTCGATGCTGCGGAAGTCGATTTCGAGGTTTTGATTGCCATGCAGCTGCAATGCGATTGTGCCAGTTTCGGCGAGATCGTCCACGACGAAGTCCGCAGCGAGGCAATCGTTGAGGTGCGTGACGATGCGTTTGCCGTGTACCGAGACGACCATCGTTTGCCACGGTGCAGGGGTTGGTTCATCTGCTTGGGGCTCGGTCGGTGTTTTGGCTTTGACGTCTGCGAGGGGGGCGCCGCGACGAGCCTGGTTCCAGCGAGCTCGCACGACATCGCGACGGTCGGGCGGAAAACGGGTATCGAGATAGTGCAATGGTCTCGCTAACCATCCCTTGCCACCGGTTTGATAAAGTCCGCCGACCTCCTCCGATCCGTCGATCTCGCACTGCACCCCAGCCACAAAAGGGTTGGCGTCGGTAATCTTGCTCCGGACGAAAAAGCCACTGTCGCCTTGCTTGAACCGATAGACGATCCGGAATGTGGCATTGGAGAATGGTTTCGCGCAGTACAGCAGCCCGTTGGGTTCATTCGCCTCGACGCTGGCGCGGCCTTGCAAGATTCCTTCGACAACCGTCCACGAGCCGCCACCGACGGCTTTCCATCCTGGAATGATCTCGCCCTCGGCCGCGGTTTGATTGGCGACAGCGGCATTGAATAGCGGCACCCAGTGGTGCTGGCCAAGTTCGCGGACGGTGAGATTACGAAACCGCACCATCTGTCCTTTCTCTCCGTGGTGCTGCAGCCCAATCCTGCCGCTCAGATCGACCGGATCAAAGTAATCGGTCGTGGGTACTTCGTTGACAAAGAACTGCAAGTGGTTGCCGACGCAGCGAATGCGGTATCGGTTCCAGCGATTGCGATCGAATGCGGCTTGCGCCTCGGGCTGCTTCCAGAGTGGGTTGAGCCACTGACGTCGAGCTTCGTCGTAGAGTCCGCCCGACCAACGCCGCTCGGTCGGATCTGCTTCGGCTTGATAACCAAATACGCGGTTCGGTTCCACTTGACCGCGAGCCATGAATCCGCTGTTGGATTTGCCTTCGGGGAGTTTGATTTCACCTTCAAACTCATAATCGTGGAAGACTTGATCGGTCACCAGGAAAAATTTGCGTTCACCGGTGAGGTGCATTTCACCATCGACGACTTCAGCCTTCCCCCACTCATAGGGATTACCCCATCCTCCCAGGGTCCTGCCGTCAAAAACCAGTTTCCGCTGTTGACCCGCACCGGGCACAGGTTTGTTTTCTTTACCCGCGTTGAGCGGATCGTCTGCTGAAACTGTTCCGAGTGCCGCTACGGAGAGCGTGAGTACCGCGGTGGTGATTGAACGAGCGGCGAAAAATCGCTTGAAATTGCACAGAAACCCGTATCGACTAGGGTTCCGAGACCGAGAATTCATATTTCAGCAGGCGGAGAGAATGAGGCGAGGTGGTGATAATCTAGAGACTAGTATAATCTCCCTCCCTCCTTGTTCCGAACCTCCCTTCTGCATGGCAATGCCAAATAATCGCAAGCAATCTCGAAAGGACGGCCCACCCCCCGCCCATACTCGTCGCGACCCCGCTGATTCCGATGGTGGCAGCCGCCGTTACTTGGCAGGGTTGGCGGCAGTGACGTGCTTGGTTGCTGCCGCGATTGGGAAGTTCAGCGGTATATTGGAAGAGCTTTCTGGGTCCGCTTCGACGAGCGGATTCATGATCGCCTCGTTGGTCCGGATCGGGTTAGTCTTTGGGGCAATCTGGTTTGCTTGGGATTCTCTGCGCCGTCCCGCCCGCTGGCTGCCACCGGGACTCGCCGTCCTCGGCGTGATCGCACTCGCAGTCGTCGCCGCCCAGCCGAAGCTGATCCTGGTGGCTTTGCCACTATTCGGCGTCGTGGCGGTCCTCACCTCGGTGCTGCGAATATTTCGCCGCCAGTCCTGACGGCTGCGACCTCGGGCGTCTGCGACCGATATCGTTTCGTCCGAGGTGGCACGCCGTTGTTTCGCAGCGGCGACCCTCCGCTGCAGAGCGGCGACAATTAATTTTTGTCTATAGTGACAACTTCATGATGGGTGCGAGAATCTGTTTTAATTGCTCGTCTTGCGTCGATTTTCCGGCGGTCATCGCGGTGGCTTGTAGTTGTCGCAGCGCCGCGCGGGCGGCAGAAATTCGCTCGGTGGCGCTGACGCGAGAATAGGTCCACTGGTTGGCTTCCAAGCGGAACTGCACCCACCGCGCGTCGGCGTGGTCGCCGGATCCCGCTGTTTCCGGTTCCGGTGCGGTCGTGTAATCGTCCATTTGGATTCGGCGTAGCAGTCCAGCAGTCACGCGTGGATCCACCTTCGGTTTGCTGTCCTGTTTGCGCTGGGCGTTCGCCCTGCGTCGGGTGGCTTCCCGATTAACCTCACCTTCAATCTCGCCGAGTTCGCTGCTGTAGACTCGCGAGGAATCGACGGGCATCGGCGCGTCTGAGAGGTAATTGCCACCAGGCTCATAGTCGCCGTGATCGTAAATCGAACCGGCGGCATAGGGCAGCGTGTCGGACAACGTCTGTGAGTCGCGTTCACTCACTCGGTTGGACAGGGTGGGTAAGGGTGTGAGCGGATCCGCCGCTGCCGCCTCGGCGTTGCCGACTGCTTCGGCTGCCTTTATTTTTTCCGTCATGATCTCTTTAGTGGACGGTGATTCGTTCGTCTGAGTCGGCGCGCTAGTAGGTGGGAGCTCGGTCGCAGTCGTATCGGCGGCCGGTACCGCGTCGGGGGCTGCGGCTTGCTTGTGCGCCCACCCAAATTGCTCCAGTGCCTTGATCACTGTTTGGGATTGTTGAGCGAGCTGCTGGAGCGATTCCTGAGTGGGTGAAGCCGCACCTTCGCTTTGCGCTTCGCGGAGCGCGTCGACCGCTAATCTCCGCGCCAGACTGGCGTCACTCCAGACTACTCCAGCCAACGCCCAGTCGCTGATACCGGTTGGAGAGGATTCGTCGGCGGAGGGCTGTTGACCCAATGCTTGAGGCAGCGGCATCGCCATAATGGCCGCGAGATAGGAACTCAGTAGCAGGCAACTCTTGGATCTCATCAAAACTCTCCGCTGGGTGGTGGACTGGATGCCAACGCATTTTAACGCAAGCTGTGTGCCAATGCTAACAAGTTCCTTAATGAATCCAATGTCCGGTTTGCTTCGCTCGCTGGCGTCGCTCGGCTCCGGCGAGCAGGCCCAAAATCTGCCGGTATCGCCGCGAGATCAACGCGAGCGTTCGCGTGTCGTCTTGGGATCGTTCGCACGCCCGCCGCAGCGCGCATGCATGACGGGCGAGTACCCGGCGATCGTTTGAGTCGCTCGCCTGCACCAAAAGGTTGCCGAGCATTTCCATCATCGTCACCGAAGCGTTGCGATCAGCGGCGACGTAGGGACGAAGTTGGTCAAACACGAGTGACGCAAAGGTGGCAAATGTCACCGGAGCTGCGACCAATCGCAATTTCCCTTCATCATCGTAGCGAGCGGACGCGGGTAGCTCGCGCTTGGCGAGCGACTCGAGTCCTGACTGCAACCACTCCATGCAACTCATTGCGGTAAATGGATCATTCACGCCAGGTGAGAGCGCCCGCATCGCGACTTCGACGAGTTGATTGACCAGGAAACGCAGATCCTGCGTCGCAGAACGCTGGGCACCACTGACGAACATTGACGCCATCTTGTGCTTTAGGTCGTCAGTGATGCGATCCTGAGGTGACGCGAGCACGAGTACAGTGGAACGATTAATAAAGTCACCGGGAACGGGCTGGACATGCAGAACCAAGTCATTGTCTTGCGCTAGGTCGATCAACGCATCGCCGTCGATGTATTGCAAGTATCCCGTTTGGTTTGAGCAGATCCTTGTGGACGACTCATCGAACATTGGCGGCAGGAATGAAACTCGCCGATCGTTCGATTCCGCTTCCTTTGGTTCACCGATATGTGCGGGGAACTGGTCCTCGATCGCGCGGTCGAGTTGTCGACCCACGTGGGCGACAATGTTAGAAACGTGAATCGTTTCCGGAATGTGATGGATATAGAAAATCAGTACGCCCACGCTCGCGATCGCCAATAATACTCCCACCATAACGGACAGGTGGGGCACAAATGCGGATGCCAAGTCCACTCCCTTGGTGACGCCCGGTGGCAAGGATTCCGCGTTGCGAACAGTACGCAGGACCATTAAACAGTACAGAAACGTGGCGATGAACACACCTAATGTAAACTGGTTCGCCTTGTCAGCCATGAAGTTATTGAGCAATCGCGGGCCGACCTGGCTCGTGGTCGACGAGATCGACAGGATCGTCATCGAAAAAGTAACACCCGCAACCGTGATCATCGACCCAGCCACCGTCGACAAAACCGCGCAAGCGCCGGCGGGCTGGTTGGTGTTGAGCCAATCGATGTCATCTATCCAATCCGCACCAATCCGACTGTCGATGGCCGTCGTGACTAATGCCAAGATGATCGCTCCGATTGCCATCAGCGAGGGCACGAACCAATAGCTATTTCGCACCTTCTCTGAGAGTGGCACGAGCAGTGCGCGGATCGAAAGACCGTTCATAGATTTGGCGTTCGTTTTTCAGCCACGGAGGTTTCGCAAAACCGTCGGTAGGATGCCACCGTTGCGGTAGTACTGCAGTTCAACGGGCGTGTCGATGCGAACACGGCAGGCGAATTCGATCTTCTTGCCATCCGGTTTTGTTGCCGTCACATTGATTAGCGATCGCGGTGCAAGGTCATTGGATAACTCGAGAATATCGAAAGTCTCTTCCCCGGTGATCCCCAGCGATTCCCATGTTGCATCGTTGGCAAACTCCAGTGGCAACACGCCCATCCCGACAAGATTGCTGCGGTGGATCCGTTCAAAACTCGCCGTGATGACGGCTCTCACGCCTAGCATCAGGGTGCCCTTGGCAGCCCAGTCGCGGCTGCTGCCGGTACCGTATTCGGTCCCCGCCAACACGACTAATGGCACGTTGTCGGCTTGATATTTCATCGACGCATCATAAATGCTCATCACCTCATCGGTCGGCAGGTATCGCGTCACGCCACCCTCGGTGCCGGGGGCGAGCTGATTGCGGATTCGGATGTTCGCGAACGTGCCACGCACCATCACACGATCGTTTCCGCGGCGTGAACCGAACGAGTTGAACTCGCGGACCGGCACTCCGTTCGCCTGCAGGTAGCGACCTGCGGGTCCATCGGAGGCAATTGCACCCGCGGGGGAGATATGGTCTGTAGTGACGGAATCGTTCAGCAAGGCCAGCACGCGGGCTCCCGTGATGGGGCCAATGTCCGGCACCGCGTCACCGGTGACACCATCGAGGAAGGGTGGGTGGTGGATGTAGGTACTCTCCTCACGCCAGGGATACAAAGCACCGCCCGCGATATCGATCGCGTTCCACAACTCGTTGCCCTTGACTGCCGCTTCATATTCCTGCGTGAACATCTCCGGCTTGATACAAGCAGCGATGGTTTCGCGAATTTCATCCGCCGTTGGCCAAATTTCACTGAGGAACACGTCTTTGCCGTCGCGGTCCTGGCCGAGCGGTTCAGTGACGAGATCGATGTCGGTGGTGCCTGCCAACGCATAGGCGACCACGAGCGGTGGGCTGGCCAGATAATTAGCACGAGTCATTGGGTTGACGCGGCCTTCGAAGTTGCGGTTTCCACTGAGCACTGCGGAGGCGACTAAATCGCCTTCCTTGATCGCTTTGGCAACCGGTTCGGGCAGCGGCCCGGAGTTGCCGATGCACGTCGTGCATCCATAACCCACCGTATTGAAACCGAGTTGATCGAGCGATTCGGTCAGGCCGGCGCGGTTGAGATAATCCGTGACGACACGTGAACCTGGAGCCAGCGAGGTTTTGACATGCGAGGCAACTTTCATCCCCCGCTCGGCCGCTCGCTTAGCGACCAGGCCCGCACCGACCATCACGGAGGGGTTCGAGGTATTGGTGCACGAGGTGATTGCCGCGATCACGACGGCGCCGTGAGTGATCTCGCTGCTGCGTCCGTTGTCGGCAACTTTGCCGACGTTTTTCAGAGCCGCTGGCGACAAGCCGAATCCGGACTTGCCGACCGGTGCGCTGAGGGATTTCTCGAACTCCTGCTTCATGTCCGAAAGCGCGATGCGATCCTGCGGGCGTTTCGGCCCCGCCATGCTGGGCACGACGGTCGACAAATCGAGCGCAAGCGTCTTCGTGTAATTGAGTGTCGGGCCATCATCGACACGGAACAGACCTTGCTCTTTGCAGTACCGCTCGACGAGCTCGACGTGCTGTTTGCTCCGTCCGGTTTGACGCAGGTATTGCAGCGTGACATTGTCGACAGGAAAGTACCCCATGGTGGCTCCGTACTCGGGGGCCATGTTCGCGATCGTTGCGCGGTCAGCCACGCTCATGGCGTTCATGCCCGTACCAAAGAACTCGACAAACTTGCCGACGACGCCCTCGTTGCGGAGGATTTCGACGACCCGTAGCACCATGTCGGTCGCGGTGGCTCCGGCGGGAATCTCGCCGGTGAGTTCAAAACCGATGACTTCGGGCATGAGCATGTAGAGCGGTTGGCCGAGCATGTTCGCTTCGGCTTCGATCCCGCCAACGCCCCAGCCCAGCACGCCCAGGCCGTTGATCATCGTCGTGTGCGAATCGGTACCGACCAACGTGTCGGGAACCGCGACGGGGCCGTGTTCGTCATCGCAAATCGCGACCACGCGCGCCAGATATTCCAAGTTGACTTGATGGACGATGCCGACGTTGGGTGGCACGACGGTGAAGTTATCGAATGCATTTTGGCCCCAACGCAAGAACTCATAGCGTTCTTTATTGCGTTCGAATTCCATCTCGACGTTGCGGATCAGAGCCCCCTCGCTACCGAAAAAGTCCACTTGGACGGAATGGTCGATGACGAGATCGACGGGAATCAGCGGATTGATTCGGTTGGGGTCGCCACCGATTCGCTGCATCGCCGAACGCATCGCTGCCAGGTCCACAACGGCGGGTACGCCGGTGAAATCCTGAAGTACGACACGGTATGGCTTGAAGGGGACTTCGTGGGGAGCCACCTCGGTGGCCTGCCAACCGGCCAGATTTTTGACGTCGTCCTGCGAGATCTGAAAATCGTCACAATTTCGCAATACCGCTTCGAGCAGCACCCGAATCGAGAACGGCAGCCGATCGACTTGTCCCAACCCCTGTTTCTGTAACGCTTCCAGTCGATACAGGGCCGCTTTGCCCGCGCCGGTTTCGAACTGTTCGCGTGCACCGAATAAATCCGCAGTCACTGGTTGGTTTCCTTCATAGAATGTCAAAAGCTGGCGTACTGGCCTGAGTTTAGCAGCGATCGACCTCAATGTCTTCTAGCCACGCTACCTGCTCTCCGTTTTCCCTGGCGAATGAACCCATCATGATTGAGAAACCTCACGATACGGATCTGTTTCACGCCTGCAATGCGGCCACGGGCGAGTTAATCTCACCGGGTTTTGCGGAAGCGAGTGGCGTAGAGATTGACTCGGCCGCCGAAGCGGCAGCGGCCGCGTCGAGGTTGCTGGCGGAATGCTCGCCGGCACGACGCGGCGATTTGCTCGACCGTATCAGCGCGGTAATGAGCGAACGCCAGCAAGAAATCGTCGAACGCTGCATCCTGGAAACCGGTTACCTGCCCGACCGGGTGATTGGCGAGTTCCAACGCGCGTGTGGTCAATTGCAACTCTTCGCTGAACTCGCTCGGCAGTCGTGGTGGGACGATCGCCAAATTGATCCAGCCGATCCTCATCGTTCTCCAGAGCCCGGCGTTGTTCGCGCGCGCCCTGAAATGCGGCGGCGGCTTGTGCCAGTCGGCCCCGTCGCGGTGTTCGGTGCCTGCAATTTCCCGCTCGCAATCTCGGTGCTCGGCAATGATTTCGTCGCCGCGATCGCCGTCGGATGCCCCGTCATCGTAAAATCACACCCCTCGCACCCAGGCACCTGTGAATTGCTCGGCCAAGTTGCGATGGACGTCGTGAACGAACTCGATTTTCCCGCTGGGACGTTCTCCCTCCTCCACGGACGGCGACCCGAAACTTCGCGGCGGCTAGTCGAACATCCCGCGATCGCAGCGGTCGGGTTTACCGGCAGCCCCGGCGGCGGTCGCGCTCTCGCCGAAGCGGTCCTGAAACGCCCGCAGCCCATCCCCATTTTCGCCGAACTGGGCAGCACCAATCCGGTCTTTTTGGCCGCCGATGCAATCGTCCAACGCGGTCAGGCAATTGCCAAAGGCTTCGCGGAGTCGCTGCGGTTCGGAAACGGGCACATGTGCACGAAACCCGGCGTGATGGTGATGCTGGATCGCCAAAGCGGCCCATTCATCGAACAAGTCGTCAGTGTGATGTCGCATCAATCTCCACTGCCCCTGCTGAGCGGCGCGATTGCCGAATCCTTCGACAAAGGCATCGCCAGCTTAAGATCGACACAGCACGTGCGAACGCTCTTCGACGGTGGGCGCGGTGGCGAGGGAGATGGTCCCTGGAATCGTGGTCCCCACTGGTTCGCAACCGACGCCGCGACCGCAATTGGAAACCCGGAAAAATGCCGAGACGGACTGTTGCACTGCGAAACGTTTGGTCCGGTATCACTTCTGGTTCGCTGTCATGATGAAGACGAGATGCTCAGCGTCGCTCGGCAGTTCACCGGCTCACTGACGACAACGCTCCACGCGGGTGACGGTGACAATGCGTTCACGGCCAAATGGCTGCCCATCGCCGAAAATTTCGCTGGCCGAATCATTCACAATGGTTGGCCAACCGGGATGGAGATCGGACCGGCGACGCAGCATGGCGGTCCTTACCCTGCAAGCCTCGACGGTAACAGCACTTCGGTCGGATACGCGAGCACTCGCCGTTTCCTCCGTCCGGTTTGCTATCAAAACTGGCCGGCCGCCCAACTCGCCAATACCGGCGACTGGAGCAACGCGACCGGCCCGATTGATTGATCACGGTATCGAGCTGACTCGGGCCACCTCCGTCAAGGCAACAGAGCCGGATGTCAGGGGAATGGATGCGGAATTTCTGCACCCGAATACCTTCGATTACCATTCCGATGAATCGTTAAGATTGACCTTGGTGCCGAACTGGCAAGTTACTAGAGTGCCCGCGTGCTACTCCACTTTCGAAAACAATTTCGAGTGTCGTCGCTAGCAGGAAACCATGTATTGACCACAGGTGGCACCGGTTCGTTGGTAAAAACGAGCGTTGAAACCCTGTTTCGAGAACTTCGAGCCGAGTGAAACCCATGAAAACTGTTGTCATTATTCAAGCCCGTGTCGGTTCGACTCGACTGCCCCGAAAAGTGCTGCTCCGCCTCGGTAGCCAAACGGTGCTTAGCCGGATTGTGGATCGCGTGCGACGCAGCACGCGCGTCGATGATGTCGTTGTGGCAACCACGCACGAAGCAGCCGATGATGCGATTGTCGAAGAATGTCGCCGCTGCAACGTACGAGTCGTTCGTGGCAGCGAGCATGACGTGCTCGCTCGGTTCCACCAGGCTGCCATCGTAGCTCGCGCCACGGAAATCATACGCGTTACCGCTGATTGTCCATTGATTGACCCCCTGTTGATTGATCAAGTGATCCTCCAGTACCAAATGCGGAAGAACACTGGAAACGCGGTTGAATGTGTTTCCAATACCCGTCCAAGGACCTATCCCCAAGGACTCGACTTGGAAATGTTTAGTATGCGAGCCCTGCAGCTTGCCCACCAGGAAGCGACCACGAAATACGATCGTGAGCACGTGACTCCATATTTCTACCAACATCCAGAACGATTCTGTGTTGCCAGTATCACGCAACCAGTTGATCAGTCCGCACAGCGATGGACGCTGAATGAACCTACCGATTTCGTATTCTTTCAAGCAATTTTCAAACACTTTGGCCGTGAAGAATTTGTTACCACCGATCAGTTGCAGAATTTGCTCGAGCGGCATCCTGAGCTGAGTCTGATCAACAGTACTGTCAAACTCAAGGTACTGAAGGCTGCATGATCTACCGCGGAATTTCGAGTTCCCGCTATAACAACTTGTCAATCATCGAGCTGCACCAGTTCAACGGGCATGATGACCTCTTCACTGCGGAGCAGTCGGATATTCGTGCAGCGATGAAGATAGAACTGGCGGGGCTGTTCGCGGCACAAGCACAGTCCCAGAAAGCGATCGGCATTCGGGAATCGAATCGGACTGACCGTGCGGCGTGTGCGGCTGCCTTTGCTATCGGCGTAGTCGAGTTCCACAACCCAGTCGTCAGAATCGAGCATCGCGATCCGCAGCATCTGCTCCGCAGTCAGCGATTTTCGCTGGCGTGATGGGCCGCTCGCGATCGACTCAGTAGAGACGGGAGGGTCGAGAGTGAGTGTTGACATGATTTTATAGTTGGTTGAGCGGGAGGATCTCGTGGGAATCTGACGGGTGGCCTGTCAGCGTCCAAACCACCACTATCATCGCCACACCGGGTGACACGTTTGGTCATGCCCCGACTATCTTTTTCAGAAAAACACGTCTGAGACATTGCATGGTTTCTACCGCCCATTCGAAACTCCTCCTGCACTCGATCATTGTCACCGTGCTGGTAATAGCCGCTGCGTCACCTTCATCCGCCCAGAGCCTGCCCATCTCAGGCGTTTCCATGACGCCCGACCAGACCCGACAATCGGTTCAGTGGCTGGCCGACCAGTTGATGCGGCACGTGCCCCGAACGATTGACGGCGACGACAATTGGGGTGACACCAAAAAGGTGTGGGCGGGAGTGAAGGTTCACCGCGATGGCTGGGAACTGAAGACGCAGCGACGCTGGCGTGAATTGCGCCACGGACGCTGGATTCGGTATGAAATCGAAATCCCAGAGCGAATAGTTTCTCACTCACCTACCATTCATTCCACTGAGTCAGCGACCGCATCGACATCACGCGACAACGCCGCAGCACTTCTCGAACCGTATGAAGCCTCCGATGTTGTTCAAATTCACAGTGTGACTCCGGTCCTGATCAGCGATGGGCTGCAGAGCTGGCGGGCCGACGCGAGCGCCTCGACGCCCGCCCGGTTTTCGGTCCGCGTCGAGCGGTGGAATTTGGGTGCGATGTGGTACAGCATTGAGATATCCGGCAAAATGAACCTCGCCATGCGCACGAATCTGACGTTGGGAATGTCAGCGGACTTCGCCGAGGTCCCACCGGCGATGCAGTTGGACGTGGCCATTGAGCAGGCGTCACTCGTGGTCAGCGGGTTCGAAGTCGAGCGAATCAGCAAACTGGGCGGTGATGCGGCCGAAGAGATTGGCGACTTGGCCGAACACACTATCGGGAAAATGTGGTTACGTAAGGAAAACGCTCGCTTAGTCGCTCGGCTGAATGAGTCCATCGCGGACAACCAAGATTCAATGCGGTGGTCGATGGCCAGTTGGCTTGCTCAACTGACACCATGAACTTCCTCTGCCATGCCTTGCCGACGATGCACCGGTCCCCGCCGGTCGATGTACCGGTACAGGCAATTTGTTCGGGCATGCCCGATTTCCTCTCGGTGATCGATCGCCGCATTCGGGCCCGCCGACGGGCGGCCGAGCCCTTTCTGAATTCTTCCGATCCGGTCATGCGCAACGTCGCAGCTGGCATCATCCAGCACCATGCTGACGATCGGTGGTTCCATGGCGGCGAGACGTTTGTGCGGATGAATCTTGAGTTCGCGGTCCAACTAAGAGATCGCTTGCCCGGCGATGCGGGATTTCGCCCGTCGTTCGTTGGTCATATCTTGATCGAAATGCTGCTCGATGCCAACTACGTGATCGCCCAGCGACATTGGGTCGATCGCTACTACGCCCTTTTTGATGAAGCACGACTGGAACAGATCGAGGCATGCGTCAACCAGATCACCGGCAAACCTTCCAACGCAATCGCGGACACCTTGCATCGGTTTGCCAAGACGCGGTTTCTATACGATTATGCCAGCGATGCAAAACTCCTGATGCGGCTCAATCAAGTCATGGCCCGCGTCGGTTTGGAACAACTGCCCGAAGCGGTGCAGCAGTGGTTGCCACAAGCGCGGGCCGAAGTCCTGGCCAATCACACTCGCCTGCTCAGCGACCCGAGTCAGGCGAGCGATTACCCGTCCTTGTGAGAAACCTGGGACAAGACAGCGGACATCTAGCGGCGTTGTGGTTCCGACGGCTTGCGAATGCGTTCGGGTGGTGAGCGTCCGCGAATAGCTCTCTGGCCCGGCGACGCATGTGGTAGCGGCGATGCGTGCGGTGACTTCGCATCGCGTCGAGAAAACAAATGGGTCAGAGAAAACAAATGGGTCAAACCCAATACTGTTCGGCCCGGCAACTGCTAGGTGGTCGGCCGTAGCGAAATTGGGTAAAGGCGCAGCCGTCAACGCGATCCTGGGGCCTATGGATAAAGGCACGACTTCGCTGACCGCGCAGCACGAAACCGCCGAAGCCTTAGGGTTTCGGTCATCGCGCAGTGCTCCTAAAGAGCTTTCGGTTTCAATTTAGAGCAACGCATAGAATTGGTTGGGGCTCATCTTGGGAGGCAATCGTAGCTTTCCCTTGTTGAGTTTCTCACGCAGGATCGCTTTGAACTTGCCGCGAAACTTGGTCATCAGGACCTTGCGTGGCAGCAGACAATTCTTTTGCGGCGTGATCCAGTCGCCGGTCTTGGGAAAGCCTGGGGACACGACACTTTGCTGGCCTCTAGCAATCGGCCCCTTTGGGGTAGACGGTGAGTCGCGACGTTTTCCTCGGCCGCTCAGACGTCGAAACGGGCCGCTTTGCCGTATTTGCTACCCAAGAGTGCGGACCCCGAGCGCTATCGGCCTGCAAAGGTGATCATCTGGAGCGAATTAGATGCAGTGCTGATCGGTGATTTAACCAGCGGCCGCGAATAGCTCTCTGGCCCGGCGACGCATGTGGTAGCGGCGATGGGTGCGGTGACTTCGCATCGCGTCTACACTATCTGGACTTCCCGCAACCGTACAAAACAGCTTGCCAAAGTCGCTGACTAGTTCACACCACGAAGCCTGATCCAATCCCAGACGCTGCAGGAGCGGCGGGACGTTCGAGGGCGTTTTGCCTCGCTTGCCAGAGGCGGTCTGGCGCGCCGTCCAGTCCAACAGTTCCAAGTAGCTCGCCAGCGACATGGCCAGAAAACCTTTCTCACTGCAGCGTGCTTCGGACTCACTCGCATAGGGATCCACCGGATCGAGTAGCTCGTCGATGGAAACCGGAGACAAGAACGAATCACGCCGCTGACGCAACTTCGCCGCAGGCGTTCGCTGCGACTCACTGTGAGCAGGTGATTCGTCTTGCGTTCGTTCCTGCTCAGCCGCGATCCGCCGCTGCACCGAAGTGAAGTCGCTCTCTTCGAGTCGCTCGCACATCGCGGCTCGAATCGGATTCAAATCCACGTACGCCGCACAAGCCAGCAACGAGGCTTCATCGGTCAGCCGGGTGGCCTTGTAACGATCCTGGAAAAAACGGCCCGTTTCCTCGTCTTCACGGTTCGCCCGCATCGCCACACGCTGGCACAGCAACCGCATCCACCAACTGAAACTACTCAGTCGTTGGCGGATTTCCTCACGTTTGATCGGACAACCCGCGATCGAGTTGATTTCAGGCTGAGTCGGTACCATGGCCGTGCCATCCGGCTTGCGGCGATGCGGGCACAGCATCAACCACCGGCGAGCCACTTCCTCGTCGTCCCACGTCGCCACCACGTCCGGACGCGAGCGAAGGATCAAATGAAAGTGATTGCTGAGCAAGCCAAAGCACAGCAGATCAATTCCGAAATAGGCTGCGAATTGTTGCAAATACTGTTCAATCCAGCGTTTGCGATGGTCGAAGTTCTTACCTGAGATCGGATCATCTCCCATCAGGAAACAGCGTCTGACCGGGCGGCTGAAGACATGAGCGACAGCAACTTCGTTCGGATCAAAAACTTCCGCTCGACACATCCGGGCCATCACTCACCTCATTTGGCTTCGCACACGGAAAACTCCACCAAATCATCATTACCCTCAGCTGCGGCAAGCCAACCCCCGAAAAGGAGCTGTGTCCCCAAGATTTTCCTTGGATATCCAACTCTGCGAGATGCAGCGGGAGCTGCGAGCCCGTGACTAGGCCGAGAGATTTGACGAAGCTGGCAGGGCGGAGGATTTCGATGTCGACTGCGGTGCCGTCTTCCTTGAGGACCGTGGCGGCGATTCGCTTGGTTTCACTTTGGACCGGATCGGTGAAGTCGGGATCGACGTCGAAGGGGTCGGGGTTTTCGCCGATGACTCGCTGGCCCAGCCGGATCGACTTGATCGGCACGGTCATTGTCGCGGGAGGTGTGGCGACGAGGCGATCGAGCCACTGGCTATCCGAGGATGGCTCGAAGGCGGGTGGCGTTTCACCGATTCGCCACCAGTCGTCGTCGGACCAAACTGCGTCGTGAATGGTGATTTCATCGACGGGCACATGGACGAGCGTCTCGCCGTCGAAGCAACCACCAAAGCCTTTCGATGCGGCGTGGGCATTGATGCCGAGACCGACGGCACCCATGGCGACTTGCAGGTATCCGCCTGCGGATGTGGGATCGGACGAGATCGCGTAGCCGCCTTCGATGACGCCGACAGCGGAGCCGCCGAAGTTGGCGGCGACATCCGCGAATTTGGTCGCACGTCTGAGTCCACAGCCGCTCAGCTTGAGGAAGTTGGCACCGTAGCCGAGCCCCGGAACGGCGGCGGCCGCCGAGAGGCCCGCGTTACCCCAATCACCGTCGGCGGTGTACCAGGCCGCGTTGGTCAGATCGGCGGCGATACCGACCAGTGGGATCATACCAATCGCGTCCAAGGCGAGATGTCCCGCCGCCTTGGGATCGTTGATCATCATCTCCCTAATCATGGCGTCCGGGGCGGCAATATAACTCGTTATTTCAGTGCGCCGATTCAACCCCCGTCCCGTTTGATCTCCCTTTTCTTCGCAAAGAGGCCTGACCCATTTGGCTTCTCCCGCAAAGAGGCCTGACCCATTTGGCTTCTCCAGTGATCTATCCAGGCTGGCGGCATCGTGCCAAAGATTGCGACGGCATCCTGCCGTCGCTGTCGGTCGCTTCGCTCCCGACCGTGCGCGTGGAACTTGCGCGGTCGTCCAGTGTGGCGGGCTTCCGGCCCGTTGTTGCGATGGCTTCCTGCCATCGCGGCGGTCGCTAAGCCGACGCCCGTTGCAGACGGGAAATTTGTTTACCTAAAATTGCCTGCGTTGCAAGTCGTCGCGTTTCCTGCCATTGATCGCTCTGTAGAAGCCCATCCTGTGTCCACAAATGCGAGTTATCCTCACCGCTCATTTTGTCCAAATGGCTATTCAAACGATTCAGCGATGTAAGCTCGTCGCGTCCTAATTGGTTCTTCGTGAAAGCATCATTCACGATCCAAAAACTATCGTCTAAAGCCAGCGCCAGTTCGTCGATCGCATCTTTATCGCCCATCGCTTCGAGCAACTTCAATTGATCTTCGCCCGGCAACGACAAATTCAAGACCGTTTCCCAAAGATCAGCTAGTTGTGTTTCAAAAGTTCTTTCGATTGCCATTTTGGTAGTCCTACATTGAGCCACCAGGGATGATCCCCGATTTGATTTCGTGTCCGTTAACTCGCCAATACGGATTCGGGCCATGATGACCGCCGCCAGGATGCCAACGCAGCATCCGGCCCGTCGGATTTCCAGCAGCGTTGTATTCCCGCAAGACCCATCCTTGCCCCTTCCGCGAACCCTTGCCGAGAGTTTCGACCGCCCATCCAGGAGTCTTGCTGAGAATCGCCTGAACCTGGGCAGGCGTCTTACCCGCAAGCAAGCTCGGATTGGTGAGAACATCATCGATGCTATTCAAGTATTTGCCTACTGGAATCAATGCTCCACCCTTTGGGGCATCCGGCAGATCGGGGATCGCTTTCTCAAGTTTCCCTAGCTTTTGAAGCATGCCCAGCCCCTTTGTGGCAGCTTGCTTCCCTCCAGCTGCGGCACCCCCGGTTGCCCACGCGATTAACGCGTCTCCCAACAAATTGCCACTGGCTTCGGGGTCAGTTGACACATCGTTTAGAAAAGACAACGTGGCATTGAAAAAGCCAGTCGACGCACCCATGGGATCATTCCAGACGCTATCTGCAACGGACGCAATTCCCGATGCAGTATCTGAAACCCCAGTTTTTACAACTTCCCATTCTTCGTGTGGGTCCAGGTATAAGCGAGTCCCGTGAGTGCCTACCGCATCGCCCATCTCCGTTCCTGTATTGACGATTGTGGTACCCACTGCCTTGACTTCCGTCACCAGATTTCCAGTGTAAGCTCCAGCCGTAAGTGTCGTAAACTCGTACGCACCCTCGGCAAACCCAGTCGCAGTGTTAATGACACCGGATAAGAAGCCACCTATTCCCCAACCGGGCGATTGATGCGCTTCGGGAAATCTATCCACTGGATCGCCATCTCCAGGAGAGCCTTTATATGGGTCCATCAGCTCTTGGGGTGACTCCGCTGTACTCGCATACGGAGTACCGCCTTCCACATCGTTCTGAGTTAGCTCACTGATCGCTTGATCGGTCGCGGCGTTGTCCGCTTGGCTCGGAGCCGACGCGGAGGGCCCGGCGTTGGTGAGCGGCGGGGTGGAGAGTTTTAGGGGTTGGTGAGGTTGGGGGACGGGGGGGGCGTTGTCGTCGCCGTCTTCTACCGTGACCTCATAAGTGGGATCGGCCTGTGACGGTACGACGGGGTAGACCACGAGCGCATCACCGGGCGAGTTGCGGTACCTGTATGCGCCACCTAGAGAGCCACTATGGGTCGTTGAGCCTTCGTCGTCGGCAGGTTCGGCACCGACGGTGTGCTCGCCGGTGACTTCATCGACGCTGTGGTAGTCGTTGTCCTCTTCGTAACAGGTGTCAGAGCCCTGCGATGAATTGGTGGTGCTGCGCAGGATATACGACTCGGTGTCCGTCGTTTGCTTGTTCGCTTCGGTGCGTTCGCCGCTCCGCTCCGAGGAGTTGTTGCTGGAGTCGGCATGGTCGGTGGTCTTGTTGTCCGTTTTCGTGTTAGTGGTGTGGATCTCCGACACGCTGTGCTGCGTGGCGTCGGTTTCGGACTTGGACTCCTCGGTGGTGTTTCCGTTGGGACGTGTGTACAAGCTCGACGTCTTGTTCCGTGTCATCACGTCGACGGTGGAGTCGTTGTTGTCGAAAAAGTACGAGTTGTCGTCGTGCTGGAGCACGACGTAGTAATTGCCGACGACGCCGTAGGTGTCGATGGTAGAATAATTGGCGGCGCGGTCGTAACTTTGAATGACCGTGCGGACGTTCCAGTAATCATGGGTGGTCGAGCCGGACCAGGGGGCTTGATTGGGATCGTTCACCGGGCCGGTCTGCCACGTCGTGTGTTCGCTCACGCTGCCGCCGCCGTTGGCCGAGCGGGTGCTGTTGTGCGTGTTCTCGGAACGACCGTTGCCGACGACGGTTTTCGTACCGTCGGTGGCGGTGGTGGTCGTTAGATTCTGCGTGTTGATCACGGTGTCGTTGCGGGAGATTTGCATCAAACCGGAGATGGGGACGTCGTGGTCAATGGTATCATAGTTTCCAGACCCACTGTAACTCGAAATGTTCTGGTGATCGTAGCTGCTCGTCACGATGGTGGTGAGGTCATAACCGCCCTGGTCGTTGAGCGGGCCGCTGGAGACAACCGAGTCGGTGTTGTGGTTGACCACTGTGCTGCTCATCGGTCCAGTGATCGGGCCGATGCCGCCGCCACCGGGACTCGCCCATGCGCCCGCGAGATTGCTGTCAAAATTGTTGGTCGTGGAGTTCTCGGTGGTCATGCTGCCGCTGTCGGTCCACTGAGTCTCGCCAGCGGGGCGATCCATGTCATAGGTTTGCGAATAGCCGTAGTGCGTCAGCAGCAGCGTGGTGACACCGCCCAGAGCGGGCGCATCGGCACCGGCGTCGGATGCAATGGTTATTGCAGATTGCTTGCGAATCGAATTGGAGAGCGTGTTGGTGCTGGTGTAGGTTCCCGATAGTTCGGGCAGGTTCATGGTGATTGGAGCGGTATCGATCGCGGTCTTGTTGTCGTAGTGAACGGTGTTGGTAAGTATTCGATCATGAGAGGCTTGGCCGCCGCCGCCACCATCGGGGTTGGAGATCGTATAGATCTTCATGGCGTGGGCAGTGTCGCTGTTGTCAACGTCGAGGATTTCAGACTGATAGCCGCCACCGGTCCACAGGCCCGATGCGGTATCGAAGACGTAAGACAGCTTGGTTTCATTGTCGGTGGTGGTGGAGTCGTCTCGCTGGAGGGTATAGTCGAGTGTGATCTCGCCGAGTTGTTTCGAGTCCGTGCCCGTCCCCGCAAGCGCATTGGTGAGTGTTGAACCGGACTCGCTATGCCGGGTGCCGACGCTGATCTCCCATTCGTAAGCGTCGCCGTCAGCACTGGATTCACCGTCGCCGTTTTCACCATCACCTTCACCATCGTCATCACGCAGCACGAGGGTTTGCGTGGTGGCTTGATCGAATGAGGAATCATTGTCGAGGGTGAGCGTGCGGGTAGCGGTGATCGGCACGCCGCCCGCCGTGCTGGCTTCGTCACCGCTGACGTCGAAACCGTTGTTGGACGTGGAGTTGGCGGTTGTGGTGCGGGTGCCCGTCGACGTCCAGTCGTCCGCACCGGTGTCGTAGGTGTCGATGCGATTGGTGGAGTCGTGATCGTATGAGAATTGTCCGATCGTGGCCGTGCCGCTGAGCAGACCATCGGTGGTCGCACCAGTCGCATCCATGCTGAACATGGAGTCATAGAGCGAGCCGGAGTCGCCGCTGCCATCCGTGACGGCCCACTCGCCGTCGTCGTCTTCACTGAGTTCCGAGTTGGACGTGCGGTTGGCGTGTGAATTGATCGTGATCGACTGCGTCGCGGTGCCCGACATGTTGCCGTCGGTGTACACACCGGATGCGCTGCGTGAGAAATTCGAGGTGAAATGGAACGTGTCGCTGCTCGTACCGGTGGTGGCCCAGTCCAGACCCGGGAGGGTGGCGTCCTCTTCGCTGGTTTCGTCCGTAGGATCGTCGCCGGTGCCGCCATCGCCCGCATCGGGATCGTCAGCGATCGAAGGAACGGAACTGGTGTTGACAGTTGAAAGTACAAAGACGGAGCTACCTTCGCTGGCGGTCCCGGTCCAGGCAATCGACGCACCTTCACCGGATGCGTTGCCGGTAGGAGCGACCGTGCCGGTGCCGTTAAAATGATTGTCGACCTTGGACATGGCATACAACGACGAGACGCTCGCGCGTGGATCGGCGAGCGGGTCGGAGTCACCGATCTGCCACTGGCCATCGCTGCCGAGCGTCATCAACAGGAAGAAATCGACGTTGAGAATGGACTGATCTGACAGGCTCGCTTCTCCGGTGAATGTGGCGTCTTCGTCGCTGCGAGTGTAATCGCTGGTGCCGTCGCGTCCGGTGTCGCTGTGGTCAAAGTTGTTGCTGGTGAAACTCGCCGTGATGACGGGCGCGCCATCGTCTTCGATCGCGATGCTGGAATTGCTCGTGGTGAGCTGCTGTGTATTGGAGTTATCGTACTGCGTGCCGGTGACAGTGACGTCGATGGAATCGTACTGATCACTGAACGAACCGCTGAGGTTGTGCGACGAGGTGAACGAATCGGTGGCACCTTGCGACGTGGAGAAGGACGAAGTCAGCTCGCCACCGATGGGTTTGGAGACGGTTAATGTCAAATTCGCGGTGATCAGATGGAACGAGGCCTGAGTCGCGTCACCAGAGAGGTTTTCCTGGGTCATGGTGCCGGAGACGTCATAGCCCAGATCGACGGTTGAATCGACGCTGGCGGTGACATCGGTGGAGTCGAGGACCCAGCCGCCGACGGCTTCGCCCTCGTCGTTCTCGATCGAGTCCTCCCAAGTCAAACCGACGAAGGAGTTGTTTGATGAGACGTCTGAGATGTTCGCGTGTTGGGTGCCGGTCAAGTCATCGATGGTGCGCGACCCGGTGGCGGTTTGGACATAGCTCGATGAACTCTGGTCTGTGGAATTTGACTCACCCGTGATCACGGGCTGGTCTGGGATCAGGTCGATGGTGAGCAATTGATGCGAGCTGACAAAGGAATCGTCAACGAGCGTGATCGTGCCCGTCATGCTGCCGGAGATGACGCCATCGGCGTCGCGATGAAACGTGTCGGAGGCATCGAACTGCGTGCCGATTTCTGCGGTCGTCCAGTCGACTTCGCCGTCCTGGTTGATCGTGCCATCGTAAGTTTCCCAGTATTTGTCGGTGCTCGTTCCCGAGAGCGTGATCGAGCCCGAGATGGGCGTTTCCAAGTCTTCCTGCGAACCCTCGTCGGCTTGTCCGACGCCTGCCGTCGTGGAGTAAGTGCCTGAGCCGTTGTACGATGTCGTGTCGGTGAAATTGAAGGAGTCGAGAATACTGCCACCGATGACGTTCCAGACGTAAGAATCCTCGGGAGCGGATTCAGAATCGTCGAGCGCGATTTCGAAGTCGATCGAATTGTCGTAATTGGAATTGACGTTGGTGAAACCGCTGGTTGTGCCGGTCAGGTCAGTGGTCTCGTCGTCGACGCTGTAGGGAGCCGACCAGGTATCGATGTACAGAGAATTGCCGTAATCGTGTGAGTTAGCGGTGCCTGAGAGCGTCCAGTCGACTGCGGGCACGAGACTGAACGTCGACGTCATCGAACCGGTGTCGTGATAGGCGTCGGAAAAGTTGTCAGTGATTGATCCAGTCAACTCGTCAGCAGAATAGGTGAAGCTGCTGGTGTAAACGATGCTCTGCATGTCGTCCCAGGTATCGGTCGACGAATAATTTTGCAGCGAACCGGTGTCGGTGAGGCTTCCCGAGACGGTGAGGGTTTGGGTATCGCTGCCAGAGAGCGTCAGAGTTGCTTCGGAAGGATCACCAGCGGGTGGATCACCGGCGGGAGGCGGATCGGCGGGTGAGTCGCCTTCGCCATCGGCTCCTTCCGGATCGAGATCAATGACCAGCGGATCAATCGGGACGGTGCTCGTGTAGTTGAACGAATACGTTGACGAATCGAAGCTAGAAAAGTCGATGCCTGTATTCAGAAAGGTGACCGTTGAATTTCCCGAGAGCGTGATCGAGTACGTATTCGCGTTCGGATCGTCCGATCCGCTCGAAGTGGTCGTGCCATCGCCGCCGTCACCAGCGTCACCTTCGCCTTCGATATCCAAGGCGGCGTTGGAGATCACGTACAGGTAGCTCGACGTCGCTGTGCCGGTGACCGATGTGTTGACGATATTGCCGCCCGCGTCGGCGTCGACCGTCAGCGTGTAGTTCAAGTTCTGACGATCGTAGTTACTATCCTCGTCCTCGTTATTTCGTCCGCCCGTGACCGCGAGTGTGAACGAGCTGCCCAGCGTTCCACCCGTGGCGGTGAAGGTGAACGTGAGCGAATCATCCAAGCCCGATTCGGTTACGGGGCCGAGCGCCGCAATCATTGACTCCAGCAGCCCAGGGTCCGCGCCATCGTCTTCCGGATCATCGCCCGCCGGTTGTGAATTCGTGGCATCGTATGACTGCACATAGGACCAATCGCCATTGATGTCTCCGGTGAACGTGCCGGTATTCGAATTCCCGGAGGCGAGCAGAGCATCGATCCAGTCATCCGTCAGGGCGGTGTGGCTGTCGACGTGATATCCGCCTGCCAACGTCACCGATGGCACGCCCAAGGCATTGAAATCGATTGCGGGCGCATCGAGAGAATGATCATTGTTGCCGATGATGCGCCCCGTCGCGGAGGCTGATCCGGGGTCGAGTTCGGCATTGGCCGGGTCAGTCAGCGTGACAGAAAACCCTCGGGTGTCATCGCTGCGTTGCCCGGCGGGAATGGCGACTGCAATCGTCTGAAACGATTCACCGGGCTGGAACGTGATCGTGCCGGTCAGTGGAGACAGCCCAGCGGTAAAATCTTGGCCCGCCGTGGCGGTGTCACTGGTGATGGCGTAACTGACGGTGACCGACTCGGTGGCCGGATAGGACAAGCCAATCTCAAATTCCGCGCGGGTTTGATTCCGCGCGATGTTGACATCGTCGATCGCGATCACAGGTGGAGCGGGCTCGCCAAGGATGAACTCGACCTCGTAATCACCGACTTCGCCAGCGCGGGGCTGTGAAGCTGGTTCGGAGCCGCTGGCACTCGGATCACTCAGCGGGCTGTACTGGCCATTGAGGTAGGAGCTGATCCCGATGTAATACACCCCCGCTTCGGCAGCGGTCCAGGACAAATAATCGTCCAGGTACTCCACTGGATTATCGGGATCGACAAAATCACCGGGGGCGGCCGCGTCGCCGGAGCGGACCACTCCCGCGGACGAGGTGACGTCGCGACCGAGTGAGTCGAAGACGCGAATCAAACTGTCGAGGCCGCTGAGATGCTCACCGGCATCGTTGACGTCCGCATCGATATCGATCGCAATGGATTGCTCCGCGCCCAGTTCGATGCGATACAAATCAACATCTTGCTCGGCGTACAGACCGTCACCGATCGTGGACTGCACGATGACGGGATTGAGCGGCTGCAAGTAGCCGGACAGCCATAGCGCATTGGGCAGCGAATCGCCAGCTTGATCGGGATCAACGTTGGTGATCAGAACGGTGGCCGATGCGGCAGCGACGTCGGCGCCGTCAGCATTCGAGATTTCGAGCGAAAACGACTCGCGTGATTCCGAGATGCCATCATAGAGAATGGCGACCGTAACGCTTTGACTGGTTTCGCCTGGCGGGAAGGTGAGCGTGCCGCTGGTTGAAAGAAAGTCTTCATCACTGGTGGCGGTACCGGGCACGGTCGCGTACTGGACCGTGACAACCTCGTCGGACGGTTGATTTAAAGTGACGTTGAAGAGGGCTTGTCCGTCGCCTTCGGAAACGATCGTGCCTGCCGCCAAGGGATTGGCAGGATCGCCGTTATCCGCGTTGGGATCGTCGACGCTAACACTGAGCTGGGGCGTGGGCGTGCCATCGGTGAACAATTGCAAGCGGTACGCACCGCTGCTGTATCCGTAGCCAATGCTGCCCGCCATCGGAGAGTAATTGCGGTTCGCGTCCGCGCTGACGCCGACAAAGTACACACCCGTCTGCGCCGCGGTGAACTCAACAAAATCGTCCGCATAGTTTTGGCCCGAGTAGCCGTAGTCGTTGGGACTCTGGGCATAGCCATAGCGATACGACGAGCCATCGCCAGTCACATTGATCTCATTGCCGCTGGCATCGAAGACACGTAGGTAGCTGTTGAGTGAACTCAGCGGCACCCCGTCATCATCGTACGCAGCATCGACATCGATCGAGACCGTTTGGTCTTGGGCCAGGGTGAGTCGGTATAGATCGACATCGCCGCTGGGAAACAGCCCATCACCGATCACCGCGTCGATCTCGGTCATGCTGCCCGCAGCGAGAGCGACCGCTTGGGCCGTGCTCATCGAGTCGCCCGCCAAGTCCGGATCATCGTCGGTAATGGTGATTGTCGCGGTATCACAGGAAACGGGTGCACCGGTCGCATTCGACAAGCCGACTGTGAACGTCTCCGCAGGTTCCTGCACGCCATCGTCGGTGATGTTAATCAAGATCGACTTGGAAATTTCACCGGGCGCAAACGTCAACGTGCCACTGATCGCCGCATAGTCATCCGCTGAGGTAGCTGAACCATCGAGCGTTTGGTAATCGACCGTGATCGTGTCGCTGGCAGGCGAACTCAGCGAAACGGTGAGCGTAGCCGTGGCACCACCTTCGTTGGTCGATACGTCCGCGACGCTGAGTGTTGGCACGGGCGGGGCCGATGCGGTTAGCTGCAGTTTGTAGTCTCCGACGTAACCACTGCCGCCATAGCCTGTGCCGCCGTAGCCAGTGCCTCCATAGCCAGTGCCTCCATAGCCACTGCCCCCATACCCATCATCGTCACCGCTGTAGCCGCTCCCGCCGACGCCAGGATCGTAGCCGATGTTCTGTTGGCCGCTGACGCCGATCGTATAAGCCCCGGCCTGTGTGGCTGTGAACAAAAGGTAGTCGTCGAAGTAATTGGAATACCCATAGTCATTGGGACTGCTGGCGTACCCGTAGCGATAGCCCGCATTGGGCGTCACGTCGGCACCGGACGCATCAAAAATTTGCAGGTAGCTATCGAGTGAACTGAGTTGGTATCCGTTGTCATCGGTGTGAGCATCGACATCGATCGAGATTGATTGCCCAGCAGCGAGCTGGACCCGATACACGTCGCCGTTGCCAAACAACCCATCACCAATGAACGCATTGATCTCGACTTGCGTCGTCGGCTGGAGCGTCACCACCTGCGCCGCAGTCAGATCATCGCCCGCCAGATCAGCCGCCATCAACTGCCGTTTTTCGAGTGTCTCGCTGGTCAGAAACCGCGTCCGCCGCTCGTTCGATCGCCGCCGTTTCTTCAGGCGAGAGAACAGACGCCGAGCACCACTCTTACAGGTGGAATGGGGGGGGGGTATGCATCCGATGCGTTCCTGCGAGTGGAAAGTTGAACATCAACGCGAGATTCTGCTTGAACAATGGTGCTAGAATCCCTCTTACGCCAGCTTTAACGAGCCCAACCCCCCTCCGTACCCAACAAGAAACCCGCAGATCAATATTTTTTCTGCTTTTTCGGATTCGGCGGATAGGATCGATTGGGTGGTCTACTTATTGATTGGCCGGTTTGAAAGTGCTGTGAAGCATTTTTCAAGATGATTCACATGGATGGGGGCGGGACGCCCGCGAACCGGTGCGCGGGTGTCCCGCCCGCACACGATCACGACAATTATAGATACGGCTAGTCTTGTGGAAGTCGTTTCGGTGGTGGCTTATAGCATCTTGGTGATTCGATTGACCACGCGGGCAAGATTCGTATGTGACTCGTCGTGCGAATTGTGCTTTTCTCGAAACGCGGTAGCCGACGCGGAGAACGAACGAGTTTCGAGTAAAAAGCGGATTTGCTCCGAAATCCCGGTGCAGACATTGGGATTTCGTGAAATTCCCGCCCCGAGACTTTGACATTTTTCGGCGTGCAGGCGCTGATCCAGCGTCAGCGGAAAGGACAACACCGGTGTACCCGCGAGTAGTGACTGGACCAGCAACCCATGACCGCCGTTACCGATCACCAAGTCACATTGCTGGCAGAGCAGTTCCGTATCGACGGGCTTATCGACGATGCGAAGTTGCTGGAGGTCGCGAGAATTCAAGATTTCGGACACTGCATTTCGGACACTGCTGCACTGGGGCTGTACACGACCGTGGGCAGACCGAGTTCGATGAGGCGTTGAATCACGACGTCACGCGCGGGGAAGTCTTTGAGGTAGGCGAAGATCTTTGTCGGCGTATTGAAGACTTCGGCGTCGCTGCCAATAGTGTGAAGTTTTGAACGCCAGCAACCGAAGTAATCACTTTCGTTGCGATGCGGGAATGGATCCAATTCGGGGTAGGTAGTGGCAAAGGTTTGATCGACTGAGGTGAACAACTCGGCGAGATTTTTCAGCGCAGTCGTTCCCATTTTGCGAAGCGCCCTGTTGACGCTGTTGAGCGTTTGAGTTTCATCGTAGGCGAGTTTGACGGGATCGGAAGGTTGCCATATTCGCCAGTCCGGCATTCCACCTTTCCCGGTCGGCAGCCAGAATCCAGAACCAATCGTTGCTCTTGTTAATGGGAGACCGCGCGCTGCCAGCATCGCCATCGGACTGTGATCAAACAGAGCAAAATCGGGGTTCCATGCCTTAAAAATACTCTGCCAGGCGTGGCAGTGAGCCTGGATCGAGATTGGATTCCCGAAGCCGGTGTTGAACAGGATATGTGCGAACGTGGCGGCGGGATTAACGCCGCCAGGGCAGATCCCCTGCTGGAACGGAGCTTGGAAAAGGGCAATGGGTAAGTCGCTAAACACCATCGGCACATCGGTCAATTCACGCGCTGCCAACGCAATTTGATGGCCCTGCACGATGAGCTCTCTCGCAATATCACGCAGCGGCACGAGATGTCCAAGGCCACCACCGAGTTCCCAAGTCAGTAATATTCTGGCCATGACACTCTCCTCCATCTTTCAAGATGCGCACCCGGCAGAAGAAATAACTCGCTGATATTGGCGTAAGCGTGCGCCGCAGACCTGCGGTGCTATCAACGGATACTCCGGTAATGGCGTCGCCTACTCGGTGTATGGATGATACCGAAATTGACGAGAGATGGCGATGGTCAGCATCAGATATTGCTATGCACAACTGGGCGACGGTACGAACGCTCGCAAAAGGTGTCAGCAATCATTGGAAGAATATCCGGACAATGGCATAGCCCAATCAGCTTTGCGGATGCTCCACGCTGGAGCGAACGTGATAATGATTCGTGCGAAGAATGAAATCAGAGCTAGCCGTTCGGCTCGATACCCTGTTGCTCCTCGTTTTTCTCGTCGACTTCTCCTTCGCTCGCTAATTCACTCGTCGCCGATAGCCGATGGCCAGACTGCTCGAGAATCATGATCTTCTGCCATATTTTGCGTGACAGTCCGCTACTGAGTTGCTCGACATCGCTCACGGAGGCGACTGAATCCGTGTCATCGAAATCTCGCACGTAAAGTGCGGCGATCTTCCCCGTCAATGACAGCATTTCGCTGCAATAGTCGAGATAGCGGTTCAGCTCCAGCGGTGACATTTGCTGCTGAGGTGAACTGGTCGTGCCTTTAAACTTTCCTAAAACCCGCTCGGGATCTTTCGTTAACTGGTGCATATCGATAATGTGGCAAATGGAGCGCAGCTCATGAATCGCCGACAAAGCACGCCGCCGCCTGATCCGGTTCTCCAGCGAAATAAGGAAGTAAAGTGTCGCGCCAAACAACAACAACACGTTCGCACCCGCTTCGAGCGTCGCGACCAGTTCGGTGGTTTCGCGAATTTCAATTCGGTGTCCCGATGCCCAGTACACAGCGAACCAAATTAACAAGATGATCGACGAAATAGCGAGTACATAACCGCTGATGCGAATCCAAACGATGGGACGGCCGATCTTGGCCGATCGTGCCGACGCTCGCCGCGCCACCTCCAGCAGGTCACCGCATAAACTGCATAAACCGCTGTCGGGGAAGCGCTCGCTGATCCGAAGCCGCAACCGCGAGATCGTCTCAATGACATGGTCTTCCTTGAGAACCAATTCCTTCTTCAGGGCGTCGCGATCGCCGGAAGTCGAAACATGCTGAAATGATGGCGACATAATATGATCGCGAGGAGAAGTTGCGAGCCGAGACGCTGGAGTTTAGCACATTCTAAAGTCCAGACGTCTATGTGCGCCGCATGATCTGAGCGGGCTGCGTGGGTAATTGCAGCCGATCACATGGCAAGCAACGCCAACAAAGGAGACGTCAACGCTCTTGCTGGATGACTGCTGGCGTGGGAGTTCGGGTTGATGTCCAATCTCAAAGGGCAAGAACGATGGACACTCTCAACACCCGCGACACAGTTCGCTGTACGCAACTCTTCACAGCACATTTTCAATAGTCCAAACGATGGCACCTGATTTATCGATCGCAATCGCTGTTATGCTGACTCTGTCTGGCGCCTGCGTTATCCTCGCCGGCGGCTATGCTTACAGTGACAAGGGGCAACGGACGATGGCTTGTCTGGCGGTTACCGTATTGGCCATGGTTTTGTTTATGTTGTATGCGTCGGGACAGTTGTTTTGGGCGCGGTTGATTCCCTCGTCAGCCGCGGTCATCTACACGAACTTATCCGCACTCTTTGCGGCTTTGGCAACGGGCTGGGCGTGGCGATTGCCGAATACTCCCCTGTGGCGGCGTTTCATACTGGGCTTTCTCCTGGCGAGCGGTTCGGTGGCCGCCATTTTTTGGCCATTACTATCGATCGCACTTCGTCCGCCACCGCTTGGTGGAGATCTGTGGGAGAACGATGTTGCCAGGCAAACGTCTTGGGCGACATGCAGTCCTGCCGCTGCCGCGACGTTGCTCCGAGCGGAGGGAATCAAGGTCAGTGAATCGGACATGATTCCGCTGTGCTTGACGGATGCCAGCGGCACGCCGACGCTTGGGCTGTATCGAGGAATCAAGTTGGTCGCCGATCGCAACGATCGTGATGTAGAACTACTCAGTGGCACGGGTGCCGATTTATTGACCGCCGACGACTGGCCGGTTTTTTTAACGGTCCAGTTGCCCTTCGGTGTGGAGGACCGTCGCTACGTAGAACAATGGGGCTGGATTCCTGGTATGGGGCATTCGGTTGTCGCGTTGGGACGGAGCCCCCGCGGCGGAGTCGTGATCGGTGACCCCGCAGTGGGGCTTGAGGAATGGACGAAAGCGGACCTGGAAATTCTGTGGCATGGTGCAGGCCTGCGGGTGAGATGACGCCGGACGATTCGCGGGTCCTTTCGAGAGCCCAGTCGCGGTGCAGCAAAAAACCTCGCATGACTTTCGTCAGGCGAGGCTTCTAAGCTCATTTCAATTCGACAGGCACGGAGGCCGGTACGATCTAGATGTCCGAGGCGCCATCAGCGGCCTGATCGGCAGCCTTGTCAGCGGCGTCAGAAGCGTTATTGGCAGCGTCAGAAGCGTTGTCAGCGGTGGGCGCTGGTGGAGCGTTTTTGTCGGAAGCTGCACCATTGTCACTGCTGCTCTTCACAGCGTCGCCATCCTGGGATGCCGTCGCATTCTTGTTGGCATTCGCCTGCTTATCGCCATTCTTGTTGGCGCTGTCGTTCTTGTTGGCATCTGCATTGTTGTCAGATCCGCCAGCTGCACTGCCGGTGGTCACGCTTCCAGGAACAAGCGTTTCACCTGGAGCAAGTTCAATGCCTTGGCTATTAACGCCAGACGATGCCATCACGGAGTTACCACCACCGCAACCAACACATCCCGCACCCATTTGTGGTGCTGCTTGCGCTTCACCACCGCAGCAGGGCTGGACAGCTTGTGCGTGATGATGCCCGTGATGCCCGTGGTGTGCATCACCACCGCAGCATGACTGCGGTGCTGGCTCACAGCATTGTACTGGAGCAGGTTCACAGCATGGCTGTGGCTGGCAGCAATGATGCTTTGCAAATAGACTGTGGAACAAACCACCCGCGTTAGCGGAGCTGGTCGTTGTCAAAGTTGCGCCTACGAGCAATGCGAAGGCGACCGTTCCTTTCACCAAATTCCGACTCATCAAATTCTCCCAAAAGTTTCGGAGTTTTCGGTGCGATCCGAGTTCGCACACTGGAAACAAATGAGGTGCAACCGAGCACCTCTGTGAAATTTCTTCACCAGACGAACTCGCACGCTGCGAACCGCCTGAGCCGGAAACGAAATTTACTCAACGGATTTCTCCGAGAGCTTTGCGGCAACTTTGCCGCTTTCATTTCCCCTTGTTGCCTACAGTAGCCACGTTAAAGACAATGTCAATTGCCTAGTCTTCCTAATTCTACTGGTCGCCTGATGAGTGCGCCCTTCGTAGGCAGGGGTAAAGCGATGCTAGCCCTGCTTCGCAGGCGGCAACAACGCGGTGTTGCGGGTATTTGGCAATCGGTGTGCCAAGACCCGGCGAGGCGGTTCGGGGCCGCTCGTCGAGCCCTCCATACCGGCATCCACCTGAAAGAATGAGCCGTTTCGCCCGCCGGCGCCGGCTACAACGCAGCTTCACGGCGCATAAAGTCATGACAAGGGACGCTATACACCCATTGCTGCCATTTGGCCGACCAACAGCCAGTTTGACAGGCTTCGCATCAAGAAGCAACGCTGACGATAAGTCTGCGTGCGAAAGCGAAACGGTTGAGAGGTGTATGGGTCGTTTTTACCGAACAGGAGGGGCTTCGGCTTGCTGCGGCGAACTCGCTGTTTGCTCCTCGGGAGCACCGCCGAGAATTTTCGCCATCTGCTCGCCATTTTCAAAATCAAGCACCATGGGCGGCTCGTTTGGACTCATCTCTAAGACGAGACCAGAGATTTTCCAGCCATCTTTTTGCTGGACTACGGACCACACGACCTGATACGTCTGCGGCTCTGATGCAGCTTCGCCGGCTTGGTCGGGCACGGCCGGTTCGGTCCAGATGCAGTGAACCAACCGCCCGGTCACATTCTCCCCGTTGGCAGCGGTGTCAATCGGCATCGGCGTACTCCGAGTCACTTTGAAATGAGCATCGGGCGATCCGATGGGCTGGACCTCTTGGCCGATTCGTTGCAATTCCGCTTGGGCGCGGTCGGTTAGCAATGTCATAGCATTGTGATTCTCACCACCGCGGCGAATACGATCAAGAAAATGGCTGACAACCGCCTCCGCTGCCGAGGCTTGCTCGGGAGAGTGCTCGAGGGCCGACGCAACCACCGTCGCCGGCGCGGCTGAGTCGCTCACGGTTTCTTGCTTGCTGCAGCCACCCTGCACAGCACCGACGACGACTACGAACAAATAACTATAAATTGTGAAGTGACGCTGCATGTGATTGACTACCGCCGAGGATCCAGTGAGTGGTATTTTTTTGGTGACCTGGTTTCGTGAGGCCCCGCAGAGCGGTTGAATCGCTCCTACCCACCTTTAAAGATTGGGCGCGTTCAATGTCAACATCGATCCTGTTTTATTTCACCCTCGGGGTGCACTCTCCGCAGACAGATATCATCCGCAGAGGTCTGGAACGCGAATTAATTCGCTCGTGATCGACCCATCCGCACGGAACCGGGGCATTCGGGTTCCGGGGCCAATCGGCTAAGATCCCGTTCCGCTGCGAGGCGATCGAACTCACTTGCGCCCGCGAAGCGGTTTTCGCGAACCACCACATTGTCACTGTTTCCTAGGAGAACATCCATGATCGTTAACGAGTATTTCAATGGCAGCGTCAAATCAATCGGTTTCGAGAACAGTGAAGGACGCGTCACCTGCGGGGTGATGGAAATCGGCGAGTACGAATTTGGTACCCGCGAGCACGAGTTGATGAAGGTTGTTTCGGGCACCTTGTCGGTCAAATTACCTGGAGAAGAAGCGTACAAAGACTTTTCTACGGGGCAAAACTTTGAGGTTGCCGCCAACTTGAAATTCCAGGTCCGAGTCAACGAACCCAGCGCGTACCTGTGCTTCTATCGCTAATTCCACGTCCCGTTGCCAATCCCAAAAGTGTCCGGCATGACTCCGTTTCGAATCGCAATAGTGGGTGGAGGATTGTCGGGACTCACAACGGGGATGCATCTGCGGTTGCTCGCCGATGCTCAAGACTGGCCGTTGGAAGTCACCCTCTTTGAATCATCCGATCGGATCGGCGGCGTGATTCAAACAGAGCGCGTCGTGAGTCCGCGTGGTGATCAGTTCATTGTCGACCATGGTGCCGACATGTTTACGACCAGCCCACCGGCAGCTCTTGAGCTATGCCGACGACTCGGCGTCGAGGATCGATTGCTGCGTCCGGAAGTGGCGGGCCGCGGTGCGATGATCGCTCGCGGTGATCGCCTGATTCGGATCCCGGATGGGTTCGTGTTGATGCGAGCGACCCAGCTGATGTCGATGTTGAGGACACCCCTGCTCTCGCCGAGGGGCAAACTGCGTCTGCTCGCCGAACGGTTTGTCCGTCAACGAGATCGATCGGTTGAGGACGAGAGCGTCGGATCGTTCGTCACACGTAGGCTCGGCCAGGAGTGTCTCGACAACATCGTCGCTCCGTTGGTCGCGGGAATCTACACCGCTGACGTCAACCGGCTCAGCATGGCGGCTACGATGAAACCACTGTGGGACATGGAGGCGAGCGATGGTTCTCTTGCCCGAGCGACGTTGCGGCGGAAACGGACCGGTGAGGACGCGACGGAGCGGACCAGCAGCGGTGCTCGATACGAGCAATTTCGCGCCTTCCCCGGTGGGATGTTCGAATTCATTGAAACGCTCGCAGATCGTCTGGGGCGCGAGCACATTCGCTTGAACAGCCCCGTGGAGTCGTTACAGTCGATGCCGAACGGAATTCGGCTCAGCCCTTCGGGCGAGCGGTTCGACCATGTTGTCTTGACTTCGCCCGCACCGGTGTCGGCAAAATTGCTCGCGACGCTCGCGGCATCGACGACCGACAAACGGCTATCCAGCGAAATCAACACCGCCGTGTCGTGCCTGCGTTCCATCGGCTACGCATCGACAGCAATCGTCGTGATGGGGATTCCGCGAAACGCAATCAAGCGAATGCCGAAAACGTTTGGTTTTGTCGTCCCGCCGAGCGAACAGCGGAATATTTTGGCAGGCAGTTTCGCGAGCGAAAAGTTTCGCGGTCGTGCACCTCAAGATCACGTGATCGTGCGGGCATTCGTCGGCGGCGTGCTGCATCCCGAAGTGCTCAGCAAGAGCGACGATATGCTGATCGAGATTGTCGCCAAGGAACTCGGAGACATCATCGGACTGGAGATCCCGCGCAGTATTCACGATGTGGCGGCCTTCGCGAAAGTGGTCCGATGGAACGACGCAATGCCGCAGTACGAGGTCGGTCACGCGAGCAAAGCGGTCGCGATTGAATCGGCGATAGGTCAAATCCCCCACGTCGACCTCGTCACCAACGCGGTGGGAGGCGTCGGCATCGCACCCGTCATCGCGTCCGGGCAGAAATGTGCCCAGCGGATTTTTGAATCGCATCACTCGCATCAGTGCCCAAAATAGCGGTCGAATGAACGAAAGCGTCCCCTCCCTTTCGGTTCTGCGATTCGGTGGCAAGATAGTAACCCAATGCGTAAGCAGGGAGTCGCGTCACTGCGCGCCCGCATCGGATTGTCAAAAGTCGCAGTCTCAAAAAGCACGGCGAAGTGCTCGATCGTCAAATGCGTTGACTGTGATTTCTGAAAAGCCAGAAAGAAAGTCGCTTCCGCTGGCGGTGCGTAAACCCACGAATCCGGAAGCACCTGCCAAATTTCGCCGCGGGCGGACTCGCCAGATCGATGGCAAGTACATTGTTTTTATGACAGAATCGATTGGATTTTAGCGGATGTCTGGGAGTACGATGTCGTCATGCTGGTTACGCCTGCTTTGCGGAACTTCACGAACAATGCGTCGTAATCCTTGAATTTGCCCATGCAGGCGATTACCACAGCACCCTCGTATCCCGCGCTGCGAATGGACTTGCACAAATAGCGGGCTTGCGCGAACCCGCCTTTGGGCAGCACCACGATCAAAACTACCGGTGGATTGCTCTGCGCGACCTGCTTGCCGACGTCCTGGGGCACGGTTTCCTCGTCAATCGTTTTCAATTGATACACGCCTTCCCCTGAAATTCGCAGCAGATTCAAAAGCAATACTTCGCTGAAGTGGTGCGACGTGCAGCCAATAACTGTGGGAAGCTCGTCGGCAGCGCTGGCATCTTGCCCATCGGTAGGCGCATCGCCGGCAGTTGGCTCAATGCTCGCCTCCCCTAAGTCGGCGTGCTCATCGGGACCTTCGATTTGATCAAGGTCTTCGATTAAACCACCGGCCAAGGCGAAGAGCCGATTGGCGTCAGCGTCGGAGAGATGCTCGGAATCGTGATCGGCACGAATCCGTTTAAGCGCCGGGACCAAAACGAGGTCACATGTTTCGTCGATGCCATGCTCGGCGACGTGATCACGCAGGATTTTTCGAGCACGGTGCTCGTCGCTGGCGAGCAGCCTCTGGTAGAACCTCATTGAGGTTGCAATCTGAACCTCTTCGCCCAATAGTATCGAAAATATTTTAAATCGGGGAACATATCGACCAAGAACGACGAGGCACACCGTCAGCGGAGTCGACAGAAACAAACCGACGGGGCCCCACAGCCAGCCCCAGAAAACCGCAGCAAAGATCACCGCGACAGCCGAGATGCCTGTGCTGGCGCCGTAGAGCCAGGGTTCAAGAATATTGTTGCTGAGCAGTTCCATCGTGACGATCAGAGCAGCGACCGCGATGAAGACACCGTACCCAGGAAATACTGCAAATGCCATCGTCAGCGGAAACACCGCCGAGGCAACCGGTCCGATATAGGGTACGAATCGCAGACACGTCGCTAGTGCGCCCCACAAAATCACATTCGGAAAAACACCGCCCTCCGTCATGGTCGCACCGATGATCGTCAACCCAATCGTGAGGGTCAGTCCATAGGATGTATTGACGATTGTTTGAGCGATCAAATAGCGACTGATCCGTCCCGCCGCCTCGTCCATCGCTTCGGTCGTCGTGACATAGTCTCCGTGACTGACAACGGCAATGATCCGGTCTCGCAAATCTTCGCGGTGGATCAGCATGAACAGCGCGATCACGCATACCAAACCCGCCGTTGCAAAAGGCCCCAGCATGCTACCCGCGGTCGACGCCCACGACGCCAGCGGCAGGGAGTCTTGGACTGGTATCGTGTAAAATGCGTTCTTGGGAGATGAACCATCGTGCTCTCGCTCTGATTTATCTTTCGCCGGGGCAGGAAACAGCTTGTCTGCCCATCGTTGCACCAGTGACCGCTTAGGCTTGCCGACGATCGGCTCTGCGTCTTCGTCATCGGTGAACGCATTGACCGCCTCAGCGATCCCCACGCTGATGGCGGAATCAGATGCGTCGCCTGTTTTAGATGATTCGCCATCTTCTGATTCCACGGTCGAATCAAGCGCATCGGATGTCTCCGCTGAATCGGAACTCGTCGCAGCGGCCGGCGGAATGTTGGCCTCGGTGCCGTTCTCCATCGCCTCAGTGACATCATTGGCGAGCTTATCGAGCGAGCCACCGACTCCTGTCGTCATACCGGCCATACTGCGTGCTTTTTCGACCAGCTCGTCTCGGTGCTTTGGCAGCTCCCTGACCAGGTTGGTTAATTCACTGCCAATGAGAGTTGCGACTCCGGCCAGCAAGACAAAGGTGAGCGTGGCGGTCAAAACGACAGCGATTACATTTGGGACGCCGCTACGCTGAAGCCGGTTGACGAGGGGACTGAGCAAAAACGACAGCAAAGTTCCCAATGCGAGCGCGATGAAGACGTCCTTTGCAAAGAATAAGGCGGCGACAGTCAGCACGACGGCGGATAACTGCGCGACGCCAGAGATGATCGCCAAGTCAGTGTTGGTCTTGGTCATTCAGAGTTTCTTGAAAAGAATGTTGGCGGCGCGAGACTTGCGGCGTATTTGCGAAAAGTACATACGGAAAAAACAGGTCACTGAACTCTGGTAGCTGCGTTTTCCCAAAGGTCACCCGTGGAGTTAGCAGTATGCGTGCCTTAGTTGCCATCATCGTCATTTTCATAATCTTAGGATTCGCTGGATGGATCACATTCAGCACTCCCAATGGAGAACCGACCTTGCGGGTCGATACTAACAAGGTCAAAGAGGATACGTCAGCCATTGTCGAAAAATCCAAAGAGCTGACCCACCAGGCCGTCGATCAAGTCGAGGATGCTACTGATGGTGTCGACGAGACGTATGATCGCGGAACCATCACGACCGAGCCACGCTGAGTGCCGCGGGAACGCGGACGGCCATGAAGACCCGATCCGAAAAGGGGTCTGACCCTCTCCGGCAGGGCCGCTAAAAGGTTGTAAAACGATTCGCCTCCAAAGGGTCAAACCCCTTTCCGGATCTCAGACGATGAGCCACCCTCTCGAGACGCCAGGCGTCGCTCGATATACCGTTTGCAAATGTAGTAATACGTTGCCATTGAATCGATATCGATCCATTCATCGACGGCGTGCAGGTTACCGACAAGGGGCCGCGATAGGTTCACCGGGATATCGTGGATCCGGAAGAAGCGACCGTCACTGCCGCCTGACGAATGGCTCAAGTGGACGCACTTGCCAGTTTCCTCCGCTGTCGCTTGGCAGAATAAGGGGTCCGGTGCGAGATCGGTTGGCTCGGCCGTCATGAGGGGTTTCAATGAGCAGTCCGCACCGACGACACTAGCGACTTCTGCGAGAATGGATTTGACCGTATGGGGCGGAGGGAAACGAATATCCAAGACCGCCGAGGCGCGCGACGGAACCCGGTTGACGGTCGTGTTTTCGCTCTCGCACATCGTGATACTGCAGGTCGGAAACCAGTGATCGACGCTGGGGTCGATTTCTTCCTGGGGCCAGTACCGGGCGAAGTGATCGACCAGCCGGTTCAGCCCAGGCACCAATTTCTCGATCGCGTTCTCGCCCAACCAGGGCCGCGCGGCGTGTGCTTCACGACCATGTTGCACCAGCCGGGCGTGCAAAACGCCTTTTTCCGCTGTCGTAATTTCACCGAGCGAGCCTCCGTCGGGAATGATGGCGACGCCACAGCGCAAGCCAATCTCATCGAGTAAATACCGCACCCCATCCGCTCCGCCACGTTCTTCGTCGGACGTAATCGCCAATCCCACGCTCGCACCATTTCCGTGTCGATGGATCGTTCGCATCAGCTCGATCATGATCGCAATTTGTCCCTTCATGTCACCGCTGCCGGGGCCAATGATCTTGCCGTCCTCCACTTTCGAGTGGTAGCAGTCCGGTTCGGAATGTTCAATGACATCAACGTGCCCGCACAATAAAATTTCCGGTGCCTCACATCCGTCCGGCCTCAAGACCAACGACTCATGCCCGTTTCGCTCGAACGTGTCGATCTTCACGCCGGGAGTCGAGTCGAGGTGGTGCTGGAGAAACTCAATCGACCGTTTCCGCTCCGCTGGCCGGCTCTCCGTACTCGGGATTAAAATCAAATCTCGCGTCAACGACGTCAAACGCGATTTCAAGTTCTCATGTTTGTCAGTGCCAGCCAAATCGATACGCCTTTGAAGTTGGGAAATATGCAGCCGTATTTAGTCGCGATCAGCGATCCATCCACCCGGCAAGTCCTCTTCTGCGAGAGTCAGGAATCGATGACACTCCTGGGTATCTCTTCCAATGCAGATAAACTGCCCTTTGTGAACGAGCCCATCTTTGCCGAAGTTGAAGTTCAGGGGCAGCACACCCGCTCGCCGTCCCACCTGAAATAGATGATTCTTCGAAGCAAAAATCTCCAAAAGTCTGGTGGCAGCAACCGGTCGCGATAGACGCAGATTCCGCAGCAGCCAAGCGCCCTCGGGATGAAAATGCTTTGCCAGTAGCGAGGGGTAGGTCGCACCGGTAACCCGCGCGTTGATCTCGCAAACGTAAACCTCCCAATCCGCTTCCCCCTCCCGCTCGGCCACGAGCCAATCGATGCTCGCCGTGCCGCGGTATCCGGTACCATGGAGCCAGCCTCCGACGAGTTCGGCCTGACGCATCGTCTCGATGCGAATACCGGGGTGATCGACCAAATACGGCGGCGGTGATTCATTTCCCTCATGCACATGATGATCGCTGAGGATTTGCTCGGTCATGTCAAACGCATAAACTCGCTCTTCATCGACGAAGAGCTGCGTACTCGGGCTGAGAACACTGTTTATCCCAAGCACCCCGGGACTAAGCCAGCCCTGGATTAAGCATGGACCTTCGTGAAAGAAGTAATCGGGGATTTTATTAGTCGGTTCTGGCTGGCTCAAGTCGTGCAGTTTCAACATCCCGACACCCGACGCTCCGACCTGGGCTCGCACGACCGCTGCAGTGTAGCCTTTGGCCATGAGGTTAGCAGTACACCTCGCGATATCGCTTGAGCGTCGAGCCATTTCGGTCGCAACGGTTGGCAATCCTTGGGCTGTCAAAAATTGATGCAGAAGCAACTTGTTATTACCCGCCTGGCTGGCGGCGGTCGACGAAGTAGTCGGGCAATGCATTCGTTGGGCAATGACTGACAGAACCTCATCGGTAACGTAGCCATCGATCCAAACCGACGCGTCGCTTGCAGTCGCCCCTGCCAGTGGATGCCCCGCGGGGAGGATATCGCTCAGGGACGCTTCGGGGTTGCTCATGAGCTGACGCCCCAGTTCTAAATACTCCTCATGCGGCAACACACCGATTTTGGGCAGTGAGAGCTCAAGCTCTTCTCGAAAGTAGCGACACAGATCTGGATCGGGCTCGCGCTCGACCACCAAGATGTTGCCAGGTTGAGCAAACAGCAGATCCAAGATTGGAATCAATCGATTACTATAAGAATCCAGCTCACCGACTTCGTCGCCGAGCACGCGCGTTTGCTCAGCATTTCCGTAAAAAAGTGAAAGCAAATTAGCAAAGAAAACGCTGCGGCGTTGCCAGAGCGGAGGCAGTCGCCCCTGCGTATCAATGAACGTGGGACGGCTGGGAGATTTCAGGGACGCCGTCATCCAATGAACCTCGGCGGTAGAAGTTGATCACGCCGGGGAACTTGGTCGAAAACATCGATGCTGGCGCAATCGACCAAGTCGTTCGCATACCCGGCAGCGATGAGGTTCTGTCCACCCCCGGTCATCGCCAAGCGTCGTGACAACGATTCGGAATCGATCACCTTGTCGTGTGTGACGCAATGTTGCCATGCCGCCAGGGCAACGGAGCCTGAATCATTCATCAGTTCGATCGGTCCGTCGTAGAATCGTGATGTGTCACTGAGCTTGCGGTGACAAACTGCGATCAAGGCCCCCGCCAGTAAAACGTCTTCACTCGTTACTGCACCATTCGTACCCGCACAAACAATGCGGACCAAACCTGATGTCCGTGTCGGTTCGCTGCCGGCATGCTCCGGGTCAGCCCGCTCGGATGAGTCGCCCTCGGTGACTTCGACAATGATGGCATCGGCAACCGCAGTCAGATTTGGGAAGCAGGCCAGCAGCATCGTGTCGCAATCCGCAGCGGCGTCGATAGCGCGAGTGCCGTTAGTAGTTGTCATCACCAAATGCCGCTCGCCCACTCCCGCGGGCGAATACTCCGAGGGCGAATTACCGAAATCGAAACCCTCGATCGGACGACATTCACGCTCACCACAAAGCAGCGGCGCCGCCTCGGACTCCCCATCACCTTTGAGCGACCGGGCGTGGTCAACGTCGACGCACGTTGTTACCGATCTCGCCCCCGCCGCGATGGCAGTGGTGATCACGGTCGTTGCACGCAAAACATCGATCACGACAGCGACACGGGCATGGCCGCGCTCATGTGGTCCCACCGCGGTCGGGGATAACCAAGTTTCAATCTGCATCTGACTAGTACCGATCCTGTTCTGGTTCGGCTCGCACATCGACGCGGTCATTGTCGATATGGACGTGAATCACGTTGGGACTGCAGCAAACAGGGCAATCCTCCACATAGGTTTGCTCTTCGCCGCCCGCTAAGTCAACGGGAATGACAACCTCCTCGCCACAATTGTCGCATACATAGCTCGCATCATCATCGACGTGAGAGAGCTGCGCATCATGATCCCAAATGTCGGACCCGCCAATGTCTGAATTGACGCTCTCAGCATTATCGCGAGCGGGCTGATCGCCCGTCGTGTCACGGTCAGTAGGCATCATCGTACGGGTATCCTTTCTGCAAGTTGAGCAATAATCGACGTCGTGAAAAAGTTTCGTCGTTCCCTGTCGCGAGCGATTCTCACTGTCAGTGTAGCCGACCAAGATCACCCGCCACAGTAGCGGAACCCGACTCGATTTCCATCAGCATCCGGGCATCTCTATGGGATTCCTGTTGGCATTCATCTTGTCAAGAGATCACAATGATGCCACGAGCATCGTGACACTATCCGTTTTTGAGGAAAAAGCAGAATGAAGCGTTATCTCTATCTCACACTCATCACTTGCGTTTTTGTAACGATCGGAGAACCAAGTCGACCGCCGCGCAGTTTGAACGCCCAGGATGTCGCCAAACCGTCTGCCAAGCCATCCGTCGACAATCACAAACCCGAAAAAAAAGACGCCTCAGACGCAGAATCCGATGAGAGCGATTCTGCGAACAAGGAGTCCTCCGATGCGAAAAAATCAGATTCACCCGCCGACGATAAGTCTGAATCGAAGACACCCAACGTTGTGAAAGTGGATGGCATTTTTGAAGCCACCCAGTCCTGGGAGCTGGTTCATGATCACGATCAGATCGAGACCTTTGAGATTGAACGTATCCTGCCTCACGGAACGATCGTCTCGAAGGGACAAACGGTGGTGTGGTTGGATTCGAAGCCAATCGACAAGCAATTGGCCGCTGCGGAGATCCAGCTCAAGCTCGCTGAATTAGCCGCCGCAGATGATCAATTTGCATATGACCAGTTCATCGAAACTCAAGAACTCGATCGTGAGGCTGCCGAGCGAGCACGTCAACACGCTCGTCAAAGCTACGACAACTACGTCAAAGTCGATCGCGAGCAAACCCTTGAAAACGCCGAATTCAGCCTCAAAAACTCGCAGTATTATCTCGAAAATGCGATGGAAGAATTGACCCAGCTCACTCAAATGTACGAGGAAGATGATCTCACTGAGGAATCCGAAGAAATCGTGATGAAGCGTGCCAAGCGTGCTGTCGAGTCAGCTGAGTTTAGTCTGAAGGCAGCAAAAATTCGCGAGGCACGTACCGTCGAGCAAACCATCCCGCAACGCGATACAACCGAGGAAGCTGATTTGGCGAAAGCGGAATTGGCCTACGCCAAAGCCATGCGTGATCTCAAGAGCGCCAAAGAACAGCGAGATTTGAAACGCAAACAAGCCGCCACCGAGCTCGCCGAGAAGATCAAGGACTTTGAGACGCTGCGTGAACAGCGAAAAGCGATCGTGATGAAAGCGCCCGGTGAGGGCATTCTGCTGCATGGCGAATTGACGCGCGGCGCACTGCCCGCCAAAGAGAGTATTTTGGAAGCAGGGTCAAAGTTGAGCCAAGACCAAGTCGTCGCCACCATTGTCAATCCTGATAAGCTACGCGTGCGACTGGAATTATCAGAATCGCAGTTGGCGAACGTGGTCAAGGGCGCGGAGTGCGTCATCAAGCCCGCATCGATGCCCGACGAGTCATTGCCGGGTGTCGTCACCCATGTCGACACGGTGCCATTTGCGGCCAAAAAATTTGACGCAAAGGTAAAGATCAAGGGCAAAGTTGACGACTCGATTGTCCCCACAATGTCCTGTTCGGTTGAGTTCACCAAGTAAGGAGCGTGAAAACAATGAGTGACGGCGTCAGGAATGTCGCTCGGCTCTCCGAGCCGATAGCGGTCGTTTCCAACGCAATTCGGTTCGGAGAACCGAGCGACATTCATTGTTCCGGCGGTCCCATTCATTCATTCCACGCCTGCCTGGATCATTACGATGCCATTGCATTCGCTGCTGTATCGAAAGACACTGACACTGTTCGCTTTGGGACTGGCGTTCCACAACGTGGTAGCGGACCAGCCCGAAGTGGAAAAACAGGCGGAAAGAACACGAGCAGACTCTTCCGTCGATGCAAAACCTTTCGATTGGCAGAGCACACCGACGCCGCCCCAGGTCGACGGACCGACGCAGGATCAAATTTTGGACTCAATGTTTCGCGGGGTTGAATTTCTGCTTGCCGACCAAAATCCGAACGGCTCTTGGGGATCGGCGACGCGGACGAAGGATTTGAATATTTACGCGCCCGTGCCCGGCGCTCATCATGCCTTCCGCATGGGCACGACGTCTTTGGCGATCTCCGCGTTGTTAAAAACATTTGATCGATTGCCCAAGGGCGAAGCTGGTTCTGAAATGCGACCACGGGTGCGTGAGAGCTTGGCTCATGCCGAAAGCTGGCTGATTGAACACCTGCCACGACTACGGCGCGCTGGCGGCGATGCACTCTACAACGTGTGGGGGCACGGATACTCCATCGCGGCCTTAACGCAATTGCATCGCTGGCATGACGATGCACCTGAAAAACAAGCTCAGCTAGCCGCGATGATCCGGACGCAGTTCGATATGTTGCAACGATACGAATCGGTCGACGGCGGTTGGGGCTATTATGATTTTCGGTATCAAGCCGACCAACCAACTTCTTCCTCGACGAGCTTCGTCAATGGAGCTGTGTTGGTGGCGTTGGCTGATGCGAAAGCAATTGGCATCGAGCCTCCCCAGCGGATGGTGGACCGCGCCGTTCGAGCTTTGCATCGTCAGCAAAAACCAGATTTCAGCTATCTCTACAGCGAAACCTTAAAGAACCAACCGATGCGCGCGATCAATCGTCCCGGGGGCAGTCTGGGACGGTCGCAGTGTTGCAATGCGGCACTGCGGTTGTGGGGGGATGAAGCGATCACTGACAACGTTGTCAAAGCCTGGCTCTGTCGTTTGTACTTGCGAAACGGATGGCTCGATATTGGCCGCAAACGACCGATTCCACACGAGTCATGGATGCAGGTGGCGGGCTACTTCTACTATTTTGGCCACTACTACGCTGCCGTCGGCATGGACCTGTTACCGCCGTCTGAAATCGACCCCTACCAAGCCATGCTTGCAAAATTGATGCTCGATCGGCAAGAAACCGATGGTTCCTGGTGGGACTATCCACTCTACGATTACCACCAACCCTACGGTACCGCCTTCGCACTGCTCACACTCCAGGCGTGCGTGGACTGAGTCGACCTCCTACCGATTGAATTTCCCTACTCGCTGAGGAAATGGTTGAGTCCGGCGAGGTTGTCGGTGTTGATCAAATCGACACCCGCGTCGCGGAGCACAGCCCACATTGCGGCATTGTCAGGCGTCCCCCAGAACCGGATCCGTCGCCCATGATTGTGAACTTGAGCTACGATTCGCTGCAGATAGGTCCGCTCGATCGCAGGAATTTCGCCTTCGCCGCGCCACTTGAAGTGCTGGCTCCAATTGTCGCTGATCAGCGGCATCAGTTCGGGCGACACGTCGCTCTCGAGGTCCGTCAAACGCCCATCGATGCCCGCGAAGCGAGGTGACGCTGCTTTCATGACGTCGATCGGGCGATTGCCGCTGACGATCGCGTTCACAGCTCCGGGATGCTCAGTGCCATCCTCGGTCCACGCGAATACGTCACGATATTCGCTGAGCAGCTCGTTCAACGCCGCAAAAGTGGCCTTGCCGTCAGTTTTAAAGTCGATCAGGAGTGTGAGGGGTTGCTCGTTCGGATATACGAATCCATCGTTGTTTTGGATGCGTTCGCGCAGCGGATCGAGATACAGAGCCCGTAGGGTGCGTCTCGGACTCAGTTCCTGGGAAGTATGCGCGACCAGCAACTTGCCATCGACCAGAAACACATCCGCTTCCACGCTCATGAACCCTTGGTCAAGAGCATCCAAGAGCGGCCGTGGATGCAGGTAGTCATTGTGCGCATGGGCTTGGCGATGCGGTGTGACTTCGTCGGCATTGATGCTGAAGGCGGGCAGGTTGAGCACGCTGGCCAAGACGATGATGAAAAGTTTGGAATGCATGATTGACAAAGGGAATAGGTGGGTGGGGAATTTTCGGGAAGGGATGAGTCAATGAGAGCGTCGCGGAATTCGCCGTTTTACGATCAGGGAATTGACTGTATCGAAGACGCAGGGGCACTTAGAGTTGAGTTTTCGTTGTTGATACTTTTTGGTTGGAATTGGGCAGTTTTTTATGTCGCTCTCGCTTCGCGCAACTTTCGCGGAGCGAAAGGCGACTATGATTTCCCGCTCGATCGTTCGCCTTCGTTATCGCTCTGCGTTTGGTCTGCGATGCTTCGCTCAAGGTCGTCTAATAACTGGTTCAGTGTTTTTCTCATGCATTCGATCGAACACCAATTCAAATCGAATTGACCATAGGGCACGTCTTTCACCAACGTAAAGCCTCCCGAGTCTCGCATCTCGGGATCTCGGCCATGAAAACCAATGTCTAAAAATCCCTTGAGCCGCCTGGTCTGAATGGAGTCCCCGTCGTCGGCCGAAAGGAGATCGGCTCCGCCCATGAGGTAAGCAATACCATTCGAAAAATCGCTGCCGCAATTTGGACACTGCCCATTTGTTGGGTAGCAACCTTTGCTGGTTTCTGAAAGCCAGGGAAGTTCCATATCGCCGGGTTCGATGGGTGAGATGATCGCGAAAAGGCCCGTTCGGTTCGATCGAAGGGTTCTCGCTATCGTAACCAATATGGGCGTGAGAGTGGTCTGCGGGGGATTGTGGGTTGCTGATCGCGTCGTTTTGGAGATATTAGGGGATTCACCCGATTGTTGGTCAGACGGTCTCGAAATTTGAAAACTCAAGAAAAAGCACTGACGCAGAGCAAGCCAGTCTCAAAATCGCTGCGGATCGCGGAGACTTTTACTAGCCTGCAGGGCGAGGGGTTGTTGACGGGGGTACCGAGTTTCTTCATTCGGTCGAGCGGCTGTAACCTGCGTTGTTGGTTTTGCGATACGCCCTATGCTTCGTGGAGACCTGAGCGCGGGCGGGCGACAATCGAGGATCTGGTCGAGGCGGCGAAGTGGGCGCGGATGCCCGCCTCGGAAAGCGTGCTGGATGCTGACTCCGAAGCGGTGGTCAGCCATGTCGTGTTGACGGGCGGCGAGCCGCTGATCGTGGCGGGGATCATTGAACTGGCGACTGCTCTACGAGCGACGGGGCTGCACGTGACGATCGAAACGGCCGGCACTTTGGACATCGACGTACCTTGCGATCTGCTATCGCTCAGTCCCAAGCTGCGCGGTAGTGCGCCCGGTCGAGGTCGGGGGCCAGCCTTGCCAGCGGACTCACGCTGGGGCGACCTCCACGAACGGCGGCGGATGCCGATCGATGTGATGCGTCGATTGATTGACCGCGCTCCCGCAACGCAGGTCAAATTTGTCGTCGATTCGGCCGACGAGTTTGCGGAAATTCTTGCGGTGGTGGAGAAACTCGGAGTGTCTGCGGCGGACGTTTGGATCATGCCGCAAGGAATCACGATCGAGCAGCTTGATGCCGCTGCGGTTTGGCTGCGACCGTGGGCCGACGCCGCTGGCTTTCAGTACTGCGACCGGATGCAGATCCGTTGGTACGGCAATCGGCGTGGCACATGAAGCGAGGTGCTACGCTCCTGCGGCTGGCGGCAGCCGGGCTTGCCGGAGGATTGGCGACGCTGCTTTTGGTAGCAAGGGTGCTCACGCCAGCCGTCGCAGGATTGGGGACTCACCAGCAGCTCGGTTTGCCGCCGTGCTCGATGCGGGTTCTCTTTGGGATGCGTTGCCCTGCTTGCGGGATGACGACATCGTGGAGCTACTGGACTCGCGGCCAGTGGTCGGCGGCTGCTCAGGCGAATGTGGGCGGTTGGTGCTTGGCGTTGCTCGCGTTAGTGGTTGCCGTTGTGGCGGCGCGCGTGACCTGGACTGGGCGACTGCCCGGGACACGCACACTGACGGTGTTGGGTTGGGCGGTGGTGGGGTCTGGTGTCGTGACGTTGACTGACTGGCTGGTGCGGTTGTCGAATTGAATTGCCGATTCGTGGTGCAGTAAGAATTCTTTGCGTTCGCGTCCGCCCGCGAATCCGGCCAGTCCGCCGCAGCTGCCAATGACCCGGTGGCAGGGAACAATGATCGATAGCGGGTTGCGGGCAATAGCGGAACCCACTGCTCGTGCTGCTGCGGGGCGACCAACGAGTTCGGCAATCTCCTGATAGCTACGTGTCGTACCGACGGGAATCAGGGTGAGCTGCTGCCACACTTGTTGCTGGAATTCAGTCCCATGCAGGCGAGAGGGCAAGTCGAGGCGAAAGTTGCCATCGGCGAAGTAGGCGGCGAGCTGAGCGACGACGCGTTGCGTAAAATCGTTTCGCCGCCAGTCCTGTTCGGCAACGTCATCGGACCAAAATTTAGGTTCAGGCCGATGATCAGGGAAATACAGGCCCATACAGTGAGGATCGCCGCTGCACGCGTCGCTGACGACGATCCTCAGTCGACCGACGGGGCTCACCCAACTGGACTGGAAAGACGGCTGCATGGCGAGACCTCGAGTGCGTGGGGTGGAAAATGGAGAATGGGCCGCAACCTATCAAAACGGTCTGGCTCAAATTGTACCCAAGCCCGCTCCGTCCGTCTGAGTTGAAACACTTTTCTCGCGACGGGCCGCGCCATCGGTCGACAACGCGTTCGTCCGCATTGCCCCATTCGACCGCTGCTGCCGGACGGAGTAGAATGGGCGGTCGATCATCAGGATTTGGAAAACTCTTCCATGATCTCATTTGAAAGCCCTGCTGAGTTTTGTTCTAGCGGGCTGCTTGCCCTGACCATTCTTGCTTCCCAAAACCGACACCATGCTATTGAGGTCTTCTGTGCCAATTTCTACTTTATTTCTCACTTCACCGCTGCGTCGCACGACGGCGGCGTGCCTGGTGTTCTGCGGCTTGGCTGCATTTCCCATGGTTGCTGCCCGGGCGGAGAGCCCGAATTCCCCCACGATCAATCTCGCCCATCCGCCAGCCGACTTGAATACGGCTCCCATGGACATTCACGTGGTGGAGGCGTATCCGAATCTGCGGATCAGCCGCCCGATCGTGATGACGGGCGCGGGAGACGATAGCGGTCGTTTGTTCGTGGCCAGCCAAACAGGAGAGATTTACTGCTTTGATCAGAACGACGATCAGATCGAAGAACCTGAGATGTTCATGGATCTGAGTGGCCAAGTTAATTACAAGGATCGCGAGAACGAAGAAGGGTTTCTCGGATTGGCGTTTCATCCGAATTTCAAGGATAACGGAAAGTTCTACGTCTACTACACGACTTCGCAGCGACCGCACGTTTCCGTCGTGAGCGAGTTTCGCACCAAGGAAGGTTCGCAGCACAAGCTGGGCGACCCGCATACCGAACGCGAACTGATGCGAATCGAACAACCATTTTGGAATCACAATGGCGGTACGGTCGCGTTCGGTCCTGACGGCTATTTGTACATCGCGCTCGGCGACGGAGGCAAAGCCAACGATCCCCTCAAATCGGCCCAGGACCTCAGCAAGGTGCTCGGCTCGATCCTGCGGATCGACGTTGACACAAAGTCCGATGAACTTGCATACGGAATTCCAAAGGACAATCCACTCGTGGGTCGCGCGAACGTCTGGCCCGAAATCTATGCTTGGGGCATTCGGAATATTTGGCGGATGTCCTTTGATTCGGTCACCGGAGAACTCTGGGCCGCTGACGTCGGACAAAACGAGTGGGAAGAAATCGACTTGATCCGCAATGGCGGCAACTATGGTTGGAGCTTACGCGAAGGTGCCAACCGGTTTACACTCGATGGCGAAAAGGGTTCGGACGTCAATGAAAAATACATCGAACCGTTGATCGAGTATCCACACACGGATGACTGGGGGAAATCCGTCACGGGCGGGTTGGTCTACCACGGTAAGAACACGCCCCAGCTCGATGGCTACTATCTTTATGGTGACTACGTCAGTGGTCGATTGTGGGCGATGAAGATCGATGCGAAATCGAAGAAGGTGCTAGAAAATCGTCCAATCGCGTGGGAGCAATTGCCCGTCTTCACGTTCGGTCAAACCGAATCGGGCGAGGCTTTGATGAGCACGATGATGGGTGGCGGACGCATCTACAAGTTCGCGTCGGGGAAGGCGGAATCTGACAAAAAGCAGTGAACGTGATCTCGCGTCTGCGCCATGCGTTGTTTGGCGACCCGATCCGCATCGCCCCTGACGAGGGGCGATTGTTGAGACTGCAAGTCGGCCAACGCATCGTTCTCGATGATGCGTTGCTCGTCGTCACTGCGCGTGACGAGTCGCGGCGTGTCGGAGAAGCCGGCGTGCGGTATCGCTTGGTTGAGTTACTTCGTGAACCTGACAAACCGGTTCCGCATGCGTGCCTGCCGGACGCGCCCTATCTCCTTGACTCTCGTCGGCTCGCTTGTGAGTGCGACGCAAAACTGGAACGCGATTGCGAAGGAGCATGCATCTGGCTTGACTGCCGCGTGCCAAGGGAGAGCGAGGTGTAAGAGTACGGTCCGTAAGGATTTGGATTTCGCCGTTCATTCTCAATGGCGTGCAGGGAGCCACATTCATCGTGGAGGAATTCTACTCGTTCGATCGAAAACCCGGATCAGCAAGGTCCGCTGGAACTTCGCCGCAGCAGAGCGCGGTTGGTGACTTACAAGAGCCTTCTCGTGTTGTCCATGACAAGAACGACGTTCCCGTCGTGGTGTAACATTCACGCTCGCGGTCCGATCGCAGCGATGACGTTTTTACAGCGATCGCTCCTATTTGCTGAACGAGCGATGGTTTCTTACAATGACGAACGTGAAGCCACCGAGGCGGCTGGATTCGTAGGATTTCCCGATGTGACCTTTTTTGATCATGATGGCTCGCAACGATTAACCCCTGTGGTTCTGCGGTCGTTCGCTCGGAGGCGCGATAGCGACGATCTGCGTGGGGCGTTGTGTTTTGTCGCACATCAAGGGCGTTCCCAGTGCGTTATTCACCTACGGCAGCGCCCGAGTGGGCGATAAGCGGTACATTAACTTCGTCAATCTCGATCACTATCGATTTGTCAACAACAACGATATCGTGACCCGCACCCCGCCCGCATGGATGGGGTACCGCCACTGTGGTAGAGAGACGCAGGGAAATCGCAACTTTCGCGGAGCGAAAGGCGACCGTTTTTCATTCCTCCCGGATTCCGCATGAGTTCTCCTGAATCATCCAAGTCCTATTCCTCCACCCGTCCCATGGGCTCAGTGGTCAATATCGATGGCGTCGACCTGAAGTTGGCCCATGCGTATGAGGCGCCTGGTGATTGGATCGGCCAGAGCGAGATACTCAAGCAACTGCTCGCATGCTGGATCACGGTCGATCGCAATGACCTACCGCTCACGCCCCGATTGCTCGGTTCGCCTGGGGTCGGCAAGACGCAGCTGGCGATTGCGGCGGCGAAAGAACAAGGCGTGCCGCTTTACATCTACCAGTGTACTGCCGACACACGCCCGGAAGATTTGTTGATCACGCCTGTGCTAAGCCGTGGTGGAGAGATTTCCTATCACGCTTCGCCGCTCGTCAGCGCGATGATTCGCGGTGGGGTTTGCGTGCTCGACGAAGGTAACCGTATGAACGAAAAATCCTGGGCTTCGCTGGCACCTTTGTTTGACAACCGGCGTTATGTTGAGTCGATCGTCGCGGGCATCACGATTCCAGCCTCACCGCATTTTCGGGCTGCCGTGACGATGAACCAGGACGAGTCCACGTTTGAAATTCCCGACTACATCCTCAGTCGCTTGCAACCCACCCTGCAGGTTGGATTCCCAAACAAGCAAGATGAGATGGCGATATTGCAGTATCACCTGCCCTTCGCCGAGCAGGAAATGCTCGCGTTGACCGTGGACTTCTTGCAGCATTCGCACAAATTGAAACTTGATTTTTCGCCGCGTGACGGGCTAAATTTGCTGCGGTTTGCGATCAAAAGGATGGCTCAGGATCCGGATCATCCCGTCGCTCGCGATCTCGCTTGGCAGGAGGCCCTCGAAAAATGCTTGGGCGAGGACGCTGTCGATCTGGAAAGACTGGCGGAGCGTCGCAGCCGCACCCTTGGTGGCGATGCGGTTCCCCTCGGACTCGCCGATCTGTTCTTCGATCCCGACGATCCCTTGCATCCGGATCGTCAGGATGATGAAGATGAAGACGATTTTTGAGTGTCACTCCTGCTGCATAAACCGGTCAGCGAAGTCGAGGTAACACTGCCAATCTTCTTTGGCGAGATCGTGCCCGCCGGTGCGAAGATGGTAGCTGATCGCCCCGTTGGAATAGGCGTGATCTGGCTGCGGTGGGTCGCTGGGGGTATTGCCCTCATCGTCGATGAGTCCAGGCAACCCCAATAGTTCGTAAACGGGCGACGCACTTCGAGCGGCCAGAAATTCGCCGAGCGGATCGGCCCATTGGTCGCCGGTGGCGCTCCCGATGGCAATCGGACGCGGGGCGGCCAGAGCGATCAGCTCATGCGAGTCAACGGGTAGCGAGCTTTCATTCTGATTGTACTTCTGGAAACCATCGCAGAACCAATGGGGGAAGCTCGAGTTGATCCGCCCCACGGTTTCGCCGACGGCACGACGCGACAGAGCGGCACCGCCGCATCCAGAGTCGTTACTAACGACGAGGGCGAAACGCGGATCGGTCGCACCCGCCCACAATGCAGTCTTGCCTAGCCGCGAATGGCCGATGACAGCAACTCGGGAAACATCAATACCGAGGTCTGGGGTCTTTTCGATCGCATCGAGAATGCAGGAGAGACCATATGTCCAAGCGGCGATCGATCCGGGCCGCTGTTCGGGCGGCAGGTTCGCGATGAATTGGGGCATCAAAGCGTGAATACCGTTGTGGAATCCGTCGTCAAAGTCGGGATCAATATCGCCATAGTAGGCGGTGATGAGAGCGTAGCCTCGCTGATTGATCATCTCGATGGGCCAACGGCTCGCCGCAGCGCCTCGACCGTCCTCAGCGGCGCGGTTTCCCTGAGTGGAGTTGTCATTGCGATCTCGTACCCATGACTGCGCGATCCGCACCTGAGGATCCAACGTCACGGTGTGGTTGCCCTGAAAATTTAACCCGAGAAACGCAGGGACGGCCGGAGGAGATGAACCATCCGTGGCGGCGAATTTGGGAACATCAACGAGCACGTGGATTTCAACTGATTTCTCTTTCTCATCTGCCCCAGGGGTGGACTCCAGCGGCGGCTTCACGATCACACTCAATTCGGTGCGAATCGTAGCGCCGTGATTGGCATCGGCGTCGCGGCGTACGATCTTGCATTCGACGCGGCGTTCCTTTGGCATTCTTCCGAAAACGTCTGTCGTGAAAAGCTCGATAATTTCGCTGCGACGCTCGGGCCACTGGCTCGCCTCGGTAACGGGCTCGCCCGACTCGGTGACCAGAGGATCAGGCAGCTCGTAGGCGGGAACCTTTGCCTCGTCATAGTTGGCCTGGAATTTTTCGGCGGCAGCACCTGGCACGCTAGCGGCTAAGAGCAGCGGCAGGGTGAGCCATCGCGTGGCGCGTGATCGGGAATCGGGGCGGTGCATTTCGTTCATCATTGACTCGCTTGTCTTGCGTTGACTAGGTTTTGGTAGCTAGGCTGGCGGTGACGGGATGAGCCCCTCCGATGCCACCCGTCCCTTTTCCATTGATAACTTATCTGATCGGCAAGCCTTGCCGGCCGCTGATTATATAACGTGACCAAACCAGATTCGACTACCGCTGCGTCCGCCGACGCGAATATCGGCAAATCTGACGACGACGTCGATCGCTTTCAGCCCGCTGAGGTCCAGCGTGAGGCAGCCGACGGAAGGCAGACGTGGTCAACAAAGCTGGCAGAGCGGTTTGGCATGGATTTTGGCGACGAGCTGAACCAATGGTGGGACGAAATCTGTTTTCTTTCGCCGGGACCGGGTGAATTTCGTTATCCAGTGTTGCCCGAAGTCTTGTTGGCGACGGTCCCCGATCCAATTTGGCCGCCGCTGATGCCCCCCAATTTTTTGCCCTTAGTCGGCAACGGGACGGGAGATTGGCTGTGTGTTCGCCTGCTGGACCCTGATGTCGCTGCCCAAACAGGTCGTTTGACAGACATTTGTCACTGGTATCACGGCGGTGGAGACTGGCTGCCATGGGGTGATCGGCTGTCCGAGGCGCTCTTATTTGACTGGTTGTTGTTATTCCTGCCGCAATCGGGCTCTCGCCATGCCGAACCCGCTGAGGCGGCACGTTCCGATGCCTGGAAAACGGCTCCAGTTGAAGGCGAAGCCATTGCCACCTGCTTGGGTTGGCGCGAGCACGCATGGGGTCGATGGGTCACCGAACGTCTGCCTGAGCTGAGTCATTTCGATTGGGATGCTGCCAGCGATCCTCGTCAGCTCGCCGCGGGGCTGCTCACTGAGGGTCTATGCGAGGTGCCCGTCCGCTGTCAACTGGTGATCGATGCTCTGGCGAGCGCCCTGAGCACTCGTCTGACTCCGCAAAGCGTGCATGAGGCAGACGTGACGTGGAACGACTGGATGCGATGGTGTTTTGATTTGCGGACGATACCCGCGGACGTATCCGCTCGATTGCATGCAACACATGGGATTGCCGCCCATGATTTCAGTTCCGCCCAGCAGGACTGGAACGAAGTCGCGACGCATGCGGCCGCCGTCTGCCAGTCGCATCCTGACTTATCGTGGGGCCATGATTTGCTGGGGTATGCGATGTGGTCCAGCGGCGATTCTGCGGGTGCAATGCAGGCGTTTTCAAATGCGATCCGGTGTAGCGTGTTTACCGATCAGAGCGTTCGTCTGCGAACGCACTGGGCCACCGCGACCGAGAGGGTCGCGAAGTTCGCCGCTCGCTTTCTTCCGCAGTTAGCACCAAGGCCGAACTCCGATCGACCCCGTAACGATGTCACTCCTGATCAGCTCGGCCGTCTGCCAGCAGCGATCCATTGCGATCGATTGCTCGAATACCTCGGTCCTCAATCGCGTGAAGAAGGGGCTTTGGTGAGGCAGCGTTACTCGCAGATGCTGGTCGATGAAGCAACTGCCACATCCTCGCCGGCGACTTCGGTACGACTGCTCTACGCCGCAGGGTGGGACCTCGGTGCCGAGCCGATGCGTCGTTATGGAGAACTGCTCGATCGGTACATCGTCGCCTGCCGAGTCGCCGGCTGGGCTGCTCACGAGCATCTGGCCAGCATCCATCGCGACGGGCTGAAGGCTCGGTATAACTTATAATTGTCGACCCACGGCTCCGCCTGTGGGGAGTTCTCCATCTGATGTCCGTTCCGCGCTCTCGCCCAAAAATATGAACCCACCATCTCAATCCCGACAAGCAGCCACCGAAGGCGATGTTTCGCAAAACATTGTCTGGCACGAGAGCACGGTGACGCGGGCTGACCGCGAAGCGAATCTGGGTCAACGCGGCTGTGTGGTCTGGTTGACGGGCCTGAGCGGGTGCGGCAAATCGACGATCGCCAATGAGCTCGATCGGTTGTTGATCGCACGCGGTGCCGCCAGTACCGTGCTCGATGGTGACAATGTGCGGCACGGCCTATGCGCCCCTTCGTCGGCCTTGTCGGGAGAGCACGGAGAAGCGTTTGCCGAGCGGTTTGGGCTAGGCTTTTCAGGGACTGATCGGGAAGAAAACATCCGTCGGATTGGCGCAGTCGCCTCGCTGATGGCGTCCGCGGGACTGATCACTTTGGCCGCATTCGTCAGTCCCTATCGACAGGATCGCGACCGAGTTCGCCGGGTCGTCGAGAGCGATGGCCAAAGCGGAGATTTTTTGGAAGTCTTTGTCGACACGCCCCTGGAAATCTGCCAACAGCGAGATCCCAAAGGACTGTACAAAAAGGCGCTCGCTGGGGAGATCGCGAATTTCACAGGGATAAGCGATCCGTACGAGGCACCGCCGAATCCGGAAATGCACCTGAGATTCCGCGTAGGAATGACGCCTGCAGAGGCTGCTGAAGAGATTTTAGACGCCTTGATCGAGCGACAAATTCTCGGCAGCTAGAATTGCCGTGGGAACATTCGCTCGACGACGCCATGGAGACAAATCAACCCGAAGATCGCTGTCAAAACACAAAAACACCGCACGAATGTGCGATTTGACGTTGCGTTGGCGGTACGGCACGTTAGACTTCGCGGGAAAATAATTTCACTTTAACTTGAGTCTGACGCGGATGGCATGTGACCTCCCTATTGGATTCATCTAGGAAACAGTTCACGGTATGACGATCTCGAAAGAACGTAAGAAGGAAGTGGTCAGCGAGCACGGAGCGAGTGCCAATGACACCGGATCCCCCGAAGTACAGATTGCAATTCTGACCGAGCGGATCAACGGATTGACCGAACACATGCGGACCCACCGCAAAGATTTTGCTTCGCGTCGTGGTTTGCTCGGTTTGGTGAGCCGTCGTCGACGTTTGCTCGATTACGTTCGTGCTCACGATCCGCAGCATTACCTCGATGTGATTGGCAAGCTCGGTATTCGTAAGTAGTTTCTGTCAGGTTGGTCGTCGGCATGGTCCCGCGACCGTGTGTGGATGAACCAACGGGCGTCCCGCCCTGGATTGGTAATGCGAGTGGCTTCACTCTTTCTGTTGACCCCACACATGACGGGAGGTTCGCCTTCGGCGAGCCTGTCTTGTTTCATCTTTCCCGTTGGTTCCGGGCGACGCGTTGCTCGGCGTGATGCTGGTAGATGCGTGCGCGATGTTTCTCGAGTCGCAGCGCGATCAATTGTCGTTATCGGGTTTGTTGGCGGCGTCGTGCCGCCGTTTTGTTGTTTGTAGGAAAAAGTAAAAAATAGAGGTTGTGGTGAGTATTCATAAAGTTCGCGTTGAGCGAAAAATCGGCGATTCGGTCCTGTCCTTCGAGACCGGTCACATTGCAAAACAGGCCGCCGGCAGTGTGCTGGTGCAGTACGGCGATACGGTAGTCTTGGTGGCTGCTGCCTCCGGAGCACCCCGTCCAGGAATCGATTTCTTTCCGCTGATGTGCGACTATCGCGAGCGGCTCGCAGCAGCCGGCAAGTTCCCTGGCGGATTTCTCAAGCGAGAAGGTCGTCCGAGCACGAAGGAAATTCTTAGTTCGCGTTTGATGGATCGTCCGATTCGTCCACTTTGGCCTAACGGTTTTATGGACGAAGTCCAAGTCCAAGCAATGGTCGTTGCGAGCGACTTGCAAAATGATGGCGACGTGCTCGCCATGAACGGTGCCTGCGCCGCGCTGCACATCAGTCCCCTGCCATTCCAAGGCCCATTGGGCAACGTCCGCGTCGGCAAGGTCGACGGAAAACTGATCGCGTTTCCGACCTTCGAGCAGCTCGAAGTGTCCGAACTCGACATGATTGTCAGTGGCAGCCGTGAGATGGTCGCCATGATCGAGGGTTTCGCCAACGAAATGCCCGAAGACGAGATGATGGAAGCGATCCAGTTCGCTCACAAGATCATCCGCGAAGTTATCGAACTGCAGGAAGAATTATACAACAAGGTGAACCCCACGAAGGTTCCGTATGAGTCGCCCGCCGACGATGGCCTGTTTCAGCGTCTCAACGATTCTTATTACGATGATTTTCGTCGCGCTCAGCAAACGTCGGGCAAACAGGCTCGTGCCGATGCAACTCACGACCTTCGCGACCGTGCGATGGGCGAAGTGATCCCCGATCCCGGCGCCGAAGGTGCCATCACCGTCCAGCGGTTCAAGAAAGTCTGGCACGACCTTGAAGAGAAGGTGGTCCGCGATCTGATCAGTGCTGGCACCCGTCCAGACGGACGTGATCGCAATTCGCTCCGGGCAATTCATTGCGAAACCGATCTGTTGCCGTGTGTCCACGGCTCGGCTCTGTTCCAGCGTGGTGAAACCCAAGCGATTGTGACCATTGCCCTGGGCACGAGCCGCGACGAACAGCGAGTTGACGGATTGCAGGACGAGTACAGCAAGAAGTTCATGCTCGACTACAACTTCCCCTCGTACTCCGTCGGCGAATGCCGCCCCATCCGTGGCCCAGGACGCCGAGAAATTGGTCACGGTGCGCTTGGCCGAGCGCAGTGTCGCCCCCGTTCTGCCACCGGCCGAAGCGTTTCCTTACACGATCCGCGTGATTAGCGATATCACCGAGTCCAACGGTAGTTCCTCGATGGCTTCGGTCTGTGGTGCCACACTCGCTTTAATGGCATCGGGTGTCCCGATTAGCAACCCCGTCGCCGGTATCTCAGTCGGCTTGGTTCAAAATTCTCCCGACGATTGGCATCTGCTGACGGATATCCTTGGTACCGAAGATCACTTCGGTGACATGGACTTCAAGATCGCGGGAACTCAAAACGGGATCACCGGTATCCAGCTCGACCTCAAGATCACTGGCGTGGGCGAAGACATCATCCGGGCGACGCTGAAGCAATCGCGCGAAGCTCGGATCGAAATCCTCAAGAAGATGTTGACGACGATCCCACGTCCTCGCCGTGAGATCTCGCCGACGGCACCTCGATTGCTCCGCACCAAGATCGCCCCGGACAAGATCGGTGCTCTGATCGGTCCTGGCGGCAAGAATATCCGTGGCATTCAAGAGTCCACCGGCGCGGTCATCGAAGTTGATGATGATGGTACCGTGCTCGTCGCCAGTAGCAACAAAGAATCTGCCATGGAGGCGATGCGTCAGGTGGAAGCCTGCACCGCAACGGTTCAAATCGGCAAGATCTACGACGGCATCGTTAGCAGCATCAAAGAGTTTGGTGCGTTCGTCGAGATTCTGCCCGGCCGTGATGGACTCGTTCACATCAGCGAAATGAGCGGCGGATACATCAGCAACCTCGATCGCCACATCGCGGTGGGTGATGAGATGAAGGTGTTGGTCATTGATGTCGATGAGCACGACCGCGTGAAACTCAGTCGCCGTCGCGCCCTGGAAGAACTCGGGCTCGAAGATCCATTGGCTGCAGAACTCGAAGATGGTGACGGCGGCGGAGACGGTGACGGCGAGGATCGCCCACGGCGCCGACGTGGCGGCAGCGGAGGCGGCGGTGGACGCGGTCCCCGCCGTGAAGGCAGCGGCGGCGGTCGGTCTCGCGACTGAGCTGTTGAATCGTTTGTGCGACCAGCGGCTTCCTGTCGTGAACCCTCCCCAGGCGAAGCCAGGGGAGGGTCGAACCGAGTGTAGCAAGGTTCGGCGCTGGACGGTCGCGTTGGAGTGAGATCTCACGTAGCGCACCCGGCCCTCCCCGGAAATCTCGCGGAAGGCTCGAGTTCCAACCCCCCTCGCTTCGCCGGGAGGGTGAGGGGTCATCACTTGAGTCACTTTGATGCATACGGGAGAATGCGAGTTCGCGTCTTCCTTTTGCGTTTTGTTAGTTCTATCAAGTTGCTCTCGAGGTCACGGCGCTCGGGAGCATGGATTGGCAATGGTTCGACACACCTAATCAAGGCTCCCGTTTTCATGGGGATCAACGATCGCGACTATGGTCGCGCCCAACGCACACCCTGGGATCGTATCGAGAACCCACGCAGCATGGTGATCACGATCATTGTGATCAACGTGATCGTTTTTGCAGCTCAAATGCTTTTTCTCTACACTCCCAAACAGGAGTCGCTGCCTGCGGTCGGCTCGGACGGGCGAAGCGTTGCCGTTGCCCCGATCGTAGGAAAACGCAGTCGCGTCGATGACCTCTTTGCCGTTCGCGGCACCTCGCTGGTACGTCCGTGGCTGTGGTTTCAGACGCTCACCTACGGATTTTTGCACAATCCGGCGAACATCATGCACCTCCTCGTCAATATGTTCATGCTCTATGTGTTCGGCAGACCACTGGAGCAGAGAATAGGAGGACAGGAATTTCTCAAAGCTTATTTGGCTTCGATTCTCGTGGGCGGAATGGTGGCAATGGTCTCACCGTGGGTCTTGAGAACGTTCATGCCGGGGGTGTCGCTCAATGTTGAGACGCTCGGCGCCAGTGGCGGGGTGATGGCGATGATGGTCATGTTCGCGTGCTATTATCCAGATCAAGAACTCTTGCTGATGTTCGTGTTTCCGGTCAAAGCTTGGGTACTCGTTAGCGTCCTCGTGCTAATGAATGTGCTGGGCGCCGCAGGTCTGAGCGGCAGCGATACCGCTTACGGAGTCCACTTGGCTGGCGCCCTGTTTGGACTCCTTTACGTTAAGCAGCATTGGAGCTTCCACTGGCTCGATTTCACGCGATTCACTGAAATCCCAGCAAATCTCCGACAGCGCTCTCGCCGGGCGAAATTAAAACTCCACGATCCGGATAAGAAAATCCGCCAAGAAGAACGCGAGGCCGACCGGATTTTGGCTAAAATCCATGAGTCCGGTGAAGCCAGTTTGACTGCGAGCGAACGCCGAACTTTGGAAAAGTACAGCCGTCGAAAACGCGCGTCACGAGAACTCTAAACACGTCTATGCCTGATTCATCTCCCATCCCCATGCAGCGTATCGTGCAGATTTTCCCATACCTGCAATTGAAAAAGAGTTAACTTGGATGACAATCAATCAAGCCAAGCGAACCCCGCCTGCTAGCACTGCAGCTGCAGCGGCCACTGCAGCTGCAGCGGCGTGCAGCATCTGGTTCTCCCAAGTTTCGTTTCTGGTGTTAATCATCGGCAGCTTGATCGTTGAGTCCGCTTATGCTCAGTCGGATGACGAACGCGAAAAGCCAACGGTGCCTGCTCCTGCGCTAGCCCAATTTCACCCCAGTGAACCGGTCAAGCTGGCGCTGACACCGCTATTTAAGGCTATCGCGACTGCGGATGTCTCACGCGTCAAAGTCGAACTGTCAGTCGAGACAGTAATGCACGGCGAAATTCTGTCGCGAGAAAAGTCGACCTTCCAGATCGCCGCAAAATATCCCAATCAGTACACGATTTATCACAAGTCCGAAGACGATAGTAAACGACTGTATTCTGACGGGAAATCGATTACGGTAGCGCTTTCACCTCAAGCATATTACGAATTGCCGAGCGTCCAGAACACTCAATCCGTCGCTACCAATACGCCCATCGATTTGGGACCGTACCCCGAACCGATGCTTGCGTTATCGCTGGCTGGAGTGGATCCATCGATTACGTTCTTCGGCGGCATGGAGTCCGTCGAGGCGAAAGGAAAAACCAAATTTCGTGGGAGCATCGACTCCGTTCACGTGCGTGGTCAACAAGATGACGGTGTCGTCTGGGATTTGTGGATTACTGACGAAGCACAACCGCATCCTTTGCGTTTACTCGTCAATCTCACGCCAATGTTGCGAGCGAGCGATCAGGTTCACGTGCCCGAAGGGTACGGGTTGACGCTGCGTTACGACTTTGCTTCGTGGCGTGTGACAGGCGAAGTTGACGATAAGCTCTTCCGTTTCGCTGCATCTGAGAGTGCAACGAAGTATGACTCCCTGGCCGACTATCAAAAGCAAGCAACGGTCGAACCGGAGAGCCATCCTCTGCTCGGCCAGCCCGCGCCAGCCTATACGTTAACATTGTTGGATGGTTCCGAAGTCTCGTCGGAGGATCTGCAGGGCAAAATCGTCGTACTCGATTTTTGGGCGACCTGGTGTATCCCTTGCATCCAGGCAATGCCCACCATCACCGCCGCAGTGGAGGAATATGCAAACAAAGATGTCGTTTTCTACGCGATCAACTCCGTGGAAAACCCAAGTCTGGTTGCCGGTTTCGCAGGCGAGCAGGACTGGGCTGAACGTGTCGCTGTCGACCCCGCCGGAACGCTCAGCGACGCATTTCTAGCTCAAAATATTCCACTGACTTTCGTCATTGGACGCAGCGGTATCGTCGAATCCACGCACATAGGTTTCCCCGGCAAAGACGCCCTCGCAAAACAATTTCACGATGAACTGGACGTGCTCGTCCGAGGCGGACGCATCGCTAGTTCAGAAGCCCAACGCAAATAAAGGACCCCGTTCATGATGCTGTCCCGATTGGTCACTCTCATTGCCGGTGCATGTACACTTCTTCCGACGCTGCATGCCGCCGAACCGTTGCACTTCGATGTGAAATTGCTCGCCGTTGACGCTAACGAAGGGGTTGCTGCGGGTGATGTCGATGGCGATGGGAAACTTGACCTCGTCGCGGGACGAAACTGGTTTCGCAACGGCGATTGGGCTCCCCGCCCGCTGAGAAATATCGACGACTGGAATGGCTACGTTCAAAGTAACGGCGATTACTTATTCGATGTCGACGATGACGGAAGGCTTGATGTGATTGCCGGGTCCTTCTTGCCGACGCAAGTGCAGTGGTATCGCAATCCAGGTGAAGAAGGTCTGCGACTGGGCAAGCAGTGGCAGCAGAACCTACTCGTTGACACGGGAGCTACCGCGAACGAAGGACAATTACTCGAAGATATTGACGGTGATGGAAATCTCGAATGGATTGTCGATAGCTGGAAGGTGGATACGCCCATGACGGTTTGGAGGCTCGTCCCGCGGCCATCGGGGGGGGAGTCAGAGCCAGGTTCGCCTGCGTACACGGTGAAACGACAGCTTATTGGCCCCAAGAGTGGACATGGGATCGCGGTTGGTGATATCTCAGGCGATGGACGCAAGGACATTCTTGTCGGTACCGGTTGGTACGAACAACCCGCGTCGGACCCATGGGCCGGTCCGTGGGAGTATCACTCGGACTGGAACTTGGACGCAAGCCTGCCGATGATCGTTACGGATGTCGATAGCGATGGCGATAACGACGTGATCTACGGAAACGGCCACAACTTTGGGTTGCAGTGGCGTGAGAACCAGGGTGCGTCTGGAGATGACGGCACGATAGCGTGGACGGATCATATGATCGATCGAAGTTATTCACAGCCTCACAGCCTGGTGTGGGCAGACCTCGATGGCGACGGCAATCCCGATCTGATTACCGGAAAACGATATTTTGCGCACAACGGTGGCGATCCCGGAGGGAAGGAAGTTCCGTGTTTGTACTGGTACCAGTTGGATCCCGATTCCAAGAAGTTCAAACGACACACGATCGATGAAGGACGCGTGGGCACGGGCCTGCAAATTGTGGTCGAGGATTTTAATCAGGACGGCAAAACGGATATCGCTGTGGCGGGTAAGAGCGGCACCTATCTTTTGCTCGCCAAGCCGTGAGTGGTACGAAACCGGATGCACCCGAATCGGTGACACTCGCCGAGGCCCAAAACCGTGTGGACAATTGGATTCAAACGATCGGAGTGCGATATTTCAATGAGCTCACCAATCTCGCGCAACTGATGGAGGAGGTGGGCGAGGTCGCTCGAATTCTATCTCGGAGCCACGGTGAACAATCCCGAAAAACGGACGAAATCACCGGAGAGCTTGCCGATGAGCTCGCCGACGTGTTGTTCGTGGTCATTTGTTTGGCGAACCAATCGGGCATCGACTTGACCGAAGCGTTAACGAAAAATCTCGCCAAGAAAACCGATCGCGACCGAGACCGGCATCGAGGCAATCAAAAATTGGCGCGTTGACCTAGACATTCTAGCCCGGCAGCTCCGGCCATTTGAGCTGCTGTGTGTGGTTGACTTCTGTCGGGCGGAGCCGTCGGTCGACAATGCCAGGCTGGAAGCCGACGAAAGGGGGCTGGCGGGATGCGGTGAAGATCGACAGGATTGTTATTGCACTTTTGTATCGTTCCCGCGGCGTTTTGCTAACGCGGCGACCCAGCACGACAACTCTTGACTGAAGGCGATATGACCACGTCGACCGCATCCACCGCCGATTTCACTGCTCAATCTTCATTCGACGTCCAGCCGCGGACGCGATTGATCTTTGGCCCTGGCTCTTCGGGACGAATCGCTGAGCTGGCCACTGAATTGGGAGCGCAGCGCGTAATGGTTGTCAGTGACGCGGGGATTGTCGAGGCGGGCCATTTCCAGCGTCTTGCCGATTGCCTGCGAGACGCGGGGTTGGCAGTCGGCTCTTTCCATGATTTTGCTGAGAATCCAACTTCAGCAATGGTGGATGCTGGCGTGGTTGCGGCCAAAGCGTTTGCGCCCGATCTGTTGATTGGTTTGGGTGGCGGCAGCAGTCTGGATTGCTGCAAGGGCATGAACTTCGTTTACAGTTGCGGCGGTTCGATTCACGACTACCACGGGGTTGGCAGAGCGACCACTGATTTGCTGCCCATGATCGCGGTGCCCACGACCGGCGGGACCGGTAGCGAGACGCAGAGTTTTGCCTTGATTAGTGATTCTGAAACACACGTCAAAATGGCCTGCGGTGATTCACGTGCTGCGTGTCGGATCGCGATTCTCGATCCGGAACTAACAGTGACCATGCCCGCTCGCGTGACGAGTCTGACCGGCATCGACGCGATCTCCCATGCGATTGAAACTTATGTCACCGTTCGTCGCAATGCGATTTCCACTACTTACAGCCGCAGCGCGTTTGGGTTGCTCGCCAGATCGTTCTTAAAGGTACTCGAATCGCCCCAAGACTTGGATGCTCGCGGCGACATGCAGTTGGGTGCGTCGCTAGCGGGAATGGCGATCGAAACTTCCATGCTCGGTGCTGCACACGCGACAGCGAATCCGTTGACGGCGCGACATGACATCGTCCACGGTCAAGCTGTCGGATTGATGCTACCCGCCGTGATTCGGTTCAATGGGGTGCGTTATGCGGCTTGGTACGCCGAGTTACTGCGAGAGATCGAGCCAGCCGGTGCCAACGTGACTCGCGTCATGAACGCCCCCGGTCGCCTGGCTGATGTAGTGGAGCAATGGGTCCAATCAGCCGGTCTGGCAACCTCATTGAGCGAGCTGTCGATCCCTGCATCGGAGATTGAACAGCTAGTCGATGATGCATTGCAGCAGTGGACCGGGACGTTTAACCCAATTGCATTGGATGCCGAGTCCGTGCGAGGCTTGTACCGATCCGTGGCCTAGGGGGCGCCCCTCCACTTAGCGAGAAACAACTTCGCGTCTCGCTTTTGCGTTATAGTGATACGGTTCCTTTGCTGTTCCCTCGAATGCCAAATTTGTTGAGATGTCTTCACCCGCTGATCGTGCCGAAGATGCGACCGCGAAATCGGCGTCCGAAGCCATGATCAGTGGGCCAAATCGCAGGCAGTCCCTTGAGCGTCGTCTCAAAGACGCACGCACTGATCGAGAAGCCTATTTTGAGTTGGCAACGATCTACCGTAGCGAGGGCCGGTCAATGCAAGCATCGAAGATCCTCAAACAGGGCTGCGAGGTTTTTCCCGATGATCTCGATCTGCTGTGGGAATATGAGGAGGCGCAGCTCGCCCGCTCGATCCAGCAGCTCATGGAAGTTCGCGAAATGGCGACAAAAGCGAAGAACGCGGCGTTCGATCAAGACGTCGAACGGTGCTCGACAGACTGGGCCAACTGCCGCGTGAAAGTTTGCCGAGCGAGGCTCGCCCGCAACCATGAGATGCAGAATCTGCGCCTTGTCCTTGGCGAGGCGCTCTATGACCTGGACAAACCCGCTGAAGCGATCCGTGAGCTCGAACCTTTAATTCAAAATGACGCCTACAGTTCCGCAGCTGCCTACTGGATAGGAAAGTGTCATCTCGTCTTAGACAGCGATATCGAAGCAATGCATTGGTTCCGAATGGCCTCGCTGCGGCGTAGTGTCACGTCACCACCCAAAGTCCGCATCGCCGCCTTGAAAATCCTTGTTGACTTGGCTGAGCGTCATGGCGTGACAGCATCTCTCGAGTACTACAAGTCGACGCTTGCATCGCTCGTCGAAACAACCAAGCAACACCATCCCTAGGAGCACTCCCGCATGAGTCAGGCAATCGGAGATCCCGACCAGATCCGTCAGTTTGCGGCCCAGTTATCGCAGTTTACCGAGGACCTGCGTCAACGCGGTGGCTCTCTGGCGGCCCAAATGAACCAGCTCGAACAAAGTTGGCGCGATGAGCAGCAGCGAAAGTTCAGCCAAGAGTTCCAAGATCAATTGCGACAATTGCAACGTTTGACCCAGGCAACTGATCAACATATCCCCTATCTGCTTCGCAAAGCCGATCAACTCGACCAGTACCTAGGGCGATGACAGCGACGCGACTTGCGTTATAGTGGCAGACCTGCAAGCATTCTCAAAAGCGACAAGACAGGACGAACTGCCGTCACTCTCTCACACTCTCTCCAACGGTTTTGATTTGATGAGCCAACATCCTCATTCTTACCCCAAACTGCACAACGCGGCTTGGCCGGGCGTGGTCGGCAAAGGCGACGACGATGACAACCCGGTGATTTCACTCGATGAGATGCTGGACCTGACAGCGGCAGCGGAAGTCGATGGTCGCAAGTTCGATGGTGTCGACATCTTTCTTTCTGAGCCTCACATTTCGATAGATGCGACTGATGAAGATCTCGAAAAAGTAGCTGAAAAAGTACGCAGCCGAGGACTCGATATCGGCACCGTCGTGGCGCCCGTGTGGACGCCCACGGGTGGCGGCAGCGCCGCGGGTGGTCCTGAAGAGGTGGAAGCATTCCTGACGCAGGTCCGTAAGGGCTGTGAGATCGGACGCAAACTGCGTGAACTCGGCGTGCGCCCCAATGGCGTCGTTCGAATTGACAGTGCAACTCCGACAGCGGATTGGTTCGAGGCACCCGAGAAGAACCAGAGCACGATCGCGGACACGTTCAAAGCCGCCTGCGATATCGCCGAAGAATACGACGAACGGCTCGCGGCCGAAGGCGAAATTTGCTGGGGTGGGATGCATAGCTGGCGCACGATGGTCGATCTGCTCGAACGCGTCGGTCATCCTGAACGGCTTGGTTTCCAGGCCGACATGGCTCATACGCTGCTATATCTGCTCGGTTACAACGCGCCCGACGACGCGATCCTACCGCGTGATTTCGATTGGCGGGATGACGAAAAGAAAACCGCAGCACTGCACGAATTGACTCACGCCCTCCGACCGTGGACGATCGATTTTCACGTCGCTCAAAACGATGCTACCGTCCACGGGACCGGCAGCCACGACAAAACCGGACGGCACTGTTTGCCAAACGACCCCAACGGCAAGCTGAACATCGCTGTCGATGCCGGGCATTGGCTGCGAGATGAGCACGGCGACGTGCTCCAGATATGCCGGCACATCTGTTGGGACGGCTGCATGTTCTCCAACGACATCATGCATCGACCTGAAACTTGGAACGATATCCTCGCGGCGATGTTGAGCGTACAGGATGCTCACGGTTGGAACGAGGCATCGGGTTAGGTCTCGTTCGATAAAGGCTCCAGTCCGTTGACGTTGGCAACGAGCTAAATCCGTACGTCCACGAAGCGTGACGGCGTCTGTTGGACGCTTCACGCAGTCGCGAGGACTAGTCACACCGCACGTTTATATGAGCAATTCCTCTTTTTGAGAGACGACCACGACAGTATGAAACCACTCAACATCGGCATGATCGGATACGGCTTCATGGGCCGTACGCACAGTAACGGATATCGCCAAGCCAACCGGTTTTTTGATTTGGAATACCATCCGGTGCTCAAAGCCGTCTGCGCACGCAATGCGGAAAAGGCGCAGGCCTTTGCAGATCAACAAGGCTACGAATCCATCGAGACGGATTGGCGTCAATTGATTTCACGCGACGACATTGATGCAGTGGACGTTTGCACCCCGAATAACTTACATAAAGAGATCGCCATCGCAGCGGCGCAGGCCGGCAAGATGGTGCTGTGCGAAAAACCTCTGGCGATGAATGTGGCCGAGGGCGTCGAGATGTGCGAGGCGATCGAGAAAGCCGGCGTCGCCAATATGGTTTGGTACAACTACCGCCGCGTGCCGGCCGTGACTCTGGCGAAACAATTGATCGACGAAGGACGGTTGGGGAAAATTTTTCACTACCGTGCGAACTTCTTGCAGGACTGGACCATCAATGCGGACGTGCCCCAAGGCGGTGCGGCGACCTGGCGGCTCGATGCCGAGGCCGCCGGCAGCGGTGTGACGGGCGACTTGCTCGCTCACTGCATCGACACAGCCCTATGGCTCAACGGCGGCATCAAAGATGTCTCGGCGATGACGGAAACATTCGTCAAAGAACGTGTGCATGCGGAAACCGGCGCCAAGCAACCTGTCACCATCGACGATGCCTGCATGTTTCACTGTCATTTCGACAACGGATCACTCGGCTTGTTTGAGTCCACGCGGTACGCCCGGGGTCACAAAGCCATGTATACCCTAGAAGTCAACGGTGAGCACGCCTCGCTTCGTTGGGATCTGCATGATTTGCATCGACTCGAATACTTCGATCATGCCGACGACTCGATCGTTCGAGGATGGCGAAGCGTTCACGTCAGCGACGGGGATCAACCCTACATGGGAAACTGGTGGGTGCCCGGGTTGCAAATCGGCTACGAACACACGTTCATCCACCAGGTCGCTGACTTCCTGAAGTCATTGGAAACGGGTGAGCCTGTACGCCCCAATTTCAGGGATGCACTGGAGACACAAAAAGTTTGCGATGCCGTCTTAGCAAGTGCCAAAGAACGCTGCTGGAAAGACGTCCGTTAACCATCAACGGCGTCCCCGCCCGCGCGTTTTCAACCTTTTCAACGCGGGAGACTTCCGAAGTAGTCTCATTTTGCTAAGAGCCTGTCCGTAAACGGGTCTCTCGGGAGGGTAAAATAACGCCAGCTATTTTGCGTCGACGAGTTGGCGTCTCGCATCGATCTGATCGGCGGCCAACCCTGCGTCGGTCAAGCGTTTCATCACGGCGGCTTCCGCCGAGGCAACGGCGTCGGCTGTTCGCGCCACGCGTACGCGAATGCCACTCCGTTCTCCTTCGACTGTCGCTGCCATGGCAATGATTTGGTCGAGAGTCATCGCTTCGCGATCGTCCGCGGCTGCGTCCGCGACCACCAGATACTGATTCCCGTCGATCACGATATCGACGACATCCGGCAGCCTGGGTTCATCGATAGGCTCGACACGAGGAACGTCGACCTGCGCGTTCGCGTCTTCCTCCGAATACTCGACGATTTCTCGGGTGGATGCCGAAAGCGTGGGGTCTATCGAGACCTGGGCGTTGGGATCGCTCGTCTCACCGGGGCCGCTGCCGTCCTGGAAACCGAGCCCAAAGTCGAAGAATTGGCTGGCGATCAGCAACGCGACGCCAGCACCGACGAGGACGGGACCACGTTTTTTCATGAGAGACACCCTAAGGAGTAGAGGCCGATTCGATCGGCATGAGAATCGACGGATAAAAGGTTCGCGACTGGCTCACTCATTATGCTCGCCACGGAGGCTGTGATGGTAGACCCAGACACGAAAACACTGCGAATCGTCAGAATAACCCATGAAAATATCGTCCCCTACGCTACTCGTCATCCACTGAACTCCGGACCGACATAGGTTTGGATCGCCCCTGGGATAATCTCGAACTCGATTGGCTGTTCGTCGATCAGTTCGCCATCGAGAGTGAAACGCATTGGTGGTTCTGACTGCAAGCGAATTCGTTTTGCTTTGTGAAACGTGACTTGTTCACTGTCGAGGAACTGACCAGTCAGATTTTTTGTCACGATATCGACCATATCGAGAACCGTCCCATCGCGGATAATGATGACGTCGAACATGCCGTCGACGGGCGAGGCGTGTGGGGCGACCTCGATCCGGCCAGCGTTGGTCTTGCCGTTAGCGATCAACACTGCCCATGTATCGAGATTCTCCAGAGTTGTATCGTCAAGTTCGGCGGTGATCCGAAAACTTTTCATGTCAGCCAGGACGCCAATCGCGCCGCGTAAGTAACAGAGCGCTCCCCAGCGAGACTTGATTTCATCGGTTAGTTCCTCGGACACCCGGACGCAGTTTCCACCCGCTGCGACATTGGAGTAAAAGCGATCGAGGCCTTCGCCGCGAATGCGGACCACGTCGATGGCGATCGATTTGCCGTGATGGATGACCGCTACGGCCTCGTCGATCTCGTCGGGAATGTGCAGCGTCCCGGCAAAATCATTAGCCGTTCCCAGCGGCACGATCGCCATTTTGGGGCGGTTGCCTTGGTCGATTTTCATCAAGCCATTAACGACGGCGTGGACGGTGCCATCGCCACCTGCGGCGATGACAGTATCACCACCGGCGGCTGCAAACTTGCCAATTTCACGCGGAAGGTCGACGTCACGGACAAGCTCCACCCAAGTTGTCTCGTCCCCCGCCAAGGAACTGCGCAAAGTCTCGATCTGCTCGGCTTTCCCGGCACTCCGATTGCAGAAAATGAGGTGTTTCATGACCGCGGTTGCTTCTTCGCTTGAGAATGTGGAATGGCGCGAGCCACCAGCCAGCATAAGAGTGCCCACACTAATCCTGCGGCCCAGCCCGCGAGGACATCGGTGGGATAATGCACACCCATGTAGACGCGGCTGATTCCGATCAAGATCGTTAACACGACCGCTACTGCGATGACGTAAAACCGCACCCAGAAACTCCGCAACACCGGAGCGACCAATGCGGCAAGCGTCAGATAGACGATCGCGGACATCATCGAGTGACCACTCGGGAAACTACTTGTGTAGACCTGCGACAGATGCGGCACAATCTCAGGGCGTGGCCGATCGAAAAGTTGTTTCATCAGGAGACTCGCAGCGATACCGCTGACGGTGGAGATCAATAGCACCGCGAGCATGCGGTAGGCACCATGAATTGCGAGGAAGCCCGACGCCGCAGCAATTGCCAGTACCAGGACCGCAATCCCGCCCAAGGCGGTGACGTCGCGCCCCATTTCCGCCAACCAAACCGGACCGATCGGGCGGGACAGATCGTCAGGATGCCTCAGGTTCCGCACCGCCCATTGATCAAACGATTGCGTATCACCTTCGAGCACTTCCCCCGATAACGCTACGAATCCCCAAGTGCCTATCAGGACCACGAGCAATCCCAGCAGCACAATTGGCTCACGCCCCCACAAAAATCGTACAGAACTGCGAAGCCAGTTGGGCTGTGATGAGGGTGGAGGAGCGTTCATAACTCCCAGCTCAGCAAGTGTTGTGCCTAAGCCAATTGGACGACCCCGCCCACCTCCCATCATCTCTCATCGGCGGTCATCCACTCACCGCGAGTTCGCGACCGGGCAGGGAATTGGAGGGGGGAATGGGAGGGGACACGAACACGACCAGCAACATCATTGACCCAAAAATCTGTCGTGAGGCAGGGTGATGCGGACCGTGATTCCACTTTCCCTTGATCTTCCAGAAGAGTAGAATTTGGATTTCCAGTCGTCGACATTCAATTGTATTTAATGCCCGCACCCGCTTGCCTGACTCTACTTCAACGTAGGATGCCCTGCATCATGTTGGTGTTGTGTGCGCTGCTGAGTTTTGGGCTGACGAGCAACATGACTCGGGTCGCTCTGGATTGTGAGACATTGGGAGAGGCGAATTCGGGCCAATCCGAGGAACTGGAAGAACGGGTGTCCTGCTCGTCGGCGCGTCGCGAGAAGTCGCTGCGGGCCAGGCGAGATACGGCTCAACCGCTTGGTGGGTGGACGAGCGTTCTGAAGAACGTCAGTCATTGTGAAACGCCCCGAGCGATCGTGGGCCATCGTTTGAACAACGGATCGCTGGCTCCCATTCGCTGTTAGCGAATTTGAAAAAGGAACCGTCTGACAAATCCCTGTGAGGGCGGACGGTGCCTGCAGCTTTCGTCTCCTTATCGTCCTCAGTCCGCGTACCGAGTGGCTGGGATGAGTCGACCGATCTTTTGAATGCTACATGATTGAAATATGTCCACACCGAACTCTACCTCTCCGACCAGCAATCTGGTTCACGATCTCGTTGCAGGTCTCGTTGTTTTTCTCGTTGCGTTGCCGCTCTGCCTAGGCATCGCCTTAGCCTCAGGGGCCGAGCTGTTCTCAGGACTGTTGGCTGGGATTGTCGGCGGCGTGGTGGTTGCCGCCATCAGTGGTTCGCATACTAGCGTGAGCGGCCCGGCAGCGGGCTTGACGGCCATCGTCGCGGCGCAGATCGCTACTCTCGGATCGTTCGATGCCTTTTTGTTGGCCGTCGCGATCGCGGGCGTGATTCAAATTGGGTTTGGGATCGCCAAAGGCGGTGCCCTCTCGGCGTTCTTTCCATCCAGCGTGATCAAGGGCTTGTTGGTTGCGATCGGAGTGATCCTGATCTTAAAACAGCTTCCGCACGTGTTTGGTCATGATATGGATCCAGAAGGCGAAATGTCCTTTTTCCAGCCGGACCGTCAAACGACATTTTCCGAACTGTTTGCCACGCTTGCAGGTAGCATCCATGTCGGTGCGATGGTGATCGGTCTGCTGTCGGTCGCACTGCTCATCATCTCGGATCGCGTCCCCGCACTGAAAAAATCGTTGGTGCCCGCACCGCTACTCGTCGTTTTGATGGGCGTTGCGTTGAAGCTCTCATTTGGCGGCTGGGGTGCGACATGGGCGATCGGTACGGATCACTTGGTCGTAATCCCGATTGCCAAAAATGTCTATGAGTTCGCTAGTTTTCTGACCTTCCCGGATTTCACGCAGTTCGGCAATCCAGCGATTTATATCGCCGCCGTTACCATTGCGGTCGTCGCCTCACTGGAAACGCTGTTGAATCTCGAGGCGGTCGACAAGATCGATGCGTGCAAACGCAATTCACCTCCGAGTCGAGAATTGGTCGCGCAGGGTTGTGGCAATTTGGTGTGCGGTCTGATTGGCGGATTACCGGTCACGTCGGTGATCGTGCGGGGGAGCGTCAACGTCAACGCGGGTGCGAAGACAAAATTTGCCGCAATCGTCCACGGTCTGCTACTCTTGCTCAGTGTGGCGTTTCTGCCCAAGTACCTGAACATGATTCCGCTCTCGGCACTCGCTGCGATCCTGTTGGTGACAGGATTTAAGTTGGCCAGTCCCCAACTGTTCAAAAGGATGTGGGACGAAGGCCGCTATCAATTCATCCCATTCATCGTCACCGTCGTTGCGATTGTGTTGACGGACCTATTGATTGGGGTTCTCATTGGGCTCGGGATTGCGATCTTGTTCATTCTCAATAGCAACCTGCGTCGTCCGATTCGCCAGACGGTGGAATCTCGACTCGAGGGCGACGTAACGTGTGTTGAACTGGCCAATCAAGTTAGTTTTCTCAACCGCGCCGCGATCCAAGCGATCGTTGACGAAGCTCAACCGGGCAGCCGCATGACCATTGATGCAACACAGTCCGACTACATCGATCCGGACGTGCTGAGTCTGATCCGCGACTTTGCCGAGACGACAGGGCCGGCTCGTGGCGTGTTGGTGAACTTGCTCGGCTTTAAGTCCAAATACCACGTCAAGAACAATGTTCGATTCACGCACTACACGACGCAGGAACTGAAGGAAAAGATCACACCGGATCGTGTGATCGAAATCATGCGTGCGGGCAATCGCCGCTTTATCGCGGGGAAACGACTCAATCGCGATTTGACCCGGCAAGTGGACGCGACCGCCGAAGGGCAATTCCCCTACGCAGCGGTCTTGAGTTGCATCGATTCTCGGGTGCCGACGGAGTTGGTTTTCGATCTCGGCGTCGGTGACATTTTCAGCGTGCGGGTAGCGGGTAACGTGATTGGCACCAAATCGCTCGGCAGTCTCGAGTATGGTGTCGGCGTGTCGGGGGTGAAATTGGTCGTCGTGCTTGGCCATACACGCTGTGGCGCGGTGACATCGTCGGTCAAACTCGTCTGCAACAATCAAAATGCCGAAAGCGTTACTGGATGCGAGCACCTGCAAGCAATCGTCAATGAGATTGCACCGAGTATCGAAGGTCAGTCGGCCGAATCCCTCGATCAGCTCGAACCTAGCGAACTGGATGGGTACATTGATGGAGTTGCTGAGCGAAACGTTCTCCATACGGTCGAAGAGATACTCCGGCGCAGCACTGTGATACGAAAGTCAGCCGAAAGCGGTGAGATTAAGGTCGTTGGGGCGATGTACGACGTCAAGACAGGTTCGATCGTTTTTCTCGGCGACGAGTTCACTGAGCCCGCGGGTGAGCCTGCTCGTAAATCGTTCGCAGATTCGCCGCGCTAACGTGCGTGTAAATCTGTGTGGTGGTGAGTGACTTATGACCCAGTAATTCCTGTACGCTACGGATATCAGCGCCCCGATCGAGCAGATGGGTGGCAAAAGAGTGCCGCAGCGTGTGCGGGCTGGTGCGGGTATCCAGGCCAGCATCGGCAATGTATTTGTCGAGCATGCGGCCCACGCTGCGCGTCGTGAGAATATTGCCAAAGCGATTGACGAATACCGGTGCGGCTTGGCCAAGCATTTCGGTCTTGGTCGAACGTGTCCGCAGTGCTGTATATTTGCGGATCGCGTCGATCGCGTAGGATCCTATCGGGCTGATCCGCTCCTTGCGTCCCTTGCCTCGCACCCGGGTGATACCTTGCGAGAAATCGAGGTCCCCATCGCGGAGTCCCACAAGTTCGCTGACCCGGAGTCCAGCAGAATACATGGTTTCTAAGATTGCTCGATCGCGCAGCCCGGCTGGGTCATGGGCGGACGGGGTGGTCAACAAGCGCCCGATTTCATCATTCGAAAGCACCAAGGGCAGTTTCCGATTTTGACGCGGGTTCCGCAGCGGTTTGGCAGGATTCGACTCCGTCGCGCCTTCACGCATCGCGAACTTGAAAAAGCTGCGTAGCGATGCGAGCTTTCGCGAGATCGTACTCTTGGCGTAGTCCGCTTGTTGAAGCGCGGACTGAAATTGCCTCAGGTGCGAGGGCGTCAGTGCGTCAACGGATGGGCGCGCATCATCGGTGCCCCCAATCCATTGAGCAAACCCGAACAGGTCTTCCCGATAGGCTTTGATTGTCAGGTCCGACGCGTTGCGCTCGGTGGCCATGTATCTCAAAAACCGAGTGATCGTCGATGAGAGTCCGGCGTGAGCCATGACGTACGTCCCTCCGTGAGATTGACCGCAGGAAAAGCTTCCAGTCTGTCGCATTATCTCGACAGGCTACAAGCCTGTCCTACATCAGTTATCGCCACGTCTGACGGTACTTTTCGCTGATTGTCGCTCAGCTCTTCGAGCTGAAAGCGTACGTGAGTTGCAGTGCACGCTAACAGCTCGGAGAGCTGAGCGACAATGCGGCGAAACCGCCGTAAGCGACAATGCGGCGAAGCCGCCGTAGGCGGCAGTGCGGCGAAGCCGCCTTAAGCAAAATCATCCATCGAGATGCTATCAAATTCTTCGCTAACTCCGACCTCGTCGTACTCCGTAAACACCGTCTCACGAATTTTGCGAGAAAGCATGGCGGCGTCGTACCAGGAGAAGTCCAAGTCAGGATTGGCAGCATACCGGGCAAGTTGCCGTAGAGTTTCGTCGCGATTCTCGTCATCAAACAAAAAGATGAATTTTTCTTCGCCTTTTACCAAGGCTAATACGTTGACTTCCTTTTCCATCTTATCTCTCGTCCTGAGTAGGGGGCCGGCAGCGGGGAGGTTGACACTGGTACCGATGTATCGGCACTTTCGTTAGTGACCGATGAGGCTGCTTCCCTCGAGAACTCACCGCGACCGAAACATTTCGTGGGACGGGAACGAACAATGGGAGCGAATCATGTAACCACTGCATTCGCCACAGCTTGCCAGCTCATCGATTCCGCGGGTTTGCTGGCGAATTGCCCGGAGCAGGACGGGTTGCGATTCTCGCTCTGATCATCGACTCGTCGAGGTATCCCGTAGGTGGCAAACGTGATGGACGCAAGTCCCTTTTCGTGAGTCGGCTTTGCCCGTTTCGCATGTTACCGAATGACTCGAAGGTGAAAGCGGATATGGCAGGTCCGATGTGAACAGTTGCCTGATCGACACGCGTGTTCGCCGATGGCTCGATGGCGACTCGCTTCGCTGTGGGTCTATCGTGATCCATTTCGGTTGCAAGATCGGCCCACCTTGGAACAGGTTCGACAGCAATTGTCGTCCTGCACGCGAAGCATATGGCACTCCCCAAGAGGGTTCCCGTCACGACCTTTTTGATGCGTTGGCAGTGACAGGCGGACTGCGGTGAACGATTCATGGCAAAGACCTTCAGTTAAACGGCGCGAGCACCGGAGGATCCCTCAGTGCAATGATCTCATCGGACGAAGGCAAGCTGAAGAATGTCGATTCTGCCGATTGTGAGGTGCAGTCGCGGGGTGGGCGTGGAACGATCCGGAGAATCCGCACAATTTAACGCTCTGTCGGTACACCCACGTCATTTGTTAAGAAAACGAAGCCTTCACAGTCTTGCCCCGATTTTCATCGTCGCGTTTCACACCAGCATGTGAAACACGCTCGTCAGCATCGCTGCCCCGACCATTTTGACCTCGCCCTCACGCCCACCGATTCATTCGTGATTCCGACTCGCCTAACACGTACCATTTTATGGGAGATTCTGCGGATCTTTGTGATTGCGTTGGTGGTGTTAACAACCCTCATCCTATTGATTGCCGTTGCTCGCGAGTTGATTCGCAAGGGTCTTGGTCCGATGGCCGTGCTGCAGTTGCTGCCCTTCGCAATTCCAATTTCGCTTCAGCACGCGGTGCCAGCGACGGCCCTCTTTTCGGTTTGCTGTGTGTACGGTCGGATGGCGGCCGATGGGGAAGTCAGCACAGTCAAATCTTCGGGAATCTCGCCACTGCGTATGTTATGCCCCGCGTTGGTCTTTGCTGCCCTGCTCAGTCCGTTAGCGGTTTACTGTAGCGACACTGCGGTCTCGTGGGGTAAACCTGGCGTCAAACGTGTCGTGCTGCTGTCGGTTGAAGACATCGCCTACAAAGTGCTTGAATCTCAACATTCGTTCACTTCTGACCACGGATTTTCAATTCACGTTCGCGAGATCAAAGGCCGGCGGATGATTTCGCCGACGGTGGTGGTGCGCGGTCGCAGCAACGAGGCGTTTGAAGTCACCGCGAGCGAGGGGCAGCTCGTGATGGACGATGAGCGACAGGCGCTGGTTCTCAAACTCGTCGACAGCAAGGTGGTTCGCGGACGCGGTTTGACCGGCACGGTACCGGGCGAATCGACGTTCGAGATTCCGCTTGGTAATACGCTGGCTGACGAAGATCCCTCGACCAAGAGCCCCAGTGAGTTGCCACTGCGGTTAATTCGCCGGCAGAAATCGCATCAACGCGAAATGACGCACGCGGCGGTTGGACAGTTGGCCGCCTTCACCGGTTTCGCGTTACTGCAATCGCGCCCGGCAATGATCGGTGGCCGCAAAGCCAAAGGGATCCACGCGACGCTCGCCTCCAGCAACGCTCGATTGACGCGTCTCAAAGTAGAGCCATGGCGCCGCTGGGCCGAAGGATTTACCTGTTTCTTCTTCGTCTTCGTCGGCGCGCCGTTGGCGGTCCTTGCCAAGACCAGTGATTACTGGACAACGTTCGGAATGTGCTTTCTGCCGATTATCTTGATCTACTATCCTCTCTTCCTGCTAGGACTTGATCAGGCGAAAGCAGGCGACTTCCCGCCATATGGCGTCTGGACAGGAAACATCGTCCTGGGCGGCATCGGCGCCATTTTGCTGGTGAAGGTGCGCCGCTATTGAGGAACCCGATTCGCCGTTTCGCAACATGACCGCATCCCAAATTCGAAACGCATCCCATTCGGGCCTCACTTGGGAAGTTCCAACCTGAACGTGTTTCCTTCCCCATCGGTTGCATAAACCAGGCGACTCAAGCTCGGCGGAGACGCGGGCTTGGGAAGGGATACTCCGGTCGATAGCGCGCCAGTGGTGCGGTCAACTCTCGGTGAGCTTGCGCTTGCCGAAGATTCCTTTTTGCTCACTGGACGTAGGAGCCGACGCCTAGGAAATCCCGCGTCCTGGATGACTGCCACTCAATTCTGAGAAGAACCTTTTGAAAAGAAGTTCGACATGTTCGCCTCTGAGTTGCCGTCCTGACATGGAATCCGACATAGACGCAATCGGATGTGTGAGTCAGGAGTTACTGTACGCTGCAAAGCGAGTCTGGAACGTAACAAGTTCGTAACAGTGTCGAACAACGGCTTCGCCCATCGCGAGAACGGAACTGATAGCCAGCTCAGACGGGCGGAGCCGTTTGGCTGCACTCATATCGTTTTGCCAGAGTGGCTATCGCGGAGGCGACGGCGTCGCGGTACTCGGGCGGGGAGAGGACTTCTGCGTCGGCCCCCAGAGCGAGCACCTTGGGCAACAATTCTCGTGGGTGGGAGGCCGGTACCGTCAACAGGAAGTCAGTCGCCGGTGCATCATTCGGTATCCCGTTGTTAGGGTCGGCGTCAACGTCATTTTTCGAAGCGATCGCCTGTAAGATCTGATCGGGATGCCATGGATCTTCTCGCAGATAGGCGGCCGAACGAGGGCCTAGCTGAATCTGCACCTGTGTCGACGTTTCACCGGAGAAAATACCGATGCTCTTGCTCAGGAATTTCGCCAAGTCGACCTTGGAATCTGGTTTGAAATAGTCGTCGGTGACCTGTGCGTGAGTGAATCGATCGAGCTTCCAGTTACGCAGTCTCTCCGATGCATCAGTGACTTCCGGCGCCGCAGCAACGACGTAAATGCTGCTTTGATGAACCGCCAGCGCGTAGGGTTCAATCCGTCGCCGCGTGGAAGGCCGACCGATCGATTTGTACTCAATCTCCACGACTCGGTGTTCGAGTATGCTGCGGGTAATCGTCTTAAGCATTCCCGACTGGGCAGCATAGGTCTTCGCAGGTGTTCCCGATACATAGAGCACCTTGCGGTAACGCTGGTAGTGCTCGTAGACGCCTTCTGGAATCGCTTCTTGGACTTTGTTCCAGAATGTCTCGATACCTTGCCAGTACTGAGTTCCCATCAGAGGCGTGAGCAACTCGCGCCCAATCGAGAGCGCAATCAGTTCCGTCGCTGAGAACGCAATCTCATGGACGGCGGTATGATTGCGACCGAGTTTGTAGACCTTTCCACGTTCGACCATCTCGTTCTGAATGTCGTACCCTGCTGCTTGCAAGGCTTCCATATCGCGGCGAACGGTTCGTCCATGCAGCGTCGTCAGGCCAAGGTCGGCGACCAAGTCCGATTTCAACTCATTGACAGTGCGACCGAAGCGTGATTCTTCGAGGAGCTGCAATAACTTGTGTTGGCGAATGAGCTGTTCGTTGCGGGCCACGTCAGTTCCGTCGGTTTAAGTGGCAGTGGAAGAGGTGGCTTGCACAATCGGATTGGACAGCGTGCCGATGCCAGCGATGGTGATGTCGACAACGTCGCCGGGATGCAGCGTAAAATCGCTGGCGGGTATAATTCCCGTACCTGTCATCAGAAATGCGCCGGCAGCGAAACTGTTGTCTCGGCCCAGCCAACTGACGAGATCGTCGAATCGGCGAGCCATCTCGGCCGCGCTCGTTGACTGTTCAAAAACGACGGCCTCCGCTCGGCGAATCTCTAAATCGACAGTGATTTGGTCGACTGCAGGCAGCTCATCGTATAGACGAATCCAAGGTCCCAGTCCCGCACACTGGTCGTAACACTTCGCCTGGGGCAGATACAGCGGATTTTCGCCTTCGATGTCCCGCGAGCTCATGTCGTTACCGATCGTCAGGCCAACGATCTGTAACGAGGGTGATAGCACGAGCGTGATTTCGGGCTCGGGAACGTTCCACGTCGCGTCCTGGCGAATTCGTAGCGGTTGGCGATGGCCGCTGACACGAGACGGCGTGGCTTTGAAGAACAGCTCGGGGCGATCCGCTTGATAAACACGGTCGTAACAGGACGCGGCAGCAGCGGACTCCTCCATCCTCGCCGTTTGGCTGCGTTTGTACGTCACTCCCGCAGCCCAGACTTCTTGTTGGTCGATCGGTGCTAGCCATTTGGTTTGATTGTCGATTGCGATCGGCTCGTCACGAGCCAACGATTCGGCAGCCAGGCTCGGTCGCTCAGCGGCAAGAATATCTGCGAGCGTTGCCAACTCCGAGGTCATCCGTAGGGGAATGAGTAGATCGTTCTCCACCACGGCAACACGGATTCGTCCAGAGACATCAATAAGTTTGGAAATGAGCATGGGATATCAATTCTCGTAAATGTGAGTGCACGCCCAGAGGGCGGTATATCTTTGGCGGTGGCGTCAACCGCCGGTCCAGGGTGAAGCGAAGTCATTCGGGTGGGTGAAGCCACCAGACAAAACATTCCGGTCTCCGAACTGACCAACGGAAACAAAAACATCACAACTCAATAGCGAACCGCCCGAACATCTGCCCCCACCCCCTCATCGGCCGGCGGAGCCGTGGAATTATCGCACACCCGTTGGTTCCGTGACACCCAACGCATTCATTGCCGAGGGTGCAATGTGTCACTGCTGCGGGTGCAGTGTCTCGACAAAAAAATCAGTCATCAATTGATGCAGGTGCATCACTGTTCCTTCGCCTTTGGAGATGGAGTGCGTCCGACCGGGATATGCCATCATTTCAAACTGTTTCCCCAGTGAGACCAGTCGGTTGATCAATCGCTCCGTGGAGGCGAAATGAACATTGTCGTCAGCCGTTCCATGAATGATCAGCAGTGGATCGGCCAATCCCTCGGCATGCGTCAGCGGTGAGCCATCTACGAACTTTTGCCGATCGTCGTCGACCAGTCCCATGTATCGTTCTTGATAAATCGTGTCATAGTCCAGTTGGTCTGACACCGGTGCGACGGCGATCCCAGCAGCATAGAGTTCCGGGAAGCGAAAAACACTGTGCAGGGTCGTCGATCCGCCCCCGCTCCAACCCCAAATACCAACTCGCTCGGGATCGAGTTGCGGGAATCGCGTGAGTAGTTGCTCCACCCCCGCGGCTTGGTCGGCGGGCGGGATCACGCCGATCTTGCCGTGGACGACCTGACGAAATTCCCGACCGCGTGGTGACGCGGAGCCGCGATTGTCGATGCTCGCCACGGCAAACCCAAGTTGTGTCAGGTAGCGATGCCAAAGGTAGGTGCGGCCGCCGAATGAGTCACGCACGAGTTGACCTGCTGGCTCACCGTACACGTGAACGATAAGCGGGACGGAATGACGACGCACACTTGCGTCTTCTCTCTGATCTGATTCGGGCAACATGACGTAGGCATCGAGCAATAATTCATCCGTGATCTGCAGTGAAATGAACTGGTGCTCAATCGGACGCAATGCTTCAATTGCAGCCTTGCACTCCGCGTTATCTGCCAAAGTTTTCAATCGCTCATAGGGTTGCAGGCGAACCAATCGTTTGACTGGAGGAACAGAAAAGGCCGACCATGTCTCCATTGCAAACTCGGACGTCGGGCTGATTTGGTACTGGAACGTACCTTCGTCATCGGGCGAAATACGTTCCGGATGTGCATTCGGGTCACGATGATTGGTCGGGCACCTATAGAGTCCCCGCGCGGCCGCGTTCTGCGGTGAGGCAGTGAAAAATACATTTCCCGTGGACTGACTCACCGCGTTGAGCTCAATGACGTCCCACGATCCTGTCGTGATGGGTTGCAATTCGACGCTTTGATGCCTGCCGTCATCGTCCAGCGCTTCCGTGGTGTCAATCGGACTTGTCAATAGCGATGGCGCGACAGCGAGTCGATACAAATGCCGCCATCCACTGCATTCGCTAAGCCAAAGTAGATCGATCGACTCGCGCTCAGCCCCTGTATTTCCCTGAGCGGGCAGGAACGGCAGCTCCGCCTGGTGCACCACCCACCCGGGACTGGTTTCATTCAGCAAGGTAACACAGTCTCCCGACGCGGCATCGCACAGCCAGAGTCGATTCTCGTTTTGCCGGCGATTGAGTTGCTGAACGAGCAACCGTTCGTTTGCACCGGGGATACCTGCAGGTACCCAACGAATTGATGCGAGATAGTGTTCTCGTGGGTCGCCGGCGATTCGCAGCCAAGTCGTCTGCTTGGTTTCAAAATCGAAGACACCAATCTTAGCCGCCGAGTTGGTTTGGCCTACTTTTGGATAGGCAAAACGTTTAATAATCGGATACCGCTCGGACGTATTGTCAATGAGCGAGTGCATCGGAACATCGGATTCATCAAGTTGCCAGAACGCGACCGTACTCCCGTCGGGACTGAACTCATAGCCCCGGGTGAGTTTCAGTTCCTCTTCGTATACCCAGTCAAAAGTGCCGTGGATGAGTTCGGGTCGGTCGCTCGCTGCAATCTCCTGGACTTCCCCGTTGGCGGTAGATTCGCAGTAGAGACCGCGGTTGCGAACGTAAGCGATCTTGTCGCCCTGGGGTGAGAAAGTCGCGAACATGAGTGACTGGTTGGTGGCATCTTTCCCGCCGACTTTACGCCAGGATTTAGAAATCAAATCAAGTAACCAGTAGTCACCTCGGGTATGGGTTCTCCACACCTGAACCGAGTTGGTGAACACCAGCAAAAACTGGTGGTCGGGCGACCATTGATATTCGTCGATCGAGATGCGTTCACCAGTCGTAAGACGAAACTGGTCAGCTGAAACGGCAACGGTCTCTTTGCCGTCAGACGCTGAGAGTCGGACGATTTCAGTATGCCCCTCGTTATTTTCCTGCAGCGACCACAACACGTCTTCACGCGCATCCCACTGCATCGCCTTCTGCTGCAAGTTGAAATCCGGACCGTGGTAGATACGGGCCAGCGAAAGTGTGGTGCGTTTGGCGACCGATGGTGGCAGCGGCGGCCCGCTGCCCAACGCCGGTGATGCCGCCCCCAGTGGTTCCGCAATCCACAAGAGGAGGCACAGGTAAGCTGCCAACGAAATTAGTAGTCGAGAGGTTTTCATCACGCCGCCGGCGACAGAGTTCAGTCCGCAAGTTGAGAGGGACACATGCTATCGCGCGGTGCTCGCCCCGCCCAGTCGATCTTCAATGGCTTTCCTCAGTGTGATTTGTACTGTGATCTTTTTCAGTTCACTATGCTGGGTCGCAATCTTGACCTTTCACGGAGACCAGGTCAATAAACGCGTTCAATTCCTTGCCGAACGAGGGGTTTCGCCGACGCGGGTATGGTGGACGCGGCAACTCGTACCAGCACTGTGTGTGCTCGTCTTCGCGAATGCCAGTGTTGTCGTAGTACGAGTGCTCGGGCGCGGCGATGGTTGGGAAATGCTCTTCGCTAGTTGCATCCTATACGCGGTTTCCCAGTGGCTCAGCCAATTGATTCCGCCTGGCAGCTGATTCGCTTCGCGAGATGCCTCAGCCCGGCGAAGAATCGACTGCAACGTAGAATTCACAGCGGTGCGGAATTTCTGATATGCCTATCAATCATCGACGCTAGACGCCAAGGATACGCCGATACAGAGTCAGATAGGCGTCCGCCATCCGATCAATGCTGAATCGATCTTCTACGGCGCGGCGGACCGTCGGGCGATCGATCTCGTCAATACGCTCGATCGCCTGATTCGCTTCCGCAAGGCTGTCGACGAGAAAGCCGGTGACGCCATGTTCGATGAGCTCTTGCATCGATCCACGCCGCGAGGCGATGACGGGCGTACCGCAAGCCATCGCCTCGATAACCGATAGCCCGAATGGCTCGTCGAAATTGATGAGATGCAATAGCGCCCGCGATCCGCCAAGGGCCTCGAGCCGCTCCGTCCCACCGACAGCGCCGTGATAGGTTACGGTCACGCCGTCAGCTGCTGGCAAGACTTCCCGCTCGTAATAGTCCACGTCCTGTATGATCCCGTATATATGTAGATGGCGTCCGCTCGCGCGAGCCACTGTGATCGCCTCCGCAGCACCTTTGTCAGGATGAATGCGTCCGAAGAAGAGTAGTTCGTCGCCACTGGCGGGATTGAACGGAAAATCGTCGATCGGGATACCGTGATGAATTGTCGCTGCGTAGCGCAGGCTGGGATAACGATCGGCATCACTGATGGCAACGTAATGGACCACGTCCTGATATTCCGCATACATCGGCAGGATGCGTTCGGACGAAAAGCCATGGATCGTCGTCACGATCGGCGTATCGGTCAGTCGCGAAAATGCGTGGGCGGGGAAGTCAGCTTGATTGTGAATCAGATCGAACCGGCTGGCTTGTTCGAAGAGGTAGGCCAGGTGACGGAATTCCCAGACCTTGGCGTCGATCGATGGATCTTCGCTGTAGGCCCTTGGCACAACGCCATCAAGTGTTCCCGACGTGATGCTATCGAGCGTGGCGAAAAGCGTGACGTCGACACCACGCCTGACGAGCGCCTCGGTCAGCATACTCGTGACGAGTTCCCAGGGACCATAGGTTCTCGGCGGCGTGCGCCAAGCAATCGGAGCCAACATCGCCACACGCATATCAGTTCTTCTCTTTCAGTCGCAGTACGAGACCTTCGTCTGGGGCGAGCCTGCCGTCGACAAGGAGATTCGACAGATGCGTTGGATTCGAAGTTGACGGCAGTAGTGTCGTTGCCAGAACTTCAGTCACTTCGGTATTAGTCGGCAGCATCAGGGGCCGCGTCTCGCCACAGAGGTTCAGCATGATTTGCAAACACACGCCAGCATGTCGTCGCTGGAAGGCAAGCACATCCTCGGCCGCGTCGACAAGTTTGATATCCCCGATGGCGAGTGCGTCATACGAACGCCGCAGCGTCAGCAGAGTTCGGTAGAGAGATAGAAGTGAGTCGGGCTTCCGATCCTGCGCCGCCACATTCCGCTCCCGCCAGTCTTCGTTGAGCGGCAGCCAGGGTTCGACCGTACTGAACCCTGCATAGGCTGATGCATCCCACGGGATGGGAGTGCGCGAGCGATCCCGACCGATCCCCAGACCAGGCTGACGCAGGTCTTGGGGATCACGAACGCGGTCGGGAGGAATCGTTACTTCGCCAATACCGATCTCGTCGCCCTGGTACAGCGTCGGCGTGCCACGAAGCGTCAGGAGAAGCATTGCTGCAACGCGCGCCTGCGCGTCGCCAACCCGCGCAGCGATTCTCGCAGCATCGTGGCTTCCCATCACCCAATTGGGCCAGCCGAATTCGGGCAATGATAACTCATAATCTCGAATCGTCTGCCAGAGCGTTGCAGCGTCCCAGGCTTTTTCGACGAGCTGGAAATTGAATGGAAGGTGCACTTGAGGTCGACCCGGCGTGCCGTACCAGCGAGCGAGGCGTTCATTGGGCAAAGCGATCTCACCAATTAGGACGCGGTCACAGTAGCTGTCGGCCAACTCGCGGAACTCCGCGGAGATTGCGTGAGCTTCCGGTTGGTCAGTCGAATAGAGCTGGATCAGTTGGTCGCGCTGTGTCCGGCCGGGCCGCCAGTCTGGATTGATCGGATTGTCGGGAAGCGTTGCGGCTTTGATGATGTGCCACAGCACGTCGATCCGAAACCCATCAACGCCGCGGTCCAACCAGAATCGCAGCACCGCCATCATCGCTTCGCGAACCTCGAGCGAGCGCCAGTTGAGGTCGGGTTGTGACTTCAGGAATGCATGAAGGTAGTACTGGTCAGTGGCCTCGTCCCATTCCCAGGACGAGCCACCAAAGTCGCTGATCCAGTTGTTCGGCGGGCCACCGTCGGGTGCCGGATCACGCCAAACGTACCAGTCTCTCTTGGGACTCTCGCGGGATGCCCGACTCTCGATGAACCATGGATGTTGGTCGGATGAATGATTGGGAACAAAATCAAGCAGCAGCTTGAGCCCGCGTGCGTGGACTGCTGCAAGCAGCCGATCGAACCCAGCGAGATCACCGAACACTGAGTCAATGCCGCAATAGTCAGTGATGTCGTATCCGAAATCTGCCATGGGGGAGGGGAAAATCGGGGATAGCCAGAGGGCATCGACCCCTAAGGCAGCGAGATAATCCAGCCGCGACTCAATGCCGGCAAGATCACCGACGCCGTCCGCATCGCTATCCTGAAAGGAACGTGGATAAATCTGATAGATCACCCCGCGTTTCCACCAGGGAACTCGCTTTTGACCATGGCGCACCATATCGACTTATCCCAGTTAGTGAAACTACCTCCCAGCTCTCTGTCGCAGCTTCTTCCAAAACGCAGTTCGCCGGACGCTGATACTGCAAATCATCGCGGGCGAACGCGTGAACTCGTTGGTCGTATCCTCATATCGCTACTGGGGTTGAATTCGGTCGTTTGACGGCTTTCGCGAAGAGTCCGCATGTGAAGCGGATGCGTCAGGATCATTGCTTTGCCGGCCCGGCCGGTCACGGGCCCACCGGCGAAGCGGCTGTCACGTGGAGCCAAAAAGGCTGCTTGTCCAAAGTGCCTCCAGCTTTCGCTCGGACTGCCGACTGTTCCGGCAACCACGACGAATGCGTGGTGCTCCACGGAGCGAGCTTGGGCGCACCAGCGGACGCGTTGCAGACCCGCTTCGGACTCGGTCATCGAAGGAACGAAAATAATCTCAGGGCGCTCTGGAACCAATAGCGACGAGATGTCAGGGAATTCAACGTCATAGCACGTCAGTATCGCGCACTTGCCCCAGCGAGTCTCGCAAGTTGCCAGTTCGCTGCCCGGAGAAATTCCAGCTTTCAATTCCCAAAGAGTCGGATAAAGTTTGTCTTGCCGAAAGCTGCTGCCATCGCGGAAGAACAAGTGGGCCGAATTAAATATCGAGTTTCCCTCGATGAGCGGAGTCGAGCCAGCGAGAATATCGACTTGATACTTCTCCGCTAGCACAGCGATACCACGCAGGAAGACAGGAGTGATCTCCGTTGCGATCCGCCGCGTCTCTTTCAACTCCTGCAGGGAAGGAACAGAGTGGCTCTCGATTTGATGGACGCGCCAGGTATCAAACGTTACCAGTTCCGGGAATACGATGCAGTCCGCTTTGGCAGCCGCCCCTTCGACCACCACTGCTTCCAGCTTTGCCATCAATTGCTCGGCGGTTTGGTCTCCCTGGATCTCATACTGGACAGAGGCGATCCGAACCTCGTTCACTGGCAACGCTTCGTCAGCGGCGCCAATGCCGGAGGTACCACCATCATGGGAAGCAGCACCGACAGTCGTCGAGCAAAAGAAACAAACAGTCTGGGCATGTCGGTGAACCTCACGAGTGCAGTCCGAGCTGGCTAAATGCTCAGGGAAAATTCCCCTGGAATGTTGGAGCAAGTATACCCGATGCATCGATCCAAAATTGCTGATCGCAGGGGTGATCCCAAACTCCAAGTGCGCCATTCTATTCGCTGGACCAAACCGGCAAAATGCCTAGTTTCGCTATGCAATCGCTCAGAATGGTGATTCACTCCGGGTGGTCCCCTTGCCGATCGCGCTGAATGGCTATATGAACATCGCGTTGAGTCCGACCCAGGTCGCCGCGATCGGAAAGGGCAAGTTGGTGGAACTCGACCGGCAGTTTCCGACAATTCGGTGGGGCATCCTTGATGACGCAATAACGTCCTTGATGACGCAATAACGTCCACGCTCATCCATTCTACGGCCGAGGACAGTGGGCTGCTTTTGGTTCCATCGTTCGGCCCAGTGCTGAGGTGATTCCGGATTATGAGGTAGGCATCTTCCTGTAACTTACGAGTGTATCTGACATGATCGCAGTCGACGGAGTTCAGAAGAGTTCCATTCGCAGCCACTACCAGCTCGGCACGCTGTTCTATCGGCTGCTGTGGGGACCGCACATCCATCATGGACTCTGGACTGGTGATGAACCGGCTGCCGTCGCGCAATGTCAATTGACCGACACGCTTGCTGATCTCGCTCGGGTCGGTTCCGGTGACACACTCGTCGACATTGGCTGTGGCATGGGCGGTTCGTCGATCCGGCTCGCCAAACGCCGTGGAATTGATGCGACGGGCGTGACGCTCAGCCCCATGCAAGCTCGGTGGGCGTCGATGGCCTCGAGATTGAATCGCGTTGGTGCGCAAACACGTTTCATGGCTGGTGATGCCGAGACAGTCGAATTTGCCCCCGAGTCGTTCGACATCGTTTGGAGCGTCGAGTGCACCGAACACCTCTTCGACAAGCCTGAATTCTTTCGTCGGGCGAGCGAGTGGCTTCGGCCGGGCGGTCGGATGGCGATATGTGTGTGGTTCGAGGGTGAGGACGTATCCCGAGCCGATCACCGCGAGCAGTGCGAACAAGTCTGCGAACGCTTCGTCTGTCCTTCGCTTGCTACTCGTCAGGACTACGCGGGATGGATGACCGACCAAGGCTTGCAAATTCAACACAACTTCGACTGGACCGATCGCGTTACCAAGACGTGGGAAATCTGTAAGCAGCGAGTTCAGCGATCTGGTGTCCGGCACATTGCCAAGATTCTCGATCGCGAACAAGTCGATTTCATTGACGGCTTCGACACACTGTTGCAGGCCTACCGCAGCGGCGCGATGCAGTACGGCGCGATCGTTGCGGAAAAACCTGCGACCTCTACCTAGCGCCAGAAATCGCCTGGAAGCTGCATGTGTGGCTAAAAATTGCAGGACCGGTATTTCGGCCTGAAAGTACCGCTTGATTGTACGGCAGCGATGATGATTCAGGACAACCGGCGAACGATTTCGTGACCTCTTGGGTGTACGAAACGTCTATTTTCGGCCACGATACTGGTCGCCGATGACTGGAAACGTTTTCAGCGGCATCCGACCTCCATCTCCAAATAATTACTACCAAGCGAAACCAATGTCCCAAGCAAGCGCTCGCCACATTCTCGTTGAAACCGAAGAAGTCTGCACCGATTTGAAAGAACAGATCGAAGGCGGCAAGGACTTCGGAGCCATCGCGGCGGAGTTTTCGGCGTGCCCATCGGGAAAATCAGGCGGGGCACTGGGAACGTTCCGCCCCGGTCAAATGGTGCCGGAGTTTGATCAAGTCGTCTTCAGCGGCGACCTGAACAAGGTGCATGGTCCCGTCAAAACGCAATTTGGGTATCACTTGATCGAAATTACCAGCCGCGAAGACTAGGAAGTGAAGAAAGTGGTTTCGGCTTACCGATAGTCGCGTTTCATGAGACCAGAGATACGCTGGAGCATTAATCTTCCGGACTAGTGTGGCGTTCGAAACCCGGAGAGGATTGCGAAAACGGTGGCGACGGGAGTTCAAAATGCGCGGCGGTGCTGAGGAAGTCAGCAAGTTGTTGTGCTTCCCAGGATGAGTCTTGGCCGAGTTCTACGGCCATCAGGCGTGCGACGTCGGGGGCGATCGATTTGGCTGCATTGATGTTGAGAAACATTGCTCGGGTGCGTCGGGCAAGGACATCTTCGACGGTGAGAGCCATCTCGTGACGGACTGCCCAGATCACCTCGGCTGCGCGAATGGGGAGATCCTTGTGTAGTTCGTCCCCGAGCTCGGGTGAGTCAGTAATCAAGTCCTCAATACGGGCGGCGTCGGTGCCGTAGACATTATCGCTCGGAGACTCGGTAGCACCGTGGATGCGCAGGTTCTCGGTGGATTCTCCGTTGGTCGGAAGTCCAGTAAGTTCGACCGCGCGGTTGATGCAGTCCTCGCCCATGTGCCGAACCGTCGTCCACTTTCCTCCCGTGATCGTGATCATGCCCGACTTGGACACCAGGATGGTGTGGTCGCGTGAGAGCGATTTCGTTTCGCCCCTTGTTCCGGTGCCGCGACTCGGTGGGCGGACCAAGGGCCGGATGCCGACAAACATGCTCACGCAATCTTCTCGGGCGGGAGCGCGAGTTAAGTAGTCGCCTGCGGTGCGAAGTAAGAATTCAATTTCGTCTTCCTGAGCGATGGGTTCTAAAGTTGCCTGTCCGATAGGCGTGTCGGTAGTTCCGACGAGTACGTGTCCATGCCAGGGAATCAGAAACAAGACACGGCCATCAGAGGTTTTAGGAACAATGATTGCAGTTTCACCAGGCAAAAATTCTCGCGGCAAAACAATGTGAATGCCTTGGCTCGGCGCGATGATCGGTTCGGCCGAGGCGTCATCGGTCTGGCGGATAGCGTCGCAGAAAGGGCCCGTTGCATTGATAATACAGCGGGCCTGAACGTTGAGACGCTCGTTGGATTGCCGGTCTTCGAAAACCACTCCGCAGACGTTTCCCGCATCGTCGTGACGCACGTCGGTCACCTTCGCCGCATTGAGCACGCAGGCTCCGTGCTCCGCCGCAGTCATCACCATGTGAATCAGCAGCCTCGCGTCATCGAATTGGCCATCCGAGTAGATCACGCCTCCCGAACTCACACGCCGAGACTGGATCGTCGTGACCGTCTGCATCGCCCGTTTGGCCGACACGCCGTAGGCACGCGGAAATCGGCTTCTGCCAGCGAGTAAGTCATAGAGAACAAATCCAGTTCGCATGATAAATCGTTGCCAGATCGATTCGCAGGGAACCAGGAACGACAACGGATGGACGAGGTGTGGCGCGTTGGCTTGCAGACGCGCACGCTCATGGAGCGAATCTCGGACTAGTGGGATGTTGCCTTGCTGCAAATAGCGGACACCGCCGTGAATCAACTTCGTGCTGCGGCTTGAAGTGCCTTTGCCAAAATCACTTTGCTCGAGGAGCAAGACTGACAGTCCTCGCACGGCACCGTCTATCGCCACGCCGACTCCCGTTGCGCCACCGCCGATGACGATGATGTCGAACGGTTCGCCCTGTTGGCGTACTTGATCAAGAAACTTTTCGCGTTTCACGACTGTATCCACCCCATGCTGCGTTGGACAGCTTGGTGCCATCGGGCGCGGCGTTTCTGCACTTCTTCGCTTGACATGGAGGGTTCAAAGATGCGTTCACTTTTCCAGATCGATGCGACTTCGTCCAAATCCTTCCAAAATCCGACGGCGAGCCCGGCCAGAAAAGCCGCACCGAGGGCGGTCGTTTCAATCACGCGTGGCCGTTCCACGGGCACTTGCAAAATGTCAGCTTGGAACTGCATTAAAAAATCATTCGCGCTCGCGCCGCCATCGACTCTTAATTCTTTGACAGCGATCCCCGTGTCGACGTTCATGGCGTCGAGTACGTCGGCGACTTGAAAAGCGATACTTTCGATCGCGGCGCGGGCCAGATGGGCTGATGTGGTACCGCGTGAAATACCGACGATCGTGCCGCGTGCGTAGGGATCCCAGTGAGGCGCGCCAAGGCCTGCAAAGGCGGGAACGAGATAACAGTCGCCACTATCAGGGACCGTCGCGGCAAGGTCGGCGACCGCGCGGGTGGTGTCGGCAATATGCAGTTCGTCACGCAGCCACTGAACCACTGCACCACCGATGAAGATGCTGCCTTCGAGAGCAAAACGCGGTCGTTCCGCTCCGGAGCACGCGACGGTTGTCAGTAACTTGGACTTGGAGGGGGTCGGCTCGTCCCCAATATTCATCAGCACGAAACAGCCTGTGCCGTAGGTGCACTTCGCCATCGCATCTTTCGTGCAATTCTGTCCGAACAACGCCGCATGTTGATCGCCAGCACAGCCCGCGATGGGAATCGATTGACCAAGAAAGTCTTCAGTGGACTGAGCGAATTCGTAGCTTGAGGGGCGAATCTTGGGGAGGACCGCTCGCGGAATATTGAGAAGCTTCAACAATGAATCGTCCCAATCGAGCGTGAGCAGATTCATCATCATTGTCCGCGCCGCGTTGCTGACGTCGGTGACGTGCGTCTTGCGGTCGCTGATGTTCCACAACAGCCAGCTGTCGATAGTACCAAAGGCCAGCTCACCCCGTTCGGCGCGGCGTCTCGCGTCGGGGACATTGTCAAGAAGCCAACGTAGTTTGGTACCGCTGAAGTAAGGATCGATCACGAGCCCTGTTTTTTCAGCGATCATCTCAGCGTGGCCGTCACGACGCAGTTCATCGCAGAACTCTGCCGTACGACGATCTTGCCAGACGATCGCGTTGTGCAGCGGTTTCCCGGTCTCGCGATCCCACAGCACGACCGTTTCTCGCTGGTTGGCGATTCCGATCGCAGCGATTTCCGCTGCGGACACGCCGTCCGCCTCGATGACTTGCCGGGCGACGGCCCGCTGCGACTCCCAGATCTCGACTGCATCATGCTCAACCCAACCCGATTGCGGGTAGTGCTGAGTGAGTTCTTGGGCGGCGGTTTCACAAACCTCCCCGGCGTGATCAAACAGGATCGCGCGAGAGCTCGTGGTGCCCTGATCGAGGGCAAGAATGTATCTCATTGATGATTTGTCCAAAGGATGTGTCGCTGGGCGTGCCAAGACCACAAGAAGTACATTAACCATTTCGGCTCGGAGAGCCGAGCGAACATTTCACTGCTTGAGCTGTTCGTGATCACAGTGGGGGTCGAGGGGGACGGGTTTGCCGACCTCGTCAACGTTGTGGGTGAACAGGTATTTCCATACTGCTTCGTGAATGAGCTTACCGGTCGATGGATCTTTGACTGCCGAACGCCCCGGTTGCACACTGCCGTGGGCACGGCCGGGATTGTCGCCCACGTCTGCATCGGTGATCAGCCGGCGGGTGTTTTCATAGGGTGGCGAAGAGCGATCGACATTGACGATGGGGCCGAACTCGTTCAGGCCGAGCATCTCCCAACTACGGCAGTAATGGTCTTCCTCCCAACCTTGGTCGAGCACATGCGAGAAGGCGAAATAGCGATTGCCGGGAGTGGCCGAGGGAAGGGCTTGCCACGTTTGATGCTGATCACGCGGACCGCACAAGGCGACGACACGAGCTACTTTTTGTTGCTTGGCGAAACGGGCGGCACTGGTGCTGCCGTGGGATGCTCCGGCGACGATGACTTTGTCCCAGTTCAAATCGGTGCCGTCGGCGTTTAGAAACTGGCCCCAATCGCCCGGCGTGTTTTGCTCAGCGAGCCACTTGATCAATCGAAACGCCCGTTCGTTCATCGCATCGGGCTTGGCGATCGCGACCTCGTCGCTGGCGTCAATGCCCGTGGTCGCTTCGAGCCGCATGTTGCCGCGGCACTCCGGACCAACCGGTTTTTCCTGGCAACAAATTGAGAACCACTGTCGGGCGTACTGCACATCGATCGCGTGCAGACCATAACTCGTCAGTCGTTCAAATAACGCCGGATTGTGGGCCATCAACCAGATGACGAGCTGCCCTCGATCCTTGACGTTCGGATCAAACCACGCATGTTCGACATCGGCTGGCTTCCCGTCCGCGGTTTCGATTAGAAAACCTATTTCCGGATAAGATTTCACCCTGGGGTCAACCTTGCTGGCGCGGACTTGAACTTCGACTCGTGGTGACGTTGTGCTTGTCGTCGAAGGAGGCTCTGCAAATACGGGCGAAGCGGTGAGGCATAGCAAAAGCGAGAGGACGACCCAGTTGACGGACGTGGATGTGCAAGGTGTTGATGACATGGATTTTCTGGGCAAGCGAAAGTGACAAAGGGTCTAATTTAACCCACAATGCCCGGCCCGTGTGCAATGTCGACACAGTTCACATTTCGGATCCACACCGTCACCTGATCGATCAAAAGTTTCGGAGTGATCCCGATGGTCTCGATCCTCGCCTGACCGTCGGCGAGAAGTTGCTTGAGTTCGCTGGCACTCTCACGTAATTGCAGAATCACTCGATCCTGTTCCTCGATCGAGAGAGTTTGAGAATCGTGCGTCATCCGCCGCGCCACGTCAAACCGTCGTGTCAAGACCGCGAGACGTCCCTGATGGGCGACCAATTTTCGATCATTGATGTAAACGCGGCGCAGACATCCCGATGTGTTGAACTGAAAAACAAGATTCGCACCATCGAAGACACTGAAGGCGGATTGAGCTCTCCAGCCCACGATCCACTGGCGGCCGGTGATCACATCCGCGATCCGACCGCGTTGAGGTAGATTAACACCTTCGGCCAGCAAATTTTCCCGATCCGAAAGCTTTCTCGGCATCGATCAGCTGCGGTGGGAACCGGTTGGCGACTTGCTCGGCTTCTTCTTTGCAGCAGGTCGACCGGTCTTTCGGGACACTTTCAGCGGCTTGGTTTCGTCGTGACGTGATGTGGGGGTGACTCTATATTCCAATCCGTGGACGGTTTGAATGAAGGAGGGAATGTCGGCGGGCGCGAACATCGAAAAGTCTCGCTGGGTGGTGGGGAACGGCGATTGGTAATGAATAGCGTCGCTGATCGTTGATGATATCGACACTTCCTCTCATTCAACGCAATTCTGATGCCGGGTGTTCGCAAAATTGAATGGAGAGAGGTGGGATTGCAAGGAATATTTCCCAATAGCGTCTCCTGAGATGCCTCGACACCCCCTCAGCGTGGAAATGCATGGCATTACGGCTCCGGCCGGTCTGGGTCAGCGAGCAGATGATCGAAGTGTCGCACCGCATCGGCAAACTCTTGCATGGCAGCGGCAGCTCGTGTGAGGGTGGGTGCTAAATGATTGAGCGATTCTTGCTCAAACTGGCGGGCTGGCTCGTCGCGCCAGCTACTGCGGGTGCGTTGCCATTGTTCGGCAAATTCTAGAAAGTCGTGCCGGATTCGTGTTTGGCTATCCAGTAGCGGGCCGAGGGAGAGAGGTGTCATCAATCTGCTTGGATACCTTGTGGATTGAATGTCCGCAGCATTTTGCGACCTTTGTAGAGATGAAAAAGATCATCGGGATTGACGGGGCGGAGGCGTCCGGCGACGGGCAAGTCCATCGTTTCGAGGCCATCGGTCACTGCGACACACGCGACGCCACCACGCGACGCGGTGAAGACTGCCGCGATCTCTTCCAGAAAAAAACCGAGCAGAGCTGGCTGGATGTCTTCGTAGTCATGCCGCTCCAGATAGGCTTGTAACGGCTCAACCAATCGTCGCTGGGCTTCATTAAGTTCGCTCGCCGGCACGGTGAAGATATCCTTGTGCTCGGCGTGCCAACCCGCATAGACCGCGTAGATGTCTTCGGGTGGTAGATCTCCCAGATCCGCGGAAAGCGAAAAGACCGTCGGGCCCGCCAGGGCGATATTGCTGTAGCTGCGGTCGCCAAAGTCATATTGATATCGTACCAAAAACACATCGACCGGGTCATGGAAACTCGGCCACAACAATCGTCGTGAGTCAACAACTTCAACGGACGTCGGTGGCACGCCCATCTGTTGGGGTTGGGACAACCACAGGGCGACCTCCGCTTGGGCGGTCGCCTCGGGTGAGCGGAGCGAGTCGTCGATCCTATCGCCAATGCCGAGTTCGTCGGCGTAGGCGATCGCGCGGAGCCGGGCGGACGGCTCTTCGGCGAGTGAAATGAGCTGGCTGATACCTGCCGCGTCACCTAATCGCGCTAGCGACCCAGCCGCTTCGCATTGCACGCGGCGATGCCGTAGCTGGGCGGCTTTGTTGAGCGGCCCGATGGAACTTTCCGCGCCGATCAAACCAACCGCGTCACATAACGAAACTGCCAGCGCGACCGCTTCCCCCAAGATGGCTTGGACCTGTTCGACATCCGTCCCGAAGCTACGAGGGTCTTCTTCGAAATTAGCTAAACGATCGGACACCTGGCTGAGAAGGGCGTTGAGCGCCACGACCCTTCCCGCTGCGGGATGCTCATGCTGTCCGACGCGTCCGCTGCGGACTAAATGCCCAGCGAGATCGAGAAGCGGAGCGGCTAGCGAGGGTTCGCCCAAACAATCGAGCAAGCCCGGAAAAACACGATCGACGGGCCAATCGTCATGCTGCATGAGCGGACTCAAGATTTGCCCCGCCGCCATCCACCCGCGCGGCGGCGAATCCGATAATGCTTGCACCAACGCGGCGAGCGATTCGGGCGTCCGCTGCATGGCAAGCAATTGCAGCAACAGATGCCGGTTGGCGGCTTCCGGCGACATGGCAGTGAGTATCCTGACCACCGCACCGACGGGCAAGCCGGATAGCTGCGTGTCGTCGCCAGCGGCTTGAGCATGCAGCAGGCGAGTGTGAATGAGCCGCAGCAACCCCCCCAACACGGCGGGGTCGGCATCAGGCAATTGATCCGCCGCAGCGGACAACATCGCAATCAACCGAACGCCGGTCATTCGTTCCTCGTCGACGAGCTTTTTCAATGCGAACCCAGCCTCCACCGGATCGACGTTTGGGGCGAGCATCAGCTCGATCAATTCGTCAGACTCTTCGATCTCGCTCGCCTCGCGGGGTCGTGCAGGCATCGGCTCCGAAGCCTGGGGTGAATGAGTCAGCGTGGGATCAATCTTGTCGGACCAGTCCAAGGCGGCGATATCATCAGGCGTTGCCCAACGACTGTGCAAAGGGTCATAGAGTGACTGGCCGCTGACGGGGCTGAGGGGCGATTCCGGATCGGGATAAACGGATGGACTACGAACGTCTGGTTGCGACCAAATCGCCTCACACTCATCACAGATGACCAGGCCATAGGACAATTGACAATCATCATTGAAGTAGGCTCGCGCGGTAGCCAATCCGCATTTGCAAAGCGGGCATTTCCCCACACACAGACGCACATGCTCGTTCGGTGGCAGTGGCGACTCGGGAGAGATACCTTCAGGCTCGGTGGGAGGATGCGTCACGCGGATATCTCAAAGCGGGTATGCAGTAATGACACGGTTGCCGTCGAGCACAATTTGCACTCGGCGGGCCATTGGTTTATTTCTCCGGTTGCCTTCACGCCCACCGACAAAACCAATTCCTTGGCCCATGTCGACGGTGTAAATCGTGCGGCCGTCTTCGGTATGCTTGGTCGTGCGTTTGCCGATCTTGGCATTCTCATAGGCTTGATCGATTGTTTTCAATGCCCCTTCCATCCCGCCATCGAATACACCGTGCTTGCCCGGGCGGTCCGGTTGATCTGCGGTGTGTCGGCGGAGGTGTTCCAGGCGGTGCCCCTCAGCGCTGCCGGGCGTGTAGAGTAAACCGGCGGGCGACAGGTATCGTTCATCTCCGACCTCTCGAAGTGCACCATATTTCAGTGACGGCTGGGCGGGCGAGTGATTCGCGGGCCACGTTTTTGCCACCGATGAGATTTGGCCGATCGCCGGCATGCTCCAACCGGTCGCGTCGTTGATACTGGGACGCACCAAGCTGTAAAGCGCAATCAAAATCGCGACCGCAACCCCGACGGCTGTTGTTTTCTTCCTGCCCGAGTTTTGAGGCTTTGCCATGAACGAAGTTGTGAGCGGAATTGGACGCGATATAGATGAATTTGCTAATAAAGTAGCACTTTCCACCGCCGCAGGCCAACCCGCGGGCGGTCAACCACAGACCTAGTCAATAAAATGCCCGGCTGCCTAGAATAGATCGCTCGTCGAGAGTCGTTTTATTCGAGAGTCAACAAACCGTTTTGAATCAGAAACCCACCAGCCCCGAGCTCACGTCGCCGATTGAACCGATCGCGATTCCGACGTCGCCCGCAGAGCCTACTGTACTCCATCAGATCAACCTCCAGTTCCCGGACGATCTACCGATCTCGCAGCACCGCGCGAGAATTATTACGTTGCTTCGTGAACATCCGGTAATCGTCCTCTGCGGTGAAACCGGCAGCGGCAAGAGTACCCAGCTACCTAAAATGTGTCTGGAGGCAGGCTTCGGAAACAAGCGGATGATTGGCCATACCCAACCCCGGCGACTGGCCGCCCGCAGTATCGCCGCGAGGCTGGCGGAAGAAACCGGCACGGTGCTCGGCAACGAGGTCGGCTATCAGGTTCGCTTTGGTGACAAAACCAGCGACCGCACACGCATCAAGCTGATGACGGACGGTATTCTGCTCGCCGAAACCGGTTCGGATCCCGATCTATGTGCCTACGATGTGATCATCATCGACGAGGCTCATGAGAGGTCGCTGAACATCGATTTTCTTCTGGGACTACTCCGCAGGATCATCGATCGGCGACCCGAATTGCGAATCGTCATCACCTCAGCCACGATCGACGCCGACCGGTTTGCAGAACATTTTGGTACGATGGATGCAGATACCGGCGAGGTGATTCCTGCACCGATCCTACGCGTCGAGGGACGCGGCTATCCTGTCGAGCTGCGGTATCTGCCCTGGGACGATGTCACCCCCAGCCCCATGCGTGGCTATGACTTGGCCGCCCACGTGGTCGCTGCTATCGATTCGCTACGACGCGACGGTACGGGCGACACACTTGTGTTCCTACCGACCGAGCGTGACATTCGCGATGTATCGCATCAAGTCGGCGGCCATTTCAAACGTCTGGGAATCGAAAACCGCGTCGAACTTCTGCCGCTCTACGCTCGATTGCCACAATCGGCTCAACAAGCGATCTTTCATCCCAGCGGCAGCAAGCAACGCATCATTTTCGCCACCAACGTAGCTGAATCCTCGTTGACAGTACCCGGCATCCGGTACGTGATCGATTCAGGCACCGCCAGGATCAGCCGCTACAGCGTGCGAAGTAAAGTGCAACGTCTGCCGGTCGAGCCCGTCAGCCGCGCCAGTGCGAACCAACGCAGCGGGCGGTGCGGCCGCGTCGGTCCCGGCATTGCCGTGCGACTATACGATGCCGACGATTTTGAGAGTCGCGAGGCGTTCACAACACCCGAAATTCGCCGCACGAATCTGGCCAGCGTCGTCCTGCAAAGCAAAGTCCTCGGACTGGGAAGACTCGAAGATTTCCCACTGATCGATCCGCCGCGAGTGGAAGCAATTCGCGAAGGATTTCGCACGCTCCGGGAACTCGGCGCGGTCGATGAGGATGGCGAGCTGACGGAAATTGGCTGGCAGCTCGGACGAATGCCCGTCGACCCACGCGTGGGGCGAATCTTAATTGGCGCAGCCGAACAGGGCGTGCTAGCGGAAGTCTTACCCATCGCAGCAGCGATGGAAATTCCCGATCCGCGAGACCGTCCGCCTGAGAAACGCGCCGCTGCGGATCAGGCTCACGCTCAATTCTCAGACCCGGAAAGCGATTTTCTCAGTCTCCTGCGGATGTGGCGGTTCTATGACGAGATGAGCTCGAAATACGGTCGCGGCAAAATGACTCGTGTGCTGCGCCAAAATTTCTTGTCCCCCAACCGCATGCGTGAATGGTCGGATGTCTATCGTCAACTCAAAGAGTTGGCGGCCAGCAGCTTAAGTGGACATCGCTACGTCGACAATCCGGTGGCGAATCGAACCCACGCGAGACGGCGTCGCCGCGATGTCGCTCAGGACTCCGAGCTGATAGAGGACAGCGCACCTGACGCACGCTTTCAGCTCGGAGAGCCAAGCGACCATCCTCACGCAGCAACATCAAACGATGCGAAAACCGGCGGTAGCGTCCAACCACCGAATCGAAATCGACGAAACCATCGAAACCGCCTCGCCATCGGCCCGATCCGGTATAGCGATGCGGTGGCGGAGCAAGCGGACATGCTGGCGCCGATCGTCGACGCCGATCGTTATGCTTCCATTCATCAAGCGCTGCTGACGGGATTGCTGTCAGGTGTGGCGATGGCGGGCGAGAAAAATGAGTACACCGGTGCCGGTGGCCTGAAGCTGTTCTTGTGGCCCGGCAGCGGTGTGTTTGAATCGAAGCCTAAATGGATCGTGGCAGGTGAACTCGTCGAAACAACGCGGCAGTACGCGCGTAACGTCGCGAAGATCCAGCCCGCTTGGATCGAAGCGGTCGGCGATCATGTTCTGAAATCCTCGTTCAGCGATCCACACTGGAGCCGCAAGGCGAGCGGTGCGTTCTGCTACCAGCGACGTTCGCTATTTGGTTTGCCGGTCGTCGTTCGTCGCCGCGTGCCGCTGGCACCCATCGACCCCATCGAAGCCCGTAATCTGTTGATTGGCAACGGATTGATAGGGGGCGAACTGCCGACAACGGCGAAGTTCGTCCGTCACAATCGCCGCCTGCTTGAATCGATCGAAAAACTCGCGGCGAAAACCAGGCGGCGAGACTTGGTCGTCGATGACTACTCGCTGCAGGCGTTTTATCATTCGCGACTCCCCGACTGGGCGTGCGATCGAGCCAGACTCGAAAAGTTCGATCGACAATGCAATCCACCGTCGTGGATCGACAAGTTGCACGACGAAGTCGGTCTCGCCGCATGGCTGGCCGATCCGCCGCCACTCGCCAGAGAGAGCGCCTCCGGAGAACCAGACTCTGCACAGGAGAATGATTTTGAGACTCCGTATCTCCGCCCAGACGATGTGCTCGAAACCTCGGCGGCGCGGATTGACCAGGACGATTTTCCTGACGAGTTCGTTTCCGGTGCCACTCGTTTGCCGCTAACCTACTATTTCCAACCGGGCACAGATGAGGATGGGATCCACTTAACCATCCATCCTGCGGCACTACCACAGGTCAGTGACGGCGCTCTGGAATGGTTGGTGCCGGGACAGCTCGAAGCGAAGGTGACAGCGCTGATCAAGTCACTGCCCAAGCGATTGCGGCGGTTGCTCGTTCCGGCCGCGGATGTAGCGGGTCGTGTGACGCAGGAGATCACCTCGCTGAGGGGCGCATCTCCATTCATGCAGGCGCTCTGCGAATCGCTGACACGGCATGCTGAAACGCGGATCGACGCGGCAGATTTCCAAAACGACAAACTCGAACCGAACTTGCGTTTTCTGATCCGAGTGGTCGACGACGAAGGCAAAACGCTCGCGACCGACCGCAGCGTCGATGCGATCAAACAAATACTCGGCGCAGGTTCGAATGCTGCGAAAGATTCACTCGATCGCTTGACCGAAGCGGAGGATTGGTCGCGTGATCGGATGACGGCGTGGGACATCGATCAATTCCCCGTCGAAGTTGTCCGAAAACGGGGCGGAGTTCAGGTCGCACAGTATCCTGGACTGGTCGATCAGGGCGAATTTGTTTCGACGCAATTGTTTTCTGAACCGCTTGCCGCTGATGCGACCAGCCGCCTGGGACTGACGCGATTGTTTTCGATCGCGTGTCGCAAAGATTTACGTGCGCAAATCCGCCATCTGCCAGGCATCGCGGACGCGAAAATAAAACTCGCTTCCATCATACCTGGCAGTACACTTGAATCTGCTCTCGCAGAGACATTGGTTCGCCTCGCAGTTGTCGAAAACCGTCCCGTGATTCGCACTGCTGAGGAGTACGCGGCGCGACTTGCTGAGGCACCAGGACGAATTGGTGAAGCGACCCAGGACCTGACTGCCTGGTTGCCCAAATTCACCGCCTCCTATCATGCGATGCGGTACGCTCGGGAAGAAACGTCGCCCGTCAAGTTCGCTGCCGTGCTCGCCGACGTCGATGAGCAACTCGCTTGGATGTTAAGCGATGGTTTTTTGTTCTGGACACCGTGGCTGCACCTGCAGCATTTCCCTCGCTATTTACAAGCAATTGCGTACCGGCTCGACAAAATCAAGACTGGTGCCGAACAGCGTGATGCGGAATCACGGCAAGTCGTCACGACACTGTGGAATCGGTGGATGGTGTCGCTTCAGGAGCAGCTACGCACGCCACGTGATCAGTCCAACAGCGAGTTTCGCTGGTTGATCGAAGAGCTGCGGGTCAGCCAATTCGCGCAGCCGCTCGGGACGGCCGTGAAAGTATCTCCAAAACGATGTGAGAAGTTGCTGTCATGACCGACTCCAAACGAACTCGCGTCATTGGTATCATCGGCCCTCCATGCAGCGGGAAATCCACGGTCGCACAAATCGTCGAATCACGCGGCGGTGTTTGGATCGATGCCGACGCGATCGCGAAAGAACAACTCCGTGACGCGGAGGTGATCGCCGATATCGTGGAGTGTTTCGGCGCGGGGGTACTTGCCAGTGACGGCTCGTTGTCGCGGGGCTCGATAGCGGATTTGGTATTTGGCGATGATGAAGCATCGCAGGAGCGACTGACGCAGTTGGAATCGATTGTCCATCCGCGCACGCGCAAGATCATTCAGGCGCGATTGAAAGATGCGATCGAGAAGAAAGCTCGCTACGTCGTTCTCGATGTTCCACTGCTACTCGAGAGCGGATGGGACCGCCAATGCGACCAGGTGTGGTGCATGCAGATTGATCCCGAGCGACATCAGCAGCTCCTGGCCGCTCGTGGCTGGAGCGCCGCCGAACTGGCCCGCCGCGAGCAACGCCAGATCTCGTGGTCCGAAAAACGCCGCCGCAGCACGTGGGTGATCGAAAACGACGGGCGCGTCGAGGACCTGCGTGAGGAAGTAGTGCAGAAGCTCACGTGAAAAAGTAACCAACGGATTCGTCATGTATTTCCATCGAGTTGTCTCCAGCTCATGAGCCGTTTGGGCGATAGCCCCGGTTGGCGGATGGTTGCGTGTAATAACCGGGGCTATCGCCCACCGGGGGACTGGAACAAAAACCGCACCAATCGTCTGAGGGTTGAGATTCTCCATCGTCGAGCCGCGAGATGCCAATGATAATTCAGCCTTGAATCCCTCAGACGAAATCAAGAAGCAAGCATAGTCAGTAATCATTTGTTCTGAGAAAGCGATGCGCAAGCTACCGGTGCCACACAGCCAGCCGTCGTGTTCCGCTTGCTCACGTGGGGTGACGTTCAGTGGGACGTGGGCAAGCTGCCGATCTGGGAAAAAACGTTCCAGCATCTGAGGGCGACCCGGCGAACAGCATTGCAGGAGAAGTTTCAGGATCACGTCGTCAATGCGTGGATGTTCGATCGTTCAGCGACCGCGGCTAAGCATTATTTGCAGGTGACGGACGAGCACTTCGCGTCTGGATTGGACACGGAAACGGGAGTGTCGATGAACGCCTTCAAAATCGGCGGTCCCTCCAGCGGTCCCATGCCTGCTTCTATGGACCACTACGGAGAAAATCCAAAAACGAAAAAACCCCGTAAAACACTGGGTTCTACGGGGTGGATGTTAGTGCATAGCGATAACTAAGCTACCCCGCTAGGACTCGAACCTAGAATGGCTGGACCAAAACCAGCAGTGTTGCCAATTACACCACGGGGTAGTGGTGGCGGGAATCGAGATCCGATTCTCCGTTGTGGGCGGAGTTTAGCATTCCAACGATAGTTTCTAAAGAGGGTTCTTGCAGATTCTCAGCCGGTGAGGAGAAAATTTTTACAATCACTCACGGTCGTCGGAACGGATCGACTTTTTTCAGTATGTGCTTACCCTCGGTGGCGTCACTGGCGTCACCGATGGTTGTGGGATAGCATCGTGGCGTGGTTGAATTAGGATACGGCTGGCTGCGGGCGACGTGCGTGTCGCTGACGGCTGTGTATGGTGGAGATTTGCTCTTCGCCTTGCGTTACCCTTCCCCCTAGAATTGGCTGGAGTCCTTGATGATTCGTGAAGTTAGTCTCACCGGTTTGCTATTTTTGCTTGGCGCAACCCCCGTTTTGGGCGAAAACCCCGGCGCTGCGGCTGGGGAGTCGACCGCATCGGATGCGGCGTTGATTTTCAATGGCGAGAATCTGGAGGGCTGGAGCGGCGATCCCCGTTTGTGGTCGGTCCGCGACGGTGTCATCCATGGCGAAACAACCGACGAAAATAAAGCCAAAGGCAATACTTTTCTGATTTGGCAAGATGGCCACACGGGCGATTTTGAGTTGCAACTGTCTTTCCGTTGCAATGCGACGAACAACTCCGGCATTCAGTACCGTTCCAAGCACAATACGGGCAAGGGTGCTCCGAACGAGTGGTCGCTGAAGGGCTATCAGCACGAGATCCGCAACGAGGTTGAGCTCCCCAATGTCGCCGGCTTCATCTATGGTGAGGGACTCAACCGCGGTCGCATTTGCTTGGTCGGCGAGAAGGCCGTCCAAGAAGATGGCAAGAAAAAAGTGCTCGAAACATTGATCACGCAGGACGAATTCAAGAAGCTGTTTCGGCTCGATCAATGGAATGATGTCCGCATCGTTGCCAAAGGCCGCCACATCCAACACTACCTCAATGGTCGTTTGATTCTCGATTTTACCGATTCGCCTGAACAAGCTCTGTCCGACGGTGTGTTGGGCTTGCAGCTCCACGCTGGGAAATCGATGTGGGCGGAGTACAAGGACATTCGTTTTCGCGCTCTATGAAGCACCGCAGCACCCGGGACGTCGTGGAGGACTTGCGTCGTGACCATCGTTTGATCGAGGTCACCGACGAAGTTGATCCGTTTCTGGAGATAGCTGAGATTCAACGACGTGTTTACGCTCGTGGCGGCCCGGGGTTGCTGTTCACAAACGTGCGCGGCTGCCGATTTCCGATGGCTTCGAACTTGTTCGGGTCGCTCGACCAAGCACGCTATCTTTTCCGTGATACGCTTGATGCGGTGCGGCGTTTGATCGAGTTAAAGCTCGATCCTGCTGCACTGCCCAGGCGTCCGTCGCGTTATGTAGGTGTGCCGGTGACAGCCATGCGGATGCTACCCAATCGCGTTCGTCGCGGCGCAGTGATGGCGAACACGTGCACGCTACCCGAACTCCCTCAACTGAAGTGTTGGCCGGATGACGGCGGGGCGTTCGTCACGTTACCTCAGGTACTCACGACGCAACCTGGCGATCCCAACAATCTGATGCGTGCCAACCTTGGTATGTACCGCGTGCAGTTATCGGGCAATCGGTACGATCCGCAGTCACAGGTCGGCCTGCATTATCAAATCCACCGTGGTATCGGAGTGCATCATAGTGAGGCGATCACTCGGGGCGAGGATTTGCCCGTCGCCATCACGGTTGGGGGCCCCCCAGCGATGACTCTTGCCGCCGTGATGCCGTTGCCCGAAGGGTTGACCGAACTGACATTTGCGGGGGCTTTGGCGGGACGCCGAATACGCATGATATGTGGCGACCACGCACCCGTCCTCGCCGATGCCGACTTTGCGATCGTCGGCCGAGTCGACCCAACAGCGACCATGCCGGAAGGTCCTTTCGGTGATCACTTGGGTTACTACTCGCTCATGCATCCTTTTCCGTTCATGAGAGTTGAACGGGTATGGCACCGCGATGACGCGATTTGGCCGTTCACGGTAGTGGGGCGCCCACCGCAGGAAGACACGACGTTCGGTCAACTGATCCATGAACTGACTGACCCGATCATCCCGACAGTGATCCCAGGAGTCCGGGCGGTTCACGCGGTCGATGCAGCGGGCGTCCATCCGTTGCTACTGGCGATCGGCAGCGAGCGATATATGTCGTATTTGGCCGTGGACGAACCGCAAGAGCTGCTCACCCAGGCCAATGCGATTCTGGGCAATGGGCAACTCTCGCTCGCGAAATATCTGTGGATTACCGACGATCCCGCAAGCGAGCTCGATATCCACGACGTTGCTCGGTTTTTGCAGCATATTCTTCGCCGGGTCGATTGGCGGCGGGACCTGCATTTTCAAACGCGCACGACGATCGACACGCTCGACTATTCGGGCACAGGGCTGAACCAAGGTTCCAAGGTCGTCATCGCCGCGACGGGACGATCGCGGCGAGAACTGGCGGCGGATGAGCCAACGCATCTTGACCAGCCAGCTGGATTTGACCACGTCCGCGTGGTGATGCCGGGCGTGCTGGCGATCACGGGACCGAAATTTGAGGGCCCCGAAAGCGTTTCCGACCGCCGAGAACTCGCCGCTGCCTTGTCGTCTCAAGTCGACGTCAAAGCGTTTCCGTTGATCACGCTGTGCGACGATGCTGAGTTCACCGCTGCCAATCTTAATAATTGGATATGGACGACATTCACCCGCAGCAACCCAGCGACCGACATCGGCGGGGTCGATGAGTTTGAGATCGACAAACACTGGGGATGCCGCGGTCCACTGTTGATTGACGCGAGAATTAAACCGCATCATGCCCCGCCGTTGATCGAAGATCGCAAGACGACGGCGAGAGTGGATGCTCGCGCGACTCGCGGTGATCTGCTGGCAAAATATTTATAGCCGATCCTCCCCTGGTACTTAGAACGGTCATTCGAAACTCGAAATTCGAAAGTTCTTAACTGGGCTGGACATTCCAGTGTGAAAGGTGGTACAGCCCGACATGGATGTGGCCCCTGGTCGCATGAATGCCCGATATTCGGCTGGCTCGCTTCGACGCTGGCCCGAGAACAGAGTGGCCTCCGTTGAGGCACGCCCGTGCCTGTGGAGTCGCAGATGAGTACTTGGATTGGAAGCTCGTTCATTTCCGTTTTCATGTTGTTCATGGGCGGAATCCTGATTGGGCACTTGCTGTGGTACCGTGATCGCAGTAGTGATTTACGCGCTATCAAAGACGCGGAAACGAAGTACAACCGTGCTCGGACAGCCGCTCGCAATCGCAAACGCAAATTCGTTCTGCTCTCACGGGATGCGAAGTTATTTGAGCAGACGTCGCATGAATGTCGTGAAGAGGCGGATTCGCTGCGTCAATCGCTCTCCACGCAGCAACAGCGCGCTGACGAACTCGAAAAGGAGCTTGGCAAACTCCACGCCGAACAGAGCCGCTACGAGCTAGCCTGTCGCGACGCGCAGCAGGAGCGAGATGCGGCGCTTGGCCAGGTCGAGAACGTCGCAGGCGAAGTTGCACGATTGCAAGACAGTTTGCAGGCGGCCGAGGCCAACTTGCAGGAGGCGCTAACGAAGGCTGATGAACACGCTTCCGACACCGCATCGGCCCGCTCCGAACTTAGTTTGGCACGCCAGCGGGGCGACGAACTGGCCACTGCAAACGAGCAATACCAGAGCGACGTCAGTGAGCTGCAGTCACAGCTTGAAGTATCGAAGGAATTCAGCCATCAACTCTCGTGCGAACGCGACGTCGTTCAAGAAGAACGAGGCCAACTCATCCAACACCGAGATCGGCTTCAAAGTGAATGTGATCAACTCGCCGCGAAATACAGTCAGCTTGAACAAGCTCACGATCTACTGAAAAACGAGCGTGATCAACTGGCACAGCTCCGCGTTGATGGAGTCCGTGAATTGGAGAAAATCAGCATGCGTGGAGAGAGTCTTGCCGTCGAGACCGAACAGCTCCGCAGTCGATGTGATGAGCTGATCCTCCTTCGCGAGAAGGACACCCAGGAGCGAGAGGAGCTCATCCGTGAACGCGACCTATCCGTTGACCAGCGGCACCAGCTCACCCGATCCCGCGATCAACTCGTCCTTGTACAGGACGAAATCACCGCTCACCGAGATCAGCTAGCTCAAGAGCTAGAATCGCTCACGGCCCAACACACTCTGCTCGTCAGTGAGCACGACGCTGCTGTGAACGAGCGGCAGCTCCTCGCGGCGGAACGCGACGCTCTCATCTGCGAGCGTGATCGACTTGCGGAGCAGCAAACGGCAGGGTCGACGCAGGCCAGTCATCGGGATGAAAAACTCATTGAGCTTCAGAGGGAATACGACGTCCTACGTGATCAACACGCCGCAGCCATCTCGGCCAATCAGGATCAATCCCGCCAACTCGAATTGCACCACGCCGAGATCGAACGACTCGAGCGAATGCTCAGTGAGTCCATCATTCAGGACCAGACAATGCAGAGCGAACACGACGAATTGCTCGATCAACTCGACGAACGTACTTCGCGCATCCAGACCGCGATCGACGGGCGAGTCACCGCGGAGATCGCCCTCAGCGAGATGGAGACACGCATCGAATCGTTGTTATCTGAACTTGCCGAGGCGAATGACTTTCGTACCCAATACGAAACGAAGCTTGCCGAGATGCAGCGCAATGGAGGAGAAGCCGAAGCCCAGTCCCACAAACTTCGGAGCACGATTCGCGACAAGGATCAGCAAATTGTTGAGATGGAAAAGCGGATCGCTGAACAAAGCATCGCCATCGATCGACATTGCGCCGAAGCCGAGCGACTCCGCGCAGGCGGTCCGGAACTGAAGCAACTTCGAGAGATTGTTGCCAAGAAATCAGCTGCGTTGGTGGCTGCGGAAACGGATCTGCAGTCCAGCCAAGCGGAGACTGCTAAGCTACAGAGTTCGATCGATAGCCGCGATGGTCAGATTTCGTCGCTCGGCGAATGCGAACAGCAGGTTCGAACTCAGCTCGCGAACCAAACTGCCGTCATCGGTCGACTGAAGGAAGAATTAGTAGTTGCTGCCGAGCAGTTGGAGTCTGCCAAGGTTTATCAGCTGAAAGTGGCTGAGTATGAAACGCAAATGACCGAGTACCAGACGCAATTGACTCAGCATCAGAATCAGGTCGCCGCGATACAAAACAACATGGTCGCGACGGAGGCACGCAGCGAGGGTTTGCAGAACCAGCTTCACCGCGTTTCGGCCGAACTTGATGCCAGTCTTGATGCCAACGCGGCGATGCAGCAGCGACTTCGCCTGATCGAGGGTCAATTGCATGAGAACGCGGTTGCGATGCGCGATCTGCGCCGCAAGCGGGCGAATGTGCCCGCTCTCAGCGCCGGTGCCCTACGGGACCAGAACAAAGCCGCTTGAGCCGGCCCTTTTCTAGCGACAAGTCGGCAGCTTAACCGTGGCGATGATTATCCGTGGCTATGATTATCCGTGGCGATGCGATCCGCACACGAATCATATCCCTGGGATGTTCGACGAGTCTCATCGCGTCGACAAGACGACCTCAGCCTCGTTCCACTGTACATTCCCGCTTGCCGCCTCAGCGACGAGTTGGGCGAGCTGCTCGAGTGTTTTTTTCTTGGTATCGAGGGTGATTAATTTTTCGCCCAGCACTTCAGCACCGGTTTGGATGCGGAATTTTTTTCCTGCCGCTTGGGCGAGCTGAGCAATGACCTCGGCGGCTGGCTTTTTGACCAGCTTCAAATCGAAGACCGAGGTGGAATCGGTCGCGACTGCTGCCGCTGCCTGCTGATTTGCCGCAGCGGTTCGCCAATGAATGGCAATCCCGAGCCGATGGTTGGGTGCCGTCGCGTTGATCAGCAGCTGTTGATTAGAAACTCGAATCGATGGGCGAGGCTGGGTATTCGTCAACGCATTGCGAACGGCCAGGGCTGACTCGCCAGCCGGGTACGCCAACAGAAATGGCGATTCCGGGGGCATCTCAGTCCACGCGATGATACTTTCGGGGGCTTTGGCTTCTGCGCCAAGGCTTGAGTTGGTAGATGATCGTCCGCCATCGAGTGTTTCCAGTCGTGCGCCGGGCTGGAGGGAACAGCGGAATTGTGCCAACAGCAGTCCGACCGCCAGCGTGCGGTCGACGCCGATGAGACTGCCCGACGCCCAAATGTCATGCGGGACCCAAGGCGGAATCGGAGGCGATGCCTTGTCAACTGGCGCGCTCTCTACCACATTCGCCAAATCAGTTATTCGCGTGCTGGACGGTCCATGCGACGGTGCCGCCAAGATCAGAGCGAGGATTTCGGCGGCCGTACTGCCGGTCGGCCAGCGAACGGAAATGGAATCCTCGCTCGCCTTCGCGGAAGGGGGCAGGTGGCTGATCGTCAAGTCAACCCATTCCGGACGCCCGACGAGCAAGACACCAGGCAGCGGAAACACCGCCAGGTCGTTCATTTCAGTCAGCTTCAAGATGACTTGGGCGGCGGGCGTGGAGGCTTCCCTTAGGCTCACAGCGGGTTGACGGTCAACTTGCCTGTCGAGCCAGAGTGACCGGATCGAACGGAAATCACTGGGATCGGAAACCTTGGAGTGGCGAGCCGCGACGAGTAACTTTGGCAACAACTCGCCGATCGGTTGTTCGTCAACGCTGAGGGTGATCCGGTGTCGAATCAGCGACTCCCCCGCCATCACGCTTTCGCGCGGTGGTTGTCCGATCGCGCAGGTCGTTGTGATCGCCATCGCAGAGGTAAACGCGAGCGTGGGCAAAAGTGGCGAGCGAGATCGTTTCATCTCAAATTCTTTTTTGGTTGTTGGCTTGCCTGCCAGCCTGATCAGTATAACATCGAAGGGTCAAGCGAGGGATATTCGAGCTGTCAGTTCCTCGTTTCGAGAACGCTGTTGGATGCCTACATCGAATCCACCGACCCCAATGGAAACCAACATGACAAACCCCCTCGTGGAAACCACCCGTTTGGAGGGTGCGTACCGGCGATATTTGCGATCGGCTGATCCGTGCTGTTATGCACATGAAGTGGATGAATTCTACACCGTGGCGACGCTGCATGCGCTGTTATTTCGCGGTCAGGTCGAGCAGCGTCGTGCCGCTGCACTCGCGCTCGGCATGCTGGGAGATCGTCGGAGCGTGGATGCTCTCGGACGAGCGATTTCCGATCCAGACCGCGGAGTTCGCCTGGTCGCCGACGATTCATTTCAAGCGTTATTGGTTCGCGACGCCGCTCCTGTGCACCATCAGCAATTGCTCCGCGTGATGCACCTCAACGATGGAGCGGAATATGCGGCGGCACTTTCGCCAGCGATGATTCTCATTGACCAGGCTCCGACTTATGCGGAGGCACATCACCAATTGGCGATTTGTTGGCACGGGTTAGAGGATTTCAAGCGGGCTCGCCGGGCTTATGAGAATTGTCTCTGGCATTGTCGGTTCCATTATCTTGCGTGGCAGAGCTTGGGAAAGATTCGATATTTGAGTGGCAATTTAGAAAGATCGCTGCAAGCCCTTGATTATTGTCTAGCCATCAATCCGGATGTGGAAACTGCTCGGATGCAACGCCAGCAGATTCGCCGTCACCTTCGCCAGAGCGACGTCTGACCGCAAGGACTTGAGAAGTTACTTTGAATACGGATGAAGTTCTCGTCGGCTCGATGGCGATCGCAGTTTCGTTGGTCGCAACGGCCATTTCAATCGGCCCCTGGACGGCGCCTTATCAGATCCGCTCCATGAAATATGTGAGTGATCGGTTTGGCAAGCCTGCTGCGCGGATCCTGTGGCTGACCATCGCTATTGTCAGTGGAAGCAGCGGCGTGGCAATCCTCAACGGACTTCGACCGAGTTACGCGACGACCAGAGTTCAGAGCGTTCCTCTGCGTCAGTTATCGCTAGGTTGGCTGCTGTTTAGCGGGGATCGTTGCTCCGATCTCCGAGTTGAAGGCGTGCATGAGGTGCGCTGCTAACTGCTCGGCGAGCCGGGCCACATGGCGGCGAGGGATGTGTTGGGAAGACGCAGTTCGTCCTCTCTCGTTAGCGCACCTCAGTAAACGTCACGATGATAGCGGCCGTCGGTATTGAGCTGCTTGACGTAGGCGGCGGCATCCTCAGCGGATAAGCCACCAGCACGTTCGGCAACGTCGTGCAGCGCCTTATCCACGTCGCGCGCCATTCGAGATGCATCGCCGCAAACATAGAATACCGCGCCGGATTCTAGCCACTGCCACAACTCAGCCGCCTGCGCTCGCATCCGGTCTTGAACATACACCTTCTCGTCGCCGTCGCGACTGAAGGCGGTGTCGAGCCGAGTCAGTTGACCTTTAGAACAGTACGCTTGGAGGTCTTCGCGGTACAGGAAATCACACGCCTCGTGCTGATCACCGAAGAACAACCAGTTCTTACCCCGTGCTTTCGATTGAGCACGTTCTTGCAAGAATGAGATAAATGGCGCGATTCCTGTTCCTGGTCCCACCATGATAATTGGAGTCTCCGAGTTCGTTGGAACCGTGAATCCTGCATGGTTGGGCTGCACGAACACACGAACCGCTTCACCTTCGCGCACACGGTCGGACAACATCGTGCTGGCAACGCCTTTGCGGACACGACCTTCCCGTTCATAAGCTACCTTGCCCACCGTCAGATGAACTTGATCACCGACTTGCTTCATGCTGCTGGCGATGGAATACAGTCGCGGGTGGAGCGGATCGAGTGTCTCGATAATTTCTGTCGCCGTGACCGTCACGCCTTTGGCAACTTCCAAAACATCGAGCACGTCAAATCCATCGGGCACGCCTTCGTCAAGCATCCGCACAAGCGACGCCTTGGCGGTTGGATTTTGGAGTCGCCCGGCTAATAATTCCATCAGTTCGTCGGTCGGATCCTTCAGGCAATAGTCGTCGCAGAGAGCTTGCAGCAGCGTCTTGATCTTACCCGCCGGCGTACACACAGAGATCTGTGGATCAGCAGCGATTGAGTCAATCAGCTGCGCTGCCAGCTCCGGACAATTACTGGGTAGGACTCCCAATGCGTCACCCACATTGTACTTCAGTCCCGATCCAGACAGATCGATCACAACGTGGCGGGTATCCTTCGCCGATCCCTCCAGATTAAGTGGTCGCGACTCGATGAGTTTGGCCGAAAACGGATTGTTGCGAGACCACTGGGCCGCGCCGCTGGGATTGGCCGAGACGCCGTTGCGAGATTCGGCGCCGTTGGAGGTACTGCCGGACTTCGATCCAGCCTCCTTGGATTCGGCGAGAATCTTCTTGATCATCTGTTTCGTTTCTTTGCCGCCGGGACTGCACAATGTCAAGTTGCTCTCCTCACCTCGAGCGATCGCTTCGCTGTAGGTTTGGCAGACATAGCCGCACGAACCGCAATCGAGCTGCGCCATCGCCGCCATCAGTTTTCTCTGCGTCGGATGACCGTCCGCCAAACTCATTCGCTCGACGATCGGTAAGGAGGCGTCTCGCCACGGGAACTCTTCTTCGGGCTCGGGCTCAGGTTGGGCAACTGCGGTGGATGCATTGATACCGAGAGCCTGGATCGTGGCTGCTGGATTCCCCTGAGTTTGAATACCGGTCAATCCAGCGAAAAAACCGTTGAGCCAGGCGCGTTGATCTTCACTGAACGGAGCTGTCGCGGGAATGAAATCTGTCATGGTGATGCCCTAAAAACGGAGAAAAGTGAACCGACAACGCTAATAAGCACGTCTTGCGAAATGTTTCGGTGTAACCTCTTTCGGTGCGCGGGCGTCCCGCCCGCCGATTTGCCGAAAGCGGGCGGGACGCCCGCGAACCGTTTTGCCCAATGATTTCCGGCGATGTGCTTAGAAGAATGGGAACTACTGCGCAATCGCTGACTTGGCGAGCGACTGCAGTTCTTCAATTGTCTTACGTCTACAGAACTCCACGAAGGCTTCGTCAACATGGCGTTCGGCGAGGTATCCATCGATCAGATTGATGATCAATGGTGGTAGGTCTTCAAAGATGATGGACTGCAACAGCGGCCGCCCAATACCTTGTCGCTCACCCCAGCCGCCACCGACAACGACGTGGTACCCATCGACCATATCATCACCTTGTTCGACTTGGCACGCGATCAAGCCGATGTCACCGATGTAGTGTTGAGCACAACTGTGATGGCAACCGGTCAGATGAATATTGATGGGTACGTCGATTTCAAATTGCGATTCGAGTGCCTTACCGAGGGTCATGGCGTTGGCTTTGGTATCTGCGCCGGCATACTTGCAACCCGCACTGCCCGTGCATGCCACCAGTCCCGCGCGGAACGAGCTGGCTCGATAGTCCAGTCCACAATCCAGGATGGCAGCTTGAACTTCTTCGATATCACGTTCACGGACGCCTGGTAGAATTAAGTTCTGCCACACGGTCCAGCGGACTTCGCCGTTACCGAATTCGCGGGCGATATCGGCAAGCGATCGTGCTTGGTCGCTCGTCATCCGCCCGACCGGCAGTACGACGCCCACGTAAAAGCGTCCCTTTTGTTTTTGTTCGTGGAATCCGACATGTGCTAGGCGGTCTTCGTGATTGGCGATGGTCACTCGCGAGGAATCGATCCTTCGCAGCGGTTTACCATAGTCCTTTCCGACGGCATCAATGAATTTGTCGAAACCCCAATCATCGAGTAGGTATTTTAAGCGTGCTTTCTTGCGGTCGGTCCGGTCTCCGTTTTTAATGAACACGCGAACGATCGAACCGGCAACCGGGACGCACTCATCAGGTCGGAGCAAAACGCCAGTGTCGCGCGCAAAATCGTGATGGCCAGTAATGCCGCCCAGGGTGAGCTGGAAATAGACGCCCTCGGGTAGATCCTCGCTGCTGCCTGCATATTCGACGCGAACGGCACGAAAGCCGATGTCGTTGGTGTCCTCGAGCGACGCGATCCGGCCGCCTCCATCAAAGGCGATATTGAACTTTCGCGGCAGCCCGTACATCTCGCGATGATTGAGAATGTGGTGATGCATCTTCTTGGCCAGCGGGATCGTTTCGATTAGCTCATTGGGATCGATACCTGACAGGCAACTGGCGGTGCAGTTACGGATATTATCGCCACCTGACCCCAGACTGATCACGTCGAGTTCGCGGATGCCGTAGAGCATCGCTGCGGCTTGATTGGCTGGGATCTCACGAAATTGTAAATTCGCACGTGTTGTGACGTCGAGATAACCACCGGCGGCAAGATCGGCAAGATCAGCCAACCCCGTGAGTTGCCAAGCCCTGCTCAGGCCGCCAGGAATCCGCAATCGCATCATGTACGAGTCCTGCGCGGGGGCTACGTGGAACAGACCGTGGAATTTTTGCAGGAAAACGTCGTCTTTTTTCGGGAACTGGCCTTCGTCGCTGCGGGCGATGATCTCGTCCCACATGTCCAGCGGATTCTTGGCTTGCTTGGCAAGTTCCTCTTTGCAGAGTTTTTTTCCTGCACTGACCGTGGCCGCTTGCGCATCCAACGCTATCTTCTCCGGGCCATAAGGCACCGCTTTTCCGTCGACTGTTGCGCCGCCGCCCCCTATCGAAAGTGACGTTCCACTGCCTCCACTGCCTGCGAGTACAGGCAGTCCCCGGACGGCGCGGCGACGTCGGTTCCAAAGGTGAGGCCGCTGAGATATTGCTTCTGTGATTCGGTAAACGCGGGATTGTTTGACATGATGAGGATTTGTCTCACTCGTTCCTAGCAATGATTCGTACAGCACAATTTTTGTAGCTCGGTTGACCGCTGTGGGGATCGAAATGAGCGAGTGTGAGTCGGTTGGTGACATCGTAGTGCATCGGCATGAACGCCTGCCCGCGGCCGACTGTGGCAGTGACATTGGCGGTCACGGTCACCTCGTCACGTCGTGAGAGCACGTTGACTTTGTCGCCGTGTATGATCCCAAGATCGTCTGCATCCACGGGGTTGATTTCGATGTAGGCTTCGGTGGGGTACAACGTTTTCAGCACAGGGCTGTGACGCGTCCGCGTTTGAGTGTGCCACTGGCTAACCGAACCTCGCCCGGTCAGCAACTGGATCGGGTACACGGGATCCGTTCGTTCGGGCATCGGTTGAACCTGATCGACGATGAACATCGCTCGTCCGTTGGGTCGATAAAACTTGCCGTCTGCGAACAATCGACGTTGCTGCGGCGGCTTGCTGGCTGCGCCGCTGTCACTCTCCATCCGGTTCTGTGCCGCATCTTGCTGGGTCCACGGCCACTGAATTCCACCGCAAGCATCGAGATGCCGATAGCCATCAATACCAGTGATATCACAGGGCTGATCGCGGCTAAGGCGTTGCAAGATCCGAAAGACGGCTTCGGGATCGGTCCATTCAGCAAACTGGTCCGCGACGCCCCAATAATGAGCGATGGCGCGAAAGATATGGAAGTCCGCGAGTGCTTGGCCGGGTGCTCGGCGTACTTTTTTGATCAATCCATAGCGACGTTCGCTATTGATAAACGTGCCCTCTTTCTCACCCCAGCCTGCCGATGGCAAAACCAAGTTGGCGTGCTGTGCGGTCTCGGTCGTGTGATACATATCTTGGACAACCAAGAACTCCAGCTTATCAAACAACTCTCGCACGTCGGACTGGTGAATCCAGCTATGTGCTGGGTTGGTGGCAATTACCCAGAGTCCTTTGATTTCGCCGCGACGGATGCCCTCAATGATTCGATCATACTTCCAACTACTCTCACTCGGGATGCATTCTTCGTCCATGCCTAGTGCTTGAGCCACCTTGCGTCGGTCGTGCTCATCTTCAAAGCGACGATGGCCGAGGAGGTTAGACGTGTTGCTCCAGAGCCGCGATCCCATCGCGTTGCACTGGCCCGTGATGCTGTTGGCACCCGTGCCTCGACGGCCAATGTTCCCGGTTAGGAGGGCAATGTTGATGATGGCCTGTGCTGTGCGGGTGCCCTCATAACTTTGATTGACACCCATCGTCCACCACAGCGACACGGCGCGGCCGGTACCTATCGCTTCTGCTGTTCGGATGATTGACTCGGCAGAAATGCCCGCTGCCCGAGCGACTGACTCAACGTCGTATGCGGCAACATGCAGACGGAGCCTGTCAAACCCCTCGGTGAGCGCCGCGACAAAGTCATGGTCGACATAATCTCGCTCGATCAAAACGTTCGTGATCGCATACAGCAGCGCGAGATCATTTTTTGGGCGAATTTGCAGGTGTTCCGTTGCCGCCGTGGCGGTCTCCGTTCTCCGCGGATCGATCACGATGATCGCGGGGTCGTTGGGATTGCGTAGCACCCGTTCCCACATGATCGGGTGAGCGATACAGGGGTTTGCGCCAATGAAGACGAGGCAATCACTGTGCTCAAAATCGTCGTAGGTGTAGGGCGGAGCGTCAAAGCCAAACGACTCCTTGTAAGCGGTCGCAGCGGTCGCCATGCACTGACGCGTGTTCCCGTCGCCGTGCCGAATTCCCATGCCAAATCGGGCCAGGGCCCCGAGGAACGCCATCTCCTCGCTGGGGATTTGCCCGGTGGACAGAAATGCCACCGAGTCCGCTCCGTGACGGTGTTGCACACCGCGAATTTTGGTGACAAACGTTCGTAGTGCCTCGTCCCATTCGACCGCATGCATCTTTCCACCGGCACCGCGTAGCAGAGGTGTGGTGGCTCGCTCAGACGAATCGAGTACGCGCAGTGCTTCCCATCCCTTCGGGCAGGCCATGCCGAGGTTAACGGGATAATTCGTCTCGGGTGTCAATCCGACCGCAGCACCGTCGCGCAGATGCAGACGTAGGCCGCAACCGGTGGAGCAGTAGCCGCAGGTCGCGGTGGTCGTGACATCCGCAGCCATCGACCCATGGGTCATCCCCAACCCATGGTCTCCAGGATGGAGAACTAACTCACGGGTCATTTGCCCCTGCCGCCGCTGCAATAACTGCGGAAGTTCGAAGCGAGAGCGTTTCGTAGTTCCGGTGGCTCCATCAAGGGATGGATGCGACACAATTTCCATACTCATTTCAACGTCCCCGGCATGCGGTAATAAACAATGCTCATGAAATACAACAGCCGTTCGGCCGTCTCACCCACGAGCAGCACCATTGAGCCCGTCAACGCCAAGAGCAAGCCAGCTGAGACTTCCCCCACGCCGACCACGCACACGGCAACCATGCAAGCGATCAGGCCCGCCCAGCCGGCACCGAGACGAATCCGTCGCCAACCCGCCAGTCGTGACGCGACGAGGTTTTGGCTGCGAATATCCAGCCGATCGACTGTCGCGAGTTCCACGTTGGCACCAAGGTAAAAGCTCAACTCCCAGAACAACTTTGTTGCGCCGGAGAGAACCGCCACAATCAACAGCAAAATTACGACCGAGTCCGAACCGCCGCCCCAACCGATCGTCGTAGCAGTCAGTGAGGAACCCACGATCATCCCGGTGGACAGGAAGCGGGGAAGCGTACGGGTGGAACGCCATAGCTCCCGTCTTGTCGCGATGTAGATCATCGCACTACTGTAGACACCCGCGAGTCCCAAGATCACAGCAGCAGCCAGAGTCGCACCAGCAGCCCACTGCGGAATCACCACCCAGTCGGGAATCGTCCCTGTCACGGAGGAGGGAATCCACTGGTTTATCTCAGGCCACCAGAGCAACATTGTCGCAGCGGTTAAGGCACCCGCAAATTTACCCAGCAATACCGCTTCGCGGCTCAACCACGATGTACGCAGACCTAGGAAGACTCGCCAAGCTCGCAGCGGTTGCCCCAAATGCAGTGGTGCCAAGGCCATCCCAATCGCGGTGATCAACAACGACGCACTCGCAGTCAATCGAGTCGAAGCGACTGGCAAAGATCCTCCAGTCAGTGAAACTGAAATCTCTACAACTTGCTCAATCAGGATCATCCCCACCGCAACTTGGGTCGCGACGAGCATGATCGCCAGCGGCCAGTGACTCTCAGCCACTTCATCGATTGCCGAGTCCTGAGGTGTGGCGAACGCGACATGGCCGCTGCGTTGGCCGATGTATTTTGTTGTGGGACGTGTTAAAGACGAACTCGGAGCGTCTGGCATCAAGCGATGTTCATGGCTCTCTGCTGTGGCAGTTTGGTCGATAATTCGAATTGCAATCGCCTCGTTCGGGCACGACTGCACGCAAGCGGGGGCCTCGCCAGCCTCCAATCTTTGATGGCACATGTCGCACTTGCGTACGATGCCCAGACGTTTGCTGAACGTGGGAACTTCATACGGACACATCATCGTGCAATACTTGCAGCCAATGCACTGGTCATCTAAATGCTTGACAATCCCCGTAACATCGTCTTTGACGTATGCCTTGACTGGGCAACCATTGAGACAACCGGGGTCCTCACAGTGATGACAAGCTGTCGTGACGTGTTGAATTCCCACCACGGGCGCACTCGTCCCATCGATCGCAACTGGTGCTTCGGGCGCGCTGACGGTCGTCACGATCGGAAGTTCCGGTTCGGGAGCACCAATGATGACCGTGCCCACTCTACGCCAGCTTTCGTGTTCTTCGAGTCCATTCATTGTATGACAGGCGACCACACAGGCTTTGCAGCCACTGCACGTATCCAGGTTCACCTCGAAGGCAAGTTGTTGTCCGGGCGAAGGGGCGGTCGCTGGCATCAAGCGACGGTAATAAATCGACTGAGATGGTTCACTTGTTCTCATCGAACAGGAGCTGCCTAGGTCGCCCGCCGAATAAGCCTCTGAAAACTGCTCGACAGCGGTCAGCGATTGCTGCTGTTGCAGAAGCATGCCCACCAGATCGAAATCAGCGCCGGAAAATGGCAATGGTGGCCGCTTGTCGTGCGGTGCCGGGGCAGTTGCGGGCGCGTGGGGAAGCGTGGTCGACATGCGAACATGCTCAAATAGCGAGCAGGGAAACGTGAAATAGGTTGAATGCCAGGTCAAGAAAGCACCCACTGGGCCAATTCACCGAGGTGACTCACGCCTGCCCGATTTCGCTCGCAAATGACGCACTGCAAGGCGCCTACGGCGACATTTTCCGCATAGGCATATTGCCTGAGGATTCCCGCTATGACATCTCTAGAATCTTGCTGCCTATATCGATAGCAGTGAGATGCGTGGCATTTGGGCACCCGAACTGCGACTGAAGGGTCGAGTCAGCGGCCTGATGTCAGAATGGCACCGTGAGCCACAAATGTTGCCGATTCCGCCGGCTTGTCTAGAAAATGGGTTGTCCCCAGAACGCAATATCCCCAGAACGCAATACAGCAGAGACCCCTCGCGGGAAAACGACAGATGAATGTTAGACGCGTGATCGCCGTTATATTTCTTGCAATCTTTGCTGCAATGTTAGCATTCACCGTTCGTGCATCGCTGGCCCGAAGCGTTTTCGATAATGGCCATCTGATCAAGGACGCATGGTTTCAAGCGACGCTCCTGGACGCTTACCTTGGTTTTTTGACCTTTTACCTCTGGGTCGTGTGGAAAGAGCGTTCGCTTGCGCCTCGTTTGATTTGGTTTGTCCTGATCATGGTGTTCGGCAATATCGCGATGTCGGGATACGTGTTGCTGCAACTCTTTCAGCTCCCGAAAGACGCAAGCGTAGCCGAACTATTGACTCACAGGACCAATACGCTTGGCGTTGGAAACGAGGTGCAACTTGACCAGTCGTAGGCCGCGATGTCTGACCGCGGATGAGATCGAACAGTTATGTACCGTTCAAGCTGATGAATTGCAGGGCCGGGTGAAGTCTGCGGTTGACAATGGCAATAACTTCGTGGAGCTGGAAATCGAGCTTGAGCGTGATGAAGAGCCGGCTATGAAAATGCTGTGCTGTCTTTGACAGAGCCAAGGAACCGAAACGGAGCGAGTAGATTTGCCTTGAGGGACGGCCCGTCGCCGGTTGCTTGGATCAACAGAAGTGTCACGTCGTCCTGATGGAGATTGTCCGCTTTCATCTCAGCGATCCTATCGAGCAGGCTTGGTATGATCTGGGCTGGCAGGGAAGCATCGACTTCGGCAACCAACTTCAATACGCCTCCACATCCAAGTTGATTTCCGTCACGGTCTTCCGATTCAGAAATCGCGTCGCTAAACATGAGGACGAAATCACCGGGTTCCAACTGAATTTCATGTTGGCTGTAACCCGCGTCCGCAACGATGCCCAGTGGCGTATCTGCGATCTTATCCTGCCAGTCGAACTCTGAGGACAGCTCCCGCCATGCCTGCATTTGAGCTCGATAGTGAAGCGGTGGTGGATGTCCCGCGTTGCAAATGGTGAGTTTCTTGGTCGGTGAAAAGAATGTCGAGACGATTGCCGTCGCAAACTCGCCGTTCACGTGGCATTCGGAGAACTGCTTATTCATCGACTTCACAAACCGTGTCTGTTTGATGTAGTTCACGTTTCGCCGCATCAAGTCACGAAGCGAGATCGCAATGTTGGAAACCATGTGGCCATGGCCGCTGACGTCGGCCAAGAGCATCCGCGTGATCCGGCCTGACGCACATGACGAAAGATAGTAAACGTCACCTCCAGACTTTGATTCGCCAAACGGCTTGCAAAAGGCCCAAATACGTAGCCCCGGAGCGACGATATTACGATCGATTGCCTGATTGCCTCCCCAGACTTCCATGCAATTCATCCGCGAGTCGGTCGGCGTGGTTTTGAGATCACGTTCTAATTCTGATCGGCTAGTCATTTGAGTTCAGTTTATCCATAGCAGCGAATAGATAGCTTCATCGGTCCTAACGGATACAGGCACCAGCGACCGCGCAGGTGGCACAACCGCCCGCCGAGCCGCACCCTCCTCCAGCATCGCTGCCGCATCCGGGGCCGCAGCCGTGAGTCATTAATTCACTTAAACGGATCGACTGCACCTGAGCTTCATACTCTGCGACGATCGTGTCAGTCAGCTCCCGGCCGAGGGAGTCGACGGGGCCGAGAAAGTGCAGGATCAGCGTATTACCGTCGAATAGTTGGTCCACGTCGAGGAGGACCGCTACCGAATGACTCTCGGCTAAGATTGCTTGGCAGCGCCGCACAGCATCTCGTTTGTGGCGCTGCAATCGTTCGACGAGTAACCGGTCATCAGCGGTTAACTCGCGGATAATGTTGAGTGATGATGGTTGATCGTCGCTCGATGGGTTCGCTTGACCGAGCACCTCGCCGAGTTCGACGCCACGGGGCGTTTGCACGAGCACTTCGCTGCCGCGAGAGATTTCCAGCTCTGGCAATAGCGGCGTGGCAAAAAACACGTCACCGTTAAATCCGATGCGGACGAGGTAGGCGGCCACATCTAGGCCTCAATCCGCTGACGGATTTCATTGACGCAGTCATCGATCTTGACCCGCGTTTGTTCAAGCGTGTCACGGTCGCGGATCGTCACTGTTCTGTCCGCGAGCGAATCGCCATCGACGGTGATGCAGTATGGTGTGCCTGCTTCGTCTTGCCGGCGATAGCGCCGCCCGACAGCACCCTTCGCGTCATAAAAGACATTGAAATGCTGCTTCAATCCCGCATAGATTTCCTGGGCAATTTCGGGCATGCCATCTTTCTTCACCAGCGGGAACACGGCCGCTTTAATGGGCGCCAGTCGCGGATGCAGTTTCATTACGGTGCGGCTTTGCATCTTGCCATTCTCATCGGGAGCCTCATCTTCGGTGTAGGCTTCGCATAAGAACGCAAGAGCGGCTCGATCGGCGCCGGCCGATGGCTCGACCACGTGAGGAACATATTTTTCGTTCGTGATATCGTCGCGATAGGTCAGGTCTTTGCCACTGCCTCGATATTTTGGCTTCCCATCTTCGCCGAGTTGCACGGTCATCGGGTTGGTTGCTGGATCGAGCTTGCCTTCCATGTGACTGCGCAGATCGAAGTCACCACGGTGGGCGATGCCTTCGAGCTCTCCGTATTCGCCTTCGGGGAGGAACGGGAAGGCGTATTCAATGTCCGCAGTACCGACGCTGTAGTGGGCTAATTCCGCCTGCTCGTGCTCCCGCATGATCAGCGACTCGCTCGACAGTCCCATCGCGGTGTACCACGCCATACGGCGGTCGCGCCAGTACCGATACCAATCGTGCGATTGATCTGGGTGACAGAAGAATTCAATTTCCATCTGCTCAAACTCGCGAGATCGGAACGTGAAGTTTCGCGGTGTGATCTCGTTTCGGAAACTCTTGCCGACCTGGCCGATTCCAAACGGAACGCGAACGCGAGAGCTATCGAGCACATTCTTGAAGTTAACGAAGATTCCTTGAGCCGTTTCGGGACGCAGGAACGTGGTGTCGTCCTCACCACCGAGCGCACCAAGGGTGGTTTTGAACATTAAATTGAACTCCCTCGGCTCGGTGAGAGTACCGAGCGATTTGGCATCCGGACCGAGGACGTCTTCATGAGAATCGAGATTGTCCAGTGTAATCGACTCGGCGCCGATGGTGAGCTCGCCCGCATTCTTGGGACGCAGCTTAAAAAACTTGAGCGCCCGACGCTGAATTTCGTCGTGCTCGTGCTCGATCTCAGCGAGCGTGGTAACGAAAATCTTTTGTTCGTTGTATTCAACGAACCGGCCGCGGACTTGGTCGTGGCGATAGCGCTTTTTCGACTCGCGGCAATCGACCATGTAATCGTGGAACAAATCGTAGTGACCGCTGCACTTCCAGACTTGCGGGTGCATGAGGATCGTGCAATCGAGCCCCACCATTTCAAACGAACCAGGGGCTCCGGGGGGAGGGGCCAGCTCATTGTGGCCGGTGATCATGTCTTGCCACCAGGCGTTTTTTAGATTGCGTTTGAGCTCCACCCCGAGCGGACCGTAGTCCCATAACCCTTGCACACCGCCGTAGATTTCGCTGGATTGGAAAAGAAAACCGCGTCGTTTGCACAACGACACGAGGGCATCCATGGACTTCATGAGATTCTGGCGGAATTGGAGAATTTTGAGTTTGGGAAACGGCGTATTGTCGACGAATTAGCACTTTGTGCAAGCATCGGCGCGTCGATCGTCGCCTTTCCCTCCCCGAAAGTGCGGGCGGGCTATCGACTTTTTCGCGTTTGCGAAATGGACGTGAGCATACTAGCCCGACGCGCAAGGGAGGTATTCCAGCATTTCCCGTCGCTCGCACGCCGTGCTTGAAATTGACAGGTCGCTCGCGCCGTCGGCTCACAGACGGTGAGATACGAACTGCTAGTACCGTGTCGAGCCAAATGCTGGCGTGGCCATTTGAGTGCCGCCTGAATTGAGCTGGGCATCGCGGGCCGAGTTAATCTGGCGGCTCAGTGCTGCGACGCGTTCGGTCGCCATGGTGGAGTTCGGGCCGAGCGAACCCCCTCCAATTTGCAAGGCGCGTTGGTAGTTCTGCAGTGCCTGAACCGGATCACCGTTCTGCTCACGCAGTCGTGCCAAAGCCAACCAGGCGCGAGGGTTGTTGGCGTCGGTTTGCACAGCGTCTTCAAGATATTTTAGAGCGACCTGCGGTTCACCGTGTTCTTCGTAAAGGCGAGCCAGTTCGATCCGAGGCTCCGCGAGTGTGGGATTCTGCGCCGCCCAATTTTTCATGAGTGCGAATGCACGATCAGGACGTCCCGAATCAACCAAGAGTACCGCGAGTCCGCGGTGGGCGTCGACATGGTTGGGGTCGTGATCGAGGCACTGGTTGTAAAGCGACTCACCCTGCCGAATCAGGTTGGGATCTTGCCGCTGATTCCCTAAATGGTGGGTCGTGGCGGCGAGGTTGTAGTAACTGTCTGGGTCGGTGGGGTTCGACGCAATCGCCTTACGAAACTGCTCCATGGCGCCGGTGTACTGGCCTTGGTTGTACATCGCCGCGCCCTGGGTGTTCTGGCTCGCCGAAGCCCAGTGACAACCGCTCAATGTAGCCAGCATGATTCCCACGATCATGGAACCGATGAGACACGACCACGTCATCCAGGGCCGCCGCGTTCCAATTGAATGGGGGGTGTTTGCGTCAGCATCCGGATGCACTGAGGGACCCGCGTACGTGGAATTGTCGTCATGGACGAGACGCAACCGGGGTGGCCGGGGCAAAAACTCGGGCGTGGCGGTTGGAACGATTGCCGTTGGGAGTAGTGCGGGACTGGGCATCGGCTCTTTCGCAAATAAATAGGTAAACGCGCGTCTTTTTGGTTGTTAGCGTTTTCGCGTGTTTCACCGCAAGATGAATCGTTTCCGCCCCATCTGAGATCTTCAGAGTTCAATGGGGGCGCAAAAAAAAACCGCGTGAGTTTTTGCTCACGCGGTTTCGCGATTGGATCACTAATGACTAGTTGCCACAGTTGATGCAACCCGCACCAGCTTGCATGACGGAGCCTTGTGCAGGAGCCGACACGGTGGTCGCTTGCATGGTACCCGAACCATCACAGCCACAGCCTGAACCGGCAGCAGCCGAGTTGTACACAGGAACTTGGATTGTGGTCGGGACTTGCTTGCAGACGCGAACTTGAACTTCCTTCATCGTTTGCACAGGAACGCAAACGGTGTAGGTTTCGGGAACTTCTTCCGTGACAGTATCATAGACAGTCACGTTGTAGTTGCGAGTCCGTTTCTCGGGATGGGTGACGGTATAGGAAACTTCGCGGCTGCGTTGTTGGGTTTCCATACGCGTCAGGTTGACCGTACGTGAACGCTCTTCGTTCTGCATGGTCGTTTGGTTAACCATGTGAGTGCGAGTTTCCGTCTTGCAGCGTTGCACGGGGACCGTACGAGTACGATTTTCGATGCGGCACAGCGTGACTTGATACTCTCGAGTGCGTTGCTCGTTACGAGTTTTCTGGACCGAGACCGTACGGGTACGATCTTCGGTGCTCATCGTGGTCACAGGAACTTCGCGGGTGCGAGTTTCCATGCGAGTACGTTGAACAGGAACTTCGCGAGTTCGCTCTTCGGTTGTGTACGTGGTGACTTGATAGTCGCGCGTACGAGTTTCCTGACGGCAACGAGTCACTGGAACCGTACGGGTGCGAGTTTCCGTACGGCAGCGAGTCACGTTGACGGTGCGCTGACGAGTTTCGGCACGCATGCGGGTGACCGGGACCATACGGGTCTTGGTTTCGCAGTTGTAAGTCGTCGTGGTGTAGGTGTAAGGAACCTGCTCAGTCGAGCGTTGATAGGTCGTCGTTGGGACTTGTTCAGTCACAACGTTTGGCACGTACACGCGGCGATAGCTCACAGCGGGAGCACAGCCGGCTGCTACGGCACTGCTGCCACCACAACCACAGCTACTCTGGCAACCGCCACAGCTATCGCAGGGGTTTCCGCAGCCACTGTTGCTGCTGCTAGCGCCACATCCACAAGCGCTCGACATGGAAGCAGGAGCAGCGGCGACTGCTTGGCACTCATAGCTGCCCATATCGCGCTGGACCGTTCGCATGGTGGTCACGGGTACACACTTGCTGACGGTACGGTAGGCGGTTTGGGTTTGTTGAACAGGAACACGCACCATGTAAGACTGGGCAACTTGCTCGGTGTAAGGAACCATCACAGTGTACGACTGACTGACTTGCTCAGTATAAGGAACGGTCACGTTGTAAGTCTGTTGGACTTGCTCGGTGTAGGGCACGTTGACCGTGTACTCTTGGGTCCTGGTCTCAGTGTGAGGAACGCGAACAGTGTAGGTTTGGGTTTGCGTTTCGGTGTAGGGAACGCAAACTTGGTACTCTTGAGTTTGCATGGACGTAACCGGAACTTGTACCTGGTACGTTTGTTCAACTTGCTCGGTATACGGGACACAAACCGTGTATTCTTGAGTCCTAGTCTCCGTGTACGGAACTTGAACCTGGTAAGTTTGTTCGACTTGCTCGGTGTAAGGCACCGAAACTTGGTAAGACTGTTCGACTTGCGTCGTGACAGGGACCGAAACAGTGTACTTTTGTTCCTCGGTGTAAGGCACGGCGACTTGCACGCTGTAGTTTTCGGTGCGAGTTTTCGTTTCGGGAACGTTGACGGTGTATTCTTGCGAGCGTGTTTCGACGCGGGCAACTTGTTTCGTCACGTTGCGAGTGCGAGTCTGCGTCTGTCGCTGATACGAGGTGGTGGGAACCATACGGGTTTCCGTCACGTACTGAGGACGCATGACTGTTTGCGTTTCATAGGAGACGGTGGACCCGCAACCTGCTGTGCCGCAACCTGCTGCGTCGCCGCAGCCACAATCGGTCGCTGAGCTTTGTAAGACACAATGGCCGTGGCTGGCGCCACCTCCAAATATTCCGCATCCTGCGTGGACTGGTGCAGCGAACATCATCGCTGCGGCAGCCCCCATCATCATCCTCAATACATTTAACTTCATTGGTAACCCTCTCGAAATGCTCACGAAACTGTGAGGCAACAGAAGAAACACGGGCAAGCTTTAACGGCTGCGTAGTTTGGGCGGACATCGCCCTTCAAACGTCCAAGTTAGATGCTGGGTATTTTATGTCAACGATGCGGGTGGGATTCGGGACGAGTTTCACGGAATTTTCGGAACAATCCCCCCCACCAGGGCGAAGTTGAGCCGTTTTTTTTCTGCGGTCATGGCGAGCAGCGACCCCTCTAGGCCATTACCGAGGCGACGGCGAGTTTTCTGTTTTGGACAACGCACTATTTTGGGATGGATGCCTTCAGATCGGGTCGCGGGGGTGGATTGCCCCGTTGGCAGGTTCCTAGGAATGTTTCGTGTAAGGGGACAACTTTGTTGCCTGAATTTGATCCTTGGGTAAATTTTCGACCGCAGTTGAAAACAACCGTGAATTTGCGAACATCTGGAACGCCAGCATGCTGTTTTTCGTCTATAGTTTGTCACATAGACGTTTCCAACACGTCTCCACTGCGACGGGATGAAGTGCTTCCAGAGGTTGGGGGAAACAAGCTGTGTCAAAAATGATCTGGGTAGGCGATGGGAGACTGCCGCGCGAGGCGATTGCCTCTAGTTCTGTCGATCCATCCGGCGAGGTCGAATGGATGCAGGCAGATTCGATTGTCGAAGCGTTCCCGCTGCTGGAGGATGAATCGGTCGCGGGTATCTGGTTGGACCGTACGAGTTTGCCCCAAGTTTCCGAAATCCTCGGGATCACCCAAAGCGGTTTGATGCTGCGGGATATGCCAGAGGGAGTCGTCTTGCTCGATTCCGATCTACGGGTGATCTGGGCGAATCGTCAAATATTGCAGTGGGCGGGACGTGACGAGGGCGCGCCGCTGGGGATGAGTTTTTACGAATTGTTGCACAACCCGGAGATTATGGGACCGGATTTTTGTCCGTTTCATACTTCGCTCGCCACGGGCGATCAGAGTCATTCGACCCTGCACAGCTCGGATAATCGATATTTTAAGGTGCATGCGGCCCCGATTCAGTCCGCTGCTGCCTCACGCCACTTGATCGTCACGGTCAGTGACATCACCGAAGAGATCCTCCAAGAACAAAAGTTGGCGGCGATTCACCAGGCCGGCCGCGAACTTGCGGATTTGCGTCCTAATGAAATCTTCATGATGGAGGTGGACGAGCGAATCGATCTGCTCAAAGACAATATTCAGCATTACCTGCGTGATTTACTGAATTTCGAGGTGATCGAAATTCGCGTGCTCGAGCAGTCCACTGGCGATTTACTACCGTTGCTGAGCGTGGGGATCGACGAGGAAGCCTCCGATCGTCGTTTACTCGCCCGCATGCACGAAAATGGGATCACGGGATACGTAGCCGCCAGCGGCGTGCCTTACATTTGTCATGACGTGCTGAATGATCCCTTGTTCATCCCCGGTGTTGCCGACACTCGTAGTTCGCTGACGGTTCCACTGATCTTGCACGATCAAGTGCTCGGGACCATCAACGTCGAGAGTCCCGAGGTTTCGGCGTTTTCGGATAGTGACCTGCAGTTCCTGGAGATTTTTGCTCGGGACATTGCGTTCGCGCTCAATACGCTTGAACTCCTGGTCGCGCAGAAGGCGAATACAGCCCAGCAGAGTTGCGACGCGATTCACAGCGCCGTCGCCATGCCGGTCGACGCGATCCTCAATGATGCCGTGCATGTGATGGAGGGCTACATCGGGCACAGTAGCGAGGTAATGGATCGACTCGGCAGGATCTTGCAAAACTCACGCGACATCAAACGAACGATCCAGCAAATTGGTCAGAAGATGACGCCGCTCGAAGCGGTAGCAGCAGACGAAAAGTCCGAGCAGCACTTTTTGCTGCGTGGCAAACGGGTGCTCGTTGTTGACGACGACGAACAGGTTCGCCATGACGCTCACCGCTTGCTCGAACGTTATAGCTGCGTGGTCGAGACCGCTCACGCTGGCGATGAAGCACTCCTCATGGTGCGCCGTAGCGGCGGCCAAAATTCCTACGATGCAATCATCAGCGATATCCGCCTTTCCGACTACAGCGGTTATCAGTTAATGCTCCGACTGGGCAAAATCATGGATCACGTTCCCATGATCCTGATGACAGGATTCGGTTACGATCCGGGGCATTCCATCGTCAAAGCCAAACAGAATGGGCTGCATCCCAAAGCCGTTTTGTACAAGCCATTCCGCTTGGACCAATTGATCGACGTGTTGAAAACAGTGCTCGAAGCGACTCCTCCGCCACGTTCTGAAACGCAGGAGGATGCCGACGAGAAGGACGGAGCTGAACGCGCTGCATCGACCCCCAGCAGTGCTCGTCCGTAGCCCAGCCTGTCCCGCGGGGCATTCACTCTACTCGCGTGAAACCTCTATTTCCCACGACGTTACCGACGCGGCTGGCAGCCGTAGTACGCCGTCGATCGGCCATGACAATTCTTCCGTTTTCATGACGTTGGTGCAGTTCAGGGAAGAGATTTCGGTCGTGGGGGTTTCAGCGATCACGACACCTGCTTCCCGTGACGATCCGCACCAATGCTACCGGCATGAGGAACACGCGATCGGGATGGGTGCCCCAGGAGGATAGCGTTGACCTTCCAACGGTTACCACAGAAGTCAGCTGATGTCGCGATTTTCAGCGCATCACCATGACGCTGATGATTGTTCATGATCCGCGCGTAGGAGAGACCTGCCGTCCATGACCGTGGCACATCGCTGCGGTTGTTCCCGGGAATCGAAAAATGGCACTCTGTCATCGCGAGTGGAAAAATCGAGTTTTCGTGGTTTTGGTAGTCGCGAAAATAGACGATTTCGCTACATTGCTGCCGCAAAAACGGTCCATAGCGACATTCAACTCAACTCCTAAGATATGGCGGTCCGGCCCACGCATATGTTTGAATCGACCCATCTGCCTGCCGGAATGTACGGCATCTTTCTTGGTTCGTTGCTCGTCTACTGTGCAGGCATGTACCTGATCGGTTGGCTCGCCCAACGCCGCGTCAAGAACGTCGAAGATTTTGTACTGGCTGGAAGACGGTTGCCGACTTCTTTGGCTGCGATCACCATCATCGCGACCTGGTTCGGCGCTGAATCACTGATGACGACGGCCGATGAAGTCGGAAACGAGGGGCTGCGGAAAGCAATGCTCGACCCGATTGGAATCTCGCTCTGCTTACTCTTCGCCGGTTTGTTTGTCGCCGGTCCGATGTGGCGAATGGGAATCCTCACCGTGTCGGATTTCTTCCGCATTCGCTACGGAATCGCGGCGGAGAAGATGGCATCGTTGATCATCGTGCCCAGCTACTTCGGTTGGGTGGCGGCGCAGTTTGTTGCCCTGGCACAAATTCTCGAGGTTTTCTTCGGGGTGCCCAAGGAAGTCGGCATCGTGCTCGTCGCCACGGTGGGAACTGGGTACACTTTGATGGGGGGCATGTGGACGATTACTTGGACCGACGCGATTCAGATGAGTTTGATTCTGATCGGACTGTTACTTCTCGGCCATGCGATCTTGGTCCATCTCGGCGACGGCAGCATGGACGCCGGGCTCACGACGTTGAGAAACGATCTACCGGAGAGTCGGTGGCGGATCGCGGATCCTGAGACGTTCTGGCGGGACACGATGGTCGCTCTAAGTGCATTGGCGATTGGAGCACTTGGCAATCTGCCGATGCAAGATTTGATGCAGCGAATTTTTTCGGCGAAGAGCGACTCGGTTGCTAAGAAAGCATGTTTGGTGGCCAGTGCCGGTTATCTTATCATGGGCGTGCTGCCCGTAGGTGCAGGGATGGCCGCGCATCTGCTGTTGCCTCACGAACCCGGTGAACTCGATGGTGTCATCGTCATGGTCGCGGCCAAACTGCTCAATCCCGCCCTGTTGTTGATTTTCTTTCTGGCCATTGTATCGGCTGTCTTGTCGACGATTGTCAGTGCGGTAATGGCCCCTTCTGCGGTGATGGCGCATAACTTGGTAGAGCCTTTCTGGCGAATGCGCCGCACGGAACCGCTCACGCAAACCCACCTTTTATTACTCCAGCGGGGCGCGATTGTCGCGGTCACGATGGTTTCAGCGCTTCTCGCCTGGACTGGCCAGGGTGCCTACGAACTCGTGCAAGCCTCGTACTCGATGGCCCTCGTCAGTCTCTTCATCCCGTTCGTACTGGGAATCCATTTCAAGCATTTGCCTCATCAGGCCGCGTGGCACGCGATGGGCTGGGGCATTGCGGTCTGGACGCTGCATTTTGCCTGTGGTTGGGAATCTTTTTTTGAGCCCTGGCTGGTACCGCTAGGATGGGAGGTCCCTCACGAACTGGCCGGTATTGGCGTCAGTGCGCTCGGTCTGCTCTTTGGGATCGCTGTCGCCAAACTTACACCTCCACCTACTCAGGCGTTTTAACACCGATTTCGAGCTTTCTGCCGTTTGGCTCATTTTCATCGTCGATATTCTCGCCATCGATGGGTCTGGGGAAACTCAGCGAGACAAGGCATCCGATGGCGATCATCAGGATGGGGCCGAACACGATCGCCAGAAGCGGCTCGAACGGGCTCGCCCATCCTTGCAGGGACTGTGGCCAGTAAGTTGTGCGCGACGCTGCCATCCAGGCAACCAAGAGTACGCCGAGGGTCGATGCACAAATCGCACCGGGACTGCGAATAGCGGGGACCAAGAGACCGAGCAAGAATAAGCCCACGATGGCGGCACCAAGAACTCCCGACAACAGCCACCAAACATCGAGTGCGCTCTCGGTCAGTCGAATCAGCGCGAGGGCCATCAGCGTGCCCATCAGGCCCCACAGGATCGTTGACAATCGGAGCACACTGACATTGTCGGCATCACTGGATTGCGGTCGAAAAAGACGCTGGTAAAAATCACTCATGACGAGGGTCGCGGAGGAGTTCAGCGATGTCGAAACCGTGCTCATCGCGGCAGCAAAAATCGCGGCGATTAACAGCCCTCGCGCACCCTCAGGTAGGTGTGCGGCGATGAAGTGCGGGAACACGCGGTCACCAAGATCTTTCTCCTCGAGCGCTGCTGCGGTTTCATCGAGTTTCAAATGGTACTCGGGTGCATCTAAAGGCACCCCCGCTTGCATTAATTTTTGCTCCGCCACGATCGTGCGGACTTCTTGCAAATCCTCTGGATGACTCTCGTAGTATGCGTACAGCGACGAACCGATGAACAGAAAGAGAGCACTGACAGGAACATACAGCAACGCGCCAAACCAAACGCTCTTGGCGGCTTCGCGATCGCTCCGTGAGGCGATGTATCGCTGGATATAGCTTTGATCGACACCAAAATTTCGTAGGTTGTCGAAAACTCCGTACGCGAACACCACCCAGATCGTTTTCTCGGAGATATCCCAAAAGGAAATCGTTTTAGACGGGTCCGCGTTGTCTTTGGGTAAAAGCGAAAATTTATCGGCAGCGTCGGCGGTGCGAATAACTTCGCCGAATCCGCCGGACATGTCCCACAGCAAAACCCCGAGCGCGAGCAACGCGCCGGCGAGCAGCACGATCGCTTGGATGGCGTCGGCCCAAATGACGGCAACGAGTCCGCCAACGAACGAGTAGACCGTCACAACCACTCCCGTCAACATGATGACCGTGCGGATGTCCCACCCAAACAATACCGCCATCGGCAGTGCCATCAGATACATCACCACCCCGATACGCGCGATTTGATAAAGCAGATAGAAACAGCTCGCGTAGATGCGGGCCCACAAACCAAATCGACGTTCTAGCAGCGAGTATGCCGACACCTCGCCGGATTGACGATAGAGGGGAACAAAGTAACGCACCGCGATGGCAGCCGCGAATGGTAACGCGAGCGAGTAGACGAACGCGTTCCAGTTGTCGACGAACGCTTTACCGGGTAACGCCAGGTAACTGATGCTGCTCAGATAGGTGGCGAAGATAGATAGCCCACACAGCCAGCCCGACAACGTGCGTCCGCCCGCTGTAAATTGTTCTGCAGAGTTGTTGCGTCGCCAGAAGAATAGCCCTAACCCCAAGATGCCAATGAAATAGCCCAATAGGACTGCCCAGTCGATTCCCGTAAAAAACGTTGTTGCAATCACAGGCTTTCCACGCTGCGAAGAACCGCTGCCACGCGGTCACGTTCGGATTTGGCGAAGGCGTGGAAGGGGTCGGCGGGGAGATCGCCGCAGATGCCGAGCAGCGCCGCAGCCGCCTTGGTCGCTTTAATATGCCGCGAGGCGTACTTGCCGATCTCGTAGATGTCTTGGAAACGATCGATCTTACGCTGCGACAGCTGCTGTTTGGCTGCGTCACCGTCACGCAAGGCTTCGTAGCAATCGACAAACAATCCCGGCATCACGTTCGCTCCGCCGCACACACCGCCGTCACCGCCGAGGGCATGCGCCTCGGCCAGCTTCGCTTCGGGGCCAAGCAGAATGGACCAATCGGGACGTTCGCGTTTGAGCTCGCAGAGGCGACCGAAGTAGTCCATGTCACCGCTGCTATCTTTGACTCCGATAATTCTGTCAAGTGCCGAGAGCCGGCGCAGCGTATCGATCTCGAACCAGACCTTGGTGAGCTGCGGCATGTTGTAGAGTATCAGCGGCAGCGGGATCAGCGGCTGTATATTCTCGACGTAGGACGTCAGTTCGGTTTGACCAGCGGGAAAGTAATACGGCGTTGTCAGCACGGCCGCGTCGGCACCGCATTGGGCAGCATACTCCGCCAGATTCACAGTCTCGACGAATGCGGTATCTGTCACCCCGACGAGCACTGGCACACGCCCATCGACCAACCGCACGGTTTCGGCAATCAGTTCGCGGCGTAGGCGATAGCTCAGACTCGGAGCTTCGCCGGTCGTGCCCAAAATAAACACACCAGAGACACCACCGCCGATGACGTGATCGAGCAACCGGGCGAGCCCCTCGCGGTCGAGCACATCACGAGCACTCAGCGGCGTGATCAGAGGCGGCACGATTCCGCGCAGCGTCAGAGCGGTGGAAAGCGAGGAGACAGACATGAAGACTTCCACGAAATTTTGGCCAGACAGAACGCTTGTCTATAGACTGTAGCTGCTCTTGAACTCGGTGGAAAGTAGCCCGCAGCTGAGTCTTTATCCAATTAAGTCCACGACAACAATCTTGGCTGATATCAGCACCAGGACCAACAGTCCGACGCCAGCGATCAGATTGGTGAGGGGACCGTTGGTGTGCTCGCCCATCACGGATTTTCGATTGGTCAACCACAGCAGTGTGGCGGCGATCAGAGGGGACGCGACCACCGTCGTTGCTTGAGCGGCGACGATCAGAGCAGCCGGTTTGCCGACCCCGGTCACAATCATGTACAGCGCAACGCTCATGCCAGCGATCAGAACGACTGCCGTCATCAGACGCGGACCAAGATCTTCCGGGCGATTGCCCAGTTTGAGGGCATCGGCCAAGACAAAACCGCCCACCATGGAATTGACAATGAATGACGAAAACGCCGCGGAGAACAGTCCGACGCAGAACACGACGCGGCCCAAAGGACCGAACAACGGTTCGAGTTGATTCGCAATTTTGGAAACATCGTTGATGTCGTCAATCGTCATCGCTCCCGAAACCAATTGCGGGTGAAAGACCGACGCGGACGTACACATGATCATGAGCGTAGTCACTGCCATGATCGTCGCGCCCACACGCGCGTCGAAGAGACCCAGCTTCATGTCGCTCGCCTTCCAGCCCTTGAAGCGGACTAGGTAGGACTGGTAGTAGGCGTTGGCGACGATGAAGGTCGTTCCGATCAAACCCATCAATGGCAAGCCCACCTCGGTCGCGCCGGAAAACGGATTGAGTCCGCGCAGAAACGCAACTGGATCAGGCTTGGCGAAGGCTAGGTTGATCGCGAAGGCCACCAACATCACGCCAACGAACACCGCCATGCCGCGTTCGAGCACTTGGTATAGGTTTTTGAATCCAAACAGAAACACGAGTGCTAGCGAGTTGAAGATGACAATCCAGTAGTGCCAGGGGACGAAGCCGTTGATAGCTGCATGAACCCCGAGGTTATTGCCGAACTGATAGGCAGCAGCGATAAAGAACACTGACACGCCCACGAGCACGGACAAAAATCGATGGGCCGCATCGGCGATGACATCGCCTGCTGATCGCTGGGTGACCACGCCAAGTCGCACGGCGAGGGTCAGGTACACGGACATAAAAATCACGGACACGATGACGACCCACACGTTGGCGAATCCTGTCGTTGCGCCCACGGAGGAACTCGTCACGATGCTCCCTGGGCCAATGACGACACACGCCGACACCAAGCCCGGCCCGAGTACCTGAAAGAAGCGGCTAAAAGGAGGCGCGGGTGGAGTCGATTCGTTTGCAGAAGTCATTTCATGTCAAGCGAGAGATTATACGCATCCGGCATAACGAGTGATGAACACGCGGTGCGGAGATTACTCGGGCGATTCCGCTATGGGTGTGACAGCGGCGCCAACTTCTGATTTCTCTTCGGCCGGGACGCGGACGATAGCGATCAGTTCGTCGCCTTTGTCGACGCTCATGATTCGGACGCCTTGCGTATTTCGACCGATGACATTGATGTCCGACGCGGCGATCCGTTGCAGTTTTCCTTTTGCGGTCATCATGAAGAGTTCATCATCGTCAGTGACCCGTGCGATGCCGATCACCTTGCCGTTTCGCTCGCTGGTTTTGATGTCGCGTAGGCCCTTTCCGCCACGTTTCTGCGTCCGGTAGCGAGCCGAGCCGCTGGTGGCAGAGTTCTCGTCATCGGCGTTGGCTTCGGACGTTTCCTCATCCGTGTCGTCATGGTCACTGGCGTTGGGGCCGAACGGAGTGCGTTTTCCATATCCGTTTTTGCAAACAGTGAGCAGGGTCGCATCGACATTCGTCACGACCATACCGACGATGCGGTCATCGCCGATCAGTGAGATGCCTTTCACCCCAGACGTGTTGCGGCCCATAGGGCGGGAATCGGATTCGCGGAATCGGATTGCCATGCCACCTGCAGTGACGAGCATCATCTCATCGCCAGGGCCGACGACGACCGCGTCGACGAGTTCATCGTCTTCACGAAGTTTGATCGCGATGATGCCGCCGCGTTTGGGGCGGCTGTATTGTTCGAGCGGTGTCTTTTTGACCAGCCCGCTACGCGTGACCATGGCGACGTAGTGACCCGGTTGGTTGAAGTCGCGAATGGCGAGGCACTGTGCAATTTGCTCGTCCGGCTCCATTTGCAACAGATTGACGATCGCGCGGCCCTTGGCATCGCGGGCGAGTTGTGGGATGTCATAAACCTTTTGCCAGCGAACTTTGCCGGTCGTCGTCAGGAATAACAGGTACGCATGCGTGCTGGCGACGAAGAGGTGTTCGATAGGATCTTCCTCATCACTCTTGGCACCCTTGAGTCCCTTACCGCCACGGCGCTGAGTGTTATAGACGCTCGTCGGTGTGCGTTTGATGTAGCCGCGATGGCTGATCGACACCACCATCGGTTCTTCGGTGATCAGATCTTCAAGATCGATATTGCCGAGTTCTTCATGGCTGATCTGTGTCCGCCGTTTGTCGCCGAAACGACGTTTCATCTCTTCGAGATCTTCCTTGATGATGTCGCTAACACGCTGTGGTGTGGCGAGAATATCCAGGTAGTCAATGATTTCCTTGAGTAGCTCAGCGTGTTCGCTTGAGAGTTTCTCTTGCTCCAAGTTGACCAATTGGCCGAGCCGCATTCGCAAGATTTCGTCGGTTTGGACACTCGTCAGCGTGTAGCTTTCGGCGATGCCTCGTTCGCTGGTGAACTGTTTGAATCCATCCTCACCGAGAGCTCGTTCGAGCATCGGGGCGGGGCACTGGATCGCCATCAGCCGTTCTTTCGCCTCGGGCTGGGTGCGTGAGGTGCGAATGGTGCGAATGATTTCGTCAATGTTGGCCAGGGCGAGCAGCAGGCCTTCGACGCTGTGTTTTCGGCGGCGAGCACGTGCCAGCAAGAACTGGGTACGGCGGCGAATGACCGTGTTGCGGTGCCGCAGAAACTCCGCCAGCATCTCCTTGATGGTCAGCTCGCGAGGTTTGCCGTCGACCAACGCGAGAAAGATCAGCGAGAAGGTGTCTTGCAGTGGCGAGAACTGATACAGCTGGTTCAGGATAACGTCCGGATCTTCACCCCGTTTGAGCTCGATGACGAGCCGAACGGGCTCCTTCAGATCGCTTTCGTCGCGGATGCCCGAGATACCTTTGATCCGGTCGCCGTTAACCAGCGCCGCGATCTTTTCGATGATCCGGTCACGGTACTGTTGGTACGGGATTTCGGTGACCACGATGCGGCTGCGATTTCCCCGCATTTCTTCGACTTGGCACTTTGCTCGCACAACCATGGTGCTGCGCCCAGTCTTGTAGGCACGACGAATGCCAGCGCGACCGCAAATAATGCCGCCGGTAGGGAAATCCGGCCCGGGAATGATCTCGCATAACTCGTCGATTGTCGTGTCAGGATCGTCGACCAACTTGATCAACGCGTCACAGACTTCGGTCGGGTTATGCGGCGGGATGCTGGTGGCCATCCCGACGGCGATCCCGCCGGAGCCATTGATCAATAGGTTGGGAAACCGGCTTGGTAGCACAGTGGGTTCGGTACGTGCTTCGTCATAGGTCGGTACGTAGTCAACGGTGTCGAGTTTGAGGTCGTCGAGCATTTGCGCCGCGACCGCCGACAAGCGAGCCTCGGTATAACGCATGGCGGCGGGTGGCAGGCCCGCGACGCTGCCAAAGTTCCCTTGCTTATCAATTAGCAGGGAACGCATATTCCATTCTTGGGCCATCCGCACGAGCGTCGGATAGATCACGCTTTCGCCGTGCGGGTGGTAGTTCCCCGACGTATCCCCGGAGATTTTCGCGCATTTCACACGTTTACTGCCGGGGCCGAGGTTGAGGTCGTTCATGGCCACCAGGATGCGCCGCTGAGACGGTTTCAGCCCGTCACGAACGTCCGGCAGGGCGCGGCTGACGATCACGCTCATGGCGTAGGTCAGGTAACTCTCGCGGAGTTCGTCCTCGATCGGAAGGTCGACCATTCGAAGTGCACCGAAACCACCCGACTCATCACGTCCACCTTCCGGAGTGCCGTCGCCGGGGAAACCGGTGCGTGGGGGATCGCTGCCAGCTCCACCGCCTGCTCCAAAACCAGACGTAGTCGCTTCACCGTCCGATGGTGAATCCTCGCCGGATTCTGAAGCGTCGCCATTCTCGCTATTCAGACCCTCGTCGTCGTCACGATCATCGTCGAGGTTGTCGATATCATTGGAATTTTCGCCGTCGTCAGCCAAGGGTCTGCTCAGTAGGAATGCGTGAGAAAATTGAGCCAAATTCACCGCGAAAACCGTCCGCGGGCAACCAGGCCAATATATCCGAACGGCGACCGGTTCACAACGGGACGGCCGCACTGTGTGATTGACGCAAGGTCTTGACTTTCAAATACTTAGGGTCTGGCGATTTGCGTTCTCCTCCGTCCAATTCTCGAAGCTCATATTTATGTCTGGCCCAAACGACGAAACCATCCTGCGTTCGATCCGTTTGTTTCGCGAGGCGCTCGAGCAAACGAAGCAGCTCTACGTCGAGGCTGGTAAGCTCGCTGCAGGAAGCTACGGCTGGCTCGCCGGTGACGACGCTGAACCGAGGGTGGACATGGCCGCTCAGATGGAAGATTTGCACCAAGGTTTCTTAATGAAGGTGTTTGCTCAGACGCTGCCTGAACCGAGCGTGCAAACGCTCCAACAGCGACAGCTCGGTCGCGTGTTGCTGGAACACCTATGGGGCCAACCGGTGATGGGTACGCATCTGCATGAGTCGATCGATTGGTTGCTCCAAACGGCTCGCGACCTGAGCTGGTACGACGTCGTCAGACCGTTTCTCGAAGTACCGTCGCTGCGAGATTCCTGGGGAGAGGTCGAGACGATGGCAGCTCGTCTGGCGACCATGATTGCGGTGATTGACGGCAGTGAAGATGAAGCCGATCGCGCTCGGCTGAGAGAACTCCAGGGCGAGCTGCAAGCTGCGGAGGAGATGTCGGGGTCGTCGCGAGGAACCTCGTTTCGACGGAAGTCCGCCAGCGAACCCTCCCACCAAGCTGCGACTCAGTCCAACGAGTCGGCCTACGGCGATCACCAGACCGATATTGACTCGGCTCGTGATGCCGTCCACTGGCTCCGTGGGGAGGCAAAACGCTTACGTGATGGCGTCTCGGGTTCTCCTAAGCCGACCGATAAGAAAACGGGCAAAGAGGAAACTGGCAAACTGACGCAGCAGGTGACGGGCGGCGGATCGGTGCCCCCATCATCCCCACACGACGACAAAGCCCAGCCAAACGAGCAAGCGGTGGATGACCGGTCGCCCGCAGAGCGACTCGCCGACGCCCGAGCAAAGCTCGATCGACTCATCGGACTCGAGGCGATTAAAAATCAGATCCAGACGCTCGCGAACTTTCTCAAGATGGAACGCAAGCGGGAAGAAATGGGACTGCCGACAACCCAGCCGAGTCTGCACATGGCGTTTGTCGGAAATCCCGGTACTGGCAAAACGACGGTCGCACGAATCATCGCTGATATCTACGGTGCCCTGGGCGTCCTTGAAAAAGGACATCTCGTCGAGACCGACCGCAGCGGATTGGTGGCGGAATACGCTGGACAAACCGGCCCAAAAACCAATGCCAAGATCGATGAGGCAATCGATGGGGTGCTGTTTATCGACGAAGCCTACACGTTGATCGATGAAGACGGCCAAGATCAATATGGACGCGAAGCGGTGCAGACACTGCTAAAGCGGATGGAAGATCAGCGTGGTCGCCTCGTCGTGATTTTGGCGGGATACCCGCGTGAAATGACCCGGATGATTCGCAGCAATCCCGGCCTAAGTTCGCGGGTAGTCACGACCATGCAATTCGACGACTATGAGCCCGACGCTCTGTGCCGGATCTTTGAACTGATTGCCTCGAAAGCACAATACGAACTGCCGGGCGAAACGCGGCGGCGTATTCTGCGTGGCTTCACATATCGGTATATCAATCGCGATCGACATTTTGGTAATGGTCGGATGTCGCGCAATTCGTTTGAACGCAGCGTCCGGCGGCTCGCCAACCGAATCTCGGTCGCTCCCGTGATCACTCGTGAGCTACTGATGACGATGCAGCCGGAAGACATCGAAGTGCCCGACCTGACCGACAAACAGCTCGATGCGCTCGTGAAGCCTGATGGAATGATTCGCGTGCTCTGCGACCACTGCGAGGCGCCGCAGGTGGTGGACGACAAGGAGCTCGGCAGCGAGCAGAAATGCTCAGCGTGCCAAGAACAATTCACCATCCGCTGGGGGAGTCCGGTGATTGACCGTCAAGTTCCCGCGGACACGGAGGCCGCCGAGCAGTCCTCCGGAGCAACGTTGAATCATCCAGTGACGTAAACTGCCTATCTTACGTTGACGCGCGGCGTTCCTTTTTTCTATTGTCCAGCGCATGGACTGTCCTGGCCACCCGAAACGATTTCGCGCATTGTCGACCGACGGCTCCGCTCGTCGCGAGCGCGCCCGCCCGGGGGCAGCCGCCCATTGCGAGTCAGTCCGAGTCCACGTATTGACCTGCCTGGTCTTGGCGTTCTTCCTAGGATTGATCCCATCAGGGTGTGCCTCGGCGAGATACGTGCAGGGTCGTCCAACGCGAGCCAACGCTCTGGAGAATTCGCTCCAGCTTCTGGGCCGGAAGGGCCCTGAGATTAGTGCGCGTACCCAACACACACTTCGTCGATACGGACTCAGCGACACCTATCAGTCTGATAGCAATGGCTGTATCGGTAAGCTGCGAACGCTGAATCGACAAAACCTCGACCCCGCATTGACCTACGCTGTCGCGGAGCTTGCGTACGTCGAGGGGAAAATTGCTGAACGTGAGGGTCAAACCAGCACGGCGATGAATCATTATGGCATCGCGCTGACGACGAGCTATCGGTACCTCTTCGGGGAGCAACTGTCGGATGTTCGCAATCAGTATGATCCGCAGTTTCGCTCCGTGTGCGATCTCTACAACGAATCGCTCGAAGATTTGCTACGCATTCTCTGCACCGAGAATCAGCTACGGCCCGGCAAGACATACACGATCCAGACGGCTGATCGCAAATTTGTGATTCGTACCGAGATGCGAGGCGGGTGGCAGCCCGACGAGTTTGATCGCTACGAATTTGTCAGTGATTTCGATATCAAAACACTCCGTAATCGTCACACGACGTTCGGGCTCGGCGTGCCACTGATTGCAGTGCGGAAGCCGCGGGGCGGCAATGACTCTCGCGAGAACTACTATCCCGACGGATTGAGCTACGCTGTGACGGCGCTGTTGCGATGTTCCACCGAAGCGGACGTGACGTCGGGCTATGCCCGCTCTGACAGGTCGTCGCCCGAGGCGGAATCGCTGATGCGTTTGGCCAGCCATCGTACGGCTCAGACGCAACCAGCAAGCGATGATCCGAACGAAACGCCCGTCTGCGTGCTGGAGTTTTTTGACCCTTTGCGGGCCAACCAAATCAAGTTGGCCGGTGACTGGGTGCCACTGGAAACCGATTTGACGACGCCGCTAGCGTATTTCCTCGACAGTCCGGAGTACCGCAAGCGGGACCGGGCGACCGAAGGATTGCTCGACCCGGACGATGCGCAGCAGAAACGCGGTCTGTACATGCTCGAGCCCTATGACCCCAATCGCATCCCGGTGCTGATGGTACATGGGCTGTGGTCCAGTCCGTTGACGTGGATGGATATGTTCAATGATCTGCGGAGTTTCCCTGAACTCCGTGAGCGGTACCAGTTCTGGTTCTATCTCTATCCATCGGGGCAACCGTTTTGGATCAGTGCCACGCAGCTTCGCGGAGATCTGTTTGCAATGCGTCAGACATTTGATGCAACTGGACAAGACCGCGCGATCGACAATATGGTTTTGGTGGGCCATAGCATGGGTGGCCTGGTATCGCGGATGCAAACGATTGACAGCGGTGACGATTTCTGGAACCTCGTCAGCAACCAACCCAAAGAGAAACTGCGGGGGCCACCGCCGGACGTCAACAGACTCGTCAGTGCATTGGAGTTCCGCCCTAATCGGTCGATCAGTCGCGTGATCACGATTGGCACGCCGCATCGGGGCAGCAACTTGGCGAACACGGCAACGCGTTGGCTCGCGGGCAAACTTATCGAGATTCCACAGATGGCGTTGTCGACCAGCACGAGACTGATTCGTGCCAACCCCAATTTCTTTCGCGACACGAGGTTGATCACCGAAGCGAATGCGGTCGACTCGCTCGCACCCGACTCGCCGATTTTTCCCGTTATGTTACGGGCCAAGACGTCGCCCGACATCCGATACCACAACATCATTGGCGTGCTGGATGATCCGCCGCTGCTCGCGGGACGCAATTACAAAGGCGATGGTGTTGTTGAATATGCCAGCGCCAAGATGGAAGACGTGCAGAGTGAGTTGATTGTCGACGCATCGCACACAAGTTTACATATGTCGGGCAAAGCGATCTTTGAAGTTCGCCGCATTTTGCTCGAGCATCTTGAGGAGGTTGATTCCGAGGATCGCTTGGCATGGGACGCACCTACTCGCACACCACTGGTCGCCGAGGGAGCCACTGGCCTGATCTCGGATCCCCGTTTTCGTTACGAGCAAGCGGATAGGTCGCCTTCCGTATTTCAGGTCAGTGGAGCTGTCCGCGACGAGGAGACAATACGATAAGCGGCACCTAATAGTCGAACCATATACCGCAGCCGAGATATTCTTGGCTACGTCTGAAAAACTCGAACTGGTTGCTTGGACCATCGCCATACTGCAACCCGAATCGAAGTCGTCGACCCGATTGTGGACCCAGGTAGGACCAACCAACCTGGAGTGTCGTTTGCATATGAAACTCCGTAGCTTCGAAAAATCCTAGGTTGGCAGCCGCAAAGGGTGCCAGTCGCTTCGGACGCGAAGGCGCGGGTGTCCATTCGGCTCCCGTTTGAAATTGGAACGGACGGGCGCCACCGGATCGATGCAGTGCGTAGGCCACTTCACCATACAGCCTCACCGGTTGGATCGGCCGATTGCTGATGCCGTAGATTAACGATTCGGTAACGTAGTTGATCCGATCAAACGTGGGATTGCGGATTAGGTACTCGTCACCCGCGTGCGAGCTAATATGGAAGTATCCAGCCTTCATCGCCCAGGGACCTTCGGCCCAAGTCAACTCGGTTCCGAATCGATAGTCAACCGATTCGACATCCATCTGGTTTAGCAAATCCATCCGAGTGATCACGGCGCCCTCCAGATCCCACTGCCAGCCATGTGGATCTTTGGCACCGGGAGTACCATAGCGTAGGAATCCGACACGCCCCCCGAGCGTTGCATCCCAAAAGTAGTTGCCTTTCTCATCGCCACACAATATGGCCGACATCCGTGGTTCTTGAGGCCCCGCGAGGTAGGAGTGCCACAGCAATCCATCCGGCAAGAGGATCCATTCATTTCTTGCTCGGCTCGACTGTACCGAACCCGTGGTGGTTGTGACCGGATAGGAGTCCGTTTCGCCAATGGAAGGCATGAAGCCTTCGAGGTTTTCGGCGACGGGCGGCTGATATCCATCATCAACTGCCCGAACACCGGGCTGGATTGGCGGATCAGCCATCACGATTTCATGCGCTGGATCGTTGTTGCCCAGCAGCAGAGGTAAGTCATCGTCGACAACGACGCGACGATGTGTCACGAAGCTGAGCGTGTCCTCCGCGTATGCGTCAAACCCAGAAATCAATATGGCAATGAGACCAAGAACTCGGATTCTCTGACCCGGGCATCCGAATCGATGCGCGTTTCCGAAACCAATCCATGGCAGCTTGGTCGATCGCCTCCCCTCATCTGCCATCGCTACGAACCCCTCAGTTTTCTAGATTCGCACGTCGCCCCGCAATGCGACGTGCCAAGGAAGATTGGGAATGCGCTCAAACCGAGGCGATCCGACAATATTTAAGATTTAGGCTCAAGAAAAGTGAAGCTAGCGAAGTAACTATCGAATCAATTATCCGGCTGAGTCTGGTTTTAATGGTCGGACGATTGGACGGGTTGACGTGAACATATTCACGAAATTCCACTTCCACCGAAACCAGGAAACTGCTAGGCGATCGTGGCTTGGGTCTGCTCAGCGGCCTGGATTAGCCAGTACTGCATCGACTGATGCAAGTTCGGCTGAGTGCGCAGCAGAGATTCACGCACCGAGGCGGGGACGAACACGCGCACCCTTTTAACGTGATTGTCAAACTGTCGATTGGCGAGCACGGAGGCAACGGGCGAAACATCCCCGAGTGGCATCACTGCACCGCCGCGTATGAGGACGTCAATGTTGATGTCGACTTCAAGCTTCACGGGGGGGGCGTCGATGATGACGAGAGCAGGATCGATGTCGTTGCCCGTTGCTCTACTGAGCAGTTTTGAAAGACACGACGCGCAGGCGACGAACCACCAGTACGGACGGCGGGCCAATAGAGCGTGGACCTCGCCACCCGACTCGACATTGAACTCGACGGCGCGTTTGAGCAGAGATCGGGTAGGCCCGAACAGTCCTTCGACCAAGGTTTGCACCGAACTTGATCCACTATGCCCAGCGAAGTCACGCAGGGCCGTGATCCACTGAGCGTCAGAAAAATCGCACCATTGAAGCAAGTCGAAAGTGCACGGATCGAGGCCACTTGGGTGCGGCGTTTCGTGCTGCAATGCAAACAAGGCCCGCTGCAACATTGCCGTCGCGGAGCGAACGGTGTGATGCCAATATACTTCGCTGAACATGACATAGCGTCCAAATACCATCATCTCGGCTGCCGTGCGCCCCTTTTCACCAATCGCCAGTTGCGAGCGCGTTGGATGCATGCATAACGCCGAGATGATTCGATCGGGGTCGAAATTGCGACCGTAGGGAACTCCCGCGTGAAGGCTGTCACGTTGCAAATAGTCGAGTTTGTCGATATCGATCGGTCCGCTCAGGCAACTCGCCAAAAACGAAACGTCATGACGATCAAGTTCGCAGTCGGGGCGCTGTGGTAATGAATTGGGACGCAAGATCGCCATCACATCCTCCGCCGAGCATCGCCAGTCCTGGCGTAAGCGATCCGAAATTTCGGAATCACGAAGAATGGCCTCAACGCGGTCGACATGCTTCATCATCTGCCGTCCGCTGGCCCCCGAGCCAACGCTTAGCGAATCTCCCATGTCCTCGATCGGGTGACAGAAGGACCAATGGCCTGCATCATGAACCAATGCTGCAACGATGAATGCTTCTTGCGCCCGTGGGTCGAGATCCTCACCGACAGCGCTGAAGTGATCGAGTACTCGCAGCGCGTTGGCGTAGACCCCGAGGGAGTGTTCGAATCGGCTGTGAGTGGCCCCCGGGTAGACGAGTGAAACCAAACCGAGCTGGCTGATCGAGGCGAGCCTACGTATGGGAGGCGAATCCATGAGCCCGCGAAGTCGCGGTGTCACGGGGACGTCGATCGATGGCGGGATCCGGATGCGAGATGCACCGCGTCGCAGCTCGGCGATTTCAGGAATGTCGGTCATCACGCGTTTTCTCTCTAGGAACCGATTTCAAACACTGCTCAACGCGCGGGCGGTTGCACCGGAGTTTCGATAGCAGCCTTGGGTAGCGGACGGCGCCGCCCAACTTGTTCTTTTCCGGCGAGGGTCACGCCAGCGACAAGTGCGAGGATGATCACGATCGAAAAGTAAAAGCCAGAATGCGCCAGTCCATTGGGGAACTCCAGTTCAAAGCAGGCGACCGATGCAAAAGTACCCAGAATCAACATCACGCAAAAAGTGATTCCCGCCCAGGTCCACGACATCTCGTTTGCTGCATCGAGCTCGAAGACGTAGGCGGGAATGAAGGCGTAGATAATCCATGTCGCCACGAAAAGCGCTGAGCAAACGAGTACTCGATTTCGCAATTCGATGCCCGTGTAGGGTGCCAGCTCGCGGTCGTGTACGAACGTGTATCCGATCCGCACCAGTGGCGGTGCCAATAGCGTTGCGCCGAGGATTTGTGCCCACAGTGGCGTGCCGCCGGTAAAACGAAATGCCAAGGCAATGGCGAATAATCCGGCCACCGACAACGCGGCAATCAGCATCAGGCGGTTGGTGAGAACAGGATCCTCCGCCGTAATCGGTTTCAGGACGCTCCGACCTTTGGAATCTTTGGGGGAATCGTCAGCCGGGGCGTGAACGACGACCTGTTCGCTCAGTTCGGGGACCTTGATTGTTTTTTTACACGCCGGACAGGGCCCCGATTTTCCAGCGAACTTTTCGCTGACCTGAAATCGTTTGTAACAGTGCGGACAGGTGACTTGAATCGGCATTGCGACTCGCTGGCGAGGAGAATAAATGGTGGGGCATGGTGGAGCGGAATTCCACGGGGACGGCATTCTACCCTGCCCGTTGGAAGGTTTCACCTACCCGTGCCTCGTGGTTCACGGGTTGCAGGTAATGGGGTGTCCAACCGATGATAGGAAAGCGACTGGCTTCCGTTCAATCAACCCCGCCAACTGAAGTGAAACCCAGGGTGTCCGATCCTACTCAACCGACTCCACCGGACGATCTCGCCCGTGCGGACCGAGGCTCGGAACAGACTGAGGCCCAGGGCGTGCTCGACCAAGCCGCAGCGAGGCGGCGATCAATGCTGCCGACGATGCCCCCCGCCGAGGTTCCCGGGGTGCGGGTCGAGCGTTTTTTGGGCGCCGGTGCGTTTGGCCAAGTTTGGATCGGTCGGAATTTGAATACGGGTCGCGGTGTCGCGGTCAAGTTCTACCTGCACCGCGGCGGAGTGAACTGGTCGCTGTTATCGCGTGAAGTCAAGAACCTCGTCCAGCTCTCGGGAGACCGCTACGTGGTCCAAGTCCTCGAAGTTGGCTGGGATGCCGATCCGCCCTACTACGTGATGGAATTGGTCGAAGGAGGCTCTCTCGAGGACCTGTTGCTGCGGCGAGGTCGCTTGCCGCTGGGTGAAGCAGTGGCAATGTTTCAGAAAATCTGCGTCGGGCTGAATCACTGCCACGGGAAAGGTGTGTTGCACTGTGATGTTAAACCCGCCAATGTGCTGATCGCCGATGACAACGAGCCACGTCTCGCCGATTTTGGCCAGAGCCGAATGTCGCAAGATCAAACGCCCGCTATGGGCACGTTATTTTACATGGCACCCGAGCAAGCTGATTTCAACGCCACGCCTAACAGTGGCTGGGACGTCTACGCCGCCGGAGCACTGTTGTACCGGATGCTCTCGGGGAACGCGCCCCACCGAGATCAGTCTCTCCTTTCGCAGCTCGACACGGCGGGGTCTCTGCCCGGCAGACTCGCCCGTTATCGGGAAGCCATCTCGGCGGCCCCGCCGGCAGTCGATTCACTCTCACGCCGCGATATCGATCGCCCGCTACGCCGCATCCTGCAAAAGTGCCTGTGTGTTGATCCGCAGCACCGATATGGCAATATGCAGCAGGTCCTCGATGACCTCAAGCGTCGCGAAGTCAAGCAGCAGCAGCGCGCGATCATGCTGCTCGGCCTCGCGGGGCCCCTACTGCTACTGATCGCAACGTGCGCGTATGCATACCGTGGCATCACCGGCGCGACCGAGACAGCGACAACAGCTCTCCGCCGCGTGGCCTTTGGCAGCAATCAACTCGCAGCACGCTTTGCAGCACAAACGCTCGAAACGGAGATCGAGCACTACTTTCATCTGACTGAAAACGAAGCAGCTCGCAAAACGCTCAATGTGTTGTTGAAAGAAACGCTAGCTGATCCAGAAGTGAAGGCGGCTCTCGCTGAGATTGGGGCCGCCGAAACACCCCTGGTTGCGCTCACGAAAACGAATGCGCGCGATATGCTACTTGACAATCCGACACGTCAAAAGCTCAATGATTATCTACAAGCGCGTCTGCAGATTTACACCGATGCAGCCAGTTACTCGGTGCATCGCCAGCTTCTCGATTCGGTCTTTGTCATGGATTCCTCGGGAACGACGTTCGCCAGTGCGTTCGGTGCCGAGGTGACTCGTGACAAAAACAGTGCGGGACGCAACTTCGCCTATCGAACGTACTTCAGCGGCAGGCAAGACGACCTGCCTGAAAGCGTGCCCTTAGACGAAGTCGCCCCACTTCAGTCAACCCATTTGTCGTCCGCGTTTCAGAGCACATCGACGGGATTGTGGAAAGTCGCGATCAGCACCCCCATCAACTTGCACCCCGACGATGCGCCCGATCATGTCGATACGGTTTTTGTTGTGACCTTTAATCTCGGAGACTTCGAACTCCTCCGAGAAAACGAATCCATGTCGAATCCGACCTCAGCAGGCCATCCTTCTGGCAGCCAAGTCGCGGTGCTTGTCGAAGCCCGTCAAGGGCCATTGCGAGGCACTTTGCTGCAGCATCCGTTAATGGATCGTCAACGTCGGGACGGTGGGTCGCGATCGGGCCAGCGATTCCAAGTCCCACCCGATTTGGTAGACCGGTTGCTTCAAGGCGGTGACGTCGGTTATCGAGATCCGATGGCTCAGGCCCCCGGCGGGACAAGTTATTCAGGCGAATGGTTAGCAGCGATGCAGCCCGTCACCCTTCCCGACGCGCCGAGTCAAATACGAGACGTTGTTGACGGCCCGGCGGAGGCCCGTCCCCATGCGGATCAGACGCCGCATGACGATAGCTCACCCTCTGCGTCCAAGCTCAGTCGCTCAACCGATTTGCTGGTTCTCGTGCAGTATCGACTAGCCGATGTGCTCGGGCCCGTGGGCGAATTGCGACGATCGCTCTTCCGCGAAGGTCTGACCGCGATCGCCGCAATTCTCCTGGGCACGTTCGGGCTGTGGTGGGTCGTTCGCCGTGGCGACGATGACGACGAGCCGTCCGCTCCTGGTGCCGAGGAGCCGACCGACAGCACGGCTGAGCCCGGGGAAACCATGACGGTCGCGTAAATTTTGGGGCCATCAATTTTGGAGCCACGGAATCTTTCGCTACGACATACTTGGGAGGCTAAGCGGCCTCATGGCTCCACCGTCGCTAAAAATGTTTTTTATCGCGACGCATGTTACGGCTCGCACACCACAATGCGAAACCGGTTTGCCTACCCAGCTGAGGAATCAACCACTTGTCGCAAATTGAGATGGCCGCTATGCTGGATCGTGCTGGTGAACGTCCCAGCCAAAAGGCTAATTTCGTTTCTTGAACAATTTGCGTTGACGATGACGGTATGCCGGGGTGTTCGCGGAGCGACGACTGTCGCGAGGGACGGTCGTGACGAAATCTTAAACGCGACAACGCAGTTGCTCGCTCTGATGATACGCCGTAACGGAATTGAGTCGACGGATGTCGCCAGCGCGATTTTCACTGTCACGAAGGATCTGCAAAGTGAATTTCCCGCATTAGCTGCCCGACAACTGGGCTGGATCGAAGTCCCGCTGCTGTGCAGCTATGAGGTTTCAGTCGACCGCTCGCTGCCTCGCTGCATCCGTGTCCTGTTGCACTGGAATACCGAGCGGACACAGTCGGAGATTCACCATGTTTATATGCGTGAGGCGGTCAAGCTGAGACCCGATCTGACGCAGATACCGTCGGTCGATTTTGAGGAACTGGAAGAGTGGATTCAAAAACATTTGCGAGATGAATGTTGAAACTCCACTGGATCGCCTCGACATCGATGAGTCTTGTTCGCATGGTGCAGACGTGCGCCGCAGTCAACCATCCCGCTGCGCCCGTACAGCGTCGGTCCCGTGCGTTCTCACTGAAAGACTCCGTGGCAGCAAAGTCGTTTGAGCGTGAAGCCCAGAGCGTGACCGACCGGCTGATTTCGGCCTCGATCGACGAGAGTCAATTTTGGGAGAACCTCGCTGACGAGTTGGTTTCGTTAGCTAACGACGCTCCTCTCACGCCAGCTGTCTGCGAAATCGCGCTGCTGCGGTCGGGACATTCCCAGCTGCAATCCGAGCAGACGGCGGCTGCGATCCACCGGTCGCTCGATAGTTGTCGGCGATTGCTTGCCGCCGATCAACCGCGTTTAGCGGATCAACTCAGGCTTCGGTACGCGCCGCTGAAGCAAGCGTATGAGGCGTATGGTCCCGGTTTGCTGCGGTCGGTGGGGAATCAAATTTGGAACGGTTCGCCTCCGAAAAACTGGTGGCCCGGCCGAGTCAGCATCCACGCGGTACAGCCTCTCCAGGCGGGCGCCTCAGGCCGAAGCTCATGCCAAGGATCGGTTTGGATCGAAGCAGTCCTCACCGATATTTCGCCTGCCGTTCCCGAGTGGTTGCGACTGGCGTACCAACTGACGCAGATGGCAATCGATACGCACACACGCACCCACGCATCAGGAATCGGCGACGGGAAATCGACCAGCGAGGGAAAATCACCGAGCGAGCTGCCGTGGGCACTGGGAATTATTCCGCTGATCTTTGACCGGGCGGCCGATGCTGGACTGATTCCCGCGTCCCCCTTGCCCATCGCCGCCGCAATCGATCTAGGATGGGCCAGCGACGACTGCCTGGCGATCAATGCGTTGACCCGCGGGGCGGCAGTGCCGAGCAACCGCAACGAATTGGCTGATGTACTGGATCGCTGGTGGTGCGACGTCGGTTGTACGTCGCATCCATTTCCCGTCGCGCTAAAGAATCTATCCGCTCGGCTTGCTGAACTTACCCCAACAGGAACCTCCTGATGGCTGCCTACCTGGCCATTCAGAACGGTCAAGAAAAGGGGACACAATACCCCTTGGATCGTGATCGTCCGATGCACATTGGTCGCGCCAATGGGTGTGACATTATGCTGTCGGATCCCAACAGCAGTCGTTTTCACGCGGTCGTCTATTTCGAAGATTATGCGTGGCATTTGCGGGATACCAACAGCCGCAATGGGACCCTCGTCAATGGGCAGCGCGTCGATAATGCGCGATTAATCGATCAAACACGAATTGTGATCGGCAAGACCATATTGACGCTGATCTTGACCGAAGAGGAATCTGTAGCGTCAGAAGACTTGCTGCAAACGGTGTATGAAGACGTAGAGTGCTGGAAAGCACGCGAGTCGGACGTCGTTCGAGAAGCAGGCGATTTGGTCGAGCAGCCCCAGCATTTACTCGACCTCTATCAGCTCAGTCTGGCGCTCCTGCACGGTCAAAAACCGGATGATGTGATCGAGACAACGCTCGAACTACTGCTGGCACGGACGAATTCGGACACCGTCGGGCTGGCCATTGATGGTGGTGACGGTCGTTGGAAGATCCGCCGGCAATTCCCCAAGAAAAGCTCGCCTATCAAGCTGGATCGAGCACAACTGCGGAGGGTTACCAAGAGTGGCGAAGTTTATCTTAACGAGATTCCCAATCCTTCCGACAATGGTGAATTCACGCAGCGAATGATGGTTCCGATCTCCGCCGAGCAGCGAATCCTTGGCGTGCTGATGTTCTATCGTAACTCGGGACCGTATGGCGACGCATTGGTGGATCTCGCGCTCGGTGCCGCAGGTCTGCTCGCGATGGGATTGACGCAGTCCACATTTACCGAAAATCTTCGTGCAGAGCACCAACGGATCGCCAATCGGAACGCCGATCAAGGCGAATTGATCGGTGAAAGTGCGCCCATGCGGAAGTTGAAGGAACGAATCGAGCGGATTGGCCGGGCCAGCGGGTCGGTGTTGATTCGGGGCGAGAGTGGATCTGGAAAAGAACTTGTGGCCCGTGCTGTCCATCGAGCGGGCAACCGCAACGATCGCCCCATGCTGACGGTCAACTGTGCCGCGATCCCGCGCGATCTGCTGGAGAGCCAGCTATTCGGACACAAACGCGGTTCGTTCACCGGTGCCGATAGCGACCATGTTGGCCTGTTCGAGCGAGCCGACCAAGGCACGCTATTCCTTGACGAGATTGGCGAGATGAGCTTGGAGGGTCAAGCCAAGTTGCTACGAATTCTCGAAGGGCACCCGTTCCTCCCCGTCGGTGCGAGTAAACAGGTTCATGTCGACGTGCGAGTGATCGCCGCAACGAATCGTGATCTGACGGAGTTCGTTCGCGATGGACGCTTTCGCGAAGATCTCTACTATCGTCTGAGTGTGTTTGAGTTGCCCGTGCCACCCCTGCGAGACCGCGGTGAGGATATCAATCTGCTCATCGACCATTTTCTGGTTCACTTCCTCCTGCAGCACGGCCGTCCGCAGCTAGCTCTTTCATCGACCGCGCGTGATCGACTGCTGTCCTACGCTTGGCCGGGAAACGTGCGTCAACTCCGCAACGTGATCGACAGCGCCGTCGTGATGGCTGATGAACCGGAGATTATCGATGATGACTTGGGGCTGCGTGATGCGGGTCTCTCGAATATCGACACGCTGCGAATCGATGTCTGGGAAAAACGTTTGATTGAGAAGGCGCTCAACCGGTCCAGTGGCGGTGTTCCCGAAGCCGCCAAGCTGCTCGGCATCAGTCGCGCGACCGCCTATCGCAAGATCACCGAGTACGATATCGAGCGATCATGACCCAGCCCCGTGCGATCCTGTCGGCACCGGGGTCGCGAGGCGACGTGAATCCAGTCGTGGCGATCGCTCGCAGTCTCACCGCACGTGGATACGAATGCTTTGTCAGCGTCGCCGAACCGTACGCGGACGTTGTCCGTGATGCGGGGCTGCAGGCAAACGTCGTGATCGACAGTGAAACGTTTCACGCGGTCGCTTCTCAGCGTGAATTCTGGCGCCCGTTGTCTGGGGCGCGACGTGTGTTGAGCGAAGTTGCGGAAAGTTTTTTTCATCCGCATCTGACGTTTCTCGACGAACATTTTCAGCCTGGACGTACCGTGCTGGTCGCTCACCCGCTGGATTTTGCCTCCCGTGTGTTTCGTGAGACAACACCAGGGTGCCGATTGACGAGCATCCATCTCGCGCCCGCCATGATGCGACATCCCGAAACACCGCCAAGACTGCTGCCCGACCGCGGCCTGTTCCGGGCCGCGATGCCCGACGGTTGGTCGCGACTCAATGGGATGTCGTACTGGCTCGGCGACCGACTGGTGATTGATCGTGCGATCGGCCCCGTCATCAATGAGTCTCGAAAACGTCGCGGTGGTTTGGCCCCGCGTTCGCGACTCATGCAAGACTGGTGCCGGTCGCCTGATCAATTGCTCGGTCTCTACCCCGCTTGGTTTGCCCCCGAAATTGCCGCCCGTTATTGCGACGGCACTGCGGACACCGCCGCGCTTCAGTGCATTGGCTTCCCGCTCGACGACGGCATGGAAACTGTTTCCTCCACCGAGTTACCCACGGACCGACCCGTGCTGGTGACGACCGGTTCGGCTCACCCTGGCGATCACGAGTTCGTGTTGAGAATTGCCGAGCGATGCCAGCCTGTGGGAGTCCCTGTCGTGTGGTGTTGCCCCACGAACCCTGGCGGCGTTTCCCATCCAAACCTGCGCAGCGTTGGCTACGTGCCACTGGGGCAGTGGTTGCCACAATGCCGTGCAATCATTCACCACGGTGGAATCGGAACGACGAGCCGAGCCATCCAAGCTGGTGTCCCACAGATGATCCGCCCGATGGCCTTCGACCAATTCGACAATGCCGCTCGAGTCGAACGATTTGGTCTGGGCATCTATTTCCGTCGGGATGACGACCTGGCTGGCGCACTGAAGCGGCTGCTCGACTGCGAGCACTTTCAGCCACCGCCTGTTGAAAACAATCGCTCAGTGGCAGATCACGCAGCGGAGTTAATCTCGACTTTGTGAGCCGAGGGGTCGGCACGCTCGCGCGAGGCGTTGCCGCCCTTGGCAGCGGCAGGAGTCGAATTTATCATGCCGCTCCTAGTCGTCGCGACCCGCTTCCTCTTTGACACCCCTCGCGGGGGTGTGTTTTTGCGTCATGGCCAACTCGAACTACCGTCACCTGCTCTCGGCACTCGTTCAAAACGTGCCAGGGGTGTTGGCTCACATCTCTGGGATGCTCGCCTCACGGGGCTTTAACATTGATTCGCTCGCCGTCGGCGAGACCGAGGATGCAAAGTTGTCTCGGATGACTTTCGTCGTAGTCGGAGACGACAGCGTACTCGAACAGGTCCGTAAACAGCTCGAAAAGATCGTCACCGTGGTCCGCGTGCTCGACATCAGTTCGAACGATTTCGTCGAACGGGATCTGTTGTTGGTCAAAATCAGCGCCCCAGCTGGCGGTATCCGCACGGAAATTCGCGAACTTGTGGATATTTTTCGCGGCAAGGTGGTCGATGTCGGGCCGGAAGAGATCATGATCGAGATCAGTGGTCGGGAAGGCAAAGTCCAGGCGTTCATCGAGCGAGTGCGACCTTATGGCATCCGCGAACTCGTGCGGACCGGTCGGATCGCCATGGTACGCAGTGACAGCGAACAAACCGTTGGTGCTGGCTCGACGGCTGAAACGTCCAGAGTCTGATCGACTTATCAAAATAACCACCTCACTCAACTCAACACTTCTACCCATAACCTCTGAAGGTCCCCACTCCGATGGCTGCAACGATTTACTACGACAATGACGCTGATCTTTCGCATTTGAAAGGTAAGACTGTCGCGATTCTTGGTTATGGTTCTCAAGGTCACGCTCAGGCTCAAAATCTTCGCGACAGCGGCGTTGATGTCATCATCGGCCAACGTTCCGGATCGGCCAACTATGATCTTGCTGTCGAGCACGGTTTCCAACCCTTGTCGATTGCTGAGGCGACCAAAAAGGCCGACGTGATCAATATTTTGCTACCCGATGAGGTGCAAGGGGATATTTTTCGTAGTGAAATCCGGGACAACCTGTCGCCGGGCAATGTGTTGATGTGCTCGCACGGATTCAACATTCACTTCGGTCAAATCGATCCCCCCAAGGGTATCGACACTTTGCTGGTCGCTCCTAAGGGTCCCGGCCACTTGGTCCGCAGCGAGTACGAAAAGGGTGGTGGCGTCCCCTGCCTGATCGCCTTGGGCGAGGGAGCTTCCGAATCTACCAAACAAATTGGTCTGGCTTATGCCAAGGGCATCGGCGGGACTCGTGGCGGTGTGATCGAAACTTCGTTTGCCGAAGAAACCGAAACAGACTTGTTCGGTGAACAAGTTGTCTTGTGTGGGGGCGTGAGCGAACTGGTGAAGGCCGGATTCGAAACGCTTGTCGAAGCGGGATATCAGCCCGAGATGGCGTATTTCGAGTGCATGCATGAATTGAAACTGATCGTCGATCTGCTCTATCAAGGCGGTCTGAGCTACATGCGGTACAGCATCAGCAATACCGCTGAGTACGGCGATTATGTTTCGGGTCCGCGGATCATCACGCCTGAGACCAAGCTGGAAATGAAACGCATTTTGACCGAAATTCAAAATGGCGAATTCGCCCGCAAGTGGATCAGCGAGAACCGCGCGGGTGCACCATTCTTCAAAGCCACTCGCCGCCGCGAACGTCTCCACGAGGTCGAGCAAGTCGGTTTGGGTCTGCGCCGCATGATGAGTTGGATCGACGAAAAAGAGGTTTGATTGTTTAGTCGCGTCCCTTCCGCCTCCGACCTCACGCAGTTGCAAATCGACTGTGTCGCCAAGTGGCACAACGAGCCTATCGCGAATCCGTACGACGGATTCAAGCGACTCGTTTGTCAACAGCACGAGTTCAACTATCGACTTTGGCATGAAGAAGATGTCGCTCGCAGTCCCGAGGCGAACGATACGCGGATCGCGGCCGTGAAACGGTCAATTGACCAACTGAACCAGCAACGCAACGACATGATCGAGCAAATCGATGATGCCATTGCGGCATTGCTGGAGGAGTCAGGCGTCGGTGACACCACCTCGCTGCCTATCAATACCGAAACCGCTGGCAGCGCAATTGATCGTCTGTCAATCATTTCGCTGCGGTTGTATCATTATGCCGAACAATGCAACCGTTCCGACGTCGATGAAGAGCATCGCGTGAAAATGGGCATCCGAACGCGGTTGTGCCAGACGCAACATGCCGATTTGTCACATAGCCTGCAAACGCTCCTTGACGATTTATTTGCCGGTCGGAAACAGCACAAAACCTACCGGCAGATGAAGATGTACAATGACCCGTCGCTGAACCCGGAAATCTACCGGGCAAAGAAATAGCACTACGTCCATATTTGGTTCTGCGAATCAACGCGAGGGAGATGTCATGGCATTTGTAACGTCCACGATCAACGGTAAGCCCTCGGACCGATTTGATCTCGACCGCGATGAGATGCAAATTGGTCGACACCCCGATTGCGACATCGTTGTCGACGCGGGCGCCGTCAGCCGTTTTCATGCGAAGTTGATTCGCAAGGGGAGCGATTGGTCGGTCGAGGATCTCGGCAGTCGCAACGGGACGTTTGTAAACGGACAATTGCTCACGCGCCCGCACGTCCTCGCTGAAGGCGATCGGATCCGCATCAGTGAAGTTGAACTGCAGTTTCATCTCGACGAAGTGCCTGAGTTCGCACGCAGTGCTACCAACCAAATGACGTTCGATGGGGCCAATTTTGGCATCCAGATGGTCGAGGATTCGGACACGCAGGTCGTCTCAAGTTCGAAGATTGAATTTCGCAGCAGCGATCAGGGTCTGAAAATGACCGCGACTCCCGAAGCGAAGCTGGCGGCGTTGATCGCTATCAATCGCAATCTGACCGGAGCGATTGCTCTGGATGAAGTGTTGCCAAAGGTGCTCGGCAGTCTCTTTGAGGTGTTCCCTTCTGCCGATCGTGGCTTCGTCGTGATGGAAACGCCCGATGGGGCGCTGATGCCGCGATGGGTGAAGACTCGGTCCAAGGTTGACGATTCGGAGACGCTGCGGATCAGTCGCACGATCATTCGCAAAACGATGGACAGTGGCGAGACGATTTTATCGCTCGATGCGATGGACGATAGTCGCTTTGACAGCAGCGAATCCATCGCGGATTTCTCAATCCGGTCGATGATGTGTGCGCCGCTACATGATGGTGATGGCAAAGCCATCGGTGCCTTGCAGATTGACTCCACTCAAGGTCGCGGACAATTCCGTGACGAGGATATCGATCTGCTCACCGGTGTTGCCGCGCAGGCCAGCGTCGTGATCAATAACGCTCGGCTACACGAACAGTCCTTGCGTCAGAGAGAGGTTGAGACGGACCTTAAACTCGCGACAGAGGTCCAGCAGGCGTTCTTGCCTTCGAACGCGCCCCAGGTGCCCACCTACCGATTGGAGAGCTATTACCAAGCTGCCAATCATATCGGCGGCGATTATTTTGATTATATCGCACTGTCAGACGGACGCGTTGGGGTCGTCGTCGCGGACGTGGTTGGTCACGGTGTGGCAGCGGCAATGTACATGGCCAAGCTCGCTGCGGAAACGAAGTTTTGCTTAGCCAGCGAACCGGATCTCGCTCGCGCGATCGAGCGACTCAATGATTTAATGAGCGGACTGCACGTCGAGCGATTCGTGACCTATCTGCTCGTCGTCGTTGATCCGCACGCGGACACCATCTCGATTGTCAACGCCGGCCACATGGCTCCCATCATTCGATCGGCCACAGACGGGTCGATTAGCGAACCCGGCGAAGAAGAATCAGGGTTGCCGATTGCGATCGATGAAGGCATGGAGTATGCCGTCACCACCTATCCATTCTGCAAGGGCGATCTTGCGGTGATGTATACCGACGGAATCAATGAGGCAATGGACATCAATGATGAAGAGTGGGGCACCGAACCGCTCCGCGACGTGATTCGAGAGACGCTCGTTGCGGCCGGCGGCAAAGAGTCCGCTGCTGAGGTGGTCAAGTCAAAAATCATCGAGAGCGTCTTCGAGCACATCGGGGAGGCCGTGCAGTTCGACGACATGTGCATGGTGATCATCGAACGCACCGATGATGCGCAAGTCAGAGCAGCCCGCGGCGACGTGAATGAATCGAGTTCCCGAAAACACAAATCCGACAAAAGCCTTCACGATACAGACGAAAACCTTCATGACACAGCCGACAAATAGCAAAAAGATCGTTCGGTGGGGATTCATCGGAGCCGCACAGATCGCACGCAAGAACTGGAAAGCGGTGCGGATGAGCGGCAACGGCGTCGTTGCCGCTGTCGCCAGCCGCGACGTCGCTCGCGCCGAGGCGTTCATCCATGACTGCTCGATCGAAGCACCACCCGTGATCATCGGTAGCGATGGTGAGGCGACGCTGACCCGTCCCGAAGCAATCGGTGATTATCAAGCGTTACTCGATCGCGACGACATCGACGCGGTCTACATCGCCCTGCCCACAACAATTCGCAAACAATGGGTAATCGCCGCGGCCAAGGCGGGCAAACACGTCCTCTGCGAAAAACCGATCGCCGTGCATGCCGACGATGCGGCGGAAATGATCGACGCCTGTTTCGTGGCTGGAGTTGGGTTCATGGACGGCGTGATGTTCGATCATTCAGCGAGACTGCCGGGGATGAAACATTCACTGGCGGATTCTCAGCGGTTCGGCAAATTGCGTCGGATCCAGAGTCATTTTTCATTTTGTGCCGATGATTCGTTTGAAGAGGGAAACATTCGGGCCAACGCCGACCTTGAACCGCATGGCTGTCTCGGCGACTTGGGGTGGTACTGCATCCGCCTGAGCTTGTGGGCGGCAGACGACCGCCTGCCCATCTCCGTGTCAGGCCGCGCTATCTCAAAATACGATGGCGGCAGTGTACCGTCGGAGTTTCAAGCGGAACTCAAGTTTGACGATGAACTGACGGCAGGTTTCTTTTGCTCGTTCCGCTGCGTCAATCAGCAGACGGCGATCCTCACTGGAGACCGTGGTTATCTGACGATGGACGATTTTGTTTTGCCTTTCATGGATGCAGAATCCAAATGGCAATGCCACACGCATGATTTGCAGATCGATAATTGCCGCTGGAACTTTGGCCGGCACACGACCCAGCACGCGGTTTGGGAACATGCCTCCGGTGAGGCCGACTCGCAGGAAGTGCAAATGATGCGAGACTTTGCGGAGAGTATACTCAACGGAACGCCGAACGCACGTGCCAGTGAAATCGCCTTGAAAACGCAGCGTGTCCTTGATGCACTGCGTCGCAGCGATATTGATGATGGTAAGTGGGTGCCGGTCGCCTGATAATGAAAGTCGCCGAGCGACAACCGCCAAGCAACGTTCACCAAGCAACGTTCACTGCATTTCGGTGGCGGAGGCCACCGGCAGGGAATCGATCGGCCTCCGGCCTCTCCTAGACGCTTTTACTTACTTCGTATTTCCACACCCGAACGACACGCTGACCCACCATGACCCGTAATCACTCCGGTGCCAAGAACGTTCTCGGTACCGACCTGGAAGTGTGCAGCACCGATCCGATGACCGGTTTTTACCGCGATGGATGTTGCAATACCGGTGGCCAAGACGTGGGGCTGCACGTGGTATGCGTCCAGGTGACCGCAGAGTTCTTGGCGTACAGCAAATCTCGCGGCAACGATCTGAGTACACCGATGCCAGTGTACGAGTTCCCCGGATTGCAACCCGGTGACAGTTGGTGCTTGTGCGCCGCGAGATGGAAGGAAGCGTTGGAGGCGGGCAAAGCGCCTCGGGTGCATTTAGAAGCGACTCACATCTCGGCCCTTGAGTACGCGAGCCTCGAAGAATTGCAGCGTCACAGTTTGTAGCCTGTCCTACAACAGTTATCGCCAGGTTTGGTTTTAATTTGCGGCGATTGTCGCTCAGCTCTCCGAGCTGAAAGCGTACATGCGTGGCGGTTTACGCTAACAGCTCGGAGAGCTGAGCGACATTTCGGCAAGGCCGCCGTCAGCCAACGACGAAAAGCCCGAAGGGTCTGCCGAAGCGGACCGATCGAGCTAGTCGTGGGAGGGTTATCGTCAATCCAGGCGCGTACCCGGCGACAACCACTCAAGCCTCCGCCCCTACACGGAAAATCAATTGTATTTGGGAGATTTGCTGGCGAGCAAATCGGTCTTAGCGAGTAATCGCCATCTTTCGCACGGGTTGCGGTGGGTATTCGCTAGCCGCCGGACGCTGAAAGGAGGCGTGGACAACGTGGCCATTCGCTTCGCCCGCATCGACGTGGCGTGCCGATTGCCAGGCTCCCGCCGCTGGTGCCGACGAAGTCGTGTCCAGCACGCTCGGCTGAGCCGACGATGGACTCGGTAAAGCTCTGTTCAGCGATGGTGCCGGAGTGGGCACAGCGTTGGGCTGCGGTGCGAGCAGCTCAGCAGGTGTATCGCCCAGTTCCGACAATGGCAGATCATTTACTTCGATCGAGTTACGGTAAGGATTCAAGTTAATTCCCAAAGGATCGTTGGCATCGGGCCCGTTGAGCATCATCGCATCGGGTGGCAGTGTCTGACCTGGGGTCAGGGTGCCGCTGCCGATGATTTGCGATGCCGCCTCAGCATCCATGAGCGGTCCGGTCCTGACGACGCCCGGTCGGCTCACACCGTAGACGAGTTCATGTCCGGCACTGCGTTCGCGAGCACGTTCGAGGGCATCCCAATAGGCTTTCTTGTTCCAAGCCCCTTCTCGCAACGTGATATTATTGTTTGCCAGCAGCGTACCCTTGAGGTAATCGACGTAGTTGAGGGATTTGTTGTATTCCGCCAACGCACGGTAGTACTCAATCTGAGCTTGCGCCCGTCGTTGCTGACTTTGCAGAACCACATTGACGGAGCTACGCGTTTCGTTTCCGCTCTTGTTCTTAAATTCGTCAAGACGTGATTCCACTTCCTGTTCAGCAGCTTGCCAACGTTGAGCGTTTGTTTGGATCAATTGGTAATGCGTTGCGGCTTTCGCTTCGGCATCGGACAGCCGGCTGACGAGCAACCGCTCCTTTTCCTGCAGGTTTGATTTTTCACGAACCAAACGCAGTTTGGCACCGCGGATCCGGGTCAATTCTCGCCGAGCACCGATGGCCGGAGGAGTGATCTCCAGACGCACGGCACCCTCTTGGTAGTTGCCACCCGTCAGGCTGGCCAAGGCACTGCTGCCGGCGGCGGGAAAGTCGGCATCCGATCCCGACGGCGGGCCGAGTGTGTCACCCACGCCTACCCACCGGTACAGCAAAGATAGATTAACATCAGGCAGGATTTGATTTTTTGCCGAGATCAGTTCGAGTTCCTGTTGTTTGATCCGAACCTTCGTTTGCCGCAGTTCGGGTGAAAGGTACAGAGCTTGGGCAACGGATTCGTTCCAGTCGTATTCGACTCGGGCCACGGTGGGTTCGTCGATCGGACGAATCAAGCGCCCATCGGTCGGCGAGATGCCGAGCAATTCACGGAGGTGGCGTTCGGCACCATAGACGCCCTGACGATCCGCACCGGGCAAGTTCGATCCACCGATGGAGGATTCGAGCAGACCTCGGAACTGGTAGTATTGCTCGATGGCTTGGGCGAGTTCTTGCCGAGTCGCCGCCCCTTGTCCCATGTGCGATTGGAGGTAGTGTGCCGTCGCGATCGCACTGTTGCGAGCGATGATGGATGTCGAAACGTTGCGGTAGGCAACGTACAGGTCCCAGTAGGCGACTTCCACATCTCGGACGAGGTTGCGTACCTGAACTTCGTACTGGGCGATGGAGACGTCTTCATTCAAGCTTGCGAGTACAACGGGAATGCGATTGATCAACGTTCCACGATTTCGCATCAACGGCTGTTGCACTTGAGCTTCCATCGTGGCCGTCCAGTCGCTGGCGACTTGGCGCGATGCGGAGCTGATCGGTCCGAGAGGAAGGTTGTTGCGTCCATAGACGACTTGGTTCCGCAAGGTCGCGACCCCACCGGTGGCCATGCGTTTGCTGATCGCGCCCTGTGCAGTGGCGTCGGTGGACGTGAAGTCGGCCCGCGAGACGATGCTGTTGCCGGAGTTCCGCGGTCGGTCCGTATTGCCATAATTCAAGAATCCGCTTGCTTGAGCATCGAACTCAGCGAGTGCATCCTCCACACCGCCGATTTGGTTGGCTCGTAGCACGCCTCGTGGCAGAACTCGATTGCCATTACCGTCGACGGTTAACGGAACCGACTGAGTGGTGGACTGCGTGATCGCGACATCGTACACGCTGCCGAATTGATCTGCGGTGCCACTGATGAATTGGTCAGAAACATTTTGACGGTTTTCCAGGATCCCGCTGGTCGTCACGAAAAACTTGGCATTCGCCAGCGCAATCGAGACGGCTTCTTCGAGCGGCAGGTTCCAGAACTGATAATCGTGGTTGCCGATCGTCAGGGGCGGCAGCGTTTGCATCGTGTCGGGTAGACTCTCAACATCCACATCGGGATATTCAATCTGCGTCGCGGCCTGAAGATAGTACTTCAGGTCGGGCGATTCGTTGAGAAAGAACGGCTGAGTGGGTGCACAACCGCAGGCAATCAGGAGCGAGAGCCCGAGTTGCAGGTAAGCAGTGTAGCGGTATAGCAGCGAGCGATTCATGCCCTGGACTTCCCTGGATCGGCGGTCACCGACAAATCCATGATTCGCGACCGCCACAAAGCGGTCGTGTCATGCATTCCCGTAAACCGTTGAATTGGAAAGCCCCCCTACAAAAATCTCAGGCCGTACGCTCCACCGAGCGACATGAGATCTCTGTCCGAGAATGCTATCGACTAGGAGCCCTGGTAGACTTTGACGATTCCGGCGAATTTTACGATTAAAAAGAAAACACTGAAAAAAAACCCAGTAAACGCATCCCGAGGGATCCATGAACAAGCGAAGTGACCGAGGAAAAAAACCAGCGATGCGTGAAACGAACCCTCGTGAAACCGGCGCCGGTGAAATCGCGCCGAGTGAACCGAACGGTCCTGTTGACGCGACTTCCAAACAAAATGAGTCATTGGGTAAAGCACCCACCACTTCCCATCGAGCTACTCAGCCCGAGGACGAGATTCATCCGGCGGACGACGCCGAGGTCGTCAAACGCCCGTCTGCAGAGAAACTCGCTGCGAGCGGTTTCGTTGGCAAACCGGTCCTTTTTCCACGGCTACCGTCACTCTCGCGGATCATGTCTGTCGTCATGCTGGTGATTGGCATCTTGGCCATTGGAGTATTGTTTTATCAGGTCATGGCTGGCTTCTTCGTACCCCTGTTTATGGCAGCGCTCCTGGTGGTCATTTTTCGACCCGTCTACATGTGGTTGCTCCACAATACGAACCATCGAAGACGACTATCCGCTGGACTGACCACGTCTCTTGTGCTGTTGATTGTCCTATTGCCGCTCGCGATGCTCGTTTCGATCGCGACGACACAGTTCACTGTTTTACTATCGCGGATGAACGGCAATGCGACTGTGGCCATGGACCGAGTCCGTGACCAAATCGGTCTCAACCTTCCTCACGCTGAGTACTTCCGTACTCTCGACCGGATCACCGACGCGATGGGCGTGGGAGGGGTTCCGAAATTCAACGCCGCGTTGGAAACCGCTACGAGCCATCGAAACGAATTGGCTGAAAAAGCCGAAGAGCTGGACAAAGCCGCGGCGATTGTCGCCTATCTGCAGGCCAATGTGGCGGGACCTGAAACGGCGGAGGAGGCAGCGAACCAGGCGGTCGGCAATATCAATCACTTCGCTGCCACCCTTCGCGCGACCGCCAAGCAGGAAAGTGAGGCCGATGCGCTGCATCAGTCCAATCCGCTGTTGCGACTGGACATTTCGAAGCAGTTTGAGCAAGAAGCAGTGCTCACCGCCGCCTCGATCCGTGCCTGGATGCACCTCAAACTTGGCGGCGCGATGTTGAGCCAATTGAAGTTACTGGCGAACCCAGACGAGGCTGACTTCGCTCGGCTGATTCGCAGCGCCAGAGAGTCACTGCAACCTCGATTCGTGAGATTAACCAGTGCCACAGGCAGTATGCTTGCCAAGATCGTATTCGGAATGGTGATCTTGATCGTCGCCGTCTATTTCTTCTTAATCGATGGGCACGCCATGACAAAAACAATCATGCGGCTTTCTCCGCTCGATGATCTATACGAGAAGCAACTCTTGGAGCAGTTCGACCGGACCAGTCGCGCTGTGGTGCTGGCGAGTGTCGCCAGCGCGGTCGCCCAAGGTGTTTTGGCAACCTTCGGATTTTGGCTGTGCGGATTCGACCAGATTATTCTGCTGCTGTTCTTGACCAGTTTGATGGCGTTGGTTCCGTTTCTCGGTGCTGCGTCGGTCTGGGTGCCGTGTGCGCTGTGGCTCGGTCTCGTCGATCAACGCTGGGTCGCGGCCGGGTTACTGGCGCTCTGGGGCGCAGCGGTTGTTTCATCCATCGACAACGTGATTAAGGTGTACGTATTGCAAGGTCGCAGCCAACTGCACCCGCTCTTTGCGCTGCTCAGTGTGATCGGGGGTGTCTCGGTTTTCGGACCGATCGGGATTCTCGTCGGTCCGATGGTGGTCGTCTTCCTACAAACGCTCCTGGAAATCCTCAATCACGAACTCCAGGACACCTGATCCGATGCTCAGTCCACTAGAGAATACAAACCGCCGCCATCGCGCCTCAATTTCCCCTGTTCGGCAAGTCGACGCCATAATGCGGCGGGGTATTGGTCGGGGGGACGAATCGCCGCCACTCCTGAGGTGCTCCCTGAAGACATGGGACCGTAACCGAGGCGGGATTCGTCATCCAACCGCGTTAGCTTGAGGCGCTTGCGAAATGCTTTCATCGCTAAACGTAGCTCTTCCTTGGTGAATTCAGGTTCAATGGGTTCTGCGGGCGTTTCGTTGAGTTCAGACATGGTCGCTTTGAATGGTTAACAACTGAGCCGTCGACTCACAAGAATACGAGCGACCTAACCAATCTAACGAATCGACTTCACGATGTAAAGAAAAATGGCAACCTTTCGCGTTTGGCGCATGAATTGCTTGATTTTCGCATCCAGTTATCCCCACGGGACTTCACGAACATGCAGGATCCATGCAGTTTTTCAAACAGACCTTCGCCGAATTTTCCAACAATAACTGCACCACGCTCGCGGCGGCATTGGCGTATTACACGGCCTTCGCCCTGCCGCCTCTTCTGTACTTGCTGTTGACGATCCTCACCCTCGGCATGTCAGTCATGTACGACAGCGACGCCGCCGAAGAAAAGGCGCGCAACGTTTTGACTGGGAAAGCTGCCGAGATGCTCGGTAACGAAGCGGCCACTGAGCAAATTGCCACCATCATGGAAAACGATCGAAAGTCGAGCGGCAAGTGGTGGAAGACGCTCCTGAGTTTCGCGGGCATCCTCATTGGAGCCACCGGAGTCGTCGCGGCTTTACAAGCGTCGCTGAACCAGGTCTGGGAGGTTCAAGCCGATCCCGAGCGAGCAGGCTGGAAAAATCTCCTGGGCAAGCGACTGCTCTCTTTGGGAATGATTCTGGGACTGGGTTTCCTCATGCTCGTTTCGTTAATCGTTACTTCGGTACTTGCGGCACTCGGCGATAAAGTCGGCAGCATGATCGGGCTTTCCGAAGCATTCGCATCGGGAATCAATATGCTTGTACAAGCCCTGGTGATCGTCGTCATCTTCGCATCCATTTTCAAATTCATGCCGGACGCCACCGTGGACTGGCGCGACGCGATGGTAGGCGCCCTGATCACGACAGCGCTGTTCTTAGTAGGACGTTACGGTCTGCACATGTATTTCTCATATAGTTCACCAGGGGCGCAGCTCGGTGCGGCAGCAGCGTCGCTGGCGGTGCTGTTGGTATGGGTGTACTACACGGCCATGATCGTATTGTTGGGCGCCGAGGCGACTCAGGTGTACGCGGTCATGTACGGCGAGGGTATCCGCCCCGAAGGCCACGCAGTGCGGGTGGTCAAAGAAATAAAGCGAGATGCAGCGCCCTTGTAGCCAGACGGCTCCACCCGTCTGAGCTAAAATGTGCTATTTTCTCCCGACGGGCGGAGCCGTCGGTCGACAATACTTAGAGCCTATCCGAAAAGGGGGCTGACCCTCTCGGCAAGGCCGCTAACAAGTAGGAAAAACGACTCGCCTGCAAAGGGTCAGACCCCTTTTCGGATGGTTCTTAAACAGCGGTTCCGTCCTGCTTGCTTCCGTAGGGGCGGGTACTAATGACGCCTTCGCTGGGGCTGCTTGCGGTTCCGTACAGCCGACGTGGAATCCGTCCAGCCAGAGCTGCATGACGACCAGCAATCACCCCATGCTTCATCGCCACCGCCATTCGCACAGGATCGCGGGCGTGAGCGATTGCTGTGTTGAGTAACACGCCATCGGCACCGATTTCCATCGCCACCGCAACATCGCTCGCCGTACCAACACCGGCATCAATGATAACGGGATAATCGGGGTCGTCTTGCTTCAGGTACTCCAGAATGATCTGCAAGTTGCCTGGGTTTAAAATCCCCTGGCCGCTGCCGATCGGACTTCCTGCTGGCATCACGCTGGCCGCACCTACATTCTTCAGTCGCACTGCAGTGACGGGGCAGTCGCTCGTGTAGCAGAGTACCGAGAATCCATCTGCAACGAGTTTCTCGCACGCAATCACCGTTTCGCTCGGATCAGGCAGTAATGTCTTGGAATCGCCGAGGACCTCGAGTTTGACCCAATCCTGACCGGGATTCTCGAGCGTTTTCAGGATCTCACGGCCGAGCCGTGCCGCCCGCACCGCATCGGTCGCTGAGTAGCAGCCGGCCGTGTTGGGGAGCAGCGTAAAACGAGCAGGGTCTAAAAAATCGAGTATGTTCTGGCCCGTCTTGTCATACAGACGCTCGCGGCGCACCGCGACTGTCACGCACTGTGTCCCCGAAGCGACCAAGGAATCTCGCATCTGATCCATCGAATCGTAGCGACCGGTACCTACGATCAATCGGCTATCAAGGACATGTTTGCCAATTCGCAGTGGTGCGTCATCGGCAAAGAACTCGGTATCGGTAACGTTGGGTTCGGACGCAGTGGACATGACATAACCTGAGGATCGAGTTTTCGCTACATCCTACCGCTCGGCGCACGTACTGGGGAGACGTTAAAACGAGTCCGGTAGGAGCCTATCCGAAAAGGGGTCTGACGCTCTCCCTCCCCAAGGGTCAGACCCCTTTTCGGATAGGCTCTAATACAGACACACTTTCACTTATAAAGCTATTTGAGATGTCGCACGAATCGCCGCAAGATGATCCACAGCAGCGACGCTGTTGCCAGCTCGCCTGTTGTGACGGCAAGTGGATTGCCGCTGCGGTGACTGCATTATTCGTGGTTAGCGCGACCGTCGCGTGGATGCTACTTCGCCCATCTGCTCACGGGATCGGTTCGACAGACCCCGCCAGCAAACCAATGAGCGTGGACCCCACTCTGAGCGAGCAAGTCGCCAGCATCATCGCGGGTGAGTCCACGCAATTGAAGCTAACCGAAACCGCAATGACGGATCGCGAGCTTCTCGAATTGCCAGTGAAATCGCTTGTCAAGCTCGATACCGTCATCCTCGATCACGGCGTCGTAACGGACAAGGGCATTGCGGCGATTGCCCAGTTACCTAGCTTAGAGCAGTTGCGACTGCGCCAATCACCGATCACCGATGCGGGCGTCGCCGAGCTTGCGAAATGCAACAGCCTTTGGCTGCTCAACCTGCCGCAGTCTGAAATAAGCAGCACCGGCATCGAATCGCTGCAAGCACTCACGGAACTGAAACAATTGCGGCTTGGCTCACCTCATCTTGGCGATGAGTGCTGCGGCTCGATCGCGAAGCTAGAATCGTTGCGAGGCTTGCATCTGATCGACGTGCCGGTGAGTGACGAAGGACTGCGTATCCTCGCGACGTTACCGAATTTAGAATCGCTATACCTCGACGGTTCAGCCGTTACCGATGCGGGTTGGACGTGGCTGTTCGAGAATCATCCGCATCTCCACGTGCATGTCAATCAAAGCCACCACGACCACGACCCCCACACGCACGCCCACTGACCACCGTCGACCGCCGGCTCCGCCCGTCGCGAGCAAGCGAGGGTGTCCGACATCTTGTATCGGTGGCACGTTTTTGTTCCGCACAGTACAGTCCGAGTCCCAAGGGGACGATAGCACTTTGCCGGGCGTGGCAACGCCCGGTTGCAGTGAGGGCAACGAACCACAAAGCCCCGAGAGGGGCGACAGCCAACCACTCAGGCTGGATTGCTGTCGCCACTTCGTGGCTGGATAGTTGTTGAAATGTCTCCACCGTGGGCCACGGCCCACGGCAGGGGGCTGCCGCCACTGTTGTGGCTATCGATCTGTCTCTCAGATACCAACGCCACTTGAAGCGAAGCAAACCTGCGCACTTGATTAGGGGCAACAACTCCGATGTTCTTAGCGTCCAGGGTTTCTCCTTCGATGCGTGGTCGTGACTCTGCAGGCCCCCAATGGATATGCGCGGATCATGTACGATCGGCGGGTCACTGAAGAGTCCAATACACTGCCCATCAACGAAAACAGGCAGTGCGTTTGAACGCACTGCCTATTTGCTGGGCTGATTAGAAAAGTTGGTTTCGCAACGCCGTTTCAGGCGAGTTAGAAAGCGTCTTCATCGATCACATATTCTTGCCAAGGCACGTCGCTGGACTTGCCACGTGGCGTCAGCAGGGCTTGGTAGACGCGATATTCGATCGAACTTGTGATGTAACGAGTTCCACCATCAGCCATGCCTGCATTGACGCCATCGACGTGTGCGGAAGATGGTCGTGCCAGGTCGGCGGGGGTCGTCGTCCCTACAGGTGCCGACATTTTTTCAACGAAGATGGCTTCGCTGGCGAGCGGCCCTCGCCCATTAATCTTATGCTTTGGCTTCACCTGAGGCGGTACTCCGTGACTCCAAAGAGAGGTGAGGTTGGAATCATTGTACTTGTCATCTTCATAATGCCAGACCATTCCTTGAACATAACGCGAGTTCGGCGGATATCCGGCGGGGCTGGCCTCGGAGGTGTTATTGAGCACAGATGCATTCTGCAAACCCAGTGCATTCCAAGGGAGCGATTGCACGTTCTCGCTGAATAGCATCGTGTTCCCCTGCCCGTCTTTCATGTCATCAAGTCGTACTTTTGGACCAGTCGCGGCGCTCGACGCAGAGTTACCCGCGTATTTGTTGTTGAACACCCCGTTTGCCCTGTCCATCGACTGATCAAAATTTACAACATTTGTCCCAGTCTGGCCACCGGTGCTGCCCCCTGCATACGGGACCATACCGTTATTCGAGATATAACTATTTCGTGCCAAATCCGCTTCGTCATTGGGATTACTTGGACACTGCATGATCGCCATGTTAGGCGAACCATTTTTGTTGAACTCTCCACTGGTATCGATGATGGGATAGCGATCCTCGGTCCATACTTCATAGATCGGTTGAGCATCGAGCCAGGGCATCAGTGCCGGAACCCAAGTCCCGAGCTTGACGTGCTTGTTAATCGTGCCCGATGGATCGGAAGGGTCGACTCCGCCACCGAAGTTGCCGTAGCTTTGCAGGTAACCGGGCAATTCGCCTTTCGTTTGCTCGTGTTGCATCGCGGCCAACGCCAAGTTCTTGAGCTGAGTGGCGCATTGGTTCCGTCGGGCCGCTTCGCGGGCGGCGTTGACAGCGGGGATGAGCAGGCCCATCAGGATGCCGATGATCGTAATGACCACCAACAGCTCGACGAGCGTGAATCCGGGACGGTTATTTTTCATCTGGCGTGGGTCCGGTGCTGGGAGGGAGAGAAGAGGGACAGACGCGGGATGCTTTTAAAATGCCATCCACCCTTGTACTGTCACTGGGGGTCACGCTCGATTATATCCCAACCCCAACCGAGGATGCAACCAGTTTTTTCGCCTTGACAGCGGTAAAAGGGCTTGATTTTCACGCTAGTGGGACACGCTTGTCGTTTGATGCAGTCTCTCCCTCTCCCTCCCGTCCTTCTTGGGGAGAGCGGCGACCGGCAGGATCGCTGCAAGGGGCCCCCTGTCCTTGGCACAACATTCGCTAACTCCCTCCGTGCTGGGCTGGACATTTGGTGCAGATATTTTTCCGTTACCTTGGCGGATGCGGGTCACAAATGGGCATTATCGCTGTTAACCTCAGAGCCGGTTCTATCCGCGTGACCCCGCTACTTTGCTGGTTCACGATCCGCTCGCGCCCTTTCGACCTGCTTTATGGAGAAGCCCCCTATGACTCGATTTGTATTCTCTCTCGCTGCCCTATGCATGCTAAGTGCCCCGATCGTTTCTGCCAAAGAATCGCCGACTGCAGGAAAAGATTCTAGCGAGAAGGGTCTTTGTGCCGGTGACGGTGTCGGCGCGTTTTTGGTTACGAAGGTGAGTGGTGCCAAAGACGACGATGTGAAAGTTGGCGAGACACTCTGCTACCGCTGCAAGTACGGCCAACGCCCGATGGTGATGGTATTTACCCGGTCGACAGAGGGTTCGGTGCCGAAGTTGGTCAAGCGGATTGACGCGGCGGTGGCAAAACACTCCAGCGACGACTTGAAGGGTCTCGTCACGTTGATCGGTAAGGACCCCAAAGAACTGACGACCGACGCACAGGCCATGGCGAGCAAAATTGGGGATAAAAATGTGCCGATCGTGGTAGCCAAGGATTCCGAAAACGGACCTGCCAGCTACAAGCTGGATTCCCAGACCGATGTCACGGTGGTACTCGTGAGTCAGTCGAAAGTCGTCTCCCGTCATGATTTTGCTGCTGACAAGGTCGATGTCGCGGCGGTCATGAAGCAGGTCAACAAAATGCTGAACTAGTTTTTAGCATATCGTTTTAGTTTTCGATCGAGCGTGCTCCGCTCGATGCCCAGAATACTGGCGGCTTTACTTTTGTTGCCGCCAGTGCTCTGCAGCGTTTGCTCAATGTGCTGCTGTTCCAGTTCTGCGAGCGAGATCGGCGGCGGAGTTGGATTCCCCTGCGTGGGTGGCGGGGTGGCATCGCCGCCACTCACCGCGGGTGCCAACATCAAATTGTCTGGGCCGATCTCATACGGTCCGCGAGTATCCAGCGGTGCCATGACAACGGCTCGTTCAATCACGTTTCTCAGTTCGCGAACGTTTCCCGGCCACGAATAGCCGAGTAGTTTTTGCTTGGCGGTCGCCGCCAGCGACATCGGTGCTCGTCCCATCGACTGGACGAATGAGGCGACAAAATGCTCGGCCAGCAGCACGACATCTCTGCCACGCCGGCGAAGCGGTGGCACGACAATCTCGATCACGTGCAGCCGGTAAAAGAGGTCTTGGCGAAACTCACCCCGCCGCACCATATCTTGCAAGTCACGATGGGTCGCGGCGATCACGCGGACATCGACGCGAATGGGAGTTTGTCCACCAACACGCTCGAAGGGGTGTCCTTCGAGGACGCGTAAAAGCTTCGCTTGCAAGTCGAGATTCATTTCGCCGATTTCGTCGAGCATCAGAGTGCCACTGGAGGCGGCTTCGAATTTGCCCTTCTTTAAATCGGTAGCACCGGTGAATGCTCCTTTCTCATGACCAAACAGCTCGCTCTCAAGGAGATCCTTCGACAGCGCAGCGCAGTTCAAACACACCAGTGGTCCCGTAGCTCGCTGGCTGGCGAAATGGATCGCCGAGGCGACAAGCTCCTTGCCTGAACCTGATTCACCGCGCAGCAACACGGCCGCATCGGTGCGTGCGACCTGGGCGATTTGGACCTGCACGTTGGCGATCGCCTCACTCCGACCCAAAATTTCGACCCGTCCGGCGAGCTGCTTTCTCAGCCGGCCGATTGTCTGTTTGGATTGGTGCAGGTTTTGTTCGAGCTGGTGGCGGTGATGCAGTGACCGACTCGCTTCGCAGAAAATTTCGCAGGCAGTCACGATCATGGCGAGATCCCGCTCACACAAGGAAACGTCACCTGCGCCGGTGGTGACGTGGACGAGTCCACCTGGATGGTGCCCAGTCGGTTTAGCCCCGCTCGGGCTGGACCCGCTCGAGAGGGGGCCGCTCAGCGGTGCCAAAACGAGTGACTCCACGTCAATTTCGCCATGCGTGTCCTCGGTGGCCAAATGGCGGTCGCCCAAGACGTTTCGGGCCAGCAACGCGGCTGCTCCCGGTGTCAGAATCTGCCGGACCAAGTTTTCGGGGGGGCGTCGGTAGCGGTGCCCAGGCCGTTGGACCACGTGTCGCGGAAGCGGCAGATCATGGCCCTCGTCCAAAAAATAAAGGGCAATCTCCGCTGCCGGTAATTGGCTGGCGAGAGTCTGCAGGAGCAGTTTGGCAGCGGGTTCAAAATCGCCCTCGGGGCTGTCGATTCGCCCCATCGCGAACGCCATTTGTAACAGCGACAGGTTGGCCGCGTCCCCATTTTCCGTCCGACGAGGGTCGGCGTCACTCGACTGAAGCATCTGAGCGGGTGACTGGGAAATAATATCCAGCCACGGGGACTCCAGTTCGATGCCGCCTTCATCACCCACCAACATGGCATCTTCGGTGGCTCCGTCATCGAGTTCCAGCATGGATCGGGCCGCTGCGAGTGGCTCCGACGCCGGACCGGCGCAGTGCGCCAAGTCGTACGTGAAACGCATCTCAAAGCCCGCTACCTGGAGCCGGTCGCCTTCGACGAGCCGCACGAGTTGGTACGCCTTCACTCGCGAATCATTGACGAAAACGCCGTTGCGGCTGGCGAGATCTTCCACACTCCAGCCCTCAGGGCCGCGAGTCACCCGCGCATGTCGGCGGCTGGCCCGTCCGCTCCGGAGAACAATTTGGTTCAGCGATGATCGGCCCAGGAACGCGTCTTCCGACCCGGATAATCGGTACACGTCCGTCCAGCGGGCACCGCGATGGAGTACCAGGTAGGCATCCATTGTTGAAGAAACTGCGGCAGATTGATAGGTCTTGCTTGTCACTGGAAAATACCACAAGTATTCTAGACACTTGTCGTCATGTTACGAAACTTTTCACCTGAGCAGGAATCTGTCTCGATGCGTTCACTCATCCAACGCCCGTTCGCCCCTTTGCGCTGTGACAGAATCCCGTTTCGAAAGTGTGGGTTGTTGGCCGCTTTGATCTGCCTCACCACGCTGCTGACCTGCGTGACTGCGGTCCATGCGGGGATTGGTTTTGGCGGTGCTCGCCAGGCCGTTGGGGGGGTCATGATCGATCCCGAAGGCAATGTACGGGCGGCCACCTTAGCCGAGCAAAAGGAGATGGCGGAAAAAATCCGGGCAGCCATCCACCAGCCGGGCGGTAACCTGGCGAAACCCACCGAATCTCGCGTCGTCTCGCTAGCCCGTCTGCAAAACGCACTGCGGGCGATGCACGAGACAGGTGGCAAGTTGGATGATGAAACCGCTTTCTTGGCAGGACTTCAGCGAATCGAATACGTGGTCGTCGATGAAGAGAACCAAGATATCCTGTTGGTCGGTCCGGCTGAACCCTGGGAAGTTCAGGCCGATGGGACGGTGGTCGGCAAACAATCTCGGGGGTCGGTATTGCGTCTGGACGATTTAGTCACGGCGTTTCGCAGTGTAGAGGAAGCCCGTCGCGATGGCGGAATTCGGTGTTCTATCGAACCCACTCCGGAAGGCCGTCAACGGTTGCAGGGATTTCTCAAGAATGTCGTGCTTCAGCCGGGCCAGAATCCGGCGTTCCTCGAGGCGGGGATGCGAGAAGCGTTCGGCCCCCAAACCATCAAACTGTCGGGAGTGCCCACGGATAGCCGATTCGCTCGCACGCTCGTGGCGGCTGATTTCGAAATGAAACGACTCGCGATGGCGCTCACACCGACTCCCCTGAGAGGATTGCCGAGCTATTTGGCAATCGCGCGGAACAAAAAGCAGTCAGCGGCACAGAACCCGCGTTGGTGGATGGCGTGCAACTACGACGCACTTGCACACGACGTGGAAGGTCAGGTCTGGAAAATCAGCGGCCAGGGCGTCAAGACGCTTACAGAAGAAGATATCGTCGCCAAAGACGGCAGCGTGACGTCGAACGGGCGGAAGGATCCCATGGCGGAGAAATGGGCCAACACGATGACTGACAATTACGACGCCCTGTCCAAGGAACGTCCCATCTTCCGTGATCTTCGCAACGCCATGGATTTTGCAGTTGTCGCCACACTCATCACCCAAGAGCAGCTCGATCAGCGCAGCGGTATCGACTTGAATGTACTCCGTGGCAAGGATTCACAGATCGAAATGCCGCGATTTGACCTGCCGCGTTCGCTCGAACCGCAGTGCAGCTTCGTACACGGCATGGCGGGCTGGACCGTGACAGCTTCGGGCGGTGTGAATATCAACGCGTTCGCCGTCGTCGAAAACCAAGTGGAACAGGCTGATCTTCAAAGCCTCGCAAGCGTGCGAAAGTCTGACGATTCGGCACGTTGGTGGTGGAACGGCGAGTAGTTTTCACTTGTCGCAGCGGATAAAAATTTGCTAGCGTCGAAGCGTCACGCGCAACGCAGTTGTGCCCCACGCCGATCCGCCAGCCCCCTTGTCAGCTGCCATGAGTCAATTTCGTCGTCAGGGCGATCGACGTCGCCGCGTCCTGATGACGTCCGCCTCGGCAATCGCTGCCGCCAATCATACACCCGGATCCCGCAGCCGCATCGAGTCGTTGCGAGAGGCCCGACGTCCCACTCTCGTGTACGGTACACGCGTCCGCGCAGGCTTGCGCGGTCGATGGTTCTCACTTGTTCCAGTCGACCGATCGGCATTGGCAAAACTGCTCGCTGTGGTCTCTGCAATCGTGCTTGCAATCGTGTTGATGAACGATGCGACAGTGCGATTTCAGTCCATCGAGAGCCAGTCGGCATTTGTTAACGTTTTTCAAATCATCCGACCGGGGAGCCTCGGCCGATATGTGATCGGTGTGATGTATCTCATCGTCGCGGGAGCCGCTTGGATGGTTTATCAGCTCCGACGATTTCGCAATGATGACTTTCGCGGCAACTATCGATTGTGGCAATGGATCGTAGCTGCCTCGCTCGTCGCCAGCATCGCGTCCCTGGTGCCTTTGACGGCTATGTTCGGCGCGGGGATCGAAATGTTGATGGGTCGCCGAATTGCCCTGTCCGGCCACGACTGGATCGGACTGTTTTTAGTCGTTGGCGGTGCCATCTTGGCACTTCGAACCGTTGCGGAAATGTGGCGATACCGCGCCAGCCTGATGATGTTGATGGGCGGATGGTTTTGTGTGGCCATGCCGGTTGCCGCGCAGTGGAATGTGGTCGCTGTCAATACAAATATGCGTTGGTCCATCGTGACGGCGGCACCCCTACTCGCTGTAACCTTATGGTTCGCCGCCACGGTCAGTTACCTGCGTTCGCTCTATCGCGAAGTTCGTGGTATCGAGCGGTCAACGGGGTTCCTGCAGCGACTCAGAGACGCCACGCCACGTCCCTTCTTCCGTGGCGACTCGAGCGAACCATCGGACACCTCGAGAGAGTACGAACCTTCGCCGACACGCAAAACTGTTGCAGCAAAACTGAACAATCCAGCTCGCGTCCGACCAGCCGCTGCAGCGAGCGAGAGTGTCGAGGCCGAAAAGACAACAGTGAAACGGCGCTGGTTCGGCCTATTGCCACCTGCAAAACCACGTGCCGCCGCGACCAATACGAATGGATCCGAGACCGAATCTCGCTGCGAAAAGACACCTCCGGGTAATGCGAAGCGTAAGGTGGCAACGGCAAACGACGACCGAGATGAGAGGGTTTCCGACAATGACGATGCGAGCGACGAATCGGACGACGCGATCGAGACCACACCGAAACGGCGATGGTGGCCGAGCCTACGCAGTCGATCAAAAGCCACGTCCGAAGCTGCAGCCACCGCCGACGATGTTGAGAAAGAATCCCCGGCCAAAGAAGCCGGTGCGCAGGAATCAGAGCGGAAGAAACGACGGTTTGGCTTGGGGTCGATGATGAAGCGAAATCGCGGAGCTCAGGCTGATGATGACGATGCGGACGAACAAGACCGCAAAACGACGTCGTCCAATCGATCTGACGCCGATTCGAATGCGACCGCAAAAGGGCGACCCGACGCCGACCTCGATGAAGACGATGACGAAGAACGCGATGAAGAGAACGACTCCGATGACGACATCGACTGGTCGAGTATGAACAAGGCGGAACGACGCCGGATGAGAAAACAACTCAAACGCGGTGGCAAAGCAGCATAAGGCGGCGACTTGGGTGCATGTGCTCAAGCCTTGGAGGCGAGAAGTGATGGAGGACCGGTTCCAAGAATTCGATCGGCGTGAAACAATCCCTCCAAAAACCATTCAAGAACTCTGGTCCGACGTTCCCTATGACTCTTTCTACACTTCGCCGAACACGCTGTCTCGTTACCGGTGCCGCTGGGTTTATCGGTTCTCATCTCGTGGGCAAATTGCTCGACGCGGGTGCCCAGGTCCGCGCGGTGGATAATTTATCGACGGGCTTTGCCGCGAATCTGCAAGGTTTTCAGCGAGGTGACGCCGCCGATCGTCTCGAATTCATTCAGGCCGATGTGTCGGACCCTGCTGTTGCGAAGAGCAGCGTCGAGGGCGTTGATCACGTATTTCACCTCGCCGCGATGGCGAGTGTGCCGAGGAGTATGCGGGAGCCAGGGCTATGCCACCGATGGTGCGCCACCAGCACGGTGGAACTGCTCGCCGCAGCCGCCGCGGCGGGTACAAAGCGGTTTGTACTCTCTTCCACGAGCGCGGCCTATGGCGACTCCCTGTTCGTTTCGAAGCGAGAGACCGATCCACCGTCGCCCTTGTCACCATACGCAGCCTCGAAGCTGGCGGCGGAAAGCTACTGTGCGGCTTTCAATCGCGAGTTTGACATCGAAACGGTGGTGCTGCGATATTTCAACGTTTTCGGACCTCGCCAAGATCCTCAAAGTGAATACAGCGCGGTCATACCACGGTTTGTTTCGATGATTCTCTCAGGCGAGCGACCGATTATCTATGGCGACGGGAACCAGTCACGCGATTTCGTGTATGTCGGTGATGTCGCCGATGCCAATCTACTGGCGGCGACCCAACCCGATGTGGCCGGGAGCACGTTCAATATCGCTCGGGGCGAGCGGACGACACTGCTGCAGCTATTGCAAACGTTGCGGGAACTACTCGATCGTGACATCGAACCGATCCATGAGCCCGCTCGCGCCGGTGACGTCCGAGATTCTCTGGCCGATATCATCCAAGCCCGTACCTACCTAGGCTTCGATCCAAGCGTAAGCATCGCCGAAGGACTGCGGGAGAGTATTGCGTATTACCGTGAGATCTGTGATCGCTAGAGAATGCTTAGAGTCCATCGATCAGAATTTTCCTCGCTTCTTCAGGTGGCGAGAGATCGAGCCGCTCGCGCTGCTCTGCCGCCATCCGTTCATACTGCTCGGCTAAGGACAGCGGCTTGGCTTGACCGCGAATCTTGCGACTGACCGCTTCGCGAGCCCAGTCTCGCAGAATCATGCTTTGCAACCACGGGTCGGAAACATATTGCTGGAGCGTGTCGAGATCTTTGGTAGGTAACATCGAACGAATCGTTTCGAGTTCTCGATGACTCAGCGGCGGGAATTCGTTTTGGAGTGAATCGTCGCGGGGTGATCGACCATGACGATTGGGGTCGCGTACCACGGTCGCCAAGGCGAAGGCACGGTATTGCCATTGCGGGTCGTCGTGACGAAATCGTTCTGGAATTCCATTGATAATCTCTTGGAGTGCTGAGGGCTCGCCCTCTTCGGGCTTCTCGTGCGACAGCCGCGATTTCACGAGCTGGATCACCGTGAAATCGATCCGTTCGATCGCATCTTCGCTGAGATTGCGGCGTGTGACGCGACCGATCGACGTGATCATTTCACCAATTGCATCGTCAATCGCTCTACCACGGTCTTGACCGGACGAGTTTTCGATTTGCTCAACCATCTGATCGCTGAGCTGTTCCCGCATGCGCACGTATCGCCGTAAAGTTTCAAGCCGACGGGAGGCATCTTCACTGGCGCGAAGCCGCGATGCGGCGCTCCGCAACGAAGCCTTTGAAGAATCGTCCAATCGGTCAAAACGATCCCAGCGTGTCAGCGCAATCATGCGTTGCTCCGCCGGAACCTCGTGCAGTTGCGTAGCGAGCTCATCGGGAGAAGGCGTCCGCAGTACTCCATCGTCACTACGGTAAAGCGAGTGGGGAGCTTGCGGGTCCACGACCGCGTCCACGGCGGACGTGATGGACTCGCCAACGACGTTGCTCCAACGCGGCGCGGCCATCAAGTCATTTACCAAGTCAGTGTTTTCGCTGAGGCGGTAGGCGTCCATGTCCAGCGCCACAGGGAAATCAGCGACTTGACGGCGAAGCTCGCGATTCTGGTTCCAGCGTACCAGCCCAAAAATGACCCCCGCGATGACCAACGGGACGGCAATCAGGATGGCTGTTTGATTCGAGAATCGTCCGAATGGTTTTCGGATCTCCTCAAGACCGGACAAAGCCTTGGTGACATCGTGAGAAACGCCACTGGAACTGCTTTGCGCCAAATCGGTAACGACAAACTGCAGCGTCGTCTCCACCGATCGCTCATCCACCACGGGGCTGGGCAGCCAGTCGAGCAGATCCCAACTTCGCTGCAAGCTCTGCAATCGCTTTCGTAAAGAGTCATCGGCAACGAGTCGATTTTCAATCTTGTCGCGGTCCTCTCGCGACAGTTCGCCGTCAAGATACGCGACGAGGGATTCGTCATCGGCGTCAACCATCTCAGTATCGTTCATTCGTCATCGCCTTCCGAATTGCTGTGTGACTTACCACGCTCATCGGGATTGGTTTGGTTGGGGCCAACCGGGCCTTGAAACTGTTTTAGCATGCCCGACGTCGTGGGTAGCGACTGGGAAATGTGCAGTTCGTCGTCCAAAACGCCGCTCTCCATATAGGAATCAAGCGTCTCTTTCAGACCGAGACGTGCGCGGCTGAGAAGTGACTTCACCGCCTTCGTCGTTAACCCCATCGTTTCCGCGATCTCGACGTAATTCATATTTTCGAAACGTGAGAGAATGAGCGCCATCCGTTGGCGTTCACTCAGGGACGCGACTGCCGCACGGACCAGCCGTGCTCGCTCGTCGCCTTCGGCCAGTCTGACTGGCATCAATCCGCTGGCGTCCAGAGCGGTGGTCGCCAGGAGCGGTCCTGCATCATCGCTTTCTCCTGAAAATCGCGTTGCGTCCATCTCACTGATCTCATGGCGTCGCGAGGCGGTGCGTTTCGCGTTGCGGGCCACATTGCCCGCAATGGTGAATAACCACGTCGAAAACTTAGCCCCGGGCTCATATCGCTCCCGGGCGCGGTAAACCCGTAAAAACGTTTCTTGAGCGAGGTCTTCAGCGAGATCGGTATGCGGGGCGAGTGTCTGCATCAACCGCACCAAGCGTGCTTGATAACGACGAACCAATTCTTCGAAAGCGCCCGCGTCGTCATCGCGCACCCGTAGCATCAACCGAACATCTGGATCGGTTTGCGTGTAACGCAGCACGGTAGAATCAGAAGCAGGCAAAAAGAAGAAAAGGGTTCAGGAAGGAAATTAGTTAAGGGTTTGAAAAACTAGAAGCTTTTTCCCGGCATCAAGATACCGTAGACTTCGCTGATCAGGCCATTGTCGTCCATAACGGGGCGGCCCCGGGTGAGCAGGGAACGATATTCGCCATCTGCGTTGCGGTGTCGAAAGTGGATTTGAAACGACGCACCCGTCTGCATAGCTTGCTTAAGCACGTCGCGAAAACGAGTACGATCTTCCGGATGCACGTTTTGGAGAAACTCTTCGTATGTCGGCTCAGCTTGAGTGGGATCACGTCCCACGACGCGGAACGTTTCTTCGGACCAATGAACGGAATCGGTTTTCGGATCAAAGGACCATGCACCTAACCCCGCCAGTCGTTGGAGGTCTCGCAGACGACGCCGGCTTTCCTCCAGATTCCGTTCAGCGCCGCGTCGTTCGGAGATGTCGCGGATCGTCGAAAGCAGCATCTCGACACCGTTAACATTGACGGTACGGGAGCTGATCAATACATCGATCGCCCGATCGGCCGACTCCGACTTGCGCACAAACTGGGTTTCGAAGTTTTCGATGCGTCCTTCGTCCGCAAGCGTCTCGATGAATTCCTCACGCCGCTGGGGGCATGCCCATACCGCGAGACTGGCAATCGAATGGCCCACCAGATCACCAAGTTCGTACCCGAGCATTGCCAGGCAGGCCGGGTTGGCTTCGAGCACAATGCCATCGGACCACCGGACCAACAAACCCGCTTCGGGCGACTGCGTAAACAGAGCCGAGTATTTCGCTTGGCTTTCCCGTATTCGGTCACGCTGATCCCGCTCCCGGCGGACACGCACGGCCGCCTCGCAATCACCATCGCCCGCCGCTTCGTAGAGCCTCAGCGAGAGATCAAGATCGCCCTGTCCCGCAGCGAATCTGGCAAATTCGAGTTGAATTTGGCTGAGCGTGGCGGTCGCACGAGCGTTCTCGGGCCACAGTTCAATCGCTTCATGCAGCAAGGCTTGACCGATCCGAAATCGTTCGTACGTGGCCTCCGGTGCATCGGCTTGACTCGTCGCGGCCGCGTCCTCCGGCCAAACTCTTCGCTTTGCTCGACGGACCAGCCGCTCGCTTTCCTCGTGGGTGCGATGATCCTTGATCGAGCCGATAAACTCCTCCACGTTGGCAAACCGCATCGCCGGGTCAGTCGCCATCGCTCTCAGGGCGGTATCCATCAGCTCACCGGCAACCTGCGTGGGTTGAATTTCGTTGTGCGCCGCTGCCTGGATGCACTGCAGTAGACTATTGCCGTGGTGCGGGGGGTGCCCCGCCAGTATCTGATACAGAATCCCGCCGAGCAAATAGACGTCTGTGAGTTGAGTGATCGTATCGAGTTGCCCCATCGCCTGTTCGGGCGCCATATAGGCTGGCGTGCCGCCGATCGCGCTGCTGCCGCCCGACGCCGGACTGGGAAACGAGCTTTTGCCTGGGCGATCAAGCTGCAAGGCCAATCCCCAGTCGGCGACCAGAGCTTCGCCGAAGCGACCGAGCATCACATTTTCGGGTTTGATATCCCGATGGACCAGCCCGCGCGAATGGGCGTACCGGATCGCATCGGCGACCCGCAGGAGGATCGTCAAGTTCTCCTCCACGCTGAACTGGCCGATCTGTTGATCCCAGCTCGTACCATCGATACGTTTCATCGCGTAAAAAAGATGCCCGTCGCCATCGATGCAGAGATCGTGGAGCGCGATCACATTGGGATGATCGAGTGAACCGATGACACGGGCTTCGGCCAAAAATCGTTGTCGCGATTGCCGGTCGCAGGCGAGCTCATGTCGCAATACCTTGACGGCAACTTCCCGATCAATTGCCCGCTGGTGAGCCTGATAGACAATGCCCGTCCCACCGCTACCGAGTTTTCCGATCAGCCGATACTCGGCATCATCGCTGCCACCTGCCGCCGCGACTCCGTTGGAGGGAGATTGGTCCGAGGGGGACTGGCCCGAGGGGGATTGGCCCGATGGGGATTGGCCCGAGGGGGATTGTCCAGCCGAGGCCATCCCCCACGAGACCACTTTGCGACCCGGCACAAATCCCTCGTCGCTACGCAGGACCGCAAAATCTCTCGGCGTATCGACCGTTTGCCGAAGATCTGGATCGATCGATGATTCGTTCGACCAGTCGGGATGCTGCAAACTGAGCCCCTGGTCGGTCGATGACAGCGTCAGGGTCTTGGAGTCGGCGGGCATCTTCGCCAGCCGTTGAGAGAGCAAGTCGTCTTCGGAAATCGTATCGAGCAGCGTTGCCATGGAACTCTTGAATTCCTTTGAAGTTACAAACTCTTCTGCATCAGTGAGTCCATGGTGATAGCCGCAGGTATGTTTCAATGGCGATTTCCATCCGAAACCCGCAGCGAGTGCCATCGGCTCACGAAATGGTACCGAAACCCGCGACCAGCGCCGACGCCTCTCACTCGGGGCACGGCCAAACTAGCGACGCTTCGCACTCGTCTTTTTGACAGCTTTCTTTTTGGCAGCTTTTTTAGCCGTTGACTTTTTCTTTGAGGCTTTCTTGGCTGTCTTCTTCAATGATTTTCTAGCCACCTTTCGGGCGGACTTCTTCGCTGATCGTTTTGCTGACTTTTTTGCTGTCTTACGAGGCGATTTCTTCAGCGACTTCTTCGCAGATTTTGTCCCCGACTTCTTCCCAGGCGACTTTCTGGCGATCTTCTTCGCCGATTGCTTAGACGCTTTGGAAGCCCGTCGGGTTCGTTTGCTTGCGCCTGATCGCTCGTACATCGCCAGGACCTGATCGCGATCGGTGATCTGTTCTTGGCGGGCTAAAATCGCAAGCTCCAGGGCGACGTCCTGACCATATTTATTCCAAGCGAAGCTGGCCTTTTCTCGCTTCCCGTCTTCGGTGACCCAAGAAGCGCAGTACGCGTAGTACTCGCAACCTGGATAGCGATTGTCTTGGGAATAGGCAACATGCACACCGACGACACCGGTCGTGTTGCGCGACGTGAGTTTATCCCGCGTGGAACTTTCTGCGGGCCCCAATTCCTCCAGCAGGTCAGCATAGGCCGCTTTGGCCGCCGCCAATGCCTTGCGTTTTCCACCATACTTCGAGTCGGAAAAATACTGGTGAATGCGATTGCCACCCCGCGCGATTCGCACCATGTAGCCACGCCGATTCTCCAAGTCAAAGCGAGTGATGCCTTTGGCAACGGTCTTGGTGGGCATAGCAACTAAATCCAATGGGTGCGAAAAAAAGCAATAGTTCAATTAATATTAAAATCCCTGCCGCACATGATTACAAGACGTTGAACCTGAGCCCCATTCGAACCAGCGAACGATGAATTGCCTGCTGCTAAACACTGAATTCGAGGGAGTTCCGTTTCAGTCAGACTGTCTGTGCTGTTGAATTTCATCAAAGAAGCTCATGTCGCGATCGAATTCACTTGAGACGGGAAACGCTACCAAGCTGTCGTCTTTCAGTTCCAACACAATCTGGCTGTCTTCGAAAAATGATTCGTCTCGCTCCAGGGAAGCGTCCCGGATGTGGTCAAATGGGATCTCGGTCAGCGGGGCTTCGCGTCCGTCGTTGACGTAGACGGCGACCTTCTGATCACTAACGTAATAGAACGCATCCCGAACATCCATGAATCCGTCTGAGTAGAAGTAGCGAACGTTTTCACCTTCCTTCAGTCCGCCCACTTCGCGAGCCACACTCAGGTACGCTGCGGGAACTTGGTTCCCTATGTAGACCGATGTCTCGGGCGATGACACGCCGATGTAAAACAACCCAGCCACCAGGCCGCCACAGCAGATAGTGACGAGGCTGCAGAAACCGATCAACACCCATGCCCAGGCTGGTACGCGACGAGTGGATGGCGCAGCCGAATGCAGCGGACGGCTTGAATCTTCGTACGGTGTCATGATTCTGCTCAAATGACGAGTAGCGAATCCGCTGATGAAGCGAAACATGGGCGTCCACTATAACGCAATCGCTTGACTGGTGAATAGAGTTCAAGTATCGACCGGTCTTGGGCCCGCCGAAAATATCGGCGTGGTACTGGACACAAATTGTAGCAGTGGCTACGTTAAAGTGTCGTCGATCCGTGCCCCGTCCAATCCGTGCCCCGTCCAATCCGTGCCCCGTCCAATCCGTGCCCCGTCCAATCCGTGCCCCGTCCAACGCGGGCAACCGTGTTGCGGCCTTTCCCGCGAGTGCAAGTGCGGAAGTTCTTGGAGTTCAGTTCTTGGAGTTCAATGTCTGATGCAGCGTTTCCTTTTGACGGTCCGTCTATTACCCGTGTTGATGCTCGCGGGTTTGGGCGGCGGCTGTAGCGATTCCAATCACCCCGCAGCGACGTCGGGTACCGGCGCGGCATCGCTGACCGTCGACCCCGATAAACCGATCGCCGTGACAGCGACCGTCGGAATGGTAGGGGACTTGGTGCGGACGGTCGGTGGCGATCGCGTCGACGTCATTCAGATCATGGGTGCGGGTGTCGACCCTCACGTCTACAAAGTCACCCGCGATGATGTGCAAACGATGATGAATGCCGACTTGATCTTTTATTCTGGGCTGATGCTCGAAGGCAAGATGACGGACACGCTGATCAAAATGGCTCGTAGCAAGCCGGTCATTGGGGTCACGGAGGTAATCGACAAAGATACGCTGCTGGAGCCAGCCGACTTTGCTGGTCACTACGATCCACACGTCTGGATGGATGTGGCTGCATGGTCAAAATGCGTCGCTGTGATCGCGGATGAATTGTCGGCCGTCGACCCGCCGTCGGAGGCGGGCTACCGCGAGCGTGCGCAGGCCTTGCAGGACGAACTGGCGAAACTGGACGAGTACGGCAAACGCGTGATTTCGACCGTCCCTGAGGACAGCCGCGTGTTGGTGACTTCGCACGATGCGTTCAACTACTTCGGTCGCGCTTATGGACTGGAGGTATTAGGTGTCCAGGGGATCTCAACCGAATCCGAAGCCGGATTGCAGCGAATCAATGAGCTAGTCGACCTGCTCGTGGATAAGAAGGTGAAGGCAGTGTTTGTCGAGAGCAGCGTGCCGCGTAAGAACATTGACTCCCTCGTCGAGGGTGCGAGATCGCGGGGTCACGAGGTCAAGGTTGGTGACCAAGAACTGTTCAGCGACGCGATGGGTAGACCTGGAACATACGAGGGCACGTACATTGGTATGTTGGACCACAATATCACGCTTGTCGCCCGCGGCTTGGGCGGCGAAGCTCCCGAAAATGGCTTCCAAGACAAACTCAATCAATGAGCTCATCCACGAAACATCTACCTCTCTCCAACGGCGACACGTCGATCGCGCTCTCTGTCGATGACTTGACGGTCGCATATCACCGCAAACCGGTGATTTGGGATGTGGACCTCGATTTGCCCGCTGGATCACTGATCGGCGTTGTGGGACCCAACGGGGCTGGCAAGAGTACGCTCCTGAAAGCGGTGATGAATTTGGTGCCGCGAGCATCGGGACGCGTCAAAGTGTTCGGCGAATCGTATCGTACGAATCGTCATCGAGTTGGATATGTACCCCAGCGTGAAAGCGTCGACTGGGACTTTCCCGTCGATGCCCTCGACGTGGTGACGATGGGTTTGTATAGCAAGATCGGTTGGTGCCTGCCTGTGCGGAAGAAACATCGCGAAGCCGGGATGGAAGCACTTCGGCGAGTTGGCATCGCCGATCTTGCTCACCGTCAAATAAGTCAGTTGTCTGGTGGCCAGCAACAACGCACCTTTCTCGCTCGCGCGCTCGTCCAGGACGCCGATCTGTATTTAATGGACGAACCCTTCGCGGCAGTTGACGCCTCGACGGAGAAGGCGATTGTCGAATTGTTGCGCGAACTCAAGACGCGCGGCAAGTCGGTTGTCGTGATTCATCACGACTTGCAATCGGTACCTGAGTATTTTGACTACGCCGTGTTGTTGAACATGCGAGTGGTGGCTCATGGTCCGATCGAGACCGTGTTCACGCCCGAAAACTTGCAGAAAACCTACGGTGGCCGGTTAACGTTGCTCGACGAAGTCAGCGAGGCGATGCGCAGGCGGGAGCGGACTCTGTGAGCGCTGCGTCATCCACTCCCCGGCTCGCCGAAATGGTGAAGGCCGCCGTACCAACCCTACGGTCCATACGTTTCAAAACAATGTTCATGGCATTCCTTGCCATCCTTGTCATTCCCGCGATCGCCTCCGCCGCATCGTCCACCCGCTCCATTACCGATCGGAGTATCGACTGGCCATCGTCGGCGCAGTGGCAGCGGGTGTTGTTCTTGGAAGACTACAATACTCGCGTGGTGTTGTTCGGTGTCGCCGTGTTGGGAGCGGCTGGAGGACTCGTCGGTAGCTTCACACTGCTGCGAAAACGAGCCTTGCTCGCCGACGCGTTGTCGCACGCCTGTTGGCCGGGGATTTGTCTGGCGTTCGTCATTGCCAGCGGATTAGGGCACAATTCCAAGTCGTTGCCTACGTTGCTATTGGGTGCGACCCTCACAGGCATACTCGGTGTCGGAGTGGTGTTACTCGTCCGTTCGAAAACTCGATTGAAAGAGGATGCGGCCCTTGGCATTGTCTTGAGTGTATTCTTCGGGGCCGGAATGGGGATGTTGGGCATCGTGCAGCAGATGGATACTGGCCGCGCTGCAGGACTGGAAAGTTTTATCTATGGCAAGACCGCGTCCATGAACTGGAACGATGCTCGCCTGATCGCATTGGCTTCGTTGGTTGCGATTGTGAGTTGCCTGCTGTTGTATAAGGAGTTCAAGCTTCTCTGCTTTGATGAGAACTTTGCGGGCTCACGAGGCATGCCAGTCCTGATGCTAGATCTCCTTTTGATGTCGTTGGTCATACTCGTGACGATCGTGGGCCTGCAGGCGGTCGGTTTGATCTTGGTGGTCGCGCTGTTTGTGATCCCTGCTGCTTCGGCCCGTTTTTGGACTGAAAGGTTGTGGGTTGTCGCCGGGTTGTCTGCGATGATGGGCGCGATCGGTGGCGTGATTGGCGGGGCGGCCAGTGCGCTGTTTCCACGCCTACCCTCCGGGGCGATGATCGTACTGGCATCGACCTCGTTGTTCGCCTTCAGTATGCTTTTTGGGTCGGCCCGGGGCGTCACCATTCGCTGGCTGCGCCGAGTGAGCGTGAACCGGAGAATTCGTAGCCATCATCTGCTACGCGGACTCTTTGAGTTGCTGGAACTGGACGAACCGGGGTCGCGAGTGGACCGACCTGGACGAATGCCCGCTTCGGTGTCCGTGGATCAGTTGCTAAGAATTCGAAGTTGGTCTCGCCGCCAACTGCAGCGGACGATTTCGGCGGCCCAGCGAGACCGTTTAGTCCACCGGCAAGATGATGAAGTGGGATTGACTTTGACCGGTGTTGCCCAGGCGGCACGGCTGACGCGCGAACATCGCCTGTGGGAACTCTATTTGATCACTCATGCCGATACCGCACCGAGCCGTGTCGATCGCGACGCCGACCGCATCGAACACGTTTTGGAACCCGAGCTGATCGACGAACTCGAACGGCTGCTCGAACAGCGGCCCGTTCAGATTCCCGTCCCGCCGAATCCGCATGCGACGTTGACCGAAGGGGCGCAGTGATGACTTGGAATTGGCAGTTGGATGGCTGGATCATTGCGGCGGGCATGCTATGCGCGGTTGCCTCATCATTGGTTGGTAATTTTTTGGTGCTGCGTCGTCTGAGCATGTTAGGTGATGCGGTCTCCCACGCGATTCTGCCCGGACTGGCAGTCGCCTTTTTTATTAGCAATACCCGTAGCAGTTGGCCCATGTTTTTGGGCGCGGTGATCGTCGGTGTGCTAACGGCGCTGTTTACCGAGTGGATTCGAGGGGTGGGCAAAGTCGACGAGGGAGCGTCCATGGGAGTCGTCTTCACCTCCCTGTTCGCCGCAGGGCTGATCATGATTGTGCAAGCAGCAGACAAGGTCGACTTGGACGCAGGCTGCGTGCTCTATGGCGCGATTGAGATGACACCGCTAGATACGCTCACACTATTTGGGGCTGCTGTTCCGCGAGCCGTGATCGTGCTCGGAGCGGTGACATTGATCAACCTCCTCTTCGTCGTGCTGTTCTTCAAAGAGCTGAAGCTGAGTTCGTTTGATCCGTCACTCGCGACAACGATGGGATTTTCTTCCGCTTTCATGCACTACGCGCTCATGGTCTTGGTCGCCGTGACGGCAGTGGCCAGCTTTGAGAGCGTCGGCAATATTTTGGTCGTCGCAATGATGATCGTGCCTCCAGCAACAGCCTATCTGCTTACTGATCGGCTCGGCCTCATGATTGTTTTCTCAGCAATCATCGGTGCCGTCGGCGCAGCTACCGGACATGTGGCGGCCGTGATCGTACCGACTTGGTTTGGCTTTCGAAGTACGACGACGGCGGGCATGATGGCGGTCATGGTCGGTGTATTATTTACGTTCGCTCTCTTGTTCGCGCCGCGTCATGGAATGGTGGTGAAATTTTTCCGGCGCCAGATGTTGTCGCTGAGCATCTTGTCCGATGATATTGTCGGCTTGCTCTATCGGAACCACGAGCGCCAATATGAAAATCGGCCTTCGGAGGATTCGGGTTCGCCGACAAGCCCGCGAACGATTGCGAGTGAGCTATTGGCATCACGGTCAGCTGTCGCCATGGCAGTCTCAAGGCTCCAACGCCGGCGCCAGATACAGATGATAGGTGACAGCTACGAACTTACCGAGGCGGGCATGCAACATGCCCGCGGCTTGATCCGTTCACACCGTTTGTGGGAGCAATATTTAGTCACCGAAGCTGACATGGACGCTTCGCGTATCCACGAAAAAGCCGAGCAGTTCGAGCATTTTACCGACGCCCCCATGCAGCGGGATTTGGACGCCCAAACCGATCACCCCGCCCTCGACCCTCACGGTCGAGAGATCCCCCGCGACGAGGATTCTTCGCAGTGACCACGGTAGGCCTCCTTATTTGCAGAAGGGATTTATTATGGAGCAGGTTCAGGATCGACCTTCCTCCAGGAACAATTGATGCATTCAAGCAGGTTCGAGGTAACTAGGGAGTTGAGGGAGATACGTATGACGAACTTCCAGTCAGTCGGTGCCAGCATTTCACGACTGACTGGAAGTCCGTCGTACTCCAAACTAAGAGTTCAATAGAGGACTAGGCGGAACATGAAACTGACTTTCTCAATCGTTGTCTCGATGATCGCCTTGGTGATTTATGCGTTGGAAGCTTCGGCTACCCAACGTGCGTCGACCTCCGCCGATGTCGTCATCTACGGGGCGACCCCGGCGGGCGTTGCGGCTGCACTGGCCGCTTCGGAAGGCGAATGCAGCGTGCTATTGATCGAACCGACCAGCCGGATCGGCGGGATGACGACGCACGGTCTCTCGCACTCGGACTTTCATAGCTTCGAAGCGATCCACGGACCTTTTCTCCAATTTAGTCAGCGCGTCATAGAGCATTACGAGTCGACTTATGGCAAAGACTCAGATCAGGTCCGGGCTTGTTGGCGAGGGACGCATGGCGAGCCATCGGTCAATCAGCTGGTCTTGACGCAAATGCTCGCTGAAAAGCCATCGATCAGGATTCTGACGGAACATCATCTCGCCAACGTGTCTGTTGAAGAGCAATCCATTACCGAGCTGACCTTCTCGCGCGGGCGGCGGCTCCGTTACGATCACACCGAGGCTCGTGATCGACGCGAGCTATGAGGGTGATCTGCTCGCTGCGGCGGGCGTGCCGTACCGCGTGGGACGGGAAGCAAGGTCCGAATTCGGCGAATCGCTCGCGCCCGAAACGGCCGATGATCAAGTTCAGGGGTACAACTTTCGACTCTGCATGACGCAGGATCCGAAGAACCGTGTCCCGATTCCAGTTCCCGCAGACTACGATCGCGAAAGCTATGCGGCCCTGGTTCCGCTAGTCAAAGCAGGCAAATTCCGCTCGGCGTTTGGATACCCAGGCAGCCCGTTTGTACTGAAAGCTCACTTGCCGATCCTGCCCAATCGCAAACACGACATCAATGATGTTTCGAAGGGGTTGGTCCGCCTTTCGCTGCCTGGTCGCAACCACGACTTCCCGGAAGGCGATCTCGCTACACGACGACGGATTGAACAGGAACACCTCGACTGGCAGCTCGGCCTGATCCATTTCGTCCAGACCGATCCCGCGCTTCCTGAGGCATTTCGAAAGGAGGCGGCGACGTGGGGACTATGCCGAGATGAATTCACGGACACTGGTCACATTCCGCCGCAGATCTATGTTCGCGAAGCCCGCCGCATGATCGGCCTGCACGTCTACACCGAAGCCGACACGGAGTACGCCACCGCCGACGCTCGATCTCGGTTGCATCCAGACTCGATCGCAGTCGGAGAATACAGTCATAACTGCCACGGCACTGACCACGAGGGGCCCATGATCGGCGGCCGACACACGGGCGAGTTTTATAAAGCTGTGGCGCCCTATCAGATTCCGTACGGTGTCATCGTACCGAAGCACATGCGCAACTTACTCGTCCCCACGGCCTGCAGTGCAAGCCATGTCGGTTTCTGCGCCCTTCGTCTGGAACCGATCTGGATGTCGCTGGGCGGAGCTGCCGGACACGCCGCCGACCTGGCTCTCGACGCGAACATCCCAGTTCAGCAGGTTGATGTCGAAGCATTGCAGAAGCGGATTTGGTCTCACGGTGGTGCCACGATCCACATCAACGACGTGCCACCGAGCCATTCCGACTTCACCGCCGTGCAATGGTGGGGCGGACTCGGCGGTTTTCATGGAGTGGAAAAAGCCCCCGCGAAGCTAGGTTCGCGAGGCAAGCACATCGTCAGCCAGTACTACGAGGCTTTCCCGGGGCACGCCGCCAAACTTGATCAACCACTCGATGGAAAGTTGAGGAAACGCTGGACTGCTTTGGCAAAAGAACTCGGCTTGCCCGCTTCTGTCGAATCAACCACGCGTGGCGACTGGATTCGCGAAACCTTTACCGCCTCGTCGAAGGTCTCAGGAGAACTCTCAGCGGAAGAAGCGGCTCAAGGATTTGAGTCGCTGTTCGATGGCAAATCGTTTGCAGGCTGGGAGCAGCAAGGGAATTGGGAAATTAGGCAGAGCGCCTTTGCCAGGGTGCGTCCAGGAGGGTCGCTCACTTACACCAAGGCGCTCGTTCCAGATGACTTCGAGCTGCGATTCGAGTGGAAAGTCTCCAAGGGATGCAACTCCGGCGTCTATTACCGGCCGGCCCAATATGAGTATCAAGTCCTCGATAATGTTCACAGCCCATACGGTGAGAACGCTCGGCAGGCCGCCGGCTCGCTCTTTTTCTGCATGGCGCCCTCGATAGACGCGACCAGGCCCTTTGGCCAATGGAACAGCGGCCGAGTCAAATGCAAAGGCACGGTCATCGAGCACTGGGTGAATGGAGAGCGAGTTCTGTCATTCGATTACACAGATCCCAAGTGGGCCGAAATGGTGGAACTGTTGAAGATTCGTGGTGCGGATCTCCATGCGCGTGGCGGCAAGCTATGGCTACAGGACCACGGGCAGGATGTTTGGTTTCGCAACCTCCGCTGGCGAGAGATTCCCGATCAGGAGCCAGTGACCGCGGATCCAAATTTCGTTCCCCTGCCTGTCACTGGAGAAGCTTTAAAAAAGGAGCGAGAACGCGTGCGGCGGATGCTGGGAGTACCGAATAAGAATCCGTAAAATCGTGACGAGTACGCCAGGTGACGCTCTGCGTGATATCGCGCGGAACCTGCAATGAACCCACACTCCCTCTCGGAATCGTCGAGGTTTCAGTCTGCGTGAAGTGCGACGCGACCACACCTCGAATCACCTCGAGCCCCCCAACTCCTGCCATGGTCGTCAGAATGCCCGCTACTGGTCAATTCATTCAACTGGTCAATTCATTCAACAAGCACCAAACTCCCAAACAAACAAATCAATGAACGAACCGAACGTCACTACTCAAGTCGGCCGTCGAGCTTTCTTGGAAAAAGGAGCTCTCGTCCTCGCATCGACCACGATGGCTTCCACTGCTCTCATCGCCAACGAAGTGGCGAATCCGAAAGATTCGTTTCTCCGGATCGGCCTCGTGACAGATATGCACTATGCAGACAAACCTTCGGCCGGCACGCGTCACTATCGCGAAACTCTTGCGAAGCTGGAGGAGGCTGCCGAGAAATTTGACGAAGCTGGGCTCCATTTCCTTGTTGAACTCGGTGATTTCATTGATGCCGCCGCATCCGTCGACGTGGAGCGCCGTTACCTGAAGACCATTAATGCGGAGTTCACGAAAATCTGCGAGGATCGTCTGTATGTTCTAGGCAATCATTGTGTCGACACGCTTACCAAAAGTGAATTCCTTGGCGAAGTGGGGAAAACAGAGTCGTACTACTCCTTTGATCGCAATGGATTTCATTTTGTCGTCTTGGACTCCTGTTTTCGTTCTGATGGAAAACCATACCAGCGACGCAACTTCAAGTGGACCGATGCGAACGTTCCCGAGGTCGAGCTTGACTGGCTCCAGGCAGACCTAAAAGTAAATCAATTGCCCGTCGTCGTTTTCGCGCATCAGCGTTTGGACGTGAACAACAATCACGGTGTGAAGAACAACGCTGACGTCCGCAAGTTGCTGGAATCATCCGGCAACGTGTTGGCGGTGTTTCAAGGACACAGTCATCAAAACGACTTGAAGCACATCGGTGGCATTCACTACTGCACGCTGGTCGCAATGGTGGAGGGTTCAGGACTGGAGAACAACGGCTATTCGGTTATGGAAATTGAACCGAATGGAACCATCCGACTGAGTGGCTTTTGCAAGCAACGGAGCCGTTGGTGGCCCGACGACGAATCCAAAAAAACGCCTTTCTAAAGTCATGCGAAATCAAATCGCCACGTCGCCTGTGATCAACCGCTCGTCAACCACACCGACCGCGTCCGAACCGCGATGCAGCAAATCATGTCGAGCCGACCATGGACAGAGCCTCAACGCAAATGGCTCGAACGTATCGGTAAACAACTTGAACAAGAAACGATCGTCAATCGTGACGCTCTCGATACCGGTCAATTCCAGCAGATGGGCGGCTTCAACCGTTTGAACAAGGTGTTCAAAGGCGAGCTCGAAACAATTCTTGGCGACATCGCTGATGCGATGTGGCAAACTGCGTCCTGACAGTTCCACTAGTAAAGCAGCCTTGACTAAGCCCACTCGTTAATTTAGAAATAAACTAAAATCTAAAATAGTCACCCCCTCCATTTCAGCCATGTGAATGAGTGGATCGATCCGAATTTTCCAGTAAATCACCGGGAAAACTCGTCCCAACGCTTCTGACGTTCGCGACAGCAGTCTGGAAAGCTGGAACTACGTCCGAGCGTTAGAACACGGTATTCAATCAGAGCTGCCGTGGTGGGTTCGCGTCATGCACGAGATCCTGATGCAGAGTGTTCGCGGTAAGGACTTTCGACCCGGGCAATTTCGGGTTCACCCGACGGAAGCGTACTTCGAGGTGACTGGAGGTTTTTTTAGGATCGCGGTAGGGACGGCTGTTGCCAGCCGCCCCCCGCACAGATCCGTACGTGAGCCTTGACTCATACGGCTCCTCCGTTGGGTCAAACGATCGCGACACACTGTGACGCTACCCGTCGTGATTTCCCGTGACGCTCCAATTGATACTTGTTCCGGCTCAGAGTCCGAAGCATCGACGCCAATCCGGCAATACTTCCCTTCAGTGAGGTCCCTTTCCTCGGCGGATTCCGCCACTGCGGTCGCAGCTTTGTTCACCCGCGTCGACGGTACTACGGCCTCATCTGCCATCCCATCCGCGTTCATACCAGAATTGCGCTCATAGAGGTTCGCTGGTCGCCCTGGCAGTGAGTCATCACGACTTGACCCCAGGGGCAAATGGGACTTCCCGGTTCTCGCGTTTGGAATTTTCCACGCATGCACAGGTTCTTCGACTCCGCCATGTCCAGACTACCCTTACCAAAGCGGTGTAGCTGGTGTTGCCTTCCCGACGCATATGACACGGTAGGCACATGGAAGACCTGATTTCGGAGCTCAATTAGCTGGCCTACGCTTCCCCCTGCACGGACGCTCAGCACGACGTTGTTACCTTCGTCGCACCTCCGCCGGAGGCCGAAGTAGTTGGTTAGACCTTCCTCGTAAGAAACTTTCATTCTCGATTCCAAACCGGTTTTATCCCGGCACTCCATGACTCAAGTGTCCAATAATTTTATTCGAGAACGTCCTCGGCGAACCGAAATCCGCCGGGGACCGTCGGCACCATTGGCGCACCGTCGGCCGGGATATCTCTTGTCAAGTTGCACCTCTGCAGAGCTTGACGCCGTTTTTCCCGGCCCTTCCAGTCTACTGCCAGCGGAACTCACACACAATCATCTTTGGACACTTGAGCTATGCCTAGAAAACCTCCGGCGCACGCTTCCGTCGGATGAGCCCCATTTCGTGATCGTGGGGTGTATCTATCGGGGTCCAAGGTCGGTGCAAAATACGCTCGCTTCATCCCCATGCCTCCCGGTACGGAATTGCTTGATGCGTTGCACGAGTTAGAAAAGTTCGTGAATCAGCCCCACACGCATATCCCGCCTTTGTTCGCAGTTGCCCTGACCCACTATCAATTTGAAACCATCCATCCATTCAGCGACGGCAACGGTCGGATCGGACGCGTCCTGATTTCTCGTTCGCTCGTAAAGGAAGGACTTTTGGAACATCCGGTCGTCTACATGAGTGCGTACATCAACCAGCACAAACGGATGTACGCGAACCTGTTGTTACGAATCAGTCACGAAGGTGGTCAGGCCTGGTCCGATTGGATCGGATTTTTCCTAGATGCAATCCGCACCCAAGCGCTCGATGCGATCTGGCGAAGCGAAGCATTGGTAGACCTTCAGGCAAAATTTGCGAAACAGCTTCAAGACGACGGAGCCCCACCTCGCTTATTCGCCGTCGTTGATACAGATGACCGTCAGATGCTCCGCAGCTCTCGCATAGCTTGGTTTGGGATAGTGACATGGATAGTCGGACCTTTCGCAAACACGTGATTCGTGGTGCGCATGAAGCGGCCCGGCATCCCTGTGAAAAACACGGCTGTAACCCCGTGTCGACGTCTCGTCGCTCCCCGCCTGCGCGGATCACTGCTTCGAAGATATCCAGAAATGCCGGGCCGATTCATTCTCGCTCGTTTAGATTGTTACAGGTGGCGTGGTCGCCGCTGGGAAAGAAACTCCAGACGGTCAAGTGTGATCGAGTTTTTCAGACCCGAACCACTGCCAACGAGCCCCGAATTTGATCATTCGAGCCGGGCGTGTCAAGCGAGATCCGAAATTTCGTTTCGCGATCGCTCGCCGAGACGACAGGAACCGCCGAGGAGGCTGGTCGGTGACATCGCCGAAGACGTCCAACATGTTGGACAAGCCAGAGGCTTGGAGCGATCGCCGGGGCCGCCGATCAGTAGTTTCTATTGTGCGCCATGGCGCACGCTTCCAGAAATGTGAACCATGGTTCACGAATCAAGAACGAACGCCAATCCCGTGAAGCCGTGACCATCCGGACGGTCCGCGATCGCGGAGTCCGTGACTGCTCGAGCGCCGGCGACGTGGGACCGGTGATGGTGCAACGCCACCGTCAGACGTTAAGCGTGATCGGCTCACCGCATTGTTGAGATCCGAGTATCTGGAGTTGCCGGAGGGAGCACGTGAATCATTGTCTGAATCCGAGTATTTGTGCGAGATGAAACTCGCCATTGATCAGGGTCGGCGATTCCCTCCGCGCCTGATGAAAACCACGCTCGGCGACCCGGAAGTGCTGGCACAACACCCGGCGTATGACATAGGCGCTGCACTGCTGTACTCAATGTCGCCCGAAAAACTGAGCATGGGTTTGGAGCGGTTTGCCGAGAAGACACGAGCATCGCGCAACAGTCAGGAGCACGCCGAGTATCTCTCGATTGGATTTCGCGAGGGCGAATGCTCATTCGAGGATTTTCTGGGAATGAAACGTGTGCAGATGATGAACGAGGTCCTAGGACGCTAAGCCGTCAGAAACCTAACGATTCTACGGTTAAGCGATCCGACGAAACTGCTTGAAATTTGAACTTACTAATCAACCAAAACCTCAAGGATTTACCCATGGGTAAACTGGAAAAAGTACTCGACTATATAAGTCAAAGGCAAGCGGCATCGCAAACAGAGGAGGAAAAGAAGGCGGCCGAAGTTGCCAAGCAGGCAGATAGGACGCGACGAACAATTGATGCTGAGGAGCGACGCGACAAGGTATCCGCAGCGGATGCCGAGGCAGCGGCCGAGTTTCTCGGCACACCAGAAGCCTTCGCGAAAAGCCGAGATTCCCGCAATGCATTGCTTGAATTCTTCGGGCTGGGAGAATCCATCGCCCAGCGGATTAAACGGCTCGATGCTCTGAACGCAGACAAAACAGCGTTGGAGGCGGAAAGAGACGCTGCGATCGCTCAGTGTGCGACTGCGCTCAAATTGCGGGAAGATTCGTTTCCGGATGGTCCGTTTGCGGACGCTGCAGATATTCACGCCCAGAAAGAAGCCCGGGTCAAGGAACTGCAGACCAAAATCGTCGCTCGCCATAGATTGATTGCGATGGAGGAGAATCGACGAGACGCGGAAATGAAGAAGCAATGCGATGTTGCCGCATGGACCGATCCATTTTCCAAGCTGCAAATGCCGATGAACTTCGCGCTGGCCGGTGGCCCACGCGAAGTTCCGGAAACTGCCAAGGCCACCGCTGAGGGCAAGGCGAGGGAGGCCAGAGAGCAGCGGAGGCTGGCACAGAAAGCCGATGCTGAAAAGCAAATCAGCGAACTACAAAAGAAGGTTTCCAGATTCGACGCCGACATCGAAAAACTCGAGGCCAAAATCGACGCCAGACCCGCTGGTGTATCCCCAGTGGAAAGGTCGATCGACTGGCAAAAGCACCAGGTGCGCAAGTCCGAGCGTGAGCAAGCAAGGCGGCAAATAGCCGAGCTGGAACTCAAACGCCAATCGCTCGGGAGTTGGTAACACGCCCCTGTTTATCCATGCGGGGGTAACCACTCGGCAGCCGGTCTCTCTGGATATCTTGGCCGGTGGCATGCGAGGACTCGTAGCGATCGCGTGCCGAGCTGAGTGGTTTTTACAAAAAAAGGCAACCAACAAAAAAATGCTGGTTGCCTTTGAGAAATCGAAGTCGATCCGAAGAGCGGCAATTCACTCGGATCGTTGACAGGACGTTCAAACCAAACCCAGTCGTGAACAATGATACTACAGCCATACGGGCGAGACAATCGCAATTCTGATCGACGCACTCAATCCTCTCGTCAGTCCCGAACGATAACAGCGTCCGGCACGGGAAACCGGTCTGAATGGGACGCAATTCTTCGCGCTGAGCCGAGGCTAATCCCGATTGCTCGTCGCGCATCCGCGGCCGCGATGCACTACGGACGCCGCCGCCCTAGTTCGTTCTGGCACGCCTACGAGTCGATCAAACGGGATGCCGCACGATACGTCGGCTGGAACGCCCGCCGTTCGTCTCTCGCCTCGTCCGTCGTGTACGAGGTCGTGATCACCGAGCTGGCCAGCATCATGCAATCCCACCGATCACCGCGAAGTCTGCGGTCTCGTTCCCTTAGTCAAAGGCCGTCCGCATCATGAGACAATCCGTCATGGTTGAGTCGGTCAACACCGACGAACTCGTTCAGGCAATCGCTGACGCAGTGCTGAAGCGACTCGAGCCCATCTTTAGCAACACGGCCAACGGGGCCGCTCAGCAGGTCAAGAGTCGTCGCGACATGGCTGAGCACATCGGGTGCTCGGAATCAACTCTCGATCGCATGCGAGCCGATGGGATGCCCTCCCTGATGGTTGGCAACAACCGCGTGTTCGTTGTCGAGGAGGTGCTCGCGTGGATGCGAGAGCAGACGCCCAGGGCCGAAGCTGAGGCGATTGAGCGTCAAGCCGCGAAACAATCCGCCAAGCGATCAGCGAAGGCTGAGCGACAATCACGGTCGTCAGCCAAAGAGCTGAGGGTGGGACGATGACTACATCGAATGTTGCCCCCGGATCCGCATCGCGATGCAACAGGGATCGCCACCAGGACATGCTCGACGCTCTCGATGATTCCACCCGGAGGATTGAGGACCGGGAAGCGATCGAGCGGCTGACGTATATCCGCGGACGCAGTGAAACGCTCACACGACGACTGTCAGCGGCACACGGGACCGAGGTAGCCACCAAGATCATGCAGTTCCGTCGGGATTGCATTCACCACGTCATGACAGCGATGGCGTGTTCCGAGTCACTGGCAATTGTTGATGGCGTGGTAATCGTTAATTGCACGTTCCCCGCCGTTCTGACGAATCGACTCGCCAAGTTTAATCATCGCCGCGGTGAAAGGCTCAGCCCGGCAGCTCATGTGTACCGAATGCTGCAGAAAGGAACGCTGTAAAGATGGCGCAATACCGAAAGATCGATACACGGATTTGGAACGATCGCAAGTTCAGTTCGTTCTCAGATGATGGGCAACTAGTGTTTCTTTTCATCTTGACTCACCCCTCGATGACCTCGCTCGGTGCCATGCGAGCAACCGTTGCCGGGCTGGCAGCCGAGAAAGGTTGGGACGAAAACCGCTTTCGGAAAGCCTTTGCGGAAGCCTTAACGAAAGGCTTGCTGAAGGCCGACGAGAAGGCTTGTTTTATCGCCGCGCCGAACTTCCTAAAGTACAACCGACCGGAGTCTCCAAACGTCATCAAATCATGGTTAAAGGCTGCTGATTTGCTACCGGAGTTGCGATGCTAAAGACGCACTTTTGCACGGCGTTTCGTTGTATGTGGAAGGCTTATCGGAAGCCTTTGCGAAAGCCTTTCGGGAAGCCTTCCCGGTACCCTTCGCGAAGACTATGCCTAATCAGGAACAGGAACAGGAACAGGAACAGAAGGAAGAGAGAGAGTCGGGAAACCCGACTGCCCCCGCGGTGTCGTTGGATGACATCACAGCGGAGTGGAACTCTGCCATGGGTCAGAACTGCCGACCGACGCCAAAGCGGCAGCGGCAAGCCGCAGCGAGGCTGAAGGATCCGTGGTGGCGTGACAACTGGCGAAAAGCCATCGCCAAAGCGAAGGCCAGCGAGTTTTGCAATGGCGAAAACGATCGTGGTTGGCGTGCCGACCTTGAGTGGTTCCTTCAGCCAGACACCAGTACCAAGTTGCTCGAGGGGAAATACACCAACGCGCAGCCTGAGGTTGCCCGAGATCGACCGCCTTCGCCGGTTGTGAGTATCGCAGACCGCCGCCGCCAAATCGCCAACGGGCGGAAGGGATCAACCGCCAGTGTCTAGTCTCAACGCTGCCGACGCTGCTCGCGGTTTGCTGGCAGGGATGCTTCTCGACCCGCTCTCGACGCCTGCGGTGGAGGCGATCGTCGAACGGGCTGATTTTCCCGTTGACATGGAGGGCAACTCCCCAACCGGGCGACTGTTCGACTTGCTGATTGACCTCAATCGATCCGGCGTTTCGATTCGCGATGGCCGAATGGTCATCAGCCGAGTCGAGGCGGCTGGCCTGCTAGATTCCCTTGGCGGCCGGGAGAGATTTCGGCATGATTATCTCGATCTGGATGCAGCCGAGAATGCGGTACATTACGCTCGCCAACTCAGACGCGCATTGATCCAGCGGCAGACGCGGCAGCTGGCCGAGCGATTCGCCAAACGCGCAACCGGCGACGAAGAGCCCGAGACGTTAGCGGCGTGGCTGAGAGTTGAGATCGACGCCATCGAGTCGCGTGCCAACGAGGATGATCACGTTAGCCGGATTGGAGACGAGGGCCGCGCGATGCTTCGTGACATCGACGAGGCACGTGCCTCTGACACCACGCCTGGACTACCGACCGGAATTGATCATATCGACGAGGTTTATGGCGGGTTGGCTCCTGGGCGACTCTACGTGATCGCCGCGCGGCCAGGTGTGGGCAAATCATCGCTTAGCCAGCAGATCGGCGAACACATCGCCGCGATGAATACCGGAACGCTCTTCGTCAGCTTGGAAATGACTCGGCGAGAATTGGCGGAGAGATACTTCGCTCGACGAACCAAGATCAATAACAAATATCTTGGAAATCGAACGATCAGTGATGACGAGCGTTCGACACTGGCCAAAGCCGTTGACGATGCTCAGCAGGTCCCATTCTGGATCGCTGAACCGTTCGGACGCCGTGCCACTGTCGAGGCGATTTGTGCCGATGCTCGCGTACGATGCGCTGTCTCGTCAGTGCGTTTGCTGATTGTTGACTACTGCCAGATCATCGAAAAATCGAATCCGCGACATGAGGATTATCAAGTAGTCACGGCGGCCACCCGAGCGTTCAAACAATTGTCTCGCGAGCTTTCGATTCCCGTCGTTCTACTCAGCCAGTTATCACGAAAAGGCGATGAGGGAAAACTATAGACGCCCGCGGTTGAGTGACCTTCGTTCGTCTGGATCACTCGAGCAGGATGCCGACTCGGTGATGTTTCTGCACGATGAAGGGGACGGCGACATTGCCTTGATCGTCGCCAAGATGCGGGGGGCTGAGCAGGCCAATGCGATGCTACGCTTCCACGGCCCGACGTGTACGTTCAGAACGCCGTCAGCGAAGGACCACGACAACTACGAATCCCGGTTCAGCGAGTACGAGACCGACGGATTTTGAAGAGGACGCCCGACCGGATTGTCACGGACACGGCCGCCAAAGTGATCTCGGAAGCGGTTTCCTGATCACAAACCGAGTTTGACGCAAAACGACCAGACGCCTATTTTGACCACGCATCGGCTAGGGGTTGCTCCCGAAGCCCGGCATCATCACCGGCTCGCCGATGCTCTTTATTGCCCATGGACGAACGTGAAGGATGAATCACGATGCCCAAGGTATCGAAATCACGAGATAAGCAACGCGCCGACGCTTGGCGAATCCGTTGGTCGAACAATCGAAAACGCAACTGCGTGTTCTGGAGGGGAACCGAGGCTGAGGCAGAAACCGCAGCAAGCACATCCAACACCTGATCGAGAGTGAGCACGAGGGCTACCCGTTTGAGGCAATTACAAAGCGGTGGCTTTCCGAGCTGTCCGACGACGAATACGCCAAGCTGGTTGGTATCGGTGGCGTTGAGACCAGGGAGGAGATCATCGCAAAGCTTGTAACGATCCTGAAACTCTACGATTCATTCTTGGCCGCCAACCGACGAAGAAGGAGACCACGCAGGATAAGTACAAAAAGGCGTGGAAAGTCTTGACAAGCATTTCGGGTCCGACCGGGATATCACCACGATCACCAGGGCAGAGGCGAGGGCGTTTCCGAGAGTGGCTGGAACTGGAGGGCAATTTGAGAGAAGGAAAGCGGAAGCCGAAGAAAGGTGATCCCAAGCCGCGAACAACACTGGACCTCAACACGGTCCGTCGCCGGATCGGTATTTGTCGGCAGATTTTCAAGCACGGCATCGACGCCAAGATGTTGACGGACAACCCGTTTCAGGGCATCGCCGCCACGGTTTACGCGAACCCTGATCGCTTTCACTACATTGATCTTGTTACCTTCAATCGAATAATCAACAAGTGCCAAGATTCGACGATGCGAGGGATTTGGGCACTCAACCGCCTGATTGGCTTTCGTGTTCCATCGGAGATAAGGACGTTGAAGTGGAGCGATATCGACCTGTCCGACGACGATGCACACTTGAAAATCAAGGCGCCGAAAACGGAGCATCACCGCAAGCGAGGTCTGCGGACTGCACCAATCTTGCCATCGCTTCGTCCATATCTTGAAGGATTTGGAGTCACTCGCCAAGCCGGGAATCGACACCCCGTTATCGGATCCAGTGTTTCCGCGATTCATCGAGACGAGCGATTCGGCAATCCGCTCGGCAACTACTCAAGATCATGGATCGGGCTGGCGTGGAGCCATGGCCGAACCTGTTTCAGCAACGGCCGAAAGTCCGCGATCACCGACTTGCTCAACCAAGGTCACAGCGTGGTCGACGTTGCCGAGTGGGTTGGAAATTCCCCTGCGGTAATCTGGGATTTCTACGCCATGGCATCGGCAGAGAACCGCCGCCGAGCTGCCACTGTTGGCCAGGCTCAGAATCCTGCGGACCACTTTGCGGACCAAATCGGCAGTAATCACCGGAAGCAATGGCATCCAGCGATCCAATAGGCAACGAAAAAGCCCGCAAAAGACCGCTGTCTCGTGCGCGGCAATGGTGTCAATATGGGCGTTGAGGGACTCGAACCCCCGACCCTCTCGGTGTAAACGAGATGCTCTAGCCAACTGAGCTAAACGCCCGGAGCAAGCCACTAGCGGTGAGCTATTAGCTTCTAGCTTTTATCGGATCTGGCGGAGGCTGATAACGACACGCTACCAGCTCCTTGCTAACCACTTTCTTAGCGGGCTAAGAGTTGGGTGCGTTTGTTTCGGCGTTCGGCGCGTAGACGGGCACGGCGGTTGGTCTCGCTGGGCTTTTCGTAGAATTCGCGGCGGCGCATCTCTTTCTTGATCCCGCTGCGTTCAACCAACTTTCTAAACCGTCGGACTGCCTCTTGAATCGTTTCCCGATCTCGCACCAATAACTTTACCATATCCGCTTCGTGAACCCTTCGTCTGGAATTTTGTGCATGTGAAGTTCGCCTCCCGTTTGAGGACTGTCAAAAAGGGGATTTTCATCGTCCTCGGTGAGTTCAAACGCACCTCGGGCCGGAATCTCCCTCGTCAGAAGTGAGAATCATAGCGTTACCAGGGGAACATCGACAACCGAGGATCGACAGGATTTACGGAAATTCCTAGCGAGTCTGGCAGATTTCTCTTTACAGGGCGTCCCAGTCTACGGTTTCGCGGCGGACCCCGTCGCTGCCGTAGTACACCATCGAGCGGGTTCTCAGGTCTGCGATAGCGGTCAATTTGACGCTGCGGGGGCCGTGCAAACAGAAGTAGATTGCGCACGTTTTGCCACGGCGAACGACTTCTCGCTGGGTCAGTGGAAATTCTCGCGGTTCGAGAGCTCCGAGTTCGCAGAGTTTGATTTCGACTTGCTGCCGCATCCGCGACAAGTCCAGTGATTGAAGAGAAAAACCGATCATCGACAACTTTCGAAAAAGAGCCCAGCAGCTTGGGAGGCCGCCACCTTGATTGATGCTCCCACGGCCTTCCTGACATCGTGGGGTTTTCGGGCGTTCGGGATGGACAGCTTGGAAGAAAAGTGGGATTTCGTCAAATCCGTTTCCCTCCGTGCGAGGTCCGAGCGACCGATAGCGAGGATATCGGCGGTCTAGCCTCATCAATTCAGCCTGGCTGGGGCTGGCATTCATTTTATCCGTTTCAGCTGACTGGTCGCGCGAATTTGACGCGACCGCTTTCAATGTGCGGATTGCGCGGCCGTGTTGGGAGCCGAATAGGTAGATGTTCCCAATTTGCCTGCAGTTTTCAATGCTTCGCTGCTGAGACTCGTTCCACGACCTGCAGATTTTCGGCTGGGGCGATGACGATGAGATAAGTATTGCGTCCATTCGAAATGCGAACGGTCGCAGGTCGCTCGGGGCCGATCGAAAAGCCATCGGAGCCGACTGGGGCGAGACGGATCTGGTGGTCGCCAGCCGGCAGTTCGGCCCGTAGGACTTGAATCTCGCGAGGGAGCAGCCCCCAACAACGAGTGTCGGCTTTCTCTGTCGCCGTCCATGCTGTCGACGCCGCGAATTGGACGGCACTGCCGAGGCCGCCGTTCAGCCCCAGACCCTGGCGTGCTTTGGTGACTGCGAGTTCCTTGCCCGCCTGTCGCGCAAAGCTGCGAGCGATCGTCCAGGGCAGCTCGGCTGCGGCCTGCGTTTGCACCATCTCGCCAATGTCCGTTAGCGACTGGGTTGCCCCCAGCATTTGAAATCTGCCTTGCGTTGGTGGGCATGGCTGAGCCCCAGGTTCGATTGAAGCGTTGGTGACAGTGACAGCGGCGATGGGCGAAGGAGGAACGACAACGGCGGGGATTTTGACGCTGGTGATCTTGGGCAATCGTACGATATTGTCGTCTTTATCTTGATCATGAAACATCACCAGCGAAGCGATCGAGACCGCGGCGGATGTCACCGGCGCTTCGCTGGGCACGAGGACTGGGCCGCGCCCACGAGCGCGAACACGTACAGAGCACCATGTCCGGGGCGGCTGTGGTTTCCCAGTGTGGCCCGTTGCAAGTCATCCTGTGCGGGACGGAAATTCGGTTTGATGGCACTGACGAGCCGGTAGTTTCGCTGGGCATCGTCAAAATCATGATGAGTCGCCTCCCTCAACACGCCTCGCAGGTAGGGCGCCAGGGCGAGTTCTTGGTGGGGGGTGTTTTCGAGAGCATCGGGAAAGAAATCTTGCTGTCGGGCTTGGGCGACTTCTCTTAACTTCGCCTGGTGCATCGCCGCTTGGTTGATGTAGCTCTCGGCATCCATGCCGTCTCCCGCGAGTGAACAGATCGCGAGCATCGTGCGGATCATCACCTCTTCATAGCCGGCTGGTTTGAAAACCCGCGCCGTGTCGTCAGTGACAAAGGACAAAGCCGCTCCCGTGGCGGATTTGGCGTGATCGATCATGCCGCCACTGCCCGTTCCGATCACCGCCGCTTCACTGGTTTTGTCGAACCGGTCTCGCAGGGTGCGGAGTCCTTCGGTGGCTCCGTCAAGGTCGCCAGCGGCGATCTGGACGATGGCGAGGTCAAGTCGCGCGGGGTCGGAAAAACGGCTGTTCGAGTCGGCGACTTTGCCGAGCATGCTGGCAGCGGTGTTCAGGTCGCCGGCAACGAAGGCATTGCGGGCGCTATCGATGGAGGCGAGGGGGGTCGCGCAGCCGGAGAGCAACATGCTCAGGACCAGGCAAACGAGCACGCATAAGCTCACGGTGGGCGGAGCCGTCGGTTGACATGGCAACCAGGCCGCTGCGTCCCTTTGAGCCGGTGCGCCCAGGCTGTGTGCGGCGAAATTCGCTCTAGCCATCGGCTTGGTCAAATATACCGAAGTTCCACCATTTGCCGGCGCGTGTTTTGTGATAACCCTTGCGGATCTTTGACGATTCCTTGATGTAGTCGCCTGTCTTCAGATTCACCATCTCCAGCGTCAACAAATAGTCACGTTGGGTCGATTTGTTGCGGTCCGTTGTGCCCGTGGTGATTGTGGCGTAGAGCAAGTAGTCGACGGGGGTGCCCTGCCGGCCCAGGGCGGCGGCGAACGCAGCGCGGTTGGCGGGCAAGAACAACGAGTCAGGACGAAGCCGAGTTTCGATGAGGGCGGCGTCAATCAGTCGGCGGCTGATGCTGCGAAACGAATTACTCTCGTTGATCTGCGAGTCGATGCGCTCATAAAGCTGATCCTTAAAATCGACTAATTCCTCAGCGCTCTTGTTTTCAATACCGATGAAGCACACGCGAGCTGGTCCGCTAACGAGTTGAGTCGGGCAGTCGGGATCGGCTAGTCCGAAAATTTCTTCTGGCTCCGGCCCCACCAGAGGCAACTCGCCACCGAGGTTGTGGCTGGCCATTTTCGCCGCTGTGCGGTGGTCGTCTTGTCCGGAACTGGCTTCATCGGTGGGAGGCGAATGACGCGCATAGGGCAGGTCTGTGAAGGGGGCTCCCAACGATGTCGGAAGCTCGACAGGTGGGCAGCGCCCCAATAGCTGGGCAACAGACGAATCAACCAACGGATTCCAGGTGGCGGCACCGGCTTCGTGGCTGCCTACCAAATCTTTGTCGTCGTTAGCGAGCAATTGCCCGTATTGGTGCGATGCGCAGCCACCCATCAGGATCGTGGCAACAACGCAACTCACCATAAGGAAAAAGAGTGGGAGGATCCGCACAGCATGAACGCCATCGACACGCTTGGCGCTCATGAGGACGGTCGTAAGGGCGGAAGCCGAGTAGCGGGTCTGAAAATCACCATCCATGGCAATGTGAGCTCTCAATTGATGAAAATGCCAAAAATCCGGCGCGGGCGGCTTGTGATGATTGCACCAGTTAGCAAAATGATCGGCATCGTGTCGAGATGTCGCAAGAAAAGGCGGCTCTGCGGATAAATTCACCGCATTCAACACAGGCCTCGCAAACCCTTTATCCTGTGCAGTTGACCAATCCTCGGGATCTGGCCCGAAATCGTCCGATCTGGTCCACTACTCAGCTCCGTTACTTTTACATTCTCCACAACCACCGTGGCTCGCGCTAGCACGGCCTCGCTTTCTCGATACCCGTGTCTAGCGCCAGAACGGATCATTTTCTTTTACTTTCGACTTCCGCGTTGATTGACCGTACATGACTGTCACGACCCAGCCTAAACCTCCACTCGTTGATTTTCACCAGCTCACCGCAGAGAGCCCTCTGCCGGGAGTGAGGACGCCGTTATACGTGCCAACTCCTGTGCTGTTGGACGATGACGATGATGATGAGGAGGAGGATTCATCGGATCAGGACGACCACGACGACGATGACGGTGGTTTCGGCGACGACCTGGACGACGAGGACGACATTGACGAGTTCGATGACATTGACGAGGACGACTTCGATGATGATTTCGATGACGACTTTGAAGAAGAGCTCGATGACGATTACGAGATCGAAATCGACGATGAAATCAGTGCGGAGTTCGGACTCAATACCGCTGGCGACGATCTCGAAGAGGAAGAAGACGACCTCGACGATTTCGACGATTTCGACAATATCGATTGAGTGAGAATACCGTGGAACAAATCAAACTATTCAAGGGCGTCGACAACGATCTGCCCGAACTCGAGCGTCAGATTAATCGCTGGATTCGCAAAACCGGCGTGAAGGTGCTTTCAATCTCTGGCAACCTCTCCAGTCAGTCTGGAGCGAGCGGCGGTCCCATGAGCAGCTTCGCTGCGGGTGACGTGCTGATCATCGTGCAAGTGGAAACCGAAAAGCCTTTGGGCTGAAGCGGTGCTCAAGTTTAACTGGAGCAAGATTCGACCTCGGTTCATTCACACGTGCGAAGGTTTGCTTCTTGGATTAGAATGGGGTTATGCTGAGACATGGGATCGCAACGGTCCCCTGCGCTAGCTCGCTGAAAAAATCCGCTGGTTTCTCACCTCGTTTTCGTCGAAAAATTGACATGAATATCACTTTCTTCTCACATCTGCCTGGGTGGACAAAGACTCCTTCACTCGCCGTATGCGTCGCCGGTTTGCTTTGTCTGGGCAGTTTTGGTGTATTGACGGGGCGTTCATATGCCGAAGAAGTCAAGGCTGACGCGCTCCCGGCGGAGGAGGTCAATTTGGGCGATCCGACGCTGACCGAGGGCATTCCGGGCGAGGGGCCACTCACCCTGGAGCAAGCCAAAACGTGGTTGGATCGTCCCGAAAATCACGCGGCGCTGAACGTGAAGCTACCGCGTGGACTCGATGCTGCGGCAGGCAATATCTACATTCCCGAAGACAACCCGATGACGCGTGCCAAGATTGAACTGGGGCGGCAATTGTACTTTGATCCGCGTCTATCTACCGATAGCACAATCTCCTGTGCGTCCTGTCACGCACCCGAATTGGGCTGGGCCGCGGACACGCAGTTTGGTGTGGGCGTGGGTGATCAGACCGGAAATCGCAACTCCCCCGTTTCGTTCAATCGGATCTTGAGCAAGCATCAATTCCACGATGGACGGGCCGCATCACTTGAAGAACAAGCAGTCGGCCCGATCGCGAACCCAGTCGAAATGGCCAACACACATGAGGCCTGCGTTGCGGCACTGGCGGGAAATCCAGTGTACAAGGTCCAGTTCGAACGGATCTTTCCCGATGGCGTGACCATTGACAACGTCGGCAAGGCCATCGCCACATTCGAGCGAGCGATTGTGACGGGGCCAGCCCCTTACGATTACTACGTACCATTGGCAACCTTCGAAAAGGCGTTCGCCGATGACTTAGAATTCCTCGCCGAGGAACCTGAACTCGCCGAGCAGTACGACAAGCTCAAGGCGGAAGCAGCGAAGAACCCGATGACCGAGTCGGCCATTCGCGGCATGGACCTGACCTTTGGCAAAGCAAACTGCACGAATTGCCATGCGGGTGCCAACTTCACCGACGAGCAGTTCCACAATATTGGTGTGGGTATGACGGCAGACGAACCTGACCTGGGTCGCTTCGTCGTCACGCACGAGGACAAAGACCGCGGTGCGTTCAAAACACCGACGATGCGCAATGTTGCGGCGTCTGGCCCCTACATGCATGATGGCAGTCAAAAGACGCTCGAGGAAGTCGTCGAGTGGTACGACAAGGGCGGCCATCCTAACAAGTGGCTGAGCGATAAAATGAAACCCCTCCACCTGACTGAAGCGGAAAAGGCGGACTTGGTGGAATTCATGGTGCAGGGATTGACGAGTGACTTCCCCGTCATCGAACCTGGACGATTACCCGCCGATCAGTAAGTTTCCTTCCCATGTTCTCGCCATGCCCGCTACCGCAATCGCCCCGCTAAGAATCGGCAATCTGACGATCGATCCCCCGATCTTGCAGGCGCCGATGGCGGGCTTTACGAACGCCGCCTTCCGGCAGATCGTTCGGCAGTTTGGCGGAGCGGGATTGCTGGCGACTGAAATGGTCAACGCTCGCGGGTTCGTCTGGATGGACGAACACGAAGCCGAACATCCCGATCGATTATGGGGTGTGGCCGAGGAGCCGCGACCCTTGGCGGTCCAGATTTGGGACAATGATGCCGCCACGATGGCAAAAGTTGGGGCTCGTCTGGTCGAAGAATACCGCGTCAGCGTGGTCGACATTAATTTCGGGTGTCCGGTCCGTCAGGTGACGCAGAAAGCCCACAGTGGCAGCTACCTGTTGCGGGAACCGCAACGGATGCACGCGATCATCTCTCAACTCGTCAAAGTCTGTGCCCCGACACCCGTCACGGCCAAAATTCGACTGGGCTGTCATCCCAACAGTATCAACTGTGACGAAATTGCTCGCGTGGTGGAAGAGGCGGGAGCGGCGGCGCTGACCGTACACGGACGAACTGCGGCGGATATGTTTCGAGGCCACGCCGATTGGGACCGCATCAGCGAGATCAAAGCGCATCTGAAGAACATTCCCTTGATCGGCAACGGCGATCTCGACAGCCCCGAAAAAGTTGTCAGCGCCTTTGAGAAGTACAACGTCGACGCGGTCATGATTGCCCGTGCGTGTCTGGGGCGACCGTGGCTGTTTTCGCAAGCCGCTGCGGCATTACGAGGCGAGCCCATTCCGCCAGAACCGACCATGGTGCAACAACGCGACGTGATGTTGGACCACTACGGTCTCGTGCTGGATCGTTTCGGCGAAGAAAAGGCCACGATTCTGATGCGGAAGTATGCTTGCTGCTATGCCCAGGGCAAACGCGGAGCTCGGCATTTTCGCACGCACGTCGCCAAGGTCTCGACGGCGGCGGAGTTTTACGCGGTCGTCGAGGATCATTTTCCGCTCAGTCCTGCCGATTGAAAATAGATGGCGGTGCGTACAACCAGTCCCACGATTCCCGTCGCGCGGCGGCTCGATCACCACGGCGCGACGGATTTGACGTCCTGGTTTCGTCGTTTGAACCAACTTCCTCACTGCGTCTGGCTTGATTCTGCATCGGATCAAGCACGTGACCGAGGTCGCTACTCGTTCCTGTCGGCCGACCCGGTTGCGTGGTGTGTTGCCGACATGTCCTCCCCGGATCCCTGGCCCGTGTTGCAGCAGTGGTGCCGAGGGCTGGAGCAGTGTTCGATTGCCGCCGAGGCGTTGCCACCTTTTTGTGGTGGCTTGGTTTCGCTGATTGCCTATGAGGCAGCCTGGTGGCTCGAACCCACACTGCGCCCACCGGTCGCCCAGGTTTCGCCGGCGATGCCTGGTATGGCTTTGGGACTGTACGACTGGACGATTGCAGTTGACCATCAACTCGATCAGGTGTGGCTGCTCAGCACGGGATTGAGCGAAACGTTCACGCTCGACGTCGGTCGTGCCGAAGCGCGGGCCGATCAGGTGATGCGGCGTCTTGAGGCGGAACCTGGCAATGGCAACTGCGCCTCACCGGCGAACCTGGCGCTGGCGGCGAGCGACAATCGAGACTCCGCCGCCACAGGTTTCGACAAACCTCAGGTCACGAGTAACTTCACCGACGAAGAATTCGCGAAGAGCGTGCAAGAAATCATCGAACGCATCCGCCAAGGCGATACGTTTCAAGTCAACTTGGCACAAACATTGATGCACCCAGCGACCTGCACACCGGCGGCGTTGTATGAGCGTCTGCGGAGCAGGAACCCGGCGCCCTATGCATCGTATTTTGCCTGCGGTGCGTACCATGTCCTCAGTTCTTCCCCAGAAGGATTTTTGCAGGTCCGCACTCGTGATGACGGCAAGCGGATTGTGGTCACACGTCCAATCAAAGGAACCGTACGGCGCACCGGAGATGTAACCACCGATAAGAGGCTCGGCAAAGAATTGCTCGCCAGCGAGAAAGACCGCGCGGAGAACATCATGATTGTCGACCTGATGCGAAACGACCTTTCGCGAGTTTGCACAGACGATAGCGTTGAGGTGATCGGACTGTGCGAACTTGAGCAGTACCAGCGGGTGCAGCATCTCGTTTCGACTGTTCGCGGCGTTCTCCGGCCCGACGCGGGAGTTGCCGAACTTCTCGCGGCTTGTTTTCCAGGGGGCAGCATCACGGGGGCACCCAAAGTCGAAGCGATGCGCACGATCGCGAGGCTGGAGGGGCGGTCCCGGGGAGCCTACTGTGGGTCGCTCGGCTACGTCAGTCTCAGCGGCGCTGCCGATTTCAACATTCTGATTCGTACCGTGACTCAGCGGCGGAGCGAGGGGGGAGCAGAGATGTGGGAATTCCCGGTTGGCGGCGGAATTACCGCTCGTAGCGACCCCCAACGGGAAACCGAAGAAACGTGGGTGAAGGCAGCCAGCCTCCTCGAAGCAATCGAGTGGGGAGATTAGAGTGAAGACAACTTCCGGCGAACCCCCTCTCGCATTTCTCCTCGGCCGCGTCCTATGAATCCTGATCCGCCTGACTCCGATTCCGATCAACCTTCCCCCGATGAAAATCCGGCGCTGCGGGCACGCATTCCTGACCATGTTGCCGGTGGTTGCTTCAGTACGGGCGCCATTGTAATGACGGGACCGACCGAGTTTATCATCGATTTTTTGCAGACCGTGGGACGCCCCCACCGCGTGGCCTCGCGCGTCGTCATCCCGCACCCGGTGATGCCTCAGTTTGTCGAGGCGCTGCAAAAAAATCTGGATATCTACCGCAGTCGATTTGGTGAACCCTCGTCCCCTCAGGCTCCGACGCCTCCCGATCAGCGTCGTCCGACGCCTCAGGAGTTGTACGACGACCTGAAACTTCCTGATGAAGTGCTGTCGGGAGCCTACGCCACCGGGGTGATGATCGGTCATGGAGCGACTGAATTTGGAATGGATTTTTTGACGAGTTTCTTTCCGCAGTCGGCCGTCAGCGCCCGCGTTTACCTGGCAGCCGGTCAGGTTCCGCGATTACTGGAATCACTCAAAGGAGCGGTTCGGCAGCTGCAGGATCGCCGCAATCCACCGCCCGAACATCTTGCTGGCGAAGAGCCCGAAGGGCCGGGCGGACCACCTGAGGATGTGGCTTAGAATCGAGCCGGAAAGAGAGTTGCCTGTTGCTCCGCGAAAGTTGCGTGGAGCGTACTTTTCGCAGAGCGAAAAGCGACGATAATCGTCTGTGAGTTGCTGCACTGGCGGGCGGGTGTCAATCTGGCTCCCCTTAACTCCGATTAGTGGTAAAACGTTCGGGTGCTTGGTGCGGCGGGTGCCTGCCCGCTGTGACTTTTTCGGTATTTTGCTACGCTACAGCCACGACAGAGTCTTGCTTCAGGCGGGCTCCGCTGCTTATGCCAAACATGACTCCACCCCTACAGAGGCTGCTCCATGTCCTTGCTTCGTGATTCCGCTGAACTGCAACGAACCGTGGGTTGGGACGCCGAACTGGCATCATCGCCGGGCGAGCGACAACGCCGACAAAGTTACCTTACCTTTCAACTGGCGATGGCTGGCCTGACGCCGCCGCATGAGTCTGGCCAGGCGCAGCCCGAATCGGCTCTACCGCGTGAGTTGCTCGAAAGCTTCCGGGAACGCAATGCAATCCTGCGACAGATCCAGCCTCCAATCGATGGCCGCATCGAATCGTTTTTGAAGCGATATTTCGCGGATTGCTCGGGTGTCGGAGCGCTGAAATTGCCGACGCGGTTGCTTTCACTGGATCGCCACGGCTTGGCCCGCGAACTCAGCCTGCCCCTGGGAAAGAACCACTTTGAAAGCGACCTCGTCAAGTCCTATCGCTGCTTCAATGGGGTTTTGAACAATCCCAAATCAGACCGGCGAACGACGGCGGGGACATTCCACGTCGTCGAGGGAGGTCTGCCGATTCCGAGCGACAAAAAATCAGTGCCTAAATCGGTATTTGTGAAGATGTTTGCCGCTGCGATGAAACCGCCCACTGCGGATCTCGAACTGCCCTATACGAGTGGATCGCCGGATCCGGCTCGGACGTGGGTGTCGCTGATGTTGCGACCGCTCGTTGCCCCGCAAGTTCCCGGTGTCCGGGAAGCGAAGTCGATGGAAACACGATTCTTTGCTCCTGGAGTGCATTGCAGCAATCTCGATTTTGTTGAGTCGATCTTCGGAAATGCTGGCGATCCACTCGTCGCGGGTGCCGATGCGGGACTCGATGCACGGCACTGGAGCGGGCACACGGGCTGCGTGATTCTGGCAACGCACCTCGTCAAACTTACTAAGAAGGAGGTCGGCCTGCCGCACTACGACGATGCAACCCAACGACAACGTCGCGACGGGATGTGCTGGAAAACGGAGACAGAACTGTACAACGACGGCGCCGCGTTCAAGTTGACCTGCCGCGACGATTCCGGTGTGATCGTGACACTGATCGCGGACAACTATTACGGTTACTGCAAAAAGGAAGTCAAAACACAACTCAGCTACGCCGCCAACTTGATGGGCGGCGCGGAGGAAGAACATGCAGGCGGCGCACTCGCGTTTGCGTCCTATTCACTCGGAGATAACTTCCAGGTCAATAGTCGATTGCACAACGGTCAAACATTTGCCGATGTGGCTGCCCGGTACAGCGACTTTATTGATGTGCAGAGAGAAGGTTACGGCATCGACAAGAACTTTCCAGAGGTACTCTATATCCCCGAGAGTGCGTTTGCTTGCTTGCAGCACCGGCACATTCGTTGGAAAGATGCTGAGGGTTCGACCCAGTCGATCCCGTTGTCGCCAGATCAAGTCTACATTGCGCCGAGCGGCTACAAGCTGCAACTCGAAAAGCACATGAACGCGCCGAGCTGGCGACTGATCGGCACCTCTGCCGAGGGTGTATTCTGTCACAAACCGTGTACCGTCAGTGGCGGTGGCAAGAGCGAGATCAGCAAGAGTCTGCGTGACTACATGCTCTACGGTCCAATCTTTGTGAAAGACCAAGAAAAGGACTTTGCTCTCGTTGATGAAATCTTCGCGAAAGACTACGGCACACGCTGGGCCGAAGGTGCTGCAGGGGCCAAAGTCTACAGCAAACGATCCAGCAGAAGGGTGCTCGATCCCAACCGATCACTCGGTAGCGTGATTCAGTTGCTCACGCCCTCGCCGGAGTATAACGATGCGTACAACGCATGGCTTCGATCGATTCCCGAACACGTCTATGCGATTGCATTGATCGTGAAACGATTCAGTAGCTCGGGAGTCGATGAAAGCTGGCGAGATTATTTCCGCGTCGATATCGTTAACGGATCGCCCGGTCACGAACTCAAACTTGGAGATCGCACGCTGGTCGGTAGTTACCTAAGAGTCGGGCTGGAAGACACCCGCTGGCGGACGTTCAAGCTCCGCCAAGACTTCATTGCCGCCGCGAAGGTACAGCGGGAGGACGACATTTCCTGTAGCGTTGTTGTTCCCGCTGGGACCGTCCACCATCTCGGCCAAATGATCAGTGAGGCGGGTAGCTATAAATTTGTTGAGAATTGTGAGTACCGATTATTCCAACGACCTGACGATGCCGTCCATCGGGGACTCGACAAGCAAACCGAACTCGATCTGTCAGGGCCGGGTAATTTCATCAGCAACTTCGAGCCGCTGACGAGCAAGCAGGCTCGCGAGATCATGCGTGATGCCATTGAGTTTGACAAGTTCACTGGTCCGATGGAGCAACTGCTCGAACAAGCCGCCCATGCGAACGGCGGCTACGTCGTCAGCACCGCGGACCCTCGCATCGTCGATGGTGCTCGTACGAAGAATCCCCGTTATCTCCAAGACCGCCCCGATATGGTCCGAGAACTGGATACCTACGTGGCAATGCGCGGCATGCAGTTGCACCGCAAACTCGACGCCGATGAGAGCGTTCTGACACCCGTTGGCGCCGTACTGGCCGGTCGACGCAACAATCCACCGGATCGCGAAGCGGGCATCCGATCGCTGGCCGTTTACTCGCCCCTGCATTATCAGGAATTGCCTGAGTTGATCATGGACTGGGTCTGCTCACTCACGGGCAAGAGCCCGAGCACGACGGGTGCCGGCAGCGAAGGGGCGCTGACCAAAGGCCCGTTCAATGCACTGCATCCAGCCATCGACATGAACTCCGCGATTGTTTCCATGATCCTGACCCAGTTGGGCGGATTCAGCACACCGGCAGGGCATATTGGCCCGGACTTCGAAGTCGGACACGATATCTCGTTGCTGATTCCTGAGGTGTGGTGCCGGATGTCTGCGGATGAACGCGATCCTGCACATCTCCTTGCTGAGGGCATGCTTGAGAAGATCGAAGACTTCGAACACAACGGCAAGACAATTCCCGCCAGCCGACTGGGTTATCGCGTGACTCAAAAATTCGTACGGACGTATCTCGCACGAGTTTTCGACAACCCGGTCAAGATTTTTCCGGAGTCGATTTTGCGTCCCGAGAAACAAGACTTGGACGCCTTTGCCGATGGTGTATTGCAGATTGCCGAAGCCCAAACGCGCGTGTCCAAGAGCTACTTTGGAGACTTTGGATACGAGCTGGCTTGCCCACCGCTGCGTGCCGTCCTCGACATCATGGCCCACGGTGAACACAACGGTCACACGATCGACTCACCCGATGTCCGGAATCTGTTTGATCGCGATGTGCTGATCGCCAGCGATTGGTATCAGCGACGATTGCGAGCCAAGCAGACTCGCGACATCGCGCACTGGAAGGCCTTTGAGGAACGCTTGCAGAAGTTTGTTGATCGGGTGGAGAATGAGGAAGCCGTCGAGCGCATCGGCCTCCGCGAGCGATTGGACTATGCCACCGCGCAGCGAGAACTCGCCGCTTCAGAGGATTACATCGACTCACTCGTTGGTACACTCGGGCTCGATCCCATGAGCCCAACGGCTGACGACCCCGTCATGCTCAATCGTCTCGTCGAGACAACTGCCTAAGCCTTGCCGTTTCGTCCCCGCCGTCACCCGTATCCGAGCAGTCACCAGCCTCATACGAGATGGCGACGTCTTTCGCAGTTTATCCAACCACGATCGCCGTCACCCAACAACAGACTACCAGGACCCACGTACCTGCAGCGGCAGCGAATTGCATGAACTCATTCGCAAGCATTCGCCTTGGAATCAAACTGCAAAAACCACCGATCGCCAGTCCCGAAACGAAGCCCGTGGCATGGGCAAGTACGTCGGTTCGCTCACCTTCCATTCCTAACGTCGCGAACAGTAAAACGCCTGCGACGAGCGGGCTCCAACGCCTCATCGAGCTCGACGACAACTGATCACGTGAGGGCCGCAGGGCAAGTGCCACAAGGATTCCCAGGCATGCGAATACGGCGGTCGAGGCCCCAATGGAGAGATGATTCGGATCTCGCAGTGCTGCATTGAGCAAGTTTCCCATCCCGCCGCCCACCACGATTGCCAGCCACGCCACGCCGCCGCCCAGGATGCGACCCGCCAACAAACCGAAAACGCCGCCGAAAGCCAGATTGGATAGCAGATGGAGTGTATCAGCATGCAGCGTTAATGCAGTGATGCTTCTCCAGACCTCGCCCGACATAACGCGACCGGCTTGCATTTCGCCCGCTTCCATCCAGTGGATTCCATACGCGGAAACTTGATTGAGCACGGCTACCGACACCAGAATGGCGGTGTAGAAAATCACACCGACCAGCGCGCCACCGAGTAACGGATCACCTGTCGAGACCGGCGGCGGCTCGGCGGCTTTGTCGTGCCGGTATTCGGTGATCTCCGCGCCTGCCACGGCGATATCGTCCTCACTGACGATCACGCCCCAGCCCTGATCGGTGCGAACGAGTTCCGAAGGGATACCCACGGATTCCAACATCAATGAGATCTCTTGGCACGATGAGCGATGTTCCGACTGAAAAACAACGGGATTCATGTCGCGTGGTTACTTTTCCCAATCTGCGAGCTTCTGCTCGAGAGCCTCAAGCCGCGCCGCGACTTCTTCGAGACGTTGCTGGATCTTGTCGATGCGGTTCTCGTTGGCAGCGGCCCCTGGAGCAGCGGTGTTTGGGGAAGAGATGGGAGCAGATCCAGCTAGTTTTTCCATTTTCGCAGCGAGGTGCTGACGCTCCGTCGGCGTGTAGAGGGCGTGTGCAAACGTTTGCCCCCGGCCCGCCGGCGAGACAGCGAATACGAGCCCCTTCTCGATCAATGAATCGAGTTCCGCTTGTGTCGCGGGCAAGTCAACGAAAGGATGCATGCGTGAGGCGCGCGTCCGCAATTCACCAACCGTTTGGGGGCCGCGAAGCATCAGTTCTGTCATGATGGAAGCCCCCGGGCTGTCACAGTCGAACCACTCGTAGGCGGCGTGGCGATATTTCGTCACCCGACCGCTCCCTTGGATCTCACGAACCGCACCCGCCTCACGCAATTCATCCAGCGCGAGCAACGCGTCATCCTCGCTGATATGGGTTTGAGGGTCGCGATTTGATTTCTGATTGCTGCCGGTAACAATCGCTGCCAGACTGAGCGGATACGAATCGGGAGTCGTTTTTGCTTTTTCAATTAATACGCCGAGGCATCGACGGGCGTTCGCCGAGACCGGTTTGGCGAGTGGTTGGGAGTCGGGGGCGGATTCGTCGCTCATGCTAACCAATGGGGCGGGCGGGAAAATGAATAGGAAAACGAGTGGTGCTGTATCGCAAAATCCTAGCATTTCAGCGCCAGATGCGTAGCCCGGCGTTTGGCAAGATGCCCAACCGACCGGGCCGCATGCTCGCGAAAGAAGCAGCTGGAAGTTGCTGTGCGAAATGGGTATGCTCGGATGCGGGTAGACGTCGGCATCCATCTCCATTCGAGACAGAGATCGAAGGAAAATCGAAATTCAATGTCAAACAGGCCTCACTTTCCATTCGCGTTGTTCAGCCTCTTGGTCTCTGTCGTCCTGACACAGCCTCTTACCGCCTGCACGGTGATGCGGATTCAGCAGGGCGACCACGTCGTCGTCGCTCGAAATCATGACTGGGGTACCGGCGGTGGTTTGGTGATCGTGAATCCGCGCGGAATCGAGAAGACCGCGATCACACCCCTCAATCCAAAAACTTGGGTGTCCGAGTATGGCAGCGTCTCATTCGCGCAGTTTGGACGGGAGCTCTCGTTTGCTGGCATGAACGAAAATGGGCTAACCGTGGATCTCCTGCAATTGCGAGCAGCCGTGTTTCCAGGTGCCGATATGGTCAAGCCCACGGTGAACGTCGTGCAGTGGGTGCAGTACCAGCTCGATATGTCAGATAGCGTCGAGGATGTTGTCACCAGTCTCGACCAGATCAACCCGATGCCTTTCCTTCCAACGCTCGAAAAGGTTCACTACTTCGTCACCGACACCAGTGGCGACGTGGCCGTCATTGAATATCTCAACGGCGCACCGAAGGTCCAGCGCGGTACCGATGTTGTCTGTGCCCTTGCCAATTCGACGTGGGACGACTCTTCTCGTGCCGTCACCGAAGACCGGGCTGCCAACGGCAGCGAACACCGTTTCCTGCGGGCATCGGATCTTGTCGCGAACGCGGAGAAGCAAAATTTGGACATCGATCTCGTTGACTACGCATTTGTCGCCCTCGACCGAGTCGCGCAGAAACACACCCAGTGGAGCTTGGTTTACGAACCTTCTGAGTTACGGGTCAACTTTGCTACCCGGGTCTCGCCCCAGCGGCGGTGGATCGATTTTGCCGACTTAGATTTTGAGGAAGGCGCGCCTGTGTTGTGTCTCGATGTTAATAGGAATCTGTCAGGCACCCTGCGGAAGCATCTCGAACCGTTTACCAAAGAAGCCAACCGCCGCATTATCAATGGTGCCTTCGATGCTGGGCCAGCGGGCTTCCTCTTGGAATCCGTCAAAGGCATGGTGCTCAACTACGGCGAGACGCTACGACCGGTGCCATAACTCACCTGAAATTAACTTAGAGCCTATTCGAAAAAGGGTCTGACCCTCTCCGGCGAGGCCGCCAAAAACGTTGTGAAACGTTGTGAAACGATGCGTCTCCAAAGGGTCAGACCCTTTCCTCGACGGGGGCCGCTATTGGTTCAGTTCCAGCGTTGCTCCCCCGCGTCGACGGCACTAGGCCTTAATCAAGCGAAGCTTGATTTTCAATTTAATTGAAAAACTCGAAAACCCTCGGCGTTTTACGCGTGTATTGGAGGTTACTACCCCTTCCATCCACGCACGCAAACGAGGGTTTCGAGTGAACGCTAAACTACGACGAAAAGTCACAGAACGCAAGCGAAAAATGCGACGCCGAATCGACAAGTTCGAGGGGCCTTGGTCGTCGCCAATGATCACACCGCCTGCCGTCAGTTATGAACTCGCCGACAAGCAGTAAAATCTTGGGGCCACCCATATTCTCACTTGTAAAATCTTGGGGCCACCCATATTCTCACTTGGGTTAAGAAAATCAAGACGCCACCCAAGTTGGGACTCGTGTCCGGTGGCGGATCGCTTGACACCAAGAACTGAAAATCCAATGGGCTCTTGGCGAAAAATCGGCGATTTGACGCAGGTGACATGAGTCCGAATCGATACGCAGAACCTGACCGCGCAGCAGTTATCTCCAACTGACTTCCAAGGCAGGCGGTTTGCAGCGGGCTAGATCGAAGACAAACCCAGCGGGTTCTCGCGAGCACACAGCCAGCCCTGCCCGCGACGGCACGCTTCGCCCGCGAGACTCTCGGGCGTGCCCGCCGCCCGCTTGAAAATGCGACCGTGGAATCTTGGGGCCACCCATATTCTCCAATCTTGGGGCCACCCATATTCTCACTTGGGTTAAGAAAATCAAGACGCCACCCAAGTTGCGACTCGTGTCCGGTGGCGGATCGCTTGACACCAAGAACTGAAAATCCAATGGGCTCTTGGCGAAAAATCGGCGATTTGACGCAGGTGACATGAGTCCGAATCGATACGCAGAACCTGACCGCGCAGCAGTTATCTCCAACTGACTTCCAAGGCAGGCGGTTTGCAGCGGGCTAGACCGAAGACAGACCCAGCGGGTTCTCGCGAGCACACAGCCAGCCCTGCCCGCGACGGCACGCTTCGCCCGCGAGACTCTCGGGCGTGCCCGCCGCCCGCTTGAAAATGCGACCGAACTTCCGCACCACATCGCACCAACCGTGAGTGTCCAGTCCAATCCGCTGCAAGATCGGTTGTAGGTGTGCCGGAATACTGCCGATTTTATCGGCTCGCAACTGACGCCCAGTCCAGTCGAGCAGCTCCAAATACCTCGCCATCGACACCGACAGGAAGCCTTTGCTGCTGGCCCGACGTCCTGACGTTTCCACGGCGGGGCCGACCTCGTCTGACTGTTCATCAATCTCGATCGGACTCATCCAACCGCTACGTCGCCGACGACGACTCCGCTCCCAATCGTGCGTGCTGGGCCGACTGCGATCCTCTCGCTCGCTCAGATCGTCGATCCGATCCTTCGCCCCGGTGTACTCACTGGTCTCCGGCGTCGCTGCCAATGCCGCACGGATCGGATTGAGGTCCACATACGCCGCACAGACGAGCAAACTGGATTCATCGAGTGGAATCTTGGGGCCACCCATATTCTCCAATCTTGGGGCCACCCATATTCTCACTTGGGTTAAGAAAATCAAGACGCCACCCAAGTTGCGACTCGTGTCCGGTGGCGGATCGCTTGACACCAAGAACTGAAAATCCAATGGGCTCTTGGCGAACAATCGGCGATTTGACGCAGGTGACATGAGTCCGAATCGACACGCAGAACCTGACCGCGCAGCAGTTATCTCCAACTGACTTCCAAGGCAGGCGGTTTGCAGCGGGCTAGATCGAAGACAAACCCAGCGGGTTCTCGCGAGCACACAGCCAGCCCTGCCCGCGACGGCACGCTTCGCCCGCGAGACTCTCGGGCGTGCCCGCCGCCCGCTTGAAAATGCGACCGAACTTCCGCACCACATCGCACCAACCGTGAGTGTCCAGTCCAATCCGCTGCAAGATCGGTTGTAGGTGTGCCGGAATACTGCCGATTTTATCGGCTCGCAACTGACGACCAGTCCAGTCGAGCAGCTCCAAATACCTCGCCATCGACACCGACAGGAAGCCTTTGCTGCTGGCCCGACGTCCTGACGTTTCCACGGCGGGGCCGACCTCGTCTGACTGTTCATCAATCTCGATCGGACTCATCCAACCGCTACGTCGCCGACGACGACTCCGCTCCCAATCGTGCGTGCTGGGCCGACTGCGATCCTCTCGCTCGCTCAGATCGTCGATCCGATCCTTCGCCCCGGTGTACTCACTGCTCTCCGGCGTCTCTGCCAATGCCGCACGGATCGGATTGAGGTCCACATACGCCGCACAGACGAGCAAACTGGATTCATCGAGTAAAATTTGCGCTCGGTATCGACCCTCCCAAAAGTGCCCGCGAACCTCGTCTTCGGCGTTGCTCCTCCGAGCAATATTCTCCGCTGTGCAGCGCATCCACCAACTGATGTCGGAGAGCCGTCGTCGCCTTTCCGCCAGCACGTCGGGCTGATTGAGGATCATGTCCAGCTCCGGCTTGCTGGGATCGGCGGGAGAACCATCCTCGTTGCGCCGTCGTGGAAATAACCGCAGCCAACGCCGCGCCACTTCCTCGTCGGACCATGCCGCCACCACGTCAGGCCGACTGCGCAGGACGAGGTGAATGTGGTTGTGCATCACCGAAAAAGTCAAGCAATCGATCGCGAAAACCGAAGCCAAGAACTCCAGTCGATCGCGAATCCAACCACGACGGTGTTCGTACGAGTTCCCCGTCAACGGATCGTCACCGCAGAGAAACGCTCGGCGGACACATCGCTGAATGCAATGCACCACCTGCACTTCGGACGGATCGAGAACTTCACCACGAGCTTGACGGGGCATCCGATCGTCTCCAATAGGAGGAACAGCCTGGCCGCGCAACCGTCGCGACCGCTTCTATCGTACGCGTTCGAGCGGAACGGTCAAGCAGAAGATGCCTGTCCCTTTCTGCTTCTTTCTGCTTTTCCGACCGCTTCTATCGTACGCGTTCGAGCGGAACGGTCAAGCAGAAGATGCCTGTCCCTTTCTGCTTTGTGACGCTACCCGTCGTGATTTCCCGTGACGCTCCAATTGATACTTGTTCCGGCTCAGAGTCCGAAGCATCGACGCCAATCCGGCAATACTTCCCTTCAGTGAGGTCCCTTTCCTCGGCGGATTCCGCCACTGCGGTCGCAGCTTTGTTCACCCGCGTCGACGGTACTACGGTCTCATCTGCCATCCCATCCGCGTTCATACCAGAATTGCGCTCATAGAGGTTCGCTGGTCGCCCTGGCAGTGAGTCATCACGACTTGACCCCAGGGGCAAATGGGACTTCCCGGTTCTCGCGTTTGGAATTTTCCACGCATGCACAGGTTCTTCGACTCCGCCATGTCCAGACTACCCTTACCAAAGCGGTGTAGCTGGTGTTGCCTTCCCGACGCATATGACACGGTCGGCACATGGAAGACCTGATTTCGGAGCTCAATTAGCTGGCCTACGCTTCCCCCTGCACGGACGCTCAGCACGACGTTGTTACCTTCGTCGCACCTCCGCCGGAGGCCGAAGTAGTTGGTTAGACCTTCCTCGTAAGAAACTTTCATTCTCGATTCCAAACCGGTTTTATCCCGGCACTCCATGGCTCAAGCGTCCAATGATAATTTGTGCGAGTTGTCGCTGGACCTAATACTGGGTCTGCCGGGAGAAACGGAATCAAGCTCGAATGGCGTGGACTTAAGGCGGATTTCGCGTGAAACAATTTTGAGCTAGCGAAGAACGGCATCCTTGTTGCATCGTGGTTTTTCTTCAAAAAAATCTCAACACAGCAAGGATGCCGTCGATGATTCTGCCAACCCGTGGAACCCCTGTCGATACCAATCGCAGAGCCGAATTGCGTCAGGCACTCAATCCGCACGAGGTGGTCCAGCGGATTGACAATTTGATCCAACTCGATCAAGTCCGGCTCACCGAAATCTTCAGTGACGACGATGTCCATCAGCTATGTGATGAACTTGGAATCAAGTTCCGTGAGCGGGAGTTCACCCCGGCGATCACACTCGGGTTGTTCGTTTCGCAGTGCCTCAGTCGCGGAGATGCCTGTTCGACCGTCCTCACGAAGTTCAATCGTGAGCGAAAACGGCGAGGCCAGTCGCCCTGCTGCGAAGATGCTTCGGCCTACTGCAAGGCGAGGGCAAAGCTCACCGTTGAACTGATCGATCGACTTGGCAAACGCATTGTCGATTTACTTCGCGGGAAAGCCCCTACGCAGTGGAAATGGCACGGGCTGAATGTCTACTTGGTCGATGGTTTGGTATTTCGCGCACCTGATACGCAGGCCAATCAAGAAGTCTATCCTCAGCCTTCGACTCAAAAAGAAGGGCTTGGCTTTCCTCAAGTGCGTTGCGTGGTGACGACTTGCTTGGCGACCGGCTGCATTGTCAATTACAACACCGCAGCAATGAAGGGAAAACTGACCGGCGAGGTTAGCCTTTTCCGCGAAAAACACGGTGATTTCGTAGCCGGCGATATCGTCGTTGCGGATAGCAACTTCGAATCGTTCTATGATTCGATGCTACTGAATCGCCGAGGTGTTGAACTGGTTTGCGGGATCAAGGGCTGTCGCAATTCACCATTTGAAGGAGTCTGCGAAGTGCTCGACGAAAAGACAATCACGCTGAAGAAACCAAAGAATAACAAAAATCGATTTACACCCGAGCAGTGGCAACAGCTACCTGAATCAATCCAGTATCGCTGCATTCGATACCGTCTGACTGGTCGCACCGAGGTGCTGACGATCGTCACCACGCTTGTTGACTCGAAGCGTTTCAGCGCTGACGAAATCGCGGAGCTCTATGGTCTGCGATGGGACGTTGAAACGGACATTGCTTGCTGGAAGACCACGATGGGATTTTGTGATCTACGCTGCCATACTCCCGAAAACCTTGACCGCGAAATAGCGGTCGGAGTGCTGGCCTACAACTTGGTACGCTCACTGACCAACGACGCTGCTGCGGTCCTGGAAATCCATCCGCGTGAAGTCAGCTTTTCTCGTTCACGCGATGCTTGGATATACTTCAGCGACGAACTTGAAACGTCCGACGATCTGATGTGGATCGTTCTGTCGGCAACTTCCCGGTTGGTCCGAGATCGACCCGGTCGCGAAGAGCCTCGCGAGCTCAAACGCCGAAATCAATCAAAATATCCCAAGATGAAAAAACCTCGCCCCAGCCGAGCCAAGCGGATCACGGTCGAGCCCGTGAAACCGGCAGAAAAGCCCTAAGTCCACGCCATTCGAGCTTGATTCCGTTTCTCCCGGCAGACCCAGTATAAGGTCCAGCGACAACTCGCACAAATTATCATTGGACACTTGAGTTATGGAGTGCCGGGATAAAACCGGTTTGGAATCGAGAATGAAAGTTTCTTACGAGGAAGGTCTAACCAACTACTTCGGCCTCCGGCGGAGGTGCGACGAAGGTAACAACGTCGTGCTGAGCGTCCGTGCAGGGGGAAGCGTAGGCCAGCTAATTGAGCTCCGAAATCAGGTCTTCCATGTGCCGACCGTGTCATATGCGTCGGGAAGGCAACACCAGCTACACCGCTTTGGTAAGGGTAGTCTGGACATGGCGGAGTCGAAGAACCTGTGCATGCGTGGAAAATTCCAAACGCGAGAACCGGGAAGTCCCATTTGCCCCTGGGGTCAAGTCGTGATGACTCACTGCCAGGGCGACCAGCGAACCTCTATGAGCGCAATTCTGGTATGAACGCGGATGGGATGGCAGATGAGGCCGTAGTACCGTCGACGCGGGTGAACAAAGCTGCGACCGCAGTGGCGGAATCCGCCGAGGAAAGGGACCTCACTGAAGGGAAGTATTGCCGGATTGGCGTCGATGCTTCGGACTCTGAGCCGGAACAAGTATCAATTGGAGCGTCACGGGAAATCACGACGGGTAGCGTCACAGTGTGTCGCGATCGTTTGACCCAACGGAGGAGCCGTATGAGTCAAGGCTCACGTACGGATCTGTGCGGGGGGCGGCTGGCAACAGCCGTCCCTACCGCGATCCTGGTATGTACCAAAGATAGCAAAAAACTATCCCCCGGCGCATTCTGAGTGCTTTTATTGAAGGAATTCACTTTTCTTCAATCAAGGAACTCGACCATGGCAACAGCCACAAAAAAACGTCCGACAAAATCGTCAAAATCAAAATCACCCGCACGGCGATACGTCGGCAAGCCCGCTGGCGTGATCCAGCAACGGGTCGAAGCTGTCGGCCCGTCTCACTTCGGTGTCGTCTCGGTCGACTGTGCCAAACGTCGATCCAAATGGATGCTCTTGGACTTCTACGGCAGAGTGCTCGTCGAACCTACTGAGGTTGAACACAATGCGGGCTCCTTGGCTGCGATGAACGCGCAGATCAAAGAGGCACTCACGGAGCATTCGATCGAGGATTCAATCGCGGCAGTGGAGATGACCGGCGTCTATCACAAGCCAGTTCAAGCGTCGCTTCGCAGAGCGGGCATGGATACGCGAACGGTTCATCCGTTTGCCTCCAAGCACTACCGACGAGCACTTCACCCCAACGAGAAAACCGACGACAATGATCTTGAAGCGATCTTTCATGCGGCGATCAATGGCTACGGATTGGCGATCTTGCCAGTCGATGAAAATTACCAATCGCTACAGCGACTTACGCGGCATCGAGGAATCCTCGTTAAACAACGCGCCAAACTACAAGTGCAGATTCGCACCATGATGCATCAGTGCATGCGTGGATACGACGACTTGTTTATCCAACATAAGTTCTTTAAGGGATCGGTTGCCATGCCGCTAGCCAAGAAGTTCTCGTCAGCCGCCGCAATCAAGCAAGCCAATGTGGACGGGCTAGCGAAGCATCTGAAGCAGCAGAAAATTCGTTTCCAAAAGCGAACGCTCGAACGGATCGTTGCGTGGTCCCTGACCGCTGCTGAACCAACAGGCCTCGCTGACATGGTGACGGATCAGTGGTCGGGATTGCTTGAAGTGTGGGAACTGTTGACCGAGCAAATCAATCGGACGGAGCGGGAAATGGCGAGGTTTTTGGTGAAAACACCGTACGTGCTGCTGCTTAGTGTTACGGGAATCAATGTGGTCTCGGCAGCCGGTCTGGCCGGTGAGGCTGGACCAATCGAGCACTACGCCAGTGCGCGGGCGATCAATGGTCGAGCTGGCTTGTACCCATCACGTTACCAGAGCGATACGGTCGATTATCAGGGTGGTCTGAGCCGCAGTAGCAATCGCCGCCTGCGCGGCGCGGCGATGATGGTTGCTAAAAATCTAATCAAGTGCCACTCGTACTATCGCGGGCTCTCTGCATTCTGGGAAAAACAGAAAGTGGATCCCCGAGACCGTCATTGCCGGATCGCCAACCGGGCGATGCGAATGGTGTTTCAGTTGGTCGGCGGCCGTCAGGTTTGGCGTGGCAAAGGTGTCGATCGTGAAGCGATCTTGTCAAAGCTACGTGAATTTCATGCTGACCATCATAGCGACTTGGATCGCATGATCGCAGACATGAACGAAGCGTTTGTGTGGCTTCCCAAGAGCACCTACGCCAGCGAAGGGAAACCTTTGGAGGAGCTTGCTGCTAAGAAGCGTCGTGGTCCCCAACGGATCGGCGACTTGCTGATTGGTTTACTAATTCGTCTTGGAGTGAAGACAGAGAATACGTTAGAATCGAAGCCGTCCGAAGCTCTGAAGTCTTAAGCTGCTTGTCGTGCTGCCAAGCACACTAGCAACGTCGTCGCATGCCGAGGGTATCGGCGGAGCCTCGCTCTGCTGAGCAAGCCCGTGCTTGAGTGAGATGCTCTGTTAGCGGTTCAAACGCCGGATGAGACAGTGTGGGGCTCTCAGAGCTTCGGATATCTAACCAGGGTGGCGAGAATGAACCAACCCAGCTAACCGAGCCGTGCTGGCTGGCAGGCAAACAGTGGACTTTGAGTGTCAAAAAAGCTACCCTACGGGTGGTGCCGCTGGATGTGTGCGCGGATCGCAAATTTCCATTCCGGATATGACAGTACTCAGAAAACCTCCAGTCACCATCGCGCACGCTTCGGTCGGATGAGCCAAAATGGTGTGGTTCTGTACAAAAACAGCCACCGTACGTATTCCACGTTTACACAGAAGCGTGGGTGGACGCATGGCGACTGGACAGTTGCTTCGTGGTAGGGCGGCTAGAACCTAGCGGCGCGACTTGCGATCATCTTCGAGCTTCTTAGCAAGTTGTTTGGCTTTGTCGAGATGTTTCTCGACCTTGCTGGCGGCTTGGGAGGCTATCTGTCGCAACTCTTTCGGACCGCTGCTTTCGATCGCTCTCAATTCGGCCAACATCATCGTGTGAGCAACGCACTGTTGACCCAAGAACGCCATGTTGAAATCTTGGCCTTCGTAATTGCCGAGCATTTCCTTGTTCATCTGCAATGCGTTGTCGCAAGCTTGCTCTGCAACCTTGCACAGCTCCTTGGGAACGATGGCTGAATCGGCACGCGAAGGCCTTGTGCTTTCCGTCTGCTGATTCTGATTATCCGCCCCTTGGTCCGACGAATGGCCCGACCGATGTCTGCCAGAATGTTGCTGCAATGTTTGGTTGAGCTGTTGATGATCTTTCACAATTTCCGAGGCGAGTTGCTTCAGTTCATCATTGTTGGATTTCTGCCGAGCCAGCTTGGCAAGCTCAATCTCGGCGTTGTTAGCCTTGATAAGTTTTTGGCTCAGAGCTTCGATCACTGTTGGGCCTTGCTGCTCGGCGGACATTGCACCTCGGTGTGATTGCCCTTGACCACGCTTCCCGGCTTGCGACCGAACTTGCTGGTCGATGGGCTGCCCAGGCAGCGTGGTCGGCTGGACTGTCTGCACTGGCTGGACTGTCTGCACTGGCCGTCCGGTACGTTGAGCTGGGACCGTTTGCGCGCTAGCGACTGAAAAACCGGAGGCTGCGGCGAGGGAGAGTGCTGCGGCAGTAAATCGTAATTTCTTCATTGGACCGTCCTGAAAGGCAAGTGGAGGGTGAATGCGGAGGCAACGGTGCCCCTGCATATGAATTGCCTTGCATCAGCATTCCATGTTCCGAATTTTCGCACTTTGCAGAATTCGCCAGAATCTCTTTCAGGCGTACGTAAGTTTGAATCAATTCATGTTTGCGTCGGGGAATAAAAGCGATATGCCGGCGGCGGCACACGCTTCTATTGCGGGAATGGTGACCAACCCGACTCAGGGAGCCTCGCTGCTTTCTTCGTCACTCTGGTCCTCTGATTCAGGACGAAACTTATAATTCGGGTTTGTTCGATTGAAGTCGAGGTCAGTCAGTTTCGCGTTCAGGTCGATTCGGGTGATTGCATACTGCTCCTGCAACACCGGTTCACCGCCTTGTTCTTCTGCCCAGGCGAAAGACGAAAAGTAAACGGGTAGTTCGAGCTGGATATCGATATAAACCTTCGCGACTTGGAACTTGGAGTCGGGTCTGTGTTCGAGTTGCCTGACTTCGATATGTTGGCACGGCCGACCGTCCACCTTGGCATCGGCGAAGTAGCGGATCTCGATGTTATTCGGATCGATTTCGGACTCCATGCGATCCAGTATCTGCTCGAGCATCGGACGCAGGCCAGTCTGCAAAATGGAGTAATTACTCTGTTTCCTGGCTAGCGGTCCGTCTGGTTTTAGTTCGAGGGTGAGGTTGGGTAGCCGTGTCCCCCCGCGACGGACCAGCAGGTCGCCGTCTCTCTCATTTTCAACGTAGAGCACTTCTCGACCCGCGACATCTTTCGGCTTCAGGAATTTAGCGTAGAGACTCTGTGGCTGGATCAGTCGATCACCGTCGACACGCCTTTCGCGGATCTTCAGCCTTGCGTACTGAGGAGATTCGAGCTTCCCATCGAGCGTTTCTTGCTTGACCAGAAGACAGGTGTAGGCGTCAATTTCATTACTGAACCGTTGCTTGGCCGTGCGTGCGAACTCGATCAAAGGCTCCAGAGAATCGGGTGGTTGCTTGCCCGGGCCGATCATTTCCACCATGCTAGGCGAAAGTTCGTCGATACTATCATCTTGAGCATCCTTGGTCGACGAGGCGGAAGGAAGTTCGGAGAGATCGCTCGCCTGCGACGTGTCACCGTTCGCGCCGTTCAAACTGGGTTCGTCGGCAACCGACCGCAACGAAATGGCGATCGCGATCGAGATGATCGTAGTGGAGGCGATGAGCCATAGCGAAGCCGGCAGATTGCTCGGACTGCGTTTCTTAGCTGCGGCTTGAGGAAACATGGATCGGAGCCCGCGAAGTGAAGAAGAGTGAAGGAAGCCCGTCGGTGCAGCTCACAAGTCTGGTGGCTGAGAGCGTCTAGATCAAGGCACGTCGAGGGAACACGAGCCAGACCGTGCTGCTCAGGACCGGAACGAACGAGCGCTCGCCTCGTGGAGTATACGAGTCCCCCTCCTCGATGCCGGTCGTAGCGTCATTGGTCGTAGCGACTTGGGTTATGACAACGAATGGAGGTAAAACCGCTCATGAAGCTTAGGGCAGAAACTCCGCAGGCGCCCCCCCAACGACTCTTCGCGTGAGCTATAATCGGCATCTTCACGCTCCCACTTCCACTTTCGTACGGCGTCTGCAGTAGCTGCCCCCCGGCGTCAAAGCGTGCCTCCCCACACCCTTCTATTCAAGGTTTCGATACATGCGTTTTTTTCGTGTATTCTGCTTGCTTCTTCTCTTGCCCACGAGCGCGTCGATCTCCCGGGCCGCCGATTCGTCGGCGAACGACTCAACCGACTCTAAGAAAATCGTGTTTCTCGCGGGCCGCCCCTCCCACGGGTACGGTGCCCATGAGCACTACGCAGGCTGCCGACTGCTCGCCGAAGCGTTGCAGGAAGCCAAGCCCCAGTACAAAGTCACGGTCATCAAGGAAGGCTGGCCACGCGACGGGGTCGAGGCTCTCAAGGATGCCGATTCGATCGTCGTGTACTGCGACGGGGGCGAAGGGCATCTGCTCAACCAACACCTTGACGAGGTCAATGGTTTGATGGAAAAGGGCATCGGTTTGGTCTGCATCCACTACGGGGTCGAGACGCCCAAAGGGAGACCGGGAGACGCTTTCCTGAACTGGATCGGTGGCTATTTCGAGACGGATTGGTCGGTCAATCCGCACTGGGAAGCCAAGTTTGAGAGCTTTCCGGATCATCCGATCAGCCGCGGCGTCCAACCTTTCCAGATCAATGACGAATGGTACTTCCACATGCGTTTTGCCGATCAGATGAAGGGTGTCACGCCGATTCTGTCGGCTCATCCGCCAGAATCGACGATGCGCCGCCCCGATGGCGCTCACAGCGGGAATCCGGCCGTTCGCAAAGCGGTCGCGGCAGGTGAGATCCAGCACATGGCATGGGCTTACGAGCGTGAAGGAGCCGGACGCGGATTCGGTTTCACCGGCGGCCATTTCCACTGGAACTGGGCCGATGAGAATTTTCGCAAAGTCATGCTCAACGCCATCGTATGGACCGCCCACGGCACCATCCCCGAAAGTGGTGTGAGCACACCGAATCCCACTGAAGTCGAACTGGAAGCGAACCAGGACGAACCGAAACCTACACAGAAACGCGAGGCCAACGCGTCAGCACCGAAGGCCAACGCGTCAGCACCGAAGGCCAACGCGTCAGCACCGAAGGATGGTCCGATATCGAAACGATCGATGGTGCGGGATGCAAGTCACGCCAAGCCTCTCTTCAAGAGCGAATTGATCACCAGCCAAACCGACGGTCGCAGCGTCGACATCGACGTCGATCTGGGAGATGCGAAAAACCTCTTTCTTGTCGTCAACGATGGTGGCAATGGTTTTGCCTGTGACTGGGCGGACTGGGCGACACCGCGACTGGTGGGTGCGAACGGTGAAATGAAGCTGACTGATCTAAAGTGGAAATCGGCCGTCGCGGGCTATGGCGAAGTCCGCGTAGACCAAAGTGTGGGTGGCAGCCCTCTGCAAATTGGAGATCAAGAATTCGAATACGGTCTGGGGACTCATGCCAACTCGGTGATCTCTTACGAAATCCCCACTGGCTACAACCGGTTTCAGGCACGTTGCGGTTTAGACAACGGTGGTGCGGACCAGGGTAGCTGTGGCAACGATGCGAGTGTTCAGTTTTTAGTTTACACCTCAGCACCACCAGAACTCTCGGGCGCGAGCGAATCCGGATCCCACGAGCCGTCCGACGCGTTGGCAGGTTTGGACGTGGGCGAGGGGCTGACGGCGAGTCTCTTCGCGGCCGAACCGCAACTCCGCAGCCCCTCCAACATCGACATTGATCATCGAGGTCGCGTGTGGGTTTGCGAAATTGTCAACTACCGCAGCCATAAGGGCGAACGACCCGAAGGCGATCGCATCCTGATTCTCGAAGACACCGATGGCGATGGCCTGTGCGACAAAGAAAAGGTTTTCTATCAAGGGAAAGATATCGATTCACCTCACGGCGTCTGTGTATTTGGTAATCAGGTAATCGTATCGGCGGGTGACAAGGTCCAGGTCTTCACTGATCTTGATGGCGATGATCGTCCAGATGAAAAGCGCATTCTCTTCAGTGGCATCTCGGGCACCCAGCATGACCACGGCATCCACGCATTCATCTTTGGCCCCGATGGAAAACTCTATTTCAACTTCGGCAACGAGGGGCGACAGATCAAGGACGCGGACGGTAATCCGATCGTCGACCAGGCCGGCAACATCGTCAACAACCAACGGAAACCGTATCAAGATGGCATGGTGTTTCGCTGCAACCCCGACGGGAGCGATTTCGAAACGCTGGCATGGAATTTTCGCAACAACTGGTTGGTCACCGTCGACTCCTATGGCACGATTTGGCAGTCCGACAACGATGACGATGGCAATCGTGGGTGCCGGATCAACTATGTGATGGAATTTGGCAACTACGGTTACAAAGACGAACTGACCGGTGCAGGTTGGCAATCACCTCGGACCGGAATGAGCGACGATATCGCTCAACGGCATTGGCACCACAATGATCCCGGCGTGATCCCCGATCTGCTCCACACCGGCGCGGGATCGCCGACGGGAATCACGGTCTACGAAGGCAATCTACTATCGATGTTTCGTGGCGAATTGATTCACTGTGACGCCGGACCGAATGTCTGCCGCGCCTACCTTCTGTCCGATGATGGGGCCGGATACTCGGCAACGATTCGCGATATTCTCAAGGGCACCCAGGACAAATGGTTTCGACCATCCGACGTCAAGGTTGCTCCAGACGGATCACTCGTGATCGCTGACTGGTACGATCCCGGAGTCGGCGGACACGGCATGGGGGACGTCGATCGCGGTCGATTGTTTCGTATCACGCCGCGTGAGGGAAGCGTAAAATACGAAATTCCCCAATTTGATTTTGCATCCGCTAGCGGAGCGGTCGAGGCGCTCAAGAGCCCCAACGATGCCGCACGGGCAATTGCCTGGCAGTCACTCCATGCGATGGGAGCCGGTCCAAGGGCGGAACTTGAAAAACTCGCCAAAGATAGCAACCCGATCTACCGCGCCCGAGCACTCTGGCTGCTGGGCAAGACCGAAGGCCGCGGATTGCAGAGCGTGAAGGAAGCGATTTCAGACGCCGACGAAAACATTCGCATCGTCGGCATCCGATTGGCTAGGCAAATCGGCGTTGATGTGGACGCCTATGCGTCGTCTGTGCAACGAGATCCGTCTGCCGCAGTCCGTCGTGAACTCGCGATTGCACTTCGCCATAGCGACTCGCCTCAAGCCGGAAGAATTTGGGCGACTCTGGCGACCCAGTACGACGGCAAAGATCGATGGTACCTCGAGGCACTGGGAATTGGCGCAGGCAATGGACATGCGGACGCATTCTTTGACGCCTGGACGAAGATGGTCGGTGACGACTGGAACACACCGGCCGGTCGCGAGATCGTATGGCGAAGTCGCGCCAGCGACGCAGCGGGTTACCTCGTGAAAATCTTGCAAGACCCCGCCACACCCGCCGACCAGCAAGACCACTTCATGCGCGCATTCGACTTCCACGAAGGGCCCACGAAAGACGCGGCCCTCCAGTCACTGCTTGGGTTATAGTGTTGCGCTGGCGTACTGACGAGTTTGGCAGGTTCGGGTAATTCATCTCGCGAGCCTTGTCAGCCGGGACGCCGCTCCGAACCTGCTTTACCAGTAACTTCATCCTCCCGGCGGAGCTGGGAGGATCGGAAATCGAGCCCTCGGCGAGATTTCCGGGGAGTGCCGAGCACGCAAGCCATTGATCCAGTTCCGCGTGGTCGACTCCATGGACTCCTTATTTTCAATCCCCCAATGAACGATATGACCTTTCGACTTTCTCCTCTCATTCTCTTCATTTCGCTGTCCTGCGCGATCACTCGCGCCGATGACCAGGCACCGCTGGCCCCCAAAGACAAACTTATTGTCGAAACGGTGTTACGACTAAAAAATTTCAAGCTCGAGTCCTCACCACCTGCCAAAGCCGCTGTGCTGAGGTATTTGCGGGCGCGTCCTGGTACCGACCAATCGTTCGACTTGATCGAGCAATTCAAGCCCGTTGAGATTGCTCCCGATTTGGCCGCGTTGAGTCTAGCACACGCCGATGAAACTTCTGGTGTCCGGGCGGCTGAGCTGCTATTCGCGATGGATCAACAGGCCCGTCTACTCGCTGTTGCTCAAGGCGATGACGCTACTGAAGCGATCGCTGCCATTGGTTTGATCGGTCGCAGCGGTGGGGCGAAGGCGGCGAAGCTATTAAGTCCGATCATGATGTCAGACAACGTCGCGATGGATCGCCGTATCGCAGCAATCACCGCAGCGGGTCGACATCTCAATGGCCAACAACTGATATTGGATCTAGTAAAGAAGTCGGCGCTGCCCGATGACCTGAAGTTTGCCGCCGCCAATGTGTTACTCGCGTCCGATAATGACGCGCTCGCGAAGGAAGCGAGTAAGTATCTGTCGCTGCCCGAAACGGCTGACAGCCAACCGCTGCCACCCATCGCGGAGTTGGCCAAGCGAATCGGAGATGTCGCGGCCGGTGCCATGGTCTTTCGGCAGCAGGGCACGTGTATCCAGTGCCACAAAATTCAAAACGAAGGGAAAGTGGTCGGCCCGGATCTCTCGGAAATTGGCAGCAAGCTATCCCGGGAGGCCATGTTCGTCGCGATCCTCGATCCCAGCGCCGCCATCAGCCACAATTTCGAGACCTATGTGCTGCTCACCGATGACGGAACGGCGATCACAGGATTGCTGGTCAGTCAAACCGATGCAGAAATTACGCTGCGAACCAACGAGGGCATCGACCGCACAGTTGATCGTGGCGACGTAGAACTCTTCGAAAAGAAATCAAAATCGATGATGCCGCAAGACTTACAGCGACTGATGACGGCACATCAACTCGTCGATTTAGTCGAGTATCTCATGAGTCTGCGGAAAGCTGAGTAAAGCTAGGCAATCTCACAAACATCCACTCGGTTGATGACCTGACGTCCGCCAGCGACGGGACGGATCGCTTCTTGGGCAAGTTGTTTGTGATAGAAACTGCGAACGCGGCCACTCAAATAGATCGATTGGTCGCTTTCTTCGACTTGCAGCCGACGCAGATCCGATACAGCATTCTTGGCGAGTACTGAGACTGCGGCACTGTCGTCCCCGCCGCGATTGGCTCGTGATGGCCCTCGGGCAACCAAGCGAATATTTTTGTCACCGTTTTCGTTCGTGTAGGGAGCGGGGCCGATCGGTGTGAAAGCAGTCATAAATACCCAATCCATGCGGAAATGTTTCGCCAAAAACCATGTACTCATAAATATTTCCGATTGCCTGAAGTTTGACCACCGCAAATCCAGAAAAATCCAGTCAGTTCTCTAAAACGATCCGCGAGATAGAAGTTGTAAGGATCATAAGACGTGTGCGGCACCTCCGGCTTACTGTCCGACGCTGACCCGTTCCGGCGAGTTCGACGGTGCTGTGCAGAGAGCGAATGCACCGAACAGGATACAGCTGTACACAAGATCACCCGTGACCGTGTATTGGAAAAAGGGCAGTGCGGCGGCGTAACACGCCATTAAACCGCTCCCAGTCGCTGGATAGGACGTCACGAAAACAGCAAAGTTCGTCACGATAAAAAACAGGATGCTGCCGATGAGGCTGCCTGCCACAATGCGGCCGCACGATGCAATTCCGATCTCAAAGCCGTCGTGTTGACGCACGAAACGTGAGCCGATCATGAGGCTGAGGAGCAAGCAACCGTAAACGACTGGCATCAGCGAATGGAACCCAAGAAATAGGTCGCTGACCAGCATTGCCACCAAAATCGTTCCTGCAGCGACGGCAGGCCGCAGGCTGATCGCGCCCGCGAACAATCCGATCGCGGCCAATGGGGTGAAATTCGGTGGGTGGGGCAGCAGACGCGAGGAAACCGCAATGGCGATGGCCGCTACGATGAGAGCATGTTGCGAAACCGAGGTGAACCGGAGCAAGCTACGGATATGAGTAGGAATGGATTTCATCGGGCAGTTTTTAAAGTAGAGGAAGCGAGTTCTGTTTGGGAAGTGGAACGCTTTTAGTCACAAATTGCAATCGTGAAACGCCCCGTCTGATCTTAGTCAGTTGAGTTTAAGAAGGTTTTGAGAGAAGTGTTAAATCTGTGATCGCCAGATCCACCGCCGCGGGCTCGATCGGGCCCATGGTGACTGCGGGGGGCGATGCGACCGCCGAGACCGCAATCGAATTTGGCAAAAAGTAGTTGGAGCTGGCCTCAGTGGCTCGTTGGATGCCGTCAATCATACTTGGATCATTTCGATCGCTACGGTCAGTCGTGTCGGTGCTCCTACTCCTCCCAGCACTGTCCTGACTGACGGGTCCGGTGACCGCGTCAGGTTCTTCGACCGCGACGGGATCGCCGGGGGTATCACGCGCATTGACCCAGTTAATCACCTGCAAAGCATCGAGTGACGTTACGAACCCATCACCCGATACGTCATAGTAGATACCGCTGAAGTCCTCCGCCGTTGTCGGTGGTGACAATAGGTGCTCGGGGTCCGCATTGATCCGATTGATAATCATGAGTGCATCGAGCGAAGTCACATCACCACTCGCATCGACATCGCAGTGCTGCACAAAGTTCTGGTAGGGTCGATCGGTTGTTACCCAGACTTCCGCATCGCCACTGACCATTCGTCCCACAAAGGTGCCATCTTCCATCTCCGGTTCACCGATTCGCCAATCGCCGACTAGGCTCCAGGCTTGATCGATGGCTGTCACTATATTCGGAGTTCCGCTCGCGAAGACGGATTGCATGCTTTCCGCATCGAGCGTAAACGGAATCGACGCAGTGGCATCACCGAGCGTCGCTGAACCAAGGATCACGTCTTCAAATCCGACAACCCGTTGAGTCAGCCAGTCACCGACGTCGACGGATTCATCCGCCGAGAGGTCCGCGGGTGCGATGGTCACTGAATCCTGACCAGCGCCACCGTTGATCGCGTCAAATACTGCAGAGTGCAATCCAAGCGTGTCATCTCCGCCGCCCAGATTAACCGTTGCCCCCTCTCGGCCAAGTGATTCGAAGGTCAATTGCTGAGACTTGTCGCTGAGGGCGATTGCAATGGTATCGTCGTCTGCGTATTGGCCAAAAATATAGTCGCGCTCGTCGTCAACCAACTCGACTGCATCATCGATCCGCTCGAGGGTGAGACGTTTGGGTTGGTAGTCGGAAAGTTGCACCCAGACATCGCCAGGGGCATAGTCGCCCGACGCATTCGCCAATCGAAAATGGATGACTTGCTCATTTTCGGCCAATAAATCGAGTCGTCCCGCCATGGTGATTGTCTGCGGTTGGTCCCAGTCCGCAGGACTGAAGCTCAATTCGGTGGGCGCGATATCAAGTGAGTCTTCACCGCCAACAACTGAAATGGTAACCGGCCCGGTCGGTGCAGACGGCAACTGAACTGTAAAGCTTTTTGTCGGTCCACCCTCGTCGAGTTCGATGTTGTCATCCGCATCGGCGAGTACCAGGCTCGGCCGCTCGTCTTCGATGACTGCGATGGAGGTTGAGACGCTGGTGAAACCGGTTGCGGACGCAGCGATTTCGATCGTTTGATCGCCCGTGTAAAGCGCGTCATCGACCAAATCTAGTGGCACTCGCATGCGATCGACGCCCGCAGGGATTACCACGCTCAGCGGAACCGAAAGGGGCTGCGTGGGTACTGCATCGAGCGTCACGACGAGATCCTCAGTGAGGTCACCGCTATTACGAGCGATCACCAGTGCCGCTCCCGCTCCGGTACTGCGATCGAACGTCAGATCATCGATCGCGAAGAATGCGGGCGTGTTCATGCCAAAGTCACCGCTATCCGAAGATGACATGACAAATTGAAGACTCGTTGCGCCCGCCAATGAACTCAGGTCCACCGTCGTCCAGTCATCCACGACATAGTCGAGCGAATTATCATCAAAACGATAATCGGCCAAATAAAACTCAATTGAGTCTAGGGTCTCCCCAGCATCGTCGATGCCGTCGATCGTTAACAGGAAGTAATCAGGGTCATTTCCACTCTCGCCACCGAACTTTTTCGCAAAGTCGTCTCCGTCCAACATTGACAGGGCAGTGTAGGTGGTATTGGTGACATCGATCGATTCAAACGCAGCCCCGTCAAACCCCTCGGGCAGGGTGATCGTGAGCGGTGAAGAACCGTAACCGCCCGCGACTGCGAAGGTCGTCGAGCCATCGGCTCCCCCGCCAAGGCGGTCACCGCCAAGATCGGCATACGCCGAGAACTGATTGGAGTAACCCGCCGTAGCAACGTCGGTCATGTTGGAGGCCGCCCATCCGCTCCAACTGCCATAGGTGGAATCGTATGCGGCTGGAAATGACAGTGAACCCGAGTAGAATCCCCCACGTCCATCGGTGCCCTGATTGAACGAATCCTCGGCAAGTGTTTTGCCGATATCTTCGAATCCAATCGTTTGCTGGCCAGTGGACTCCGCGATTGACTCCGTTGACGGCGTGATCGAAAGTTGATTTTCATCATCATCGTGCAGCGTGAGCTTCTGGGTCGCATCGGTAAAACCGGTCGCCGATGCAATGACCTGCCAATCGCGATCGCCCTCCGCAACCGCATCATTGAGCCACACCACTGGCACGCTCACTTGGCTTTCCCCAGCCGCAATGGTGACCTGCGAGGGAAGACGCAGTTTGCCACGATCATCCGATAAGCTGACCTCGAGCGGTGCGGTGATATCGCCACCTGTTCTGGCGAGCGTGATCATCGGCAGTGATGACGACTCAGGCTCCAGCAACACGTTGTCGACCGCGAAATAGGCTGGCGTGTTCATGCCAAACTCACCATTGTCGGATGACGTCAGACGCATCGAAAGTGTCTCGGCGGCACCAATGGAACTGACGTCGATCGTGCTCCAATCATCCAGAATGTAGTCCGCATCGCTATCATCAAAACGATAGTCAGCCAAAAAGATTTCGACTTCGCCAATCGAGTTGCCCTCGGCATCGATTCCATCGATGGTCAAAAGCAGAAAATCAGGTTCATCACCCGTCTCACCACCAAACTTCTTCGAAAAATCATCGCCATCTCGCATGGAGAGTGCGGCATACGTCGTGTTGGTAACATCAATGGTCGAGAAATCAGCGCTGCCGCTATCGCGGCTGATCGCGACTGGCGAACCAGCGTATGCGACGGCATAGGTAGACGATCCCTCTGCTCCGCCACCGGCGACCGACGAATATTGATTGCCAAACCCCGCTGTTTCTGAATCAGTGCCGCGACTGATCGCAAAGCCAGACCACACGTCAAAACCAAATGAGTTATCAAACGAATTTTCAAATCTCAGCGCGCCGTCGGTGAACTCGCCCGCCACACCGGCATTATTATTAAACTCACCGCTAAGCAATCCAGCGCCGAGCGACTCAAAGTTGCAATTAGCGACCGCATCGGACTCCGACAAGCCATTCTCCGGAGCAGTAATTTGCAAACCAGGAGGCGACCCGTCATTGTCGATCACGTCCACCTCTAGCGAACCAGACAGGAAACCAGCGCTGATGGCGCTAACCCAATAAGTCGCCATCGAATTGACGAGTAAATCGTCGATTACGCCCACGTCGAAGCTAACAAAATCGGTATCTGCTGGAATGGTGACTTCGCTCGGAACCGTGAGCGGCGCACCCTCTGGGAGGGCCAGGGATATTCTGAGGGCGTTCGAAATATCCTCCGTGTTGCGAAAGATCTTTACTGTCTGAAGCGTTGATGGATCGGCTTCGCTCAGCTGGACCGAAGTCGGATCGATTCGAAGTGCAGCGAGGTCATCGTCGGTGAGCTCAATAGTGAGTTGCGATGACTCATAACCCGGCGCATCGGCCTGTACACCAATTGTCAGTCCATTACTGGCGAGATCATCATCGAGCACGTCAATGGGAATTGTTATGTGGCGCTGCGTGGCAGAAAAAGTAACCGTGGCAGGAATCGCGAGCAGGTCAGTCGTGTCATGGATGAGCGTGACCGTCAGCGGCGTGCTCAAATCACCGTCATTTCGCGTCAAAGTCAGTGTCGCTCCGCCTGGACCATCCCCCTCAGTCACTTGGACCACCGACGGCGTAAAGTTAAGCGAAAGAGTGTCGTCGTCCTGAATCAGTAGCGAGCGGGTCGTCGGTGATAGCGGATCCGACGAAGCGGTCACTTGCAGTTGGCGATCCGGGCTCGGTGTGGCATCGTTGACAGGCGTGATGTTGAACTCAGCAAACGCAGCGCCTGCTGGAATCGTGACGGAACTGGGCAGCGAAGCTTGATCGCTGCCCGTCCGCGCCAGTGAAACGACCATGGCGGTCGATGAATCGTCTGTGGGTCGCGAAACACGGGCCAATACGCTAGCGTCTTCGCTCGTTATGGGGCTGGCAAAATCCAGCGGCACTGCAGGCCGCAACAGGCTCACGTTGTCCACCGCGAAGTACGCAGGCGTGTTCATCCCGTACGAACTGTTGTCCGACGATTCGAGAGTGAACTGCAGCGACGTCGCATCGGCGAGCGAGGAGACATCGACGCGCGTCCATGCGTCGAGAATGAAATCTTTGGAATTGTCAGCAAAGCGATAATCAGCCAGCATCACGGTCACGTCACCGATCGGATTTCCCGCTGCATCGACGCCGGTCACGGTCAGTTGCAGGAAGTCAGCGTCGTTACCGCTCACACCACCGAATTTCTTGGCAAACCCATCACCATTGCGCATCGATAATGTCGCGTAGGTCGCATTGGTGACATACAAGGAATCAAAGCGAGATCCGCTGGTCGGGTCCACCGTGATTGTCGGTGGCGGCAGGGGGTCGTTGGGCGACGTATCCACAAATCCGACTGCGTAGGTAGCTGAATCGTCGACACCGCTGCCGGTGATGTTGGAAAATTGGTTGGTATATCCCTCGGTCGTATTGTCGGTTACTTGTGAAATCGACCAACCGGACCAGCTCTGATAGAGGGACGAATAGTCGTTATGGAGGGAGATCTCATCTTCGCTGAACTCTCCCCCCGCGGTGGCGCCACTATCGAATGTGGCACCCCCGAGGCCGCCGCCAAGCTCTTCAAAATCGACGACCCCCTCACGGCTCTCGACAGCGTGGATCACACCCACACCATCAACATCCAGGCCGGCTGATTGAAACGTCGGCGTCGGATCGTAGATGGGGTCGCCTGTCGCATCACCCGTTTGCCCATCGCCCACAATGTCGACCAAACGCACATATTTAACCGACGTCACGTCCAGGCCAGGCTGGTCGCGCAACTCTGCAAGGTCGAACGGTGTCCCAAACCCACCTCGATACTTGCCGGCGAGGTTGTGGACGTTGGTGGGATCGAGCTCGCCAAAGCTCGCAACCGCCGCTGGTGTTTTCGAGTCAGCGTCAAAGCGGAAATAATGGACGCCATCGGAGGAGACTTCCACGAACCCAAGCTCGAGAAACGTATCATTGATCGAATTTTCATAGACAGCGAAATCCGCCCCCAATCCATCGCGGATCGGCGCGTCAAACGTCAGCGTGATCGATCCACCACGACCGAGCGAGACGACCGAATCATAATTCCCGTCGGCGCGCCCCAGTGCGTTGGAAGTCTCCTTCCAAATTTCGTCAACATTGCTGCCGGGCGTGTAATCGACGACCGCTGTAGCCCAACCCACGAGTGCGGGATCGGTGGTGCTGATCGCTGTGGACCCCGGTTGCCCCGCAGCGGGGGCGTAGGGGCCAGCAGCTAATAGCCGGCGGCCTTCGAGGGTTTGGACCAAGAGTCGTCGGGCTGGGATGCGGGTTTTTCTTTTTCGGTTCATAAGCGTCATCGATCGGGGGACCGTTCTAGGCTTGGCTGGCATGATTGGCTTGGTGCTCAATCGACCGCAACGAATTGGTAAAAGCATGGCGTGTTCGCATCTGCAGCACCGACGCAACATTATCGCAGCGGGGAACTGAGATCGACTCGACAGAAAACGAAATGGATTCGTGACGCCGACCCCACCCAAGAAGGTACGTGCGCGAGACGTGATGGCCGCTTGGCAATATCACTACCCACGCTCAACGTCCGATACTAGGTAGGTCTTCTGACTCCCGACGCATTCCGCCTTCCCGGCCTTCTCGCCGAATACTCGGCAATGGCAAAGAGGAGGGAAGGGGATCAAACCACCGCAGCGGGTGCGGAGCTCGTCGCGTCGGATACAGCGGCCGGGCCGTCTCGGAATCTCACCGTAGTTCCCTGTTTTCGCGTCGATCGAACTCGACCGACGCGGCACCTGGTATCGTTGGCCGAAGTATTGACACCGGCTTACCGATTGTCAATGCGAGCAGAAAATTAGCCGGGCTATTCACCTCACTCACGACGCGGTGATTCCCGGGCAAACAGGGCGGTCTATTTTTCGGAGTCCCTTTTTTGTTCTAAACTGCCCGTGCGTATTGGATGGGAAGGATATCGCTGGCCGTGGCAATTCCTAACTGTTCAGCCGCGTGGTAGGGCCAGTAGGGGTCGCGAAGCATTTCTCGAGCCAATGTCACCATGTCCAATTGCTCGTTCTGGATGGCCGTCTCGGCTTGCTGCGGTTCGGTGATCAACCAGCTCGTCGTTGTCGCTATCTCGACCTCGCGACGAATACGCTCGGCAGACGGGATCATGAATCCCGGTTCTGACGGGACATTCGTATGGTCGGGGACGATCATACCGTGACTCACATCAATCATGTCAAGTCCGGCGGATTTCAAGCGTCGGATCAATTCGATCGACTCCTCGAGCGTGACACCACCTTCCACCCAATCGGTGACTGACAGGCGAACGGTCAATGGCAGACGTGGCGGCCAGACTTCGCGAACCGCTTCAAAAACTTCCATCATAAATCGGATACGATTCTCAAAACTGCCGCCATACTGATCCGTCCGCTTGTTTGAAAGTGGCGAATAGAATTCGTGTGCTAAATACCCGTGTGCAAAGTGAACTTGCAGCCACTGAAAGCCCGCTGCCAGCGACCGCTCTGCAGCCGCAACGAAGTCCCCCTTCACTCGCGCAATATCGTCGAGACTCATAGCGGTGGGCACTCTGTCGAGCTTGCCACCGAATGCAATTGCCGACGGAGCGATTATCTCCCATCCGCCATCGCTGGTGTCAATGTGCGCGCCACCTTCCCATGTTTTCTTTGAACTGGCTTTGCGACCGGCGTGCGCGATCTGGATTCCAGACACCGCCCCCCGCTGTTGCATAAATCGCGCGATCCGCGCGAACGGCTCGACGTGATCGTCCGTGTAAATTCCACTGTCAGCTGGACTAATGCGGCCGTCCGGGGATACCGCTGTTGCCTCCACGATCACCAATCCGGCACCGCCAACAGCCCGGGATCCCAAGTGCACCAAGTGCCAATCTGTCGGAAAACCGTCCTCCGATGAGTACATGCACATGGGCGATACCGCAATTCGATTTCGCAGTGTGACGTCTTTGAGTTGAAATTGGTCGAACAATGAGAGCGACATCGACTGTTCCTAGTTGATTGTGTTTGCGATTTGGAATTGTACCTGTTTACCCGCGCAGGCGGGCGAGCCTACCCTCTCAGGCGGGCAAGAATGTCGAATGAACGCAGCCGATCTTTGTGCTCGTACAGATCACAGGTAAAAATCAGCTCGTCCGCCTGTGTGTGTTGCAAGAGCACATGTATTTTCTGCTCAATTGATTCTGCGCTACCAATCATTGCCATACTTAAGAACTCCTTGACCGCCTGTTCTTCATGCGCTTGCCAAAGGTCCCGCATGCTCTGAATTGGTGGACGCATCAGCAGGCTTTGACCGCGTACCAATGCCAAGATACGCTGGAAGGTGGTGGTGGCTAGAAATTCTGCATGCGAATCTGTCTCCGCCGCAACGACGGGCACTCCGAGCATCACATAAGGCTTCTCCAGCACCGCTGATGGTTTAAAGTGGTGGCGATAAAGTTCAAGGGCTTGCATCATCATTCTTGGTGCGAAATGCGAAGCAAATGCGTATGGCAATCCCTTCTCGGCGGCTAATTGCGCACTAAATAGACTGGAACCTAAAATCCAAATGGGCACCTTACTGTCCACGCCGGGCATCGCGATGACTTTCTGCCCTGGGCAACGTGGCCCCAAAAAACTTTCTAACTCGGCTAAATCTTCAGGAAAGTCACGGGAGCTGCCACTGCGATGCTTGCGTAAGGCCAGCGCAGTCAGGGGATCCGTTCCAGGCGCACGACCGAGGCCCAAATCAATTCGACCAGGATACAATGCCTCAAGCGTGCCAAACTGCTCGGCAATCACTAAAGGTGCGTGATTGGGCAGCATCACCCCACCCGCACCGACCCGAATCCGTTGTGTGCCTGCCGCCAGATAACCAATCAAAACCGAAGTTGCCGAGCTGACAATAGCGTCCATGTTATGATGCTCGGCTACCCAAAATCGAGTAAATCCTAAACGTTCAACATGTTGAGCCAAGGCCAACGAACGCTGCAAGGCTGGCGCAGGACCTTGATCGGTGTCCCTCCGCGAAGCTAAATCCAATACAGAAAACGCCACTTTTTGCTGAATGCTCATCTCAGTTCCCTTGTATAGTCTTCCTAATTGCCATTGAATCATCCGCTTCTTGAGATGGTTTTCAAGACAAGTCGAACAGTAGCACGTCGGCGTCCTGGGATGCGGTCACGTGTAGGTCGGTCGCTCGGCTGGAAGCAACTGCGTCGCCAGCTTTCAGCTTCGTGCCGTTGATTTCCGTTTCGCCAGTGGCGATTTGCACCCAAACGTGGCGATTGCGTTCGAGTATGTAGTCCAAGGTTGCGCCCGCTTGAAGCTTGCTGGAGTAAATTTTGGCGTCTTGATAGATATTGACCGATGCACGGGAATCATCAGGACCCGCAATCAGCTTCCAAACGTTTTGCTTGTCTTCCGGCGTGACGATATTGTCGCTGTAGCGCGGACGAACTCCCCTTAACCCTGGTTCGATCCAAATTTGCAAAAAGTGATTCGATTGAGTCACCGATGGATTGTACTCACTGTGCGTGATCCCCGTTCCCGCCGACATCATCTGAATGTCATCGGGCGTGATGATCGCTCCCTTTCCCGTACTGTCTTTGTGTTGTAGAGAACCCTCAAGGACGTAGGAAATGATTTCCATATCACGGTGCGGATGAGTTGGAAAGCCACGTCCGGCGGCGATTCGGTCATCGTTGATCACCCGCAGGCTGCGGAAACCCATGTGCCGCTGGTCATAATAGCCTCCGAACGAAAACGAGTGATAGCTTTTCAACCAACCAAGGTCGGTGTGCCCACGCTCGGCAGCCTGCCGAATCAGCAAGTCATTGCGGACAGTTGCGGCAGGGACCGTTTCGGCAGGAACGACAGCGGACGAACTGGCGGCGACGTGAAGCAACCCGTCAGGGGTCAATGAGAGTACGTCTCGGCGTGAACTATTCATCATCATTCTCCTTAAGAACTACCCTTGTTGCTTACATGTAAACTAGTTGACCAGAAGACTCAGTCGTCCATTCCCGCGCGAGCAGTTTCGAGGATTCTGTTAACAGTCTTTAGATCCGAGCTAGACAGATGGCCCAGCAGCGAACGGTGCAGCGTTTGAATTGGAACGTCGAGCTTGCTCAGCAATCCCGTTCCTGCTGCTGTCAATCCGACCAAAAACACTCGACGATCATCGCTGGATTGCTGTTTCTCGATCAGCCCTCGGCCGACCAGCTGATCGACCACTCGCGTGATCGCCGGCGCCACTTGAATCATGCGGCCAGCGACCTCCAAGCATGGCATGGGCTCGCCCTCGCCTCGCATGATGCGCATCGCGTTGTATTGCGATGGCGTCAGCCCATATTCACGTAGCAGGCGAGCTAACCGATTTTCCAAAAGGTCACTCGTGCGCAAAATCCCCAGCATCGCCTCCTGTTCGAGCGAATCGAAAGGACCTCTCTTTTTGAGCTGTTGACGAAGCGATGCGGACGACACTCTGGATTCTCCCATTAGTGAACGCGTATAGTTTACATGTAATCTACTTGTCTGTCAAGTGCGTCTCCTCAGGCAATCAACTTTCCGGCGGATCGATCGAAAACGCTTTATTCTCGGATTTGGAACGGATTCCAGCCGACGGCGTTCGCGACCGCGTTTTCAGCGGACTTTGCATCGGCGGCTCGCCGAGCGTCTCAGAACCCCCACTCGCCGGTTCCGATTGAATCGCTTATGACGATTATTCAGCTTCGAGTGTTAAGAACGAATGAACCTGTAGTCTCTTGCAGAGCAACACTCGTGTTTTTGCACGATAGGACACGTAGGAAAGTCGGCGAATGGCCTCGCCGGCTCGGCGGGTTCTTCAAGGAATGAAACGACGATGAAATTCTTATTGGCGTCTCAGCGCAAACTTTCGACGGGGATGGCGATGGCCGCTCTACTGAGCATCCCGGCGACGGCATCGGTGGGACGGACGGCAGATTTCGCGACAGTCGCTGCCTCTCCCTTTCAGATGATGGAAGGCGTCAGCGGCGGCACTGAAATCGGACTCGTCGCTGCCCAAGCGGTCGATGACGAAGCAGGGGTCGGTGCTGCAGAAGATGCCCTCAGTACAAGAGAGGCCACGTTGGAGGAACGCATGAAGGCGTTTGCGGAACGTCTGGACAAACTCGACACGGGCCTGGTTTATTTAGACGAATCCCTAGCTAGGACGGACGTCAAAGCAAGCAGCATGTCGCTGGTGCTTAGCGGTTCGAGTAAATCGACGATGAAAGTCAGCGGCCGTATTCACCTTGACGCATGGGGATTTGACACCGGAGACGATCCTGCGATCAACCAGTTCAACGGCGGCGATCCGCAAAATCGACTCGGTTTCCGACGGCTTCGCTTCGGCGTTGCTGGAACAGTCAAGGACAACATGGTCTACAAGATCGAGATGGAACTTGCTGGCGGAAACAACGTTGAGTTTCGTGATGCGTTTCTCGGTTGGACGGATCTTCCGATTCTACAAGAAGTGCTGTTAGGCAATCAGAAACGCCCCTACGGTTTGGATCACCTCAACAGTTCACGTTACAACGTCTTCATGGAACGTCCCTTTGTGATCGAGGCTTTCAATGAGGACGCGCGGCGATTGGGTCTGGCGTCGTACGGTGTTTCCGACGATCTCGCATATAACTGGCGATACGGCGTTTTCAACCAGAGAAATGTTCAGGACGAGGGCAGCTACGTTGGTGATCATTTGCAGTTGCAACTCGCAGGTCGTTTCGCCAACACGATTTGGTACGACGAAACGAGCAATGGTCGAGGCTACGCGCATTGGGCGATCTCGGGTACGCACGCGGACGTGAATCGGGAGCCCAATTCCGAAGCGCGTTTCCGCACTCGTCCGGAGGCACGCTCGTCCAGCATGCGATGGTACGATACCGGCCAGATGCTCAACGCGAATTACTACGACCTGTTAGGTTTGGAAAGCGTCGTCAACTTTGGTTCGCTGCAAATGGTGGGTGAATATCAGGTCAACCGCACCAATCGGGTCGGCGCTCAAGACGTCCAATTTGACGGCGGCTATGTCTATGCCAGCTACTTTTTGACGGGCGAGCATATGCCTTGGGATCGTGAGTCAGGCACTCTGGCCCGTCCCGTCCCATTCCAAAATTTTTGGATAGTGGATCGGGCCGATGGTGGCCGGTCCACGGGTTGGGGTGCGTTCCAAGTTGCCGCGAGATATTCCCAGGCCGACTTCAGTGACCAAGACATCTTTGGCGGTGAAGGCAAATCGCTGACGATTGGCTTGAATTGGTGGTGGAACGCCAACGCGAGAATGCAGTTCAACTACATCAACGGTCGTGAAACCAACAGCAAGGTCGGTGATCGAACCGGCCCAGCACTAGCGGGCAACTACAACATCTTCGGTTCTCGATTCGCCATCGATTTCTAAGCGTTGACCTGAACCTTGGTCAATGTGCAATATGGCATCCAATACGATGGCTGTCAGGTTTTCAGTTTATTCAAAACGATAGAGGATTATCATGTTACGTTTCGTATTGATCACGCTGCTGACAGGACTGTCGGTTCCAATAGCACCTACGATCGCTTCGGCGACGGGTGCGTGTTGCTGTTTTTGTCGCGCCGGTCGTTGCTCGGTCAAAATTGACAAGCAAGACGTCGAAGCGACAGTATTTAAGGTGGAATGCGAAACGGTCTGCATTCCACCCATTCGATTCCCTTGGGAATGTGGACCGCTGCGGAGATGCGGTCAAGTTCGTGTGATTAAAAAGCTAGTCACCGACAAAGAAAAGCACACGGAATGCACTTATGAATGGTCCGGGATCGCGTGCTGTCCGCAGTGCAGCCATCGGATCAAGTGTCGACCGGCGTGTCCACCGGCTTGTGAGCCCGCATGCCCCGTCCCAGTGCCTTGTCCGGGAGGCGTTGACCAGCCAACCTATCCGCAGCCGTCGTCATTAGACAATGCCTGTGATCCCGTCGCCTTGCAAGCCGGTCGGACAGCGGCGTTGACCTCCGCGATCGCTCGCTCGGCACCCCAGGAAGATGGGTGGGTCGTGATTGACCCCGGGCAGCAACCGGGGTTGTCTTCCTATGCGGGCTTGATCGATACCGCGGTTGAGATTGTCGATTCGCAAGCTCGCCGGAGATAGGTAAACGCGGCGACATCCGCCTCCTGTCCACACTCTTTCAGCAAGGTGTAAAGAGAAACTTCAAGGACAGGAATGCTTGTCGAGTCGATGTACTGCGGGCGGATGCGACGAGTCATTCGTCGTTTACGGAGCTGCGACCAGTTCCATAATGGCTGATCTCAAGGTTTTGCTATCCAATCCCTTTCCCTTCGGCTGGGCATTCGTATTCTCACCTCGCAGGTGGATACCAGCGATGGCACCTGAGTCGAACAGGAGCGGGGCTCCGTCGGTGGCCTGAAACGAGATCTTGGAATTTCCAAAGGTGTACGACATTTCGCCCGATGGCGCGATGGCGGTGACCTTCGCCGAATGACATTTCTGACTGGCCGAAGCTCCCTCAAACAGCGCCGTCACCAACCAAAGTCGTTGACCGACGTGGACTGACTCATTGGAGAACTTCAATCCCTTACCCTTCAGTCGGCCGGCAGTCTTGAGCGCAATGATATCGAGGTTCAACCACTTCAGTTCGTCTTGCTCGGCGTCCACTGGCACCATCGGTCGACCGACCTCTTTGATGGCATCGGTTGCACCAAATGCATCGCCAACAAACGTTCTTTGAATCGCTGTTGCCCATTCCGCTGGTCGAAGATCGCGATCCAGGCCACTGGCAGTTCCAAACAAATGCGAAGCGGTCACCAGACAAGATTCGCCGTCCACGTAGGGCTGGGCGAGGAACGCGGTGCCGACGGGAGTTCCCGAAGACACGGTACCGGCAGTGGTGTTGAAGAATGGCCGCCACACTGAGTACTCAGGGACATCGGGCGAACCCTCGATCCGGGAGGGCTGGTGGATAATCATCTGGGATCGATCGACCGAGGACGCTGCATCGCAACCTGTGAGGAGCGCGGGGAGACCCATCAAAAGTGCCGTCACACCACAGAGTCGTTTCCGAAACATGAACATAATCGATTCCATTGAGAAGGAATTGCGAACGCGAATATTGAAATAACAATGACGCCACCTCACCAGGAGGCGACGTCATGGATGGATGGACTACTGGTTCGTATGCGGCTACAAGCTAGCTTCTTGGTCACTGATCATCTCGTCGTGCTTCACGATTTCTGCTTCTACGGCAGCATCCATCGGCGGTGGCGGTGGCGGCCCTCCACACCCCAACTGAATGCCAATTCCCAAAACCATCAAAACCAGTGTGAAAGAACTACAAGCACGATAATTTTCCATTATAGTTTTCCCTCATCAATGACTTCGTTGTCGTTGATCAAGCACAATTGTTTCCACACCGTTGCATCCACGGAGTATGAAAAGAATCGAACTGAGCCGTCGCAGAACCCTGCATTGAGGCCAGCCATATGAGCGGCACCAAAGTAGCGATTCCAGTTGGTGGCCGTGTCATCTTCCGGCGCATAGGTTTGTTGATCTGACTTGGGTGGAAAGTGCCAACGGACGACACATTCATCCCAGCCCGCGTTGTTCCAACGTTCATTGTCACCACCGTCACGACCATGCTGAGTGATGTGCAGAGCCTTTTCCGAGAACAGTATTGACATCGACGTTCCGTCGACGATGTCAGCCATCGTGCGTTTGTCATCCTCGCCGGGCCATATGATCGCGCCGCCGCGGCGGCGGGCGAGGCCACCATTGGGAGCCGTTCGCGTCCCTTCGGCGGGTGCACCCAGTGGAGCTTCTGGGATGTAATCGACCAGCGAGTCGGGGCGACCGTGATAGAATCCAGCACAACCTGCGTAATCGGTTCGTCCGAACCTTGCGCTTCCATAGCCCTTTGGCGACCGGCGTGAAGGGCAATAGAAAGCCGACACGAGCTGCTGGGCCACGACATTTTCATTACCATTGCCCGATTGCGGCGTCCAAAACGGTGGATCGTCTTGCCCGAGTTCATAAATATTATTGCCTTCCATGAACGGCAGGATTTTGTACTGAGCGCTCCATCCCCGTCGCGTTGACGCGCGACAACACACATTGTTTTTTGGGTTCCCCTGGGTGGTAGGAGCTTCACTGGGATACTCCACCGCGTTGACATCGCCATCAATGGGACCTTCAGGAAACTTTTTATAGGCACTCTCAAAATTGAGTGTTGCCAATCCCATTTGCTTGAGGTTGTTCGAGCACTGCATGCGGCGAGCTGCCTCACGAGCCGACTGAACGGCGGGCAACAAAAGCCCAACCAAAACACCAATGATCGCGATGACCACCAGCAGCTCGACCAACGTAAACGCGCGTTGGTGAATAGGCCTGCTTTTTCCCGGCGGATAGGCGCCGTAAACAATTGTCATCATTCATTCTCCTGAGTAAATCGTAAATGGCTGGATTTTACGTGGTTGGACCATGTGCCAAACATCGTGTCGAGCGATTCGATCGTTCGCTGCCCGATGCAGTGATTCAAACAAGTGAAAATCAACCCGCCTAGTCCTTCCCGAGGCGAAACAATCGCTATTCATCGAGACTTCATATAAGTTCTTGTTTTGTTAAGTTCGGACCATCGTGGGTATGAAAACTTGGTGAGGATGTCCAGATAATTGGCTCATCCGACCGAAGGGTGCGCCGGAGGTTTTCAAGGATCGCGGTAGGGACGGCTGTTGCCAGCCGCCCCCCGCACAGATCCGTACGTGAGCCTTGACTCATACGGCTCCTCCGTTGGGTCAAACGATCGCGACACACTGTGACGCTACCCGTCGTGATTTCCCGTGACGCTCCAATTGATACTTGTTCCGGCTCAGAGTCCGAAGCATCGACGCCAATCCGGCAATACTTCCCTTCAGTGAGGTCCCTTTCCTCGGCGGATTCCGCCACTGCGGTCGCAGCTTTGTTCACCCGCGTCGACGGTACTACGGCCTCATCTGCCATCCCATCCGCGTTCATACCAGAATTGCGCTCATAGAGGTTCGCTGGTCGCCCTGGCAGTGAGTCATCACGACTTGACCCCAGGGGCAAATGGGACTTCCCGGTTCTCGCGTTTGGAATTTTCCACGCATGCACAGGTTCTTCGACTCCGCCATGTCCAGACTACCCTTACCAAAGCGGTGTAGCTGGTGTTGCCTTCCCGACGCATATGACACGGTCGGCACATGGAAGACCTGATTTCGGAGCTCAATTAGCTGGCCTACGCTTCCCCCTGCACGGACGCTCAGCACGACGTTGTTACCTTCGTCGCACCTCCGCCGGAGGCCGAAGTAGTTGGTTAGACCTTCCTCGTAAGAAACTTTCATTCTCGATTCCAAACCGGTTTTATCCCGGCACTCCATGGCTCAAGCGTCCAATGATAATTTGTGCGAGTTGTCGCTGGACCTAATACTGGGTCTGCCGGGAGAAACGGAATCAAGCTCGAATGGCGTGGACTTAGGGCGAATCTGGCGTGAAACAAATTTGAGCTAGCGAAAAAAGGCACCCTTGTTGCATCGTGGTTTTTCTTAAAAAAAATCTCAACACAAGCAAGGATGCCGTCGATGATTCTGCCAACCCGAGGAGCCCCTGTCGATACCAATCGCAGAGCCGAATTGCGTCGGGCCCTCAATCCACAGGAGGTGGTCCAGCGGATTGACAATTTGATCCAACTCGATCAAGTCCGGCTAACCGAAATCTTCAGTGACGACGATGTCCATCAGCTATGTGATGAACTTGGAATCAAGTTCCGTGAGCGGGAGTTCACCCCGGCGATCACACTCGGCTTGTTCGTTTCGCAGTGCCTCAGTCGCGGAGATGCCTGTTCGACCGTCCTCACGAAGTTCAATCGTGAGCGAAAACGGCGAGGCCAGTCGCCCTGCTGCGAAGATGCTTCGGCCTACTGCAAGGCGAGGGCAAAGCTCACCGTTGAACTGATCGATCGACTTGGCAAACGCATTGTCGATTTACTTCGCGGGAAAGCCCCTACGCAGTGGAAATGGCACGGGCTGAATGTCTACTTGGTCGATGGTTTGGTATTTCGCGCACCTGATACGCAGGCCAATCAAGAGGTCTATCCTCAGCCTTCGACTCAAAAAGAAGGGCTTGGCTTTCCTCAAGTGCGCTGCGTGGTGACGACTTGCTTGGCGACCGGCTGCATTGTCAATTACAACACCGCAGCAATGAAGGGAAAACTGACCGGCGAGGTTAGCCTTTTCCGCGAAAAACACGGTGATTTCGTAGCCGGCGATATCGTCGTCGCGGATAGCAACTTCGAATCGTTCTATGATTCGGTGCTACTGAATCGCCGAGGTGTTGAACTGGTTTGCGGGATCAAGGGCTGTCGCAATTCACCCTTTGAGGGAGTCTGCGAAGTGCTCGACGAGAAGACGATTACGTTGAAGAAACCGAAGAATAACAAAAATCGATTTACACCCGAGCAGTGGCAACAGCTACCTGAATCAATCCAGTATCGCTGCATTCGATACCGTCTGACAGGTCGCACCGAAGAGCTTACGATCGTCACCACGCTTGTTGACTCGAAGCGTTTCAGCGCTGACGAAATCGCGGAGCTCTATGGTCTGCGATGGGACGTTGAAACGGACATTGCTTGCTGGAAGACCACGATGGGATTTTGTGATCTACGCTGCCATACTCCCGAAAACCTTGACCGCGAAATAGCGGTCGGAGTGCTGGCTTATAACTTGGTACGCTCACTGACCAACGACGCTGCTGCGGTCCTGGAAATCCATCCGCGTGAAGTCAGCTTTTCTCGTTCACGCGATGCTTGGATATACTTCAGCGACGAACTTGAAACGTCCGACGATTTGATGTGGATCGTTCTGTCGGCAACTTCCCGGCTGGTCCGAGATCGACCCGGTCGCGAAGAACCTCGCGAGCTCAAACGCCGAAATCAATCAAAATATCCCAAGATGAAAAAACCTCGCCCCAGCCGAGCCAAGCGGATCACGGTCGAGCCCGTGAAACCGGCAGAAAAGCCCTAAGTCCACGCCATTCGAATCAAGCTCTGCAGAGGTGCAACTTGACAAGGGATATCCCGGTCGACGGTGCGCCAACGGTGCCGACGGTTCTCGGCGAGTTTCGATTCGCCGAGGACGCTTTTATTAAACAAATCATTGGACACTTGAGTTATGCCTGGTATGTACCAAAGATAGCAAAAAACTATCCCCCGGCGCATTCTGAGTGCTTTTATTGAAGGAATTCACTTTTCTTCAATCAAGGAACTCGACCATGGCAACAGCCACAAAAAAACGTCCGACAAAATCGTCAAAATCAAAATCACCCGCACGGCGATACGTCGGCAAGCCCGCTGGCGTGATCCAGCAACGGGTCGAAGCTGTCGGCCCGTCTCACTTCGGTGTCGTCTCGGTCGACTGTGCCAAACGTCGATCCAAATGGATGCTCTTGGACTTCTACGGCAGAGTGCTCGTCGAACCTACTGAGGTTGAACACAATGCGGGCTCCTTGGCTGCGATGAACGCGCAGATCAAAGAGGCACTCACGGAGCATTCGATCGAGGATTCAATCGCGGCAGTGGAGATGACCGGCGTCTATCACAAGCCAGTTCAAGCGTCGCTTCGCAGAGCGGGCATGGATACGCGAACGGTTCATCCGTTTGCCTCCAAGCACTACCGACGAGCACTTCACCCCAACGAGAAAACCGACGACAATGATCTTGAAGCGATCTTTCATGCGGCGATCAATGGCTACGGATTGGCGATCTTGCCAGTCGATGAAAATTACCAATCGCTACAGCGACTTACGCGGCATCGAGGAATCCTCGTTAAACAACGCGCCAAACTACAAGTGCAGATTCGCACCATGATGCATCAGTGCATGCGTGGATACGACGACTTGTTTATCCAACATAAGTTCTTTAAGGGATCGGTTGCCATGCCGCTAGCCAAGAAGTTCTCGTCAGCCGCCGCAATCAAGCAAGCCAATGTGGACGGGCTAGCGAAGCATCTGAAGCAGCAGAAAATTCGTTTCCAAAAGCGAACGCTCGAACGGATCGTTGCGTGGTCCCTGACCGCTGCTGAACCAACAGGCCTCGCTGACATGGTGACGGATCAGTGGTCGGGATTGCTTGAAGTGTGGGAACTGTTGACCGAGCAAATCAATCGGACGGAGCGGGAAATGGCGAGGTTTTTGGTGAAAACACCGTACGTGCTGCTGCTTAGTGTTACGGGAATCAATGTGGTCTCGGCAGCCGGTCTGGCCGGTGAGGCTGGACCAATCGAGCACTACGCCAGTGCGCGGGCGATCAATGGTCGAGCTGGCTTGTACCCATCACGTTACCAGAGCGATACGGTCGATTATCAGGGTGGTCTGAGCCGCAGTAGCAATCGCCGCCTGCGCGGCGCGGCGATGATGGTTGCTAAAAATCTAATCAAGTGCCACTCGTACTATCGCGGGCTCTCTGCATTCTGGGAAAAACAGAAAGTGGATCCCCGAGACCGTCATTGCCGGATCGCCAACCGGGCGATGCGAATGGTGTTTCAGTTGGTCGGCGGCCGTCAGGTTTGGCGTGGCAAAGGTGTCGATCGTGAAGCGATCTTGTCAAAGCTACGTGAATTTCATGCTGACCATCATAGCGACTTGGATCGCATGATCGCAGACATGAACGAAGCGTTTGTGTGGCTTCCCAAGAGCACCTACGCCAGCGAAGGGAAACCTTTGGAGGAGCTTGCTGCTAAGAAGCGTCGTGGTCCCCAACGGATCGGCGACTTGCTGATTGGTTTACTAATTCGTCTTGGAGTGAAGACAGAGAATACGTTAGAATCGAAGCCGTCCGAAGCTCTGAAGTCTTAAGCTGCTTGTCGTGCTGCCAAGCACACTAGCAACGTCGTCGCATGCCGAGGGTATCGGCGGAGCCTCGCTCTGCTGAGCAAGCCCGTGCTTGAGTGAGATGCTCTGTTAGCGGTTCAAACGCCGGATGAGACAGTGTGGGGCTCTCAGAGCTTCGGATATCTAACCAGGGTGGCGAGAATGAACCAACCCAGCTAACCGAGCCGTGCTGGCTGGCAGGCAAACAGTGGACTTTGAGTGTCAAAAAAGCTACCCTACGGGTGGTGCCGCTGGATGTGTGCGCGGATCGCAAATTTCCATTCCGGATATGACAGTACTCAGAAAACCTCCAGTCACCATCGCGCACGCTTCGGTCGGATGAGCCAGATAATTCGCGGTACGTGTATCCGCAGAGTCGACGAAGACTTGTGCGTGTGCTCCTGGGCTCGCAAATTTCCAGGACCGCCGGAGGTGCCCCCGTGCTATCTTGCGCAGATTAACTATGATGGCACCTTTGGATCCTTGTGCGTTGGAGGTGTTTTGTGGTTCGAGTTGTCATCTTCTTTTTTCTGGCCTGTTTGGCCGCAGCGTCCGCGTTCGCTCAGCCGCTGAGTAATGCCAAGCACGTTGATTCGTCCGACCCGTTTCATTCGATCCAACACTGGCTCCCCACGCCGGGCGTGTATCGAACGGCTTCTGGGGCCCCTGGTCCGATGTACTGGCAGCAGCGGGCCGACTACGACATCGACGTCACGCTCGATGCTGCCAACCGCAGCATCACGGGAAATTGCCGCATCACGTACCACAATCGGTCGCCCCACACGCTGAGCTACGTCTGGATTCAGCTCGATCAGAACCGATTTCGCACCGATTCGGCGGCCATCCTGGGTCGCCCGGCACCGTCACTGGCCGGTCGCTTCGCCTTTTCATCCGTGCAAACGCTGTTGGCCGAGCAAGCTTTCGACGGCGGTTACAAGATCGACGACGTCACCCAAGGAACATCACCTGAGAAAGACGGCGATCAAACAGCAGCAGCTCCACTGACGCACCTGGTCGTCGACACGATGATGCGAGTCGATTTGGCAAAACCATTGCCGCCGGGCGAATCCACCGAGATCGAAATCAAATATCACTACAATATCGTCGACGCTACGGTGATCCGAGCCCGCGGCGGGTTCGAGCATTTCGACGAGGATGACAATGCAATTTTCGAAATTGCCCAGTGGTATCCACGCATGACGGCCTACACCGATTACACCGGATGGCAGCACAATCAATTTCTTGGGGCAGGCGAGTTCACGCTGGAGCTCGGCGATTACCAGGTCGCAATCACGACACCGGCCGATATGGTCGTCGCGGCGACGGGCACGCTGTCCAACCCGCATGAAGTTTTGGAAGAGAAGTGGATCGACCGCCTCAGCTCTATCGCCGATAAGAAGAAACCGACCTTCATCATCACTCCCAAGGAAGCCAAGGCAAACGAATCGGCGGAGACCCAAGACTCGTCCGACCAGACCAAGACCTGGAGATTCAAGGCGGCAAACGTGCGCGACTTTGCCTGGGCCGCCAGCAGCAAGTTCATTTGGGACGCAATGCCCGTCAAAGTAGGTGAGTCCACCGTGACGGCGATGTCCTTTTACCCCAACGAAGCCGAGCCGCTGTGGAGCCAGTATTCAACCGAGTCGATCGCCCACACGCTCGAAGTTTACGGACGCTACACGTTTGAGTACCCCTACGACGTCGCGATTAGCGTCAATGGTCCAGTGTACGGCATGGAATATCCGATGATCTGTTTCAATGGGCCACGACCTGAAAAGGACGGCACGTATTCCAAAGCGACCAAGTACGGCTTGATCAGCGTGGTGATTCATGAGGTTGGCCACAATTTCTTCCCAATGATTGTCAACAGCGACGAGCGACAGTGGACGTGGATGGATGAAGGGCTCAATACTTTCCTACAGTACCTCGCCGAGCAGGAATGGGAGGAGGGATATCCGTCGAGCCGCGGACCAGCTGAAAAGATCGTCCCGTACATGCGCGGCGGAAACCAACGCCCCATCATGACCGGCAGCGACGAGATTCTTCAGTTTGGCAACAACGCCTATGGCAAACCTGCCACGGCGCTGAACATCCTGCGTGAAACGGTGCTTGGACGCGAGCGATTCGATTATGCATTTCGCGAATATGCCCGCCGCTGGAAATTCAAACGCCCAACCCCTGCTGACTTTTTCCGCACAATGGAAGATGCCGCCGGCACGAACCTTGACTGGTTTTGGAGAGGCTGGTTCTACAGTACCGACCACGTCGATATCGGAATCGACTCGGTCGAATTGTTCTTGATCGACAGTGGCGATCCGGATGACAAATTCGAACGAAACCGACACAAAAAGGAAACCGAAGAAAAAAGTCTTTCCGACGAGCGAAACTCGGAACTTCGCCGCCGGATCGATTGGCAACCCGGCCTCAAAGATTTCTACAACGCGCCCGACTACGACGACGACAAGGTCGAAGAATCGGACCGCAAAGCCTATCAAAAACATTTGGAGTCTCTCGACGAGGATCAGCGAGCCCTCTTACGGCGGACTACAAAATTCTATGTTGTCAAGTTGGTCAACAAGGGCGGTTTAGTAATGCCGATTCCGCTGCGAATTCACTACGCTGATAACACGCAAGAACATCTCGTTCTGCCGCCGGAAATCTGGCGTTACAACTCCCGAGAAGTCAAAAAGCTGTTCTTGACCGACAAGGAAATTGTGCGCTTCGAAATCGATCCCAAACGGGAAATCGCCGACACGGACAAGCGCAATAATCACTGGCCACCGAGAATCGAGCCTACCCGATTCGAACTTTATGAGAGTAAAAAGACTGGTTCGAATCCCATGCGTAAGGCCGCCGAGGCCACCAAAAAGCATGGCGAAGCTTCGGGTACAGAGGGCGAAGATGACAAGGGAGACGATAAGAACGTCGATGGTGACAAAGCCGACGACAATAAAAAAAACAGCGATACGAAGGATGCTGATCAAACCGCTGATCAAACAGCAGAGCAACCGGAGTCGAAGGGTGCCCCTGACGTCCAGGATGAGAAAGCTGACAAACCAATCGGGCAACCGAACAAGAACAAAAGTGAGGAGGCCAAGAACGAAAAGAGGCCGAATCCAGATGAGAAAAAGCCCGCGAAGTCACCTGCCGCCGACGGGAGTGAGTCATGAGCTTTCTTGCCTATGCGCTGCTCGCCGCCATGCTCCTGCACCCCGCGCAGGAGTCACTCGGAGAGCTGCACTTCAACGAGAAAACACAGCGGGTCGAAGTTGCGTTGCGGTTGAGCCTTGCGGACGAGCAACGATTGCTACGAACGGTATCGCACTCGCCCTTCGACGACCTCATCCAGAACGACGACGCCCTCGCGCAAGCTGCACTCGATGTTTTGTGCGAGCGGGTTCGTTTCGGAACGAAGAGCGCAGTGACGCTGACAAAACCGTCAGCCAAGAGCGTCAAGGCCTATCACTGGGTGGGTCGTCAAAGTGAGGGTGGACATGTGTGGTGGTACTTCGCCTACGTGGGAACGCCAGAGCAAATCACGCATATCCGTTGCACGTTGTTCGCCGCTTCTGGGCGAACATCAGGTTCAGGCCGTAGTGCAAACGATCACGACCATCTCCACGCCGATCCCGTCAGTACCTTCGTGGTGCTGCACCCAAACGAACCCAGTGAACCTAAGTCCTTCACAACGACACGCGAAAAACCGGTCCACCGGATTGAGTGGTGACAATGAATTCACATTAGGTAGTTCAATCCGTGGGATCAATCGGTGGATCGTTTAGTGCTGGCTCGATTCCCATTTTCCCCGTGCCCATACAATACGACAGCTTGATTGGGATGCAATCGAACCGACTCGATTAAACGGCCGCTCAGTGCCGCCCGGCTGTCGAGAACACACCCAGGTAGACCATCGCTAAGTTGCAAAAGATCTGCGATGTCTCGTTCCAACATCGCATCCTCGTTAGGATGGATCGCTTGGTCGGAGTCAGTGAGCCTACACACGACAATCAAATGCTCGTCGTCGTGGCGATACTGCATCGCATAGCATCCACGATCGATATCCGTTCTCACCACGAGATTGTCTCCACCCAGTAATCCTGACTCGGTAAACCGACGTCGTAGGGAGATCAAGTCGCGATACCAAGTGTGCATAGCAAGATTGCCGGCAGTGGCGTCCCCGATTCGTGCCGACTCAAACGCGACCGCGTCGGTCGGCAGTACACCGCCAGTCCAATCGTGTTGCGGGTACTCGCGGCGGCGACCTTCCACCACAGCCTGTCGGAGTGCCTCATTCCCGAAGTCTACAAAAAATGCAAATGGGTTTTCGCTCGCGAACTCCTCGCCCATGAACAACATTGGGATCGCGGGGGAGAGGAGCAGCAAGGTCGCTGCCGCTGCCTGCGTCTCCGGTGCAGTGATTTGGTGGAATCGCTGGCCCAGCGGATGATTGCCTATGAAATCGTGATTTTGGATGCAGTACACCACGCTCGAAGTGTCGACCCGCTGCGCCGTTGCGTTTCCGATCTCTTCCCGCCCGCGATCGCCACGCACGTCACCACGAAATACAAACCCGCGCTGCAAGGCCCTCGCGAGATCCTCGTGCGGTTGGTACGTGCGGACCGTTAAGCGGTCATTCGAACGCACGCAGGCCAGCAGCGCGTGGGCAAAATCATCTCCCCACTGGGCATCGAATCCGCAGCCGTTCTGGTCCAGCGGAGCGGTCATGGATGCATCGTAGACGTTCGTTTCGGCAATCAACCAAATTCGACGTCCTACCCGCTCCGACCACTGTCGTACTTCACGCCCAAACTGCCGGGTGATGTGCTCCTCACTGTGATCACGCATGCAGTGAATCGCGTCGACTCTCAAACCATCAAGATGAAACTCGTCGAGCCAATAGATCGCATTGTCGATCACCAACCGCCGTATGGCTGCGGCCGCCGCGCCATCATCAAAATTCGGTGATGCTCCCCAGAGGGTTTCATGACGAGTCGAAAAATATTCGCCAAGCTCTGACCAGTAATTGCCCTCGGGCCCAAAGTGATTGTAGACCACATCCACGAACACGTTCAGACCACGCTCATGAGCGGCATCGACCAATTGACGCAAGTCATCAGGCGTACCCATCGCGTTCATCGGCGCAAACCAATGTGTTGCGTCGTATCCCCAGTTCCAGCGTCCGGGACACTGAGCAATTGGCATCAGCTCAATGGCTGTGATTCCCAATTCAACAAGTTCATCGAGTCGTTCGATCGCGCTGTGAAAGGTTCCTGAGGAAGTGAATGCGCCCAGGTGCAGTTCATAAATGACCAACTCCTCTCTCCGCTGGCAGCGCGGTTGATCGTCGTGCTGCCACGGATACTGACGAGAAACCACCCGCGATGGGCCATGAACTCCCTCGGGTTGATATCGCGACGCTGGATCTGGGATCGATGATGGGCAATCACCCCCACCGCTCGTTTTGCTGCCAATTTGCAAGCGATAGTCGGTGCCGACGGGGCAATTTTCGACACGTGCGGTAAAAAACCCGGCGTCGCTGCGCTGCATCTCGATCAATCGACAGGCTGCTGGTTTCGCCGGGTCGGGGCTAATTTCCAATAGGAGTGCGTCATGATTGGGAGCGAACACAGTGAAATGTGTGCGTCGGTGGCCAATGGGTATCGCACCCCAGGGCAGCGGAATGGTGGCCTCCTCGAAAGGCTTCGCATCGAGAGGGTTTACGTCGAGAGGGTTTACGTCGAGGGAGACGGGGGCCTCGTCTTCGACCGCGAGGCCGGCATTTTCCGGTCGCCAGCCAAACCACCGCAAGCCTTCGAGTACGCCTGCGGTGCTGGTTTTGGAGGCGAGCAACAAGCGGTCGCTCCAACCCTGCTCGGCATGCGCTCGAAAAACACGTTTGGCGAGTCGCCGATCTGCGTTGGCGACAAGCACGGCGAGGTAGCCCGCGACGAGCGCCGCATAATCGTTTCCTGAGTCGCCGCAAAACACGACTTCATCGTTCCGATAACCTTGATCATGGCACCACCAATCCAGCGCGTAGGCTTTCGAGACGTCTTGCGGCAACAGGTCAACGAGCCCATCGCCGTTGAATGGGTCGACGCTGCTGATGACACTGTAGGGAAGGGAGTGTTTGGCGAGATGAGTTTCTGCTGCGAGGTGGTGATCATCGACTGCACTCGCCTCCACGTAGAAACTGAGTTTGTGCCGTTTTTGCTTGAATGGCTCCTGCGGACGAAATCCGGGTAACTCACCGACTTCACGTCGAACCCGTTCAACATCGATCTCGCCGACAATCTCATCGAGCTGATCGGCAAACGCTTGGCTCGGACGATATTCAGCGAAGAGCGTCTGTACCGTCTTGGCAATGCCGGGCCCCGTGCCGGCTGGGAGCTCTCCAACATTGAGTTGGGAATCCGAACTCGAATAGCGTTCGTAGAGACTCGTGCCCACATCGCAGAGGATCCAATCGGGCTGTGGCAGGCCATCGTCGGCAATCGCCTCCAATACATACTCCAAATGACGGCCGGTTACGAACAGCAAAGGCAGGCCACTTCCGGCTAATTGGCCCCGAATTTGCTGCATTGCTTCTTGAGCCTCAGAATCGTTGTCGATTGGAATGAATGTGCCATCGAGATCGGTGGCCAAAGCGCGCGGACCGTGATTTGTTTTCATGGGATATCAAATTAGTTTAGTAGAGATTGTCCAGAGCCGGGCCGGTTGTTTCGCGCATCGATCAGCGTATGTTGTAGCGTGGCCCCCCGGCGGGCATCGCCACTTGGTGTTAGCCGTTTCGGCAATCACCTGGGGTGCCACGGTGCGAATCCGGGGCTCGTGCCCGAACGGCTAATGGTTGGGCAACGGCTGCGGGAGGCGACCGAGGCATCAGCTTTTGATTATTAACTGGAAGGATACCTTCACGACATGTCTAGCAAACCCGCCGCCATCATCGTAGGGGAAGTTTTGTGGGATTGTTTTTCCGAGCAAGATGGAGGCCGCCGCGTGCTCGGCGGTGCACCATTGAATGTGGCCTGGAACCTCGCGGGCTTGGGACTGGATCCACTTTTCATCAGCGCCGTTGGCGACGATGATCTTGGTCACGAGATTCTTTCTCGAATGAAGTCCTTTGGTATGTCGACCGCTGGCGTTGCGGTTCTTCCAGGCGTGGCAACGGGTACCGTGCAGGTGACTCTTACCGACGGTGAGCCTCAGTATGATATCGTCAAAGGCGTCGCTTGGGATCAGATCCCGAAACCCGATGCCGACCTTTCGGAAGAGATCAGCGATCGTTTAGCGGAATCACATCGGGTTGGAAAGCCAGCTCTTTTCTATCACGGATCTCTGGCGTGCCGCGACGAACGCTCGCGAGTCGCGATTGTGGGCTTGCGCGACGCGATTTTGAATGATCCCATTGACGCTCACGTTTTTTTCGATGTGAACTTGCGTGCGGCGCATTACGAGCGGACATTTCTCGACCACCTTCGTCAGTCCGCCGCGTTCATTAAATTGAACCTCGACGAATTGGCGGAATTGACCGATGGCATTCGTGGTGATGCGGTTGCTCAGACGATGGCGGCGGGTAAGTCGTTCGAAAACGATCCTGTCGAGGTGCCGTTGTCTGGACTTCTGGTCACACGTGGGGCCGAAGGAGCTTTGTGTTACACGCCTGGATGCGACGTGCCGCTTCAGGTCCATTCACCGGAGCCGGAAAAAATGGTCGACCCTGTCGGTGCCGGTGATGCGTTTGCAGCCGTGGTGATGCACGGCATCCTCACGGGGCGGCCGTTCACCAATTCGTTACACGATGCTGTTGCGTTCGCTTCGAAGGTATGCGGCCTGGCAGGTGCGACCTGCGACTCGCGTGAATTTTATCAATTGGCTTCCCGCTAACTGTGGGCCTATCCTCTAAGTATTGAATCTTGCTATGAAATCGCCTGACAAAGACGGGCTGCGAATCACATTGATCAGTCTCCACGGTTTAATCCGCGGCCATGATTGCGAGCTCGGTCGCGATGCCGATACGGGGGGCCAGATCAAATATGTGCTCGAGCTTGCTCAAGAACTCGCCACCCGCGACGAAATCGCGTCGGTCGAGCTTGTGACGCGACAATTGTTCGACGATCGAGTTGGGCCGGACTACGCGCAAGTCGAAGAGCGATTGAGCGATAAGGCCAAGATCGTGCGCATCCCGTTCGGCCCGCGACGTTACCTGCGCAAGGAGGCATTGTGGCCGTACTTGGAGACCTTCATCGATCAAATGCTCGGCCACTACCGCCGCACCGGGTTACCCGATTTGATTCACGGTCACTACGCCGATGCGGGATACGCCGGCGCGCAGTTGGCTCGCTTGCTGCACATTCCCTATGTATTCACCGGTCATTCACTCGGCCGCGTCAAACGAGAGCGTATGCTCGCTTCGATGGCGAAATCCAAGACCAAGAAGACGCCCGAGGATCTTGAGAAAAAGTTTAAATTCAAAGCCCGCGAGGAGGCCGAAGAAACCGCCTTGGAAACCGCCGCCATGGTGATCACGAGTACGGCGCAAGAGGTCGAGCAGCAATATTCGATCTATCATCACTACCAACCCGATCGAATGGAAGTGATTCCGCCAGGTGTTGATCTGACAAATTTTTATCCTGACGATACCGACGAACCGCTGCCGCCGATCTATGATCAGCTCTTGCCTTTCCTACGGGAACCCGACAAGCCGATGATCGTCGCGATGGCACGTCCGGATGAGCGAAAAAATCTCGAGATGCTCGTCCGCGTTTACGGGCAAAATCCGAAGATGCAGGAAGAAGCCAATCTTGTGCTAGTGATGGGCGGTCGCGACGATTTGCGCGAATTGCCTCCTTCGCAGCGAAAAGTCATCACCAATGTGCTGCAGCTGATCGACGTATACAACCTGTATGGGAAGGTCGCTTATCCGAAATCACATCGTCCGTCTGACGTGCCCGATCTCTACCGTCTGACGGCGCGGCAGAAAGGCGTATTCGTCAATCCCGCGATGACGGAGCCGTTCGGCCTGACGCTGCTAGAAGCCGCCGCGAGCGGAGTCCCCATTGTGGCCACCAACGACGGCGGTCCGCGTGACATCATTGGAAATTGCCAAAATGGTTTATTGATTGATCCGTTCGATCGGGAGGCTATCGATCACGCGATCATGCGCTGCCTCAGTGAACCGGAGCAGTGGGAAGAATGGTCGCAAGCCGGGATTTCGGGAACACGGGAGCACTACAGTTGGAGCACGCACGTCGATCGATATTTGAGAGACGTTTCGGAGATTATCGGGACCTCCGCACCTCCGGTGCTCGCTCAGGCTCAGACGCGGACGTCAAAGCGGTTACCCGAGTTTGATCGCATTGTCATGACGGATCTCGACAACACCCTGACCGGTGACAACGATGCGCTGCAGGAATTTGTCGAGCTCATGAAAAACGCAGGCGACTTCGTCGGTTTCGGCATCGACACGGGTCGCTCGTTCGCTGAGGCCAAGAGCTTGATCAATGAACTGGGTCTGCCGCGGCCCGACGTGCTCTCGACGGCAGTGGGAACCGAACTGTACTACGGCGAGGGCCTAGCACAAGACAGATCGTGGCACCAGCAAATCTCCCATCAGTGGAACCGTGCCGGCGTACATGAAGTGCTCGATGAGTTTCCAGGATTGTATTTGCAGAAAGAGAAGGACCAGACCGAATTTAAAATCAGCTATCGGATTGATCCCGAGTTGATTCCTTCGGTCGACGTCGTGCGACAAACACTGCGCGAAGCGGGATTGCGGGTCAAGGCAATCCTGTCGCTTGGCTCCTTCCTGGATATCATCCCCATTCGTGGGGGCAGTGAGCTTTCGCTTCGCCACCTCGCCTACCGTTGGGGGTTTGAAGCCGAACACATGCTCGTCGCGGGCGACTGCGGAAACGATGAGGGCATGCTCAAGGGCGCTACCCTCGGCGTTGTCGTCGGCAACTACAGTCCGGAACTCGAAGCGTTGCGGGGCCTGCCGCGTATCTATTTTGCGAAAGGACACCACGCACGAGGCGTTTTGGAGGGAATCGAGTACTATGATTTTATGAATCATATTCGCATCCCGAATGATCGAGCCGAGGCGGAGTCGTCCAAAGAAGACACGAATCTTGAAAAAGCAAACTGACTTCGATCTTTGGAAACTCGCCCATTTATCCGTGACAAAGCCGTCGCGGTGACGTATATCCCCTTGAGAGGTGCCGGTATACAGTCATGCCGTCATTCTGCTCAACCGCGCCCACGAGACCAACGTATTTTTCCGCCATATGATCGCCCTGAAACTCAATCCACGCCCCCGCGAGGGACGCAATGTGGCCGAGAGCCGCAACGAAAAGCGCGCGAGAATCGCATTGCAGCGATTGCTGCCAGCGCTCGAAGCATTTTGGGAATCCGAAGACGTTGAGCAGGACGAAATCGACGAGGTGATGGAGCGGTTGCAGCGACATTGGTCACGTTTATTTGGCCTGCTTGTGGAACTCTACGGCGAGCAGTGGGACTTTTTCTATCATCTCGAACAGATCGTGATGACGCTCGTTCGCGGATGGCGGATGCGTGATGAGTCGTTGCGTCATTCTGACCGCAATCGGATCAACAATCCCGGCTGGTATACATCTGAAAAAATCGTGGGCGGTGCGCTCTATGTTGATTTATTCAGCGAGAACCTTGGGAAACTGCGCGATCAAATACCCTATTTCCAGAAGCTGGGGCTCACCTACGTGCACCTCATGCCGCTGTTCGCCGTCCGGCCGGGCAACAACGACGGCGGCTATGCGATCAGTAACTACCGCAGCATCGATCCCCGCGTGGGAACCCTCGACGATCTTAAGGAACTCGCTGCGGCCCTGCGTGAGGCGGGCATTCTGTTGGTGCTGGATTTTGTGTTTAATCACACCGCCGACGACCACTACTGGGCCCAACAGGCTCAATCGGGAAACGAAGAGTTCGAAGAATACTATTTTTTGTTCGAAAACCGTACGGTTCCCGATCAATACGAACGAACGCTGCGTGAAATCTTTCCGACTGTTCGCCGCGGCAGTTTTACCTGGCACGACGGGATGGAGCGCTGGGTTTGGACGACGTTCAACAGTTTCCAGTGGGACCTGAACTATCGCAATCCGGAAGTCTTTCGCGCAATGCTGGCCGAAATGCTGTTCATTGCTAACACCGGAGTCGATCTGCTCCGGCTCGATGCGGTCGCGTTCATTTGGAAACAGATGGGAACGATGTGCGAGAACTTGCCCGAAGCGCATAAGATCATCCAAGCCTTCAATGCGTGCGCTCGCATTGCGGCCCCAGGATTGGTTTTCAAGAGCGAAGCGATCGTACACCCTGATGAGGTCGTCCGGTACATCAGCGAAGACGAATGCCAAACGTCTTATAACCCCACGTTAATGGCGTTGCTTTGGGAATCACTGGCAACGCGAGATACCAAACTGCTGCAACGCTCCTTGGCGCGACGTCATAAACTGCCCGACCAAACGACCTGGGTCAACTATCTCCGCTGCCACGACGACATTGGCTGGACGTTCGACGATGAGGACGCTGCCGCAGTGGGAATCAACGCCTACCATCACCGTCATTTTCTCAATGCATTTTACACCGGCCAGTTCGAAGGGTCATTTGCTCGCGGTGTTCCCTTCCAACACAATGTCGATACAGGGGATATGCGGATCAGCGGGACCCTCGCATCGTTGGCGGGACTCGAACAAGCAATCGATCTCGATCGTCCCGACCTGAAAGAATTAGCGATTCGCCGCATCCTCCTGCTCAATGCGTCGATGCTCAGTGCGGGCGGCATTCCGCTGATGTATTTGGGCGAAGAATGGGGAACACTGAACGATTACGATTTCGTAAAGGATCCTGCCAAAGCCGGTGACACGCGCTGGGTACACCGCCCGAAAATGCAGTGGAACTATCTCGATGAACTCGGTGACGATGGATCCATCCGGGGACGGATTTTTAAATCTTTACAGAAACTGATTGAAATACGCAAAAAGACCCCCGCATTCTCCGGGCTGGAGATGGAATTGATTGCGACCAAGTCACCTCAACTTCTCGCCTACGTACGATCAAATGTAGGTAATCGAGTCATCGTGGTTTCCAACTTCAGTGAGCATCCACAGACGATCGATAGCAACCGACTCCGTACCGCTGGAATGGGCCGGTTTTTCGAGGATCTGTACACCGGCGAAACGATCACGACCTCCGAAGACGTCCATCTCGAACCCTATCAGTTCCTGTGGCTGCACCGAGTGTGAAAGCGTCTGGGTAATCCCGTTGAAATGCCGAATTTAATCTTCCCCGAGGCGGCTCAGCTCGTTGCTCGTCTGCGTGAATCCTCGCTGAGGATCGCGTTGGCCGAAAGTTGCACGTGCGGCATGGCGGCGGCAATCATCGGCGGCGTATCCGGTGCCAGCGACGTTTTTTGCGGCAGCGCGGTAACATATCGCGAATCCGTGAAATCCGATTGGCTCGGCGTCGACCCGACAACTCTGCGCGATTTCACTGCCGAGAGCCAACAGACCACCGACGAGATGGCTCGCTGTGTCTTGCAGCGTACGCGTGAAGCCGACTGGGGCGGAGCGATCACCGGCCATCTCGGCCCGAACGCACCCGCGGCCATGGACGGACATGTTTTTGTCGCACTCGCTCGCCGCCGATGCAGCCGCAGCAATGATCCGCTCGTCACGAGCCACGCTTTCGTGCTGACCGAGACAACCCGCATTCCGCGGCAAATCGAATCAGCTCGAATTTTAATTCGTTGGATCCTCAGTCAAACCGCATCGATTTGATCAAAACTTGACTAGCCTGCCTCACTGCCTCACTGCCTCACTGCCTCACTGCCTCACTGGAAAAGAATCGAGCATCTCTCATTCGCGAGCGTGATGTTGTCTCGATAGTGACTGTGTTACATTCTAAACTGGGAACGTCCCACCATTTCGTCACTCCGGTTAAAGGTTCACCAATGCTCAAGTATTGTTTGTTTAGTTTGTTTCTAAGTTTGGTTGCAGTGAGCTCACCGGGGTGTGGTGGCGGCAGCAATTCCAGTGCATTGGAGAATGCTGACCAAGCAGCTATTGATGAGTACCAGAGAATCGAGGCGGAAGCGCAGGCGAACGACGCTCAGGAAATGAAGGGGACCAAGTAGCTCGTTACTTGACTCAGGTACAAGAAAAAAGCTCGACCTCATGAGTGGGGTCGAGCTTTTCCTGACGACAATCGGATGTTCACTCAGAAACTATCCGAAATCACTTCGCGGCTGGCCTTCGTTCCGAGCGCCCCCCATAATCCGTAGGGACTCTTCGAGCCGGGTATATTCGTTGGCGGGATGATATTAGTACCGTTCACCCAAACCATTGGCGACGACTTATTTCCCGACTCGATGGAGTCTGTAATGAACTTCACCGCTCCGTCACCCATCAGAACATGGACACCGCCTTGGTGGTGGCTCGATGGCGGAAACAATCCGGTTTGCCCAGAATTATTGCCGCCGCAGATAGGGCCGTTGGGCGGAAGAATTGTGAACATTGCAGAAAAATTGGGGCGTGAGTCCGCCCACTTGAAGCCGCGTTCCCGCGTAGCCGCTTCAATCGGCACCCCAGCCTTCCAGAACTGCGGACGTTGCGAGTCGACTTGCCCCTGGTCGACACAATAGTTGGGATTGTCACGAACTTCGTTGGGCGGATTTCCGTTGATCGTTTGTACCCCACGCGTATCCCGATCACCGAGACCAGTAATGATTTCACCCATCGCGATCGTATTGGAAAGCCCATCCAGCACATCGCGAAATTGACTGTTGCTATGCAGTACAAACATGCCGCGGTCAGCCGCATTCGATGCGGAGGCAGCTCCCGAATTGCCAACCAGTTTACCAGTGGTTCCATCGAATGCCTTGGGTCCTCTGACCGCGTTCTGAAAGGAGTCTCCGGCACACACTGCGTAGTTGGTGCGACCCTGCGCGGGCAATCCCCTGCCAGGATCGCTCGGGCAGCGAAGCGTGGCAAGATCTGTCATCCACGGCTGATACTGAATATGCTCCATGGTCGGTCCCATCGCGGGCCAAGGTGTCCCAAGGGGCGTTGTTGGGTCGAGCGCATTGACTCGACTTGGATTGCTGATCTGCTGCCAGAGCGCCTGTTGTTCCACAAACGGTGTCATGCCAACGAGGGCACTCAGCCGCCACGAATTAGAACTGCCATAGTTTGTCCACCAATTCGTCGTGGCGCCAGTGTTACCGAAAGGAGCAGCACCGCCGCCGGGTGAGTCGGTTCCCGCACCGTGCATCGGAAGTTGATCAAAGGAACTGTGGTAGTTGTGCAGCGCCAAACCAAGCTGTTTAAAATTGTTACTGCAACTCATTCGGCGAGCTGCTTCACGCGCCGCTTGAACTGCTGGTAGAAGCAGCCCAACCAGCACTCCAATGATGGCGATAACGACCAGCAACTCCACCAGGGTGAAGGCTTGTGGTCTCGAAAAGCGGTGTCTCATAAAAGTCTCTCCGGAGAACTGGGAGCCAAGGCTCGCGACAGCAAGCCAAAAAATTGGCCGCAAAAACGTCTCTGCAGCAATCTGTACACGGTAACAGATTCAATCGGCTAAATCCGCAACATCTTTCGCTATTTTGGGGATAAGGCAACGAAAAGCCCCCGACGCTGCTAGATAGCCTCAACTCCTCTCAAAAGCGGTGTTTTGAAGCAAGCCGCGCCGCGTCATCACAGGAAGCAAAAAAACGCGATTGGCGAAGGGATGCGGATCAGTAGGACTGCATGGCTTCGAGTTCCCCCTGAATGACTTGCCATCGTCCAGTGGAATGCATCCCCGATACATTCTGCTCAGAACCGTCAGGCCAGAGGATACGGGCTTCAACGGGAGCGTTATCTGCCTCCAAACGAAATCGGAGAACCCGCTCGTTACTGCAGAGGTAGCCATCACCCGAGATCAGCGGCTGCGTCAGCGTCGTGTCGCCACTTCGAACCTGAACGATGGCCCCAATGGCATCGCGGCTGCAGTGCGTTCCATGAAGTTCCATTTCCAACCATGCGCCCCGCGATTTACAGTCGTTGACCAACAGCGAGATCGGTTCCGTCTGGTGGGTCACCACGAGATCCGTTCGGCCATCATGATTGACGTCGATTGTCCAAAGACTGCGTCCAACGTGCTTCCCACGCAGGTACTCTCCCGCGATCAAACCTTCAATTGGTTCAAACGTCGCATCGGGTTGGCGACTAAAGACTTGCATAAACTGGGCGTACTCAGCTCGTTCTTCACCTCGCGAGAACAGATCGACGTGACCGTTGGTCACGACGAGTTCAAGTTCGCCATCAAGATCGAGATCGACGGCTTGGGTGCCGAACCCCACCAGTGGCATTGTTTCCGTGGTGAGTTTTAATTGACTTGTTCGGTCCTGCCACAAACCGTCGTGGATCTGCTCGTGAAAGGTATTGTATTCGTTGTCGAAATTGGTGACATAAATATCCATATCGCTGTCTCCGTCGAAGTCGGCCACAGCGATTCCCATTGAGCCCTGGGCCAGCAATCGGTCGTTTGCCGCCAAACCACGCGGCATCGCAGAGTCCCTGAACTCAAAGCTTTCCGAATCAGATTGACGACTCCAAAAGTGGTTGTTCGTCATGTCGTTGGCGACGAACACATCGTTGCCAGGGACACGGTCCAAGGCTCCGATAACGACACCGAGCCCACGCCCGGGATTCTGTGGAACCGCGAGCCAATCTCGCGTGCGATCGATGAATCGTCCGTTAGCTTGGCCTTGCAGGAACTGATCGTTGAGGGCAGGGAACTTGACTGGGGTACAGGCTCGAAACACGGACGAACCAGCCATGGGGCATGTCTCGGTAACAGGCTCCAGTCCAGCGCAGTAGTTCACGATTACGATGTCGGCGAGCGAGTCTCCATCGAGGTCCGCAATCGCCCCGCTGGTTGACCAGTCACTGACGACCTCATCCTCTGCATGCGTTTCAATGCGGTCACTGGCGTCGACGAACGTGCCATCTCCCTGATTGACGTACAGGGCATTGGGGCCGTAGTTGAGGACCAGTAAATCAGGAAATCCATCTTCATTGACGTCGCCGACCGCCACGCCTTGCCCAAACCCCGTGTCGCCAGTGCCGGTGGCTAGCGTCACGTCGGAAAACTTGCCTGACTGGTTTCGAAACAGGCCATTGGGTTCCGAGTCGCGGTGGGGGGGCGTCCCGCCAGCGGCAATGCAGTACAGGTCACTCCATCCGTCAAGGTCGTAATCAACCACGCCGCCCCCACAACCGAGCGTTTCAAAGAGCATGATGCCGGGTTGGCTCAAGTGGTCGCTCGTACGGCCAAAGAAGTTCAGCCCACGCGCGGCAGCTTCGTCATTGAGCCGCAAGTCGGGTTGTTCGGTCAACGTTTGATCAAGCGATTCGAGCGAGAATGCGACTGTGTTCTCGTGCGATGACGCTGCCCGCGCGATCTCGGGCAGCTCAAATGCACTTAAATTCATTGTCAACTCGGGAAACTCCGACGTGCTTTGCCACGGAGTGTCACGGCGAAGCTCTGAGACAATTTCTTGTCGTGTTCGCTTCATTGGCACTGCGTCGTCGGCGGGCAGCGATAAAGCGATCGACGCCCATGCTTCGGCTTCCCATAGCCGGCCCAGATCACGGAGGTTGTTAATGATTTCCAGGCAGATCGCTTGCGAAATTTTCCCCGTCCGTTCGAAACGATGCTTGGCTTGATCGAGATCACTCAGACGCCTGACGCGTGTTTGAATATGCGGCAAAATTTTATCGGTGGATTCACGCGACGAACCCTCGAGCATCTGCATAGCGGATCCTAATTTCGACCAGGCTTCGGTAGCATCGGGAGCACGGCGTGCGGCTTCCCAGTACGCACGGACTGCAGCTCGTTTGTCTTGACGCGCCCGCGCCCATTCGCCCAGCGTCATCCAGTAGTCCGGTGCAGCTTCGATGCCGGGCAACTGCTCCTGCGCCCAAGCTTCGATTTCGTCAAGCCGTTCGGCAGCGGCGAGCGAACGACCGAGCAACAGCTTGGCGGGAACAAAATCAGCGTGCTGGCGAATGATTTCCCGCGTCATTCGGATCGCTTCGTCAAACTCGTTGGAGTCGTATTTGATTCTCGCCTCGCCCACGAGCGGTCGAAGATCATCGGGATGACGGGTGGACATCGTGACGAGCGGCTTGGTGTCGAGAGTCCGCCGCTGCTCGTTGCCCAAGGTCATCAGCAAATCGAGGTCGAAGTGACGCTCGCGAACAAGCCGCTTACCCAGAGGCTCGCCGTGTTCGCGATCCTCGGTGCCGATATACAGATCGTACAAATAGCGGCGTGTTTCCATTTGATCGGGATGTTGGTTGAGTGCCTCATCGAGAAGCTCAATGCCATCGTATAAGCGGCCAACGTTGACCAGCGCTACCATCGCCTGGCGAATGCGACCTTCATTGCTGAGCGATTCCAACTGACACGCATCGACGAGCAGATCCGCTGACCTGTCAGGTTGGTCATTGTGATAGGCAACCTGAGCGACCAATGTAAGGATATCGGGGTCATCGGGATACTTCGCCAGTACGGCATCGGTGAAAAGGGCCGCTTCGTTCCAGAGCTGACCACGGATGGCCGCCTTCATATCAGTCAGAGGAGTGAGGGATTGAGCTGCCTGTTCTGCTAGTGAAACCGGAGTCGGTGTCCGATTGCAACCAATGCTGCACGCGAACAAAAGGATGAAGGATGTCGTCCACGTCGATATCTGCGAACGAGGCATATCGGATCGGAAGGATCGAGCGGGAACGAATGGTCGCCTTTCGCTCCGCGAAAGGAGCGTGGAGCGTGCCTTTCGCGGAGCGAAAGACGACACAAAGAAACCGCTTGATCCTAAGATGAAGCGTGGCGATGAGGATTCCATTTTTCGATACACTGAAAGGCTGCTTTCCCGTTGTTCGATCGCGTTCGCATAATTGCCGAGTCAATGTCGCTCGGTTCTCCGAACCGAATGCGTTGGGCTCGACCGCATTCGGCTCGGAGAGCCGAGCGACAATCCTGATCCCACCCATTGCTAGGGTTTTTGCTTCCGCGGAACCCGTATGATTCCTTCCTAGAAAGTTACTTCCCGCAATTTCATGCACATTTACGCACTCGTTGGATATATTGTTTTACTGCTGGGGGGTTTGACAACCATGGGCTGTCGTGAATCGGCAGTGACGAAGTCACCAGCGACCGCGACGACGCAGGCGAGTGAGCAAGCGCGAGCGAAGCCAACGATCACGCTCACTGCCGCGACGCGGACGCGTGTCGAGACATTTTGCGGTGATTGTCATGTGTTGCCGCGACCGACGAGCTCTCCGCGAGACGAGTGGGTGGGTGAAATCGAGCAAGGATTCTCTCTCTATGAGTTTTCGGGGCGGACCGACCTGGAGGTCCCGACCAAAGAATCCGTGGTGGCTTACTTTGAACCCCAAGCACCCGAGAAGTTTGTGATTTCCGAAATGACTGACAGTCTGCCTCCGGGAACGATGTCGTTCACTCGCCAAGCTATTCGTTTGCCGGGATCGCGGCCGCCCGGAGTAACGAACGTGCGTTGGCTCGACTTGGGTTGGGGGGGGTCTCCTGCGTTGGTCTACTGCGACATTGGCACCGGCAGCGTGAACGCACATTGGCCGGGGGATTCGGCACAGGATAGTGGCGTCACTCGGAAGCTCGCAACGTTGTTTCAGCCCGTTCACAGTGAGGCGTGCGATTTGAACAATGACTCGCTGATGGATTTAGTCGTCGCCGACATCGGAGAGTTCGATGCCAATGACAGCGACTTGGGGCGCGTCATGTGGCTGCGCCGTGAATCCGACGCCCGCGAAACGTATAAGAGCGAGGTGATCCTCGACGGGCTCAGCCGTGTCAGCGACGTCCGACCGGGCGACTTCGACGGAGACGGCGACCTCGATTTGCTCGTTGCTGAATTTGGTTGGCGGACAACGGGCAGCATTCTACTGCTGTTCAATGAAGGGCGCTCAGACGACGGCAAACCGCACTTTACTTCCCGCGTGATCGACAAACGAAATGGTGCGGTGGCCGTTCCAACGCTGGATATCGACGGTGACGGCGATCTGGACTTTATCGCGGTGATTAGCCAAGAGCACGAAATTGTTGAAGCGTTCATCAACGATGGCGGTGGCCATTTTCAACACAAAGTCGTCTGGCGTGCTCCCGATCCAGCGTACGGATCGAGCGGAATTGAATTAGCGGACATGGACGGTGATGGTGATCTCGATGTTCTCTACACGAATGGCGACTCATTTGATCGGGGTTATAAACCGCATCATAGTATTCAGTGGTTAGAGAACAATGGCGAGTTCCCCTACATTCATCACCCCGTCATCAACATGCCGGGTGTGCTCGACGCAAAAGCTGCTGATTTTGATGGTGACGGTGACGTGGATATCGTTGCTTGTTCTCTTCTGGCAGGTAGCATTGTCCAAGAGTTTGCGGGGGCGGGTGTCACATCACTGATGTTGCTCACGCAAAATGCGTCTGGAGAATTCGAGCCCTCGAAGCTCGAAAGCGGACTCTACCATCACCTTTCTCTGGACATCGGAGACTTTGACAGCGATGGGCGCATCGATATCGCGGTGGGCAACTTTTTGCGGACGGGAAGCCCTCCAACTCCTGACCTCCAGATCTGGTGGAATCGACGTGGGTGAGGGCGGCTTTTCAGTACAGGTAAGATATTTTTTCTCTTGACCCATGGTGCCGTAGAGTCGTACAGATGATCTTGAGTGCTCACGGCTGCCGCAGCCGTCGGAGCAAGCCGAAAACGGAATTTCGGGTTTTTTCGCTCAATTTCACGGATGATAGCTCCCATGGCCCCCCAGCCCACAACCCAACCCAACCACGCCGGAGTCCCCCTTCTCGATGTCAATCGTGACAATGGGCCGCACCGCGAAGAATTTATCGAAGCGCTGACCGAAGTGCTTGACAGCGGTCGATTTCTGTTCGGTCCCGATGTGACGGAGCTGGAGTGCGAATTGGCTGGATATTGCCAGACTCCCAACGCGATCGGTTGTGCCTCGGGCAGCGACGCATTGCTGCTCGCTCTCATGGTGCTCAATGTCGGCCCCGGCGATGAAGTCATCGTGCCGTCGTTCACCTTTTTTGCCTCGGTGAGCTGCATCACCCGGCTCGGTGCCACGCCAGTCTTCGCCGACATTTTGCCGGGCACGTTCAACGTCGACCCGTATTCTATTAAATCCTTGATCACACCCAAGACGAAGGCGATCATCCCCGTGCACTTGTTTGGTCAATGCGCACAAATTGACCGGATTTGCAGGATCGCTGGCGAGCATGACATTCCCGTTATCGAAGATGCTGCCCAAGCGATCGGAGCGGCCTATCACTCGCGGCCTGCAGGTAGTTGGGGCGAGATCGGCTGTTTCAGCTTTTATCCGACGAAGAATCTCGGCGGGATGGGTGATGGGGGCATGGTCACAACCGGTGACGCGGGGCTGGCCGATCGGCTGCGCCTGTTCGCTGGCCACGGTATGCGGCCACGCTACTACCACCAGGTCGTGGGAATCAACAGTCGCCTCGACACGTTCCAAGCCGCCGTGCTCAGGGTCAAGCTGCGTTACCTCAGTGATGCGATTGACGCCAGAACTGAAGTTGCTGCGCGCTACAATCGCCTTCTCAAGACAGCAGGTGTCGTCGGTGGCGACTCGATTACTCTGCCGGTTCGCGATGCCAACGCATTGCACGTGTGGAACCAATACGCGGTTCGCGTCGGTGGTGGGCGCCGCGATTCACTGCGCAGCTATCTGTCGGAGCGAAATATTGGCTCGGAGGTTTACTATCCTGTCCCCATGCACGAGCAAGAATGCTTCCAAGATTTGGAGTTTCGTCACAACGGATTGTCCGAAACCGAACGAGCCAGTCGCGAAGTGCTCAATCTTCCCGTATTCCCGTCTCTTACTGAAGCCGAACAGATTCGAGTTGTGGATGCGATTGGCTCCTTTTACGCAGCCGCCGCCCGAGCGGCCGCCTGATTAATCGACGCCTGATTCCTTCTCTTTCGGCGAGCAACCACGATGTCACGAACGGACCTTATGGCACACAACGATTCCAGGATCATATCGGGTCACCGTTTCAATTTTGAAGCGACGCTCGAGATGAGCATGACCCGTCCGTCCGCTTGCGTGAGCAAGACGCGACGATGCGGTGTGGTGCTGTGCGCCCTGTTGGCTTGCGCGACGATACGTCCTGGGTTCGTGTGGTCGGATGACGCGGGACAGATTGAGAACTCAGCCAGTGTCGATCTTTCAGCGATGGTCGATGGTGACGATCTCGACGCCGCCATTGCGGCGGTTTCCAATCTGGATCTGCGGGAGCCGCCGACCCTGTTCGCGCTCGCTGCGACGGTGCGGATTGCAAGGCGATGTGAGAAAGAACAACGCCGCGACGATGCCGCTGAAGTCTACCACACTGCCTCGGCGATCTGCGAACGGCTCGTTGGTAACGATGCGGAGCAGTTATCGGCTGAGAAAGCCGCTGTGATTTGGAATGCAGCTGCATCGGCACTTACCGCGGGTGGACGTCATGCTGACGCCCTTCGTTGGTCGGCGCTCGCGGCGGAGTCCTCATCGGATCCGGCAATGATCAGCCGTACCGGAGACACCCTGCTCGCAGTTGCTGCAGGAGCCCTCGACAGCGCTGAGAAACTCACCGCCGGCAAGGCCTACCGACTCGCCATTGAAATGTTCGAAAAACATTCCTCCCGACAGGTTGGGCGTGACATTGCCACCGCTCGGCTCGGATACGCTTGGACGCTCGTGATGGCAGCCGACGAGAGCGGAAAAAAGGATCATTTTGAGAAATCGCTTGCTGCCGTCGAGGATTTTTTGCAGCACCACCCCAAGCATTCCGACGCCTCATCAGCATACCTGTTGAAACTCAACTGTCAGACTCATTTGCATGATTATGACGGAGTGGAAGCCACTTCCGATGAGTTATTCCGTGTGCATCCTCGAAGTTCTGCCGCGTGTGAAGCGGTCAGGTTGGTTTGCGGATCGGACAGGGAGACCACGGCTTCGCTGCAGAAATATCTGATCAAACAGTACGAATATGTGCTGATGTCACCCATCGCCGCAGGCAGTCTCGACGTGTTGCAATCGGGATTGATGGCTTCTGCGATTGCGGGAGATGCGGACGCGGAAACTGCTTACGCGACCGCGCTCGCCCTGATTGACGACCGCGGAAAAGTGGCGACGAGCGTCCTGGAAAAACTTCAGCACGATGAACACGACGCGGCGGCCCAGCGGATTGCCATGGGGTGGTTATCAGCCCACGACGCGAGCGACAGCAATCCCGGCAACCTCTGCGCGACAATGCAGGAAAAATCTGGCAAACTGATCACTGGCGAAGTGCGTGAAGCGGCTTGTCGTTGGGCGGGTCGCACCGGTCATTGGTCGATGTTAGCCATGGCAGCGGAAGACGAACCCGGCCTGTACGAACTCCAAAACACCGAAACTGCCATACAGCAAACCGCCGCCCGGGGACGAACTCTGCATGTGGAACGTTTGTTTGCCGAGGCGTTGTTGCAGAGCGGCAAAACCAAGAAATCGTTAACGCTTTGGGAACGTATCGTCGATGATGGTGGTGCCGATGACTTCGCAACGCTGGTTCGGTTGGCCGAGACCGCTGCTGAGGTGGGCTCGGTTGCCGAGGCCAGTAAACGCATCGCTGCGGCCCGCGCCGTTGCCATGCAGTCCGAGCGGGCGGGCGGATCATCGGGAAGTATCGCGATGACCGACCTACTCGCCGCCAATTTGGAAATACGCCAATTGCGGTTCGATCGTGGCAGGTCTTTGCTTGAGCAAATTGTTCGTTCCAGTGGTGCGGACGCGAACCTACGCGGTCGTGCTCAATGGATGATCGGCGAAACCTATTTCATGCAAGAAAAATTCTCCGACGCCATCGCGGCGTATCGTCAAGTCGAAGGGATCGGAGATTGCGATGAATGGACCGCCGCATCACTCGTGCAGGCGGGCAAATCGTTTGAGCAATTGGGGAGGACACGCGAGGCAACCATTTGCTATTCCGCACTCGTTAGCCGTTTCAGTGAGTCGCAACATGCCGGCGGCGCTCGGCGTCGCTTGGCCGCAATATCGACCGACGGCACTTCGTCCACAGGCACGATACGACGATGATGAATCCTCGACTTCCCGCTGTTATCCGCTTGCTCACTCCGCTGGCAATGCGTTGCAGCTGGCTGGCGTTTTACGCCGCCGCGACACTCTCGATGCCACCGATTGCAAACGCACAGATGCAGCGTTCGGGTCCCCCAATTGGATACAACCAAGGCGGATTCCCCAGCACGACGCCGTCCAACGCCTATTCCAGTGCGGGGGAATACCGAGCATCCTCGGGTCCGGCCGCCCGCATCGCTGCGGCACCCCAATTCAGTACACCGTCAGCGAACCAGTTCTCGATTCCCGCCGCCCCTGCTGAGGCCGCAGTTGAAGCGAACGCAGACTCCGCCGAGCCATCGTCGTGGGAGATGCCCGCTATGATCCGCAAGATCAGCGAAGGCGGATGGCTAATGGTTCCCTTGGCAATCGCGTCGTTGATCGTGATCGGCTTGTCCCTAGAACGATTAGTTGCTCTACGGCGATCCCGCGTGATCCCAAAACCGTTCGTACGCCGCTTTACTGAATGCGTCGAAGACGGCCAATTGAGCTATGAAGAAGCGACATCAATCTGTGATGAGTTTGATTGTCCCGTGGCGGAAGTCTTTCAAGCAGCCGTGCGGCGATGGGGACGCCCCATGTTGGAGATTGAGCAAGCCGTCATTGATGCCGGAGATCGCGTCGGGGACTCGCTACGTCGATTCCTGCGCGTTTTTCACGCAATCAGCAACGTCACGCCTCTGATCGGGTTACTCGGCACAGTGCTGGGCATGATCCAGGCGTTCGAGAACCTCGGCTCCCAAGATGGCGGCCAGAGCGACCTGCTTGCTGCCGGTATCAGCACTGCGCTGATGACGACGGCCGGTGGCCTCACGGTGGCGATTCCAGCCTACCTCGCGTTCATGTACTTCAGTGCAAAGTCTGATCGCTATCTCGGCGAGATTGACAAACTCTGTCAACGTGTGATTGATTGCATCTCTGCCGAAGGGCTCGAAAACTCCGGTGCAGCTCGCGCACCTCGCAAACGCAAGGCCGCCTAGATGATTCGACGCTCGAATCCCGAAACAGCGACGATGAATCTCACGCCCATGATCGACGTGGTGTTTCTGCTCGTGATTTTCTTCATGGTCGGTAGCAAACTCGACAATGGAGAGAGCCATCTTCAAGTCAACGTCCCAAGCGTCGGACAGATGGATTCGATGGCGAGGCTACCCGATGAACGCATTGTCGAGTTCACTGCCGAGGGTACCCTCACGCTTGACGGAGCGACCGTTTCATCGGATCAGCTCACAAGTGTATTGCGCTCTCAGCATCAAAATTACCCCGCATTGAAGGTCGCCGTTCGCGCTGATGACAGTATCCCGTACGGCCAGGTGGCCGGTGTCCTGCAAATGGTTCGCGCGTCGGGTGTGGAGCAAATCGGAGTGGCAACCAAGCGGAGGTAGCGAAACATTCAGGTGAATACTCCGTCATTGAATCCGGATTTCTTTTGGCAAAATCCGACCGCTGTCCGATTGATCGCCTTGCTTGCCGTCAGCTTGCTCGTCGCCACTGCGATGCTGCTACGTCGTCGCAAGAATCGTGGGCGTGCCGCGGCGGCGATCTGTCTGATTGTTTCGATCGGGCTGCACGTGGCCATACTCGTCTACGCCCCTCGGATGTCCGTGTTTTTTTCTGGCGGCGGACGGATCGACCAGGGTCAGTTCGATCCAGGTATGGGCCCGGTATCCGTGGCAATCTTCGACCCGAATCTCGCCACAGCAGACTCGGCCGCCCAAAACTCTCCGGACCAGGCACGTGGCGAAGAATCTGACGACAAGTCTGACAACGAGAGCCTACCCAAGATCGCACCGCTCGTCTTGGCGAAACCGATCGCGGATCTGGCGACGCTAACTGCGGTCGCGTACACCACGGAAACGGATCCTGAGCCACCCGCCTCGGTCGTAGCGAAAACGCTCCGCGACAGAATGCCCGCGTCTCTGGCTTCTGCACGAATTCCCTCGCCAGCTGAATCAACGAGCGAGCTGGATGACTCACTCGATGACTGGTTGAACGAAACGCTTGCGCCCCGCTCGAAGGGGCAGCGTCCGTCGATGAGCCTCCCGTGCCGGCGGCGGAGGCGACCGCTTCCAACGATCCGCCAGCGAATAAAATGAGTTCGGCATCAGCAGCGGAGGCCTTGATCCCCGGGGAAATCGACTCGGATTTTGCGGCACGACAGGGTGCCGCAAAAACGGACGCCATCGAGGCCACTGGGGGTGACGCGAGTACGGAGGCGGCCGTCGCGGCGGCGCTCCGCTACCTGACCAACCATCAGCGGGCCGACGGCGCGTGGGATCCGCTCACCAGCGGTGCTGGACGCGAGCGGGCTCCGCTCGGTTTGCAGCGAGGGAGTGCGGGGAAACGTGCCGAAACGGGCCTAACTGGACTGGCGCTACTGTCCTTGCTCGGCGCTGGTAATTCCCATCAATCAGGCGAGTACACCGAGTCGGTTTATCGCGGCTTGGTCTATTTGCTCGGTCAACAACGCGATGATGGATCGCTAGTGGGGAACGCATCTGTTTATGCGGCGCACTACTGTCACGCCATGGCATCACTTTCGTTGGCAGAGGCTGCCGCGATGACGGCAGACCCGGCAGCCATTGAGGCCACTCGCCGCGCGATCGGCTATTCAAAATCGACCCAGCATCCGGCTACCGGAGGATGGCGTTATACCCGTGGCGATACTGGCGACCTCAGCCAACTCGGTTGGCAAGCGTTGTTGATCGACGGTGCACGAAGGGCGGGCGCGCTCGACGGCCAAGAGTCGATGCAGCAGGGTGTTGTGCGATTCCTCACCTCCGTGCGCAGTGGGCGTGCCGGCGGCCTGGCGAGCTACCGCCCCGGCGAACGGACCACTCCCACGATGACCGCCGAAGCACTCGCGGTCCGCCTGCTGATCGGTGAAAAAGTACCGCAGGAGACCGTTCGCGAAGCCGAAGCGGTGATGTTGGCATCGCTGCCGGGTCATAGTGCTGGGCCCGACAACTATTACTATTGGTATTACGCATCACTCGCACTTCATCAACTCCAGGACGATGCGTGGCAAACATGGAACTCCGCCATGAAACAGCGTTTGCTGGCGACACAGCGGGAAGATGGTAGTTGGCCCGACACGAGTTTATGGGGTGGCTACGGAGGCACCGTGTACACCACCGCCATGGCCACGCTATGCCTGGAGACATACTATCGACACGAGATCCGCCGCTGAGCCGCTTGCCCAAGCCTTCGCCGAAAGGTGATATCGGCGGATTCCCCCCCGCGCAGGACACCTGTTGCACTGGTATGCTGTACATGATGACGTGAAAACCTCGCGTCACTCCTCCATCAACTCTTCCCAACCTAAAGCTTCCGCTCGTTTGCTCCATCAATTGATGGCGTAGTCGACGTTTCACCTTCGCTTCGTGCTCGAATAAGATCCTGACAATGTGGCCCTCGATTTGGTCCTATTTCTTGACATATCTGTTTTGCGACGACGATTACCTCGCCGCGAAGCATCTTTGTGACTCCATCCATGGGGTGGCCGCGCAGCGAATTCGTCGAAGCGTCACTGACGATTGGCGGATTGAAAATCAATATGAATCCAGACATCGCCACCACGATTCTTTACTGTTTGTTCGGCTTCTTTCTCGGCGTCGGTGTCGTGCTGATTTGGGGAAAGCGCCAAGCTGCCATGCGCGAAGTGCGTTTGCGGAGCGAAGCTGCCTCGCTCCTCGCCGCCACCCAACGTGACGCAGAGACGAACGCTGCCAAGGTTGTTCTGGAGGCGAGAGAAAAAGCAATTTCGATCAAACTCGATACCGAACGCGACATCGCATTGCTGAAAGAAAAGGAACTCGCTCGCGAGCGAAAACTTGACGTCCGTGAAGATCTCCTCGCCGCTAATCAGGAATCGTTGCAGAAAGCTCAACGGGGGCTCGAGAACAGTCAGAATCGACTGGCTGCGCAGATGCGCGAACTCACCGAACAGCGGGGAGAGCTGGATCGTTTAGTTGACGAAAGCCACCGAGAGCTCGAACGCACCAGCGGCATGACGGTGGAACAAGCCGCCGCAAAATTGATGAAGTCACTCCATTCCGACCTCGAACACGAGATCGGCGCTGCGGTACTGAAACAACAACGTGAATTGAAACGTCGCGTCGATGATCAAGCGCGCGAAATGCTATTAACGGCCATGCAGCGGTACGCATCGCCGCACACCGCCGACACGACGACGAGCACCGTAGGCGTGCCGAGTGATGATATGAAAGGCCGCATCATCGGTCGGGATGGGCGAAACATTCGCGCATTTGAATCGGCCACCGGCATGGATCTGATCATTGACGACACACCCGGCGTTGTAGTTGTCAGCGGATTCGATCCGGTGCGCCGCGAAATTGCGAGGCTATCACTGGAAAAACTGATCGCGGATGGTCGTATTCATCCGTCGAAAATCGAGGAGATCGTTGAGCAGACGACGCAGGAAATCCAGGCGTTCATTATCAAGAAGGGCCAGGAGGCAGCGAGCGAAGTCAGTGTGTCAGGCCTGCATAGTCGAGTAATCGAGATGCTCGGGCGGCTGCACTTCCGGACTTCCTATAGCCAGAATGTGCTACGACACAGTGTCGAAGTCGCATTCCTGTCAGGGATGTTGGCAGAGATGATTGACATGGACGGCGACTTAGCTCGCCGGGCGGGGCTGCTGCACGACATCGGCAAAGCAGCGGATCACGAACTCGAAGGCGGGCACCCAAAAATCGGTGGCGATTTATTGCAGCGACATAAAGAATGCGAAGAAGTTGTCCATGCCGCGCGGGGCCACCATGACGAAGTCGTGACCGAAAAACCATATACGATGCTGGTTGCGACCGCCGATGCATGTAGCGCCAGTCGCCCGGGCGCTCGCCGCGAATCGCTTGAACGCTATATCAAACGGATGGAAGAACTCGAGTCGATCGCCCGTCGCTTCGATGGCGTGCAGCAAGCCTATGCCATCTCTGCGGGACGCGAGATTCGTGTGATTGTTGCCAGTGGCGAAATCAGCGACGAGCATGCCGCGACAATCTGCCGCGACATTGCTCTCTGTTTTGAAAAGGAACTCACCTATCCCGGTGAAATCAAAGTCACCGTCGTACGTGAATCAAGATTCACCAGTACGGCAAAGTAACGAACAAAGCGAGATAAAAAAATGGCAGAACTTAAGATTGGTGTGCGTCTGGATTCCCTCGGTGAGCAAGCCACGTCGGCGTCGTCGCTGCGACGCTTGTTAGGTTGGGTTGCGTCGACGGGGGCAACCAGCGTGGAGCTTTGTGGACGACAGTTGCTCGGCACATCCGAACTATCCGACACCGCAGTAAGAACCGTGCGGAAAATTCTCGATGATTTGAACTTGCAAGTTTCATCGATACGACTTGCCACCCGGTTTGGATTCGACTACCTCCCCGACTTGGACCGACGCGTGGACGCGACCAAAGACGCGATGCGAGCCGCGTATCGATTGGGCGCACCCTTGGTAGTCAATCAAATCGGTCCCGTTCCGACGCCCCCCGCAGTTCGCAATTCGTCCGCAAACTCGCGATCCGAGCAAGCTCCGTCGTTGGGATCAACAATCATCAGCTCCGCGATGCCACCCGATGGGCTGAGCGTTTCGGAGGCTCAAGCCTGGATCGCCGGTGCGTCTTCGGGTGCTGCAAATACTCGAGCTGAAGACTCAGGTGCGGCCGATCCACGCTGGAATACGATGCGAGAAGTACTCGATGACTTGGGGCGATTCGGTGCCCGCGTGGGTGCGTTCTTTGCCGCAGAAACGGGTACTGAACCTGGCGAGCACTTGGCGCGGTTGATCGACACGAGTGCCGAGTCCTACATCGCCGTCGCCTTGAACCCAGGGCAACTGATCATCAATCGGCACAGTGTCAGCGACGCAGTGACTGCGCTCGGGGATCGAATCCGCATCGTCAATGCGGTTGACGGCGTGCTCGATCTTTCGGCTGGGCGAGGCGTTGCAGTTCCGGTCGGGCAAGGAACTGCTGATTTCCCATCGCTGATCGCGCAATTGGAAAACATTCCCTATCGCGGACCTTTCGTAGTGGGGCGCTCGGACATGCCTGCAGCAACCGCGAAACAGGAAATCACTTCGAGTGTCGAATACTTCCGCAACATGTAGTGCTTGAAATCAGATATCTTGGCGAGCGAGCATAAATCCTTAGAATCACGCTCAACCTGGATTCTCCTTTTCTCTCGTCAACAACGAACGTGACGCCGTGCCTGAGCTGGCCCATCATAATCTCGACATCAAACGTGTCGCCATCCTGTTCGCTGGTGGTCCCGCACCCGCAGCCAACGCGGTGATTAGCACCGCCGCGTTTTCATTTTTAGAAGAGGGCGCCCAGGTCTTCGGCATCAAGCACGGTTATAGTCGCTTGGCGGAATACACAGCCGCCGGACCGCTGCGTGAAGGTGAAGATTACATCCGGTTCTCGCACGATACGCTGATCAACGCACGCAGCAGCCGCGGAATCATGATCGGGACCGCTCGAACCAACCCCGGCAAACACGTCAGCAGTCCCGAGCACCTGAAAGACCCCGAGCTCGTCGCGCCATTGCGACGCGTTTATGAGGGCCTGTGTTCACTCGAAGTGGACGCGCTGATCTCCATCGGCGGTGATGACACGCTCAAGACCGCCAACAAGTTGAAAATGTTCCAAGACAACTTGCCCGGTGACGCGAGACGGTTCCCTGTCGTGCACCTCCCTAAAACGATCGATAACGATTATTCCGGGATCGATTTTACCTTCGGATTTTTCACGGCTGTCGAAACGCTCGCCGAAGAGATTCGCAATCTTAACTTTGACGCCGCCGCGGGCCGCGCCTATTTCTTGTGCGAAGCTATGGGACGAAGCGCTGGATGGTTGGCGTATGGAGCCGCGATCGCCGGCGAAGCTAGCATGGTCCTCAGCGTCGAAGACATCACCGGGGCACTTGCTGAAGAAGAGATCGTCAGTGCAGAAACCGGAGCGACTCGAAAAGTCATGGCGATCGAACGGGTGATCGACCGGATGGTCGACATGATGCTGGCGCGGGAACGCGACGGTCGACCCTACGGCACGATCGTGATCGCCGAAGGCATGGCTGAGTTCCTGCCGACGAAATATCTGGAAGGTGTTAGCCGTGATGATCACGGACACATCAATATCTCATCGATTAATCTCTCATCGCTCATCTCTCGTTTGATCGGCGAGCGATACACCGAACGCACCGGGAAGTACCGCAAGGTCAACGGACTGCAGATGGGTTACGAAGCCCGCTGTGCACCGCCGCAAGCCTATGACGTGTTGCTCGGATCCCAGCTCGGGGTGGGGGCCTATCGGGCGCTTGTCGAAGAAAAGCTCAATGGCGTGATGGTTTCCGTCTCGGGCCAGTTCGACTTGCACTTCGTACCCTTTGACGATCTCGTCGATCCGCAAACGCTCGTGACGAAAGTCCGTTTCATTCAACAGAACTCTGACTTCTACCGCTTAGCCCGGTTCTTAGAAACGTGCGTCGACAACTAAACGAAACCCTCAAATTGCTGGACAAAGTGAATTCATTCAGCTGAGAATAGGGTCAACCGCCATCCGCATGAGCGTTATCCTAACGCGGGCAAACACCGCAACATCATTTGTAGGTATGCAGAGATCGATTCGGCGAGTACCGACCCTTCGCTCAAGCCGACGATGTACAGCACGAACGCTACGTAGACTGTCAGCAACAGCAGTGCTTTGCCGCGGCCCATCTCCACGTACGACACACCCTCTGGTGTGACGCCGCGACGACCGAGGTAGTAGATAAAGAAACTGATGATAGTCAGTGCTAATAACAGCAGTCGCAACTCGCCGCTCTCGGCCGCGATGTCAGTCGACATTTTGATCGGCCCGTGCATGAGCGTGAATAGGAATAGTGGAAAGCCCAGCGCGAAGCAAATATCGAAGATATTGCTGCCCAAGGCATTGGCGACCGCATCGTCATAGTCCCCACCCTGTGCGTCGCGGATCGACATCACCAGATCCGGCACGCTCGTGGCCATGGACGCAAAGATGACGGCGACAAACATCGGCGGCATGCCCAGTCCTGTCAACTCGGTCCCGAACAGAGCGTAGTGCGGGGACTCGGCACTGCCGGTGCCCAGCCACTCGCAGGCTTCGACGAGCAGCCAGCAGGCCGCTCCAATGACCGCCGTGGATGTCAACAACAATGGCCAGCCATTCCACGTTTCATTCTTGATCTGCTCACGCTGTTTTTCTCGCACAAACATGCTCTCCAAATCCAAGAGCGGCCCCAACGACAGCCAATAGAACAAGCTCCCCAGGAACCCACGTTTCTCATCGTCGTCAACGCTCTCAATACCGTCGTCGTTGGATTCATCTCCTGCGACTTTCCGCATCGAAAATAGCATGAATCCAAAATAGACCAAGTATAAACCGATCAGCACCAACCCCTGCCACCAGTGAAGTTGTTCACCGTTGATCAACGCGATCAAGATGAACTCGCAGAAAATGAGCCACAATCCGTCACGCAGTAGGACCTTTGTCGAGACGTGAACCGAGGTAACTCTGACACCCAGGATCACCGATCCGATGACAGTGACGATACAAGCCGCAGGAATGATCATACCGTTGAACATGGCGCTACCAGCCGTGGTGCCTATTCCGATCGCAAACCCATCTCGATCCGATAAAACGAATAGTGCAATCAATGTTGTGCAGAGCTCGGGCACCGAACTGGAGATGGCGTTGATCGTGCCGCCACGTACCCCCTCCGACATGTTGCGACCGATATACCTCGACGCAACCTCGAACCCATCACACGCCCGCCAAATCAGCAGGCATGTGAACGAAATCAAGATCAGCGGAATGAAAATACCCATGGAGTTCCAGAAACGCGGCAGATGTGTGGGCAACCCAGTAGAATGAGGCGACAAGTTACCAGCCTGCGGGTAACTGTCAATTCACAGCGTCCCCCACTCTTGGCTTGCTCTTTCCCCACTGATTTTAATGAAATTCACGCTCGCACTTTGCCTCGTCCTGTCGATCTCCCGCTGTTGCGGGCAAGAGCCCACAAACGAACGAACTCCAGCAGACGGTCCGTTCCTGCCCGAAGCGGCGTTGCCGGGCGGTATGGTCATACCGCTCTACCAAGCTGATTCGCCTCTGCTCAACCAAGACCGGGTTCACGAAGCCGAAAAGTACAACACCACGGGCAAGTTTAATCAGTTGAAAAACACGCTCAATATTCACAATCCCACGATCGAAGTCCACTTGGCCGACGACCGCGACAGGAACGGTGCGGCCGTCATCGTCGCACCTGGTGGTGGTCACAAAATCCTCTGGGTGGGCCCCGAGGGTTACGATCTCGTTCCGTTCTTCGCCAAGCAGGGTGTGTCGACGATCGTGCTGCGTAATCGATTGCGAGTTGACGGCTATGAACCTACTACCGACGCTGTTTCGGATGCTCTTCAAGCGATTCGAATTGTCCGTGCACATGCGGCAGAGTGGAAACTGGATCCAGACAAAATCGGAATCGTCGGTTTCTCCGCTGGGGCCGAGCTCGCCGCTCCGGCAGCGTTGTTCTTTGACGACCCGAAGTTTCAACCCCAAGATTCTTCCGACCCGCTAGCCAAAGTATCGGCTCGTCCCGATTTTGCGGGCATCGTCTATCCTGGACCGACTCCCTTTACAAAACATCCCGAAACGGAGATCCCATCGAACTGCCCGCCGAGCTTTATCGTGTGTGCGGGCGTCGACGACCGCGTCCATGCGGTCTGGGCCGATGAGTATTTCTCGCCCCTGCTCCGAGCAGGTGTACCGAATCTGGAGATGCACATCTACGCTCACGGCGGCCACGGCGGCTCGATCGGCGATCGCCAAGGCATCCCGTTCGGCACCTGGCCTCAGCGTTTTCTGGAGTGGTTCGATGATCTCGGGTTTCTAGGAAAACCTGGCGTGAAAACCAAAGCTGCCAAAGATGTTGCGGCGTACGCGAAATAGAAATACGCTAGATTTCCAGCGATCACGGTGGTACACAGAAGGACGGAAGGTTGAAAATCCGTCACGACGCGATCGGCTGCATTTCACTGTCGCGATAGCAAGAAGCCGTTTTGGTGCTCGCTGAAGTTCTGGATGCTTGCTAGCCCACGACTGGCGGGGTCCCCAAGCTACTTTCGAGTCGCAACTACTTACTAGCAGGATATAACGCCTTGGCGGCCTGCTCGACGAGCTTTGACTCGGCGGGACTGATGGGGCTGAGCAGGGGTAGAATCGGGCCGGCCTTTGCAATGCCCGCCAGGCTGACGGCTTCGTGAAGAACGCGAATGGGGTTGATATTGTTTCGCAAATCCTCCAGCTCACAGAATTGCTTTCGGATCGCTTCGGCTTCGTCATACCGCTCGGATTGAATGGCATGCAGCATCTGCATGCTCAGAGCTGGAGCAATGCAGACGCATCCGGATGTGAATCCCGTGAGACCGAAATCTCGCATGTGGATGATTGCGGGTTGTTCGCCGATTCCGCTGACGATCAAATCCGGACCGACGGCGTCGATAATCTCACGCAAGTAAGGATCGTTCTCGGTATCATCGCGAACGACAGCGTACTTAATTGCGGAGACCAAGCCATCGTCCACTAAACCGCGAACTTGACTGGGTTCCATGTATCGATCGTGCTTGAGGTACAAGACGATCGGCTTGCCGAAGGCTTCGGCGAACTTACGAGTTCCTGTCGTGATCCCGGTTGAGGTCGCGATGGCTTCTTGGGGCAGCACCATGACGGTGGGATAGTCAAAATCGCGGAGAATCGCCGCTTGATCCATCATCATTCCATACGACGGGCCGACCGATGGGATGACCGTCGTTTTCTCGCTCGATACCTCCGCCAGCATTTCGAGGAGCCCAGCGTATTCGCTCAGGGCGACGTGATAGAGCACGGCGTTGCCACCATAGAGCAGCGTCGTGACACCGCCCTGTTCGAGATACTCGACCATACCTCGATTTTCTTCGCGGTCAATGGCGAGATCATTGTCGCGAGCCAAGGGCGGGACGGCAATAACCGAGCGGGCAAGCAGTTCTTTTGTGATTGGTTGAGTATTCATCATTAAAAAATATCCGGTTCAGGAGTTGGTTTACCTTGTTGAAGAAAATCGAAATCGCAGCCGTCGTGGGCTTGGGTGACGTGTTGACTGAACAATTTTCCATACCCCCGCTCGTAGTAGACCTCGGGAGGTGTCCAGGCGGCGCGGCGGTGAGCGAGTTCGTCATCGTCGACCAACAGATCGAGACGTCGTTCGTTGACGTTGAGTTGGATCAAGTCACCGGTCTGGACAAGTGCCAGGGGTCCGCCGAGGTGCGATTCGGGAGAAACGTGCAGGATGCACATACCATAGCTCGTGCCGCTCATCCGCGAATCCGAAATTCGCACGAGATCGCGCACCCCAGCCTTGAGCAGGCGATCAGGGATCGGTAGCATCCCCCATTCTGGAAACCCAGGGGCTCCGAGTGGGCCGGCACTGCGGAGGACGAGGACCGAATCGGCGGTGATGTCAAGACTCTCGTCGTTCAGACGAGCTTTCATGTCGGCGTAGTTCTCAAACACGACCGCCGCACCGGTATGATCAAACAGTCGCCGATCCGCAGCCGAAGGTTTGACGACGCAGCCGTCGGGCGCCAAATTACCTCGCAAAATAAATGTCCCGCCAGCGTCAGAAATGGGATGATCGAGTGAGCGAATGACGTCATCGTCGTAGACCTCGGCCTCCGCGATATTTTCGCCCAGCGTTTTTCCGGTCACCGTCAAACACTTTGTATCCAGCAGGCTCTTGATTTGCTTCATTAATGCGGTCAAACCGCCAGCATTGTAAAAATCTTCCATCAGAAATCTGGTACCCGAAGGCCGCACGTTGGCAACGACGGGTGTGGTCCGTGAGAGTTCATCGAACCGGTCGAGGGTCAGGGGCACACCGGCCCGTCGCGCCATGGCGATCAGGTGGATAATCGCATTGGTGGAACCTCCGATGGCCATGTCCGTGATGATCGCATTGTCGAACGAAGCCGCGGTTAGAATCTGTGAGGGTTTCAGGTGCTCCCACGCCATGTCCACAATACGACGGCCGTACTGGGTCGCGAGTCGGGAATGTTCGGATAATACCGCTGGAATCGACGACGCCCCGGGTAATGACATGCCCATCGCTTCGGCAATCGCGGTCATCGTGGACGCGGTGCCCATCGTCATGCAGTGGCCGGGTGAACGCGCAATCGAGTTTTCGATCTGGCACCAGGATTGATCGCATAGGTTTCCCGCTCGCCGTTCGGCCCAGTACTTCCACGCATCGCTGCCGCTACCGAGCGTTTCTTTTTTCCAGCGCGCGTTGAGCATCGGCCCGGCAGGGAAAAACATTGCCGGTAAATCGGCACTGATCGCACCCATCAAGAGCGCCGGCGTGGTCTTATCACATCCCCCCATGAGAATCGCGGCATCGATGGGATGACAACGAAGGACTTCTTCGGTCTCCATCGCCAGCAGGTTGCGATACAGCATTGTTGATGGCTTCATCAACATCTCGCCCAAGGACATCATGGGGACTTCAACCGGAAATCCTCCTGCCTGCCAGACCCCTCGTTTTATTTCTTCGGCCCGTTGCCGCAGGTGCGAGTGGCATGTGTTAAGATCACTCCAAGTGTTGAGAATTCCGATGACGGGTTTCCCCATATAATCGTCATCGGCCAGCCCCATGCCTTTGAGTCGTGAACGATGCCCGAAGGAACGCAAGTCGTCGGGCCCGAACCAACGATGACTGCGTAGATTCGTCGGATCAGGCGATGACGGAGTGGGCACTGGCATGGATGAACTATTTATTTCAGTATGATGATTGCGCGATTAACTTGATGCCCCCGCTCCTGATTCTCTTCATTGGCATGATCGTCGTTTTGACGGGAATCGTGTTTTTCCGTTGGCATGCATTTTTATCGCTGATTGCCGCAGCTCTTGCAATCGCGCTGCTAACCTCACCAGCCACAATGTTGCGGCACGAAGTTCGCCATGCTGCGATCGTGATCGATGCTGACAATTTAGCGGCGGGGTCGATGACGTCGGAATTCATCAACCAAAACAAGCTTTCCTTTGGATCTTATCAGATCCTTCGAATGACCTCCAAGGCGAGCGAAATAGCAGCGAAACCGGTAGAGTCGGTCGGCGAACTCGCGGTCGTGAAAGACGACAACGGGACGACGATCGTATCAACCTCGACGGAACTGGAGACCGGTGATCAACTGGTTTCGAGTCATGACTGGAGCCAAATTCAGAATGATGCCCACCGCAGTGTGGGCTCGCGTGTTGCGGATGGGTTCGGTGACACGTGCCGCAAAATCGGAATTCTGATTGCGATGGCCGCGATCATCGGTCACTGTTTGTTGCAAAGTGGCGGCGCCCAACGCATCATCGATGCGGCCTGTTCCGTGATGGGTGACTCTCGAACGTCGATTGGATTTGTCATCAGCGGGTTTGTACTGGCGATCCCGGTGTTCTTCGACACTGTTTTTTATCTCATGATTCCGCTAGCCAAAGCTCTCTATCGCCGGACAGGAAAGAACTATCTGCTATACGTGATGTCTATTGTGGTGGGCGCCTCGATGGCTCACTCGTTAGCGCCGCCGACTCCCGGGCCATTACTTGTTGCCAGTGAGTTGAACATTGATCTTGGGATTGCACTCAAAGCGGGAATGATCGTTGGGGTGATTTGCGCGATCGTCGGTTACTTGTATGCGGTGGCGATCAATCGCAGATGGACCTTCACACCCGAGATAGAGCCCCCATCGCTTCCATTGACATTCATATCCGATTCGAGGGACAACCCAAGCTCCCCGAAGCCGCTGCCACCACTCTGGCTGTCGTTGATACCGGTCTTGTTGCCACTGGTGTTACTGGCCGGCGGCGCGGATTGGCGGGCGCTGGGCGGCGTGTCCGAGGCCGAGACGTCGGTGTGGGATTCGCCCTGGATCGAGACAACGCTTGCGTTTGCATCGGACAAAAATATTGCCTTGACTCTGTCTGCTGCAGCGGCATTGATGTTGCTTGCCTACTCGCCGCGACGCGATGACATGCCGCTGGCGAATCACGTGCAGAAGGCCCTGTCGGAGGCAGGGTCCATCATTTTGATCACCGCCGCCGGTGGAGCACTCGGGCAGGTTATCCGAGAGACCGGCATCGCTGACGTCTTGGTTGACGAGATGCCAGCTCAGGGTTCTGGCCTGATGGTGCTGTGTGTCGCGTTTTTCGTCACAGTATTGATTCGTTTTGTACAGGGTTCGGCAACAGTCGCAATGATCACCTCGGTGGCAATCGTCGGACCGATGGCGACGACCATGACGCTGCCCTTTCATCCAGTCTACCTGTTTCTTGCGATTGGATGCGGATCGAAACCACTGCCTTGGATGAATGACAGCGGGTTCTGGGTGATCGGACGGTTGAGTGGAATGACGCAGAGTGAGACACTCAAGAGCTTCTCTGCCACACTGACGGTAATGGGATTTGTAGGTTTCATGGTCACACTGATCGGCGCCACGGGATGGCCGATGGTGGAGTGAACATGTCGCTTTCATTGTGAACTCTTTCTCACCTACTTCTTTTTGCACGAAATAGCAGAGTTTGTCAGCGTGCTCATTGAATCGTCATCACCCGCTGTGTCTTTGATCTGCATGGTCGATACTACAAAGGTAGGGAAGTCGCCCACGTTGGCAATGACGAAGCCTTCGATGGGGGCACCGCTCGCGGCCGTCGCGGAAAATTGAAATCGTACTGCATCGCGCCCGTTCCATTTTCCATGCTTGATCGGCGTCCCCTTGGCATCGGGCCATCTCGCCTTCAGGGAATCGAGGATGCCCTTGAAAAACTTCCTGCTGTCCTGATTTCCGGACGGTTGTTGGGGCAGTTCCATGATCGTGAGCGCGGGATGAATCGCAGCCTCGGATTCTTTCGTCCACACTGCGACGTTGATGCCCGCCTTTTCGTATCCCTTTGTCTCTCCCAGATCGGCACGCTCAAAGTCGTTGGGAGGCTGAATCGAAAACCACCCGCCGTCAATGCGTTCGGCGAGCCGTTCGGAATCAGAGGCACTCACTGTCCATGAGGGTTGCTTTTCCGCTGCAGCTTCTTGAGCAGTCGTGGCACCACACTGGCAGAACGATGTGACGCCCAGGGCGAGCAATGTAATTGTGCTCGCCCATGGGACTCCGCCAGAGATAGAGGAGACTTTGTATTGCGGACGCGTGATTCGGCATGACAGCATGGGAAAAATCCATTTGATTCAATGAGCGAATTCGAGAGGTTCAGTGGTCGGTCGAATGATAGTGGATTCAGGCGGGGCTAGTGAACGGCAATCTTGCGAGGCACTTTCCAAATCGGGACATGCCGTTTCATCTCGTCGATGTAGTCGTCGACAAAGTTGATCGCTTCCCGGCGGTGTGCCGCGGCAACCTGCAACACGAACGAGCAATCCCCTTTGCCAACAAATCCGAAACTGTGCTCGACATCCACCGCGATGACGCCGTGCGTGATCGCGTGGGTGTGAGCAAGGTGATGTAGCTCGCGAGATGTCATCGGTTCGTAGACCTGATACTCTAAGCCTAGAATGGGTTCAGCGTGCGTCGCGGCAATGATCTCGCTACCGCGAACCCAGCCCTGGAAGGTGATCACAGCGCCCGCCGTCGAGGCATCGCGTAGCAAGAGGGCGAAGTTTGCAGGAGTGACGATCGGACCGTCCGTCAATCGAACGCAGATCAGAGGCTCAGTCGAGCAAACGTTCATCTCAGCCCCCACTGATCAACCCAACCAGCGCTACTTCGTCGCCGTACTCAACCGACGCATTGGGAGCAGCGAAGGAATGGTTCACCGCGATCCGGCTCACACCCAGTGATGACGCGAGCTCAGGATACGCATCTGCAATCTTGATCAACAGAGCGTCCGGCGTGATCGGGAAACTGACCCCAGTGAGAACTAATCGCTCGGCATCCACGCTCTGCGCCTGGGGTCCAAAGACGAGCACTTGCAAATCACCGGTCGGGCTAGCCGAAACATGGGGAGTAGGCTGCGGCATTATCATTATCCTCCAATGGCATGCATGGGACGAGAGGGACGCATGAACGTGAGATCATCGGTGCCGTGGCCGCGTTTCTTCACAGCGATGGAATTCTGAATGGCCTCGACGATTTTTTCGTCGCTCGCGCCGCACCGCATTAGATCCCGAACATCTCCCGAGTCCTCGCCGAACAAGCAACTGCGAAGTTGTCCGTCGGCGGTCAAGCGAAAGCGGTCGCAACTGTCGCAGAACGGCTTGGTAACAGACGCAATCACTCCAATAACCCCCCGTCCATCGTCGAAACGGTAGTCTGACGCGGGAGCGGAGCCATCACGCTGGATCGGAATCAAAGGGCGGATTTGTTGGCTAAACATCGATATGACCTCGTCCCCCGACAGCACTGCCGAAGTGTCCCAATTTCCATCGCTATCAAGCGGCATGAATTCGATGAATCGGACGGGAATATTCGTCCGTCGAGTGAATTCACCGAATGCAGCGATTTGATATTCGGTCAACCCTCGCATCGCAATCGAGTTGATCTTCACATGCATCCCAGCAGCCACCGCCGCATCGATTCCGCTGAGCACGCTTTGCAACCCGCTGCGACGAGTGGCGGCTCGAAACGTCTCCTCGTCCAGCGCATCCAAACTGACGTTGGCATACCTTAGTCCGGCGGCAACCAAATCACTCAACTGATCTTCGAGCAGAATCCCGTTGGTGGTGATCGAGACTTTGTCCAGCCCGTGGATATCGCACAGCGGCGCGATGAGACGATGCAGTTCGGCGCGAACGAGGGGCTCGCCACCGGTCAATCGCACATCGCGGACGCCAAGTGATGCCGCGATTTGTACGAAGCGAACAATTTCTTCGAATGTCAAAATTTCGCTGCGGGGCTGAAACTTAGGGGTGTGCTCAGGCATGCAATACGTGCAACGCAAATTGCAACGATCGGTGACGCTGATTCGCAAACTGCGATGCACCCGACCAAAACGATCGATCAAGTTCGGGCCGGTCGCTACTGCATTTTGATTCGACATAGCTCTTTATCGGCGGTGATGTACAACCATTTCTTATCTTGGTCGAACGCACAGTTACTGACTCGACCGCCCGTGATCAAGCGGCCCAAAAGGTTGCCCTCGGGAGTGATGACGTAGATACCGCCAGGTCCGCTGCAAAACAAGGTGCCACTGGAGTGAACCGCCAAACCATCGAAAGCGCCGGGGAACTCCTTCTGGAAATTCTTCGCATTGGCGAGCTCTTTCAGTGGACCGAGCTTCCCGTCATCTTCGATTGGGAACGCGGCGACGATCGGTTGTCCCGCATCACTCTGGGCGACGTACAGCGTTTTCTGATCCGGCGACAATCCAATACCGTTGGGACGCACCAATTCCTTCGTCAGCAGGGTGAGTTTGCCTTCCGCGGACAAACGATAGACTCCGCAGAAGTCAAGTTCGCGGTTCGGGTCGTTTTCACGTTTGGGTAACCCATACGGTGGATCGGTAAAGTATACGTTGCCAGCTCGATCGAATACCAGATCGTTCGGGCTGTTGAAGCGTTTGCCCTCAAAACGATCAATTAGGGTCTGCTTGCCACCACCGATGCCCAGCACTGAGAGCCGGCGATCGCCATGCTCGCACATTGCCAAACGACCCTTCGGATCGAGTGCCAATCCATTGCTTCCTGGTTCGGAACCGTAAAAGACCTTACCGGTATATCCACTCGGAGTCAGAAAGGTGTCGATGCCGCGCCCCGGGGTCCATCGGAAAATCGTGTTGCGTGGAATGTCGGAAAACAGCAGACATCCCGCTTCGCTGTCGCAGCCATCGATGTTGGCACCCGGTGGTACCCACAGGGGGCCCTCGGTCCAAGTAAAACCGCTGGCGAGAACTTCCATTCTCGCATCCGCAGCGATGTACTTCGCGAGGTCCTGCTCGACCGTCTCGACTCGTCCCATCATGCGTGGTGAGTCTGCGGCCAACGTCGACGGAGAGATCGCCAACAAGCTGGCGACGGCTGGTACGCACAGGCACAAGAGCGATGAAATCATTTTCATGGTCGTGGTTCTCGGTGGAATCGATTGGGCAAGTGTCCCAGGATAACACGCGGGAATCGGAAACTGTAGCGGTATCGTAACAATATCACTATCCTAGTCAGGATTCCGATCCTAATACCCTATTCGCTTTTTGGAACTCACGATGAACTCCAGGACACTCTCACGACGTCAATGGCTCGCCGCGAGCGCCGCAACGGTTGCCGCTGCATCGTTGCCCCGCACCGCCTTTGCCGCCTCCCCAGCGATGCCGAAATTGGGCATCCAGCTGTATTCGCTGCGTGGCTACAAGGTCAACGAAGCCTTGCAACACGCGGCCGATCTCGGCTTTGAGCAAGTCGAGTTTTACAGCGGCATGCTGCCAATCGATTCGACGCCGGAGCAGATCGCAGCCATGAAAAAACGCGTCGCGGATCTGGGCATGTCCATCTCCGCGCACGGCGTTAACGGCTTCGGCGGTGATGCGGCGGCCAACCGCAAGGTGTTCGAATTAGCTCAAGCCCTCGGCATTCCCACGATCACGGCCGACCCTGCGCCGGAAGCCTTCGATAGCCTAGACGATCTGGTGAAAGAATTCGACATTCGTATCGCCATCCACAATCATGGCCCAAGCGCACGCTACAACCGTGTCGTCGATGTGCTCAAAGCGATTGAAGGGCATGACGAGCGAATTGGAGCATGTGCCGACCTCGGCCACTTCATCCGCTCAGGTGAGCAGCCAGTCGAAGTCATCCGTTCGCTCAAAGGGCGTTTATATGGAATCCATCTGAAGGACTTCGCCGAGATGAAAGAACACTCCCAGGGTGTGATCCTAGGCAAGGGACACCTCGATGTCGAAGGCGTCTTCTTTGCTATGCAGAACGTCGGCTTCCCCGCCAACGGCGCACTCTCATTAGAGTACGAGGAAAACCCCGCCAACCCGCTCGACGACATCCGGCAGTGCGTCACCGTCGCCAAAGCCGCCATGAAAAAAGTGACGGCCTAAGACATTCGTCCGTAAATTATACCACGATAGGATTGGCCGATGATTCTGGCAGCTATTATTGATAAGCAGCGATGCTGCTTAGCGTGACGAACGTCTGTTAGCGTTCTACTTAGAAGGCACGGCTGCGGGCGGCTAACATTTGGCTGCCGAGCTGGATGGCGAGACTGCCGTAGATGAAGTACTGAAACATGCCGGGGATGAAGGGCATGACGGCGACGACGGCGGACGCAGCGCCGATGCCGATCCTGCCCGCCGGCGTTGGCATGTTCATTGTTGCAACAACGAAGACCGCTAACAGGAGAAAGTACACAACGCCCGCCATCGCGACGGTGATATTGAACCAAGCTAATCCAGCGACGAACCACGTGAGGGCCAATCCCAACAGAATCGCGATCAACGTGGATGTTAATCTCTCCCTTCGATTAAGCAGATGCCGACCGAACGGATGAATCCGCAGGGCGGTGTTCATTAGCGGTGACGCGATCCAGGTCGTCAAGGCGAAGATGACGTACGCCATGACGATGGCGGTGGTATAAGGCTTTAGAAATGGAACCGTATCCGTGATGCGATCGATCGATTGGATTAAGAGATAAAATCCGATCATCAAACCAAACGCGACACGTTGATCGAGTCGTCCCATCCACACGAAATAGCGATGGAGCGAGCGATAAAAAACATTACTCGAGTTGATGGCTTCAATCATTCCGCGACGTGCAAACTCGTCCGTCGGATCGAGCCTGAGTGCCTCTCGAAAGGCGAGTTGAGCTTCCTTGTATTCGCCGCGATTTAAGTGCGCATAAGCGACGGCCGCATGGGCGGTGGAATCATCCGGTTGGCGGCTCAGCTGAGCTTTGGCCGCTTCGATCGCGTCGCCTCCACGACCGAGTCGTTCGAGCGATAGGCTGCGAATGTTGGTACAGGAACCGTGTTCTGGATCCACCTTCAAGCCGCGTTCGGCAGTCTCGAGTGCCTCGGCGTAGCGACGGCTCTGCAGTTGTGCGCCGGCGACAATCGCGTACGCATCAGCGTCGTAAGGGTCGAGCGCAATCGCGGTTTGCCCCGCCTCAATGGCTGCCGGATAATCACTGCGTTGGAGCCGGGAAAAGGCGAGAGCATAAAATCCGAGTGCGTCGTTGGGATCACTCGCAATCGCGAGTTCGGCATGCCGGGTCGCTTCCATTAACTGGTCACGATGCTCGGGCGTGCGGGCCGAGTCACCTACACGCTCATCTTGGGCCAACGCGAGGGACAGCAAAGCGTGGGCATAGGTATGCTCGGGATACTCCGCCAAGACCTGCCGCAGTTCGGACTGCGCGGCGCTGTAACGTCGCTGCTCCAGCAACATCGACGCACGTCGCAGAATCGTTTCAGTGGGGTCGTTTGACATCAACGTTTCACCTTCAAATAGTCCAGCACTTCGTCGTAGACCCCGCCCTCATTTGCATAGAGAGCATGGTTTCGCGCAGTCGAAAACCATTCGTTGACCGAAGGGCGAATCGTTTTCGCAGCGGCAAGTAAATCTTTCGTCACGATCGGTTTGGGCATCCCCGACGCGATGGCTTCGGTGAGCTTTTGTTCAATACAGACATCCACAACTGACTTCAGATCAGCGCCTGAGAAACCCTCCGTCTTCGCGGCGACCTTCGCATGGTCCACTGAATCGGTCGGTTTGCCGCGCAATTGGATGGCGAGCACCGCCTCGCGCCCTTTGGTGTCGGGCGGGGGCACGAAGATAACGCGGTCAAATCGACCCGGACGACGAAACGCACTATCGAGATGCCATGGCGTGTTGGTCGCCGCCAATATCAGAACCCCCTCGTTGTTCGTCTCAACGCCATCGAGTTCACTGAGGAATTGATTGATCATTTGGCGCCCCCCGCTGCGCCGCATGTCACTGCGACTGGCACCGAGCGCGTCCACCTCGTCGAAGAACAGCACGCATGGTTTGCTACGACGAGCTTTGTCAAAAATTGCGTGGAGGTTCTTTTCGCTATTGCCAACCCACATATCGAGCACGTCGTTGATACCGACGGAGAGAAATCCAGCGCCAACTTCTCCCGCCGTTGCACGCGCCAAATGTGTCTTGCCGCATCCGGGAGGTCCGTAGAGGAGAATGCCACCGCCCACCTTCTTTCCATACGCGGCGTACATTTCCGCATGTTGCAGCGGATAAATGATCTTCAGCCGTATCTGTTGCTTGACTGCGTCCATCCCTCCGACCGATTCAAAACCGTCCGACAGGTTTGCCTCCAGATCGGGCAATTCACCCCTCTCATCTGCATCGGACTTGTCTTCATCGGGCGTTGGCATGCCGACGGCATCCGGGATCTTACGCTTATCCGTTTCATCAAAGTCACGTAGCCCGAGCAGACTCTCAAGTTCGGTATCACGAGCAGATTCGTCGTTGGCAACGGCATCTTGGTACGTCAAGACAGCACCGCGGATGTCGCCACGGCGCTGCTGCAATCGACAGTGCAGGAGCAGCACCGCAGCATCGTCGCGATCCGCTTTCAACAACGTCTCCACGATCGCCGCGGCATGTGAATCTTTGCCACGACGGAAAAAGATTTGCGCCAATAGCAGTTTAAAGTTATGACGATCTGGGAACCGAGCGGATGCCGCTTTGGCTTGCTCCTCGGCTTCGTCGTCGCGTCCCACACGAATCAACAGGTCGCAGAGTTGGCGCACGAGTTCGATGTTTCCCGGCGCAGCACCAACGGCAGCGCGGAGGGCGTCGATCGCAATTTGATTGGGATCCATCACAGCTATCTGGGAATTGTAAAAAACTGAACTTTGCCAGCAACGATTCAGCTAGCTTAGAAGGCTCAATCTCATGGATTGCCATCCCCTCGTCAATGCGGAGGATGTCTCACCTACGGCAGCGCCGGCAACAATTCGAGCGAGGCCTCGATCGGACTCGCAAATTCAATCGACGTCTCCTGCGGAATCTCAGACTCAAGCAGCGTCTCGATTGGAATTTCGGAATCAATCGCTGGCGAAGATGAAAGATGAATCCTCAGGATATCCAACAGAGTCTGCTGGGCTGCCCGTGATTGCAGGATGGTAGTGTGGGTAGCGTCGATCATCGTGGTCGTTTCCGCATCGGCCTGGTAAGCACTGGTAACGGGAACCACGCCATCGGAACGCCCTGATCGCGGCAACCAGCACGAATCGCCTATCATCGAGTTGACAGTGGTCTGAGGCGAAGAGGTGGTGGACGCCATCGTCTCCAACAGTTTGTTACTTGGACGCAACATCTCAATACTCGAAGGGAACGATTCGGAATAGCCACCCGAAAACACATTTGGATTGTTACGGAAAATCCTCTCGTACTCGTCTCGATCGCGTCCCCAAATCCCCGCTAACGTCGATCCAAGCCGACCAATGCAGCGATACGCCCAGGGAGAACCCTGATGCGGCGTGGCAATGTACACCACTCGACCGATGTTCGGATTGGCGCGAAAAAAGAACGAATCCTTCAATTGACTGAGTTTTTCTGGCGAACCTTGCACATCGGCAAAGGGTGCATCAGCAACGGAGCGCCATAGCTGATCGCCACTATCAGTGACCTGTAGTTTCGATAGCAACCCACCCATGCTGTGACCGACAATCACAGCGCGACGCATCGGCGAGCCACTCGCATTTCCATCGAATTGCGTACGGGACGGTGACCGTTCTGCTGATTCGCATTGGCACTCATATGCAGCAGCAAGTTGTCGTCGCAGCATCGCAGCGGAGTTCAAAACATTGTCGCCGGTTGGATACCGAAAAATCCAAATTTGATAGCGTTGGCGAAGTTCTGAGTCGGCCTGCACGGCCTCTGCCATTTGGAGAAAGACGGATGGATCCGACAACAAGCCATGCACCATGATCAGTGGGATCTTTCCGGGCTGATACGGCGCCAGGAAGCGAAGACGCGGTCGATCAACTCCGTTGTCACCGCTCAAAAATGCCGCCAGCGGATTGTATCGACTGGATTGCCGAGCGTATCTCAGCGCCATCGCGGGACTCTGCGCAATCGCCACATCGCGTTGCAGCTCCGGAGTGATTGTCAGCGGGTTAATCAGCTGGACTGATCCAACACTGGACGAATCGTCGTTGAGGAATCGCTCGTTCTGGAAAAGACTGACAGGAAAATCCATGATCGCTGTGGCGGCGAATGGTGTTTGTGACTGGATGAAATGATCGCACCTCTCAGCCACCACTCCCGTGACGCCGCATTGATCACACGCAGCTGACGCTGCCGAATCCGATCGCTTGAAACGCGACAAGACGACTAGCGGAACGCCTCGACCACAGACGTTGCCGAGCACATTGGCGGGCGGCTCAAACACCAGCAATCGTTCGAAGTCATCGGGCGTCCAAGCAAACCCTTCGTGGATGACTGGAATTTGAAACGTCTGATTCGCGCCTTGGATCGTCAGCTGGGATGATGGATCGAGTCTCCCATACGCTTGGCCGTACGAAAGGATCCGAATCGTCGCACTTTTGTGAATCTGTGCTGCACGAACTGCGCCGCTCCGGCGACAGCCTAAGTTCAAACAACGCGTCGATGATTGACAGCATTCGACGTCACCTTGCCGCATCGCTTCGCCAGACCATGCGACTGCCCGCGCCCAGTAATCAATCGCTTGAGCGTCGCACTCCCGATGCAAACGCTCTGCGACAGCGTAGGCATTCTCGCCTCGGACCAATGGTGACTGCGCTGTGGCCGACAGCGCGATCTGAGGACGAATGAACTCGCAATCATTAACGCCAGCAGGATAGCGTAGCGTTGACCACCAATCGCACCACGTATGGGTCAATGTCGGCCGCACGACGCTCGTTGCCCGCAACTTAGCAGGCTGCGTGCAGCAACAACCGCTGACGCTGACCAGCAGCATCGCAAAGCAAAGCGGTTGAAGAAGACGACGCGATTGCACTATCGACACAAGACACGAAGCGAACGGTTTCATTCGACCATCCTTGACCGATAAAAGCCTCGTCGTGCATCGCGATCAATCGAGATACTCTCGATTCACCCGTCTGCTCGCCATGAGGCCACACCGATTAGTTCATCGGCGGACATTGTGGGCGAGTTTTACATCTACCTAAGAAAATCCATTTGAATCGATTATCGCGGATGTACTAGATCATCGAAGTCGGTTCGTATGGGATGTCTTCAATCAGTTCGCTTGGAAGCGGCGCGACGGTCAGGCCCGCTTCCTTGCAGATGCCATCGATCGCTTCCTGGTGCTCTGGACGAGGAATTCACGAGTCTGACCTTTATACTGCATTGTTGAGGCGGTGGGGCTGAGGGGGCCCGAGAACTTGCCAGCGTCGAGGTGCTTGACAACCTTGACGTGATCGAGCGGACCGTGCATTTCCGGCAGGATGCGGTCGTGCGTGGTCGCTTCGCTGGGGTCAACATCTTCAGGGATGGAACCCAACCGAACGGCAATGATCTTCTCGCCTGGGATCTCGCCGAGCTGGTCCATCCCACCTTCACCGACCACCCAATCCCATGTGTCGATGAGGTAGCCAACGCTGGGGATCGCGTCGACAAGAGCGCGGAATGTTTCCACTTTCGAAACGAATGGGAATTGCTTTTTGGCCAGGTGTTCCTTACCGCGCGGAACCCAACACCGAGTTTGATGTCGCGAGCAGCGAGAACTTCGGCGATTTGACTGATTCGTTGACGCTGGACGTCAAAGAATTCGTTGAACGGCAATCGATCGGTCGCCGCAGGGACACGAATCAGGGCGCGATCGACTTCGAGCTGTTGGGCAACTTCGCTAAGCGGATGCAGTGTCGCGACGCCAGCGGTGAAGGCATCGTCATCGGCATCGAGATCGATTGCCAGCGTGAAGGTGCCGATGCGAATGTCGGCCGCACGTAGATATTTCGACGCCTCTTCAAACGACGAGCGTTGCGAGCGACGCAACATGTCGTGCATGTCGATATCCATACCCCGGAAAGCGTAGGTCAGAGCCAGTTCGATCAGTTCGCTTTGGCGTCCATTGATGCCAAGTGCTTGCGGGCAAAAGTTCTTAAACACTTCGGTAAATTCCTTGACTAAATGATTGGTAGTATTGTGTTGTACAGTTTGCGCACCGATCGGAGAACCACTGGGAAAACGGCGCCTGCGCCGTTGATTCAGGATGTTCGAGCGGGGCGGAAATTGGCGATTCCGACTGGCAATGCCAAACGTTGAATTAGCGTCGGCGGCCTCGCGAGCTACCCGACGAGCCACCTCGTCCACCGCCATTGCCGCCACGCGGGTTGCCGCCACTATTTCCGTTGCCGCCACTGCCGCCCCGACGACCGCTGAGGTTTTTGTCGACCATCGAGTTCACGATAGAATCCCAACTTGGGAAATCTTGATTGGAAGCGGGTGCGTCGCTACGTGAATCACGCTGGCGGCCACGTCCACCGCGGCGAGATCGCTCGCGTCGATCATCGTCATCATCGTCGCTGCGACGGGAATCTTCTGATCGGCGTGGTGCATCCGAACGGCGAGAATCTTCGGCGTGTGGGCGTCGTTGAGTCGTCTCGACAAGATTGTCGTCATCGTCAAAGTCGTCGCCAAACGCCGAACGCGGTAGGTCATCGGATTTCACGCTCTCACGAGCATCTGTTTCGACTTCGTTCGTCTCGCTGCTACCGGCACCACGTCGTCCGCGTCGCCGCCCACCACGCCGCGAGCGGCGACCAGCGCGAGGCCCATCGTCATCACCTTTGTCCCCAGGGGTGGATGAACGTGAACTGCCAGTTTCTCCATCGTCGTCGTCGCCGTTATCAAGGTCGATATCGTCAAACAAATCGGCCGCGAAGCCGACGACGTCCTCTTCATCCTCATCCACAATCGGCTCGCGAGTTCCCTCGGTGCGCGGATGGATCGACTCACGATCACTGCGAGACGAGCCACGGCGTGACGATTCCCCACGTCGTGACGATTCACCGCGTGGTGACGATTCACCGCGTGGTGACGATTCACCGCGTGGTGACGATTCACCGCGTGGTGACTCGCTGCGGCGAGACGCATCTCCACTGCGTGGTTCGCTGCGTTGGCTCCCACGTCGACCGCGAGCCGGGCGAGGCGAATCCTCTGTCTCGGCAACAGTTTCTTCACTGCGCGAGCCCGATCGCCGGTTAGGACGCGATGAGTCGTCGGACACATCGCCCTCGCTCATCCGTTGCCGTTGGCCACGCCGTCCACCGCGACGCGAACGCGACGCATCCTCTTCGGTATCATCACCTCGAGACGGGCGGTCTTGGCCACGTCTATTGGAATCACGCCGATCGGAACCACGCTCGCCGCGACCACGCGTTGCGTCCGCGACCGGCGACGCCTCTTCGTCTTCGAGGTCATCGTCCAGCTCATCGCCGACGAAGCCGGTGAATTCTAATGCGTCGCTATCGTCGTCGTCCAAATCGTCGTCGCTTTCCGACGCGCTGGCGCCGAGATTGTCGGCGAAACCTGAACTGCCACGACGTTTGGAAGAGCGATCCCTGCGACCTGACCGGTTGCCGCGCTCGCGATCTTCGCTGCGGTCGGGTTGACGATCTCGCCGCGATGCCGAGCCTCGCCCCGCACCGAGTTGTGCCTCTCGTTGCTGGATCTCTTTTTCAGCAGCGCCATACTCGCTCGACTTGACCTGCGGCTCGAGCGCAACGGGCTCGTCGTCGGGAATACCGAAACCGGGCAGTCGTGGAGGCGGCTGGACTGACGTCAGGGCGACCAGCACGTCAGAATCGCTGCTGCTCGTTGACGATGCTTCCGCTGCTCGAGACGCATGAGACGAACGTAGATTCGAGCGACTTGTATCGCGCGGTCGTTCGACAGACTCGGAGGCGTCGGAGGCGTCGTTGCGTTGGTTCGCATCACGATCACCCGACGCGAGGCCTGAGGTGGGTGGCGTCACTGGGGCATCGACCGGCTCAGCGGGCTTAGGAGCCTCTTTTTTCTTGACTTCGACCGGCTCAGGGGGGCGTGGTGTACCCAGGAGGCTGGCGAGAATGTTCCAATTGTCGGGCATGGGGAGTGGAAATCCGATGAGAACCGGGCAGTGGAAAAGACACTGCCGATCTGTTGGTAGGGGGTTGTTTACACGTAGGTATAACCTGTTCGGGCACATCTCCCAAGGGTGAATGTCGCGAGGATTGCCTGAACGTTGTTTTTTTAGCGGCGGCATTTTTTACCAAATCGACTTTTTTTAACGGAGGATTCGCGTAAAACCCGTTGTGGACGCTACAAACGATCGAGTTTCCTCATCGAAGCTGAAAATCCTTGCGATTGACAACGTTGACTTCACTGCCCAATCTGGATCGGAACGCCCGGCATTCGTGCCGGATTCAATCCTCGTTGGAATGGACTTTATGAGCCGAGCTAAGCTCGATTCGATTCGCGATGCTAGACCGGCAATCCTGCCGAGCCTGCTGCAATGTGACTTCGGCAACCTTCAAGCTGAGATTGAGCGGCTCAGCGAAGCTGGCGCCGCGGTGCTGCACCTCGACGTGATGGACGGACATTTTGTTCCAAATCTGACCTATGGCATGCCGGTTGTCGCGGGTGTGCGACGGCACACAACGATGCCCCTGGACATTCACATGATGATCAGCGATCCCCTTGCTTACGCGAAACCCATGGTCGATGCGGGTGCCGATATGCTGACATTTCACGTCGAAGCGGTCAGTGACGCTGTCGACGTAGCCGGCCAAATTCGTGATCTCGGCGTGGGCGCTGGCCTCGCGATCAATCCAGACACTCCGATGAGCACCCTGGAGCCGGCCCTGGATGATGTTGACATGGTGCTGGTCATGAGTGTCAACGCCGGATTTGGTGGTCAATCATTCAACCCCGTCGCACTTGAGCGCATCCGTGACCTCCGCTCCCGCTATCCCGATCTCGTGCTGGAAATTGACGGCGGGATCAACCTCTCGACGATTGGTTCAGCCCGACAGGCTGGTTGTGATTTATTTGTCGTTGGTTCGGCGATTTTTTCCAGCGACAATTATGATGTCGCTATTTCTGGCTTGAACCAAGCGATGGTCTCTCCACAGGGAGTCAAATAGTGATGTCCCTCAAAGCTGCCGCTCGATCAAAAGTGATTTTGATTCGGCCCGGTGCGACCGCGTTCGATGAACAGGGTCGCATGAAGGGCTCGCTCGACATGCCCATGTCCCCGCGAGGCCGTGAGCAGGCCGAAAGTCTTGCCGAAGAACTCGCTGGTATCCGGTTTCACGCCGTTTACCACGCCCCCTGTGAATCGGCTGGAGAAACCGCAGCGCTGCTCGTCGAGGGGCGTGAGCTACGTCCCAAAGCGATCGATGCATTTCGCAATATCGACCATGGCTTGTGGCACGGAAAGCTAATTGAGGAAATTCGCCGCAACCAACCCAGGCTGTATCGCAGCGGTGCAGAGAACCCAGAGACCGTCTGTCCGCCCGGCGGCGAATCGTTGCAAACCGCAGCAGCCCGAGCAATGAAAGCCATCAATCGATTGCTGCGGAAAAGTCGCCATCAGGTCATTGCGCTGGTGATCCCCGATCCGCTGGCCAGTCTCGTGGCGGCACACCTCAACGACGAAGCCATGCCAGACATCTGGAAGGTAGAGACCGATGCAGGAAACTGGCAATTAATCGAAGCTGAATGCTGAGTTCCTGCGATCGCCTCCATGGTCGACCGTTCCGCCACTGGGGGGCCCGACCGACGTTCGTGTCACCCGAGGCGACTCCAGCAAATTCGTCCGTTCATGGAAATGACGAAAGAAGAATTGCATTCCAGGTTGGGTACGTAGATTTCAGTCATCGTAATCGAGATCTTCCTGCACGCTTAATTAACACGATTCTTAAAAGCGATCTCAGGCAGTAACCGTGGTCGATTGGAACGCTTTCCAGAAACCGATACTCGACGACTAAACTGTTACGTTTTTGCGGCCTTTAGCGACAGCGAAACCACAAAACGTGCCCAATGGTAGTAGACGAGGCAACGCGTTCCGTTACTCGGGACTCGTTCGCGTTGGCGTCTTTGCGTATACCATCAACTTCTAGCGTTGATCTTTCGTGAGCACTTTTTCAATATCGAGGACCGATTAGGCCTCGATGGCTATCAGTTGCTCGTGCAGTTGGTCAATTTTTTGCCGGCCTTTGACGATTTTGCTGTGGTAGCTAGAGAATAAGATACGCGCCAGACCTTCATGCAACCGAGTGCTGGCAATTCATTCTAGTCGTAACGGTTGCGAGGAACGGAAAGCCAATCTGATGATCTGTATCGATCGTGGTCGATTGAAAGACTACTTTGATCAATGCAAATGGATTGCGGTCGATTTTTGGGGGAACGAGCAGTGACTGGTCGCGGACTCGTGAGCCCATCCACCATCACCAGGGACGTTGTAAGTGATGAAAAGAAGCCTCGGTATTTCCTGGTGCACCGTCACCGTATGTTGTCTCGCCTTCGCGGCGCCCGCAATGGCTCAGTTGGCCGATCCTGCGAATTCGAAGGCACTCAACGAAAGAGATTCGGCTCAGGCGGCCCCGCCAGCGACGGCTCCCGTTCCCAGCGTTGCCACGCCGAACGTCTCTTCTCAAGAGCAGATGCAGGCTCAGATTTTCGAGTTGCAATCGCTCATAGGTGACTTAAATCTACGGCTCGGTACTGCTGAAACGATGTCAACGGTCCAGGCGAGCCCCTGGAGCGGCGACACGGCCATGGCCGTGCCTTCGACAACAATAACAGGATGCAACGATCCGCACTGTCCTCATCATTGCGGCGAAACCGCCAGCGGTTCGGTATGCAACTACTACCATCGGTTCGATTGGAGCAAGGACGCTTACGTCAGCGTGGGTGCTGGGCTAAGAACGAGCTTCCTATCCGCACAGAATCAAGCCGCCAATGGGACGAGTTACAGCAGAGACCAAGTGATCGACAACATGCGTTTGTACTTCAACGGGCGAGGACACAAATACATCGGGTTCGAAATCAACACGGACGTTCAGAACACATACATCCGTCCCTTCGTCACTAATAACCTTTTGAACTTCAAATTGCTCGATGCGATCGCCAAGTTTGGCGACGGCGGTGCATTGAATTGCTGGGTCGGGCGGATGCTTCCACCGTCGGACCGGGCTAACCTGAGCGGGCCGTTCTACACGAACCTGTATGACTTCCCCTTCGTCAGCAACGAGCCGGCAATCTTCGACGGACGTCAGGATGGAACGACATTGTGGGGGTTGCTGAACAATCAAGCACTGAAGTATTCGGTCGGGTTGTACGATGGAACCAACAGTGCGGTGGCTGGCATGAACCCGATTGCAAATCCCAATGTGAACTCTAGTGACTCGCCGCAGTTCAACGCTAGGCTAGCCTATAATTTCTTGGACCCCGAGACGGGCTATTACAACCAGAGCACGTACTACGGCCAGAAAGACATCTTCGCCATTGGTGCTGCGGTGGTTCACCAGAACAATGGCGTCTACTCAGCCACCGACGGTGCGAGCGACTACAACAGTTGGACCGGAGACATTCTTTACGACTCCAAACTGGCCAATGATGGCGTGCTCACCCTTTCAGGGGCTTATTACTACTACGACACGGGCGTCGAGACCAACGACGTCAATGCGAACTCCGTCGACGGACGTGCTGGGTTGCTGGAAGTGGGTTACATGATGGCGAGTGAACTGCGGTTTTGCGACGTTGTCGGTCGGCTGCGTCCACTATTGCGATGGCAAGAGTACCACCGCACGTTCGGCGTCGCGTCTGCCGCCAACCCTGCGGCGATCACACGTGGCGCGGATCTCGAGATGCAGTACGTCATCGCTGGCAGCAACGCCCGCCTGTCGGCGGGCTGGGGCCAACGCGACCTCGCCGACGGTCGCAAAAATATCAACGTATTTCTGCTGGGAACCCAGCTGCAGTTTTAAGCATAGCGGTCCCGATGGAACCTGGCATCGCCAACTCGCTTCCGCGGGGCTTGCCCTGGTCCTCAGCTATGAATCCTGCGACTCACGATCCTCACTGGGTCATGGCATTCCACGGCGTTTACTCACCATTGGCATGCGGGTTGCGTAACCGGCAAGCAACCAGACCTGCCAACACTCACATGGCTAGGCAAACGTCAATTCGCGAAAGCGTGTGTCGATCGCTTGGGAAATATTTTTGAAATCTGCTTGCAAGCGGGTTGTCAGACGCCTTTACAATCTTAACGAGTTGGACAACGCCGCGACGACTTTGAGTCGTCAACTATCATTCGCAATGAAAGCCTAGGAGCAACGAGATGCACTTGATCCCCCGCGAAGTCGATAAGCTGCAACTTCATGCAGCGGGCTTTTTAGCCCAAAAACGCCTGGCCCGCGGTGTTCGCTTGAACTATCCCGAGGCGACGGCTTTGATCGCCACCGTGGTGCTCGAGCGAATTCGTGATGGCGAAATGTCCGTCGCCGATCTCATGGATCATGGTCGACAATTGCTGGGCACCAATTATGTGCTAGCGGGCGTTTCAGAAATGCTGCATACGGTTCAGGTCGAAGGTACGTTTAGCGATGGCACCAAGCTCGTGACGATTCATAATCCCATCGCCAGCGAGGAGGGCGACCTGAGTCTCGCGCTCTATGGGAGTTTCTTGCCAGTTCCCAAAGCGTCGGACTTCGCCACGGATCCCGATGCCGACATGCCTGAGCCTGGTCAGTATTTGATCGACGATGGCGAAATTGTGCTCAACGAAGGTCGTCAGACCGTCACATTGGATGTGGTCAACACGGGCGATCGTCCGATTCAAGTCGGCAGTCACTATTCGTTCATTGAAACGAACCGTTATCTCCAGTTCGACCGTGAGAAAGCCTACGGGCACCGGCTCGATATTCCCGCCGGTACTGCGGTGCGATTCGAACCCGGTGAAAAGAAGACCGTCAACTTGGTACTGCTTGGTGGCGACCAACGTATCTTTGGTGGGAACGGGCTGGGGACTGGACTGGTTAACGATTACAACCGCGAAAGAGCGATGGAGAACGTCAAACGGGGAAACTTTGCACACGTTCCGCAGAAGTAAGCATCGACGAGCTCCATCATTTTTTAACTATCTCACTCTGAGGCAATACCATGGCGTATAAACTGGATCGTAACCGTTACGCAGCGCTCTATGGACCGACGACGGGCGACCGCGTTCGACTCGGTGATACTTCGCTGATTTTGGAAGTCGAAAAGGACTACACCACCTACGGTGACGAGGCCTGTTTCGGCGGTGGCAAGGTCCTTCGCGATGGGATGGGAGTGCAAGCGGAGTGCAGTCAAGCTGAGGCGCTCGACTTGGTGATCACAAACTGTCTGGTGATCGATTACACTGGGATTTTTAAAGCCGATATTGGTGTCAAAGACGGGTTGATCGCGGGCATTGGCAAGGCGGGAAACCCTGACGTGATGGAAAACGTGACGCCTGGTATGAACTGTGGTGCGACCACGGAGGCGATGGCTGGTGAAGGGCTCATCCTAACCGCAGGCGGATTGGATGTTCATGTTCATTTCATATGTCCACAGCTCTACGAGGAAGCGATTGCTGCCGGTTTGACAACTTTGATGGGTGGGGGGACAGGCCCCAATACGGGTACCAATGCGACGACGTGCACACCGGGATCGCACCATCTACGCATGATGCTGCAAGCAGTCGACGACATGCCCATGAACTTTGGATTTTGGGCGAAGGGCAATTCGTCTCACCCCGATGGTCTGAGTGAGCAGATTGTCGGCGGTGCTGCTGGATTCAAGTTGCACGAGGATTGGGGGACAACGCCTGCGGCGATCGATTCGTGCTTGTCAGTGGCCGAGGAGTACGATGTTCAGGTGTGCATTCACACCGACACACTTAACGAATCGGGCTACGTCGAGGATTCGATCGCTGCATTCAAAGGTCGCACGATTCACACCTACCACACCGAGGGCGCGGGCGGCGGTCACGCTCCTGATATTATCCGCGTCTGTGGCGAGCCGAACGTAATACCGAGTTCAACCAACCCCACGCGACCGTACACGAAGAATACGATTGACGAGCACTTGGATATGTTGATGGTATGCCACCACCTCAATCCAGATCTGCCTGAAGATGTTCACTTTGCCGAAAGTCGGATTCGTAAAGAAACAATCGCCGCCGAAGACGTCCTCCATGATTTGGGTGCCCTGAGCATCTATTCGTCCGATTCGCAGGCCATGGGGCGAATTGGCGAAGTGATCAGCCGCTGTTGGCAAACGGCGAGTAAGATGAAGGATCAGCGTGGAGCGCTCCCCCAAGATTCTGAACGGAACGATAACTTTCGGATCAAACGCTATATCTCCAAATACACGATCAACCCTGCGATCGCGCAAGGTATTTCCGCGAACGTGGGCTCGATCGAAAAAGGGAAACTTGCTGATTTGGTGTTGTGGAGTCCCGCCAACTTTGGTGCCAAACCAGAGATCATTTTTAAAGGGGGCGTGATTGCATGGGCCAATATGGGCGACGCCAATGCGTCCATTCCAACGACTCAGCCGACATTGCTTCGTCCCATGTTTGGCGGGAACGGACGGGCCGGAGCGGGGACATCGCTCGCGTTTGTGTCGATGGCATCAATCCATTGCCGCGGCGTCGAAGGCTATGGTCTTAAGAGTCGGCTCGCCCCTGTGTACAATACCCGAAATATTGGCAAGAAGGACATGAAGTTCAACGACACGACCCCCAAAATTGAGGTCGATCCAGAAACATTTTTGGTGCACGCCGACGGCGAACTGATGATGTGTGACCCTGCTGATCGTCTTCCATTGACGCAGAGGTATTACTTCTTCTGACGTCAGACGCGTCGAGGCGGCGGGAGTCAGCCTCACGACAGCCAATAACTATTCCGATTGTTGTGACGAATGTCTGTTGCAGCAGTATTTTTACCTTTACGGAGTCGAACGATGCTAACGAAGAAGACCGTTTGGATTGCCGCCGTGATGGCGTTAGCCTCTCCATCACTCGCCATGGCTCATCCAGGTCATGGAACGAACAGTGGATGGAGTGCTGGACTCATGCACCCATTAACGGGCCTCGATCATTTACTCGTGATCGCTGCGATCGCGTTGTTGGCGGTTCGAATCGGTGGTCGTGCTCGATGGAGTATTCCGACCGCGTTCATTGCCTGTGGGATTGCCGGTGGTGTTGCCGCCTGGGTGACGGCGGCGTCGGCGACCGCAGCAATGCCGGCTGTTGAGCTGATGATTGTTGCCTCTGTGCTCGTTTGCGGTGTGATGCTGGTTCGCTGCGAATCGGCGTCAGCGACTGCTATCGCGTTGATTCCCCTATTTGGACTCTTTCATGGTTATGCTCATATCCATGAACTGGGCGCGGCGAGCCAGGTGGGCTCCTATAGCCTGGGGATCATGGCGGCAACGGCGGGCCTGATGGTGCTGACGATTGGCAGCGGAATGTTGGTTCAATCACTTCGCTCCAAGGATTCTTTCGTCGCGCTTACCCGCGTTGCCGGTGGCAGTCTGGTGGTTGCCGCTGCGGCGATGTTTCTTGGCATGTGAAACAATTAATATTGATTCTCCATCAATTTGTTGAATTTTGTTGACGTTCGTGTGAAGGACATCCATGCATCGCGATTGGATTTTATGGCAGGTCGTCGACTCTGCGTTTCCGACTGGCGGATTCGCTCATTCGGTGGGCTTGGAGGCGGCCAAGCAGGCTGGACAGGTTCGCGATGAAGATGACTTGTTCGATTTTTCGCAAACCGTTCTGCAGCAAACCAGCGAAACGGCACTGCCCTATGTCGATGGCGTTTTTCATGCGCCCGAATTAATCACGCAAGCCGATCAGCACTGCGACACGTTTCTAGTTAATCCAGTCGCCAACCGGGCGAGCCGGGCGCAAGGTAATGGATTGATCGTTGCGGCAGCAGCGGCGTTCCCCGGCGAATATGCCTTTGCCAATTTAAAACGCACTGCCCGACGCGAGGGCTGGCCCATGCATGCGGCCCCGCTGTACGGGGTCATCTTCAGGCAGTTGCAGATTCCGCTCGACGACATTCGTCGCAGTGTCCTATATGTCGCTTTGCGAACGGTTCTCTCAGCGGCAATTCGCCTCAACATCGTTGGTCCCCTTCGCAGCCAAGCGTTGCAACAGGCGCTCGCACTTTATGCGGAGCATCTATTGCAGCGCAGCCCACAGACCGATTTTCACCGTGTGACGCAGTCCGCCCCCGTTTTGGATCTTTGGCAGTCCTCACACGACCGTTTGTACTCTCGATTGTTTCATAGTTAATCACTGAGGTAGACTTCATGACTTCCCACACCCACGATCATTCACACGGCCACGATCACGATCATGACCACTCGCACAGCCACGATCACGGACATGGTCATGGGCACACTCATGAGAAGCTCGAAAACGCGGGGTTTTATCATGAACGCCCCGCCCGTCTGGCGACCCGCGATTTTGAAGAACGCGCTTTCACCGTCGGAATCGGCGGGCCGGTCGGAAGCGGCAAGACCGCGTTGACACTCGCACTCTGCGAATTGCTGCGTGACCGCATGTCGCTCGCGGTTGTCACTAATGACATCTTCACCCGCGAGGACACTGAGTTTCTGATTCGCAACGGGGCCCTGCCCGAAGATCGCATCATGGCGATCGAAACCGGCGGATGCCCGCATGCCGCGATTCGCGAAGACATCACCTCCAATCTGAGGGCACTCGAACAACTCAGCCAACGGATCCATCCGGACCTGCTTCTCATTGAATCGGGCGGGGATAATCTGGCTGCCGACTTCAGTCGCGAGTTGGCGGATTTTACGATTTACGTGATCGACGTGGCCGGTGGTGATAAGGTTCCACGCAAAGGGGGTCCGGGTACGACTCAGTCCGATGTGCTGGTGATTAACAAGACTGACTTGGCCGAGGCAGTGGGTGCGGATTTAGATGTGATGGAACGCGACACCATGAAAATGCGGGGCGATGGTCCTTGGTTCTTTGCCCAAGTCAAGCATGGTAAAGCAGTGCCGGAGATCGCAGACCATATCCTCGCCGCATTGCATGACGCGGTGGGAGTCACGGTCAAATGACGCATCCGACGAGCGAGGTCGCTGCTGTCGTCGATGCAGCAGACGATTCACCCTATACGGTAATCGGGTTCGTACACATTGTGCTGCGCAATGTCAGCCAGGTGGTGTTGCAGAACAACGCCGCGAGCGGAGCGGTGATTCTCGCGGGAATTTTTTACCATTCCGTTGATTTCGGCATCGCCGCGCTCGTCGGTTCGGTCACTTCGATCCTCACCGCCATGTTTCTTAAGACGGACAAGGGATTGGTTGCGGCGGGGTTGTATGGTTTCAACGGAGTATTAACTGCGATCGCGATTGTGTTTTATTGTGAGACCGCATTTGACGCGCTCGATATTTCGTGGTGGATGATTGGGGCCTACGTGATCTTTGGTTCCATTTTGTCAACGGTTTTAACAGCAGCCATTGGTGCAATGCTGTCAGCGGCGGAAGTGCCACCGCTGACTGCGCCGTTTGTTCTGGCGAGTTGGCTGTTTGTCGCGGGGACCCACTTTTCACCGGCACTGGAACCAGGACACCATGATGCCTTGAAACCAGTCGCGGCGGATACCGAGTTGGATGACGATGCCTACGGCGTTGACACATGGTGGGAGGGGGTAGGGAAGGGCTTTGGCGAAATTTTCTTCCAAGACAATGCGGTTTCTGGATATCTTATTTTGCTTGGGATCGCCATCAACTCACGCATTTCGGCCATCATGGCAGGGATTGGGGCACTGATCTCCATTGGCGTTGCCGAGGCGTTACAGGTCCGCGAGACCACCATTCACATGGGCATGTTCTCGTATAGTGCAATTTTGACAGCCATCGCCATCGGCGGGCTGTTCTATTTGCTGACGGTCCGGAGTTTCATTTTCATGCTGTTTGGCATTGTGTTCACAACCTGGCTGTATGCGGCGCTCGCTGCCATCCTCCTGCCACTGCATCTCACCCCGTACACGGCTCCCTTTGTGGTGGTTACATGGATCATGCTCTATTCCAAAGCAGCATTTACGGGGCTTGTCGCGATCCCGCCTTCCCGAGCGACGACGCCTGAGGACAACCTCCGTCGTTATCGCGAGGCGCACGCGTGAATCTTCCTGTAAAACCTGCGTATACTTCTGAATTGGCGGAGGCTCTAACCCCGGTTGATTCGCGACAGAGTTGCGATCCGCTGGGGCCATTCGACGACGACCGGATGCACCGAAACCTTCGCGATGGCGAGGGACTGCTTCGCATCGCCCGCCGGGGCGATGGATCAACGGTCGTCCGGTCGGTCGCACGATGTCCTCTGCGGTTGTTCATTCCACGGCGCAAGACGCACCTGCCACACGTCTATACGAGCTCGTACGGCGGCGGATTGCTGGCCGGTGATCAGACCGATCTGCTAGTCGATTTGGAAGATGGCAGTCGCTGTGTGTTGAGTTCGCAAGCGTCGACGAAGATTTACAAAAATCCAAGACGACTGCCCTGCAGTCAGACCATGCGGGTGAGGATCGGTGACGATTCCATCTTCACGCTCGCTCCCGAACCCATCAGTTGTTTTGCCGGGTCTCGATACGATCAAATCCAAAGGTTCGATATTGCTGATGGTGGTAACTTGGTATTAGTCGACTGGGTCACGAGCGGTCGATACCGGGTTGGCGAGCGTTTTGAGTACCAACACTTCCAATCTCGGCAGAGCATTTATTACGCGGGGCAGCATCTCATCGAAGACGCGGTCAGGTTGTGCCCTGCTGACGGACCGCTGACATCAAAGTTCCGCATGGGTCACTTCAATTGTTGTGTTTTGGTCGTTGTGCTAGGCAATCAATTTGCGGAGCTAGCAACGCGCCTGCTCGAGCAGGAACGCGAGCAACCGTTGCAACGAGGGGGGGAGACCGTTTGGATTACACAGCCACTACCTGGCGGAGTCGCGGGTGTACTGATTCGCATTCTCAGCGTTGAAACACAAGATGCAAAGCATCAAATCGAAGCGTTGTTGTCACAGATCGATCCTATCGTGGGAAGCCGCACGTGGGCGGGCAAGTTGTGAGATTGAAGTCGTGCCTTGCTGTCTTACCGCGAAGCGGCCTTAGGTCTTTCGATGGCGAGACTTGCGAGGGATGCGGTGACGCCGTTCTTCCATCGTGAGCTGGCCCCACCTCAAGGCTTGGTCTTGCTCGTACTGTTTCCCCAACTGGATCGCGAGCTTGGCTTTGGCGAGCTCATAACCGAGGTAAAAGGCGTGTGAGACATCGACGTTGTCCGACGTAGGCAGCTCTAACAATTCACTCATCAGCGCAAATGGTTCGTCCCCTCGCAGATGCACGCCCGCGCTCATGATGTGGATGGTGCCGTCTTGGGCGAGGATGCGATAATTGTTGTCGCGAATTCCACTGGCCAGAGCTTCGAGCGACTCCTCCGAATAAGGACGCAGCTTGGCGTCGCGAAGCATGATGAGTTGATCGGATAGATTTTTGGGCGGTGTTCCATCGGCAATACTATGACGAACCAATCGACGCGCGATATCGCATTCTTGGATCGACGAGCGTGCCCAATTGGTGACCTGGGTCGTCAATACGCTGCCGATGCCCCATTCCTCGCAAAGAGCGAGCAACAAAAAATTAATGCCTGCCGAATCAACATCGGTCATCTCAGTCAGGTTCCCGATGCCCATCATCGTCGCATGTTCAGGATAACGTCGACGTACCTCGAAATACCGCAGGAGCGATTTCCCAAATCCCGTTCCAATCAATTCGAGAATGGGATCGAGCCGCATGGGGACGCGATGCCGGTCGAGAAAGTCGATCGTCTCATCCAACGATTCTAAATCGTCGGGGATATCGGGAATAGCGACCACTTCGCAGCCCCAGTCCACTGCCGCTTCGCGATTGGATGAATTCACTGAGAGCACGAGCGAGGCACCCGCGGCAATAGCATCGCGAGTTTCCCGGTCGTCAAACGTATCGATGCTAACACGGTGCCCCGTCTCGACGAGGGCGGCAACGTAATCGCCGATCCCGGGGCAGGGGCGGCCTGGATCGCAGCCAACATCAATTCGATCGGCCCCGTCACGGCGAAGTGCGGCGGCGACGCGGACGACCTCCTCGATACTGAGTCGAGGCGCGTGATTGATTTCAGCAATGATCTCGATCGAATAGTTCGACAAATCCACCTGGCGTATCTTCCCACCTAGCCAAGCGTCGATGTCGCGGCAATCTTTGGGTCCGCACAACACAGCAGCGGGTTCCAAGCTCGCGATCTCTGCCAGCCGCCTCCGCCACGTGATTTCGGGTGACGCGATGTCAATCGGATCGTCGATGACTGCTTCGCAAAACCCCGGTAAGATGACGTGCGTAGACTGCGGTGGGACCTCCAGATGCCGCGTCAACCATTTTGGCGTGATCAGGGCTGCCACTGTGATCGGCGTCACCTGAATAGAATGAGCGAACCCATGGCTCGCTGCAGCCTCTTGCACGGCAGCGCACAGCGCAATCTCAGCAAGTCGCCCGGTCACAAAATGCAAGTGAGAAGCAGTGAGGGAAGAATGGAGAGGGTTCAGGGTTCAGGGTTCAGGGTTCAGGGTTCAGGGTTCAGGGTTCAGGGGGGCGGACGCGACCAGGCCTGCCCTCTAAGATAGCCACTCAACGCTCAAGAGTTCAGCACTCCCATCCTTTCCTTCTCCCATTCTGCATTCCAAATGCTCGCTTCCGTTGGAAAATACTTGTGCGGCGATGCCCAGCCGCTGTTGCTCATCGCGGGTCCCTGCGTTTTGCAAACTCGCGAGATCGCTTTAGAAATCGGCGAGACCCTCGCTCGGCTAAACGAACGCAGCGATGTCAACGTCATTTTCAAGGCTTCGTTTGACAAAGCGAACCGGACGAGCCTCTCGGCAAAGCGGGGTCCCGGCATCGAGGCTGGATTGCGACTGCTCGAAGCGGTCGGCGCCGACAGCGGATTACCGGTCACGACTGATATTCACCTGCCCGATCAAGCCGCTCCGGCGGCCGAAGTGTGCGAGCTGCTACAGATTCCGGCGTTTCTGGCTCGGCAAACCGATCTCTTGGTCGCGGCCGCTCAAACGGGAGCTTGTGTCAACGTTAAAAAGGGCCAGTTTATGGCGCCTTCGGATATGCGATACGTGGTCGACAAGCTGCGTGGCAGTGGCATATCCCGGGTCGCTAGCGACGATGGGGACGCACACGCGGCGGCAGGACGCATTTTGGTTTGCGAGCGAGGCACCTTTTTCGGCTACGGGCGGCTGGTCAACGACATGCAATCCATTCCGATCATGCGTTCGCTCGGTGTTCCTGTCGTATTTGATGCCACTCATAGCGTGCAGCAGCCTGGGGGTCTGGGTGGAGCGACAGGCGGAAATCGCGAAATGGTTGAACCATTGGCCCGCGCAGCCGTAGCGATCGGGTGTGATGCACTGTTTTTCGAGACGCATCCTCAGCCCGAGAACTCTCCGAGTGACGGGCCGAACATGATTCCACTCGATCGATTCTCAGGGATGGTTGACCGACTGCTGCGGCTGAGGGAGACGGTCGAGGAACTGGATTAAGCACGTTTCGATCAGTCATCTCGCGTAGTTTCACTCGCCGATTGGCCGCACGCCTGCCAATCCACCCCGCACACCCGAGGGCTTCTGCCCCACCGCTTCTTCCGCTCCTGATTACTGTTCCGATGCGCTCGACCGACTTCTCTTCCTGCATGTTCTTTGCGGCGTCACTTGTCGCCGGTTGCCTGGCGGGTTGTCACGACGACTCAACCGAGATGCAGCGGATCCTTGCCAAACGGCAAGTCGCGGCGCAGGAACAAACCCAGCAAGATCATTTAGGTGAGACCGTTTCTCTGCTCAATCAATACGTTGAGCTGAATGAAGCCCGAGCGCGCCAGCAGATTGCTTATCATCTTAACCAGTGGGCGCGAGCCAAGGGCGCAGCGGAAGTCAAAAGCTCCGATGCAGATGCGGTTCCCGAAATTGCCCAGACTCTCGACACACTGATCGACTCAAAAACGCTGGCTGAGGTGATCCAGCGGACGGAGTTCACGGGCGACGACGTGCCGTTGTTGCGTGATGCCAATTTGTACCACCAGGTGACCCAGTGGATTGACACGCCGCTGCGTGACGACCCGATCAACGTGGAATGGTTGTCCGGGCTCAGGGAAGCTGCCATGGAGCGTGACAGCGAACCTGGCAGCGACGGCGAATCAGAGCGTAAAGACGACTCAGGCGGTAAGGAGGCAGCCGAGCAGGAGGCTGACTCGACCCCGGAGTTATCAATCCGCGAAGTCGACCGATTGCAGACGGCAATGAGACTCTTTGACTGGACGATTCGAAACATCGCCCTCGAACCGGATACGATGCCGTTACCGCCGCAGTTGCCCCTTCCCCCGATGCCGCCCGATTTACCTTTTGAGGGCCCAGGCTATCGGCAAACCGATTACCAAACACTGTGGCGGGGACGAGGTGATTGGTTGCAGCGCTGCGGTGTGTTCACCCAGTTGTGTATGCAAGCAGGAATTCCCTCAGCCGTGCTCGCGACGCAATCGGACGAAACCGGAGCGAGAACCCCTTGGTCCGTCGGCGTCCTCATCGGCGAACATATTTTCTTGTTCGAACCCCGCCTCGGTCTGCCCATTCCCGGTCCAGATCAAACCGGAATCGCGACACTCACCCAGGCTCGCAAAGATCCAACGCTCATGCGGCGGCTCAACGTCGCGGGATATTTTGACTATCCACTCTCGCGAACGGAGATCTCGCAAAACGTGGCGCTGCTCAACCTACGTCCCGAAACCTTGTCGGACCGAATGCAGCAACTCGAATTGGGATTGACCGGCGATCGCCGCATGACACTCTGGGTTGATGCGGACGAATGGGCGAAGAAGTTTGATGCTGTGCCGGGTATCGCGGATGTACGGATTTGGGAGATACCGACGGTGGCGGAGATCTACGCGAAAGGAATGAACATGATGGCCGAACGCGATCCAACCTTCGCATTTTGGTATCGCTCTCGGTTTGCCATGTTGGAATCGGCTGGCATTCAAGACAATAATTTAGCGGTCGGACGTTGGCGGCATCTCACTGGCCAGTTTGTCGACGATGAGGTTGCTGGCACCGAAGGCGCCCGCACTCACTACCTCGCGCAGCGCGCCCCTGAATACGAGATCGATGACTTGCGGATCAATGTCGAGTTGCAAAAACAGTACGGGCTTAGGAGGCAGCTTGGCCAGGACCCGGCGGCCTATGACGCCCAGCTTCAACAGATGCAGACCTTCATGCGTCTGGGCAAACGCACCGCCACGTATTGGTTAGCACTGCTGCAGTATGACGATGGACGCTTTGAAACCGCTCACAACTGGTTCACCAAACGCGTCCTCGACGACGAGCAGCTTTCGTATTGGAATGATGCGGCTGTTTACAACGCGGCCCGATCGAGTGAAGCCGAAGGGAAAATCCCTGAAGCGATCGCAGCGTTGAAGACGGATCAAAGTGTCTCCGATTTCGGCAATCGGCTGCGAGCTCGGTTGTTGGATAAAATGGCGCCCTCCGACCATCAGGCGGGCGAATGAAGGACGTGGACAACATTCATCTTCTTTCGCTCAGCGACAGTAAAGAGCCAATCCAAAAGGGGGTCTGATCCTATGGATGGAGGCGAATCGTCCTACAACGTCTTTATCGGCCTCGCCGGAGAGGGTCAGCCCCCTTTTCGGATTGGCTCTCAGTAAAACTTTACTAGCGCAAGCCGACACTCCAAAATAGCTCGATTCAGACTCTGTTCGCCCATGACTCTACGCTTATTTGACACCCACGCGCACCTGAACTCAAACGCATTCGACGGTATCGTCGATGAAGTCATCGAGCGTGCCAGAGAAAAGGGTGTTCATAGCATCGCCGTGATCGGCATCGACGCCGAGACCAGTCGTCGTGCCTGCGAACTCGCAGCTACCTACCCTGGCTATCTTCACGCCGTCGTCGGGATCCAGCCCAACTCGGCTGCCGGTTCCGATCCACACGACTTTGCGGTCATCGAGCAACTTGTCGGTCAATCTCCGGGCGTCGTCGGCATCGGTGAGACAGGATTGGATTGCTACTGGGATGACACTCCGATCGCGATGCAACATGACTATTTCCAGCGGCACTTGGACTTAGCCATACGAGTTAATCTACCCGTCGTCATTCACATGCGTGAGAGTGCCGATTTGATCATTGGCCAACTCCGTGAACAGACTCCGCTACCCGCCGCGGTGATGCACTCGTTCACAGGCAACATGGACGAGGTGCGCCAGTGTCTCGATTTAGGATTGATGATCAGTTTCGCTGGCATGGTCACGTTTAAAAAGAGTGACGAACTTCGGGCGGTTGCGGCGTTCGTGCCCGAAGATCGCCTGCTCGTCGAAACCGACGCGCCCTATCTCTCGCCCGAGCCGCTCCGCGGTCGGCGGCCCAACGAGCCCGCGCGAGTCGAGCATACCCTACGATGCTTAGCCCTCACCCGCGGAGTCACCGCCGAACATCTCGCCGAGGCAACGAGCGAAAACGCCAAGCGGTTTTTTAAACTGTAACAACTTGATGATGCCGCAAGCCCACGAAATCCTACGAGAGTATTTCGGATACGAGTCGTTCCATGCTCGCCAAGCCGAGATCATCGCGCACGTCACCGCCGGGCGCCACGCGATGGTCGTGATGCCAACGGGTGGTGGCAAGTCATTATGTTTCCAGATTCCCGCACTCATGGCGACAGCCGGGGACGGTGATCTGACGCTCGTGCTCTCGCCGTTGGTGGCGCTGATGCAGGATCAAGTCGATTCGTTACGTTCCCGTGGCGTTGACGCGACTCTCATCAACTCGTCGCTGGATCGCACCTCACGACTGCAGCGACAACACGAGTTATCCGAGGGCAGGTACCGACTGCTCTATGTCACGCCTGAAAGATTTCGCAAAGCTGAATTCGTCGCAGCGGTCGGGATGCGAAACGTACGGTTGCTCGCGATCGATGAGGCGCACTGCGTCAGCCAGTGGGGGCACGATTTTCGACCTGACTACAGCCGCATCGCCGAGATTCGCCAACAGCTTGGCAACCCCACCACGATTGCCCTCACCGCTACCGCAACGGCGGAATGCCGACAAGACATTTACCGACAGCTGGGTATTGATTCGGCTGACATTAAGCTGTTCCACGACGGCATCGACCGGCCCAACCTTTCCATGGAAGTCGAATCGGTCATTGATGATGATCAGAAATTCGAACACTTGCTTTTAGCGCTGCGAGACCCAGCGATCTGGGGCGAGCGAAACGACGAACCCGGTGGCACGATTGTTTATTTCTCCTTAATTAAGACACTCGAACGATTCAGCGATCGATTGCGCAACGCCGGCATCGACCACGTTTGCTACCATGGTGATCTGTCACGCGGTCAGCGCCGCTCCATGCAGAATGCGTTCATGAGCGGGGATGTCGAAACCGTCCTCGCTACACCCGCGTTTGGAATGGGTGTGGATAAGGAAGACATTCGTTTGATCGTGCACGCCGAGACACCAGGATCGATTGAATCGTATTATCAAGAGATTGGCCGCGCCGGTCGCGATGGACACCCCAGTCGCTGTTTATGGCTATACGACCAAGCCGACCTGATGACACAGATGCAGTTCATCGCATGGGCCAACCCCGATGCGGGGTTTTACGACCGTTTGCTGCACACACTCGCCGAAGATAGCGAACGCTGCCAGGCCTACGGGCTTGATTGGCTCAACCGCAAACTCCAACGCGTCAGTCCTCACGACCATCGCTTAGAAACCGCCATCGCGATGCTCGATCGTCATCACGTCATCGCCGGCCCGCGTCCCCCCGAGTGCTTCCAGCTCATCGCCGAATCCTTACCGGAGCACTTTCATGACGAGTCGCTGCAAGAAAAAACGCGCCGTGACCAAAAGCGTCTCTACGCGATGGTGGAGTTCGCCAAGACCCCTCACGAAATGCGGCAAACATACCTAAACGAATATTTCATGGGGCCGACGTAGCCTCAACGTACAGCAGCTGCTTGATGACTTAGCGGCGAGCCCTCAAGGGGGGTGAACTCTGCGTAGACGGGTAAATAGCTCGATACCGCTTGGGACTGGGCGACACTGAGGTTGTAGACTCGTAAAAAGTCATAGACACCGCCGCGGCCAATTGCTTCGGCGGTCATGTTACGGTCATACAATACGTTGCTGGTTTGGTACCGACCGAAGATATCGGTGGGCGTGCTCGTCACCGAGGCTTGGATGCTACTACCGGCGATCACTGGCAAAAGATATGCATCGTCAGCTTGAAAGAGTCCTGCCACGATCACGTCATCTTCGCCTCGTCCGTCCTCACGCACCGATTGAATGAGTTGGCCCACCATGGCGACCTCTTGCGGGGCTCGCGTCAGTTCGACGCGAACGTTCACGAGAGTGAACGTCCAGGCGGCACTCGCGTTCGGCTCGGCGGCTCGGAACCACGCGACCAAGGGATCGTAAGTGAGTTGATTGTCGGGGTCGGCGACCGTGTAGGTTTGCGTTCGATCGACACGAACGCGAGACGGGTTGAACAGGATGACCATCAGTTCGCTACGCTCTTGGGGGCCGGTCGGTGGCCCGATGACGTAGTCGTAAACCGGTCCCCCACCACCAAGCGAACTCTCATTGACTGCGTCTACCAGGCGTGGCACGAGGTCCATTTGAAGCGACGTAACCTGCTGCAACGCGATCACATCAAATTGCCGAATCACCTTGACCAGATTGATTCGTGCCAAATCGCTGGCCAGTTTTGTCGGGCCGAAACCGTCGAGCGCCCATGAGGCAATGCGGATATGATCAGGAGTCTGGCCCGACAAACGCCCCTGGCTAGGGTGCGATAACCGTGCGTGTTGGTCACTGGGGCTGGAGATAATCGGATCGACTTCGAAGTCAGGTTTTGACGACGCAGTGGAGACCAAGGATTTGATTGAGTTACTGATCCAGTCAATCGTGCCTTCGTTCGCTTCCGTCTTCTTTTCCGAAACACTCGGCCGAGCCCCTTCGCCTTCGATGGACGAGGCGAACGTGAACGGATCGCCCATCTCCTCGATGCGAGACGGCTGTGGACGAGATTGCTTCCGCATGATTGAGACGCCCTCGAGACCGCTGACATCAAAATTGCGTACGAAGTACCACCCGCCGCCAACCACACAGAGCACGATGATCCCAAATAGAATTGGGTGTCCTCCTCTGGATTCACTGGACATGGTTTTGTGTGGGTAGGTAGATCGGTGGGCAGGGTGCCGAACGAGGACAGGGGTCTAATCTCCTTATCGGCTCAATCGGGCCAATCGGTACAACTGAATTTTCGCAAAACAGCACTTTATCGCCCGGTACACTGACAGCTCGCCAGCGGATCGTTATCCTAGTGGTGTATTAACGATCCCTCGCATTTTCCTTTTTGGTAGAAGCTGCTTCCGTGAGCGAAATCATCCCAGTCGAAGTCCCGACCGTCGGCGAATCCATCAGCGAAGTCCAAATCGGCACTTGGTTGAAAAACGATGGCGATTGGGTCGAAAGTGGCGAAGATCTGGTTGAAATCGAAACCGAAAAGGCGTCCGTTCAGATTCCCGCGCCTGCGAGCGGATTTCTTAGCGACATTTTAAAGCAATCCGAAGAGTTTTCCGCGGTTGGCGATCAAATCGCCAGTATCCGAGTCGGAGAACGACCTGATTCCGCTGGCGATGACTCCAGTGGGTCGCCCCCCGCGTCCCAGGCATCGAGCCAGACCAACCGTTCCACAATTGCTGCCTCGTCTCCGGCTCAGCAACCCGCAGCTGCCTCGTCACCGGCTCAGCAACCTGCGCGTAGCGGATCGGCAACCCCACCCCGTGGACAGTCAACACAGTCGCCCCGGCCAGGCGCCAGCGGATTCGTCATGCCCGCTGCGCAGCGACTTCTCGACGAGCACCAACTCGATGCCGCCGACGTTCCCGCAACTGGACCGGGCGGGCGATTGCTGAAGGAAGACGTGCTCGCATACGTCCGCAGCGGGGCGAGCCGTCCGAAACAACCTGCTGCACCAGCGCAACCGCCCGCGCAGTCGCCGTCGCAATCGGCGCCGCAAGCCGTCTCGGCACCGGCGTCTTCGTATCAATCGCACTCGTTGATGACCGAAGGAGCCTATCGCAGCGAAGAAGTCAAACCGATGAGCATGCTGCGGCGGACGATCGCATCGCGACTCGTCCACGCCCAGCAAACAGCCGCGTTGTTGACCACGTTCAACGAAATCAACATGCAGCCGGTAATGGAGATTCGCAGTAAGTACAAGGATGCATTCGCGAAGAAGCACGGGGTCAAACTCGGCTTCATGTCGTTTTTTGCCAAAGCCGCTGTCGAGGCGCTGCGTCGCTTCCCAGCCGTCAATGCAGAAATTCAAGGCGATGCGATGGTCTACAAAAACTATCAAGACATCGGGATCGCGATCGGTGGCGGTAAGGGGCTCGTTGTCCCCGTGCTGCGAAACGTCGAACGCATGTCATTTTCGCAGATCGAAGGCTCGATCGCCGAATACGCTCGCCTGGCTGGAGAAAACCGCCTACAACCGAGCGATTTGATGGGCGGCACCTTTACGATTAGCAATGGCGGTATCTACGGATCGCTATTGAGTACGCCGATTGTCAACCCACCGCAGAGTGGCATTCTCGGATTGCACACGATCCAAGAGCGACCGATTGCCGAGAAGGGCCAAGTCGTCATCCGGCCGATGATGTACATCGCCCTGACGTACGATCACAGAATCGTCGACGGCCGCGAAGCCGTTGGATTTTTGGTCGCGATCAAAGACATGGTGGAGGACCCATCGCGACTGTTCTTGGAAGTCTGATCGCGATGAAGCATTCCTCTGCATTTCGGGGAGGGTGAAGTCGGACAGGGGCACAACGACACCGCATCCCTGTGTCGCTACATACCGTCTCGGATGGCTTCCTGCCTTGCTTTTTCGCTCTCCTTGTCCATCTCGACCAACTCCTCCTCTGTCATCGTTGGTGCGGGGTTGACGGTGGTTCCGCTTCCGGAGCCGCAACCGGGTATGGAGAGCAAAGAAAGAAGAATGACTGGAACGACGAAGAGGAACTTCATGAGGTTGACCTGAGTTGTATGAAAAAAAGTTGTTGATGCCGCAGCCTCGCGAACACCACCAAAGTATTACAGGTGTTCGCGACGCGTGCCACAGTTGCATCACTCTTTCAGTGATGTTGTTTCTCGACCACTGATACTACCAGCGGCACCCCAGATACCGTAGTTGCTCGCCGATCCGGCGGGCGGTGCGGTGGGAGCGGTAGTCGCGATGGGACCGGTGTTGGTATTTCCGGTATCAATGCTGTCCGTGATAAACTGGACGGAACCGTCTCCCATCAACACGTGGCATCCGCCTTGATGCCGACTGCCCGCTGAGAAGACGCCACCCGGACCATTGGCATCGCCGTTGCCGCGAACTGCGTTGGCGGAGTTGGGCGGGAATGTTTCGCCCATGCCACTCATCATCGGTTCGCCCTGTGCCCAGTTCGAGCCACGAAAACGGTTCTTCGCCGCGCTGGTATCCACCGCCAATGTCACGCCCGGTTTGTAGAACAATGGTCGCTGTGGATCGCGGGCGAAATCTAAGATTTCGCTCCGGGGCTGATCTCTCATCGTGTTACCGCTGCCGTTGCGAACGAGCACATCGCCAGCCAGCTCGCGACTTCCACTGCTGCGTTGGATTTCACCCATGATGATCGAATTGCTCATGCCATCGAGGACATCGCGGAATCGGGTAACAAACTGATCCTTGAACATGCCGCGATGTTGGCCGATGTTGACGGGATCTCCAGCGTTATTTCTCGCGTTATTACAGTTCCAGAATGAATCACCAAAGCTGAATCCGTAATTCAGTTGGCCGGTCGCGACCTGCCCATTGGGAGCGACATCCGAGGGACAAAGTAGGGTCTGAATCTGAGTCCGCCATGGCTCGTAATTGACATTGTACGCCGCCGGCCCCATCGCGGGCCAAAGGGCACCCCCCGGGCTCTGATACGGATTGGCGATCTGCTGCCAAACGGCTTGCTGCTCGAAAAAGGGGGTGAGCCCCACCATGGCGGATAAACGGCTGACATTGGTCGTTAACGCGCTGGAGCCTGGAAAGCCTGATCCACCGCCTTGCTGAGGCAATTGGTTGTAGGTGGAATGATAGTTGTGCAGGGACAGTCCCAATTGTTTGAAATTATTCGAGCACGACATGCGTCGGGCCGCTTCCCGGGCGGCTTGAACCGCAGGCAGTAGCAGGCCGACCAACACGCCGATGATCGCAATGACCACCAACAACTCCACGAGCGTAAATGCAGATTTCCGGGACTTTTGAGTAGACATTCAGTAGGATCCAAAAGAATTGAAAAAGTGACGACGAAGAGAGTAGTATGGGAAAAGGCAGTACAAAGGTGCCAACCGCCTGCGGAGTAAAAATCAAATTAAATCCGCAGTCCACAATCCTTGCCCCGCTGTTTACGTTGTCCCCCACCGAATCTAGACACGAATTATGCCGGAAATTCCTGAGCTCCAATTTCGCTAGAATTTCTCCGCTTCGTCCGGCCCCGGGACGGCATAATTCGGATCCTTCGCCCGAATCGACACTTGCCCATTTGCGAGCACGCGAACATCTAGCGGCACGATCGTCACGCCTTGCTCATTGATCGTTTGTGCATTTTCACTGAGGTCGCGGGTCTCAATCCCTTCACGCGGCAGCGGTGGAACGTTGCCGTTAAAGAAAGCAGTGCACCACCACTTGCCATCCTTGGTCTGGAACGGGGTTCCATGGCCGAGAAATCGACCCGCGAACTGGCGAGGTCCGTACGGGCCGGTGATTTTATCGGCTGTGCAATAGTACAGATTATACGAACCCTTGCGGCCTCGATCGGTCGACCAAGCTGTACCGAGATGGACGTACTTGTCGCCAACCTTGATCATCGTTGCACCTTCGTGGCCGATGCGACTGATTGGTTGTCCATCCGGTCCAGGGCGTGTTCCCGCCGGGTCAATTCGGACCGGCTCGGCCGTGTACTGCGACAGATCCTGGCTCAGCGGAGCGATCAAGGTGTTCTGCCACAGCAAATACACAGTTCCGTCGTCGTCGGTGAACAAAGATGGGTCGTGGCGTGGCCCCATGGCACCTTTCATCGGGTGAGTCCACGGGCCGGCAAGCTTGCTGCCGTCAGTGGTCGCAAGGCTAGAAAGATATTGTGGACAATGAACCAGTGCCCAGCGGTCACCCATCCAGTGAACTTCCGGTGCCCAGATCCGCTTTTCACGTTTCATCTGCTTTTTCGCCGCGAACAAATCGTCCGTTGAGAAGATGGCACCGAGCGGCTCCCAGTCGATCAAGTCTTTGCTGCGATACACGCGTACCTGATTGCCAACGATGCTCTCATGACCCAGTCCAATGTTGTAAGGATCTTTGGCTTCGCGCCGATCACCTTCGTTTGGCTGGGTACCGGTCAAGTAGTAATAGTCGTCCGGTCCCAAGGTGATGTAGGGATCGCGGATCCAGCCCGACTTAATGTACAGAGCTCGATCGTGACTCTTCAGTCCAGCCCGAATGGTTTCGGCATCCATGACTTTTACCGGCACGCGGTCGGTGTGCTCTTGGACCAACGCGGGATTGAATTGATCCCCGTCATTGCTAGCCGTTTTCGGTGATGCCGCCGGGGGCGGTTCACGGAACAGCACCTTGTGCATCTCCGCCAATTTTTCGGCTGGAATCTTGATCATCTTGCGATCGTAGGTCATCAGCCCGTTGATCTCGCCTTCGACATCGGTCGTTTGTGTGTACACGCCCGCCGCGATGCCTTGCCCACGCAGTGCATTGAGTTTTTCAAGAGAAGTCGCGTATCGCTGTTGGTATTCCGCCTTGTTTTTAGGCAGCCCGCCATAACCCCAGTTCCTGCGATTGACGTTCCACTGGTGTCCCTTGATGGGCAGACCGTGGCCGCCGAATTCGCCGATGACCTTGATGAAACCATTGAATCGACCGCTTTCGCCCTGGTCAGAAGGAAACTCCGGATCGGGATACTTATGCGCGTCGACGATGTCCCCGACCGGCCAGAAGTTTCCGCCGCTGGCGATATTGACCAATCGCGACGGATCTCGCTCCGCCGTCCAATGACCGACTTCCATGGTCCGATGCTGGCCCCAGGCTTCATTGAACGGGGTCCACACAACGATCGAAGGATGGTTTTCGAGCGTGGAAATCATCTCTTCAAATTCGAATAGGAACTGTGCATGCGCCTCATCAGGCCACGGGGCATCTTCGGGGTCCGGTGCCAATCGGGTCCACTTGGGCTTCGCTCCACCACTCACCTGATCCTGCCAAACCATCATGCCGATGCGGTCGCAGTGATAGTAGTACCGACGCGGTTCGACCTTGATGTGTTTGCGGATCATGTTGAACCCGGCTTGTTTTAGCCACTCGATATCAAACAACATTGCTTCGTCCGAAGGCGGCGTCAGCAACCCATCGGGCCACCAGCCCTGATCGAGCGGTCCCCAATGAAAAATCGGCTTGCCGTTGAGCGTAAAACGGAGATTGCCCTCAGCATCTTTGACTTTTCCGACGCTGCGAATGGCTGTATAAGAATGCACCTGGTCCAATTCGGTCCCGGCATCATCGACCAATGTAACTTCGAGATTATACAGGTGTGGTGAGGATGGCGACCAAAGCTTGGCGTCTTTGAGCGTGAGTGTGATCACATCGCTTCCAGATCCCTGGGCGACGATGGTGTCCCCATCTTTAACGATAATATCTGCAGATGCGTCACCGTGAATCAAGGGGCGAATCGTGATCGATCCAGCATCGGAATCACTGGATATTTTGAGACCGCGAAGGTGGCTGGGTGAAACCTGCTCGAGCCACACCGTTTGCCAGATCCCGGAGACTCTCGTGTACCAGATCCCGCGTGGTTCCAATACTTGCTTGCCACGCAACTGGAACCCTTCGGTGTCATCCTCGACCCGTACGACCAAATCGTTCACGCCGTCGTGCAACATTTCGGTCACATCGAACGAAAACGGCGTGTTGCCGCCTTGATGTTTGCCAACCGATTTGCCGTTGATAAACACTTCACTGGCGTAGTCAACCGCTTCAAAATTCAAGAGCGTCCGTTGCTCCGATTTCGATTCGGCATCAAACTGACGGTGATACCACAACGCTTCGGAGGGATCGAGCAGTCGTCCGACGCCACCCAGTTTTGATTCCAAGCAAAAGGGAACGAGAATCTTACCGGACCAGTCCTCCGGTGGCTCGGTTTGAGACGCCGGAGTGATTGCGTAATCCCAATTTCCATTGAGGTTGGTCCAGTGCTCACGCTGCAACTGGGGACGCGGGTACTCGGCCCACGCGTTGTCCGCCGTGACCTTCGCGCCCCACTGCGTGATCAGTTCCGATTGAAAGGGTTTCGTCGCATCCGGCGTTGGAGTGCTGGCGTCGTCTGCGGGAGAGGTTTGCGTGACCGAGTGATTGACCACCTTGCCGCGGAATGTGTTGGGCGAGTTGTAGTCGCCCGCGGCGGTGCGGTCATCGAAACCAACACTGAGACCGTCGATCGGTTGATTCGGAATCAAACCCGGGGAGGTCGTCTCGATCGGTTCACCGCGATTGATGCTCAGCGTCATCTTTTGGGCCGTGAGGGTCGCATTGAGCTTCACGCGGCCACGTACTTTCTGCTCGGAGATCAAGCGAGTCACGTCGCCATTGACTCGCACGTCAAAGGCGGGTCGTCCGTCGACAAAATGCAGCGCATATCCGTGCTGGTTACCGCCTTGTGCGACCACGACGCCCTGGGGCGATACGCTTTGCACTACCGCGTGCAGTTCCAGCTCTTGATTAGCGATGTCGATGGAAGTTGATGCTTCGTTCGAAGAGGTGCTGTCGCGAGGGACAACCTCGGTCCAAGTCACACCGACGCGCTGAGCCCAGGTTTCCCAGGCTTCGATCATCGACTTTAAGCGATCGGGATACTTTTCAGCGAGGTCGTTGGTTTCACACCGGTCTTCAGCGAGGTTGTAGAGTTCCCACTTCAGTTCGTGCGGCATGCGCTTGCTGAAGACAATTTTCCAGTCTCCATCACGAAACGCATGGGCGGCTTGATGGTCGAATCCGATCGTACGCTGAGGCAGATTTTCGCCTCGCATGGCGGGCAATAGACTCGTACCTTCGGCGGGCTGAATTTCATGACCGTGGAATTGTTTGGGATACTCCGCGCCAGCGACATCCATCAATGTCGGAAGCACATCCATCACATGTGCGGGGTGTCGTACCCAGTCGGTTCGATGGGGAATACCCGCGGGCCAATGAGCGATGAATGGCGTGTTGATTCCGCCCTCTTTGGTAAAGTGCTTGTACATTCGCAACGGTGTGTTTCCCAGGTTCGCCCACGCACTCCCATAGGATTGGTGGGTGCCACGGCCACCAATTTGTCGCAGATCGTCACCGGTCCGCAGAATCGTTTCACCGCGTCGCGATTGTCCATCAAATCCAAACGGTCCCCATTCATAACAGGCCCCGTTGTCGCTGAGGAAAAGAATCAGAGTGTTATCAAGGTCATCGGTCTTTTTAAGGTGATCGACGATTTGGCCGACACCGGCGTCCACGCCTTCAACCATCGCGGCGAACACTGCCATCCGGCGTGCCAAGTCCGCTTGGCGATCTGCATCCAGAGAATCCCAGGCTGGGTTTTGATCGCCTGCATATCCGTTGGCGATGTCCTCGCGGTCGACAGGGACGATCGAACGTGGCGTGAGATGCCAGCGATCTCCGTCGATGATTCCCAGCTTCTTCATGCGATCGTATCGTTCGGTCCGGAGCACGTCCCAGCCCCGTTGGTAGACGGCGTCGTACTTATCGGCTCGCTCCGCGGGGGCCTGAACGGGAAAGTGCGGTGCCGAGTGACCGAGAAACAAGAACCATGGCTTACCGGATTTTTGCCCCTGGTGAATGAACTCCAATGCATATTGATTGAACACGTCCGTCGCGTAGAACTCATCGGCCGGTGGATCGATTTCTTTGGGGTGCAAAGCGGGCAATCGGTTGTAATAGTCGGCGTCATATTGGTCGTGCGAGTGACCGTGGGTGAAACCATAGAACTCATCGAATCCACGCTCGATCGGGCCGGTGTCAGGATGCAGGTGCCACTTGCCAACATAATAACAACCGTAGCCCGCCGGTTGGAGGACTTCCGCCATGGTGACGCAGTCCTCACGCAGTCGCCCCAGGTAACCCTTCCCTCGATTCAAATCCGGTTTGTCCGTCGTGAAGTCACCGATCCCGGCCTGAGTCGGATACAGTCCGGTCATCAACGATGCTCGACTCGGGCAACACCGCGCCGAATTGTAAACCTGCGTGAACTTTGCCCCCCCCGCCGCGAGGGCGTCGATGTGAGGCGTGTCGATCTCACCCCCATAACAGCCCAGGTCCGAGTAGCCGAGGTCATCGGCGAGAATCAAGATGATGTTAGGCTGTTTCGGATTCGCTGTGGCATCCTCGGAAAAGACAGACGCTGACTGCGTTGCGAAAAGTGCGGCCAGCAAGGCGAGCGGTAATGGGACTCGAAGCATAGGGTTCATGTTGTCGTTTGGGTGGTATGTGGACTAAGAGGGCATGGATCAAGTCGTGATTGCGATTGGAATGCAAAAATACTAACCCGAATCGCTAGCAAGTGATAGAATTAGCTGTTTCGAAGGCGTGCGGTGGGGTAGCAAAGCGACAGCCCATTAGGCCTGCAGCCTGTCTTACGGTTCGTCCTCGTCAACGAGGACGCGGATATTGTCTTGGCCCGCACCGACGTACAGGTTGAAATACAAGTATTTGCCATCTTTGCTCACCTGCACTGAATCCGGCGGCAGCAGTCCATCCTCGGTAGTCAGCGGTTCAAGACTACGCATTTCCAACGACTGATAGTCGATATCAGAGATGCCAAACATCTTGTCTGATTTCTTCAGTGCACTGGGAACCACAGCGACGCCAATGATTGGCTTTTGAAACGCGACACTGCCACTGAGGGAATGACGAGGCACGTTCTCGCGATCCTTCGGCAGATAAACCAGCAGATAGCTACTGATGGATCGAGTCTTCGCCAGACCGGTGCGTTCTCCCTTACTCTTGGGCCATGACGAACCCGGCCGCATCAGTTGCAGCGACTGATTCTGGCGGAGATGGTGATTGAGTTTTTCAGGAATCAGCAGCAGCTTGTCGTCGCTTGCAAGTCTGTCAAGCGATTCAATGGGCCCCGGTTTCACAAATTCAATGAGGGAAGAGGCATCATTGACCCCCACGGTGAGCGGCCAAATGTCTTGGTACTGCATGGCAGCGTACGCGACGTCGCGACTGACAGCTGAACCGCCATCAGTCACAATTGATTCACCCTCCGTCACGGTGTGTCGCTTCGACTCGCCGGAGCCTTTGGAATGTTCAACCGAGACCATGCCATCAAAAACTGATAGGTCGACTTCGCCGTTGACCTTGGCTGTGACTCCAAAGGCGGTCCCCAGGTCTCGCATGATCGTGCCTCCCGAGCGAACCACCAAGTCAGCTTCCTCATTGGGCAATCGCGCTGCCAACTTGCCAGACTTCAACTCCATCGCTGCCGGACCCAGTCCTTGAAAGGTGGCTGGCGCGGCCAGTGAGACGATGGCACCCCCACTCACTCGCAGCCGCACTGAACCTGATGTCAATCGATAACGCACGTGCGGCATAAGTTCGGCGCCGACCTGTGAGACGTCAGATTGAGCATCTCTTAAGATCGCCCGATTGGCGTAGGTGACGGTAGCGAAGATATCCTCGCGTGGCGGGCCCGTAGGCACGACTGGAGTAGGCCGCGCCACCGCGTCAGACGCCTGCTTTCGCTGGTCACGAAGCACCGGTAGCAGCGTTGCGACGACAAGCGTTGCCGCCACAGCAAGCGTGGCGACGATGCGCCAATCCGGTTTTCTGCGATATAGACGACCTTCTTTCGCTAGCCCCAATGCCTGCGACTGATTCAGTGCGAAAGCAGCGGCGCGACAGTGCTCGGCAATCTCCGCGCTGCAGATCTGCACTTCGATGAACAATCGCCGTCGCTCGGTATCGCTGAGCAATTGCGACTCGAACTCCGCGACTTCCGCCGCGGACAAACTGCCGTCCTGATAGGCAGCGATCAACTCTAAGAATGCGTCCTGTTCGCTTTCGATCACGCGTTGGACGCCTCGATCTGCTGGCGTATGCACTGGCCCAAGGCCTTGTGAATCCGAGCGATTGCCTGATAGGCCGAAGCAATTTTGCTGCCCATGAAAGCAGCGACATCGCTGCACGAGCGGTTTTCGAAATATCGCATTTTGACAATCTCGCGACTGCGTGGTGTCAATGACTGGAGGCATTTGGCCAATGCAGCGCCGCGATCCTCGCTTCCGTGATCAACCCGCACGCCATCCCACTCGCATTCCAGCGCGGAGAGCACCTCCACCCCCAGTCCGACGTAGCGCCCCTCACGTGTGCGAATCACGTCGATCGCCCGATTGCGAGCGCACACGCGAAACCACCGGGTCACATGTTCGGTCGTCTCGAAGGCTTCGTCGCGACCAAGCGCTCTCACGCAGATCTCCTGATAGACGTCCTCGGCCAGGTGATAATTGCGGGTCACGCAGGTGATGTAGGCTGTCAACGCCAGCCGCTGGTGAAGCAGATGTTCAATGGTTTGCGTACGGGTCAGCATGGTTTCTCCTGTGAGAAAGGATACGAACTCCGCCGCAAAAACTCGACAATCGCATCTCTTTTTTCGAGCGTCATTCTCTTCAGCTTCCCCGCCAATCGCGGAGAATCGTCCTTCCGAGCGGGACTGGAGAGGGAATCGGAGCCCGCAAAGTTTCGGCCGACACTTGGTGCGATTTCCGGGGTTAGACGGCGTGGAGGCGATCGGTTCAGTCGTTTTCGAGGAACAAACGTGTCCAATTTGATTTTTCTCAAAGCCCACCGCGAGACCATGACACCTATTCGATCCGTTTCAGTAATTTTGGGAACGCTGGTCGTGATGATGGCCCCCAGCAGCGGATTCGCTCAGTGGGGCACATTGTCCAGCAGCCCGGCCGCACCGTCGACCATTTCAACAGAAAACGGATACCTGTTCATTGGCGATCAATTCGTTCCACCTCCCTACGAAGTGACGCTGAACGAAACTGAAATCGAAATCAACGGCAATGTATTGAAGGCGGAGTCCTTTGATCTCTCGTCGTACAAGCCGCGTGGTTTCGGCATGCGGCGCCATCCTGGCATGAACGACGATCGGCGAATGGACTGGTCAAATCCGCAGGGACCACCGACGCCGCTGCCCGCAGAAGAGTCGCAGGACATCGAGACCGAATCTGCGTCGACTCAGTTCGCCATGCGCCGATTATTTCATGAGTTAAATGGTCTCGCCGATGGCCAGATTATTGCGATCCGTGATGGGGCCAAGCCCATGATGGTCTGGCCGGATCAGAATGGCCACGAGCTGCTCGAACAACTTTTGGGCAACTCAGAACATCCCAGCACTGACACTGAAATTCCGTACGCCGTCACCGACGTCGCAGATCGCGAAACGTGGCGTCAATTGACTAGCAGTTTTCAGCCGACGGACGCCTTTATTGAGCGAGCATCACAGTACATCGAGGAATATAACCTGGAACGCACTCAAGTCGATGCCGAGATTGCCTCGCTTCAGTGGAGCGGTGTCTTGAGCTATCCGATCACAATGCTGGCTCTCGTCCTGGTCGTTGTTGGACTAGGCCACTTAATGGCCAGCGCGCACGCCGTTTTCTCAGCGACACTGAACCGCCAAGAAACATCGGAGCTATCGCAGAATATGATTCGGCTGCTGGTCATTATGGCACTGATGTCGGCGATTGATCTGGTCTGGACGGTGATGGCGCACCAAGTCGGATCGATGCGAGAACTCAATCCGCTGGGCAGCAGGCTGATTGAGGACACCACAAAGTTGATCGCGTTCAAAATCGTCCTTACCGGGACCTCGATCAGCTTGCTCTTTTGGTTGCGCCGGTTACCCTTGACACGAAAGGCGACCTGGTGGTGCTGCTTGACTTTAACGTTGCTGACTGTCCGCTGGCTTTCCTTTCAATCGCTGTTGGTGTGATTTACCTGATGTTCATCACGTGCCGGCTACGCCGATTGGCGAGCCGAGCCCGCTCAAAACCCACGCGATTGATTGCATTTGTTAGGCTGGGGTTGCCAGGGCTTCGGTCCAGTGTCCCCGTCCGCACCGAAAACAGCCAACTAAGCAGAGTAATCATGCCTTCTGAGTTCATGCTAACCCATCGCGATCGTCGCTTCAGATCAATCTTCGCCGCCGCAGCGTTCACGCTCGTGTTTTGCCATTTCAGTGCAGAGCGGAATCTATGTGCTGAATCACCGCCGCGGCCGAACTTCGTCATCATTTTTACTGATGACCAAGGCTATGGAGATCTCGGCTGCTTCGGTTCTTCAACGATTCAGACGCCGAATATTGACAAAATGGCGAGCGAGGGGCGACGTTTCACTAGCTTCATGGTGGCATCTCCCGTTTGCACGCCTTCCCGCGCCGCGCTCTTGACGGGCTGCTACCCCAAACGTGTCGGCATGCATCATCACGTCCTGTTCCCGCAGTCGAAAATAGGATTGAATCCAGAGGAAATCACCATCGCGGATCATTTGCGTGGCCTGGGTTACGCAACCGCTTGCTACGGCAAATGGCACCTCGGTCATCATCCTGAAACGCTGCCACGTCAGAATGGATTCGACGAGTACTTTGGCATCCCCTACTCCAACGACATGACCTACCCCGATAACAAACACAAGCCACGAATTCCTTCGGATGATCTGTGGCGTGACCCTGAATCGTGCCTGACTCATTGGAACGCACCGCTGATGAAGAATGAGTCCATTGTTGAGTTGCCTGCGGACCAGCGTACGATCACGCGTCGCTATAGCGACCACGCGGTGGATTTCATCACGAGACACCAAGACGAGCCATTTTTTGTATACCTGGCTCACTCGATGCCGCACATTCCACTCTATGTGCCAGCCGACGCCTACGATCCCGATCCGCAAAACGCATACACGTGCGTGATTGAACACATTGATGCTGAGGTGGGGCGTGTGATGAATACCATCGACGAACTCGGACTCTCTGAAAATACCTATGTCATCTATACGTCAGACAATGGCCCATGGCTGCCCTTTAAAAATCACGGTGGATCGGCGGGGCCACTGCGAGACGGCAAGGGAACAACATTTGAGGGTGGTCAACGCGTTCCCTGTGTGATGTGGGCCCCGGGCAGGATTCCAGCCGGGACCCAGTGCGATGAGCTGGTCGGCACCATCGACATGCTGCCAACGATTGCCGCATTGACGGGCTCGTCGCTTTCACCCCATCGCAAAATAGATGGGGTGGATGTGTCCGCCCTGGTCACCGGTGAGGCGACGCAATCACCACGGAACGAATTTCTCCACTATACCTCGCAAGGTGATTTGGAAGGAATTCGGCAAGGCAAATGGAAACTCCTTGTCAAGAAAGTGGGAAAGAAGGCTGGAAAAAACTCATCGAAATACTCAATTCTGCTATTCGACTTGGCAGCCGACGTGGGTGAAAAGCACAATCTTGCCAGCCAGCACCCCGAAATGGTCGAGCGATTGCAACAACGCATGGAGGTCCTCGACGCAGAAATCGAAGCCGGGACGCGGTCGCCATGGAAAGTGCCCGAGAAAGCTGACAAAGAAAAAAAGCAAACGAACTGATCTTTCACTATCTGACGTTTTTTCTATGATCGCTCTTGGACGACGCTGCTGTGCGTCGCTAACGGATTGACAAAGACAGTCGTTGCACTCAAGGACGAGCGATGCGAACTCTACTTTTTCTCGGGCTGGCCATCGGAGCCGCCTTCATGGCCAACTGGTTCACGATCGAGCGTGATGGCGATCATACACGGATCGACATCAACAAAGACGAAATTCGCCACGACGCAAACAATGTGATCGAAAAAGGCCGCGAGATTCTCGAAAAACGCGAGCGTGATGGGCAGGCTAACGCACAGTCCAATGAAGGATATTGGCCCGCAGAAAACAATTGGCCGCCCACGACGCCCGTGCAGAATATGGGATACTCTGACCAGGGAGATGAAGGCAACCCACCCGGCTATCAACCTGGCAACCAGGGACAGACCTACAACGACCCGAACTATGGCGGCTCGAACTACGGCGGGCAAACCTATCCGAACCAAACGCCCGCCAACCGACAAACACCGACCTATCCCGCGTCGTCGAGAATGCCGCCGCCGTGGCAGCGCTAACCACGACCAAGAGGGGCCAACCTACGAATGCCTCAACGCGAACCGGCCGCCACCGGTCCCCCCACCGATTATTGCTCAGCTCCCTGAGCTCCTCTAAACTTCGTTTTAACGGGGCGAACTCAAAACCTTCCTGGCTGTCAAACTGAGCGTCCCGACTCGCGATTGAACAACCCAACGCTACGCTGGGCCACTAAACCTTTGGTATTGTCTGAAATTCCGATTACGCCGGTTTTGTTTCGCGATTGGCCCCCAGCGGGGCAGCCTTATGATAGCCCCAGGCATTGCCAGGGGTTTTGCTTTCATCGCGATGCCCTTGGGGGCGTAGAGCCAAGGAAGAAATGCGGCGCTCATCAAAATTTCGTCAACCCCAACGATTTAGCGGGCCAGCGTTACGCTACCGCTTTCGGCATGACGGCGTCGGCGGTCGGTGTGCGCCGCGAACTCCTCGGGCTGACGAACTCTGATTTGATTTCATGGGCCTCTTTGGCGGAAATTACAGCGATGAGCAGTGCAGCGAGTGCGGCAACAATTTTCAACATGGGTAAACTGACGAGCACGACCGCCACGATTCCGCACGTCACTGCGAACCCGGTTTGTGCGTACTTCATCATCGCGCGCGAAGGGAATACTTTGCCCCGGGACTTCGGACTTCGCGAGGCGGATTGCTTCGTTGACGGCTTATTGGGCATCACAGCAGTGGGCGGAAGCTTGGGTGGTTCCTGCTTGGCTTTGGGACCAAGTTTCGGCGTCGGAGCTTCCTGCACAGGTTCCGTGACGTTTGCAAGTGCCGCCGTCATCGCTGCGTCGGATTGATCCTGCTCCTCTTCGTCCTCCTGAGCCGCTCCAGCAACAACAGGCACTGCATTGGTGATCCGTCCCTGGACACGCTGCAAGAGCCGATTCATGTAGGCTTCGATCGAATCGTCTTCCGCTGCACTGGCTTCACCGGCTGCGCCATTTTCGTGATCAGTCAAGCTATCGTTGATTGCAACGGTGGAAAGCGTTGGTGCGTACGCGGGTTCGGAAGGTTGAGCCAATTCCTCGTCGACGTCTTGATCCGAGGTGAGGGATACATTCGAAGCGGGTACGTTTGGCAGTTCCAAGGCATCGAATGGTTTTTTCTCTTCGCTGGCGTAGGTGGGCCAGACCTCCTGCGTGTCGAACTCTTCGTATGCACTACTCTGCTCGTGATCGAGGAGGCTGAGTCGGGCCGGTTCGGGGGAGGAGTGCTCAGGAACAAAGTCGCCCATCACTTCTCGAGTCTTTTGCTCGAGACGCTCGATAAGCTCGAGCGTATCATCATGTTCACGATTGCAGCGATCGAAAAGTTCTCGTGTGTCTTTGGCATCTTGGATCGCACTATCACGCTGGCGACGCATTGTTTCTTGATCGGCGATGGCCTCGTCCCGTTCGACTTGCATCGCATGAAGTTCTGCGTTGGCGGCGATGAGTTTTTCTTCAGCCGCGTGTCTTGCGGACTCGGCTTCGTCGCGTGCCCTCACCGCTCGCTCGCATTTCTCGCGTGCGTCGGTAAGATGTGATCGCGACTCTTGGAACCGACGTTCGGCTTGTGATTTCTGTTCCGCCCAGGCAGCTTGGTCACTAATGAGTTCATCGTGCTTGGCTGCCTGTGTGTCCCGCTGTGCCAGAATCTGGTCGCGGTGAGCGGCTGCTACGTCGCGTTCCTCACGTGCAAGTTTGACCTCCAGGCGAGCGGTTTCAAGGTCGCGGCGCGCCGCTTCGCAATCATTCCGAGCAGCGTCACAGGCGGTCTGTGCTATTTTGCACTCATGCTGAGCGGCTTTACACTGCTCAATTGCCACCGCCCGTTCGGCACATGCTTGATCTCGCTGGTCAGTGACCCCCGTCAACTGTTCAGCCAGCAGCTCGTTGTCTTCGCGAATCTTAGAGAGCTGTGATTGTGCCGTTTCGAGCTCAACTGAGAGGTCGTCGATATTCTTACAAAGTGAGCCAATTTCGTCCGACCACGCCTGGCGATCAATGTCGTAACGATCATTTTGCTCGCGGACCGTGTCTTCCAAACTGGTGATGGTGTCATGAGCTGCCTGGCATTCTTGATCGAGCGATTCGGCATGCAGTCGTGTGGTCGCAATCTCACACTGCAACTCTTCGATGTCAGCGCGAAGCTGATCTTGGATCAATTCAAGTTCTCGGCAACAAGCCGCGATCTCGTCTCGCTCGATCACGATGTCGTCTCGCTCAGCGGTGAGATCGTTGCGCTGGATGATAAGATCATCGCGGTGAGCGATGACTGCATCTCTCTGCGTCATCACCTCATCTCTCTGGGTGGCAAGTTGATCGCGTTGTGCCGCGATGTAGTCGCGCTGAGCGAGGGCTTCATCCCGCTCAAGCTCAAGCTCGTCGGTTTGATGTCGATGTTCAGCATTCCGCTTGGCGTCGAGTTGTCTAAGAGAAGCCTGATGCTCCGAGAGTTGCAACAATTGCTCACTGAGCAATGCGAATTTCTCTCGCATTTGGGCAACGGCGGATGTAGCGGCGTCGGCTTGCTGACGCGACTTCCTATGCTGGGCTTCGCTTTCGGCGAGTTTCTGCTGCGAGAGCACCTCCATTTTCTTGAATTGCTCCTGCTCGCGGATCAGTTTATCTATCTGTTGACGATGCAGTTGATCCCGACCATCGAGCCGCTCTTGCTGCAAACGTAAACGCTCGCGTCCCGACGCCAGTTCGTCGTGCTGCCGTCTCAATTCGTCGCGGCGTTGCAATAGTTCTTGGTAATGTGCGTGGAACTCGCCATGCACCTCTGCGGCGGCAGACTCTTGCAACTGTAATTCCGCTTCTCGCTTTTGCAGCGTATCCATCCGCTCTTTGAGAGCGGCCTGTTGTTCATTGAGTTCCTGTTCGCGGCTTTCGCACCAAGCCTCGCGGCGCTGCGTGTCCAGCTTCAGCGCCCGCCATTGTTTGGCCTCCTCGTGAAACGAACCAGACGCATCTGCGCCGCCGCAATCCGTCAGTGTAGCTGCTTCGAAAGTTTGTGTGGCTGATTTCGAGTTTCCGTCGAGCAGTTCCAATTCATATTCTCCAAGACGCAATCGGTCGCCGGCACGGAGCAGACCTTCGCTCACCCGGTGACTATTGATCTGGAACGGGACCGAATAGGCTCGGACGAGGATCCGTTCCTCGTCACGGATGAGAACAGCGTGAAGCGGACGCAAAGATGCATCCTCGAGCTGGATCGAGGATGCCGATCCACTACCGAGAGTATAGCGAGCGCCCGGCAAACGAAGTCGCCGAGTGGGTTGGCCTTGGCGGCGAACCCGAAACTCTATCACGGATTTTTCCCGCCATGTCGAAGGGGTCGTCGCCCAGGCTTCGAGGGTGGTCGATGCCAGTGGGCTGGTTTGCATTTCTTCGTTGGCCACCACGGATGTCCTTCTCACGGGGGTACGTTTCAAAGTGGACGGATTGAACCCACTCTGCCTAAAAAATGAGCTTTTGCTCACTTTCGATAGCGACTTATTTCACACTGGATCGGTCATACCGGGCGTGCGCTTGAGGTAAACTTTGAGCTTTAGTGGAGGTGTCTGGTTTTATTTGCTCAACTCGGTCCGTCTCGCCGCGCGAGTAGCAATCCACGCGCTTCCTAGGGGATTCGCCGCCCCAGGGGACATGCGGTTGACCTCGTAGTTTCCTCTAAGACGCTCAGAAAAGCCATTTCGCGAGGGCGATAAAGCTCAAGGCCAGGAGCAAGATTAACGCGGCAAAAACCGTCAGCACCACCACCGCGATGCCCAACAGTATGGGCCAGGCGTGTTTGCGGTGCTTACCCTCGTCGTAGTGCTGTCGCATCAATCGCGCGTTGCGAATGTTGGCACGAAAGACGAGATCGAAGAGGTTCCCAGCAAACGGGATCGATCCGACGATCGCGTCCAGGATCACGTTGCCCAGCATCATCAAAATCAACCTCAGACTGGCACCATTCTTAGCCATCGTGGTGATCAGCAGACCCGAAAACCCCAAGCTGATTGCATCGCCAGCGCCGGGAACAAGTCCCAGCAAGAAATCGAGACCAAAGCGAACGGGGGTTCCAGGAATGCGAAACTTAGCATCGAGCAAATCGCTGGCCCCATCGACCCACCGCATGGCATCGGACTGCGTCTCCGACATGCCAGAGCTTGGCTGGGAAGAGGGTGAGGTTTTCATAGACGGATCGAGCGCAAACGGGGTGAACGGGTCGAGACCGCTGCTACGAAATCTACGCAGCACGCGCGACCGGTACCTGATGCATGTCGTCGATGACGGCGCAGACGTGTTCGACACCGATGGCCCGCATCGCGCGGTTAGTGGCGTGGCGGCGATGACGGCGGCTGCCGACCTCGTACTGCAACTGCAGTGCCGCTTGCTCGTAGGGGCCACAATCTCCAGGCCGTGTGGCACCATAGAGACCGATCGTGGGTGTGCCCACGGCGACCGACATGTGCAGCGGTCCCGTATCACCGCTAATATACAAATCGGAAGCTTCAATCAGTGCTGCGAGTGTTTTCATAGTCGTGTGGGGCGCCAAAGTCGCGGTCCCCTCCGACAGCGCGACGATCTCTTCGGCCATCAACCGCTCGTTAAACGATCCCCAGACGACCAGGCTGTGATACCCGTAACGGTCAGCGAGATACCGGGCTGTGGAAGCGAATCGGTCCGCTTCCCATAACTTCGACGGCCAAGTCCCACCGGGATTCAAGATCGCTACCCGAGAGGTCTGGATGGTTCGGCGGTAGTCACCTGCCCACGTGCGATCATCCGCATCGAGAGGGAGATCCCATCGGACACGCGGATGATGGACGCCGAACGACGTGAGCAGTTCGAGCGACCGATCGGTAATGTGATGGAAGACCGGCGTGATTCGCTCATTGTTGAAAAAGCGACTCAGCTCGCCAGCGTGTTTGCCCGAAAATCCAATCCGGCGCCTCGCACCAGACAATTTTCCAGCTAAAGCAGACTTGGTATTTCCCTGGCAATCGATCGCGATATCGAATCGATGCTCTCCGAGCGCTGAACGGGTTTCACGCAGTCCTCGGAGCGAGGTGAACCAACCTCGCTCCAGTTCGATGACCGCATCAAGAGCTTGATGGCCACGAACCATCGACGCAGCCTTGGTATCCACGACCCAGCCAATATACGCGTCTGGAAAACAGTCGCGGAGACAACAGGCAACCGGTAGAGTCAAAATCGCATCACCTATCGTACCCATGCAAGAAATCAAAATTCGTGGCGCAACCAACTCGGGATGAAGATCGGGCATGGAGTATTCGTTCCAGTCGCAGAGGAGACTTCAAGTGTTGCCACCGGGAACCTAGCCAGGCAAGCACGGGATTCGTCATCAACCTAGCAACCCGGATAATTCAATCACCAGATCAATTCGCAACACCCACTGACGAAACGTCTCGTTTCCGGGCTCCTGCCGGGGAAGCAGTGGTGGTGATTAGCGAGAAGTGTCACAATTTCCATTAAACTGCCAAGATCGGGTGACCGCGAACGAATAAACCGCACTGAATTCCAACGGCAGGAGTGATCGAGATGATGACTGAATCATTTGACGTCGAACGCATTGAGCGGCCTGATCCGTCGCTGCTGCTTTACTACGTGTTGTGTTCGCTCGCATCAGGACCATTTTTCCCAGTGGTGCTAATCCCGCTGCTCTGCCGCTACTACACGCTTCGTTACCGCTTCGACGAGCGGGGGATCGCGCTGTCGTGGGGCGTGCTGTTCCGCTCGGAAACCTACCTGACGTACAAGCGGATCCAGGACATCCACTTGAATCGCAACATCGTCCAACGCTGGCTCGGTTTGGCCACCCTGACCGTGCAAACTGCCTCCGGAGCGGCTTCGCCAGAAATGAAAATCGAAGGCGTGTTGGAGGCTGAACCGCTCCGGGACTACTTGTATTCGCAGATGCGAGGATCGCGGCACGAAGAGCAGCACGATGACTCATCAACACCGACGAACTCTGCTCCTGGTGTCGCGACCGGCGGGGATGAAGTGTTGCAACTGCTCACTGGAATTCGCGATAACCTCGAGGCATTGACACGCCGAGTCTCTGCGATGGAGCATCGATCATGAGCACTTTCGACGACGCACGATCGGATCACTACGAAGGCCGCGTCTACGAGGGCATCTGGCGTATCCTGGCGAGCTGGTTTCGCGTTCCACGGCATGCACCGGAATTGCCTCAACAGGCTGGCGAGGCGATCACATCGCGGCGACCCTCGCCGGGATTCCTGAAATACCTGCGGTTTGGCTTTGCGATCGTGATGGCGATCATCATCGTCCCTGTCAGCATCGGCTGGATGGCAATCACTTTTGCGAATCCTATCGTCGGTTTGATTGGGTTGTTGCCGTTAGTCCCGGTGGTTGCAGGGGTGCTTACCATCGGCTGGATCGCGATCCGCCTGCGTTATGACACGACGTGGTACGTGTTCAGTGACCGCAGCATGCGGCTACGACGTGGAATCTGGCTCATTCGAGAGATCACGATCACGTTCGAAAACATTCAGAATGTCCAAACGCGTCAGGGGCCTCTGCAGCGATATTTCGGGATCGCCGATGTGATCGTGGAAACGGCAGGCGGCGGCGTCTCGCCCCAAGGCACTGCATCGACGGGTCACCAAGGACTCATCGAAGGTATTGCCAACGCCGCTGAACTGAGAGACGCGATCCGCGAAAAAATCGCCGCCAGCCGCACGACGGGATTGGGCGATGAAATCGAGCCTTCGCACCTGACAACCGTGACAGGTCTTTGTTCTCAGCACATCGTCCTGTTGCGGGAGATCGATCAGTTGCTGCGAACTTGACTAGTCCATGGACTGCTGCTCCAGGTTGATATCAGTTGGACTCAGGTGGGAAAACAAAGTTCTTGAAGATTGCCTCATTGGGATGCGGAGCCTGTCGCCAGGGCACACTCCAGATCTCTCGATCATCCAATTCCGCCGTGATCGCGTAACTGGTCATGGGTGCTAAGGCGAGTTGCCAAGCCAATCCATCGGCGTTCCCATCGGTTGGTTTCCTCGCCTCCACCAACACGAGCAGTTCAGGGTCGGTTCCGTGAGCGTACGTGAACAGTGCTCCATCGATCGCCGCATTGTCTTGATAACGCAACAATGGCTTGGCAAGCAATCGAAGTTCGTCCGCGTCGGCCCCTTCAAAATCGTCTTTGACCGACAACCGCTGCGCAATTTGCTTCATCTGCAACAGTCGGCGGAGAGCAGATGGGGAGGGGGCAGCGACGTTAGCAACCGATCCGAATTTCACGCCGGCTCGCGCTGGCGACCAAACGACGACTCCCTCAAACTCGAATTTGAGCGGTCGCTCTGCCAGAGATTGGAATTCGTGAATCCATAATTTCTCCGTTCCGGGTGCAATGAAGAACTGGGCAATCGCAACGGGCCTACCTGTCTTGCTCTGCCAGATAAATAAACCGCCGTCGACGACACCGCTGACGGGATTGGTGAAACGCAGCACGGGATCCGGTCGGAACGTGGCCTTTTCGTCATCTCCAAGAGCGACGTCGTACATCTTGCCACTCTGAATCATGTACGCCAATCTCGCTTGGGCTGAATCATTGATCGTCGCCATCGGCAACGGCGACGCCGTTCGCCCCGATGCAGACTGCGCGTCGGCAGATTGACCGCACAACGAGGCAAGCGATGCTAGGACGCTCGTTAGCAGTACCAAACCTGAGCCAAAGTGCATCGTAAAACCTCAATGGGGGTCGATTGGAAATCTTCAGATGCGTTTTATTCTACATCAATGCCGCACGACTTTGCGGCAGCGAGTCAGGTCACTCATTGGCCGCCAGCTCGGCCTGCCGCAAGGCTTCGGCGAGGGTTTGAATTTGCTCGACCGTGAGCTCTTCGGCGCGAGCTGTCTCGCCGTGCCCGAGCGACTTGAGAACTTCGTCGACCTGGGCTTTGTCCAAGCGGCCCTTGTAGGCACTGATCACGACGCTGCGGAGGAATTTGCGACGATGGAAAAACAACCCGCGCACGGTCTGGTGGAAATATTTCAGGTCTGGAATCGCGTCGCGTCGACCGTGATCCAGGTCGAGCCGGATGATTGCCGACTCCACTTTCGGACGAGGCCAGAAAACTCCCGGAGACAGAATTCGCACGATTTCGGCGTGGCAAATCGACTGCACCCACACGCTCAGTGCCCCGTAATCCTTCGTGCCCGGCGAGGCGATCATTCGCTCGGCAAGCTCCTTCTGGATTGTCACCACAACGCGGTCTGGAGGCGGCGATTCGTGCAGCAGATTACTGATGATAGGCGTGGCGACGTTGTAGGGGAGGTTCGCCACTAGCATGAAACGACCATCGCTCGGCAACCGAGCCTTGGCATCACGGACACTCTCCATGATATCATCGCGAAGTGAGTTTTTGTTGCGTAGCGCATCGCCTTGGATCAGTTTGACGTGCGGATAGTCGGCCAGTTCTTCACGTGCGAGTTGATGCAAGTTTTTGTCGATTTCCACCGTCAGGATCGCGCCGGCTTGCTCGGCCATGATCGCCGTCAGCGAGCCAACGCCGGTGCCGATTTCGAGTACCAAATCGCTCTTGGTCAGCTCGGCGGAGCGGGCGATGAGCTCGACCAGGTTGAGATCAACAAGAAAGTTTTGGCCGTATTTCGAAACAGGTCGCAGCCCTGCCGACGCCAGCCGATCAGAGAGGTAGCTGACGGTTTGCCGTGGGCCTTGCTGGGCACGTTTGGCCCGGATGTATGCCGCATGCGATTGATCACCTGGGGCGTCGTCAGTGGGCGCAGGCGAGCGTGTTTTGGCTGGCCAGGTCGATTTCGCTTTTGTCTCAGGAACTTTCGCTTTTCGTGTTTCAGAGGCCTCACTCGGTGCTCCGGGCGGTCGCCGATACTTGCTTCGGTCGCGGTCGAGACGGATCAAGTCGTCAGGCTGGTCGGCGGCGGAGTCATCGGCCGGAGGCACGTCGTCAGAAGCGTTCATCGGTTTTTTTATTTTCGTTTTCAGTTTCGTTTTCAGTAACCACACGTTGTTGCAGGCTGCGCTGCACGTATTTGGCCAGGATGTCGGTTTCCAGGTTCACGGTATCGCCAACGACACAGTGGCCCAAGGTGGTAGCGGCGAGAGTATGAGGAATCAGTGCGACGGTAAAGAACGGATCGTCGGCGTTACCGACATCGACGACTGTGAGACTGATTCCGTCGACGGTGATGCTGCCCTTGGCGACAATTTGGTGAACGAATTCGCTGGGAATATAGAATTTCAGGTGGGACCAAGGCGGGTCGTCCGTGCGATCGACCAGTTTGCCAATCGCGTCAACGTGTCCGGTGACGTAGTGACCACCGAGCCGATCGCCAATGGCGAGGGCCCGTTCCAAATTGACACGGGACGCCCCCGCACACAGCTCCCCGAGATTGGTTCGCAGCAGGGTTTCCTCACCCGCCTCGAAAGAAAATCGGTCACCTTTCATCTCGACTACTGTCAAGCAACAGCCATTGATCGCGATGCTGTCCCCAATCTGCACAGGGTGCACAGCGTCGATATTTTTCCCGTCAGTGGCGCAGAAGGCGGGTGCGGCAACCGTGATGCGTTTACCAGGCGGCTGGTCTTCGATCGCGACCACGTCAGACAGCGTTTCGATCAGTCCGGTGAACATGGACAGGCGAGTACGAGCGAGAAAGGGGGCGGGGTATTCAACTTGCCGCTCATTGGACAAACTACGCCCCGAAAGCACAACGCCCAGCGTTTTTGACACCTTCTAACAACCTCCTTTGCCTTCGCGCCTATCCGAAAAGGGGTCTGACCCTCTCCGGCGAGGCCATTGAACACCTCGTGAAATCACGTGCCTCCAAAGGGTCAGACCCCTTTTCGGATAGGCTCTTACTCTTGTACCTCTCAACCCAGCAAAAATCATGACACTCATTGAATCCATCCACGCACGCCAAATCCTCGATAGCCGCGGCAATCCGACCATCGAGTGCGAAGTCACCCTGATCGATGGAGCCGCTGGCCGCGCCGCCGTGCCAAGCGGTGCCAGCACCGGCATTCACGAAGCCTGGGAACTGCGAGACGGTGACAAGTCCGTCTTCATGGGCAAGGGCGTCACCAAAGCTGTCGAGAACGTCAATGGCAAGATCGCCGACGCCCTCGAAGGCATGGACGCGACGGATCAAGCAGCGGTTGACCAGGCGATGATCGACATGGATGGCACGCCGAACAAGAAAAACCTGGGTGCCAACGCGATTCTCGGCGTTTCTCTGGCGACCGCTCACGCCGCCGCCGCGTCAACGAACCAGCCTCTCTTCCGCTACCTCGGCGGCTGCGGTGCCCGGATGCTGCCCGCTCCCATGATGAACATCATCAACGGTGGCGAGCACGCTGACAATAATGTCGACGTGCAAGAATTCATGGTCATGCCGCTCGGTTTCGAGCGATTCAGTGACGCACTGCGGGCCGGCACCGAGATTTTCCACAATCTGAAAAAAGTGCTCACGGACAAAGGTTATAACACGTCCGTCGGTGACGAAGGCGGCTTCGCACCCGACCTGAAGAGCAACCAAGAAGCACTCGACGTGATCATGACCGCGATCGACAAAGCGGGCTACAAAGCGGGCGAACAGGTCTGGATCGCTCTCGACGCCGCTTCGACTGAGTTCTACGACAGCAAGACTGAGAAGTACACAATCGATGGCAAAGAATTGTCGGGCGATGAAATGGTCGACTTCTTCGCCGATTGGTGCAACAAGTACCCGATCTGCAGCATCGAAGACGGCTGCAGCGAAGATGACTGGGCGACATGGAAGAAGATGACGCTCAAGCTCGGCGACAAAGTCCAACTCGTCGGCGACGACTTGTTCGTCACCAATGTCGAGCGACTCCAACGCGGCATCGACGAGGGCATCGCCAACAGCATCCTGATCAAGGTCAACCAAATCGGCACGATGACCGAAACGATTGATGCGATCCAGTTGGCCCACCGTAACGGCTACACATCGATCTCCAGCCACCGCAGCGGGGAAACCGAAGACAGCACGATCGCCGACCTCGCCGTCGCGCTGTCGACCGGCCAGATCAAAACTGGCTCGGCCAGCCGCACCGACCGGATGGCGAAATACAACCAGTTGCTCCGCATCGAGGAACTGCTCGGCGACGCTGCCCAGTACGGCGGCCCGATTTTCGCAGCGAAGTGCAAGTAACGCGGAAAACTTCGCGGAATTATTGTCAAACTCGGGTTCGCGATGGGTGTAGAACATTAGAACCAGCGTCGTCGCTGGTTCCATGAATTTCATCGCCCCGCCGCCGCAGAGTTATGTCTCTTCCTGAAACTCATCCCAGCCTGCTCGTACGCATTCGCGATTCAGCAGATCGCGAGGCGTGGTTTGATTTCACTCGGATCTATCGCCCGGTGATCATTCGGATCGCGCAGCAAGGGGATGCAGGACGCAGACGCGGAGGATCTGGCTCAACGGGTTTTGGTCTCGGTCGCTGGCGCGATCGAGCGATTTGATGCCAAGGGTGACGCACGTTTTCGGGCGTGGCTGCGCCGGATCACCGAAAATGCGATCCTCCAGCGGAGCGGCCCGGCAACGATTCGCACGTGAGGCCCAGGCCGCAGCAGCAGTAGTGCATGACAACGTGATTGCAATCCATGGTGTCGGCGAAGCGGCTGGACTGCCGTATCTGGTGATGCCCTACGTTCGTGGTCAGTCACTGCAAAAACGCATCGACCATGACGGACCACTTCCACTTGCGGAGGTCCTGCGGATCGCTTTGCAAACGGCGCAAGGCTTGGCAGCCGCGCACGAACTAGGATTAGTTCATCGCGACATCAAACCGGCGAACATTCTGTTGTCCAATGGAGCTGCACGTGTCTTGATCACCGACTTTGGACTGGCCCGTGCTGCCGATGATGCCAGTCTGACGCGCAGCGGCGTGATTGCGGGTACTCCGCAGTACATGTCACCTGAGCAGGCGACGGGCGAATCGATCGACGCCCGCAGCGACCTGTTCAGTCTGGGTAGTGTGATTTACGCCATTGCGACGGGTCGCGCGCCTTTTCGCGCCGAAACCCCTTTTGGAATTCTGCGCCGTATCACCGATACGGCAGCGCGACCGATGCGAGAACTCAATTCGGAGCTGCCTGATTGGTTACAAATGATCGTCGACAAATTGCATGCGAAGACGCCAGCGGATCGGTATGGTTCGGCGGGAGAAGTCGCGATCCTGCTACGGTCTTGTCTGGCACATGTGCAAACGCCGTCGATGCCGCTGCCCGACGAACTGGCTACACGCAAGTCTAGGCCATGGCGACGTGCAGGGATGATCTTCGCTGCGATCGTATGTTGCTGCGCCGCCTTGACTATCTATTCATCTACCGGCTTATCAAGAAAGAATCCCATTGCGATTCCATCCACCGAAACCACACCCGTTCTCGCGTGGGACGAATGGGAAGGCATCGACCCGTCCGCGATTTTGCATGAGTCCGAGAGGCTGCGGTCAGCGATGCAACGCGATGGTTGGTAGTCGCAAAGCGACGACGGGCAACAGTGTCGCCTTTCGCTCCGCGAAAGTGCGCATTTTCGAAGAGCGAAAGACGACAATCCGCCACACTCACCTTCAACTCTCCAATTCCTCAACGAGACTCATCATGAAGATTTTATGTTGCTTAGCTTGCTTGCTGCTCGCGCCCATCGTGGTATCGGCTCAAGATGAAAAGACGATCGACCAGCTCCGTGAACAATATGAATCTGCCGAGCGAGACTCCGTGGAGATTGCCCGGCAAGCTCATGCGAAACTCAACGCCGACGAGTCAAAAAACATGGCTCAGCAGCTTCACAAATCGGTCGAAAAGGCGTTTGAGCTTCGCAACGAACTGCGAGCCGCGGAACTCGATGCCGCCCAAGAGAACATCGATCACGCGAAAGCGTTGCTTGACAAACGCCGTGCGGCTGCGAGCGAAATCATTCAGTCACGGATCAGTGAGTTGATGCGTTCAAGCGATCTGGGTTGGACACCAGGTGAACTGGAAGGGGACGGCGAGGAAGGACTGCGAAATCTTGAACCGCCATGGCAACTGGGTAAAGTTTCAACTTCTGACAAAGTGGATGGGACCGCCATTCATGCGTACCTTGCCTTCGGCTGCGATGTTGATGAACTAGAGCTGCGGTCAACTCAGGTGATCAACGACCAATTGCACACCAAGTTTGCGGGCGGGATAAGCGTCAGTAGTATTCAGCGAGACTCACTGGCCAACGCGATGGGGCTGCGACAGAACGACACCCTCCTGGGCATCAACGGCTGGCAAACTGCGTCGCATGACGACTTGAATTTGATTGTGGCAAGACTATTGGAGAGCAAGCTCGACCGTGTAAATTTTTACGTTATCCGAAGTCCTCGAATTCTTGTGGGCTACGTCAAAGTCGATGCAATTCGTCACGGATACTCGCAAGCCATCCAGAAGATGATCGCTCAAGAGTCGGAGGTTCGCGAGAACCTATTCAACACTATCGAAGTTATGCAAGACGAGATCAAACGAGTTTCCAATTTAAAACCGGAGGATATCGAGCTGCCGGATGACTTTGAACCGAAAGAAGTTTTGGGGATTCAAGTCGAGTTGGTACAAGTTCAGGCGGAGCTCGAACAAGTGAAGCAATTGGTCAACGACTACAAGGGCAAAGAGCGAGATACGGATTTTTGGTTTCGTCTGAAATCGCTCGGTGACGAACGAGCAAACGAAAGCGAAGAGTTGATGCTGGCGTCGATCAAGGGTGAGAAGGAGCAGCAGATCCGAACTCTGCAGGCAAAGATCGAGGCGATCGGAAAACTATTCGCCGACCGGTACCGCAGCGAAGAATTGAGAAAGCTAACCAGTACGATGAAACGTGGTGAAGCCAGGTTGCAGTCGGAGAAAGAGCGACTCAAGAACACAGACAGGTTACTCAACGAACTGAAAGCTGAACTGCAAAAAGTCGAATCGGACGAGTAGTGTGTTCAATCAACCTACTTCAGTGATCGCCAGGTTTGAGAGAAAATCCTGGTGAATGTCGCTCAGCTCTCCGAGCTGAAAGCGTACGTGAGTTACGCCGCCCGCCAACAGCTCGGAGAGCGGAGCGACACTACGGCAAAGCCGCAAGTCCATTTCCGCCCGTTTCGTCCCCTCGCCAGCTTCCTTTCAGCTTGGGCAAGCCGACCGGAGAAACAAAAACGGATCGGTGGTTTTCTAATTTCAAAACGTTCGCTCCTGCTGGGCAAGCAAGCAGGGGGCGTCTGCAAAGTGTAGACTGCCTCGCTGGCGCTTCGGGTTAGTAGATTAATCGTCGCTAGTGCCAAAACGGCGTAATGGCGTGGACAACTCAACGATCGGTGTGAACATGAATGGAACTCCCAACTACCTTTCAAATCGGATGCCCTGCCTCCGTTTGCTGATCGCACTTGCTTTGGCGATAGGAACTGCGGAACTCGCGGGGGCTGGTGACTGGCCGCAGATTCTCGGCCCCCATCGTGATGGACGGGCGGTTGATGAAACCGTGCCTCCTTGGAAAGGAGCGCCCATGATTCGTTGGCGTGTGAAGTGTGGAGCGGGTTACTCGGGGGTCGCGGTCGCCAACGAGCGGGTGTTTTTGTGGCACCGCGAGAATGATTCCGAACGGCTCGATTGTCTTGCGGTCGCGGACGGTCATCGGCTATGGCGAGCCGATTTTCCGGCCGTCTATCGCGGCGGGGTCAATGCGGATCGCGGACCTCGCGCCGTGCCGCTGGTCACTGATGACCAAGTATTTGTTTACGGAGCCGCCGGTGATTTGCACGCTGTCTCGGTGAGTGACGGGAAGATTCAGTGGTCGCGACAACTACGCACCGACTATGACGCCGACGACGGCTATTTCGGCGCGGGTGGATCGCCGCTCGTGGTTGAAAATCGTTTGATCGTGCCGGTGGGCGGCGAGAAACATGCGGGCGTCGTCGCGGTCGATATTCGCAGCGGCAAAACGCTGTGGACCGCCGTCGATCAGGAAGCCGCTTACGCCTCACCAGTCACGATTGAAATTGAAGGTCAGACTCGCGTGGTCGCAGTATTGCGACTGAAAACTGTGATGCTCGATCCAGCGACTGGCAAAGTCTTGTCTGAATTCGAGTTTGGCAAACGCGGTCCCACTGTGAATGCGGCGACCCCGCTGGTTGATCGAGAGCAATTGTTTGTGACGGCCGCCTATGGCGTGGGCTGCCGGATGCTCGATATGTCGGTTGTTCCTCCGCGCGATCTATGGAGTGAACGCGAGGCAATCAGTAGCCACTACGCGACCCCGGTGCGAGAAGGTGAGTATCTCTACGCGATCACCGGGCGCGAAGACTACGGCACCGGCGAGCTTTTATGCGCGCGGTGGTCTGATGGCGAAGTGACTTGGTCGGAGCCCGGTTTTGGAACCGCCCACGTGATCGGCGTCGACGATCGGGTGCTGGCCCAGACGGTCAGCGGTCGGCTCGTACTATTTGCTGCCGACCCGAAAGAATTTCGCAGTCTGGCCGAGGCCAAATTGCCTGAGGGTATCTATCGATCGCTGCCCGCGCTGGCCGACGGAACGCTGTACTGTCGGCGGACGATGTCAGCGACCGAAGGAGAAGTGTTGGCGATCGATTTCGATTAACTGACCGGCTTCGAATACAGAACTTCGCGAACGCCAGCCTGAATTCCGGAACTACGGTGGCTTACGCCATCGGCAATTCATCTGTCGCCCTCCGGGCTATGACTGTCCGTAGATTTAACGTCACTAACGAAATTGATATTCCGAGCGCCGAGCGAAAATCTTGAAACCGCCATGAATGGCTTTGGCGGTCAGAAGCTCCTTCACACCATCGATGTGGCTTGCTCACGCCAGTCGACCAGGTGGATTTCCACGCTCTTATAGCCGCGGAACTCGTTGATTACAGGGCGGTAGGCAATTTCGATGGGGCCGGAGCACTCGTTGAGCGGATCGCACCAATCGGCGGCGCCAAACGCCACGCCTCGAATCACCTTGTCACCGTGTTTCAGTCGCACGGACAAGTGCCGTTCGCTTTTGCCCATCTTCTTCGCGGGTTCGGCTAGCTCGACGCCGCGTCCCATCAGGACAGGCCTTGGGTTACCCGCACCGAACGGGGCCATCGTTTCAATCTGGCTCATGATATGCAGATTCAACTGGCCCAACGGTGCTTCGGCGTCGATCTGAATCGCAGGTTCAATCTCCTGCTCAGCCCACTGGCGCACGACGGCTTCACAAAAGTCGCCGCGAAAGGCTTCGATCTCCGATTCCGCGATCGTGATGCCGCCTGCTGCGGGGTGACCACCGAACCTCACGAGCCGGTTCTCACATTCCTTCAAAGCCAGAAACAAATTGATTCCTGTACCACCCACCCGTCCCGATCCGACTGCGTCAATCTTACCGGCCTGATCGAGCGACAGGATGATCACGGGCTTCGCGTATTGCTCGGCCAGTCGTCCTGCGACAACGCCGATCACGCCTGCGTGCCAGCCCACGCCACCGAGAACGAGAGCCGCGTCGGCTTCCCCATCGAACTGTTCCTTGATCTGTTTCTGAGCAGCAATCTGTACGCTTCTCTGCAGCGTGTCGCGGGTACCATTGAGTCCATCGATGTACTCAGCCAGCATCCCAGCTCGCTCCCCCGCCTCGATCGTCATCAGCTCGATCCCAAGCTGGGCCTGTCCGAGACGACCGGCAGCATTGAGCCGCGGAGCGAGCGTGAACGAGATGCTTTCGGTTGTCAGCTCGGAGACTTGATCGAGTTTCGTTCGTTTCATCAACTCGGCCAGCCCCGGCAGAGGATCGGTCTGCAGAGTCTTGAGGCCGTGATTGACCAGGACACGATTCTCATCGATCAATGGCACGACGTCGGCGATCGTCCCGATGGCGGCGAGGGCGAGTGACTGCATCAGCAACCGCTTCATGGGCGGCGTGACTTTCTTCTGGCCCGCCTTGGCTTGGCACAACGACCACGCAAGCTTGAACGCGACACCGGCCCCACAGAGTTCGCCGAACGGATACGTCGTGCCGGGTAAACGAGGATGAACGATGGCGGCGGCATCGGGAAGCTCGTCGCCGATCTGATGATGGTCGGTGACGATCAGGGTCAGATCGAGTTCACGGCACAGCCGCGCACATTCAATGCTGGCGATACCACAATCAACCGAGACGATGATCTTTTTCCCACGCGTATGCAGCTTGCGAATCGCGTCCTCATTGAGCCCATAGCCCTCTTCGAGGCGGTTGGGCACATAATAGCTTACGTCCGCACCGAGTAGACGCAGGGTATTGACCATAATCGCAGCGGCCGTCATGCCATCGGCATCGTAATCGCCATAGATGACGATCGGCGTTTTTGCTTCCATGCCAGCGAGCAACAGAGCCGTTGCAGCGGGAATCCCCGGCAAGTCCTGCGGATCTCGCAGGTTGGTCAGCTTCGTTTCCAGAAAGGCAGTGGCATCGTCGGACGAGTACACGCCACGACTGACAAGTAATTGAGCGACGACGGGAGCGAGTCCCGAGGTGCGAATCAGCTGCTCGACCAGTGGCGCGTCGTGCGGGGTGATCCGCCATTGCCGCTTCATCCAGCCAGCCTACTTTTTCTTTTCGAGATGCCAGGTGTGTTTACGGACGTGCGGGTTGTACTTTTTCAACCGCAGCTTTTCACCGCCAGGCTTGCGCTGGATGGTGTAGTTGTAATGGCCGGTTTCTTCGCAGACCAGAAACACGGTCTCGGCTTTCTTCTTGCTTTTTGCCATCGAAATGCGGGCGTGGGTAGAGAGTGGAGGAGTTGAAAATTTGCCAAATTGGGCCGGGAGTATGATCTGCCGACAACGATTCTGACAAGGCGTGAACTTTCACGTCTTTACGAATGGAACACAATACCGCGAATAGGAAAGGGGGCCCGGGGAGCATTCAATGCATTGAATTTTAGCGTCGTGGGTCTTGCAAAAAACCCCGCTGAGTGAGGATCTTTCACAAGACCCACTACTACTGCCCACCACTAGCCTTCGACGACGATACCCATGCTGCGGGCGGTGCCTTGGATCATCATCGCCGCTTGCTCGACGCTGCGGGCGTTGAGATCTTCCATTTTCTTTTGGGCGATCTCTTCGCACTGGGCCGCGGTCACCTTGCCAACTTTATCTTTATTCGGAACGCCACTTCCTTTCGCGATACCGGCGGCTGCCTTGAGCATCGACGCTGCGGGAGGGCTCTTGGTGATGAAGTCAAAACTGCGATCGTTGTAAATGGTCACGACGACAGGAATGGGCGTGCCGTTGTACTCCTTCGTTCGATCGTTGAACTGCTGGACGAACTGGCCCAGGTTCACGCCGTATTTACCCAACGACGTACCGACGGGAGGCGCAGGGGTAGCTTGTCCGCCAGGGACTTGGAATTTGGCTTGGCCGGTGACTTGTTTTGCCATGAAAGTAGCTATTAGCTGTTTGCGATATGCGGTTTGCTGAGATGATCGCAGCGGTTCGCTGCGGAGCTTGCGCAATCAAGGGTCAGGAAATTTGAAATACAGTAACATTCGGCTGTTTAATCACGCTAAAAGCTAGCAGCAAACAGCTATTGGTTTTTCTAAAGCGGTTCGACTTGCCAGTGATCGAGCTCCATCGGCACACTGCGGCCGAAGATATTGATAATCACCGTCACGCGGCCGTTGGCTTCGTCGACCACGTCGACTTCACCTTCCTGGTTCTCAAAGTTGCCTTCCTTGACACGGATTCGATCGCCAACTTTGAAGGGAATCGCGGTCTTGATCGGGGTATCGTCTTCGTCGTCCACCAGCGGCCGGTTGACGAATCGTTCGACGTCCTCGGGCTCCATCGGCTGGGGTTTACCTGCCGATCCGGTGAAGTCACTGATCCCGCCAGTTTCTCGGACGAGAAACCAGGTATCGTCGTTAATCGACATGTAGACCATAATGTAGCCGGGCAACAACTTTCGTTTGGTCACGCGGCGCTTGCCGTCTCGAGTGAAAGTGGCAACGTCCTCAGTGGGAACGACGATCTCACCAAAGAACTCTTCCATCCCTTCCATCTTGACCTTCTTGCGAAGCGCATCCGCGATCGAGTCTTCGCGGTTGAACGCGACCTTGAGGATGTACCAATCCATCGGCGACTCATCGGTCACCTCCGGCTTCGGCGGTGCCTTGGGATCGACCGGTGCTACAGGCGGAAGCGATGGCGCATTCGGTGCGGTCGCCGCAGATTCACTCTCTTCGACGCCACCAGACTCTTCGTGATCAACGAGTTCGTTTTCCGTAGTTTCGTTTTCGCTCACGAAGTGACTCCGAGGGAGCTGAAGATAAATTGCCAGACGACATCAAACAAAAACAGCGTGATGGCGAGAAAAAAGATCGTGAAAATCACCACGACGGCTGCCCGTTTCAGTTCATCCTTACTGGGCCAGGTGACCTTGTTCATTTCCGCTTCGACGGCGATCAAAAAGTCTGCGAATCGCGGCCAGTTAACGACACGAAAGCCAAACCAAAGCCCCACTGCTAACAACACGCCTGCAATCGAACGTGCGGCTACAACGTTCTCCATGACCGTCGGCAGGAATCCGTAGAGACGCCAACACCCCATACCGACAATGACAAAAACCGCCACTGCGGTGAGCTGACGAACCAACCGGCCCTGGTTCGGCTTGTACACGTTCCCGTGGAACAGCTCACTGACCAATGGGGTCATGGCGGCGCCTGATTGGGTGATCTCTTTTGACATTCCTTTAGGTCCTTCACAGCCAATGATTTCGGCAGGAATTGTTTCTGAGCCCATCCGAAAAGGGGTCTGACCCTCTGCGGCAAGGCGGTAAAAACCATGTAAAATGATTTGCCTCCAAAGGGTCAGACCCCTTTTCGGATAGGCTCTCTGGATGAAAGCAGGGGCGGCGAGAGTCGAACTCACAACCGCTGGTTTTGGAAACCAGTGCTCTGCCAATTGAGCTACGCCCCTGAATCACCGAAGCCTTGGAAGGTGAATGGCTCACCATCCAAGGCTCGGCAATGCGATTGTAGCGACAATCCGCTCTCAGCTAAATACCAAGGCGGCTTGTTGCAATGAACTAGCTAAGGATTTTGGTCACGACGCCCGAACCAACGGTGCGGCCGCCTTCGCGGATAGCGAAACGCACACCGTCATCCATTGCGATTGGCTTGTGCAGCTCGACTTCGACCTTGACGTTATCGCCAGGCATGCACATTTCGGCACCGACCAGGTTAGCGGTACCGGTGACGTCCGTCGTGCGGAAGTAGAACTGGGGACGATAACCGCTGAAGAAAGGCGTATGGCGGCCACCTTCATCTTTGCTGAGGCAGTACACCTCGGCTTCGAACTTGGTGTGCGGGTTGATGCTCTTTGGCTTGGCCAAAACTTGACCGCGCTGAATGTCTTCACGCTTCACACCACGGAGCAGGCAACCGACGTTATCGCCCGAGCGGCCTTCGGTCATTTCCTTGCGGAACATTTCGACGCCGGTGCAGGTGGTTTTGACGGGAGTATCCGAGAGACCGACGATTTCGACTTCTTCACCGACCTTGACCACGCCACGCTCGATCCGACCCGTCGCAACCGTTCCGCGGCCTTCGATCGAGAACACGTCTTCGATCGCCATCAGGAACGGCTTGTCGTCTTCACGAGTTGGCTCAGGGATGTAGTCGTCGAGTGCATCCATCAGTTCCGATGATGCACTTGCTAGCTTCTGGGTCGGAGGGGTTGTTGTACGCAGGCAGCGAACTGCCCTTGATGACAGGCACGTCATCGCCGGGGAAGTCGTACTTGCTGAGCAATTCGCGAACTTCGAGCTCGACCAATTCCAGCAACTCTTCGTCGTCGACGAGGTCGCACTTATTCAGATACACAACGATGTAAGGCACACCGACCTGGCGAGCCAACAGCACGTGCTCTTTGGTTTGCGGCATCGGACCGTCGGCAGCCGACACAACCAGGATCGCACCGTCCATCTGGGCGGCACCGGTGATCATGTTCTTGACGAAGTCAGCGTGGCCGGGGCAGTCAATGTGGGCGTAGTGCCGATTTTCCGTCTCGTATTCCACGTGAGCCACGGCGATGGTCACCGTCTTGGTTGCGTCACGGACGGTACCGCCCTTGGCGATATCGGAGTAGCCCTTGGCCTTCGCGAGGCCCTTGGCGGCTTGAACAGCCAGAATCGCACCCGTCGTGGTCGTTTTACCGTGGTCAATGTGGCCGATGGTCCCGACGTTCACGTGGGGCTTGGTCCGGTTAAATTTATCCTTAGCCATGCTAATTTCACCTACAATTGCAATCTGCACCACTACTTTCACTGAGATACGCTCTGCGAAAGCCCTTGTCGCTCGCGACCGTGTTCACACCCACGGTGGACCGCTAACGACTCGGCCGTGCCGATCGCATTCGACTTTGAAAAATCGAAACGAAACGGAATTGTTTGGGAGTCCCGTATCTGGTTGGGCCAGCCACATGTTCTTCACACGTAAAAAGGCCGACCCTCCGGACACCCCGAAAGCTGCTGATGGGATTTGAACCCATGACCTCATCCTTACCAAGGAGGCGCTCTACCCCTGAGCTACAGCAGCCAACAAAGCTGCTAGCCGCCAGCGATGAGCTACTAGCCCGACATCCGTGAAACCCACGAATGGCGAAAAGCTAGAAGCTGCAAGCCAAAGACTAATAGCACTCTTAAAAAGCGGGTGAAGGGAATCGAACCCTCGTATTCAGCTTGGAAGGCTGCTGCTCTACCATTGAGCTACACCCGCACGAAAAAGCCACCACCTGTTCCTGCTCGCTACTAGCTATTGCGATGCCGCACGGACGGATCATCCGGGCACCAAGCTAGAGGCTAGCAGCTCGTCGCTAATAGCTCTGCTTCAATGGGGGCTACAGGATTCGAACCTGTGTAGGCATAGCCAGCGGATTTACAGTCCGCCCCCTTTAACCACTCGGGCAAACCCCCAAAAAATCACTTCAGTCGTTCGTCTGTCATCGCTTCGGCCAGCCGACTGTCGCTGGTAAACGCACATCCTAACGATGTTTTCCAATCTGTTTAAGCGGTCATCCGCAATTTCTGCCGTTTCCAGGAACACTGCTCCGGAATGAATCGACTCCGCTTGACGACAAGCGACTCCATTTAAAAGCCAACGGAGGGATTCGAACCCACGACCGGCTGATTACAAATCAGCTGCTCTGCCAACTGAGCTACGTTGGCCGATATTCTCGACCAGGCGGGCCGATATTGCCGACCTAGCTGGTCGCTGTTGCCGACCAGGGAAGGCAGAGTGTACCGATCCGCTGATTCGGAACAAGACGGAATGGAAGCAAAAAAACCTCCGACAAACAAAAAATTTTCCCCAACCCGTTCACATCCGCTGCCCGCACGACCAGCGAACCGCCGCCCAGGTTCGCAAAAGGTGATAGAATCGACCACTATCACCGGCTTGCGTTGCCGTTAGCTCGGGTGGCGGACATCAATCTCCATCGCCGCTGTGGCTGCGCCCTTCGGATGAGCGATTTTGCAACTCGACCGTGCGTGCTTTCCGATCTTGCTAGGAATCTTACCCATCGGCAGTGTTCGGCGGCCGGGCCAGCCAAATCCACACGGATTCTCGAAGATTTTCGTCCTGCCCTGTTCGACCACCCTGCGGCTTGGTATCACCTGCGAGCATGAACGAGAATACTGAAAACAGGGACCCCGACGACAGTTTCGAGGCTGCTCTGCTGCGACATGGAATGGAGTTCGATGCACCGCTCGCGGATTCGTTGCGCCAATATGCGGAGCTAATGTGGCGACACAACGAACACCTAAATCTGACCCGCCACACGAGCTGGGACCTGTTCGTCGGTCGCGATCTGCGGGATTGCCTGCAACTCGCCCATTTGATTCAGCCCGATGAAGTGGTGCTCGATTTGGGCAGCGGCAATGGCGTGCCGGGAATCCCGCTGGCGATCCTTCGTCCCGATGTGGAGGTTTCTCTCGCCGAATCGGTGGGCAAACGCGCCAAGGTACTCGATGAAATCGTGACCGAGCTGAATCTGCCAGTGCCCGTGTATGCGGCTCGGGGGGAGCAACTACTCGAAGACTTCCGTTTTACCACGATTGTGAGTCGAGCCGTCGGCAGCCTGCTGAAGTTTTGCCGCTGGGTCGAGCCTCATTGGAGCAGTTTCGACCGCCTGCTACTTGTCAAAGGTCCGAGATGGGTGGAAGAACGCGGTGAAGCCAGGCATCATGGCGTACTGAAAAACGTCGATTTGCGTGTCGTCGCGAGTTACCCGCTCGGCCCGCCCGCTCTCGATGGTGGGCCTGCGGAATCGGGCGAACTCGTCAAGTCCACGCTCGACGAGAGGGCAGGCGACGCTGACTCCGAAAGCCAAGGTGTCGTTCTGCAATTGTCACGCAAGGGCCGTTTTGCATAGGAACGTCGCCAATTAGCAGGCCTGTTGAATTCTTGGCGGACATCTATACTTGCCCACTGAGACACCCGTAAATCTATCATTTTCCTCAACGCACTCGTTCCACGGTTCCCATGTCAGACTACAGCCTCACTCACCTGAGACAGCTCGAGGCCGAGAGCATCCAGATTTTCCGCGAGGTGGTCGCCGAGTTCGATAAACCCGTGATGCTCTACTCGATCGGCAAGGACTCCGCCGTCTTGCTGCGATTGGCGTTGAAGGCATTTCATCCGGGGAAACTGCCGTTTCCGCTGCTGCACGTTGACACGACGTACAAGTTCAAAGAAATGATCGAGCACCGCGAGAACTATGTTCGCGGCGAGCTGGGATTGGATGTGCTTGTCCACACCAATACCGAGGCGCTCAAGCTCAACATCTATCCATGGGTCGACAGCGAGCGGCACACCGAATTGATGAAAACGGACGCACTTAAAGCGGCCCTCAACAAATACCAATTCGATGCCGCCTTTGGTGGTGCTCGCCGTGACGAAGAAAAAAGCCGGGCCAAGGAGCGGGTCTTCAGTTTCCGCGACAAGTCGCATCGCTGGGATCCCAAAAACCAACGGCCTGAGTTGTGGAATCTCTACAACGGACGCGTCAACAAGGGTGAGTCGATTCGCGTGTTTCCAATGAGCAACTGGACCGAACTGGATGTGTGGCAGTATATCCACCTCGAAAACATCCCGATCGTTCCACTGTATCTTTCCGCTCCTCGCCGAGTTGTCCGCCGCGATGGCGTGCTGCTGATGCGCGACGACGAGCGGATGCCGCTGCTGCCCGGTGAAGTCGAAGAGACGAAAATGGTGCGTTTCCGCACACTCGGCTGCTATCCACTCTCAGGTGCCGTCGAAAGCGAAGCGACCACGCTTCCCGAGGTCATTCAAGAAATGCTGTTGACCCGCACGAGCGAACGACAAGGCCGCGTGATCGACCAAGACGAAGGCGGCGTCGGCATGCAGAAGAAAAAAGAACGCGGCTATTTTTAGCGGCTTCGCCGCTGCAGCTAGCTGCTAGCTAACAGCCGTGGGTGCCTTCGACCTCTCAATATCATGAAGCTAGTAGCGAGTGGCTAGTAGCTGAAAACCAAATCATCACCAACTCGTTTTTAGCTAGCAGCTAGAAGCAAATCGCTAGTAGCTTTAAGAATGTCACATCAATCTGATCTCATCGCGACTGACATCGACGCTTACCTGAAACAGCACGAGCAGAAACAACTGCTGCGTTTCATCACCTGCGGTAGTGTCGATGATGGCAAGAGTACGCTCATCGGACGCCTGCTCTACGATTCGAAACTGGTCTACGAAGACGAACTGGCGAAAGTCCAAAACGATTCTGTTCGTCAAGGATCCAATGCGGGCGGCTTTGACCCCGCGTTGTTTATGGACGGGCTGAAAGAAGAACGTGAGCAAGGCATCACGATCGACGTGGCCTACCGCTATTTCAGCACCGCCAAACGCAAATTCATTATCGCCGACACGCCCGGCCACGAGCAGTACACTCGCAATATGGCGACAGGGGCGAGCACCGCTGACCTGGCGATTATCCTGATCGATGCGCGTCATGGTGTGCTCACTCAAACGCGCCGCCACTCGTTCATCGTGTCACTTCTCGGCATTCGCCACGTTGTCGTTGCCATCAACAAAATGGATTTGGTCGACTTCAGCGAAGCTCGCTTTGAAGAAATTTGCGCTGAGTATCGCACCTTTGCAGCTCGTCTCGATTTACCCGACTTGAACTTCATTCCGATCAGCGCCCTCAATGGCGATAACGTGGTCGATCGTAGTCCCTCATCGCCGTGGTACAACGGTTCGACTCTGATGAATTTCCTCGAAACCGTCAACATCGGCTCGGATCGCAACCTGCAAGACTTCCGCTTGCCCGTCCAATATGTCAATCGACCGAACCTCAATTTCCGCGGGTTCTGCGGCACGATTGCCTCGGGCATCGTTCGTGCCGGTGATGAGATCATGGTGCTGCCGAGTCGGCAGAAATCCAAGATCAAACAAATCGTGACCTATGAGGGCAACATTGACGAAGCCTTCGCACCGATGTCAATCACCCTGACGTTTGAAGATGAGATTGACGCCAGCCGCGGTGACATGATCGTGCGTAGCGGAAATTTACCCCGCAGCGATTCCAATGTCGAAGCGATGCTCGTGTGGATGGGCGAAGAAGCGATGGTCCCAGGCAAGACTTATCTCGTCAAACACACAACCCGCACACTGCCGGGCAACGTGCAGACGCTGAAATACCAAGTCGATGTGAACACGCTGCACCGCACTCCTGCGCCGACGCTCGAACTCAATGAGATCGGACGGGTTGCGATCGAACTCTCCGCACCGATTCAGTTCGATCCCTATCGACGCAACCGCTCCACAGGCGCGTTCATCTTGATCGACCGGATCACCAACGCGACCGTTGCGGCGGGCATGATTTTGGATCGTGGGGCGACGGGGAAATCGCGGTCGGTGTGGGACGATGATATCGAAGCAGCCGCAGATACCGAGGGAGAAGTCTCGACAGTTTCACCTGACGAACGATCCGCTCGATTCGGTCAAAAACCCGTGACGGTCTTGCTGACAGGACTGACGGGCAGTGGCAAGACATCCATCGCCAAAGCCGTCGAGAGAAGACTTTTCGACCGCGGCCGTGCGGTTGCGGTGATCGATGGGGAACAAATTCGTCGCGGGCTTAGCCGCGATCTCGGCTACACGGCCGAAGACCGCAGCGAAAACCTTCGTCGTGGTAGTCACCTCGCTCACGCACTCAACGATGCGGGGTTGATTTGCATGGCGTCAATGGTAGCCCCGGCCGAAGACGTTCGTCAAAAAGTTGGCAAGCTGATCGGCGAAGCTCGCTACCTCGTCGTCCATGTCGCCACACCGCTGGCCGTGTGTCGTGAGCAAGATACGAAGGGGCAATACGCCAAAGCCGATGCTGGCGAGCTGTTGAACTTCCCAGGCGTCACGGCGGAATATGAACCACCCACTTCACCTGATCTCGTCGTGGACCCATCCGATTCGTCGGTCGGTGCCTGCGCCGATGCGGTGATCGACCTCTTGAAAACTCGCGGATTCGTGAAATGACATTGAAACTGTTTCGCTTGCTCAGCCTGGTCGCCGTGACACTCGCATTGGGCGATTCCCACTGCCTCGCAGATCCACCGTCAACACCGGAGCACCCTGTGGCCGAAACTACGACACCCAACGACACGACGAAAGCATCCGAAATGCTCGATCCATGGGCGGGTCCCTACGGCGGTGTTCCCCCGTTTCGCTCGGTTCGTGTTGATGAATTTTCCAAAGCGTTCGACGTCGCAATTGAACGCGCCGAACAAGACATTGATCAGATCGCTAACAATCCCGAGACGGCAACTTTTGAAAACACCCTTTTGCCACTCGAAACGGCTGGTCAGTCGCTCGATCGGCTTGAAACTTTATTCGATGTGCATGCGTCGAACCTGAACCTCGGCCCGCTCCCCGACCTCGAGCGCGAGATCACGCCCAAGCTCGCCGCGCACGCCGACGCCATCACGCAAAACAAAAAATTGTTCGCGCGAATCGAATCTGTTCATCAAGACGTGTTCGATAGCAAAACGGTTGAGCTGAAACCGGATGCCCGTCGATTACTCGATGAGACCTACAAGGAATTCATTCGCAGCGGCGCAAAGCTCTCCGATGGGGACAAGTCGAAACTTTCGCAGATCAACGCACGTCTGGCCCGACTATTTACCGACTTTAATCAAAACGTGCTGGAAGAAGAAAAGCGCCACGTCACTTGGATCGAGTCGCCCGCCGATTTAGCGGGATTGTCCGATTCCACCATCGCCGCCATGGCGGATGCTGCGAAGGAAAAGGGCGGCAAAGCAGCCTACGCGGTCACCAACACCCGGTCCTCAATGGATCCGTTTTTGACTTATGCGGAAAACCGAAGTCTTCGCGAACAGGTTTGGCATAACTATTACTATCGCGGTGACAACGGGGATGAATTTGACAACAAAAACATCATCAGGGAGATTCTGCATCTCCGCAGCCAACGCGCCAAGCTGCTCGGATATCCCACCCACGCTCATTGGCGGATGGAGTCGACAATGGCGGCTGAACCCGAGGCCGCGATGGAGTTGATGATGCAGGTTTGGAAGCCCGCAATCGCACGGGTCGCCGATGAAGTCGCCGATATGCAACAGATCGCGGACGCCGAAGCCAAGGCCAATGGCTCCCAGCCAATCAAGATCGAGCCGTGGGATTATCGCTTCTATGCGGAGAAGGTCCGCAAGGAAAAATACGATCTCGACATGGCCGAAGTTCGACCCTATTTACAGCTCGACAAAATGCGCGAGGCCATGATGTACTGCGCCGAGCAGTTATTCGGACTGCATTTCGAACGTGTCTCGGGTCTGCCAACATTTCATCCTGACGTGACCGTTTACGAAGTCACCCGCGAGGGAAAACACGTTGGCCTGTTTTATCTCGATCCGTTCGCACGCGAAGGAAAACGCAGCGGCGCCTGGATGACTGACTACCGCGAACAGTCCGGAACGGGATTAGCGTCCACGGACAAAAGCATTCCCGTCACAACGCCGATTGTCTCCAACAACAGTAACTTCATTGCTGTGTCGGGCGACGGCCCGATTCTGATCTCCTGGGACGATGCAACAACCTTGTTTCATGAGTTCGGACACGCTCTGCACGGACTTTCCAGCGAAGTGCGATACCCGTCGCAGTCCGGTACGAATGTGGCCCGGGACTTTGTTGAATTCCCGTCGCAACTGCTCGAACACTGGCTCTCCACGCCCGAAGTACTCAGTAAATTTGCCACCCATTACGAGACCGGCGAACCGATGCCCGCCGAGTTGCTCGAGAAAATTGAGCGATCATCCAAGTTCAACAGCGGATTCGAAACCACCGAGTATCTCGCTTGTGCGATCCTCGACATGAAGCTGCACGAAGCGGACGCTGCGAATATTGATATCAGTCAGTTCGAAGCCGAACAGCTGGCGGCGATCGATATGCCAGGTGAACTTCCGATGCGTCACCGCTTGCCCCACTTCAGCCACCTGTTCAGCAGCGACGCCTACTCGGCAGGCTATTACAGCTATCTATGGAGCGATGCACTGACAGCCGACGCTGCCGAGATGTTTGAGCAGGCCGATGGCGAATATTTCGATGCCGACGTGGCACAGAACCTACGCGATCACATCCTCAGCGTCGGGAACACGGTCGATCCAGCAAAAACGTACCGAGAATTTCGCGGACGCGACGTCGACACGGATGCATTGCTGCGTAAACGCGGTTTCGCGCCAGCAAAGCAGTAACCGATCGCCGTGTTTTCCGTTTATCAGCCATCACCCTCCCCGAACGTCGTTTGCGGAGGGTGACGTCACATAACTCGCTATCGAAGTCTCAGTTTCCTTATTGCCACCCACCATGCCTGACGCGATTGAACAACGTCTCACCGATCTCGAGATTCAACTCGCCCATACGCAGCGGGCTTGCGAGCAGCTCAACGAAGTGGTGACCGGGCTTTCACTCGCCGCTCAATCCCGTGAGCGATTGCTCCAGCGGATGGTGGACCAGATCAAGGATCTTAAAAGCAACCTCAGCGGCAGCAGCGAGTCTGGCGACGAAAAGCCGCCACACTACTAAATGTGCTAGAATCCTGCGCCCCTCGCCTTCTTTTTCAATTCGGTTCTCATTCTCCCCGAGCGTTTATTCATGTCGACCGTTGAAACCATGCAGGCGGACGCTGAGCAATTTCGCACCCGCTACACCGCCGTGCGTGACATGATCGGTCGAGTGATTGTCGGACACACCGAGATCGTTGACGGGGTGTTGACTGCGATGCTGTGCCGCGGCCACTGTTTGCTCGAAGGCGTTCCGGGACTGGGCAAAACGATGCTCGTGCGGACGCTTGCCGACGTGCTCGATTTGCAGTTCAGCCGGATTCAGTTCACTCCCGATCTGATGCCCGCCGACATTTTGGGCACGAATATGATCGTTGAGGAGGAGAGTGGTCGGCGAAAATTTGAGTTTCAGCGTGGTCCCGTGTTCACGCAAATTCTACTCGCTGATGAGATCAACCGGGCCACACCCAAAACGCAGTCTGCGATGCTCGAGACGATGCAGGAAGGCACCGTGACGGCGGCGGGGACGAGGTTCGAATTATCGCAGCCGTTTTTCGTCTTGGCCACGCAAAACCCGATTGAGCAGGAAGGCACGTATCCGCTGCCCGAAGCACAGATGGACCGGTTCCTGTTCAAACTCGTCGTCGGTTACTCATCCCGCGAAGAGCTCGGCACGATCGTCGACCGCACGACTCGTGGGGAACAGCCCGTGATCGAGAAGGTGATGGACGGTGAGGAGATCATACGGTGGCAGAAACTCGTCCGAGATGTCATCCTGGCACCACATGTTCAAGACTACCTGGTGCGTTTGACGATGGCGACGCACCCGCAGGGTGCTCACAGCGTTCCGATCACCAACGAATACGTACGTTGGGGTAGCAGCCCGCGAGGGGCGCAAACACTGGCGCTGACTGCCAAGGTTCGCGCCTTGCTCGATGGCCGGTTCAACGTGTCCTTCGAAGATTTGCGGCGCGTGTTCCTCCCCGCGATGCGGCACCGGGTGCTGTTGAATTTTGAAGCGCAAGCAGAGGGTGTCGAGCCGGACGCAGTGCTGTTGGATATCCTTGAAAAAGTACCCGAAAAAGCCGACTGACCTGGCGTCCGCCGCCACGCAGAATTTTTATCCCCCGAACTGAAGTTACATGGCCAGTCCGAAACCCACCGAGATCAGTGCCCAGCTGCTCCGTCGATTGCACCGCATCCACCAACAGCGGTCGGATCTGCAGAGCCAGGCTCGACGCGGCCCGTTACAACTCAAAGCCGTCCAAGCTTCGATCGATGCCGCCAGTGCTGCTGTCGATGACGCACTCGCAGTTTTGAAAAAAGCCAAGGTGGTTTCCGACGAGAAACATTTGCAATTGCAAACTCGCGAAGCGCACGTGGGTCAACTCCAGCGGCGACTCAACGAGGCGGCCACCAACAAAGAGTTCACGCTGCTCAAAGAACAGATCGCGGCCGACGAGCAAGCCAACAGTGTTCAGAATGACGAAATTTTTGAAATCCTGGAACGCATCGACACGCTCGAATCGCAACTCGCACAAACGAAAGACAAGCTAGCTGAGACGCAGGCCGACGCAGCAAAACGGATTGGTGAAATCGAAGAACGTCAAAAGCGAGTAGCTATCGATCTCGACCGTGTCGAAGTGCAACTCGAAGAAGCCGAGACACTGATCCCGGTTGCCGTGAAGGCGGATTACAAACGTTTGATTGCAGCACGCGGCGAAGAAGCTCTCGCACCGATCGAAAATGAGTCCTGTGGTGGCTGCTATCAAACCCTCACAACTCAGGTTGCCAATCAAGTCATGCTTTCGCAGCTCACCTATTGCCCAAACTGCAACGCGATGCTGTATCTGCCCGAAGACCGCAGCGTGTGAACTGGGGTGAGTCAATCGGTACGAAGCCATTGTAGCCAGACGGCTCCGCCCGTCTGAGCTGCAGGGCGTCGGACGTTGGGACCGCAGACGTCTCGTGCGAAGCGCACATCGACCGAGACCGACCGGCAGAGCGGTCGGTGTATTCTATTTGCTGAGGCGAAAAACATTGGAGATACTCAGAGGAGCAGACCGGACCTACTAGGCCGCAGTTCCTCCCGTTACGCCATACTCGCGTACGTCTGCCTGGCAAACACGAGAAATAGCGGTGGGCGCTCTTGCTGCATCGGCAGCAAGCATAACTTGCCGATTTTTGTCACCATGCTCTATGACTCCAAACACACTGTGCGTTATCCAGCTGTCATGGCGATCGCAGGCTGCCGCCTCTGACGAGCAACGCCCAGAACTCAATAAATGGGTTGACGGCAGGATACGCAACGCAATTGACCATGCCTCGACAATGATCCGTGATCGAATTGCGAAAGAAGAAAGCGTACCCCAACGGTGACCGCTTAACGAACGAAAGGACTGCTTTGAAGCTCCTCACGAGGTAACTCGTGCTTGAGAAAAACGTCGAATTTTTTTCTTGACACGTCGCGCCAGTCGTCATAATTTGAACAAACAGAATCTTCGTTGGATTCGTTTTGGGATGAGACACTGCGATGAGCCGGGCACGATCAACAACCAAACGAGCAAGATCTCGTAGTGGTCCCTCGCGAGCGAAATTGCACCGGCATCTTGCCGACACGCGGGCGAGATTGCATGTCGAACCTCTGGAGCGGCGCGTGCAGGCCAGTTCGTCGATGTTGGGTCTGGCATGGGGCATGTTGATGGCGGACGTATTCGCCACGGGCAATCGCGATTCAATGCTGGGCAGTGGTTCAGTAGCCAAGGAAGATCGGGCCGCTGAAGAAAGTTCGATCGATTCTCGCCCGGCAAAATCGGTGACGCCAACTCCCGCCAGCAGACCCAATCTGCACCCACAAGTCTCGGCAGCCGACGACGTGCTGCCATCCCTGCGCGACGCCGGCCTGGGCGATCACGCTTTGCAACCTGATCCACGTGCAGCCGGTCGAGGAACGGGGGTTACGGACATCGCTAGCTCCCCGCGTCTACTCTCGGATCAACAGCCAATTTTTAGCGGATCCTCCGCAATGGATGATCAGGGGACGCCAGCGGAGCGACCAGCGGGCGCGTCGGGTGGAGTTTTTTCGGGCGCAGGCGGAGGTGGTGCCGGAGGTGGCAGTGGTAGTTTGAGTAGCGCAGTCGTTGGCGGCACACCGGTCAGCTTCGGCGCATCGGGCGCGCCGACGCAGTCTGCCTCACCACGAACTGCGTCGGGTGGTGGCGGTGGGGGCGCGGGTGGCGCCACGCTGACAATCTCCGATGATGTGCCCGCGGCAGCCAGTTCCTCCGGCGCAAGCGACGAGATCGCCGCAGTGGGTAGTCCCAGCAATTCGGAACTGCTTTTTGGCGCTGCTTCGTGCGGTTGTGGTTGTGGCTGTGGGTGCGGATGTGGGTGTGGTTGCGGATGTCAAAACACCGCCCCGTACGTCATCGGCACGCAGTGCGGTGGTGGCTGTGAGTTGGCGGAAATCTTCCTGGATTTTCACGACTATGAAGGTGACGGTGACGACACCGCGACAGTGGACCTGTCGCAGTTCTTCAGTGACGACCAACAATCTTCCAATTCGCTCAGCTACGCCCTCGACAGTAACAATAATTACGGAGTCGTCGCCGCCAATGTCAGCGGTCATACCCTGAGTGTCTCCGCCACTTCGGGCCCGGACATCGCGACCCTGGTAGTCAGCGCGGGTGATAACGAAAATTTGCGAGACACGTGGACGATCACCGTCTACACCGTTGAGATCAAAGGATATGATGTCCAGGAACGCGCGTGGGGCGAGATGGATTTCGACGCGCCGGAGGATACCGGACCTGACTGGAATGTGCTGTGGACATCGGACCAGCACCGCTGGAGACCGCAGATATCGCCCGCCGCCGCAGTGGATCGCGTGCTGGAAAGCGATTGGAAGAGCGGCACGAGCTATTTTGCGGAAGCGACCTGGTGCTCGTCGGTCAATCACGCCAGTTGGGATCCCTGGGCGTACGGCAGCCCCGGTGCCGTCGGCGAAACGGCAATCACCCCACGTGTTTCCTTTGGCTCGACCGACAGTAATGCGTTGCTGAGCATCGGGGCCACCGCCAATTTGAAACCCGGCGCGTCGACCAACAACGCACCGCGAATCTCCTCGCACGCCGTCAGTAGTCTGGAGTGGCATCCGGTCACCTCACCGACCACGGCGAGCGTGCCCAATCACAGCGATCCCGTGCAGAATGTCGATCTGGCGCTTGCCGAACTCAGTGGCCCCACGAGCGGCCATCCCGGTTGGGCGGCCTACCCGAGTGCGAGCGGTGCGGTCACGTACGATAACGTGGGTGCGGTTGCGACGATCACGCCCGCGATCCCCGCCGGAATGAATGGCGACCTGCACTTGGCCTGGTACGACCCGATCAACACGGTCGCCAACGTCCCCACAACACCTCCAACGGCCACGACCGCCAATGCGGTACGCGACAATCAGGCATCGTTGACTCCCGTCTTCACTCAGAAGCTGGAGTTCAAGCCCACTGACACAGTGAAGACCGGTTATTACAAAATCAACAGCCCCCGCTTTGGTGACAATTTTATCGTCGCCCTCCACCCGCACGACGCTATCGAGACCGAGTATGAGTTTGGTGCGAGTTGCGGCTGTGGCGGCGGGGAGGAATTAAAATTCGAGGACTACCCGGCTGGCTGCGACTGGATGCATCCAGGAAAACCCGACTTCAGCAAACCACTGGAAAAACATCCCCTCGCACAACAGTATCAAACTTCCGTACTCACGACGTTGCCATCGGTCGATGTCGATGTTGATAGCGATAATGACAAGGACATCGATCGCACTGAGTCCGAAGACCGCGTTGAGGACGGCACGAGTCACCTTGGTAAGCGAATATTCATTAACGAGGATGACGATAACACCAACGGCAAGTCCGACCGAACCGACACCGCTGTAAAATTTACGGAAGACGACAATGACTTGTCCAAGGTGATTCTTGGTTTCGAGGGCGCAATTCCTGACGGCTATGAACTTTGGCTTGGCTATGAAAAGGGTGGTCTGAGACTTTATGCCGACGCTCAGAAACAATCGCTGTTCACCGATCCAGCTACGAAGCCTGATAACAACGGAACTGACGCAAACGGAAATCCGATACCGATTGAAGTTGGAAATGACGCCTGGTATTATTGGTCCAGCGGCACTCTGGGCACTGACATACCCAATCACGTTTACGTCGAAGGCACCGGTCTAGGCAGCCACAAAATTTATTGGCGATTGGTTAAGGAGAATACTGGCGGCGTGGGTGTCATTAGCCGCGACACTGTAAAAATCAGCGTCGAAAAAATGATTTGGCCTTTCACCACACAGGACAATCCCCAATGGCAGCTGCTTCCGACGGATCAATGGAAAGGGCTGGCTCTCGCGCCGGAATGGTACATTAGCAATGCTCTTGCTGATTACATAACCTCTCCAGGCAACAAGGGTACCATTGAAACGATCCATCCGGACACTGTTTTTAATGGCGAGCCGGGATTCACAGCTCGATCAGGTGATAGTAGCGGAGTGGATTCGACGACCACCGGTTCTTATGGCTCTGGATTTACAATGGAGTTTGACTATTCTTTTGAGGTGTCACGTAACAGCACGAAGTGGGGTTACGTGCAAGCTGGTGCCTACGATGGCAGCACGAACCCACCAACGCTACGCGAAAAGCTCAGTTTCGTCGGGAACAGTGGCATTAAATTCGGTGGAAAAGAAATCGCAATTTTTGATACGTCATCCATGGTCGGACTCGCTGGTGGAATCGCTCAATTCGACCCAAACCAAGGAGGTGGGATACTGCCCGACGGTAGCGTAAGCATAGCTCCTTACGAGCCAGAGAACTTAAGTCAATTAATGAGCGGGGTCGTGTACAATGGTGAATACGCAAAGATGGCAGATAACCCGAACGCACCTATGAATCCAGCAAATCAAAGCGACTATCTTGACACCCTGGAAAACAATGGGGATCACATGAACGGACACATGAAGATTGACGTTGCATCAATCAATGGAAAGTGGCAACTACGCGTGTACGTAGACCGTCGCAACACAGCATCATATCAAGACGACGATTTGCAGCTGTCTGCATTTTCAAAACTGGACGTTCAGACGCATTGGGGAAGTGGCGTAGTGTTTTCCAATATGGACATCACACCGAAATGAACCATTGATTCATGTTGCCACTGCTGAACCTGACCTTTTGGGTGAACCTGACAGTTCTTCCCCTAGGCAAATCGTAGCGAGACCTCGGAATACACAACTTTTGATATCACATTGTACAAAGGCGTTCGTGCGATGCAAAATCACACTGTCTCCACCATTCTTGTCTTTACCCTCTTGTTCGTGGTTCTTCCAATTCGTACCTTTGGGGATCTTGCCGGTGCTAGTGTGCAATTTGGGCCGTGGGCACGCGATCTTCCCGTAGGTCCCGGCATGGATGCCCGTGGATCACAGTTAAAAGGCACAACATTTGTCGGCCAAGATCTTCGTGGCGCCGTATTTGACGGATGCGATCTAGCAGGCGTGCGCTTTTACCAGTGCGACTTGCGGAACGCATCATTTGTGAACACGGTAATGGCGGGCATGATTTTTGGCGACTGCAAAATTGACGGCGCGATTTTCAACAATGCACTTATCAACAACGTAAAACGCACTCATGCCGATGACACCGTGTCCCACGACATGTATCTGACAGAAGCGCAACTGAAATCAACGAAATCCTATCGGACGAAAAACCTGCGAAATTGTGTCATTCGTGGTTTTTCAGTCGGTGTTGATGTTTCAGGCGTCCCCGTTTACGACTTCAGCGACGCGGACCTTCGTGGCGCGACTCTCGCATACGGTGATTTTACCGCGTCAACATTCAAGCAAGCGAAAATTGTGTCCGTCTATTTCAAATCGTGCAAGCTAAATCCTGACCAAATTATGGAAACAAGCACCTTCGCGCGTGAAGACGTCTTCGGAATTTGTTTTAATTTCAATACAGAGTCTAGGCAAATTGATTTTTCCAATAAGCAATTTTATGATGTTAAATTTTATTCGCCGCTTGAATTTGCAAGCTTCCGAGGGGCGGGTATTTCGAATTGCGATTTCGGTTACGGAATTTCAATAGCCCAATTATCGCAAACGCAAAGCTATCAAAATGGACACCTTTTGAATATTGGGTTTTTTCATTCTGATTTTACGAAATGTCGCTTTGATGGCCAGAACCTGACTGGAAGTCGGTTTCTTGACTGCAATCTCGCCAACGCGAGCTTCGAGAACGCTGTTATCAGCGATGTTCAGTTTGGAGGAGGAATCTTCAAGGAATCAACGGGGCTCACGATGAAGCAAATTCAATCGACCTGGAACTACCGCAATCGTCGCATGGAAACCGTGAAATTACCGACTTATCTGGAACACATGTCAGAATCAAGCCAGTAAATAGATCTTATCTGAAATCGAAGAATCTATGAAAAAATGCCATTATCAAAGTGGAAAGTGCTGCTCCTGAAGCCAAATTCTGTTGGCACAAGAGAGATTGATGCAATATTTGGAAACTACCCATATTCTCCGTAGCGCAAGATTCAGCTAAACACTCAGATCGAATGCGTGGGCTCTTTTCGCAACCCATCATGGAAAATTCTATGTCTACGCGTGGTATCGTGTCTAAATGCACAGTTTCATTTCTCTCAATCATGTTCGTAGCAGTTGCACTGCCTGAGCGACACGGAAGTAGCACCATGGGATCGTCAATGTGCGAAGATTTTTCGTCTAAAAATTCCCGTTGCCATCATGAAGATGATGAAAATTTGTTGTAGGCATTGGATTTGAATACAAATGAACTGGAGCCGCACACCAAAAACTTAATCGGTAAGCTTGAACATAGCAAAATTTCTACTAAGGAGAAGGCCAAGTCGACCCAATAGGCGTTCGATTCGCTCTCGTATTTCAAAGGTTTGAGTTGCGTCGGGTAGATCTACTAAAAATGCCTCACGAAGCGTTTTATGGACCTTTCTTCGACGGCGGTCATTGTGCGACGGTCGCCTATCAGGGAAGCGACCGCAGTACGATCTTCCCAGTTTGTGAGTAACCCATGACTATTCCTTTCTCGCGTATCGTTCTTGCGTTCTTGTTCGGCCTCGCGACTTTGGCTTATGGTGAAGAGGGGAACGAAGAAAAAATCGCGGCTGTTGATTCCGCAGCAGTACGAAAAGATGTGCTTGAATGGATCTCCCGATTCTACCCTGAGCCAGACGAGATCGATCCAGTTGAAAAGTATGGCGCTGCCGTACTGCCGGTCGTGACGGATCTTCTCTCACAGCCCGAGCAGATTTCCGTCCAACAGGTCAACGGCGCACTGGGAATACTGATAGCCTTGGATCAAGCTTATTTGCACGCCACCCCGAAAGTTGAGCCGTACTTGTGCGCATCTGCCTGGCAGACACGGCAAGAAGCGGTGGGTGCTCTTGCTGCGGTGGGAAGCAAAAGCGAGCTGCCGATATTTTTAACCATGCTTTATGACCCGCAGAAAACGGTGCGGTATCGGGCGGTCATGGCGATCGGCAAGTTTGGCGAAAAATCGTCGTTGACCGCATTTGCGATTTGGCGATCGCAGGCGACCGCCGCTGACGAACAACGTTCGGAGCCCGAAAAATGGGTTAACGGTACGATAAAGAACGCGATTGAAGAGGCCTCGACGATGATCCGTGATCGCATGGCGCAAGACGAAAGCGAATCCAAGCAATGACCGCTTTTCAAAGCAGGTTCTTCACGGAGTTAAGTGGCACGCCACCGATTGCCCAGACCGATCCAGCGTGGTGGATTTTCTAAGGCATGTACTCCTGCGTCCAGTAATTTTGTCATTCATCCTGGAATCGCTTACAGTTCACGTGCCGGAAATGACGGACTCAGGGCTCTGCGGGGACGCGGGCTTGGGAAGGGATAATCCGGTCGACAGCGCGCAGTGGTGCGGTCAACCCTCGGTGAGTTTGCGCTTGCCGATGGTTCCTTTTTGCGCACTGGACGTAGGAGCCCATGCCTTAGAAAATCCCGCATCCTGGATGACTGCCACTAAATTCCGAGAAGAACCAACAAAGCGAAGGGACTCATTGGAAGCTGCTCGCGAGCTGACTCGCGAGAGTAAAAACCAGCCATTTTTTTCTTGACACGTCGCGCCACTCGTCATAATTTGAACAAACACAATCTTCGTAGTATTCGGTTTGGGATGAGACACTGCGATGAGCCGGGCACGATCAACAACCAAACGAGCAAGATCTCGTAGTGGTCCCTCGCGAGCGAAATTGCACCGGCATCTTGCCGACACGCGGGCGAGATTGCATGTCGAACCTCTGGAGCGGCGCGTGCAGGCCAGTTCGTCGATGTTGGGTCTGGCATGGGGCATGTTGATGGCGGACGTATTCGCCACGGGCAATCGCGATTCAATGCTGGGCAGTGGTTCAGTAGCCAAGGAAGATCGGGCTGCTGAAGAAAGTTCGATCGATCCTCGCCCGGCACAATCGGTGACGCCAACTCCCGCCAGCAGACCCAATCTGCACCCACAAGTCTCGGCAGCCGACGACGTGCTGCCATCGCTGCGCGACGCTGGCCTGGGCGCTCACGCTTTGCAACCTGATCCACGTGCAGCCGGTCGAGGAACCGGGGTTACGGACATCGTTAGCTCCCCGCGTCTACTCTCGGATCAACAGCCGATTTTTAGCGGATCCTCCGCAATGGATGATCAGGGGACGCCAGCGGAGCGACAAGCGGGCGGGTCGGGCGGAGTTTTTTCGGGCGCAGGCGGAGGTGGTGCCGGAGGTGGCAGTGGTAGTTTGAGTAGCGCAGTCGTCGGCGGCACACCGGTTAGCTTCGGCGCATCGGGCGCGCCGACGCAGTCTGCCTCACCACGAACTGCATCGGGTGGTGGCGGTGGGGGCGCGGGTGGCACCACGCTGACAATCTCCGATGATGTGCCCGCAGCAGCCAGTTCCTCCGGCGCAAGCGACGAGACCGCCGCAGTCGGTAGTCCCAGCAATTCGGAACTGCTTTTTGGCGCTGCTTCGTGCGGATGCGGATGCGGATGCGGGTGTGGTTGCGGATGTGGTTGCGGATGTCAAAACACCGCCCCGTACGTCATCGGCACGCAGTGCGGTGGTGGCTGTGAGTTGGCGGAAATCTTCCTGGATTTTCACGACTATGAAGGTGACGGTGACGACACTGCGACGGTGGACCTGTCGCAGTTCTTCAGCGACGACCAACAGTCATCCAATTCGCTCAGCTACGCCCTCGACAGTAACGATAATTACGGTACGATTTCCGCCAGTGTCAGCGGTCATACACTTTCCGTCTCGGCGTTAGTTGGCCCCGATACCGCGACCCTGGTAGTCAGCGCGGGTGATAACGAAAATTTGCGGGACACGTGGACGATCACCGTCTACGCCGTTGAGATCAAAGGATACGATGTCCAGGAACGCGCCTGGGGCGAGATGGATTTCGACGCGCCGGAGGATACCGGACCTGTTGGAATGTGCTGTGGACATCGGACCAGCACCGCTGGAGACCGCAGATATCGCCCGCCGCCGCAGTGGATCGCGTGCTGGAAAGCGATTGGAAGAGTAACGCAGGCGATTTCGCGGACGCGACCTGGTGCTCGTCGGTCAGTCATGCTAGTTGGGATTCGTGGGCGTACGGCAGCCCCGGTGCCGAAGGCGAAACGGCAATTACCCCACGAGTTACTTTTGGCTCCGCCGACAGTGATGCGTTGCTGAACATCAAGGCCTCCGCGAATTTGAAACCCGGTGCGTCGACCAGTAACGCACCTCGAATTGCCTCGCATGCCATTAGTAGTCTGGAGTGGCATCCGGTCGCGTCACCCACCACAGCGAGTGTGCCCGATCAGAGTGTGCCCGTGCAAAACGTTGATCTGGCGTTTGCAGAACTCGGTGGACCCACAAGTGGCCATCCCGGTTGGGCGGCATACCCGAGTGCCAGTGGTACGGTCTCGTACGACAACGTGGGTGCGGTTGCGACGATCACGCCCGCGATCCCGGCAGGAATGACTGGTGATCTGCACTTGTCCTGGTATGACCCGATCAACACCATGGCTAACGTTCCCACGACGCCGCCAACGGCTACGACCGCCAATGCGGTACGTGACAATCAAGCTACGCTGACTCCCGTCTTCACTCAGACGTTGGAGTTCAAGCACGATGATTCAGTGAAGACGGGCTATTACAAGATCAATAGCCCCCGTTTTGGTGACAACTTTATCGTCGCCGTCCACCCGCACGACACGATCGAGACCGAATACAAGTTCGGCGAGAGTTGCGGCTGTGGTGGTGGGGAGGAATTGAAATTCGAGGAGTATCCGGCGGCCTGCGACCCACTTCATCCGACCAAACGAGATTTCAGCAAACCGCTGGAAAAACATCCACTTCCGCAGCCGTACCAGACTTCGGTACTCACTGTGTTGCCATCGGTCGATGTCGATGTTGATAGCGATAATGACTGTAATGGTTCAGCGGGACGACTAGTTTCCGTATGCTTGGTTAAGCGATTCGAGGTAGTTTTTTCTGGAGCGGGACATCCGATCCAGTGTGGCCGGCTTCCTGCCGGGGAAGATCCGGCATCCTGCCGGAAGGTTTTGCGCATTACGGTGCATTCCGAAACGTAAAGGGGTGCGGTCGTTGCCGGTGAAGGCCAACGACCGCACATCCTTTCGGACTACACACCTGACGCGGCGCTCAGGGTGCTCCTCAGCAGAGCCTTATCCTCCGGTCAGGCAACATTATTATACTTCACCGTTTCTCCGCGTGCTGCTTGTCTTGCTTCGCTGCGGCGATTACGAGCTGCGGCAAGTTTGCGATCTCGCTCGTCATGAATTTCTTTCGCTCGGCCCGCAAGCATGTCTGCTGGCGTCACGTAACCGATCGCACTATGAAGTCGAGCGTTGTTATAACTGTGAACGAATTCACCGACGATTCGCCGGGCTTCGTCAAGTGATAGCGGCGTCTTAGGCCGGATGCACTCGGACTTGATCGTGCGATGGTATCGCTCGATTTTGCCATTGCTTTGCGGATAGTACGGGCTCGTTCGGACGTGGCTCATGCCGCTGACGCGGATGAACTGTTTGAAGTCGCCTGAGATGAACTGCGGGCCGTTGTCGGTGATGATCCGCGGCGTTGCATCGGGATGCTTCTCCTTGGCCCGTTGCAGAATCGTTTCGATGTCTTGCTCGGTCATTTGTTCGCGAATTTCTTGATGGACCACCGCTCGCGAGTAGCCGTCGATGACGCTGGTCATGTAATAAAACGTTCCACAGATGTTCAAGTAAGACACGTCGACGTGCCAGTGCCGGTGGGGAGCACTCGGCTGATTGAATCCCGTCCCCTTGGTTTTCGTCTTGCTCGTTTTGCGGCCCAGGAGGTCGGCGGCGCTCAAAACGCGATAGACAGTCGCCGCACTGACAGCGACGATATCGGCATCGAGCATCATGTACGTCAAGCGACGATAACCATCGAGTGGATGTTCGAAATGGAACTTGATGATGGCGTCTTTTTCCCAGTCTTCGAGCCAGTGGTCCCGAGGGATCGCACCATTGTGCTCGTAGGCGACACCATAGCTGCGAACCCACTTGTAGAAGGTGGATTCATATAAGCCGATCAGGCCAAGCAGTTGCTTGTTGCTGATCTCGGCTCGGTCGGTCCAGTAATTGACGAAGTCGACGACTGAGTCTCGAATATCGTGAGGCACCCAGCGACCGTTTAGGACGCCCCACTGGTTTTTTTTAGCTTGACGTGCTCCTCGAGTAATTCAGCCACCACCTCGTTCTTGACTTGGATTTTGGCTTCGAGTTGCTCGATTTGCTTCTGTCGAGCGTCATCTTGTCGTCGAGCATTGGCCGAATTGGTCTTCCTTGCAAAGCAGGCTGCACCGTTTTCAAAGAGCTGTTTCTGCCAGGTGTAGAACTGGGTGGCGTGGATGCCGTGCTTGTCGCAAAGATCGGAAATGGGCACCCCATCAAGCAGGTGCGCCCGAACAATCGCGACTTTTGTCTCAGGCGTTAAATTGCGTCGTTTGGCCATCGTTTGGATTCTCCGTTGTAAGTGCTAAACTCTAGCACACGGGTTAAGCAAGGCGTTCAGCTGAGGCAAAACACTCGAAGAACTGTATGCTGCACGTGATAAACTACTCGCGGATGCTGGTGGTGACGCACACGAATACCTGACAGGAGTTCGCGAACGCGAACGAGCGTCCGGCCGACTGCTTACCCTGGACGAGCAGAGAACCATCCGATGCAATGGAGCGGCGAAGCCAGCCGTTTCGAAAGTGGAAAATCTCTCGTCGCCTTCCGCTGATCGGTAGCGACTATGAAGTCCAAGGTTTGACAAGTGGTGTTGGGTTGTTTTTGTCTTACTTCATTTTTTTTCCGCTGGTGGAGGTGAGGCGCAGGTGAATGGCACCGGTTTCCATCTCGGTTGATGTCGATCACGGATACATCAACGGCGTAGGACGCGAACAAGTAAGGAGCTGGATTAAACGACTATTCGAGGTGTGAACGCTCTGATTCCTAATGGACCCACACGCTTCGTGCTGGCGGCGTCCCCTCAGTTATCCTTGCACGGTTCCAGCCACTTGATTCGGACTGGCGACGTGTTTCGGCGAGCACTTGCCTGGAGGCTTCAATGAGCAGCAAGTGGTCTTTCTTCGGTACGGCACATTCTTTAGGGCGATGTGTCACTACGCCGCCCGGTACAAGTGCTCACGTGTAGGTGGCATGCCGGACAAACCTTTTTTGGCCCGCTTCGTCGCCACGACTTGATAGAGTTTGATCGAGCCAGCGGTGAAGCCAGCTGAGGCTCCGGCCAGGTAGGCGACCCAGAGGTTGTATTTTTCGAGGCCGACCAGTTCGATGGCACGTTCGCGATTGGCCGACAGGTTCTGACACCAGAATCGTGTCGTGTGCGCGTAGTGCTCGCGCCATGACTCCACGTCATGCACTTCAAAACCACTTAGCTCAAGGCTTTCGGTTGTTTCGCCGACTGGTGTCAATTCGGACCCAGGGAAAATGTACTTCAGAATGAACTGGCGTTCGGGGCGAATTCGCTGAGCAGCCTTTCTACTCGGCTTGGCCCGACGGGCAATCGCGTGGTTGAGCACCACGCCCCGGTCGCGAAGCATCGAGTTGATCTTCCCGAAATAGCGCGCGTAGTTGGCCGCACCGATATGCTCGGACATCCCAATGCTGCTGATTTTGTCGTACGTTCCTTGATGATCGGCATAGTCGCAGATCTCAACAGAAACTTGATCCTGCAAGCCGAGCCGTTCGATCTTGGCTTTGGCGAAATCATGCTGTTCTTGTGAAAGTGTCACGCCATGAGCGGTAACGCCAAAATGTTTGGCCGCGTGACAGATCAATCCGCCCCAGCCGCATCCGATATCAAGCAACTTCTCGCCCGGCTCAAGCCGCAATTTGCGGCAGATCATGTTTAATTTGTCGTGCTGGGCTTGGTCGAGCGAATTATTCCAATCAGTAAAGTAGCCGCAGGTGTACTGCATCTCTTTACCCAAAAACAATTGGTAGAAATCGTTGCCGACGTCGTAGTGAAATTGGATGTAGTCGGTGTTGTTGCGAGCCGACTCTTTCCTGCCGACCAGATCATCACGAAACCCGTGATCGAGATCGCCGACCTTGGTTTTCGCGAACAAAAATGGAATCGTTTTCTTAGCCACCATCGCTTTGCTGATTTTCTTCAGCTCAGCGCGATTGGATCTTTCAGTGCGGAAGGCCTTCGCAAATTCGATCAGATCTCCGCCTTCAAATCCAATGTGCCCTGTCGCGTACAATCGCACGAGAGTTTCGAGCGTCGGACGCCGCATTAGCGAACCGATCACGCCGGGACCCGAAAGCGAGACAATCAGCTTGCCGTCGGCGTGTGCTCCCAAGGGAATGACACTGCCGTCCCACAGGCGAACGGAGACATTCATGTTCAGAGGTCCCGCAACGGTCCTGAGGACATCGGTGATCGACGCAAGCTGCGTTTTAGCTGAGAATGGTGCACCCATTGGAAGGACTCTCTTGTTCAGGTGGACTGCGAAATAGCGGTCGTGCAAATCCCGCTTCGTTCCACTCAATAACAAAAGAGGACTGGAGGGTGTCAGATCAAATTAGGTGGAGTTCAGCTAATTCATCGCGGTCCATCCCATTCCGATTTCTGAAGTTCCTTCAACCGCGCCACAACATCGGGCTGCTCCGACGCCAGATTCTTCTTTTCCAGCGGGTCTGTTTTCAAATCGAAAAGTTCAATTGTTGACGGCGCAGACGTATATTCTTTGTCGGGGCGTCGTGAACCGGGCAGGAGCAGCTTGTTCCAGCCATCGATGACGACCTGCGTTACCAGACTCTTGTCCGGTTTGGCCAGGTCGGCAATGTCGTGAGTGTACGCTTCAACGAAGATGGTCTCTCGCTCCTGCATCGATTCGCGATCGAGCAGATTAATGCCCGGCAGGCTCGCAGGCGCGTCCAAACCAGTGACTGAAAAGACAGTGGGCAGAATGTCAACGATCGATGCGAGTGTCTCGTCGTCACGCTGAGGAGGAACCTTACCGGGCCAGCGGACGAACATTGGCGTCCGAATTCCCATCTCAAACGGGGACAACTTGGCGCGCCCATTTCGATTGGCGTCCCAGCCATTGTCAGCCAAGTAGATCACGACGGTGTTATCGGCCAAATCGTGCGCAGTCAAATAGTGATCGAGTTCACCGCAAGTCTGGTCGAACCACTCCACCATGGCGTAATATTTGGCCGCATCGGGGCTAAGGTTTTTATCTTGGTAGTGAGATAAGAACTTTTCCGGTGGATTGTGTGGTTGATGAGGCAGCATCGGTGCGTACCACACGAAAAAGGGTTTTTGCTCGGCTTCAGCGTCCTCGATGAAATCGAAGATAGGCTTCATCGACTCGCGACCAATCGCGAGCCCTTCGCCACCGTGGCGTCCTTCCTTGTTCGTCATGCCTTGGGTGAATCCGATCTCTTTCGCAGTCACGTTCCACAATTTGCCGGTCTGAAAGGTGAGATAGCCAGCTTCACCGAGCGACTTTGGCAAAATCGGTGAATTGCTGAGCAGCCGATGCGAGAGCGGGTCGCGGTCGAGCCTGCCCCGGGCATGCTCCGACTTGATACTTGACTCGCTCAGATCATTGCCCGTGATGCCGTGGACATGCGGTAGGCGCCCGGTCAGCAAACTCGCCAGCGAAGGTGAGCAGACCGGCATGACGTAGCCGCGCGTGTACAGCAAACTCTCGGCCGCCATGCGATCAAGGTTGGGCGTTCGAGCGATCTCGCTGCCCATGAATCCGTAGTCGGTGAAGCCCTGATCGTCCGAGATGATGAGGATCACGTTGGGCGGAGCGGCATCGGCGGCGAACGTTGACAGAGCAGTGAAGACTGCTAGGAGTCCAATCGCGAGACTGGCAATAATTTTCATAGTCGGTAGTATCCAATCCAATGAGTAGCGAGAACATTTCGTCCCCGATTGTAGTCGCTGGCCGGTCGGGTGACATGGGAGTTACCACATGGCCCGGAAAACTGGCGAACTATGCAAATTTCGCTAAGAGCCTATCCGAAAGGGGTCTGACACTCTCCGGCGAGGCCGGTAAAAGCGGCGTACAATGACTCGCCTCCACAGGGTCAGACCCCTGTTCGGATAGGCTCTAAGTCAAAAGCGACTATTTCAGCTTCGTGACGTCGACGTAGCGATATCCACCACCGCCTCGACGGACGAGTTGTTCTAAAAATGTGTTGCCTGGTGGCGGTCCGGTTCCGAACTGGATTGCATGGATGGTCGTACCCGCGTCCTGGGCACGCCGACTGATGTCGTCGAGTTGTTTCGGTGACATCGTTTGAATTTTGGCATCGGTCAGGAAAAAGATGACGTCGGGTGCGAGTCGCAATGCTAGCCGTAATGCTGGTTCGTGCTCGGTTCCACCCGTGGCAACGGTCCGCCGCACATAATCACAAGCTCGCGCAATTGTCGCTGGCTCGCCAGTAACCAACCCGGCTGCGTCGACGTCGCTGTGAAACATATCAGGGGTGTCGTTGTAAAAAATGACCTGGAACTGCTGCCGTTCGGTGAGCGTTTCAAGGCTGCGAATTAGCTCTGTTTTCGCTGCCCGCAACGGCGCCGATCCAGCCACGCTCATGCTATCGCTGCGGTCAAAGACATAAACGAATTTGCTGCCGCTTCCCGAAACGCCGAAGACCTCGGTGGTTGTCTGGCCGGCCCCCTGCCCAGTACGAGCCATACCGGGTACTAGCTCTCGATCGCCTAGTTGATCAGGCAAGCGACCCTCGCCCAGTCGGATGCGTCCATGTACGAGCGAGTCGGAGGTGAGGGCGGACACCCCCGTTCCGCTTCGCGACGACGGCGAGTTCACTTCGATGCCGTTCAGTTCGGCCAGAACGGCATCGAAGTCAATAGGTGGTTTCAATCCGGGCGGTACTTTTGTTTTGGAAGCGGATGTCGGGGCGTCGATACTCGCGGCGGCGGCACTCTGTGTCGCTGCGGCAGCTGGCTGACTCTGTTGGTCAGGCTCGGTGACGTACCGCGTATGATCGGGCATCCGGTGCGCGATCGCCATGCCCACACTACGGACCGTCGGCGGGGCCGTGGTGCCTTGGCCTAGACTGGTTGCGAGTAGCCACAGCAATCCCAGGACGACAATGACGTGCATCAGAAGCGAAACCAGCAGCGAAGGCCAGCGTGGCCGCGGAGGCGCGAACGGAGTCTGCGGAGAAGGTTGCAAAGAATCACTCATATTCACTCGAGTCACCCGGTCTCGCGGGCCCTGCGAGTAAAATGGATTGAAAACGTTTGTAGCCTTAATCGTGCATAGGTTACACTGAAAAGCCAATCCCGCCTTCCTGTACGAAAGATAACATGAATCAGCTCACATCGCACTTGGAACGTGTCCATACGGATTGGGCGCGACGCACGTTTCTCTCCAGATCTTTCGCCGGAATCGGCACATTTGCTTTCGCCTCACTACTTGGAGAGCCCACGCAATCCAACGCAAGCCCTGCGTCGCCCGATGCCCCGAGCGACCATGCCCCGAGCGACCATGCCCCGAGCGACCATGCCCCGAGCGACCATGCCCCGAGCGACCATCCTTGGCCGTCCCTTCCGGGCTTACCTCATTTCGCCCCCAAGGCCAAACGAATTGTACACCTGTGCATGGCGGGCGGTCCGTCGCATGTCGAATCCCTCGATCCCAAACCGGAACTCGACCGACTCGATGGAAAGCCGTTTCCCGATTCATTTACTGCCGGTCAGCAACTCGCCCAGTTGCAAGGTTCGGCTTTGGTGGCGCGGAAGTCATTCACAAAATTTCGCAATTGGGGGGAGTCTGGAATTGAGATGTCGGAGATGTTTCCACTCACCGGCGCTTTTGCTGATGATCTATGCATCATCCGCAGCATGACGACTGAGCAGATCAATCACGATACCGCTCACGCATTCATGAACACAGGGTCGATCATCAAGGGACGTCCCTGCATGGGTTCGTGGTGGTTGTATGGTCTCGGCGCGGAGACGGAAAACCTACCAGGCTATGTCGTGATGACTTCGTCGGGTCCAGGCGCACAGCCCGTGTCGGCTCGCCAGTGGAGTGCGGGTGTCCTACCGAGTAAATATCAAGGCGTCGCATTTCAATCCTCCGGTGCTCCGGTGCATTACATTGGTAGTCCCGACGGCGTGTGCCAATCGACGCAGCGACAGGTCATTGATGAGGTTCAGCGGCTCAACGGAATGCTGGCGCGGGACGTCATCGACCCTGAGATTGAAACTCGCATCGCGCAGTATGAGATGGCATTCAAGATGCAAGCGGCTGTCCCCGAACTCGCCGATATGAGCACCGAGACGAAAGAGACGCTGGAGAACTATGGCGTCAAGCGGCCCGGCGATGGGACCTATGCATCGAATTGTTTGCTGGCGCGTCGACTGCTCGAGCGAGGCGTACGATTTGTCCAGTTGTATCATCGTGGCTGGGACCACCACAGCAATCTCGTTCCTGGTTTTACACAGTCTGCCAACGACACCGATCGTCCTACCGCTGCGCTACTGAAAGACCTGAAGGACCGCGGGTTGCTCGAAGACACACTGGTACTTTGGGGTGGCGAATTTGGCCGCACGCCGATGGCACAAGGCTCGGGGCGCGACCATCACATCAATGCCTTCAGCGTCTGGATGGCCGGTGGCGGTGTGAAAGGCGGCATGACTTATGGAGCCAGCGATGAGCTGGGCTACGGCATCGTCGAGAACGAAGTACCCGTGCGTGACTTGCACGCCACCATGCTGCACCTTTTCGGCGTGGATCACGAAAGATTGACGGCGCGTTTCCAAGGGCTCGACTTGAAACTCACCGGTGTCAAACCTTGTCGGGTCGTCAAAGAAATTGTGGCGTAACGGGACCCGTTTTTGAGTTTCGACGATCACCTCTGCACTTCATCCAATCGATTTCCTGTCCATGTATCTCTCCCACCGATTCCTGTTGCGGATTCTTCTTTCGCAAACCGGTCTGCTCGCAACGTCGGCGATGCTGTTGGCGGACCAACCCAAGACCGCGACTGACTCCACATTGGTTTCGGTAACGAAAGCGGGCAAGCTACCGGAGCACGTGACCTTCAATGCTCACATTCGGCCGATCATGTCCAATACATGCTTCGTCTGTCACGGCCCAGACGTGGAAAACAACCAGAGTGATTTTCGTCTCGATTCGTTTGCATCTGCCACGGGGACGCTTCCGTCGGATGATGAGATGCGGGGCATCGTGCCAGGCGACCTCGAGAGTTCAGAGGTCTACCAACGGATCATGGGCACCGCGAACGGCGAGCAGATGCCTCCATCCGAGTTTCGTCACCAACTGACGAGCTACGAGAAATCGCTTTTCGCAAGATGGATTGAGCAGGGTGCCAAGTACGAAGAACATTGGGCCTACGCGCCTGTGATACGCCCAACCGTACCGAGGGTCAGCACTCATGCAGACAAAATCGAAAGCGAGATCGACGCGTTCATCCTCTCGCGTCTGGAGCAGGAAGGAATCGACCCCTCGCCGACGGCGGATAAGTCGACGCTGCTTCGCCGGCTGAGTCTCGATCTGACTGGACTGCCGCCGACGCCGGGGGAACTCCGCACTTTCCTCACCGATTCATCCGAAGATGCGTATCAAAAACAAGTCGATCGGTTACTCGCATCTCCACGTTTCGGTGAACGGATGGCGAGCTCATGGCTCGATCTTGTCCGTTTTGCCGACACCGTTGGCTTCCACGGTGATCAAAACATACGAGATTTCGCCTACCGTGATTATGTCATCCATGCGTTCAATGACAACAAGCCCTTTGATGAATTCACCTACCAACAGATCGCAGGCGACCTGCAACCGCATCCCACGACAGAGGATCTTGTCGCCACGGGGCTGCTGCGCTTGAACATGGTAACGCGCGAAGGTGGTGCACAGCCGGGCGAGTATCTTGCGAAGTACAAAGCCGATCGGGTGCGCATGATTGGTACGGCTTGGTTGGGATCGACGATGGCGTGTTGCGAATGCCACGATCACAAATTTGATCCCTTCTCAGCGAAGGATTTTTATTCGATGGGAGCATTCTTTGATGATATCCAGCAGTGGGGTGTTTATTCGGATTACAGCTATACGCCAAATGAAGATTTGAAGGGGTTTAACAATGACTACCCATTCCCCACCGAAATGCGATTCCCCTCACCGTCTCTGCGTGCTGAAATTCATGCCTTGATTGGAGAACGCGATGCTGGGCTGCTCAATTCGCTAGGTAACGAAGAACTCGCGTCAGAAGAGTTTGGGTCTTGGCAAGCTTCTATCGGCGATTTAGTCGCCGATCATCCTAATGGTTGGGTGCCAATGACGGTGAACCGAGTCAAAACATCGGCCCGGACCCACCATGAGACGCTCGACGATGGCAGCGTACTGCTGACCGGCAAACCGACCAGGGGTGAAACCGTAGAGATCATGGCACGTCCGGAAACGCCGACGGTCATCAAGTCCATCCAGCTCGAAGTGCTTCCCGCCGATCAGAACGGGGGCAATGTCGGTCGCAAAGACGATGGCAGATTCGAGCTTGAGTTTTCAGCCGGCGTGATCAGCTCGAAAGCCGACAAGCCTGAGATGCGACCTAATCGCCCACGCTACGTGCGAATCGAGCTCACCGGCAAACAGATCTTGTCGCTCGCCGAGGTCGCGGTATTCTCGAATGAAAATGGTGCCGACGGCAAACCGGTCAATCTCGCTCGCGACGGTGTCGCGACCCAGTCATCGACCTACAAGAATGCGGATGCTTCGCGAGCCATCGATGGGGTCACCGAAGGTGTCTACTATCAAGCCAACTCGGTCACGCATACCTCGATCGATGGCATGAATCCGTGGTGGGAAGTCGATCTGGGTGGGGAGAAATCCGTGGACAAAGTGGTTGTCTGGAACCGGACTGACGATGGCTACGCCAGCCGACTCAATGGCTTTCGTCTCATCCTATTAGACAAAGACCGCCACGTGCTTCAGAGCGAGAAGCCCGCGACACCGATGCCGTCGACCGAGATCGCCATCCAGGACGAAGTCTTGGTGGAAGCTGAGACCCCAATCAAGATTGCCTGGGGTGAAGCCGACCGGGAGGATCCTCAGCAATACAGCAGTGGAGCACCGCCGCGAACCCTTGGCCCGTTATGGCGGAGTGGACCAACGCGGTGGCAGTTGCCCGCCAACGAACACCGACTCGTCCATACCGCCGTCTACCATCTGGAAAAACCGCTGGAGTTAGCCCCCAATCAGCAGCTCATCGTCCGGCTCAAGAGCGGCAGTGTTGGCCGAGTGCGGTTGTCGGTCACGCCGCTAGGAGGTGTTATCGCTGGTTGGCCTGCGGTCTCGGACACTTTGTCTGGCGCATTGAAATTGTCGGACACGGTGCGCAGTCGAAAGGACAACGCTGCAATTGCTGGGGCGTATTACGTATCAACGACTGATGCCAGTAAACAATCAGCCACTGTCATCCACTACCGCGAGGCTATTCTGGATCGGCACTCGGCCATGGCGATCACTGTGATATCGCAGCCGATCGCGGCAGACAAAATTCCGGTCAGTCGTGTGCGTCCGCGGGGCAACTGGCAGGACGAAACCGGCGCTCTGGCGCCGCCTGCCATCCCTCATTTTTTGCCGCAACCCGTCGTGGACAGCAATCGCCGTTTGGATCGCACCGATCTTGCCAATTGGATGACGTCGCCCAAAAATCCGCTCGTGCCTCGGCACTTTGCTAATCGCACCTGGGAGCACTTTTTTGGCACTGGACTGTCGGCAAAGCTTGATGATCTAGGCAGCCAGGGCGAGTGGCCGAGTCACCCACTCCTGCTCGACCGATTGGCGAGCGAGTTCGTGACCAGTGGCTGGGATATCAAACATCTCATTCGGCTAATCGTCACTAGCCGTACGTATCGACAAGCAGTCACTAATCGTAGCGAGCTTGTCGAAGCTGATCCGTACAACCGGTTACTCGCTCAGGCATCGCCGCGACGCTTGGAAGCGGAAGTGGTGCGTGACAACGCATTGGCAATCGCGGGACTGCTGAACACGGACTACGTCGGCGGTCCGAGTATTTATCCTTACCAGCCTGCGGGGCACTACAGCAATTTGCAGTTTCCCAATCGCAGGTACGACCCGTCGACGGACTTTCGCCAGTATCGGCGAGGTGTCTACATGCACTGGCAACGTACTTTCCTGCATCCGATGCTGGTTAACTTTGACGCCCCGGCGCGTGACGAATGCACCGCTGATCGCTCGCCATCGAACAGCCCACAACAAGCACTCACCCTGCTCAACGATCCGAGTTTTGTCGAAGCGTCACATGCGATGGCGGAATCTTTGTTGGACGAGCATGGCAATGAACCCTTCGGCGCCATTTTGGATGCCGCCTTTGTTCGTGCACTCGCGCGAAACTCCACGGGCGAAGAGACTCAGTCATTGCAGGCGCTATACGAACGCCAATTGGAATACTTTGCGGAGCACCCCGACGACGCAGCTGAATTTAATTCCATTGGCGATACGCCTTCAAAATCATCGGATCTCCCCCGACTTGCTGCATGGTCACAAGTCTGCCGTGTGATTTTGAACCTGCACGAAACGATCACCCGGTTTTAATCCAACCGTGTATCATGTGATCCGACGCCGCTCGTGGCCCGTCGATTCAATCGCCTTTGCGGTTTCAAAGCTCGCATACCAACCCGCATCGCTATCGAGCGATGAGGTGATGTGTCTCGCCCGCCCTGGGGGTGAGTCAATCAACCGGCGACAAGGCCTCCGGCTCGCTTATGTGGGCAGGACAATCGTCGCCACGCAACCCGCGATGGCGGGCGTTAAGTGCAGCGATCCGCCATGCAGACCTGCAATTCGTTCCGCTCGGCACAAACCCAACCCCAGCCCCCGGCCCGCCTCGCGGCCGGAGTAGTAGGGCGAGGTCGCCATTGCCACTTCGTCCGCAGAAATCCCAGGCCCGCTGTCGGCAACGGAGATCCGCACAGCTGATTCATCCTGGGCAACATCAATGCGAACCTGCCCATCAATGCCAATCGCCTCGATGGAGTTGCGAATGAGGGCCGCGATCGCTTCCCCGATCATTTCCGCGTCCGCGGTCACGATCACCGCTTCCGTCGCGGCCCCATTTGCCAACTGAATTTCGATGCCCAAACGCTCAGCGGTTTCGCTCAGGGAGTCACACACCCATCCGATACGATCCCAAAGATCGAACTCGAACTCCTCCATCGCTGGCGGATTTGCGTAGAACATCAAGTCGGCGATCATTGCGTGAGCGCGAGTCGTCTGGTCCACAATCCGTTGCACCGAATCGGAAAGCGGAGCAGGCACGCGAGTCCGTAATGCCTGCGCTCGTGTCGAAATATTGGCCAGAGGATTGTTGATCTCGTGGCTGAGACCGTACGCCAGCGTGTGTGCAAGATCTCGCTTGCTCGCTTCCACCGCGTGGCTAAACTCTTCCCTGCGGATTTCGCAATCGTCACGTTCTCGAATCCATGAATCAATCGTGAGTTGCGCATCAGCAAAGATGCCACGAGAGTTCTTTGTCCGAGCGTCCGCCGGCCAAGCGATTTCAAACGCTGCAGTAAGCGGATTGGCGGTACCCGCCGCCGCGAACCACAGGTTTCCCTCGTCAAGCCAACGAGCATGCGGCAATACACAAAAATAGTCGTCCAGCTCTATAAGTCGTGCCAGCCGCGACGCAGCGGAGGAGTCCGTCGGCGCGGCCAACCAGTCGGCATGCCGCCACGTCGAACGCCCGTGTCGGCACCACCAATCCGCGAATTTTTCGAGCGTCCACGGGCCAGCCGGTTCAGGGCATTGCAGACTCGCTGCTGCGGCCGTGAAAAACAAGAGCGAGGGATCGCTCCGCACCGCTTCAACGAGGGAATTTCGAACCCGCGTCGATGCCGCGTCCTCAAGCGTGATCGCTCCCGTGATCGCAACGACCGACGAGGTTTTGAATGCGAGCCAACCGGTGCTGCCGTTGATGCGGATGGGTGGCAGCCATCCCGCATAACGCATCGGCGTAGGCATCAGCCCTTGGCGCTCCGCTCCATTTCCAATAAATCGCAGGTGCGCGAAACGAGGTCGTCAATCGAAAACGGCTTTTGCATAAAATCGTTAGCACCCGCAGCCTTCAACCCTTCGACTTTGCTGTGTTCCACCATTCCGGAAATGCACAGAATTTTCACCGAGTCCATCGATGGATCACTGCGTACTCGCTGACAAACTTCTTTTCCATTGATGTCGGGCAACATTACGTCGAGCACCACGACATCGGGACGAAACTCCTTCACACCCATTCCGGCGTCAAAGCCGTTGTTGGCCGTTCGGATCTCGAACCGTCCGTCGCGCTGGAATCCGTCCTGCATTAAATCGACGAGATCTTGGTCATCATCGACGATCAGTAATTTTTTCTTGCCGCTTTCGAGCGCATCGGTAGGGATCCCGTTATCCTTCATGAACATGTACAGATGCTCACGGGGAATACGTCGGAACTTGCTACCAGGGACTCGAAAGCCCTTGAGTGATCCGTTGTCGAAACAGCGGATGATCGTTTGCTGGCTCACCTTGCAAATTTTCGCAGCTTCGCCAGTCGTAAATACAGTTTTCTTGGTCATGGCCGGAACCATCCTCCTTGGGGGTAGTACCATTACCTAAAATATCGTGAAGGCTTAGGTCTCCCACCTTCACTGAGTCACTTCATTTAGCAAAACCTCGGGCACGATGCACTAGCACTTAATGCCATACAGTCGAGCAAGCGTCCCCAAGTCCTTGCAGCGGGCACAAAGCTCGCTCCACGTGCAGGCACCCTGTCTTTACTGGCTTGCCGTAGCGTGTCAATTCTACCGATTTGGCAGTCTGGGTCAAGATTGATCGAGAGTCCCTCTGAAGGCTGGGGTGAGAACACGTTGCAGTCCGCACCTGCAGTATTCAAAAAAACAGTGCGTTTGACTCGTGGGCAAATTCCGATCGCATCGTTGGCATCGAGCTGGAAAGTAGCATTTTACGAGCTGACAACACTCACTCGCATGATTAGCTTAGGATCTGCTCTTGATCACCTTCGGACGCAATTTTGAAAGAGACTCAAACGATGACCGTATTTCGGATTCTTCTTTGCGCAATCATGGCCGTCAGTGTCGGCCTGCATCGGTCGGATGCTCAAGACGATACGAACGAACCGATCACCTTCAATCGGGATGATGATTGGGCCCATCGTGACTTTTGGCGGACCACCCATGGCATGCCCGTCTCCAATGGTTGGCAATTCAAAGATGGCGAGATCACTCTTGCCAAACCACGCAAAGGCGGCAGCATCATCACACGACCGATGCCGCCCAACTTTGAACTTTCCTGGCAGTGGAAGATTGAGGCAGGCGCCAACAGTGGCATCAAATACCGAGTCCGTCGATTTGGCAATCATCTATTCAACAATCGGATGCTCGGTGTCGAGTATCAGATCATCGACAGTGAGCCAGATAGCACTTCAAAGGATTCCACTGCGTCGATCTATGATCTGGTCGAACCCAAGCGTGAAAAAACGCTGAACCCGCCGGGCCGGTGGAACCGTTCGAAGATTCACGCACTCGGCGACAAGATCGAACATTACCTCAACGGGAACCTGGTCGCGTCGGCCACTACAGAGGGTCCCGCGTGGGAGACGATCGTCGCACTCAGTAAATTTGGTGGCAGCGTCGATTTTGGACGCCCCCGAGCGGGGGACCGATTCATGTTGACCGATCATGGCGGCAAGGTGACATACAAAGATTTTCATTTTGTCCCGTTGGACTCGCCGCCGGTTGATGAGTCGCCTCGGACTGGGCCATTCTTGGCAAATGCGACGCGCAATGGCTGGGCCGATCAGAATAGCATTGTGATTTGGACACGGACCACGCGCAATCCCGAGATGTTGGTTGATGGAAAGCAGTTCATCGAGATTAACAATAAACTCGCCGGACAGCTCGCGAAGATGAAGGACGCAGATAAATTACTCAGCGTGCAACTTCCTGAAGGAGCGAATTTGGATGAGATGTTCGGCGCGTGTCCCGGCGCGGCGGGTCATGTTCGACTGACTTACTTCCCGATCAAGCAGAGACATGCAGCTAAGCAGACGCAGTGGATTGCAACGTCTGCCGATAGCGACTTCACGGCCCAGTGGAAAATCGAAGGGCTCAAGCCCAACACGGAGTATGGAACCGTCGTCGAGGCGCGAACGCGCGACCGTCAGGCGTCGGCAGTCGTCCGCGGTTCGTTCCGCACAGCTCCAGATAAAGAGAATCCGCAAGACCTCAAGTTCTGTATCACGACCTGTCACGACTTCATTCGCCGCGACGATGGCATGCAAGGTCATCAAATCTATCCAGCGATGAACAAAATCAAACCTGATTTCATCGTGCATGAAGGCGACATCGAGTATTACGACAAACCCGATCCATGGGCGCTGACGAAATCGCTGATGAGGTTTAAGTGGGGGCGAATTTTTTCGCTGCCGAGCAACCGTGATTTCTACAATCGAACGACCACCTACTTCATCAAAGACGATCATGACACATTGGCCAACGATTCGTGGCCCGGCCAATCCTATGGAGCGGTGACGTTTGAGGAAGGTGTCAAGTTATTCAACGAAGAACAGTTCCCCAGCAAAAATGAGCGGTTCAAGACGATACGCTGGGGCCGCGACTTGCAAATCTGGATTCTCGAAGGCCGCGACTACCGAAGCCGCAACGATATGCCCGATGGACCTGAGAAATCGATCCTGGGCAAGGAGCAAAAGGCGTGGCTTTTCAAAACCTTGAAAGAATCCGATGCCAAATTCAAATTGATTTGCAGCCCAACTCCCATTGTGGGTCCGGATCGCGCCAACAAGAAGGACAATCACGCGAACGAAATTTTCGCTTACGAAGGAAACCAGCTACGCACGAAGCTGTCGGCGATCCCAGGGGTCATCGTCTTCTGCGGAGACCGCCACTGGCAGTATGCGTCGGTCGACGAGCAGAAAAACCTCTGGGAATTCGGGTGTGGACCGGGTAGCGAGAAGCACCAATTCGGTTGGAAACCCGGTGATGAGCGTCCAGTCCATCGCTTCCTCCGCGTCAACGGTGGGTTCCTATCGGGCGAGTTGAAGTATCCGGACGACAAAGAAAAAACGTCGACGCTAACGATCTGCCATCGCAGTGTGACGGGTGAAAAAGTCAGCCAATTTGAGTTCCCCGTCGAACCCTGAGCTCGACTTTCGCACTTTTTGCATCTACTAAGCAGGTATCCTGAATAACACGAATCTGCACGAATCAAGTTAATTTGGCTCATCCGACCGAAGGGTGCGCCGGAGGTTTTCAAGGATCGCGGTAGGGACGGCTGTTGCCAGCCGCCCCCCGCACAGATCCGTACGTGAGCCTTGACTCATACGGCTCCTCCGTTGGGTCAAACGATCGCGACACACTGTGACGCTACCCGTCGTGATTTCCCGTGACGCTCCAATTGATACTTGTTCCGGCTCAGAGTCCGAAGCATCGACGCCAATCCGGCAATACTTCCCTTCAGTGAGGTCCCTTTCCTCGGCGGATTCCGCCACTGCGGTCGCAGCTTTGTTCACCCGCGTCGACGGTACTACGGCCTCATCTGCCATCCCATCCGCGTTCATACCAGAATTGCGCTCATAGAGGTTCGCTGGTCGCCCTGGCAGTGAGTCATCACGACTTGACCCCAGGGGCAAATGGGACTTCCCGGTTCTCGCGTTTGGAATTTTCCACGCATGCACAGGTTCTTCGACTCCGCCATGTCCAGACTACCCTTACCAAAGCGGTGTAGCTGGTGTTGCCTTCCCGACGCATATGACACGGTCGGCACATGGAAGACCTGATTTCGGAGCTCAATTAGCTGGCCTACGCTTCCCCCTGCACGGACGCTCAGCACGACGTTGTTACCTTCGTCGCACCTCCGCCGGAGGCCGAAGTAGTTGGTTAGACCTTCCTCGTAAGAAACTTTCATTCTCGATTCCAAACCGGTTTTATCCCGGCACTCCATGGCTCAAGCGTCCAATGATAATTTGTGCGAGTTGTCGCTGGACCTTATACTGGGTCTGCCGGGAGAAACGGTATCAAGCTCTGCAGAGGTGCAACTTGACAAGGGATATCCCGGTCGACGGTGCGCCAACGGTGCCGACGGTTCTCGGCGAGTTTCGATTCGCCGAGGACGCTTTTATTAAACAAATCATTGGACACTTGAGTTATGCCTGGTATGTACCAAAGATAGCAAAAAACTATCCCCCGGCGCATTCTGAGTGCTTTTATTGAAGGAATTCACTTTTCTTCAATCAAGGAACTCGACCATGGCAACAGCCACAAAAAAACGTCCGACAAAATCGTCAAAATCAAAATCACCCGCACGGCGATACGTCGGCAAGCCCGCTGGCGTGATCCAGCAACGGGTCGAAGCTGTCGGCCCGTCTCACTTCGGTGTCGTCTCGGTCGACTGTGCCAAACGTCGATCCAAATGGATGCTCTTGGACTTCTACGGCAGAGTGCTCGTCGAACCTACTGAGGTTGAACACAATGCGGGCTCCTTGGCTGCGATGAACGCGCAGATCAAAGAGGCACTCACGGAGCATTCGATCGAGGATTCAATCGCGGCAGTGGAGATGACCGGCGTCTATCACAAGCCAGTTCAAGCGTCGCTTCGCAGAGCGGGCATGGATACGCGAACGGTTCATCCGTTTGCCTCCAAGCACTACCGACGAGCACTTCACCCCAACGAGAAAACCGACGACAATGATCTTGAAGCGATCTTTCATGCGGCGATCAATGGCTACGGATTGGCGATCTTGCCAGTCGATGAAAATTACCAATCGCTACAGCGACTTACGCGGCATCGAGGAATCCTCGTTAAACAACGCGCCAAACTACAAGTGCAGATTCGCACCATGATGCATCAGTGCATGCGTGGATACGACGACTTGTTTATCCAACATAAGTTCTTTAAGGGATCGGTTGCCATGCCGCTAGCCAAGAAGTTCTCGTCAGCCGCCGCAATCAAGCAAGCCAATGTGGACGGGCTAGCGAAGCATCTGAAGCAGCAGAAAATTCGTTTCCAAAAGCGAACGCTCGAACGGATCGTTGCGTGGTCCCTGACCGCTGCTGAACCAACAGGCCTCGCTGACATGGTGACGGATCAGTGGTCGGGATTGCTTGAAGTGTGGGAACTGTTGACCGAGCAAATCAATCGGACGGAGCGGGAAATGGCGAGGTTTTTGGTGAAAACACCGTACGTGCTGCTGCTTAGTGTTACGGGAATCAATGTGGTCTCGGCAGCCGGTCTGGCCGGTGAGGCTGGACCAATCGAGCACTACGCCAGTGCGCGGGCGATCAATGGTCGAGCTGGCTTGTACCCATCACGTTACCAGAGCGATACGGTCGATTATCAGGGTGGTCTGAGCCGCAGTAGCAATCGCCGCCTGCGCGGCGCGGCGATGATGGTTGCTAAAAATCTAATCAAGTGCCACTCGTACTATCGCGGGCTCTCTGCATTCTGGGAAAAACAGAAAGTGGATCCCCGAGACCGTCATTGCCGGATCGCCAACCGGGCGATGCGAATGGTGTTTCAGTTGGTCGGCGGCCGTCAGGTTTGGCGTGGCAAAGGTGTCGATCGTGAAGCGATCTTGTCAAAGCTACGTGAATTTCATGCTGACCATCATAGCGACTTGGATCGCATGATCGCAGACATGAACGAAGCGTTTGTGTGGCTTCCCAAGAGCACCTACGCCAGCGAAGGGAAACCTTTGGAGGAGCTTGCTGCTAAGAAGCGTCGTGGTCCCCAACGGATCGGCGACTTGCTGATTGGTTTACTAATTCGTCTTGGAGTGAAGACAGAGAATACGTTAGAATCGAAGCCGTCCGAAGCTCTGAAGTCTTAAGCTGCTTGTCGTGCTGCCAAGCACACTAGCAACGTCGTCGCATGCCGAGGGTATCGGCGGAGCCTCGCTCTGCTGAGCAAGCCCGTGCTTGAGTGAGATGCTCTGTTAGCGGTTCAAACGCCGGATGAGACAGTGTGGGGCTCTCAGAGCTTCGGATATCTAACCAGGGTGGCGAGAATGAACCAACCCAGCTAACCGAGCCGTGCTGGCTGGCAGGCAAACAGTGGACTTTGAGTGTCAAAAAAGCTACCCTACGGGTGGTGCCGCTGGATGTGTGCGCGGATCGCAAATTTCCATTCCGGATATGACAGTACTCAGAAAACCTCCAGTCACCATCGCGCACGCTTCGGTCGGATGAGCCGTTAATTTCTATTCGTGCCGATCCGTGCAATTCGTGGCGAATAATCAAGGCCGAGCGTCGTGCGCCAGCATTCGCGATCACGAACGTGCGGAACTCGAACCAAGGCCGCATGCACACCACCGAGACCGAGTCAATTTCATGAACCGCTCCTCAAAACTTGTCTCGAATATTCTGCGCGTTAGTTCAGCATTTTCAATTGTCGTTCTATTCTCCTTTGACTCGATCGCCGAGGAAACGTCGCAACTGGCTTTCACTCGCCATGAACTCACCTCTCACTACTATTGCGATGGCATCAATCACGGCGACTTCAACCAAGACGGTGCCGAAGACATCGTGGCTGGCCCGTTCTGGTATCAGGGGCCCGAGTTTCAAAAGAAGCACGCGATCTATTCCCCTGTCGTGCATCCACGCGAGCCGAGTCCGACCGACAGCATGTTCTCATTCGTTGCCGATTTCAATGACGACCGGTGGCCTGACGTGTTGGTTTTGGGACGCATCCACAAACACGCCGCCTACTGGTGTCAAAATCCGGCGCGGGCGGCGGCGATTGGCAAAAGCACTTCATTTTTGAAAAGATTCAAGGCGAATCCCCAACGCTCGTTGACATCAACAGCGATGGAACGCTGGAGCTGATCACTCACTGGCAAGGACGGTGGGGATGGGTCGCTCCGGTGAGAACGGATCCAAATCAACCATGGCGTTTCCATCCCATTTCCGAACAGGGGGAATGGAAGCAGTTTTATCACGGAACGGGCGTGGGCGATGTCAACGGCGACGGGCGTAGGGACTTGATCATCAACGATGGATGGTTCCAGCAACCCGAGGACGAAACGCAGATCTGGCCACTTCACAAATTCCAGTTCGGCGAAACGGGCGGAGTGCAAATGTTTGCTAGCGACGTCGATCAGGACGGTGATAACGATGTCATCACCAGCCTCAACGCTCACGGATGGGGATTGGCTTGGTTCGAACAAGTCAAGACGAATGGCGAGATTGACTTTGTCAAACACCTCATCATGGGCAGTCGTGACGAGGAGGCTCAGTTCGGCGTCGCGTTCTCACAACTTCATGCTTTGGACGTGGCTGATATCGACGGAGACGGGCACGTCGATATCGTGACAGGAAAGCGAATGTGGGCGCACGGTCCCACCGGCGACATCGAGCCGCAAGCATCTCCGGTCTTGTACTGGTTTCGTTGGATCCGTAATAAGCAATCGGGCATCCGGTTTGAGCCTCACCTGATTGACAACCGCAGTGGAGTTGGGACGCAAGTCACTGCTGCCGACGTGACAGGCGACGGACGTACCGATGTTTTGACCGTGTCAAAATTAGGGGCGTTCGTATTTGACCAGGAGTCTCGTAGACCCGACCAACAGAGTCAATGAGGGATAGGCTAATGAGGGACAGGCAACGGTCAGTCGGCTTTTTTCGCCACATGCACTGGATTCTCAATACGTTCGCAGAATGAGGCTGTAGCAGATACAATGGTGAAGGTTGGTTGATCGAGTCTCACCTGTTGGAGGTTGCCATGAATTCCGCTGTCACTATGTCCATGGCGGATCGTATCGCTGACCTGGGGAATATACCGCTCGATCGCGTGCGTTCGGATCCGCCACCCGGCCACGCGACGATCGACGATGTTAATCGCCTGCGAGAATCCGAGGGAAGGCTCTACGAACTGGTCGACAACACACTAGTGGAAAAAGCGATGGGATGGCAAGAATCCATGCTGGCGGGTGTGTTGCTGCATTGGTTGCACTTGTATCTAGACGATCATGACCTGGGGCTGGCGACGGGTGCTGATGGGATGACGCGACTGTTCGGTGATACCGTCCGAGGTCCGGATGTGGCTTTCGTGAATTGGTCAAGGTTGCCGGGAGGACGCGTGCCGGACAAACCCATCCCTGACCTGGTTCCCAATTTTGTAATCGAAGTGCTCAGCCTGGGTAACACGCGAGGCGAAATGGCCAGAAAGCGTCGCGAGTATTTTCAAGCGGGGGTCGAATTGATGTGGATGATTGATCCGCGCAGTCGGAGTGTCGCTGTCTTTGAATCGGCGGAGAAGTTCACGATGTTTGATGATGACGGCGTTTTGAATGGTGAGAGAGTTCTACCGGGATGGACGGTCGAACTGGCGGGCCTGTTTGCCAAACTCGATCGGAAAGCCCCCTAGCTGAACAACGCCACCTTGGTGAGGAACCAATTCGTCTCTCCGATCTCATCGGGATCAAAGTTTTCACGGCGCCGAGCGTGCCATTCGAGTCATCGCTCACCTCGCATTTCAAGAAAAGCGTGTTCGAATTGAATCGCCAAATGTTCTAAGCCTGCGACGAATTGGGCATCGATCCGAAGGCACCACCAACCCATAGCTAGCCATTAAAACAATGGAGGTTCGAACGAATCCCTGTTCCTGTGAAACGGGGCTGCCGTTGACGCCCCAAATGACCAGCATAAACACTAAGCAACAAGCAGCTTGGAATCTGGAAAACATGGTAAACGCAACCTCTCCAGCAATGGTTAAAATTCGAGTTTAGAAGACTCGTGAGAGTCTCGGGTCCCAGCCGCGCCCCAGACTCCGAACGGGCTTTCGGATCCTGGTGGATGTTGTACGCTACCTTTGAAGACGCTACCCGGTGCCGTGTCCCCCGACGTGGAATCGACCGATTCGCTTACGAATCGAACAGCACCGTCGAGTGTGCAAATGAGCACTCCCCCTGGATGCCGACTGCTAGCCGACGCTACGCCACCGAACCAATCGGGGTGAGCGCCATTGACTGGAATTTGGGCGCACGAAGGTGACTGGGGCGGCAACACTGTGTTGAAGGCGGTGTAGGCGAGCGCCGCATCCGCCCACCTCGTTCCTCTGTCCACAACAAACGAGCCCGGTAATAAAAAAACTGGCCTCGCAGGGTCGAGTTGCCCGAGGCATTTTGATGGGTCATCAACAATCCCGGCTGTTCCAAGTTGGAACTGCCCGACCGCTTCTCCGCTTCCTGTGCCCTTCACAATCTCACCGATTCCGATCGTCTGGCTAAGCCCATCGCCGATTTCTCGAAAACTGAATGAGTGCCAGTTAGCAAAGCTCCCCCGCTTTGTCGAATCGTCAAACCGAAGCGGGTTGGTGTCGCCATCGAATCTCCACTGTTTCTTGCCGAGCGCACATCCGACCTCTGCTATCCCGTCACCCAGACAAGCTGCATAGTTGGATGTCCCGCTATCGCTCAACACGCCCGAATCGCTTGGGCATTGGTAGATTGAAATGGCCGAATGCCAAGGGGGATACTGGCGTTCCGCGGAGCCGGGGATCCCATTAAACCAAGGAACCGGCCCCATCGGCGGAAACTTCTGTCCGTTAACCGAGATCGGATTTGAAATCTTTTGAAACAGGGACTGTTGCCCGACGTAAGGTAGTAATGGCACAAGAAAACTAAGGCGGTGATGGTTCGAATTCGCATTCGATAAAGTCCTCGCTCCCGATCGTTCTGCCGTTCCGCCGCCATGCATCGGCAGCACGCGAAACGCGGAGTGATAATTATGCAGTCCCAGGCCAAGCTGACGCATATTGGACTCACACTGAACTCGACGAGATGCTTCCCTGAGGGTTTGTACGCCGCTCAATGTCAGTCCCACAAGGATGGCGATGATCGCAATGACCACGAGCAACTCAATCAGCGTCATGGCTTGACGACATCGCTTGGCAGGGTGAGAACGCTCCCGAGAAATTTCGATGCGTCGAGACTTTGCAGTTCCCGTTTTATTCAATTTTGTCTCGCTTTGAGAACTAAACGATTAACATCTTCTTTACGAACGTGAAACACGAGTATTGAGTAACCAATTGAATCCACAGGCTTGAGCGACCGGAAAAACTCATAGACCTCGCCCTCTTCAATCAGCCGACGGACACTCAATGCGTAGAAGCCCGGTTGAAGCTGGCTGGCATACTTTGGCAGCCCGGGCACCATCGGGGCATTCAGAAACATCGTGCCAATGACAAGGCTCGCTCCAGCGAGGGGTGGGCTAGCGGTGTTCGTCCGCCAACACTCATAGCGAAGAAGGTCTTGCCCCCAATCAACGTTCGTGTGCCCAAGGATATGATGCCCATTCGCTGGCCCACCGACTGCGAGGTTGAAAAATGAAACTGAATGAGGGAGGCACCAGGCACTTTCAATACAGAAAAATGAGACAAGAAGAGTGACAATCCAAAGACGTGGATGAACCACACGGTTGCGTGGATCTAGTCGACTCGCAGCCATTGAAGCCACGATAAACAAGAACGGTAAAGCTGGTAGAGCGTAGCGAAAGTGCCGATTAAATCCCGTTTTCAGACTCACGAGGGACAAGATAACGATTCCGGGAATCATCACGAACGAAAACAATCGCTTTTGGCTGCCAGCGAGTTTTCGATAACGCCAACCAGCAATGAGCAAAAGTGGGAGTAACGCGAGAGGTGATTTCACAAACAATCCCTCAACGTAGTAATAATACCATCCGCCTTCCTGCCAACGCCCATTCAGGTATGAGTTTGGTTTAAATTCAAAGTCAAGCATCTGCCTGTCGATGCCCTGGACGTAATCTAAGGGAAGTGGAAGTGGCATCTGACCGAGCGGACCTTGCGAATGACCGTACAATTCATTGCTGACCAATTGGATGCTGCCCAGTGAGTGCCCAAATCCATTGAACCCATAGGCTCCATTTGTTTTGCCTCAGCTGAACGCCTTGCTTAACCCGTGTGCTAGAGTTTAGCACTTACAACGGAGAATCCAAACGATGGCCAAACGACGCAATTTAACGCCTGAGACAAAAGTCGCGATTGTTCGGGCGCACCTGCTTGATGGGGTGCCCATTTCCGATCTTTGCGACAAGCACGGCATCCACGCCACCCAGTTCTACACCTGGCAGAAACAGCTCTTTGAAAACGGTGCAGCCTGCTTTGCAAGGAAGACCAATTCGGCCAATGCTCGACGACAAGATGACGCTCGACAGAAGCAAATCGAGCAACTCGAAGCCAAAATCCAAGTCAAGAACGAGGTGGTGGCTGAATTACTCGAGGAGCACGTCAAGCTAAAAAAAACCAGTGGGGCGTCCTAAACGGTCGCTGGGTGCCTCACGATATTCGAGACTCAGTCGTCGACTTCGTCAATTACTGGACCGACCGAGCCGAGATCAGCAACAAGCAACTGCTTGGCCTGATCGGCTTATATGAATCCACCTTCTACAAGTGGGTTCGCAGCTATGGTGTCGCCTACGAGCACAATGGTGCGATCCCTCGGGACCACTGGCTCGAAGACTGGGAAAAAGACGCCATCATCAAGTTCCATTTCGAACATCCACTCGATGGTTATCGTCGCTTGACGTACATGATGCTCGATGCCGATATCGTCGCTGTCAGTGCGGCGACTGTCTATCGCGTTTTGAGCGCCGCCGACCTCCTGGGCCGCAAAACGAGCAAGACGAAAACCAAGGGGACGGGATTCAATCAGCCGAGTGCTCCCCACCGGCACTGGCACGTCGACGTGTCTTACTTGAACATCTGTGGAACGTTTTATTACATGACCAGCGTCATCGACGGCTACTCGCGAGCGGTGGTCCATCAAGAAATTCGCGAACAAATGACCGAGCAAGACATCGAAACGATTCTGCAACGGGCCAAGGAGAAGCATCCCGATGCAACGCCGCGGATCATCACCGACAACGGCCCGCAGTTCATCTCAGGCGACTTCAAACAGTTCATCCGCGTCAGCGGCATGAGCCACGTCCGAACGAGCCCGTACTATCCGCAAAGCAATGGCAAAATCGAGCGATACCATCGCACGATCAAGTCCGAGTGCATCCGGCCTAAGACGCCGCTATCACTTGACGAAGCCCGGCGAATCGTCGGTGAATTCGTTCACAGTTATAACAACGCTCGACTTCATAGTGCGATCGGTTACGTGACGCCAGCAGACATGCTTGCGGGCCGAGCGAAAGAAATTCATGACGAGCGAGATCGCAAACTTGCCGCAGCTCGTAATCGCCGCAGCGAAGCAAGACAAGCAGCACGCGGAGAAACGGTGAAGTATAATAATGTTGCCTGACCGGAGGATAAGGCTCTGCTGAGGAGCACCCTGAGCGCCGCGTCAGGTGTGTAGTCCGAAAGGATGTGCGGTCGTTGGCCTTCACCGGCAACGACCGCACCCCTTTACGTTTCGGAATGCACCGTAATGCGCAAAACCTTCCGGCAGGATGCCGGATCTTCCCCGGCAGGAAGCCGGCCACACTAGATCGGATGTCCCGCTCCAGAAAAAACTACCTCGAATCGCTTAACCAAGCATACGGAAACTAGTCGTCCCGCTGAACCATTACAACCTCCCACCGTTGTGGACGTCTAATGCACAAACAATCTCAATCTCGATCGACAGGCTCCGCAGTTCTTCCGTCAGGTATATTTCGAAGCTGGTGGGGGCTCCCCACTCCGTCGAACTGCTTGTGTCCTCCATGCTATTTACGGAAATGTCGCCGTCATCGTCGGTGAGTTCGCACTCGACTCTGAGTTTCATCGCGCGATGTAGGTCGTGATTATGCACCAGACGTTCAAAAGAAAGCTCGTTTGTTATCTGGCCATCCTCTGTTTTGGTGAGGTCGCGAAAGGTGGCTGAACCGGCGTTCAAGACGGCTTCGAAGTAGTTCAGTGAGTCAGTGATTGTGCTCTTGCCCGCAGAGTTCGCTCCGAACAATAGCGTGATGGGGCGTAGATCCAAATCGATCCGATCCCGAACTCCTTTGAAATTCTCGATCGAGATTCCGCTGATCATGTGGATGGTCCAAAAGCTGGTGTTTTATCTTGAGTGATCGGTCCGTTCGACTGCATGAACGCAGGGAAACGGCCTACTGTGCGAACCGAAATCGAACACTGGAAATTTTTTCTAGGTCGGATTGTTCGATCATGAAAGAATAGGGAATAAGAAGTGTATCGGTATATGCATTTCTTCGATCGCTAGCGTTTCCACTCGACGCAGCAAAGCGAGGTGCTAGAATCACGCCTTCGTTAAGTTCGCGACGAATATACATTTGGAGCAGAAACTCCGGAGAGAATTTTTGCCCCGGGTAGTTGCTATATGGCATAATTGGCTCCGCATTTAGTGGCAGCACATCTTCTCGGACAACTCCATCGTCGTCATTCATTGCGTATACGTACAGTTGTGTTGCGAGAACCTTCTTGCGGATGTCCTCCAACTCGTTTTTGTAGAATTTGCTGGAGAAGGAAAAGACTCGAAAACGTTCATTTGTTCCGAACTGGTCGCGTCCGATGCTCAGGAAAACTGGGAATAGATCAACTTCGTCCTTTCTTCCCGATTGTGTAATGTTGCTGCGGACATCCGATATGCGAAGAACTGGATATCCGGTTGGCATGCGAGTTGGCAACTGACGTCCCAAATAAACGCATGCTCTTGGCTGTCCATCGGATACCGCCCGAAAGACCTTATCAAGCTGGGGGACGACTTGCTCATAAAACGCCTTCATGTCGAAATAGACTTCGATGTTCCATGTGCATTTAATGCGGCGATCTTCTTGGATTTCGACGATTGGGCGTACCTTCTCGCTGGGCTTTCCGTCTTCACCGACCAATCTCGCAACCAGCAGTTTCTCCAACAGCCCGTCCAGATGCTTTTTGAGTAGCTCTTGGCCTTGATCGGCATTCGCAATCTTGGTGAACACTTCGGCAGCGGCGTCTTTCCCCGCCACGGTGCTTTCTATGACGCGAATTGTTTCGAGACGGTCCTGCATTTCATCTCGTTGCACTTGGGCTTTGATCGTTACCTCGTACAGACCGTCGGGACGTGTTTTGGGGCCGTCGGTGACGTCGTACTCTTTGACAAATCCGTCGCTGACTGCGAGTACCTTGTCGCGAATGATTTGATCATTTTCGATCAGCGTTTCGCTGTCTAGGTAGGCACCGATCGCTTGCTGCATGGCGTTGATCAAGGCGTCTTTCTTGGCGTCACTTACCGAAACACCGACGCCTCGCGAAGTGACGGTCAGAACATTGTCCTGTGCGGTCGCTGGCCACGTCGTCGTCAGAATGCATAACAGTGCGAAGAAAGCTGCGTGTTTTCGGTTCGTCATTGATTTTCGATGCATAGTCATTTGCTAGTATGCTCCACCGGGTTGTGCGACGGCTTTGGCTCCACCGTGAATTCTCGTCCCGAGTGGCACAATGAGTGGTTCCGAAAATGTACCGCCAGGCTCGAACGAAACAGGTTGGTTTTCGTGAGAGGTAAGTTTGCTAGCCGTTGACCGGCCATCCAAACCAATGGCGGCCTCAATTTCGCTGGCTTGGCTGAGTAATGACCCGGCAGAACTGACCGTGTTGGCGTCGGTCTTTTCTTCGATGCTGACAACACTGGGAATCGTGACGTTCAGATCGACTGGGGTTAAGCTTGCAGAATACCCACCACCAGGCTCGGGAAGCTGGCGTGGTTGGTCTGCACCGATGGTTCCGTCGGTTGTCGCGGGGGCATTCATCCACGACCGGACCGGCTTTGGATTCAAGTGCGCCCTTTCTGGTGGTGAGGTCGTGGAGGTGGCCGCCGCGAGTCGATCGATCGTCGACGCTCGATTCCGATCAGTCTCGATTGCACGCCTCGCATCCTGCTCAGATCTCCGTGGCCGCGTTACTGAATCCACACTTCTGGGAGCTGTACGAGCGGGCGGCTTTGCAGCCAAGCCATTACTTGAATTCGAAGATGAGGAATTCGGATGATCAGGTGAACTCTGAATCGCTCCGACTATACGCGTCTGAAACTTCGCCAGTGTTGGGACGCGCGTTACCAGAAAACCTTGCGGCCCAGCATACGTTTCAATCACGGCAAGGCATGCTAGGTATAGCGAAAGGACTAAGCACCCATACGAGACCTTTGCCAATCGGCTACGAGGACGACGGGGAATAGCCCGCTGCCTGCGAACAACAAATTCGTAACAACGCATTGTGACGAAAGCGGCAAAGGCAGCAGTCCCAATTGCGATCGTTGCGACCGCGCATTTATACAAGTTTCCGCCGCCGATCGCCGGTTTGAGGACGCTGATCAACGCTGCAATCAACAGCGAAAATGGCGTCCAAAACCAAATCGGCCACCGAGTCGCTTTGAAATAGCGGCTGATGTAGGCGATCAGTCCTAACCGCGAGCGTTTCGGCGTGAACTTGGTTCCGCGAGGCTCCGTCGCGATGAGCGGCGGTTCTCGTGGTGATGCTTCGTCCAGCGGAGTTGTGTCGGATTGGTTTATGGCAACGAACGGTGGTGGCAACGGGCGAGAGGAAGAATGATAACTTGAGCGTTCGTCGCCGGATGGCTGAGCATGCATCGTCTGCGCACTCTCGGGTTTTGAACGCTGGTGGTTACCTTCATCCTGCATTGCAAAGCCGTTTTATTCTCAATTGGAAGCGATGGACAGTCAGAGCTATGGATCGCGGAGCGATCCACGACTTCCTTTCGATCGGTACGCCAGATGGGGGTCTGTTATAGATCATCTTTGTCGAGTTGTCCGCCGGGGAGTACCGGAACACTTGTGTCGACGTTTCGACCACCGCTCGGCTGCTGCGGTGAGCTGCTTGCTGCGCTATTTGTCTCAGGGTTGCCCACGGCTATGTTCTTGGCCCCACCAAGCAGATCAGCGGACTTCATTTGCTCAGCGAACTGCTGTGCCCGTGCAGTTGAACCAGGGTAATAGATGCAAATCGTCTTGGCCCAGTTGCCGTCTTCGGAGATCCATGCCTTGCGGACGATTCCAGGTGGCAATATTCCCTTGCGAACGGACACAGCAAGGTCTTGATTGCTACGCTCCGAGGTAAATGTTTCCAAGGCCGACTCGACGGTTTCGTTCGATGTCCGCTCTTTTTCCGCATCCACTGCGTAATTGGCCGATTCGGAGAACTCTTGACTAACACTGGAGCTGACACCAGATGTCCAGACGGTTTTATCTCCGCTCAAAATTCCAACGAGGGCGTCGCGAGCACGGGCGTCAGCAATTCGTTGAGCGTCGATCTTGCTTCGCATATCCAGTGCTTTACTGGTTGATTTGGCGACGATGGCCGAACCAAAACCGACTACTGCCATCTCACCGCTTGATTTAACCGTGATGACTCGCCCGCCCACGGGTGGAACGAGCCCCCTGGTAATTTCAGTCATGGCTGCTTTGAGCCCCTCGTTCATCGTCGCTACGTCTTGAATCGCGCCACTTCGGCTCGCACTCTGCAGCGTCTTCGGCGTGCTTGCAATCTGGACTGAAACCATACGAAATCTTGCATCATCCGGATCAGGCATCTCGTCAACCGCGTAGACAACATAGCCTTTCAGTAAACCACTGGCGGCCTGCGAGATCGTTTCAGTGGTGGTGGAGCCAGACGTAGTCGTTCCCTCATTGGAACCTGCTACCAGTTTGCTGAAATCCTTGTTTTCGGTCGACCCCTCACTCGTGACACCCTCCAGCCCGCGAGTCATTCCCATTTTCGCGGCCGAGTAGGCGACGACATAAGCATTGCGCTGAGCGATGAGCCCTGCAGTTGGATTCGGCTGTTCCTTGTAGATAGCAATCCCCTTGGAAACGATGCCGTAACCGCTTCCAAACTGCACCCATTTGAAATCGTAGAATGAGTCGTGGTCGCTGCTGGTTCCCGCTGCTCGATTTTTCGCGATCGTTTTGTCGAGTTCATCCGATGCTGCATTGACTGCGTCTTGGGCAGAAGCCGCAGCAATCAAATCTCCTCTGACGGAAACATCACTTGGGGAAGCGACCTCCGTGGGCCCACCGTCAACGGGTGGCTGTAGCTCACTTAGCGATGGCGGTTGAGCGTTGACATAAGTGCAGGCAATCGTGATCGCCATGAAGGTGAAAAGGTGAACTTTGTTCATTTGGAGACTCCTGCGAATGGAAACAAGGGACGGAAAGTGGAAAAACTATGGATTGGTTTGGAGGCGGTGGAGTGCCTCTGTAAACGCACGCTCTGCGACCTGTTCGCTGGCACCCGCGTCGATTTGCAGACAGCGATCGCCGACGGCAACAAGGAAATCAACTGATGTGAGACTGGCATCCAGGGAGACCGCCTCGTCTAAGGTCGAAATCGCCTTGCTCTGATTACCCAGGGCGTCATAACAGTCGGCGGCAGCCATAAAGTCCTCGGCGGCAACGAACGATTTCGACATCAAGTGATTGATATCACGAAGAGCAACTTCGTAAGACTTTGCCTTCATTGCAACCTGATATCGCTTCACAATCGCGTTTCGATAGTGCTGAAACAACTTTGGCAGGGACGGCCCGCTGATCCATGCGGACTGCACATTGGCTCGTCTTGCGATAGCCACGCCAACGACACTCTCTTCGCTGCGAGCGGCAACCAGGTTTTCTGGATGGACCTGTCCAGCAACGGTTCCATCGCGACAGGTCTTTTCGATGGTGGCGGTAGTTGCGATCGGGTCGTCGAGTCCAATCTTCGCAAGCAATTCGTGGGAAGCCTCCGAACGCACTAGATCATCCAATGCACGACCCTTTGCCATCCGCATTCGTCCAGGCAGGTGGACAAGAGACGTATCGCTGGGGAAGTCTTCGAGAGTCACAACCGCGTTGAGACCGTTGCCCAATGAGACCATCCAACTTTGCTTGTCAGGTCGAGCATTGATGGCCGTAAGGATCTTATCCTGGATTGTCTTGTCCAACGCGAGTTCGCGAACAGCTTGGCGAGTTGATTTTTTGAAGCCGTTGAGACTGGAAGTTTGTCCGTCGCCAGCCTCAACTTGGGCATAAGTTTGGGAACGAATTTCACTTCCCCGTATTTCACTATTTGGCCGCGAGATCGACACCGCGAATCCCACGACGATGACAGCGACCGCTACTGTGATTAACAACCAAATGTGTTTTCGGGCTTCTCGCTTCGGCGCGAGTTCCGCTCGTTGCCCCACGTCGTTCCCTTGAATCGCCGAAAGCAATTTGGTGCGTGAGCTGAAAGGGGATAGTTGCTGGGCCAAACCTTCGGCTGATTCGACACGCTTCGTTGGGACCTCGTCGATGAGTCTGGAAACGAGTCGGCTCAGTGTCTTGGGAATATCGGGGCGCAGGGAACGCACGTCGGGAGCGGTTTGATTGTGTCGCCGAACCGCCGTGGCAATGAGACCACCTTCCTCATCGCCCAAATAAGGCGGACGTCCACACAGCAGATGGAACAGCGTACACCCGAGCGAGTACAGGTCAGCCGAAGCGGTCACGGTGCGTGGGTCGCAGAATTGCTCAGGAGCCATATACGCGACCGTTCCTAGTATTTGATTCTCAGACGTCGTACTCTCAGCGAGCTTGCTCGTCCGGACGAGGCGAACCAATCCCATGTCTAATATTTTGATGCATCCATTGGATGTGATTCGAATATTCGATGGTTTGATATCGCGATGGATGAACCCCTTGGAATGTGCGTGTGCAAGCCCGAGTGCAGTCTGTCGAGCTACTTCACAAACGGCTTCGATCGGCAATAACCTCGACGGATTGCACCACTCCGAGGCATCGCATCCGTCCAGCAACTCCATTGCTAAGTAGGGAACACCATCGACTTCACCTGCGTCGTAAGCCTGAACGAGGTTTTCGTGGATTAGATCACCATGGTGGGAGGACTCTTTTTCAAATCGCAATCGCGATTTGTCACAGACCAATCGATCCAGCGGCATCAACTTGATCGCCACATTGCGGTGAAGGGTGCGATGGCTGGCCCGCCAGACTTCTCCCATGCCACCGCGACCGATGGGGCTGATCAACTCGTAGTTTCCAAAGCGGCGTGGGCGATATGACTCTTTCGCAGAAATGCGGGAAAACGTTCCCGATACCTCCGATCGAACAGTCGCAAAATCCAAACCAGCAAGAAGTCGCAGTGTTTCGTCGGCCACGTTATCGAGCGAGGCAATTTGCGATCGGCATTTGGCGCAGTCGTACGCGTCTCGATCAATTTGCGCCATCTCATCGCACGTCAGCCTGCCAAGCTGATAGTTGGTAAGCGCATCGACTGAATAACACTCGTGCTTCGGCGGTGCGGTACTCATGGTGGGGATTTGCCCTGTCGGCGATTCGGTCGTTTCGAGAAAGACAGATGAAAAAACTGCCTCCTTACAGATACGAACGTATCCGCGCAACATTTGGCTGAGACTTTCTCGTCTTTTTGCAGCTACTCGCCCGCTAATTCCCGCAGACGCTGGAGCACCCGTACTTTTGTTTGTCGAATCGCAGCCTCAGATTTTCCTGTTTCGGCGGCTAATTGGGACACGGTGCCGCCTTGGACGAGCGCCAAAAAGATCTCCACCGATTCCGGGCGAAAGTAGTTGGACAGCTCTAAGGTGGCGCGAGCGTAGAGCTCTTCCAACTCCCTCTGTTGTTCGCCCGTTTGTTCAGTTTCGCATTCGAGCGGCGGAGGGCACTTCATTGCATCAAGCTCGATCTCAGGTTGCCGTCGCTGCAGCCCGCGTAGATAGTCCATGGCCTTGTTATGGGCTACGGATTTCAACCAGGAGCGGAACGGAGCTCTTTGGGGCCGAAATTCAAACCGTTTGACCCCTTGAGCAACGGCGATCAAGACATCTTGAGCAACGTCGTCGATGTCCGTGTCGCGGACGCCAGATCGGCTGAGGTTCGCCCGGATAAAGCCAAGATAAACACGCTCAAAAACGCCCCATGCATCCGCTTGATCGCCCATCAATTGTTCAACAAATGTCCGGGAAGTGTTTTCTAAACGCGATGAAATGGTCTTCCGCCCAAATTCCAAATGAAGTGAAAGATGCCATTTTAGTCTGATTTCACATGCAGAATAGGAGGATCACACCATTGTCCCGTCCGAACTGTCGGTTCGGTGAGCCAGTGCTCAATTGCTCGCGCGGGACAATGGTCTCGGGCTACGAATCCAGGAGGTTGGAATATCGATCGAATTGCTGACGATTTATTCCTCGCGAAAACCAACGTGGAATCGCTGTCAGCTTGGAAAGCCGAGCGACATTGGCGGTCGCCTTGACATCGATTTGGCAATTCGCCTCGACTCGCGTAGAATAGAACGCTCTCACCGCTTACTACCCACCTCCGACGCTCCCACCTCCCTCTCCCCCGCTTGAGAAAAATTCGCTGCCATCTCTCCCGCTGGTACTCGCGAATGCTGCGCCATGAACTATCGATTCTGCACTCTGATAGCGTTCGTCTTGTCGATCATGATCAATCCGCTTGCGCCGAGCGTCGCCGGCGGTGCGGAGCTCGGTGGAGGCAATCGCGATGATCCCGAGGTAGTCAGGCAAGCGGGAGCCGCTATTTTTGCTACCCAATGTGCGAGCTGTCATGGGACGGCTGGCGAAGGAACCGATGAAAACTACCCGGATCCGCTGGTCGGTGATGCTTCGATTGGCGAACTGACCGAAATCATTAGCGACACGATGCCTGAGGAGGATCCTGAAGCGTGCATCGGCGCAGATGCCGAAGCGGTTGCCGCCTATATCCATCATCAATTCTACAGCGAGGCGGCTCAACTTCGAAATCGTCCGCCCCAGCTCGCGCTGCAGCGACTCACGGGCGACCAACTCCGCAGCAGTTTATCGGATTTATACGCACACTTCGCAGGCATCCGGCCCGACAAGTGGGAGGAGCGAACTGCGCAGCAGGGCTTGGAAGCAAAATACTACACAGGCAAGAAGTGGGAGGACGAAAACAGGAAAATCGTGCGCACCGACCCCGTGGTCGATTTCGATTTTCAGCTTCACGGACCTCAAAACGCCGATGGTAGTGATCCGGGAATCGATGGGGAAGAATTTCATGCCCATTGGTCTGGCGGTGTGCGAATTGCAGAGACCGGCCGATACGAAATTATTGTCCGCAGCACTACTTCGTTCACCTGCTCGTTCGGGCACGACCGTAACCAGCTGATCGACAATCATGTTCAGTCGGCGGGCCGCAACGAATTTCGTCGCTCGCTCGTCCTGACGGGCGGTCGGATCTATCCGATCAAGATTGATCTGAATCAGCGGAAACGCAAGGGAGATACTCCACCGTCAAGCATCTCACTCTCTTGGGTGCCACCAGGCGGTGTCGAAGAAATATTGCCCGCTCGCAACTTAGTTCCAGGGTGGGTGCCAGCCGCGTTGCGTCTGGATACGAACATGCCGCCGGACGATCGCACCTACGGGTTCCCGCGTGGTATTTCCGTCGATCCCGTATGGGACGAGGCGGTGACGTCGGCGGAGTTGGAGTTCGCGGATTTGGTTTGTGAAGAACTGTGGCCAGACTACCGGAACCAACATAAACGAGACAAACTCTCGCATGAAGAACTGCTGCGGCAATTTCTTCGTCAGTTAGTCGCGGTGGCTCATCGCGGCAAGCCCGAGCAAGTGGGCGCGGATCGGATTCTCGACATCGCGACAAAGGCGCATGTCGACGAAACCGAGCGGATTCGACATGCCATTCTGATGACGCTCAAATCGCCGCGATTTCTTTATCCAACTTTGGACGCCGATCGCACTGAGAGTCAGCAAGCAGCCGATCGGATTTCGCTGACCCTGCACGATTCCCTCCCTACTGATGGCTGGCTCGTTGAGCAGATTCGCAAAAACCCTTCGATGGATGAAAATGGACGACGAAATCTAGCTCGGGTGCTCGTCGATGATGCACGCACGCGAGCGAAGCTTCGCGAGATGTTTCATCATTGGCTGGAAATCTCGCCCGCCGACGACTTGCGAAAGGACGAGGAACAGTTTCCTGGGTTCAACGCCGAGGTTGTGAGCGATCTGCGCAGCTCGCTCGATGCATTCATGGACGCGGTCGTGTGGAGCGAGGCGAGCGACTATCGTCAGTTGGTGGCCGCTGATTGGACGCTCACCACGCCGAGGTTGGCCGACTTCTACGGCGAAAAGTGGCATGCTGATGACCGCGATCCGGCGGCAGCGAACACGCCGAACGTCGACTGGGCCAGCGGTATGTCTCGTAGTGTGGCTGATGCGCAAGTCCACGTCGGCGTGCTGACGCATCCGCTCGTGATGGCGAACCTAGCACATCACCGAACGACGTCCCCGATCCACCGAGGTGTCTTCCTCGTTCGGCACGTGATGGGACGAGTCCTCCGGCCGCCCAATTCCGCGTTCACGCCGCTGAGTCCCGATTTGCACCCCGACCTCACCACCCGCCAGCGAGTGGAACTGCAAACCAGTCCGGAAAGCTGCCAAACGTGTCACTCGAAAATCAATCCGCTCGGATTCTCGCTGGAAAACTTTGACGCGGTCGGACATTACCGTATGATGGAGGGTGACCAACCGATCGATGCCACCGGTGGTTACACCTCCCGAGCCGACGAAGAAATACAGTTTCATTCGCCGCGAGATCTCGGCGATTATGTGGCCAATAGCCCCGATGCCCAATCGGCGTTTGTTGAACGAACCTTTCAGTATTTCGTCAAACAACCCATCGCGGCATACGGCCCCGACCAACTCGAAAAACTCACCCAACAGTTCCAAGATTCGAATTTCAACATTCGAGAACTGCTAGTCGAAATCGCCGTCATCAGCTCTCGGCATCGCAGCTAGCTTTTCGCGACTGACGCCCTCCCCTCCCCTCCCACCTCCCATCCTCGCCATGCCTACCTCCCGCCGACGCTTCCTCCAGCAAACTGGTATCAGTGCTGCTGCCGCACACTTTGCCATGAACCTTCCCAGCCTTGCGTTGGGTGCCGAATCGACCAATCGTCAGCGATTGGTAATTGTGTTCAGTCCCAATGGCGTGATCCCAGATCACTTCTGGCCCACGGTCGACAAAAAGGAAAATGAGGCTGGACTGGAATTCAAACGCATTCTCAAACCGCTCGAGCCATTTCGCGACCAGACGGTGACGATGCACGGATTGTGCAACCAGATCCAGGGCGACGGTGACGGGCACATGCGAGGCATCGGTTGCTTACTAACGGGTGTTGAATTGTTTCCTGGCGACATCCAAGGCGGCAGCGACACGCCTGCGGGATGGTCACAGGGAATCAGTATTGACCAGTTCTTAAAAAACCAGTTGCAGGCCGATTCGAAAACGCGGACGCGGTTTGGGTCGCTTGAGTTCGGCGTGATGGTGCCCGATCGGGCCGATACCTGGACGCGGATGTCCTACAGTGGACCGAATCAACCTGTAGCGCCGATCGACGATCCTTACAAAATGTTTGACAAGTTGTATGGTCAAGTAAAGAACCGTGAACTACTGGCCAGCGTCCTCGATGATTTGACGGACGACTTTCGCACGCTTGAAAAAATGGTCAGCGTGGAGGATCGCCACCTCCTGCAACAGCATCAGGCGTTGGTGCGAAAAGTCGAGCAAGATCTGCAAATGGAATTGGCGGCGAAATCCGATGCGATCGGTCATGCCGTCCCGGAACTGCCACCCAACGTGGAAGATCAAAACGACAACATGCCACAGATCACGCGGATGCAAACCGAGTTGTTGGTCAATTCCTTCGCAGCTGATTTTGCTCGTATCGCCACCTTTCAAATTACCAACAGCGTCGGCAGCGCTAAGATGCGGTGGCTCGACATTGCCGAAGGTCATCACGCGTTGTCGCACGAACCGGATAGCAACGAGGACTCCTACGAGAAGCTGATCAAGATCAATACGTGGTACTGCGAGCAAGTCGCCCACCTGGCCAAGCGATTGCAGGAAACACCCGAGCCAGGCGGCGAAGGTTCCATGCTCGATCACACGACCATTGTGTGGACGAATGAGCTCGGCAAAGGTAACTCGCACACCCGCAACAACATCCCGTTTGTCTTGGTAGGCGGGGGCTTGGGCATCCGTGGTAACCGAGCCATCGATTTCAAGAAAACTTCTCACAACCGCTTTTTGATGACCCTTGCCGAACGGATGGGATTCCCTCAAAAAACGTTTGGGAACCCCGATTTCTGCGGCGATGGAGTGCTGACCGGCGTGTAGCGATCGCCGCGACGAAGTACCGACCTTTGCCGTGCAATCATGCTATGATGGAACCCCAACTCACAGGAACCATCATGAATCGCTATGTTTTTCTTTCCTCTCTGGTTTGCTTGCTCGGCCTGCCGTTGACCCATGGCACTTTACGGGCGGCAGATGAACGTCCCAATATCGTCCTGATTATGGCGGACGACATGGGGTTTTCAGATATCGGCTGTTACGGCGGCGAGATCACCACGCCGAATATCGATGCATTGGCGGCCCGCGGGATGCGGTTTCGCAATTTTTATAACAACGCCAAATGTGAGCTCACGAGAGCCTCGCTGCTGACGGGGCATTGGTGGCATCATGTGGGTGCTTCCGCGACGGTGCACTACAGTGAACCGACTTATGGCGAGCGACTTCGCGACGCTGGCTATCGGACGCTGATGGTGGGAAAGTGGCATGCGGGGCAGACCCCGTTTGAGCGCGGATTCGATCGGCATTATGGGCTGACCGACGGATGCTGCAATTACTGGAACCCAGGACATGCTCGCGAGGGTGAGCCCGAGCCGGCCAAGAAAAAGGTACGTCGTTGGGCCATCGACGATCAGGAATTCTTGCCCTACCAGCCACCATCGGATGATTTCTATACCACCGATGCTTTCACCGACTATGCGTAAGATACCTGGACGAATATAAGGACGAGAAAACACCATTCCTGCTCTATGTCGGATACACCGCGCCGCATTATCCGATGCACGCCAGCGAGGAGGATATTAAAAAATACCGCGGCAAGTACGGTGCGATAGGCTGGGACAAATTGCGGCGCCAACGATTTGCTCGCCAACAGGAACTGGGAGTCTTGCCACCGGGTGCGGAGCTTTCGCCACGCGATCCCGACCTGCCTGCTTGGGAAGACATTCCCAACGCAGCTCGGGATGACTGGGATTTGCGGATGGCGACATACGCAGCGATGATCGATCGAATGGACCGCAATATTGGCCGGATCATGGACCGGTTGCGAGCGAACGGGGAACTTGAAAACACGATCGTCTTTTTTCTATCTGACAACGGTGCATGCGAAGACTCCTCCGACCGTTCGACGGTCGCCGGTTCCGCCCCCTGGGAAGTGACAAGTTTTCAAACTCAAGGGCGTAATTGGGCCAATGCCTCCAACACACCCTATCGTAAATATAAAACCACGGACTACGAAGGCGGAACGCGAACGCCGATGATCGCGGTCTGGCCCGGCGTGACCGAGCCAGGATCGATCACCGACCGTGTGGGACACCTGATCGACTTTGTGCCGACAATGCTTGAGGTTGCCGAAGCATCCCCGGTGCAAAATCTTCCGGGAAGTTCATTGCATGCAGCAATGTCAGGCAAATCGATCACGCGTTCCTGGCCATTGTTCTGGCAATTCAATCGCGCCAAAGCGATGCGAGATGAAAACTGGAAACTGGTCAGCTATGGTGCAGCAGATTGGGAGCTTTACAATCTCGATACCGATCCGACCGAGTGTCACGACGTCGCCGCGAGTGATCCAGAAAAGGTGAAGAAGATGGCTGCGCAGTGGAAGCAATGGTGGCAGAACAAGGGAGAAAGTCGATCGAGTCAATCGTCAACTGGAAATTGACGACGCCAGAATCAAACTCACTTCGGTCTGCAGATTCAGCTGTGATTTGCTCGACCGCAACTCCCGAAGAATCCGTAGCGAGCCGCTGTCGACAACGACGTAGCGGAATGCCTGCGGGCTGTTCCATCAACACCCGCGAGGGTTCTCAATCGGCTACGATGGAGATGGTTTACATTTTCATTCCCTGGGAGGACGATCATCATGACGTTCAATCGTAGAAACTTTCTTTCAACCACAGCCACCATCGGCGCCGCGACCACGCTAGGCGTGCATACCTCGCTTGGTGCGGATTCCAAGTCGACTGTGAATTTCGCCCTCGTGGGACTGGGGAGCCTCAGCACGCACCAGCTCGCCCCGGCATTGCAGAAGACCAAGCACGCTAAACTCGTCGGGATCGTGACCGGCACACCTGACAAAGAAAAGGTCTGGGCCGATAAATATGGGATTGAGAAGAAAAATATCTACAATTACGAAAATTACGACCGACTTCGCAATAACGACGAGATCGATGTCATCTACATCGTATTGCCCAACGGCATGCACGCTGAATACACCGTTCGCGCTGCCGAAGCGGGCAAGCACGTGCTATGCGAAAAACCCATGGCGAACACGAGCGACGAATGCCGTCAGATGATCGCTGCGTGCAAGAAAAACGATCGCAAGCTCGCGATCGGATATCGCTGTCAATTCGAACCGCACCATCAACGCTGCATCGAACTCGCTCGTAGCAAAAAATTCGGAGCGCTGAAGTTGGTCGAAGCTGGCTTTGGATTCAAAATTGGTGATCCGAACCAGTGGCGATTAAAGTCAAAACTCGCAGGTGGCGGCGCCATGATGGACGTCGGTGTCTACGCGCTCCAGGCCTGTCGGTACATTACCGGAGAAGAGCCCAAGTCCATCACGGCGCTAGAGACCAAGACCGACCCAAAGAAATTTGCGCAGGTCGACGAGACAATTACATGGGACATGGTCATGCCCAGCGGCGTGATTTGTTCCTGCGTCACGTCTTACGCCTTCAATGGCATCAATCGCTTTCGTGCCTATGCCGACTCGGGTTGGTTCGGACTCGACCCCGCGTTCAGCTACGATGGACTCAAAGGCGAGACGAGTGAGGGACCGATCGAGGCACCCAACATTGATCAATTTGCTGCGGAGATTGACGCATTTGCCAAGTGCATTCTGGAGGACCGCACGAGCACCGTTGCCGGGGAAGAGGGGCTTCGCGACCTCATCGCGGTGGAGGCGATCTACGAAAGTATCCGCACCGGTCGCCGTGTCGATCTTTAAAAGAGAATCACATTATCGAGCTACCGTTCAGCTCGATTGAGATGGTTTTGCGATTAACTCCCAGTGCTCGGGTTGGCCGAGCAGGTCGATCATTTCGGGCCAGCTTTCTTGGAGTGTGGCGGCCATCGCGACAGGAAGATCGCCCGCAATGGTTTCGAGGACATCGAGGGGGCTCGCGGAAGAAGCTTGCGTGAACTCGCTGTGAAGCAGTAAGTAGGTGACAGGTGGATTGATCATCCATTCGACAAAGTGCGCCGCGAGGGCTGGGGTGATTTCCTCACTAGCGTTCGGGTAAAACCCATCAGCGATTAGGAGAAAGTGACTGACTTTCATGCCTTTCGGATACAGACGGTCGCAACCTCGTTGCAACACGCCGGCAATACGATGTCGCAAAAACGATAACTGTTCGTCGGGCTCCAGATCGCGGTACTCGTCAAGGTTGCCATCGCTGGAACGCAGGAGCGGGAACACATGATTGTCCGGCCCAATCCCGGCAACGTGCCAGCTCAACGCGGCGGTCTCGATCAACAAGACCAACAGAGCGGGTTCACGATCTGCCATCAGAGCTCTTCAAGCATCGCAAGTGGTCTTGCAACTGCTCCGTTCGCGACGTGAAATTCGCGACTGATTCGGCATCACGGACCGCATCATCCTCACTGCTCACCAGCCGCAAGGCATCTTTGAAATAATTGTTCAGCCCGCTGATCAATTCCGTCTCGGCAATGGTTTCGTTGTACTTTTGGACGGCATCACGCAGCATTTCAATCAAGTCATCGGGGTCCCATGGCTTACTGATGTAGCGATACAGTTCACCACTGTTGATTGCCTCGACGACCGCGCGTGAGTCGGCGTAACCGGTGAAAATGATCCGCACCGCATCGGGATGTGCCGCCCGCACCTTCCCCATCAGTTCCGTACCAGTCATGCTCGGCATTCGTTGGTCAGTCATGATCACGTGAACGTCTTGTTCGGCCATGACCTTCATCGCCTCGGCACCACTTTGAGCAGTGAAGACCTCAAAGTCTCTCCGCAGCAACCCCGTCAGTGAGAACAACACATCCGGCTCGTCGTCAACAATCAGAATGCTGGGCTTCGTCTGGGTGGGCATGTTGCGGACTCATTGGGGAACAACAAATGGCAAGTCAATAGTGACTTTCGTGCCACAGTTTAGTTGACTCTCGATGCTCATGATACCGCCATGGTCGCGTACAATTCCATAGCTGACCGACATTCCCAGTCCCGTACCGGATCCGACGGGTTTGGTCGTAAAGAACGGTTCGAAGACTCGCCTCTGTGTCTCCTGGTCCATTCCGCACCCAGAATCTTCGACTTCGATTCGAGCCCCATCGGCCACGGGAAACAAGCGGACGGCGATCGATGATCCCTCGGGACTGGCCTGAATCGCGTTGAGTAACACGTTGTAGATGACTTGATTGATGCGGTCACCGCGACCGGAAATCGTCTGTACTTCTTGCATCGCCGTGTTGACAACGAGTTGTCTTGCGTCGATTTCATGCTTGAGTACCTCCAGAGTGGTATCGATCGCACGACTCAGCTGCACATCGTCTTGGGTGGCTTGATCGAGTCGAGCGAAATCGCGAAGGGTCGTGATGATGTCGCGAACCCGTGTCAGCCCATCAGTAGAAGATTGCAGTAGCTTGGGAAGGTGCTCACGCAGCCAGGCAAAGTCGCAATCACTCTCAATCCGAGCCAATCGCTCCATGAGTTCAGGTGGTGCGTCGTGGAGGTATTGACGCGCCTGCTCGTACGCATCGACCAGCGTGACGATCTCGCCCAGATCGCGGCGGAGGACGGCCAAATTGTTTGTGACGAACGCGATGGGATTATTGATCTCATGGGCCATGCCGGCGGCCAATTGCCCGACACTGGCGAGTTTTTCACTTTCGACCAACGCGGCTTGGGTTTCGCGCAGTTGCCGATTTTGCTCGACCAATTCGTGTTCCAAGCGAATGATCCGCTCGCCCTCACGAATCCGCACACGCAGCTCTTCGCGGTCATACGGCTTGACCAAAAAATCGTCCGCGCCCGCCTCCATGGCGGTGATCAGATCCTCCTTGTCTGTTTTTGCCGTCAGAAGGATTAGATAGCAGTAGCCCGGTCGCTGCGAAGCACGAATGCGCCGGGTTAACTCCAGCCCATCGAGGTTGGGCATCATCCAGTCCGATAGCACGATGGAAAAGGAATCCGCTTGGAATTGCTGCCAAGCCTCTTCGCCATCAGCGCACTCGACGACGTCATAATCCCACTGCGACAAATAACCAACGAGCAGGCGACGCATGACCTTGCTATCTTCGGCAACGAGAACTTTCATTGTCTTCTACTCACGCTGTCAATGGCAGTGGCGTCTGGCAAAGCTGGGCGGAGTAGTCTGCCAAGGCGTCCCGTGGTACGCCAGCGTCGCTGCGATCGATCACAATCCAGGGGCGAGCTTTACGAATCACCCCTTTCTCCAAAAACTCACCAAAAATCCGGAGGTCCAAGCGCGTCCTGACTGCAGCGATTCTTCGTCAATGGTGCATCGTTGGGACCAAGCAGCACGATCACTTGACCGAGCTCGCGCACCCGACATGCAAAAACGGAAACCGCACTGTTCACCACTCCAGCAATTTCGCTCACGCGATCATCCGGTTCCCCACGCGCTGTCAGAGACAGCGAGGGGGCCGTATCGAGCAGCGATGTTTGGATCGAAAAGGTGGGTTCCCAAACGATCCGCGTTGCTGTCGCTTGGACCACACGCACTGACAATCGCATTGAAAAAACTCCCGTCGTTTGCGGGAAATAAATCTTCCAAGCGTCACCGCATACGTACTGCTCACCTGCGGAGGGCAATGAATCGGTGCCCACGTTTTCAACACTCAACGATAGCGACTCGTTGGCATCGCCCAGGGAAATGCCAGCGGCGCCACCGGTCGCAGAGCAAATCCAGTCAGTATTCTGATTGTTTCCGACCGCGCCGTCAACTTTCCACACTCCGAGGTTCTTTTTTGATAGCTCATCACTATCGCTGTTTTGAATTTGCCACATGGTGCGGGAATCTCGGTAGAAGGGAGGGCTACTCGGTCAGCAATCGCAAACCAGCTTCTTCGATCACGAAAGGCATGATCGATTCGTCACAGGCACTGCCGCGATGCTTGGCAATATACAGCGCCCGGCTCATCTTGTTGCCCTCGCGGATTTTGCCCATCAGAATAATCGTGTTGGCGTTGGATAACACGTCACCACTCTGGATTGGCCGCGAAATCAAATCGTCCAGCATCACCTCGTGGCTCGTGGCCATCAATAGACAGCCGAGAGTGTCGCAATTGTAAGCGTGGTGGGCCACTCGGTCCGCATTTTCACGATAGTGGACGCGAAACAGATCGCGTGCTAACCATTCACATTCTTTGCGAATGATCTGCCCGTAAACGTATTCGATCAGCTCGAACTGGATGGATTCCGCTGCCCGGTCGACCGGTTCGACGCCATCAATGACGACGCGGCGGACGCCGTGAATGAAATTACCGTAGAAAAACGCAATTGCCTTGTCCAAGCGTTTGGCCTGTTCGTACTTCCATTCTCGCCACGCATCCGGACCCATGTCATCGGCTGTCACGCGGCGTCCGACATCGTGGAACAAGTGCAGGCAGTCACGGCGCACACGATCCCGATCCCAAACTTGACTCGCATCCATTTGCTCTCTGACGTCGGCCGAGAACAATTCCCAGTCGTACAAACGCCGGGCATATTCGGCGTGACTTTGCGAGTCACCGCGAGCAGTCAGATCGAACAGGACGCCACGTTCCCCTTCCTGCTGGCAACCCTGATTGGCAAAGCTGATGCCGAGCTGGGTCTTGCCAATCCCGGTCGCGCCGAGCACGACCGTGAGAGCGCCGGGCAACAATCCGCCACTCAACATATCGTCGAGCGCGGGTATCCCGGTTTGCAGTCGCTCCTGAGTCACTCGCAACGTCCTAGCCAGCGGAGTATTCGGCGCCAAAGAATTCTTTGCTACCCTCCACGTCCGCCTTGATCGTCCGCGATCCTTCCTGCCAGTTCGCGGGGCAGACTTCGCCGTTGACTTCGAAATACTGCAACGCTTTGACCATGCGTAACGCTTCGTCAACACTGCGACCGAGCGGCAGATCGTTGACGACTTGGTGCCGAACGATGCCATCTTTATCGATCAAAAATAGTCCACGCAGCGCCACGCCGTCATCCAACAGGACGTCGTAGTCTCGCGAGATTTGCTTGGTGAAGTCGGCAACCAGGGGATACGACGTTTTGCCGATGCCGCCCTCGTTGCGAGGCGTGTTGGTCCACGCCAGGTGCGAGAAGTGGCTGTCGGTCGATACACCGATGATGTTCACGCCCAGTGCTTCAAAATCTTTGGCACGGTCACTGAATGCGATAATCTCGGTCGGGCAGACAAATGTAAAATCCAGTGGCCAGAAGAATAGCAGGACGTATTTACCCTTGTAATCACTCAAGGAGAAATCGTCCTTGAATTGACCGTCCGGCATCACGGCAGTCGCTCGGAAGTCGGGGGCTTGTTGGGTTACCAAAACGCTCATGAAATGTTCTCGTTTTTGAAGGGTGAATAGGCTTAGGCGTCGCGCAGATTGCTGTCGAACACTTGGACGACATCCCAGTTCGGCTTTTGTTCCTCGATGAATTCCAGGTGCCGGGGGGCGACTTGGTAAGCATCATGCGAAGCTTGATCAGCGAAAACAACGTGCAGTGCCACGTCGTAATCCGCATTCACAGGCCGATCGTAGCGAGGTTCACGCACTCCGACCGCGAATTCCAAGGCTCCATCATGCCCGGTGAGGTATTTCTGGGCGGCACCGATAAGAGATTCAACCGATGCTTCGTCGCGATTTTTTAACTTGAAGAAGACCTGGTGTGCCAGTCGTGACATGATGATCATTGCTGTGGGAAAAAGTGGGCAAAAGTGGGGTGCCAACCTGGATCATACAAGGTTAAACCGCCAGGGATAAGGCGACGCCTGCCATCTTTTGCCCTCCCACGTGAGCCAACGGCGTTCGTTCGAATGGCCTCGCTGACCCCTCGGGTTAGTAATCCGGCAGCTGGCCTGTCGCGGGTACCCCATCCCTTGTCAATCGCGGGCCCGCGAGCGGCGCGTACGAGTCTGATCGTCTACAATGCATTGACTGCCGTCATCAGCCCTTCAATTTCTTGACCGCGTCTATGTCATTTGTTCGAGACCCCAGCACGATCACCCCCGCGCCGACGTGGGAAGTTGCCCATCTTTTCCCTCTCCAGGGTGAGTGGACCGAAAATGAATTTTTCGCGCTGCACAGTAATCGGATGGTAGAGCTGGTCAATGGGCATTTGGAGGTCTTACCAATGCCGACCTGGTTGCACCAACTGATCGTCAAATTCTTGGTCCGCGCGATCGAAGCCGCCATAGAAAACACCGGCGAGGTGCTCGACGCTCCGCTGCCTATCCGCCTATTTGAAAGGACAGTTCGTGAACCGGACGTGATGTATTTTGCTCCCGGAAGCGAACCGACCGACCTGCGCGGCTATCCCACCAAAGTCGACTTGGCGATGGAAGTAGTCAGCGAAGGCGCGGATGCTCGCCAGCGAGACTATGACGACAAACGGCGGGATTATTCCCGCGCAGGAATTTCAGAGTACTGGATCGTTGACCCCGACCAGCAACTCATCACGATTCTCGTTCTCGATGGCAGCGAGTACCGAACACACGGAGAATTTGCTCCTCGACAAACGGCTTCAGGCGTCTTGCTACCGAGCCTGCAAGTCGCCGTGAACAAAGTCATGAAACTGGGGGTGAGCAACGCCTGACAGGTACGGTTGTCGGTTTCACTGTTTCATCCAGTAGCGATCAATTTCGCATTTCGCTCGCGTTTCGCACTTCGGCGCCAACGAGTAAGTTGCAGCAAGCTCTACAGGGGGATACGATGGCGTCTGCCTGATCGCGCAACACATCTCGCTAGACCGCGAGTTTCTCTTTTTCTGGAATACTGAATGATGTTTCAACGTTTTGCCACCGGTTTTCGTTTAGCCAAGCAGAGTTGGGAAGTGCTCAAAACAGACAAACATTTGCTGGTGTTTCCGCTGCTGTCAGGGATCTGCTGCTTGATCGTGCTGGCAAGCTTTGCCGTGCCACTCGTTCTCAGTGGCGAGCTCGAAAAAATTGCTCAGGCTGGTGGAGAGCAGGCTGGTGCGGATGCAGCGGCCCCCACAGACAACCCGATCTACTGGGTCGGTCTCTTCCTGTTCTACTTTGCCAACTACTTCGTCATCGTGTTTTTCAATAGCGCGTTGATCGCCTGCGCTGTGAAGCGATTTTATGGCGAACGCCCCACGATTTCCGAAGGGCTCTCCGCATCAATGGCGAGATTGCCGCAGATTGCTGGTTGGGCTTTCGTCAGCGCGACCGTCGGGATCACGCTGCGTGTGATCGAGAGTCGCAGCGAGCGGGTAGGCCAGTTCGTCGCGGGGCTACTGGGCATGGGCTGGTCAGCGATCACGTTCTTTGTAGTACCCGTGCTTGTCATCGAACGACTTGGACCCCTCGCCGCGGTCAAGCGTTCGACACAAATTTTGAAGAGCTCATGGGGTGAGGCACTCGCCGGCAACAGCAGCATCGGATTTTTCGTCTTTCTCGCGATGCTGCCCTGCATCGGCTTGATAGTTGCGGGCGTGTTTGTCATGGGAAGTCAGATGGCTGCGCTCGGCGTTGCATTGATCGTGCTGGGCGTGATCGGATTGATCGTCGTTTCGCTGATTTCGAGCGCGCTTTCGGCGATTGTCCAAGCGGCGGTTTACATGTTCGGCGCCAGTGGTCAGGCACCGGCATCATTCGATTCGTCCACCCTGCGATCCGCTTTCGCTCGCCCCTGAGCGTTTCGGACTTGCTCAAAAAGGTGTCCTGGCGCTCTGTGTCGCTATTTGCTGGCTTCGGGGCCAGAACTGATCGTCATGTAAGCGTTGTCGAAGACCATGCCACGCGAGCGATCCGTTCGAGATTGGCGGTCTGGACGTGCGTATTGCCATCGACACTCAAGTCATCGGGACTGATGTCATGGGCGACCACGAACACAAAGTTCGGGCGTGTTTCAGCTCGCAGGTACGGAGCAACCATTAAAAACGCAACCCAGCATAACAATCTCATGAGCTCTTCTTTCGACGTTTGGGTTTCGTTTTTTTCTCTTGCTGCTGTGTCCACTCCCTGTACTCCGCGTTGCCGCCGTGCATGTGCTCGAAGGCTTGCATTTCAGTTTCAAGCCCTAAATCACCCTGCGACTGCATCCACGCGACTAGTGTTTCATTGAGTTCGGCGATGACCGTCGCATAGTTGGGATCGTCCGCGAGATTGTTCATCGCATGCGGATCTGCTTGCACATCGTATAGCTCGAATGCCGGTCGGTGAGCGAAGCGATGGACAATTGTTTTCGCCTGCTCGTCACCGTTTTCGGCTTTCGCCTCCCAGCTTTGAAACCACGGTTTGGAATTGATCGTATTGTGGAAAGTTGCGTCCGGATCGAAGTTGCGAATCAACTTGAACTTATCATCGCGAACACTTCGAATTGGGTAGTCCCGCGGTCCTTTGAAGATACCCCGCGTGGTTTGGATGCCAAATACGTGATCCTTGTGATGATTCGTCTGACCACGCAGAACGGGCAGCATGCTCTTGCCATCCAAAATTGCGGCGGGCGATCCGCCAGCGGCCGAGACGAAGGTGGGGCAGACATCGACGTACTCAACCAGAGCGTCCGATTCACTGCCCGGTTTGACTTGCCCCGGCCAACGCACAATCATAATTGACTGTAACCCCGCATCGTAACAACTCCATTTCGCGAACGGGAAACTGTTGCCTTGTTCGGAGACCACCATCACGAGCGTGTTGTCGGCAAGTTGATGACGATCAATCATATCGAGGATTTGCCCGACTTCGGAATCAAAGAAACTGATTTCGGCAAGGTAGTTGCGATATGCAGACCGTGTGTCGGGAGTATCGACCATGTAGGGGCGTAATTTCAGGGTCGCTGGATCATACTTCGAGCGAAACTGCTTGCCTTTGTTCCACGGTTCATGCGGCTCGTTGGAACATGCAAAAAGCGCGAACGGTTTCTTGGCGTCGGCACTTTCCCGCATCAGGTCATCGACGGCGTCCATGTTGATAACGGACTGTTCGCTCGGGTCCGTCCCTTGCTTCTTCGCATTGCCGCCATGCGAGTACTCAAAGGGGAACACAGACTTGGGAGCGATGTGAGTTTTCCCCGACAAGGCAACTCGGTACCCGAGTGGTTCGAGGTAATGAACGATGCTCTTGACGTCGTCGCGGGCGAAGGTGTGGTTGGGGTAGGCACCCGTTTTGACAGGATATTGGCCGGTATAGAGATTGTGTCGTGTCGGCGAGCACATCGGGGCGGCTTGGAAGCACTGGGTGAGACGCATCCCTTGTTTTGCCAGGGAGTCAATATTTGGCGTGGCTGCTTGGCCGCCGTAACATCCGATGTCCGCAAAGGTACAATCGTCAGCGATGATGAATACGAGATTGGGTGGCGCGGTCTTGTCTTCGGCCCGCAGCAGAGGAACGGATGCGACCAGTGCGGCGTAGGCGACGAAAGTGGCTAATGTGTTTTTCATGAGATAGCGGATATCGGAGAATGGAAATCGTTGCGTAAAATTGTCGCCTTTCGCTCCGCGAAAGCTGCGAGTGACGTTTCTTTCGCGGAGCGAAAGAGGACGATTCCTCGCTTCTATATTCGTGACTTCTTGGTCCGACGTTTAGACTTCCTGTTCTTGTCGGCGTCCGGCTTGGGCAGCACGTGGGCGGACTTCGCCCACGCTCTCCACTGCTCTTGCATGGCGGCTGCTTGGGGTGGATCGTCGCTCGCCAGATTATGTTGCTCAGTTCGATCGGCGTTCATGTCGAAGAGCTCCCACGCACCACGCTGGCCCGCGCGGACCAGTTTTGTATCGCCCACGCGGATGGCCGCGTTGCCTTCATGCTCCCAGTAGAGCGGTCGAGCTGGGAAATCACCTGTGCCCGTCAGCAATGGTTTCAAGCTCTGACCCTGCATTGGAATGATTGGCTCTCCATGGTTCTCCTTCGGATAGGAGGCTTCGCCGAGGTCAACGCAAGTTGCCATGATGTCAATCACATGGGCAGGGGTACGTTCCCAGCGCCCGTTGTTTCGCTCTAGCCCATCAGGCCAATGAGCGATCAGTGGCGTGGCAATTCCGCCCTCGTGGTTGTAGTGTTTGTACTTGCGGAATGGGGTGTTATTCAGATGCGCCCAGCATTGGCCGATGAACACATCCGAATGTGCATCACCAGGATGATCACCGATGTATTTACCGCTGACACCCGATTCTGCGTTTCCACCGTTGTCAGACAGGAACAGGATCACTGTATTGTCGAGCTGGTCTCGCTTTTTCAGCGCAGCGACTAATTTGCCGATGTTTGTGTCAATTTCATCAATCATAGCGGCATAGATTGCCATCATATCGTCGTAGCGTTTCTGTTCATCCGCCGAGAGTGAATCCCAGGCGGGGATGACCTCAGGGCGTGGCTCGAGTTCCCACTCCGGATGGACCAGTCCCGACTCGATTTGTCGCTGGTAGCGTTCTTCACGCAACTTGTCCCATCCCTGCATGTACTTGCCCCGGTACTTAGCAATGGTCCCCTCTGGAGCCATGCAAGGGAAGTGTGGTGCGGTGTGAGCAAGATACCAAAAGAACGGTTTGTCCTCGGCGATCGCTTCGTCCACAAACTTGATTCCTACTTCGGTCCATAAGTCGCAGCCATACCAAGGCGGGTTGAACTGGGGGTCATCACGTGCGACTTGCTCGCCATTGAGGAATAGCTTCGTTCCTCCTTTCGAGCCCGTCTGGTTCGAGAAATGCAGTCCTCCTGCTGGCAAGTTGAGACTTCGCTGAAAGCCACGGTCCCACGGGGTGACACCGTCGCTAAAACCCACGTGCCACTTGCCCGTCATGGCAGTAAAGTAGCCAGCCTGGCCCAAGACCTCGGCCAGCGTCACGCAGCGCTCGTTCAGCTTGCCGCGGTATCCCGGAACTCCCTGATCCTCGGTCATGTGCCCAATTCCGGCCTGATGCGAATAGAGCCCCGTCAGCAGGGATGCTCGCGTGGGGCAGCAGCGACCGGTGTTGTAAAACTGCGAAAAGCGAACCCCGCTTTCCGCGAGCGAGTCCAGGTGAGGTGTCGGAATCTCGCTCCCGTAGCAGCCAATATCCGAAAATCCCATGTCGTCGACCATCACCAAAACGATATTCGGTCGCTCAGCCGCCCAGCCTGGAATGTGACCGAGTACCAATATCAACAACAATAAAACAATTGATTTCATAGATGCGGGTCTGGGGGTGGGAGACAAAATGCGTTAGAAGCAACTCTGAGCGTTCAGTATCGGTAGGTCAATATAACGACAACACGAGGGTCGATGTGAGATACGAATGAACATCCCCAATCTCGACATCCTTCATGGAGTCACGTTGGATGCAGTCTCGCATCTCACCCGGGGTATGGAGTTGTGCACACGGCGAATCTCGCGTTGGTTCTCATGGTCCTAAATTGAAAACGGGGGAATGAGCGCCTACACTGAGCAGGCTTTTCAACTTTGTTGCTTTTTCTCAGGCCTACCATGCCGCACAAGCCCCGTGATTTTCGAATGTTCGCATCCCTGCTATTCGTCGTGACCATCGTCACAGCCAACTCAGCGCATGCCCAGCGATTGACCGATCGTTGGCCGGCTGAAAAGGCCAACGCTTGGCACGAAAAAACACCTTGGTTGGTGGGAGCGAATTTCACGCCCGCCTATGCCATCAATCAGCTCGAGATGTTTCAGGCGGAAACATTCGACTTGGCGGCGATCGATAAGGAATTGGGCTGGGCTGAGGACCTCGGCTTTACCAGCGTCCGAGTCTACCTGCATCACTTGCTGTGGGAACAAAATGCGGCGGGGTTTCTCAAGCGGCTCGATCAATTCCTGGCAACCGCCGACAAGCACCATATTGGCGTCATGTTTGTGCTCTTTGACAGTTGCTGGGATCCTGATCCGAAACTCGGTACTCAGCGGCCACCGCAGCAGGGTCTGCACAATTCAGGGTGGGTGCAGAGTCCCGGTGCTAAAGATTTGAAAGATCCGTCGCGGCGCGCTTTGCTCGAGTCTTACGTCAAGGGTGTCGTCGGTGAGTTCAAGGACGATCCGCGTGTTCAGGTTTGGGATGTCTGGAATGAGCCCGACAATATGAATAACAATAGCTATGGCGAGAACAATCTAAATAAGGAACCGAAGGAAAAGCGGAAGCTCGTCTTGGAGATGCTGCCAAAGGCGTTTGAATGGGCGCGCCAGGCCGGTGCAACGCAGCCGCTCACTTCCGGTGTTTGGCTGAGCGACCGCAAAGCGGACCCGGAACGACTCAATGAAATCGAAAAAGTGCAGCTCGCCCAATCCGACGTGATTAGCTTTCATTGCTACGATGGACTGGAGCAGCTCAAGACATGGGTCAATCACCTGCGTCCGCTCGATCGACCCTTGGTCTGCACCGAGTACATGGCGCGACCTAACGGCAGTGAATTCGATCCGATCCTAGGCTACTTCGCCGAGCAGAAAATTGGCGCCTACAACTGGGGTTTCGTCGCGGGCAAGTCCAACACGATCTATCCGTGGGATTCCTGGCAGAAACCGTACGCCGATGAGCCACCGGTGTGGTTTCACGACATCTTCCGTGGCGATGGGACACCGTATCGGCAATCCGAAGTTGACTACATTCGTAGCGTGACCGGCGCGGTAACCCAGTGAAGAGTCAGTCGGGACAGCGCTTCTTGACGCCACCATTACCTTGCCCTGAAGGATGGAAGTCAGTGTGCAAAATAAGGCGAGTGGCTCCGCGGTTCGCGGTGTTCGGTATGGCGGTGTACGTCATCATGTCCAATTTTTCGGGATTGTCGGCCGATGATGCCGCGTCGGCGGATCAGTCAACCGCCAGCCCGCCCGGCGATCCGCGCCAGAGCGTGACCAGCGAGGACGTCGACGCGGCCCTCGCGATCATTCCCGAACGCATCGAGGCCTTGCGCCAGGAGACTGGTGTTCCAGGTATGGCCATCGCCATCGTGTTCAATGACAAGCTCGTGTACTCGGCAGGGTTCGGTGTGCGCGAACTCGGCAGCGACGATCCGGTCGGACCGGACACTGTTTTCCAAGTTGCGTCATTGTCCAAGCCGCTGAGCGCTACGGCGGTCGCTGCGGTCGTCGGCGATGGAACGATTGCTTGGGAAGACCAAGTGATCGAGCACCTTCCTGGTTTTACACTTTCCGACCCCTACGTTACGCAGCACGTCACTTACTCCGACCTGTTCACTCACCGAAGCGGCTTGCCCGCACACGCAGGCGACCTGCTTGAAGATCTCGGCTTCGACCGTCAACAGGTTTTCGATCGACTCGCTCTGCAACCACTCTTTCCGTTCCGTGCCCAACACCTCTACACCAACTTCGGGCTGACCGCCGCCGCTGACGCCGCTGCGGCCGCCGCGGGGATGCAGTGGGACGCATTGATTGAGAAAAAGTTATTCGTCCCTGCGGGGATGAGCAACTCCTCGGCGAGATTTGACGACTACGTCGCCGCTGACAATCGCGCTGTACCGCACCAACGTGACGTCGATGGCAATTGGATCGTGACCACTCATCAGCGTGACCCGGACGCGCAGTCCGCCGCCGGTGGCATCTCCTCGACCGCCAATGATCTCGCCCAGTGGCTGCGTCTACAGCTCGCCGGCGGTGCGCTCAACAACAAACCGCTGATCGACCCTGCAGCCCTGCTCGCCATGCAGACGCCGCACAGCATCACGGGGCCACCGAGGACGCCGAGCGCGCATACGCATCTGTATGGACTCGGCATGGGCATTAGCGTTCGTGATGATGGATACACCAACTGGGCTCATTCAGGAGCGTTTCTACTCGGGACCGGCACCAATTTCTCCATGATCCCTGGGCAGCGTCTTGGTGTGGTGACGATCACCAACGGACAGCCCGTCGGGCTCGCCGAGGCCACATCGGATACGGTACTCGACCTGATCGTCCACGGTGAGGTCACACGCGACTGGCTGAGCGGGTACATGGGCCTATTCGCGCCGCTCTACGAGTCGGAGACCCCGACGGACTGGTCCATGAGTGTTGCCAATCCGGATCCGCCCGCACCGTTGGTGACTTACGCTGGCAGCTACGACAACGACTACTATGGCCCGATGACGGTCGACGACTCGTCGGGGACCCTGGTGATGACGCTTGGCCCCAAGGCGATGAAGTTCGTCTTGACACCTTACAACGGTGACACGTTCCTCTTCACTCCGCCTGGCGAAAATTCGGTCGGACCGACGGGGATCACCTTTGACGTCGAAGATGGACAGTCGGTGTCGGCGAGGTCAGAGTTCTACGACATGACGGGGCTCGGCACCTGGCACCGACGAGGTTGAACGCGGGATCAGCGTTCGCAGCCGAATTGCTCGATGGAGAACGAACGTAGATCAGTGGATCAACCCATTCCCAATTTCGCTCGGATCCGTGTCAGCAACTCGATCGCGGTGCCGATTTCGGCTTTCTGACGCACTGGGTCTTCGGGGATTTCGCGTTCGATCGTGAGTGGACCCGTGTAGCCGATTTCGGCGAGAGTTTTCAGGTAGGTTTCCATCCCCACATCTCCTTCACCCAGCGGTACCTCCTTGCCCCAGGTCACGCCGGGTTGATCGCTTGCGGTCGCATCTTTGCAGTGGATGCTGCGCACATGGGGCCCGAGCTTGCGCAGGGCTTCGATGGGGTCGCCCGCTCCGTACAAAATCATGTTGGCGGGGTCGAAATTGATCTTTAAATTAGCACGGTCGACCGCGTTGATGAACGCCAGCAAGCCATCGGCGGTTTCTTGACCGGTTTCCAGATGCAGGTATTGATCGTTGCTGCTGCAGTGATCGCAGAGCTGCCGAGTGACAGCCACGATGCTGGCGTAATCAGCTCCCATGGTATCGTGAGGCACAAATCCCAAGTGCAACGCGACGCAGTCCACGCCAAGTAGCTTGGCAAAATCGCTGATTTCGAGCATCTCCGCTAATCGCTGGGTTCGAGTTGCCTCGGGTACCAATCCCACGGTGCGTACGACGGTCGGGATGTCCGCATAGCTCTCGCCATCGAAGCCACCAAAGACGGCCGTGCAGCAGATGTTTTGCTCACGGAGCTGGGCGGAGAAAGTCTCCGCAGCCTCCGTGGTGCGGTTTTCCGCGTGCGGGGCGTGCAACTGAATCGTGGGCACGCCCAGCTCGCGGATGACCGGCCAGGCAACGCCCAGTCCTGCATCGATCGATGCGAATACACCCAGTGGCCAATCTGACATCTGATAAAATCCTTAGAAGGGAAGGTAGCTGTCACGCAAGCGATTTTGATTTGCAGCAATGCTTGTATTTTTTACCACTTCCACAAGGGCACTGTGAGTTGCGACCCACACGACCCGGCCGCTTCATCACGTGGTGTAAAATACGCTTCGGGTTCTGATGATACATCTTTCGCATCATCTGGTAGAGTTTCGGATTTTTTTGTTCGAGCGACTCGGGCGCCTCGAAAAAATATTCACTCAAAACTGCAAAGTATTCTGCTTCGTTCGTGAACGCATAATCATCAATGTATTCATTCGAGCTGACTTCGCGGTGGAGTTCCTTGCCGACCCATCGCACCCATGGTTCGTAAGTCTCAGCGCCAGCGTCGGATCCCAAGGGCACACCATCGACGTCGCCATCGGCTTTGTCAACCAAGTGAGCGAATTCGTGGATGCCCACGTTGCGTTTATCCGTCGTGTTGGCAAACCCTTGAACTAAGGATGGCTTGGATAGAATCATCACGCCGCTGAGGTGATGCGTGCCGATCATGCCTAGCGTGTGAGCGTCTTGGCAACCGTCGCTCCGATAGCCTTCGTCAAATGAATTGGGATAGATCAGCACCTCGCCGAGTCCGGCGTATTCAAAATCATCAAACCCTAAAATGGGGATCACGGCACTGGCGGCAACCAACGCACGTGTTTGTTCATCGACATCCGTGCGGATCCCTGTGATGGTGACTTCGTCCAGGAACACCTTCATTAGATTGCGGAATCGGTTTTGTTGTTCTGCCGCGAGCCCACGAAAGTACTCGACTTGAGATTGCAGGGTGGCCTCCCAGACTTCAGGAAACGGCTGAGCGATCACGCGTAGCCGCCTCAGTGTTTTCCGCCTCAGCAGGAAAAAGATGCCCACCGCCGCGGGCAGCAGGATCAGAGCCCATGGTGAGAACCAAGCCAGAATGCAGCCTGCCAGAGCCACCCAGCCCGAAATCCAGAATGCGGTTTTGCGATTGTGGGCGTTGGCAGCGGCGTCGACAAGCATGGATTGATCAAAGGAGAGGCGGTCGCCAAAATCGTCGGCAATGGTTGGATTGTGAGTTTAGACCGACGCCCGCACGCAGTCCATCGGCGGCACACGAGGATTCGACTTGGTAGCTTCCCTCGCAGATGGTTTCGGCGTTTGCGCTGCCCACGCGGTTGAATAAGAAGAGTTAATCAGGCGATGACTACAAGTCGATCGGTTCCTGACGCGTCATCTCGAACAAAAATGACTCGATTGCCGTGACGGCATCGCGGTCCTCAAAAATAGCCTCGCCACGTTCCAGGATCGCTGTTGAACAGTCCTCGCGAAAGTCCGATTCCGTTCCCAGACGCCCGGCAATCTCAACGAACTGTTGCTGATTCGCCGCCGTCATCCCGGAGATACCCATCCGCCGGTAGAGTCCGGCCGTATAATTTTGCACCGCGAGCGTCCCCGGCTGCGTCACCACGGGGATACCATACGAAAAAGCGTCGTAGGCGGTGATACCGCCAGCGTACACGGGAGAGTCCAGCACGACCGTTGCCAGGTTCAACAATGGATAGTAACGGTCCAGCGGCATCGCTGGCAGAATGTGAACCCGCCGAAAAAGCGAACTGCCTAGATGTCGCAACAGCCGCGCCCGCAGCAGATCGCGGTCATGGGCCCGTTGACCAGACAAAAGCACCAGCTGACCATCTGGATCGGCCTGCAGCACATCGCGAAGGTAGGCATCAAAATCGGGATGGTATTTGGCCGGTCGATGCGGACAAAAATAGATAGCCCCGGTGCTGGCGAGACCAAATTCATTACGACTGGCCGGTTTGCGATGTGCCTGGCGGATCTGCCAAGTCGGCAGCGTCGGCAGAAGTAAAAGCCCCTCGCTGTATTGCGCGTTGACGTCGATTCCCAATTCATCGGATTCGATCAGTTCGCTGGACAAGTAGTAATCAACCGCCTCGACGCCGCTGGTGCCATGTGTTCCCCACGACGTACACTGAATCGGTGCCAGGCGAGTTATGGGCAGAAACTGATTCCATGTATCGGCACCGACTTTCCAGAAGTAAATTACATCACAACTCGCTGTACGCGCGACCTGCACCGCCTGGTCAAAACGTCGCGGTAACGGTACGATCGCGAGATCCGTCCGTTGGAATGACTTTCGTATTCGCTTCACACTCTGCTGGGCACAGAAAAGCACCGTTTCAAAGCGGTCTGCATGGAGCCGCTCGATGATCCCGGCGGTGCCCCTGATGAATCCCGCCTCGTGGCCAGCGGTTACTAGAAACCCAACCCGCACCCGCCGCCTGCCCGGGAGCCCCGGTCGCGGCGTGGGACGCGACTGCGAAAAAGCAGATTGGAAGAGCGATGAAAACTTCTCCTTGATCGCTCGGCAGCAGCGACCATGGTGCGGCAAATTGAATGGCGGTGTGAACCCGTCAAATGGCAGACTCCGCCAGTCCATTGTCGGTCTCGCCTGCCGGGCTTCATCGAGTTCGTGATCCAACCAACGCCAATACCTATCGATCGCCTGCCGGTTCGCAAAGATGCTGGGGCAATCGGCAAGGTGTTTCCAGGCGACGATACTTCGCATGGGCATCAGGCGGGCCGCTCGTTCGAACGCCTGCTTCGCTGCGGGGAGGTGCCCCCAAGCCGATTCCAGCGACCCCAGGGAAAGTGGTAACTCGGGATCTTCCGGCGTCATCGTCATCGCCCGTGCAATCGCAGTCTTGGCCGGCTCGTAATCCCCGTGTCGCACCAGAGCCAGTCCCAATTTTTTCAACACGCTTGCCGATTCGCCATGTCGAGAAATCCATTTCCGCCACAGCTCAATCGCCTCATCAAGTGCCTGGCGGTCGCGACATACATCCGCGAGATGCAATGTCGCATCCGCGTGCTCGGGTTGCAATCGGAGAGCTTCACGCAGCGAACTTTCCGCCTCCTGAGGCAACCTCCCAATCGTGTGCTGGACGTGCCCCAAGTTCGACCAAGCATCGGCGTAGCTCACGTTCAGCTCGATAGCGCGACGAAATGCTTGTTCCGCTTCAGCATGTTGCTCAAGCTGCAATAGCACCACGCCGTAATTGTTGTGGTAGACGGGCTTCGTGTCGCACAACTGGGCAGCCCGCGCCAAACACTCCTGGGCCGCCTGATAGTTGCCCTCGCTCATCCGCAACAACCCCGTCAGATGCCAAGCCCCCGCGTGGTCGGGATGCTTTTGGAGAATGTGCTCGCAGAGACGCTCCGCAGCGTCGGAGTTGCCCGCTTGATGGGCCGCCATGGCTTGCTGAATAAATCGATCGGCATCGCCCGCCTCCGCTACGACCTCGTCACTATCCACTCCGCGCTTGGCGCGTGGCGGAACCGCTCCGTCAGGGACAGGAACTGCTGGCTCGTTGGCAAAGGTATAGCCCAGTTGTTCCGCCAGCGGCTCGACCTGCTGGCGAAGGATCTCAAGCTGCTCGACATCAAGGCTGGCCTCAGGCTGCGGCCAGCCACCTGGATTGGAGTTCAACGCCTGACGATCGATCGAAGTTCCAAACTGGCTCGCTAGAGCACTCAAATCGCACCGCCCGCTGATCACGTCCTCGTACCGGATAAGTTCTGCGTCGAGCGCCGCCTGCTGCTGGAGAAAGCTGGAGACGAGTTTTCGCCAATGGCTACCAAACGCGAGGGTGTCCAGCAGGCGATCGGGCCAGCGGTTGAACCAGACCACGTTTCGTTGATGACGAATCGCTTGGTACGAGCGGAACGCATCGTAGGGACTGCGCACCAGGAACAAGAAATGGGCCTGAGGAAACAGCCAGCGAAGAAAATGAGCGTGATCGGCGGTATAGCGGACCGTCTTGATACCCCAGCGCTCCATTCCCGCTTCGTTGGCCGACTGGACGAACAAGCTTTCAAAGAAACAGACGTAGCTATCCAGCAGCCGCTGAGGCGACGGGTACAGATTGGCAATGAACCGATCCGAGCGAGGCCGAACATCTTCACGAGTATGGAAAAATCCCTGATCGGGCCAGCCATCGCGCAGCCGACGGATCAGGTCCGGTGCCGAATCGAGCAGACCGCCCTCACCGTAGGGCTCACCCCAGATCAGACAGTCTCTTGAAAACATCCGCTGCACGAGCGTCGAGCCCGAGCGGTAACCCGAGGCCATCAACACGATCGGCGCGTGCGTGCTCTGACTACGCACAACGGGCCACCGACGCTGAAAAATCTCAATCCCGTTGCGGAGGCTGAGTTCCCTGTCGTTCTGCATCCAGTAATCCTTCAAGCACGTAACGCGTCTTATCTCCGAGCAGTTCTTGCGAATGACTCTGGTATAAGTCCATGAGCGGCGGGAGGCTAGCGGACTTGGTTTGGTCGTAGGTTCGTCACTCTTGGCCGACATTGACATCTCTAACGGGCAAGAGTGCCCATCTTGCGTTATTCATTCGACAGTTCTCTCTAAACAACAGTCCGCTACCCGCCGGTTCTTATCGAGCATCATTGCCATCTCCACCACCGGCGGCTAGCGCGCAATGACAGCTACTTTGGCCTCCGTAGGTAGCATTGACTCGATTACTGACGGACGTAAGCAAGAATGATAGTCGCAAAGCGACGAAAGGCATTAGCCTGGGACGCAAGTCCCAGAACTGGAACATAGCCAACCGCGTAGTCGCGAAGCGACGGCAGGAAAAAATCGTCTGTCCATGAATCACCGTCGAACATAGATGGCATTAGGCGTGAGCGGCTGATTCTTGTCGAGAACCGTCGCCAGTCCTCTACCCGCGACTAGCGTCTTGCCGCTCACAGAATTCGTCGGGAGTCGGTGCACTGAATAATCTTCCTCGGTCAACTTAGCGGGAATCTGGGCAAGCTCCAGCAGACCAGCGTCATGGACCACTTTGCCATATTCTTGGACGACGCACCAGGGTCCGCCCGAATTGTACGATTTCGTGGTGACGTCTCGACACGAGATAGTTCGCTGCGTTGGATCGGGGAATCATGCTATGGAAATTCCGGTTAGAGAGTGGTAATGTGTATATCCACTACGTCACCTTCCTTGAAATTCGAGTGCTATTTTCCGGGGCATCCACCTCATCTTTCGACTAGACAACTTCGAATATGCGCAAACGCAGGCAATCGATATTCAGCACGTTTTCGACATTTAATCTTCGGATTTTAGTGATAGGCTTTAGTAACTCGAGGCAGGAACGAAGCATTGCGGCATGAATGCCTTGCTCACGCACCGGATTTTGATTGTCGATTCCACCGAAGTTTTTCAAGCAATGTGCAATGCAAAAGAACTCCGTTTTGCAGCATCAATCGCGCCGCGGTTACTCATTCGAAACATCCACGCCGCGCCATTCTGCACCACCATCTTCCCTCACGAAAACAAACTTTCTCGTTCCCAAGGTCACGTTGACCGTCCACTGTCCGTCTTTCCAGATCATGTCCTCAATCTTCATTTCGTCCTTCGCGAGTATCGCGCGAGCTGTTTTCCCATCATGGCTTTCTAAAAGGACTCGAAACGGACTGATTCGATGCTCAGGTCTTCCGGTGGGCAAAAGAAACCTGGGTAGTACGTAGGATGCGCGAGGCCGCACAGGCTGATCGGGAATTTTTGGAATTACTACCGTCTGCGTTAAATCAATTTCAAAAAACACGATATAACCGCCTTTTTTTGGCTCATCCGACCGAAGGGTGCGCCGGAGGTTTTCAAGGATCGCGGTAGGGACGGCTGTTGCCAGCCGCCCCCCGCACAGATCCGTACTTGAACCTTGACTCATACGGCTCTTGCCTTGAGTCGGGCGCGAAATCTTTCGCTGGGATAAGGGTGAAGTATCGTTGGTTCGGGCACGTACCGCGTGAACATGCAGGCGAAACGATCCCAAGTCCAGCGGTGGCGTTGGCTTCGTCGCCGAAGCTGGTGCAACCACATTTTCTTGATCTCGTCACAGAACTGTTGCAGGCGTTCGTGGTTTCCAGGGACGGCATGGTATTGCATCCAGCCCCGGATTGCTTGCGACAACCACCGGCCAACTTCACCAATCGAATGATGACGACGCTTCCGAAGCTCGATCTTGAGTTCCGCCAACTTGGCCCGCATCCGTTTCGCAATCGTTGTTCTGCGAAGCGCGAACCAGCCATGCCGGGTCACGTCGCAGCGATGCGTAAATCCGAGAAAGTCGAACGTTTCCGGTCGTCGTTCTCCGCGAGCCTGACGGTGCCTGGCCGCGCGGCGGCCAAACTCGATCAAACGGGTCTTTGTGTCGTGGAGTTTCAAGCCAAATTTGGCGAATCGCGTCCGGAGTTCTTCCAGACATCTTTCCGCGTCCACTTTACGCTCGAAACCGATCACGAAGTCATCGGCGTAGCGGATCACGACGACTTCGCCGCTCGCCCGCTTTTGACGCCACCACTTTATCCACAGATCAAACACGTAGTGCAGGTACACATTGGCAAGCAGCGGAGAAATCACTGCCCCTTGCGGTGTACCTACGGTCGTAGCTGACCATTGCCCATCATCACTAACTCCCGCTCGGAGCCATTTACGAATCAGGCGAAGGATTCGATTATCGGCGATGCGATGCTCTAAGAATTTGACTAACCATCCATGGTCAATCGTTTCGAAAAAGCCTTCGACATCTCCATCTAATACCCAGTTCACCTTGCTGTCCGAGAGGCCAACATTCAGCGCGTCGAGCGCCATGTGTTGACTCCGCCCGGGCCGATGCCCATAGCTGAAATTGACAAAGTCCTTTTCGTAGATGCACTGCATTACCCACACGACTGCTTTCTGGACGATCTTGTCCTCCAGTGCCGCGATGCCGATAGGTCGTTGCCGACCGTCTGGCTTAGTAAGATAGATTCTCTTTGATGGCTTTGCCCGATAGGCTCCGCGGTGAATGCGACCGTTGAGATCGACAATCCGATCTTCAAAGCCGACTTCGTAGTCCTGCCATGTTACCTCGTCGACTCCCACTGCGGCTTTCTTCTTCAGTGCGAAGAAGGCTTCCGTCAGTAGTTCTTCATTGACGTGGTGTAACAACGACGTGAACTTAAACTCAGGACAATCCTGAGCCTTGATGCGCACGCCCGTCAGACCGGTTGATCTTCGATTCTTCCGCTTCTGCGAGCGGTCGAGATCGGTCTGTTGGGCGTTCCTCTTGGCTGGGTCCCTTTCCTCGACGGAGTCCGCTACTGGTTCAGTTCCAGCATTGTTCCCCCGCGTCGGCGGTACTACGGACCCGTCTGCCATCCCATCCGCGTTCATACCAGCATTGCCCTCAGAGAGGTTTTCTGGTCGCCCTGGTCGTGTGTCGTCGCGACATGACCCCAGGGGCAGGTGGGACTTCCCGGTTCTCGCGTTTGGAATTTTCCACGCATGCACAGGTTCTTCGACTCCGCCATGTCCAGACTACCCTTACCAAACCGGTGTAGCTGGTGTTGCCTTCCCCACGCAAATGACAAGGTCGGCACATGGAAGACCTGATTTCGGAGCTCAATTAGCTGGCCTACGCTTCCCCCTGCACGGACGCTTGGCGCGGACTTTCCACGCCTCCGCCGAGGGCCGAAGTAGTTGGTTAGACCTTCCTCGTAAGAAACTTTCATTCTCTATTCCAAACCGGTTTTATCCCGGCACTCCATGGCTCAAGCGTCCAATGATAATTTGTGCGAGTTGTCGCTGGACCTTATACTGGGTCTGCCGGGAGAAACGGAATTAAGCTCTGCAGAGGTGCAACTTGACAAGGAATATCCCGGTCGACGGTGCGCCAACGGTGCCGACGGTTCTCGGCGAGTTTCGATTCGCCGAGGACGCTTTTATTAAACAAATCATTGGACACTTGAGTTATGCCTGGTATGTACCAAAGATAGCAAAAAACTATCCCCCGGCGCATTCTGAGTGCTTTTATTGAAGGAATTCACTTTTCTTCAATCAAGGAACTCGACCATGGCAACAGCCACAAAAAAACGTCCGACAAAATCGTCAAAATCAAAATCACCCGCACGGCGATACGTCGGCAAGCCCGCTGGCGTGATCCAGCAACGGGTCGAAGCTGTCGGCCCGTCTCACTTCGGTGTCGTCTCGGTCGACTGTGCCAAACGTCGATCCAAATGGATGCTCTTGGACTTCTACGGCAGAGTGCTCGTCGAACCTACTGAGGTTGAACACAATGCGGGCTCCTTGGCTGCGATGAACGCGCAGATCAAAGAGGCACTCACGGAGCATTCGATCGAGGATTCAATCGCGGCAGTGGAGATGACCGGCGTCTATCACAAGCCAGTTCAAGCGTCGCTTCGCAGAGCGGGCATGGATACGCGAACGGTTCATCCGTTTGCCTCCAAGCACTACCGACGAGCACTTCACCCCAACGAGAAAACCGACGACAATGATCTTGAAGCGATCTTTCATGCGGCGATCAATGGCTACGGATTGGCGATCTTGCCAGTCGATGAAAATTACCAATCGCTACAGCGACTTACGCGGCATCGAGGAATCCTCGTTAAACAACGCGCCAAACTACAAGTGCAGATTCGCACCATGATGCATCAGTGCATGCGTGGATACGACGACTTGTTTATCCAACATAAGTTCTTTAAGGGATCGGTTGCCATGCCGCTAGCCAAGAAGTTCTCGTCAGCCGCCGCAATCAAGCAAGCCAATGTGGACGGGCTAGCGAAGCATCTGAAGCAGCAGAAAATTCGTTTCCAAAAGCGAACGCTCGAACGGATCGTTGCGTGGTCCCTGACCGCTGCTGAACCAACAGGCCTCGCTGACATGGTGACGGATCAGTGGTCGGGATTGCTTGAAGTGTGGGAACTGTTGACCGAGCAAATCAATCGGACGGAGCGGGAAATGGCGAGGTTTTTGGTGAAAACACCGTACGTGCTGCTGCTTAGTGTTACGGGAATCAATGTGGTCTCGGCAGCCGGTCTGGCCGGTGAGGCTGGACCAATCGAGCACTACGCCAGTGCGCGGGCGATCAATGGTCGAGCTGGCTTGTACCCATCACGTTACCAGAGCGATACGGTCGATTATCAGGGTGGTCTGAGCCGCAGTAGCAATCGCCGCCTGCGCGGCGCGGCGATGATGGTTGCTAAAAATCTAATCAAGTGCCACTCGTACTATCGCGGGCTCTCTGCATTCTGGGAAAAACAGAAAGTGGATCCCCGAGACCGTCATTGCCGGATCGCCAACCGGGCGATGCGAATGGTGTTTCAGTTGGTCGGCGGCCGTCAGGTTTGGCGTGGCAAAGGTGTCGATCGTGAAGCGATCTTGTCAAAGCTACGTGAATTTCATGCTGACCATCATAGCGACTTGGATCGCATGATCGCAGACATGAACGAAGCGTTTGTGTGGCTTCCCAAGAGCACCTACGCCAGCGAAGGGAAACCTTTGGAGGAGCTTGCTGCTAAGAAGCGTCGTGGTCCCCAACGGATCGGCGACTTGCTGATTGGTTTACTAATTCGTCTTGGAGTGAAGACAGAGAATACGTTAGAATCGAAGCCGTCCGAAGCTCTGAAGTCTTAAGCTGCTTGTCGTGCTGCCAAGCACACTAGCAACGTCGTCGCATGCCGAGGGTATCGGCGGAGCCTCGCTCTGCTGAGCAAGCCCGTGCTTGAGTGAGATGCTCTGTTAGCGGTTCAAACGCCGGATGAGACAGTGTGGGGCTCTCAGAGCTTCGGATATCTAACCAGGGTGGCGAGAATGAACCAACCCAGCTAACCGAGCCGTGCTGGCTGGCAGGCAAACAGTGGACTTTGAGTGTCAAAAAAGCTACCCTACGGGTGGTGCCGCTGGATGTGTGCGCGGATCGCAAATTTCCATTCCGGATATGACAGTACTCAGAAAACCTCCAGTCACCATCGCGCACGCTTCGGTCGGATGAGCCAAAGAACTCCGTTTTGCAGCATCAATCGCGCCGCGGTTACTCATTCGAAACATCCACGCCGCGCCATTCTGCACCACCATCTTTCCTCACGAAAACAAACTTTCTCGTTCCCAAGGTCACGTTGACCGTCCACTGTCCGTCTTTCCAGATCATGTCCTCAATCTTCATTTCGTCCTTCGCGAGTATCTCGCGAGCTGTTGCTCCATCATGGCTTTCTAAAAGGACTCGAAACGGACTGATTCGATGTTGAACTGTTCCGGTGGGCAACAGAAATCTGGGTGGTACGTGGGATGCGCGAGGATCCGGTGGTTGATCGCGTATCTTCGGAGCTTGTACGGTCTGCATTAGATTAATTTCAAAAAACATGATGTCCCCACCCTCTTTTTCTGGTCCCTTGACCACGTAGGCTAAAGCGACGATATGATCTCCGCGTGCGGAAAACGTAAAATCAGTTAACCGACAGTGATCATGAGATGAAAATTTATTTTTTGGCGCATCATCCAGAGAGTCAAATTTAGATTGAGGCTGTTCTGGGTCCGAGTTCGCTTTGGGGACGAAGCTATGTGACAATTCAATCACTTTCCTAGGCTCGTAAGTTGCCCAGACACGACGGGTACGCGACCGGCCACTGATGGTCACCGGTATCGATGACATCGCCGTCAGCAGAATTTTGGGGCCACCCACAGAATTTTGGGGCCACCCATATTCTCAATTGGGTTAAGAAAATCATGACGCCACCCAAGTTGCGACTCGTGTCCGGTGGCGGATCGCTTGACACCAAGAACTGAAAATCCAATGGGCTCTTGGCGAACAATCGACGATTTGACGCAGGTGGCATGAGTCCGAATCGATACGCAGAACCTGACCGCGCAGCAGTTATCTCCAACTGACTTCCAAGGCAGGCGGTTTGCAGCGGGCTAGACCGAAGACAGACCCAGCGGGTTCTCGCGAGCACACAGCCAGCCCTGCCCGCGACGGCACGCTTCGCCCGCGAGACTCTCGGGCGTGCCCGCCGCCCGCTTGAAAATGCGACCGAACTTCCGCACCACATCGCACCAACCGTGAGTGTCCAATCCAATCCGCTGCAAGATCGGTTGTAGGTGTGCCGGAATACTGCCGATTTTATCGGCTCGCAACTGACGACCAGTCCAGTCGAGCAGCTCCAAATACCTCGCCATCGACACCGACAGGAAGCCTTTGCTGCTGGCCCGACGTCCTGACGTTTCCACGGCGGGGCCGACCTCGTCTGACTGTTCATCAATCTCGATCGGACTCATCCAACCGCTACGTCGCCGACGACGACTCCGCTCCCAATCGTGCGTGCTGGGCCGACTGCGATCCTCTCGCTCGCTCAGATCGTCGATCCGATCCTTCGCCCCGGTGTACTCACTGGTCTCCGGCGTCGCTGCCAATGCCGCACGGATCGGATTGAGGTCCACATACGCCGCACAGACGAGCAAACTGGATTCATCGAGTAAAATTTGCGCTCGGTATCGACCCTCCCAAAAGTGTCCCCGAACCTCGTCTTCGGCGTTGCTCCTCCGAGCAATATTCTCCGCTGTGCAGCGCATCCACCAACTGATGTCGGAGAGCACTCGGCTGATTGAATCCCGTCCCCTTGGTTTTCGTCTTGCTCGTTTTGCGGCCCAGGAGGTCGGCGGCGCTCAAAACGCGATAGACAGTCGCCGCACTGACAGCGACGATATCGGCATCGAGCATCATGTACGTCAAGCGACGATAACCATCGAGTGGATGTTCGAAATGGAACTTGATGATGGCGTCTTTTTCCCAGTCTTCGAGCCAGTGGTCCCGAGGGATCGCACCATTGTGCTCGTAGGCGACACCATAGCTGCGAACCCACTTGTAGAAGGTGGATTCATATAAGCCGATCAGGCCAAGCAGTTGCTTGTTGCTGATCTCGGCTCGGTCGGTCCAGTAATTGACGAAGTCGACTACTGAGTCTCGAATATCGTGAGGCACCCAGCGACCGTTTAGGACGCCCCACTGGTTTTTTTTAGCTTGACGTGCTCCTCGAGTAATTCAGCCACCACCTCGTTCTTGACTTGGATTTTGGCTTCGAGTTGCTCGATTTGCTTCTGTCGAGCGTCATCTTGTCGTCGAGCATTGGCCGAATTGGTCTTCCTTGCAAAGCAGGCTGCACCGTTTTCAAAGAGCTGTTTCTGCCAGGTGTAGAACTGGGTGGCGTGGATGCCGTGCTTGTCGCAAAGATCGGAAATGGGCACCCCATCAAGCAGGTGCGCCCGAACAATCGCGACTTTTGTCTCAGGCGTTAAATTGCGTCGTTTGGCCATCGTTTGGATTCTCCGTTGTAAGTGCTAAACTCTAGCACACGGGTTAAGCAAGGCGTTCAGCTGAGGCAAAACAGCAGCTTCAGCTTCTTTCAGTGCCCCAGCCAATTGTTTGGTCACGGACGGATGTTTCTTCTGCAGGTTGACCTGTTCACCAGGATCTTTCTCAATATCGTAGAGTTCATAAGTTTCTTTCCGGTCCGCGTCATAACGAACGACCAGCTTCCAGTGACCCGCACAGACCGCAATCGAGCTGTCTCTCCCATCACCGAGAATAAAGATAGCTTCCCGGTGTGGTTTGATTGGATGCCCTAAAAGTGCCGGCACGAAACTGATTGAATCTTCAGCCGCATCGTTTGGTAGTTCCTGATCGATGATATCTGCCAAAGTCGCAAAGACATCCGTCATGACCACGGTGTAATCAGACACGCTTTTGGGCTCAATGTGCCCCGGCCAGCGTGCGACAAAAGGAACGCGGTGGCCTCCTTCGTAGGGGTATCCCTTGCCGTCGCGCCAAGGTCCGTTGGTAACGTGGCCCAGCTTCTTTGCGTCCGCTTTCGCACTTTTGAATCGAGTTCGAATATCCCCGGAGTCGTCAGCGAGGTTCAGATTTACATTCTGCGTGCCTTTGAAATCCTTGGGTGTCGAACCGTTGTCGCTTGTGAAGATGACAAGTGTGTTGTCGCTTAAGTCGAGTTCGTTCAGCGTGGCAAGCAACTCGCCAACATGCGAGTCCAACTCTTGTACGTGATCGCCATACAACCCAGCTTGGCTGATTCCACGAAACTTCGCTGCGGGTGTCACGTGTGTGTGCGGTGCACAGGGCGTGAAATACAAGAAGAAAGGCTTGTTAGCGTTCTCTTCAATGAAAGCGACCGCTTTCTTGGTCAGTGTGGTGTCCACTTGGTCTTCAATGCGTGGCTCTTCGAGACCTTCGGGAAAGTCCTTGGCTTTGACAATGCGAAAGTCTTCACCTGGTTTGCGACCGACTAAGCCATGGTTTTCGATGAACGCCCGAGTCGAATCGTTGTGATTGGTTGGCACGCCAAAGTGATAGTCAAAGCCGACCTCCAGTGGCCCGGTGATTGGCAGCCGATTCCAGTCCATACTGTATCCGAGATGCCATTTGCCAATCGCTCCGCAAGTGTAACCAGAGCCAGTGAAAGCCCGATCAATACGGCCGGCACCATCACGATCAGCTTCTTTTCAAGTAAATACATTTCACGTAGCTTTGTCATTGATCTGATCCAATTGCGATTCGTCGATAAACCATCGAGATGCTCGCGAGAAAGACGGGCAGAAGCCGCGTGGTTCGCCGCATGGTATTCCTTGTTAACTTGGCAATCAGACTATTCCAGGTGCGTCACGACGACGTAGTACGCACCTAGCTCGCCTTCGGGTATTTCAAAGAACGGAGCGAGACGGTGGGAACCCGCATTGAGTTGCGTGACAAAATCGACCGCTTCCGCATCGCCCCCGACGGGTTTGCGATCGAGATCTTGATCGTCAATCCGGAGCACCGCGTGGCTGGCGCGAATCGCGTTTCCTTGGACGGTACGAAACGCAGCAGAGGCACCGGGAACGTCGTCGCCCGCGGGAAGTTCCGAGTTGATGGCAACTCCCGACTCCGTCGGCCAGCGACGAAGCGAAATCTGGTACTCCCCAGCGGTCAAAGCCTTAACCGCCCAGTAGCCGACATGCTTCAGCTTTTCGCCATCGGCTTGCTTGCGACTCGCCTCGCGGATCGATCCCTGGTGCCACGGCGGATAAACCTTTTGGATCCAGTCGTGAGCGGTCAGGCTGACGACCGGGTGATCGGAATGCCCCACATAGATTTCCGTCGTTTGGGCAAAGGTCGGTTCTAGCTCAGCCCACCATTGGTCATAAAAGTCTCGCATCTCCGAAACGATCTCCGGATGCTCTTCGGCGATATTATTCTTTTGCGCCGGATCCGTTGAAATGTCATAAAGCTCCTTTCGATTGACGAGGGGTGCAGTCGGGCAGGTAGCAGCATCTGAAATTTGAAAAATTTCAGATTGCTATTGGGGAAAAATGGCGTCCGTGTCCTACTGAACGTTTTTGGTTAGCTGCCAAACATCTCAATCGGAACGGACGCCATGAATAAGCCTATCACAACTTTCGCTTCTCTCAAACGTCTCTTCGATGACTTCGAGCCACAGTTCGCTACTGAGGTAATCGCCGTCATCTGGAGAGTCATCGCAGTGGTACAATGTTTTTTCCAGAAGGGAAATCACTCCCGCCAGCACCGATCGATTCGAAAGACGACTCGAACGCCTCGTACGCGAATTGGCTCGTGTGATCATGCAGCGAACATTCAGACGAATCGAATCCCGTGACCGAGATCAAACGGTATCTTCGTTTGACTTCAACGGCGAATCCTTCCGCCGCAATCGACGCACTCCCAAAGAAGTCGACACACGATTCGGCCAAGTCACTTACCAACGTTGGTTCTATCAGAACACCCAAGCTAAATCATCTGGCGTCGCTCCGCTGGATGTCCGCCTCGGCTTGGTCGCCGGTCGGATGACACCCGCGTTAGCGGAAGTCACCGGGCGGCTTGCCGCCGATCTGCCCCAGCAACCCACCTTGGACATGATCAGCGAACGCTTTGGGGTAAGGCCATCGGTCGAAGCCTACCGGCGAGTGATTGCGGACCTGGCAACGCAAGTTCGAGTGGTGCATGATGACGAGGCGATTGAGCAGCTAGCTAAGTGGATCGAGCAGGCGCGTCAAAGTACCGGAAAACACGATGTTTTACTTCAGGTGGGGCGTGATGGTGTCTTTGTGCAAACGAGGCCTTGTTGGGAGGAAGCCTCCTGCGGAACGATTGCCGTTTACGATCGCAATCGCAAGCGATTGGGGACCATCTACCTGGGGCAGATGCCTGAACGTGATCAGCCTACGATGACAAAGCGATTGACCCATGTGATTGAAGGTGTGCTTCCTCGGATCGGTGGCAAGACGCCATCGCTGCGTTACGTAACCGATGCTGGCACTCACCCACAGTCCTATTTCAAGAAGGTTCTCTCGAAGATGAAAGATCCGGTGACGGGCCGACGTTTGAAGTGGAGTTGGGGTGTGGATTTCTTTCACGCTTGTGAGTATGTCTCTCTGCTTGCTGCTTCGATTTTCGGCAAAGGTAGCGAACGAGCCAGCGAGTGGGCCGAGCAACAGCGTCACACACTACGTCACGAGGACGATGCGGTGAGCAAAGTAGTCGCTCGTGCTGCACAGCAGAAGCGTCGTAACGGTTTAAAAGGGACGAAGGACGACTATCACACCGCGATCAACTATCTAAAGAAGTACCGCAGCCACATGGACTTCGCTGAGCGAAAACGCAGAGGTGATCCAATCGGTAGCGGCATTACGGAGGCTGGCTGCAAAGTCATCTTCAACCAGCGGCTTAAGCAATCGGGAATGCGTTGGCATCGCCAAACAGGTCAGTACATTGTCGATCTACGCACCGCCAATCGCAGTGGGATCTGGAACCGCATCTGGGATCGGCTGGTGATGCCCCAGGCCGAGCTTCCACCGATAACTCAGACAAATCGATTGGAATCATGCTGAAACCCAAGGGAAACACGTGCTACCTGCCCGACTGCACCCTTGACGAGCCGGTATTTTCCTGTCATCACCGACGAACCACGCCACTTGATCGGATCGCGTACTCGTTGCGAATCACTGATCACAAACCGTTTCGGCCACTGGACGTCCTTGTTCGGGTCAAGCAAATCGGCGATCGATACGCCATCGAATTTCACGCCCTCGGGTTTTGGCACACCTGTCATCTCAAGAAGCGTTGGAACGATGTCGACCGCGTGCGTCAACTCATTCACGTCATGGGTCTTCGTTAAGCCACCGGCGGGCCAATGCATAAAGAACGGAACGCGGTGGCCGCCCTCGTATGGGCTTCCCTTACCCGCCCTCATGCCTGCGTTGTAGACCTTGGCGCCGCTGGCCGTGCCGTTGTCGGTGGTGAAAATGAAAATGGTATCGTTCGTGATTCCAAGCTCGTCGATCAGCTCACGCGTCTTGCCCACGTTGTCGTCGATGTTGGTAATCATTCCATAGAATGCTGCGATATTGTCTGATTGCCCTTCGTACATCTTCATGTAGTCCGGTGGGCAGTGCAGCGGCTTGTGGGGAGCGTTGGTTGAGATGTAGGCCAGGAACGGTTGGTCCTCCTTCGCACACTTCGTAATGAAATCATTGGCTTTCTGAAAAAACACATCTGTGCAAAAACCCTTCGCCGGAACGATCTCGCCGTTGTGAAAATACGAACCGTTGAAGTAGGCGTTGTCCCAAACGTCAGGCGTTTGTCCGATGCCGCCTCCACCATGCCGATAAACTTCTGTGAAGCCGCGATCCTCGGGACGGTACGGATAGTTATCACCAAGGTGCCACTTTCCAAACATTCCCGTTTCGTAACCAGCGTCGGAAAACATCTGGCCGACCGTGACTTCGTTCTCACGCAGCATCGATCGCCCCATGATGGTGTGCCACACGCCCGTGCGGTTGGTCCAATGCCCCGTTAGAAAAGAACAACGAGTTGGCGAACAAGTCGGGGCAACGTGATAGTCGCTCAGTCCCGAGCTTTCCGACGCAAGCTCATCGATATTCGGAGTCTTGATGATTGGATTGCCGGTGCATCCCAGATCGCCGTAGCCTTGGTCGTCGGAAATCACAATCACAACGTTGGGTGATTCGGCAATCGCGGAGCATGCAGTCATCGCTGAAATCAAAGCGGCGATGGCACATTGGAAGAGCATGTTTCGTGACATAGAAATCAACGGTCAAAGAAGTGGAAAAAGCGATCCCAGCGATACTGGTTGCTCGTTAGACTCCAATTGTGGTTGAGAATCGCCCCCACATCGAGAACCATTTGCGACTGGCGGGTAATAATTTGCGTCAAGCAGCGGGCCACTTGGTCGCAGCCGCTACTTCTGAGCTGGTTGGGGGCGATGGGGAGCTTGGCGTCGGTCCTTCTCCATGAGCTGGCGATTATAGACTTCGCCAGGTCTCACCGGCTCGCGAGAAGATTCCGAGAGTGTCACCAGCTTTTTGAGAACCGCTGGATGCTGTCCTGCGATGTTTTGCTTTTCCTCCACATCAAGGGATAAATCGTAGAGTTCCCAGTCGCGATTGCCTCGTTTGCAAGCTTTCCAGTTCCCCATTCGCACTGCCCTTTGATCACGGTACTCCCAGTACAAGTGATCGTGAGCTTGTTGCCCTGGTTGAGCCAGTAGGGTCGGAGCGAAAGAGAGCCCATCGGTTTTGGGGCAAGATGCATCAGTCAGGTCCGCCAGCGTCGGCATGACGTCTTGGAAACAGATCAGTTGATCGGTCACCGCACCGGGCTCAATGGTGCAGGGCCAGCGCACCAAGAAAGGAATCTTTAAACCGCCTTCGTACAACGAGCCCTTTCCGGCGCGAAAACGCTTCCCGGTGGCTGGATTGAGGTTCGGCGCAAAGAACCCATGCGGTCGTTCCTCCGTCTTGAAATAGTCTTGCCCGCCATTGTCGCCGCACACAAAAACAACTGTGTTGTCGTCGATCTGAAGCTCTTTCAGCAGAGCAAGGATCTCGCCAAGTTGGCGGTCAACCATGTGCATGAATGCAGCATAAACTCGAGCGTCCCGGTCGGTTCGTTGCCCAGCAGTCCAGGGTTTGTCTTTGAAGAGTTGCCAGGATGGATCATCGTCATCAATCCCCCACAGACCATGCGGAGGAGTCCACGGGAGGTAGCAAAAGAACGGTTGGTTCTTGTTCTCTCGAATGAACTTGAGCGACTCGCGAAAGATCGCAAGCTGGGCGTGAGTATCGCCCTCGTAAAAGCTACCGCCGCTGTTGCCTGGCAACGGCATTTCCCGACTGTTTCGGATCAGGTACTGAGGATAAAAGGTGTGGGCGTGAACTTGATCGTAATAACCAAAAAACTCATCGAAACCATGCTTCTCGGGGACCCCGGAAGTCCCCCGACTACCAATGCCCCATTTCCCAAAACCACCTGTCGCGTAGCCCTGCGGTTTGAGCATTGTGGCTAGCGTGGGCTCATCTTCACGGATCGGTGAGAACCCATCGTTGATTCGCATCGACGTGTGGCCGGAATGAAGGCCCGTCAACAACACGCAACGGGTCGGTCCGCAAACGGGGGCACCTGCGTAGGCGTTGGTAAAACGCATCCCTTGGCCAGCAAATTCATCGATGTTGGGAGTCAGCAGCTCGGGATGCCCCATGTGCCCCGATTCAAAATATCCCCATTCATCCAGCATCAGGTAGATGATATTGGGTGGATCTGCTGCCATCGACAATGACGATGAAAGAAGGAGAAACGCGAACAGGCAGACGATTCGATTCATCGATTGGTATTCCGGCAACAAGTTGTAGAGAGGTCACTATTCGGCGGTGCATTTCAATCGGAGGTCTGCCTGTGGGTATCGCGCCACGCTATCCCACGCGGTTTCCTTCATCGCGAGCGTGCCTACCGCTTCCAAACGATGCTCGCCGATTCGTTCTCGATATCGAGCTCAACGAACGCGTTGGTAAAATCGCGAGCGTAAGTATAGCCGCTACGAGTCGCTGGCCCTTTCGGTGGACCCAAGGGACGATCGAAAACAGCGGGACGCGTCATCCAAGTCTTACTCGATTTCGCGTCGTAGCTATCTTTTAAATCAAAGTAGCTGTATCGTTCGGCGCAGATCAAGAAGATTGCCAACTGGTACTCGAACCGGCTCTTCGCGCTCCCTTTCCGTCTCTGTTGATCGTCGCCTTGAACGGCGGCACCCGGTGTCTCGTCTGCATCTTGTTGGTTGCGACCCAGTCCACAGGTGTAGGCAATGATGGAGCCCTGACGCGCGGCTTTTTGAAATTCTCTGATGCCTTGGGCAACATAGTCTTTCTTGGACATCCCCAGGGCGCCCTCAAATCCCTCGATATAAGAACCATCAAGCGTCTTCAGATAGCGGATTCCCGAATCTGGAAAACGCGCTCTCAGCAAATTTGCTACCATCAGTTTTCTCGGCCCGAGCATCTTGCGAGTCTCTTCCATCATCGTCACGTATCCGGCCAGCAAGGCGTCCTTCTTTGCTTCGCCAATTTCACGCTTCAAGAAAGCAGGCTCCAGAACCTTGACGACACCGTCCAGAAAAATGCCATCAACGGCGGGATCCGAACAGACATCCATCGCAGCTTTGATCCACCAATCACGCATCGCCACGTTGCTGAGGTCATAGGCTTGGACGCGGTTGCGAATCAGCTTTTCCTCGCCTTTTCGTCCGACCAGAAAAGCACCCGGAATCTGTTTCAAAGTCTCGTTGGCTGCATAGCTACCATAGTGCACGATCACGTTTCGGTAGTACAGTATTTTTGTTTCTGGATTGACCGCTTTTACAGCGCGGGCTGCTTTGAGGGTTCCAGCTTCAACGGATCCGAAATCTTGATGTCCGGTTGCTTTCTCAAAAGTAATCAGCGGAAACGTTGCCAGGTATTGGATTTCGTCATCGGTAAACGCGGTGTCTTTGCGAATGTGCACGTACAAAGGCACGTGGTCCCATGAAAAGTCCGGCATTCGCTTCAGGTCCACCGGAGCTGCGATCGGCTCGGCCGCACCGAGATCACTGGCCAATGAGAGCAGAACACCAAGGATGGCGATTGATTGCAGTGGTTTCATGTCATTCATCCGCTTCCATCACAGAAAAGCGGTCGTTGAGTCCGCAAGGGGTCCGAATTCACTCGAAGGCTTCTTTGATCGCATCCAATTCAACGCCGAGCAATTGTTTCGCGATCACATTCAGTTGTTTTGTGGGACCCTGGAGGTGATACGTCCGCTGCACGTGCGTCATCGTTTCGCCCGGCTTCAGTGCAGCGGCGGGAGAAGAAGTTTCCAACTCATAGAACGGCCCCAATGGTGGCTTGCCAGGCTCGGGTGAGCCATCGTTGTAGGAATTGATCACGTCTCCCGCGAAAGGCTCGTCTTGCAGTTCCCACATCGAGTTGACGAAACCGTTGGGCGCTTTCTGGACGTTGTAAGTGACGATGTTCAGTACTTTTCCGGCGGAATCGTAGCTGCCGGCGATTCCTTTGGAACGCTTGGCCGTGATACCGATCTTTCCGCGTCGCGTCCCATCACCTCGGAAGAACAATTCAGAGTCATTGACCTTCAGGTACTCCGGCGGTACTTTTCCAAAGTAGGTGTCGTTCACGATCGGGCCAAGCTCTGGTTCCTCGCCTGGCTTGAATGGGACGACCACGGTTGTTTCTGGCGACGGGTTGTACATTCCTAGGATCCAAATCGACAGCAGTCCCGTGTCCGGCGTCCAGGCGCTACCGCCAGTGTTCGTGATCTGGTTGTCTGTTTCGTATGCGACCATCCGCAGCCCGTCACCGAGTTTGACGCCCAGTAATTCGGATGCCGCCGGTTTAGGGAGCAGTTTCACAGTACGCCCGATGCCGACCTTGAAGCGGCTGCCAATGTGATTGATCAACTCGGTCGAGTGCTTGAACTTGACGGATGTCTTCGTCTGTTCAACCAATTCGTATGAATCGGTGTCGATTGCCGCGGGAGTGGTCCAGTCGGAGAATTCAAACTGGGTTCCTGGTTTGAAGAAGATAGCAAACTGTCCGCCTTCCGGGCCCAACCAGAATCGCTCTTCCCCCCCAAAGATATAGATGTGCTCTTCGAGCTTTCCCTCATTCTCTTCGGCGGACAGGAAACCTTTTTCGATGACGGGGCGATTGATCCAGCCAAAACTGGGGCCAGCGTCCCGATGGAAAGTGCTGGTCATCACGCGGCCCTGATAAGCGGGCGCAACCGCGACAGCAGCATCACCGTCTTGAAGCAGCACAATCGGTGTGTGTTTCTTCATGAAGGCGATGTCTCTGGCAAAGGTTTCGGCGGCAGTCGCCTGCGCAGGTTACGGTCATGATTGCTCCGAGCAGTAGCAGTCGAACAAGAGATTTAATCTGGATCATTGTTAATTGTTTATCGGTGAGAAGAAGAGCTTGCTAACGTCGAATAGGCCGTCGCGGAATGCCATCACTGCGTTGTTGAAATATCAAATCGGTGAATGTACGGAAGCGTTCCCTTCTTTCTTTTCGCCCTGCCAATTTCAACTCCCCACTCGGGAATTGTTCCTTTGCCACTCTGCGTGAACGCTTCTGGTCGATAAGCACCGCCGGCCCACGGTCCGGTGACGACTTTGTGTGTCTTTGAAAAGTGCACGCCATCTTCGGCATAGAGGATCGAGTTGGTGATCGCTTTCGGACCCGTCGTGCCGATCATTGCCGCCACACCCGTTCCCTGGGGCCAAACCAGAACCTCATGGTTCCCTGGGATCACAGGATTCGAATCATGTCGCACGTACGGTCCTTGGGGATGATCCGCAATCGCAAGTCCCATTTGTGTTTGCCCCGGACCTTTCCCGAGCTGGCGACCTTTGTAGTAGAACCAGTACTTGCCGTTACGAGTGATCAAGCAGGCATCATCGACAAGGTGACTGTCGAAATCGCCGGGGTGCTCACTATTACTCAAAGCCGGATTGGTCGCGAGCCGCTGCCAAGGTCCGTCGGGCGAATCGGAAACAGCGATCCCGATTTTTGAGTCAGGGTTAAAGCCCTTGCCGAACTTGCGTGACGTACCAGTATAGAACAGCCAGTATCGATCCTGGGCCACGCGAATGTTCGGTGTAAAAACGCTCGCCCCTTCCCAACTTCCTGGTTTACCTTTTCCGATCGCTATTCCTTGTTCGGTCCACTGGCGACCATCCTCGGAAGTCGCAAACCAAATCGTGGCGTCATACCCTGGTGAGATTTTCCCCTTGGAGTACCAGACATAATACAAGTCACCGACTTTAATGATGTCGCTGGGGTCTCGTCGCATGACTCCTGGTTCGGCACCAATGCCTTTGAGATCTGAATGCGAGACGGTGATGGTTTGGAGCGGGAATTCATCCCCGCTGGCTATCGACACAAACCACAGACTAGCTACGACGGCAAAGATTCGATTCATCATCGGTTCCATATTGTGAGATTCGCTTCTGGTTGCGACCCGCCAGCGAAGACATGCCGAGGGTCGCCACTAGGTCGATTTCATTCTTCGGCGTCGGGACGCCAAACGAATTCACGCCCCGCGGCGATTTCTTGAGCAATGGTTTGCTTGCCATAGCGCACCCGCAGTGGATTTCCTCCGGTGGAGCGAATGGATGCTTCGGTCAGCTTGCCTTCTTTCCAGGCAATATCGACTTCAAAACCGCCACGGGCCCTCAATCCTGTGACCGAACCGGTCGACCATGCGGTGGGAAGTGCTGGCAAGAGGTGCACTTCGCCATCGTGACTTTGCAACAACATTTCCGCGATTGCGGCTGTGCCGCCAAAGTTGCCGTCGATCTGAAAGGGCGGATGAGTATCAAAGAGATTGGTTAGCGTCATTTTCCCAAGCAAGTTTTGAAGCAGCTTGTAGGCACGCTCGCCGTTGTGGAACCTCGCCCAGAAGTTCACCTTCCAAGCCATCGACCAACCCTTGCCACCATCGCCACGAGCCTCCAGAGATTTGCGAGCAGCTTCATAGAGATCAGGTGTCTTGTTTCGTGTGATCTGGCGTCCAGGGTGAAGCCCATAGAGATGGGACGTGTGTCGGTGACTTGGGTCTTTCTCCTTGTAGTCTTCGATCCATTCTTGCAGCCGACCGCTCGCCGGACTGATTTGCACGGGTTGCAACTTTTCCATCGCAGTTCGTATCTCTTGGCAGAACGCCTCGTCCAACTCGCCGTCGGGATCCAACTCTTGATTCGCTTCCAAAACGTTCGTGAACAGATTATGCACGATCTGCAAATCTATCGTCGACGCGTAGGTGAACACGGACTCCGTTCCATCGGCCTTGATGAATGCGTTCTCGGGCGAGTGAGACGGATTGGTTACTAACTTGCCCGCTGCCGGAGTTCCTTCAGGGGCCTCGATCAAGAAGTCCAAGACGAAACGAGCCGCACTTTTCATGATCGGGTACGCGCGGTTTGCCAGGAACTCGCGATCGCCGCCGAAACGGTAGTGATCCATGAAGCCACGTGTTAACCAGGCCGATCCCATGGGCCACACGCCGTGAACGCCGTCGGCCGGTGCGGCAAAGCCAAAGATGTCCGAAAGATGATGCACCACCCAACCGTCAGCGCCGTAGTGGACCTTGGCAGTCCGCTCGCCGAACGGAACCAAGCTTTCGATGTAGTCGAAGTACGCCAGATGACAATCGGCAAGATTGGTGACCTGTGCCGGCCAGTAGTTCATCTGGAAATTGATATTCGTGTGGTAGTCGCTATTCCAAGCAGCTTTGTAATGCTGACACCACTTGCCTTGTAGGTTCGCCGGGAGCGTTCCGGGACGTGAGCTGCTAATCAGCAAATACCGTCCAAATTGAAAGTAGAGCGTCTCGAATTGCGGATCTCGCTCGCCGGACTTAATCGCTTGAAGCCGCTCGTCGGTGGGGAGCTCGATCGCATCGGTCGTGCCAAGATCGAGTGAGACGCGATTAAAGAGCGGTTTTGTTGCTTGACATCCGGCACCCGGCTAATGGCCAATCGAAGATGCATCGTGTGCAGTGATTCCGAGTCAGTGGACCAATCGGCATCAGATTCTCCGCTGGTTTGTAGTTCACGAAGTTCGCAACGAGGATACTGCGAGTTCTTGGTCGTGACGCCATCGCAATGTGCACGAAAAACAAGCGGACTCCCTTCTGCGGACGAGATAAAAAAATGCCGTGGATCTTGAAATCGTTGCAATTGCTCACCCGAAATCTCCACCGGTTTCTTGGAACCCGAATCGGCGATAGGCAGGGTCAGCTTCCACCGCGACAGATCAAAGCGCTTGAGTGCTCGATTCGCGTCTTCCTGAGCGTACGTCGTCGCTGATCCGACGATCAACCAAGCCACGACATGAATTATTAGAATGAGTTGCTTGCACATAAATTATACGATGGGTAGGGATATTAATTCGTCGCGGAACTCAGTAGGTCCCTTGACCCCGATACACAGTAGCTTTGTGGAAATCGACGGCGTGAACCATCGAATTTAATACCGATAGTCCGCACCATCGCGACTGCGTTGGCATTCGGCGTCAATTTCTTGCAGGCGTTTGGACATCTGCCGCAGTTGGTCGGGCTTTTCGATCGCGAGATCTTGTTGCTCGTACGGATCCTTTGCCAAGTCGTACAAGCGAGCTCGACCGTCCGGTTTCGCTTCACGAAGCAACTTCCAATCGCCCGCGATGATCGCTTGACCGTCGATATCACCGTGTAACCGTCGGTACCCGAAGAATAAATCACTCGGCCTTTGATTGACTTCGCCACGAATCACCTTCATCAGATCCATGCCGTCGATCGGTCGTTAGTCTTTCGACCCAAACTCAAAATCAACAATTCCGGCGATCGTGGGGAAGAAGTCAACGGTTGAACAACGAACGTTGGTTGTCGTTCCTGCCGGAATCACACTTGGCCAAACAGCACACGCAGGAACAAGCAGGCCGCCTTCGTACATCGTATGTTTGTACCCTTTGAACGGGCCCGCTGAAGCGACTCCCTTTTTGGTGAGCTTGTCAGCTGGTCCGTTATCGCTGCAAAAGAAGATCGCCGTAGAGTCCGCAATCCCGAGTCTGTCGAGGCGAGCTCGCAAGCGTCCGATTTGTTCATCCATTGCCGTGATGCACCCGTACAGATTCTGTCTCGCGCTGCCGTGCTTGGAATAGCGTTGTCGATAGGCCTCACCGGCGACGACCGGTTCGTGTGGTGCATGAAACCAAACGGTCGCAAAAAATGGACGCTCTTGGTTCGCTTCGATGAAAGGAATGACCCGGTCCATGATGACGCGACTGTCGTCACCCGCCATATTGTCCGTGACTTCGACACCGTCTTGAACGTATGGCGCGCCGCCTTTCCACGGTTGCCCCGGTTTGTAGCCCCAACTGGTCCAATCCGCGGGCGTCACGGTTGGGTTCCATGTCGGCACCGCACTCGTGGTGGCAAAGTGTGTGTCAAAACCATGCTGGGACGGAGGCGAATAAAAGCCACGCGATCCAGCGTCGGATTCTTTGACCCAACCCAAATGCCACTTGCCAAAAAAGCCCGTTCGGTAACCTTTGTCCTTTAGCATTTCAGCGATTGTGATTTCACCAACGCGCATGCCGGCGGTGTGGGCAGCTAGAACTCCAAAACGAAATGGGTACCGTCCGGTCAGACAGCTTCCGCGAGTCGGCGAGCAAAGTGGCGCCGAGGCGTAGAATCGATCGAAACGCACACCTTCGGCAGCCATCGCGTCCAGATGGGGCGTGTGCAATTTTTTGTTGCCATTGAACCCGACATCGCCCCACCCCTGATCATCACTCATCACGAGAATGATGTTAGGCGTCGTTGGGGTGGCTGCGACGGCCACTGAATGAAGCAGAGCACTCGCGACCGAGGCGAGAAGGATAGCATATTTCATGCAAGCATCTTACTCTCCGCAGCTTCCTTCCGGTACCGACGACGCAAAGCGGAACGCAATTTGATACCCCTGAGACGCAATTCAGCAGTCGGCCGCACGTGCACGAGCGGTGCAAAGGAAGCTCGATGGTCTTTCCCCACTGAACGGTCCAGACGATACTGGCTGTTAAACTCGAACTGCCTTTGGAACAAAAACGTGATCCGAAATCTCATTCCCGCAAGCTTGCTATCGCTGATCGCGGCATTCATGCCCGGCTTCGCCTCCGCAGAACACCCCAACATTGTCTTGGTGCTCGCTGATGATCTCGGCTATGGCGATGTTGCCTGTTACAACCCCGAGTCGAAAATACCGACCCCGAACTTGGACCGCCTTGCCGCTCAAGGGATGCGTTTCACTGACGCACACAGTCCGTGCACGGTATGCACTCCGACCCGTTACAGCTTGATGACGGGGCAGATGGCTTTTCGCATTCCCAATGGCGGCCGTGTTTTCAGCGGAGTGGGTGGTCCATCGCTGCTTGCGGGAGACCGTCTGACGCTGCCGGAGCTGCTACGTGACCATGGCTACGAGACGGCGTGCTTTGGGAAATGGCATATCGGCTTAACGTTCCGTGATGCCGACGGCCAGCCGATCCACGATGGCGGTCCTGATGGTGTGACGCGGATCGACTATTCTCGCCGCATCGAAGGCGGACCGCTGGATCACGGGTTTGATCACTTCTTTGGCACGGCCTGCTGCCCCACAACCGATTGGCTGTACGCCTACATCGACGGGGATCGCATTCCGGTCCCCCCAACCGGCAAGCTAGACAAGTCGAAGCTGCCCAAGCACCCGTATGCCAATGACAACCGACCGGGATGGACCGCGCCTAATTTCGATTTGGAAGAAGTCGATCTGAAATTCCTGGAAAAGAGCCAAGCGTTCTTGCGTGAACACACCCAGTCGAATCCAGGCAAGCCGTTTTTTCTTTTTCACTCCGCCCAGGCGGTTCATCTCCCTTCATTCCCCGCTGATCAATTCAAAGGGAAGACTCAGTCGGGACCGCACGGAGACTTTATCTTCGAACTGGATTACGTCGTTGGCAAACTACTTAAAACATTAGATGAATTGAAAATCGCTGACAACACGATTGTTCTGTTTACCAGCGACAACGGTCCTGAAGTCCCAACAATCTATCACATGCGTCAAGATCACGGTCATGACGGAGCGCGACCTTGGCGTGGAGTCAAGCGTGACAACTGGGAAGGCGGTCATCGTGTGCCGATGATCGTGCGTTGGCCCGGTCAAGTCGCGGCGGGCTCGACCTCCAGCGAAATCACCTCATTGACCGATGTGTTTGCCACGGTTGCTGATGTTCTGGATGCCAAACTCGCTCAGGACGCGGCCGAGGACAGCTTCAGTCTTTTGCCGGTGCTGCGTGGCGAGCCACTCAACGCTCCGCTGCGACCGTACGTACTACAGCAGGGTTTTGGAGGCAAACGTTACCTAGCAATCCGGCGTGGCAAGTGGATGTATTTGGCTCACCAGGGTTCCGGCGGTAACAACTACGAAAAGCATCCAATGTTAAAGGAATACCGTTTACCAAATACCGCACCGAGTGCCGCCGGACAGCTCTACGACCTGGACGCCGATCCCGGCGAAACTATGAATCTTGCACTAAAGCGATCCGAGATTGCTCGCGAGCTTGAGGCTTTGCTTCAACGCTCGCTGATCGCCGGTCGCAGCCGTCCTTGAGACTGGAACATGAATCATGGGGCACCTTCTCATTGGGTGCCAGCAAGTATCCCGCCATTTGACCGTCGCGAATCGACTCGGCCGCCAGCCCCACCGTTGCCACGACGTTGCCGAGTAAGCTAAAAAAACGTCGGAGAGAAATCAGCAATGCAGTATTCATTCGCTTTGCCCCGTGGAATGTAAACGCACAATTACGAGCACCCACCCGATGCTTTGTAACTATTCGCGCAGAGATGAAAATACGTTTCCGACTGGCTTGACCGGCAATGTCTCTCGCCAATCAGTGATCGAGCCCTTGAGTCTGGCGACGATCTCGGGTTCTTGAACTGCAAGATCAACTTTTTCGAGTGGGTCAGCGACGATGTCGTAAAGTTCGCAGTAGCTTAGGTCGGCACTGGCTAGCAATTTCCATTTTTTATCGACGGTCGCGAAGGACACCCAGTGATAGAAGTTTTCGTTTCGAGGTGTTCCGCGGCCCGACATCTTCCAGAACAATGGACGCTGACGCACCGTCGAAGGCGTGCCTGTGAGCACATCTACTTGACTGACACCATCTGGCTGGAAACTCTCCGGCAAGGCAGCGCCAGCGATCTCACAGAACGTCGGCAAGAGATCCACCGCGGAGATCATGGACGTCGTGTCCACCTCGCCCACGGAAATCTTGCCTGGCCAGCGCGCGATGAAGGGCACATTGATGCCGCCTTCGAAGAGTGCCGCCTTGTAACCTTTGCGCCCCGCGGTAATCCCTTTCGCGGCTGCGATATTGAAACCAGCTCCCGTTGCCGTGTCATGCATCAAATCGAGCTTGGCATTTGCCGATCGAGCCGGACCGTTATCGCTTGAAAAAATCACCAGTGTGTTCTCTGCTAACTTCAAATCATCAAGCGTCTTCAGAACAGCACCGATTCGCTCATCGGCATGCGATAGCACGGATGCATAGATTTCATCGGTATCATCGAGTCCGCTATCGCGAAATCGCCAACGGTACTTCGGCACGGTATGAAAAGGGGTGTGCGGTTCATGCATCCACAGATTCACGAAAAACGGTTTGCCAGCCTGATGGCTTTCTTCAATGAACTTGAGTGCGTGCATGGCATCTTCGTGAACAGGCATCTGCTCCCCGGCACAATTGAATGCACCATAGGTGTCGTAGCCATAGACTTCCGGCGTCGGCGAATCGGGGATCATGTTGTTGGCGAGGTGCCATTTGCCGAAGTGCCCGGTCGCGTAACCGTTGGATTGCAACAGCTTTGGTAGAGTGACCACCGATGGATCAAGCCAATCGGGCATGTTCCGCTTGGCGTTGCTGGGAACCCAAGCGAAGTGCCCATCAATGTTGTAGCGGGCTGGAAAATGCCCCGTCATCACCGCAGTTCGACTGGGCGAGCAGACTCCACTGGCGACCGTGAAGCGATGAAAATCAGTGCCTTCACGAGCGAGCCGATCGATGTTCGGCGTTTTGACATAGGGGTGACCATGACAACCCAAGTCTCCCCATCCCCAGTCGTCAGCAAAAATGAAAACGATGTTGGGCCGCGTGTCAGCCCCCGCTGCCACCTGGATCATCAAGCAGAATAACAGTACCACAATTGCACGCATGTTCGGGCTCATCCGACCGAAGCGTGCGCGATGGTGACTGGAGGTTTTCTAAGGATCGCGGTAGGGACGGCTGTTGCCAGCCGCCCCCCGCACAGATCCGTACGTGAGCCTTGACTCATACGGCTCCTCCGTTGGGTCAAACGATCGCGACACACTGTGACGCTACCCGTCGTGATTTCCCGTGACGCTCCAATTGATACTTGTTCCGGCTCAGAGTCCGAAGCATCGACGCCAATCCGGCAATACTTCCCTTCAGTGAGGTCCCTTTCCTCGGCGGATTCCGCCACTGCGGTCGCAGCTTTGTTCACCCGCGTCGACGGTACTACGGCCTCATCTGCCATCCCATCCGCGTTCATACCAGAATTGCGCTCATAGAGGTTCGCTGGTCGCCCTGGCAGTGAGTCATCACGACTTGACCCCAGGGGCAAATGGGACTTCCCGGTTCTCGCGTTTGGAATTTTCCACGCATGCACAGGTTCTTCGACTCCGCCATGTCCAGACTACCCTTACCAAAGCGGTGTAGCTGGTGTTGCCTTCCCGACGCATATGACACGGTCGGCACATGGAAGACCTGATTTCGGAGCTCAATTAGCTGGCCTACGCTTCCCCCTGCACGGACGCTCAGCACGACGTTGTTACCTTCGTCGCACCTCCGCCGGAGGCCGAAGTAGTTGGTTAGACCTTCCTCGTAAGAAACTTTCATTCTCGATTCCAAACCGGTTTTATCCCGGCACTCCATAACTCAAGTGTCCAATGATTTGTTTAATAAAAGCGTCCTCGGCGAATCGAAACTCGCCGAGAACCGTCGGCACCGTTGGCGCACCGTCGACCGGGATATCCCTTGTCAAGTTGCACCTCTGCAGAGCTTGATTCCGTTTCTCCCGGCAGACCCAGTATAAGGTCCAGCGACAACTCGCACAAATTATCATTGGACGCTTGAGCCATGCCTTGAAAACCTCCGGCGCACCCTTCGGTCGGATGAGCCCATGTTCGTTCCTATTCTTTATGAGCCGTTCGCTCAATCGGTATGTCAGTCGGCTAGATCATCTTCAAAAAGCCAATTGTAGATGAATTGACATCCATCGTCTGTTTCTACGATCACGAAGTCGCTGGAAAAAGGAAATTTGGCCCATCCAAAAGCGTCATTCGTTGAGGAATCATCTCCATCGCAACCGGTTCGGCTCAGTGGCTATCACGCAACGTCAGGCAATCAATACCGAAGAAAGAGCCCAGGCTCTTTGCGTTTTTGCCGACGACTTCCACACGCAACAGATAGGCGTCATCGACGGGATCGAACGCGCCGAGGACAATGGGGCCGTACGACGTGGCCTGTTCGCCAAAGTAGAAATCGACGTTCGCCGCCGCGGGCTTCCCATTGACCGAAAAACGCAGAATGCCGTAGTCGCGACTTTTGGTGGCGTGCAGCGTCAACTCCTGGGCCACAGGGCTCGATGCGGGAATACGAAGCTTGACGACGTCGCCGATTTCGGCACCCTTGAACAACAATTGATCGTCTAGACTCCATGATCCCTTGAGCTTCAACCGTTTCAGATTTTGGGGCCGGAGAACGATGTTTTCAGGCTTGGAGACAACACGCTCGGGATTCATCTCGACTGCGTTCTTGAAAGCTCGTTCCGTGCCACCAGGCTTTCCTTTCTCGGCGGTGGATTCCGCTTTTGGGACCTTTGGCACATTCAGTGCCTCTATCGGTTCTGGTTGATGACTTGAGCTCGTTTCGAAGTCGCCGTACCAATAGACACCCACGCCATAGCCCATGTCGCAACCCGTCCAAGACCAGACTTCCATGTCCAGTTGAAGCGATGTAGCGAAGGGCATCGTATCGAGAGCCCGAGTTCGAGTCTCCGTACTGAAGCCCTGTGTGTTTTTTTCGTCGATCTTGGGTTTGCGGTTCAGTTTGTTGTACTTGTGACTGAACGGTTGAGCGTGAAACGGATGCTCGTAGAAATTGGTGCTGCGGCCGCCCCACGAATAGGCGTAGTAATCTTCCGTACCCGTGCCGAAGATCGAAGGAAACGCTTCGCCGTCGACGAAAATCTTTTCATCTCCCTCGCCCCACCATCGCTCAACCGGATTCATGATCGTCAGCGTGTCGCCAACGTAAACACCGCGTCCTTTCAACGTGACGTAGTTCCAATCTGAATACGGCCGCGTCGGAACGGGATATTGACCTCGCCAACCAGCGTGGAAATACATGCTGGATGAATCCCAATTCCAATCACCGACCGTTGCCGACAATTCGACCTCCACTGGCTCGTCACCCAAGTTCGCGATCGAAACCTTCGCATTTTCTCGATACGGCATCACCCAACGGCAGGTCATCGTGCCATCGGTATCAACCGTGCGATACCAACCTTGAAATGGATTCAAGCCGATGCCACTGCCGAAGAACTCGCCGATCGGACACCAGACTGTTTCCTTGTCGTCAAAGCTCACCTTTAAAACGACATGCCGGGTCACGTTCGGATCTTCATAACTGTTCAGCTTAAGTGACAGCGATGTGATCGCTGCCTCGCGAGCGGGAAGCGAGACCGATTTTTCGTTTCCACCATCGACCGTCACATTCAGATTCACCGCTTCACCCGTCGTCGACGCGTTCGGGTTCAAGAGTTTCTGGCAGGTGGTGTCAATCAACGGTTTCGTCGTTTTGAATTCTTCGATCGAAAATGTCTTTACGGCGACGTCGTCATCGTATTCCCGATAGGTGAGTTGAAAGAAGAACGGATGGTCCGACATCGTCACCTTGCAGCTTTTGGCATACTGAATCGGAAAGAAAGACACGGCTGATCGCAGAGACTCGTGGGCGAGCGGAAACGGAACCAAACCCTTGCCCTGAAACAGATCGAACATATTGCCTTCGATCGCTGGCTCGGACGCACCATCCAGATAGAATCGAATGACGACATCGCTCCCGGGCTGCAGTTGGTTTTTCCATGGGACCCAAAACCGGACAATCGCTCCGGCCCCCTCGTCCTCCATCACCACATACTCTTTGCGTCCGAGGGTCTCCTCGACGCGAACATAATTTTTGTGCGTATCGTTCGTGCTTCGATCGAAGTTGTTGAACCAGCCCTTGGGATCTTCAGGAGTTCTGGAAGCACGGTTGTAACTACTCGCCTGCTTCAGTCGAAAGCCTTTTGCTGGATAACGGGCGATCTGGTCGCGATCGACCATTTCTTTAAGCAAAGACTCGATCGACACCGGATCTGCGGCGACGAGGCTGGGGCTGGATAGAAGCGAAGAGGCGATGGCTAGAAGAAGTGCTGCCCGGGCCAGCTTGAGTGGTGTTTGTTTATTCATTTGTGTTCCTTAGTGGTTGTGTCGTTTCGGTACGTAGTCCGACCAAAGAGAGGTCGAAGGGAACGATGCCCATTTCGCGTGCCGGAGACCCCGGCTTGAATCGGAAGTCACCGTTCTCGGGATCCACAAACATCGGGTCGGTGGCGCGGCTGTTGGCGTCCACTCCATCGGCTTGTTGTTTGTCCAGTACCGCTTTGCCCAGCTCGGGATCCACGGCGTGGTAGTAGATGTTGAAGTCAGTCTTGGCATCCTTGGCTCGTGCGAGCGCCCGGCCTCGGCGATCTTCCGTCTTCCTTCCACTTCCGGTAGGCAGCTCATCGATGAACACCGTGTCTTTACCAGCGGAATAGAAGATGTTGCGTTCGATGACGGCGTCCGTCAGAGGGCCTTCGCGTAGCGATAGATAGTAGCCGCGCGGCGGTGCCAGGATGTCGGCGACGATGTTGTTGATGGCACGGTTATTGAGCTTCAAAATGATGCCTTGTGCCATGCACTTGTAGATCAGGTTCTCGATGATCAGCGTGTCGCGTTGTCCGCCATCGGTTCGGATCGCTGCTTGCATCAGCATTGGCTGAACCAAGTGGTGGATGTAGTTGCGACGAATCACATTCCCGGCACCGGCACCGCGAATGTAGATTCCATTGCCGTCGCCCATGGTTTCCATGACGTGGTGGATCTCGTTGTATTCGATCTGGTTGTCGTGTGAATGAAGAAACGGCGCCACCTGCTCGTGCGTCGGTTCCTTGGGCATCTCACCCACTTCGTGCTGGCGGATGGTTCGGCATAGCTCTCGGCCCTTGCGACCGAAGAAGTGGCTCATGAATCCGGAGACAATGATTCCGCAATAGGGAGCATCGTGGATCAGATTATTCGCTACACGGTTCTCGCCGCTCTGCCAAACCATGATGCCGGGGGAGTGAAGATAGATTCGGCCAACGTGGTGGATGTGGTTGTTGAAAACCAAATTCTTGCGATTGACGTCCTTGGTTCCCGGGCCGTAGCCGCACAGGAGGATGCCAGCGCCGCCCAGGTGCTCAATATGGTTGCCCGCGATCGTGTTTTCTTGCCCATGCAAATCGACGCGGACCGCGCCGCTGCCACTGTGAGCAAAGTGGCATTGCTCGATCGTGCAATTCTCGGTGCCCCGAAGTCGAACCAGCGAGTTAGCCTTGTCATGCATATCCCAGTCGTGCTGCAATCCGGCGTCGTCTTCGGTGAGTTGGTAACGCTCGCCATGCATGAACGTGAGACCGCGAAAGACCAAGTTTTTCGCTGGCGTGTCCTTGGGGCCCTCTTTGTCGATGTCGCCTTCGATGCGAATCAACTCGATCAATTGTGGAGCCAGGATGGGTGATTCGTTTCGTCGCCAGGCGTAGACTTTGCCTTGCTTTGTATTGAGAACCCAGTCTCCGGGCTCATCGAGTTCTTCCAATGCGTTTTCGACCCAGCAGGATTCTACCGTCGGCAAAAAATGCAACACGTTCATCGCATAGGTCGCGTCGATCGATGTCTTGGCCATCTGCTTGTCTTCATTCACCGATGCCAACGGCAACACATTGGAAATCCAGGCGTGGTGCGGCCGGACGACGATTTCCACATCTTCGACGTTTGGCCAGTCCTTCAATCGGCCCGCGGGAAAATGCAGTCGGTCGCGACTCCCGCCTTTAAGCGGAATGAAACCAGCGGAACGGGAACGCGGCAACATTCCCTGATCATCGTAAAGTGTGAAGAATTTTTCAGCCGTTTCGGCCACCCAGATATTGCCGGCGGCGGCCTGTGGCAATCTGGGGAGTGTCCCGGTGACCTTTTTCCAGCCGGTGATTTCTTTGCCCGAGCTGAAGACCGGTTTCTCGTCCGGATAGGCGGCGTAGGTAATCGTTGAGTTGTCCAGCGCAGAGTCTTGCAAGCCAAACACAACTGTGTCGCCGAGTCGGTAGGTCCCTTCACGAATCAGAACGACGATGTCCGAAGTTTTCTGCTCCTTCAATTCGCGAACCGCATCGCGTGCGCGGCTCAACGTGGCAAACGGCCCATCACTTTTCTGCGAATTGGGAACCGGCAGTGTTCCAGACCATTCGTCCGACCCATGGGTCGAAATGTAAAAGTCAGCTTCCGTTTCCGCTGCCGTACACAACGGTCCTGTCATCAGGATCAAAACTAAAACTTGTAAATATCTCATGAGTGCTCTTTCGTGGTAGTTTCTATTTGTCGGTTGGATGCGTCTATTTTCCGCGGAGATAAGGATTGCCATACGGAGGCTCTCGCTATTTCTCGAATTCATCGTTGTACTTCACTCTTTCCAGGTGATCTTTGTTTGCCGGGTTTCGGTGTCGACCCAAACGCTGGCATGTTCAAACTCGCGGGTGAATTCCCAGCCGTCGGGCGTGATTCGCTGGTAAGCGCCTTGGGGAGGACCAAGGGGCCGTTTCAATTCGGGGTAGTCGACCAACACGCCGTCCGACAATGTCCAGCCCAGCTATCAGTTGATTGGCTCATGAGTTGATGGATTCAGCCAGATGGCCGTGGCACCGTCGTCGCCTTCCCGTTCATCGTTTCGAACGGCGGTGACCTTCCAGGTCATTTGTTCGATCTGTTTCAAGTCGTCGGCCTCATACACGAAAGTCGTGTCTTCGATTTCGGATGCGACAAGTTCATAGTCTGGTGCGCTGCCGACGGCGCGGTACAGGTTGTACGACGTAGCATCCGGGACACCGGTCCACGAGAGTTTGATCTGATCGCTCTTGCCGTCGTTGATAAGCTTCAGGCCCGAAGGTGCGGTTACAGGCACGTAGGCTGGTATGTTTGTGACCACATAGGTTCTGCCTTTCGTGGTTTCGATGCTGACTTCGTCGCTGCCTTTGGCAACGAAGTTGACGTTCTGCCCGTCCGTTGTTTTGATCACTGACTTGGCGATGTTGGGGTATCGGAGGTTTAGAGTTCCGCCCACCTTGGACAACACTTCTAGGTAGGTCGCCTGGCCGCCAGACCACTGTGCGGACACTTCAAAGTTGCCTCGCGCCAGCAGACCGCGATAGCTGCCGCTGGGCCAGGCTGTGGGCAATGCAGGCAGCGGTTCCACGACGTGATCCTGGCTCTGCAGCAGCAATTCCGTGACTCCGGCGGTGGCACCGTAGTTCGCGTCGGCCTGGAAGAGTGGGCTGCCACGGTGGTCGTTGAACAGATTGTGCAGGTAGTTGCCCGCGAGCAAATCGCGATAAAAGAGATAGGCTTCATCGCCATCGTGAACACGAGCCCAAAAGGCAATTCGCTCGGCTCGCGCCCAACCAATGTTGGAACTGCGGGTACGCAGCGTCAGGGTTGCTTTGACGGCATCGAGCCAAGCCGGCGTCGAGTTGTTGATCAACTGGCCCGGGTAAGCTCCCAGCAGCATCGACGTGTGACGGTGATGAGGATCGATGGACTTGCCAGCGTCCCCGTAGAATTCTTCCTCTCGGAATTCCTTGATCTGCCCCGACTTGCCCACATGGATCGGATCCAGAAGTGGAAGTTGCTTTTCATACAGTTTCAGTCGGTCATCGGTGCGACCGAGGATTTTCGCAGCGGTCAGTGTGTTGTGATGATTTTCATAGAACATCTGTTGGTCGAACGTGGTGCCGATGGTCTCACGCTCTCTTCTTCCTTCCAGGTACTGTTCCGGTGAAGAAGAAGGCTTGGCCAACAACGCACCATCGATTTCCTGTACGAACCGAGAAACGAAGTTGGCCTGTTCATACATCACGGGATAGACGGTTTCCGCCAACAGGGTCTCGTCACGTGTGTAGTCGTAGTAGTCCCAGAACATCTGCGAGATCCAGCATCCCGTACCGAAACCAGCAATCGGCGTTTTTCCGGGGACGTCGTAGGGGTTCACCCAGAAGGGGCCGGACCAGCCATTGTCTCCCTTTGGATCAAGCTGCGCAGGATTGTATTGCTCGAGATATTGTGTGGCGTATTCCCGTTGCCGATGCACGAAGACGTTAAAGAAGCCCGCGTAGGATTCAAACAGCTCGGGCATATTGGCCGAAAAGACCGGTGCGTAGGCCATCTGGACGTTCGTGTCGTGCAGGTACTGCGAGGACCATGGCGGCCGAGCGTAGACGTTCCAGATTCCTTGCAGATGTGGCGGCAGTGTTCCTGCTCTGGACGAACAGATCAGCATGTAGCGTCCGAACTGAAACGCGAGTTCTTCCAAGTAACGGCTCGAAGATCCGTCGGGGTAGGCATCAACCACTTCATCCGTCGGAATCACCGGTTCATCCGCACCCAGGTCGAAGTTCACCCGGTCGAACAGTTTGGTGTAGTCGGCTTGATGGCTTGCTAATAATTGTTCGTAGGACTTCGCTGCCGCGTCGGTCAAATAGCCGGTCACCTTGTCATGAGGATTGGGAAACCCCTTCAACTTGTCGGCGGGATCTCTGGTTAAGAACACCTGACGGTCAAACTGGTAATTGGTTCCCACCGCGATCAGAATCACCGCAGTGTCCGCGCCGGATACCGTGATCGTGCCTTCACCATTGGATGCGTTCATCTCACCACCGGTCGGGATGACCTTGAATTGGCCCTCGAACTTGATATCGAAGTAGGTCATGACACCGGAAAGCGTGACGGTGTCGCCCTTGGCCGAAACGGACCCCGATTTGCCATCGCCAAGGAAGGGGATGGTGGGACGCAGCGTGAACGACAACGCCCGTTCCTTCGACGCGCTCAAACGGATTGCCATCACCTTGTCGGGGTAGCTTGTGAAACACTCCCTCGAGTACTTTACGCCGTCGTGCTGATAGCTCACATGCGCGAGCCCATCGTTCAGGTTCAACTCTCGCTCGTAGATGCTGACGTTCTTGTGACCAAAATCCAGATAGACTTCGGCAAAGTTGTTAACGCCGCGGCGTTTGAATCCAGTGTTTTTTGCCGCCCAGTCGTACAGGCTGTTCTCGGTGATCTGAATTCGCTCGGTTTCGATGCCACCAAATACGTTGACGCCCATGTAGCCATTGCCCATCGGGATCGAACGGTTCACCCAACCAGCATCGCTGTCCGGCGCTGGCTCGTCATACCATAGCCGCAGCGTCTTACCTTCCGCGTCTGCATGTTTGCCGTCGTCAGCTGTTGCTGAAAGTGACAGACCATGCAGTCCCAATGAGGCAAACAAGATGACAATCGTCAATCGTCTAATTGTCTTCATGGTTTCGTTCAATTTGATTTCGTCCAAATGTTTTGTTGCATGACCCGATTCAATTTCGAAGGATGAACTCAGAGGTTGTCATCAGCTTTCGCTCATCGGTTGCAGAAAAGAAAAAGGCTACGGCATCTTTCGGCAAGGTCGCCTTCAGCGTTTCCCCATTGATCGTTGCTAACGCCCTCCGCCATTTGCGCTTCGGCCAAGCGCTGGTTGAATCCGCCGTGTAAAGAAGCTCAGCGTCGGTGAGTTCGGTGGTCGCTGCAAACGTCACGGAAGCCTGGTCGCCATCAAGCTTCGGTCTGTCAAACCGTACCAAAGGCTGACCGCCGCTGACAACGCTGTCGGCAAACGCATAGATCTCTTCCGGACGCCAGCCGGAACCGTGGCCGTGGCTCATTTCGAGTTGATAGCGCAATATCGATGGACCACTCACCGCCCGAGACGATTGCTGCGTAATTGGCATCGTGAAGTGGTTGTCGTTGGTGCCGTTAACCCAAAGCGTTGGTATGGCGACGTTTTGAAAATAGGCCGAGCCATCAAACTTCGCGTTCACCACCTCAGTCTGCCGTCCAGGCTTGATCGCATCGCCCTGATGGCCATCCGAATCCGGCAAGAAACCACAGCCGTAGACGGGAACGGCGAATTTGAATCGGTTGTCGACACCCATCACCGTGCTGGTGAGAGTACCGCCCCAGCTAATGCCGGTGACACCAATCTTCTCAGCATTGACTTCCGGGAACGACCGTATCAGCGAATGGGCAATCACAACCTGCGCCACGGCGTGATAGTACCACTGCTGCTCGATCGGCTTGGCGTAGTCACCGAACACGTCCACCCGACTCGGCCCAGGATGGTCCGTCGCCAGTCGCGGCCTTCGGTTGCCTTTGGTTTCACTCAGTGGAAGATGCCCCTCCAAGTCCATGCTGATCGCGGCATAGCCATGATCGTTCCATCGCTTTACCCATTCATCAAACGCCGTGCCGCCGCCGCCGTGAATGCACACCACGGCCGGCCAACCCGTTGCGGGAACGGTTCCCTCGGGAGCACTGTAGTAAGCGAAGACCTGAACCGGGCTATCCTGGTAGGGGATGGACGAGTACAGAATCGCCGTCATGCCCGACTTAGCTGCCCGATCCGTTTCGTCCCATTTTGGCACTTCAAACAGCCTGCCTAAGTCCCACGGACCCACTGGCTCTGCCTGGACGTTGACGTCAAACGAGAAAGAAGCCAGCAAGATGATCAGGCTAAGCAGTTTCGGCATCGTTCATCTCCGTTATCGCGGCTTGGTGTTGTTTGTTGGGAGGCAGTGAATCTTTGGTGTCAATCTTAACGGCTAACGCTCAACGAATCCTGGCGCATCATCTAAAACGACTTTTGGCCGTGCGTCGTCGCCGCGAAGTATCAATTCAACGTTCTTCAACTCGATGTTCTTGGCATGACGGATGTAAGCTCCCCATGCTGGCAAGACACCAAAGAAATACTGCTCCGGGTAGCGATCAATATCTTCGGCAATGAGTCGCTTGGCATCGTCTTCAGTGCCGTGGCCGGGATAGGAGATTTTGATGTTTTCCAGAACGACGTTCTCGACGTAGTGACCGGGAATGCCCGTGATCATGATTGGCCCGGCTTTCGATTTTTCCTGTTCCGTGACGCCGGGCGTTGTTTCCACTTTGAGATTCTTGTAAACCGCTTCAGCCGCTTTTGTCCGATCCTCGACCGTGACTTCGGCAACCACATCACTGATTCGAATGTTCTTTAATGTGCCGACAGGAGCATCTTCTCGACCATCGCCAAAGTGACTGCCCCGATTGCCCAAACGCAGGAAGATGGGGCTACCCACGTCTTTCATCACCACTCTGCTGATCGTGATGTTCTCCAAGCGTCCGCCGTCGACAGACTGTAGCTTGATCGCGCCCATCGGGCAGTCGTGAAAGTAGCAATTGGTGATGCTGACATCGAGGAAGCCGCCTCGCGAGGACGAGCCAAACTTGACGGCGGCGGTGTTGCTGTCCGCTCGACAATTTCGCACCACAATATTCCGACAGGGATTCAAAGAACTCTTCAAACAGATCGCATCGTCGCCGGTGCTGATATCACAGTTCTCGATCAGCACATTCTCACAACCATCCAGATCAAATCCGTCATTGTTGTAGTTGTTGTTGCGGAATCGCACGGTCACGGCGCTGAAGAGAATGTTCTTGCAGTCGATCAGGTGCAATCCCCAGAAGGCCGGACGCTTGTAAGTGACGCCGGAAAAGGTGAGATCCTCGCAGCCCTCCATACGCATCAGACGCGGACGAATTCCGGAGTTCTTGCCACCTCGTCTCTTGCGCGGGAAACTTTCGTGCGTTCCCCTGCCATCAATCACGCCGAGGCCTTCGATGGTGATGTTCCTTGAGTCTTCGGCGTAGATCAAACAATGGGCGGCACCCTCGCGCGGCCTGCGAAGGTTTTCAACTGGGTAGTCAGCCACATTGGTGCTGCCAAGCAAGCTGGCCCCGTAGTCGAGAGAGAGCATGACGTTGCTCTTGAGAACGATCGTGCCAATTTGAAAATCGCCAGCTGGAACCCGAACGACACCTCCACCGGCATCGTGACAGGCATCGATGGTTTTTTGGACGGCATTCGTTTCCATAGCTTTGCCATCGCCGATGGCACCGTAACGCTTGACGTTATAAACCGTCGCGTCACTCGCCTTCTTGGCCGCAGCAATGGAATCCGAACACCTGCCCGACCATTGATCCGAACCACTCAGCAAAAGTTCGGTGTCCACGCCGGGTGATGCAGCGAGGCAGGTCGACGGATCCAGCAAGGTCAATAGTAAAATGAGTTGTTTCATCATGCGGTCTTAGATTCGATTTTTACGTTGGCTTGGGCTAGGTAAACCACTGGCCCGTTTGGCGGAAGTCACTATGACACTCACTGTTTTTGCTTACCCCTGGCTGCTACCTGCCGAACCGCAAATTCCGCTGTCATGCGTTGAATCTCGCTCTTGCCGGGACTTGGGTCTCCGCCAGCTTTCCGCCAGTTGTGACCGGCGTTCTTGACGATGACCATCGTGACATCCGCCCGGATCTTGTCAGCCTTGGTTTTCAGATGGGGTGCGTGCGCCAACGGAATGGTCGAATCAGTATCGCCTTGCATCAGTAACAGCGGCGGGCTCTCTTTCTTGATCCAGTGATAGGGGCTCATCTCTTCGTAGGCTTTCGGATTCTCCGCGTAACCTGCCGCCGTTCCGGTAATTCTGGCACCAAACCGATTCGGGTTTTTGCTGGCGTCATCGGTCTTGAAGAGTTCAACATCGGTGAAATCCGTCGGACCATACCAGGACATCCCGGCAATGGGTCCAACGGAAACGTCCGCGAGTGATTCGGCACCGATGAAGGCATTCGGATCGGCAAGCGTGAGCATCTGCGCGAGATGCCCGCCCGCCGAGTCGCCCCAAACCACGATTCGATCGGAGTCGAGGCCATAGCGTTCTGCGTTTTTCGTTAAGAAACGCAGCCCATCCATGGCATCGCTTACGCAGTCTCGCATCACCACGCCGCTGTTCTTTTTGCAGAGACGGTAGTTGATCGAAACGCAAGCGAATCCTTTCTCCGCGACCTGCTCGAATACCGGCAACATCAAAGGCAGTCCGCCCTTGTCCTTGCTTCCGGCGGCCCATCCACCGCCGTGGATGTAGTACAGAACGGGAGCCGCCTCCGCGTTGCCCGCCGGAGGCAAATAGATGTCCAGCTTGATCTGTCGCTGGCCGACCTGTTTGTACGTGACATCCAGGAACGTCTTTCCCGTCCACGCCACTTTCGCACCATCTGCGGCTGCAGTCGCAGTGGCTAAACAGACGACCGCGATGGCTATCACTTGGGTGAGGTAGTTCATCGTCGTTTTGTTTTCCTTTTAAGCTCTTCCAGGTAAGGCACTTTGTCTGCCCAATCGACGTTTCGATCGAAAAGCGTGGTGTAAGGCGGATAGTTATTGAACGCAACGCCTTCGGACTTCCAATGGTCCAGGTGTCGTTCATAAACCTTTTGCATCTTTTTGAGATCGTCGCCGTAGTCGGGAATGCGAGCCAGTTCTCGCAACTCAAGCGGATCATTTCCAAGCTGGTAAAGCTCTTCGGTCGCTTCGAATCCCTCGGCCGCGTACGGCCAATAAATGTACTTCCGCTCTTTCGTTACGACGGCCATCGCGTGCGTGATCGGTGGGCCTGACTGGTTGTAGACGTTGATCAACGCAAGCGAATCATGAATCGAATCGAGCGGATCGTCGTAGAGTTTCATCAGATCAGCGCCGTCCATGTTTTCAGGAACGGCTAGGCCCGCAAGTTTCAATATCGTGGGTGCAAAATCGATGTTGCCCGTCAACGCTTCGCATCGAAGCTGCTTGCCGGAATTTGGATGTCGTGGATCGTAAACGATCGAAGGAACGCGAGAGCCTTCTTCGTAAGGCAACACCTTCGATCCATAGCCGTGAGACCCGCAGAAGAATCCGTTGTCGGACGTGTAAATGATCACCGTATTGTCAGCCACGCCCAGCTCGTTGAGCGCGTCGCGAATCATGCCCACGGCGGAATCGATCGCATAGATTTGCTGATGATAGGTGGCCATGACGTTGTCATAATCGTCGTCATAACCCCACTCTTCAAAACGAACGTACTGCCGGCCGGACTTGCTCTGCTTGGAGAAATGCTCGCCGTACTGCCGGCCATAGTTGCGCGGCTTCTGGAACGTTTTCCCAGCGTAGACCGCATCAAACTTGGGGTCCGGCGTGGTGGGGCGATGAGGGGCCTTGAAACTGATCGATAGGCAGAACGGCTTTTCGGACTTGGATGCATCGCGAATGAAATCTCGTCCGAACGCGCCGTAGGAAAGCGTCGAGTGCGGATACTGCTCCGCATAGGCCTCCATCGATTGGTTCTTCCGTTTGAGCTTGCGATGTGGAAACCGCTAGCATTAGAAGGAGGAGCGGAAACACAATGGTTTTCATTTGTCTCTGGTTGGTTGCTTGGAGAATAGGATTGGGCTAGGTCGGCACCGAGTGTTTCAACCGACGATCTACTTCTTCTTTCTTCTCGCCTTTGACAAGCTCTGTTTGCTGGGGGTCTGTGGCAGTTCGTTCTTCCAAGCGGCAAGTTGGTCCGACAGCCGCTGCGTGACATCGGGATGGCGAGCGGACACGTCTGTGGTTTCCGCCCAGTCGTTCTCCAGATCGTACAACTCGGACTCCTGGTTTTCTGTTCCCACCAACAGCTTCCATTTGCCATCTCGAACACCCAGCGTGGGCCAAGTGAAATCCTGGTTATCACCCCCCCGCCATTGCCAATAAATTGGCCTGGTTCGCTCGATAGCGGATCCCTGGAAAGCGGCAAGCGCACTTTCACCATCGGGCTGATAGCCTTTCGGCAACGGCACACCGGCGACGTCCAAAAACGTTGGCAATAAATCGACTGCCGTTAACACTGACTTCTTATCTGTTTTCCCCGCCGGCACCACGCCAGGCCAACGCACGATCAACGGAACACGAATGCCGCCGGAAAACAATGATCGCTTCTCGCCTTTCAGTCCGCCGGTCTCCCCAACCGAATAGTATTTCCCCAGTCCCTGCCCCTTGTGAACTTTTTCGTCAGTCGATCGTTCCGGGCCATTGTCGGTCGAAAAGACGACAAGCGTCTTGTCGTCGATGCTTGTCTCTTTTAACAAACGGAAGATGCGTCCGACTGCTTCATCGCCTTCGGCAATTACCGATGCGTAAACCTGCCGTGCTTCATCCAGGTGCTTGAATTTGTCCATGTACCGTTTTTGAGGCAGGTGCGGCGTATGAACCTCGTGTAGCCAGAGATTGACGAAGAACGGCTGATCCTTGTTCTCGAGTATGAATTTTTCAGCGTGATCAACCGAGGCGAGACCACCCTTTTCAATCGGATTCATTTTTGACCCGTTAAAGGTCGCAAACTGATCGTAGCCGTACTGATCTTCCGTTGGAGAATCGCCAACACTGCCAAGATGCCATTTGCCAAAGTGCCCCGTTTTGTATCCCGCTTCCTGCAACATGCGAGGCAGCATGGGAGCCTGGGGGTCCAACCAGTCAGGCATGCCACGATTGATGTGCGCTTTGACGCTCTGAAAGTGTTGATGAATACACTGCCGCGCCGGAAATTGCCCGGTCATGACGGCGACACGACTAGGCGTGCAAACCGGACTGTTGACCGTGAAATTGGCGAAATCCATCCCTTCTTTTGCCATGCGATCGAGATGGGGAGTTTGACAAAACGTACTTCCGTGAATCCCAACATCCCCGTATCCCCAGTCATCCGCGAAGATGAAAATGATGTTGGGTTTCGCCTTGTCTGTATCGGCCGCAAATAGAACCGAGTGACTCAGGCCGACGATTAACATCAGAGAAGAGAGTGCATTTCGCATGGCAATTACTTTCAGGGTTGCAGAGCTTAACCAGAGTAACTCACTGGGATGATTGTGAGCCGTTGACGTTGGACTCGGGTGTGACGTGTTGGTTCTGGTCGTCGTCAGAACCCGCGGCTGGCGCCGTCGGCTCAGTATGTTCCTACTCCATCGGTTCGAAATGGATCGCCTTCAGACTTGCCGAAGGGATGTCGCCATCAATGCATTTGGCGGACACGGTGTACCGACCAGCCTTGGGGAAATTTACCCAACCGATCGGAAACATTTGATAGTTGTGCGACGAATTTTGTTGATTCTGAATCTTCTCGCCACCCTCAATCTCGACCCTCCAGACGAGCCGTCCCGTACCCGCGTAAGTCAGCGAAACGTTGTATTCGCCCTGCTGGTGGACATCGATTTCCCAGGACGCGTTGCCGCCTTTCTCAAAACCGTGAGCATGAACGACTGCCTTCCATTCGCCGAACTTCTCCATCCAGCGTTTGCGAGTTTTCTTTACCTTCTCGACCTCTGCGAACTCGGCAAGCACTTCTGTTTCCCTATTGGGGTCGAGCGCCCAAACGGGATCAACGATCGGTTCTGATCCCAGATTGACCTGAATCACCGAAGCCAGCTTCTCCGGCGCCTGTGGCGGAAGATCGATTACGACCCAGTTTCGCTCAACATTTGTTATGACGGGAATAGCGTCTTGGCCAATCAAGAGTTTGGCAGACTGGATCTTAGTATTCAGATTAGGCAGATAGAGCTTGCCGGAACTTGGCCAATCGAACACGCAAAGAAACAGCGTGTTGTCTTTGCGAGTCACATCGCCCCATGGCAGTGTGTGATGCCAAGGTGAAGCATCCGTGTTGTAGATGACCTGCGGGTAGCGGTGGATCCATTCCCCCGCGTCGGTCAACGTTTGCACGGCTCGCTGGGGAACTGAACCATCGCCCTTGGGGCCGATGTTCAGCATGTAAGTTCCACCACGTCCAACACAAGCGATCAAACGTTCGAGAATCTCTTTCGGCGATTTCCAGTATTCGTCGTACCAAGCGTAGGCCCACGAGTCGTTGGTCGTGTCGACGCTTTCCCACATGCCGTCGATGTTTTCGTGCGGAACCTCCATGTCGCCAAGCGTTTGATAGTCACCGAGGCCGTGTCCGGCACGCCCCGACACCAAGGCCCGCGGTTGATTCTTGTGGACCAAGTCAACGAGTTGCTGCACGTATTCCTTCGGCATGTTGCCAGGGGTATCGAACCAAACCAATTCAATCGGACCATACTCGGTCGTGATTTCGTTGACTTGTGGCACGCACTTTTTCTCGAAGTAATCATCGAAAGTCGCAGGGTTCCCCTGGTCGTCGGTCTTCGGACCACCGTTACCGCCCGGAAACGTCCAGTCTTGATTGTGCGAGTAGTAAAACCCGAATCCCAAACCGGCTTCGCGACACGCAGTCGCCAGCTCTTTCATCGGATCCTTTTTCCAAGGCGTCGCGTCGACGATGTTGAAATCACACGCCTTGGAGTGGTACATCGCGAAGCCATCGTGGTGCTTGGCCGTGATAACGATGTATTTCATGCCCGCGTCCTTAGCGATGCGGGCGATTGCTTTTGCGTCAAAGTTGGTCGGATTGAACTGACCGGCAAGCTGCTTGTACTTCTCGACCGGAATCCCAGCCATCCGCGGATTCATGATCCATTCGCCGATGCCATAGTAGGTTTTACCATCGACCTCGTTGCCCAGCAGCGAATAGAGCCCCCAGTGAATGAACATGGCGTAGTTGCCTTCGTCAAATAGCTGGCCACGCTCGGCGTTTTCAGCACGCAGCTTGACGACCCGATCACCCCACAGTTTGTCCATCGATTCTTGCGCGTGAGCTATCGACGGAATTACATTGATTGTGATCCAAAGGATCAAGCCAGTGACAATGGAGGCTTCCATGTTGCTTGCTTTCATAATTTCAGTGCCTTTTGGCGGTAGTGTTCGTCAATGCGATTGGCAATGCGATCCACGTCGGCATCACTCATGAAGATCGGACCTCCCAAGGACGCGGCACCGACAAAAATCTGCGCTGCCTTGTGAGCCATCAGCATCGCGGCTTTGACCGCACCGGTTGTTTTGCCGATTGTGATCAGTCCATGGTTCTGGAGCAGAATCACAGGGGGCGGGTTTCCGGTTTCGGTGATGAATGCTTGCGTCTTTTCTCGGATCACTTGCGATAGCGTGAGTCCCGGGTCGACGTAGGGAACGAACACCGAACGTGTTCCGCAACACACGACCTCGTCGGGGAACAGGCGATTGGTTGCGAACTTTTCTGCAAGCGGCGAACAGAGGATTTGATTGACGGCGATACTATGCGTATGGCCGACGAATTCCACGCCCGGCAATGAAAGTAGGTATGCATGGAATAGAGTTTCGACCGACGGCTTCTTGGCGTTCGGGTCGACACGGCAAGCCAGCAAGCGATCCTCGATTCCCTGATCGCTAATGTCGTTTTCGTCCAACATCGGCAGCAAGGCATCAAACCGACACGCAACTGCATCGTTTTCGCCCAGCGTCTCGAGGCAGCTTCCACTCGCTTTGACCAAGAAGGTCTCCTCGTCAATCTTGGCCGACGTGTTGCCCTCGCCAAGAATCGCCAAGTCTCGATGCTCCTGGCCAATAAAGTGAGACAGCTCGAGCATGGATTGGAGTCGTTCTTGTTTCTTCATCGAGTGTTTTCCTGAGCCGACGGCGCTAGCCGCGGGTGTTTCATTGCCATTGGATCATCGTCTTCCATACAGCGGCCCAAAGTTTTGGCAGGCTCGAAAGTCGGCCGATTCCAGATTATCAGTGCCAAATGCGTTCCAGGCGCTTGGCCGGAACACCCTCGCATCGTCGACGTTGTGCATGTAAACAGGTATTCGCAAAATCGACGCAAGTGTGATGAACAAATGCCCTACGTGACCGGCGGTCATCACGCAGTGATTCGCACCCCAGTGATTCATCACTTCGTACGTCGATGTGAACGCACCGCGACCGGTGACCGTGGGTGCAAACCAGGTCGTCGGCCAAGTCGGATTGGTACGATTGTCCAGCACATCGTGAACGTTCTCCGGTAGCTCAACCGTGTGACCTTCAGCGATCTGAAGGGCAGGCCCCAAGCCATCCACCAGATTGATCCGAGTCATCGTGGCCGGCATGCCACCACGTGTCTTGTAGCGAGTGCTCATGCCGCCACCAGGAAAGTACTCGGAAATCGAGGGGTGCCACGTGGTCGACTGCAAGCACTTTTCGACTTCCTCGTCGCTGATCTCCCAAAACGGTTTCATGGTAGGTTGACCATCTTTGTCGGTCTGCTGGCCGGTGCCATCGAGCGTCGCCGGGCCGGAGTTGATCAGGTGCAACAACCCGTCGCTGGCGTCACCGCTGAGCTGGTATCCATCACAAGCACTCGCGACCGCATCGGGACTCCAGTAAGTTCGCAAGTCGGCGAACACCTGCGCCGTGTTGGTCAGTAAGTGACCCAACAGCATGGTTGCCGCGTTGAGGGCATCGTTTTCAGTGGCGACGATGTAAGGAGCACGCTTTCCATTCCAGTCGAACGATGTGTTCAGGATTGCTTCCAGGAAATCGCCGTTGGGAAAGTGGTCGGTCCACTGACGCTGGCCTTGAAACCCCGATGCGATCGCTCCGTGCCCTTGGGCCTGTTCACCCAAGCCCATTTCGGCGAGCCTCGGATTACCGACCATTAAGTCGCGAGCGATCAACGACATCTTCACGCTGTCGCTCCACTCGCTGTCAAGCTGTTCGCGTGAGCGTTTGGTATCGTCACTGTTGTAGTCGTCGCCTTCAGGACAATTCTCTTTGACCCAAGCCATCGCTTTTTCGTATTCGGCTTGGTCGAATTGTTCCTTGTTCATACGGCCCACGAACTCGGTCATGTCGACGTCTTCGACTCGCATGCCCAGCCATTTTTCCCAGAACGTGAAGTCGACCATCGATCCGGCGATGCCCATCGAGGTGCCGCCCATCGATAGGTAAGACTTGCCTTTCATCAGCGCGGCGGCCAGACCACAACGAGCGAAATCCAAGATTTTGGCTTGAACATCGGCGGGCATGTTGGGATCACCCGCCGCTTGCACATCTCGTCCGTAGATCCCAAACGCGGGGATCCCTTTTTGAGTGTGACCGGCCAGCACGGCAGCAAGGTAAACCGCACCCGGTCGTTCGGTGCCATTGAATCCGAAAACCGCTTTGGGACGCAGCGGATCCATGTCCATCGTTTCACTGCCGTAGCACCAGCAAGGCGTCACCGTGAGCGAAACGCCGACGTTTTCCCGTCGGAATTGATGCTCGCACGCAGTCGCCTCCGCCACGCCACCGATGCAGGTGTCCGCCACCACGACTTCGACCGCATTGCCCGTGGGATAGTGGACGTGCGACGCGATCAACTGCGCCACCGCGTTGGCCAAGTTCATCGTCTGACCTTCCAGCGATTCGCGGACACCGCCAAGCCGTCCATCAATTGTCGGACGGATACCGATCCTGGGGAGATTGCCTTCGAATGCCGTTGGTGAAGTCTGGTTGGAAGTCACGAATGAGTTTCCTGATGGTTGGTCGTAAGAAGATTAGAGGGCTTCTACTTTTCGCTTTCCAGCCAGCAGGAAAACCGCGAAGCCAAAAATCGCGATCACAATAAAGCAAACAAACGGCAGAAAGAATGACACGCGAACCGATTCAAGCGCCTGCCCGGCAATCGTCATTCCCTCACCGTCAATCAACGCCCCTTGATAGCGAGGCATAAAGGCTCCTCCCACAATCGCGAAGATCAACCCGGCGGAGCCAAGCTTGGCATCATTGGGCGATAGTCCGTCCAGCGCTATCCCGTAGATCGTGGGGAACATCAAGGACATGCAAGCCGACACACCGATCAGGCAGTACAGGCCGGTCATTCCTTGGATAAAAATCGCACCCAGCGTCAGCATTCCGCCACCGACAGCCAGCACGCCCAGCAATAGTCCGGGGTCAAGGAACTTCAAGACAAACGTGCAGACAAACCTGCTGACCAAAAAGATCGACATCGCCAAGATGTTGTAGTTCTGTGCCTGCGCCGCACTCAGTCCGACCAATGTCATTCCGTAGTGAATGATGAAAGTCCAGCACATGATCTGTGCGCCGACATAGAACGCTTGTGCGACCACCCCGCCAACATATTTGATGTTGGTTAGCAGACGCTTGAACAAAGCGCCGACGCGAATCGATTCTTCTTCACGACCGGTGTCGGGCAACTTCGTGAAGATGAACACCAACAACACCGCGATCACAATCACCGCGATTACGACGTAAGGCGTTTTCACAACGTCAAGATCGTGAGCCATCATCGCTTGCTGGGTTTCGGGGTTCTCGGCGGCGTTGGTTTCCATCGCCTCGGTGATCAAGCCGTCGACTTCACTGGGCAACATCGTCGCGTATTCCGGGTGCGCGACCAGTTCGGCTTCACGAAACTCGGCCACCTGCAGGCTGGGCAGGATAAAGAAACTGGCGACGAACATCCCCGACAGCGAACCCATCGGGTTGAAGGCTTGGGCCAGGTTCAGTCGCTGCGTTGCTGTTTCCTTGGGTCCCATCGAAAGGATGTACGGATTCGCCGTCGTTTCCAAGAATGCCAGACCGAACGTCAGCACATAGAACCCAACCAGAAACACGTTGAACTCCATCATCATGCTGGCGGGGATGGTCAGCAGCGCACCGACGGCATAGAGAATCAGTCCAATGATGATGCCTGACTTGTACGAAACTTTGCGGATCAATAAGGCGGCGGGGATCGCCATCGTGGCGTAGCCGCCATAAAACGCCCATTGGACCAAACTGCTCTGCGCGTTGGAAATCAGAAAGATCTCTTTGAAAGCGCGGACGAGCGGGTTGGTAATATCGTTCGCGAATCCCCACAACGCGAAAAGCGTCGTTACCAGGATGAATGGGAACAAATACTCACGCGGAACGACGGAGCTTTCAGATGGGGCTTTGTTGGAGCTGGATTCGAGTTCCGTGGTCATTCGATGCTTTGAACCTTGTTAAACGCCAACGGTTTCCTGTCGTTTTAATTGCAAACGAGACACAAATAAGCTAATGTTTTGCGGTCGGCTCGATGAGATTGCCTCAACAGAAGCGGGGTACCTTCGCGTTGTTTTTTGTTGAATGTGACGCCGAGCATATCGCTTGGCGTCACCGGTTCAATAACATTTTGCGACCGCGGGATGATGTTTTGCGGCTCTTGTGTTTTACTTAAGGCTCACTTTGAAATCCAACACGCGTCCTCGAATTGAACTGGTTGTCGAAGCGTCTCGCGCTTACGGGCGAGAGTTGCTGCGTGGGGTTTCGTTATTTGCTCGTACACAGGTTGACTGGTCGTTGTTACACCAGGAAATGATGCTTGACTCGGAGCTTCCCGATTGGATCGAACAGGGCCACATCACTGGCGTCATCGCGCGTGTCGACACGCATACGATCGAACCACTTCGTCGACTACGCGTTCCGATCGTCGATGTTCGATGCAACCGCAAGTTTCAAAGCGTTCCTCAAGTCGAAACGGACAATGACGCAGTCGCCGAACTTGCTTTTGAGCATTTATGGGAACGCGGTTTTCGCAGGTTCGCCTTCAGCGGCTTCCGTTTTGCATCCTATTCGCAGGCTCGCCGCGATCATTTTCGCAGGCTTGTTGAGAAAGCTGGTTGCGAACTTTCCGTTTACGAGTCCGGGGGTAGTCCGTCCGGGACGTTAACCAAGCAGGAGCAAGCGGGGGTTTTCGACTTGCGGCAGATGGCCGAGTGGATTGATACGCTCGAGCGGCCGACGGGTTTGTTCGTTTGCAATGATATCCGTGGCCAGCAACTACTGAATGCTTGCCGATACGTCGATGTCGCAATTCCTGACGATCTTGGAGTGATTGGTGTCGATGATGATGATGCGATCTGCATGATGTGCGATCCAACGCTTTCGAGCGTCCGCCCCAACGCGGAACGCGTGGGTTATCGAGCCGCGGAGGTTTTGCATTGCATGCTTTCCGGGCTCTCTCCGGAACAGGAAACGGAATACATCGCGCCGGTAAAAGTGACCGAACGGCAATCGACTCAGGTCGTCGCGATCGAAGATGAAGAACTGGCCAAAGTGTGCCGTTTCATTCGACAGGCGGCTTGCGACGGAATTAATGTGGCTGACGTAGTCAAGTTTTCTTCGCTTTCCCGTCGTCCGCTGGAGCGACGCTTCCGTGACGAACTCGACATCACGCCACGCGAGTTGATTACCGAAACGCAGATCAACAGAGTGAAGCAATTATTGCGAGAAACAGGCATGACGCTTGAGCAAATTTCCAAACGCACGGGCTTTAGTCACAAAGAGAGGCTCAGCGCAGTCTTCAAACGTGAAACCGGCCAGACCCCTGGATGCTACCGCGAGGAGCATTCGGATTGATTCGTCGAACCAACAATATCAAGTCGATCCCAATGAAATCAAAAAAGTCAATGATCGCGCAGACTCTGACATGCCTCATTACCGCATGTTTGGCGTATTGCCATTGCGAGGCAGCCGATATTTATGTGAATCCGGCAGGTGATGACAGCCAACCGGGAACGAGCAGTGCCCCCGTGGCAACACTTGCTCAAGCCCAGCAACTCGCTCGAAACATTGCGGGACAGGAATTGATTGCCGTGCATGTTGCTGACGGCACTTACTATCTGCCGAGCACGCTGGTGTTTAGTTCAGCCGATTCTGGCACCGAGGCGGCTCCCATCGTTTATTGTGCCGAAAACGAAGGCGGTGCGGTACTGAGCGGTGGCTCGCGACTTCAGCTTACGTGGAAACCGTATCGCGATGGGATCTACTCGGCGACGACACCCGAAGACATTGAAATCGATCAGCTCTTTGTGGACGGCCGTAACCAACGGATGGCTCGCTACCCGAACTACGACGCCACCAAGCCAACGGCCGCCTATCAGGGTTTCTCAGCCGATGCGTTCTCGAAACATCGCGCGGCCAACTGGTCCGATCCAGCCGGCGGCTTCATCCACGCGATGCATCGCAGTCGTTGGGGTGGTTACCACTACCGGATCACCGGCAAAGACGAATCCGGCGATGTGACCTATGAAGGTGGTTGGCAAAACAACCGCCAAATGGGAATGCACGAAGATTTTCGCATGGTTGAGAATGTTTTTGAAGAGCTCGACGCCCCCGGTGAATGGTTTCATAACGCCGAGAGTCATACGCTCTATTACATTCCCGAAGAAGACGTCGATCTGCCCCGCGCGGTTGTTGAAGTCGTCCGCTTAGGACATCTGATTGAATTTCGCGGCAACGAATCCTCGCCAGTCAAATTCGTCGAGTTGCAGGGATTCACGTTTCGCCATGCCGCTCGCACGTTCATGAAAACCAAGGAACCGCTTTTGCGAAGCGATTGGACAATTTACCGAGGTGGCGCCGTGATGTTGACTGGCACCGAAGACGTTCAGATTGCCGACTGCGAGTTTGATCAGTTGGGCGGAAACGCAGTGTTCGCGAGCAACTACAACCGACGTGTGAGCGTTCGAGGCTGTCACATTCATGACTGCGGTGCCAGTGGCGTCTGCTTCGTTGGTGATCCCGATGCCGTTCGCGATCCGTTATTCGAGTACAGGCAGAAAAACGATCTCGATAAAATCGATCTGACGCCCGGCCCCAAGACTAACAACTACCCGTCGGACTGTACGGTGGACGATTGCCTGATCCATGGCATCGGCCGAGTCGAACGGCAACCGGCCGGAGTTCAGATCTCCATGGCCGCGCGGATCACCGTGCGGCATTGCTCGATCTATGACTGTGCCCGGGCTGGGATTAACATCGGCGACGGTACTTGGGGCGGTCACTTGATTGAAAATTGCGATGTGTTCGACACCGTTCAGGAAACACACGATCATGGCTCCTTCAATTCCTGGGGACGAGACCGGTTCTGGCACAGTGACCGTTCGGTCACTCAACTCGCCGTCGACAAAAACCCAAAACTGCCTTACCTGGATGCGGTGGAAACCACAGTCATCCGCAACAATCGCATGCGATGCGATCATGGCTGGGACATCGACTTGGATGACGGCTCGACGAACTACCACATCTACAACAATTTGTTGCTGGCCGGTGGCTTAAAATTACGAGAAGGTTTCGGCCGCAAAGCGTGGAATAACATTACGATCAACAACGGATTGCATCCCCACGTCTGGTACAGCAACAGCGATGACGAGGTCTTCAGCAACCTCTTCATGGTCGACCCGAAGGGCGCACGAATGCCGACTCAGAAAGCCAAAGGCAAGCGAGTCGACCAGAATTTCTACTACTCCAGCAATCCCGCGATCAAAGACAAGTACGCTGCGTTCGGTTGGGACCAAAATTCGATGGTTGGTGATCCGAGGTTTGTGGATCCCGAATCGGGCGACTTTCGCGTGAAGCAAGGCTCGCCTGCTTTTGCCGTCGGCTTTGAGAGTTTTGCGATGGATCAGTTTGGGGTCCAGAAACCATCGTTGAAGGCAATCGCGTCGAAGCCGGTCTTGCCAACGCCCGATCCGGAGCGTCGCGTGCAAAGTCCTTATGAAACGGAACAGCCCCAAACGCTGGAGTTCGCTTGGTTGGGCGCGAGCGTCGATTCTCTGGCGGGAGAAGAGTTTTCGGCGTTCGGCGTAAGCCGCGATTCCGGCGGCGTCAAAGTCTCGCGAGTCTCGGCAGGCAGCGATGCAGCGCAGCTGGGTATGCGCAGCGGTGATCTTGTCCAAATGCTAAACGGGCAGCAGGTCAAGACCGTCACCGATCTCTTGCGGATTTACACTCGAGGTGGAAACATGCCGCTGGAAGCGACCGTGATTCGCAACCAAGAACCACTGACGTTGCGTTCGGACGAACTAGCCTACGTGACGCTGGAAAACACTGACGATCCAACGGAATTCACCGATCACGTCTTGCCGACCAAGCGACCTGCAAACATCGCAACCAAACCACCAACCAAGAACGAGCCCGTCAGCATTTTGAGTGATGGCCGAGTTGGTGACGGATACGGCCCGATCTTTAGCAATGGCACTCCAGCAGGTGTCTATCGCGTGGACCTGGGACGATCGAAGCCTGTTTCGATCATCGCCAGTTGGTCCACGGACTTCAGTGGGCGGCGAGGCCCACAGAAACTGACCGTCTACGCCAGCGATTCAAACCAAGATCCCGGTTGGCCTGGAGACAAGAGATCCAAACTGAAGCTCCTCACCAGCATCGACACGACATCGATGCCTTCCAAACGCTTCACCGCGGTCGCCCTTCGAGCGCGTCAAGGAACGTCGCTCGGGACTTTCCGTTGGATCTACTGGCAAGTCAGCCCGATCAACAAGGCTGGCGAACACACGGCGTTTCAAGAACTCTATGTCGAATAAATTCTGACCATGAACCTCACAAGCAAAATGTTTCAATCCAGTTTGATTCGCAAGTTTAGCGTGGCTTTAGCACTAACGTTCCTTTGGCACACGAACTCGCTGGCCGCGGAACCGGCCGAAACCCGGGGTCAACTCGACGATCGCATGTCTTGGTGGCGTGAAGCCAAATTTGGCATGTTCGTCCATTGGGGCGTCTACTCGGTCGTCGGCGGGCAATACAAGGGCCAGGAACTGCCCAACAGCGCCGAATGGATGATGGCTCGCGGGAAAATCCCAATCTCCGAATACGAGCAATACGCGCGGCGATTCAACCCCACCGACTTTGACGCCGATGAATTCGTTGCTCGGGCCAAACGAGCCGGCATGAAGTACATCGTGATCACGGCGAAGCATCACGACGGCTTTGCGATGTTTGGCTCCAAAGCGACGGACTATAATGTCGTCGATTTCAGCCCCTTTGGCCGCGACATCATGAAAGAGCTGGCCGAAGCCTGCCAAGAACAGGGACTCAAGTTCGGGTTCTATTACTCTCAAGCGCAAGACTGGCATCACCCCGGCGGCTTCGGCAATGGGTGGGACAAAACGATCGAGCGAGTCAGCACCGACGAGTATGTCCAGCAGAAGGCGGCGCCGGAGGTCAAGCAGTTGCTTACCGAATACGGGCCGATTGGAATTTTCTGGTGGGACACGCCGCGAGCCATGAGCGAAGAGTCGTTTCAAATGCTGCATTCGTTGACTCGATTGCAACCCAACGTCATCACCAACAACCGTTTGGGCGAAGATTTCCCCGGTGATTACAAGACCTTCGAACGCCACATCCCCAAACTTGCACCGGAGAAGGAAGACTGGGAAGTGTGCATGCCGATCAGCGGCAGTTGGGGATACAAAAAATCCGATACGGAGTTTAAGTCAACCGAAACGCTAATTCGCAATCTGGTGGATATCGTCAGCAAGGGAGGTAACTATCTGTTGAATGTCAGCCCAACGGGCAGCGGAACGCTGTTGCCGCAAGCGACGGAAAGGCTGGAGGCCATCGGCGGTTGGATCGATGTCAACGGTGAGTCGATCTACGGCACCACGGCGAGCCCGATTGGTCGGCCGGCTTGGGGACGCTGCACCGCCAAGATCGGCGAGACCGAATCGATACTCTATCTGCACGTGTTTGACTGGCCCAACGACGGCAAGTTGCCGATGCAGTCGCTTCCCAATGCAATTCGATCGGTCACGCTGGTCGAAGGGGGAGAAACGCTTTCGACTGATTCAACGGGCGATACCGTCACGATTAAATTGCCCGAACAGGCAACCAACCCCTACGTCACCGTGATCAAATTGGTCGTCGACGGAAAGGTCGAATCGCTCGCTGGATCATCCGGGATCATGGCGTCCGACGCCGTCGAACTCTCCGCAGACCAGGCGTTCATCCACAACAACGAAGGCAGTCGCGATGCGAGGGTCGTCGAGAAGAACGCCGATGTGTACGTCGGTTACTGGACTGATGACCAAGCCTACTTGGAGTGGGATGTCGTGTTCAAGAAACCAGGCGATTATGAAGTCATCGCCGATTTGGCTCTTCCTAAAGGCGAATGCGGAGTTCGGTTCGGTGCACGCGGAAGCTTGATCGATGCGAAGGTGAAACCGACTGGCGATTACAACATCTTCAGCGAGCAAAATCTGGGAACGGTAACGATTCACCAGCCAGGGAAATTGAGCATTCAACTACGACCGATCGCCGGCTCGTGGCAGGCAATCAACCTGCGATTAATACGATTGATTCGAAAGCCGTAATCGAGGGCTGATCTGATCACTCGCTTGGAAATCCTCACATTCTTACCGAGACAACCATGAAACTACTTGTCACTATCACGCTCACGATCGTGTTTTCGTTCGTTGGATCAATCAAGTCGTCCACTGCCCAAGCCCCGAACTTCATCGTCTTCTTGGCGGACGATCTCGGCTGGGGTGACTTGGCGTGTTACGGACACCCCATGATCCAAACACCTCACCTGGACCAGTTTGCCGAAGAGGGCATGCGATTCACCCAAGCTTATTCAGCTTGTGGAGTGTGTTCCCCGAGTCGCTCGTCGATCTTGACCGGCCGGACGCCCTATCGCAATGGTGTCTGGCGGTGGATCCCAGGCGGCAGTGACGTTCACTTGCGTGAAAGCGAAATCACCGTTGCCGAGTTGCTCCGGCCGCGTGGCTATCAAACGATGCACGCTGGTAAATGGCATTTGAACGGCAAGTTCAACGATCCCGCCCAACCTCAACCTGGCGATCACGGGTACGACTGGTGGTTCGCGACCCAGAACAACGCGTCGCCATCTCACAAGAACCCTGCTAATTTTGTTCGCAATGGCGAAGAAGTCGGGCGACTCGAAGGATTTTCCGCGCCACTGGTGGCCGAAGAGGCGATCGCGTGGCTGGAGAACGAACGTGATAGCGAACGGCCCTTTTTCATGACTGTGTGGACGCATGAACCACATCTGCCAATCGAGTCGGATCCGGAGTTCATGAAACGATACGCAGAATTGGATGATCCGGATTTGCGTCAGCATCATGGCAATGTCACTCAGCTTGATCACGCATTCGGGAAGCTAATGAAAGCACTGGATCAAAATGGTTTGCGTCAAAATACCTTCGTGATCTTTACCAGCGATAACGGCCCCGAAGGAAACGGGGTGAGAGGCCGTACCCGCGGTTCGACGGGAGGACTTCGAGGTCGCAAACGTGACGATCACGAAGGCGGCATCCGAGTACCCGCCATGGTGCGATGGCCGGGAAAAGTCCAAGCGGGTGCTGAATGCCCGATACCCATCATCGGATCAGACATTTTTTCAACCGTACTGGACATCGCAAACGTTCCCATGCCATCAGACCGGACCATTGACGGTGTCAGCATCTTGCCAACGTTTTCGCAGCAACCGTTGCATCGCGGCGTGCCTTTGTTTTGGCGGACGCACATCGCGCCACCGGACAGCCACGCGGCCATGCGAATTGATAATTGGAAAATCCTCGCCAACGAAGACCTCACCAAGTTTCAGCTTTACGACATCGAGAGCGACTGGAAAGAACAGGTTGATCTGGCGGTGAGCCACCCCGAGAAACTGGCTGAGATGAAGGCCAAATTCATGGAAGTTTGGAACGGAATCGAAGCCGAAGGCCCGAGTGAATGGTGGAACAACGCACCACCGGAACGCAAGAATCGCAAACGTCAATCAGCGAAGCTTCCGCCGGGGCAGGATCAAACCGGCGACTGGGACGTCGTCAAAGGCGGGCGAGTTTCTGCCAGCGAATTTGGCTACGTGTTGGACGCCGGGGCCGGCGAGGCGTTCGCTGTGGTCGAGCTAGACGAACCGATCGAAAGTTCTGCGACGTATCGTTTGAAATATCGAGCGGCAACGGACGACGTGACCAAGAATGCCTGTTTCTGTTTTGGATCGACCGCTGAGAATGACAAGTTGTTCAAAGCGGGCACGCTGATCGGTATGAATTGCCATGGAGTCTTTGCAGGAGGCTGGGGCAACGTCCGCTCGGGTACATTGAAAAAGGCGACTTTCGAACCCACCGCCGTCTTTGAGCTGGAGGTCACGCTGGACCTTGTCGGGCGACAAGCCAAAGTAAAGATCGGCCAAACGACGATGGAGCATCCGTTGCCAAGCACGCTCGAGAAGGTGACTCACATCGGCATTTATTCCAAGGCGACCAAGTCAGAGTTTACCCGACCACATCAGATCAAATGAGGCGATCATTGACGGGCAAGCGTCTCTCGAAGCCTTCCGCAAAGTTTTGAAAAGTTTTGGTTTTTTCAATCGTGTGTCACAACGATCGTTCAAAATCCCAGCTCCCGAGACATCGCGGTGAGTTTCGCACCGTATTTCTCGTGGTTTGACGATCATCAACCGCCGGCCGAATGCCCCCGCACTCAATTGGCCAACGGCGAAACGAGTTTTTCGCAACGGTTGTTGAGCGGGCATCGAAGGCACGTGCCAATCGCTCTTGCACCGTGTTTTATTTGGTCAAAACGCCCTAGCGATCGGTCATCGGTCACCCAGGCCAAACAGGTCGAAATCACCCAAGCGATTCAAACCATCCACAACGAAAAGCATCACGACGCTTACGGCAGCCCACCAATGCAACGAGAACTCAACCAACGTGGCGTGGCATGCCGTGCAGTCGCGGCACGGTCGCAAAATGCATGAAAAAGGCTGGTATCACCGCCAATCGCCGCACCAAATTTCGAATCTCGACGACGGACTCCAATCACGATTATCCGATCGCACCAAATCTTTTGAAGCAGGATTTCAACACCAAAGCCATCAATGGAATCTGGCTGACGGAAATCACCTACATCCCAACCCGCGAAGGATTCACGTATTTGACGTCGATCAAGCTCTGGTCACACACTACTTGAACGGGAGCACGATCAGCAGCGAGCCGATTCCCAATAATCGAATCGTGGAATCGATTCGCATCGGCCCCGCTTCGATCTGTAATTGGAGCGAGCCGATGTACCGCACGGATCCGAAATTCGTACTGCGCAACCTGAATGGGAGCATGGACGATTTTGCTTTGTATTCGGACGCATTGTCCGCCGATGAAATTTTGCAGTTGTATCGCGATGGAAGTCCAAATGAGCTTTAAATCAATCGTTGTCCACGTACTGGCGAATTGGGTGTTGGCCGCCGGCGTTTACGCAGACGAGTCAGCCGAACGATTATTCGCGTTGAAAGTCCAGCCGATGCTGAAAGACAAATGCTTAGGCTGTCACGGTGGCGATTCCGACGACCTCAAGGGCGAGTTCAGCGTGTTGACTCGCGAAGCACTGTTGCGGGGCGGCGAGTCGGAAGAAGCGGCGATCGTTCCCGGAAAGCCAGACGAAGGAACGTTCGTCTCAGCGATCCAGTGGGAATCACTCGAGATGCCGCCCAAAGAGAATGATCGACTGAACGAACAACAAATCCAAACGGTTCGCAAGTGGATCGAACAGGGAGCTCCGTGGCCCGACGAGAAAACTCAAGCAGCTTACCGTGAGGAAGAGGCCAGGAAGCGGGTGACCGACGAAGGAATGATTGTCGAAACCAGCGGTGGTACCTCGGACCAATGGACCAGCCGAAGGTATCCGCCGGAAGATCTTTGGGCCTTCTTACCGGTCAAGGCGAAATCCGAACGATTGCCAGCCGACGTCGAGCGTGAACAAGCGATCGATCACTTCGTCGACGCACAACTTGACAAAGCAGAAATCACTGCAGCGCCGCTCGCGGATGCCAACGATTTGATCCGCCGCGCAACCTACGACCTGACGGGTCTGCCACCAACGCCCGCTGAAGTCGCCGACTTCAACGAAGCTTACTCGAAGCAGCCGGATCAGGCTTGGGCAGCGTTGATTGATCGCTTGCTGGATAGCCCTCGATATGGCGAACACTGGGCCAGACATTGGCTGGATGTCACCCGCTATGCAGACACGGGAGGCATGTCGAACGACTTCGAACGATCCAACATGTGGCGTTATCGAGATTACGTCATACGTGCTTTCAACTCAGACAAGCCGTACAACGAATTCATCGTCGAGCAACTTGCCGGTGACGAGTTGGCTGACGCATCCGTTCGTGTCAGGAACAGTGGTTCTCAGGAAGCTGTCAATCAGGCTCAGTTGAAAGGTAAGTACAACGAGCAGGAATCAGAATGGCTCGTTGCCACTGGCTTTTTGCGGTTAGGCCCCTGGGATAACGCGATGGTCGAGGTCGACGAAGCACGACAGATTTATCTGGACGACCTTGTCAACATCACCGGCCAGACGTTCTTGTCGCAAACACTTCGCTGCTGCAAATGTCACGATCACAAGTTCGATCCAATTCCGACACGCGATTATTACCGCGTGTACTCGGCTATTTCAACGACGCAAATGGCCGAACGCAACGTTCCGTTCTTGCCCCAGGAAGACCTAAGCCACTTCGATGCCGGTAAGGCTCATGTGCAGCGAATGCTGGACTTTGCAGTCGCGGAGAAGAACAAGATTGTGGAAAAGAAGGAGGCCGCCGCGCGAGCTTGGTACAAGGAGCATGACCTACCGTACAAAGCGGAGAACGAACGTAAAGATGACCCCGACGAAATGAAACCGCCCCGACATGTGGGATTGGATCATGTCGAACAGGGACAGTTGAAAGTTCGCGAACAAGACGAATGGATTTGGACGCGACGTTTGGAACGCTACGAGCCGATGGCGCAAAGCGTCTACAACGCAGCAAAGACTGATCTGGCCTGGAATGGGGCTCGCAAGCTGCGCATCAGTCGTAAGCACGCTGACGCCGATCCGCAGGAGAGCTTTATCTTGTCGGGCGGTGCATTAACGGCTTTGGGGGATCGCGTTTTTCCTGGTGTGCTCAGCGCTCTGACACTAACTGTTGGGACTCAATCGGATGATCCCTACCTACTGACCAATGACGTGAATGGTCGGCGGTTGGAATTGGCCAAGTGGATTGCTAATCCAGAAAACGCGTTGACGACTCGAAGTATCGTTAACCGTATTTGGCAATATCACTTCGGCACAGGGATCGCTGCCAACGCCAATAACTTCGGCGGAAAAGGGGCCAAGCCAACTCATCCGATGCTGCTCGACTACTTAGCGGAAGACTTTGTCGAAGGTGACTGGTCGATCAAGCGGATGCATCGACTGATCATGATGTCGGATGTCTATCGTCGATCGACGACCAAGACAGACTCAGAGCAACTTGCCGAGGTCGATCCAAACAACTCGCTGTTGTCTCATTTCCCAAGGCGACGCCTGACCGCCGAGGAGCTACGCGACTCGATGCTGTCGGCAACAGGCGAATTGGTTCACTGTGATGGTGGTGTGCCAGTCATGCCGGAAATCAATATGGAGGTGGCGTTGCAACCTCGCATGATTCAGTTCTCGCTGGCGCCTGCGTATCAACCTTCGCCGACACCGGACTTGAGAAATCGGCGAACCATTTATGCTTACGGTGTTCGAGGCCAGGCAGACCCGTTCACCGAGCTATTCAATGAGCCCAACCCGAACGAATCATGTGAGCAGCGAGAAACCGCCGCCGTTGCGCCGCAGGTATTTGCACTCCTCAACAGCGACCTAATCACCGATCGTTCCATCGCGATGGCGTTGCGTCTGCAATCCGAACACCGAGAGATGTCAGAGCAAATACGAGCTGCTTTCGAGTTGATTCTGTTGCGTGAGCCGACGGAACTGGAACTTGAACGTCTGAGCCGATATGTCAACGAGATGACCGCCTATCACGAGAACGTCGACGCAAAGCCAGTCGAATACCCAGCTAGTATTACACGTTCACTCGTTGAGGAATTCAGCGGCGAGACGTTTGAGTACGAAGAGATTTTGCCGGTCTTTGAGCGTTATGAAGCTGACAGGAAACCAAACGAAGTCGACTCGGATACATTTGACCCCAAGTCGGAACTGTCACGTCTTCACAAGCAAGAATCAAAACTGGCATTCGGTCAGGAAAGCGGCTTCAAGTTCTTCGTGGGCAGCCCGTTCAAATTCCAGAAAGTCGGCAGCAATGGAATTGAAATGTGCGATCAGTGGAAGCACTTGGCTGATCCCTACGTTGCGGATGAGCTTTGCAATTTCCGAGGTTGCCAAGTGGAGTCGCTGAATCACCCCGAAGCTCTCTTTCACATGAACACTGGCAGTCGACTGGGAGGTGACCCCGCGCTCGGTGCCTGGGCGAATTACGGGCTCGGAACTGAGAATCAGAATCTTCCTGGTTACGTTGTCATGACCGAGCTGGCTTTGCCGCAGGGCGGTCCGACGAACTGGAGCAACGGATTTCTTCCACCGTATTACCAGGGAACCCGATTGCGACCGCAGGGATCACCGATTCTGGATCTCGCTCCACAAGGATTCAAAACCCGAGAGCATCAACGTCGTGCACTCGATGAGCTTGCGTGGCTCAATGAAAGTCACTTGCAATCGATCGGTGAAAAAGATGAGAAACTGTCGGCCAGGATGGAGAATTACGAGCTTGCGTTCCGCATGCAAACCGAAGTCCCGGGCGTGATCGACTTGGCAAACGAGTCACAGAAGACTCAGGAAATGTATGGACTGGATGATGCCGACACAAAGGTGTTTGGGCGGCAGTGTTTGATGGCTCGGCGGTTGGTAGAGAGTGGCGTTCGCTTCGTGCAGATTTTCAGCGGCGGATGGGACAGTCATGATTACTTGGAACGAGGTCATACGTCGCGGATCAAGAGTGTCGACAAGCCGATCGCGGCACTGATTCGAGATTTGAAACAACGCGGCATGCTGGAAGACACGTTGGTGATTTGGACGGGTGAATTCGGGCGAACGCCAGATAACAACAAACGCGGCGGCGTGTATTCTCTCGGGCGTGGTCACAACAGCCAGGCGATGACGATGCTGTTTGCCGGTGGCGGAGTCAAGCCGGGCGTGGTGGGAGCGACCGACGAACTCGGGGCATCGGCCGTTGAGTGCGTGCATCCGATTCGTGATCTGCATGTCATCTATACGGCCGATCAGGGATTCATGCTCGGCGAGCACGACTATCAAGACAAACGCTGGATGTACGAGCAATCTCAGCGGATGCCGTTATTGGTTCGTTATCCGGAGAAAGTGAACGCTCGACTACTACCTCAGTCAACGCAACTCACCGCCGCTGCATGGCATGGGCGATATCGAGAGGATTTCCACGAATCGCTTGAAAGCGGTTTCGCTTGCCCAGGTCCGATCTTCCGGTGGTACCATCTCTGGCCGAGTGGCCGGGAAGTATGGTTGGCGGGGCCAAGTCATTACCTTGTCCGACTTTGTTGCAGGGGCTTGTGCGTCAGAGTTGGGGTTGAACGTGGCCAACACCGCTCGACAAGCCAATGATCCGGCAGACCCCCGTTACGTCAGCTTGGCCCCTGATATTTCAATGGAGCAAGTCGCGGACCTAACGAGCTACGTCGCTGACCTGCCTGCCCCCACCAAGCAATTGCTAACCCTGGAAGACCGTAAACGAGTTCGCCGTGGAGAACGTGTTTTCAGCTCCGTTGGATGTGCCGCTTGTCACATCGCTGACATGCTGCCGGCGCGTGGTATCTATAGCGATTTGTTGTTGCACGACATGGGGCCTGAGCTGCAAGATCCATTTCCCGCTCCTGGAAGCCTCTTGATCGGCAGCAATTCAACAGCACCTGCCAGTCCTTACCAGAGTCGATATGGTCGTGCTGAAATATCAACTTATCGCGGTGGTTCTCCGCCCAACCGTACCGAGTCTCCGTATAACCGTCTTGGGCCACCGCCCAATCGCAGACGTTCAGCCCCAAGAGTTGTCAGCTCCTTGGTTCCGGCGGGAACGCCTCAGCCAATTGCCATGGACTACCCCGAGCAACCGCGGTTTCCGCGTGGCGAATTCAATCAAGCAAATCTGAATGGTCGACACCGCTTTTCATGGGATGCACTTCAGCGGGAATGGAAAACGCCGCCGCTATGGGGTGTCGCGGATTCGGCACCCTATCTTCACGACGGACGCGCCAAATCTTTGACCGATGCGATCCAATGGCATGGCGGCGAAGCAGATGAATCCAAGCGAAACTATCTCAGGCTCAATGAAGACCAGAAAGAATTATTACTTATCTTTTTGGGAAGCCTGAAGGCACCGTTGGACTGATCGTCAATTGTACGACCAAGTCTCCGAAAACAAGTTGCCAGACGGGTCTACTGCCGACCACCGATGACTTCACGCATGTGGTCGGTTACATCGGGATCGCGATACACTCGGTCAATCATTTCGGTGTAGGTTTCCGCAAATCGTTCATCGTTGGCGAGATCACCAAACACTTGTTTGACTTTCATGAACGATAAACGATCGTTGCTGGTTGCCTTCGCTGCCTCGTGCAATTCGTCTTTCAAAGCGTCCGTCACTTCGAGAGGTTGGCCGTGACGGTCGGCGTGCTTGTCGCTGTAAAAACACCACGCCGCAATCACCAGAGCCGCGTAACGAATGCTGCCACCGTCGGCGAGGTTTTTGCGGATCGTGGGAATGAGGAAGACAGGTAGCTTGCTAGAGCTTTCCAAGCAAATTCTGGCGAGGTTGTCCCGGATACTTGGATTGCCAAACCGCTCGATCAACGTCGCCTTGTAGACGTCCAAGTCAACTCCTTCCACGGCATCCAACACGGGCGTTGCCTCGACATCGAAGAACTTTCGAAGGTATTCGCTAAACAGGTCGTCACGAACGCATTCGTCGATCGTCTGGTAACCGAACACGCTGCCAAGAATTCCCAGCACGGAGTGACCCGCGTTCAGAAGTCGCAACTTCATCTCTTCGTAGGGCTTCACATCCTCAACAAACTGGGCACCATGATTTTGCCAGTTCGGGCGGCCCGCTGAAAAACTGTCTTCGATGACCCATTGGCGAAACGGCTCGCAGACAACCGGCCACCCGTCATCGACATTGAACTTGGTTCGCAGGAACTCGATGTCGGATTCGGTGGTCACCGGCGCGATGCGATCGACCATCGCGTTGGGAAAGCAAACTTCTTTGTCGATCCACTGGGCGAGCTCGGCATCCTGCAGCCGTGCAAAGGCGACCAGGATCTTATGGATCAAATCGCCGTTGTGTTGAACGTTGTCACACGATTGGACCGTGAACGCGGGTAGACCAGCTTCACGGCGTTTTTTCAGTGCCGCCGTTAAGTATCCAAACACAAGTCGAGGAGTTGACGGATGTTCGATGTCGTACTGGACGTCAGGATTCGAAATGTCGAACTCACCCGTTTCGGCGTCCACGTTGTAGCCGCCTTCGGTGATCGTCAGCGAAACGATTTTGGTCTCAGGGGCGGCCATCCGGTCAATGACAGCCCCTGGATCGTCGACGCCCAAGAGGAAGTCAACGATGGATCCGATCACCTTCGTTTCCACTGTACCATCGGGATGTTTGACGATTAACGTGTAAAAATAGTCTTGCTGTTTCAGGATCGTCGCCATCCGCCGATCGGCTTCACGCAGTCCAACGCCACAGATGCCCCACTGCGAAGCGTCTTCGGATTGGAGCAGCAAGTCGGTATAGAACGCTTCGTGCGCCCGATGGAAACCACCGACACCCACATGGACGATGCCAGTGGTCAGTCGACTGCGTTCGTACGTCGGACGCGAGATCTCGCGGGGGAGCTGCGAAAGATTGTTTTGATTCAGCTTGATTGATTCGTTCATGTTTGGATTCGGTTAAGTTTTTTCGTGCGTTGCAATGCCCAGTACGAGGAACCGAAGTACACGATCGTGCAGACAAATCCCCAGGTGTAGAAAACGCCGACGTTGCGTTCGTAGGCGGCCATGTCGCCGCTGCCGAACATCACAATCAGTGCCAGAATCAACGTCACCGCCAATGAGATCCAGCCGACACTGTGCAGGATCTTTGAAAACACCGATTTGTCGTGGACAGGTTCACCTTGGGCGAGGGCTTGTTCGGATTGGAATTCGCGGATCGCCACGTTCAACTTTTGCTCGGCGGCTTCTTCGGCCGGGTAGCTTTCCGCCGCACCGGATCGACTTGCCAGGAACGTGTACAGGGCGATGGTGAATGCCCAGGTTGGAAGGAACAGGTAGAAGAACGACATCACTTGCAGATAATTCAGTCCAAACCCAAACATCAAGCCGATGGCCCATGATGCGATTGCCGCCTTGTTCGCGGTTGCGAGCTTGTCGGCGAACCCGACCTTGGTGGACGAAGATGCGAGTCCTTCGGCGGGAGACTTGTCACCCCGTCCGCTACGAAGCTCGCGGTACTTGGACCAATATCGAGTCAGCCCGATTCGCGGAAAGATGAAATGTTCCGCAAACACGATTCCGCCGACGGGCACGACAATCAACCCCGCGTAGGTCAACAGCGGTAAGATCTGTTTGTAAACAAACGGGAAACACGCGATCGCGACCGTCGCGACACCGACGGCGAAGGTGACTTTCTTTCGCGAATGCCGATGGAAGATCGCTTGGGCGGCGAGGCCGGCTCGATACAGGTTCGCGTTGGCGGTCGTCCAGCCGGCAACGATGACGATAACGTAGCCGGACAATCCCAGGGCTCGGTAGGCGACGTCGCCGGGATCGAGTTCAACGATGGTCGACTTGAGCAACACTGCGGTGCCCGCGCCCATGATGCCAGCGGCAATCCATGCAATGTAGTGTCCGAACAACATTCCGGCGCTCGTGCAAAGTCCGTAGATGGGTTTTTTGGCGTATCGCAGCAATGCCATGTCGATCAGACCGAAGTGGGTGATCGTGTTGGCTGCCCAAGCGAAACCGATCACTTGCAACAAACCAATGCCGGGTTCGCCCGCGCTGTTGACACCCGTCCAGATGGATTGGTCGCCAATCGCAATGAAATCAGCGAAGCCAGCTAGTTGAGTCTGACCGATGACCGAGTTGGCCAGAGCTGGAAAGAGTGCGAGCGCACCGCTGGTGAACATGACAATCAGCCAAGGCCCGCACAGTCCTGAAAACTCAGCCACTGCGTTGAATCCATACATCGCCACTAGCACGACGATCATGCCAACGCCAAGTACGACCAACACAAACAGGCTGCTGGTTGGGTACCACTGCAATTGAGCAGGGATACTGAAGAGCAATCGAACCGCGGTGCAGGAGACCGTGATCATCGCAGCTGAGATTACCGTAAAGATCAGCACGTTGGCGGCGTTGTACAGATCGCTCATCGAGTCGCCGGCGATCTTGTGCAGATAAGTGTAGAGACTTAACCGCGTCTGCACCGCGATCGGCGTCGTAATCAGTGTCCAGCTTAAAATGGCAAGGACATTCCCGATCAACAAACCGACGAGAACGTCCATCGTCGTTGCACCGAGGGCAACGAATGTCGCTCCAATGACAAATTCTGTCGCCGCGACATGCTCACCTGCGTACAGCCCCGCAAAGTGCGTCCACCCGTGCAGTTTGTGCGCCGGTATCGGCAATTGTTCAGGATCGATCTCGGCGATGTTCGGTCTGGCGATGGCGGATACTCGTTAATTTAAATTGTTAGATGATCATCGCAGGAAGAGGGAGCAACAAAAAATACATCTTAACACTATTTACCAACACAGTAGAGCGATTGATTGCTTCGCAGGTAGAGCCTTCCGTCGCTGACGGCGGGGGATGCATTGAAGTCGGTTTGGTCGTTCGCGAACTTGTTATGTGCGATTGGTTGGAACGCATCGCCTGGTTCGTACACCAACGTTCCGCTGCGGCGAGTGACGACGTAGATTTTGTCGCCGATCAACACCGGTGACGCGTAAACAGGACGACCGCTTTCCAGGTTCGTCACTCTCTCGCGATAAATCAATTCGCCATCGTCTGCCAGGGTGCTGTAGGCGATGCCGCGATCGTCGATCCAGTAAAAGCGACCGTCATGCAACAGCGGTGTCGCAACGTACGAACTGGAGCGGTTGGTCCATCGAACGTGCGAGTCGCTGACGTCGTCCTTGCCACCGGCGCGAATCGCGATGCTGCCGGACGCTCGGTATCCACCGAAGCTGTAGACGGTTTCTTGGTCGACGATCACCGATGGCGAAACGTTGCCAGTCATCGGCGAACTGGCGTACCACTTCAACTTGCCGGTCGTCGGATTGAGTGACCAAATTTCCCACGGAACGCTGATGACAAGTTCATGCTCGCCGTCGGCGAGCGACACAATGCGGGGCGTGCCATAAGTCAACTCCAGCATGTTCGCTTCCTGTCGCCAGACTTCTTCACCGGTGGCTTTGTTCAGGGCGATAATGGATCTCGACTCTTCGGCCGCGTTGACGATGACCGTATCGCCGAACAGCAATAGACTTGCCGCCGAACCCCACTGGCGATTGCTGGACTCTTTGCCGATGTCCACACTCCACTTCTTCTCGCCATCCAGGCTGATCGAATGCACGCCACCTTTGCCGAGGAAGACAAACACATTTTTTCCATCGGACACCGGCGTGTTGCTGGCGTAACCGTGTTCGGTGATGTAACCCTGATACCCGTCTTCGCGATAGTCGATCGGGAAATCGACGGACCAGAGATGTTGGCCACTGCTCTTGTCGAAGCACAGGACTTGACGCTTCGGGTCAGGCTCGCTGACGTAGCACGTCACGATGAGCCGGTCACCGACCACGATGGGGCTGGATGAACCGGTCCCCGGAAGGTCGACCTTCCATTTCAGATTGGGAATTCGAACCCAAAGTCCCCGATTCCGAAGATTAGTTGTTTGTGCCCGAATCTTACTTCACTCAAAGATTGAATTCAGGCTAGTTGAGGACACCACTAACCTGAATTCAACTTTCAAAGTGAATTCCACAAACCATTGCAAAGAAACGAGTTATGAACACGACTTCCGGTACGCTTTCGATGGGAACCCGTTGTTGCCATCCTCCAGCGTTGGTTTGAGTCCATTTCGTGGCTCACAGGCGAAGAACTCGATCCCGCATTTTCGGCGGTTTGAGCATAGAAAAACCCAGTCCAGCAGAGAGCTGAACCGGGCAAGGGTCTGCGGAGTTTCCATCGACGATGCTGCCTATGCGGTGTCGGAATCAGCCGGGAGGGCTTTGCCGTTTGCCGATGCTCCTGACTTTGCATTGCCCCGACGCGATCGAAAATCCATCGTCAAATCCCCATTGTCCTCGGCGTGCTTGTCCAATGCCAGTTTCAGGCCGCGGGCACTGTAGTCTAGTTCGTTCGCGACATCGGTTAGCAGAGCACCGCCGTCAAGCATCGACATCGCACGCCTGAGCTTTTTATTGCGACGATCGGCTGCCGTCGGCACCGGAAGTTCCCGTGTCTTGTGCCACCATTTGTTAGCCTTGGCGACGTTGGTATCAGAAGTCTTGGTCTGCCTCGCGATCTCCAAATTAGAATGTCCAGCCTCCATCAACTCCTGAACCTGATTGGCGATCTGCTTGTAGAGGGGCGTCCTTTGTTGCTTGTTTTTAAGCGATTTACGACGCTTCTTATTGTTGGGCCGCGGCAGCCCTCGCTGGTCGTGCCAGTGCTGGATCAGTTTGGTGACGTACGGAGGGATACATCCCATCTGCTCGGCAATCTCAACGTGAAGCAATCCATCGTCCCAAAGTCGTTTCGCTGTTTCGGATTGCTCGTCGATCAACATTGGCCTCTTGTAGTCGATTGCAATCTCTTTCCAGTCGTCTGGGCGATCTTCGATATTGACATTGGCAAGCTTTTTCAAGAGTACCGAAAAGATGTTTACTTTCACACGTCCTTGAAGCCAACCGTGGCCTTGTTCATGATTGCTCGTAGCCGATTTGTTGATGCGGGCGTATTGCTCTGCAATCATTCTCGCTTTTTCCGCAATCGACTCGGCTAGCTCTGGCGGTTGGAGCACGCAGGCATCGGGGCCGATCGAGAGGATCCAGCCTTCTAGCTCGGGGGTGAGCGCGACGTTCAGACGCAGGGTGACGCTGCCGTTGGCATGCCGCTCGACCGTTTGACTTTCGTGCCAGCGGCTTTCGCAAATCGCGCGGGCGGCTGGGGCGGCGATCCGAATCGCGACGGCCGTGGGAGTGCCACCGTAGATTCCGAACGCACCCGAAAGAAACACGTCGGCGTCGAAGTCGTCGGGAATCGTGTATGGGACAAACTCGTGAGTGACATCGGAGATCCGATCAAGCTTGAAGAGTCGCACTTCGTCGTGGTTCTCGCTATGAGCGATGACATACAACGTGTTCTGGTAATGTCGAAACGCGTACGGATGGATGGGATAGGTCAGTGGCTCCGTCGAACGTCGCGATTGGTACGTGATGAAACAAACCTGCCGATCTTCGCGGGCGATGACCAGCCGCGTGAGCCGTTCCGCGTGGGGGCCATAGTCGACCTGTCGTGGCCAAGCCATTTGGAGCACGTCCGCCCAAAGCGGATCGTTGTAGTCGTCTGCCCATTGAGCGTAGTGATCCCAACAAACCTTCGGCGTGTTGCCCATCAAACCGGCAAGCACTTCGATCGAAACCGGGTTCCCAGTGTAGTAACCCGACAAAGTTCGCTTCGCAAAGGTGTGCCGACACGTGTAAGTGACGCGATCCACTGGCAACTTCAGCTTCTTCTTCAGTTCACAGAAGTGTTGCACGCCATTACACCGTTTCCATTGCTTTCCATGCTTGGTGCGGACCAATGGAATCCCTGAACCCTTCGGAGCAGTCAACATCAACTGCCGAGTGATCGTCTCCATCTCATCACAAAGCATGATCCGGCGATCCTTCCCCGTCTTCTTCGCCGCCTTGTGCCCGTGCCTACCGTCGTCCGTGCGTGCTTTCAACAAATAGAACATGCCATGAGGCGTTTCAACGACATGGTCGGCGGTTACAACCGCCATTTCGGCGTACGGACGAGCCCCGATGAGGATGCAACACTTCAAAAACAGAGCGTGCGCTTCATTGGTCGCCGCATAGATCCGTTCTTCCTCCTCGGGACTGAACGATGTCACTCGAGCCGTAGCCGCAGGCTTCTGATAGCTAGCGATCGGGTTGATATCGAGATCATCAAACTTGCAGCAAAAGTTGAAAGCCGCCTTGATGCAGGCGATCACATTCCGCTGGGTATTGTTGTTCCAAGTTTTGTGCTTCTGAAGCCAAGTCCGAAGATGCTTTTTCTTCAGTTCTGGCACTGTTAGCGCACCACAGTAACGACAAAACTCGTTCAGCCAAGACTTGCTCAGTGTCACCCACTCCGGAGACGCCGTGTTCGTCAGATCCGCCAGATAGATTTCGCAGACTTGAGCGACGGTCCAGTCTTTGGAAGAAGATGATACCGTTGGCGTCAATTCGTCGGTCAGCTTGATCCGAGCCAGCGCCAACTGAGCTGCCTCCTTGTTGTCCTTGCCGCGAATCCGTTCCCCGATCTCGTCGAAGAGAGCTTCCCTCTTCTTCGTTCCTTGCGGGGTGAAGTACCAGCAATCCGTTTGTTTCCAGTGCCACGCAGATCCGTGCTGCTGGCGACGTGATTTTCGATTCCTTGCCATCTGAAATTGACCTTTTTAGGGTTGTCCCGGTTGCCGCCGGGAATTGACTTATGAAATGAGAGAGAAGACACTATGGCTGGGAACCGAGTTCGGTTCCTTGCCGCCAAGGGATCGACATACGGTTTGCCGACCGTGGTCCCTTGGTTTTTTTATGCGCAGCCGTTATCCGCGGTGGACCACGATTACGCTGGCGACGCTGCTGACACAACGTCCAAGCAGCATCCACCATCCGAAGAAGGGGATTCAACATGTTCAAGTTCCTTGCCAAGTCGACGCATCAATCGGGAACTCTCGATTGCCGCCGAGAATTCCCACGTCATTTGCTACACAGAATAACTACACTCGCCATATCGGCTTGCACAGCACTCTTCGCACAAACCCTTTATACACCGTCACTTAAAGCAGAGTCAAGCGATCGCCCAAATATCGTTTTGATCGTTGCCGATGATCTTGGTTACGGTGAGCTTGGTTGCTACGGGCAAAAGATCATTCGCACGCCGCGGATTGATGAGATGGCGGAGGACGGGATTCGGTTTACGAATTTCTACAGCGGCAACGCCGTTTGCGCCCCCAGTCGCTGTTGTCTGATGACCGGCAAACATCCTGGACACGCATTCGTTCGCAGCAACGGCAACCCCAAACACGATCCCGAGTGGGCGAAACGAATGGGATTCGAGTTTCCCGGTCAAATTCCTATTCCTGCCGACGAGATCACGTTGCCGGAATTGCTGCGACGACGCGGCTACGCCACCGGTGCGTTTGGCAAGTGGGGCCTCGGCCATTTCGGTACTTCCGGCGACCCCACCACACAAGGCTTTGATCTGTTCTTTGGCTATAACTGTCAAGTTCACGCACACAATCACTACCCCACGTTCTTGTGGCGCAACCATACGAAGGAAATACAGCCCGGCAATACGGCTTCCCTGCGTGGCGAAACTTACTCGCAGGACCAGTTTGTGCGTGAAGCCTGTTCTTTCATTCAGAGCAACGCGTCAGAGCCATTTTTCGTTTACATGCCGATGGCAGTGCCGCACCTGTCGATCCAGGTCCCCGAAGAGTCACTCACACCTTATCTCAAAACGATTGAGGAGGCCGACTACAATCACAAAGGCTATTTAAAACACCCTCATCCTCGCGCTGGTTACGCGGCCATGGTCACGCACATGGACACTGGCATCGGCCAGGTCATTGATCAAGTCGAATCGCTTGGCTTGACTGAAGAGACGCTGTTCATCTTCACATCGGACAACGGCCCAACCTACGATCGACTGGGTGGTTCCGATAGTGATTTCTTTCACTCCGCCGGGCCGCTCAAGGGATTGAAAGGGCAGATGGATGAAGGCGGAATTCGTGTGCCATTGGTTGCGAGTTGGCAGGGACACATCACCGGCCCACATCAAAGCGACTGGATTGGAGCATGGTGGGATTTGTTGCCCACACTTTGTGACGTCGCGGGGCAATCACCGCCCACTGATCTTGACGGTGTAAGCTTTCTGCCGACGCTGCTGGGCCACACGCAGGATCAAGCTGAGCACGAATTCTTGTACTGGGAGTCGCCGGGCTATTCGGGTCAGCAGGCGATACGCCTGGGGAAGTGGAAGGCGATCCGCAAGGGACTGGCAAAACGCCCCAAACGCGGCGAGGCAATCCCAAATTGGCAGCTCTATGATTTGGATTCTGATCTTGGTGAGACCACCGACGTTGCCAGCGAGCACCCGGACGTGATTGCGAACGTCGAATCGATTGCGACGCGCGAACACACACCGAGTGAAGAATTTCCGCTGCGAGCGATCGATTGAGTGGGCGTCAGGATTTCTCGTCCGTATAGCGAACCCGACCCGTGCCCGCGGTAATTGAACCGATGCGGTGGCAGTCGATGCCGAGCGTCTGCATTTGTCCTGTGATGCTGCCAGCATAAAACTCGTTGACGACAATCGCCATCCCGATCCCCATGTTGAACACGCGTCGCATTTCCGATGTCGCGACGGAACCCTGCTCCTGTACCCACATGAATATCGGATGAGGGGTCCAGGAGGCCGGATCAATGATGGCATCGACACCCTTGGGAAGAATGCGATCAAGGTTCTCTTCGATCCCACCGCCGGTGATGTGTGCAATCCCGTGAAGAACCTGTTTGACCCGGTAGTGTGACTGGATCGCTCGAATTGCTGCGGTGTAAATTCGTGTCGGTCGCAAGCAGACATCGCCGAGCGAATCGCCACCGAATTCCTCTGGGCAATCTGCCCAGCGTGCCCCACAGTCGGCAATGACTTTTCTTACCAGTGAAAAACCATTGCTGTGCAAGCCCGACCCGGCCAACCCCAAGACGACGTCTCCCGGGGCAATCAAATGACCATCGACTAGTCGCTTGCGTTCGACCACGCCGACGGCAAATCCCGCGAGATCGTAATCGTCGGTGCCGTACATGTCCGGCATGATCGCGGTCTCACCGCCGAGGAGCGACATGTCACCCGCCACGCATCCATCACTGATTCCCGAGACAATTCGCTCCAGCCTCGCGGGATCGTCCCGCCCCATCGCGACGTAATCTAGAAAGAACAACGGCTCGGCGCCCGTGCAAATCAAATCGTTGACGCACATCGCCACCAAATCAATTCCCACCGTATCGTGCCGGTCAAGCGACTGAGCGACGACAAGTTTCGTACCCACGCCATCGGTGCCACTGACGAGTACGGGTTCCTCATAGTTTCTCGCGAATAGTTTGCCATCAAAGTCGAGCCGGAACAGCCCCGCGAATCCACCGTCGCTCGGCAGCACGCGAGGACTGAAAGTGCGGTGCATCAACCGAGGCAATCGGCTCATCGATTCCGCGTATACGTCGAGGTCGACGCCAGCGTCTTTGTAGGTCGCAGCCATTTCGGGAAGGGAGAGAGAGGGGAAAGAGATAGGGAGAGGAGGAGAAGGAGGGGGAACCTGAGACTAAGGTGATGACAACTTTATCGGTACGGCTCGGTTGTGACGACCCGGCCTACCCAAGCGGCAGAAGACGGTTGATTTTGTGAGCCGTGCTGGACATCATGACGCCCCAGTTTGTCTGTGACGAGGGGCGGCTATCACGCGACGGGTGAAAACCGGTATCATGCAAGGCGTGAATACCGGCCAAAACCTGAATGAAGTGTGTGGGAATCAAGGCGAGATGGACGCGAGGTGGCGGGTTGCTAACGAACTGTTGGTCCGCCGATTCGGACACGCGAAACTATTGCCGCCCCAGCGAAAAGTGATTGAGGCGGTACTCCGCGGCCGAAATTCGCTCGCCGTCTTGCCCACCGGGCACGGAAAGAGCCTGTGTTTTCAGTTACCCAGCCAGATCCTGCCCGGTTTGACGGTTGTGGTCTCGCCGCTGGTCTCACTTATGAAAGACCAGTGCGATTCGCTGGCGAGGAAGGGAATTGCGGCCTCGCGAATCGATCAGACGATTTCCCCTGCGGAATTCGCTGCCGCCTGGCAGAACGTCCATTCGGGGCGCGCTAAGTTATTGTATCTCGCTCCTGAGCGGTTCTTCAACGAACGATTCGCGGCGCAGATTGGCGGGCTGCCCATCTCCCTGCTTGCCGTGGATGAGGCCCACTGCATGAGCCAGTGGGGACACAGCTTCCGGCCTGACTATTTGCGTATCCCCGAGCTCGTTGAGCGCTACCAGATCGAGCAGACGCTCGCCCTGACTGCGACCGCTAATGCGGCTGTCGTTCGGGACATCCGCAAGGCATTTAAAATCGAGGCCAAACATTCGATTCGACTGTCTCCCCATCGCAATAATCTGCATTTGCGCTGCACGCCTGTCAGCAGCGGCGAGCGGGACGATGTGCTACTCGATCAACTCAGCGTCGGACGGAAACGGCGGGGTGCCACATTAATTTATGTCACACGCCGCAGTACCGCTGAGGAACTCGCTGGGACGCTTTGCAACGCGGGTTTCACGCCGATGGTCTACCACGCAGGATTAACCGCCGCCCAGCGTGCCGACGTCCAGAGCGAGTTCGCGGATGCGTCCAACGCGATTCTGATCGGTACCATTGCCTTCGGAATGGGCGTCGACAAATCCGACATCCGCCGTGTGATTCACTACAACCCATCGCAGTCAATCGAAGCCTACAGCCAAGAGATCGGGCGTGGCGGACGCGATGGCAAACCCTGTCAGTGCGAAACACTCTGGGTTCAGGGTGACGAAGTGGCGCTTGGAAATCTCGCTGCCGGGGATTTGCCCAGTGATGCTTCTTTGCGGAATCTCATCGAACGCCTGCGAGGACAGCCCGACCGATTCTATCTCGCCCTAGGCAAGCTCGGCTGGGAAATCAATCTTTCCACGCCCGCATTGGCGACGACATTGATCCGGCTGCAAACACTCGGCTACCTCCGCTGCCTGCCTATGCGATACGACACCTACCGGATCACACCGAGATTCACCAGTGACGTGATCAAAGCCAAATCCCCTCCCGAACATCGCCAGGCCATCGCAGCGGTGCTTGCGTCACTTACAAAAGGTCGCCGTGGTTTTCGCATTAATTTGATTGTTGCTGCGGAGCAGTACCAGCTCGATCGCGACCAACTGATCGCAGCGATCGAGCAGGCGGCAATCGGGGGATTATGGAGTGTGGATGCGTCTGACTCGATGCGTGGATATCAATGGACAAAATCTATTAAACGTCCCCAATCCGTGATCGATGCCTTGCGGAAACATGCATTCGATCAGTTCGAGCAGGCCATCGACCGGGTCGATCAGCTGATGCAGTTTTTGCAAGGTCCCGGCTGCCTGGCGATTGAGCTGGCCGAGCATTTTGGGCATCGCCGCTCCCGTCCCTGCGGGCGCTGCAGTGAGTGTGTTGGCGAGGAGTCCGTAGCGACCTTGACCTCGACCGCTACGGAGCCGAACGCAGCCCGGCGCGCCCGATTAGTCGAACGACGTGAATCCATCGGGAGATCCGCGATGACCGCATTGCAAAAAGTTGTCGAACAACATCCGGACCTCTTTTCAGAACCACTTGACCAAGCCAAATTCTTGTGTGGACTCAGCACCCCTCACTTTCGCCGCTATCGGCTGGCCCGACATCCCGGCTATGGTGTTTGTGTTGATGTTTCTTTTCAGCGAGTCCTCGCCGCCTGTTCTCAGGCCGCTTCTCACACAAAAAGCTAGCGAAGCACATGATTACCATCGTCGACTACCAAATGGGGAACCTGCGGAGCGTACAGAAAGCGGTTGAGCGGGCGGGTGTGCCTGCGACGATTACGAGTGACCCGGTAGCGATCGCGTCGGCCGAGCGATTGATTCTGCCGGGCGTGGGTGCGTTCGGTGACGCGATTGCTGAGATTCGCAACCGCGACCTTGAATCCCCGATCAAGGATTTCATAGCCGCCGATCGTCCCTTCCTCGGCATCTGCTTGGGGTTGCAAATGCTCTTCGAGCAGGGCTTCGAGCACGGCACCCATGAAGGACTCGGAGTGATCGCCGGCGACGTGACCAAGTTCTCGCTGCCCCCCAGCTACAAGGTGCCCCATATGGGATGGAATACGGTCGACATCGGCCCCGCTGGCGCTGATCTCGGCATCCCCGCTCAAACGCATTTCTATTTTGTTCACTCGTACTACGTCCGGCCCATCGATGCGAGCGTCGTTGCGTTGACGTGCGACTACGGCGGCCCGTTCTGCGCCGCGATTCGCCGAGGCAATCTGTTGGCGACCCAGTTCCACCCCGAGAAGAGCCAGCAGGCTGGTTTGCAGTTCCTAGAACGTTTTGCCCACGGCACCCTCCTCACTGATTCGGCGGCCACCAGCTCATGAATGCCAATATCGAAACCGCAATCGATCCAGCGATAGCTGCTCGGATCGCGATTCCCTCCGACCACATTCTCACCAGCGACGATGGTGAGTTGCGAGCGGTCTTTTCGTGGCGGACTGATCGCTACGCCCACGACATCCACGCCGGCAGTGATCGGCAGCTTTCGAGTATCGAGGGGACTCCGGCTGACGTGTGGCCAGCCTCGGCCGCGATCTCGCAGCTCTCTACTGAGCGAATTGATGGACGGCCAACGATCTTGGGTGTCGGGTGCAGCGGCACCACTCATTTCAGTGTCAGCGTGCAGCTTGACGACGCTGCTGATGGCAAACCAGAGATCGTGTTTGACTGGGCCGCCCGTCTTGCCAAACCATTGACTTCGAGTGAGATCGCAACGGAGTCCATTCAACGGACGGCGAGTGAGAAATCACTGGCTTGGCTCGGCAGCACCTACCACCAACCCACCATCGTTGATGACCACTGGAACATTGTAACGACGCAGGGCACGCGGCTCGATCATGACGTCGCAAAGCACAACCAGCGTCTCAGGCTTGGGCCAGTACAGATGACCGCATTGCGAACGGTCGTATGGTCCTATCGCGTTCGATTCAACTGAGAGCCAACTTCGGCGTTGCAAGAGCGGCAAGAGCGATCATTTTTACCTTCACCCTCAACCAATCCAACCGGGTGGCGGCGTCAGCGTCTCTTCGATGACGACCTCGCTCATTTCGGACGCCACCGCCATGCCTTCAAAAATTCCGTATACTGGCATAACCCCCGATAAACCCGGATGGACTTTTTTTATGCACTCCAACATGCCTTCGATCCAAGTGCGTTTTGCGGCTTTGGCCTTGCTCGTCCTTGGAATCTACTCCAGTACGATTTCTCGTCAAGCGAACGCGGAGGATCGACCGAACATTATCTACATTCTCGCCGATGACATGGGGTACTCGGATATCGCCTGTTACGGCAGCGAGATTCAAACGCCCCACCTTGATTCCCTGGCGGCCGAGGGACTTCGGTTCACCCAGTTTTACAATGCTGCGCGATGCTGCCCGACACGCGCGAGTCTGATCAGTGGCCTGTATCCCCACCAGGCTGGCGTCGGGCATATGATGGAGGACCGCGGTTACCCAGGCTATCGAGGTGAACTCAATCGCAACTGCGTGACCATCCCCGAAGCACTCAAAGAGGCTGGCTACCGTTCGTATATGGCAGGCAAGTGGCACGTGACGGGCAAAACGCGACCGAAATCAGATGCTGATCGAGCCAATTGGCCTATCCAGCGTGGGTTTGATCGGTTCTATGGGACCATTCACGGAGCAGGGAGTTTCTTCGATCCCAACACGCTGACACGCGACAATCAGTTTATTTCGCCGTTCAACGATCCCGAATACAGCCGTGACGACTGGCCGGGAGAAACCTACTACTACACGGACGCGATCGCCGATCATGCATCCCGTTTTATACGAGAGCACGACAACGAAACCGGCGATGAACCGTTCTTTTTATATGTCGCCTTTACTGCCGCGCACTGGCCAATGCATGCGTTGCCCAAAGACATTGCGAAGTACGAAGGCACCTATGATGGAGGCTACGATGCCATTCGAGCAGCCCGTTACGATCGCATGCTCGAACTTGGCTTGATCGATGCGAACGATACAGTGAATTGGCCGATCCAGGATGCTTGGAAGGAAACCGAATATTGGCAATGGGACAAACGGAACATGCAGGTCTATGCAGCGATGATCGATTCGATGGACCAGGGTATCGGCCGAATTGTCGCATCGCTGAAAGACACCGGTCAATTTGAAAACACACTGATCTGTTTTTTGCAAGACAACGGAGGGTGTGCTGAGGGTTACGGTCGTGGGGGCGTGGGTGGAGAGCGTGCCGACACGCCCACCCGGCCGCCTCTACCTGCAGACTATCTTCAGCCCGACATGAAGCCTCAACAAACTCGTGATGGGTTCGTGACGCGGACGGGCAAGGGCACGATGGCGGGACCTGCCGACACGGCGATCGGTTACGGACAAGGCTGGGCGACGGTGTCCAACACGCCGTTTCGCGAGTACAAGCACTGGACACATGAGGGCGGCATCTCCACGCCGCTGATCGCACACTGGCCGGCAAAGATCAAGCGACACGGTGAACTGGAATCGACCCCTGGGCATCTGATCGACCTGATGGCGACGGCCGTGGATGTTTCCGGTGCGACTTACCCAACCACTTACCACGATGGGCAGGCAATCAAGCCGATGGAAGGTAAAAGCTTGACCCCTTTCTTTGCGAGTGATGCCAAAACTCGTGGTCAATTCGCTCGCGAGGCGATCTATTGGGAACACGAGGGAAACCGCGCCGTTCGCGTGGGTGCCTACAAATTGGTCGCCAAGGGAGCGAAGGGGAAATGGGAGCTTTACAACATCGCCAGCGATCGAAGTGAGCAAAACGACTTGAGCGCCGAGATGCCTAACAAAGTCAAGAAACTCGCTGCGATGTGGCAGGCCTACGCTGAGCGCGCCAACGTACTGCCGCTGAACCCTGAGAAGAAAAGGAAGAACCGTCAATAGGTTGCCGACATCCAACGTGCTTGAGGCTTTGCAAGCGGCCGGCAGTACTTTTTGCTAGAATCGGAGGCCGCATTGGTACCACCTTATCTCGCCACGAACTCAGCCATGTTGACGACCTCGGATTCCACGCCGCAGCAAACCACCCCGAAGAATCATACGCATGATGTGGTTGATATGCGTCCCACCCGGTTTGACTTGACTTCAGGATTTTTTCTGACGCTGATATTGTTTCTCGGCGTGATTGTCTCCTTGATGTTTCTGCTGTGGACGGTCAATCGTTGGGCTTCGCAGTCCGAGATCCGGCACTCACCACCCGTCCGGACGGTCTTCGTCGATGCCGGGGATGCCGGGGACGCTGGCGATTTCGACGTTCCGAGCGACTACGAGGCTCAAGAGCTTACCTCGCTCTCAATCCAGGAGTCGTTGGTTGCCGTGACTGCCTCGGCGGATCAGACGGCCGCGGCGCTCGATCAGCTCGGTGAATTTCCGCTTCGCCATTCCCGTCCAGGTTACACTCTTCCCAGCGAGGTCCCGGTTGAGGGTGACGATATCATTCCCCGCCACCAGCGTTGGCGATTGAACTTTGTGGCCCCTGATCCAGCGAGCTACGCTGCTCAGCTTGACTATTATCACGTTGAACTGGGGGTGGTCGGTGGCGGGATTCAGGGCGTTGACATCGTCGACCGACTCTCCACCCATCCTCGCAGCCACCGTGTGATCGACACCAGCAAAGAGAATCGACTGTATTTCACCTGGACGATGGCGAATCGCCTGAGAAGCTATGAGCAGGCGATTTTGGAGCAGGCCGACGTCACCGTCGAAAATCGTGAGGTCGTTCGCTTCATTTCGGCGGAACTCGAGAACAAATTGTCCCAAACCGAACTCGAGTTTTCCACCGCAGCGGGGCATCCATCGGTGACCGAGATTGCCAAGACGGTGTTCCAGAGCGTGGCGGACGGAGACGGATTCACGTTCAAGGTCGTTGACCAACGCTATCGCTGAGCTGCGAATTGTGGCCACTTGCACTGGTGCGGAATCGCCTTCGCGGGCGTGATCGTGGCTTGGGAGGTTGGCTTCATCGTGGTAAGTTGCTGCGGCAAACGATTTCACGTTCTTCCCAAAGTGACCATATGTCGATCGATACCTACGCCATTTGCCCCTGCGGTAGCGGTAAAAAAATCAAATTCTGCAAGTGCAAGGACTCCGTGCACGAACTCGATCGGGTGTTGACCATGATCGAAGGCGGCCAGCTCGTGCCGGCGCTCGATCGGCTGGCCTCGGTTCTCGAACAGCACCCCGATGCGGCCTGGGCACTGGCGGTACGAGGGCGACTGTTGATGGATTTGCGGGAATATGGTGGACTGGCCGAGAACGCCGAGCGTTTCTCCCGGTTGCAGCCCTCCAATCCGCTGGCTCTCACCCAGAGTGCTGCTGCGGCGATGTTTTCTCAGGATCTCGGCAAAGCAACCGAATTGATGCTCGAGGCGCTCACCGAGAGCGGCCAGAACGTCGATTCGTTCGTGCTCGATGTCGCCTCGCTGATTTCGTACGGATTGGCGGGAAATGGGATCCTGCTGACGGCGCGTATCTACGCCACATTGGCGTTCGTGTCCGACGGATACGAGGGATCGGGGATTGCCGCCAATGTGTTGCAACAAATCAACCGCGATCCGGCGGTCAATCTTTTGGCCAAAGTGTTGCCCGAATCGCTCCCGCGTCCTGACGATGTCGATTGGGCAGAGCGATTTGACGAAGCCTCATTGTTGTTGGCGAATAACAAGATCGTACTGGCTGAGAATAAGCTCGAATCGCTCCAGCGCGTCGCTCCGTTGCAGCCTGCGGTACTGTCGGGATTGTTGACGTGCGCATTGTGGAAAGGTGATTACGAAAAACAAGTCGAATTACTCACGAAGCTTTCGCAGTGTGAGAATTTGTCGGCCGACGAGCGTGCCCGCTATCTGGCGACTTCATTCGTGGTGGGCCCTGACAGTGACGCTATCTCGGTAGAAAAACGTACACTCAAGGCAGACATTGAATCGCTCGATGAGACGATGATGGCGTTATCGTCGCACGCCCGATTCGCGGACTTGCCACCCGAGTTTTTGCAGCAGCTCAAACGCGACAGCGAGATCGGACCTCGGGCTGCGTTTCAGTTGCTGGATCGCGAGCCTCCTGCTGAAGATGGTGTGCCGAGTGATTTAGAACGCGTTCCCGAATCAATCGGCCTGGTTACGCTGTTTGGTCGCGAGACGGATCGTTCGGCGCGGGTGGAGGTGGTCGGCGTGTCAGCTCGATTCGAGCAGACCGCTCGCGAGCAACTGGGACTCGCCCTACCTGGGCTCCACTTCGAGTCGGAGTTCGAGGGCAAGCTGCCGCTGCACTACGAGGCGATGATTCAGCCGGGTGGACTCAAAATTACCGATTCCAAGACGTTTGACGATTTGCAACAGGAACTGTTCCTGGCCCGGGCGGTCACCAGACTCACCGACGCGGCGATTCCCCTACTCGGTGATCAATCAATCAAGGACTCGGCCGGCGACGATTCCAAATGGCTGCAGCGTGCCGCAGTGATTCGCTACATCGAAGGCGAGGATGCGCTGATGGCTCGCGACGAAAATCTGGTTGCGCAACTTTGTGAGATTGGAAACCGCCCAGCCCCCGAAGCGATCTGCCCCACCGGCGATGATGTCGAAGACGTTCCTGCCTATGATCTGAATCGAATCGACCCGGCGGGCGTCGACACGGAAAATCTGATCTATTTGATCCAGCGTGCTCAGCAGGTCTCAGCGACCAAGCTTGGACGGCGTGCGTCACGACAACTGCTCGAAACGGACCTGTCCGACCAGGGCGAGATCGCGGGTGCCAAATTGGTTGCCTATTCGTTCCTGATGCAGTCGGCGACCAACTCCGATGACGCGATTAAAAATCTGGAGTTGGCCAAGGCATACGCCAAGACTCAGTCGATCTCAACGGCATCCTTGTTGCTGGCTGAGATCCCGCTTCGCTTGCGGTCCGGTGACGGTGACAAACTCCAGGAGTGCGTCCAAACGATCATGAAAGAGCATGGTCAGGATCCGGAAGTCATGGGTCGACTCCAGCAGCTTCTCATGCAGTTCGGTCTGATCCGGCCCGATGGGTCTCCGGCCCAAGCTCCGCGGCGTGGCGCCCCCGAGGCGGGTGGCGGGTTGTGGACACCGGGCAGTGGCAACGCTGCGCCACCAGCACCGGCGGGAGGCTCGACACCGCCAGCGGCTGCTCCGAGCAAGCTGTGGGTTCCGGGAATGGACTGATCGCTATGACGAGCTGTCGATTTGGTCGTGCTCGCGATTTTAATTTAAATGCACTCACCAATACGCGAGTGCGTGTTCACAGCGCCCGCGTCGCTGGCGGGTTGGGTCCGTCATTCGACAGTCCGACTACCAGCGGTTTTCCATTTGGCTGACAATGCGCGCGGCAAGATCTTCGATCGCCTGCTGCATTGCCGTGTCGACCGATTGCCCGGCCTCGGGAACGAACCGTTCCGTCTGAGTAAACAGGATCGCGAGGTCTTCCGTGGGGATCACTGAATTGTTGAAGAGCAGGCGGCCTTGCCGATCCGTCCACGACGCCCGGACTTGCACGCTGCCGTCAAGGGCGCGCGGGTAATCCTCGTTCGTTTCGCTCAGGACGGTCTTGGCTTCGTTCGTCACCACGCAGGTCAACGTCGTGTCGGCGGACGGATCTGGGGTCACTTTATAGGGCGTCCGCAATTCAATTTCGCGGATAATCGCCTCCGTCAATTGCAATCCGAGGTTATGCCGGACAGTGGTGTCGTGAGCGATCGGGACGTGAACGGTTTGTATTCCGGTTGGGAACAAGGCCGCGTCACCAAATCGGTAGGGAGCACACCCCGCGAGGGCACAACCCGCGATGATCAGCAAGCCGTTCCATAGATGCTTGATTGTCGCCGCACCGCTGCGCATGGTAGCCGCACCGCTGCGCGTGGTAGCCGCACCGCTGCGCGTGGTAGCCGCACCGCTGCGCGTGGTAGCCGCACCGCTGCGCGTGGTAGCCGCACCGCTGCGCGTGGTAGCCGCACCGCTGCGCGTGGTAGCCGGACCGCTGCGTCGGACTGAGCTGATTCGGTTCCTCCCGACCGGCGGAGCGGTCGGTCGACGCTGTGGCCACGACGGCACGTGAATGACTTGGACGGGAACGGGTGGGGTGGCAACCATATTTTTCACCGGAGCATCGTCTCTTTGTCTTCGCTCCGCGGCGATTCAAATTTCGTCACCAGCGGAGCTGATCGTTGGCTGTCGGGAAAGACGGCCTTGAGCCACGTCAGCCGCTCGGGCGGTACTGCCGGAAGACCAGCAATCGACTCGAGTCGCTCGCGAGCGTTATCAGCCATGGGAGTGCTCGGATAATCGTCGAGGATACTCTGGTAATACTTGGATGCGGCGAGATTCTCGCCCTTCTTTTCCCGGTACTGGGCACGTTGGTAGAGATGCTCCGCACGTCGGTAGGCAACCTCTGCCGATGCTCGCGCGACCATGTCGGAAATCTCCTGCTCCTGCATTTTTTCGGGAAATCGCTGGCGTGTCTGTCCAATCAACTTCTCTGCTTCTTCGAGCATCAAACCGCTATATCGCGGCCCGCCGTAACATTCCAGCTTGGCGCGCACCCCTAGCAAGTGAGCGACGAAGAAGTGGTCGCTGTCGGGAAAAGTTTCGCGCAGGTCCGTCAGGAACTCATCGGCCATCTCGAAATCGCCTTTGCGAATGTATTCTGCAGCTGCGGCCATCGTCGCATCGTCAGCAAGACGTCCGGTGGGGTCGTCATAGCGAATCTGATCGAGCACGCGAATCGCATGGCCCTCGGTATCAAGCCGCGGTCGTGTGGGATCAAATAGATTGAGCGACCACCAATTCCGGGGTCGAGCCTTGTCGGTGTCGATCCAGTACTGCGAGATCTCAAACAATCGTGAGGCGACGCGGTCACTATGTCGGTTGCGTGGAAAATCCTTCTGCAATTTTTGGTAGATGTCCGCTGCATCGGGTAACTGGTCAGAAAAGAATAGACTCTCGCCTTGCATGAACAAAGCATCTTGCGATAGTGCCGAACCGGGATCTGCTTCGGCAGACCGCGCAAACAGCTTAGCCGCTTTTGCGAATGCTTTCTTTTCGCGTCCCTCGTCCTCTCCGTCTCGCGAAATGGTGCTCGACTCAATGGCAGCCGTGCGGAAAACGGCGTCGGCTTCTTGATACAGCTCTTTCGCTCGGGTCGGATTGGTTTGTTCTCGTCCGGAAACGAACCGCGCGACGCGATCAGCGTTATCCTTCGTGGAGTCCCATAGCGTTTTGTTTTTTTCCTCCGCATGCGATCGTGCGGACCCGCCCGAGAGAATCGTCATTGCAACGAGCATCATCCCGAATTGCAACGGTAGCGGTACTGCACACCCAATGCAGCCTGGGGCACGTTGGTAGTATCCACCACGGCGGCAGCGTCGAGCGAAGACTCGCGTTGGGGTCGTTAGGCGACTGTGCTTCTGATCAGGCATCAATGTTCCATCATGATTATCGGATCGCCGCAGTGCCTGGTCAGCTCCGCGAACGAATCGTTGTCGGCAGGTATGGCTGCATCCGGAGGGTCCGGCCCATTAACGACTGCATATATCGACTGATTAAACCACGTAGCTCGGGATACGAAGTTTCTTGCACCCGTGGCAACAGCGAACTGAGCGGAAAAACTCCTGCTTTCTCGCCCCCATCGTTTTCATTGTTTGGATCGGCAACAATCCCGGCCGGCTGGAGAAGTTCCGCGAGGGATCTCGCTGCCGCGCGATTCAACATCACCAGAGACAATTGCCGGGGACGACAGTCGCCACAAACCACCCCACCGCCATCTATCGAGAATGCAACCTGACGCGAGGTAGCCGCGCGTTTCTCCTGCTCCAGTTTCACGCCGCAAACGCAGCATACGTCCGTCGTGGGTGCATGACCAAGCAAACGCAGACACTGGCAATCAAACGCGAGTAATGTTTCGGCGACCGGGCCAGTCCCATCGACCAGCCCCAACGCCGCGAGTGTGAGGTCGAAAACCGCTTCGTGCCGCTCGTCGTCAGCGAGCCACCATCGCAACGTTTCCGCGATGTAGAAACCAGCATATGTGCGACTAAGCGTTCGTTCACCCCCGCGAAAGCGTCTGCGGAGCTTGGATTCGGTGAGCAAGTCGAGCATATCACCCGGTTTCGCAATGAGCGTCACACTGCACACCGAGAGCAAATCGAGCGATCCCTCAAAGGGTCCCTTCAACCGCCGAGCGCCCTTGGCGAGCGCTGAAATCCGCCCCAGATCGCGTGTCAGCAGCGTGACCACCAGACTCGTTTCACTGAAGTCCACCAATCGCAACACGATTGCCGTGGTGGAGTGATGGCGAGTCGCAATGGCATTCACAGATCGTCGTCATCTCCAGAGTCGTCAGACTCACCAAGACGACCCAGTGACGCGAGTAACTCGCTCATTTCAGCCGCGGCATGCGAATCTCCCTGACGCCTTGCTTCGTCAATCCCGTCTCGCAGCAGCGTGCGGGCCTCGGTGATACGGCTCAAATCGACCAACTGCTGCGAGGCCATGAAGAACGCGGGAACATAAGGAGTCGCATCGCGGGTGAGTTCGTCCAAACGTTCTAGACTCTCCTCGTGGTTACCCTCACTGCGATGCTCCATCGCTAACGAATAACGTAGGAAAGTGTCCGTTGGATCGTCCAGGAGCATCGCTTCAATTTTTTCGCGTCGAGACATTTATTTGCGAGTGGGAGTGTGGGAGAGCGAGAGAGGAAGCACTTTTATCGTCCCTTTGCACCTCGCTCACAACCAGGTTTTTCAGAGAAATCGTTGCGATCGACAAAATTGATTCAAAACGGATGGGCCGCATGGCCGATACCACGATGGAACCACCCTTTCGTGCCTCTAGGCGAGAATCCGATGACCCGCATGTTTCCCGACTCCGAAATGAATTCGCAACGCGGCCCAAGCCGCCACCAAGCAGGCCGTTTCGCCAAACTGTGGGCTGCGGCTCTGATGTCAAGTTCGCTTGGACTGTCCGCCATCCCCCCGGCATGGGCTCAGTCGCACAACCCATCACAGGAAATCCGCCAAGTCGCGGGCGAGCGTTCTGGTGGTTTACTGAGGGGGCTGTTTGGTCGCGGCGCGGGCGATAGCGGTCACAGCGACGAGCCCTACCGCAAAGCCACGCCCGTTCCAAGTGACCGCGAGGTCAACTGGAAGGGAATTCCATACCACAATCCGCACGACGGACTGTCTCAGTCCACGCCCCCGTCACCCATCCACGATCCTGGAGCGCGGAGCGCCGCTGCCAAGTCCACCGGCACTGCCCAGTCGATGTCCGCCCAACCGCGCACTTCGCCATCCGCTGCGCCAACGCCGCCGCCCATCGGCTCCTCGACACCCCGTCGACTCACGCCGCAGATGGATTCTGCCGCGAACGCGACTATCAGCGGCAGCGGTCGTCCCGCTCCCCTGTCGGTGACCCAAAGCAGTAGGCGCCCCCCAGCCTCCAGCCCAAACCGCAACCTGCGGTGGCGCATTTGGAGAGCACTCGCCCCCAACTCGAGGCCCAGTCCAATTCAAATTCGGTGGCCGTCGATGTGAAACCTGTCGAACTCGTTCCCAAGGTCCGCCGCAAAGTGATCAAGAGCGCACCTCCAGTCGCAGTTGCGAAAAAATCAGACGACCGCGCAGCGGAAGCGGTTGCCAGCAACGAGTCTGACGCGCAAAGCAGCGAAGAGTCCTCCGAAGGATCGCCGAGGACCATGGAAACAACCCCCGATGCAGTACCGCACGTTGCTCGGCGAGAGATTCGGTCGGCAGCACCCGCACCGCTCGAAGCCAACGGTGACACTGTCACAAGTCAACCGCTCGAAATCGCTGCGTCCAAGCCCACTGCGACACTCGGCGTTCCGACTCTCGCACCGCCGGCGGACGACGCCGAAGCGAGCGAAACCCAATTCGCTCGCATAACAACTTCCGGAAACAATCGAAGCGTTGGTCGCGATTCAGGATCACTTGCAGCTGCCAACGACGCGGCTGCCGCTCTCCACACGATCAGTGATCGCGTGCCGGTCAAGGAAACCAACGACGTCACTGGCAACACGCTACCCAAACATGATGCACAGTTCACGGCCAAAGGCGACTCCTTCGCTCCTCGTGCTCAAACCGCCGCTGGTGCAACAACGCCCCAGTACCACAGTGGCGGCTTCGGACACAATGAAGTCGCGGAACTTCCGCCCGCCAGCGAGACTGCGAACGCCAACACGATGCGGACACCCCCGTCGACTGCCAACTCAACAAGTTCGGGCGTCCCAAGTCCTACGGTGAACATCGCTGCCAATTCCAATACGGCCGCGGCCGAACTACCTGGCATCCGTGTGGTCACCGCTGGCCCACGCCAAGTCATGATTCGGCAAACGCACACCTATGAAATTCGTGTCGAGAACCGGGGTTCGAGCAATGCCCAAGGGCTGATCATTCGAGCTCATATCCCCGACTGGGCCGACGTCGTCAGCCAACAGGCCTCGCGTGGCGAAGTTGCGGCGGCAACCGAAGATCAAGTTCGCAATTTGAATTGGCAAATCGATCGCCTCGATGCTGGCCAAAGTGAAACACTGAACGTCCGTCTCAAGGCCGCTCGATCTGGAACGCACGATCTCGATGTTGATTGGACGCTCGCCCCTCAAAAGCGAAGCGTACAAGTCACCGTTCAAGAGGCCGAACTCGCGTTGACGATCGAGGGTCCCGATGAAGTCGTCTTTGGTGAATCGAAAACGTACCATATTCGTGTGCTGAACTCTGGCGACGGCATCGCGCCGGAGGTCGTGTTCACACTGAGTCCTGACTCCAGCTCACCACAGAGTCAACGAATTGGCGATATCCCGGCAGGTAAGGAAGCTCAATTTGAAGTCGAGCTGACTGCTCAAGATCTCGGTGAGCTGAAGATTCATGGGCTCGCTGTCGGCGATCTCGATCTCAAAGCCGAAGCTGACAAGACCGTTCGGGTGCTCGCCGCCAAGCTGGAAGCAGTCCTGACCGGCCCTGAGGTGAAGTATCAAGACACCGACGCAGTCTACCAGTTGGAACTGACCAACGAGGGATCGGCGGCTAGCGAAAATGTTGTTGCCATCCTCCAACTGCCGATGGGCGTGAGCTATCAAGGCGGATTGGAAGGTGCGACACTGCTTGACAGCCAACTGCGTTGGAAGATTGATTCGATGCCCGCCGGTGCCGTTCGCAAGTATCAGTTCCAGTGCAGCATGAACACCACCGGGCCACAACAGTTTGCGTTCGAGTGCAAGGGCAGTGCTGCTGGACAAACCAACGTCAGTTTGAACACGACCGTCGAAGCGATCGCCGACTTGGTTCTGTCCATCGTTGATCCCACGGCACCTGCACCCGTCGGCGAAGAGGTGTCGTATGAAATCGTGATTCGCAACCGTGGCAGCAAACCGGCACTTGATGTTCAGGCTATTGCCCAGTTCAGCAACGGGATTGAACCGAAACAAATCACGGGACACGCCGGCAAAGTGGTCACTGGACAAGTTCTTGTCGAGCCCATAGCTCGTATTGAGGGAGGCGAGGAAGTCCGTATGACGATTCTTGCCCGCGCCGAAACCGGTGGTCACCACCGCTTCCGCACCGAAGTTCGCAGCGGCGACACGGTCCTCGTGGCCGAAGAGGCAACGCACTTTCTTGCACCCCAGACTCAGCGGATCACCCGCCGTAGCGGCAGCCGCGAGGAAGCCGCTGAACCAGTACGCTAGGCGAGTACTGATAGAAGCCACGACGCAGCTAACATTTCACCCCGGACAACCGTTCGGGGTTTTTTCGTTAACATACGGTTTTGCACTTTTATTGATGTGCGGGTGCTTCCTTCAAACCTGACGATATCCGATGTCGTGTAAGATAACGGGTCGAAGAAACCATCTCACCGCTGATCTCACATTCCCCGAGTTACTCGATGCGTTACCTCGCTCTCCTGCTAATCGTAACGGCGGGCGCCATTTCAACTGCCACCGCCGCGGATCGGCCTCCTAATGTAGTCGTCATCTTCATCGACGACATGGGGTATGAAGACATCAGTCCGTTCGGTGTGCAGGGCATCGCCACCCCCCACCTCGACGCGATGGCAAAGAACGGACGCAAGTTCACGGACTTCGTGGTTTCTTCGGCGGTCTGTTCAGCCTCGCGTGCAGCACTGATGACAGGTTGCTACCATCGACGCGTGGGAATCTCAGGTGCACTCGGACCGCAAGCGAAGGTTGGTATTCACGCCGATGAAGTTACCCTGGCGGAACTATGCAAGCAGCGGAACTATGCCACCGCGATCTTTGGCAAATGGCACTTGGGCTTTCAGAAAAAATTCCTACCACTCCAGCACGGGTTTGACGAGTACTTCGGGCTTCCCTACAGCAACGACATGTGGCCCTACCATCCCAACGTGCTGCATCTGGCAATGGCCGAGCGAGTGAAGCGATGGCCAAATTTGCCTCTGATCGAGGGCAACAAGATCATCAATCCCAAGGTTACCCCGCAAGACCAGACCCAGCTCACGACCCAGTACACCGAGCACGCGGTTGATTTCATCCATCGCAACAAGGACAAACCGTTCTTTCTGTACGTGCCTCACAGCATGGTTCACGTGCCTTTGTTCGTTTCGGACAAATTCAAAGGCAAGAGTTCACGTGGGCTCTTTGGCGATGTCGTGATGGAAGTCGATTGGTCGGTGGGACAGATTAACAAAGCATTGAAAGAAGAAGGCTTGGACACCAATACGTTGGTAATCTTCACGGCCGACAATGGCCCCTGGCTGTCCTACGGCGATCATGCTGGGACGACCCACCTGCGTGAGGGCAAAGGCACCATGTTCGAGGGTGGCTACCGCGAGCCAACTGTCATGCAGTGGACTGGAAAAATTCCTGCGGGCACGACTTGTGATCAGTTGGCGTCCACTATCGATATCCTGCCGACAGTGGGGGCACTGATTGGGGCCAAATTGCCCAACCACCGCATCGACGGCAAGGATATCCGCCCCCTGATTTTTGGCGAGCCGGGAGCGAAGTCACCCCACGAAGCGTTTTACTGCTACTACGCCGGGGGCGAACTGCAAGCGGTCCGCAATGATCGTTGGAAGCTGCACTTTCCACATTCCTATCGCACCCTCGCTGGCCGGCCAGGCGGCAGCGGCGGTATTCCTGCCAACTACGAAAACGCCAAAATCGGCCTCGCTCTTTTTGATCTCAACAACGATGTTGAGGAAACCACCAACGTCATCGACGAACACCCCGATGTCGTTGCGATGCTGGAAAAACATGCCGAAACTGCCCGCGCTGATTTAGGTGACAAGCTCACCGACCGTCGAGGCCCCGGCATCCGACCCGCCGGTAAGATGTAGAATACTTCCTAAATCGAACTGACGAAAAGCTTGTATCTGTCACCGAACGCTGACACAGTCCCCCGCTGCCTTTCTCCTATGCTGCTCCGCCTGGCTCAAACTCCACTCTCGACCAATGCGGAGGAAAAATTCCAGTGGCTGAGCCAACTGCCTTGGTTGATGCTGGTTCTACTCAGCCTGCCGCTGGTGATTGCTGCGATCAACACGCGGATTTTCCCTACCCGGTTGTGGGCCGGCTTACTCGCCATACCGATCGTATGCAGTTTGCTGGTGGTTTTTTCGCCCGATTGGTTGGTCTTGGTGGCGTTGGCCGATGGCGTCATCGTCATCGTCACTTCGATTGATTTTGCCCTGCTCTGGCGAGGCACGGGAGGTCGATCATGTGTTGGTATCGAAGTGACCCGCGACCTTGGAAAAACAGGTTCGCTACGGATTCCGATGGACAGCGTACTGCGCATTCGCAACCGAACGTCGATGCGGCTGAGCGGTGAGTTTTGCGACGACTTGCCTGAACATTTCACGGTGGAACCCGTCATGCACCAGCTCGATCTCATTCCTGGAATGGAAACCAAAGCGATCGGGCGTTTAACGGCACACCGTCGTGGCGTATTCGAGCTGGAGAGATGCTATTTGAAGATCAATAGTCCGCTACGGCTTTGGCACCGCCATGTGACAATTGATGTTCGCGATCGGCTAAACATTTACCCCGACATGAAGCAGCTCGCCGACTATGCATTGTTGGCACGTACTAGTCGGCTCAGTCTGATCGGCGTGAGGCGAACCAGACGGGTGGGTCAAGACAGCGATTTTGAGCGTCTGCGTGACTACACACGGGACGACAACTATCGCCACATCGATTGGCGCAGCACCGCGAGACGGAATCGACTCACCGTGCGTCAGTTTCAGAGCGATCAGAGCCAGCGGTTGATTTTCATGCTCGACTGCGGCCGAATGATGACGAATCACCGAGATGGATATTCGCTACTGGACCATGCCCTCAATGCCGCGTTGATGATGGCTTATGTGGCCTTGCAGCAGGGAGATGCGGTTGGCATGATCTGTTTCAGTGACCGCGTTCATGCGTACATTCCGCCGCGAGGTGGTGCCAGTCAAATGAACCGTCTCCTGCAGGCTGGGTTTGATCAATTTCCGCGGATGGTGGAATCACGCTACGACCTCGCGTTCCTGCACCTGAGTACGCGCTGTAAACGCCGCTCACTTGTAACGCTGATCACGAATGTGATCGACGAAGTCAATGCGGACGTCGTGGTCGACTACCTCTCCAATCTGACGGGAACCCACCTGCCGCTGGGCGTGTTACTGCGTGACCGCGAAATGTTCGATGCGGCCGATGCGCCGCAAAATGCAGCGATGGCAGCGATTTCAGCGACGCCCCCGGGCCAGTCCCCGCCCCACGAAGGTGAGACGATCGACGAGTTCACGATGTACCGGGCCGCTGCTGCAGCGGACATTTTGGTCTGGCGTGAAGAGGTGTTAACGGGTCTACGCCATCGCGGCGTGCTCGTTGTCGACGCGTTTCCTGACGAACTTTCCGCCCCGCTGGTGAACCAGTATCTCGACGTCAAAGCCAAACACTTGCTGTAGCGACTCCTTCTACCGGAGTCGTTGCCACGCTGTCGACGCGAGGTGCATGCTCGGTCAAATGGCAATTTGTTACCACAGACGTCCTTAGCGGCAGCTACGGAGGCGATGGGCCACCTTCTTTCGATTTCGCCTAGTGATGGTTCCACAGGGCTATTAGAACTAGGATGTGCATTCTTGCATCCAGCCCCCGCCCGACCACGTTTTGATCGAAAGCTCCTCTCTTGTCAGCCCCCGCTACTTTGAATCAGTCCGCCCCAACCACCGATGCGTCCACTCGCGAAGACATTCGCAACATCGTCATCATCGCCCACGTCGACCATGGCAAAACGACGCTGGTGGATTGTTTGTTACGGCAGAGCGGCCAGTACCGCGATACCGAATTGAAGGGTGAGCGGATCCTCGATTCCAACGATCTCGAACGGGAGCGTGGGATCACGATTTTGGCCAAGAACATCGCGATTCCTTATCGTGGCGTGAAAATTAACCTGATCGATACCCCAGGTCACGCGGACTTTGGTGGTGAGGTGGAGCGAGTCGTTAAAATGGCTGACGGCTGCGTGGTGCTCGTCGATGCGGCCGAAGGGCCGATGCCTCAGACCCGCTTTGTGCTCGAAAAAGCCCTGCAAGCTGGCTGCAAACCGATTGTTGTTGTCAATAAGGTCGACCGGCCCGACGGACGACCTCACGAAGCACTCGATGAAGCATTGGAACTTCTGGCCGAACTCGGTGGCGAAGAACAGCTCGATGACGTCGGCTTCGTCTACACCAGTGCCAAAGAAGGTTACGCGACGACCGATCACGAGGTCCGAACGGACAACATGCTGCCGCTGCTCGATCTATTCGTCGACCACATTCCCGGCCCGACGATCGATCCCGATTCTGATTTCCAGATGATGGTTACCACTCTGGACTGGAGCGAATACGTCGGCCGGATCGCGGTCGGCCGGATCAATGCTGGCACGATTACGGCGGGCGCCTCGTTTGATTTGCACTGCCTCGGTGCTGATGGAAAGCCGACCCAGCGGCGTGTCAAACCCTCCGCTTTGTACTTGTTTAATAATCTCGGTCGCGTTTCGGCTGAGAGCGCGTCCGCTGGCGACATTGTTGCCATCGAGGGTCTCGACGATGTCGAGATCGGCGACACCCTCACCGCGATTGATGCTGACAATCCTCTGCCGCGGCTGAAGGTTGACGAACCTACGCTCGAAATGGTGTTTAGCGTCAACTCGTCACCCATGGCGGGCCGCGAAGGCAAGTACGTCACCACGCGTCAAATCAAAAATCGACTTGAAAAGGAACTCGAACGCAACGTGGCACTGCGCGTCAGCATGATCGAGGGCACCGAAGCCTACGCGGTCGCCGGGCGCGGAGTCCTCCACCTCGCGATCTTGATCGAAACAATGCGTCGAGAGGGTTTTGAACTAAGCGTGGGCAAACCCCGCGTCGTCTTCAAGGAAATTGACGGCAAGAAACATGAACCATTCGAAACTCTACGAGTCGAAGTCCCCTCCGACGCGATGGGGCCTGTGATGGAACTCGTGGGTCACCGGCGTGGTCAACTCGAAGAGATGAAGCAACGTGGTGAATACAGCCTGCTGAAATTCAGCATTCCCTCGCGTGGTCTGATCGGATTGCGAACCAAACTACTCAACGCAACCCGCGGTACCGCGATTATTCACCACCGCTTTGAGAGCTATCGACTCGTTGAAGGCGACGTGCCAAGTCGTGCCAACGGCGTGCTGGTCTCGATGACCGGCGGCAAAACGATGCCCTTCGCACTCTTCGCGTTACAGGATCGCAGCGAATTGCTCGTTCCAGCGGGCGTTGAAGTTTACGAGGGCATGATCGTGGGTGAAAACTCTCGGGAAGGTGACATGGTCGTCAATCCTTCGCGAGAAAAGAAGCTGACCAACATGCGAGCGAGCGGTAGTGACGAAAACGTAATTCTCAAGCCGCCACGCGACATGTCGCTCGAAGCGGCCCTGGAATACATCGAAGAAGACGAACTCGTTGAGGTCACACCGCTGTCGATCCGCTTGCGAAAGATTGCGCTGAAAGAAAACGAACGCCGTCGCAAAGGACGCAACGCCTAATTCTTCCGAAGTGAACTGAAAAATGCATCCGGGTCGTCCAACTTTTGGATCGTTTCCGGATCGCGGTCGAGCTTGCCCATTCCAGCATCATGCTTGACTTTGCCGGAAACGTACGTGAGCAGCAAGACATCCTGAGCGTTGATCTTGTACACTTCGACCTCAGTTTCCAAACCGGTGACCCCGCGCATTTTCATTTGGTAACCGCTCAACCCGGCCCGCGATATCGGCGTCTGTGAGCGGACGTTGGAGCCGAGTTGTCGCATCATTTGGATCAATTTCTCCAGCTCAAAGTTCTGGCCCGGCGCGGCGACCTGTTTGGTGGAAATGGCGAACTCGCTGTTCGTCCGGCGGTGGTGGATCCCGTGGCTGACCGCTCCTCCCTGTTTCGACTCCGGGACAACCTTCCCAGGTGCGTCTACCGAATATCCCGCCAGGGAGATCGTTGATTTCGACTCGGCCGTTGACCCAAAGTAGACGAGGACGGCAACTAACCCAACCACTCCGAGCACGCCCAAGCCACCGAGTAGCCCACATCCGATCAGAATCGGCTTCATCACTCCGCCGCCCGATCTGCGATTCCTCGGGGCGTCACCGGGCGGGACGTAAAATCCTCCTGGTGGCCCCGTACGACTGGAGGGGCTGGATTGAAAATCCGGCACGGGCCCACGCGGTGGCGGTGACGCCAGATCATCCCAGTCCAAGTCCGGAGACCGTGCTGGTGACCTCGCCGGCGCCGGACGACTCGTCTGAGCGGCCGTCCGGCCGACTGTAGATCCCGCAGCAGCGGGCCGTCTGACTTGCCCCGGGGCCGGGTTCGGTGACGCTCCACTGGGTGTCTTGATTCGCAACTGCTTTTGGCACTTAGGGCACTTGAGCATCGAGACTGCCCCTGTCGGTGCGAATCGCAACAATGTGCTGCAGTGGGGACATTTCACCTTAATCGGCGCGGACATCGGCAGGAGTCCTGTAGAGCGGGTGGCGTCGGGTTAAAATGAGGGGCCAGCATTGTGGCCGAAATACTCCACCCATTCAATGCATTTTTCGATTACATTCGTCGCCGGCGACGACGTTCTGCAAGCGCCCCGCAGAGGATCAACCCAAACGACGCAATGGACATGGGCTCAGGAACTGACTGGGGAGCCGCGAGGGACGGTGGTGTTGGCAACGGAGGCAGCATCAAACTTGGTAAATGAATTTCTGCACCAAGATGGATGTTGTTTCCAACTACGGTACCGGTAATATTTGACGAAAAGTTAATATTCGCAAGAGGCGCGATCAGCGAACCACCCAAACCGCTGCGCAAATTTACCGTCTTCGCATTGGGGAAATACCAAACGATTCGACTGCGAAATAAATCAGAGCCAAACTCGCTGCCCGCATCCAGATTGAAGCCCGATGACAAAGTGATCTCGGTATTATCGTCTCGAATTAAGAAGAGATTTCCAGCGTTTTTCAGGTAGTCGCTGAAACTTGCTATCCCATTTTTACGCGAGAAGAATTGGGAGTCCACGTCAAAGACCGCGACCCCGTCCACTCCGAGCTTTTGGTCGGTAAAAAACTTTGCGTTGTTCAATTTATCCGAATCGAGATCGACGGAACCGTTTGGCGTCAATCCGTCGAAGTAGCTCGTCACTCGTGCAATCTCGGCCTGGGCATCACTGATTATGTCGTTCACTCCTGCGTCGCCATAGGTCGATTTGGCATTGTCAATCCTCGAACCCTTAGCGCCGCCGATGAGAGCCTCTCCATGATTCACCTTGATATCGGTAAGGACTCGGCCACCCACCACGAGCCCGTGCTTGCCATAGGTCGCCCCGGGGCTGACCGGGCCCGAATCTGCAAGGTTATGCTGAGCAAAATCTTTCGCTCCGCCTGTAATATCGCCGAATACCAGTGACCGCCCATCGACATGGCTCCTGCCAGTCACATTCCCTAGTGCAATCATATTGAAATCGTGAAGCACGCCTGCCGATGCAGAAACGGAGGACAACAGAACAGCGAACACGACACTCGAGTAGCGAAACATGAGAGTTTTCGCACCTTTCGGGGCAGACTTGGAAGGGAAACGTAGAAATCGACAATACCCGGTGGGTATTCGTGAGCAGGAACGTGGGGACGATACGCACGTACTCATCGACGCAGTTCACCTATTTAGCCGTTGTGACTGATCTTGCCAGCGAGCCCCCTACGAGGGCGGAGTTTGTCACGTAGCTCATGAGAAAATTTTCCAGAATTCATCAGTGACTTCATTTCCAGATGCGGACCCAAACGAGCTGCATCGGACGGAGTCATCCACGTCGATTCTGTTTGACCCTCTTGTGGATTCCCCCGAATTAAGACTTCTTGACGTCAGGCAAGTCCCATGACGCCAAGCGTAGCTGAGCTTTGGGATTACCTGCCAGTCGCTCGTACCAGACCGTGACCACCTTTCCGGGTGACACTTCGGCGCTCGAGGGGTAGCCCAAATCGCCTGACGTAGCGGTGCCCTGGATGATGATGGGTTCGGACCAAGTCTGCCCGTGGTCGCTGCTGATCCGAGCTTGATTGCCCAGCGGCGCGCGGCGATAGCCATAGGTCATCAGCAGCCGATCGTCGGACAAACGCAGTAAATGCGAGGGCATTCCCCACACGCCGCTGGGGTAAGGCGTCGCCCAAGTCATCCCGCCATCGGTGCTGTGGGTTTGCAGCGTCTCGTTCTTGTTGGCCGGATTGTGGTTGCGGATCTGGACGATAATCCGGCCGTCGGCGGCTTCGACGGCGTGCAGTTCATGATATTGCGATGGATCATCCCCCTCGCGGGCGGGCAGTTTTGCAAGCGGTGTCCACGTGCGACCCTCATCTTCGGATCGGGTCGTCCCGACAGGCCGCCCTGGTTCCCACAGCGCGACGCCAGCATAGAAAAGACTCCCATCGCGAAGTTGGGTCGGTCCGTGGGGGCTATTCAGGGGCACACGATAGGCTGGCGACCAGTGGAGGCCACCATCCTCGGACCGAAGCATCCAACAGCCAAGTTGTTGTGCATGCTGACCATCGGAAAGGCGCCGCTGGACGCCCTGCCACTTGGCGAGCTGCTGTGGCGACATAGATGGTTTCTTCGTCGCTGCCGTCGTGATTGCTTTTTGGAGTTGAGGTTCGTACGCCAGCGAGCTGAACGTGGTCACCAACAGCGTTCCCCGCGCAGTCTCCATTATCCCAGCATCACGGTCATCGATCGGACCGTCGACGATGGTGCGTTCCAAGCTCCACGAATCGCCATTGTCATAAGACCGAATAAGATCGACGCGACCAAACGGGCAAATATGTGACTCGCGGCCACCGGAGCAAACAACGAGCAGCTCGCCATTGGCACGTCGGCAAAGCGTCGGCCAGCCGTGATAGTACTCCGCCTGAAGACTGATGGTGTTGATGTCGCGGACAGCGAATGGGGGAGCGGATTCGCCTGCTCGAGTGATTCTAAAGGCTAGGAGGGTGGACGCAGACGCGGTGACGAACTGTCGGCGGGAAAGGAATGTCACGGGGTATCTCTCACTGGACCTTGGTTAACTAAACTGGCAACTATGAATCGTACCATTGTTTTGCTCGTTGGATTGCTCGCCACTGTCCCGATCCTACTGTACCTGCTCGCCACTGGAAAGACTTCTCGAGCGAACAAATCCGAGGGGGTCCGGCGTGTTGAACCAGACCATCACTCAATCACGGTCTTCTGCGCTGCCAGCAACCAGGCGGTGATGGAGGCAATCGTCGCCGACTACCGTCACGAGTTTGTCAGCGAAGTGTTTGTTAACTATGGACCTTCGCAAGGCTTGCTGTCACAGATCGAAGTCAGCCGGACGGGCGATTTATTCTTGCCCGCTGACGATCTCTATCTCGCCACCGCACGTGACAAAGGGCTGGTGTCGGAGACCTTTCCCATTGGCAGCATGCGAGCGGTGGTCGTTGTTCAACGAGGCAACCCGAAAGGCATTCATCAATTTGCCGACCTTCTGCGTGATGATGTGCGATTTGTGCAGGCAAATCCTGAGGCGGCGGCAATTGGAAAGATCACCCAGAATGCTTTGGAGCGATTGGGGCTATGGGAGGCAGCCGACGCTGCCACAACTGCGTACCGAGGCAACGTGACCGAAGCGGCAGCAGACGTGGCGATTGGTTCCGCGGACGCTGCTATCATTTACGATTGTGTCCTGCACAACTACGTTGATCTTGATTTCGTGGAATTGCCAGAACTGGAAACGGCGGAATCAAAGTTTGGGATCGGGCTGATTTCAAATTCGCAGCACGAAACTGCTGCGAAACGGTTCGTCGCTTTTGTCACCTCGCCCGAACGCGGATTGGTTCGCTATCGTGAATACGGATTTAGGATATCATCGCGCACACTGAGCGGTCGGAGGTAGATGCAAGTACTCCGCCATGAGTAATCACCGGTAATGCGTTCGGTTAACGCGCGGCTCACAAGAACAAATGCCCACCTTCTCACCCATCCAGCGCCGCAGCGATGCTCCTTTTTTCTTGGTGATGGGCGGCGTTGCGTCTTGCTTCGTTCTGCTCATCGTGTTGTTGCTCGCTGCTGACGTGGCGTTCACCTCGTTCGCCGACTTTCGACGTGCATTAGCTAAACCGGAGATACTGGCCTCGATTCGGTTGACGATTCTCTCCTGCACCGTGTCCGCGATTCTAGCCGTCGTCATCGCCATCCCACTCGCCTACCTGCTATCGCGTTTTCGATTTCCCGGCAGAGTAATCGTGGATACAGTGGTTGATATCCCGATGGTGTTGCCACCACTGGTGTTGGGGCTGAGTCTTTTGATCCTGTTTCATTTTCCGTTTGGTCGGTCGGGTTGGGAGCTCGAATCGTGGTTACGAGACGACGTTGGATTCCCGGTCACGTATCGCTGGCCCGCCGTCGTGTTGGCGCAGTTCACGGTCGCTTGTGCATTTGCGGTGCGAACGATGGGAGTCACGTTTGAACAGATCAGTCCTCGCAGCGAAGACGTAGCGCGGACGCTGGGATGCACACGGATGCAAGCGTTCTTGCATGTTGCGCTGCCACAAGCCGGACGCGGGATCATTGCCGCACTAACCATTGCGTGGGCACGAGCACTGGGCGAATTCGGACCGATCCTTATTTTCGCAGGCGCAACTCGGATGCGAACCGAGGTACTTTCGACATCCGTGTGGCTGGAGTTTAGCGTCGGTGATTTGGACGCGGCCGTGGCGGTGTCGTTGCTAATGGTGTTGATTGCGATTGCGGTGCTGCTGACCTTGCGTGGGCTGGGTACGCTGCGCCTCGGTGTCGCCGGATCCCTGGGAGTCCGATCCTGATGATTCGATTGACGGATGTCACAATCAAGATAGGCAGTTTTTCACTCACGAATTTCACTTTGGAAATTCAGCCGCGTGAGTATGTGGTGTTAATGGGCAAGACGGGATGTGGGAAAACGTCTCTTCTGGAGACGATTTGCGGATTGCGTCGTCCGACGTCGGGATCGGTGTGGATCGGAGATACCGACGTGACTCGATTTTCCCCTGGTGATCGTCAGATCGGTTACGTACCCCAAGACCTCGCACTGTTCCCCACGATGAGCGTGGCCGAGCATCTGGAGTTCGCAATGAAGATGCGGGGCGCGGCGCGGAATTGTATTGCCGAGCGGCGTGAAAAAACTGCCGAGATGCTTGGGATTGTGCACCTCCTCGATCGCAACGTTCAGGGACTCAGCGGTGGTGAAGCCCAGCGGGTGGCGTTGGGGCGGGCTCGCATTTGAGCCTGCCGTGCTGCTGCTCGATGAACCACTCAGCGCACTCGATGAACAAACCCGCGACGAAATGTTTTCGCTACTCTTATCGATCAAGCGAGCAACTCACGTCACAACGCTGCACGTCACGCATCATTCCGCTGAAGCGGCGGCGTTGGGCGATCGTTGCCTGCGGATAGAGAATGGCAGCTTGGAGACCGGAACTATTTCGGAGGATCGTGACCTAAAACGGATCCGTCACTGATGCAGACTAAGTATTCTTGGCGGCGGCCGTTCTGCATTTCGGCGATGCGAGTGTAGATTTTGCCGCCTACGATCGCGGGTGTGGCGAAGACGCTCTCGCCCAACTTGTTCGTTCCGGCGGAGCGATATTTTTCAGGAGAAGCTTCGAAGATGAAAGTTTCGCCGTCTTCGTTAGTGGCGTAGACGTGGTCGCCAACGAGGACGGGTGAGCTGCTGAAGGTGCCTCCGAGCCGTTTTTTCCAGACCTCTTCGCCTGTGGCCGCGTTGATGCAGCCGGCAATTCCGTCGTCGAATGTGACGTACAGATAACCATCGCGAATCACCATGGAGGGCACGTAGATGCGTTTATTAATTTCCCAGGCCACCTTGCCGCTGCCATCTGCAACGATCGCGGCAACATGATTTTTAGGATAGCCTCCGGAGCTGTAGACATGCGTGCCGTCGGTCACCGTCGTCGACACGCATTCGGTCGTGGCCCCGGGTATCTCCCACAAAACTTCGCCAGTGAGCGGATCGAGGCTGGTGACGAGATCGCAGCCGGTGAGGATTAATTGATCACGACCATCGAGATGATGAACGACGGGTGAGGCGTAGTTCGGTTTGGCGGGCCGTTCGTGGGACCAGACAACTTTACCACTCTCGCGATCAAGCCCCACGACGGCACCACCGCCCTTGTTGTCCGCAGATACGATCACGAGCGGCCCAAACAAAACGGGCGATGACCCATAGCCTTGGTGCATGGTGTAATCGGTAATCTTTTGCTGCCAGAGGATGTGGCCCGTGCGATCGATGGCCGTGGTGAAAACGGCGTCGTTATTGTAGAAATTGACGTAGAGCCGATCGGCATCCGACGCGATGGTGGACGAGGCGAAGCTGGCCTTTGAATTTGCCGACTGTGCGTTTTTATTGTCGAAGCCACCCTCATGGATAACTGCTTCCCATTTCTGGCGACCGGTTTTCAAATCGAAGCAGAGTACACTTTGGACTTGTCGGTCGAGGTCGGCCGTTGGCAAAAAAATCTCATTGTTGCGAACGATGGGGGACGCATGCCCGCGTCCGGGAACAGGTGTTCGCCAAGCGATGCTCTCCGTTTCGCCCCACTTGATCGGCGCATCCTGCGGCATCTCGGCGCTACCGTCAGCATGTGGGCCTCGCCATGCAGGCCAATCATCTGCAGTAGGGGAGAGTCGCGTTCGGCTCGAAACTGCGACGGGATCCGCAGCAACCAAACTCTTAGCAAAATGGGAGAATGCAAGCGAAAAAACGAGGCAGAGCCCCATCGTTTGTAAATTCTTGGACAAGAAGGTGTACCGTGGGTAATGTTGGCGGCAAGAGAGCCGAAGGCGAGGCGGCTTCAATTATTGCTGAAGTGCAGCTTTAATGCCCGCTCGCGACTGAGCGGATTTTTTGCGTACTCAGCATAGCACAGCGGACAGAGGTCGAAGCTGGGCGGCAACGAAACACTTTGGTCCAGCTCGTCCTTCGGGCCGATCGTCGAAAAAGAGGAATCGAGATGATCGAGATCGTCACCTCGACAGAGGGCTTCGTGGAGTTCGTCGAGTGGTTCACTCGCATCGATCGACTCGCTTGTGCCCGCCAGTTCGTGCGCCAGTGTCTCGTTGAGTTCGGCGAGAAAGTCAATCGCCTCGTCATCGCTGGCGTCTTGGGAGGCGTCCGCGATCACCTCGACATCTATGTGGACGATATATCGAGGCCCTTCGTCAAGGTCGATCGAACGCTGACAACGATCGCAGGTGAAATGAATCATGGGAGCATTGCTCTCGTCAATACAGAGATAAGAAATGAAGAAGTTCAGTCAACCCTCATTGCTTCTATCGTAGTTCTCTGGAGAGTCACCCCGCAAGTGTTTTTCGGCGGTCCATGGGCGCAGGTCCGGTTTTTTGTTTTATCCGTATTCTCGGGTAGACTCGCAGTCCGCTGCAGAATTTCCTGACAATGGTTGGTCAGGCTCCGCTATGGCGGTTAGACTGGAGGCTCGAATTCCCACCTCTACCTCCCACGAACAACGCTCATGTTGACACCTCTGCTTTGTCCTAAACGATCCTCGCGCTTGCTCACGCTGTTAGTTTGCTTGATTTCCGCTGCCCCTTCCGTCTCCACCGCCGGTGGTCTCGGCGTGACGCCGCCAGATCAATTCAGGGTTCCTGCGGGATTTTCCGTTGAACTGGTGCATCAGGTTGACGCCACCAATGAAGGTTCTTGGGTGAGTTTGACCGTCGATCCTAAGGGCCGGTTGATCGCCTGTGATCAGAACGGTGGACTATTTCGCATCGACGTGGCCACTGAACCGGCGACGGTGGAAAAGCTCGATATTGAGTTCACGGGCGCCCAAGGGTTGCTCTGCGCATTCGGTTCGCTTTACGCCAATGTGAATTCCCCCAAGTTCCCATCGGGTCTGTGGCGGTTGACGGACACCGATGGCGACGATCAGTACGACAAGAAAGAGCATATCGTCCCGCTCAATGGCGGCAGCGAGCATGGACCGCATGGATTGATCTTGACACCTGATGGAAAACGCATCGTCATGGTCGCCGGAAATAACACGACGCTACCCAAACAGCTCGCCCACAGTCGTGTGCCGCGAGTTTGGGCGGAAGATCACCTGCTCGGTCGCATGCCCGACGCCCGCGGTCACAATGCGGATCGGATGGCTCCGGGTGGGTTTATCATGTCGCTGGATCCCGATGGTAACAACCGCGAACTCATCGCAACTGGGTTTCGCAACCCTTACGACATTGCATTGAATCGCGATGGCGAGCTGTTTACTTATGATGCCGATATGGAATGGGACGTCGGCACTCCTTGGTACCGACCCACGCGTGTCAATCACGTGATCAGTGGCGCCGAGTTTGGGTGGCGAAACGGGACTGGCAAATGGCCAGCCTACTATCCCGATTCGTTTGGCGCCGCGGTCGATATCGGGCCTGGTTCGCCGACGGGCATTTGCTTCGGTTACGGTGCGAAGTTCCCGCAGCGGTTTCGCGATGCACTCTTCATCGCTGACTGGAGCTACGGCAACATCTACGCCGTCCATTTAGACGAGGATGGCGCAACGTACTCGGGTGACTATGAAACCTTTGCTACGGCGGCACCACTGCCCGTCACCGATATGGTGATTCACAATGGGGCGATGTATCTGACGATTGGAGGACGCGAGACGCAGAGTGGTTTGTACCGAATTGCCTACACAGGTTCGCCCAACGAAAATGGTCATGCGATCGAGGATGCGGAGGTAGCGATCAGCGATGACGGAACGACGGGAGGGGCAATTCTCGATGACGCGAAGCTTCAAGCGGAAACATTGCGAGTGCTGCGTGGCCAGATCGAACGACTGCACGTTGACGACGCTGATCTGCCCGTCAGCGAGGAAGCAGCGACAGCGATGGCGTTGGAATTTCTGTCGCATGAAGATCAGGCGATCCGATTTGCATCGCGTATCGCGTTGGAGCATCGTAAAGTGCCGCTTTGGAAGTCGCGGGCACTATCGTCTCCTTCGGCACGCGGCCGGATGCTCGGCGTGATCGCGCTTGCCCGCTGCGGCACTGCGTCGGATCAAGCTGACGCGATGACGAGTTTACTGCAACTGGATTTCAACTCTCTCGACACGAGTGGCAAGATCGCTTACCTGCGCGCCGCGGGATTGGTCGCGATGCGGCTGGGCAAATTTACAGATCAGCAGCGCGACGCATTGCTCGATGCCATCGGTGATCCATTCCCGTCGGAGATCGATTCGGTCGACCGCGAGCTGGCGATGATGCTCGTTTACCTGCGCGCTCCTGGATCAACTGAGAAAGTGCTCCAGAAATTACTCACTTCGCCCAGCCAAGAGAGCCAGATTCACTATGCCTTGACGTTGCGTGAAGCGAGTGAGGGATGGAATAATGAGATGCGAACCCGCTATCTCGGCTGGTTCCATGACATGGATACGGCTCGTGGCGGTATGTCATTTGGCGGCTTCGTCAACAACATTAAAAATGTGTTTGTGAATCGTTTGACCGACGAACAGCGCCAACAACTCGCCAAAGCCATTCGTCCACCCGCTTCCAAAGGTGAGGCGGGGCCCTCCGAAGCACGGCCGTTTGTTAAACAATGGACCGTTGACGAGCTTGTCGATACGGTCGGGGACTCGTCGCGGCAGCCTAATTTCGAGAACGGTAAGAACCTGTTCGGTGCCGTCCAGTGCTTTAAATGCCACCGGATGGGATTGCAGGGCGGGATTCTCGGCCCTGACCTAACGAGTGCGGGGGGCAAGTACAACGTTCATGATATGCTGGTGTCGATCATCGAACCGAGCAAGGTGATCAGTGACCAATATGGTGCGACGCAGTTCCTCACCGAAGACGGAGAGATCATCACAGGGCGCGTCATTAATATGCGTGGCAAGAATCTCTCCGTACTGACGAACATGCTCGATCCTTCGAGCTTGACGAACGTCGATCGTGATAATATTGCCGAAACGAGCGCTGCGAAAGTTAGCATGATGCCCACGGGATTGCTCGACACACTGACCGCCCAGGAGATTGCAGACCTTGTCGCGTACCTACGTTCGGGAGGCAATTCTAATAGCCCGATTTACTCGGCGGCCGTCTCCGCGAATTGATGAAATGACGAAAGTTTTGAAGCAACGATGAAATCCAGGTTCTTCGCTATCCTGAGGTTCTTCGATCCGGTGCGGTGGGCGATCTCGTTTCGACGGTCGTTAACTGCCGCGTCGGTGTCGTTGTTAATTGTTGGAATCGGCTCGCTCAACATTGTTTGGGAATATCCGTGGACAGGCATGTTCGCCGCCTGCACATCCCTGTTCCTCGTTGGGCGGCTGGTGAATCATTTCTCGATGCCGGGGCTCAGTGCATCGGTCAATGCACCTCGCTGGATCGAAGCTGGGACGTTGCTGCCGATGGCTGTGCGATTGAACAACCAAGGCCGTTGGCCGGGCATGAATCTATGGGTGGAGACTTCGGGGAGGTGCGATTGGCTACCCCCGAACGCGGAGTTCGCCACCATGAAAGAGGTGCGATTACCTCGTCGTGGTATTCATCCCCTGCCAGCAATTTTGGTGGAGTCGTATTTCCCGTTTTACTTGTTTCGGGCCCACCGGATGGTCGATCCTCGCACGAGCATCGCTGTCACACCCGCAGCACCTTCGGACGAAGATGACGAGTTGTGGCGCTCGCTTCATAGCACGTTGAAGGGAATCGCGATGCGAATTTCCCAGGGCGATCAAGTCCACTACATTGGATCGTTGGAATATCGGGAGGGTATCCCGGTCCGGCGGTGGGATTTTTCGTCGTGGGCTCGCTTGGGAAAACCCATTTTGCGAGAGTTCAGTACGCCGGCGGCGCGGTCGGTGCGATTGTGGATCGACACCGCCTGTCCCGACGCGCCGCGACCGCTACGTGGTCGTTCGTGGCAGTTCGTTCCCTGGTGGCGCCCCAGCGAGGTCAGTCACGAGCCATTTGAACGGCTGCTGGTCCTGGCCGCGGGGTCCATCCAAACACTTGTTCGTACAGGCGCCGCCGTGACTCTTTCGCTGACCAGCCACGAGTCGAGGATGCCGATACGGTGTGAAGCGGGTGGAGATCCCAGCGAACTGTTGATCGCATTGGCGGATCTGGAACGGGTTGATCCGAGTTCTCAATCGAAGGGGCAGTTGGCGGCATGGACACGGGAACTGCATGCCGGCGGTGATGAAGCGTTGTTCATTTTTTCTTGTCGCCCCCGCGATACCGTGGCAATTGATGTACCTGATTCAGCACGCTGGGTCACCGACACCGGCGTTCAACAACTCCGCGTCGGTGGCGAGATTGAGTCGGGCGCGATGCAATCACCATCATTCGAGGCGGCATCGTGACCCACGACCAATCTCATTCGCCGACATCGCTGCGCATTGACAATCGATTTGTGTTAGGCGCCTTGATTCTGGCATTGGCCTGGTTTGTGGGTTCCACGTTCCAAACGGAATCCGCTTGTCTGGCCTATTTCTTGGCGGGGATGTTGATTGGATATCTGGGTGAGCGCTGGATACATCTGCGAGCGGGCCACGCCAGAGCCTTCAAGGTCAATCGGGGGATCTGGGGTGCGCTTTTGCGGGCGGCGGCGATTTTGATTGTGATGGTTGGAGCACTCGTTTTAGTGTTTCTCTGGAGAATGGCAGAGCGACTCACCGAGACGTCGAGTTTTTTGATGCTGGCCGTCGACATGCTCGCGCACTACGGCATCGTGATACTGTGTATTCTCTGGTCGGTGTGGCCTCGCCAAGGACACGTCGCGATGATGGTGATCGCGCTCGTGACCGTCTTGATGGCGGTTGCAGGAGGTGGGGTCAGTACTTCGCGAACGGCTCAAACGGTCGTCGGGCTAGCCACTGTGGTTGGCTTCGCACTCGCCGCCCAGGTGATCGTGTCTCGCCAACGCGTTGCATCGTCGTCTAGCGATGAGCGACGATTGAACTTCAGCTCGGAGACTTGGCCCTATCTGCTATTAACGCTATCGCTGTTTCTCATTACAGCGTCGGCCCTCGTGCAGATAACAGATACTGTCCTTCCCAACGTGCAAGCGGAAGTTTTCGCGCAGCTCAAGGATCGCTTTGAGAGTCCCGACTCTGGGATTTCTTGGGGGGGTGCTGGATACGTGTCGGGCGGCCGTTTAGGCAGTGTGTATCAAAGTATCAACGCCAACCCGAAAGAGGTGGCATTGAGTGGTTACTGTGACAATGTTCCTGGATACTTGCGCGGCAATGTATTCGATTCCTACAGTCAACGGCGGTGGCGAACCCGTCGCCGGTGGCAAGGGAAAACTGATACCGGCAACGTTTTCGACGTTTACAATTCGCAGCTAGTGCGACCATCGGGGAGGGCATCGGTCCCTTTGAAGAAGCCTGATAAGTTGGAGCGTTCACGATTCCCCTTGAATGTCAGTGGCTCGGTATCGGACAATCGCATTTTTGCTGGGACTGTCGAAATTCATGGACAACCCGAGCGAGGCCCTCAAATGTTCTTGCCCGCCGCGACAATGTGGGTCGAGGCACGGGGCGAGGTGATGGGCATCACTCCTCATGGGCTCGTCAATCAAGGCGTCGACATGTCGCTGCCTTGGGTGGCTGGTGTGGCCATGTCGACCGAACACGAGATTTTGCCCGACAACGTTCGCAAACAGTTGAGTTCGGTCGACCCGTCCATCCAAAATGAGCTTGCAAAGATTGCTGCGGAGGTCTGTGGCGGTGCGGGGTCTCCCGAGGCGAAAGCAGCGCTCGTCGCGGACTATTTTCGGAAAAACTTTGTGTATTCTTTGGAACCAATCAGCCCAGCGCGAGGAGTCGATCCCATTGCGTATTTTTTGAAGACGAAACATCCCGCGCACTGCGAACTGTTTGCCTCGGCATCTGCTTTGATGCTGCGAACGCAGGGCATACCGACGCGATATGTTACCGGGTATGTCATGGATGAACTTGATGAGACAAAGGAGTTTTATCTGGCCCGCAACCGGGACGCTCACGCCTGGGTAGAGTATTACGATGACCGCCAGCAACGCTGGGTTTCGCTCGAAACCACGCCGGGTCGCAGGTACCGCACACTCAATGTGATGCATACAGAACTCGCCGAAGGGGAGACTGGACTCGTCGATGATTCAACGCCATCGGCTGCGTTGGGATGGCTGCGAGAGCACTGGGGGACGCTCATGTCTCTGCGAGTGACCGATGTCGTCGCCGCCGCTTTTCGCGCCCTGCAATTACCTCTGCTGATTGGGTTGGTTTTCTGGTTGTGGTGGCGACGGCGAGGACGCCACCGAGACGCGCAGGCGGCGGCCCTCGCGACTGCCCGACGGGCGATGGATCGGCGCCTACGACGGTGGGGATGGTCGCGTCGCCGTAGCGAAACGCTGCATCAATTTGCTGATCGGCTGGAATTGTTTCGGGGCGACCGACGATCGGAGAAAGAAATCCGAAAGCAGGCTCAACTCGTGCGTGCGGCTCAGTGGTATCGGGAACATGCCGTCGCGCTCTTCCGCCACGACGCGCGACCGTCCTCGTGAGCCGACGGCGCCAGTCCAAAACCAGTTAAAATGGCGTGGTCTTGGCAAAGTTTGCTGGTTAGTCAGCCCGTGCAAACTTGGTATATGGCGAAGTCTGGTATTTCAATACGAGTGGTGACAATCGGCTCAACCCGATGCCCCAACGATTCCGAAACTCATACGCAGTGACCCATTCGAATTTGACCCATGCAGGTGTAGCGGTGCCAAAGTTCCCTAAGATTCCACGGTTATCGATTGTCGTTCCCTATCGCGGGGACAGTGAATCTTTTGAAGGAACGCTTGTCAGCGTGCTTCAGAATCTCCCCGCGGCGTGCGAGGTGATCGTGCCGCACGCTGGCGACTATGATGACCCATTTGACCTCGCCGATGAAGTCCGGTTTATCGAGACCCCCGCCAGCCTTATCAAACAAGTGGGCGAGGCCGCCGCAGCCGCGCGGGGGCGATTCGTACACGTCATCTCTGACGGCTATCGCGCCACACCCAATTGGACAGAAAACGCAATCAACGCCTTTGAGCATCACGAGTCGGGCGTGGTCGTGCCGGTCGTGCGAGAGGCCACTAGCGAGAAGATTGTTCATGGCGGTTGGAGGCGCTCGCGCGGGACGGCTTGTGAACTGATCGGTCGGGGTGCCCACTCGCTTTCGCCAAGGCAACTTCGCAGTGTCGAAGGCGGCTTTCTGACAGCGAGTTTCTGGCGGCGTGATCTATTGCGCAGCCTGACGGGATCCTTTCGTGGTGATAACGTCATCGAGGCATCCATGGTCTACAGTCTGTTTGCACGTCAAGCCGGCTGGCGATGCGTTGGCGCTCCCGATTGCTCTTTGCGACTTGCCGAAGATGCCACGATCGGTGACGACTATCAGTCGCAGATCTATCAAAACCATCGTCGTTTGCAGGCCATTGCCGATCACTTCGGCAACGGTGGCTGGAGCAAGAGTTTCGGGAGATTGATCTCCACCTGCATGACCAGCGGCATCAGTTCAGCATTCGCTCGCGCAAGTGCTCCACTGGCGGCCCGGTCTGTTGCCGAGAATCTGTACGCTGACGTCGTCCTCCGCAGCGACGAGCATGCAGAAACAATTCGTATCCCAGTCTCATCGCACGACCAGGAAACGCTTCGACGTGCCGCCTGACGTGGAAGGACATCAGGCTTTTAGCCTACCTTGCATTTTCCAATGTCAGCCTAGAAAAGCTGACAGGCGTTGGACGTCGATGACTTACGTGGGGCATCGATGACCCTCAGCGGTACCCCTGCCATGCCCACACAAGCGTATCGGCGAGGGTTTGCTTGAATACCTTCTGATCACAGTGCCGGGTGCCTCTACTGAAGACGAAACGATAGTCGTAGCCTTTGGCTGCCAGGACTGCTGCGGTGCGGCGGTTGGCCATGACCCAGTTATGATAGCTCTCCGCAGGATCTTGGTTGCGAAGATCGTTTTCCGAAACATGTGTGAAAATGCGCAGCGGCTTCTTGTCGCTGTTCTCGATCAGTTTCATCCCCGAATGGTATTCCCAAGCCCCGAGCGGATAGTCAGCTTCCTCGGCAGCATCATCATCCTGTTGATCAACGAAAGTTCCGGAGTAGGTGATCAAACGGCGAAATAGGTCAGGCCGAAACCATCCCATCGTTAGTGCCGCCGCGCCGCCGCTGCTGCACCCCATCACGGCCCGACCATCAGGATCGTCGGTGATGGCGATGTTTGGAAAGGCGGCTTTAATCTCCGGACGGTTAACTACTGCAGGAAGAACTTCGTCGTTAATGAATCGAGCCAGCCGATCTGACATGGTGTCGTATTCGAGGCCACGCTCGCTGCCGTAGCTGTCGTCGCCGCCGTTCTCGACCGCGACCGCGATGAAGGCTGGCAGGCGACGGTTGGGGTCATCGGAAATCGTGAGGTTGTCCAGTGCATTACGAACGAGATCCAGCCTCGCGGGGCCGTCATGGATGACCAAAACCGGCGCCTCAGTGCCCTCCTGGTAGGCTGCAGGTACATACACAAAGATTCTGCGTGCCAGGCGAACTTTTTTCTTGGGATCGAGGGTCGCGTCCTCGCCTCGAAAAATCTTGCTATCCGCCAACGGCATTTCGAACTCGAATGACTTGCCCTTGGGATTGCCTTGATCGGTCAAATCGGGATCGGTCTGGTAGTCCGGTCCAATCTCAAAATTGCCGTCGCCGACGAGGTGCTTGAGCGGTGGTTTGGCAGCAGCGTCTTGGCCCTTTGCGTCAATCGCAGCGAGACAGAAAACAAAGATACCCAGAACGGCGGCCGTGACATGTGGAAAGGAAACAAAACGACGAACGGAAGGCAGTGTGGATTGCATGATGCTTTCGATTTTGGAGGTTATCCGAAAAGGGATCTGTTATCCGAAAAGGGGGCTGACCGGGCTGACTCCTTTTCGGACAGGATTTCAATGCAGGAGAGACAGTATTGACGAAGCGGTATTGTAACTCGTAAAACGTCCCGTGGGTTGCGAGCTGGAAATCCGATAGGCTGCGTCGACGGGTTTCGTTCTTCCATAGCATCATTGCTCCATGAAAATCCACACGCTCATCGCCAACTACCACTGCCGGAGTCACCGCGTCGCGATTCTGCGGCTGCTCTCCGAATATGCTGCGGATCCCGCGATTGATGGTCCTGGCTTGCCATTGCAGGTACGACAGCGAGTGGTCGACGACTTGGCCGCTCGCGATCATGCTGTTTCGATTCTGGCCTTCGCAGTGCGTCCCGTCGGTCGATCGGACGCAGTGGGATTGATTAACGGATTCGAAACGTATTCAACTTTTGCGGGAATGCCAGTCCTCAATCTGCACGACGTGATGGTCACGCGCAGTTGTCGAGGCCAAGGCATCGGCAGGCTGTTGATCGAAGCCGCCACGGAGTTGGCTCGCGAACGGGGTTGCTACAAAATGACTCTCGAGGTCTTTCGCGGCAACCGCGCGGCAGCGGGACTGTACCGGAGTTGCGATTTCCGCAATCCAGCGGGTAATCGCGACCTAAGTGAAACGCTTTTTATGAGCAAGGTTCTGTAGGCGGAACGCACGGCAATCGCTAAAGCATCCCATCACAGCGATGCTGTCCCGTTTGGTAAGCGATAAAACTGCTTGCGTTGGTCGGGTGCGTCAGTCAGGCCTACGAGTCGAGGAGAGACTGGGCAACTCAGGGATGCTAAGATGGAGGAGTTCTGGCCAATTTCTCAGTCTCTTGGAACATCGTTCATGTATCCGTTTCGATTCCTCGTTTTGTTCGTCTTTGTTATCGGAACGACCGTCGTCGCCCGAGGTGATCTCCACGAGGACGCATTGAGTGCTGCCAAACGGGCAACTGCGTTCTTGACCGACCATGTCAGCTCTCACGGCGGCTATGTATGGAGCTACTCGGCGGACATGGAACATCGCGAGGGGGAAGGAGTTGTCGACAAAGAGACAGTCTGGGTGCAGCCCCCTGGTACTCCTGCCGTCGGGATGGCGTTCGTCAATCTCTATGACGCGACAGGCGACCCACAGTTTCTCGATGCGGCAATGGCTACTGCCGACGCACTGCGGCGCGGTCAGATGCAATCGGGTGGATGGCAGGCGAGCGTCGAATTCGATGCCGATCGTCGCAAACGATGGGCCTACCGGACGAACACTTCTAACCGTCGTGCCAAAGATCAATCCAGCTTGGATGACAACAAAACGCAGTCCGCACTGCAGTTTCTCATCCGCCTCGACCAAGCACTGCAATTCAAAGACGCTACCATCCATGAGATGACGCTCTTCGGTCTCGATGGACTGCTCGAACGCGGGCAATTTTCAGGTGGCGGATTTCCTCAGGTCTGGACCAGCACACGTCCTGAAGGAACCGACACGCCACGCCGCCAAGCCGGTTACCCCAAAAGCTGGCCGAGACTCTATCCCGGTCATCAGGAATATTGGTATCGCTACACGCTCAATGATCATTTAGCCAGCGATGTGATGGATGTGCTGCTGTTAGCAGATCACGTTTACCACGATTCACGCTACCGCAACGCCGCAATACGTCTGGGGGACTCCTTACTCGATGCCCAAATGCCGAGTCCCCAGCCCGCTTGGGCGCAACAGTATAACGTCGAAATGCAGCCCATCTGGGCACGCAAGTTCGAGCCACCAGCGATCTCGTCGAGTGAATCGTTTAGCGTCATTGACACGCTCATGCAGCTCTATCGACACACTGGAAATCGCAAGTATCTCGAGCCGATCCCACGAGCACTTGACTATCTGAAAACGTGCGAACTATCCGACGGTCGCGTGGCACGGTTTTATGAATTGAAAACAAATCGACCGCTGTACTTCACGCGCGACTACAGTCTCACGTACGACGATAGTGACATGCCGACTCATTATGGTTTTCAACTCGGCAGCAAGGTCGACCAGTTGCGAAAGCGTTACGCTGCTCTTGTCCTTGCTGAATCGACGAACTCAAAAGAGGCGCTCACTGAACCGAACCGGAAACCTCCTAGCATACCACAGGTACAGAGCGTTATGGATGGTCTCGACGAGCGCGGGGCATGGCTGAGCGACACACCACTGCGATTCAATAAATTGCCCGGCCCAAGTATTCAGATGCAAGACGTGGTCGAGAATCTCAACGTGCTCGCCCGCTACCTCGACAAGTAACTGGTCTGGATCAGGAACACCCCACCGTCCGTTCAATCTGGGCTAACGTGCTGGCGAGGGTGGCTTTTGTGCGGGCGACTTGGACCTGGAGGGCGAGTAGTTCACGGTAAGTCGCGACGAGATCGGTGAATTCGGATCGCTTGCCCTGGTAGTCAGCGAAAGTGATTTCCAGAGTTTGCTCGGTGCGGGGGATGAGGCGACCGCGGATCAATGCGAGTTGTTCGATCGCGGCGTAAGCCGAAGCTACTTGACGGCGAAGTTGGCCGCGAACCTTATCGCGCTCGGCTTGGCGGCGTTGAAGTGTGCTGCTCCGAGTGTGAGCTGCTTCACGCATTCCAGCGTTGATCTTGTCTCGCCACACAGGCAGGGTGACGCCGACGCTGAAGTTGATATTGTCATGCCCATTGGCGACGGGACTGAGAACATTGACATCGTCACTGACGACTGCATAACCGAGACCGAGTTGAAAGTCAGGGTACTGTTGCAAACAGGCGAGAGTTTCCTTGGCGCGGTCGCGAGCGATCTCTGCGGCGAGTCCTTGCAGAGTTGGATTGCACTGCTCGGCTTCGCCGATCAATTCGTCGAGCTGAGGCGCAGCTTCCTCGATGCTGAGGTCGGTGTACGCAGTCGGCATCAACGTGGTGGGTTGGCCCACCAGCGACCCGAGATCGGCGCGTGCTTGCTCCTTCTGTTGACGCAGTGTGATGAGTTGTTCCTCGAGCCGATCACTTTCGAGTTCCGCGCGCAGTACATCCTGTTGGCTGCCGCCGGTTTGGTAACGTGCTGCCGAGACTCGCGTTAAGTCCTCCGCAAGGCTTTGGTTGTCATTGACGATTCGGATGAGTTCATCGGCGAGCCAGAGTTCGTAATAGGCGAGGCGAACCGATTCGGTGATCTCACGCTGGATCCGCGTCATGTCGGCCATCGCTATTTGAACTTCTCGCGCCGCGATGGCACCGCGGGCGTCACGCTTGGCCGGCCAGGGCACTTTTTGCGATAATGAAAATTGTTGACCGTATCGCCCGCCGGCGGTCTGCAAGGCTTGGCTGTGAATCGGCCAAAACGTCGTTCCCGCCACCGGATCCTCGAGCGCCGTTGCTTGCGGAATACGGTTTTGGGCAGCAGCGACCCGTTGATGTGCCGCCAGTATCGAGGGGTGCGTGGCCAGGGCGGACGCGGTGAGTTCAGCGAGCGAGGTGGAGGCGGCGGGAGGAGAGGGAGCGTTGGAAGAGGAAGGTAGGAGCGCTTCGTCGTCTTCGAACCCGCACATACGGATCGTCGAGAGGTCGGGACGCGTCGAGGGGATCGGAAGGCTCTGAAAGGGAGACGGCTCCATCTCCCGCCTCGCCGCACCGCGACATCCCACGCACAGCAAGCCAAGCAGCAGCAACATTCGTTGCTTGCTGACGCATGCTGATTGCCTGGGGGTGGTTGACTCCGTCATGCCAAAATGCCTTTCACGCGGCGTTCCCTATCGATTTGCTTTGTATTTGCCTTGTACTGTTGTCGGCATTTGGACTTAATCAAGGACATCTGGTTAAGGCGATTTCCGCTAAGCCACCTTCACGATTCACCGATTTACCCGCATCGCCGTCACACTCTGCCTGATCATCGCCGCCATGATCCAGCCAGTCTCGGCGTTCGCCATCGTCGATGTCGGGCGGTCGAGAACGCGGGGGAGCGTGGTTGCGGTGGTGCGGAGCAGGAAACGACTCACGCGAGTTCCTGCTGCGACGATGGATGTGTACGCCACCCTCAAGCGAAGCGGCCCAACGACTGATCGGTATTCAAATGAATTCTTTGCGCCTTTGACATGTTCCAGTTCAACGTTATGAAGACGCGTTCGTACTGCCTGCGGAGTCTGTCGTGCGTTTGGTACACCTACCAAAGTTTTCTTTGCAAGTTTCTCGCATATCACGAAGGCCCAGCGAAAACGCATTCCCGTCAAGGCCAACCCTGAACAAATCCCACCAGCCAAAGTGAGTGCCATTGGGAGTAAGCCGCCGGAAAAGAAATGACCCACAGTGCAAGGCCCGAGGGCTACGCAACACGGCCCTTAGGCATGTTGCTGTGCCGCACTCTGGGCCATCCGGGGTGGAAAACAACGACACGGGAATGGTGGCGTGCGAGGGGCGTTGCCCACGCGGCGAAACCGAACGACTTGATCAGTTGCGCTTATCAATCCAGCGAACCAGGGTCCGCACCATCACGCCGGTGGCGCCGGCATCGCGGTTCGGCTTGGCGGACTCAGCAAACGCGGGACCGGCGATGTCGATGTGTAGCCAGGGTGTGTCGCCCACAAACTGTTCGAGAAACTTTGCAGCGGTGATCGCGCCGCCCCATCGTCCCTCACCTACATTCTTGATGTCGGCAATCTTGCTTTTGACTTTCTCATCATAGAGCGAGAACATTGGCAGTTGCCAAACAGGTTCGTTCTCAAGGTCGGCCGCAGTCTTGATTTGCTCACAGAGTTCTTGATTGTTGGTCATCAGTCCGGCAACCTCAGTGCCCAACGCGACCATGCAGGCGCCTGTCAGGGTTGCCAAATCGACGATGGCGGAGGGCGCGTGCTCGACCGCGACATCGAGTGTATCGGAGAGAACGACGCGGCCTTCGGCGTCCGTGTTGCGAATCTCGATTGTTTTGCCCGAGCGGGTCTCGATCACGTCGCCGAGCTTGTAGGCATCACCGCTGATCATGTTTTCAGCGAGACCACACAGCCCGATGACGTTGCGCCGGATGCCTAGCCGAGCGATGGCCCGCATCACGCCGACCACGGTTGCGGCGCCCGCCATGTCGCACTTCATGTCGACCATCCCATCGCTGGGTTTGATCGACAGACCGCCCGAATCGAACGTGACACCCTTGCCCACGATCGCTAGAGGTGCTTCACTCCCGCCGCCATTGTGTTTCAAAATCACCAATCGCGGAGGACTTGTCGACGCGCGACCCACCGCCAGAATGGCGCGGCAATTCTCGGACTCCAGTCGCTTCTCATCCCAGATTTCACATTCCAGTCCCTCCGCAGCGGCCATTTTGGCGGCACGGTCAGCGAATTCGGCCGGGTTCATGATCGTCGGTGGTTCGTTGACCAAGCGACGTGTGTGGTTAATGGATGAACCCAATTTTTCGCCAGCTTCGGCTGCGTCCGCCGAGACTCCCACAAAGCTGATTGCTTGAGGAGCGTAGCTCGATGGCTGGCTTTGATAGATGTGCTGGCCCTCGCAGGCGGTCATCGCGCCCGCCACCAATGCGTCCCCGTTGGCGGTCGCTATCGTCTCACCCACTAAGAATGTGATTTGCTGGCGAGGTTTGTCCACCAGTGCCCGGACGACGGTTGCTGCGATGTCAAAAGTGCTACCCCGTGTCACTTGCGAGGGTTTACCGACACCCGCAACAACGATCAGCGGAAAGGCATCTTCTGCGGTCGCCAAACGCAGGATCTCGCCGCACTTTCCGTCGATTTCTCCGGTCCCGATCAAACGATCGATAGTTTCGCACCCGTGATCGCCCAGCAACGCACGAGTCGCCGCATCGACGCTCGCTGTCGGAGAGGTCCCCTCCCGATCTGATTCACTTTGCGTCGCGAAGATTACCAATACGCCGGGATGGGCGGGCAGTTGGCTCAATGCGGTGATTGTCGGACTGGGAAGCGGAAGTGGTTCAGGCATGAGCTATACTTTGTTAAGCGGGGGGAAGCGACGCGGGACAAGTTGCTAGTCAATGAGGATCGGCACGCAGGTTTCTTCGCGATCTGGCTCGACAGTCTATCAATATTCGATGGCCGCGCCGAACGCATGCGAATCCGTCCGCCGCAAGCGTACTCGGTGGTGACGCGAGGTCTGGTGAAGGCATGCCCCAGGGACCTTCGTGGCAAAGGAGGTGGCTCGATTCTCCGAGCCCAATGCGTGGAAACGAGCGATTTCGGCTCGGAGAGCCGAGCGACAATCCGACGCTTCGGCGGTCCCTAGCCGATCCAGAGGGCTGCGCGGGCGAGTTGAAGCCAAGCCTCGCCGGTTGGATGACTCATGTCAAAGCCTTTTGTGGGTATGTAGGCTTTGCGTGAATCAACGATGCGAACCGGAACGGATGCTTTGTCGACGAGTTCTTCTAAGCGGCGTTTGTTGGAGTACTGCAACACGATGAAACGATCATTGCAGGTGATCGATTGGATACCCCAGGCTGCCGCGTCGAGCCTTAGCTCGCAGAGCTGGGTCATCCGCGAAGCGGCGTCAGGGAGCGGGCCAAACCGGTCGATCAATTCCTCGCGAAACTGGGCAATTTCTGCAGCGTGGTTGATCCGTGTCATCCGACGATAAAGATCGATCTTGTGACGCAAGTCGGGCACATAATCGTCGGGTAAATAAGCTTCAATGGGCAAATCAATGTCGACATCGGCAGATAATTTCGGTGGCAACTTTTTGGCTTGACGGACCGCGTCCTCGAGCAGTTGACAGTACAACTCGTACCCCACCGCGGCGATGTGACCGCTCTGTTGGCTGCCGAGCAAGTTCCCGGCGCCGCGGATTTCCAAATCCCGCATCGAGATCGCAAACCCAGCACCCATTTGCGAGTACTCTTCAATCGCACGCAGTCGCTTGCTCGCCTCGGGGGTGAGATGTTTTGTGGGCGATACAAGAAGATAGCAATACGCCTGGTGCTTGTACCGTCCGACGCGGCCGCGAAGTTGATGTAGATCGCTGAGCCCGTACCGATTGCCCTCGTCAATGAACATTGTGTTTGCGTTGGGAATATCCAAGCCACTTTCGATGATCGTCGTCGCCAACAGCATGTCGAACTTGTGATCAATGAAGTCAACCATAACCTGTTCCAGTTCGCCTTCACCCATTTGGCCGTGGCCGATTCCGATGCGAATTTCCGGAACGACTTCGTTGATCTTCGCGGCGAGTTCGTGCATGTCACCAATCCGGTTATGAACAAAATACATTTGCCCGCCCCGGTTGAGTTCGCGCACGATCGCCGATCGCATCTGTTTCGGGTCCCACCGTGTCACTTTGGTTTCGACCGGAATGCGCTCGGCGGGTGGAGTTTCCAGATTGCTGATGTCGCGGGCGCCTACCAAGGCCATGTGGAGCGTGCGCGGGATCGGCGTGGCCGAGAGGGTGACGACGTCGACATTCGTGTGACGAGTTTTTAATCGCTCCTTCACCGCCACGCCGAAACGTTGCTCTTCGTCGATGACGACCAGACCGAGGTTATGAAAGTCCACGTCTTTGCTGGCGATACGATGTGTACCAATAACGATGTCGACTTTTCCTTTGCGGATGTCTTTGATTGTTTGACGCTGATCAGCTGCCGTGCAGAACCGTGACAGTTTTCGGATTTCAACAGGGAATTCAGCCATACGGTCGCAGAAAGAGTGAAAATGTTGTTCGGCGAGCACGGTGGTTGGTACCAACACAGCGACCTGGTATCCCGACGTAACGGCTTTGAATGCCGCTCGCATGGCGACTTCGGTCTTGCCGAAGCCTACGTCACCGCAGATCAGCCGATCCATTGGTTGATGCGACTCCATGTCGGTCTTGATCGCATCGATTGCGGTGAGCTGATCGGGCGTCTCCAGATACGGAAAACTCGCGTCGAATTGCCGCTGCCATTCGTTATCGGGATCGAAGGCAATTCCTCGGCGGGTCGCGCGACGAGCTTGCAGTTCGAGCAGCTCGTCGGCCATGTCCGTGACCGCGGACTCGGCGGCCCGACGTTGATTCGTCCAGGAGATACCACCAATCTTGGCGAGTCGCGGGCGATTTTTCGTCCCGCCAACGTACCGCTGGATCAACTGAATCCGGGTCGCGGGCACGTGAATCTTCGTACCGCCATCGAACTCAATGGTGAGGTGTTCCTGATGTTGACCGTTTTTCTCGATCGTGTTCAGGCCGCGATACAGTCCGATGCCATGGGACAGATGGATAACGAGATCGCCGGGGGTGAGTTGCAGGAAGCTATCGATCGGTTTGCCGCGAACCCGCGAGCTGACACGGCGCACGGGACTGCGGTGAAAGAGTTCCGCTCCGGTCAGTACCAAGACCTCGGCGTCGCTCAGACGGAACCCGCCGCTCAGCGGAGCGACGGTCATGTGCAGACGACCGGACCTCGCCGCATCGGTGTCAGAAAGCAGTTCTGTCAAACGTTGTCCGTCAGCGGGTGTGTCGCCCACCACGATGACCTCGTGGCCTGCGGCGACGCTGTCTACGCGGGATTTGGTTTCGTCGAGTGAGGCTGCGAAACTGTCCGCGCCGGCTGTGTGCAGGTCCACCAAATCGACGCCCGTTGCTTCGGCGAGCTGGGTGCCGGTAACCACACGATGCCCGCGGAGCTGAGCAAGCAATTCGTCCATCGTGACAAAGCGATCCGTGCGAGCGACACGGGCGAGCAACGCATCGCTCGTGAGGCGACATTCGGCGGGATCAACGACCAGCACGACCGTGTCGCTGGGCAGGTAATCGACCACGGTGGCTTCGGCCCCGACGGTGTCATCGATTTGCGGGAAGTCGCCTGCGACATCCGTTTGCTCGATTTGCTCCGGTTCGGCGTCCTCATCAAAATCGGTCGGATACAAGTCTTCGAGAATCTTGCCACTGGAGATACCGTCGGCTCCAATTGCGGCGATTTCAATGCTATCGAGTGTTTCGCTGCTCCGCTGCGTCGCGGCATCGAACCGGCGGATCGATTCGATCTCGTCACCGAACCATTCAATCCGAATCGGCGTGGTTTGATCGGGTGAGTGGATGTCGAGTAAACCGCCGCGGCTGGCAAATTCGCCGGGCAGATGAACGGCCGTGGTCGCTGCGAACCCGGCTTCGGCGAGCCAACGCCGGATTTCAGCTGGATCCACTTCATCGCCAACGCTGAGTTTCCGCGTTGCCCGGGTCAGCCGATCGATCGACGGCACACGCTGGATCGCGGCACCGATGTAAGCGGTTACGACGAGGGGTTCGGGTGAATCATTGTCACGTGCCCGGAGCGACTGCAGGACTTGGAGGCGGGCGGCGTAGTCGGCGTCCCGGATCGACGACCCGGTGCCATCGCCTGCCGACAGCGGCAATGCGACGACGTCTTTGACACCGAACGCGCGTACGTCTCCGGCAACAATGTCTGCATCGACGGCTTGGGGCAGCAACACGAGCACGTGGGGGGTGTGCCGCGTCAGGGTGGTCGCCAACAGTCCGCGAATTCCGCCCCAAACGCCCGAGAACGCGAGCGGTGTGTCACGGCGTGATCGCTCCACTGCCGCGCCGATGTCCGCCGCAGTATCCAAGACAGCTGGCACGTCGTGAAGCGACCGCAGCTGAGTTTTTGCTGTTTTTGGCTTTGTTTTTCGAGCTTTGCTTGCGGATTTCGAAGCAGTTTTCGCGGCAGGAGACACGGCAGGCAGCCTGGAGTGGGAAGCGGCGGTGGCGGTGGGCTAGCTGAAAACGTATCCTGATCGACAAAATTCGGCTAGTTCAGCTCTCGGAAGCACTTTCCCTCCACCAGCAGAAGATCACATGAGTATCGGAATCGGAATCGTCGGTGTGGGCATGATCTCCAACTTTCATGCCAAAGCCATCGGCGATTCGGCCAACGGCAGGCTCATCGGTTGCTACAACCGCAGCCACGAGCGAGCCCAAACATTTGCTGAAACGAATTCGTGCCTCGCCTATGCGAGTCTCGATGAAATGCTGGCCGATCCCAATATTGACGCCGTCGCGATCTGCACGCCCAGCGGTGCGCACTTGGAACCGGCTCTCGCAGCGGCGAAGGCGGGCAAGCACGTGATCGTTGAAAAGCCGCTGGAAGTGACTCCTGAAAAATGCGATCAAATTATCGCTGCTTGCAAGCACGCCAACGTGAAGCTCGCCGTCACGTTCCAAAGTCGCTTCCATCGCTCCTCGCAGCTTCTGAAAGCCGCCGTTGACGAGGGACGGTTTGGCAAGATCACGCTGGGTGATACCTACGTCAAATGGTTTCGCAGCCAAGAGTATTATGACAGTGGTGCGTGGCGTGGTACGTGGGCGCTCGATGGTGGCGGAGCACTGATGAATCAAGCCATTCACAGCGTCGATCTGCTGTTGTGGCTGATGGGCCCCGCCAAGAGTGTGTCGGCCATGATGGGGACGATGACCCATGAGCGAATCGAAGTCGAAGACGTTGTCGTGGCCAACGTGCAATTTCAAAACGGTGCGTTGGGCGTCATCGAAGCCACCACAACCGCATTCCCCGGGGCACTCAAACGGGTCGAGATTGCTGGCAGCCTGGGTAGTGCTGTGCTCGAGGAGGAAGATCTGAAACAGTGGACGTTCAAAGACGAGACGGCGGAAGACGCGACCATTCGCGAAACCATGGCTGGCCGAACGAAAACCGGCGGCGGTGCAGCGGATCCTGCCGCCATCGGTCATCACGGACACACCGAGGTTTTCAACGATTTTCTCGAAGCAATTGAACAAGATCGTGAGCCTCTGATCAATGGGTTGGAAGGCCGCCGCAGCGTCGAGTTGATCTGTGCGATTTACGAGAGTGCCCGATCCGGACAAACTGTGAGTCTGTAGAAATTCTTGTTCCCAGGCTCCCAGCTGGGAACGCACTGGCTTGGAGGCTCCGCCTCCTACGAATATGAAAAGGCAGACAGAGCCTGCGGTGCAGCGCGTTACCCGGCAGGAGCCTGGTAACGACAATGCATCCAACGCTTTGAGCTTGACCGAATCTCCCTCTCTTTCGTCACTCGCATGTCTACCACCTCCACCCCACATTCACACCTCGCCCCGATCGGTTGGATAGGACGAGTGCAGACGTGGTGGATGGTTTTCAAAACTGCGTTTTCGGAGCGTTTGGCGTATCGTGGCGATTTCGCTCTCGGCACATTAATGCGATTCCTGCCGATTATCACGCAGATTTTCTTGTGGTGGGCGATCTTTGATTCCATCAAACAATCCGGAGAGGTGAGCGCGGGCGGGAGTTCGGGGGACGCCGGCGGCCCAACACAGATCGGTGGTTTTGGTTTTCAGGACATGGTCGCGTACTTCTTGATCACCATGGTCGCTCGGGCGTTTTCGAGCATGCCCAACCTCGCGTCAGGGATCGCACTCCAGATTCGTGAGGGTGAGATCAAACGGTATTTGATCCAGCCCATCGATTTGATCGGATTTCTTTTGATTAATCGGATCGCGCACAAAGTCGCGTATTACGCCGTCGCGATCGCTCCGTTCGCACTCGTGTTTTACCTGTGCCGCGACTTTTTCGTGGATGGTTTTCCGCCGCCGCATCTATTCTTCGCGTTCGTTGCTTCTCTCCTCATGGGGTTTGGGATCGGCTTCTTCCTGGAAGCGGCAATTGGGATGATCGGTTTTTGGTTTCTAGAGGTCTCGTCGTTATTATTCTTGTACATGTTGTTTAGTTTCTTTTTGTCAGGACATATGTTCCCTCTGACACTGCTACCCGATTCGATTGAGCCGTTTGTCAACTTCCTGCCTCTGAAATATCTGGCGTATTTCCCCGCAGCGGTATTCCTGGGAAAGATTCCGCCGGAGAATCTGCCGATGGAATTGGCCATCGAATTGGCCTGGTTGGTGTTCTTTATGGTCGTGTGCCGGGTCGCGTTCAATCGCGGGGTAGCACGTTACAGCGGGTATGGAGGCTGAACGAGATGTTCGCAGAACTGAATCGCTATCGACGCGTGTTTTTGACATTCGCCCAGAATAGTTTGGTGCGGGACATGAGGTTCCGTACGAATTTCATCATTGAGTGTTTAAGTTCACTTGGTTGGACGTTGATGAATGTCGGTTTCTATCTGATTATTTTTGAACACACGCAATCGATTGGTGCCGATACCGGGTGGGATCGTGAAAAGTTCTTTTTGTTTCTGGCCACGACATGGTTCATTAACTCCCTGGTTCAGGCATTCTTCATGCCCAATGCGGAGGAATTCAGCGAATTGATTCGCACCGGTGGTTTGGACTTCGCGTTGCTAAAGCCAATCGATACCCAGTTCCTGATTTCATTTCGCCGCGTGAGTTGGAGTTCACTGGCGAATTTCGCTGCTGGGATGGTGATCGCGGTCGTTGCGCTCTGCGCCTGGCGCATCGCGAGGTCGATCCGTATGTCCCGACTGCGTTATCGGTCGTGCTCTATATCTTATTTTGTGGATGTGGCGTCGCGATCATGTACAGCCTGATGATTTGCCTATCGGCGACGAGTATTTGGTTAGGCCGAAACCAGACACTCTACAATTTTTGGTTTTACATCACGAACTTCAGCCGCTATCCAATGGAAATCTATAATCGTGGTTGGGGGACACCGCTGTACGGGTTCTTCACGTTTGTGATTCCCGTGTTACTAGTGGTCAATGTTCCCGCTCGGTTGCTCGCTCGTCCGGTGTCACCGCAAAGTGACGCAGATCGGTGGCTGATTGTCTGGATGCTGGTTGCCACTGTACTGAGTGTGCTGGCAAGTCGCTGGGTATTCCGGCAAGCCCTCCGCAGCTATCGTAGCGCCAGTTCATAACAGCATCGCCCCTTCTCATTATTCTTCATTCAAAAAAAATGCTCTCTCGAACCCTCCTCTTGCTACTGGCATTCACGGTTGGTTGTTCCCCGCTCTCACGCGGTAGCGTGCCGGGGCCGGAAGACGCCGATGCGCCGAAAGAATTCACGACGACGGACTCGGGACTGAAGTACCGCGTCCTGCGCCGGGGAAGTGGCGAGAAGCCCTCACGTCGGAGTTTCGTCACGGTGGACTATGTCGGCTGGCTCGACAACGGTGCAGAATTTGATAATTCCTACAACCGGCGCGAATCAACTGACTTTAACTTGGAAAATGTGGTGCCGGGATGGACTGAGGGCATGCAACTGGTAGGCGAGGGAGGCATGATCGAGTTGGAGGTACCCCCTGAACTGGGGTACGGCGCCATGGGCATGCCCGGCGCGATTCCGCCCAACTCAACGCTCCATTTCAAAGTAGAACTGCACGACGTTCGGTGAGCGTCCCGCTGGAGGAGAATAGCTACGTAGCGCCCGCATGGCTGTGAAATTCGCCCTCCAGACTCTTGTGCAGATGCAGCTGTATTGTCGTCAATCACGACATCGAAACCCAGTGCATCGACTCCGCACGCTAGTGACTCAGCACGCTCGTGGCAAATCCATTGGCCACGCCAATTTCAGGTGGCATGGTCGCCGTGCCTATCTCTTTAAGGGGACGACTGTCACGATGCCAGATACGCAGATTAACCAGGTCGAATATCCGCAACCGTCGCGTCAGCGGCCTGGACTTGGCTATCCCATGGTAAGAGTCTGCACCATCTTCTCGCTCTCATGCCGAGCCATTGGCGACATAGCCATTGGCGATACTCCGGTATAGGTCAAAGCGAACTTGGTTATCACTGAAATCTATTTGACAGCGACGGCGGCCTCTGGTCGGAGCAACCGGTGTATCTCCGTCGGCTTCAACATCCAAGCGATACGAAGTCCACGATGGCGAGCCCGTTCTCATCAAGATCATGATCAATTCTGAACATTGGGTTAAAAGCGAATCCCGCCTCCGACGTTGCTGAAGAAGTTGGGGGATTGTTCGTTGAGCCCCCAACCCACACGAAGCCCAATCTCAAGATTGCGTGTGATCAAGTAATGTGCGCCTGGACTTAAGAAATGTTGACTGATTTCGGTCTCACGTCCTGAAGTCGTGACACTGAAATATTCCGCATGAATCTTCCACTTTTCACCGACTGGAATTTTAATGACCGTTGACGGGGACCAAGTATTGAAGCGATCCTCTTCAAAGGAGCCAGTGCCATAGCGTATTGCTGAGTCCCACTCCCCGTCATTATTCAGTTGCCATCCAAAGACATAGGTGGTGGAAAGCAGAGTGGCGGTGCTCTCACCACGGACGGGGGTAAATCCCTGAACAATGATCGAACTGGTCGGCAACCATTGCGTTTGTTCGGTCAACCACACCTTTGTGCCGTAAAGGATGTTGGCTTCACGTTCCAGTTCTGTCGACCCTTCCGTATCGTCGGGAATATTTCCAGAGACGGGATTTCCGCCACCACCGACTTCGTAGTTGTACCCAAATCGCAATTCAACGTTGTCACTAATCCCGTACCGGGCAACGAGTTCTGGCAAACTGTGCGTCTCAGGCACGCCACGGTTGTCGATAAATGTATAGGCCGATTCGAGAACGAGATGCCCACGCCCGACGACACCGGTTGCCGGTGTAAATGAATCACGGTCAGTTTCGATCTCATCGTCTACTTCTGTGCCGCCCTGACGCTTAGATCCCACAAGTGGGATCCCAGGCGGCCTGCGGGAAAATTCTTGAGCAAGAGCCGATGCTTGTGTGACCAACAGAAGTGCGACGATTTGTAGGCTGATTCGCTCAAGGCTTAACATCGTCACGGCGTTCCTGACGCGGCATCTAATATAGAGAACGGGGATAAAACGCCACACCTTTCAGGTTGTGTGGTTGCTGGCTCTTTCTCGGTTTTCCGACCCAAAACGACGGATGTCCGCAATCGACGCATTCCCCAGTTCTGAAGATCGTGCGGTGGATGCACCACGCTCTTCAACTCATTGAAAAATTCTAAATGTTCCGAATATGCGGCATTAAAAGTGGCTCATCTGCCCATGTACGCCCATATCGCTTCGGCCAACTCACGAAGTGAGGCAATTGTCCCCCATGTCGTTTCAGTCATAAGACTTACAGATAACTACGTGCCATTCGCGGCCGACTTCGGGGTTGCTAGCAATGGTCCGCGTTGCTCCAGTTTCACTGACCGGGGATCGCTACGCCGCTGTGTTGGGAAACAGCCCTTGGTTATACGCCTGCGGAAACGACAGTGCTGCTGAGCCCTACATCGACCATCTCTTGTTTGGCCAGACGACGGCGAAACCGAAGGTGTCTTCGCCTTGTCAACTCGACCAAAGGTCGCCAGGATCGTGAAGTTATTTGGTGCTTAATCAGCAGGTGCCAGATTCGATTGGACCGTTTGTACAAATACGACATGGCTAGGTACGCCGGTACCGCCTTCCAATCCCGCGGCCGGCGACGCCAAATCGAAGCGTTAGAGAACAGACGTCGATAACACCATTCGTAGCCCTCCGCGAGCTGTTCAGGAGTCAAGTGATTGGGACGAAATACGACGTTCGCCGTGTCGTACTTGCTCCAGTTAGTGTGTAGCAATCGACCCTCAGATTCCAGTTTGCGAAACAATGGGGTGCCGGGATAAGGCGTCAGGATGTGAAACGTCGCGCACTCTAGTCGGTTCTCTTCAATCCATTGGACAGTCGTTTCAAAAACATCATCGCGGTCGTGATCGAATCCCAAAACGAAACTTACATTGACTTGAATTCCGTTGCGGTGAAGCACTTCAACGCGTCGCGCGTAGTCGTCGGTTCGCGGACTCTTTTTCGGCTCATCCGACCGAAGCGTGCGCGATGGTGACTGGAGGTTTTCTGAGGATCGCGGTAGGGACGGCTGTTGCCAGCCGCCCCCCGCACAGATCCGTACGTGAGCCTTGACTCATACGGCTCCTCCGTTGGGTCAAACGATCGCGACACACTGTGACGCTACCCGTCGTGATTTCCCGTGACGCTCCAATTGATACTTGTTCCGGCTCAGAGTCCGAAGCATCGACGCCAATCCGGCAATACTTCCCTTCAGTGAGGTCCCTTTCCTCGGCGGATTCCGCCACTGCGGTCGCAGCTTTGTTCACCCGCGTCGACGGTACTACGGCCTCATCTGCCATCCCATCCGCGTTCATACCAGAATTGCGCTCATAGAGGTTCGCTGGTCGCCCTGGCAGTGAGTCATCACGACTTGACCCCAGGGGCAAATGGGACTTCCCGGTTCTCGCGTTTGGAATTTTCCACGCATGCACAGGTTCTTCGACTCCGCCATGTCCAGACTACCCTTACCAAAGCGGTGTAGCTGGTGTTGCCTTCCCGACGCATATGACACGGTCGGCACATGGAAGACCTGATTTCGGAGCTCAATTAGCTGGCCTACGCTTCCCCCTGCACGGACGCTCAGCACGACGTTGTTACCTTCGTCGCACCTCCGCCGGAGGCCGAAGTAGTTGGTTAGACCTTCCTCGTAAGAAACTTTCATTCTCGATTCCAAACCGGTTTTATCCCGGCACTCCATAACTCAAGTGTCCAATGATTTGTTTAATAAAAGCGTCCTCGGCGAATCGAAACTCGCCGAGAACCGTCGGCACCGTTGGCGCACCGTCGACCCGGATATCCCTTGTCAAGTTGCACCTCTGCAGAGCTTGATTCGAATGGCGTGGACTTAGGGCTTTTCTGCCGGTTTCACGGGCTCGACCGTGATCCGCTTGGCTCGGCTGGGGCGAGGTTTTTTCATCTTGGGATATTTTGATTGATTTCGGCGTTTGAGCTCGCGAGGCTCTTCGCGACCGGGTCGATCTCGGACCAGCCGGGAAGTTGCCGACAGAACGATCCACATCAGATCGTCGGACGTTTCAAGTTCGTCGCTAAAGTATATCCAAGCATCGCGTGAACGAGAAAAGCTGACTTCACGCGGATGTATTTCCAGGACCGCAGCAGCGTCGTTGGTCAGTGAGCGTACCAAGTTATAAGCCAGCACTCCGACCGCTATTTCGCGGTCAAGGTTTTCGGGAGTATGGCAGCGTAGATCACAAAATCCCATCGTGGTCTTCCAGCAAGCAATGTCCGTTTCAACGTCCCATCTCAGACCATAGAGTTCTGCGATTTCGTCAGCGCTGAAACGCTTTGAGTCAACCAGTGTGGTAACAATCGTAAGCTCTTCGGTGCGACCTGTCAGTCGGTATCGAATGCAGCGATACTGGATGGATTCAGGTAATTGCTGCCACTGCTCGGGTGTAAATCGATTTTTGTTATTCTTCGGTTTCTTCAACGTAATCGTCTTCTCGTCGAGCACTTCGCAGACTCCCTCAAAGGGTGAATTGCGACAGCCCTTGATCCCGCAAACCAGTTCAACACCTCGGCGATTCAGTAGCACCGAATCATAGAACGATTCGAAGTTGCTATCCGCGACGACGATATCGCCGGCTACGAAGTCACCGTGTTTTTCGCGGAAAAGGCTAACCTCGCCGGTCAGTTTTCCCTTCATTGCTGCGGTGTTGTAATTGACAATGCAGCCGGTCGCCAAGCAAGTCGTCACCACGCAGCGCACTTGAGGAAAGCCAAGCCCTTCTTTTTGAGTCGAAGGCTGAGGATAGACCTCTTGATTGGCCTGCGTATCAGGTGCGCGAAATACCAAACCATCGACCAAGTAGACATTTAGCCCGTGCCATTTCCCCTGCGTAGGGGCTTTCCCGCGAAGTAAATCGACAATGCGTTTGCCAAGTCGATCGATCAGTTCAACGGTGAGCTTTGCCCTCGCCTTGCAGTAGGCCGAAGCATCTTCGCAGCAGGGCGACTGGCCTCGCCGTTTTCGCTCACGATTGAACTTCGTGAGGACGGTCGAACAGGCATCTCCGCGACTGAGGCACTGCGAAACGAACACGCCGAGTGTGATCGCCGGGGTGAACTCCCGCTCACGGAACTTGATTTCAAGTTCATCACATAGCTGATGGACATCGTCGTCACTGAAGATTTCGGTTAGCCGGACTTGATCGAGTTGGATCAAATTGTCAATCCGCTGGACCACCTCCTGTGGATTGAGGGCCCGACGCAATTCGGCTCTGCGATTGGTATCGACAGGGGTTCCACGAGGTGGCAGAATCATCGACGGCATCCTTGCTGTGTTGAGATTTTTTTGAAGAAAAACCACGATGCAACAAGGATGCCGTTCTTCGCTAGCTCAAAATTGTTTCACGCGAGATCCGCCTTAAGTCCACGCCATTCGAGCTTGATTCCGTTTCTCCCGGCAGACCCAGTATAAGGTCCAGCGACAACTCGCACAAATTATCATTGGACGCTTGAGCCATGCCTTGAAAACCTCCGGCGCACCCTTCGGTCGGATGAGCCTCTTTTTCTTGGCGTCAATAATATTTTCGTTCTGCAGCGACTCGAACCCGATGAACACACCCGTGCACCCCGCCAAAGCCATTTCGCGAACCAGTGATGGGTCATCGGTGATGTCGATAGTGACCGCCGCACTCCAAATTTTTTCAAGCGGTCGAAGTTCCTGACACAATCGACGCAGGTATTCGGGGTTCGAGCCTAAGTTGTTATCGGTGAACACCGCATAGGGCTGATCATCGCGCTGAAACTCGCTTGCAATCTGGTTTACGTCGCGCATCGAGTACGGCATGTGCAGACCATTGGTGGACAGATAACAGAAGCCACATCGATTGTGACAGCCGCGGGTGGCGATCAGACTCGTCGTGGTCAAGAAAGCCTTTCGTGTCAAAAGATCACGACGTGGTGGAGGATCCTCGCGGTACGGTCGGTTGAACCCGGCGCGGTAGACGCTCTTTAAATTACCCGCGTCAAAATAGCAGTGCGACGCCCAACCAGAGAGCCAGATAGCGAGTTAAATCGGTCGCCGGCGAAGCCACCCACTGAGTTTGCAGGATTGCAGCGGCCAACCCCAGCACCCCCGACAAAGCAACCGTGAACGAGCGATAGCCACGAAACACTTCGCTACGTGCCATCTGCTGCCGAATGTCGGCGATCTGCTTGAGTGCTTCTCGAAGTTCCAACGATACTGCCAAAGAAGTGACCGAATACTCTTCGACTTGCAAATTCAATTCGCAAGCACAGTGCAACTTTGTAATACAAAGTACTGCGACCCAGACCGCAAGTTAAGGTTCTCCGGCTGCGGAATTCGAGTGATCACCTTATCGAGGGAATTGTTGTGTGACAGCGCGACCGGAGCGGTATCCCTGATCGTTTTCTCAGGAATGCGTCGGAATCGTAATTGTCATTCGATTCAAGAATCACTCGTTGATGACTTGTCAAATGCTGGCGCCTGATGCCTGTCACCTCACAGATGACACATCGCCGGCAGACCGAATTTGTTGCCTCGTCTACTACAACGCAACTTGTTCTCACGATGCTAAACATTGTGGTTACGATGGAAAAGTTGACGTTCTAAAACGCCATAAACCCGGGTCTCAACATGGGCATTCCCCCCATGTTTCGTCAGCGAACAACGCGCCCGCTCGTCACCCACCACCATGCAAATCGACTATTTTCTCAACCAACCTTTTCCTTGAGTTCGTACCGCCAGCATATTGGATAGGGCAACAGTAGGACGAGTCAGACTTCATCGCAGCGATCTGGATTCGGACGTGCTAGCCCCGGCGATCGGCAGCTCGTGACTCGCATGATTCACGTTTGGCACCACGATTGCAAACTATTCTCTGCAGCCGACGACGTTGTCGCGAGCGGCGCGGCAGCGCCTATGTTCAGTTGGCGCGGAGATCGCCAAGTCAATGCGTCTCCGCTGTTTGAAACTCATCTTGAGGAGAACAACGATGACACGACGAAAAATCTTTCCCCTATCCACGATGGCCTTGGCGGCGTGCTGCCTGCTCGGCAATCCACAGACGTTACGGGCCGATGAGTGGGAAACTAACACGCCGTACTACGAAGATGATGCGTGGTACGACGTGACCGAGTGGTTCGATGGCAATGACTACAACCCGACGGATGAATCGATCGGTGTGATTGACAACGAAACCTATGACCTGTCCAGCGAAACCGGAGTTGACGGCGACAACGATTGGGGGAATTCCCTCTACCGTGATAACGACTACGACTACGACTACGACTACGACTACGACTACGACTACGACTACGACTACGACTACGACTACGACGGAAACTCCGAAGCGTATGACGCCACCTATGGCGATTACGACGACGATGGATACGTCTATAACTATGACTACGAGGGGAATTCCGGAACGTATGATGCGTACTCCGACGATACGTACGGGTACGACTACGACTACGACTACGACTACGATGACCCGAACGTCGACGAGAGTGGAGACGACTACAGCGATCTCTACGGGTACGATGGCCTGTACGACACCGACGATTGGTTTTACGACTACTACGACGACGGGTACACGTACTACAGCGACATCAACAATGACGGGTTGTATGACTACAACTATCGCTACTTCGATTTTGACAACGACAGCTACTATGACGCCTACTCGGTGTACACCGATTGGGATGGCGACGGGCTGTTCGAGGACTACGACTACTATTCGCTCAACGATGTCGGAAGCACCGACGAGAATGAGCAGAAAGCGAAAGACCAGTCGTCCAAGGAAGGCAAAGAGCAACGCATCAGCGGTGAAGTTGTTCGCGTGAAAAAGGTGTCGGTGAAAGACACGAAGAATTCTCTTGTTCAGATCGAAAAGGACGGCGGGCAAAAGCTGTACGTTGACCTTGGTCCCGCCAACAACTTGAACGATTTCGATCTCCGAGAAGGCGATCAGATCTCGGTCCGCGGCCCTGTCACCCAGGTGGGCGATAAGAAGTTGTTGGTTGCTCAGCAACTGCAAGCCAACAATAACTCGACCAAGATCGACCGCAATCGACGCAAATTCACTGGCCAAGTGGATGGGATTCGCTCGGTCAACAGTCGTGGTCAGAAGCACAAGATCTTGCTTCTCAGCACCGATGCCGGTAGACGCCAAGTGGTCGACTTGGGTCCATCCAGCAAGTTGGACGCTGACTTGAATCAGGGCGACAAGGTGACCGTTCGTGGTCCCATGAGCAAGATCAACGATCGCAAGGTCGTGTTGGCGCAGTCCCTAAGCCATGACGGCAATCAAGTCCAAATTGACCGCCGTCAACGCCGGTCGAGCGGTTCTAACGATCAGGCCGGTAACAACTAAGTAGTAGGGGCGTTCAGAGGGGCTTCCGCGCTGACCCGCCGCTCCCTGGGAAATGGTGAGTCGGTCTCGCAGACTTCTTTGAACCCACCTTACGGCCTACATGTCGTCTGGGACGAGGCAATTCGACCTCCGACACATGTTTCAACTTTTTACGCATTTCAAGATAGGACAGACACAATTATGACTATTCGAAATTTTAAATACACGCTTTTCTCACTTGCAATCGGTGCCATGTGCGGCTTGCCAGTTTCGGCCGACGATTCCAACCAGAACGACAGTCGTCGGCAGGACAGGCAGGGCCAGCGTCAATCCCAGGCCGACTGGGGTTCTGGCGGGGATTCTGACCGACCAAGCGATCAGAACTCAGACCGCGCTGCGAAGAACTCGAAATCGAAGAGTTCGCAGCAGGCAAAATCGACAAAGTCCAACTCGAAAGACTCACAGTCGGGTGCTCATAACGGCCAGCAATCGCACGATGATCACGCTCACGTTGTACCGGTGGGATGGGTCAATATCGCGGTCGACTACAACAATGATGGTTGGTACGACGGGTGGGAAACCATCTACTATTACGATTACCAGCAAGCCCGCGAGAGTAGTCGCCAGCGTTCGCAGAACGGAAGCCAGCAATCCGCCAACGAAGGCCCACGACGTGCACGGATTCAAGGCGAGATCGTCCAGATGAAGACTGAGAAGTCGTCCGATGGAAACAATAAACGCGTGGTAGCGCAGATTAAAAACTCGCAGGGCCGAAAGGCGGAAGTTTGCCTGGGACCTCAGGACAAGTTGTCGAAATTGAACCTGAGCAACGGTGACCAAGTTTCGGTCGAAGGCGTGTTGATGCGCAAGGACGGGCAGCTCAAGCTGCTCGCCTCTCGTGTTGCTTCCAATGGCCAATCGGTTACTCACAAGTTGACCAAGCGTCCGATGCTCAACCGCGTCAAGGGAGAATTGACACGCCTCAGCGAGGCGAAGTCGAAGCGTGGTGATGGCATCTTCTTGATCGGCAAGATCAAGACGGACAACGGCAGTAAGACGGTTCACTTTGGCCCGAAGAAGCAGTTGTCGAAGCTGAATCTTTCCGAGGGCGATGACGTCAACGTCATTACGCGAACGGGAAGTGTCAGCGGCAAGAAGGCGACGCTCGCATTACAGGTTTCGGCCAACGACGAGACCGTCAAAATTGCTCGTCAGCCGAAGCAGAAAGACAACAATCACCAATCGAATCGAAAACGCGATAACAGCTAACGATTCGAGAGAGAGTGGTCGGTCGTGACGTTCTCGCCACGATCAAACGCGAATGTCGGTCGCGGGCAGGTGGCATTGTTTTCATCGCCACCGCCCGTGACCGACTTTTTTCGTTAGGCACCATGTCGGGCACTTGGTTTCGCAGTCATTCATTCCGTGTAAGGCGATCTGTCTTGTTCTTGCTTCTGATTACTGGATTTGTTGGGGGAGGAAGCATTGGCGCCTTTCTGTTTGATCGATTTCACGCTCTGGGAATGCTGTTTCCCACGAATCGGCAACAAGAGAATCGCCGAGAAACGACCTCCGTCACCCTTGCGCGGCGCCCCACCCTTGCGCGGCGCCAATGTTTGAATATCGCGATGAGGCTGCCCTCTTTGACCGGCGACGTCCGGCTACTAGCACTAACGCACCGAAGCCGAAGATGGCAAAGGAGGTTGGTTCGGGAACCGGAGCTTGGTGTCCATGCACAAAAGCCCCTGTCTCCGACGTGAAATTGGCGTCAAATATTGTTCCCCGTGCATACAGGAAATTGCCAGGATCCAAATCCCCTGGCACATGCAACAGCATATAACTGTGCGGCTGCAATACAATGTCGTCCGCTAACATGGGCACAAAACCTAACATTGAGCCAGAAAGAAGGCTATCTATCGGCATCTCAGGGGCGTTGAGGAGAAATTGCAATCCACGAATGCCGATAGCGGTATCGAAGTCGTTAAAAATTGTGTACTCTGGGTCGTTCTCAACTAGGAAGCCGGGTATTGGCACGTCACCGGCACCTGCTCCAGCAGGTGTCCAATACGCGCTTGAAATTCGTATGGTGTTCGTCTTTTGCTTCAAAGAAACACCGAGAAATTCAGAATCTCCATCAGCAACTTTTCCTCCAGCAAAATCGATCGTAAGTTTGCCAGTGCCTTCTCCAGGTACAGGCAGGGTTGGTATGTGTAAATTTCCACCACTAATGAGACCACTTACTGTAAGCGGCTCTACGTTACCGTTCGGGTCAGGCACAGATACAATCTCCAGATGAAAGTCGGTCGCCTCAGCGCCGGTGTTGTTCTGGAGATTCCAACCCGCTAGCGCCCGTGCAGCGTTGTTGTTAGGGGTGATAACTCCTGCGAAGGAGAATAATGGCCCGAAGACTAGACAGCAGGCAAATATCGGGAGCGTTAGCGCTACCCTCATTCTAACAACTGCGTTCTGGATGCTGTGCGTCATGAACCCTGCGGTTGCAAAGAAGTTCGATGCTCCTGCTAGAACGGTAGACAGGGCCGCCAATCTGATCTGTGTCATTGAAATGTCCCCTCGTGCGATCGTCCTCACACAAGCGTGCGATTGTTTGAGGGCTCGTTGTCAAGAATTGTAAAATCCGAGTCACGCTTACACACTATACAAATGGTGAAGGTATACGGAAACCCCCCAATCAAGCAAATCGGCGAAAATAATGCATGCCATCGATCTCTTCGTTGCACCGGCCCCTTTGCACGTGTTTTCCTTGTTGATTGACAGGGAAATGAACTTGGGTGGCCCGTTGTTGCTTAGGGAACGCAAACCGCTCGGAACGCTAAGCGACGTTGCGGCGAAGCCGTCTTTTGCTGATTCCCTCACGTTTACCTTCACCGCCGCACAAAATGAGGCAAAGACGGGCGAGGAGGGTACAGCACCTCTCCCACTTGCGGCACCAATTGACCCCAGCGAAGCGAGATCACCTGTACCGACGGATCGACGGGCTGGTTGAGGAAGCGGCGGTGGGGAGCCTCACGACGGGCGGAGCCGTCGGTCGACTATGACTAAGAAGGGAAAAGGGGGACACCCGCTTTTCCACTTGCGGCACCAATTGACCCCAGCGAAGCGAGATCACCTGAACCGACGGATCGAGGGGCTGGTTGGGGAAGTGGCGGTGGGGAGCCTCACGACGGGCGGAGCCGTCGGTCGACTATGATTACGAACGGGTTTTTAGCGACAGCGAATGAATAAGTCGCACGGAATAGCGTACAATGGCTGTTGTGATGGCGGTGGGAGGCACCGTCTTTTGTCCACTCACGGAGGTGCAGAGCGATGGCGTTTCAATTCGAGTCCCCTTATTCCGCGCAGACCGAACAGCGGATGAGAAATGTCTTTGGAAGTCTTTCCGAGAAAGATCGGCGACGTTATGCGGCCATTGAGTCCGAGAAACTCGGGCGCGGAGGGCAACATTATATTGCCAATCTGTTAGGTTGCTCTGAACACGCGATCCGCCATGGTGCAAGCGAACTGGATTCCCTTCCCAATGACGAACTGGGCGATCGACAGCGTGCCGAAGGTGGCGGTCGAAAGCCAAGATTGGAAGAAAGTCCGGAAATCGAAGACAAACTTGTTGAGGCTGTCGATGTGCATGTCGCTGGCAGCCCAGACGAACCTGACTTGGTGTGGACCCATCTCTCGCCACAAGCGATTGCCGAAAACCTTCGTGAAGACAACCTGCCCATCAGTGGTCCGACGGTTGCCCACTGGATGATAGAAAATGATATCCGGCGACGCAAAATCCGAAAGGATATCGCTGGTGGCCGCAGTCCTGATCGCGAGCATCAATTCCGGCATATCGACTTGCTACGCAGCCAGTACACCGAGTCGGGCGACCCCATTTTTTCAATCGATACGAAGGCGAAAGAGCACCTCGGGACGATGTACCGTAAAGGACGCGCGTACTGCAACGCTCCGATGTCAGCATTCGATCACGATTACCCGAGTTGGTCCGATGGTGTTTTGATTCCCCATGGAATTTACGACCCTGCTCGCAACCATGGACACGTCAATTTGGGACTGAGCCACGATACAAGCCAATTCGCGTGCGATAGTTTCTGGTGGTATTGGCGTCGTATCGGAAGGTTCCACTACCGCACGGCCAAAAAGATACTTTGGCTGTGCGATGCTGGAGGCAGCAACAGTTCACGCTATTGGATATTCAAACAAGACCTTTCGGAACTAGCCACTCGAATCGGCCTGCCGATCCAAGTGGCACACTATCCACCTTATTGCAGCAAGTATAATCCAATTGAACGTCGCTTTTTCTCACAAGTAGGCCGCACCTGTACCGGCTTGATGATGCGTACGGTCCAATTTGCAGCCGACTTGATTCGCAAGACACAAACGAAAACCGGGCTGAGCACGACCGTTCATGTAATCGAGCGTGCGTACGAACTGAAACGCACAGCCACCGAAGCGTTCAGGCAAAGTATGCCGATTGCATTCTCTGACTTCTTACCACGATTAAACTACACCGCCACGCCTGTCATTTGACGCGTTTTATTGTTTCGCTGTCGCTTATCGCCAGAGTTCATTGGCACGAAGGATTTCGCAATTTTGTGCGAATGGCTGCGACTACCGCTCGCGGCACAAATTTGGCGAGGTGGTCGTCGTCATCACTGATCATGGCGATCTGTTTGAGCAGCGAGCTGCTGACGTGAGCAAATCGCTCGTCGGCCATCAGGAAAACCGTTTCGATCGCGGGGTCGAGTTGTCGGTTGGCCATCAACATGGTGAACTCGCCCGCGATGTCGGTGAGGGGGCGGATACCGCGGACCATGACTCCCGATCCGAGGGAACGTACAAAATCGACCGCTAGCGTATCGAACGTTTCCACGCGGACGTTGGGTAGGTCATGCGTGACCTCCGAGACCAATTCTACTCGTTCACCAATGTCAAAGAGCGGTCGTTTGTCGGCGTTGATACCGATGCCGACAATCAGCGTCTCAAAGATTTTGGAAGCGCGCTCGATAATGTGCAGGTGTCCCGAGGTGACGGGGTCGAACGATCCCGTGTAGACCGCGACGCGGTGTGAGAGTTTGCCGTCGCCGTGAGGGGTTTCAGCAATAGAGGAATCGGGCAAGAGAAGATAGCCTTCGCAATTACGTGGAACTAGAAATCAAATCGGCCAACCGCAGCAGGTCGGCGTCGTCATTGTAAACATGAACGCTGGCCCGCACCCCCCCGCCCCGGCAACTGACGACGACCCCGTTTTGAAGTGCGCGAGTGCGGAACTCCGCAGGAGACTCGCCGTCGACCTCAAACGTAACAATACCGCTGCCGTGGGTTTCCCATGGCGCGTTCTCAAAGAGCAACTTCCCGCCCCGCTCTACGATCAATCGGTGCAACCGGGCCGCCCGCTCGAGTACTCGCTCACTGATCGCCGCGTCACCATGACAGCGTGCCACCGCAACAAAAATTTCGAGAGAAGACGCAAACGCTATCAATCCGGACATATTGGCCGAGCCTGTTTCAAACCGGGCAGCGTCCTCGCGCAATTCCAAATCACCGGATGCAAACAGGTGGGCGTTGCGAACGCTGGCCCAGCCCACGCTCTCGCAGCGCAGCAGCGGTAGGTGCCGCCGCCGGATCACTGCCACGCCTGCGCCTTCGGGACCGAGCATCCATTTGTGGCCATCAGCTGAAAGGAAATCAACGTCGCAGGTGCGGAGGTCTAGCGGGTACATCCCCATGCCCTGGATCGCGTCGACAAAGACGAGCACGCCGCGCTCATGCGCCGCTCAACCAGGTTTACCAAGTCGATTCGAAACCCGCTGGCATAGCCGACCCAGCTAACGGAAATCAATTTGGTTTGATCACCGATCGCAGCGATTAAGTCATCGACCACGACGCGTCCATCGCGACGTGGCACGATTTTGACGTCGACGCCGCGATCGGCCAGGTTCACCCACGGATAATGATTGCTCGGGAATTCACCTTCGGGCAAAATCACATTGTCACCGCTCTGCCAAGGATAGCCATTAGCAACAAAATTAATTCCAGCGGTGGTGTTGGGAACCAGAGCGACTTCATCTTTTTCGCAGTGGATCAGCTCTGCCGTCAAACTGCGTAGTGATTCGACTGTGGCGGACCACTCCAGCCATTTCACGTCGCCACAATTCATCGCAACGTCAGCGTAGTCGTGCAGCGCTTCGGCGGCGGGCAAGCTCAGCGGGGCGACGGCAGCGTGATCAAAATAGGCCCATTGGCGAACCACCGGCATCAGGTCTCGCCACCAGGACCAAACCTCATTGAGCTGGCTCGGGCAGGGCTCCCGTGTCAGGGAATCGCTCACGGCTTGCTTCCAATCATCATCCCCAGCCCAACCCGGCTGGCGGCGATATATGTGAACTGCACGTTGTCAAAGCCCGCCTCACGCAGTCTTTGCTCAGCAGCTTTCAGTTCGGGCACTTGGCCTTCGCCGGACTGAACATGCAGACGGAGGGCTTCGAGTGATTCCGAAAGCGTCGGTCGATGCGGTCCGCGGAACGAGTCGATCACGACGAGGCGTCCGCCGGATTTCAGACTCGCCAAACAGGATGCCAGGATTTCGTCAATTTGCTTGATCGAGTAGGCATGCAGTCGTTGGGCGATAAGGATCATGTCATACGCATCGGCGGGCAGCGGCGTGGTGAGCATATCACCTGTTCTCGCGTTGAAACGATCGTTCAATCCAATCGACTCAGCCATGGAGCAGGCCGCGGCCAAGGCCGCTTCGCTATCGATGGCGGTGATGTGAATCGCGGGTTCTCGAAACGCCATTGCGCAGGACCAGACTGCCGCCCCGCAGCCGAGATCGAGCAATTCAACCGGCTCGGTCGGCGCCGAACCCGGCAGGATCTCGCCAGCCACTGCGTCGGTGGGAGCGTCCGTCTTCGCGGTGACCTCAGGTTCATCATCGCCAGGCCCGAATCCTAGGATCTCGGCTGCTTGCATGGCGGCAGGTGTATGTACCCATTGCGTCGCAGCTACCGCGTCGGCCCGCGACCGCAATCGAGCAGCATGATCGTTGACCTGCTTCTGCGATTCCGGTACATCGTCTGGCGAAAGATTTGACGGCTGCCGCAGGACATCGGCGAGTTGCTCCCACGTGGAGTCACCGAGATCGGTGTCATACTGACAAAGTAATCTTGCTGTGGCCGACAGCGCGTAATCGTCTTGGTACTGCTCAATGATGCCGACCGAAATCAGCGACTGGAGCAAGAGCAACATTCGATCTTCAGGAATGTGCAACTTTTCGGCGAGTTCCGGCAGTGTTTTTTGACTGGACGAAAGCTGGTCGAACAGTCCAATCGTCCGCGCCGTTCGCAGGAGATGCGAGGTGGCGTTGATCGTCATCAGCTCTTGATAATGATCGATTGTGCGATCTTGGTTGGACATCGTTACCACTCCTCTCCACGCAACCGCGCGATTTCCATGGCATCTTTGTCGCCACGACCGGACAAGCAGACGACAAGATGCTCCTTGGGTGACATCTCGGCAGCAATTTCAATCGCTTTGGCGACCGCATGCGCAGTTTCGAGTGCACACAAAATGCCCTCACTTTGGGCGAGTTGTTCAAATGCCTTCATCGCCTGATCGTCGCGGCAGCCGACGTACTCAGCCCGCAGGGTATCTTTCCAATAACTGTGTTCGGGGCCGACGCCGGGGTAATCCAGTCCCGCGCTCATCGAATGGACGTTACAGGTCTGGCCGTCCTCGTCCTGCATCACGTAACTGTAGCTGCCATGCAGAACGCCAGGGTTGCCGTAAGAAAGCGGCGAGGCGTGATCACCAGGCGACTCCGACCGACCGCCCGCTTCGACGCCTACCATCCGCACGGATTCGTCTTCGACAAACGGATAGAACATTCCGGCCGCATTGGATCCACCACCGACGCAGGCGACGAGGCAATCAGGCAGTCGCTCGAACGTGTCACGACACTGTTCGCGAGTTTCCCGACCGATGATCGCTTGGAAATCGCGAACCATCATCGGGAACGGGTGCGGACCGATCACACTGCCGATGATGTAATGGGTGTCTTCAACCGATGACATCCAGTCCCGCATGGCTTCGTTTACGGCGTCCCGAAGCGTCTTCGAGCCGCTTTCCACTGGCGAGACCTTCGCTCCGAGCAACTGCATACTGAACACGTTCGGTTTTTGGCGGCGAATGTCTTCGGAGCCCATATAAACCGTACATGGCAAGCCAAAGTGCGCACAGGCGGTCGCGGTCGCGACACCGTGCTGGCCCGCTCCCGTCTCGGCGATCACTCGGGTTTTGCCCATCCGTAGGGTCAGCAGCGCCTGGCCAATCGTATTGTTGATCTTGTGAGCGCCCGTGTGATTGAGGTCCTCGCGTTTGAGCCAAATCTGAGCACCGCCGGCCGTCTCGGACAGCCGGCGGGCGTGGTAAAGGGGACTGGGCCGACCCACAAATGTCTTCAACAGACCACTGAGTTCACGCTGGAATTCGGGGTCACGTTTAGCCCGGTCGTATTGCTCGGCGAGCTCATCGAGAGCGCAGGTGAGTGTTTCAGGAACGAATCGTCCGCCAAAATCACCAAATCGGCCCTGCAGGTCAGGCACTTGGGCGGACGCGGCGGCGGTTTTTGAAGCAGGAGTACTCATGGAATCTCAGTGGGTGATAACGTCAGGGTGTGTTCTAAGAAGGGGTCTGACCGTCTCCACCAGGAGCCGTCAAAGGGCCAGACCCCTTTTTAAAACGCACCTCAATCGAACGCTTCCAATTGTCACTGCAAACGAAAATTGGGTCAACGCGACCGACGCGAGGAACCGCGATTTCGGCGTGAAAGAATTGAGATGGCGGGCGGCGAAAAAACGCTACAATTGGAATACGGAAGTCGAAGGGGCGTGATGGTCAATGCGTTCGGAAGCTCGATAGAAAGTAGTCCCATGTCGTCGAAGAAACTGACACTGTTCCCGTTACAGCGGTGCATCGCCATGCTCACTTTGGTGTTAGGCGCGTCTTCGCTAGCGGCGGCGGATCTCGAAATGGTTGACGCTTTTGGCAATGTGACCGGAGTGATTGACGCCAGTCGTAAGGGGTTGCTGGTGAGCGAGAACTCGGGTGCGCAGTTTTTCTACCAGCGTGCCCGCCAGTACGATTTGCCCGACGGCCGGTATCTGGGGTTCTTCAATCAGACCCTCAACCGGATCATTCGGTTTCCACGCAGCGGCCGCGGGCCGGTCGAACGTGCTGACCTCGATACCATTGTCCCTCGGTTCGTACCCGCGAGCGTGTGGGTGCGCCCGATCGGAAGCGGCCCCGGTTTCGGCCCCTATTTGCCCGGCTGGTTGGGTTTACCTCCACTGGAGCCCACACCGGGATACCACTTTTATAGTGGCACGTGGCTCCCCAGTGCGCCGCACTTTGGCTATGGCGGCCCGGGGTTCGGCGGCTGGCCGTATTTTGGCGGCTACTACCACAGCGGCATTTCGGTTTCAGTTGCCGCTCCTGCCTGGTCGTCCGCACCGTTGGGTTCACCTCTGCCGATGAGTGAGCCTCAATCGAGGTTGATCGAATCACGCGTGGTCGATGAGGGGAGATTACCACCCGTGGAGATGGAATTCATCAACGCACACAACGAAACCTTGCTCGTTACGCTCACCGATGTCCGCCATCCCGACAAGCAGCCGCAATACAAGATTGCGCCCGGCGGCAGTCAGCGGGTCAAGCTGCCTCGTAGCGCGGGGCAAACGCGGATCAATCGCTATCAAACCTGGGACGACGCAGGCAATCCGATCGAACGGGAGGTCCGCGTGGAGCTCGATCCAGAAGTGCGATATGAAGTCGCCGTGGATCGTATGCGGATTCAATCCATCGCCATCGATCGCACAGGCAAGAGTCCTAATGAGATCGAAGACATCAACGTGCAGACTGTGCCCGTCGGCGGGTTCAGCCTGCCCCCGGACGAACTGCTAGTCTCGGACACAATTGATGTTTTCGCGGCGGCACAGCGGTAAAGGCGGCTATTGAACTTGCACACCTTCAATGCGGAAAACAGCGAAATGGCTGGCGCCGTTCGGGCCGACTCCGGCTGGGTATTGGTATTTTTTAGGATCAAAGACAAATTTGCCTTTGACGGTCACCGGGCGCGTGACGAAGTCCGTGGTTTTTCCCGGCACCATTTCAACCATCACGCAATCGAACAATGCCGCACCGGGGCCGAAACAGCATTCTTGATTGTCCCGAACGAGGACGAACTCGTTGATGTCTGTTTCCTTAAAGAGGGTGCTCGGTAGGATGTAACCGCTCAGCTTTACCGTCCGTCCGTTAAGGAAACGCAGCGTATCGGTCAACTTTTTAGGGTCAAACGCTTCGTCTTTGTCGATGTCAAACTTGAGGTCATCGAACGAAATGTCTCCTTTCTCCAGATCAGCCTTGCTGCTTTTGCGTTCCTCAACCTTCGTCCGTCCCACCGCTTCGCCTCGCATGATCGCGCGGCGCTGCTCGATAATCGACGATGGTTTTTCGGCGGGTTCATCGGCAAGACTTGTCGACGCTAGGCTGGCGCCGAACGCAAGCAGGAGAAGCATGTTACGAAAAACGCCAGATGAACGTGTGGGCATCATGCGATCCAATGGTAGGTGAGACGTTCCGAGCGAGACAAAGAAAACGGGGTGAGCGATCATTTGTGCAGAAATAGAATCATTTGAACTGGTCGACCTGCATTCGATAGAAAATAGCTTCTTCGAAATCAGCTTTTTTCTGAGCAATGCGATTGACATGGAATTCTCCCGCCAGCTTGCGTTTGAGCATGTTCGCACGCACAGTCTGGCCGGGTGGTAATTTGACTTCAATCATGTCGCTGCTACGAGGTTGGCCGCCAAAACAACACGTCCCTAAGTCAGGCACGAGAATGAACTGACGCAACATTCCGCTGCCACTACTCGGGTGGATGTACCCTTTCAAAAACACGGGCTTGCCGTCAATTGCTAATGCCGTCGTCGTCGGCTGGTCGGGCCCCTTTGTGTCGGCTTGCAACTGATAGAACTGCACTCGCTCGTAGCCATCGGGGACTTCCGTCAGGTAGGTATAAACGTTCTGGCCAAGGCCGCCCAGAAACAACACCGCACAGGCGACTAGGCCAAACGTCGCCAGCCCATGACCGCTGTATTCGTCAGGGTATCGAGAAACCGAGCGCAGCCCAAAAGCGGCAAAAACCATTCCGGGGATAGCCAGCACGAGCAGCGGCGCAAAGGTCGGAATGAGCCCAATGAGCGCGATCGCGAAGAACACGACCGACCAGACTGCTCCACGGCTGATGGCGCGATATGGAAAATCGACGGTCTCCGGGGTCGAAAACGGTTGGACTTCAGTAGACATTGGCGGCAAAAAACGGAAAGAGTGGTCGAGATACCCGGCAGTTGACTACGTGGTGAGCGGGCCGGGGGTTCGAAAATTGCTCGACTCTGAGCGGTTGTTCGGCGCCCCGATACGTATGCGAGCGGCGTGCATTTGGGCGGCACCACATCGGGTTTCCAAAAGCACATCGGGTTTCCAAAAGTTCGCAATGTCGGAGAGATACAACCTAGTTTCAGTACATCTTACCGCTCATACAGGTTTCGTGCATGCGAGCGGCGGCCGACTCGATGCTGTGATTCTGCGCTAAGCGAAGCTGCGCGGCGGTTCGAAATTCCACCAGCCGTTCGGCACTGCGGCTCAACGCGACAATCCGCTGCGCTAAATCACCGGCATCGTGCGGGGAAAAGCACTCACCACCGCCTGTCGCGTCGATCAGCTCGACAAACGCCCCGTGGGCCGGCTGCAAAACTGGCACGCCCGCCGCCATGGCTTCGAGCAAGAACAGCCCCTTGGGGTCTTCGTAGGGTGCTGGAACACTGAGCAGATCGAAACTTCTCATCAGCGATACCTTCTCATCCAGCGAAGGACTGCCGTGGTAGTGAAATCGCTCCGACAAATTGACCGCCGCCATCCTGCCGATCAACGCGTCCAAATACGGTCGATGGTGATCACCAAGCCAACCGGCAGCATGGAGCGTGATATGATTATTTTCCGGATCCCTGGAGATACGCTCGAACGCCTCAACGAGCACATGCAACCCCTTCTCGGGCGCGATCCGAGCGAAATAGCCGATCCGAAATTCGTTGAGAGTTTTAGGCGGGGCCGGTGGGACGTCTCCACGTGGAAGCTTCGCTGGCGGGTCATGCTCACGAAACGGTTTGAGATCAATCGATAACGGATGGATCTCGAACTTCGTGACCGGTATGCCGAGCAAGTCGCTCATTTTGTCACGATAAAAACGGCTGTAGGTCACGAACGTGTCCACGTCCTCGGCTAACTCGCCGCACAGTCGAATGGCCTCGCTACGAATGTCATGAGGAAGCTGATCGAGAAAAATGTCGTCACCTTGCAGCACGACAATCATTTTCGTGTGGGGTAATCGAGTGGCAATCGACGGAATGACGCCGCCGATCAATAGGTTACTGAGGATGACCGCGTCAGGACGGTGTTCCGTTTCGAGCCAATCGACCAACCGTTCGACTTCGCTAGCCTGTCTGCCATGCTCGCCACGCAGCATTGATAGCGTCAACTCACCGAGCTTTGCCGGATCGGTGCCAACGGCTTTCCGCGTCGCTGCGCGGATGATCCCCGGACGATCGAGCCACGACCGCAGTCCTCGGGGAACCCATCGGAGAAACGGGAACTGCTGGAGCAGATAGACCTGGATCCCGCCCAAAAATACTTGGTCCGATGCGATACCCGGTTCGTCAGTGCGAATCGGTGTGTAGACCGGTTGCAGCAGCACGTCATCGCCGAGTGATCGCATCGCCTTGGCGAGCGAGTTGTCGTGCATGCAACTGCCGCAGTACATGCCCGCGGCCCCGGCGGTGAGAAAGACGATTTTCAAATCAGATCACTGTACAAAGATGTGTCGACGTCGATATTAATATTCTTTTTCCGCCCAAAATCCCCCACGCTTCCCCCCACGCCAATATGCATCCTTGGATCGCCGACCGCACGAAATCGTTTGATAGTAGCGGGATACGCCGCGTGTTTGATCTCGCCGCCAAACTCGAAGATCCGATCAACCTATCGATTGGCCAGCCCGATTTTGACGTGCCCAACGAGATTAAGGAAGCCGCAATCGAGGCGATCCGCGGCGGTCGGAACGCATACTCACCCACCCAAGGGATCGCGCCGTTACGCGAGGCCATCCTAGCAGAGGTTCGCGCCCAGTACCCCGGCCAAGACCGGGACGTGTTCATCAGCAGCGGCACCAGCGGTGGGCTGGTCTTGTCGATGCTCTCGATGGTCAACCCCGGTGACGAAGTCATTTTTTTAGATCCTTACTTTGTCATGTATCCCGCCCTCGTGCGGCTGTCCGGTGGTGTGCCCGTGATGGTGGATTCGTACCCCGATTTCAGGCTCGATCCCGACAAGATCGCCGCCGCGATCACGTCGAAGACTAAAATGATTTTGGTGAACAGCCCCGCCAATCCCACCGGGGTGACGGCTAGCGAGGCGGATTTGCGCGAGGTTGCCAAGCTCGCGGCCACGCACAACGTCGCCTTGCTTTCTGATGAAATCTACAGTCGATTTTTCTATGACGGCGAATTCTATTCACCCGCGTCGGACAATCCCGACACCATTGTGATCGATGGGTTCAGCAAATCGCACGCGATGACAGGATGGCGTGTGGGCTACGTCCACGGCCCCCCCGAAGTGATCTCAACGATGCTCAAGATCCAGCAATATTCGTTCGTCTGCTCTCCTCAACCGGCGCAGTGGGGTGCCTTGCGCGCGATGGAAGTTTCAATGCAGGCAAATGTGGACGAATACCACCACAAACGAGATTTCCTTGTTGGTGAGCTCTCTCCCCACTATGAACTGACCTCGCCGGGAGGTGCGTTTTACTTATTCCCGAAAGCACCGGGCACAGCAGGCGGAGCGAAGTTTGTCGAACATGCGATTTCGCAAGGTTTGTTAATTATCCCAGGCAACATATTCAGTGAGCGGGATACGCACTTTCGGATCAGCTTCGCTGCCAGTGACGAGACGCTGCGTCGGGGAGCGGAGCTGTTGATAAAGTTGGCTCAGGAATCAAACGGCTAATAAACCGAAATCATTCCCCGAACGTCCTGACGAAATTATTACCTTACCCTCGCTCCTTCATGGAACGCAGGTAGTCCGGTGACGGACCGAGGTAACATGAACAGTTACTGCAGACCGTTGACGCTTCGGGCACGTGACGCGAACAGAGGGGACAGCTCCGCAGCGCTGATACATCTTCACGGGCAGTCGTGTCGCTCGGTGGTGGGCACTCGCCAAGAATCCGCATCACACCCGTATCAGATAAGCGATCATGCTCTCCCCGACTGGGCACAGACGATAATGGAAACGAGGTGCTGTGATCTTGGGAGGGTTGCATTTCCTGTGATCTCTCTAAAAGAATGAAGATTTACCGAGTGCTATTGGACAAACACCGTTGTAATAGCAAAGTATCGTGAGTTGACCAGCATCTTTTCTGTGGTGCTTTGGCGCGGAACTTGCGCGCTGATACGGTGTTAAGATGACGCGGTGTTAAAACGCGAAGCAGCTGTCTCAAAAGGAACAACCATGGACCGACCTAACCGAAAGCAAGCTCATGAATTCAGCCAGGAAGTCCTCGATTTGTACGATGATTTTGCACACGGTAGGCTGTCCCGACGAGATTACGTGACTCGTCTAGCGGCATTTGCCGTAGGTGGCCTGACAGTTGAAACTCTGCTGTCCAACTTAAGTCCCAACTATGCTTTGGCGCAGCAAATCGATCCGGCCGATTCGCGGATTCAAACAAAAACGATCACCTACCGGTCACCCCAGGGTGCGGGTGAAATGAAGGGGCTAATGGCGTGGCCTGCTGAGGGCGACAAATTCCCAGCAGTTCTCGTGGTGCATGAAAATCGGGGTCTGAACCCGTACATCGAAGACGTCACCCGGAGGCTCGCGGTTGCGGGATTTTTGGCCCTGGCTCCGGACGCTCTGACACCGCTGGGCGGGTACCCGGGCAACGATGATGAAGGCCGGTCGATGCAGTCCAAGCGGGATCGCGACGAAATGACCCAGGACTTCATCGCCGCGGCGAAGCTGCTCAAAACGCATCCTATGTCAACTGGCAAAGTGGGTGCGGTGGGTTTCTGTTACGGTGGTGGCGTGGTCAACCAGCTCGCTGTGGAAATTCCCGATGTTATCGATGCGGGCGTGCCCTTCTACGGCAGTCAACCTGATGCCGATGAGGTAGCCAAGATCAAGGCGCCGCTTCTCATTCAGAATGCCGGACTCGATCAACGTATTCTCGCCGGGGCGCCCGCATTTGAGCGAGAACTCAAACAGAACGGTGTTCCGTTTGAGTCGTATGTCTACGAAGGCGTCAATCATGGCTTTCACAACGACACGACACCACGCTACGACCAAGCGGCCGCAGAGCTGGCATGGAAGCGCACGATCGACTGGTTCAAGAAATATCTCGCTTAGGGTCGAGCCTTGATCTAGACGTTTTGGCGATCCCAACGTGTAAATACCAGCCCGACGCGCCAGCTTTAAAAAGAAAGGGTGAGGATGACTGACACGACCGCCCGCTCTGACGACATTAGCTCGTCCGCTCATTCGAAGCGGTTTGTCGCAAGCGTCGATTTGCCGGTATCCGTCGAAGAGGCATTTGCCTATCACGAGCGTCCCGGATGCCTGAATCGATTGATCCCGCCATGGGAGTCCGTGGAAGTCGAGAAGTCCGACGGCAATCTTGCCGTGGGTAGCCGTGCTGTTGTGAAAATGAGCGTCGCGGGCGTACCGTTTCGCTGGCACGCGCGGCACACCGATTATGCGCCACCTGACCTGTTTGCCGACGAACAGGAATCGGGGCCGTTTTCTTTCTGGAGACATCGGCATCGATTCGCTTCCACAGGCCCAAAGTCGTCGCGATTGACAGACGATATTGAGTACCGGATACCGCTCGGGCAATTTGGAAGGATGCTCGGTGGCACGCGTATACGCGATAAAATCGATGCCATGTTTGCGTATCGGCACCGTGTGACCCACGACGATCTCACATTGGCGGCTCGTTACCGCACCGATCCACTGACGATCGCAGTATCGGGCGCGACCGGTTTGGTGGGCGGCGGGCTCTGCAATTTGCTCGGGCTGCTCGGCCATCGAGTACTCAAAATCACACGTGATGAACAAGGCAACGAAGGTGAGATCGCCGCTTGGGCGAGCGACGAGGAGTTCCAACGTTTCAATGATGTCGACGTCGTCGTGCACCTCGCCGGTAAACCGATTGCAGGCTCACGTTGGACCGCTGAAATCAAAGAGCAAATCCGCGATAGCCGAGTTGAAATGACTCGCAGTCTGTGTGAACGTTTGGCCCGTTTATCGGGTCCACCGCACACCTTGATCTGTGCTTCGGCCACCGGCTTCTATGGCGATCGCGGCGATGAGATGCTGAGCGAGTCATCTTCTCCCGGCGACGATTTTCTGGCGGACGTTTGCCAGGAATGGGAGGCCGCATGCCAGCCCGTTTTGGAGGCTGGCGTTCGGGTCGTCAACACACGTTTCGGGATGGTGATTTCTCCGCGGGGTGGCGCACTCAAAAAAATGCTCACCCCCGCAAAAATGTGCGGGGGAGCTCTCGGCAGCGGGCGACAGTATTGGAGCTGGATCGCGCTCGACGATGTGCTCGGCGGGATCGTTCACGCGATCGAGACGCCGCAGCTCAGTGGTCCCGTGAATTTCGTATCGCCGACTCCCATGAGCAATCGTGAGTTTGCCAGAACACTCGGACGAGTCCTCGATCGGCCCGCTTTGTTCCCGGCCCCAGCGGGGGCATTGCGATGGGCGGTGGGTGAAATGGCCGACGCATTGCTGCTAGCAAGTAGCCGTGTGCTCCCCGAAAAGTTGGCTGCCAGCGGCTATGAATTTCGCTTCTCGTCGCTACGCGAACTGCTGCGATATTCGCTCGGCGTGGCGAAAATCGCAGAGTTGGAGTCCGACCGCTCCGCCCGTCTGAGCTGATACACGGTAGCCAGACGGCTCCGCCCGCCTGAGCCGATACGCGCCGTTCCTCCCGACGGGCGGAGCCGTCGGTCGACGATGACGCGGATAGCCACCGCGATGCGAATTCATTAGGATTCAGGCGCAGAATCTCTCTGCACTGCTCGCGCTCTTACCTCCCCCCGTCCGACGTATGAAACTAATCCGGAATTTTTGCATTATCGCCCACATCGACCACGGCAAATCGACATTGGCCGATAGGTTGATCCAGGCTTGCGAAGGCATCACGCAGCGTGAGTTCCACGATCAGATGCTCGATTCGATGGACATCGAACGCGAGCGGGGAATCACGATCAAGAGCAATACGGTCACGCTCAGCTATGCCGCCCAGGACGGCCAGACCTACCAGCTCAATCTAATCGACACGCCCGGTCACGTCGACTTTTCTCACGAAGTCCGTCGTTCGCTGATGGCTGCCGAAGGTGCGTTAATGGTTGTTGACGCATCGCAGGGCGTCGAAGCCCAAACGGTCGCCAACCTGTACCTAGCCCTGGAATACGATCTTGAGCTGCTGCCGGTGATCAACAAGATTGATTTGCCCGCTGCCGACGTCGAGCGAGTTCGCGAAGAAATCGATTCCGACCTGGGACTCGATCCGTTCATTGCGATCCCGGTTTCAGCCAAAACGGGAGAAGGTATCGAAAACGTACTCGAAGGGATTGTCTCCCATCTCCCACCTCCTCAGGGCGACCCCGACGCGCCGCTGAAGGCGTTGATCTTCGATGCCTTTTTCGACAAGTATCGCGGTGTGATTTTGCAGTGCCGCGTCATGGACGGGACGCTCAAGCCCAAAGACACGATCCACTTCATGCACGCGGATCGCGATTTCCAAGTCGACGAACTGGGCTACAACCAGTTCAAATTGGTTCCCAAGCCGAGGCTCACTGCGGGCGACGTCGGCTACATCGTCGCGGGCGTCAAGAGCGTCCAAGACATCGAGATTGGCGATACGATCACGCTCGCCGATCGCCCAGCCACATCGCCCATTCCGGGCTACCAACCGGCTCGTCAAGTTGTGTTTTCGTCTGTGTACCCGATGAGTACGGACGAGTACCAAGACTTGACGAAAGCGCTCGAAAAACTTGCTATCAATGACGCGGCCCTGACGTATGAAAAGGACAGTTCGGCGGCACTCGGATTCGGTTTCCGCTGCGGGTTCCTTGGCCTGTTGCACCTGGACGTGATTCAAGAACGTTTGCAACGCGAATTTGACATCGGGCTGGTCATTTCCGCTCCGTCGGTCAAGTACCAGGTCAATCTCAAGGACGGCTCGTCACTCGAAGTTGATAACCCCAGTAATTGGCCCGATCCGTCGACCATCGATTCGGCCAGCGAACCGTACATCCGAGCTCAGATCCTGACGCCGGAGGAGTACGTTGGTCCGGTGATGGAGTTGTGCCGAGATCATCGCAGCGAAAGCCAAACGATGAATTACCTTTCAGCCAGACGAGTGGAGGTCGTCAGCGAGATGCCGCTTGGTGAGGTACTGTTTGATTTTTATGGCAAACTTAAAATGATCACTCGGGGCTACGGATCGTTTGATTACGTGCCGATCGAATATCGCGAGACCGATATCGTGAAAGTGGACATTCTGGTCAACAGCGAACCCGTCGATGCACTGGCATATCTAGTGCACCGTGAAAAGTCACGAGCACGGGCGCTGCATTACTGCGAGCAGCTCGCCGCAGAGATTCCTCGACACCAGTTTAAGATTCCGATTCAGGGTGCCATTGGTGGTACGGTCATCGCCCGATCCACCATCGCGGCGGTCCGCAAGGACGTGACGGCAAAGTGCTACGGCGGCGACATTTCGCGGAAGAAGAAATTGCTCGAGAAACAAAAGCAAGGCAAAGCCAAGATGAAGCAATTCGGTAGCGTCACCATCCCTCAGAAAGCATTCATTTCAGTCCTGCGGGCGGAAAAGAAATAACAGCCTATCCGATAAAGGGATCTGCCCCTCTCCGGCGAGGCCTCTCCGGCGAGGCTGCTAAGCACGACGAAACGTTCGATCCGAAAGGGTCAGAACCTCGCTCGGTAGGCTGTTAGCACGTACGTCTTACTGCAACACGGCCGGTTCACCATCGACAACACCGGAGACAAGCTGGATCGTAGCTTTGCCAGCGGTCTCTTTGTCGATCTTTGTATCACCCAGTTTCGAATCGTCATCATGCATCGGCTTAGAATGTTTGGCGATGGCGGTCGGATCACGCTTGGCCGGTAGATCGAGCAGTAATCGCATCATCTCTTCGGCCGCACCACTGGCAACGGTGTTGATCATGCCGCGATCCGTCTTGTCGCCAAATTCATAGGTGACCGCTGTGACGCCAAGCGTGCTATTGACCCAAGCTTTGCTGGTGCTGCGGTGCGCATTGTGATTGTCGTCAACTAACACGTCATAGTCGGGAAACCGGCTTTGAATCGAGGAGAACCACCGCCGCGTGAACCCCGCGGGGAAAATTCGCGGATTGGGCGCCGGAATAAAAAAGATGTCGTTGAAAGTGCTGTGAAAGTCCACGAACAAGCACAACCGTTGGTCGCCTGCGCGGCGGCACTGAAGCAGTCGATCTCGTACCGCGCGAGTCTCAGGTTGCGTAAAGTGAGACCAATCGCGGTTCAGGTCCACGCCGTTGGCGTTGGTGCGCCAATGCCCTTGATGCACGCCGTCTGGGTTGACAGTGGGTACGACTAGCGTGGCAAAGCGTTTACGGAAGCGCTGTGCTAAGTCGGACGATCCGGCGATGGAGTCGACAAAGTGCAGCATCCCGATTGCGCCCGTCACCTCAGGAGGATGCTGGCGCGAGATGATGTAGACGTAGTTGGGTTGATCGCACTCGGTGATCGTCAATTGTTCAACCGGGCGACCCTGAACGGACTTGCCGATCTGTTCGCTTCGCACGTAAGGCAATCGTGTGAGCCGCTCGGACCACTGAGAAACCTCGTCGGTACCTAGCAATTCTTGCCCGGCAATCCAGAGCGGTTTTGAATCGACCGGAACACGCAATTCGACATCCTGACCGGAATCGCTTTGCTCGGCGATCAAATCCGACGCGGACTGCCAATTTTCGCCATCACGGCTGATTTTCGGTTCGTAGCGGTGGGATCCGTTGACGTAGTGCAGTAACAGCCGAATGGTCTGCGGCTTCTGAGAGTGAACCTGGAACGCATACCAAGCGCTGTCGTTGATCGGGAACGACTCGGGCGCGATTGTGACCGTGAATGTATCGGAGCTGGTCTGGGAGCAATCTTTCATCCGGCCGCCCGGAAAATCGCTGGTGATCCAAACATCACCATTGGGACTCTCGAACTCTGTATTGCCGCCTTGGAGGCTGGGTTCACCGCAGGCGGTCCCAGCAGAAATCACCGCCAGTAAGCTCGCTAGACACGTAGCGGCGATGTGGGCACACGTTGAAGCTCGGTGACTGGATCTCATGCTCGGCACTCCTTGACCGTTTACGTATATTCAGGAACTCGATCGGCAAAGCCGTTCTAATCATGATTTTTGTGCATGGGGTTTCGCAGCGAGCCGACTTCGGTGGGGAACCGATGACTCAGTGCTATCATGCATCCTCCGGCAACCCAAATGAGATCACTGGAGAACAAACTGACCACAGGCGGGGCCAGCCCGAAATGGCTGGGTTGGGTCAGTTAGACATGGACACATCACTCTCCATCCTGGAGCGACCGAAGTGACCAATGAAACTTTAGCACAGAGCGGATGCTAGGTCAAGAAAAGTTTCGGGGTGGTGAAAACGTAAAAACGTAGTAGTGTCCCTCCGGTACGCTGAGATTGGCGAGTCTCTGAGCGACTCGCCAAAGCAGAGAGGCCAGCTCAGTTCAAAACTGGCTGGCCCCTTCGCGACATGGGAGTCATTTTCCAATAGCGTTTAGAACTCACCGGAAATCGTCTCTGAGGATGCGCGAGTACCCAAGGCACCCCACAAGCCGTAGGGGCTCTTTGATCCCGGCGGTGTGCCGGGAGTACCTTGTTTCACCACTGGCGCACGTGGGTTTCCGGCTTCGATCGAGTCGGTAATGAATTTCACCGCTCCATCGCCCATCACGACATGGGCGCCCCCTTGGTGGCGGCTACTCGGTGGCAGCACACCGGTATCGAAGTCACCACCGCCACCAATGCAAACCTCGCGGTTGGGAGGCAGCATGGTTGTAAAGCTGGTGTAGCACGGCACCGAATCGCTCCACCGAAAGCCGCGTTTCCAACTATCGCTCCGCAGCCCAGGATTTGAATTTCCGATCGACTGCTTCCAGAACTGTGGCCGCTGCGGATCCATCAGACTTGCATCAAGACACGCCGAAGGGTTGCCGTGAATGGTCCCCCACCCGATACCGAAGTACGGATCGGTGCGGACATCGCGATCACCGAGTCCGGTGGCGATTTCACCGGCGGCGAGCGTGTTTGACAAACCATCGAGGCAATCTCGGAATTTCATCCCTCTGCGATTGTAGAAAAAACCACGGTTGGAAGCGTTGGCACTGTTGATATGACCCTGGTTCCAAGTGCCGCCCTGCCATCGCCAAAAACCCCAGTTGACCCAGTCCGTGCTGTCGCCGATACAGGCCGCGTAGTTGGTTCGTGCCATGGCCGGTGCTCCCGTTCCAGGATCACTCGGGCATCGGAAGGCTGGCAACTGCGTCATCCATGGCGAATAATTCGTCTGCCAAGGCCAGGGCCCCATCGCCGGGTAATCAATCACATTATCGTTATTGATGTCCATCGGGTTGCTGATTTGTTGCCACAGCGCTTGTTGCTCAATAAACGGTGTGATTCCAATCAACCAACTAAGGCGAAATCGATTGTTGGTACCGCCGTTACTGCCAAGATCATAAGTACCGCCCGATTGCATCGGCAGTTGCTTGTAGGCGGAGTGATAGTTTTGCAACGCCAACCCGACTTGTTTGAGATTGTTGCTGCAACTCATTCGGCGAGCGGCTTCCCGAGCCGCCTGGACTGCTGGCAGGAGCAATCCCACCAACACACCTATGATCGCGATGACCACAAGTAATTCGACCAGCGTAAAGCCAGTCTTAGGTTTAAAACGCGAAACCATCGAAACGTTCCTCTTTGATAAGAATAAAAAGTTGACCGTGGAAGAGCTCGATTCTCCTCGCCAAGGTCGCCAAAACGATCGGCTAGACGAGCAGGCCTGACAGAAATAGCGACGCCGCTGACAGCGAGAATTAGCCATGCGGTGGAAATAGACGCCATTGATCCGAAAAAGCACTGTGAACGCCGTTTTAGGGCGTATAGAATGCCGTGTCAAAACAAAAATGGTGCCTCGAGTCTCATTTCCAAAAAAAACAGCAAAACTAGTGTTCGTAAGTATAGTTGATATGGTCGCTTGTTTTGCTTCCCATCCTGGATCGCGACCGCGGCTCATGACGGTGTTCTTCGTTTTCGTAATGGCGTTATCCGGTTGTCGACGGTCCCACCACGTTCCACGGGAAGATTTGCCAGCGGAGCCGCGGCCGGCCGCCAGTGCCGGCACGAGCCGGGAAGCTAGCAAGCAGCAGCTACTCGCCCAAACTGCGAGTTTGATTCAAAGTGGACGTCTCGACGACGCCGAAGCGTCGCTGGTCTCATTACAGATTCAGTATCCAAACGATTTGTCCGCCGGCACGTTGATGGTGATGTTGCTTTGCGAGCGATCTCAGGTGCACGAGGCGGTCACCGCGCTGGATGAACTGGCCCGATCGCACCCCGACCATGCACTGCCACTGAGAGTGCAGGCTGCGGAATTACTGTTTGACAATGGCGATGACTTGGCGGCACTTCAGCGGTTTGATGCACTGTTACTACAACACCCTGATTTTCTGGCCGCGAGGCGTCGCTTTGCTGAGCAACTCAATCAGCGTGGCCTTCGTAGCGAGGCAAATCGCCAGCTGCGAGTTCTGTCGACCCAAACGCCTCTTGAGCTTGCCGAACTGAGGGCACTCTGTTTCCCGCATTTAGTGGGAGTCGACATTTCTGAGAAGCCCAATATTCACGACACTCAACAGATACGATCCCTTGGCGTGTTGAATGCGGCTCGCGCACTTCGTTCCCAAGGCGATGTGCGAGAGTGCTTGGAGCTGCTGGATTCCCGCGATGATCATTGGCAACGGCACGCCGCAGCCGAAACGTTGTACGGTTGGACGTTAGCGGATTCTCAGCAAGAGGATCGGCTAGCTCGTTGGCTCAGCGAGCGTCGGAAAGAATGGGAAACGTATAGCGAGTTTTGGTTGGCGGCGGGTCATGCAGCGATCCGCAAGTTGCCGGTCACGGCGGCAGCTTGTTTTGCCGTCGCGATCCGCCTGGAACCCAACAGCGTCGAAGCCCACAATGGGATGGTGCAATCGCTGGAATTAGCGGGGGATCCCGCAAGGGCGGAGGCGTTTCGAAAACGCGTACGCATGGTTCAACATGTTCAACAATTGATCCGCCGCATGATCAATTCAACACGAGTTGACCCGCAAGATTATTCGGAAATGTCCACGATCATGCAGGCAATGGGACGTCCGTTGGAGTCGGTTCTGTGGCAAGAATTGATGTTGACGAAGCTTGCCCCTGGATCGAAACAGCTACGAGAGTTGGCGGATTTTAAGCCGAAATTGTTAGCCGCGCGACCCGATGGATTGGAAATGACGGCGTTGCTGTGCGGCTTCCAGACGGCTGATTCATACGTTGTCGAAACGTTTTTGGCATCCTTTGATCGGCAACCAGGGAAACTACCGATGCCGTTGAGGCAGGGGGGATTGGAGAAAGTGATTGCCGAGGCGAAACCGATTCCGCCCGCTTTTGCGAACGTTGCCCCCGACGTCGGCCTCCGGTTCGCCTTTCAGAACGCAGCATCTCCGGTGGCACGGCACTTTCAGATTTTTCAGGCCTACGGTTCCGGGGTCGCCTGCTTGGACTATGACGCAGACGGCATGATTGATTTCTATTTTGGCCAAGCGGCCTGCGCCCCCCCACAGGGCTTGTCCGAGCTGCCCAATGGTTTGTTTCGCAATCTGGGCTCGAGCTTTGAAGATGTCGTGTCCGCCTCCCATGCGGACGATCGCCACTACACCACCGGGGTCACAGCAGGCGACTGGAATCAAGATGGTTTTCCCGATCTCGCGGTGGCCAACCTCGGCCCTAACCGCTTGTTGGTCAATCAAGGCGACGGCACGTTCCGGGTTCAAACCGTTGATCGAGTGTGGGACTTCTCCGAGTACACCACTTCGCTCGCGATTGCCGATGTGACGGGCGATGCTTTGCCCGATTTGGTCACCGTTCACTACTTGGACGATTCCAGTATTTATCGACCGATCGAATACGACGCTGATCGAAAGCCGATTCGATTGCCCGGGCCGCTGCATTTTCAACCGGGACTTGATCGCTATTTTGAAACGACTCCCGAGGGAAGTTTCCAAGCAAAAACGTTTGGCGACTCACCGTCGGCAGCTGCCAGTTCCGGGCTTGGATTGCTGGTCAGCGACCTCGACGGCGATGGCGGGATCGATATTTTTGTGGCTAACGATCAGCGAGCCAACCAGTGGTGGACACGTCAGGAGTCAGCGTTGAGAGGTGCCTCCACTGCGCCAGTGGAACCGGTATGGTCCGAAGTGGCGGTCGCCAAGGGAGTCGCCTATGGGCAAAGCGGAACGCCAATGGCCTGCATGGGTATTGCAGCCGCCGATTTCGACGGCAATCAGTTGTTGGACCTCCACATTACCAACTTCGAAAACCAGTGGTCCAACCTGCTAATGCAGACTGGCTCAGGCGTTTTTTCAGATAGGGTTGTTTCTTACGGTGTCGCTTCCCCCACGCGAAATATGCTTGGATTCGGAACGCAAGCGATCGATTACGACAACAACGCAACTGAGGATCTCGTGATCGGGAACGGGCACATCGAAGATTTCAGTGAGCGTGGAGTTGATTTTGAAATGCGCACTCAGATTCTTTGTCGCAGCGGAAGCCAATTTAGCGAAGCTTCCGTGGAAGGTGATGACGACTATTGGCAGACCGGCCACCTTTCCCGTGGGATGGCCATTTGTGACTGGAACCGTGATGGACGTATTGATGTGGTGATCACGGATCTGAAGGAAAATGTTGCACTTTTAGAAAATCGAACCAGCCCCACCGGCCACTTTCTACAGTTGGAATTGGTGGGGACCCGATCGGAACGCGACGCGATCGGGGCCACGGTGAAAATCCATTGTAAAGACCTAACGTGGACCACCACGGTACAAACCGGCGATGGCTACCTCTCCCGAAACGAGAATGCACTCTGCATTGGGATCGGCGATCACCAGCAGATCGATGCTGTGGAGATCACCTGGCCTAGGGGAGAAACGCAAACGTTCGAGCAGCTCGCCGCTGATTGCAGATATTTACTGATCGAGAACGCGGAATCAGCGTGGAAACGATGGTGAGGGATTTCCACAAGATCGAGAGCCTATTACGTGCATGCACTAAAAAGTTGTTGGGGTCGTCCTCTGCGTGTGGTAATCTGTCTTTGGAACGCATAAACTTGGTTGCTCATGCTAATTTACTGCCACGTGGCTTTTTGCTCCTCTAGGAAAAACTGATGAACTTTCGCAAACTAGTGCTTTTGATTCCCGTGATCGCATTTACCGCTTGTTGCGTATCTGGCTGCGCCGACAAGGAACCTGAAGTGATCGAAGCCTCTGACGCATCGGCTCAACCTGAAAACTACGAAGAAATGTCGATGGGCGACGCGAATAATCAGTAGCTGCTCGTACGAGCGCGACCGGTATTGCGCACCAGGCGAGTTGCAATCACGCAAACTGCATTGCTTTGCGAAAGCCAGCAATGGGTGCCTTGGGCGTCGGTTTTTGTGAACCTGGATTACCGCTCGACGAGGGGACCTGTTGGCGACAAAAAAGTCAGCGAAGCTGACTGAGCCGAAAAATCAGCGAAGCTGACTGAGCTTTGTTCGCAGAACTCAGTGGATAGGAACTGGTGTAGTCACGACGCGTTTCCGGGATGCTGGTACGGTTCTCGGTAGGGGCGTTTCAGCGCTGCGGTGGCTTCGGCGTCGCCGGTGACGGTGTGCGTGGCGGGATCGAATGCGAGGGTGCGGCCTAGCTGCATGGCGTTGTTGGCCAAGATGCACGATGCGCTGCTGATGTGACCTTGCTCGATATCGGCGATGGGTTTGCTGCGGTCCTCGATCGCGTTGAGGAAATCTCGCAGGTGGCCGCGGATCGCTGATGCGACAGGCAGTTCCATGTTCCAAGCTTTCACGTCGGATTGGTCGCTGGGGTACTTGTCGAGTTCGATGACCGCTTGGCCGCTGAGTTTCTTGCCGCCACCCTGCGGTTCAAAGTCGTAGCCGTTGACACTGAGTTTCAGCGTTCCTTTATTTCCATACAGAACCGCTGCCCAGGGATATTTGGGATCGGGGGCGCTGCCCCAGCTGCGGTGTGTCCAGACGACGTCCAAGTCCGGGAAGTCGAACGTGGCCGTTTGGGTGTCAGTAATATTGGCGATCGATTCGGTCTGCACCTCAATACCACCGGCACTGCTGATCCGATCGGGCCACCCCAGGTCGAGTTGCCAGCGCACCAGATCGAGCATGTGGACGCACATATCGCCCACGATACCATTGCAATACTCCATGAACGCCCGCCACGACCGTGGGTGAATGAGTTTGTTGTAACCACGCAGGGGAGCGGGGCCGGTCCACGCTTCAAAATCGAGGTTTGGCGGGGGCTCGATGATGGGCGGATTGGAATTGGCGCGCATGTGGTAGTAACAACATACTTCGGCAAATGCGATATCGCCGAGCAATCCTTCCTCGACGACGCGCTCTTTGGCTTCGATTAAATGCGGCGTGCTCCGCCGCTGCGTGCCGACCTGCACGACTCGCTGGTGCGCCTGCGCCGCATCGACCATCGCTTTGCTTTCGAGCACGTCGACACCCGTCGGCTTTTGCACCCACACGTCGGCGCCCGATTTCACTGCGGCGATCATTGCGAGCGCGTGCCAGTGGTCTGGCGTGGCCACCATCACGATATCGAGATCCTTTTCGCCCAGCATCTCGTCGAAGCGGGCGTACGTGCGTGGTCGCTTACCCGACTTCTGGCGTGACTGGATCAGATCGGCGCACTCATCGAGCATCTTTGAGTCGACATCACAGAGTGAAACCACCTCGACGGGCTCGATGTTAATCAGTTGCAACAGATCACATTTGCCGTACCACCCGCACCCGATCAATCCGACCCGACGTGGCTTCGATGTTTCTGCCGCGTAAGCGCCGCGGGCCAGGGAAGCGGTAGCGGTGGCGGCGAGCGTCGACTGGGTCAAGAACGTGCGTCTGTCCATGGGAGGCCTGCATCATGAATGTGGGGAAGGAAACCAGCAAGCGGAGAAATGACAGCTGGCAGTAACATTCTAGCAAAGATGAAACGCAGTGTCGGATTTGCCATTGTAGCCAGACGGCTCGGTCCGTCTGAGCTGGTGTGCGCTTGTTCTCGCGACGGGAGGAGTCGTCGGTCGACAATGCTCCGTGGGAGCTGGCTAGGGAGGATTGTTTACTAGCTGTTGTGACGCCAGCCACGGTTTCGTCGTAATAACCGGGCTATCGCCCAAACGGCTCCGAGAGCTAACGCTACTTGTTGACGTGGATAAAGTACTACTCGCTAGTACTGCTTGGATTGTTGTGCGGCGATTGGGGCCGCAGGCGACTGCGGAGCTGCGCGAGTCGTTGTCGCAGGGCGGTTTCGTTGCCACGATCGACGGGTTGATAATATTCTCGGTCAACTCCCAGATAGTCCAGGTCGGCGACGCCATCGACTTGATCATGAGCGTACAGATATCCCTCGCCGTGCCCGAGCTTTTCGGCACCCGCGTAGTGGTTGCAGCGTAGCATCTTGGGAACGGCAATGACGTGCTGGTCACGAACGTCCCGCCGCGCGGCGCCGATCGCCATCGTGGCGGCATTGCTTTTCGGCGCCAGTGCTAGGTACGCCACCGTTTGGCTGAGCGTGAGTTGCGCTTCGGGCAACCCGATCATCTCGCACGCCTGCATGGCCGAGACGGCGATCACCAAGGCTTGAGGATCGGCATTGCCAACATCTTCGCTGGCCAAAATCACCAACCGGCGACACAAGAACCGGATATCCTCGCCGCCCTCGAGCATGCGCGCGAGCCAGTAGATCGCGGCATCGACGTCGCTGCCACGAATGCTCTTGATCAAGGCGCTGGCCAAGTCGTAGTGATCGTCACCGGTCGCATCATAACCACCGACTCGGTTGGTCAACGATTCCATCGCCACCGCGCGGTCGACGACGCCGCCATCCGCAACGACGCTTTCCACTGCTACTTCGAGTGCCGCCAAGGCTCTCCGGGCATCCCCATCGGTAGCTGTCGCGAGAAATTCGATTGCTTCATCGTCCACATCGACGCCGCGTCCCCCCAGGCCTCGCTCGCGATCAGAAAGAGCCCGCCGCAGGAGTTCGGACAGTTGATCGATGCCGAGCGGCTCGAGTGCAAAGAGTTGGCTGCGGCTGATCAGAGCACCGTTGACAGCGAAGTGCGGGTTGCTCGTCGTGGCTCCGATCAACGCAATCACACCCGATTCAACGTCGGCGAGCAGGGCATCTTGCTGTGACTTATTGAAGCGATGGATCTCATCAATGAACAAAATCGGACGTTTTCCTCCCGCCGCCACCTCGTCAGTCGCCGTCCGCAGGACCTCTCGAACCTCTTTCACACCGCTATTGATCGCGTTGAGGGAGATCAGTTTCGTGTTGGTTTCCTTCGCAATCAGTTTCGCGAGCGTGGTTTTGCCGCAACCGGGTGGACCGTGCAGGATGATCGACCCGATCCGGCCGCTGGAAATTAGCCGGCGCAGTAATTTCCCCGCACCGAGGATATGATGCTGGCCTGCGAACTCATCGAGTGTTTGGGGACGCATCCGCGCCGCCAGTGGCTGGGCTGCGAACAAATGGTCAGCTTCTTGCTGCGCAAATAGATCCATGATGTCCACCGGAGTGACCGTGAGACGAGAGAAAAAAATGTTAGGTTATGCCGCGATCACGATTGGTGTCGCGGTCACGGGTCGATTGTTTTGGATGATCGACGATTGGAGTCGTGATTGGAACACCAACCACGCCCGTCTGTCGATGACAAATAAGGATTCGTTGTTGCGTCCCTTCGAAGTCAGCGGGAGCGTCGACGCGGTCGCAGATCGGATCCGAGCCTGGGCTGCAGGTCAGTCGGCATGGGAGGTTATTCCAGAGGACACGTCAGATAGCAATCAGCGTCTGCATCTGACCCGCACGACGCCTGTATTTCGCTTCGTTGATGATATCTGGGTGGAGCTGACTGCGGAGGTGACCGAGTCCGGCGAATCGCCACGTACCCGTGTCGATGCATCGAGTCAGTCTCGCGTCGGCAAGGGGGACCTGGGACAGAATCCGCGAAATTTGAAGGCGCTCCGGACGGGTATTTTGGGCGCGTGACGTGGTGCTGTCCTTCAAAACTGCGACACCACCGTCCAAGCACCCGTCACCAGCATTGCCGCTGCGGAGATCCACAGCATCGCATCCCACAACCTTCCCGGGCGGATCGCTTTGCTGACGAACGTGTAGCGGAAATACAATGCCGCGCCAGCCAACATTGGTAACATGACGCCTTGCGCGACGCCGCTGATCAGCACCAGTTGCGCCGGGGCGGGAAAGGCGACGTAGATGAGCCAGCACAAGATCGGAAAGAAACCGCCTAGCCAGCGAATCCACTTCGCGCGGGTGACTTCGTCGCTATCAATCAAGCCAACAATTCGCAACGCATCTGAAAAAACGCGCGCGTGGGCGGCCAGAGCCACAAAGAATGTACTGTAGAGAACCGCAAATGCGCCGATTAAAAAGATCACCGCCGCCGCACTCCCAAACACCGGTTGGTACATCACTGACAACGTGCGGACGAGCGTGTCTTTCTCGGGATTCAGCCCGATGCGGTGCAGCACGCCGACCCCGAGCAGGTAGAACGCGACGGTCGCGAAGGTATAAAGCACCATCGCACCCCAGGAGTCGAGATGCATGACCCGCATCCATCCAGACGCCCGAGCCGCCCATGACGGCGTTCCATCGTCGGGTCCGGTAAAGCGAGCGTAGCCTTTCTCTAAACACCAGTAGGGATATACGACCAACTCTGCCGCGCCCACGCCAATGATGCCGAACGTCGCGAGCGCCGTGGCGACCGGCCGAGCAGTCGATGCCGTATCGCTAGCTGGGACGTCCGGAAGCTGCGGCCACAAACCTGCCGCCACCTCGGGCCATGGGATGCCCCAGAACGGATCGCTCTGCAGCCACACGGTATTAAGGACGGTGAGGATGGTAAACAAAATAACCAGTGCGGTGGATAGTGACTGGATCAAACCGTACCTTCCCACCATTAGCATGAGGCTCGTCACGACTGCCATGATGGCCGCCCACAATATCGCATCATAGGATCTCGGCGGTGCAGCGATTGGTTCAACCACGACAGCCGATTCCAGCGCCGCGTCGGCCTCTTCGGCCAAGCTCGTTCGCGTTGCCGCCTCGAATACGTTTCGTTGCTCCCGACCGGCGTGCTCGTTGTAGTCGCGCCCCGCCGACGTCAACGGCACACTGATTGCCAGGGCTTGACCGACTCCACCGACGATACCACCGAGTTGGCTGATGCTGGCGACCCACATTAAAATCCAAAACCACACCAGCCAATTGCCACGTCCCTGCACGCGCGGTCCGGGAACCAAATTTAACGCGGCAAGCGTCGTCTTGCCACTAATGAGTGTGTACCGGCCCAGTTCAATTTGCGTGAAGACTTTGATCACGCATCCCAGCAGGATCAACCACAACAGTGACATTCCCGCCTCGGCCCCCGTCTTGGTCGTCGCGATCAATTCACCGCTGCCTACAATCGATCCAGCCACAATCAAACCCGGCCCGACACAGCGGAGCATACTTCCCAGGCGCGTCGGCGGATCGATCGGCATTGGCATTTCACTCATAGCGAGATGGGATGCATTGGTGATATCGCTTCAATCGTCGAATGCTTATGTTTTGACGATATCGCTAATGTCAATGTGATACATTTGACGACCGCCGGAGTGGGCTGAATCGATCACGACCGACCGGCCGTCATTGCTACTTCGCGGGTGTGTGTCACAGCGCCATTCACCGGTAAATCCGGGCGGCGCCGGGAATTTTCCGAGCGAAATGCGACGGTTGCTTGGAACGTGATAGAGATACGGGTTCTGATTTCGATTTTTGCCGAGTGGATAGGTGTCGTTGAGAATCCATTGATTGTCCGTGTGCGGCACGTAGGTGTTGTGACCGTTGGTGTTCATCACGCCTTCCCCCACGACATGGATATCTTGCGTGTGATCTTTTAACAGATAAAACGCCTCCGGTTTCCCCTTTGGTTTCGTCCAAGCGCAGACATGCTCCGGGTCTCGCCAGATAAAGTGTGAGGTGCGTCCCGACGGATCGAGAATGTATTTGTCGGAACCATCCAGGTTGACGGTGAACATCCTCGTCGAGAACCCACCGACTGGCTTTGCATCCTCGCCGGTGCCTTGATTTTCACGCCACCGGTGCAAGACAATGAATCGTTTGCTGTCGGGGCTGACGAGCAGATGATTGAAATAGTTCCATTTTTCTGCCAGTGATTCACCCTGATGGTCAATTCTGGCAGCATCGGCGAGCGAGAAGATCAGTTCGGATTTGCCGGTTTCAAGGTGCATTCTCCAAACCCCTGAATCCTCAGGCGCACGCTCGTTGACGCAGGCATCAGGTAGGCCGACGTAACCGTAGCCCGGCGCATGCGCTGGATGCGGGCGAAGTCGGCTGTGATTGCGTCATTACCATCGGGACTCAGCGCATAAATCGGACGCGGCAATACCCGTTGTTCTTTCGTGTTGACGTCCAGTATTCGACAAACGTGTTGGTCGTCCTGGCGATCATTCCACATCACTTCGGTATCGGAGCCAGGTCGCCACTGAAGCATGCACGCCTGTTGCCAACCCCAAGCGTGACTGTTGCCCAGCGGAGTCCACTTGTCACCGTCTTGAGTGTCGACCAGGCCGACACCGATCACATCGTCGGGCGTGGGGGTGCGTCCAGCGAACCGGACTTCGTTGGAAAGAATAAATCGATTACTCGGATCGAATTCCAGTTTGTCGTAATAACCGAACCAGTGGTTTGCCGGGCCGTGGGTTAATTGTCGGATCGGTAGCGAATCTGCGTTCGATTCTGCGAAGGCGGGCGAACCGAGGGCAGCAAGAGATGCAGCGGCGGAGAACCCGCCGATTGCTTGTCGACGACTCAACCGGGGTGAAGTGGAGTTCCTGGTAGTGCGCGCTGACATTGTTGCCTCGGGCGAATCGCTGTGGGTGAGATGTACTAACTCTCTATGTCCAGTCCAGATCAAATGGCAGATCGTTGAGATTCTCCGGACCATTTTCAGTAACGACGAGCATGTCTTCGAGTCGGACGCCGCCCGTTCGTCGGCCGTAGAGCCCTGGTTCGACAGTGAACACCTCACCGCTGAGCAATTCACCGCCTCCATCATCCAGTAAAATGGGTTCGTGAACGTCCAGCCCGATACCGTGTCCCGTCCCGTGCTGGATCGAGGGTTCATCGGTGAGTTCACCGCGGTGTGATTCGTAGCCGGCAGCTTCGAGCGAGCGAATGACTGCTTTATGGACAGCGTCACCGGTCCCACCGGGAACCAGTTCCGCTTCGCCTGCGGCTTTTGCTGCAACAAGTGCGGCGTGCATTCGCGAGACCTCGTCGCTGACGGTGCCATGGACGACGGTGCGGGTGCAGTCACCATTGTAGCGTGACGATTCATCGCGGGGAAACAGATCAACGATAATCGGCACCCCAGTCGATAGCGGGCCCGTACCGGCATGATGGCAATCAGCCGAATGCGGAGCCGAGGCGACAATCGCGCCGTGGCTCATTGTGAATCCGCGATCCATGAATAGACGCGATGCGAACGCACGGATCCGTTCACTCGTCAACAGGTAGGCTTCGTCAATCAGGTGACCGTTATCGTCTACCGAGGCGGTCGCTATCCGGCGGCAGATTTGGAGCATGACTTGCTCGGTCACGTGTTGCGCTTGACGCAGCGCCGTAATCTCGGATTCCGATTTCACGCGGCGATCGACTACACCGAGCTCATCGTCGTAATCGACCTCAATCCCCGACGCAGCGACGTGATAGGCATAAATGAACGGTAACGTGCGGTCGCAGCGGACGCGTTTGACGCCCTCTTTGAGCAAACAGGCGGTGACCGCCTGAGCGGTTGCCGTTTCCCGGTCAGCACTAAATTCGCCGTCCGCGGGCGCGAAATCAGCGGGACACAACACGGTTCCGAGCTCGATCGCGACACGATCGTCACCGGACTCGGCACCAACCGCTCGCACCCGGTCCATCTCCAGATCACGCACGATGCGGATTCTGTTGCCTGAAGGCAGTCCAATGCTCGCCGAGGGATCGCCTAGAGGCAGCCCGATGCGTCGAAACAAGGTCGGATTGCGATCGGCCAAACCAGCGAGCAGAGTTGCTGAGCCAGCGGAGTTGGCAACGGGGTGTGAATCGTTACGAGCCGAGTGAATCAATGTTTGGTGAATCATGCGGACTAGCTTACCGGACCCAACCGCACCTGCCGAGTGCCCGCCACGGAGTCGTCGACAATTCGGAAGCTGGTCTTTGCGCGGACGGGCTCCCGGAGAACCTGCTGACTTCACCTCTGCCGAGGGACCTACGCCATGAACGATTATCGCTGCTACTCGCGATATCGCTGCTACTAGCGATGGTCCGCTGTTTGCTTCACAATAGTAAGGCATGACAATATGGCAACTCGACTGTCTCAAACGTCTCCCATCCACAGGAACGAGAATGTTCAAAGTATCGGTTTCAGCCGCAGCTGCGGGGATAATTCTATGTGCGTTGATCACTGCACGCCCCAGCGTCGCCGAGGAGACCTTCTCGGCAGATCAATCAGCGACCTGGCCTCAGTGGCGTGGACCCTCGCAGCAGGGTGTGGTTGACCTGTCCGAATTGCCCGTGCGGTGGGACGAGTCCGCGACCCGACGGGTGGAAATCCCAGGCGATGGGGGCAGCACTCCTGTCGTTGCTGGTGACACGGCGTACTTAACCAGCGGAGTTGATGGCAACAACACACTCTTTGCAATCGACATCGATCCGAAATTGGACCAACCCAGAATTCGCTGGCAGGTGGCTCTGGGCGAAGATCGGGGTAACAAACATCGCAAGGGCAGCGGCAGCAACCCGTCCGCGATCACCGATGGAGAACACATCGTCGCCTATTTTCGCAGCGGTGACTTGGCCTGTGTTGACACCACTGGCAAAGTCATTTGGCATGTCAACATCCAAGAAAAGTTCGGCCAGGATTCGCTATGGTGGGACCTCGGCTCCTCACCCGTCCGAGTCGGCTCGATGGTGGTCGTTGCTGTGATGCAGACGGGACCGAGCTACTTGGCGGCGTTTGATATCGCTACGGGTGAATTGAAGTGGAAAACCGATCGCCTGACCGAGGCTCCCGAGGAGGCGGCCCAGAGCTATTCCACGCCTCTCGCGATAGAGATCAATGGGGAACCAGCGATCGCCACCATGGGAGCCGACCATTTGACGATTCACAACGCCGCCGACGGCAAAGAACTCGCGCGGCTGGGTGGTTTTAATCCTGGTGGCGAGAAATTTTTTCGCTCCATCGCTTCGCCCGTTGCTGAGGGTCACTTGATCGTCTGCCCCTATGCTCGCGGGGCCACGTTGACGGCGGTCGATATGCCGAAACTGGTTGCCGGCCAAGGAAAAGACGCGATAGTGTGGTTTCGCGATGACATTGGGAGCGATGTCCCCACCCCCGCGCTACGAGACGGGGTGGTTTATATGGTTTCAGATGCCAAGCACGACAAGGGCACCGTCTACGCGCTGGACGCGGATACCGGCGAAACCTTGTGGACGGTCGACTTGCCTCGAACGCGGCGGAGTTACAGCAGTTCGCCGTTGGTCGCGGGAGATCGGCTCTATGTGACGAGCGAAGACGCCGTGACCAATGTGATCGAACCGCTCGGAGCCGACGCCCAAGTTATGGCGACCAACGAGGTCGCCGACGACGGAGAATACACGGTTGCCAGCCTCGTCCCGATGAATGGGCGCTTGGGCCTGAGGACGAAGAACTTTCTCTACCTGATCGGGAACTGAAATACTCGGTTAGTCGCGAGTTCGAATTCGCGGTACACTCCCTCTACAACTCTTACATATAAAAACGCAGGCAGGCTGGAACGGCGCTCCCGTCGTTCACCCTGCGGCACGATAGGAAAACGAAATGGCCAAGGACTCCCCGTCCCCCTCGAAAGAACCGACCGAGCCCGAAGGCGGTCGCCGCAGCGGCAATCCGGTCATGATTGCGCTGGTGCTCGCCGCGCTGGCGGCGCTCCTGTTCCTCAATCGCGGTGACGAACGCGACACGATCACGGCCAGCTTCTTCCAGCAGGAACTGGCGAGAAAGAACGTGGACACGGTCCAAATCGGAGAACTGGAGGTGACGGGGAAATTCAAGACGGCCCCTGAAAAACCGTTTCCCGAAGGCAAGAATATCGATGAAGACACGAAGCCGGAGAAATACCGCAAAGAATTTGTTTTCACTCGGCCAGCTGGTTCAGAATACGCGATCGGTCTGGAGAAACAACTTGAATCCGAGGACGCGAAGGTTGCTAGCTACGAGTTCAAAAAGCCGGACTCGACCGCTGCGATCATGCAGGTCCTGCTCATGCTGGTCTTGCCGCTTGGAATTCTCTTTCTGATTTTCACAATGATTCGTCGTAGCCGCAACGAAATGATGGGCGGAGGCGGGTTCTTGTCAGGCTTTAGCAAGAGCCCGGCAAAGCGGTTTGAGGCTACCGATAAAGTCATCACGTTTGACGACGTGGCGGGCCTGCAAGGCGTCAAAGCCGACTTGCAGGAAATTGTCGAATATCTCAAGACTCCTGAGAAGTTTTCGCGGCTCGGGGGGCAAGTTCCCAAGGGTGTCTTGCTCAATGGACCTCCCGGGACGGGCAAGACATTGCTCGCCCGAGCCGTCGCTGGCGAGGCCGAGGTGCCGTTCTATAGCGTTAACGGTAGCGAATTTATCCAAATGTTCGTTGGCGTCGGCGCCAGTCGCGTGCGCGACTTATTTAAAACAGCAAAAGAGCATTCACCGTCCATCATCTTTATCGACGAAATCGACGCTGTCGGCAGACAACGTGGCGCCGGGTTAGGCGGTGGCCACGACGAGCGCGAGCAAACGCTCAACCAAATCCTCGGTGAAATGGATGGTTTTAGCGGCAACCACGCCGTCATCGTGATCGCGGCAACCAATCGCCCTGATGTCCTCGACCCAGCCTTACTCCGTCCAGGTCGCTTTGACCGCCACATCACCGTCGGCCGGCCCACGATGAAGGGCCGCGAGGAGATTTTCAAAGTCCACGTTCGCGATGTGCCGCTCGCCGAAGACGTTGACCTGCGCCGTCTTGCCGCAGGTACCGTCGGTCTGACCGGTGCCGACATCCGCAACATGGTTAATGAAGCCGCTTTATGGGCCGCCCGACAAGACAAGAAAGTCGTCGAAATGTCGGACTTCGATTACGCCCGCGACAAAATTCTCATGGGTGCGAAACGCGAGGAAGTGCTGCAGGAAGATGAGAAAGAGAAAACCGCCTACCACGAAGCCGGCCACACCCTGACCGCTTGGCATCTCGAGGGTTCGCACATTGTGCACAAGGTCACGATCATTCCACGCGGTCGTGCCCTCGGTGTCACGCAATACGTTCCCAACGAAGACCGGCTCAGCATGAGCAAGAAGGAACTGCTGCACCAATTGATTGTGCTATTAGGTGGTCGTGCGGCAGAAAAGATCATCTACAGTGAAACCTGTGTCGGGGCTGAAAATGATCTGGAACGAGCGACCAGCATCGCGCGGCGAATGGTCACCCACTGGGGCATGAGCCCTAAGATCGGGCCTGTCAGCTACAAAACCAGCGAGGACGATCCATTCCTAGGCCGTGAGATTCACCAAACGCGGCAGTTCAGCGAACATACCCAGGAATTGATCGACGAGGAAGTCGCGAGATTGCTGCTCGAAGCCGATCAGAAGGCGGAGCAACTGCTCCGTGAACATCGTGGTGAACTGGAGAAGATCACGCGTGGTTTGCTCGAACGAGAAGAACTCAACGAAGCCGAACTGACGGAACTGATTGGTCCGTCGATTCACAAACGGAAAGGTGATCGCGAGGGTAAGGTCGAACAAATCATGGCGCCCGAAGGTGTGGCCGAGCGCACACCAGGCGCCACCGTTCCTCACGAAGAATGACACGTTGGCCAAGAAAAAAGACGGCAAGTCGAAAGGTAAGTTGCGAGCTGAATTTCGCAAAAAACATCAGGGCCGGGTCCGCACCAGCGACCTGACCCGGGAGTTTAAACAGGACGTCTCTTCCCGACTCGACGACGCCGCTCGCGGTGAGAGGCTCAGTGGCAAGGGTGAGTTAACACGTCGAAAAACCATTGCTGGTGCCGATCACGCACAGCGCGGCAGCGGTGGTATTCAAGTCAACGTCCAGGTCGACCAAGCCAACCTGACCTGCGGACGGGTCCTCTGCGTGCACGGGCGACAAAGCAAGGTCCAGGCGGACGATGGTAAACTCTATGCGTGTGCGGTACGGCAGGTCCTCAAATCTCTCGCTACCGATCAACGGGGCGTCGTCGTCGCGGGCGATCAGGTGTGGTTTCGCATCGTAGCACGCCAGGGCGACGATGGCCAAGCTGGCCGCCGAGCCGACGAAGTCATCACCGCCGACGGCATGATCGAGCAAGTCCAGCCTCGTCACGGTATTATCAGTCGGACTAGTCGCAATAAACAACACGTGATCGCTGCCAACGTCGACGCGCTGCTCATTATCGCCAGCGCCGCTGAACCTGGCATCAAGCCCACCTTGATCGATCGTATGCTGTTGACTGCCACGCAGCATGATATCGAGCCCGTTATCGTGATCAACAAAATCGATCTCATCGATCCACTGAGATTGCAAGCTCTCATCGGCGTCTACGCATCACTCGGATACCGCGTTCTACCCACGTCGGCGACGACCGGTCAAAACATCGATTACCTGCGGGCATTCTTGCGAAACCGTCAGACAGCGTTGGCTGGCCAGAGCGGTGTCGGCAAGAGCAGTCTGCTAAACTCGATCCAACCCAACCTCGCATTGGCGGTATCCACCGTCAGCGTCGAGAACCAGAAAGGCCGACACACCACGACTGCTTCGAAACTGATCCCACTCGCCGGCGGAGGTGCTGTCTTCGACACACCAGGCATCCGTCAATTCCAATTATGGAATATCGAAGCTAGCGAGGTGGCGGGTTTGATGCCCGATCTGCGACCCTACGTCAGCGCATGTCGTTATCCCGATTGCCTGCATTTGCACGAAGACGATTGTATGGTCAAAGACGCAGTCGCCGACGGTCGCATCGATGCACGCCGCTACGACGCCTACTGTCACCTGCTCGAAGAAGACTTGCTGCCCGAGTGAGCCGATAGCGCAATGAGCAGGTGGCCGACCTTGTGATGCGTCGGAGCACAAGCCCCAGCCTGCTAGCGACACGTCATTGACGACTCGACGATCTTTCGCGAGTCGGAAGCAAGCGATCCTCGACCCGGATCGCTCCGTTGTTTCCGTTTTTGTGGCGATACCTGCGTGTTATTTGACTCGCTATGCATGTTGGAAGGTCGAATAGGTTCTGCTGATCGGATTCGGCACGCTCGCTGCCACCGTTCCGAAGGTGTTGAATGACTTTCACAATGATTGTTTTTGCCTACCTCAAACACTCGCGGAGGTCGATTTTGGATCGCACCGTAATGCGGAAGATTTTGGACGGGCACTCCATGGGCCCGTTGCTAACAACATCCCGACACGCCACCGCAGCAACCCGAATCACCGGCTGTTGGCAAGGTGGCCTTTGGATTCGTCGCAGTCCCGGTCCACGTGGACAGTTTCTCACGCGACGGATATTCGCCGCGACCGACAATGCGATCATCAACGATGACAAGCGGTAGACACTCCACACCTTCGCTTGCGAGCATTTTTTGCACGCTGGCGTTACTTGCAAACTCGGCAGGGTTTTGTGCCAGGTTGAATCGGGAAACATCGTGGCCTTGTTTTTCGAGCCAATCAAGATCGGCGGCGAATTGCGGCAACACGGGATCTACTTGCGGTCCGCAGATGCCAGTCGAACAACACATGGCTTTGTCGAAAATCTGAACTTTCGTCATCCTTCGTTTCCTTGGTTGGAGGTAAGCGCCCATCGACCGCGCCGTAAATGAGGCCCGATTCCTTGGGGATCTTGAGAAAACAGGCGAATACGGTGGCGAAACCAATCCTGTTAAGAGCACGATCCTCATTGGCGATATCAGTATCGCTCAGTATACCCCTTTCACGTTCCGCCGTATCTCCGACCTTCCCGCTCACGTCATTTTGTGACATGATGACCAATGTCAATCCTCGCCCATCACCGAATTACAGAAGATATTCCAATGGCCAAAAACGCCCTGATCGACCTGCTCAACGAGATTCTCAAACACGAATGGACCGGTGTTGCGCAATATAGCCAAGCCTCATTTATCCTCGAGGGCGTGTGGCGCGAAGTCTATGCACCAAAATTCGAGGGTGACGCGAAGGAATCATTTGGACACGCGAACCTGATCGGCAACAAAATCGTTGCCTTGGGTGGCGTTCCCGTGGCGACGCGCAATGAGATCAAGCAGAGCAAAGATCTCCGCGAAGTTCTCGAGTTCAGTTTGGCATTCGAAGCCAAAGCCGTGGAGATGTACACGAAGGCACTTGAACTCGCCGAATCCAACCGCGCTCTCGTTGTCTTCCTCGAAGACATTCTGTTGCAAGAGCAAGAGGGCGTCGACGAGTACACCAAGCTGCTTCGCGACACGCCCGCAGCTCAGGCAACGACGAGTAAATCGGCTCGCAAATCCGGCTGAGGATCCTCAGGGACCGACGATGCCGTGATTACCCGGGCCGCTTATGCGCGGCTTTTGGCAGCGTAGAGTTCCGCGTACTCAATCGCCCAGGTATCGATCAGTTGAGAAAACTCGTCGGGATCGACATCCTGGATTTTAGCGTAATGAGCGCGGTTAAAAATTTCGCGGTTCATCACCGTGCCTTTGCCCTTGAGGTCAAGGACGCGGAGGTCGCTGTAAGGGCGGATAACGAGTTCAAGTCGACTGTACAGATTACTGCGTCGCCCCGATTCGATGCGTAAATCATCGCGATAGCAGGCCTCTCCCCAACCCTCTTCACCGAAAATTGCTTCGGTACGAAAGCCGGGGAAGTGTTCAGCGACCCGGTGGACCGCCATCTCAATCTGTTCCGACAGCGACAGTCGATAGGAAGTGTGCAGTCGCTTCAGATCCTCTTCGCTGAGCTCCTTGCGGCGTTCTTCGGAGGCCTGGTGTTCGCCGCGGCGACGTCCCCGCTCAATCGCAGACTCGAGCCGCGAAGTAAAGTCATCGCTCATGAGGAGGCTTCCTCGGTCGCTTCGGAAGCGAGTTTCTCAGTGGAAACGCTGGCAGGTTCATCTGTCGCTTCGACGGGGGGCGAGACCACAGGCGGGGCGGCAGGCGTATCTGCTACCGGCTCAGGCTGCGGTTCCGCGGGCTTTTCTTTTGGCTGAGGAGTTTTCTCAGCGGGGGCTTTTTCCTTCGTAACGAACTGCATCAGATCACCGAAGGATCGCAATGGTTCCTTACCCTTCTGCATCGCTTCGGAGAGGGGTGTGGAATCGGGTTCTTTGCCGACAACTTCGTAAACCTCTGGACGCCGAGGTCCGCGACCACCACCGCGTTGATCGCGTCGTCCCCCACCGGCTGAGCGGCCACGCTTATCATCGCGTCCGCCTCCGCGATTATCGCGCCGGGGAGGACCGCTCTCGGACTTCGATCGAGCGCCAGGGCCTGAGCTTCGACCGCCACGACCTGCCGGGGCGGCTTCTGCGTTGCTGCTGCCACGACCGCGTGAAGCGCCTGCGGAGTCACTCGCGCCAGCGGCACCGCCGCGCGAGCCGCCGCGCTGGCCGGCACCGGAGGATTGACCTCGCCCGCGTCCACCGCCATGGGAGCCATGGCGATGGGATTGCATTCCAGCCTCCTGTTCTGGCGAAATCGCGCTCAGTCCAACGCGGCGACGTTTACCATCGATGCCGGTAACCCAAGCGGTGACGACATCACCGACCTGGACCGCCTCATGAAGGTCTTCCACAAAACCGTCCGACACGCGGCTGACGTGAATCAGACCGCTGCACTCGGGAGTCAGTTCGACGAACACTCCAAACGGCATGACACCCACGACAACACCAATCACTTGATCGCCCTGCTTGAGATCGCTCAAGCTCGGCATGCTGTTCATCACTGCCGGTGCCGGACCACTGATCGTGCCCTCGCCGAACGGTTCACACAGCCAGCTGACAATTTGCAGTGAGCGGTGAGTGCCGACCTGCCATTCTTTAATCAGTTTCTCGACCTTGGCTCGTTCCGGTTTCGTTTGGCGGAAGTTTTCGGGTGCGGGGGGCGTGGCTGGTTCGGAGGCGGAAGGCTCGCTGATCGTTGTCACTTCTTCGGGTTCGCTAGACTCAGCGGCCGGCTCGACGCCTTCCGAATCGGCCGGACCTTCACTCAATTCCTCCGTCACACTGGCGTTGGCAGCTTCGTCGTCGCTGGCGGCTGCCCCAGGGCTGGACGCTTCGCCTGCGGGCGTGTCGTTCGATTCAGGATTCGTTTCCCGTTCACTTGTGGGCGCCTCGGTGCTCTCAGCCTCCTGAGTCTCGGTGCTCTCAGCCTCCGCAGTAACGGTGGGGCCGAACTCAGCCGTATCTTCCGTAGCAGTCGGATGCCCCTCGGCGACATCGACCACGGCTTCCGTGTTGGACTGCGGTGGGGTCGGTTGCGGCTCGTTGAAATTCGGTAACTCGTAACCGGCCGGTGAAGCGGGCGGTAACTCGATCTCAAGAGCCTTGGCCAGTCGCTTCGCCAGCGGATAGTCGTCGGGGTGGATCAGCGTTCCGTCGAGTGTTTCTTCGCTGCAGAACACTCGCAAGAACGGCAGCGCCTGGCGGCTGTGAATCGGTGATGCCCATTCGGTGCGAGCGAGCAAGTCTTCACGTGAGCTGATCAGCTTTTCACGTCGCTGAACATCGATGCCCGTTGCCGCAGAGCGGGTCATGCCGGGCAATCGCTCCAGCCACGCTGGCGCGGTGGAGTTGACGTCGACGCCGCCTCGGGCGGCACCGCTGACGAGCACGTCTTCAAGGGCGTCCAAGATCGCTTGGTCGGAAAGTTCGCGTTGAAAAGAACCCAATCGGAGCTTCAATGGATCGACTTTGACCATCGCTTGGGAAGGTTGCAGGGTCGAGAACGCGATCCAGGCTGCAGCGCGGAATCGACGCGGTGTCGATTTCATTTCCTGGTCGCCGGCTGCACTGCCCGCATACGCATCGGCGCCACTGCGGTCGGCCAGCGTCCAGCGAATGGACCGCTCGGCGGATTGTTTGATCAACTCGCCAATTGCGATCATGCACGCTCGTCGGGCGGGGCCGTTGCTGATCACGATCAGGTCCACGTGATGCTGATGAATCAGCTCACCGATCTTCGTCACCGCGAGCGTTCGCATTGCAGCGGACAATTGGCACGGTATGTCCTCGTTGTGCAGCACACGACCGTCGCTTGCGACGATCGACGTCGCTGCTGTGCGTGGTCCCACTGCATCGATCGACATGACGACCTTGGCCGAGACACCACCGCGATTAATTTGGCTGTGCAGATTATCCGCAGCAATCGTCACGAGCCGCGCCGAGGCTTGTTCTTGAATCTCGTCCCACCAGGCACCTTCGGCCGCGTCACGCAGTGCCGCCTCATTGGCGACGACGATGCCGGCAAGATGATCCCCAAAATGCCGATTTAAATTGGTGGCGGCCTTTTGCATTTCCGCGACCAATTGAGCCGCGTCATAATCGAACGCGCACTGAGCGACTTGGCTCCGCAACGCACGCCCGAGCATGACAATTTGGAAGGCGCTGAGCTTTGCCGCAGGCATGCGTTTTCCCGCCAGCGGCTTGAGCGTGCTGACGAGCCAACGCCGGCGGCGTTGACGCGGCGAAATTTTCTTCTTTTTAGGGGGTTTGGCAGCGGCCTTCTTCTCGGTTGCTGTGGCTTGCGGAGCTGGCTCCGGGGGAGCAACTGCGGCCTCGGATGCGACCACTGTTTCCGATGTACCGGAGTCGGGCGATGCCGCACTGGGCGTTGCTGTTTGTGAAGGGTCCGAAGCTGACTCGGTGGCAGGCGATTCTGCGGCAGTAGGAGGGTTCGGTTCGGTCTCTGCGGTGTGCTCAACCAATTCGGCAGCGGCGGCGGGCGCCGCCGAGGGGGTGGCTTCCGCTAGCGGCGTCGGCCCAGTGCTCTCGGCAGGCGTCGGGCTCTCGGCAGGCGTCGGGCTCTCGGCAGGTTTCGGGCTCTCGGTGGGATTCGGGCTCTCGGCGGGATTCGGGCTCTCGGCGGGCTTCGTGGGCTCGGGTTCGGGTTCGCTAGCTGCAACTGGGGGCGCAGGGTCAGTGCCTGCGGGTTCGGTACCGACCGCTGGCGGCGTATCCGCAGCTGGCGCCGCATCCGCAGGCTGGCGCTGTCGGCTCAGTTTCTGCGGCCGCCGCCGACGGCTCACGGGAGGTGGCAGCGGTGGCTTTGGCTCTTTTTTTCCGTTTGGCAGTCTTGCTCGGTTTGACAGCACCTTCGGCGTCTTCACCACCTTCGCCGCCGTGCGGATCGGAGACTTCGACAACATGGATCTTGGCGTTTCGCGAGAGCCAGCGGACGGCTGCGCCCATGATTCGCGGGTCACCACTGAGGCGTTTTGCTAAGGCATCGTCTAGTTTGGCGAGTACGGCATCGGTTGTCGGAGATGCTGCGTGCGACTCTTCAGTGGATTCGGGCGTCTCAGTTGCCGTCTCATCCGTTTCTGGCTTTTGTGACGCAGGCACTGCCTTGGCGGATGCAGCAATTACGGAGGCAGCAATCGCTTCGAGGTCGTCACTGTCACCCTTCTCAGGGCTGAGTAGGCGGACGGCGAGACGCTGGGCCAAGCTACCTGATTCGCCCGCTTCTGATTTGATGCGGCGACTCAGTCGATCGAGAAGGCGACGAGATTTGGCGCCGGAGATGGCACGGCCCAATACCGGGTCGGCTAAGTGCGTCGATTGCCATGCGGCATGCAGTTCATTGCGATACTCATCGAGCCGTTGCTGGGAACGCACCGCGTGGGACAGTGCCCACAAGCTCCCTTCGTCCAGACCGCCGAGTTCGTCGCGCCGATAGCGGGCGAGAAACGGGGGCGTGTAGCCTTGCTCAATTAGCGGCAGGGCCAAACGTAAACTCGACACCTCGCAACGCCCGCGTTGGGCGATTGCGTCCAGATCAACGTTCATCAGATGTTCGGTCGCTTTATTAGCTTGAAGGGACAACGCGAGAGTCAAACGGTTGCCCACGAAACATGCACAAGTGGGTAAGAAAATCAAGCGGTCGCCGTCGCGTGGGGTGCCCCTATCAGAATCGAAAACGCATCTAATCGGAGAGACGCGAAACCAACCTCATCGAGACGCTGCGAGGACCATAGGCGAACCGCTCGCAATCGAGCCTGGAAAACATACGTCCGCGCCCCGCACGTTGTCAATACTGCCGATATGGTCGACCGACCGCGCTGCCCCTCGTGAGGATTCCGGTGTGGATTCAGCTCACAGGACGCAGCCGACTGGCTACCCTGTCACCTCTCTCAAGACAATCCGCTGCCCTAGCCCTTGAACTAAAAGGCCGCGGTGGCGTACTATTTGTGGTTCGAATCGCACACACGCCGCGTTGTCCTGAGGGAAACGCGTCCCAATCAGCCCATTATTTTGTGTAAACAGCCATGAAAGACGGCATCCACCCCAACTATCAAGACACCACCGTCACCTGCGGTTGCGGCAATACGTTTCAAACGCGAAGCGTTCGCCCCGAGTTGAAAATCGACATTTGCAGCGATTGCCATCCTTTCTATACCGGCAAATTGAAGTACGTCGACACGGCCGGGCGGATTGATAAATTCCAGAAGAAATTTGCTGCTGGTACCTACGGTAGCCTGCAAAAGCCGAAAAAGGCAAAGAAAGCTAGCAAGTGAGCGGCTCGATCCGCGACAATCTCGAAGAAAAGCTCGCACGGTTTCTGAAACTCGAAGCTGACATGGCGGATCCTGAAGTGCTCAGTGATGGAGCACGGATGAGTGCGACAGCGCGCGAACATGGCGGCTTATCCCGTGTTGTCGGGAAATATCGTGAGTTCAAGCGGCTTAGTGAAGAAATTCAGGGCTGCCAAGAAATCGCCGAAGACACCGATGATTTCGAAGAACGCGAGATGGCTGAGACGGAGATGAAATCGCTCCGCTCCCAGCGAGAAATACTTTGGGAAGACCTCCTCAGCTACACCGTCGGCGGCGATGATTCGCACCGTACTCGCTGCGTGATGGAAATTCGCGCCGGTACCGGTGGTGACGAGGCTGCGTTATTCGCTCGTGATCTCTACGAAATGTATCGTCGCCACGCCGAGCAAATTGGCTGGAAGACCGAGGTCATGGACGCCAGTCCCACAGAAATGGGCGGTTTTAAAGAAATCATGCTGACCGTCGAGGGCGAGAATGTCTTTCGCGATCTCCAGTACGAATCCGGCGGACACCGCGTCCAGCGCGTTCCCGAAACGGAGACCCAAGGCCGAGTCCATACTTCGGCGGCAACCGTCGCCGTGATGGCCGAACCGGAGGACGTTGAAGTCAGTTTGAAATCAGATGACTACCGGATCGATAAGTTCTGTGCTAGCGGTCCGGGCGGTCAACACGTTAACAAGACCGAATCGGCGATCCGACTGACACACTACGAGACTGGTGTCGTCGTACAGTGCCAAGACGAAAAGAGCCAGCACAAGAACTTGGCCAAGGCGTTACGCGTTCTCAAAGCACGGATCTACGAAAAGAAACGCGAAGAGGAGGCTGCCAAGCAAGCCGAGACTCGTAAGGGATTGATCGGCTCTGGCGACCGCAGCCAACGCATTCGGACGTATAACTTTCCCCAAAACCGGCTAACCGATCACCGCATCAATCTTACTCTCTATAAACTCGATCAGATCATGACGGGTGACCTCAGTCCGGTCACCAGTGCCTTGATCGAGTATGACCGCGATCAACTTCGCGGTGACATGATCGATTAATACTGATTTGGACGCCGTGGAATTTGCTGAGATTCTGTCCTGGTAGAAATATGGGCGGATCTCACGACGTCCTCTCTCATTTCTAAAACGGATTCTTTGGCGACGGATGCTTCTTCCATGACTACCCCCAGCACCGAACCGTGGACCGTGCTGCGGTTGTTGCAGTGGACTTCGGATTTTTTCAAGTCGCGAGGCAGCGATTCGCCACGACTCGACGCCGAGATTCTGCTCGCTCACGCCCGCGACTGCGAGCGCATCGAACTCTACACCGCCTTCGCCGAAGTCCCCAGCGACGAGCAGCGGATTGCGTTTCGTGAACTCGTCCGCCGTCGTGGCGAGGGTTCCCCCGTTGCCCAACTCGTTGGCTTTCGCGAATTCTATTCGATCCCGATTCGCGTCGATGAAAACGTCCTCGTGCCACGACCCGAGACGGAGCACCTCGTGGTCGAAGCGATCGATCAAGCCAAACGAATTGCCGCCCATGTGAGTGACCGTCCGCTACGCATCCTCGACATCGGCACCGGCAGCGGCGCGATCGCGATCGCAATTGCCAAGAATCTCAAGGAGGCGGAGATTGTCGCCGTGGACGTGTCTCTGCCTGCACTGGATATCGCCCGCTGGAACGTCGACAAACAGAAACTCAGCGAGCGGATCACGCTGATACAGAGTGACCTTTTCGAGTCGCTGGACATCAACGATCGATTTGATGCCATCTGCAGCAACCCCCCTTACATCAGCCAGAGCGAGTACGATGAACTGCCCGCCACGGTCCGTAACCATGAACCCCGCGGTGCGCTCCTTTCAGGCGCCGACGGTACCGAGATCATCGCCCGCATCCTCGCCGACGCCCCCGCTCATCTTCACCCCGGCGGGCGGTTGATTCTCGAGTACAGCCCGATGATCGCTGAGGCGTGCAAAGCGATAGCAGAATCGAGTGGACACTGGACCGACATGAAGCGCATCCGCGACCTGGCCGGCCATCAACGTATCCTATCACTCGGCCTGAACGAATAGGCTGACCTGGCAAGACCCGCAGCCAGGTTAGAAAGCCTGACGGATTTCTCAGCCCTACCGCATTAACGTCTGCAGGGCCGCGTAGTCGCAAAGACCAGCGTCCTGATTAGCGAAATGAGCGACAACGTCGCCCAAATCTGCGGCGTTTCACAGGCGTGTGGCGAGGCTAATTGGAGTTAACAGCGTTTGGACGGCCAACCGAGAACTCTTTGCTGCTAAGTTTCAAACGGCCGTCCTGACCCATGTAGCGTTGAAAGCACCAGGAACAATCGAGTCGCGGGAACGGACGATTGCTGACGTGTTTCTCTACCGTCAACGTCCTGGCGAGGTCGCATGGCAACGAGAGGCCCAACGCATCGGGCGGGACTGAGAGGCGATCAAGATACGCCTCTAATTCAACGTAATGTCGCTGGAATGACAATTTGACTGCAAAATGCGAGCATAGTCTGCGGGGGTATCGATATCGATTGCAGCATGTTCGATGTCAATTATCGAAATATCCGTCGAGAACATTTCCAGAAGATGCTTGGCACCTCTTTTACCACGAAGCTGCTGAAGGTGGTGAAAATGACTGCGGCTGAAACACGCTGGGGCACCTAGAGTCCCCTGGTAGCTCGCCGCAGCGATTCCGAATTGCGAACTTTGACATGCAGCAATCAGATTCTTTAGGTCGTCCGGCGTGATGAATGGTTGATCGCATAACATGAGCAGCGAGGCGTCGGCGTCGGTCTTTTGCACGAGTTGAATCCCTCGGATAATCGAGCTGCTTAAGCCGTGCTCCCAAGCAGGATTGATAGTGAACAAGAACGAGCCGGTCGTGAGGTGTCCCTCGACTTCGCCAGCTTCCGCCGCCACGCCAAGTGAGCCCAAGATTGCCTCTGCCTTCGCGCCCAAAACGACAATCACGTCGGTGCATCCAGCGTGATGCGCTGACTCAATGCTCCGTGAAAGCAGCGACTTGCCGTCGTGGGTCAGCAATTGTTTCGGACAACCCATCCGCGAAGATTCCCCTGCGGCCAAAATGACGGCGGCCACGTTGAAAGGTTTTGGGGAGATCATTTGATATCGCGTCTCGTTCAGATTGTTTGCGGGGTCGAAATATTAATCCGCTGAATCTCCGTAGGTGATGCGTCGTGAATCGATCGATCGCGCAGATGCAGCGAAGTGCCCGATCGAGTATTGCGATGTGCGATCACTTCCGCCAGAATCGAAATCGCAATTTCTTCAGCACCCTCGGCGCCGATATCCAGACCGATGGGTGTGCGAATGTTTTCGAGCTGCGTGGGGTCTGGTAACTGGTTTCGCAGGTGCAGCTCCGTCATTAGCTTTGCCGCCCGCCGTTTCGGACCCAGGAGGCCGATATAGCTGACCGGTGACTTTACGAGTTGATTGAGTAAAGTCGCGTCATCGTCCAGATCGTGTGTCATCAATACAGCATAATCCCCCGATGTCAGACCCATCTGCTGGATAGCATCCTCGGGGCGCTCGCTCAATGTTGGGCCGAAAAATCTCGCTGGCGTGAGCTGAGTCGGTCGCCTATCCCAAACCAACGTATCCCATCCGGTTCCCTGAGCTAGCGCCGCCAACGGCACTGCGTCATCTCCGGCACCAAAAATGACCAAACGTGGGACCGGTTCGATCTGCTCCATCAGAACATCGACTGACACCGCTGGATCGGCGTCGAGGTGCAAGCGAAGGCCAAAGGTACGAGCGGGCCACGATGAGCTCGCCAGGCGATCTTCGATCGCTGTTAAGATCGATTCGTCACGCGCTGGGTTGCAGGACACACCCGGTGGAGATCGGACACTGGAATCTTTGGAGGCATCGACGCCGATCTGATCACCGACCGATACGCTTGCCGCTGTGCCGACCGGATCTTGAATCCGGAACACCGTGGCGAGGCGTGCAGTTCGCCGACACGTGACGACAGCCTTCATTGTTTGCAGGAGGGCATCATCATGGGGGTCAATACGTTGCAGAAAAACATGGACAACGCCGTCACAGCCAGCACCGAAGTCCCCGGCAGGCTGTTCCAATCGACCGCGAGTATCGTAAGCAACGACGCAGGGACCATGCTCGGTCAATGACCACGCTCGAAGTGCCAGGTCCCGTTCTAAGCATCCGCCACTGATCATCCCGTATCGCTGGTTGTCCGGCATCAGCACCAACCTCGCCCCGGGCCGGCGATACGACGAGCCGCTGACCTCCACGACGGTAGCTACTATCGCGGGACGATCGTCGGCTTTGAGCAGCTCGATGGAAGCGATAATTTGACGAAGATTGTTCATCCGGTGATCAAGCCATCAAGCGTTCGGGAGTGATTGGCAAATCACGCACGCGCTTGCCGGTCGCATGGAAGACCGCGTTGGCGATTGCAGCTGCGACACCTGTAATGCCAATTTCCCCGATCCCCTTCGCACCCGTAATTGTCGCGTTGAAGTCAGGCTCGTCATTCCAATGCACGTCGATCGGCGGAATGTCAGCGTTCGTCGGAATCCAATAAGATGCCAGGTCATTATTGGTGATGCGTCCGTGCCGATGATCCCAGTGTGTTTCTTCTAGAAGTGCCTGACCGATACCCATCACCATGCCACCTAACAATTGGCTTCGGGCAGTATTGGCATTCATCATTCGGCCGCCAGCGAAATAACCGAGGAGGCGGCGAACTCGCACTAAGCCGAAATCCTCATCCACTGCGACTTCGCAAAACTGAGCACCGAAGCTGTGGGCGCTAAATTTCTGTGACGTAGGGTCAGGACTGCATTTTCCCTCGACGCGTATTTTATGGTCTGGTGCCGCTGCGACCATTTTCGCTAGCGATACGCCTTCGCCGGACTTAGCGACAACCAGCTTTCCGTCACGGTACTCAAACTCGTCGGGCTTCAACTTATACAACGGTGAACCTCGGTCGATCAGCATCACAAGCTCTCGCTTGAGTTCGTCGGCCGCGTGTTTGATGGCTTCTGCGGTGCTCGCGGTCGTTCCACTGCCTCCGCTAATCGAGCCCGGTGGCAGCACCGTATCGCCCAACTCCATTCTCACGTCCTGCGGCGGAACTCCAAACAGCGAAGCGGCAAACTGGCATTGTGCGGTCGTCGTGCCCGTGCCCAGCTCTTGTGTCGCACTTTCAATCAGCACCTTGCTATCAGCGTCGATCGTCACCCGAACCGTGCATGGCCAATGATTGACGGGAAACGAAGCGGCGGCTACGCCTGTGCCAATCAACCAATGACCCTCGCGCTGCTGCCGTGGCGAGGATTGCCGCTGGTCCCAACCAAACAGCTCGGCCCCTTTCTGTAAACAATCCGGCAGCAACCTCGCACTAAAGGGCTGTCCAGTCGTCGGATCACTCGCGGGTTCATTCTTGAGGCGAAACGCAATCGGATCCATTTCGAGGTGCGAGGCCATCTCGTCGATCGCACATTCGATCGCGAACATGCCGGTGACCTCACCGGGAGCACGCATGAAGGTAGGATTCTGCGTATTGATACGAGAGTAGTGCTGGCTGTATTTGCGATTTTCCGCTGCATACATGTGGTGGGAAGCAACCGTGAAGGGCTCTACAAACGAGTTCAGAATCGAAGCTTGGCTACGGCCCTCGTGAATATACGCTGTCAGTTTGCCGTCCCGCTGAGCGCCGAGCGCGACCCGTTGCTTCGTTGGTGAACGGTGACCAATACCGCCGTACATGTGCTCACGCTGCATGACCAGTTTGACCGGCGCGTCGGCCTCCCGTGCAGCCAAGATTGCGAGTGCGACATGCGGCCATGCCGCGCCCTTGCAGCCGAATGCGCCCCCCACGAAGGGGCAGATGATACGCACGTCGGCTTCCGCAATTTCAAACTGCTTGGCCAGTGATTTCTTTAGGTACACGAGACTCTGACTCGAATCATAAACCGTCAGTTTCGATTTGCCTTTCTCGTTTTTCTCAAAGACCGCCAACGTCGCGTGAGGCTCCATTGGGTTGTGGTGATTCGGCGCCGTCGAGTACGTGCAATCAATTGCAAATTCAGCATCCGCCAGGGCCGCTTCGGGATCACCGATCGTGACTCTGGCAGGCTTGCCCAACACCTTATCGACCTCCTCGGTCGACAGCTCCGGAGCTAAATAATCGGTCTGCGACGATTTTCGATCATACTTGACCGCGACTTCCCTGGCCGCCTGAGTCGCATTCTCGATCGTGTCTGCGACGACCACTGCCACATATTGACAGGCGTGAACGATATCACGAGACTGCAGCGGTCCAATACTCTGGGCTGCTGCGGCTGTCGGATCGTCGCTCTCGCCGAATACCGGAGCCTCTTTGACAGTCGGCGCATCCATGACGGTCAGGATCAATCTCACCCCAGGCATTTCCTGAGCGATCGTGATGTCGACGTCAGCGACCCGTCCATGAGCAATCGTGGCAACGACGGGAACTGCATGCAAAGCACCCGCGACAGGCCACTCCGCCGAATATGTCGCCGTACCGATGAGTTTCTCGTGTCCATCACGGCGATGAATCTGTTTGACAGCGACTTGGCTCATGGTTGATCTCCCATCACGGTTTCCAATGCACGGACCAGCGCACGCTTAGCCAACTCGATCTTGAAGCCATTGTGTTGGCCAGCCTGCGCATCTTGCAATGCGACTGCGGTGGCATCGAGAAAAGTCTCGCGTGACGCGGTCTTACCGAGCAGGAACTGTTCGACCCTTGGGAGCGACCATGGCTTTGTCCCCACACCGCCCAACGCCAGATGGGCCGCTCGAATCGTTGTTCCCTGGGTCTCCAACCCCACCGCCACGCTTGTCAACGCGAACTCATAGCTGGCCCGATCGCGGACTTTCAGATAGTGCGATCGTTTTGCAGCATTTGATTTGGTCAGTTCTACCGCCACGATGAGCTCTCCGTCATTGAGCACGGTGGGTTGATCAGGATTATCTCCATAGGGAATATAGAAGTCACGAATGGGAACAGAACGCGTTTCGCCGGCCGCTTGCAGATGGACGACGGCATCTAGGGCGACTAAGGCCACCGCGAAATCAGATGGGTGTGCGGCAATACACTGTGAACTCGTGCCCAAGATTGCCATCATCCGGTCATTACCACCGATGGCATCGCAGCCGCTGCCAGGTAGACGTTGATTGCAGTTAAAACTCACGTCACGATAGTACGGACATCGTGTTCGCTGAAGCAGATTCCCGCCGATCGTCGCCATGTTTCGGATCTGAGGACTGGCCGATAGCAATAACGATTGGCTGACGACAGGGAAGTTATCGAGGATAAGTTCATGTTCGGCGGCATCGCTCATTTTGGCTCCTGCACCGATTAAAACCATCTCGTCTGTTTCGGTAATCTGATCCTGCGATATGGGCGCAATATCAAGTAGTGTGGATGGTTGCAGAACATCTAACTTCATTAAGTCCAACAAGGTCGTTCCGCCACCAAGGTACATCGCATTTGACGTCCTGCCCGCCGCCTCAACGGCCGCTTCGACACTTGTTACAGCTTCATAATCGAACGATTTCATGCGTCTGCCTTTGCCTGATTGATCGCGTCGACGATATTGGGATAGGCACCACACCGACACAGATTTCCACTCATCCACTCGCGCGTTTCCTCGTCGTCGTGGGTGTGGCCCTCCGCAATACAGGCGATCGCCGACATCACCTGCCCCGGGGTACAGTAACCACATTGGAAACCGTCCTTCTCCAAAAACGCCTGCTGTACCGGATGAAGCTTGCCACCCACGCTCAGGCCTTCAATCGTCGTCACAACGGCATTTTCCAGGGTGGCAGCGAGTGTCAAGCATGCCAACACGCGGCGGCCGTTGACGTGAACGGTACAGGCACCACACGCACCATGATCACATCCTTTTTTGGTGCCTGGTAATTCGAGCTGCTCCCGAAGGAGATCCAACAGAGTCGCGCGGAGGTCGATCTGGAGGCAACGAGTCTGGCCGTTGACGGTCAGAGACAGCGATTGCGTCCGATTTGTCAGCAAACCCGACTCAGAGACTGCGTCACCCGCTGGTTTGTCATCCATCGCTCTTTCCCTGGAACGTGAAGCACCAATCATCCCGATGCTGTCTGTAGTAATGAATTGACGTCGATCAACCGGCGCGGCCTCATCGACCGTACCGGCGTCCTGCACGCAAAGCCGTGCTTAGCGCTGAGATGTCGATTCGTGGCCCCACCTGTTCTCGGTCGTCTATCCCAATTTCGCAACTGGCGTACCCAGATGACGCTTACGCTGTTTGTTTTGCATGCTTTCCTTCCGCAAATTCTTCGACTGCTTTGGCGCAGAAGGCGTCGAGATCATCTGGCTTGCGACTTGTCACCAACCCGTTGTCAACCACACATTCATCGTCAACCCACTCGGCTCCCGCGTTGACTAGGTCCGTTTTCAAGCTAGGCCATGACGTAACCTTGCGACCGCGAACCACGCCGGCTTCCACGAGAGTCCATAGTCCATGACAGATTGCAGCGACGGGCTTGCGCTGCTCGAAAAAGTCTCGCACGAAACTGACCGAGTCGTCACACATGCGGAGTGCGTCTGGATTCGCCACGCCGCCGGGCAGTACCAAACCGTCAAAATCTTCGGCGGAAACTGAGTTGACCAGCTCGTCGACCTTAAATTTATCTGCCTTCTCGTCATGGTTCATGCCCTGGATCTCGCCCTCTTTTGGCGACACCAGAACCACTTTGGCTCCAGCCTCCTTGATCACGTCCCATGGCCGAGTTAGCTCGACTTGTTCGAAACCGTCGGTAGCGAGAAACGCGATGACTTTGCCGTCAAGTGTCTTGCTCATGTGAGATTCCCCGTGCGTCGTGAAATAAATGTGGCAGGCGGTTAAATGTGGCAGGCGGTTACCCGACACCCGTTGGCAGAGCCCCGTGCAATCGGCATGCCGAGCCAGCCTCAACCCTGATGCCGACGCGACATTCGGAGCCTATCCGAAAACGGGTCTGACCCTTTGGAGGCAAGACACTTTAGACGGTATGTACCGGCCACGCCGGAGAGGGTCAGACCCCTTTTCGGATCGGCTCTAGGTGGTCTCAGCGATGGGCTTGTCCTCTTGAATGGGCTCACAATCCGATTGTCCCCGGCAGGATTCTTCCCCCAGGACGACAGCGAGCGGATAAGTAGCCTCGAAGCTCGCGAATACTTTTCGCTGGACGATCAGCAGCGGTACTGCGAGAAAAACGCCAGGCAAACCCCACAAAAATCCCCAGAACGCAACCGTGATCAACACGACCACCGGTCCGACTTTCAACGTCTTTCCAATGATGGACGGAGTGACAAATTGTCCCTCCACGGCGGTCGTTGACCAAAAGGCCAATGCTGTAATAACAGCGCGATCGATCGTATCGAACGTACTCGCCGCCGCTAGAAAGATGATGGCGGTGCCAGCAAGAGCACCAACGTACGGCACGTAATTGAAGAGAGTGGCCATTACCCCCCAAAGCACCGGGGTGGGCATGCCGATCGCCCACATCACGATCGTGACAACAACCCCTAATCCGATGTTGATGCATGTGATCTGGGCTAGATAGCTGCCCACACTACGCTGAATCTCGGCAAGCTTCTGCAGCACGTGATCGCGATCGGTTCTGACCGGTAGCACGACAAGCATTCGATTGAGGAGATCATCACCGGTCGAAAGCATAAAAAATGTGAGCACGGCGATCGCGGCCACAAAGGCTAACCAGCGCCCCGTTTGGTTGACCAGGGTCGACTCATCCACCATGGATGGTTTCTCCAATGAGACCTTGACCTCTTTGGGTGCATCATCCACTGTGGCGGTCGCTGATTGGATGGTGCTATCAGCTCGATCGAGTGTGGTGAGGGGCTTCGCAACTGAGCGGAAATTTTCACGAACCCTTCCAAGACTCTGAGGTGCGACGTCAATCCATCGTTGAGCAGGCGTGTAAAGTAAACTGATGATCAAAGCCAGCGTCGCAAACAGCGCAAAGATAACGAGTCCGCTCGCCAGTGGACGTGGCAGACCCAGGCGACACAACCGCGACTCGGTCGGTCTTAGCGTGAGATAGGCGAGCACGGCGACCACGATGGGAACCAATAAGTCTGCGGCGACGAACATCGCTCCCAAGCCGAGAATTAACGCAATGAATATTACCATCGCACACTGCCACTTTTCGGCAGTTAGGGCGTCATCGCGTGAATTCAGAGGCATGGCATTGAGAGGGTTGTGCTGTTGGTGGCGGATGCAAACGCAACGACGCGAGGCTCGCTGCGTTTGCGGGGAATCAAATGAGGTCCGGATCGCAATTATAGCTTCGTGGTGTCCGCAACCAGAATCACACGGTCTCCTATCTTCACGGGGACGCCGGTGACGTCCACGCTCTCACCTTTTTGATACTTATTATTTTTGGCGGGCATGCCCATGTCCACTGTTAGTTTTTTTCCGTCTTCGGTCTTGATTTTGACCACTGCATGCTTTTCGCCATGAACGGTCGCAGTTTTGGTCGATTCGATCGTGCCGCTGTACTGGCGACCTTCCCGCTCGATCGGTAACTGCTTGCCTCGCGTTTCAATCGAGGTGGCCATTAACACCTTCTTGTTGCCCGCTTTGACGATGGGGCCCAGCGCCGTCACCGTGTCGTCTTTGAAAAGACCATAGGTTCCGCCATTGCCCATATCCACCCAAACTGCGTTGCCGTCGGCAGTCTTCACGTTGAGAAGCCGTTCGAGCCCACGGAGCCGTTTTACATTTTTCACTTCACTGATCGTCCCGGTGACTCTTACCCGTTTCCCACTCAGGCCGCTCGCAGTCGTCTGCGCTACCTTGCTGCTCGGCAGATCGTGCTTGGTGTTGTTGCCCAGTTCGCTAAACTTGTAGCCGTCGTACATTCCATCGTTATTCGTATCCCGATAGGTGGCGTAGCTATCGTTCAAACCATCTCCGTCGGTGTCGTGGTAGCGAGAATAGCTCTCGTAGTTCCCATCATTATCAGCGTCCGCATACCTGCCATATCCGTCGTCCCAGTCCTCGCCGTAAAAATCATTGGCGTCGACCATCTCGGCAGTATCGTTGTCGCTATCCGAGCTAGCTTGATTGTCGTAGTAACTGAACGTTTCGTCATCCCAGCGACCGATCGCTTCGTCGGTCGGATTGTAGTCATTGCCGTCGAACCACTCTGAAACGTCATACCACGCGTCGTCCTCGTAGCGTGTCCCCGCGTCGTTGGGTTCATCAGCCGAAAGGGGGAATGTGAACGCAGAAAGCACCATGACCGGCACTGTAGTGAATGCCAATCGTTTGATTCGGTTAGTCATCGTCTCTATCCTCGTGGGTGTCGCGTAAAAAAGAGCGACATGCTAGTCATGCCGCCGCCATCGGCGATCGAAAGGTGCAAGTGCCATTCCTAGCATTCAGCAGTGGAGCAATCCGAGTCCGCCCGAGGGGTAAGCTGTGGGCTTCCCCCACGAAATTGGATTTGGGTCTCCGCCGTCAGCATTTATTCTTGACGGCCGCGCCGGAAAGGGCCTGACCTTTTTTGAGACGGAAACTCTTTTGGGATGGGCTTTAGTTGCACCAAGTGGCCGATGGCTCATTTCCAGTCACTATGGAAGATTTCGTTACAGAGCTTGATCCAGAGGAGCATCGGTAATCTCCCCTGAGTCGGTTCGGCGTGTTGGTGTTCATGGGGGCTTCCCTGAATACTCTCCCACCGCTGTTATCGGCATTGCAGTTGCAGTCGCCATGTTCGCAGTGTGGAGCGTCCGATGGCTCAGCCCTGCGATGTGAAGCCCTGCGATAGCAGTCGCACGGGAGGCGTAGCGAAACAGGGGTCTGACTAGCATGCTTCCTTCGAGGCAGATCCTACGAGGCAGAGAAGACGAGAGGCAGAGAAGACGCTATCGATCCAGGAATAAGAACGCAAATGGGAGTTCATCGAGATGCAAGACGAATCAATGAGTCGACGCAGAGTTGTCGTGATCGCGGGTGCCTCTGCCGGGATCGGGCGTGCTGCGGTGCGGCGCTTCGCGGACTCAGGATACGACGTGGGCCTCCTCGCACGAGGAGAAGCGGGATTGGAGGCTGCGGCGGAGGAAGTTCGAAATGCAGGAGGCCGGGCGCTGCCGATTTCGTGTGATGTCGCTGACCCGGACGCCGTGGAAGCCGCCGCTGAGCGTGTCGAGAATGAACTGGGACCGATCGATGTTTGGGTCAACAACGCGATGGCTTCGGTGTTTTCTCCCGTCTCCGAGATGAAGGCGGCGGAATATAGACGGGTCACCGAGGTTTCCTACTTGGGTTACGTCCACGGCACGCTCGCGGCGTTGAAGCGAATGCAACTACGCGATCGCGGTACGATCGTCCAGGTTGGATCTGCATTGGCGTACCGCAGTATCCCGCTGCAATCGGCGTACTGCGCGGCCAAGCATGCAATTGTCGGATTTACCGATTCGCTTCGCAGCGAGTTGATCCACGACCGCAGCGGGGTGCATGTGACGGTCGTCCACATGCCCGCCGTCAACACTCCACAATTCCAGTGGGTGAAGTCGCGGTTGCCCAATAGCGCGCAGCCGGTGCCACCTATCTTTCAACCGGAAGTTGCTGCCGAGGCGATCTATTTTGCCGCGCACCATCGGCGGCGAGAACTGTGGGTGGCGATATCAACCTTCAAGGCGATCATCGGACAGATGATCGCTCCGGGGTTTGCCGACCGCTATCTCGCCCAACACGGATTCGATTCCCAGCAGACTGCGCGACCTCAGAATGATCTCGCACCGGACAATCTTTGGTCGCCAGTCGATACGGCAGAGGCTGGTGATTTCGGCGCTCATGGACAATTTGATCGCAAGGCACATGATTTCAGTCCCATGCTGGAAATCAGCAAAGCCTCCGAGTCGTTCAAACTGGCCGCCGGCATGGGGCTGGGATTGGCCTGCGGCGCCATCTTACTGGGATTGATTAGGAAACGTTAACGAACGATTGATCGAAAATATAATTTTTTCCTTTGTGCAGCAATGCTTGGCGACGAGTCAGCCCATAGCGACTCTGACCTCCACCTGTCTCGAAAACTGGAACTGTGACCGATGAGTAAAACTGTTTCCGACTTTGTCTTTGACCGTCTCGAACAATGGGGCGTCAAGCGTATTTATGGTTTCCCCGGAGACGGGGCCAATGGGCTGTTCACCGCGATGGACCGGGCGATGCATGAGGGTGACGGCGACCGATTTGAGCTGGTCCGGGTCAGCCACGAAGAAATGGCTGCATTCATGGCCTGCGCCCATTCGAAGTTTACGGGCGACGTAGGAGTTTGCATGGCGACATCCGGACCTGGTGCCATTCATCTGCTCAATGGACTCTACGATGCCAAGATGGATCATCAAAGCGTCGTCGCGATTGTCGGTCAGCAAGCTCGAATGGCCTTGGGCGGGAGCTACCAACAGGAAGTGGATTTGGTATCCCTCTTTAAAGACGTTGCGGGAGATTACGTCCACCAGTGCAACGACCCGACACAGATTCGGCACTTGATCGACCGTGCCATCCGCGTGGCTCTGGACCATCGCACTGTCACCTGTGTCATCATCCCGAATGACGTTCAAGAACTGGACTATTCCGAGCCGCCTCGGGTCCACGGCTGCGTTGAATCGGGTGTCGGTTACCGCCCACCGCGAATTGTCCCCTTCACGGCCGACCTGGACGCTGCGGCGAAAATACTCAATGCGGGTGACAGAGTGGCCATGCTTGTCGGTGCAGGAGCGCTGCGGGCTTCCGAAGAAGTCGCCGAGGTGGCGGAAATACTCGGTGCGGGAGTGGCGAAGGCATTGCTCGGCAAGGCCGTCTTGCCGGATGATCACCCCGGCGTGACGGGATCGATTGGTTTGCTGGGTACGAAGCCGAGTTGGGATCTGATGCAAGATTGCGACACGCTGTTCATGATCGGGTCGGGATTTCCGTACGCGGAGTTCTTACCCGCCCCAGGTAGCGTGAAAGCCGTTCAAATCGATATCGAAGCCAAAATGTTGTCGATCCGGTATCCGATGGACGTGCCGTTGGTCGGTGACGCGAAGGAAACGTTGAAAGAATTGATCCCGATGCTCCGGCGCAAGGAAGATCGCAGTTGGCGGGAGACAATTTACGAAAATGTCAAAGATTGGAACGAAGTGCTCGCGGCACGTTCGATGAATGAGGGCAAACCGATCAATCCGCAACGCGTCTTCACTGAATTGTCTCCGAAACTCCCCGATGACTGCATCATCGCTGCGGATTCCGGTTCCTCAGCCAATTGGTATGCACGCGACCTGCGCCTTCGGAAAGGAATGATGGGTTCGCTGTCGGGCAGCCTTGCCACAATGTGTCCTGGAGTGCCGTACGCAATCGCGGCGAAGTTCTGTTGGCCTGATCGACCAGCAATTGCCTTGGTAGGTGATGGTGCGATGGAGATGCTCGGCAACAATGGTCTCATCACGATATCGCGATACTGGAAGAAGTGGAGTGACCCTCGGCTGATCATCTTGGTTCTGAATAACCACGATTTGAATCAGGTGACGTGGGAGATGCGCGTGATGAGTGGCTGTAAGAAATTCGAAGAATCACAGTTGGTGCCAGACTTTCCCTTTGCTGGCTATGCCGAGAGTTTGGGCTTGAAGGGTCTTCGCGTTGATGATCCGGAGAAAATCGCTTCGACTTGGGATGAGGCGTTGGCTGCAGATCGACCGGTAGTGGTCGAAGCAGTGACGGATCCGGAAATCGCTTGCCTGCCCCCGCACATCACCGTCGAGCAAGCGATCAACTTCATGTCGTCGATCGCCCATGGCGATCCAAACCGAATGCAAATGCTCAAACGATCATTCAACGAAACTATCGAGAGTTTTGTACCGCATGGCGATTGAAACGAATGGAGCCGGACGATGTCGAATCACGACCACGACGAGAAGAATCAGATGATGGGCACGCGGGGCGTTTCACGCCCGATGGCTGAAATGCAGATGCAACAAGATTCCGATGGGGAGAGCGAGCCCGATGGAAATGGACACCAGATGAGTAGCGACGATCGACTATCGATGCTGAAAATGCATCACAAGCAGACACTCTGGATTTACTGGACGCTGCCTCTGCTGGGCGTGTGGTTGATGGTCGCGCCGTTTAACTTTGGATATCTCAACGAGGCCCTCTGGGTCGATCCCAGCGGCGGTCGCGGGCCTTGGTTCGCCAGCGAATCGACCGCGCAACTTCGTGAGCTTCGCGCGTGGTTGATGACGGGGAGTGATCTCGTGTGCGGTTTGCTTCTAATCGTGCTCGGATATCGCTCGCTGACGCCGAACCGACCCAAGACGCTCTGGGCATGCTGCTTCGTAGGCGTTTGGTTGACGTTCGCACCGGTGCTGTTTTGGGCCCCGACCGCCGCGTCGTACATGAATGATTCGCTGATTGGCATTTTGGTGATGGCGCTCACGATCCTAATTCCCGGCATGCCCAATATGATCATGTACATGCAGCATGGGAAATCGACTCCGCCGGGTTGGAGTTATAACCCGTCGAGCTGGCCCCAACGCTGGATCATGATCGCCACCGGCTTTGCGGGGTTTATCGTGTCGCGTTACTTGGCCATGTTCCAGCTTGGGTACATCGACTACGTGTGGGATCCATTCTTTGGGTTCTCTGGGGGCACCGAAAAGGTCCTCAACTCAGACCTGTCACACACCTGGCCAATTTCCGATGGCGGGCTGGGAGGGATCTCGTACACATTCGAGTTCTTGATGGGATATATGGGCAGCCCGGCGAGGTGGCGAACGATGCCTTGGATGGTCGCGTTTTTCGGGGTGCTGGTCCTTCCACTCGGATTGACGCATATCTTGTTAATGATCTCCCAGCCGGTGATCGTCCATCACTTCTGCTCGTTATGCTTGTTGGCGGCGTTGATCATGTTGCCCATGTTGCCGTTGGAGGTCGACGAAGTCATTGCCATGTGCCAGCACGTTCGGCAGGCGAAGAACCGGGGGGATCGCGATGGGTCACTTTGGGCGATTTTTTGGAAAGGCGGTAGCGCCGAAGGTTGCACCGGTGATGATCCCGCACCACCGATCATGACGCTGCCCCAGCAGCCCTGGAGTGTATTCAAGGCATCGATCTGGGGGATGAGCTTTCCCTTGACCCTGATTGCAACAACGCTGCTCGGTCTCGTGCTGATGTTTTGCCCAACTTGGTTTGGCATTGATATCAAGACAACCGCAGCGGATATCGGACATTTGGGAGGTGGCCTCATTCTTACCGTATCGGTGATCTGCATGGGCGAAGTGGTGCGAATCGGGCGCTACTTGAACCTCTTGACCGCTTCGATTGTCGCAATCGGCTCGTGGCTGACGACCGGATCCGAGGGATATGCCATTACCTGCAGCCTCATCGCCGGATTGACGATCTTGTGTTCAATTCCTCGTGGAGTCGTCACTCAAACCTACGGCCAATGGGATCGGTATGTGCGGTAGCGCTGCGGATAAGTTGCCTCTATAGCCACTGCCGCAGCGAACTGGTCGCGCGATCAAGCCGAACTAGACGAAGTCGCGACATCGATGGAGAATGAGGGCTCACGGTGGTCACTTAGAACCTTTGCGGTGCTGCGGAGCGAAATTGTCTGTCGTACTCTTCGTTCTCGATATCTCGGCGGGCCGGAATTTGGAGGCCCAGATTACATGCCACTTGTTAGCCGTCTGACAAATTCGGATCAGGCACAGTGTTTGCAACACTTCCGCTAACTGAACACGTTTATATCGAGGGAAGAAGCATGAAAATTCAAACAGCCTTTACTTTTTTAGCCATCGCGACGGTGGGTTGCCATCAGGAACCGACGACACTTCGTGGCCAAGCTGAGCAGGCTCAAGAAGAGCTTGCTGATGCGCGGGAAGACGCGGCAGAGATGGTCGCCAATTCGGAAGAGAATGCGGTGGATCAGATCGCCGACGCGCGCGAAGACGCACAGGAGAAGATCCAACGCTCCAAACGCAAAGCCGTCGGCATTGTGGAAGATGCGAAATCCAATTTAACGCGAAAACTCGATCGACTCGAAGACACGGGGATACCTGATGCAACCAACCCCGCCTCTGACGATGCAACTGCCGAAGACTTTTCGATTGAATGACCTTATCATGTCAATGAGCCTACCATGACTTCGGGCGATTTTGAAAGCCAACGCGAGCGACTCATTGAGCAAGAGTTGCGTGATCTCGGTGTCCGCGACGAAGCGGTTCTCACCGCCATGAAAGCGGTTCCTCGGGAAGAGTTCGTTTCGGACGACCTGCGCGAATTTGCCTACCGTAACACGCCGCTGCCAATTGAATCCGGCCAAACGATTTCTCAACCTTTGATCGTCGCCCACATGTGCGAGGCGCTGGAGCTCTCGCCAAGCGATCGTGTCCTCGAGATTGGCACGGGGTCGGGTTACGCCGCCGCCGTCTTGTCGCGAATTGCTGCCGAAGTATTCACCATCGAGCGTCATCAAGACCTGGCGGAACTCGCCCTGAGCCGACTCCAGCGTTTAGGTTACGACAATGTGCATGTCCTACGAGCTGACGGCACCCTGGGTTGGCCCAACGAATCTCCCTTCGACGCTATCATCGTCTCAGCGGGCAGCCCCAGAGTGCCTCCAGCGCTTCGGGAACAACTCGCGCCTAACGGACGATTGGTCATCCCGATCGGCGAAAGCAAAGAATCCCAGACCCTCGTTCGAATCATCCGCAGCGCGGATGGGACATTCGCCTCGGAGGAACTGACGGCGGTCCGATTCGTTCCGTTGATTGGCGAAACAGGCTGGCGCGAGAGTGCATCGTCTGCACCTCAGACGTCAGCGCTCCCTCCCCGGCAAAAACGCAAGGAATCGGCCGATCGAGTACAACAAGAAGACGAGCCATCGTCTTAATAGCATCTCAATTGTTCGAATTCTGGCATAGGCTTTCCGGCTCAACATAATCATCGCCAATGGTTTCAGTTGCCAGCAACGAATCAAGCAACTCACCAACCGCAAGCCGCTCCATCTTGCCGAAGTCGTCGCGCTGGCTTTCCAAGTCGATTCGTTTCAAGACGAAGCTTTGGCCACCGGTCTCTGGATTATTTATTCAACCGTGGCTATCGCCAACCTGGCTCATTTTGTCGAAAAGCGTCTTCATTCTCGCAGGATGTGCCCCAGAGCATCCAGCGACGCGGGGCAAAATACTACGTCGCAGGGAAAGCCCGTTGCAGCCTTCGCCCGAACGAATTCGGTCGCGAAGACCGCATGGACGCGAGCCCTAGAAGGCTATCGAACGGTTTCACGAGCGACCAATTGGCCATCGGCATTCTGACGCTTCGCCGCCGTGGGGTTCGTCGCGAACTCGGTATCTCGCCGGTCGTAGTCGTACGCGTTGAATCCATCGAGCAAGCCGCGGACCTCCGCATGACGCGACGCTTCGGTTTGAACGGTGACGATCGTTCGCCCGCTCTTAAATTCCCCATGGTAATAGTCCGCCTCATCCTCGGAGACTCCGAGTCCAACCAGTGCTCCGACGACTCCGCCGACTGCGGCGGTCCCTGCGGCACTTGCCGCGATCGCAGCGAGCGCACCGCCCGCGATAACGGGTCCGATCGCCGGCAACATACCGCCAACAATACCCAGACCCCAAAGCGCACCGACGCCCAAGCCCGTGGCAGCGCCCGCCGCCGCTCCTTCACTGGCCTCTGTATCTTGCGTTTGATCTGGAAGCGTGCCATCCTCGCCTGGCGAAACGACGCCGATCTGTTGGTCCGTGAAGCCCGCCTCTTTTAATCGATGTATCGCTTGCTGGGCTTCGTGGGGGGAGTGGAACGCAGCAACGACGGTTTCCTTATGCATTGACATTTCAATTGCTCCTTGGGTGGGAAGATGTGCGATGGCAGCCAACGTTGCTACCTTGCTTCTCGTGAAGTCGCGACGTGAGGACGACTTTGCATATTCCGTGCCATTAACGCAGTGCCTATAAAACCCTCGCAGTCCGCGCTCGCAACTGCGGCAGTTGGGCCTTGGCGTTTGAACGCATTTGATCATGTCGAGAGTGAAGGTGCGGTGGCGCTCGCTTCGCTACAGGTGCAACGAGTGGTTGTCGCAAATTAACAGAGCATGTGAACGTGATGCTGCCACTGAAGTGAAAGCCGAACCCATCACACAAGCTGGCAGCCTATCCTCCTTCTTGCCATGGACGAACTTTATGAACCGTTCGTTGGTGTGATTGCGCCAGTCGATCCCCCACCCGAGCGTAGAGTTCCCGATTCTGCCGCGAATTCTCGACGAGATCGGGATCGAATTCCACTCGTCCAGGCGGGAAAATGACGATCGTCGAAGAGCCACCGAAGCGGAAATATCCCTTCTCGTCGCCCTTGGAAACCCCCTCCCACTCACGATAAGTCTGCCGAATGCTGCCCACGCAGGTGGCCCCGATTTCCATCACCAGAACTCTCCCCATCGCCGGTGTCTCCACCTCCGTCAAGCAACGTTTGTTAGTCGCCAGAATTTGAATGTTCTGGCGGAGAGCGATCGGGTTGACTGAGTACAGCGGTCCATTGATCAATCTCGTCGGCCCAGGTGTGCCCGCGATGGGGAAATGAAATCGGTGGTAATCCACGGGGCACAGTCGCGACAGTAGCAGACTTCCAGCGGCATACTGCTGGCTGAGTCTCTCGTCGTCGAGCAGGGCGGCCAAATCAAACATTTCGCCTTTGATGAACAGTCCATTGCAGTTCGAGAGGTCTGGCACGCACAGATGGCGTCCATCGGCGGGGAAGACGATCGACGTCGGATCGGGATCGACCGGCCGTGCTTCCGGCTTCAGTTCACGATAAAAAAATTCGTTGAAATTAGCGAACTCATGGACGTCACGGAGAAACTCATTCGCATTAAGTCCGTACTCCTCAATGAAGGGAGCGATCTTTTGCCGCGTGCTCGGACGATCCATCTTCCAACCGTACCAGCGAGAGAACACCGCTCGCTTGACGACGGTATTGAGTGAAACGCGGCCCGCTACCGTCCCATAGGTCCAGCGCAGGGCGGCGTCACCGTAGACCTTCTCGACGCAATTCTCGTTGCGGTATCGATCGTAGTAAACAATTTCGTCCACAGTGTTCTTGTCCGCAGTGTTGATGTCCGCGAAAGCTCATCCGTAAAGTTCCTAGGCCGCGTGGCGTACGATCGGCGGTGAGCCCACTGAGGCAGCTTCGACCATTTCGCGGCAGCTCGCAACCCACGACTTCACGCGCCGTAGACTCGGCACGTTGCGGTGGCCTATCAGTTTGCTGCCACGGCTGCTTAGGGAAAATCGCTCGAGGTCTCGGTGCAGTTGCGCCGCCGACTCGCGCGCCAGACTTGCGACGCTGCGGCGATGGATGGACACGAGTAGAAGTGCGTCGCGAGGCATCATCGACTCGACTCCGAGCGCCAATTTGATGGCCGCTCGGTACCGCCGGATGGCTCGCTCAGCACGCTGCGGACTGCGAAACGTTTCTGCCACCTTGCTCGGTTCGCTGTAGATCAAATCGCCTGCCGTCTGGATGCCGATGTCCGAAAGTTGTCGGCATCGCATTTCGGGGCAGATATTCAGGTACTCCAACCGCATTGCGAGCAAGCGGGCACGGTGCGTGGCGAGCGATGCTTGATGAGGTGTGGGTGGGATGTTTCTTCTCGCCGTCTTGCGAGAGCGAGGTCGCCGGGGAGTGAGCCGCGCGGACGCCGAAACAGTTGGGTCGGTTGGCAAACCCAATACGACAGAAGGTTGGGCCGTTCGCTCGACCGCGAGCATTGCGGGTGGATCGGAGATTTCCGGTAGGTTGACTAAGAAGACAACATCGCGGCCACGGCGACTGGTGGAGGACACCCAGCGTGTAAAAAACTCGAACATGTGAAAAGACTCCTGGGGGAAGAAGCATCCGAGACATGCCCGCGATATCAACTTGGCGGGGGGTGCGACCAGATCAATTACGAGCATTTCTCGCCCCACAAACGCAATAATTCGATCAAATGCAAAGCGGAATCGCACATTTCATTCAAGTTTGCGAATTCAAGCACGCTGTGGATGTTGTGCTGGCCGCTGGAGAGATTGGGCGTTGGCAGACCCATTTCGGTCAATTGGCTTCCATCGGTACCGCCGCGAACAATTTCGCGTGAACAGGCAACGCCGATGTTGGCGAAAGCTGCCTCGGCGAGTGAAACGGCTTCGGGTAGCCGCTGGAGTCCCTCACGCAGGTTACGATACTGATTGCGAAAAACACACTTCACGTGCATGCCGGGGAAATCCGCTGCTGCTGCCTCAGCGAGCTTTTCAACTCTCTCGGCATACTGACTGAGTTGGTGTGTTTCAAACGAGCGCATGATCAACTCCACGCGCGTCTTGCCAACACCACCATGAATGTCGTGAACGTGAATGAAGCCATCACGTCCATCGGTCGTCTCGGGCGTTTCGCTCTTGACTGGCAACGAGTCAACAAATCGAGCGGCCGCGCGCATGGAATTCACCATGCGGTTTTTGGCGATCGCGGGATGGATGTTGTGACCGGTAAATGTGACTGTCACCGCATCGGCAGAGAAAGTCTCCACGTCAATTTGGCCCCTTCCGCCGCCATCGATCGTGTAGGCAACGGTCGCTGCCAGCTGCGAGAGATCGATTTTCTCCGTTCCGTGTCCGATTTCCTCGTCGCAGGTCATCACCACGCGCATCGGACCGCGCAGGATCTCAGGATGCTCCATCAACGTATGAGCAACTTCCATGATGATCGCCACACCGGCCTTGTCGTCGCCGCCGAGCAGCGTCGTCCCATCGGTCGTGATTAGCGTATCGCCCACCATCTGCGCCAGCTCTTCGCAGCCAGCGATGGTGATCACGGACCCGTTCGCCAACCTGATATCACCGCCAGTGTAGTTCTCGATCACCTGCGGGTCGACCGCGTCGCTGGGGGCTTCGGGCGACGTATCCAAGTGGGCCACCGCGGCGACAACAGGCAGGTCACCCTTGGCGGTCGCCGGAACGGTTGCGATCACTAATCCATCGGTCGTGAACTGAACGTCCTCGATTCCCATGGCGGACAGTTCCTCAGACAGCAGTTTGCCTAAAACGAGTTGTTTGGCGCTGCTTGGATAGGTAGATGATTGTGGGTCCGCAGCCGTGTCGAGGCGAACATATCGCAGGAAGCGCTCAAGCAGACGATCCGCGCGGAGATTGAGGTTGGTAATGGGGCTGGTCGACATATCATTATTTCGTTCGTGTGGAGTGACTTTTTCATTATCATTCGGGCAGGATCGCATCTCATTGTCAACCGACGGCTCAGCCCGTCGAGAATCTCGCCCCCACCTCCCTCAACATTGCCTGCCTATTCACCGACGATGTCGCCGTTTTCACGAGCCCCTCGGCTGCATTTTGCAGTCGAGCGCAGCCGGTTAGGACACAAAAAAAGCGGTAGCACCTGACTCGAATCAAAATGCTACCGCCCGATATATTCAACGAACCGCAAACGTGTTAGGCTTGCAGAGCACGCCGACGCTTACGCCTCACGCCCATGGAAAAAGCGCACAGTCCAAGCCCGGCAAACGTCAGAATGGAAGCTGGCTCGGGAACGGTATTAACCTGTATTTGGGTTTGTGCGAGCTGAGCTCCCACCGAATCGAATGCCGTCAAGCGAATGTCGAAAACTCCGGGAACGTTCGCATTGAACGGGAACGTTGGGCTGTCGAAGAATTCCAGATTCCATGAATTCTGGGCAAGGTTGTTGCTGGCGATCAAGCCAGCGTAATTCGCGGTCGTCCCAGTCGTGCCGGCACTTTGCGCAGTCGCGTTGGTGCCAAACGCATGGTCGTAGTCCTGACCGGTAAGTCCCCTGGCAATGGGATCAAACGACAGGAAATTAGTGCCTGCCGTAGGGTCAAAATCGATGTCGAGCTGATAAGTCAGATCATCAAGATTAAGACCGCCGGTTCCCAAATAGTCCGAATTGATGGACCAATCAAAGTTCCAGTTCGCTGTACTAGACGAACCACTAGCAAATCCGAATCCACCCCCGGCCGGCTGGCCAACTTGGAACGTGTAAGTCCCGGCCCCGTTACTGTTGAAGGTGTTCTCGGGCTGATTGCTGGCATTGAACCGAACCCTTCCGCGAAGCCCCAGTTCGATTCCGTTGCTTTGATCGACGGTGAACCCACCGTTGGTGACACCAGAACCCACAATCACATTGTTCGTGACATCTTGATCAAACAACACCCCAGCATTACTGGAAGGTGTAGCCAACGCCACCGCGGCGACGACGATTGCCATACGCTCAGGCGCAGGAAGATAGACAGATATTTTTTTGTAAAACAAAGCATTCAAATGCTCTCCGTGAAACTGAAAAAGTAAAAACTACAATACATCTCTCGTCCAAGATCAGAGTAGTTTTCACGAAGGTTTCAGTAGATCGTCGAGCGAAGGAGGGCGAGGTTGAAGGCTATCTTCGATAGCGAGACGCCAACAGATCTGTGCAGCATATTCAATGCCGACGTACTCTTGCGACACAGCCACGATACGGACGTTGGATTGACTGACTCTCGCGCAACCGCTCAACCCCGACGATCTGCCGAATCCCAAGAGCCGGATAAACTCGCTCGGATTGGGTTGTTCTTCCGCAGGTACAGCGCAGCAACTGGGCGCATTTGCATTAATGGACGGTGCCGAGTCCGCAGTAACAATGACTCCCGCCTCAACAGGATTGCTGTTGTGCTGCAACGAGAGGGCAAGGAAGAAAAGGCAGGCAGTGCGCATCATGATGTTGGAAGATATCCAGGTCGATTCCGCGATGCAACGCAGCGCCAGCCAAATTCAATCATTTCTGGCGGAAAACGGTCCACTCGCTTACGATTTGGGATTGTTAGACAGGTGTCGGCACGCCACACCGCGTTTATGTCTTCCCTGCGAGCCCGCAACAAAAGCATTGCACTGTCCGTCTCCAGAAGCCAATCATTGTCCCGTGATGGACTACCATGAGCGGTAACCCCGAAGATTTCAGAATCTTCAATTTTTTGCTTGGTCGTCCGGGCTTGAGCGGCCTCCCAGTTCGACGGCGACGTTAAACTCTGTGTGAGCCTTCTAGTTTCCCCTCAATTCTTCCTCGTACCATGTCAAGAGAGTTTCCATGCGGTGTCTATTGTGCTTTCTCACTGCCTTTGTCGTTTGCCAGCAAGCGATTGCCGAAGTCAAAACAAAATCTGTCGAGTACCACGACGGCGAAGTGACACTGGCTGGCTATGTCGCTTGGGATCCGGAGGTTACCGGACACACGGTTCCCGGCGTGCTGGTGGTGCATCAGTGGATGGGGCTGAGTGACTATGAGAAAGGACGCTGCCAACAACTCGCCGAATTGGGGTACGTTGCGTTCGCTCTGGACATCTACGGCAAAGGCGTGCGGCCCGCGTCGCCCCAGGAGGCTGGCAAAACGGCGACGATCTACAAGCAGGATCGAGAGCTCTATCGCCGCCGACTCAATCTCGGTCTGGAGCAATTGAGAAAGCAATCCGGCGTCGACAAAAATAACATTGCCGCGATCGGGTACTGCTTTGGCGGAACGGGTGTGATCGAACTCGCTCGTAGCGGCGCGGACATCAGCGGTGTGGTCAGTTTCCACGGCGGACTCGACTCGCCCAATCCTGCGGATGGAAAAAGCATCACCGCCAAAGTTCTGATGTGCCACGGTGCGGACGACCCGTTTGTTCCTGAGGCCGATGTGAAGGCGTGCTTGGACGAGTTCAATGCTGCTAACGTGGACTGGCAATTGAATATTTATTCTCACGCCGTCCACTCATTCACCCAGCCCATGGCAGGCGACGACAACTCACGCGGGGCAGCATACAATGCCAAAGCGGACCATCGTTCGTGGGCTGCGATGCGAGTGTTTTTTGCCGAGTTATTTGATCAGGATATATTCAATGCAACGCCGTGATTTTCTTGCCGGGCTTGCCGCCACATCCGTCATCGCTCCCTCTGCGTTGGCACGCGGACCGATCCAACGAAACGGTCCCCCGCGTCCGAGCATTGGGCTGGCTGCCTATTCACTCCGCAATTTTTTCGGCTACTCGCGTGGCCGGATTCAGGAAGTGCCCCAGGGCAGTACGAAAATCGACATGTTTGATTTTCTTGATTACTGCGTGGCGCAGGATTTTGAAGCTGCAGAATTGACTAGCTATTTTTTTCCACCGGAGTGTGACAACGCTTATCTGCTGTCGCTTCGACACGCCGCATTCGTTCGCGGTTTGGCGATCTCGGGTACGGCGATCGGGAACAATTTCACGATCGGTAAAGGCCCGCGTCTCGACGAGGAGATTGCCCAGGCCAAAGTGTGGATCGACCGCGCCGCGATTCTCGGCGCGCCCCATGTGCGATTCTTTGCGGGCACTGCCAACGACCTCGACAAAGATAAGGCTCGACTCGATCAAGCGATTGAGGCGCTCGGCGAGTGTGCTGCACACGCAGCAACCATGGGCGTCTTCATCGGGGTGGAAAACCACGGGAATGTTACTGCTGCGAACATGCTGGAAATCATGCGGCGAATTGATAGCCCATGGGTCGGCATCAATCTTGATACTGGTAATTTTCATACGAAAGATCCCTACGCCGACTTGATCGCGTGCGCACCCTATGCGGTCAACGTGCAAGTCAAAGCCAGCATGAAAACACCCGCTGGAAAAACATACCCCGCCGATCTCAATCGGGTTGGCAGGATCTTGAACGACTCCGGCTACCAGGGATTTGTAATTCTGGAATACGAGGACGAATCCCCGTATGAGAATATCCCCAAGGTGCATGACCAATTGCGATCGGCATTGCGGGACCCAAAGGAGTCATGACTACTGCGGCCAGCGGGCTGGTGATCGACGTACCTGACACGCCTTCGGCTGGCGGCTGATACGCCCGCCCTCGGCGTTCATTCTGCGACGACTTCGCTCAGTTCGGACGCCACCGCCCTACCTCTCCTATCCACCATGCTGGATTTACCCACGCGAACCCGGACGGACCGGAAATTGCTAGCAATCAAGGTTGGCATAGAGTTTGCACACAAAGAAAACTCAACGTCGCGTACGAGGTTTCGCGACACCTGAAGTACCTTTTTGGAGAGATGACGATGTATATTGGTGGTGGAATTTTGGGAACGATTCTGTTGATCCTTCTAATCTTATTCGTTGCCCGACGGGTTTAAGCGAGGAACAGGCGAGGTATTGTCAGTCAGTACGGCGCGTTAACTGACCCGGCGACTGTACAGCAGCCATTCGCCCATTAATACCGCGAGAACGAGTAACAAGAGCGGCCGCCAGTACTCGTGACGCGATTCGATGCCCGCGTTCTGAGCGGTTACTTTTTCAAAGCCCAACACTACGTTCGGCTTCGTCGCCAAGCGACTTTCCCGACTATCGAACAAATTGATCGCAAAACGATCAACCACGCTTGTGTTGGAGCTAGCTGGTTCAGCCCCGCGGTCAGGCGAGCGTGCGTCTGCGGTGACGAGTTGATAATTTCCCGGTAGATTTGTATCAACGATCTCGATCTTGCCGCCCTCGCCGACGACGAGTTCCTCTACAGTATTACCTTGATCGGTCTCATTCGTTCGCACCAAGTCGACGTCGTGGATCACACTCTCCAGTCGCACGGGTACCGTTTCCCCGGGTTGATACGATGTTGCGGCAGAGGATGCGGCGGCGCCCGCAAGATAACGTAGCAGATTGAGCAGAAAGACTGGCCAAGAACGTTCGGCGTACCAGTTCGTATTCGCCTGCGAGACACCGTCTGAATCTTCGTCGACCAAGGGGAAACCCAGCACGAGATCACGGTATCCGCCGCGCGGCGCGATCGCCATCACGTTGCCAACGTCGGATTCCACCAAGTTCGTTGTGCCTTCGGGCCCTTCCATCCCGCGACCCGAAAAGACGAGCAGCGAATACATCTCCAAATAGCGCAAAATCGGGTGCGATCGGTCGATATCGATCAGTGTCAGACTGCCCTTCGGGGTGGTCCATTTCCAACCCTCGCTCGGTAAATCGGCGATTGTGAATGTGTTGGCGGCAGGCAGCTTGGGCGGTTTGCAACGATCGAAAATCATTAAGTCGTCGCTGCCCGCTGCGGCCCGTTTGGCGTACGCATCCGTGTTCAGGTAATCGGTCGTGACAAATTCGCACTCGGCGATCCGTTCAGCTTTGTCAGTCGTCAGCCCCAGTTCCAACGGACGGTTGCCGTCCGTGACGACGAGCACCGATACTAGCCCGGACGGTGTCAGGGCAGCATAGGCGGTGTTATCGAGTGACAAGTCATCATTGACGTCAAGCGTTAATCGCATCCGCACCGCCTCCGCCGCTTCCACCGTAAACGACAATCCACTCTGTGCACCGGGGTCGAGCGAGACAGCACTCGCATCAACGAGTCGTCCTTCCAGGTGCAGCGACGCATCCGCGGTGACGGGCTGATCGCCTGTGTTGACAATTGTTGCAAATGCTTCGACTTGCGTAGGATCTTGCAGGTTTCTCGTGGCCGAGAACGAGGTGATAGCCAGATTCTGGGTGTGAGCCGATCCCATCGCATGATAGACGGGCAGCAGATTCCCAAGATCAAAATCGGTCGCGGTGGGGAAATTGCCATCGCTGTATAGCTGCAGCTCGGCAGGCATCGCCTCAGCGCTTGCCTCGACATTGGAGTCGTTATTCGTGGAAACGCGCCGTGGATTGGCCAGGCCATCGGCTGCGCGAAGTGCCGCCAGAATATCAGTTGGCCGATTCGTCACACTGCAGCGAGCCAGGGCTTCCCGTAGGCGGGCCCGATCGGAAGTGAACGCTTGCATCACTTCCGCACGATCGCTGAACGTGATCAACATTGCCGATTCATGGTCTTGCATCGACTCGATCCGCTCGCCGATTTCCTTACGAGCCTGCTCAAACCGCGTTCGATGTATTTCGTCGGAAGCATCCGCAGCGGGTGCCTGCATGCTCGCTGAAATATCAAGCAAGAACACGGTCCGGCCGAGTGAACTCGTTTCACCTCGCATCCCAGGACGAAACAACGCCATCGTGGCGAGCAACACGGCCAGCAATTGCAGCAGCAACAACATGCTGTTGCGAAGCCGCTGGAGTAGGCTGTTGACGTGCAAGTCCTCAATCGTCCGCGACCACAAATAGGTGCTCGGGACCTCGACAGGTTCTCGCCGCAGTTTCAAAAAGTACATCAAGATGATGCCCATGGGCACCACGGCCAGCAACACCCACGGCCACACGCCCGTCAAGGCGGGGATCCAACTCAGTTCGGCGATCAGTGCAGACAATGCGTTCATCGAACCACTCCACGCGAACGAAGATATTTTGTCATCACCGTCTCGACTGACGTGTCGGTCGGCACCAAGACATGCATGATTGACCGCTGGGCACAATACTGTCGTGCGTCGTGCAAGAACGTGCTGAGAGTCTCATGGTAGCGATCAATCACATATTGGTTGACCGTTATTTCAGCAGCATCCCCGTCCTCCACATCGATCAGACGGCGATCGCCCCGCAGCGGTGGATCGAGTTCCTCTTGGGATAGGACCTGTAAAATAAACACATCCATCTGCCGTCCAATCAGCATCCGCAAGGCTGACTGGTAACCGGCCTTGTCCATCAAATCAGTGATCAGTACAACCACGCCCGTCGACACGCCGCGGAGCACGAAATCCTTGACACCATCGTGCAGCGACGTGTTCTTCTCAGGATCGTGGCTCGGTGATGGCGCGAGCCCTTCGAGATATTGCAGCATCTTCCACAACCCGCTGCGCGAACGGATGACCGGCGCGGACTTTCCCGCTGGACCCAACGCTTGAACGCTGACCCGATCGCCGCGGCACAGCCCGATGTATCCTAGCGCAGCTGCGAGCTGCTTGGCGACCCGCAGTTTATTCGGTGTGCCGAAGTTCATTGACGCACTGGTATCGATGAGTGCATAGAAATGCAAGTCTTCCTCTTCTTGAAACAGCTTGAGGAAGAGTTGGTCCAATCGAGCGTATAAATTCCAATCAATCAGACGCAGGTCATCGCCGGGGACGTAATTGCGAAAGTCCGCAAACTCGACGCTTTGACCTTTCCGTCGACTGATCCGTTCGCCTTTCATTCGCCCCCGAAAAATTTTTCGCGAAACGAGCTCGAGTCGCTCAAGTCTCTGCAGCAGCGCCGGTGATAGCAACGGGCCCGCCTGGCTAGTGCTGGGTATTGGCGTTGGTCCAGCGGTGTTCGCGGGAAGCAGATCGGTCGGGGGATGATTGGTAGCAGTCATGCTCAATAGAATAGCCGATTTGTCGCGCCAGCATCTGTGCTCCCTCCCGCAGCGTCCCGATGACGGGGCTGCACAAGGGAAACACCCTAGTACGTGGGAATGCGGGCGGTCACGACATGTCAAAACAATCACTTCAAGACAAAGATGTCACCGTCTCCGAGCACCGGGATCTTGACTCGTCCGAAATCACTTCCTCGCGCCGCGAATCAACGCTCGATCACGTGAACTTGGTCCACCCCGAGCGGGCCGAGGTCGATGCTCTCACCATCGGGCCAACGAACGATCACGTTTTCGACGGTTTCGGACTCACCAAGACCAAACGTGAGCGGCAGTTCGACTTGAGAGAGATAGCTACGTGTCGGCATCACTTGCTTTGACAGTATCTCATCGCCCACTTCGACATCCACCCACGCACCGATTGCGTCACGGTTGCCATGCTGGGCGTCACCGACCAACTTCAGACGCAACCAATGGTGCCCCAGTTCTTGGTCATTGCGAAGCAGTCGCGGTGCGCGGCCGCTCGCCGTGATCAGGATGTCGAGGTCCCCGTCGCTATCGATATCTGCATACGTCGCGCCGCGCCCCGCCATCGGTTTGACTAAATCCGGTCCAACGTGTTGTTCTGTAGCGGCAACAAATTCAGTACCAAATTCTGGGCCAGCGTTCCAGAACAACTGCGGCGGCTGCTCATAGTGCTGGCTCGGCTGGACCCGATTGATATCCTCTTCCAAGTGGCCGTTGGCGCAGAACAGATCGAGTCGTCCGTCGAGATCATAGTCTAAATACACCAACCCGAAGGTCAGTAACAACCGCGTGCTGGGACCAAGACCGGTCGAAACCGCCTCATCAAAAAACTGCATCTGGCCAGCTTTGGTCACATACAATGCTGTCATCTCGTTGGAGAAGTTACCAATTGCAACCGCCATCGCTCGCCGATCACGAAAGGAGGTCACGTCGATACCCATCGCACCGCGGGCGGCGCCAGCGGAGTCGAACGCGATGCCGGCGAGCGCCCCCATTTCAACAAAGTGACCTTCTCCGTCGTTACGTAGCAGCAAATTCTGCACGGTGTCGTTGGCGACGATTAGATCAAGCGTGCCATTGTTATCGAAATCGCAGATCGCGAGCCCCAACGATTTCGAAAGCGGCACACCCGTGGCCGGGTTGCGAACCTGCACACCCGATGACTCAGAAACATCAGTGAATTTGCCATCGCCTTCATTGCGATAGAGATACGGAAAGGAACCTTCAAAATTCTGTGGTCGTCCGTAGGCGCGTCCGCCGCCGACGAGCTGAAAGCCCTGAGATTGGTCAACCTCACGACTCCACGTGACATAGTTGCAAACGAACAGATCGAGATCGCCATCGTTATCAAAATCGAACCAGCCCGAGCAACTACTCCAACGTTCGTCGTCGCCAGCAACGCCCGCAGACTCAGTCACGTCAACGAACTTGCCTTCGCCAAGATTGCGGAAAAGCCGATTTGGACCTACAGCGGTTATGAACACGTCGACCAAGCCGTCGTTGTCGAAATCACCTACCGAAGCTCCCATGCCATAGATGGCAACATCGAGCCCCGAGCTACTCGTCACATCAACAAACTTACCACCGTCGTTGCGATAGAGCGCGGAGGTCGTCGTTCGTTCACTCGGTTTATCCCAAGGCCAATCTTTCGAGTTCACCAACAGCAAATCTTGATCACCATCATTGTCGAAATCGAAAAACGCAGCTCCCCCACCCATCGTCTCGGGCAGCAGCTTATCACCCGAGGCACCATTGTTATGAACAAACTCAATTCCGGCCTGCTCGGTTATATTCGTGAAAGGTGTTTTTGGTATTTGCACCGAGGGAAGTTCACGAAGCTCCACCGTCGCAAGTTTGGACTCACGCACCGGCGGTACTGCCTCCGGTCGAGTGACGGTATAGGCGACGACGGCACCGATCACCACGAGGCACCCCAAGGCGATCAATGAACCACGCATCGCGCGCCCGATATCGGCGTCATCTCGCAGTTCGTCTTCATCCACTCCATCGGCGTCGACAAAATTTTCGTGCGATTTCTTTTGTTTTATCAAGCGTTGATTAGGGATGCGATTACTGGACATTTTTAGTCTCCGCTTTCGTTTCATTCGGATTCGTTTGCGTTGTAACTCGTGCATCGTCTGGCAAATTCCGGTGGAGCGAATATTTCACGACGGCTTCGGCAGCGTGATTAGCAGCCGGATACTTTTCTCGAGCCAACCGAATCGCACGACCAGCGGCGTTGTCATCCGGTTTGTACCGCGAGTGCAGCTCACGCTGAGTTTCCGCTCGGTCGCGCTCGCCCAGCTTCTCAAAAAGGAGTTGCAAATTGTGGTGAGCTGAGACGTCCTCGGGGTCGATCGTCAGCGTTTTTTCGAACTGAGCGACAGCTTCGCGGAAGTATTGGGTACTCTCCTCGGGACGTTGTTGACGCTCGCGAACATTGCCGAGATCAAACAGCGTCCGGCCCAGCAGATTAATGACTTCGATATCAATACTGAAATCAAATCCGCGTTTCTGCATCTCGGCAGTATGGTCTTCGAGCACACTGCGAAGGTTTTGGACTGCCTCCTCAAGCCGCCCCTGTTGGGCATTGATAGAACCCGAAAGCCACGCCCAGGTCCAACGGGGGAATCCTTCGGTGTCGCTGTACTTGGCCGCCCGCTGGAGTGCATCAACCGCCTCATCCAACCGGCCTTCGGTGTTGAGTACGCGGGCCAGGTTCAAGGGCCCATCATAGCGACCGAGCTCTTCCACCTGCGTGAATGCTTCGCCCGCCTGACGCAGTTCGGCTTTGCCTTTGAGCAGCAATCCGATTCCGTAGTCGTTCCAACGTTGCCACTCGGGAATATCGCGGCTTGGGTTTTCAACCGCCTGATCCACCCCTTCGACGGGAAACTCGATCGTGTCCACAGCCATCGTGGTGATCGGCAGGTTGTTCACATAATCCCTGCCGGCTTCGTAGCCACGAATTGTCTGGCCAAGCTTTTCATTCTGCTTGGCAACAAAGTCCATGTACTCGGTATCGAACTTTCGGTACTGGAGCTTCAACTCAACCTTAATCGGTTCCGTCACGCCCTCGGGCACTTGCAATTCGAAGTGAACAGTCTGTCCCGCTCCGGGCGGGATCTGGTGATTATACAGCGGCGTGAAAATATCCTCGGGATTGCGCCGGCTAATCCGATTACCATCCTTATCGAGCATGAACACGTTGATGAAGTGTGACCAGGGGTCCACTTCGTTGCCATTGTTTTCATCAATGGTGCCACTCTGTCCGATCACACGATCCCCGCTGGTGACCTTTACCTCAAGCCACACCTCGTTGCTGTCGACGGTTCCTTGAGTGAACAGGTGCCCGAGTTTCAACGTGCGAACGACAGTCTCGAGTAGATATTTTTCGCCTGCTTGGAGTGTGGGTACTTCCGGGCGCAGCGGTGCGATGAGTTTGCCGTCAATCTCACCACCCACACGCACTCCGAAAATATCAACTCGCACGATGTCTTGTAGATACTCCTGATGAATCGCGATAATATCGTCCCGATCACGCAGCCAAGCGATGCCTGTATTCGCTGAGGGAAAAAGGTGATCGTGGACGCTCAGTTCGGCGGCGCCGTCGAAATGCTTCGCGCCGAAATCATCCGATGCCACGAGCGGCATGTGACAAGCATTGCAGTTATCGATGGCTTTGGGCGGATAGTAGAAACTGCGAGCCCCGTGGCCCGAGACGCCGCTGAACAGATACGGATCATAGTGATTTTGCCCGCGAAGGAACTCCTTGTACCCGTTGAGGGCTTTGGGTAAATGCACCTTGTGACACGTCGAGCAAAACTCCGCAGTTTTGTGAAACGGCTTCAAAAATGTCTTTTTGTGGAACGATGGTTTCGCCTTGACCAGTTGGTTGTTGATCCACTGAAGCGCCGCGTTTTCGCTGGTCGCGAACGGATAATGCAGCGGCTCTTCGATCGTGTAATCGGCATTCCCGCGAACGCTATTGACATTGGTGATCGCGTGACAGACGGTGCATGTGATCCCAGCTTTGGCGGTCGCGTGCTGGAGCATGTCAAATTCCGGATCATCGAACGCTCCTGAGAAAAACGGCACAGGATCATGACATCCCGCGCACCACCGAGAGGCTTGGACGGTTCCGTCTCGCTCCAGCGACATCTCACGCGTTGAACTGACGCTTGCGAGATAGGGCTCGTTGTTGAATGAACTGAAGTGGTGAACACTGTCCTGCCAATCCTTGTGAATGTCGGCATGGCATTTAAGGCAATAATCATCATTCATCATCGCCTCAGCGGGGATGAAATTACCAGTCGCCGTACGAGCGAGTGAAGGCTCGAAATATTGGACGCCTGACTCGGGTCCGACCGCGTTCCATTGACGAGGATCTTGCATCTGCAACACCACCATGACCCCTATCGCTGCGACGGCAACACCGGCAAAGCTCATCCCGATTCGCCATTTGATTCGCGGCCCGGCAAGGCGATGCAGCCAGTACAGCCAAACCGCGCCCAACGGGCATAACACATGCAACCAGTAAACGGTATTGCGAGCGAGAGGCTGTTTGAGATCAAAACCACCGATTCGAACAAGCAGGATACCGGTGACGAGAACGATCAGGCTGGCGGCGAATAATGCGTAGCCGATCTTGATTGCGCGGCGGTTGCGACGGTCTTTCGTGTTCCAAATGTGTACAAAGCCAAAAATTACTAGCGGCAGGATTAGCAGCAACCCCAACACCAAGTGCGCCAAGAACATGTATTGGTAGAAAAAGTCCTGATAGGTTTGGTCGCGAAACCATTCCAAGAATGTGACGATGGAAAGATAGCCGGAGTTTGCAAACAGCAGCGCGACAAGGACGAAAATGAGAAAAAGGAGTTTGCGCAGACGCGGTCCGACGGCGCGCACGTACTTTTTGCGGGCAACCGGCGCAGCGGCACCCGCAGTTGAAACGGACGACATGAAAAGCTTCCTAGTGAGACAAGTGAGAATGGGTGCATCTTTCTCACTAGGATCGCGGCGGTCGCTCGATTCCCATCTTGTGGCCGGGTAGTAGGAAGAGTCCGTCAGCGACAAACCACTCGTGATCGAGAGAGCCATTGTCCGCAGTGCCTAGACGAATCCAAGCCGCATCGTGATGGCGCCGCTCAATCGTGGGACTCGCAGGCTGCGGATCGGGACCGCTGGGCGACTGCCGGCACAATGGACCGCTGCACGGCCTGGTTGGTGCAGCGGGAGCGCCCGCATCGGTAGAATCCTCGCCCGTGCTGGGAGCAAACGTCTGGATCGGCGATGCATGTTGCAACCAGTCACCGCAGCTCGCGTGGGCAAACCGAGGCGCGAAGCTCCCCAGAAAAACCACAAAAAAAGCGATCAGGGGTAAAAGTCGAGACATCAACACTGCTCAGAGACGATGGAACTTACAATAAGACTATTATTCCCTACGCTCTGAGTCAACAAACCGCATCTCAGATTGATGTAAAATGTTCTGAAAGCTGCCAGCGAATCCGGATTCCCTCTCACCTTCCTTTGCAAAATCTTCTACCGTGAGGCTCAATATGAACCACCGTCGTCCGCTCCCTTATCAACGTTGCCGACTGAGCCTGCTCGTCTTGTTACTGGTGACTGCTGGCTTGGAGGCCGCGACAGCGACCGCAGAAGGCATTCGGGTGATGAGCTTCAATATCCGCTATGGAAGTGCTCAGGACGGCGAGAACCATTGGGACAAACGCAAACAGTTAGTGGAAAAAACAATCAAGGCGTTTTCGCCCGATCTGTTGGGAACTCAGGAGACCCTCGGTTTTCAAAAGCAGTTTCTGGAGGAACGCTTGCCCCAGTACACGAGCATCGGCGTCGGTCGCGACGACGGCGGGCAGACCGGCGAAATGACCGCAATCTATTTTCGAACGGAACGTTTTGAACGACTCGGGGAGGGGCATTTCTGGCTCAGCGAAACACCGGAAATTGTCGGCAGTAAATCGTGGGACAGCAGCCTGCCGCGCATTTGTTCTTGGGTCAAACTCCGCGATCGCCAGTCCGATGGACCGCCGATCCTGTTCGTCAACACACACTTCGATCACCGGGGGCCGGAGGCAAGAAAGCAATCTGCTCTGCTCCTGCGAAAAAAAATCGACGAGCTCAGCCAGGGATTTGCATGCATTCTATCCGGAGATTTCAACGCTGCGCCCTATAGCGAACCCTATCGCATTCTCTTTGGACAATCCCAAGGGGACGGCACACATCGTGTTCAGCTGACCGATACCTTTGCCAAGACCCACCCCAACGCCACAGGCCGCGAAGCAAGCTTCTCCAGTTTTCGTCCCAACGTTACCGAGGGTACACGCATCGACTGGATCGCCGTCAGCCCCGAATGGGAGGTCGAGTCAGCAACCATCGATCGCACGCAGTACAACGGACGTCTGCCCTCGGACCACTTCCCGATCACCGCGACACTTCAAATCAAACCCGCACGCTAAGAACGTCTCGCCTCCTAAGGTCTCTTCCAAACGACGCTCTGGCGACGTTTGGGAAAAAGTTCTCGGCACAAGTTACATCGAGTGCCGTCGCAGCCTCGCGCCGTGCAGTGCTCACGTCCGTAGAAAATGATTTGCAGATGCAGCCGGTTCCAGGTGGATTCAGGGAATAGCTGTTTCAGGTCGCGTTCAGTTTGCACGACACTTTTGCCGGAGGTGAGTCCCCACCGCTGGGCAAGGCGGTGGATGTGAGTGTCGACGGGAAATGCAGGCACATTGAAGGCTTGAGACATCACCACGCTGGCGGTCTTATGTCCGACACCAGGCAGTAGTTCGAGCTCCTCAAACGATTGGGGCACTTGGCTATCGTGCTGCTCGACCAATATTTCTGAGAGCGCCGCGAGCGATTTGGCTTTTTGTTTGGAGAGTCCGAGAGGCCGAATGATTTGCAAGATCGCGTCCTCGCCGAGCTCTCGCATGAGTGCAGGCGTCCCAGCAACCTCGAATAAGGCTGGCGTGATCTCGTTGACTTTCTTGTCCGTACACTGGGCACTCAACAGGACAGCGACAAGCAGCGTGAATTCGTCGCGATGATCTAGCGGAATGGGCGGGTCGGGATAGAGCTCGTCTAGTCGCTGCAACAGCAAGGCTGCTCGTTCCGATTTCCTCACTGCGACGTCCTAGATTTGGTAGTTGAGTTCGGGGGCCAGTGAATCCTTGGCTCCCTCGCTGCCGCGAACTCGCAATTGCGGCGTTTCGACGAGCACAGTGGTACCCGGTGAGACGCTCCGCGTCAGCCATACGCTCGACCCGATCACGCTGTCGTGGCCGATCACGGTACGACCGCCGAGAATCGTCGCGTTGGCATAGACCACCACGTTGTCTTCGATGGTGGGATGCCGCTTTTGACCGCGAATGAGCTGACCGTCACTGTCGGTGGGAAAGCTGACGGCGCCGAGTGTCACGCCTTGATAAAGTTTAACATGCTGACCAATTTTACATGTTTCGCCAATAACCACGCCCGTGCCGTGATCAATGAAGAAGTAATCTCCAATCGTTGCACCAGGGTGAATGTCGATCCCTGTCTGCTGATGCGCCCATTCGGTCATCATCCGCGGAATGAAGGGGACCTGAAGCTGCGTCAACTCGTGAGCGATCCGGTAGACCGTGATGGCCTCGAATCCCGGATAGCAAAACACAATCTCATCGGTCGTTTGACAAGCGGGATCACCCGCAAAGGCGGCTTCCACATCCGTCGCAAGCGTCTTACGGAGCTTGATGATGCGTTTGAGCAGTTCGATCGTCATCGCTTGCCCCTTGGCTTCGAAGTCGACCGCCTCAACACAATCGCTGTGGTTCTCTTTGACCCGTTTTTCGTGCCGCAGCGCCCGGCCAATCTGTACAGTCAACTGGTCGTGCAATGAATCCACCAAGCCGCCGACGTGATAGCGGATATTGCCAGCATGCAGGTTGGTGTTGCGGCGGTAGCCAGGATACAAGATATCCTTCAAGTCGAGCAAAATGTGTACGACCGCCTCGTAGCTGGGCAGCGGGCAATGGCCGAGATGATTGATCGCATCGTCAGCGGTGTAGGTCGCCACGATCTGTTCGGTCAATTCAGGCAGAGATTCTTTAAGCCGAAAATCGGATGCCATGACGGGTGCACCTGCAGCGTGCGACAAGAAAACGATGGAAAGACGGCAACATGACAGCGATCGGCGGCGACATGTTCACCAACATCGCCATCATTACAAGGCAACGAGCTCCACGCCCGCCTGGTCAAGTAACGCTCATCCTACGCCAAACCCGAGGCTCTCGTACAGGCGAACGTTTGGGGTGGGGACGAAGCAGGCAGGGAGAATTCGTTCGGCGTAACTCAATAACCCCGCGGGCGCTCGCACCGTTTTTTTGTGCGGACGCGAGGCGTCCGAAAAATGGGGCGAGCGCGCACCGGCTCCGATGCTGAACAATTTGCTCGCACCTGCATTCCAACCCGCCTTTAAGGACCGATCGATGGCGGATTGGCCATCAGGAAATCGCGTGGCCCGCGGTGCGTGTAGTAAGGATATGCCACTTGGGCCGATGGAGGGCCCGGGGTGAAGGGCTGTGCCGCCGCCGCACTTCCGGCATTGTGTCCCAGGAAACCAGGATTCAAATGCGAACTGTAATTAAGTCCGCCTTGTTGCCAACCGAGCGGTCCAGCAGTACACCCCACCCGACTGCCAGGGCAGTTTGTGAGGCCGGGCGGGCATCCGCCGTTGCACGCGCCACCACAGCCATTGTTACAGCCACCATTGCATCCGCTGAGGCAGCCCGTGCTGCACCCGCCATTGCAATTTCCGTTGCAGGGGTCATTGCATGCGGGCTGACTGCCGGTAAAGCAGCCGGCCAATCGGCCACGAGCTTTTCCAAACAGGCTGCCCTGGTTGGGCCCACACGTTTTGCAGCCTGCATCGCCACACTGGCCGCCGTACGCCATCCCCGCATTTCCGGTGCCACAAGTTTCGCAGCCACCACGAGTGTTGTGATGCAGACACCCTGTGCTGAGGGCCATGAGGCCCGTTAACGATCCGATCAATAGCCAACGATTCATGCTCGAATCCTTCTCCGGCGCGGTTCAGTATGTGAAAATGTCAGTCCTGGTCACTTACGATTTCGGCGATCGACCCAGCCTTGATGCACATAATCGGCTCAAGCAGACCAGGAAGCCACAAACGATGCCTACATAAACTACCCATTTTGCCAGTTCCCCTCGATTAATGCCTAATCGACCCGTTGAAACAAAAGCTCCCAATTCAAAAAGCTCGAACGCGTACATTTTTCGAGTTACGATAGGACGCTATTGAGCACCACTCCGTACCTGTCCGGTTTTCCTATGAGCGAAGCAGACGTTCGCAGTATTGAAGCGCTGATCGAGTTACAGCAGGCGGTCGATCGGCTGAGTGACCGATTACTACAACAAGGCCATCAGATCCGCTCCATGGTCGGCAAAGCTGAACAGCATTTTTCCCAGGTTTATCCCGTATACTGGCAGGGGCAGTTACGGCGGGCCGAGCAGCGGCTCAGCGAGGCCCGGGATCGGCTGAGCCGCAAAGAGTCGGTCGTCGGCAGCGGCCAATTCGTTCCAGCCGCTGACGAGAAAAAGGAAGTCGCACTCTGGAAAGCCCGCAAAACGCTCTGCCGCGAGCGAATCGAGCGATCCCGCCGCGTGGCAGTCGAAATGGAGCAAAATTGTGAAAAGATGAAGGGCCCTATCGCCGACCTGATCGAACTCGCTGAGGTCAGTTTGCCCAACGCCTCTGCCCGCCTCGCCACCCTGATCGCACGCCTCCAAGCGTACCGAGCCACCAGCTTCTAACTTCTGAACGCCCCCTTACTCCCTGGCTACTCACCCGCGTGCCTCGTCACTACCAGAACCTTGCCGATTATGCCGCGATTGGGATCGCACCACTGTTGATCTGGTGGATGCTCAATAGCCTGGCAAATTTCTTGATGATCGTGATCTATCGCGGGCAATACTCTTGGCACGTTTCATGGATTCTGATGTGCTACACCATGGGCGCCACGGCGCGTGCGCGGGTCACCATTGAGGAAAGCCGGGAGAAGGCATCGGCCTACGCGGTCGCGCTGGGTGGGGCAACTTTTTATGTCATGATTCGATACGTCCATGATCCAATCTTTTTACTCGCTGTCATTTTGACCATTGGCTATTTGGCTGATCGAATCGTACATGACTGCACCATCATTGACGATGGCGTCGACAGCAGCGGCCAAGGACTCGTCGATAGCGTGCGAAAGTGGTTCCAGAAGCGCAGTCCACCGCCTGTCGTGACCGAGCAGACGACAGGTTGGCAGCCCCGTCGAGCAAAAAATGCGGGCCATCAGCCCGGCAAAACGGTCTTGTACCTCGCCGTCGGCGCATTGCCGCTCTTTGGCATCGGGCAGTTTTTCTTAGATCGCTTTCCTGGATCTTGGGAGCGTGCGAAGTGGATGCTAACGTTGTATCTATTCACCAGCCTCTCGCTCTTGGTCGTGACCTCTTTCTTGAACCTGAGGCGATACCTGCGACAACGGGGCACCGAGATGACTGCCCAAGTCACGGTGTCTTGGCTGGCAGGCGGCGTGGGCATGATCATGCTCGTCCTGCTGATCGCGTATCTGGCTCCCCTCCCGGGGCAAACACTCGTGTCCTTTCAGATGCCAGACTTCTTGTCCGATTCCGATTCCACGAAAGCCAGTAAATGGGGATTTGGCGGAGACGGTGCCAGCGAATCGGAAAAGGATTCACGAGCCACGGGCGACCCTCGCGCGGACGCCGAGATACCCAAAGGAGCACCGGAGAAAGACAGCCTGAATCAATCAGACGCGAAACCCGGCGGTGATTCCGGAAACAAAGATGACGGCCCCGCCGGTAAAGACAGCGGCGGCAAAAAGCCCGCCAAAGGATCAGACCAGTCAGCCCAGCCGGGCAAGTCCGAGCAGCCGCCCAAGCCGAATGACGCCGGGAGTTCTGCAAAGTCAGAACAGACGCGGAGCAAAGACGCGAATCAACCGAATCGTCCCAGCCAACCCGATAAAGGCAACAAAACACCACAGTCACAGCAGCAAAAAGACTCCAGTCCATCACCACCACCCAACCCATCGGACGCTCAAAAACAAGACACATCACAGCAGGGCAACAAGCCGGACGCTGCCGACAAGAAGCCGGCTGAAAGCAAACCTTCGCCATCGAAATCGAAACCCGCTGAGCCAAAGACCGCTGAAACAAAGCCGTCCAACACAAACCCAGTTTCTCAGATTAATAGTCAGATTGCGAGCCTTTTCAAATTCATATTGATAGCAGGATTGATCGCTGTCATCGCCGTTTACGTCTACCTGTACCGCGATGCATGGTTGGATTGGCTCAACAACTGGCTGAACTCCCGCGACAATATCAACCCCCAAACGCCGATTCGGCGAGAACGCAAGCGAGCGGGGCCGGCCCTGCGACCGTTTTCATCGTTCGCCAATCCCGTTGGCGACGCAGAAGCTGGACAGGTTGTCGTCATTACGTTTCAAGCACTCGAGGCCTGGGGGCGCGAGCAGGGCGTGCAGCGGGGCGATGATGAAACACCCAGCGAATATGTGCGTCGTCTGGCAACACAATTCCCCACGCTCAAACAATCTGCATGGCGTGTCGTCGATGCGTACAATCGAGTGGTCTACGGACGAACTTCCGCAAATGACAGTGATGTCAACGCAGCATCATCCGTTTGGCAAATCATGCGTCCCCAACTGTAGTGGAGGTTGTGGAAGGTCCTCGCTCAATCCGGATCGATAACAAGATCCTCTACCCATCTGCTGATGACATGTGCAACCGCTACCAAATCAGAACCAACCTGCATTCCATTTGCCACGAATTGAGCATTCAGTCGACATTTGATTTCGTGGTGCCCGACGAAGTGTTTCCGTACGCCCAGGCTCCAGTCGTTGCGATCAATCGCGCAGGCGCCCGGGAACTTCGCCCCATGGCCTTTGGAATGGGCAAGCAAAATAGCGGCGCTGCGGGCCGCGCCCATGTGCTCAACAACACACGCATCGAGTCGCGAGAAAAGTGGCCTTGGAAAAAATCATTCGAAAAATATCGCTGCGTTATCCCGATGACATCCTTTCGTGAACCCTGTTATTGGGGCGAAACCGAGGGAACCGAAGTGAGTTTTTCCGAGCGAGACGACACGCTGTTGTTGGCGGCAGGTGTTTTTTCTTTCAGCAAAGGTGCCACGGAAAATCCGGACTTGGCGATGAGTTTGATAATGCGACCCGCTCTCCCGTACGTGATGGAGCATGGACATCATCGCTCGCCCTTCTTCCTGCGACGCGAAGGTATTGACGCATGGATGGAGCGTGATTTTCGACCAGCGGACGATTCGATCGAGATCTTGCGGGAATATGCAGACGAGCCCAGCTTGAAGTACGAAATTGATCGACACATGGCCGCATCTTGGGTGAAACGCAAATCTGCCAATTTGAGGAAACGAGACCAAGAGGTCGCGGCAATCGCGCAGACGGGACCAATGGGGTTCGGATAGCTGGCTATACTGAATTGGATGGAAAAGTCAACCCCCAAAGCCGAGTTAGCCCGCACGATTGCGACAGGCGATTACGGACTCGATTCCAATGCTTCATTCGAATCGATACTGGCGTACTTTATCGAGCAACACGAGGCGGGCGATCCCGTTCGTCTCGATGAGATGGTCGCCCAGTTCCCTCAACATGCTGAGCCGCTACGGAGTTTCGCTGCCAACCAAATGTGGTTGGATCCGAACACAGAGTCCGGCGGTGGCTCATTGATTGGCGAATGCCTCGACGATTTCCTGCTCACTCGCGAAATTGCTCGTGGGGGCATGGGCACCGTGTATGCCGCGATCCAGCAGAGTCTGAGGCGTGAAGTCGCTGTCAAATTAATAAGTGACGGACTGCTCGCGGACGCGGATCTAAAACTGCGTTTTCACATCGAGGCCGAAGCGGCGGCGACGCTCTCGCATCCCAATATCCTACCCATTCACGCGATCGGTTGTTGGCGGGGGATGGATTACTTTGTCATGCCACTGGTGAGCGGAGAATCACTGCAAGTCGAAGTGCATCGTCGTCATCAGCATCTTCAACGGATCGCGGGAGATTCCCGGGCGGCAAAATCGGACGCGGAGCGGGACGCGATTTGCACATCGCTCTCCCGCGTCCGCGACATCGCTCGCGCAGTCGGTTATGCACATCGGCGCGGCATCATCCACCGTGACATCAAACCCGACAACGTGCTGATCAACGACGACGGTCAACCCATGATCGTCGACTTCGGACTGGCCAAGTGGCATCGCGATGAACCGGGGATGACACGTGATGGCCAGATCATTGGCACACCTCATTATATGAGTCCCGAGCAGGCCCGAGGCGAGTCCGACGTCACGGCCGCAACGGACATCTACTCGCTCGGCGGGATTCTGTTCGCGCTGCTGATCGGACAGCCACCGCACACGGGCGATTCCACTGCCGAAGTACTCGGCAGCGTGCTCCGGGACGACGCTCCATCGCTGCGCCTGACGTGGCCGGGCGGCATGCCGAGGCTTCCTCAACTCGCCGACGTTGAGCACGTTCTGGCCCAGGCCATGGCTCACGATCGCACCCGTCGATATCGTTCGGCCGATGATCTCGCCGATGACCTCCACCGCATCTTAACGGGTGAGTCGCCGCATGCGGTTCCCGATGGCATCTTCAGCAAGGTGTCTCGTGAGTTGACGCGAGACCAACATCAGGATGCATTTGCGAATTGGGGACGTGCGTTGATGCGAATTGGCGTCGTGGTGTTTATGGCGCACCTGCTCATGTTTGGGATTGCTGAATCGATGCCTCCCGACGTGCGACAGTCCATGTCGAAATCTGCATTCAGCACGGCGTCTCTACTAGGATATTTCACGCCCCGATTGATTATGTTGTTAGGGATTGGCTGGACAATCCACTATTCACGCGATGGAGTTTGGATGCCACGCGGCGTGGCTGAACGTCCCGTCTGGTCCATTTGGCTGGGCTACCTGGCAGCCCTCACGATGGTCAATTTGTTGTGGGCGGCAGGTTTCTTTGATCACACCGACGTGATGGTATTGGCCGCTCTCATGAGTGGCTTTGGTTTCCTGGCGATGGCCGGACATCTCTGGGGAGGCAACGCTATTTCGGGCGCTATCTTCTTTCTCATCGCAGCCCTGAGTGCTCGCTGGCCCCACTTGAGCCCACTGCTGTTGGGAAGCGGTTGGCTGATTGCCATGTGGATACTCAGCCGCCGGTATGCCGCTCCCCTCGCCGGGGAGGCTTGAAAGACAAATGAGAAACATCGACTACTGTCGTTGGAGCCCGGGGATTTAAGTTGCGAACTGTTCTCAACAAGGATTTGCCGAGGGTTCCTTTTTGCTCACTGGACGTAGGAGCCCATGCCTAGAAAATCCCGCATCCTGGATGACTGCCACTCAATTCCGAGAAGAACCTCTTTTTGTAACATGCTCAGGCACCGACCCGTATCTTCGCAGCGAGGCGGTTTCTGGATACAATGCTGGTACTCACAACCCTGGTTCTCAACAGCAGGGTGTTGATCACCGGGCAGCAGTTTGCGTTGCCTAGGAAGTTTTTGTTTGGCAGTTTAGAATTCTGATTTTATTCTGGTCTCCTAATGCCTCACTAAAAACACGCTAGCGCCCGTAGCTCAGCTGGATAGAGCATCGCACTTCTAATGCGGCGGTCGCAGGTTCGAATCCTGCCGGGCGTATTTGCAACTTGAGTCGCTGGAGGGGCGGGTACCAGCCATTTTCATTCGCGAGCACCTCGGTAGAGTTGTGCGAAGGCTTCGACATTAGCGACACCTTGTTTTTGAAGAAAGCCGTTGAGGGCGTCGGGGACACGATCGCCGCTGAGAATTGCGAGTTCGTCGCGGGCGGCCAGGGCGGTGGGAATCAGCCCCTGCATTTCCGCAACTTCAATCGCCCGCATCAGTCGCTGTTTGGCTTGTGCCCGCACCTGCTCCTGATCGCCCTTGAAGCTGCCCGGATACCGTGCCATAGCGATGCCCTCGATGAAATCTGCTTTGACTTCGGCTGCGTCGAGGCGCTGGCGACGCAGGGACGCAATGAGCCGTTGTAATTTTGTGTGATAGGTCGCATTCGGCTGAGCAAGTAGCGAGAGAGCGGCCAGCGCGAGCAGTTCGGTGATGAGAATTTGCATTAACTGACTGCGGTAAAGCACCGTCTCTCGACCGAGCGATTCGACCCGCGCGATCACAGCTTCGGTTTCACTGGGAACGTTAAGATAGATCGCTCGGAGGAGGCTTTCAAACTGCCACGCCATCGCGAACGCATCGTCGCCGAGCTTCTGCAGGCTCGGCAATAGCTGTGCGTGGATACTTTTCAACGAGTCCAGATCATTCTGCATGAGGAAGGCAACGGAGCTGTACCCCAGCGAACCCATTGCGAGCACGAAGAAATCGTTTGTTGTTGTCCCCTCGGCTTGCATGTCTTCGACCATGGCTGCCAGGTCCTTCAGGGCGCCCATTTGAAAGAAGCAGATCGCCTCCACACAGCTTGTATGAGCCAGTTCGAATCCGTGATGGAATTCGCTCTCGGCGTAGTGTTGGCGTGCCCGCTCAATCAGAGTGACCGCTTCGGCGTAGCGACCGCTCATGCCGGCTGACCAGGCGATTCCGCTGCATACATCACCATGACAGCCTGGCGAGTCCTCATCGGTGAGTTGGGCCTGAAGTGCGAATAGTGCCTCTTCGGCCTCGCGGCGTTTGCGTCCGGGCCTGTAGGAATGAAAGACGGCGGTGCCAATGATCAGCTCAATCTGTTCGTCACGCTTCCCATATTTCTGTACTAGGCCTCGGATAAAAACATTGAGTTCTGCTGACAACCAATTGTCGAGCATGCTGAGGGGGCGGACGAGCGCTCGACAAACCGCAATTTGATTCGCCTGCAATTCCGGTCGGTGCGGCGCCGCCCGAATGCTGCGAAGCTCCGAGGGCGAGATGGAGAGTGATTGCAAAGTCAGTTTTCCAGCAATCGACAATCGAGTTGCCCACGGCGGCTTTCGCCGCGGCAGCTTTAGTTTCGCCAGCAACGGATCAAGATGTTCAACAGCGTCGGAGAAGTGTCCCGAGCGAATGAGGCATTCTACTTGTTCAAGTTCAGTCTCCAGTTGAGCTTGCCCGGTTTGGAGTTCAGAGAGTTCCTGGCACACTTGGGCTGCCTCGAACAGCCGACCGGCCCGCTGCAGGCTCTCGGCTGCCAAACGCAGGGCATCCATTCGGTCGGCCCCCACGGTGTGGGTCGCCACGCTGCGGTGCCAGCGTGCAGCCTCCAGATGTGCGTAAGCTTGGTTCGCTTGCATCGCTGCTCGATTTGCCCACTGAACGAACTCCGCCAAATCACCGGCCTGCTCGTAGTGCTCAGCGATTTGCCCCGCCGAAATCGATACATTCGCCAGAGATTCCGCCCACCGACGATGCAATTGCTGACGCTGCGCAACAGGGATTGCCGAACGCAATTGTTCTTGCCAGTCGATCGTGCCAAATACGGATGTATTGACCGTCTGCGCCATCTCGAACAATCAGCTGGTTCTCGTCCAGCTCATCAAGTTGGGATTCTAACAGTGCAGCATTGCTCTCGATCACGCACAATTGCTCGAATTTAATCTGGCGTCCGGCGACGACGATGACCCTCAGGAGCTCAGCGACGTGGGGGCTGAGCCGGTCGCTACGATGTTGCCACACCTCTTCAATCGTGGGCGCTTCGGTGTGCGACGTATCTTCACCGCCCGCTTGGTGCGAATCCTTTGTGAAGCATCCATGTAACAAACCTGTCGGAGACAGTTCGCTGAGATAGGCGTCGAGTCGATAGGGTTCTCCTTCGATCTGCTCATTGAGCGCATCGACCTGGGCATCGTCAAGATCAAGTCCGTTTAGCTTTGCTTCTGAGCGAATGGCGTGGGAAATGGTCTCCGGGGGCAGCGGACCGATGGTGATGGTGGCATCGGGAGGAAACTGCTGATGATCACCTCCTGGGCGCGCGACGGTAATGAGCCCAAACCCTTGATAGAGTGGCGGTCCCAACCTGCCGCTCGCGCTCGATTGCAAGTGGTCGAGTGTATTGAGCGTATCGTCGTCGGCCCACTGCACATCGTCAATCACGAAGAAAACGGGCCCCACCTGTCTTAATTGGCCGCATACTTTCATCGCCGCTTCCAAACCGCCGGGCCGTCTTTCCGACGTCACGATGGGTGGCTGCGACCAATCGATCTCGAGAATCTCCTCGAAGCCTGGCAAGGCCCGCTGCAAGATGGATTCACTGACCGAATCGACCTTGATTTTCTCTAAACCGCCACGGCGATATCGAATCACAATTTCGTCAGCGATTTGACTGAACGCCTGCAGCGGAATTTGCTCGAAACGCTGGCAGCGAGCAGTAAAAACCAGCGGCCAGGAATGCGACCGCAACTCCTCAATCGCCAATTGCAAAAACGTCGACTTGCCAATCCCCGAGGTACCATCGATATGCAAACGTTTGACTTGGCCGCCGAGGATAAGATGGCACCAGCGACGGAACTCGACGAGTTCTTTGAACCTCGCCTCCTCGGTGATCCGCCTCGCGCGATCCGTCGCGTGAGTTTGTGCGGTGATGAGGGTCGATGGACTGTTCAGGCGCCCCACCCGTGCCACAGCCATCGCTGTAGGCCGATCCGGAACTTCCGGGGAAAGCATCTCATGAACGATTTCTAACAAACATTCCGGGATGTCCTGATGCAGTCCAACCATCGCCCTAAGAATGAACTCACGATCGCTCTCACTGCTTCGGTCATCTCGCGGGATGACATCATGCTCGTGTTCGGTCGAGGACGACTCGCTACCTTGCGACGGATGATCTTCCTGCCACTTCCGATCTCGCCGACGCTGGACCGATGAAAACATCCTCAGTGCTTCCAATGCCACCATCCCAAGGCTAAAGATGTCACTGGCAGGGCAATACGATTGTCGAAAGAGCACCTCTGGAGCCACATACATCGGGGTCCAAATTAAGTAGTTGCGAATATTCTGCGGATCACTCTCTGTTTCGAACACTCCGGCAAGGTCGCAATCGACGATGACGAATCGACTCTCGTCCTTCGTCATCATCAAATTGGTCGGCTTAATGTCACGATGGACAAGCTGATGAGCATGGGCCCAAGCCAGCGCCGAACCAATCTGACGCAGCATCTCGAGCAGGCGTTCGCAACCATCTTGCAATGGCAGCGATTTCCATCGGCGCAGCACTTGGACCAAGTTCTCGCCATCGATCAGTTCCATCGAGAAGGCCAACGCGCCTTCGGCGGGCAAAATTCGATGCAGACGCACCAAGCCTGGATGACGTAATTTTCCCATCCGGCGAAAACCCGTCTTGGAGCGCACGGCATCCTTGGGATCGTCGGACTGAATCAGCTTCAATGCGACCGTGTGCTTGGTGGTGGTTTCGACAGCCTCAAAAACCCAGCCATGTGAGCCGAAGCCAATCGAACGAATCAACTCGAAGCCCGCGATGACATCGCCGGGATGCCAAGGTGAATTCTCCAGTCGCGGACGCTGGGAGTGACCCCTGGTGGCGCGGGCTCGATCGATCTCGATCTGCTGCGTCTCGCGAGAGCTCGTCGGACGCATCCATTCGTCACCGGTGAAATCATCCCACTGTGCCATAATCGTCCAAAAAAACTGGTGATGAAGTGGTTTGACGTTATTCAAACATATTTCCACCGTATCCGCTCTCGTTTTGAGAAGCAATTAGTTAAAAAGCCGCAAAAAAGCCCTCTATTTCGCCCCCGTCTACCATTGACCGCGCCGCAAACAATGGATATCGTCGGAATCTGCATGAAACCGGTGTTTCCCCATTCCGTTTCTGCTATTCGCACACGGTGGCTATAGCTCAGTTGGTTAGAGCGTCGGATTGTGATTCCGAAGGTCGAGGGTTCGAGCCCCTTTAGCCACCCTTCATATCTTTTCGCTGAATCATTCGCGGTTTTACGCGGCTCAATTCGATACCGGGCACTGTGCCCGTGCAGCGTTTCCCCAGGTCGTCAAAACGGTACATACCGTTTTGCGATCAATTGCGGAGGCGTCAGCACATGCCGAAACTCATCCGAATCTCTACCGAAGTATCGCAAGCATAAAGCGAGCGGGCAGGCCGTCGTCACACTCGCTGGCAGGGACCACTATCTCGGCCCGCATGGCACGAAGGCGAGTAAGACAGGAGTACGATCGTCTGGTCGCGGAATGGCTGGCATGTGGTCGCACCGACATCGCCGCCGACAACGCTCCGTCTATCACCATTTCCGAAGTACTGCTGGCGTTCTGGCAGTTCGCTCAGGGATGGTACATCAAGAACGAAGAACCCACCAACGAGATCGAAGCCTATCGTTTGATCCTGCGAGACGTCCGCGAATTATATGGGGCGACCGTCGCGGCTGACTTTGGCCCGCTCGCTTTCAAGGCGGTCCGGCAGCGATGGATTGACCGTGGGCAAGCGAGATCGACCGTGAACAAAAATGCCGGTCGCCTGAAACGGTTGTTCAAGTGGGCGGTTAGCGAAGAATTGGTGCCCGCGACTGTCCACCATGCACTGTCGACCGTGGAAGGTCTTCGCAAAGGTCGAACCGCCGTCAGAGAATCCAAGCGGATCCTGCCGGTTGCTCTGGACGTCGTCGAAGCGACCATTCTGCACCTGCCGCCCGTCACCGCCGACATGATCCGCGTGCAACTTCTCACTGGAGCTCGTCCCGGCGAGGTCTGCAAAATGCGACCCTGCGACATCGATCGATCTGCTGACGTCTGGGAGTATCGCGTAGGCGGCCACAAGACGGAACATCACGGGCGGGAACGGACGGTTTATATCGGCCCCGAAGCTCAGGCGGTGCTCACGGCGTACCTACTGCGTGATAGCCAAACGGTTTGCTTTTCGATGGCGGAATCGGTCGAGCAGCGGAGGCAAGCGAAGCATGAACTCCGCACAACGCCCGCCAACTGCGGGAACAGTCGCGGCCGGCGATCGAAATCTGACAGGGAAGGCAACGCGAAGAAACGACGTCCCAAGCCGCGAAACGAATTCGACGCTAATAGCTATCGTAAGGCGATTCACTATGCGTGCGATGAAGCGTTTCCCGCCCCCGCCCCACTGGGAAAGCGTGTCGGCGAAAGTGATGCGGCCCGGCGACGGCGGCTGAGCGAATCGCAATCTGCTGAATTGAACACCTGGCAGGCATCACATCGTTGGGCGCCAAACCAGTTGCGACACACCCGAGGCACCGACATCAGAAAGCGATTCGGTCTCGAAGCCGCCCAAGTGATACTTGGTCACGCGGATGCCGGCGTCACCCAAGTCTACGCCGAACGAGACCGCGAAAAAGCGATCGAGGTTGCCCGACAGGTGGGCTGAGCCAACAATGGCAACACCGCATCGGCGACGGCCGGCGCGGCAATCAAAACAATCGCCTCGCGACGGTGAGGCGGTGAACATCAAGTCAGCGGACTAATTACCCGCGTGATGCTGCCAGTGGTCGCGAGCACCCTTTCCGCGATCACTGGCGGTGTCGACTTGATTTAGAAAGGGAACACGATGACTAAAAAACGACTCCTGCGATGGGACCGCGAAGATGCGTCAGTAGATGGCATCGAAGCTGAGATGTTTTTTACGGAGGATGGTCGTGAAGGTTTTCTGTTTGCCGACAGCGAAGATGCAAGATTCGTCGATTTGGAGTTTCTCACGTGGAACATGCTTCATTCGCTGCACGACGATCAATCCGACGGAATCAAAGTCGACCTAGACAATCACGGGCTGGTTAAAACTTTCTGCATTCCTGATTGTGAGTTTTCCAGAAACACCGTCAAGCTGTTTCGCTACTGCAACGAGAAACAGTCTGACGAACCGGCTGACTTTCATGCTGGAGTGTTGCGCGGATTGATCCAGCGAGATTTCATGGAGCATGAGCGACTGTCGGGGCTGTCCATGCGGTGCAATGGAGCACTTGTCGGTGCGGCCAATAAATCGCGATTAAAAGATCCTGGAAAAGACAGCCTGCTGGCGGTGTTAAAGTCGACGCAACCGAAATTCGCGGGGCAGAAACAGACAGCCATCGAGAAAGCGATGGGTTTGCTTGGTATCAAAAGCTACACCACGATGATGAAATATATCCGTCATCACGAAATCCGTGATACGGACTGGCTGATGCAGGAAGAATGACATTCTCTGTCATTCCAATTATGGCCTGACATTCACGCCGTATAGCATTCCCTCGCACACCCAATTACTCCCACCATGCGAGGGCAAAATGCCAAATTCAAATCAGCCCCTAATGAGGCGGCTATCTGCGTCCACCGCTACCGTAGAGCAGATTACTGGTGAACGGCCACACGTCGCTACGATGCACCGATGGGCCACTCGCGGCCTGGCTGGCGTCAAGCTACGGACTATTTACGCGGGCGGTCATCGACGTACCACCGAGCCATGGATTCGGGATTTCTTCGCCGCGGTCACTGCCGCAAAAGATGGTCGCCCTGCACCCGGCAATAGCGGCGACACCTCGCCATCCGAGAGCCGCCGCCGCGCAGAAAGAGAACTGGCCGCTGCCGGTATCTGATCTCGGTGTCATGCACCCAACACAATCTAAACGCCGCGTGCGACGGATAAACCGAGCCGCGATCATCGACCCAACACAGGTCGGCGGTCGCGGCTTTTTTTTCAAAATGCAGACAAACCAAAAAACAAAGCCGCCGCCAGGAAACGCTGGCGACGGCTTCGCAATTCTGAATGTTCGATTTTCAGCAACCGACCACGGGACAACAGAAAATCGACTCAACATCCTTCCAAAATCGAAAGACGATCCATCTATTATGTCATCGACCGCCCGAGAAGCAAGCCGCGATGCGCACCGAGTGTTTCGTACAGGCAAGAACGAATGGCATAGCAACTCGAAATCCGAGCCATGCCCAGTCTGCGGAAAAGATCACAACTGCAAGATCGCTAACAACGGGTCTGCGGCACTTTGCGCCCGTGTGCCGAGCGGCAAGCAATATGGGGGCGGCCAATATCTGCATCTGCTCGACAGCTATAGGCCACCCCAACGTCACCAAAACGCACAGCGGTCGCGTGGATCGGCCAAGCCTACCGTTAAATCGAAATCCACAAAGCCGACACCGATCAAACAGACTGTCATGGAACGCCAACGCCAAGCCGACTGCGTTAGGCAGCGGGAGCTATTGGCAGGTTTCGCGATCTCCCGGTGCATCCCGATCGACTCGCTGATTGCGGTAGGAGCACTGGCGACTAGCAAATACATCACCATCCCTGAGGTGAGCCCCAGAATGCCGAACAACGTCGCTACTATCATGAAGCGATTCTTCACCGGGCCAAGCCGCTGGCTAGGTCTGGCTGGCCACTCTCGAGGCTTCACCGTCGGCGCGATCCCCTCTGCTGACTCTGAAGTGGTGCTAATCGTGGAAGGTGGCACCGACACGGCGGCGTTCATGCTGCGGGGATCTGCACGATTGGACGATCAACACGGGATGCCAACCTAGTCTCACTTGTTCCTCTGCTGGAGTCGGTCCCAGAGCCATGCCCGATTATCCTTCTGGTTGAAAATAACCGTGCGAAAGCCGGGTCTGGGCTTACGGATGATGAACACATGGCAAAGATCGTCGATTCTGTGAAATCACGTGCTGAGCAACTCGCTGGGTTGCTCGACCGTCCGGTGTATGTGTCTCGACCGCCCATCGAAAGCAACGATCTGAACGACTGGTGGGTTGCGGCATCGAGAAACGAAGGGCACACGATGACGGAACAAGATCGTCACGCGATTGGTCGTGAAATGGTCGCCGACATGATTGATCGAGGCGAAGAGATCCAGCAAAACGAGGATGATATGCGGAAGTTTCGCGTGGCTGCTCTCGAAACGCTCAAGTCAAACCTGTTGTGCAAGTCGGAACTCGATCGTGGGGAGGCCATCCAGCGAGGAGGGGGCGACCTGGATGCCGATTACGACCCAGCAGACTCATGCTCTTTCTTCAAATCGCTTTATCGGCCCAACAAAAAAAAGGGCGGAGCAGATTACTTGATCGGGCATCTCGCGTGCAAATCCTGGACGTGTCCGAATTGCCGACGTCGAAAACTGAAACCGGAGTGGGCGATTCACGCGGCTAGCAAATTTTCGCTTGAACCGATCATCTACTGCAAATCTATTTCCGAACTACAGTGACAATCTAAAACGCAAATTGAAGGCGTGCAGAATGCGTCACACGAAGCAAAGGTCGGTACATCGCGATTCAGGTAGTGAGACAAACGCAATAATCTACTCCACCGTCCGGATGCGTCGACTCTGCACCGAGTACCGCCTGAGCGCCACACGAAATCACACGGAAAGACTTCATCGTACACTTCATCGACATCCTCAGTATCGAGCTACAATCAGGAAATCCGATCACAACATCGCGGGTGTCGTCGCGAGGCGAGAAACCTACATCGGAAGACGTCCAGTTTAAGTTGGAGCGAATCCTGGAGTTGTCCACGGCGGGTCAACAATTTCACGTCACAGAGATGACTGCCGAGGATGCCAGAATAGGCTAGCCAATATCCGCCGACTCAACCTTGAGATCAAGCGTCCCGATGATCGCTGTCATTTTTTCACCGTTCGATCTGCAACGGATGAGACAGTGCTGGTCGCCTCGACGAAGCCGTTGACCGGAAGCATCATTTACGATGCAGCGAGGCTATCGCAGCCGTGTCACGAGCCTACAGTCTCACCAGAGCAAAAGCAGATGATGAAACCGAGTACATCTCAGCTAGACCCCGATGGACTCCGAAGGCACCCAAGCACGTCGCTACCCATGGAAGCGAACATATCGCCTTCGAAGCCGCTGCGGCAGCCCGGAAAATCAGAAATCAGCACAGCGATAACTTACGACCCGACATCCGCGTTTCTCGACGCCTAACAGTCTATTTTCCCAGGATCAACCAACGAAGGTCTGTTCGTGAAACGACTTGACGAGCTCAGCGAGGCGAAATATCTAGTTTCTCTGGTCACATTAAATACCTTAGAAAAACAAAAACATTCCAATACTCATTGCAGAATAGCACATTTTCATAGTAACACCAACCAGATGACTCAACTTCAGCCATAAAACATTGAAGCCATGATTATCGACACATTCATAGATACAGCTATCTGAATCCATGACCGCCAAATCTATCACGTCACAAAGAGAAAAAAACAAAAAAGGAATCTGAGATCACTGATCAATCAAGGGGTAACTTCAAACACAAAAACGACACCATCAACGAAAAAGCTAAAACGAAAACAACGTTTCGTAGCAATCGAACCGCTAACAACATCGCGCAAATCGAGCGAAACAGGCGAGCACGCTTAGCCAAAAGCTACCAAATCTCGATATACGCAGAGAATTAAAAAAAAAAAGCACCAAAAAACTAAGAGGAGCAAATAAACAAATCGCGCTAATCTAATCGCTCTAACCGCGATTACCCAAAAAACGCAAACCGAGCGAGCATAAAGCGAACTAACCTTCAAAATACAAACCAACAAAACATCAACTGTTAAGTAAAAAACGATAACAGCGATAAAAACTCAAACCGATCGTATTTGTAATAACTACCAACCACGATAAGCAAACAACAACGATCTCTATCAAATAGCACGCGAAAACAACCATATCGCTAACTCAACAAAAATTCGTAGCAAACACAACAATCACCCAAACGCTAAATATCGATAATTTAATAAAAATAAGCACCAACTAAAAAAAACATCAACAAACCGCACACTAATTAACAGCAATTAATACCAAAACCAACAATAAATACCGCGAAAAAAAAAAAAAAAAAAACCAACCATATCCAAACAATTAACAACGTTAATCAACAAACAAATCGCCATGGAAGTACAACAAGACGACGTTCTCACGATCGACGAATTGGCAGCCTATTTGAAGGTTTCCAAATCGACGCTCTACAAACTCGTTCAAGAAGGCAAAATTCCAGGGCAGAAAGTTGGCAAGCATTGGCGATTCATCGCGACGTGATCGAACAGTGGCTCGGCAACAGGTACCACGATCCAAAGCAAACACCCAAGAAATCGAAACCCAGCCACAACCTGCAACAAACAGATAACGAAAAAGCTGATGGATCAAGCAACGCCAATCAATCGTCTCGTTCATCTATAGCGGGCGCGTACATCTACCTGTCGGCAAATATCGACTCATTCGCCGATGTCCATCTGCCCGCCATGCCGTCCTGATGCGAATCTATCAGCGCGATTCTGGATTTGAAGCAACTTCTGGACGACGAAAAGATTACCGACGATGGCAGCACTTTGCGACTGCCGCCGGCCAACCGTTCTACAACACTTCAAAATTTACGATGCGGGATCTTCGCTCGCGAGGAAACCAACAACAGTTAAGCGCCGACTTTGAAGACTATCTCGACGGGTTTTCGCCGAACGTTCAAGACATCCTAGAAAACTTCAAGTTCCGCAATCAGATTTCTACGCTATCCAAAGCCGACGCGCTGGGAACGCTGGTCGAAAAGTTCTGCAACCCCGAGATCAACCTAAGCCCGAATCCTGTTCTCAACAGCGACGGCAGCGTTCGCCATCCCGCGATGGACAACCACGCGATGGGGACCGTGTTTGAAGAACTGGTCCGCAAGTTCAACGAAGAGAACAACGAAGAGGCCGGCGAACACTGGACACCCCGCGACGCCGTTCGTCTGATGACCAAACTGATGTTCTTGCCCATCGCGGACAAAATCAAACCGGGATCCTACGAACTGTACGACGGCGCATGCGGGACCGGCGGCATGTTGACCGTAGCCGAGGACACCTTGATCGAACTGGCTGGCGGCGATGAGTCCGGCGTGAAGACCTATCTCTACGGGCAAGAGATCAACCCCGAGACGTTCGCGATCTGCAAAGCTGACATGCTGATCAATGGCGATGGAGAAAACACGGATAACATCAGAGGCGGGGCCGAATACAGCACCCTATCGAACGACGCCTACGGCGCCAAAGAGTTCGACTTCATGCTTTCCAATCCGCCGTATGGGAAAAGCTGGAAGAAAGATCTCGAGTCGATGTGTCCATCGGGAAAGAAGGATTCGCTACGGGATCCGCGATTCCGAATCTCCCATGCCGGCGAATCCGACTATTCACTCGTTACACGATCCAGCGACGGCCAGATGATGTTCTTGGCCAACATGGCATCGAAGATGAACGACCGAACCGATTCTGGTTATCGCATCGCCCAAGTTCACAACGGTTCGTCGCTGTTCACTGGCGACGCTGGCCAAGGGGAAAGCAACATTCGCCGCTGGTTGATCGAAAACGATTGGGTCGAAGCAATTGTCGCCCTGCCATTGAACCTGTTCTACAACACCGGCATCGCGACCTACATCTGGGTGCTTTCCAACCGCAAGTCCGAGCAGCGTCAAGGCAAGGTGCAACTGATCGACGCGACGCAGTGGTATCGACCACTGCGGAAAAATCTCGGCAAGAAGAATTGCGAACTTGGCGGCGACGATATCAAGCGGATCTGCGATACCTATCTGAACTTCGAGGAAACCGAACAATCCAAGATTTTCCCGGGCGAAGCGTTCGGATACTGGAAAGTCATCGTTGAACGTCCTTTGCGATTGCGAAGCCAATTGACGATCCCACGCATCGAGGCACTACGGTTTGCGTCCGGTGACGAAGAGATTCGTGAAACGCTGTACGAAGAGTTCGGCGACGCATTGGTCGAAGACTTTGGAAGCATCAAGAAGCAACTCACCAAGCGATTGGCCGAGTGGGGAAGCGACGATGATGACGAAGACGGCGGAGGCGGAAAGAGCCTACCCGAGAGCAAGAAGAAGAAGCTACTCAAGCCGAAACGTGGCAACGCGACGCTCGGTTGGTCGAACTGGGAACGTGGTTGCGCGAACACGTGGGCGTTGATCCGTTTGACGACTACAACGTTTTCGCGGAAGTCGCCACTGAGAAGTTGGCAGAGCATGACAAGAAACCGTCGGCGGCCGAACTGAAACTTGTTTTGCGAGGTGTCAGCGAAGTAGACGAAACCGCGCCGCCGGTGATCGCCAAGGTTCAAACCCAACAAGAAGGGCGAACCAAAATCGACGCCGATCTGAGGCATGGTCGATACCCGTGGGGCGAATTACCCGAATGTCTTCGCCCGTCATCCAGGCGAAGACGCCTATCCGGACGAAAGCGTTGTCGAGTTCGAGCCCGATGCGGACTTGCGAGACAGTGAGCAGATCCCACTACTAGAACCCGGCGGATCGAAGCGTTCATCGAGCGAGAAGTCTTGCCCTACACGCCCGACGCTTGGCTGCAAGACAAGAAAGGCAGCGTCAAAATCGGATACGAGATCTCGTTCACGCGACACTTCTACAAACCCGAGCCACTACGAACACTTGACGAGATTCGCAACGACATCATCGACGTCGAGAAGGAAGCCGAAGGTTTGCTCGACGAGTTGCTTCATGGGAGCAACGCATGATCGCTGACTTGAAACCGTTACGAAGTACAAAAACACGCCCCCAGGAAGCACCGAAGCACTGGTACCACAAGGCCAAGCGAAGAGCTACAGCCGCCGCGGGGGCCGGGGCAGGCATGGTTGCGCTACATCACTGACGAATCTTTCTCGATTACGATCAGTTTCCACCGACGAGCAAGCGTTGATTGTTCGTTTTTGGATGGCGAGTGTTCGGCTGGCAAGCGATGCGGCGAAGCGGAAGGTGATCGGTCTGTGAGAGCAGAAGCAACGATCATCCAGCGGCTGTCACCCGAGACTCGACGAAAACGTCCCCTCAAACCTCCGGCCTCGGCTGGCTCGGCGATATGCCAATCTAGAGACTCGTAAAGGGGCGGGTAGCGAGCGAGCGAGCAGGAGAGTCGATATCAGAGCTGAGTTCGTAGCGGGCTGGCGATGCGCTGAGGCGGGGAGCTGGCGATCCGGAGGAGTTATTGGTGAGATAGTGTATCTGAGTTGTCTCTAGAGAATTGAGAGATGATGTGAGATGTCTGGTGGGCGTAGAGCGTCGATTGTGTGAGTATCTGGAGGGTAGATCTAATCGCGGAGTGGTAACGGGAAGGAAGTTCGCGAAGTGGCTCGATCGCTAGACGTCACGAGAAGCGGCTGTGCGACCAAAGCTCGACGAACTATTCGCGACGACGTGGAATGATCAAATATAAGTCGAGTGTGCGATCGTAAAGCGAGTAAGCGATCGAAGCTGTAGGTGGTAATGTAGAACAATTCCGTGACACGTTGGTCGCTTCAAGAAGCTGGCACGAGGTCACTCGACGGAGCGTTCGTTCGGCGAATGGAAACGCAGTGTAATAAAAAAAGCGAAACATCGGCCGAATCGAAGCCGGATGCGAGCACTCACTGAGCGAAATCAAAGACTTCGGTAACACACCATGCCGCCGCACGGAGCGGTGGCGGGGAGGGAGAAGAAAGGGGAAAATGCGAGAAAAAGAAGGTTTAATAGCTAGAGTAGCTAAGGGAGAAGAATAGCCGGAAGGATGAGCAAGAAGGAAAGAGATAAAGAGAGGATCGCAAGAGCACGCTGACAAGTAGGAAAGCGAAAGCGCGAAGCTCGGCGGGAGGAAGAAAAAAGATCGGAAAGGCGAAGGAAGGAAGTAAGCAAGATTCGAAAGATGGTCGCGTTGTATCAATATCTGTGGCAATGAGTTTCGCCTCGTTGTTTGGATCAACTACGATTTCTTTATCATTTACATTCGGTTTATCGGGACACACGCGGAATATGACAAAATCGACTCGCAAACCATCTGAAAAGCCGATGCCGAAGGTCATCAAGACCGAGCCGGATCATCAGCGTGCGCTTGCACGAGTTGATGAACTTTTCGCTGCGAAGCCTGGCACGTCGGAAGGAGATGAGCTGGAACTTTGGTTGCTCCTGATCGAAAAATACAAACAGACCTTCCAGTTGATCTGCCCGATCCATCGAGCAATCGCTTCGCATGGATCAAGCCAATCTGATGCAGAAGACTTGATCCCATTATCGAAGTAAGTAAGTTCAGAAGTCCTCGCTGGAAACGCGATCTATCGCTGACGATGATCCGCAACTGGTTGACGAACTTGTATTCCTGCCGACGTGCTGCTGCGTCAGAAAGACTTCGCCCAGGTTTCTCGAATTGGTAAACGATTTCCTCTTGCGGAGATGTCAAACGAGCTGCTGACGGAGTGGTTAATCACTTAAGAAGCGAGAGATCAACTGGATGATGTATTCAATCTATGAACCTTCTGAACCGACTACGCTCGAAGTGTTCAATCGGCAAATGTCACGTTGTGGTAAGCAAAAAGACGCCGCGTTGGTCGCGTGCAGATGAGTGATGAGTGTTGCAAGCAGCGAGCGAAGCTGACGTATGAAAATGCACCGTTGACAAATTATTTTTGCGAGAAGTTGTTCGTTTAAGCTTCTTTAACGACGACCAACGCTTGCCCAAGAGTTCTTGGCAAAAAATGGGATTCATCTTGTCATCGAACGTCATTTACCCAAAACCTATCTCGATGGAGCAGCAATGCGACTAGGGGATGATGGGCGACTAGTGGCGATGACTTTGCGACATGATCGACTGGACAATTTCTGGTTCGTCTTGCTGCATGAACTTGCTCATATCGCCTTGCATATCGACAAAGGCGTGTGCCAAGCGGTATTTGACAACCTTGATGAACGAGGAGCAGATCAAATCGAGCGTGAGGCGGACGCTCTGGCAAGCGACTCGCTGATACCTAAGAGCCTTTGGCGTGTGGCGAAATTAACGGCAAAATCTTCCTTCGGTGACGTGAAATCGTTCGCCGACCATCATCGAATCCACCCCGCAATTCCTGCTGGACTAATTCGTTACGAATCCGGCAATTTCAAAGTATTCTCTCGTCTGGTGAGAACGGCCAAGTGCGTCAACAATTTGAGCATTGAGTATCAACCATGAGCGAGTCCGAATCTCAGTATCCCGCCGGTCAGGTCCGTGATAAGGGATCTTTCTACAAGAAGATCGCGGGCGGTGTCAGCGACACAAGCGAAGGTGGGCTCGAGAAGATCATCTTCGACGATATGGTCGATCGCGGTTGGCGGGCGCGACGCGAAGGACTACGATCGCGAATACTGTGTCGATCTTGTCAAGCTTCGCGACTTTCTGAACAACACCCAACCAAAGATCGCGGAAGAGCTTCTACTCGACTCAGACAACCCAACGCGGCGAAAGTTTCTTGCACGACTCGAGAAGGAGATCGGATCCCGAGGTGTCATCGACGTTATCCGACGCGGAATCAAGTTCGATCAGCATGACATCGAACTGTTCTATGGCACACCATCGCCGGGCAACACCAAGTCGACTGAATTGTTCGCAGGCAACCGATTCAGCGTCACCCGACAACTGCGATACAGCCTCGACGAATCCAGCCGAGCGCTCGATATGGGGATCTTCGTCAATGGATTACCGATTGCGACGTTCGAGCTCAAAAACAATTTGACGAACCAAGACGTCGACGATGCGGTCGCCCAGTACAGCGACCCGAGACAACGCAACCCGAAAGAACGTCTCTTCGCGTTCGGACGCTGCATCGTTCACTTCGCGGTTGATGATCAACAAGTGAAAATGTGCACGCGAATTGAAGGGAAAGAAGTCTTGGTTCTTGCCGTTCGACCAAGGTTGGAACGATGGGGCCGGCAATCCACCGAATCCGAGCGGACTCAAGACGGATTATCTGTGGAAGAAGATTCTGACGCCCGAAAGCACAACGAACATCATCGAGAACTACGCGCAGATCGTCGTCGAGAAGAACAAGAAGACCGGCCAGAAGACTCGCAAGCAGATCTTCCCGCGTTACCACCAATTGAATCTCGTTCGCAGCTTGCTCGACAACGTCCGAGAACGCGGCGTTGGCCGGCGTTATCTATTGCAACACTCCGCCGGCAGTGGTAAATCGAATTCGATCGCTTGGTTGGCTCACCAATTGATCGGTCTTCGCGGCGGCAAGGGCGAAGCGAACGACGCCGAAATCTTCGATACGGTTATCGTCATCACCGACCGTACGATCCTCGATCAACAGATCGACGCAACGATCCGGCAGTTCATGCAAGTCGGTTCAACGGTCGGGCATGCCAAGCGAAGTGGTGATCTGCGAAAGTTCATCGAATCGGGCAAGAAGATCATCATTAGCACGGTTCAAAAGTTCCCGTTCATCTTGGACGAGATCGGCGACTCACATCGCGGTCGAAAGTTCGCGTTGATCATCGACGAAGCCCACTCGAGCCAAGGCGGCAAAGTTGCGGCGGCGGTCAACGAAGCGATCAGTGATCCCGAAGACACGATCAACGATGCGCTCGAAAAGCGAATGGCAGCCCGCAAGATGGTCACCAATGCAAGCTACTTCGCGTTTACTGCGACGCCCGAAGAACCGGACGCTGGAAATGTTCGGCGATGCGTTCCCCGGTCCCGAGGGCAAGACAAAGCATCGACCGTTCCATACATACACGATGAAACAAGCGATCGATGAAGGTTTCATCATCGACGTTTTGAAGTACTACACGCCGGTCGCGAGTTATTACCGATTGGAATCGGTGGTCGAGACCGACCCGATGTTCGATCGGAAGAGGGCGCAAAAGAAGCTTCGCAAGTACGTCGAACGCCACGATCACGCGATTCGCTTGAAGGCGGAAATCATGGTCGACCACTTCCAACAGTACGTTTTGGCTCCGCGAAAGATCGGCGGCGAAGCGCGAGCGATGGTGATCTGTAGCGGGATCCCCGAAGCGGTGAAGTACTACCGAAGCATCAAAGCCTACTTGGAAGAGATCAAGAGCCCACACAAAGCTATCGTCGCGTTCTCGGGTGAAACCGACGTCGAAGGGCAGATGATGACGGAAAGCCAATTGAATGGTTTTCCCAGCGACGAGATCGCTGAAAAGGTTCCCGAACATCCCTACCGGTTCTTGGTTTGCGCCGACAAGTTCCAAACCGGTTACGACGAACCGTTGTTGCATACGATGTACGTCGACAAGAAGTTGTCGGGTGTTCAAGCGGTTCAAACGCTTTCGCGGTTGAATCGGTCGCACCCCAACAAGCGAAGCGCGTTCGTTCTCGACTTCTACAACAACGCCGAAACCGTCACCGAAGCGTTCTCGGATTACTACCGAACAACGTTGCTTTCGGAAGAAACCGATCAAAACAAGCTACACGATCTACAGCGTGAACTTGAAGACGCGCAAGTCTTCACGCAAAAGCAAGTCGATACTCTTGTCGAACGATACCTGGCCGGCGAACGACGTGATACCTTTGATCCGTTGCTCGATCCATGCGAAGCGATCTACAAGACGACGCTCGACGAAGACGGCCAAGTTGACTTCAAGGGCAAAGCGAAAGCGTTCGTGCGAACGTATGACTTCCTTGCCTCCATTCTGCCATACAGCAATGCGTCTTGGGAGAAGCTTTCGATCTTTCTGACGATGCTTGTCCGCAAACTGCCAGCCCCGAAGGAAGAAGATCTATCGAAAGGGATTCTCGACGCTATCAACATGGATAGCTATCGCGTCGAAAAGCAAGAACGATTGAAGATCATGCTCGGCGACGAAGACGCCGAAATCGATCCATCGCCGACGGGCGGCGGCGGAGCAAAACCGCAACCCGAACTCGTTCGATTAAGTGAGATTCTACAAACATTCAACGAACAATTCGGAACACTATTCACGGACGCCGATCGGATCTTCCGCCGGATCAAAGAGGACGTTGCGCCGGCCGTTGAGAAAGACGAAGCCTACCAGAACGCGAAGACTAACACCCCCGGGAAATCTCGTCTTGAACTAACAGCGGCCGTTAAAAAGGCGATGGGCCCGATGCTTCGCGACGATACCGAGTTCTACAAGCAGTTCGTGCAAAACGATTCTTTTAAGCGGTTTGTGACTGACTTCGTTGCGGAAATCATTGCTGATTAGGTTTCACTGAAACGCCACGGCGTTGTACAGCTATACGGTGAGAACAGAGTAAACTTCACACCGCTAGCCACCGAACCGGCTCCATCGCGAAGACGTAACGCTGGCTCACTTCTTGGCTGTCTCATTCGGATTGACGACGGTGACGCCGACAACACCGCCGGGGAGGTTCGCGCGGCCTACGCGATCGCGATTAGCGTAGTAAACGACATTGACCGCCGACCCGGCAGAAAATCGTATTTACTACAAATTGCTTCCGTCCGCCATTGCGCGACGTGCTTTCAGAAAGCTGTCTTTCGACTGGTCCCAGCGAATAATTTGCGATGTTTGGCTTAATGACTCCATTGCAAATTCAAAACATTCTTTGTGTGATGTCGGGCTTTCAGATTCGGGAGGCATCACTATCGACTGCGGAAATGTCGGCTTTGTATCGGCGTCAACCACATCTGCGAAGGCGTAGTTTGCCCAACCAACATGGTGATTGATAGCTCGTTCGCTGCCACGCCGAAAGTCAAAAACCTCCATCGGTACGTACTGCCCGTTCAACTGAACAAACTCAAAACGGTGTGGGCGTTTTCGTCCGATCAAATCCCGGTTTCGGTAGATGGCATTTCGCTTCTGGAAAGGTTCGATCAACTCGAATTTCCGAAACTCCTTTGCGACTTCTGTCGCAAGCATGGGACTAGATTTTGTTTCGGGTGGGTCGTTTCCGATAGCGGCATCAAAGTCATCTTCGGCAACCAAGGAATTGAACAGGAACTGAACCATTTGCCCAACGCTGTCAGTGGCGGTGTCGCCAAGGTATCCGCCTTCAACGACCCGAAAGCTGTCCCTATTCGCCTTCAGCAAGGAAGACTCGAGCGTTTCGAGACGTTTTTCTGTCGTACGTCGCCAGAAGTGCACCCAATTTCGATAGTTGTCGGGATCTGCAAAAAGGCGGAGGCTTCGCCCATCCATATTCCCATCCTCAGACTCACCTTTGAATCGACACCCAACCGGCTGGTGAATTGCGTCGTGGCCATCTTCAAAAACGCCGTGGCTGGCGAGCTGATCAACGTCGCGACAATCCAGCGATTGCAAACACTCGAGCCGCTGCGGAACGGACAAACGGACGCGTACGAGACCGACGAGGTGTTGCCCGCAAACCTCGCTCACGTCCGCGCGACCGCCACCCACCTTTCCCCGATTGTGAAATCGATGCTGAGGATTCAGATAGCGACGGGGATGCGTCCGAAGGAAATTTGCCACATGCGGCCGTGTGACATCGACCGCAGTGGGGAGACGTGGCTATACGCGCCCTCCAAGCATAAAACTTCGTGGCGGGGAAAAACGAAAGTGATTCCGCTGGTTGACGACGCCCGCGAAGCGATCACGGATTATTTGCAACGAGATCCTGACTCGTTTTGCTTCTCGCCCGCCGAGGCGATGGCATGGAGGCGAGCTGTCGGCACTGCGAACCGAACGACGCCGCTGAGCTGCGGGAATCGCCCTGGCACGAATGTGAAGGCCAATCCCAAACGATTACCCCGTGACCAATACGACGCACAATCGTACCGCACGGCGATTCAGCGGGCCGCGAAAAAGGCGAAGGTGCCGAAGTGGCATCCGTACCAATTGCGTCACCTGACGGCAACGGTCGTTCGCGCAGCACTTGGAATCGAAGAGACGCAAGCCCTGTTGGGGCATTCCAAAGCGGCCATGACGGCCCACTACGCCCGCGAATCGGTCGAGGCGGCGACCCGTGCAGCCAAAGCTGCACCAAAACTGTAAACTCAAATTCACGTCGCCAGCGGATTAATTACCCGCGTCGCCGTCAATCGTCACCGGTTCCCCTTCCGAGTGGCGATTGATGGCAGCGACATTTTTCATAGAGGGGAATCTCGATGACATCTGCCAAGCAAACGCCGATCGCATAGCGTCCACTCGATGCGGAAACCTGCTACCAAGTGCTCCTCGACCTGTACTGGGCGATCGAAGACTGGAGCACATTCTTCTGGGGAGAAGATCCAGTCGGCCAGGGTGAAAACATCAAGCTGATCCGGAGGAAACGTCTGAACATCCGCGAACTAGCAAAGGCAGTCGGCTGCAATGCGAAAGCCTGTCGCGATGAGTTTGAAGACACCGTGCATATCGATGAGTTCAGGCGAACAGTTAATCAAAACATCTCGCTGAAGGATCGTACGGCCGATCAGATATCCAGGTGGTTTGCAATCAAGAACATGGAACGAGCATCTCACCTAGGCAAGCTGTTGAGTATGCGAGGCATCGACTACCTTTCCCTCCCTGATGACACACTTAATTGGTTGACGATCCATCAGCGAGACACCGTGGCTGACATACAGAAGGCATGTCGCAACGGACTGGAGCAAGCCGGAAGCATCACTGGTAAATCAAAGATCGAGGTGCGGGAAGAAATGGCAAGTCCGCCAGCAAAAGCAATGGCAAGCGAACCGACCGGGGAGAAACGAGCATCGCAATCGACGACGATCCATGCACGGACGATACCGGCCGAAAAGCGAACCAAGCCCATGACCAGGCTGGAGGCATTGAACTTCATCGGCTGGCCACCGCACGCACAAAACGAGCGGCAAGCACGGGATTGGCTCACGAAGTCAATCGTAGACGGCGAGTATCACTGGGAAGAGATCAGCGGCAGCAAAAGAGGAGTCTATCACTTGGACGACTTCCCGAAGGAATGCTGGCCAGAAATCAGGAAATCAGGATAGGACGACATGCGACGAGATTGGACGACTTTGGACGGGAATCGACGAACACATAAAAAACGGTGAGATACTTCGAGCGTTGAATCTATCGATCGCCACGCCCCGGAGTACATCAGATGACCACCGCCACCGCCGACTCGGCAATCTCAGCCGTCCTGACCGAGGATGTGCTGACTCTCACGGAGGCTCGCACGGAGCTGTTCCGCATGACCGGTCGCCGCCCCGACAAGGCTACGCTCACCAGATGGGTACATCGTGGAGTCGGTGGCACGCGATTGGAGGCGATCCGCCTGATTCAAGCGAGCCCGCAAACCGGTGTTGAATTGGTCCACGAACAGATCGCGTATCAGCGGAGGGCGGCCAAATGAGACGCCCTTTCTACCGCAGGAGCCGGGAAGCCTGGTATCACACCGCCAGGATGGCCAACGGCAAGCTCAAGCAAGTCTACCTGTCTCACGACGAGTCAGAGGCTCGGCAACTCTGGGAGGAGCATTACAAGCCACGAGAAGCGGCTCCGCACGTCCCAGTCGGTGCTCGCGAGGTTATCGTGACACGTACTGTCACGAAGACGAAAACGAAAACTCGAACGGTCACCAAGCCGGTAGTCGAAACCGCGGTGAAGTTGGTCGAGATGCCAGCGTCGGCGCCGTGTTCGTCATGTATCGCTGAACCAAAGTCAAGGGCGAATCAGATCCCGAAGCCGGACAAGCCAAAGAAGCGGAAGCCAGAGAACGTGAAAGGCAGGTTCGCGCAGTTTGAGCGACTTGTGCTGGAAGTGGAATTGCTGACTCCGCTTCGACGCGGCGGCACCATCGACGAGATCTACAACGACGTTTGCGACTTGCTTGGCAGAGTCGTTTCACCGCGAACCGTGCGTCGTGACCTCGAGTTCTTGGCACAGATGTCCGCTGTATCCCAGGCGGAACAACCGTGGCCCTTGCCGCCTATCAATGAAGGCCCACATGAGAAATTTGGCTGGATGTTACGGTATGACGACTTTCATGACCGGACTGATGTGAACCGAGATCCCTGGTATGAAACGGTCTATGACTGGGACAGTTCCGTTGTAGCCATTGTCGAATATACGGGCACGTATGGCGGAGGGATAACTGCTCAGCTTATAAGCTCGGTTCCAAACTGCACGCTTTATCTAGGATCACCGCAAAGCAGCTTTGACGAAGTAAATGCCTGGATACCGCCAAGCTATTATTGGTACATTGGCTTACCAGTCAGTTATGCGCAAACTAAAACCTGGAGCTGTGGTGGATTTGTCCGTCGACAAACATCCCCAACTTACTCGGAAGATTTCTATCTCACTTCAGCTATCGAAACTGGTTTCCAAGGCAAGCGTTACAAATATACTGTCGTGGACACCGCGGACGAATAAAAATCTCCTGAACTAATAACTTCCCCTTAGCACGAAGGATTACGATGCAATTTAAGATGTTATTTTCATTCGTCCTGTTTTCTGTCTGCTTCGCAAGTAATCCTTGCAGGTCACAATATCCCGACGAAGGTGACAGATCTTCCGCGGAACGAGTCATCGAAGATATGCTGCTGGCCCCGACAGCATACGGAGACGGTCCTATTCGACATATTGACAACAAATCAGGGCCGCTGGCACCTGAAGAAATTAGCGAACGAATGCCGCCGGAGATCCTGTTGCGTCAAGTTTGCAGAACACAGTTTGAGTGCGATTGGCAAGCGGACTTGAACCAACTTCTGGCTGAAGTACCGGGGGAAGGTGTGGAGAAAATGCAAAAATTGCTGGCAGATCGCAATTCTCCAAATCGATTCCTAGAAAATCCGGAGTCGTTTCAGTTGATCTATGACAAGGATTTCGATAAGCGGCTTCAAGGCGTAAGCAAGATCCGGAGCGAGGAGCTTACGAGAAGCGAGGAGTTTTCAGAAAGCCTACGAGAAGAACTAGGGGCAAAGCGTACGCAGTTACTGGCGAGAGCATTGCTTGAGAAGTTCAAGGTGGAATGCCTTAGGTTTGTCTTGCTCGCCGATTATCTGGATGTGCCGGCCGAAACTCGCGCTGAATTTGAGACCCGTCGAAAGACTTACTTGGCGACGATATTGAAACGAAGAAGGTCCCCTGACTTCATGAATGAGCTGCCCGCGTTGGGCAGGAGATACACTGCTCGTATTTACCTCAGCATGGGAGAGGATCTGTTCCGGAAGGTAATGGAGCTTGACCGCAAACTTCAACCCGGTGAGCCGTTGAGCAGTTGCGTCTCGAAGTTCCCTGAAGCCGATCGGCATTTTATGACTGAGGTGGTTACACATCTCGAGGCGGAGCAACTTCGAGATGGCGAGAAGGAATAGTTCCTGTTTTCAGCAAGAGACTGCAGTGAGTTTATTTGGAGTGCGCTCATTGGGGTTGCTCAATTTTTGATTCATTAATGTTGTCAATCTAATCGGCTATGATCTACCGTTGCGTGCCGCTCGTGGTTGCCGAGTGTCGATCCCACCGCTCGGCTGAGATCACGGGCGGCTCGCTTTTTCGCATTTCCTGCCGACGGTGCCTGTCATAATGAACCAAGCCACGCTCACCGCCTACGGAGTTCAGGCCATCCGCCAGCACTACTCAGAAGGCTCGCTTCGCGGTGCAATGGAGCGAAGTATCCACCAGGCGTTTGCGACTGCGTCCCGAGAGCGTATCCAGCAGCAGGCGAACGAGATCGCCCGCCGAAACGTCATCTCGGGGAACATCGCGGAGTCGGAGCGGCAAGACTTCCGAGAGCGCGTTCAGTCGATCATCAACGAACGTCGATAGTTCGGTTTGCACCGTCAGTCCTGACGACCCAGTTTCATACGTGCTGTCACTCAACCTTCACCGTCGTCACTTAACCCCATCACAGTCGGCGGTGTGTGCGGCGCGAGCGAGAGACGTCTACGAAAAGGCGGCGAAGGAGCGGCAGCGAGCATCAGGAGGTGACCAAACCAAGAAGCCGGTTGTGGAAACGGTGCCACAACCGCTGAAAGGCACTCAAGCCCGAGACGCAGCCACCCGCAAGTGGCATCTGGCGCCCCTGGGCTGACACCTTAGCCGAGAAATTGATATTGCAGCGAACGTGAGCCAGTCGGTATCGTAGTGAGCTTGGAGAGCACTACATGGTAAAACTTCACACTCTTAGGTGATCCGATGGATAATGTTGTTCTGCGTTCGGCAAGTTTGCTTGCTTTCATCCTTTTTTTCGCATGCGCTGTGAATTCGGCTATTAGTGGCGATCTCAACTCCGAGGTTGCAGGTGAGCAGAACGCGATTATCGCAAAGTGGAACAACACAAGAGCGACGGCGATTCATAGCGTGAAGCTTGATCCAGATTTCGCTCGCATGGCAACGCACGAGATAAAACTACGCAAGAGCTATCAGATGTTTCTTGTAGTACTTCTCCTGGAGGCTTGCGACATCCATCAGGAGACAGCGTTGCTTAGGCTTAAGTTAAGCACGCGTAGCGATGCGTCGGAACGCGAAGTTGAACAGTTGAGGTTACGGATATCGACGCTGAACCAAGACTCCTTGCGAGTTAGAAAACGTATGCGTCATCTCAAATCCGACCAAAGCAAGGGACTTGAGATAAAAATCGATTCAATAGAAAAATTGGAACAACTGGAATTTATTAACAAAATGCAGTGGAAGTTACCGATTGATCTAACGCCGCGATTAATCGCGGCGTGACGTTGTCGATGGCAGGAGAAACAATCCTATTCTTGTTGACTCTCTTGCCACGCTACCCAGGCCGCAAGGAAGGCATTTTCCTCTGTAAGAATGTTGTTCACTAGCTCCACCGCATCTCCTTTTCGAGCGTCCGCCTCGCTCGATGAAAATTCACCTTCAGATCTTGCTAACCCATAGAAGTAAGAAGCTCCAGCGTAGTCTTGATCGATGGCAGCATTATCGCCATCAATCAAGAACGTTTCAGCCGCTGACATATGCCCCCCCGAACCAGTTGCGGATTGCAGTTCCAAGAAAATGTCCAGTTTCTCGGCTTCGAATCCAGCTAGCGAAGGGAAAGGTCCTGGCATGCCATCCATTGTGGCCTGATCAATATAAAACTGAAACTCGTCAATGCGGTATTCGGCGTAGTCAATCGAATTGAATGCAGAGTCGCGTTTATCATGGCCGGTATTAATTGCATCGACCGCCTCTTGGCGTGTTGCGGCAAAAGCTGGCGTCGAAACGGAGAAACATAGGGTTAAGGCAGTCAGACAAAGCAAGGTTTTCATCAAAGCATTCCAAACTGGGTTCAAGAAACGTGGGCTTCAGGTGATAACTGTTTCACCTAAACACTGTGAGCACCTTATGGCATGAATATTCTGATGCACAGGTCCGCGTCGGTCCGAGTAGGTTCGAGTACTCAGTCTCCTTTGACTTTTCGCAGCCTTCAAAGACTTCACGGCGGCTTTCGGTGATTTAAAAATGCACCCAACATTTCCCAAGCCGAGGAAAACGAAATTCGGAAAGGTGTTTTGCGGTAGATCGCCGCGACACCGGTGAATGTCTGGATTAAAATGGCCGTCGCTGAAAGTGATCGTCGCCTTCCGCGATATTGCCTCGGCAACTCGGCACGCGATGCGGTGCATGCTGTGTTATGTTGCAAGTGATTTTCAGTGCGCTCACAGCAAGAACTGCAGCCTGTTTTTCCCGAGGTTTTTGCGTTGACATGGCGTAGCAGTTGTTTGCTGGTGCTAGCAATTCGTAGGATAAGTTAGCTAATCAATACGACCTGAAGGGGATCGGTGCGACTCCGAGCATTTTGGACCGAAATGCTTTTACACTGTTCCATCACCAACAGTATTGTTCACGCGTCCGGGGGGGGCGCGATTGCGTCCTTGTTTTCAATCCTTTGAAAAATTGGGAAGCCAGCATGACGTCAACTCTGACACTTGTCACACGTATCAACGAGAGCGAAACGCAGAAACTACTAGTTAAACCCTTCTACTCCAGTTTGCAAGCAACGCTGAACTTTAACGGGCAAGTGATAAAACGATTCAGACACTGCTCCCCAAACCAGCAGATCATTCTTTGCAGTTTTCAGGAAATGGGCTGGCCATTTCGTATCGACGCCCCACTTCCATTTGAACCAAGAGTCGATCCAAAAGAACGGCTTGCGAACGCCGTAAAGCGTTTGAATCAACATCATTCAAATATTGGCGTAATTCGCTTTCGCATCAATGAGAACAGCATCACCTGGGCGGTGCTGGAAGTGTGCTCGAATCCTATCGAACCGACGCGAACACCGAAAGCTTGAACTCCTTTCGTTGTACTCCAACTTTCACCTGCGAATGCACAGTTGCTTCGCATTGTGGACACGTAAATGTTTTGAAAAGCCAGTTCTCCTCCGTAGCCGTTGGTGAGTCACAGCTTCAATTTATGAACACGATTCGCAAATAAGTTGGGAACGCGAATTGCGCTCGACTCTTGATTCCACTTCAGTCACTTCGGCAACGAAGAGAACAAGCCAAAAGCATCAACAGGTCGGCATCTCACCGTTCATTCGACAAGTGATCCTGTTTCAGAGATTCAAATGCCTCGGCTGTCATCTCTTCCCAGATATCCGGCGGGAAGCTTTTGCGGATCAAGAATTCGACGGATCTCTCTTTCGGGAACTGGTGATGGACCGTTCCGCCCGCGATCGAAAAACTGGTCGTTATTGTTAACTCGCCAATTTTGCTAGGTCGCGTCGTTTGTTTGACCTCGGCACTCGCTTTTCAGAACGCACCATCCCGGATAACACAGAAGCGGTGAACCATCGCTGCCTGATCGGCAGTTGCGACTTTTCTGTAAATCGGCTCGGATTCGGAATAGCCCTCGGTGATAGATTCGACGAAGTGCTGGTCGGGTTCACTCAATTTATCGACGGACACTGTAAAAGTCCATCCGTCAATCGTGTTCACGCGAATGTAGGGAAGCTTGATGCGATCAATTTTTCCGACGCTAGAAAATCGGCCAGACGAGTCTACCCACGTCCGGTATTCCGTCGGGCAATTGACAGGTTCGACTCTGACGATCTCATTCTTGGAAATCCGGATAACGGATCCGTCAGTCAGCACGACCCGCCAATCGTCGCCAGCATCTTGGATGACGACAACTTCAACGGGATTGTGCTCAACGTGGTGCAGCAACCATCGAGTGAGCCAAAGCTTGCGAAACGTGATCTGTTTCACATTCCTTTCAAACTGCGTCACAAAGTTGCTTCCCAACGTTTCAGCATTCCTGGGATTCCGTGCCTGTACACCGCAGGCTCAACATATACGTGCTGGGAGGAAATAGGACGTCCGCCATTTTATGAACTACACGTTGCAGCATTGTGGGTACCTCAGGGTGAGAGCTTTCGATTTTTGGATTTGCGTTGGACTGCGCGTGCCGTAAAAAGCAGACTTGCACACGCCGCGAAAGGCAAGAAATTGCTGATTCCAGACGAAAAGCTGGAATGGGCACGAGGGGCATTGGCAAGCTGCATTCCCATTTGGCCGTTGATTGCGTTGTGCTCGGTGTGTAATGGTTCAGCGGGACGACTAGTTTCCGTATGCTTGGTTAAGCGATTCGAGGTAGTTTTTTCTGGAGCGGGACATCCGATCCAGTGTGGCCGGCTTCCTGCCGGGGAAGATCCGGCATCCTGCCGGAAGGTTTTGCGCATTACGGTGCATTCCGAAACGTAAAGGGGTGCGGTCGTTGCCGGTGAAGGCCAACGACCGCACATCCTTTCGGACTACACACCTGACGCGGCGCTCAGGGTGCTCCTCAGCAGAGCCTTATCCTCCGGTCAGGCAACATTATTATACTTCACCGTTTCTCCGCGTGCTGCTTGTCTTGCTTCGCTGCGGCGATTACGAGCTGCGGCAAGTTTGCGATCTCGCTCGTCATGAATTTCTTTCGCTCGGCCCGCAAGCATGTCTGCTGGCGTCACGTAACCGATCGCACTATGAAGTCGAGCGGGGTGCAGTCGGGCAGGTAGCACGTGTTTCCCTTGGGTTTCAGCATGATTCCAATCGATTTGTCTGAGTTATCGGTGGAAGCTCGGCCTGGGGCATCACCAGCCGATCCCAGATGCGGTTCCAGATCCCACTGCGATTGGCGGTGCGTAGATCGACAATGTACTGACCTGTTTGGCGATGCCAACGCATTCCCGATTGCTTAAGCCGCTGGTTGAAGATGACTTTGCAGCCAGCCTCCGTAATGCCGCTACCGATTGGATCACCTCTGCGTTTTCGCTCAGCGAAGTCCATGTGGCTGCGGTACTTCTTTAGATAGTTGATCGCGGTGTGATAGTCGTCCTTCGTCCCTTTTAAACCGTTACGACGCTTCTGCTGTGCAGCACGAGCGACTACTTTGCTCACCGCATCGTCCTCGTGACGTAGTGTGTGACGCTGTTGCTCGGCCCACTCGCTGGCTCGTTCGCTACCTTTGCCGAAAATCGAAGCAGCAAGCAGAGAGACATACTCACAAGCGTGAAAGAAATCCACACCCCAACTCCACTTCAAACGTCGGCCCGTCACCGGATCTTTCATCTTCGAGAGAACCTTCTTGAAATAGGACTGTGGGTGAGTGCCAGCATCGGTTACGTAACGCAGCGATGGCGTCTTGCCACCGATCCGAGGAAGCACACCTTCAATCACATGGGTCAATCGCTTTGTCATCGTAGGCTGATCACGTTCAGGCATCTGCCCCAGGTAGATGGTCCCCAATCGCTTGCGATTGCGATCGTAAACGGCAATCGTTCCGCAGGAGGCTTCCTCCCAACAAGGCCTCGTTTGCACAAAGACACCATCACGCCCCACCTGAAGTAAAACATCGTGTTTTCCGGTACTTTGACGCGCCTGCTCGATCCACTTAGCTAGCTGCTCAATCGCCTCGTCATCATGCACCACTCGAACTTGCGTTGCCAGGTCCGCAATCACTCGCCGGTAGGCTTCGACCGATGGCCTTACCCCAAAGCGTTCGCTGATCATGTCCAAGGTGGGTTGCTGGGGCAGATCGGCGGCAAGCCGCCCGGTGACTTCCGCTAACGCGGGTGTCATCCGACCGGCGACCAAGCCGAGGCGGACATCCAGCGGAGCGACGCCAGATGATTTAGCTTGGGTGTTCTGATAGAACCAACGTTGGTAAGTGACTTGGCCGAATCGTGTGTCGACTTCTTTGGGAGTGCGTCGATTGCGGCGGAAGGATTCGCCGTTGAAGTCAAACGAAGATACCGTTTGATCTCGGTCACGGGATTCGATTCGTCTGAATGTTCGCTGCATGATCACACGAGCCAATTCGCGTACGAGGCGTTCGAGTCGTCTTTCGAATCGATCGGTGCTGGCGGGAGTGATTTCCCTTCTGGAAAAAACATTGTACCACTGCGATGACTCTCCAGATGACGGCGATTACCTCAGTAGCGAACTGTGGCTCGAAGTCATCGAAGAGACGTTTGAGAGAAGCGAAAGTTGTGATAGGCTTATTCATGGCGTCCGTTCCGATTGAGATGTTTGGCAGCTAACCAAAAACGTTCAGTAGGACACGGACGCCATTTTTCCCCAATAGCAATCTGAAATTTTTCAAATTTCAGATGCTGCTACCTGCCCGACTGCACCCGTCGAGCGTTGTTATAACTGTGAACGAATTCACCGACGATTCGCCGGGCTTCGTCAAGTGATAGCGGCGTCTTAGGCCGGATGCACTCGGACTTGATCGTGCGATGGTATCGCTCGATTTTGCCATTGCTTTGCGGATAGTACGGGCTCGTTCGGACGTGGCTCATGCCGCTGACGCGGATGAACTGTTTGAAGTCGCCTGAGATGAACTGCGGGCCGTTGTCGGTGATGATCCGCGGCGTTGCATCGGGATGCTTCTCCTTGGCCCGTTGCAGAATCGTTTCGATGTCTTGCTCGGTCATTTGTTCGCGAATTTCTTGATGGACCACCGCTCGCGAGTAGCCGTCGATGACGCTGGTCATGTAATAAAACGTTCCACAGATGTTCAAGTAAGACACGTCGACGTGCCAGTGCCGGTGGGGAGCACTCGGCTGATTGAATCCCGTCCCCTTGGTTTTCGTCTTGCTCGTTTTGCGGCCCAGGAGGTCGGCGGCGCTCAAAACGCGATAGACAGTCGCCGCACTGACAGCGACGATATCGGCATCGAGCATCATGTACGTCAAGCGACGATAACCATCGAGTGGATGTTCGAAATGGAACTTGATGATGGCGTCTTTTTCCCAGTCTTCGAGCCAGTGGTCCCGAGGGATCGCACCATTGTGCTCGTAGGCGACACCATAGCTGCGAACCCACTTATAGAAGGTGGATTCATATAAGCCGATCAGGCCAAGCAGTTGCTTGTTGCTGATCTCGGCTCGGTCGGTCCAGTAATTGACGAAGTCGACGACTGAGTCTCGAATATCGTGAGGCACCCAGCGACCGTTTAGGACGCCCCACTGGTTTTTTTTAGCTTGACGTGCTCCTCGAGTAATTCAGCCACCACCTCGTTCTTGACTTGGATTTTGGCTTCGAGTTGCTCGATTTGCTTCTGTCGAGCATCATCTTGTCGCCGAGCATTGGCCGAATTGGTCTTCCTTGCAAAGCAGGCTGCACCGTTTTCAAAGAGCTGTTTCTGCCAGGTGTAGAACTGGGTGGCGTGGATGCCGTGCTTGTCGCAAAGATCGGAAATGGGCACCCCATCAAGCAGGTGCGCCCGAACAATCGCGACTTTTGTCTCAGGCGTTAAATTGCGTCGTTTGGCCATCGTTTGGATTCTCCGTTGTAAGTGCTAAACTCTAGCACACGGGTTAAGCAAGGCGTTCAGCTGAGGCAAAACAGGTGCGAGTTAAGCATAGACAGGGTTCCTTTAAGCCAGAGTACATCATTCCTCAAATGGTGTTGAATTGGATCGCGTCGCAAGACTCAATTGACGTAGTTGCATACGAGTCAACGCATGTCGATCATTCGAGCCCAAGGGCAACGACATTCTTAGCGAACTATGCATTCCCGGTTCGTGCAAGCACTGACAACGACCTTTGCGATGCGCTTAAGTCAAAGTTTAGAATGACAGAACCGATGCCTTGGCCCCTGCTACTCTCGATCAATCCGTTGGCAGCAAAAGCGTTTGGCAATTATGAGCTCGACGTTCATCCTGCACTGCTTACAATGAACTACGGATCAGACTTTGGAAAAGTTGAAAGTGCGTTAGAAGCAATGGCCATACGATCGGAGCATGTCGCGGACGCCGAAGACGACGGGCGTATTACGTAACTTCCATCGCTCACCAATTCTATCTACCCAAGCCAACACGCCCGCGACGTCGCCTTTGTGCGGCCTCGTCGCGGGCATTTCTATTTACCGTGGCCAACGTTTCCCCGTGTTTCTCGGCACACGAAAAAGTCTTTGGAATAACGCCGGAACAGCGCTGGATGTGTTTTCGAGATAGAGGTAGCCGACGCCCCCGATCCTCCTACCGCTGGCCAACGCGGACCGGTCGTCGGTATCCATCCGCACGACGGCTGGGCGCAAGTCGATGTCGATTGGGACAACGGCCGGTCGCTGATGCTTTCGATCCCGCCTGACGAAATCGAAATCGAAACGGGCGAAGCGATGGAGGGCCAACGATGAACAAACGCAAGACGCGAACGAAACCGGCAGTTGGCTACATCCGCATGTCGACGGACAAGCAAGAGGAAAGCCCGGCGCAACAGAAAGTCGAAGTGTTGAAACTGGCCGACAAGCACGGTTTCCACATCATCCGTTGGTACCAAGACGACGCGATCAGCGGGGCGGAGACGCACAAACGCAAGGGCTTTTGCCAGATGATCGAAGACGCCACCGAACGAGGCGTCCGCGAGCATTGCATTTGCATCTCTGCGACTGTAGTTGCCGAGCAAGCCGTGTCTGCGAGCTTCATGCCACCAGGGCGGCGACGGTTCACCATGCACGAACGGATGCATCCGGAACTGAGCAATGCCTGATAGAATCCCGCTCGTTGCCTAATCGATCGTAGGAAATTTGGTGAAAGTGAATACCACCAATGAAAACTAGCAGAAGACAGTGGCAGCGACGACAGAGAACTTGTCGGCCAACTCACGTCGCGTTACTCAGTTTGCGACTTTTGCGTGCCTTCCATTCACCTGATTTGATGTAGTCGTGGTAGTTCACGGTCACTGGAAGCTCCGCGGTGTTCACTGGGGAGTGGCGATAATTGGACGAGCATTAAGGCGAGGTTCGGCTTAGATCGCCGTACCGTTTTGGGGACAGGGGGATGCTATCACCTACCGCGATTGCCTGCAATTATACGCTTTTCTACGCGAAGACTTGCGACGGGTCCAAAAGGTAGCTATGTTCGTAAAACACGGGTGAAACGTCCGTTTTTTGCACTGCGGTGGATAGTTTGTGATTCCGAAGGTCGAGGGTTCGAGCCCCTTTAGCCACCCTTCTAAAAAACAACGTGATTTGCGGGTTCAAGCCCAGACACCCTTTCTTTGTCCGAAGACCAGGAAGGATCTCAACGCGTCAATTCGAAAACGGTGGCAGCGTTGGGCGTGCTTGACTCGACGCACAGGTACTCCCGATTCTTTGCGAGATCCCCCACCTGATCGACTCTGCCGGATGGCCACGTGATCGTAGCGTCATGGAACGTACCGGCATGCCCCAAGCCAACATGTATGACGCTTTCGTTCGATCCCATGTATCCGTTGCCCGAGAGCAAGGTATAGGTTCGTGGAGCACCCCGTACCGTACCGGTGAGGGTAGCACCGACGGCATCACGCGACGAAAGAGTGCCTCTCGAATAGACGCGAACGTAGGCCCCCTCCTTGGCGACTTGCTCGGTTTGGTTGACCAGCAGCGCCGACGGCGTGGAGGCGTGAGTGATTGCTAGGTCGAGTTGCCCGTCTCGATTGACATCGGTGACTGCCGCCGACCGTCCGAGGTGGCGTCCTTCAAAGTACTCCCCGATATCGCTGGCGGCGGATTCATCCCATCGCCCCGTCTGGGTGCGCTGAAAGAGTTGCGGTGGCATCTCGTAATCCTCGTTGCCCCCCGCCGGCCGGTTGACGTGCCCGTTGGCGACAAATAGATCAGGGCGTCCTGAATTGGTTAGGTCGAGAAACTGCGTCCCGAACCCGAGCCACGGCATGGTCGGCTCGAGCATGCCGGATTGATAGGTCCGATCGGCCCAATTCCCCGGCGAAATCTGCTCATAGTAAGTGTTGTAGTCCCGCGAGAAATGGGTCACGTAGAAATCTAAGTCGCCGTCCCCATCGGCATCGGCAACCGCGATCCCCATCGAGGCTTGCGCCAGCGAAGTACCACTGAGGCCGAGCCCACGAGTCGTCCCCGTCTCCTGAAACGTGCCCTCCTCGTGCTGATAGCTCCACAGGTGATTCGCGGACATATCATTGGCAATGTAACAATCCAGCCCACCTGTCCCATCGAGCTGTCCGGCGACGATTCCCAAGCCACGCCCGACCGTGGATACGTCAGCGAGAAGCTGGCTCTTATCGACCAATCGTCCATCAGGCTGTACTGACCACAGGACGTCCGGCTCGGCAGGAAACTGCAACGGTGGGCAGGTGACGAGATGGCTGTCGCCGCCACATTGATGATTAAACGGTTCTTCGCCGCCACAATAGCAGACCTCGAAAATCTCGTTCAATCCATCCCCATCGAGATCCGCCATGGCCGCCGACGCTGACCAACGTTTGCCTTGGAGCCCCACAGCCTCAGTGACGTCGATGAAAGTTCCGTCACCCTGGTTTTGATACAAGCGGTTCTCGCCGATATTGCAATCAAAAAGGTCTGGAAAACCGTCCTCGTTGTAATCACAAACCAAGACGCCTTGCCCAAAACCATGGTCAACGTAGCCTGCCTCGACGTTGCATTGCAAAAACTTACCATCGATATTTCGGTGCAAGGTGTTCGGTAAACTATTGGATTTCATCGGCGTTCCGTTGAGCACGGAGGACGCCAGGTCGGGCCACCCGTCGAGATCAAAATCGATCACCCCAACGCCTCCGCCGATGATTTGGTAGATCCAAAGCCATCTCTCTTCGTCTGACGACCGAGGCAAGGCTTCATGGTGATAGGTCAACGCCAAGGCTCGATTGTCCAGCTTCGGAACCCGATTCGGCTGGAACGAGTCTGGCTGTACCTCTTTGAGATCGAAATGCCAGTCAAAGGCGCCCAGTCTTGAAAGGTCGAGTTGTTCGGTGAGGCTCGATCCCGGCATTTGCCATGGCGTTCCAGAAGCAACGTGTTGGGCCACCTGAGCCAATCGTCGATCGAAGTTGGCAACAGGGTCGTAGGCGAGCTCACTTGCTTTGCGAGCCCAACCATATGCCTCCCAAGGCCTGCCCAACTCGATCAGCTGATCGGCAATCTCGAAACAGAATGTTTGCGACTGTTGCTCGCCTTCAAAGAAACGCCCCAACGCATCGCGAAGGGCTGTTTCCATTTCGATTCGCTCGGCGACCAATTCCGCTTGGGACGAAAGCCCGAATTCCGAAAGGCTTTGATAGAGGCCTCTCATAGCGGGGAAATGACTCGGGTTGATTCTCAGCGTTTCCAAATAAGCTCGACTGGCTTCTTGGTGATTTCCAGTGCGAAGCGACCAATCGCCAGCGATCGCCCAATAGTCCTCCGATTCCCGCAGATGGGCAGGTAAGCGTTGGGCCCAATCTTCGATCGCCGAACCGTCTTCAGCCTCCACAATCGCCTGGCCGTATAGTACCCAAGCGGGATCGATATCGGGGCGAACAGCCAGCAATTGTGACAGTTTCGTTGCCGCCTCATGGTATTTAAGATCTGCGAAATCAATCGCCGCCAACCCATACTGCAGCTCATGACGTTGTGGGTGAGCACGAACCAGCTCATAGATATAATTCCAATCCGGCTTGACGCGACCGGGATCCATGGCAACGGCAATGGTCTCAAAATCTCCTTGGCCGTGCTTGATCAGCACACGCAACGCAAATAACGATTCTTCCGCCATTCCGATCGCCGAACTGATGCCAGCGATATCATAGTAGAACTGCGTCGCGGACGGATGTTCGGTAATGGCACGTTTTAATAACTGGACCGCTTCGTATGGCTGGCCCGAGCGAACGTAAGCTTGCAACAATTTGTCATAGAACTCCCTCGACGATCCGGGCCTCAGCTCCATCACCGCACAATAAGACTCGATAGCGTCATCGACTCGACCATTTCTCAGTTGTTCGTCGCCGAGGCGCTCAGCCGCTCCGGCGGCCTCATCGCCTCCCACAATCAACAAAGATTTGAGTTCTTCGCGAGGAGTTGATGAAGCCTCAGTTGAGGTAACACGCGACTGCACCGCGACAGACTGAACTCCGGCAGACTGAGGTGTTGAGGAATGCGGGTGTGGCTCACAACCGGCCGCTATAAAAACTGCGAGCAGCGACACAAGCAGCATCGACCTCCTCCGCGTCCTGCGGTGAAGGCTGATACTACTAGCGAAGTAAAGATCGGGATGCACAACCATATCCAACAACAATCAAAAGTCAGACGAGATCACTTCCCTGCTCGCTTTGGTCCCCAGCGCTCCCCATAATCCGTAGGGGCTAGCGATTCCGCTTTCAGGGATCTTTCCGGAAGCGTCGAATCCGATCGTGGGTCGGCTCTGTGTTCCCGCTTCGATGGAGTCCGTCATGAATTTGATCGCCCCATCTCCGAACGCCACGTGAACACCGCCCTGGTGACGACTCGAAGGCGGTAGAATTCCTCGGCTGCCGTGCGCCTCCACAATGCAGGCGGAGTTCGGCGGCGAGATGGTTACGAACGCCGAGAATTGCGGACGACCGTCTGCCCAACGTCGCCCGCGACCGTGTTGCGGTGCACCCCCAGATCCTGGAGTTCCGTTGTCGACATCGAGGTTCTGACCGGCAGCCCAAAACTGCGGCCGCGTGGGGTCGATGTATGGTGATTGAGTGTAAAAGGCTGCACCATTGCGTTCGACCGCGGGATCGCGGAGGGGCGATGTCATGACGGCGCGGTCGCCCAAGTCGCAGGCCATCTCGCCCGCCATCAGGGTATTACTTAAACCGTCTTGGAAATCGCGGAAACGAGTGAAGTGCCGCGCTCGGAAAGCACCGCGCGCGTACGGCTGCTCTGCGGCCGATCCCCAGTTCCAACCGCCTTGGGACGCGTCTCGTCCGTCATGCCAAATTCCGGAGTGGTGTTGTTCCCGAATCGCATCCCCTGTGCAAGCGGCATAGTTACTAAACGCTACGTCACCTGCGCCGGCGACTGCGGGGTCACTTGGGCAACGCAATGCCGGAACCTGTGTTAACCACGGCACATAGTTCGCATTCCAAGGGCCATTGCCCATGGCCGGAAACGGTGGGACTTGAGGTGTCACCAAATCTCGCTGAAACGCGTACGGATTCGAGATTTGCTGCCAGAGAGCCTGCTGCTCCATCATCGGCAAGACACCGACGCACCAACTTAACCAGTGCTGGTTCGTGATGTTTGAATCCGTTCCTTTCGTACCGCCCGCTTGCATCGGCAGCCTATCATAGGCGGAGTGATAGTTATGAAGTGCCAAGCCGATTTGCTTGAGATTGTTCGAGCAGCTCATCCGGCGGGCAGCCTCGCGAGCTGCTTGTACGGCGGGCAGAAGCAGCCCCACCAAAACACCAATAATGGCGATCACGACTAAGAGCTCCACCAGCGTAAATCCGTGGTGGCGAAAGTGGTTTCTGGACACAGTACGAAACACAGTCAATCCTCAATGAATAGGGAAGCAAGTAGTAGTAGGAGTAAAGGCGATGTAATCACCTAGAACAAGGGAGCGGCGTCTAAGCTCCCGGCCGTTTCGACATTTCTTCGTTATAAGCCTTAGCGGCTTCCTCCTCCTCCGCGGTGGGTAGGGCAAGCGGCTCATAAGTCGCCTGCTCGTTCGAATTACATCCGGAGCAGAGGAAAGCGAGAAAAATAAAAACGGGAAGCTGCAGTAGTTTCATTGCCATAAGACTCGGAAAAGGGACAAGATTCGGAGGGAAGTGCATCCGCAGCGAGATTTATTTCGCTCGAACTTTTTGACGGTCGCACATGCAATCGCCGTCCACGCCTCACAAACAGGTCATTCAAGCCATAGCAATCGCTGATCCATGAGATGCCATTTCTTCGTGCGCGGTGCCGTATGCCGCCCTGTCCGCCGTCATCGAGTTCAAAGGCGGGGAAAACAACCTCGAACGCTCAGTTCCGCAAGGCGTGTTTCACAAAGCGAACAACCGGTTCTGCCAACGAAATAGGCAAACCAGCGGCGACGCCTGCTTGTTTCACAGACAGAAGGCCCGCGTTCGGATTACAGGCGTTATTTCTTATCCGACTCGAAAACCCTTTTGGCTCCCGTGCTGTGCCAAACCGTCTCCTTCACGCCGTCGGTGAAGTCGTTCAGCTCTGCCGATGACAAGCTATGCAGGCCTCATCTGTATCCAGCCAGTCGTACCAAAATTGAGATAACGGCTTTGCATGTTTGCATGGGATTCTACGCGTGCGGCGTACCGACTCGGCTTGACGCTGCGCTGAGATTGTTTTTTCAAAAACAAGGCAGTCAGGTGGACCGGTGACGCAGCCGATCACATCGACCCTCCGGCGATGCCGCTCCATCGGGATGTTTCTTCGGATTCGAGCGATCAGCGAAAATTCTTCTACCCGCCTTCAAATCACCAACCCGAACGCCGTGCCGAACAGTCTTGGGACAGAGACCAGGTCGAGTCGAACGCCCGCGCGAAGAAACGCCGACCCAAAGTGCTCGCGCTGCTACAGCAACCACGACAAGATCACCGACGAACGCTGCAGCTTGAAGCTAGTTCCTTTGATAGCATGCGGCCGTGCCATTCGTACCGGACACCTTTTTTCGCCCGTGCGGACGCTCACCCGGTCTCTATGTCGACCGAAATATCGCCAGTACAATGCGAGCGGGCAGGCCAATGTGACACTTGCCGGTAGGCACCACGATCTCGACCCGCATGGCCGGCCGGCGAGCAAACAAGTGGATGATCGGCTCATCGTACTGTGACTGGCCTGCGGTCACGCCGCCATCTCTGCCGACAACATCTTTCAGGGTAACCTCTTGTCGTATGCGGGCGTCCCGCCCGCCGATTTGCCGAAAGCGGGCGGGACGCCCGCGAACCGTTTTGCCCAATGACTTTCGGTGAGGTGTGGAAAGCAAGACTCTTTACGAGTGAGAAGACGTATCGGTCGACTTACCGTCGACTAAATTGATGGACTTGAAAGAAAGTTTGATTCAAAAGAAAGTTTCCCCAGTGACTCGTACCGTCCGTCAATCCAATTCGACGAAAAAGAGCATGCTCCACCGTGGGAGTCGGGGCATGCGTCCACGGCGCCAATCCCGACGCCTTGCTCCGGCGGAAATCTTTGTGCTTTCGTTTCTTGCGTTGATCGTTGCAGGCGCGGTCATTTTGCAATTTGCACCCGGTTTATACGTCAATGAACGTCTCAATTGGACCGACTCGATCTTTACGTCCACGAGTGCCGTTTGCGTCACAGGCCTCATTGTTGTCGATACCGCCACCTATTTTACCCCCCTTGGCCAGGCCGTCATCTTGGCGCTCATCCAGCTAGGTGGGTTGGGCATGCTTGTCTTGACGAGCGTGATCATATCAGCTTTGGGTGGGCGTCCCTCGTTGAGTACCGAGGATCTCGCCGTGGGCGCCAGGCATGTGCTACCTCAGGTTACAGCAAAACGCCTCATTGGAAATATTGTCCGTTTTACATTTTTCTTTGAGTCTGTTGGTGCGCTTGCTCTCTACCTTGTATGGGCCCCACAATTGGGGTGGACTGAGGCAATTTGGCCTGCGATTTTTCATTCCGTCAGTGCTTTCTGCAATGCAGGATTTTCGACGAACACGTCCTCATTGATGGGATTTCAGCTTTCTCCCGCAACGATTATTGTGATTTCCATCCTGATCATCGCTGGTGGCCTCGGCTTTATTTCGATCGAGGAGCTTCACCAGCGATTTATTCGCCGAAACAAGGCGGTTCATCGGTTATCAATTCACACGAAGCTCGTTTTGGCGGTCAGTAGCCTTCTCCTGTTTGGTTGTTGGCCGATATTCGCTGCGTTTGAATGGAATGGTGTCATGTCGGGAATGTCGATTTTGGACAAGCTGACCAATGCTTTTTTTCTCAGTGTCACGCCACGCACTGCTGGTTTCAATACCATTGATTATGGGGCCGCATCGGACAGCACGAATTTCCTTACGATCATTTTAATGACGGTCGGCGGTTCGCCCGGTTCGACTGCTGGCGGTATGAAGACAACCACCTTTGCATTGCTAGGCCTGCTCGCGTGGTCTCGGCTTCGCTCGCAGTCGACGGCAACTTTCGCCGGTCGCTCGATTCCTTCCGAGACGATACAACGTGCCACCGGCTTGTTTGTGATTGCGATTGGAATTGTGGTGCTAGGGGTGTTTTTGGTCGCCTCCATCGGAGACGCCTATGGAGCAACCGAGCCGTTTATCGCTCGATTTTTTGAAGTCGCCAGCGCGTTCAATACTGTCGGTCTGTCGATGGGAATCACGTCCGACCTTTCCACTCCGTCGCGTTGGGTCATTATTGTTCTGATGTTTGCTGGACGAACCGGCCCGCTGTCGATTGCGGCTGCGCTGGTCGTCCGTCTCACCACCGGTGGACGCTATCGACTTGCTTACGAAGACGTAATTGTCGGATAAGCCCCTCGAAATTTGGAGATGCGCATGAAACGTTTTGTTGTCGTTGGCCTCGGAAACTTTGGATTCACGGTAGCCAAATCACTGTCCGAGAATCGATATGATGTGATTGCTGTTGATCTCAACGGCGACGTCATCGACCGCTTGGCTTCTTTTGTTTCACGCGCGGCGGTGGGTGACGCCACCGATGTCGAAACGCTTCGTCGAGTAGGTGCCGCCGATGCTGATGTAGCCGTCGTTTCGACAGGTGATGACATTTCGTCGAGCATATTGGCGGTGATGGCGTTACACGATGTGAATGTGAGGGAAATCTTCGTTAAAGTGGTTTCCAATGATCACGCTCGAGTGATGCAACGAATGGGCGTCACTGACATCGTCTTTCCCGAGCAGGATACGGCGAAAGCACTCTCCGCTCGCATCAGCGGGTCGGCCCTCTTGAATTATGTCAAATTGGGACCTAGCTTCAGTGTTCAAGAGATGGGCGTCCCGGAGAGTTGGTACGGAAAGTCAATTCGTGAACTTCAATTGCGTCAAAACTACGACATTTCCATTGTTGCTTTGCATGATGTTTTGACTGACAAGATTACGGCAACGCCTGATCCCGACTATTTGCTCAAGGACTCTGATACGATGCTCGTCGCAGGCGACGACGTCGCGCTAAAAAAAGCTGCGAATGTGAAGTGACTCTAGTGAGTCCGTGGTCGCGGGTGATGAAACAAACTGCGAGCCGGACGAGAGGGCGAGGGGAAGACATTGGTGTTCGAAGCGGCTCTGAGCTCACGACCTCGTTGCAAATCGATCTTACCGCAGTGGTTTGTTCGATCTCGCTGCCGACAGCACGACGTCGTCGTCGATCATTTCTTCGCTCATCTTGGCGCGATATTCCATCATGCTGCCAGCACCCTGGAAGCCGACAACTGTCTCATCCCAATCGAGCTCTTTGCTGAGCAAGTAGCCGTTGTCGACATCGAAGCGAACACTACCGTTGCTGAGCTGTTGGATGACTTGGGCGCGAAGTGCTTCGGAGTTGATCGGGGTAAGTGTTTGGCTCTTGACCGAAATGGTGGCCACTCCAGCGCTGACTTTTTTCAACGTGAAGACTTGGCGGACCTTGATGGTTTTGACTTGCTGATCCTCGGTGCGAACTTTGACCTCGGAAGGCACCGACCAATTCTCGCCGATAGCAACCGGATCAGCGGGCAAGATGAGCGTCAGCGAACCCATACCGAGGGATGCTTGTGAGCCCGCGTGGTTTTCACGCTTGAGTTCGGCGCCTTTGGCGTCAATCGTGACCGTGCTCAGCGGTGTGCCAATTTGCTCTGCCACGACGCTGAAGGCGGTCGGTGGCTTCTCACCGGATTGACTGTCCCAGCGAATTTCGTCCCTGTCACCGTTTTGTTGTGTCATTTCGACCGAATCGATCTGATGGTCGAAAGTGATCTCATTTTCGCTGGCGTCTCGGACTTTCCATGACCGCACGCTCGTCGTGTACACGTTAGCGATTTCCTCGGTACCGTTGATCCGTGTCTTCGTCTTGGCAACGTGGGTTACTTTGTAGCGAATCGTTTGATTGGGGGAGAGATGATGACGGAGTTCGTGTTTTTCAGCCGCAGATTTTTTCAGTACGCTGCTACCGGAATTGGCGGCACCGTTGTCACCGGCTCGCGAGTGGGGCGCGGCAATGAAAGCCAGTGCAACAAAGGTGGCGATGCAGGTAGCGAGCGAGCGAATTCGTGAGAGGGGGCGGCAGGACATGTGGTCTGGAGCTCCGGAATGAGGGAGGAAGACGCGGGCGGGCAAATGATCTTGGCACTGCGTGTAACAAATTCAGAAGGTCGATCGCTAGTGCTGAATTTTGCGCTGGCGAACTCGATTCTCTCCAACTGCCGTGGCGCTAACAGCTTACCCTCGGCTAGGATTTGTGAAATCGGAATGAAGATTCGGTTATCGACACATTATCCACGTGTCGACAAAGTCAAAAAGTCGGCCGAACCGACGTGGACGCGACCAGCCTCGATCCCCTAGAACTCGTTTTTTGCGTCCGCTTGGGAGGCTCTCCTGGGCGTGTCGGCAGCGGAGTGAGAAAACTTGAGTCAATCGGTTTGACTTGTTTGCTAGCAAACCTAGAATCTGCCTCACTCGCTGTAGGAGAGCCAAGTGGCGGAAACAGCAGAGTCACCAATTGAATCCGTTCGAATTTCACAAAAAACACCGTTTTTTGCTAAGTCAGCACGTCTCGCGGCGGGGCGAGACAGAGCAGGAAAATCGGTCGGAATCTGTTTAAGTTGTTGCAGCGGCGCTGATGCGCCGTCGCTTCCGTCATCATCATCCACGAGGGAGTTGTCGCTACCGGTATGTCGTCGACGCAACACAGCATCGAGACGCAGGAGGCCATCGAGCGATTCGCCGATGCCTTGCGACAACGCATCGGGACCGATCGGTTCAGGTTGTGGTTCACCCACGGAATCGAGTTTGAGGTCGAATCGGTCACTTCGGATTTGGTCGATGCGGGCTCTGACGTCGGCGACGTCATTGTGCTGCGGGTCAGCGGTCCGTTCGCGGCGGACCGAATTGCCAAAAACTTTACTTCCGACCTCCGCGCGGCCGCCACGATGGCCCTCGGAGACCGCGCCCGGTTTCGCATGGTGACCGAGGCTGCGACGACCCAGCCCCCACTGATTGATGGTGCCGACGAGACGACGAGCGGCCAAGGCCGGGGTGGACGGGCGAACCAACGAAACGGTCGATCCACCCCAGGGAAATCGAGTAAATCGGCTCGCGGACGGACCGGTATGGGTAAAAATTCTGGTAAATTGTCGAGTCTGTTAGCCGGCCCGAAACTAACCCATTCCTCTGACGATATCGCTACCGAGCAGGATGCGCCGAACGCCAATCAAGCTCGGCAGTCCGAACGGGCCGGTTCGCGCGACGATGCGCCCAGCGCGCCGTTGCCGGAATCGCTTCCGACGGGGGGCCGTACCTTTGACAGTTTCATCACCGGCCCGTGTAACGAATTCGCGTTCTCCGCGGCGACGATGGCGATGTCGAATCCCGAGGTCGCCATGCCGCTTTTTTTGCATGGACCCACCGGGACGGGCAAATCACATTTACTCGCCGCGATCGCGGAAGAATTTCGCCGGCGGCGGCGGATGCGACGCGTAATCCTGTTGACAGCGGAACAGTTCACCAATGATTTCGTGGGCTCGGTCAATTCCACGGGTTTGCCGAGTTTCCGCCGCAAGTACCGCGAAGTCGACGCATTGCTGATTGATGACGTCCATTTTCTCGCTTCGAAAACGGCGACGCTTCGTGAAGCTCTTTACACTCTGGAGACACTTGCGTCGGCGGGCAAACCGCTCGTCTTTACCGCCAATTTACCGCCTGTTGATATCCGAGGACTGACTGGCGAGGTGGCTGGTCGGATGTCTTCGGGGTTGGTGTGTCCGCTGTTAGCTCTCGATGCGAGTACACGTTTGAATCTTTTGACGCGCTTAGTCAAGACTCGCTGCGTGCTTGATTGCGACCCTAATCTATTGAGCGAAGTCAGTGAAGTGATCGGTGGTGACGCCCGCGCTGTGGCTGGCGTGGCCAATCTGATCGGGATGTTGCAGCGAATGTTTCGTCGCGAACCCACGATTGACGAAATCCGTCAGTTTGGTGGAGACTTGATGCGAAATACGCGTTCGGCGCCCACGCTCCGCTCAATCGAGCGAGCTGTCTGTGACGCATTTGGGCTTGATCGCGACGGGCTTCAAGGCAAAGCTCAGACGCGGCGGGTCAGCGAACCGCGAACGCTGGCGATGTATCTGGCTCGAACGCACACGGGCAGCGCGTATACTGAGATTGCTCAGCACTTTGGGCGTCGCAGTCATACCGGAGCCATCGCAGCTCAGCAGAAAGTCGAACAGTGGCTGGTCAGTGGAAAGCAGATTGGTGGCGGTGACGCCGCGATGGCGGCGGCCGACGCGATCGCTCGCGTTGAAGCCCGCCTGCGGGCATAGTGCTGCTCATCATGTCATTTTGAAAAAAACCTGTCCGAACCACTGGGAGCCGATGTCGCTTGCGGCGGGTTTCCTTTAGAACCTATCCGAAAAGGGGTCTGACCCTCTCCGGCGGGTCCGGTAAATGTCGTCTAAATCGACTCGTCTCCAAAGGGTCAGACCCTTTTCGGATAGGCTCTTAGTTTTTTGAATCTCCTTCAACCCAAGTTACACGGATGATCAAAGACGACAAGTTCTCGGGTTCTGGATTTCGGGACAAGAAAAAGAAGGAGATATCGGCGAGCGAGATTTTGCAGCGGCAACCGCCCTACGAGCTCGAAGCCGAGATGGGCGTGATCGGAAGCATCCTGATCATGCCGGATATCTGTGATGAGATCGCATCGCTGCGAGCGGACGATTTCTACGACGATGCGAATCGCATCATTTACGGTCATCTGCGGGACATGTATGACACCGGCGAAAAAATTGATATCACGCTGCTCGTCTCTCGCATGCGAACCGCTGCGGAGTTTGAGAAAGTCGGCGGGGCCGCTTACCTGGCTCGGCTTTCGGGAAGTGTCGCCAATGCCGCCCACGCGGTGTTCTATGCTGAAATCGTCACTGAAAAAGCGGTGTTTCGCCGGTTGATTGAATCGAGCACGGAGATCCTCCGCGACGCCTACGAACAGTCCAGTACCGCGAAAGAACTCTGTGCTCAGGCCGAACAGAAAGTATTCGCGATCATGGACGGTCGGAGCAGCAATTCCGTTTCCGCGATCAGCGATGTCCTGCACCAAGCGATGGATCGCATGGAGGCGCGGATGCGAGATGACTACGTCGAGGGAGGCGCCGAGACGGGACTGACCGATTTCGATCAGATGACCGGTGGCCTGCACTCGGGCGAACTGATTATTCTGGCTGCTCGTCCCTCGATGGGTAAAACGGCACTGGCGATGAACATTGCCGAACACGTTGCCTGTATGCAGCGCGAGCCAGTGCTGTTCGTCAGTCTAGAAATGTCTGCGATCGAATTGGCCGACCGTCTGCTCTGCTCGATGGCAAGAGTGAACGGCCACCGCCTTCGCAATGGCACGATTTCGTCAGACGACCGTGATCGGTTGGTCGGCAAAGCCAACGAGGTCAGCCAAGCCCCCTTGTTCGTCGACGATTCCCCCAGCCGTACGGTGAGTGAAATTGCTGCTGCGGCGCGGCGGATCAAACGGCGGGAGGAAGGTCTCGGATTAATTGTCATCGATTATTTGCAGTTGATCGAACCCGATAACTCGCGCGACCCACGGCAAGAGCAAGTCGCGAAAATCGCCCGACGACTTAAGGGAATGGCGCGGGAGCTCGAAGTGCCACTGCTGTGTCTGTCCCAGCTCAATCGGCAAGCCGAAGAGGGCAAAGATCACCGGCCCAAACTCAGCCATCTGCGAGAATCCGGTGCGATCGAGCAGGATGCCGACGTGGTCATGTTCGTCCACCGCGAGGAATATTACCACCGCGGTGATGAGAAGGCACAGTACGCGGGTCAAGCGGAGATCATCATTTCAAAACAACGTAATGGCCCCGTCGGTGATGTCGATCTGACCTGGGAAGCGGACTTCACCCGCTTCTCCAACCGCGCTGCCGACCATCACAGTGAGTTCGATGACTATCGTGAGTTCACCTCGCCGGGCGGGTTCTGATTCGGCGTAACTCCGTTGAAATCGAATAGATTTTGACGTCATTGTCGCCACGTGACGTCGGGAGGCCAATCCTCCCCGAGAAACACGCAAAAGGCCCGTGAGGCGGCCATATCCGATTGCAGGGCCTAGGCAATCTGCGTCGCCATTGCGTGTGGTTCGCTTTGCTTTGGTCTTAGCGGTCGTGCGTCGTCGATACATCTTGCGGGAGCGAAATCGTTCGCTCGAGGAGTTTTCAACGACCACGACTATGAGAAACAATCGTGATGACCCGCAGACTCAAAGACTTACTTCTACCAATTCGTTCGTTTGCGGTCATGGGTATCGCAGCAACGGCGATCGGTGGCATGCCGACCAGCACTAGCTTTGCTCAGGGGGTTTGGGAGGAGTCTGATTGCCCAGCGGAAGTGGCCTGTGGGACCGACGTGGCGTGCGGAGCAGAGATCGCCTCCGGTGTCGGGACGTCCTGCAGCGCGGAGACTTCGTGCGGAGCGGAGGTGACCTGTGGTGCCGAGCATGCATTCGGTGCGAAGGTATCAGGGTGCGAAGGCCCCTGCCAACACAGATCGACCTGCGGTTGTGGATCGTCAAACTGGGGTGAACTCCTCGCTCCGGAAGAAGGCCTTTTGGCCAACGCTCGCATACCACATTGCGGGCTGATCCATGGGAGTTTGGAAACGTTTGCCTGCGGGCTGAGAAAAATCGCAACATTGCATCCTCATGCACGGCGTGTCTCGCGATCAACGTGCGGATGTGCGAGCTGCCAACATCACGCACCGGCTCATCACAAAATTTCGCACTCGACCTCATGCGGCACTTGTCAACCGACGATGGCGTCGGGGATGCCGACCGTGTCAGCAGAATCATCGTCGGCGTCGCAGTACCCGACGCTGGACGAACATGATTCGGCAGCGCCGCCGTCGTCGTCCGAAGAGACTCCAGGGGCGAAGACCCAACGTTCACAACCTGGGGATACGTTTGATCAATTAAGCGATCCCTTCGAGGATGATTCCGCCAGTAACGTTGCGAGCGGCAGAGCGGCGATTATGCAGACAACGTTTGCCAACGAAGTCTCAGCATCGAGCCATCGTCCCACCAAAGCGGCACCGCACCATGACAGCGATTATACTGACTACTATCGCAAGTAGACGGGGCAATTAATCGACAGAACGGCTGATAAAAATGCTTCACAGATTTTCCTGAAAGTGCAGCGTTGAATTTTGCTCAAGCCGAATTTGTCATCTTTCTCGTTGTCGTCCTCGTGGCGACGTGGACGATGGGTGAGAGGCGGCGGTTGCGAAATGGTTGTCTGCTAGCGGCGAGTTACTATTTCTACGCATACTGGGACTATCGCTTCTGCGTCCTCCTGCTGACCTCAACGATGGTCGATTTCTTCGTTGCCAATCGTATCAGCACCTCCGACTCGCAGGGACGGCGGCGCGCTTGGTTGATCGTCAGTCTGATGGTGAACCTCGGCATCCTTGGTTTTTTCAAATACGCCAACTTCTTCATTGAGACCGCCCGCCCGCTCGTCGAATCGTTGGGGCTGCACGCATCGACGCTTAACGTGATTCTGCCGGTCGGCATTTCATTCTACACGTTCCAAACGCTTAGCTACACGATCGACGTGTATCGTGGCAAGCTGTGTCCCCATGAAAGTCTGCTGGACTTTGCCCTCTATGTCGCCTTCTTCCCACAACTCGTCGCGGGACCGATTGTCCGGGCGAGTAGTCTATTACCGCAATTGGCGAGCGTACCGAAATATCGCCATCTGCGGATGTACAACGGCTTTCAGCAGTTGCTACGCGGAGCGGTGAAGAAGGTCGTCATCGCCGACCGGCTGGCCGAGTCAGTTGATGTCGTTTTCTCAGGAGTCGACTTATACAGCAGCGTGACGGTTTGGGTTGCGGTGATAGCATACGCAGGGCAAATCTACTACGACTTCTCCGGCTACAGTGATATGGCAATTGGTATTGCCAAGCTGCTTGGTTATCGTTTCCCAGCTAACTTTCGGCACCCCTACCTGGCAACGACGATGTCCGACTTTTGGCATCGCTGGCATATCACGCTGTCGACCTGGCTGCGGGACTACCTCTACATTCCGCTCGGCGGTTCGCGAGGTTCTCTTCGCGCTACTGAGCGAAACCTGATGCTCACCATGGGGCTGGGTGGGTTGTGGCACGGCGCTGCGATGACATACGTATTGTGGGGGATTTGGCACGGCTTGGCACTTGTGATCGAGCGGTCTCACGCGAAGGCGTGGCGGCGTGTCAACGGGGCGGCCCGCTGGGTCGGCGTGATGTTTGTTGTCCTGATGGGATGGGTGTTGTTCCGGAGCCCGGATTTGGCGACGAGCGTGCATGTTTACGAGCGACTATGGTTGCCATTCTTGGCCTCCGAGCAATCGCCGGGCATCATCTGGCTGCCTCCCCTGACCTTGTTGATGATCTCCGTAATGGTATTGGAACATACGGCTTGGTCGACGCGACTGCGCCGCTGCATGCGATTGCCAGCCGATGCCTGGTACAGCCCCGTAGCGACCGCCATCATGATCTGGATGCTGCTATTATATGCGCCACGTGATTTCCGCCCCTTCGTGTACTTCCAGTTCTGAGTGATCGCCATGCTGAGCCGTTTATTTCTGTGGGCACTGACCTCGGCGCTGGCGGGTTTCCTGTTCGGATTCGACACCGTCGTCATCTCAGGCGCAGAGAAGACAATCCAATCGGAGTGGTCGCTCGGGCATGCCGAGCATGGATTCGCGATGAGCATGGCGTTGTGGGGTACGGTGCTCGGATCGCTAGTCGGTAGTTGGCCGACGGATCGTTTTGGCCGCAAGTCCACGTTACTGTGGATTGGCGTCTTGTACTTGGTCTCGGCGATTTGGTCTGGATTAGCGACGGACGTTTATTCGTTCATGATCGCGCGGTTCATTGGCGGCGTCGGAGTCGGCATCTCCACCGTCGCCGCGCCACTCTATATCTCCGAAATCTCCCCTCCGGATCGTCGTGGGCGACTGGCAGGAATGTTTCAGTTCAACATTGTTTTTGGAATTCTTGTCGCGTATGCGTCCAACGCATGTTTGGCCGGACTGGGCGAGGACGCTTGGCGCTGGATGCTCGGCGTCGAGGCGATCCCTGCACTGATCTATTCGTTGATGTGCTTCGGACTTCCTGAAAGCCCTCGCTGGTTGATTTCGGCACGAGGTGACTCTGCCGAGGCCGCGCGCATTTTGCAGCTCGCCAACCCGGAAATGACTGCGATGGAAACTGACCGAGTCGTCGAACAAATCCGCGATTCCTCCGCGAAGCACTCATCGGCAGAACGGTTTTGGACCTGGCAAATGCGAGTGCCAATCATGCTCGCGTTTCTGGTAGCATTTTTCAATCAACTTTCGGGCATCAATGCCATTCTCTACTTTGCTCCCCGCATTTTTGAGATGACGGGGCTTGGTCAAGATGCCGCCCTGCTGCAATCGATCGGCATCGGCGTGGTCAACCTGTTATTCACCTTCGTTGGTTTATACCTTATCGATCGTCTCGGTCGCCGCACGCTACTGTTTATCGGCTCGTTCGGATACATCGCCTCTCTGGGGCTATGCGCATGGGTTTTCTTCTCATACGCGCCGCAGTTCCAAGTGGCCAATTCAGCGATTGCGGTCAAGAATTCCGTCGAGAGTTTGAGAAAGGCAGAAGCGTTGCCGGTTCGTAATGAATTAGATATCGCCAAATTTGAGACCGAAGTGGACAACGCCAAGGACGCGTTGATGCGGGCCTCGAACTCACCTCAATACGCGGGCGATGCTGTGGAATTCCATCCCCGTCCTGATTCGGGCGCTGTGTTGGAAATTGCAGACGCCGCCATGGTCCAGGCCAGCGAGGAATCCGGCAACGGTGGTACGATGGTGATGCTGTGCATTTTTGCGTTCATCGCCGCCCACGCAGTCGGCCAAGGTGCAGTCATTTGGGTTTTGATCTCGGAAGTATTTCCCAACCGCCACCGGGCCGCCGGTCAATCACTCGGCAGTTTCACGCACTGGATTTTCGCCGCGTTGATCACCCTGGCCTTTCCCTGGTTCATCGGCAACTACGCACCCTCGGTCGTGTTCGGTTTTTTCTGCTTCATGATGGTCTTGCAATTGATTTGGGTCGTCACGATGGTCCCCGAGACCAAGGGCGTACCGCTGGAAGAAATGGAGGCTCGTCTTGTGGGATCCAGGAATTGAAAGGAAACTATTCTGCCCGTTCGCGATAAAAGAGTTGATCACATCGACTCAAAGAATCACCGCTTCTCCGCACCTGAAAATCCAACAACAGATCAACTCTCACGAGCAGTGCCGATGACAACCAACTCTACGAACGCCCCGGATTTTGATGTGAATCGTTCGCTGCCCAACGTCGACGAAGCGACCATCATGTTGCGGGCGGCAATCGGGCAGATCGAATTCGCTCGTCGCTACACGCTCCAACTGCTCGATGCGACACCGCAAGACCGCTGGTATGAAATCCCACCGGGTGGCGTCACCAACATCGCGTGGCAGGTCGGCCATCTCGCCGTCAGTCAGTACGGACTGCTCATGTTTCGGATACGCGGGCGTCACCCTGATGATCTGCATCTTATCCCAAGCCGCTTTCGCAAGACTTTTGGACGGGGTGGGACTCCACCTCAATCGTCCGATGGTCACCCCAGTCCCGCGGAATTACTGGAGAAACTCGCCGAGGTGCACCTCAGCGCGGTGCAGGAAATCGCGGACATCGCTCCGAAGAGCTTACTGGATGACGTCGAGATGCCCTACGCGGTGTATCCGTGCAAGCTGGGAGCGATTCTGTTCTGCCCCATGCACGAGACCCTCCATGCTGGTCAGATCGGTTTGAGCCGTCGTGGGCTCGGTATGGAGCCGGTCCGATGAGCGGCAAAGCGCAAAATGGCGAACACGAAGATGATGAGGCTTCTCAAGCGGGCATTCGCATCGTGGACGAATCCATCTATGACCACCCTAAGTATTACGATCTTGTATTCGGTGCCGACGTCGCTGCAGAGACCAAATTCATCTTGGCGTGCGATCAGGCCTATGGAAGCGGCAAACCAGGCTGGTACTTCGAACCTGCTTGCGGGACGGGCCGACTTCTCTTCGCCCTCGCTCGTCGTGGCTTCAACGTCTGCGGCCTCGACCTCAACGAGAGGGCAGTCAACTTCTGCAACAAGCGTTTGCAGCGACACTCGTACGCCAACGCTGCAATTGTCGCGGACATGTGCGACTTCTCACGTCGCGATTTTGCGGGCGTCCTACCGAAATCACGTAGTAAAACGGGCCCGGTTAGCGTCGCCTTCAACACCATCAATAGCTTTCGCCATGTTGGCAGCGAAGCCGAGGCTCGGGGTCACCTGGAGTGCATGGCTGAGTTCGTTCGCCCCGGCGGGATCTACTTGCTCGGCATCCATTTAACACCCACGACCGTTCCCCCGAGCGAAACAGAAAGTTGGTCTGCCAGACGCGGCCATCTCGCGATCAATACGCACATGTGGACGATCGATCGCGACAAAAAGAAACGGCTGGAACAGTTCGGCATTCGTTTTGACGTCCACACGCCAAGCGGCAGCTTTCGCATCAACGACATCCTGCGACTCCGCAGCTACACGCCGAAGCAGATGTCGCGATTAATCGAAGCCAGCGGCAAGTGGGACTGCGTCGCGACGCACGATTTCTGCTACGACATCGACGAATCGGTCGAGGTGGATGCCTCGACCGAAGACGTCGTGTATGTGCTCCGGAGGCGATGCTAAAGACACGCCCGTGGCCTTGTCGCGACACCGCCAAACAAACGGCAGGCAGGAACGAATTGAGTTTTTCGTCACGCTACCTGGCCAGCTATTCGCCAGACGGACAAAACTACTTGTAGCGGTCGTTGTAGTTTGCTTCCTGCTCAGCCATCTGCTTGTTGTAGTCCTGCATCTCCTGTTCGTCCATCATTCCGTCATCTGGCTCGACCACTGTATTTCCCGACGAGCCGCAGCCCGAAATCGGCAACGCGGACAGGGACAGCACCAGCATGAGGCACGTAGGAAAGAGAGCGGGCAAAACGCGTTTCATATTCATAACTATGGGTTGAAGTAACAAACTGGTAATCGAATTTGGGTTTGAAGGCACGTCGATGCAAACCGATTGACTGTGCCTGGACGAACCATTCCGTCGGATCTATGACCACGTCAGCGGAAGTCCAATTCGGATGCCGTAGAACTCCCGCTGATCACACTGGCATTATTTAAAACGGGGGATCGAAAACCTCTTTACCGTTTCGAGTTCCTAAAGAACCCCAGACCCCGTAAGGCGACCCTGAACCCGGATTATTATTTGTCCAGACCACCTGAGCGTGTTGGTTACCAGCTTCGATGCTGTCGGTCACAAACTTGACCGATCCATCGCCCATCACAATCTGGACGCCACCTTGGTGGTTGCTACTTGGAGGTGCCATCGCCCACGCCGAGTCCGAATTATTGGGCATGACTAAGCTGCCGTTGGGGGGCAGAATCGTATTGAAGACTGTATAAATCATCGCCGCATCTGCCCAGCGATATCCACGGCCATACCCACCGTTCAAGTTTTCCACGATCGAATTCGTGCCATTTGCCCAGAACATCGGGCGCTGCGGATTTGCGGCCCCTGTGGTCTGTGCCCAGCCTGGGTCGTTACCAAGCTCCACGAAGCCCGGGCCGACCGCGGCATCAGTGGAAATCCGTTTGGGGTCCACGTGCGTGGCGATTTCCGCCAGCATGATCGTGTTGCTCAAGCCGTCGGTGATGTCTCGGAACTGCATGGGAGGTCGACTGCGACCAGTGCCCAGTCCATTGATGCCGTTACAGGTCCAGCGAAAGACAAAGAACCCGCGCTGCGACTTGTTCACGTTCTGGGCGGCACCACTGTTTTCCCAGTAAAAGCCGTTCGTACTGCCCAGGGGCCCACCGTCGCCGTAGTGGCAGCTATCTCCGTAGCTGCAGGCATAGTTGGTGCGGCCCATTGCTGGAGATCCTCGACCAGGATCACTAGGGCAGCGGTAGGCACCGACGTCCGTCATCCAAGGGGTGTAGTTGGTATTCCACGCCCGGGGGCCCATCGCTGGAAAGTCAACGGTGCCGTCCGCATTGGAATCCATCGGATTGGAAATCTGTTGCCACATCGCTTGCTGCTCAATATAAGGCAGAATGGGAATCAGCCAACTGAGCCGCCGTCCGTTACCCTCGGTCCCGGTGGCCGTGTTGCCAGCCGTATTGTCGGTACCACCACCACTTACCGGTAAGGCATTGAAGGCACTGTGGTAGTTGTGCATTGCCAAACCGAGCTGTTTCATATTATTGCCGCAACTCATGCGGCGTGCAGCTTCGCGAGCTGCCTGCACGGCGGGAAGCAACAAGCCTACCAGCACCCCGATAATTGCAATCACCACTAGCAGCTCGACTAGGGTGAAAGCGCGCTCGCGCGCCTCTGGCCTCGAACAAACATCATAGAACTTTCACCTGAAAAGGATAGAAAAAAACGCGGACCGACAACAGCTCGTCGAATCAAAGGAGTAACGGCGCGTATTTTTTCCCGTAAATACTCCTATGTCGGATTATGCCGCCAATGAGACGCGATGTCAATATTTAAATGAGTACATTCCCACATTGAGGGTTTTGGCGCCTTTTCAGACGGGTCCCTTTTACCGGCTCATCCGACCGAAGGGTGCGCCGGAGGTTTTCAAGGATCGCGGTAGGGACGGCTGTTGCCAGCCGCCCCCCGCACAGATCCGTACGTGAGCCTTGACTCATACGGCTCCTCCGTTGGGTCAAACGATCGCGACACACTGTGACGCTACCCGTCGTGATTTCCCGTGACGCTCCAATTGATACTTGTTCCGGCTCAGAGTCCGAAGCATCGACGCCAATCCGGCAATACTTCCCTTCAGTGAGGTCCCTTTCCTCGGCGGATTCCGCCACTGCGGTCGCAGCTTTGTTCACCCGCGTCGACGGTACTACGGCCTCATCTGCCATCCCATCCGCGTTCATACCAGAATTGCGCTCATAGAGGTTCGCTGGTCGCCCTGGCAGTGAGTCATCACGACTTGACCCCAGGGGCAAATGGGACTTCCCGGTTCTCGCGTTTGGAATTTTCCACGCATGCACAGGTTCTTCGACTCCGCCATGTCCAGACTACCCTTACCAAAGCGGTGTAGCTGGTGTTGCCTTCCCGACGCATATGACACGGTCGGCACATGGAAGACCTGATTTCGGAGCTCAATTAGCTGGCCTACGCTTCCCCCTGCACGGACGCTCAGCACGACGTTGTTACCTTCGTCGCACCTCCGCCGGAGGCCGAAGTAGTTGGTTAGACCTTCCTCGTAAGAAACTTTCATTCTCGATTCCAAACCGGTTTTATCCCGGCACTCCATGGCTCAAGCGTCCAATGATAATTTGTGCGAGTTGTCGCTGGACCTTATACTGGGTCTGCCGGGAGAAACGGAATTAAGCTCGAATGGCGTGGACTTAGGGCTTTTCTGCCGGTTTCACGGGCTCGACCGTGATCCGCTTGGCTCGGCTGGGGCGAGGTTTTTTTTTCATCTTGGGATATTTTGATTGATTTCGGCGTTTGAGCTCGCGAGGCTCTTCGCGACCGGGTCGATCTCGGACCAACCGGGAAGTTGCCGACAGCACGATCCACATCAGATCGTCGGACGTTTCAAGTTCGTCGCTAAAGTATATCCAAGCATCGCGTGAACGAGAAAAGCTGACTTCACGCGGATGGATTTCCAGGACCGCAGCAGCGTCGTTGGTCAGTGAGCGTACCAAGTTATAAGCCAGCACTCCGACCGCTATTTCGCGGTCAAGGTTTTCGGGAGTATGGCAGCGTAGATCACAAAATCCCATCGTGGTCTTCCAGCAAGCAATGTCCGTTTCAACGTCCCATCGCAGACCATAGAGCTCCGCGATTTCGTCAGCGCTGAAACGCTTCGAGTCAACAAGCGTGGTGACGATCGTAAGCTCTTCGGTGCGACCTGTCAGACGGTATCGAATGCAGCGATACTGGATTGATTCAGGTAGCTGTTGCCACTGCTCGGGTGTAAATCGATTTTTGTTATTCTTCGGTTTCTTCAACGTAATCGTCTTCTCGTCGAGCACTTCGCAGACTCCCTCAAAGGGTGAATTGCGACAGCCCTTGATCCCGCAAACCAGTTCAACACCTCGGCGATTCAGTAGCACCGAATCATAGAACGATTCGAAGTTGCTATCCGCGACGACGATATCGCCGGCTACGAAATCACCGTGTTTTTCGCGGAAAAGGCTAACCTCGCCGGTCAGTTTTCCCTTCATTGCTGCGGTGTTGTAATTGACAATGCAGCCGGTCGCCAAGCAAGTCGTCACCACGCAACGCACTTGAGGAAAGCCAAGCCCTTCTTTTTGAGTCGAAGGCTGAGGATAGACTTCTTGATTGGCCTGCGTATCAGGTGCGCGAAATACCAAACCATCGACCAAGTAGACATTCAGCCCGTGCCATTTCCACTGCGTAGGGGCTTTCCCGCGAAGTAAATCGACAATGCGTTTGCCAAGTCGATCGATCAGTTCAACGGTGAGCTTTGCCCTCGCCTTGCAGTAGGCCGAAGCATCTTCGCAGCAGGGCGACTGGCCTCGCCGTTTTCGCTCACGATTGAACTTCGTGAGGACGGTCGAACAGGCATCTCCGCGACTGAGGCACTGCGAAACGAACAAGCCGAGTGTGATCGCCGGGGTGAACTCCCGCTCACGGAACTTGATTCCAAGTTCATCACATAGCTGATGGACATCGTCGTCACTGAAGATTTCGGTTAGCCGGACTTGATCGAGTTGGATCAAATTGTCAATCCGCTGGACCACCTCGTGCGGATTGAGTGCCTGACGCAATTCGGCTCTGCGATTGGTATCGACAGGGGTTCCACGAGGTGGCAGAATCATCGACGGCATCCTTGCTGTGTTGAGATTTTTTTGAAGAAAAACCACGATGCAACAAGGATGCCGTTCTTCGCTAGCTCAAAATTGTTTCACGCGAGATCCGCCTTAAGTCCACGCCATTCGAATTAAGCTCTGCAGAGGTGCAACTTGACGAGGGATATCCCGGTCGACGGTGCGCCGACGGTTCTCGGCGAGTTTCGATTCGCCGAGGACGCTTTTATTAAACAAATCATTGGACACTTGAGTTATGCCTCAGAAAACCTCCAGTCACCATCGCGCACGCTTCGGTCGGATGAGCCCTTTTACCGCCCCCGCACAGGGAGTGAGCTAGGTTGCACACGCGGTACCGGCGCTTTGACGCTCAGCAGCCTACAACAGCGGGCTGACCAGCCGGAACGTGTTTTCAAGGAGCCTTGGGAGGAACCCACGTTGCTCCCACTGATGAGCCTGCACGAGATCCGAGTCGGCGATGTAAGATTGCTGTAGGGCACGAAGTTCCCCCGCGAAATCCGCGTTGTAGACAAATAAGGCAACTTCGTAGTTCAGCCATAAACTCCGCATATCCAGATTCACCGTACCGAACATCGCCATCGTTCCGTCCACCATGATCGACTTCGTATGCAGTAATCCATCTCGGTACAAATAGAGACGCACGCCGACGCCGAGTAAATCGTCATAGTAAGAGCGACTGGCGTGACGAGTTAAAACGGAATCTACTCTCTCGGGCAGGATCAACGACACGCTGACGCCGCGCCCAGCAGCTCCGCGAACGGCGCGCAACAGCGAGTCGTCAGGAACGAAATAAGGCGTCGTCATGATCAGCTCCTCCTGCGCCGCGTTGATGAGAGCGAGCAACATTTGCAGCAGTCCGTCGGCGGTCTCGCCGGGACCGGAGGGAACGATCTGCATGTCGACATGGCCATCGGGTTCGATCAGTCGCACGCCGGAGTCCTTGATCAGTTCATGGATCGGTGCGCCGGTCTCGACCATCCAGTCGCCGAGCATCGTGGCCGCCAAAGGCGCGACGGCCGCCCCCTGTAGTCGTACCATCGCGTCGATCCACTGTCCGACCTCCGAGTCCTGCTTGAAGAACTGCGGATCGACTAAGTTCATGCTACCTGTCCAGGCGATGTTCCCGTCAATGACAACGATTTTCCGGTGCAATCGCAGATCCGTGCGCCCAACGAACGTCCGGAAGAGGCCTACGGGTAATGCTTGACGCAGCTCCACACCTGCGGCGCGGAGCCGTTCCGGTTGCCCCCCTTTCCACCACGACCGAGCACCGAGCGCGTCGACTAAGACGCGGCAGCGAACACCTCGCTGGGCCGCGCGGATGAGTGCTTCGAGCACGTTGTCGGCTGCGCCGCCCTGGCTCCAGATATAGAACTCAATCAATACACTATGCTGCGCCGCGTCGACGTCATGGGCAATCCTAGCGAGTATGTTCTGGGTGTCCGAGATCATCTCGAATCGGCTGCCGCAAACCGTGGGACTGCCGATGGCGGATCGTCCGAGCTTGTCGAGACCTCGCGCCGCGACGGGCTGGCGATCCCACCGAACCCGCGTCAAACGCTCGCGGATGGCGACATCCCCGATCTCGCGAAAACTCTTTGTCAGCTTCGCAATCCGCGACGCACGGCGTCTGCCAATCCGACGCTCGCCAATCAACACGTACAGCGTGATTCCCATCGCGGGAATCAGCGCCACAATCAGAATCCACGCGAGTGCCACGCTTGGGGCTGGGCGAGCCATGATCACTCGGACCAGCACCGCCAAAATCGTCAATGCATGAGCGATCGCAAAGAGTGTGGCGGGTTGAAGCAGCCATTCGAGCATGTTGGTGCTGTGAGTTCGTGGTCGTGATAGGGATAAACGCAGTTTGCGTATCGGTAAGCCGAAACCGCCAGAGGCGGGCTGCTGAATGAGCCTTGTTCAATATTTCGCGATTGCCGACGCTGTGATCGCCTCGATCTCAATCGGCGGTAAACCAAGCTGTGCACGCAGAGGGGCGAGTATCTCACTCGTGCGACTGGCGCCGCAGCGGGTGACGCCGAGTTCTCGCACGGCGATCAACGCGTCGAGATCGCGCACGCCCCCTGCCGCCTTGACCTGAACATGAGGTGCGGCGTGCTTCCTCATCAGTCGCAAGTCATCATGGGTCGCACCTCCGCTGCCATACCCTGTCGATGTCTTGACCCAGTCCGCGTTCAGGTCGGAACAGATCTCGCACAACCGTACTTTCTGCTCGTCGTCGAGATAGCAGTTTTCGAAGATTACCTTCACCTTCTGACCCACCTCATGTGCAACACCGATCACTGCGGCAATATCGTCAGATACATAGTCCCACCGACCGCTCAGCACGCTGCTGATGTTGACCACCATGTCGAGTTCCGCACATCCGTCGGACAGGGCCCGAATCGCTTCGGCACGTTTGACCTCAGTTGTATTCGCCCCATGAGGAAATCCGACGACCGTCGATGTTTTCACAGTACTGCCGCGAAGTAATTCGGCGCACCGCGGGACGTAATACGGCAGGATGCAAACACTCGCGACGTCGTAAGCCCGCGCCATCCGAATCCCTGCGTCCAGCTGGCCCGATGATAGTTGGGGGCTCAGAAGGGAATGGTCGATCATTTTGGCAAGTTCGAGGTACGGTGTGCTCATGGGGAGGACAATGCGAAAGTGGCTGTTGCAGAAAAATGGGGTTCGTGAGGCGTACGTGCTACACTAGCACGAGGCGAGACGGTCGTCGTGGCGGTTGTTGCTACTTTTCTGCTGTGGTTGCGTGGGAGACGGGAATGCGTGGGAATTTTTTGAAGCCGTTGTTGACCGTATGGGTGGGCATCATCGTCATCTCGTTAGCATCCGCGGCGGCGCAGCCGCCACTGGGAGGAGGAACCGACCGCGCTGGCGGCTTGGACGCTCGGGGAACCACCATAGCGAACGACGATGCCGTGGCAGTTGGCGGGAGTACAGCGGGCGGCGGCTCGATTGCTAATTTCGGTTCGCTCATGGCGCTGATCGAGCAAACGGTAGAGCCAGATTCATGGTCATCGGTAGGCGGGCTCAGCACGATGGCACCGTATCCCCAAGGGGTGATCGTCGACCCAGACGGTTTGCTGCGGCAGATCGATTCAAAGTACGACTCGCAGGCCGACCACGCAGCCGCGATCTCCGCCTTGCTCGCCCAGCCACCCGGCGAGGACGATTTCATCGCGGATGCAACGGATTGGCTCGCCCCTGCACGGATTCGCTGTGTTTCGATTCGCCGGATGATGCAGGCCCTCGCCGGACGGGTGATCGAGCGACAAACCGTCGTCAATGCTAGCGGCGAGGCAGCTTCAACGCAGCCGACCGACAACGACCCATCACTGGACGCCTTTCACGCGATGGCGGGCTTGTCACGCGTTGTCGTTGTGCTCGTGACAGACGACGATGTGATCTTGGCCGGTCCCGTGGCCGGATTCACCTACGTCGATGGCTGGCGAGTTGACCGCAAGTCCGGTTTGCCCCCGATCAGCCTCGTATCGCTCGCGATCGGTGTGAAGGCCGCTCGCAGCCGCACGCCTTTTGGATGTACGATCGATCCGACCACCGCAGGTTTGCAAGCAGCGACCGCATACGGTCAAAAGATTGTCGCTGGAGACGTGCCAACGGCCTCTGCTGCGGAAAAACTCGCCTTGTCACTTGGTCGCCAAAACATCAGCGTGTTCGGCATCGCGGCATCCAATGAAGTCGCCTACACCATGGTGGAAGCGGATCGGCACATGAAACAGTTGGCTCTGGGTATCCAACCGCTTCCTGATCGCGTGTGCAACTATTTGCAAATGATCTCCTCGACCGAGGGTGGCACCCCGCCGACCGATCTGCTGCTGAGGCTGTGGTTCACCTCGCACCCACTCGACGCCCGCGCCAGCGAAATCGCTGGCGGCCGGATCGTCCAACTCGCTGGGACACCGATACGGCTCAACGGCGAAAACAAAAGAGCCCGGCTTGACGGATCTCGTGGTCATCGCGTGCTCGATCCCGCTTCGCAATCCTTTGTTGAACACTTTAATCAAAACTGGGTCAGCATCCGCAGCATGTACCCGCTCTACGGTGCTCTCGAATCCATCTACACTGCCACCGCGATCGGCGAATTGTGGAAACGCACCGCCGTAGCCTCCGACCACGAAGTCCTGCAGCGAGCTGTGATGTACTTTGCCGCTCAACAGGCACCTCTATTGACACCGCCACGGCAGGTCGACTCCATCGCGGTGCTCCACCGGTATCGGCATGGACGCAAAAAGCATGAGGTCGTGATGGCGAGCGGCGGAGTACAGATCAGCCCACAGGACTTACTGCCGCTCAAGCTGGGCGATTACCCAGGCCTAAAAGTCTTCTCCTCGCTGCAAGATGGCCGCCCCACCGACCGCTGGTGGTGGAATGGCCGCGTGGAGAAATGATTAGTGCTGCGTCACAGCGTTATCGTTAGGTCGTCTGAAGTCAGTTTTTCCTGGCAGTGACGCCGCACTGGCCGTTTGGTCGTTCAGGTTCTAGGACGAGGGTGCTCGCCGAGTCCGACCATTTCTAATAAACGCAGTGCGTTGGTGGTTGGCGAGACACCGTCGCGCATGACATAGTCGAATGTCATGCGTTCATCCCCATCAGCATCGGGCGTGATCGTTTCGCGAAAGTGAACCGTATTGGCGATTCGGGCTAGCTCGGGCTCATCGGCCAGCTCCAAGTCATGGGTTGTGATCGCGCCGATAGCGCCACTGTCAACGAGCATACCGAGAACTCGCGTCACGGCGATTTGACGCTCACGGCTGTTCGTACCCTGTAAAATCTCGTCGAGCAGGAACAGAAGCCGGCGGGGATGCGCATCCTCCGACTCGTAAGCGGAGTCGGCATGAGCGTGCAGTTCACGGGCGTGTTCCACCACAGCGGCGAGCCGATTGAGTTCAGCCATGTAGAACGAAACACCTTGACTCAAATCGTCACTCACTCGGATGCTGGTGGCCATCTCAAGCGGTGGCAGTCGCAACGAGCGACAGCAAACAGGACCGCCAGCCATCGCGAGCGAGACGTTCAATCCCACGCTCCGCAGCATCGTGCTCTTACCGGACATGTTGCTGCCCGTGACCAGCAAGAGTGTTCCAACGGGGCCGATCGTGACATCGTTGCGCACGCGGACTTCGTCACGCAGTAACGGGTGACCGAGCTGGTCGCAGGACAAGAGAATTCCGCTCTCGTTCGTTCTGGGAGAGGCGGCGACGGCGTCCGCCGCAATCCACTGAGGTGACGCCCAACTCGGATACTCGTCGGCAAGGGCGGCAAGGGATAGCAACGATTCGAGTTCGCCCAATGCCACAAACCAGCTTTGGACTTGCGATCGGTACCGCTCTTTCCAGTCTTCCAGTCGCCGCAGTACCCGGACGTCCCACAGCCCGAACGCCTGCAGCGGCAAATAAAGTAAAAATGTGGCGGCGGAGTTTTTCAGTGACCCGGCTTTGGCAACCGACGCGAGCTGCATCACCGCGAGACTAGCGGACTGGGGATTCTCAGCCGACCCCAAAAGCGAATTTCGAATTCGTTCAATCGTATTCTGCTGCGACGATTTCTGAGTCCCGGAATTCTCCGGAGCAGCTGTCGGCAACAGATCAGCAGCGCGGAACAGCTCAGCATAATCCTCGACGCTGCGGCGAGACTGGATCGCGACTGAGAAAATCTGCGCGACGGGACCCAGCAGGAACGATCCAATCGAAAGATTGAACACCGCGATCGCAATCAAGACGACCAATGAGATTCGCGTCAGGTCACGGCTTTCGGTATAAGTGGCAAAAACCATTGCAGCGATCGCGGAAACAGCAACCGCCGCCGTCAAATTCCCCCAAGGAATCAGCCACCGACGAGAGGGCAGCCACATCGGGCCCTGGGACCATGCCACGAAAGAATCCGGATCGCCTGTCGAAGTGCCCACTTCTCTTGCGAGCGTATAGAACTGCAATCGTTCCTGGCGAGAGGGCGCTAGCGACTGAACAGCGTGATGTCGCTGTTGCGATATCTCTGGATCGACTGGACGTGTCAACCAGTTCGCCAGCGTGCGTTGACCGGGAGTCGTCGCGGCCATCGACACGAGCTGAAACAAGGAGGCATCGCCGAGCAGATCCAGATCGTCCGCCAGCGCGATCTGGCGTTCGTCCAGCTGGAGGGTCGATGCTGTCTTGCCCAGCGAATCGGCGGCGAGGGCCTGCCAATCGCGGTCCAGCCGCCGGACCATACGTCGAAGTGTTCGCGATTGGTTTCGCCGAATCTCCATTTCACTGCGCACAAACTCGTTACGAATAACAGCGATAAGAAACGCGAGCGATGCGATGACCGCGATGATGATCCAGAACGGATGCCCGGTGGTGGTGGCAAAGCCGATGCCGACAATCAGAAAGAAAAAGAGACCGACTCGGATGCTGCCCAGCCGCGAGTCACGGGCCTGGAAGTGCTCCAGATCAAGATCGATCGCGCCGAGCTGGCTGGTGTAGCGTGCATACGCATCGCGGCAACCGCCCGATTCACTTGGGTTAAAAGAATTCGACATCCGGTTCAGGCTGCGTCCATGTTTGCGGTAATGTTGGGAGACTGCGATCGCGGGCGAGTTTCAATGACTTTCAACGCAATTCGATCCTGCAGGTTGGGGCGGAAGATCGTCAGCAACAGCATAGGCAAGAACCATCCCATATACATGCCGCCGCCGTAGCCATGCCAAAACTGGGCCGCGATCATGAGTGCGGCCGAGCAACTGATCAGAATCCCAAGATTTTTCTGGGCTGGCCAAATCGCAAAAAAGAAACTCAAGATCACATAGGCGACAATCACCGGCAACCGCCACACCGGATTCCAACCCAACTCCCAGATCCCGCGCGGGTCTTGAGTCGGAAAGAACAATCCAAACATTCGACGCAGGTGTTCAAAGAACGGCTCGGTACCACCGAGGACCAACAACGCCGTCAACACACCGAGCATCGACAATACACCGACGGCAAATCGCCGGGCACCACGCTGCCAGTAAAAACTGAACCAGAGTGGCAGGAGAAACAGCGGATAATAAACCAGTCCAGCAGCCGCGCCGACGAACAACCCTGAGAAAAACGGTTTGCGATACAACAGGATCGCCCAGAGCAGTAACGCCGCAGGCACGAAGTGATCCACACGTCCGGTCATTTGAGCGGTGTACGGCATGAGCAGATATAAGGTCGCGCAACCGGCACCGGAACGGAGGTTGCCGAAATGGCGATTCCCAATCAACAGAATGCCGATCAGAATCGCGGACTGGCTGATGATGGCAATGATTTTGGCGATCGCAGCCCGTTGACGTTGGTTTGGCGCGAGTTCGTCGAGCGTCGGTGGTTCCGCGCCAGCGATCGCTTCGCTGACCGGACGGACCGGAATAGTCGGCAGCATATTCATCAATGCATAGCCCGGTCCTAGTTCCGGGCCTTGCTCGCGCTGGATCTCTGGAGTGCTCGCAACAACATTGGCCATCATGAAAATAAAGAGGGAGATGCCGAGAAAATTCAGACCCCCTGTCGTGAGATTGGGATCCAACAGCGGGCGGCGAACCATCAACGGATCGAGCAGCATGCGGATCAGCAAGGCCATTTCAATCACGAACAGCCAAACGAAGCCTCCACGTCGCAGGGAAACGGCCGAATCGTAGGCGACCGCCTGAGCTTCGGTCCGCCGACTGTCAACACCCGCGTCGGCCAGCCCCCCCAACTCTGTTGTTCCGCCGACATCATCCCTGGACACTGGCGTCGACTCTCGACCTTCCAGCTCCGTCGTAGCATCCAACTCTGTCGAATCCCGTACACTGGAGCTGGTTTTCAGCGACCGATCGATCGCATCTTGTTCGGCGAGCGATTGGACCAGTTCGCGGTCGAGGCGGGTTTGCCGGCGATATCCCTCGTTGACCATCAACAGCCCCGGAGCGAGCAGGATCAGCAACACGATGTCGAGGTTGCGAATACTCCAAAATCGTCGAAACACGAAGAACAGCCCGATCGTCAGGAACGACGACATGTAGACCCACGTGGTGGGGTCGGGACGGCGGTAGTAAACGAGAAATTCGCTCATCGCAATAAAACCAAACCGGCCTATGAGGTAGAGGTCCGATCCGGCGGAGAAATGCCCAGCAGAGAGAGTGTGGAATTGCTCCAGGATAAACGTAGCGACCGGCTGACGATATCCCCAATGCAGTCGCCCTAACCGTGAACCGTTTCACCACGAAGGATCTTCTGTGAGTCCAGCCCGAGCTTTTCAAATGCGCCCAGCACGTCAGGGAACGGTGCGTCAATCGCGCGAACTCGATCGGGTGAGACGTAAATGACCGTACCGCTCCAGGGGTCCGGTGATCCAGGCAGATACAACGTGACACGTTCACCGTGAGCGAGCGAGCCTTCGACGAGCGAACCCGCCGGGTTTATTGCGGCGCCGGTGCCTTGCCCCGCCTCAGTTCTCTCCACCTCGAAGGCCAGTCGAGTATAGCCTTCCAATTGCACGCATACCGGTTGGAGGCGGTTTTTGGCGATCTCGCCACCAATATTTCCGCTGAGTTGCTCCTTGAAGATTGCGTACCGCGGGAACATCATCAGCAGGTATTTCTCGACCCATAACGTGAAGCGTCGGGCAATCGAACGGCTGGCCAGCACGCCGGCGACAAAGCACAGTAGGACAATCAGTAACGTAACGATGACAACTACCAATGCGTAGCCGCTGGGACCATGGATGCCGAGCGTATCTTGCAGGACAGGTTGCATCTGAGCGGCGACATTGAAGACGACTTGGCCGACCTGGCCGAGCAAGACGCACAGCACCACCAATGGCAATAGAAAGAAAATCCCACCGATGGCGGTCGCACGAAGGAAAGTAAAATGACGGTTGACTTGATTCATCGTACTCATCAACGGATGCAGGAAAATTGTAGCCACCCAGCCCCGTCCGTCTGAGCTGCGTGAATCCTCGCGGCGGGCGGAACCGTCGGCCGATAACGCGATCCTATACCCCAAAATGGGCGTCAGGGGCGAGTTCAATCACAATGATCCCTGTTTTTTGTCTCTGATCTATCGGGCGACGACGCCAATGAGGTAGTGATCCAATTCGATATTTTGCGTTCTGGTTCCATACGAATTTGCTCGATCAAAAGGACGATGCCTTGGATCGCACCGACCGCCCCACGTCAAATACAGACCCCGCTTTCTCGGTACCCGCCAGTCCGCGTCTGGACCTCGCTCCAACGACGACCAGCTCCAGCCGAGCCGGGGTGCTATCAGCGGCGACGGACGCAACGACGTTGTACCGTCCAATTACACTTGTCTACATGGCTGCCATCATGGCCATGATGGTGCCGGTTCTGACACTGGTTGATGCTAGCGTGGCAGAGTTTTTTCAGTCATCGACAGTTCCGCGAGACGTCGGTTCCGCACTGGAGCTGTCTCTCGTATTTTCCCACGGCACGGGTGTATTCCTCGTCCTGATGGCGATCATGTTGCTCGCCCCAAGAATGCGTTGGCAGGTGCCCCGCCTTGCCACACTCGCTCTGGGTGGCGGTGCGGTCGCGACGATCACGAAGTGGTTTGTACTCCGCCCACGCCCCAACAATTTGGATCTGGCGTACTTCGGAAGCGACTCGGCGTGGCTATGGGCGTTCGACTGGGACCTCAGCGAAATCGCTTCTTTCGATGCCAGTACGCGAGCGTTTCCCAGTGCCAACGTGGTCACGGCCACGGCTCTCACCATTGGATTGTGGATCATGTTGCCGCGCGGGAAGGTACTCTTCGCGACCATCTGGATCGGCGTCTTGCTGGAGCGACTCCACACCGGAGCCCACTTCCTTAGCGATGCCTGCGGTGGTATTGCGATTGGTTTGCTGTGGGCGTTTGTTTGCTATCACCCGAAGCTGATGGGGACCCTATTTGATGGCATGGCCCCGGAACCGCGCCGGCGGCGACGAACTCACGAGGTAACCTCGGACGCCGGCGAGCCCGACCCCATCGAGCAAACGCAAACATTGAAATACTTTGATGAACAGGCTGCCTAATGAACTGGAACTCCGCCGGCCTGCCTTCCTGCTGGACGTTTTGGGTAATTGCATTATGGGGGCCATGGACGTGTCATCCATGCCCCGCTCAATACGCCCCATCCCACTCATCGGCAAGAAACGACGCATTTCGCCACTTCGGACCGCAACACAATGGTGATGCCTCGTCCGACCAAAGTGATCGTCCGTATGTGAATCAAAACTCAGTCTGGGATGACCACTACAGGGCATTGCAGTCAGCACGGACTTCAGCCGCGCGATCGCGCGAAATCGCCGACTCCAACTCCGCTCCTGTGGCCGAGGTGGCTGCTGAGAACGCACACTTTGTCGATCAATGGATTGACCTTGCCCAGCGACACATCGACCTTTCGAATCGATTGAATCAAGCGACGGCCAAGCACGATGCGACATCGCGAGATCTCGACGATATCACTGCTAAGATCGAACATTATGGCTTGACCCCCACGATCGGCCTGCTGCTGAGGAGCAAGCAAGATCAACTCGACCAATGGCAAGTCCGCGATTCTTCGAACTCATTTATCAGTGAGGACCTCGCCCGCTCGCGCGACTTACAATTAGCGATCGAAATGGTCGAGCACGATGGCTCGGAACCTCTTTCGCAGAGCGAAAAAATTTTGGCGTCAGCGGCTCAGCCGATGTCACCAGCGACTTTGCTGGCAACAAAATCGCAACTTCAAAATCTGCTTCGTGATCGTCATCAGTGGCTCGTTGCATTACGCCAAGGGTATGAGGACTACCAGCAAAAACTTGGCGAACTCGATACCGCACATCGGGCGTCGGCCAAGCTGACGAGCGACTATCGAAAGTTGGTGGATCGACATATCATCTGGATTCGCAGCGGCAATCCGCTCAGTATCAGCGATCTCAAGCAGATACGGGGCGGCTTGGCGGCCCTGCTTGACTCGCGACGTAGCGGTGAGTTTGGTTACTCGATTCAGCGGAAATGGGCGTCCGAACCAGTTGCTGGTATTAGCCTACTGCTATCGGTGTGCGTCATCCTTATCGTCCGCTGGCGATCAAAAACTTGGTTGACCGGTATCGGAGAACGAAAACGATTGCGGCGGGCAACCGCTAGCACCCGCACGCTCGCAGCGGGCGGATTGACGGTCATTGTCTCGCTGACGTTTCCCTTGATCCTCTACTTGATCGGTCGTTGGCTCGGCAAGGGCTACGTGTCTGAATCCACGCTCAATGCAGCGAGCGGTTTTTACGCAGCGAGCTTGATCGCGTTGATGGTGGAAGTGCCGCGGCAATTGCTGCGGAACTGGGGATATGTCGACAAGCATCTGGAGATCGACTTGCCCGGTCGCGAGCGGGCCTCCAACTATTTGAAATTAATCGGATTGGCACTCGTGCTAGCCGCCTATCTGATCACTTTAACGGCGGAAATCGATCACGGAATCTGGCGGGGATCAGTCGCCCGAATCGGGTTTATTGCCGCGATGTCACTGGTCGCCTGGACCCTGCACCTCGCCTTGCGACCGACCGGCGGTTTTCTAGAGCCGCTGATTGCCAAATTCGGCGGGAACGTCATTTACCGCATCCGCTTTGTTATTTATTTCGTCGGCGTCGGTTTGCCTTTCGCCATGATGGCATTGCTGTCACTTGGCTACGGATTTACTGCCATCGCCATCATCGAGCGCGCGATCATCACAGTCACTGGACTATTGATTGCAGCAACGCTCTGGCCGAGCGCCAAGATCATTGCTGCACACAGTTGGGCGATGCTCACCGGCACGGCCGCTTCACCCACCCGCCGCGATGCGTATTCCGATCATTCCCACCCCGTTGATTCGTCCAACACCGGGGTGCTGGCAGAGCACTACCTGGAGCTAAAACATCAACTGGCCTTCCTCTGTCAGTGCGCGCTGGTGTTCACCACAATTGCCAGCGTCGCATGGCTTTGGATTGATGTTTTCCCCAGTATGCAGTTGGGCAATCCCGTCGTGTGGAACGTTCACGAGACTGTAACGAACGCGTCCGCGAATGAAGCGGGCGATAAAATCGTCAGCTCGGTCATCGAGACATCTCCGGTCACGGTGCTGCATCTGCTACTCGCGGGGGTGACCCTCTTTGTGGCCTTTCAGCTCGCTAAATTGTTACCCGCACTCTTTGATGCCTTGGTGTTGCAGCGAGTCTCTTTTGACGAGGGGATGGAGCATTTTTCATTGGTGCTCGGACGCTTTCTGTTGTTTTCCGTCGGGTGTTTCATCGCTTGCACAATGGTCGGCATTCGCTGGCAAACGATCCAGTGGTTGGCTGTTGGCTTAACGATTGGCCTAGGCTTTGGCTTGCAGGACATGGTCCGCAATCTGTTCGGTGGTTTGATTGTATTGTTCGAAAAACCCGCTCATCTGGGCGATTTTATCTCCGTGGGAAATGTCCGAGGACGCGTCGCTGCGCAGCGGCTTCGGACGACCGTCCTGTCGGACGATGATGGGCGTGAGGTGATCATTCCCAATCAACACTTTGTGGGTGAACAAGTCGTGAACTGGCGTGGGGCGGGGCGGCTCAGCGTGGTCCCGATCGAAGTCGCCGTCAGTCGTGATGAACGACCTGCGGACCTCTGCCGCTTGTTAACCGAACTGGCGATCGAACAAGACGACGTACTGTTGACCCCAACACCTCAAGCTACGCTGGTGTGTGTCGGAAAATGTTCACAGCGGATCGAGCTGCGAGTGTGGATCGAGGACAACCACGATGCTGAGATCTACCGCGACACGCTGTTGAGATTGGTTCGACGATTCCTCGCTGAAAGAAACTGGCTTGCCCACACCCAGCCCACGCAGCCGCGACTACGAAGCCCGAACAACGACCGAGATGCAGAACCGCCCCGCCGTAGGGCGGCTTGATTGGCCGACCAAGAGCCAATCCGAAAAGGGGGCTGACCCTCTCCGACGCGGCCATCAGCCACCATGTCAAATGACTTGCCTCCGAAGCGTCGGACCCCTTTTCGGAAAGGCTCTCAAAACAGTCGGCGATTTCTCGCTCCCACACCCCTAGCGACTTCGGGTCGGGGGGACGCGATGGAATCAGTTCACCTCCAGCCCCAAATTAAGCTGTTCGGGTTTGGGAACGATGCGTCGGAATTGCTCGGCTGCGGCGGGGTTGGCTTTCTCGAGTTCCCGCAGGCTGGACTGGATCTGCGTCTTCAATTGGGATGCCTCAGGTGGGTCGTCGGCTGCCATCGCGATGGTATGCCGCTGGACCTTCGCAATGAGCAAATACAATTTTTTGGTGGCCGTCGATTGTTGTAACTCGTCAAGAAGTCGCAACGCTGTCTCGAAGTCGCCCTGCTCGGTCAACAACCGCGCCAGCTGAAGTTTGGCCTTGTCATGGTAGTCCGATCGAGGGGCACCAGGAGCAAGTGGAAATTCCAGGACGGCGTGCCAGGCGGGAACATCGTTGCGTGTCAACGCGATCAGGTATTGCTGCTCAATCGTATCGGCTTTGGCCACGATGGGGCCGCGAAGTTCCGTCGCGATCGATGTCGGGCGTGATGCCTGGGCGGCTATCCATCCACCGATCCCAGCGAGCAGACTCAGCACGACGACGGCCGCGGTGATAATGCGGCGCCGCGAGGCGCGACGTGCTTGCGAGACGCGAGCCTTGTCGGTAACTCGCTGTAGCAGGATCGTTGCCGAGTTGACTGCTGAGCTCGAGGTAGGGGCAGGAGTGTTTGCGACACTCTCGACGGAAAGCATTTGATCCGCATCCGCGATGGGGATCTCGACATCCGATGTTTTCTCGGGAGCATGCTTCTGAACAATCTGCAATAACTCGCTGGCCGATTGGATGCGGGCGCTGGGTTCTTTCTGCAGGCACCGCATCACCAATGACACCAACCACGGCGGGAGGTCGGCTTTGCCGCGGACATGGTCGATCGGCCGCGGGGTGTCATGTAGATGCTTGACCGCTAACGCCAAGGCCTCTTCGCCATCAAATGGAGCCGATCCAGTGAGCAGATGGTACATCGTCACACCGAGCGAATATAAATCGCTGCGAGCATCCACTGCGCGGCCTTGGATTTGCTCGGGGCTCATATAACGCGGAGTGCCCAACGTCAGTCCGGCGCGAGTTAAATCGGCGGTACTCGAGTCGACCTGCGTCAACATTCTCGCCAGCCCGAAATCGGTGACTTTGATCAAGTCATTGCTACCCCGCATAATATTTTCGGGTTTGATGTCGCGATGAGTCACGCCGCTCTCATGGGCGACTTGGAGGGCGCTACCAACGCTGTAAAGCACCTTGACAGCTTTGTCGACAGAGAACGGACCCTCGCGATCCAAGGCTTGCTTGAGATTGATTCCGTCGACAAGTTCTTGCGCGATGAAATGCACTCCATCGACTTCACCGAACTCGTAGATTTGCACGATCGACGGATGATTCAATCTTGCTGCGGCCTGTGCCTCCCGCCGAAATCGCTTGAGATGATCATCGTCGTTGTGGGTGATCGAACGCAAAACTTTGAGCGCGACATCACGACCGAGCCGGAGCTGGCGGGCCGCATAGACGTCCGCCATCCCGCCGCTTCCGAGCAGACGCAGGACTTGAAAATCACCGATTCGGCATCCGACCAGATCGCTCATCGTTGCTCGCTCGAGAGGGTGACAAGTGCTTCGTTCATGCTACCGCTGCGAAGCCCCCGCAGATCCAACGTCACATTGCGAAATCCCATGGCCGAGAATGCAGCGTCGAGAGACGCATCTCGCTGGAGTTCGATGATGTCGCTCAACTGGTCAGACCGTACTTCGATTCGTGCTAGTTCGCCGGCGTGCAATCGCACCCGCAGTTCTCGGATTCCTCGCTCGCGCAGCCAAGACTCGGCGGCATCGATACGGGCCAGTCGCTCACGCGTGACCTCAACGTTGTAGGCAATGCGGCTGGACAGGCAAGGCGAGGCTGGCAGGTCCGCGTTGCTAAGCCCGAACGTATCAGCGATGCCGCGGACGGCCTGCTTGTCATACCCCAAATCGGCCAGCGGTGTGTGAACGTTTGCCTGTTTTCCAGCGATTAGACCAGGTCGATGATCGCCCAAATCGTCCGCGTTCGTGCCCGAGAGAATCACGGCGCTACGTGTTCTCGCGATTGGCTGCAGGAACTCATAAAGCGTTTGTTTACAGTAATAGCAACGATCGGCGCCGTTTTGGATGTAGCCATCGTGATCCATTTCGTCAGTGGAGACGAACTCGTGTGGGATCCCGATCTCACCGGCGACGCGAACCGCTAGTTCGGCCTGCCAACTAGCCAGCGAAGGAGATCGCGCCGTGATCGCAATGCAAGTGAACTGTTGACTCCGCATCGCGGCACGCATGGTCGCAGCAGCGACCACACTGCTATCAACGCCGCCGGAGAACGCGACCACGACACGACCGAGTGATGCGATCACATCGATCAGGTCAGCGGCGGCAGTCTCATGCGAAGAAAGGGGACTGGCAGTACTCATGAGGTGCTACTTTCTTATCTGCATTTCACAGATTCTGATAGCATCGGTGGCCAGTTGAGGATCGAGAATGGGTGGCAACGGAGCGCCATTGACAACGGACGCCGCTAAGTCGATTTCCCTGACGAAATCATCAATCTGATCGCCGCTACCGACTTGGGGGCGTTCGATCCGTCCATCGTTGTGCAGGATCACAGGGGGGATCGAATCAGCGGTGCCATCAGAATAGGCCGCGAATTCAAATCGAACCGTTGCGTTCTCAAACGAAACTTCATATCCATGGGTGAACGGGCGGGCTGGGGAATCGATCACGCCGCCGCCCACGCTGACGACAGCATCGTCGTACTCCAGCACGGTCTCGTATCGTTTCGGCACACCGTTGCGATCATGCGAAACTGTGTGCACCGCCGATGGCATCCCAAAAAGCAAACGAATGAAGTGAGCGTCGTGGACCTGCAGGTCAAGCAGCGGTCCACCCACTCGCGTCGGATCATAAAAATCAGGAATCCAATCAGGAGGTCCAATCGTCCGCTGAAAACGACCGCTAATCGCACGTCCGTACCGGCCGTCTGCTTTCATCCTCGCCAGCAGCGAAAACTCCGACATCAGCGGTAGGATATGGGCAACCATCAATTGACCCGGAGACGCGAGTGCTGTTAATCGTGCAGCATCCGCAGCATTGAGCGCCAACGGTTTTTCGCACAATACTTTCTTGCCCGCCGCGAGCGATGCGGTGATTGCGTCAACGTGCAGGTGCGGTGGCAAGCAGATATCGATCAGTTCGATCGAGTCGTCGGCGAGTAGTCCTTCGAGATTTTCGCAGACCGTCATGTCGGAAACATCGAATTGTTCGCCTGGTGGTCCAAAGTTTCCTTGGATTCCCCGCCAATCACCTGCACGCTTGGTAGCACTGCGACTGGCAAAGCCAACCATCTCGGCTGCTGTGCTGCGCCGATAGGCCAACGCGTGTATCCAGCCCATGAATCCGACACCAACGACCGCCGCACGTATCATCTAGCTCTCCTGCTCAGGCACATAATTCGTATGGGATGTTCTGGATCATCGTCCAGTGTGATTGATTCCTCATCGTATTCCCAGGACTTCCCTTCGCTGCGGAGCCACTCGCGGAATTCATTGCCGATGACGCGGTTGGGATCACTGAGCAATAGTTGACCGCCGTCGCTCAAATGTTCCTCCGCGGTGATCAGGAGCGCGGGCCATAGCTCACGCAAATAAGTAACATCACTAGCGAGGATGAATGAGAATTGTTTTGTGGCAGAATCGTTGCTACCAATGGCTACGATTCTATCTTCACCCAATCGAAGCACACGCACATGGGCCTTCAGTCCCAACCGTGACAAACTCAGCCGCACCAAATGCAGCGGGTCATCCACCCCATCGGTCATCGTCACATCGGCGCCTCGCAGAATCGCGGCGATACCGGCATGCCCCGTACCGCAGCCGACTTCGAGCACGCATTTACCATGAAGATCAACGCGGTCCAAATAACGATCGAGGCCCGATGCCGCTCGCCAAGTCGTGGCCCAAAACGGGTCGATGACACCCTCCTCACCCTCGTCTTGGCGACGGCAGGCGTCGAGCAACATCCCATCGGGATCCGACGCCGCTGCGAGCGGACGTATGCGTCCAGCGATCAGGGTGTCCTCCCAGTGCCACGGGAACGCCAGCGGCGAGTTCTTAGCCTCAGACGAGTTCCTAGCCTCAGGCGAGTTCTTAGCCTCAGACGAGTTCTTAGCCTCAGACGATTTTTTCGTCTCAGTGGTCATTGCAATTGCTCCGCAGCGGCTTCGGCAAAATAGGTCAAAATCCCGTCGGCTCCGGCGCGTTTGAAGGCGAGCAGGCTCTCCATCATGACCCCGTCACGGTCCAGCCAACCGGCATCGGCCGCCGCTCGCAGCATCGCGTATTCACCACTGACCTGGTACGCATACGTCGGCACGCCAAAGGTTTGTTTTACCCGCGCGACAATGTCGAGATACGGCATGCCGGGCTTGACCATCACACTGTCAGCACCCTCGGCCAAGTCCATCGCAACTTCGTGAATCGCTTCATCGGACTGCGATGGCGATTGTTGATATGTTTTCTTGTCAGCGGCGCCCAAACTCGCCGCTGAACCAACCGCTTCACGAAACGGACCATAAAACGCGCTGGCGTATTTGGCTGCGTAAGACATGATCTGAACATCGGCATGACCGGCCCCATCGAGAGCTCCGCGAATGCGACCGATGCGTCCATCCATCATGTCGCTCGGCGCGATCACGTCGCATCCCGCAGCGGCTTGCACGATACTCTGGCGGCACAAAACCTCGACCGTTTCATCATTGATCACCCGACCATCGCGGACCAGGCCATCTTGCCCATGACTGCTGTAAGGGTCCAACGCGACATCAAGGATCACGCCCAGCGAGTCGCCAACGGCGGCTTTGATTTCGCGAGTGACGCGGCACACGAGGTTATCCGCATTCACGGCCTCGCGGGCGTCCTCGGTCTTCAACTGAGGATCCGTGGCCGGAAATAACGCGATCGCAGGGATGCCCAGTCCAACCGCCCGCCGCGCCGCCTCGACAGCTTCGGCAATACCGAGCCGCGATACACCCGGCAGACTCGGGATCGGTTGCGTTCCCGTTCCGTCAACGACAAAGAGCGGCCAAATCAAATCGTTGACGCTGAGCGAATTTTCACTCGTCAACCGGCGAGCCCAGTCGTGAGCGCGCGCGCGTCGCAGACGAGTTGCAGGAAATGGTGCGCGGGGGGCGTAGGTCACAGGGCGGGACAGGAGAATGAGGAGAAAGTGAGAGCAGGAGAACAGGAATAAGAGAAGGGGCCAGCCTCCACTCTTTGCTATCTTCTTTTAATGACGACGTTGTCGAATTCGTCCACATCATCGAAGGAGCCAATGCCCATTCGACCGCTCTTAAATCGTTTGTCCGTCGCGTGCATGTGAGGCGTGTCCATATCGTCGAAGTAGATATCGATGCTGCCGCTGGCTGCGTCTCGGACGAGTTTGACTTGATGCCAATCGTCGTCCCAGGGTGTGTGCTTTTCGTTTTTAGTCAGCGCCAGCCTGGGAGCCTCGTCGACGACCATGATCTGGCCACTGTGTGGATCAGGACGAGCACCCAGGTGCACGTAATAAAAGTGCTGATCGTCCTGGTAGGCAAAGAATACACAGCAGTCGCGGTGATTGCCTGTATCTTTGGTGCTGCGAACTCGGAACGAGATCTCGAAATTTGCCAGTTCCAAATCTTTGATGAGCGCAACGTGCAGCGGACTGCGGACGGGTGGTTCGTAGGCTGATTCTCGCTGCGTGATCTCGAGTGTGTGATTGCCATCCCGCTCGGAAAGCTTCCAGGTCGCTGGGTCAAGGATCTCCCAGCGATCGATTCCCGACTCGAAATCGTCAGCGAACACGACTCCGCTTGCTACCACGGAATCGGTGACTTTCACATCGTGTTGAGCCAGCAGGGGGCTGGCCAGCGACAGGAGCGTGGGGAGGCACCCAAAAACCATCGATTGGTAGAAAGAAGCTGACATATTGGGCACCGATTCTCGAGTTGTGTGTCGTGCGGAAAAGCAAGTCGTATTGTAACCTATCAGGACTCAATGAAAATCACCGTCGACATTCACTTCTTTCGCTCGCATTGTTATGGCTAAACAGAACCGGATCCCGCACAAATTCCAACCCTGGATTGAGGCAAGGAAGAAATTCCATCTCACCCACGCTCAAATTCAGATGGCGCGAGAGCTCGGGCTTAGCCCTAAAAAATTCGGCAGCTATGCCAACCGAGAAAAGCAACCCTGGAAGCTGCCGCTGAGCGAATTCATCGAGTTCCTCTATGAACGTCAGTTTCAGAAAAAGGCTCCCGACGAAGTCAAAACGATGGAACAGATCGCGGCGGAACACGTGGCGAAGCGAGCTCAGAAGAAGGCGGAAAAAATGGCGACTGAGCCGGGATCAACCGAGCAGCAGGAGTCAGAGGCGAGCGAGTCGGCAGAGTAGTAGCGCAGCGAATCAACGATTTCTGTAGGTTGGAGGTTAGTCCTGTGGTTGCTTGATGGTTTGAGTCTCCATCAACGTCTGTTCCATCACAGCCTGTGGAGAGTGTGGCACAAGCGTCATGGCTCGACCATCTTTGTAGCGGACAGCGGTTCCGCTTGGCCAATTAGGAGCCCCCGAATCGCTCTCTTGTGCCAAGAGCTTTGTGATGCGAAGGTTCCTAAATTCATAGTCAAATCGCCTTTGATGGGCTGTGCCCGCCCGTACAAAAAAGCCGCTACGTGGAAATGTCCGCCCGTCAAAGTCCATCAGGGAAGTCACTGTGTATTTTTGGACAATTTTCCCCTCATCCAGACTGCTCTCCCTTGTACCCAAAAGCTGTTCGAGCACCAGGAAATGCGGGGAGGAGGCGACCACTTGGCGGCTATCTTCCTTCCCAAAAGTGGCCGGTAACTTCATCCTCAGCGTTGCTACGTCGAGCAATATTCTCAGCCGTGCAACGCATCCACCAACTGATATCCGACAGTCGCGAGCGTCTTTCAGCGAGCACTTCGGGCTGGTTGAGAATCATGTCCAGTTCCGGTTTGCTAGGGTCGGCGGGCGAACCGTCTTCGTTTCGACGACGAGGAAACAACCGCAACCAACGTCGGGCCACTTCCTCGTCCGACCACGCAGCGACGACGTCCGCCCGACTGCGAAGGACAAGGTGAATGTGGTTATGCATCACCGAAAAAGTCAAGCAATCCACGACGAAGACCGAAGCCAAGAACTTCAGTCGATCACGAATCCAACCACGCCGGTGATCGTACGAGTTCCCCGTCAGCGGATCATCTCCACAGAGAAACGCACGACGCACGCACCTCTGCATGCAATGCACCACCTGCACTTCGGATGGATCGAGAACTTCACCGCGAGCTTGACGAGGCATCACATCGACTCCGAAAAGAGGAACATCCAGGCCGCATAATTAACCGTTGCAACCTTCCTTATCGTGCGCTCTTCAGCGAGACTGTCAAGAATATCTTGCCTGTCCCTTTCTGTTCTTCCTGTCCCTTTCTGTTCTTCGGATTCGTTCTCCATTGCCTTCGGCGATGTTCAGCGGGATCGACTGAGCGGCGCGCAGCCATTGGTCGCGGGCGTGACGATGTAGACTACTGAGCGATTGTGAGGCGGTGAAGGACCGAGCAACGTAGTCGATCGAAAGATGGTAAACGTCGAGTCGTTCATGATCGAAGGATTGCGCGGTCATGGTGGCTGGTTTCGATTACGATTACGAGCACCGTCGCTCTCGCGACTGAGCACGAGCATGATTGCTTCAGTGCCAGAACGTCGCCGATCACGTGGCGGCGACGAGAGATGTTCCCTTTTCAAGAACCGTGACTTCGCCGCTCACGTGCATCGGATTGTTCTGGCTTGTCCGCACCATCCTGCTCGTGCTCAGCGAAGCGGTGCTCGTACTCGTAATCGATGTCAGTATCGTAGTCCTCGATGGACTCGGCAACACCACCGAACTTCATCGCCATTCGAGTTAACATTGCGACGATCCGCTGCAGCATCGCCTTCATCGCGGCATCGTCCTGGACCTTGATACCGCCGGTGGTCACCAACACGTCCTGGATCGCGGCGCATTCAAACGCCGATCCACGAGCGATGTCGAGGAAACGAGCACGATCTTTGCGGCTTCGTTTTCCATTGCCTTCGGCGATGTTCAGCGGGATCGACTGAGCGGCGCGCAGCCATTGGTCGCGGGCGTGACGATGTAGCCCATTGAGCGATTGTGAGGCGGTGAAGGACCGAGCAACGTAGTCGATCGAAAGATGGTAAACGTCGAGTCGTTCATGATCGAAGGATTGCGCGGTCATGGTGGCTGGTTTCGATTACGATTACGAACACCGTCGCTCGCGACTGAGCACGAGCACGATTGCTTCAGTGCCAGAATTTGTTTAGATGCGGTCGGACCGGGTGGTAATAGCTGTGAGAGCCTCTTTATCGTCGGTACACCGCTAATAATAAACACCTTACTGAGGCTTGCCAACTGGCCACTGGAGGGGTCGTTATCGCTGGTTTGCCAAGGGGGCTGTGCCTGGGACTAGCTGATATTGTGGTTCTCCGGGGGGGGATGCTGTGGAACTAGAGCGATGGGATGTTTCTCGGCATAGAGTGTAGTAGGGTGGTAGCTCACGACGGGCGGAGCCGTCGGTCGACGATGGTTTGCTAGCAATGTAGTGCTGTCTTTGTCTCTGGAATGTGTTGACAGATCGGGTAGGTTGGAGGGGTTCAGGTGATGGTCGGAGTCTCATCGCGAGATGTCAGTTTGGTCTTGGTGTCGGCGGGAACCATATCGAGATGGAGGGAGGCCGTGAGGTTTGCCAAATCGAGGGAGTGAGGGTGATGGGTACGTTGATTTTGGTGAAATCGGCAATGATAAGCAAGGGACCAAGCCGGAATCCCTCGCTTACGCGTCGGGTTACGAAATGCGAGTCCTTCGAGTTAGACCGAATGAATCGACCTGATGTGTTTAAGAGCGAATGAACATGCAAGTTCTCAGCGGCCTGCGCGGTGTGCAGTTGACGATCTGTCAATTGTTCTACGATCAAAAAGCCCAGGGCTCGTGTCTTGAACGGGGCCGTGAGAATTCAACGCAGAGACGGGAAGCCGCGAGGACGCTGAGAAATCCCGTCATCCCCGACTTTTACTCTCTCCCCTGTTCTTCTCTGCGCCTCCCCGCCTCTCGCGCCGAATAGGCACATGACAACTAGGGAAAGATGGGGAGATGGGCGTGCCTCGTGCGAAGCGCACATCGGCTGGGGCTCACGACGGGCGGAGCCGTCGGTCGACAATCATCACCCGGCATGTCGTTAACCAGAGATCGAATTACTTCTCGTCAGCCTTCTTGACCTTCTTCTTCTTCTTCAAGGAGATCTTTTGGACCCGCGTCTTGGCCATGCCGATGATGTCTGCGCTCTCGTCGAATCGGTCGAGTTCTTTCAGCCGAGCGACCCGTTCGGCACGAGTCAAAACGTTGCGACTTTTAATGGCCCCGGCTTGCACCTTGAGGCTACGATCCATGGTCATGGCAGCGAATCAGAAAAAGAGTTGAAAGAAAAAAAGAGTGGAAATGCGGTGGGCAAGTCGAGCAATGTAGCGAAACAACCGCAGTCTGGCAACCTCAGCAAATCGGCGGAAAATGCAAGATCAGTCGTTCGCGGTTCAGTCGCTACCGCCCGAAGGAGGGGATCCAAAGCGGGTTCCGGGGTGCAGCCGATGGCCCCGGAAGAATTCTCCGGCATCCATTTCATTTTTTCCGGCGGGCTGTAAGCGTTCGACAACGACTCGCCCGTCACCGCAGCCAATGACGATTTCGTTTTTCTTCTGACTGTCGAGCAGGCAGCCGATTTGATCAGCCCGAACCGAGTCGTCCTGGTGCGGGGTGACACGCAGGATCGCCAGCCGGATCGGCGTTTTGCCTGGTTGAGTGTTGACAAAGGTGAACGCAACCGGCCAAGGCTGCATGCCGCGAACGAGACAGTCAATTTCGTGCGCCGACCGCGACCAATCGATTTCGGCTTCCGCTTTGCTGAGCCGTGGTGCCTTGGAAACGAGCGATGAATCTTGAACGCTGCCGAGAACGGGCAACGGTTCGCCACGTTCATGCTGAGCGAGTTCGCGAGCAAGCAAGTCAATCGCTTCGAGGGTCGCCTCGACGCCGAGCCGTGATAAACGCTCCTCAAGCTGTCCTGAGGTTTCCGTGGGAAGAATGGGCGTCCGCCGCGTGGCGAGAATGGGGCCGCCATCGAGCCGGGGCGTCATATGAATCACGCTCACGCCAGTTTCCTCGTCCCCGCTGAGAACCGCACGCTGCACCGGAGCGGCGCCTCGGTAAGCAGGCAACAGCGATCCGTGCAGGTTGATGCCTCCCCAGCGTGTGGTAGCGAGGGCCGCAGGGCGGAGAATCTGTCCGTAGTCGCACACGACCATGAGGTCCGCGTCGGTTGCGGTGAGTCGCTCGGCAACGTCTTCCTCATTGATGCTGCCGGGTGATTCGATGAGCAGACTGTGCGCGTTCGCCCAGTCATGGACCGGGGCTGGCGGTGGACCCCGACGACTCTTAACCCGCGGCAGAGGTCGTGTGATGACGAGCGGCAATTCATGTCCCGCCGCCCGGATCGCGTCGAACGTGGGCACTGCGAATGGCCCCGTGCCCATCAAGATGATCCGTTGTTTGGTGGAGCTCATGTATATGCCTTCTCCCATGCCGCCAACTGACTCGCGAGTTCCGCATCGTCGGGAATGCTGCCGGTGTTTCTCAGCGAATCGAATGTCGTTCGAAATTCGGCGATGGCGTGTTCGATGTCCCGCATCGCTTCATTGCCAATCCGGTTGAAGAACATCACTCCGTCCAGGTGGTCGACTTCGTGCTGGACCACACGGGCTACGAATCCATCGAGCTCCCTGTTGATTTCGCCCCCGCTGAGGTCATACCCTTGCAAGCGAACCGTCTTAGGACGTTTGACTTGCGCGTACACGCCCGGCACGCTGAGGCAGCCTTCTTGAGCGGCTTCGCTTCCCTTTGGGCGATCAATGACTGGATTGATGACAACCCACTCTTCTCCCTCGCCCCGTTCACCGCTCGGGTTGGCGACGAACATCCGAATCGGCAGATTGACTTGGTTGGCGGCCAGCCCCACGCCTTCGTTTTCATACATCAGCTCCAACATTTCGGCAGCCATCTCGCGTAGTCGCGCATCGACGCGAACGATAGGACGACTGCGATGTTGCAGCGTTGGGTGCGGGTAGTGAATGATCGAAAGAGCCATGGCGTCGACAATAATCGGTAAAGGGAACGATGTGGCGCTTGATTATGAAGCATCAATGTGGATTTGATAAGGGACCGGCGACCAGCACGCGGGTGATTGAGAGCTGATTGAGAGCCTATCCGATCTGACCCTTGGGAGGCGAGTCATTTGATACGAGGCACGCGTCGTCGGCTCACGTAATAATTAGGGGAATTATTTTATTTGAAGTGGTCAAGGTGATTGCTCTGGCTACTACCAAAGTAACGAGAGCGTCGCTGAGTCGACGCAGACCATTTAACATCCTCCCACGCAGAGAAGTCACGATGAAAAAGTTAGTATGCCTTGTAGCCATGTTGTCCACGACGAGCGTTTCAGCGGGTGATCAGTGCCCGATTGCTGCCGCCGCAGCTCGTCATAATGCCCAGACCACCCTTGTCGCGGCTCCGGCAGACCAGAAAGACATTGTTGATACAGCAGTGTCGGCGGGCCAATTCTCGACCCTGGTCGCCGCAGTAAAAGCCGCCGGTTTGGTCGATACACTCAAGAGTGACGGCCCCTTCACGGTATTCGCTCCGACCGACGCCGCTTTCGCGAAGTTGCCGTCGGGAACCGTCGAAACTCTTCTGAAACCGGAAAACCGTAAGAAGCTGCAGGATATTCTGAAGTATCACGTGGTTTCCGGCAAAGTCACCGCCGCTTCCGCCTCGAAGCTATCCAGTGCCAAGACGGTTGAAGGTCAGCCAATCGCGATTAGCGCCGGCAAGGACGGAGTGATGATCAACAACGCGAAGGTCGTCAAGGCGGATATCATGACCAGCAATGGTGTGATCCACGTGATCGACAGTGTTTTGATGCCCGCCGACAAGGACATTGTCGCCACTGCTGCGGCAAGCAAAGACTTCTCCACATTGGTGGCCGCGGTGAAAGCAGCAGGCTTGGTGGAGACCTTGCAAGGCAAGGGCCCTTTCACGGTATTCGCACCAACCAATGAAGCGTTTGCTGCTTTACCGGAAGGCACGGTCGCCGATCTGCTCAAGCCTGAAAACAAGGATAAGCTTGTTTCAATCTTGACGTATCATGTAGTGCCCGGCCAAGTGCTGGCCGCTGATGCCGCCAAACTTTCATCTGCCAAAACCGTAAATGGGGAGGAACTCTCCATCAAATCGAATGACGGCAAAGTACGTGTCGGAGACGCGACGGTCGTTGCCGCCGACATCATGACGACCAACGGTGTCATCCACGTGATCGATCACGTTCTGCTGCCCTAGAGTCGAAGCGTTGTAAAATTCAAAGTTCTAGCGCCCGAGCGATTTCGCTCGGGCGTTTTTTCATGGCGATTTGGGGAAATTCGATGGGTGCCTTTGTTGTATTGGGCGGAACCGGCGCGGTTGGCTCGGCCGTTGCAAACCTTTTGATTGCCGATGGTCACCAGGTGATGATGGGCGTCCGTGATTTAGAAAAAGCAAGACCGCTAGCCGAACGATTGCAATGTGACGTCAGCCCCGTTGCTGCCGCCGATGCGGAATCGATTAATGCCTGCGTCTTAGCTGCAACCGAAAGGTATGGCGATCTCGACGGGGTCACGAATTGCATTGGCTCTCTCCTTTTGAAGCCTGCTCACATGATCTCGGACGATCAATGGCACGAGACACTGACGACCAATCTCACTTCGTCGTTCTATCTTGCCCGCGCCGCAGCGAAGGTCATGCGTGGTGGCAACGGAGGCTCAATTGTATTGGTCAGCTCCGTCGCGGCTCGCCATGGGCTGGCCAACCACGAAGCGATTGCGGCTGCAAAGGCTGGCGTCGAGGGGCTCACCGTGTCGCTGGCGGCAACGTATGCGAGCCGAGGGATTCGCGTCAATGCAGTCGCTCCCGGACTGGTGAAGTCGGAGCTAACCCGGAGTCTGTGGGAGTCGGAACCCGTCGCGAAGGCATCCGCCAAAATGCATCCACTGGGTCGGCTCGGCGAACCAAGTGAAGTCGCTGGGCTTATCGCATGGTTGCTCGGACCGCCCTCGGCCTGGATTACCGGGCAGGTGATCGGTATCGATGGCGGTCTGGGATCACTCACACCACGCCGCTAGTTTATTTAGATATTCGGTGATATGGGTAGCAAACTTAGGTGACATCGGGAGCAAACCAAGGTACATCAGTGGCCCGCTCCTGCGTGGTCGGGTAAGCTAAGCACGTCGTCACAATTGATTCGGCACCGTTAGCAGCGTCTATCCGAGATGCTGTCACCCGCGAGCCTCCCAGAGACTCGCAAACGTGGGATGATGTCCCGCCCTATCTGCCGATGTGCTTATCAGGACGATCGTGCGAAGATTTTGTTTCCCCCCTCCTGAGTTAAAGTTGAAAAGAATTCGATGAAGTATGGCATGAATCTGTTGTTGTGGTCAGGCGAAGTTACCGAAAAGATGTTACCAGTCTGCGAGCAGCTGAAAGCGGCTGGTTTTGACGGTGTCGAGCTGCCAATGTTCAACCTCGACTTGGATTACGCTGCTTTGGGCAAACAGCTCGACTCGATAGGGTTGGAGCGGACCGCCGTGATGATTCGCAATGAGGACGACAATCCGATCTCGCCCGATCCAGCTGTTCGAAAGCGAGGCGTCGAGGGTAACAAACGGGCTCTCGACTGCGCCGCCGCTGCGGGTGTGGAGACCGTCGTGGGGCCCTACCATTCCGCGATCGGCATCTTCAGTGGCAACGGGCCGACCGAGCAAGAGTGGCAATGGGGCGTCGAGTCGATGCGGGCAACCGCCGAGTATGCGGGCTCAGTGGGCGTCAAATTAGGTGTCGAGGCTCTTAATCGATTTGAATGTTACTTCCTCAATACGCATGCGGATTCGGCGCGATTCGTGCGTGAAGTCGATCACCCTGCCTGCGGCATCATGTACGACACGTTCCATAGTAATATCGAAGAAAAAAGTGTCACCGACGCCATCCATGCGGGCGGCGATAAGCTGTTCCACATCCACATCAGTGAAAACGACCGCAGTACACCCGGTACCGGCGGTATCAACTGGAAAGAAAATTTCGATGCGATCACCAACAGTGGTTACGACGGTTGGTTGGTGATCGAAGCCTTCGGGCTGGCTCTTCCCGAAATCGCCGCAGCGACCAAGATCTGGCGGCGAATGTTTACCGATGAACTGACGCTGGCCAAAGACGGATTGGCGTTTATGAAGTCTGAGATTGACAAGCGAAAAAGTTAATCTCAGTGTTCCAAGTGTGCCAATACTAACGCGATGTCGGCGGGCGTGATCCCGCTGATCCGCTTGGCTTGGCCTACGTTCAGCGGCCGAATCTTGGTGAGTTTTTCGCGTGCTTCGGCGCGCAGCGATCCGATCCGTGTATAGTCGAACGATACCGGAATTCGCTTATCGCTCATCCGTTGCTGCTTGTCGACGTCCATCTGTTGGCGATCGAGGTAGCCGGCATACTTGATGTCGATGCAGCACTGCTCGGCGGCTTCGGGCGAGATTTTGTTGAGCTCGGGAACGTACTCGCACAGCATCGGCCACGCCACCTCGGGGCGACGGAGATAGACTTCGGCGGATACTTTTTCAATGCGTGCCGACGTGAGGATCTCACGGCAAACGCGAATCTGTTCGAGTTTCTCATCCAACCTCTGCCGTCGTTGTCGATCAATCAATCCGAGTTGGTCGGCTTGCGCGGTCAAACGACGATCCGCATTGTCCTGCCGCAGCAGCAATCGATACTCGGCGCGGCTGGTGAACATCCGGTAGGGTTCGTCGGTTCCCATTGTCACGAGATCATCAACGAGCACACCGAGGTAGGCATCCTGCCGGGCGGGCACCCAGGTCGATTGCCCTGCGACAATGCGAGCGGCATTGAGTCCCGCGATCAAGCCTTGGCCAGCGGCCTCTTCGTAGCCGGTCGTGCCATTAATCTGTCCTGCGAGAAACAATCCCGCGACTCGCTTGGACTCGAGGTGTGGCCAGAGCTGAGTCGGCGGACAGTAATCGTACTCAACGGCGTAGCCGTACCGCATGATCGACGCGTTTTCGAGACCCGGGATCAAGCGAAACATCGCGTCTTGAACGTCACGCGGCAAGCTGGTCGAAATTCCGTTGACGTAGATCTCTGCGGTTTGTCGGCCCTCGGGTTCGAGGAACAGCTGGTGGCTGGATTTATCTGCGAAACGGACAACCTTGTCTTCGATGGACGGACAGTATCGTGGTCCGCGAGAATCAATCTGGCCACTGTACATGGGCGCGCGTGATAGGTTCTGCCGGATCAACTCATGGACGGCGTCGTTGGTATGGGCGATGTGACACGGCATCTGTTCGCAGGTGATCGACTCGGTGAGAAAGCTGAACGGTTTCGGGTCGTCGTCGCCGGGTTGAAGTTCGACCTGCGAAAAATCAATCGTTCGCGCGTTGAGCCGAGGAGGGGTGCCAGTCTTGAATCGATCGAGCTCAAAGTTCAATCGATGCAGCGCGCCGCTAATGCCCGCTGTTGTGCCCTCGCCCGCCCGCCCGCCCGCACTTTGGGCTTCGCCTGTGTGCATGATGGCTTGCAAGAATGTGCCCGTTGTCAGAATCACGGTTTTCGCGACATAGACGGCGTCACCGCGGACCTTCACGCCGATGATCCGCTGGGTCGCGATGCCATCAGCATCGACGGACGAGACCGGCTCGGTGAGCAAGTCTTCAACGGTTTCTTGACGGAGATCCAGGTTGGGCTGGCATTCGATCTGCCATTTGATGTGGTTTTGGTACGCCTTCTTGTCGGCTTGAGCCCGCGGGCTGTGCATGGCCGGACCTTTTCGGCAGTTGAGCATCCGGAACTGGATCGCGGTAGCGTCGATAGCTACGCCCATCAACCCACCCAGTGCGTCGACTTCACGGACGATCTGGCCTTTGGCAACACCGCCGATCGCGGGATTGCAGGACATTTGCCCCACGGTATCGAGGTTCGTCGTCAGCAGGGCAGTGCGTGCGCCCAGCCGAGCGGCAGCTGCTGCTGCCTCGGTGCCTGCGTGGCCAGCACCGATGACGACGACGTCGTAGTCATAACGAATTTGAAAATGGTCGCGATTCAAAAGTTGAAGTCCGCAGGGAGGAAATGCCGATAGTGCAAGACAAGGTGTATTCTCGAGCCACGCTTATCGAGCGAGGCATCGACTGACCGTAATTCTCTGATTTTGACCAAACCATGCGATTTGAACAGCACCGAAGTTCAGGAACTGCAAATCAATTGCTGCGAAAACGCTTTCGGATGGTCGGGCCTGCGCTGTTGGGGATGCTCGCGGTGGCGTCTCAGGGAGCTGCGGCGCAGAACGTCACCGATGTGGTGCTGAAGTCGGGATCGTTCCTGATTCCATTCAACATCGGTACTGACGGGGCCCGGCCTCGTGAAGTTCAGTTGTACATGGCATCGGCTGCGGACCCGGTTTCAACCACCCAACACGCTACTGACCCCAGTTCCCAAACCGAAAACTGGCGGCTGCTCGATCGCCAAGCACCGGGCGTCGGCCAGTTCCAAGTTTCGAAGACCCCCGACGGCACGTTTTGGTTCGCCATCCGGACGATCGATGCGGTCGGTCGGTCGCACCCCGCCGGGCCAATCGAAGCAGAATTGAAGGTGATCGTCGATACGACGAACCCAGTCGTGGAGCTGACTGCGGATGCCGATGCCGACGGCAAGCTGACGGCTACCTTCGCAGTCGACGACGCGACCGAACCATCGCAAATGACCGCCTATTACGTCACGGACACGAATCAACAGTGGCAAACAGTCACTGTTGAGCGAACGGCAGAAGGGGGCAAATTTGCATTCGAACCTGCCGAGTCCTGGCGGCAATTGTCACTGCGGCTACGCGTGATCGATGCAGCGGGCAACGAAACAATCGTCGTGAAAGACCGCATTCAAAAGCCACGCATTGCGACGACTGCGACGACACGGTTTGCCTCGGGACCTCTCGGTTTTGGCAGCGTTTTCGGTCTCGGCGGCCCGGCGGCCGGTCCGTCGACCTATCCAAATCTTGATCAGTCCACGGGTCCAGGCAACTCAACCCTCGCGGGCAACTCGCCCGCACTGCCCCCCCCCTCGACCGCGGATCAAATCAGCAATGACTTTGGACGCTCATCCCCAAAAACGGGGAATTCATTGACGAATGTTGAGGCGGAGTCGAATGTTGAGGCGGAGGCGACGGCGCCGGAATCACTGACGTCACCGACTGGCAGGCCCGAGACGCCCCTCCAAGCGATGCGGCCACTGGACACTCCCGCCAACACGCCGCATGCTCCGTCGGAGGCCGCCCAGCCAAAAATACTGAGTGCTCCCGCGACAGGAACGACGAGCGACGCGGCAAATGGAAACGCTTCAGCGTCTCAGTCGGACGATCTGAAGCCACAAACGCCCTTTTTCACCGAGACCATTCCCACTCCTGCGGGCGAACCTCCCGAACCGTCTCAGCTCAATCAACCCGAAGTGCCGAAAACTGTGGAAGGGTCCGCGTCAAACGAAAAGACGCTGTCGCCGTGGTCACCGATCGACTCCAACCGTTCGCACGGCCCGAGTCGCCGGTTCAGCACCGCGCCCAACCTGCGCCCAGTCAACCCAAGCAACCTGCCGCCGGCCGACCCAACGCCGACCTCCGCTCGCGAGTCGCGCCGTCCGCCTGTCAGTGCTGCCAACGCACTCGACCTCGAGCGATTATCACAGCGGGCGGTCGTGCGTTACAGTCTCAGCCATCAGTTCAGCTTGGACTACGAAATTGAAGCGATCGGCGGTCGGGGCGTCGATGGCATCGAACTGTACGGAACCACCGACGGTGGCCAAACCTGGAAGAAGTGGGGCGATGATCCGGATAATCTCAGCCCGTTCGATATTGAAACCGGCACAGAGAGCACCAGCGGCGAGGGGATTTTTGGATTTCAGATCGTCGTCGTCGCCTCCAACGGGCTCTCCAGCCCACGACCTCTACCAGGCGATGCGCCGGATATTGTCGTCGTTGTCGACGAGACACTTCCCGAGGTCGGCCTCACCGGGGCCAAGTACGGGGTCGGTGATCAGGCCGGATCACTCATTATCGCGTACACTTGCGAAGACCAATACCTCACTTCGCGTCCCATCACGTTGTCGTTTAGCGATTCAGTCAGCGGACCCTGGACGACCATTGCAGCGGGACTTCGCGATACCGGTAGCTACGTGTGGCCAGCTGATCCGCAATTGCCACGTCAGATCTATTTGCGGATTGATGCGATCGATCAAGCGGACAATGTCGGCAGCTACGTACTGGAGGATCCCATCGACACGCAGGGATTAGCGCCGCGGGCGCGAATTCGAGCCTTCCGATCGATCACGGGTGGCTAAATCTTGCTAGCGAAAGCAATTGGAAGACGCCTTTGCCGCCTTCCATTCGTCAAATCGGGTAGCCGGGCAGGTTTGCCACTGCGATCTAAACAGGCGATCACAGAGTCGGCTTCCACCAGCAGCGTTTCGCCGCGGTGGATGCGGTAGCGATGTCGCATGCGGACCTTTCGGACCTCCAATACATCGGTGGTGACTGTTAACAAATCGTCAAAGTCGGCGGGGGCGTGATAGCGGACATTCATCTCCGTCACGACCAGCATGCGGCCACTGTCCTCGATCGCTTTATAATCGTGGCCGATGCTGCGGAGCATCTCAACACGACCGCGTTCGAAGTAATTGAGATAGTTCGCGTGATGCACTCGCCGCTGACCATCGGTTTCCTGGTACGCTACGCGAAACTCGAGCAGGTGTCGCAGCAGGCTTTCGGCGTCACCCGCCACGATCGCCCCCGCCATGCTAAAAGATGCCCAAGTGGTCGCGGGCTTCCTCGGTCATGCAGTCGGGCGACCACGCCGGCTCCATGACCACTTTGACTTCACAGACATCGACTTCGGCGAGCGATTCAGCCGCTGCCTTCGTTCCCGCGACCAATTGCGGTCCGGCGGGACACATGGGACTGGTCAGCGTCATCTCGACGTTCACATCATGGCGGCCATCCTCTTTTTCATCGCCTACCGCGACGACGTAGACCAATCCAAGGTCAACGATATTGACGTACAATTCAGGGTCGATCACCTCTTTGAGAGCTTCGCGAACCTTGTCTTCGGCTAATGCCATTTCACCAGTCCAATAACAAATAGATGGGCAACTTCTCAAGCCGGCTTCGCCGCAATGTCTCCAAGACGGCTTCGCCGCAATGTCGCTCAGCTCTCCGAGCTGATAGCGGTCAGGGCACCTCACGTATCGCTTTCAGCTCGGAGAGCTGAGCGGCAGTCCAATAAGATCCTACCATCGGTCGAGCCGGTTGGTCAATGATTGCCGGCGAGATCTTCGGTGAGCGGCTCGATCGAACACCAGGGCTGAATCGTGTGGATCGTCGATGGCCCCATGCCCGAGATCTGCTCAAAATCCGCCCAGCTGCGGATGGCGGTGTTTTTAGTGCGGAAGCGTACGATGCGATCAGCCATTTTAGGGCCAATCTGGGGAAGCAACCCGAGTTCTTCTTCCGTCGCGTCGTTCAATCGCAGTTTCATCAACGGTCCACTCCGCCCACCGCCTCTCACGCTGGGTTCAGCAGCGTGCTCGGGATTGCGCTGGCTCTTGGTCGGTTCGCCCACAACAACAGCGAACGCTGCCACCACGAGCAGCGTGTCAACGACCGCATTGTGTAGCGGACCAAGTGTTGGTTGATTTCGACTCACATCGCATCCCGGACGGAGAAAAAGCCCTGACGTCACCCTAGTCTAGGGGATTCGAATGGTGCGCGGCAATCAAAAAATGGTCGCGAAGGTCCGTCGTGTTTGCTAGCAAATCTTTCAGCACCCCCGTTTTTTAGGCTGACATGAAACCACTCTTCGCTATGTTAGAAAGCCTGACGTAACGTCCGAAACGAATCGACTGCTCGCCTCCAACTGCATCGACCGCCATGGCCCGACTCAACGAACTCTATCGACCTTCGCTGGCCCTGTTGACGGATCTTTATCAGTTGACAATGGCCTACGGTTATTGGAAGAACGGCCTGGCAGAGCGAGAGGCCGTGTTCCACCTTTTTTTTCGCAAAGCCCCGTTCGACGGTGGCTATTCGATCGCGTGTGGATTGCAAACGGCAGTCGACTACCTGGAGACGCTGCAATTTGAATGCGAGGACCTGAACTACCTGGGAACGCTGAGGGGTGCCGATCAGCAGCCACTCTTTGACGATGGATTTCTCGTGTATCTGGAAAAACTCCGTTGGAGCTGCGATCTCGATGCTGTTGCAGAAGGCACAACGGTCTATCCGCAGGAACCATTGCTACGCGTAACGGGTCCGATCTTGCAGTGCCAGCTGGTCGAAACGCCGCTGCTCAACCTGATCAATTTCCAGACTTTGATTGCCACGAAAGCGGCACGCGTCTGTTCGGCAGCAGGTGCCTTTTCGACAAATCCAACCGATCGGGTGATTGAATTTGGATTGCGACGTGCGCAGGGCATTGATGGTGCGCTGACAGCGTCGCGGGCAGCCTTCATCGGCGGATGTGCGGCGACATCGAATGTCATGGCGGGCCGCATGTTCGGAATTCCCGTCGTCGGGACGCACGCCCATAGCTGGGTGATGACGTTTGCGAGCGAGCGTGAAGCGTTCGATCGGTATGCCGATGCCATGCCTAATAACTGTGTGTTTCTCGTTGACACCTACGACACCCTTGACGGTGTCCGCCGCGCCGTCGAGGTTGGCCGGCGACTGCGGGCAGGCGGCCACGAGATGCTCGGTATCCGGCTGGACTCCGGCGACTTGGCGTGGCTGAGTATCGAGGCTCGGAAAATCCTTGACGAGGCAGGATTTCCAAACGCCAGCATTGTAGCGAGCAACGATCTCGACGAGCGATTGATCACGAGCTTGAAACTGCAGGGTGCTCGTATCGATACATGGGGCGTGGGCACGAAACTTGTCACCGCCTACGATCAACCGGCCCTGGGAGGTGTTTACAAACTTGGTGCGATTCGTGATGAAAATGGTAACTGGCAGCATCGCATCAAGCTTTCCGAGCAGACCCTCAAGGTTAGCAACCCTGGTATTCTGCAAGTTCGTCGGTTTGAGCGAACCGCCGAACACGGGTCTCAACATGTCACCGAACATCGTGGCGATATGATTTATGATGAGTTATCGTTTTGCAATCGCGAGGTCGATGTCACCATGCTCGACCCGGCCGACCGGCACCGTCAAAAAGTGTTTGTCGCCGGCACCCCGTTTACAGACCTCTTGCAGCCCGTGTTCCGTCGTGGCCAATTCATCGGCGAGTCTCCGAGCCTGGATTCAATCCGAGAGCGGGTGCGCGATCACCTCAGCCGCACCCCTTCGGCGGTCCAGCGTTTTGAGAATCCTCACGAGTATCCCGTGGGACTGGAGAGTGGTCTGTTTGACTTGAAAGCCAATATGATCCAGCAGGCTCGGGAGCGAACATGAACGCCTTGATTTTAGTGGATCTGCAAAACGACTTTCTTCCAGGTGGCGCACTCGCGGTGCCCAATGGCGATGATGTCGTTGCGATCGCAAATCAATTGATGCCGCACTTCGCCATCATCGTCGCGACGCAGGATTATCATCCCGCGAACCATCTGAGTTTCGCATCCGCGCATCCTGGCAGGTCAGTCGGTGACTGGGTCGAAGTCGATGGGATGCCTCAAGTCCTTTGGCCGGTTCACTGCGTTGAAGGAACATGGGGCAGCGAATTTTCGAGGGAACTCAATGTCGCGGAGATCAGCGAGACGTTCCCCAAGGGGACCGATCGCAGGCGAGACAGCTACAGTGGATTCTTTGACAACGGTGGAGTCGTTTCGACAGGACTAAGCGAGTACCTGCAACGCATGGGTGTCGAAAACGTATACGTGATGGGACTGGCGACGGATTACTGTGTTCGAGCCACTGCAATCGATGCGGTTCAGTCAGGTTTCACAGCGTACGTGATCGAAGACGCGTGTCGAGGTGTTGAGCTGAAACGCGGTGACTGCGAGCAAGCAATGCTTGAAATGGAGCGGGCAGGGGTGAAACGAATTCGTGTGCGAGATATCGATTACCTATTGGAAGCACGTTAGGCTGTCTAGCCTGACCCTGACCCATTCCCTGTCAGCCTAGATAGACTGACGTACGTTTATTGCCTGCTCGATCCCAACCCACGCAAAGCTAATTTATGAGAGGAATTGTTGTGACTGGCGCCAGCAGTGGGATCGGGCGTGCGATTGCTCTTCGTCTGGCCAGCGATGCCGTCCGCCACAAATCGCAGGCATTGACCCGAATGATTGTTCACTACCGCAGTAACCAGCAAGGCGCCGAGGCCACCGCAACTGAAATCAATGCCCTGGGTATCGAGTGCGAGATCCTGTCGGCGGATTTGGGCGACACTGCGGCGGCGACAGACTTCGCTCGCGGCTCGCTCGATCGTGTCGGACCCATCGACATCTGGGTCAACAATGCGGGGGCGGACGTGTTGACGGGAGAACATTCCAAATGGTCGTTTGACGAAAAGCTGCGGTGGTTACTCGACGTGGATCTCTGCGGCACGGCGGTGGTCTCTCGAATTATTGGTCCGGCGATGGCCGAGCAATTCAGCTTGCGCGGCAGCGAATCCTTATCGGCCGCTCCCTCCATGGTTTTTATCGGCTGGGATCAAGCACCTGAGGGGATGGAGGGCGACGCGGGGATGATGTTTGGGCCCGTCAAAGCCGCCGTAATGGCGTTCGCCCAGAGTCTCGCCCAAACCCTTGCGCCGCACGTCCGCGTCAATACAGTTGCCCCCGGGTGGATCCAAACGGCGTGGGGCAAATCGACGAGCGAGTACTGGAACGACCGCGCGACCGGCCAGGCATTGATGAATCGTTGGGGCCGGCCCAGCGACGTGGCGGCTGCGGTGGCCTATCTCACGGGTCCCGAGGCCGGATTCATCACCGGGCAGACGATCAACGTTAACGGGGGCTGGAACCGGAAATTTGTGGGGAAAGAGTAAGGCGGCTTCGCCGCAATGTCGCTGAGCTCTCCGAGCTGTGAGTGGGCAGCGCAATTCACGTTCGCTTTCAGCTCGGAGAGCTTGAGCGACAATCGGTGAAGGCACATGAATTCCCGTTGGCTTTCACAGATGGGGTGCGAAGCATAGAATCCAATCCGACCGGACGCCGGGTGGGCAAATTGCCTGGCTCGAACCGTCTGGGTCTCCACTTCCCCCCTCACTCTTTCTAAAAAGAGTTTTCGCATGACCGCTTCGGCTCCCTCCGCTGCCACCGCCACCGACCGCGTATTCAACTTCTCCGCCGGACCAGCCGTGTTGCCTGAATCGGTGCTCCGCGAGGTGCAAGATGAGATGCTTTGTTTACCTGGGGCGGGATGCTCGCTATTGGAAATGAGCCATCGCGACAAGCTTTTTGTCGACATTTTACATGACGCTCAGGACACACTCCGCAGCCTCTTGAGCATCAGCGACGACTACAGCGTGATGTTCATGCAGGGCGGAGCAACGCTGCAGTTTTCCGCGATTGCTGCCAATTTGCTGCGCGGCAGCGGTAAGCGGGCTGAATATCTCTTAACTGGATCGTGGGGCAAAAAAGCAATCGCCGAGGCGAAAAAAGAAGGCGACGCCGTCGCGATCTACGATGCGAAGGCAACGAATTACGATCGCCTGCCCACCGCAGCGGACTATACGGTGAGCGATGATGCCGCCTACCTTTACTATTGCAGCAATGAAACGATCCAAGGTGTTCAGTTCGATAGCGAACCCGCCTGCCCTGATTCGGTTCCCTTGGTCAGTGATGCGTCGAGCGATTTTCTCTGCCGTCCACTGCCCATCGACAAATATGGCTTGGTCTACGCATGTGCTCAAAAGAATGCTGGTCCTGCAGGTGTCACCATGGTCGTGATGCGAAAAGAGTTGATCGAGCGTGCCGATCCCAACATTCCCGGTTACCTATACTACAAAAACCATGACGAGAATGATTCGGAATGGAACACACCACCTACATTCGCCATCTACGTACTCGGCAAGGTCGCCCGATGGTTGCGCGATGACATCGGTGGTTTGGCGGCGATGGAAAAGATCAATCGCGAAAAGTCGGATTCGCTGTACAACATCATTGACCAGAGCAACGGTTTTTATCGCGGCCATGCCCGGCCCGAGTGCCGCTCGCTCATGAATGTCACCTTCAATTTGCCGTCGGACGACCTGACGTCCAAGTTCATTTCTGAAGCGGCGAAGCATCGTTTGGCATCGCTCAAAGGCCACCGCAGCGTCGGCGGCATCCGGGCGAGCATCTACAACGCCATGCCTCGTGAAGGCGTTGAAACGCTCGGGCAATTCATGACCGACTTCGCCGCTGCCAACGGCTAATCATCGAGCCGATTTTAATGGTCGCCTTTCGCTCCGCGAAAGTTGCGTGGCACGCTGCTTTCGCGGAGCGAAAGGCGACGAGCCCACCGGCCAATCAATCAACCCACCCCCGACTCCACCACTTAGAAACCCCATGCATCGCATTCTAGTCCTCGACGATATCGCCCAAGAAGGCATTGACCTACTCGAAGCCGCTCCGGGTATCGAGTACGAAATCCGCACGAAATTGCAAGGTGAAGATTTACGCAAATCGCTGAACGAGTTCGACGGCGCGATTCTTCGCAGCGGTGTGAAGATCACGCCTGAATCGCTCGAAGGCAACACCCGCATGCGAGCATTGGTGCGGGCGGGTGTCGGCACGGACAACATCGACAAATCGGCGGCCACGCGTCGCGGGATCGTCGTCATGAACACGCCGGCGGGCAACACGGTTTCCACCGCCGAGCATACCTTCGCGATGATGCTCGCCCTGAGCCGCAACATTGCTCCCGCCCATCAGAGCTTGGTCGAGGGTCGCTGGGATCGCAAAGCCTACATGGGCACACAACTCGCGGGCAAAACACTCGGCGTGGTGGGCATGGGGCGGATTGGACGCGAAGTCGCCGCCCGGGCTCGCGCGTTCGACATGAAGGTGATCGCGTTTGACCCGTTCTTGACGGACGATCAAGCCGAATCGTTGAAGGTCAAACGCGTCGAAACGGTCGACGAGATGCTGCCGCAAATCGACTACCTCACTGTGCACACGCCACTGACGCCCGAAACGAAAGGTCTCATCGGGATGGCTCAGCTCGACAAAATCAAACCGGGGCTGCGGGTGGTCAATGTCGCTCGCGGTGGTATCTATGACGAAGCCGCACTGGTGGCGGGACTCGAAAGCGGCAAGCTTGGCGGGGTGGCGTTGGACGTCTATGAGAACGAACCGTGTACGGATAGCCCGCTGTTCCAGATGCCGGGGACCTGCTGCACACCGCACCTGGGTGCGAGCACGGAGGAAGCCCAAACTCAGGTCGCTGTGGAAGGCATCCACCTGTTGATCAATTATCTGCAAACTGGCGAGATCCGGCACAGCGTCAATGTTGCTTCCTTGGACCCCAAAACGCTCAGCGAACTGCGGAGCTATCTGAACATCGCTCACCGACTCGGATTGTTGTTGCATCAGTGGCACGGGGGCGGAATCGATCAGATTCGCTTGGTCTATCGCGGTGACGTCGCGGGCAAGGACACTCGCGTGCTCACCAATGCGTTCTGCGCCGGGCTGCTCGAACGGGTTGTCGAAGATGTCAACGTGATTAACTCGGAGATGCTGCTCAAAGAGCGTGGGATTGAACTGAGCATCGAGCACAACGGAGATCAGAGCGCATTCACCAGCAGCATTGTCGCGGAAGTGTCCGGCGGCGGAAAAACGGTCAGCGCCGGAGCCGCCGTACTCGGTCACGGCATGCCGCGATTGATCTTACTCGATGGCTACCGGCTCGAATCGTTCCTGGACGGGCGACTATTCATCTTCGCTCACAAGGATGTCCCCGGCATTATTGGCAGTGTCGGCACCGTCTTCGGAAAAAACGGCGTCAATATCGCTCAGATGGCGGTCGGTCGGGAAGGCAATACTCCGGGCGGCGATGCGATCGGGGTACTGAGCGTCGATGGGGATGTGCCTGATTCAGTCACGCAGGAACTGATGGGTATCGACGCGATCAAGCAAACGAAATTGATTGAATTGCCCGCCGCTGGTGATCTGCCGACCTGGATGAGCTGAGCAGCGTCCCACCCCCTCATGACCATTGGGCGGATATTTCGTCCATTGGGAAATTGAATTCGATTCGACCTCGTGGCTGCCGATGACTAGATTGGGATGGTACGAAAACGCGAAAAATACCGCGTTTCGCTAAAACTGCCATTTTAACTCGTCTACTCGCGTTCGAGACTGCCGATGTCGACCACTGAATTGCCGCCCACTCACTCCCGCCCGAGCGAAAAATCTGGCGTGCGGGGGTCGTCCGTCGGTGACCTGGCCGCTGCCCAGTACGATCCGATGGGTGACGAACTGCTCTACAAGGACGAAGGCTCGCTGGCCGGTCACGATCCGCAGCGGCTGCCTCGCCCTGAGGCAACTGTGCCGATGCAGATCATGTGGAAATATTTGATCGTGCTGACGATCGTGCATGTCGTCGCGTTGCTGGCATTCCTGCCCCCGTTTTTTAGCTATCTGTTCACGTGGTCGGGCCTGATTGCGGCGATCGCGGGACACTTTGTGTTCGGGATGATGGGCATCACGATCGGCTACCACCGGTTGCTGACCCATCGCGGGTTCACGTGCCCTCAGTGGCTCGAGCACTCCCTCGCGGTGCTGGGCATGTGCAACATGCAGGACAGTCCGGCGCGATGGGTGGCAATTCACCGGATGCACCATCAACATTCCGATCACCAACCCGATCCGCACTCGCCACTCGCCAGTTTCCTGTGGGGACACATGGGCTGGGTCGTATGCCGGCACCGCGATCTCGACCGGACGAGTCACTACGAACGCTACGTTCGCGATCTGTTGCGTGATCCGTTTTATTTAAAACTCGAACGCAAAGACGGATGGTTCTTCGTGTTTCTTGCTCACGCGATCGTCATTTCGTTGATCGGCGGCCTGTTCGGATTGATCGTCAGCGGCGGGGATTGGTCCGAGGCGGGAAGATATTACTTGAGCTGGGCCGTGTGGGCCGTCGCCGTTCGCACCGTCTTTGTGCTACACGGGACCTGGTCGGTTAACTCGCTGAGCCACGTCTTTGGTTATCGCAGTTATGAAACCCGAGACCACAGCACCAATAATTGGCTGGTGGCACTAATCAGTCACGGTGAGGGCTGGCACAACAACCACCACGCTGCCCCCCGCGCCGCCCGTCACGGCCACCGCTGGTACGAGTTCGACATGTCGTGGGGGATCATTCGCCTATTCGAAATGTGCGGGCTGGCAAAGAATGTTCAGCGACCCAAAGCAGTGAGCGTCAAAGGGAAAACGCTCACGCCCTAAAGCGGCTTCGCCCCATTGTCGCGCAACTCCCCGAGCTGTTAGCGAACAGCGCACCTCATGCACACGGCCTGCTCGGAGAGCTGAGCAGCAATCGCTACGAAGTAACATCGATCCTGGCAGTAGCTGATGGAGGGCAGCAATTGACGAGCATGTCTGCATGACTCGTCCACGAGCCGCTAGAATAGATCGCTGATCGAAAACACAATTTCTCGAAACGCGAATCCGGGGATCGCTCATGATGAGGCATTTCTTAAGCCCACTACTCGTATTGATCCCTGCCTCTCTACTGTGCGCTGCTGAAGGAGATCCACTTGCGGTTCGAGCCTGGGAAGCGGGTGTCATCTCAATTGAAACCCAGTGGGGACTCCACTTGGTTGTCCGTTCGGACGAAACGCCAGACGCTCGGGTATCCGTAAAGGCTGATCAGGTAGTGGACCTTGCAAGCGCGACCGATCATGTGATCTCGCGTCTACCCAATCAAGCAAAACCTCGTTGGATAACAGCCAGTAAATTTCGAGCTGACGATCCGAACGCATTGTTCGTCAAATCCATTGACGAGCACGCGATTGAGATTAATGTCGACGGGGTTTGCGTGATTGTCGCAACGCGTCAATTCGAGGCGTCACAGAGGTCGAACGACAATGACGTCGATGTGCTCGTGGTATTGGACGCGACTGCAGAGCAGTTGACTGATGAGCCGCTGGCGTCGCTCCAGCAATCGCTGCATCCTCGTTTCGTCGTTCCTTTGGTAATATCCGATTCAACAACCGATGGCGGCGATGTTGTTAATCACAACACGCTTGCCGTCTCGGCTTCCGACGAGCATGGCGTTCCAGCTCAAACAATCCAGCTCAATCACACAGCCTGGAAGATGCCCGACTCGCTCGCCAGTTTGTTTGATAGCATGGAGAAAGCGTGTAGTGACTCTCAAAAGGTGTTCGGCGAGCTCTCGGTGGCCCAGCTGAACTTCCAACCAGCCAACGGCACTCATACGCCACGCTGGAATGCGGAGCACATGATGGGACGTCAGCTCCAATTCTTCTCCCAGATCTACCATGCGATTGACCCGGAGATCCCGGTCTTGAATTTGAATCCCAAACAGATGCCAGCGGACTATCAGTTTGCTCACTCGGATTGGAACGGTGCCGAAGAAGCTCGTCAGATGCAGCGGGTTAGTATGTTCTGCCGTCGGTTCGCATATCTACTCGACGGCATTAGCGTAGAGGATAAGGCCCCCGGCAGTCGGTGGCCGTCACTGCGTGCATTGTTAGTTCAAATGGACAAGCACTATCAAGAACACACTGCCAACACGATCAAAAAATTCGATCTCCCCGGCTGGCCGGCCGAGTAGCACTCAGCCAGGGCAATTTTGAATCAATTTCAGTTGGCGAGCCGAGGTTGCTTATTTATGTTTTGGTTTAACGATTGTTCGTCCTTCGACGTCAACGTGGAAAAGACGATCATCGGGCGAGACGATTAGCCCCGTTGGTCGCGTGAGAACGCCTACCGCCTCGGCGATTGCCACTGGACGGGTCGATTGGCGGTGGACATGGACGGCTGATTTGCAGCGGGTGATGCATCGACGAAGCCACCGCCTGAAATGGGTGCGGAGGTGCTCGGCATGCTCGCTGGCGGCGCCGTGGGGTTCACAGGCACCGATGGACTCGCCGGCAGTGGCCCCCAGGTATCTGAGCGTATGTTTGGCATCGGCATCAGCGAGGTGGCGGGATATTGTCCCGTCTGCGGCGCGTAACTCTGTGTGTTGGAAGCGGCCATCGGATTGCCGTATTCGAAGGGGGCGGAGTAGCCGGGTGGAGGCGGGGCTCCGGTCAAATCGTTGACTGGCATCCCGCCACTTCGCACACCGCGTGAGTTATTTTGAGATAGGTCCATCTGGGGATTGGTCGGTGGACCCGGGTAGGTGCTCATTTCCTGCCATGACGAACCTCCGGGAGCACCGTTCGGGGCGTTCTGTTGATTGCCGAATCCGCCTGCGACCGCGACGCTATTGCCGCCGCTGGATTCAGCGTATGACATCGGCGCAATATTGGCTGGCGCATAATTGGCGGGCACGGCACTCGTGCCGGCCGACTGAATGCTGGGGCTACCGTACGAACCCGTTGCCGGAGGGGGTACGCGGGCGGAGGCGCCAAAGGGTCCAAGTGCCGGCAAGGTCGGTCCCGTCATGGGGGCTTGTCCGGGCATTGCACTGATCGGAGCCATCCCGGCACTGTTGGCGGGCGCGCCAGCCTGCCGACAACCCGTTGCGAGCAGCAGCATGGAGATGCAGCTGAAAACGAGAGCGCACGCAAAATTGAGTTGCTGAGCGGCAAGGGGGCGCAGCAGCGGATGGGCTGGATTTTGAGATTTCAACATCATCGGGATGTTTCCGATCGATCAATCGAGTGGGCTCGAGCGGCACGAAACATCTTCGCATTCGCTTGGATGAACCGGCTTTAACAAATTTTGACATTTTGTCGAAAGAGCAGAATGAGTGGGACTCCCTTACTGGGTTAATGATTCTTTTCCGCTGTACGCAGAGCAGTGTTAAAGATTAGGTTGACTATGATCGTTAGAGAAGATTCGTTTCTCACCGAAAGTTCGCCGATGATTCGCTCCATCCTTACCGTCCTGTTCTGTTTATCTTTCGCATTCCCCGCCAGCCGCTGTTCGGCTCAGGACCAGCCTGCGCCCCCCCTCCACAGCCTCGGCTGTGGTCGACGCAGTGGTCCTTTGACGATATCGACGCTGCAAAACTCGCCTCTCGATTGGCGAGAATCGGCATTGAGCTGGGCGTGCCCTTGGACGGGAAGGTGTCCGTGCGATTCGAAGTCGGCGTGCCCTGGACCTCCCTTGGCAACGCGGCCGCCTATCGATTCGACGGTACCCTGAAAAGCCCTTCGCTGCGTGTGGACAATGTTCGCTTCGATAGCCTGAACGCCGATGTGAATTATCGCGATGGCAAGGTAACGCTGAACAACCTGCATTCGAGCCTGGTCACCGCTGACTCGCAAGAAGCCGGTTTGATCGATGGATCGGGTACGGCGATGCTCGTGCCGCGAGGTGATGTGGTGGCAGACCTCCAAATTCAAAACATCGCACTGGGTCCGATCACGGACCTGGTGATGAAGATCGGCCAAAACTCACCCAACACGCTGGTCGAATCGGGCACGGTATCGGGTAACGTGAAGTTCAGTGCCCCGCTCGATTCCATCTCTCAAGTGGAAACCTATCAGTTGACTGGCAATGTCAACGGAGAAGCGTTGAAACTTCGCGGATTGCCCCCCGCATCGCTGAATATTCAAGACGTTTCCATCGACTCCGGCACACTGAACCTGAAGCGGTTGGAACTCACCGCGACGGACTCCGCCGCTGAAACAATCCGGCTAACCGGGACGGCCACGATTCCGCTCGACCGCAGCGGCCCATTTCAGTTCGAAGTGGCGGGTGATGACGTACCCACGCAAGCTGTTGCCGCTTTGGTGCAATCCGCGGGTGCGACAGAATCAAATCCCTCGGCGTTCACTTGGGTGGAAGGCAAGCTCGACTTTCAAGGAACTGGCAAAGGGGAATTCGCTGACACCGTGTCCGAGAGCCAGTGGGACCTCCGCGCCTCCGTCGCATCGCCGGGTCTGCGCGTCGCAGGTCTGGACTTGGGTGTCTTGGAACATCGTGTCGAGCTGACACCGACGCAGCTAAACATTATTCCCAAACGTCCCGCCGACCAACTGCCGAGTTCCGTCAGGATACGCGAGTTGACCTGCAATTATCAGGTTCAATCCGATGCGGTGACGATCAACTCCCTGAACGCGGAAGTGTTCGGAGGACGGCTGCAAGGCTCCGCCACCATCCCTTCGGGCGGAGAGGACGCGTTAATTGCCAAGCTGAACTTCTCGCAGCTCCGCCCGCTGATACGTTTGCCCGTTGCCGTACCGACCCCGCCGGAGTTCACGGCGTCACTTTCGGGAGACATCGATTGGGCGGTGCCTGTCGCCTCACTCAATCAACCAGCCGCGCACCAAGGGTCTGCGAATTTGAAGGTCGAAGATATGCGGTTGGCAGACGAGTCGCTCGGCGAAATCAATCTCGCGGTGTCAGCCAAGCAAGGCGAACTCACTTTACGCGGCGACGGGAATGTTTTGGACGGAACAGTTCGCGTCAATATGGCTGCTACGACGAATGCGGACGATCGTTGGTCCGATGTGATCGGAAGACTGCATAAAAACGAAGTTGAGCTGAATAATCTCTCAATTGCGTCCTTACTGCTGCTCGCAGGAGTGGACCGATCGAACCTCAGTGGAAAACTCTCCGGCACAATGAGTGACATCTCGCTGCCAAATCTCGGCAGTGTCGGAGCGCAGACGCGATTTGATATGAACGTGTCCGACGTACGATATCAAACGACGCTGCTGTCGAGGAAAACGTCAGCGCGAGGTAGCTTCAACGGGCGCGACCTCACAATCGATTCTCTCGTCGGTGACTATGCCGGTGGAACCGTCCGGACGAACGGGCAGCTCGCGCTCGAGCAGCGTGACGATGGTTTGCACGTGCGAACCGACCTTACTGCCCGCCTCGATCGGATCGACCTGACGCGGGGACTGTTTTTCGCGCCCATGATCAGTGACCAGATTGGTGGCGTGGGCACCGGAGCACTGCGTGTGAGCGGCTTCGGTTCGGCGCTGCGCGTGCGCGGGAACGTCGTCGTTCGCGACCTCGTGCTGATGGACATCGGGCTGGGAACGGCTCACAGCGGTCTCCATCTCGACGCCGACCTAGCGACGAGACGATGGAACCTACGCCTTCCGACCATTGCAGGGAGTGTCGGTGGTGGATCACTCGAAGGGGAATTGGCCGTTTCCTCGGCCAATCCCAGCGTCCGCGGAGTAAATCTTTCGAGTCGCTGGAAGACGCGGCGTGTCGACTTCTTCCGCTTGAGTGAGCAGGTGGGCCAGGCGACCAAGGTAGCAACAGGCGAGATTACGGGGGAATTGACCCTGGGCGGAAGATCGGTGCGTTCGATCGACGATGTGGCCGGTCGGTTTCGCTTTCAACTGGGTGAGACGCGCGGAAGTTCTCTCCCGGGTATCATCGGTGTGGGACAATGGCTCGGTCCCGTTTCGCTGGCGACCGAGAAATTCGACGTCGGTGAGGCGCGGGGGGTGATCGGCAACGGTGTCTTGACCATGGACGAATTCTGGCTGGGTTCCGATGCCGCATTGATTCGCGCCGATGGACGCATTTACTTAAAAAGCCAACGAATGGACATGGAAGCACTGATTGCAACGGGTGACTACGGCGACGTCGCGTACGACGTGCAGCGATTGGCTCAACAGTATGCGCTCCGAACACTGTTGCCCGGCTCGGTGATTCTCGACATCTCCAATCTCCTACGGGATCGTACCTTGGTCGTCCGGCTGCTCGGCCGGCTCGATCATCCTATCGTACGATTGCAAACGGTTGAAACGTTCCGCGAAGAAGCCGCTCGGTTCTTCATCCGAGAGGGTGCACGCTGGATTCTCGTCGGTGCGGGTGTCGGTGCAGCCGATGGCATTGGCGGTGGGTTGTGAACTTCAGGTTTGCAACATCAACAAAAAAAGGATCATCCGACGGAAGCGTGCGCCGTTCGCAAAAACTAAGAAAATCACAGACATACGGTTTTTCAGTGCTTGCCCCAGAGTGGTAGATTTTCAAGGCATGGCGGCGGCATCCCTATGTTTGCATCGTGCAGAGTGAACCCCTATTCTAGACGTGCCGGGAGAAACGGAAGTAGGCTCGAATGGCGTGGACTTAAGGCGGATCTCGCGTGAAACAAATTTGAGCTAGCGAAAAAAGGCACCCTTGTTGCATCGTGGTTTTTCGTCAAAAAAATCTCAACACAAGCAAGGATGCCGTCGATGATTCTGCCAACCCGAGGAGCCCCTGTCGATACCAATCGCAGAGCCGAATTGCGTCGGGCCCTCAATCCACAGGAGGTGGTCCAGCGGATTGACAATTTGATCCAACTCGATCAAGTCCGGCTAACCGAAATCTTCAGTGACGACGATGTCCATCAGCTATGTGATGAACTTGGAATCAAGTTCCGTGAGCGGGAGTTCACCCCGGCGATCACACTCGGCGTGTTCGTTTCGCAGTGCCTCAGTCGCGGAGATGCCTGTTCGACCGTCCTCACGAAGTTCAATCGTGAGCGAAAACGGCGAGGCCAGTCGCCCTGCTGCGAAGATGCTTCGGCCTACTGCAAGGCGAGGGCAAAGCTCACCGTTGAACTGATCGATCGACTTGGCAAACGCATTGTCGATTTACTTCGCGGGAAAGCCCCTACGCAGGGGAAATGGCACGGGCTGAATGTCTACTTGGTCGATGGTTTGGTATTTCGCGCACCTGATACGCAGGCCAATCAAGAAGTCTATCCTCAGCCTTCGACTCAAAAAGAAGGGCTTGGCTTTCCTCAAGTGCGCTGCGTGGTGACGACTTGCTTGGCGACCGGCTGCATTGTCAATTACAACACCGCAGCAATGAAGGGGAAACTGACCGGCGAGGTTAGCCTTTTCCGCGAAAAACACGGTGATTTCGTAGCCGGCGATATCGTCGTCGCGGATAGCAACTTTGAATCGTTTTATGATTTGGTGCTACTGAATCGCCGAGGTGTTGAACTGGTTTGCGGGATCAAGGGCTGTCGCAATTCACCCTTTGAGGGCGTCTGCGAAGTGCTCGACGAGAAGACAATTACGTTGAAGAAACCGAAGAATAACAAGAACCGGTTTACACCCGAGCAGTGGCAGCAATTACCTGAATCCATCCAGTATCGCTGCATTCGATACCGTCTGACTGGTCGCACCGAAGAGCTTACGATTGTTACCACACTGGTTGACTCGAAGCGTTTCAGCGCTGACGAAATCGCAGAACTCTATGGTCTGCGATGGGACGTTGAAACGGACATTGCTTGCTGGAAGACCACGATGGGATTTTGTGATCTACGCTGCCATACTCCCGAAAACCTTGACCGCGAAATAGCGGTCGGAGTGCTGGCTTATAACTTGGTACGCTCACTGACCAACGACGCTGCTGCGGTCCTGGAAATACATCCGCGTGAAGTCAGCTTTTCTCGTTCCCGCGATGCTTGGATATACTTCAGCGACGAACTTGAAACGTCCGACGATCTGATGTGGATCGTGCTGTCGGCAACTTCCCGGTTGGTCCGAGATCGACCCGGTCGCGAAGAGCCTCGCGAGCTCAAACGCCGAAATCAATCAAAATATCCCAAGATGAAAAAACCTCGCCCCAGCCGAGCCAAGCGGATCACGGTCGAGCCCGTGAAACCGGCAGAAAAGCCCTAAGTCCACGCCATTCGAAGTAGGCTCTGCGGGGACGCGGGCCTACCGAGGGATATCGCGGTCGCTCTTACGCCAAGTGTGTTTCTCGTCTGACGGTGGGCCGTGCTTGCCGTCAGCCCTTTTTTAAGTCGAGGCGACAGCATTTTGGATGCCACCGTCATGCCTCGGAAAATCCACCAACCACCTTATGCTGTGCGACTCTCACGAGTTCCTTCACGCAAAAAGTACGCTTCCGTCGGATGAGCCAAAAAAAATCGCCGCTCAGGTGGAAACCCGAGCGGCGATGATGAGCAATCCAGAGAGGGTTCCGGTTGCTTTAGAAACTATTCAGCAGATCCTCAATCGCGCCCTCGTATTCAGGATACAGATCCGTGATATCACTGATGGCATCGACATCGGTGAATACGAAGTCGTTGGTGCCACCGTACAGATCGACGCGAACATCGGTGCCGCTATCGAGTACCGCCAAGTGGTCGGCGTCGACGGTGGCTGATTGAACACGAAGATCATCATGGACGATGACCAACAACGCTTCGTCGCGGTTTTGATTCATCAGCAATTCGACGTACTTGGCACTGCCAAAGTCTCGACCGACAAACACGGCGTTCTGCGTCAGCGAATTGTTAGATTCACTATAGAAGAAGGTGGAGGTCTCGCCGATCGTGATCGTTGGCGGTAGATCTTCACGATTCGGGTCGGTGGTCAGGATATTCCGTCCCGCGTAGTACTCATCGCCCAAATCTTGGATGATGAAGTCGGCAGTGACCGTCGTGGATGTGTTCGAGCCAGCAGGAATGGTGACTGGGATCACTCCGTCCTCACCTTCACCGGCGATGACCATTCCAGCAGGCAAGTCGTAGCGAACTTCGTAGTTTCCTGCTGGGACGTTCTCAAACATGTACCGGCCTTCGCGATCGGTGACCACGGTGAGATCAGTGCCTTGACCTTGTCCACTACCGACGCCGACGAGATGGACCCGCACTCCAACGAGGGTGGTTTCACCCGCGTCATAAGTTCCATTTTGAATCGGAGTGGCATCGTGGAGGACAACGTCCGCCAAGTTGGTGATCGAATCCAAAAAGACCTGACCGCCAATCTTCGAGGTGGCCACAACATTGTCCGTGACGGTGATCGACACGGTGGCCGTGTCTGTTCCACCTTGACCATCGCTGAGCGTGTAGACAAAAGAGTCCGCACCGACATAGTCCGTGGCAGGAGTATACGTGACGACGTTGTTCACGACGGTCACGGTGCCATGGGCGGGCTGATTTCCGGTCGCGACGCTGATCGTCACGGTATCGGTTTCGCCGCCTGGGTTCGGGGTGTCGTTGGCCAATACGTTGATTACCTTCGCAGTATTCTTCGTAGTGGTTGTCGCATCATTATTGGCAATCGGAGCGTCGTTGACGGCGGTCACCGTGATTGCAATCACGCCGGTATCGCTACCCGCGGAGCTGGTGGCTTTGTAGGTGATCGAGTCAGCCCCGAAGTAGTTCGCGGCCGGTTTGTAGCTCAGCACACCATTCGTGATCGTCGCGGTGCCGTGACTAGCACCGGTCATGAGCGTGATGGTTGCGGTGGCATCTGATGTCACGAGTGCCTTCAAATCCAACGTCGTCGTAGCAGCATCTTCGGCAACAGTAAGTGTGCCATCGCCAGCAACTGGCGGAGCGATCACGTCAGTGACGGTAATCGAAACGGTGGCTTCGGTAGGCGGCGCGATGCCATCACTGACACTGACGCGGAAGGTATCCGACCCAGCATAGTTCGCCGTGGGCGTGTACCGAATGCTTCCATTTGCTTGGACAACGGCTGTGCCGTGAGCAGGATTCGTCACCACGGCGGCAGTCAAATTCGTCGAATCCACGTCGGTGGCGGCACCGACTACGTCGATATCGACGAAGCTGTTTTCAGCGACGGTGGCCGACAAATTACCGAGTACCGGAGCATCGTTGACAGCCGTGACGGTGAAGGTAAGGGTGCCGGTGTCCGAACCCGCGGCATCCGTCGCCTTGTAAACGACCTGACCGGTTCCACTGGCGTTAGGGGTGAGCGACAAGATTAAGTTGTTACCACTGACCGTGGCAACGCCGAGATTGGAGGCTTGCGAGTCGACGGTGTAGACGACCGAGCCAGCTTCCGAATTTGTCAGTGCACTCAGATCGACAGACACATTGCCTGAATCCTCGGCCACGGCGGGCACATTCGCATCCGCAGCAACAGGTGGGCTGAGCACGTCGACAATGTTGATTGTGATCATACCGTTGTCCGAGACGGCGCCGTCAGCATCCGTCACGCGGTATTGGAAATCGAAGCTGCCTTGAGCAGCGGTGCCCTTGGAGGTGACGACAATTTGATTATTAACAATCGAAACCGTTCCCAACGGCGAGAAGGTTTGAGCTGGCAAGGAAACGATCAGATCGTTCGTCGGTGTTTCGACATCCGAAGGACCGGTTTGTCCGCCGCCGGGCTGGAGCACGTTGATCGTGCGAGTTGCCATCTCGTTGACATCGAAGTCGAGTGCGGGGGCAAGTGGTTTATCATTGACAGGTGTGATTTGAACGAAGATCGTTCCCGTGGCACTGCCCGCGTTGTTGCTGGCCGTATAGCTGATCGAGACTGGCCCGTTATCATTCTGCTTGGGCGTGTAGAAGATTTGGTCACCATCAATGCGAACCGTTCCTCGTCCGGCGGGGGCAGTAGCGCTGTCGAGCGAAATGTTGTTGTCGCCGGTATTGACGGTAATCAAGTTATCGGCGCTCAGGTCCGCGATCATGACTTCACTGGTCGTGCCGCCACCGTTGTCTTCGGCAATGGTGATGTTCTTATCAGCTGCCGAAATTCCGGTGGCGTTGCTGACAACGCTCACGGTCACGGTGGCTGAGTCACTTAGCCCTCCGGTATCGGTGATCGTGTAGGTGAACGTGTCCGTTCCAGATGTGGCGCCGGCATTGGGCGTGTAGCGAATCTGGTCGCCCTCGATGGCAATCGTGCCTCGCGTTGGGGCAAGTGAACCGGCGGTGATGGTCAACTCACTCAGTGGCTCGGAATGGTCGCCGCCCGCATCGTCATTGGCGAGCACAGGAATCAAAATGTTACTGCCCACATTGACCGACAGGGTACCTGTGGCAGGATCGTCGTTGGCAATGGGAGCGTCGTTGACCGCCGCGATGTTGACGGTGACGGTTGCCGTGGCAGTGCCACCGGTTGGCGTCGAAGCGGTGTACACGACGAGATCGGTACCAAATTTATTGGCATCGGGAACGTAATTCAGCACACCGGTCGCGTTAATGGTCGCCGTTCCCAGTGCTCCTTGACGTGAGGGCACGTCGTATGTGATTGCTTCACCATTGACGACTCCCGAGACCTGGAGCTGTACGGTTGCACCAGCGGCATCTTCGGTAACGGGCAGGGTCGCATTGTTTGCCGTCAGTTCACCACTGTTCTGTCCGGTAACATTGAGTTGGAACTCGGAGTTTTCGTCCAGGTGAATTTGGTCGGGCTGAACGGTTTCTTTCCCGTCCGCGGTCCCATAAACCAGTACGCCGTCGAATCCTACACGGGGTTCGACTTTGTCCAGCTTCACGCCAACGTTGGTTGCAGTCTTGACTGCACGGACGGGGATGCTGAACGCATCGTAATAGGTCGACGTACTAAAGCCTTGGACCAATTCATTGAGTTTGCCGACGGGGCCGAGCGTCCCGACTTCATCAAAAATGTCCGTTCCGCTTCCCTGCACGTCGACATCAAACGAGCCAAAGTTACGGTCTTGGCCGTAGATCAAAGGCCCCAAGCCATCATTCAGGGCTGGGTTCGGTGGTACGTTACGACCATCGTTCCGCATGAAGGTTTCGAAACGCGAGGTCAGCGTGACCGGGTTGAATGAACCATCGGGCAGCAACACGTTCTGTTCAATGGTCGGCACGGCTGTTGGGACGCTATTGAGTACCAAGCGTGTTTCCAGACGTGGTACGTCGACGTCCGCCAGACTCAGCCCATTGTACTCAACGCGGATTTGGAAGGGGCTGGTGGCAGAGGTCGTACCCGCGCTGACGTCAATGTCGTCGGGTTGGATATTCAGTTCACCGGTGCCGCTGCTCAGCTGCACGATCGCGTCGTTGACGAACTGCTCGGTGTCCGCGTCGCTATTGCCCAAGAAATCAGCCAAGGAGGCCGAGACGACGTCCGAAGGATCGTTGGCGTAGAAGAATTCGATCGTGCTGTTTGGTGGGATAGCATCCTCAACGATGGATCGATTGAAGTCGAATCCCTGAATCTCGCCAACGGCGGGAATGAGCACGTCGGTTTGATTGATGAGAATGTTGGTTGCTACCTGGAACACACCGAACGCTCCGGTGCGTCCCCGATTGTCTTGCACCGAGACTTCAAGCTTGAAAATGTCGCCGTTATCAACCGTGTAGCGAACGCCGGTTGCCCCGGTGTCGGTCGTATAGGTGCCGTCCTGAGCGATAGGGCTGTCGTCGAGATTCCGCGGGGTCAGATGGAATCCGACTGTATAGTCTTCCGGTGCGCCTTCGGGGCCGTTGAGCCGATTGATGACTTGAAGCGAATCGAGTGACGAGATCGCATGGTCGGCGTTGACGTCGAGGAACCCGACACCTTGCAGCATGGCGGCGGACGGCTCGCCTTCCGCATTTTCGTTCATGTAATTGATCACACGCAGCGCGTCGAGCGCCGTGACCTGGCCGTCATTGTTAACGTCAAACTTGTTCCAATAATTATGCCCCACCGCATAGTCATCGACGTCTTCGACAGGTGGAAACATAAACGCTTCACCGAGGTCACCCGCAAAAAGCTGTCGTTTTTCCAGCATTTCCGTCAACAAGCGACGGTTATTCGAAAGCGGGCCACGCGACCGATCTTCGCTGGCTCGGCGTGACTTCGACGGCTGCACGCGGCGAAGGAGGTGACGCAGATGGTTCATCTGTTTTCTCGGCAATACGGTGTGATGGGCTGGGTCATAAGGAACTTTAGACGCTCATGCGCAGGCAGACAGCGTAATTACAAAAACTGAAAGCTGGTAGGGAAATTCAGTGAGCATCGCCATATTACCTAGGACGCCTACGTTATCAAACGTTATCGGCGCTTTCGGTGGCCGCCATTAGGCATAAAATTGGCTGTGGTGATGAATAGACGAATTGTTAGGAGGGAAAGTTCCAAAAAAACTCATGGAATTCGCCTGAGCGTCCGGGAAGAGCCCATCAAAATGCGTCCCTGTTTCGAAAACCGTGGTTGATGGGGTTGTCAAAGGAGTCGCGTGGGACGTCAATCCGACCATATGCTCTGAGTCCCGATAGGGACGACAGCTCGATGCCGGGGACGCGAGTCCCCGGAAACGTCGGCACGCGAAACCACAGTCCCGGAGGGACGCCAGTGATACGATCGCTGACGAGCCATCTCGAATTGCTGCCGCCCCTCGCGGGGCATGTCGGCATTTGGTTGCTAAGCCGGGGACTTATGTCCCCGGCAGAGTGCTGTCGCCACCATCGTGGCTAAAGTCGCAACCTCAAAACGGGCGTCGGGATAGTGAATCGACAGCCGGCTAGTGCCAAAACGTTCTCATCGCGTGCTTATTTGACGAACGCAGATTCGATCTTTTTGCTCTGAGACAAAAATTCGTCGATCGTTTTCAGGCGATTATCGACGTTGGGCTCGATCATCTTCATGATCAGCCGAGCCAATCGCGGGTCCACATCCGGCCGACGCTCGAGTAGGTCGGTGGCCTCGGATGAATCGTGTTGCAATGCCGCACGACCGGAAACAATTTCGCCCTGCCAGGGATGCGAAAAGGTCAAAAGGCAGTAAAAAGTTACCCCAAGCGAGAAGATGTCGACCCGTTTATCGGTATGACGGCGGCGCACGATCTCGGGTGACATGTACAGCGGCGTGCCCGTGCGGTTGCCCGGCGTCATGAACGGCGGCGTGGCTGGGACGGTCAATCCAAAGTCAATCAACTTGACTCCCGAAACGACCTGTTGGTTTTCGTTGGGCAGCGTGCAGATGAAGTTTCGGGGGCAGATATCCCGGTGGATGAAGCCGCTGCGATGCACGTACGACAAGGCTTCGGCCATCTCACGAATGATTTGTAATTGCACCCCATCGATCAATTCGAGTCGTTTGCGGACGATCACGTCCTGCATGCTCGGGCCACGAACGTATTCCATCACGAGGATTCGTTGACCCTTCATCGTGATGCCATGTTCGTAGGTTTTGACGATTAATTCGTGCTGCATTTGCATCGCAACTTCGCCTTCGGTGGGCTTTTTGAGCCCCTTGAAGCGGGCTTCGAAGAGCTCGAACTTCTCAATGTCGAGAATCTTGATCCCGACGTCCTCTTTGCGTTCGAGATCGTAGGCGACGAAGAAATTACTCATCGTGCCGGTGGCGGCGGTGCGTGAACGGACAAACCGGGCATCGACATCAAATTTTTTGAGCGCCGGCGTGCCCCCGGAAAACATGCCCTTGAAGGAATCGAGCAAGCTCACGGCTATTTCCCGCAGTAATCGATCGCGCTGGCGATCTCAGTTTTGAGGTTGCGGCGCGGCACGATGCGATCGATATAACCGTGCTCGAGCAAGAATTCGCTGGATTGGAACCCCTCCGGCAGCTCGATGCCAATTGTCGCTTTGATTGTCCGTGGTCCAGCGAAGCCGATCATGGCCTTGGGTTCGGCAAAAATTAAATCACCCAGGGACGCGAAGCTGGCCGCGACACCGCCCATCGTCGGATTGGTAAGCACGCTAATGAACAGGCCGCCCGCGTCGTGATAGCGGGCGAGTGCTGCGGAAACTTTCGCCATTTGCATCAGCGAGAGAATACCCTCATGCATGCGAGCGCCTCCGCCGCTGGCGCTGATAATGATCAGGGCGATGTTTTGCTCGGTGGCGTGTTCGATTAAGCGCGTCAGTCGTTCGCCCACGACGCTGCCCATGCTGCCCATAATGAAGGCGCTGTCGGTGACGGCGAAGGCGACCCTGCGGGCCCGGATCATGCCAGTTCCGGTCACGGCGGCGTCACTCAGACCGGTCCGTTTCTGTTCCCCGACGAGTCGTTCGGCGTACGGACGGCGGTCCTTGAACTCCAGCGGATCGGTCGGGCGCAGGTGCTCGTTCATCGGTTCGAACGTGCCCTCGTCGAGTACCTGCGCGATCCGTTCGAATGCACTAACGTAGAAATGGTGATTGCATTTCGGGCAGACATTGAGCTGTTGCTGGACCTCTTTGCGATACAGCGATGCACCACATCCATCGCATTTCAGCCACAATCCCTCCGGCACCCCGCGCGGCGCGGGGGCGAGTTGCCTGTACCAACAACATCCGTCGCCGCCGATGCTTCGTGGGGCACGGGCGAACTAGCGGACGATTTTGGCGACATGCCAGCCGCATCAGTAGGAACGGTTGTATCCACGGGATATCAGCTCGAAAGTTCGGAAAAGTTGTGGGGAAGTGCTCGTCTGAACACCTGCCGATAAGTTTTCTTTTTCTTCAACAACCGGGGCTGGTGCCCAAACGGCTCCTTCTTCCGAGAAACTTATCGACAGTTGCATCAATCCAAGATCATATCATCGACGGTCGCACCGCCGGGGATCATTGGCAAGACGTGTTCTTGGTAGGGCACCTCGACATCGAGCAGGAAAGGCCCCTTGGAATCGATCATTTCCGTCAGGGCATCCTTCAAATCAGCCTTGCGTTTGACGGTCGCCGCGCCGCAGCCGTAGCCTTGAGCGATTTGCACGAAATTGGGATACCGGTCACTGGCGTACTCGTACCGATCAGCCGAACTCTTGCCCCGAGCCTCGTCGTGATGGATCGGTCCGAGGTAGGTGTGGGCGCGATTTCGCTCCATGAAGCGATCTTCCCACTGGACCACCATCCCGAGGTGTTGATTGTTGAGCAACAGCACCTTGACGGGCAATTCTTCGCAAAAACACGTGGCGAGTTCCTGGATATTCATTTGGAAACTGCCGTCGCCGTCGATGTCGACCACGAGTGCTCCCGGATGAGCCGCTTGGACGCCCATTGCCGCGGGCAGGCCAAAGCCCATCGTGCCCAGCCCGCTGCTGCTCATCCAAGTCCGCGGTTGGCGGAACTTGTAAAACTGAGCCGCCCACATCTGGTGCTGGCCGACGCCGACGGTAATGTAAGTTTCCCGCTCGGCCGTTAAATCACTCAGCGTGGAGATGGCGTGCTGTTGCAGAATACCGTCGAACTCGGTGTCGTACTTGAGCGGGAATTTCGCTTTCAACTCCTCACAGTGGCGTTGCCAATCCGCGATATCGGGCTTCTGCACGATCCGGTTCAGCTCCGTCAGTACTTGCTTGACGTCACCACGCACCGGGATGTGAGCCGTTTTGTTTTTGTTCAGCTCCGACGCATCGATATCGACGTGGATGATTTTCGCACCCTTGGCGAACGCCTCGACCTTGCCCGTCACCCGGTCGTCAAAACGCACTCCCAGCGCGATCAACAGGTCACAGTCCTTGACGGCATAGTTCGCGTAAGCGGCCCCGTGCATGCCCAGCCAATCGAGCGAGTGCGGGTTATCGGGCTCGACCGATCCGAGTCCCATCAGGGTCGTCACGGTGGGGATCCCGGTTTTGGAGATGAGGGTGCGTAATTCTTCGGTCGCTTCGCCCAGAATGATGCCGCCGCCGGAATAAATCACCGGACGCCGCGCCATTTTGATCGCAGCCGCCATTTGGCGAATCGTTTCGGGGGGCACGGAGGGCGTCGAGGCGTCGTAGCCCGGCAGATTCATGGGCGGATCGAGGTCTTCGGGCATTTGCCCCAATTGAACATCTTTGGGCATGTCGATCAGCACAGGCCCAGGCCGGCCGCTCGCAGCGATATGGAACGCCTCCTTCATGATCCGCGGCAGATCTTTGATGTCCGTCACGAGATAGTGGTGTTTGGTGATGCCGCGGCAGATTTCCACCATCGGTGTTTCTTGAAACGCATCGCTCCCGATCGCGGCAACCGGCACTTGGCCAGTAATGCACACCATCGGGATGCTGTCGAGTTTCGCGTCGGCGATCGCGGTGACCAGGTTGGTGGCCCCGGGGCCGCTCGTCGCCATCACGACGCCGACCTTGCCGGTGCTACGGGCATAGCCTTGGGCGGCAAAGGCGCCGCCCTGTTCGTGGCGTGGCAAAATCGTACGGATGGATTCCCCAAACCGCGTCAGCGCCTGGTGCATCGGCATGCTGCAGCCGCCGGGGTACGCAAATAGTACTTCGACACCATGGTCGACCAACGATTTGACCAGGACATCGGCTCCGTTCATCACATGCTGCGTGGGCGCGGGTGACGTGCTCGAAGCAGTACTCATCAGCGGTTTCTTTCAAATCAAAAAGGGAGTGAATGGGGAGCGGCGGTAACAATTCTAGCCACTTTCCTGCGGAATGATGCAGATGGACCTTGCCCCCGAGCGGAAAAACTTCCGATTCTTCAGCTCTCAAAGTAAATTCCCCGCAGCAAACTGACAATGGTGAAAACCGGGAAGTGTCCATGATGGGTTGGTCGTTGAATGTGCTCGCCGTCGCAATTGGCGGTGGTTTGGGTGCTTTATGCCGCTACGGCCTAACCGTTCTGTTTGCACAGGGTCCCCTATACCGGCTTACTGCGGGAATCAGCCACTTCGTCGGCGGCGAGGCTGCTTTCGCCACGACGCTGGCGAATTTATTGGGCTGTTTTTCGCTAGGAATGATTTATCAGTGGACCGAATCCATGGGGAGTCTGGGAGAATCGCCTCTGAGCCCCCGGACGTTGCTGGCGATCCGAGTCGGCATCTTGGGCAGCCTCACCACCTTCAGCACGCTGATCGGCGATGTCGCGGTGCTCGGCACCGAAGGGCGCACGGGCACGAGTCTGACGTTGCTTAGTGTCAATTTGATTGGCGGATGCGCATTGTTTCTATTCGCAGCGGCTTCTGTGCGAGGGATGATGTCATGAAGTGGCTTGGGAGCTTTTCACGTATCTCGTCGCTGGCGAACGCCGCGAAGCGATTGGCAGCGGCCGTCCTGTTGATTGCCGGCGCGGTGGCAGGCGGGGCCGAAATCGAACGCTACGACCTCGATAGCATTTCGCTGCAGCCCGCCTACGTTTCACCGAGCCTGCTGCGTCAAAGTAGTTCTCTGCGCTCCGTCGCAGTCTCACCGCCCAATCGCCACGACTCGACGCCCGACAACCCGATCGTGATCGCGGTCGGGGATGCGGGAGCTATTGTCCGCAGCGACGATGGTGGCCAGACATGGCGATCGGCCGAGAGTTGCCGTCTCGACGTGCCGGTCACAACGACGCAGTTTGGTCGCACGCCACGCCACTCGCAGAATTCTTTCCCAATCCCAATGTGTGACTTTACGGATGTTTTGTGGGCTTCACCGCTCGATGTGATCGTCGTCGGTGGTGGTTATGAGCCCATTACAGGAATCAGTCGTGGAGTCTGTCTGCTCAGTCGTGACGGTGGCCTGACGTGGTATTTGAGTGACGCTACGGAGTTGCCGCGACTGCAAAAGATTCGGATGGGCGGCCCAGCCTCTGCTGACTCACCGCGAATCGGCGTCGCTCGCGAACTCGCCCCAGGCGTGCTCGAGGCGCTCGGAGATCCCTCCGAGGCCAGCGGTGTCGACCACTTCTACAGCTACGACGGTGCTCAGACTTGGGCAGAAGATCTCCGGACTCGCGACACGTCCGAGGATCGGGACCAAGCTCAAGCTGATACGATAGCATCACATCCGCGTCCAACGATCCGGACCTCATCGGGGCCTGTCGCGGTCAATGGTCTGGCGACCGCCACTGACGGCGGGCAATTCGCGGTGTCCTCGCATGGACAAATTTGGCGGCGTGATACTCCGGCATCGCGGTGGCAGGCGGTCCGCGGTCAAGGTCGGAGGACCGCCGTGCTGTTCGTTGCCGCCACGCCTGCGACGGTGCCTTGGTCACTCGCCGGTCGAGAGTCCCTGCACGAAAACCGCCGCACCGCGATTTTGCTCGACGGCATGGCAAATTCGAATGAGAATCGCTGTCGCGCCGCCGCCACGATGCTGGGTATCTCAGATGTCAACACGGTCACCGAGGATGCACAGCGGCGGGATTGGCTGACCGAGCATCAGCCCGCAGTCGTGGTTCTCGATGAGAGCCTGTCCCCGGCCACCCAGCGAGCGTGGGTAGCCTTAATCGATCACATCCGCACACGACCGTTCTTGCATCCTGCCACTTCGGATTCACACTCCTCATCGACTGTCGCAAGCGATTGGACCGGACCTCAGCGAATTATCTTGACGCGTGGAGCATCTGGGAAATCCCACTCAGGTGCGGATCGATCGAACCAGGACTGGTATCAACACGATCACGATGTGCGTTGGCAGCGAGCATGGAATCACACGTCTGTGCTGCGTGGCAGCGCCCTGTTGAGCGGTCCCGGGGTCTTGGCCAATGACATGGCAATCGACGCATTGATGTTGGCGGCGCCCCAGCAAACCGCTCAGCAGGCGATTGAAATAGCGACGTTTGAAGATATCTCGGGGAGCGTCCGTCGCGACGTCGCTCTCGCGGGCGGTGCGGCCCTGAACGCCGGACAAAACCGCAGTCCGTCGGAAGTCTTCACCGCATCGAACCGGCGACTGCAAATCTCGACGGCGCGAATGAGTCAAACTCGCCGACTGCATGACGATCTATTTCACGCGACACGTCACTCGGTTGCCGATCAATCGCAACTGCGTGACAAGATCGAACAGCTACTCGCGGTCACCGCCGCCGAGGATCGGACGCGACTGTTGTGGGAAGCGATGGGACTGACGATGACGTCCGAACATGAATTCTCGTCGCTACCCGATGTGTTGCTGGCACTGCTCTCGGATCACGGCCAACCGGCTGCGGTGCAGCGGTGGGCAGCATTGAATGAAGAGGCGCAGGCGTCGAGCGTGGAACGACGCAGTATCACGTTGTTGGACCAGATCACCGCTCACCGACGAACAGCATCGAACGTACTCGGAAATGTCGCGAGCGATGTGGACCGCAATTCCCGGGGCGGTGAAGCGCCTAATGCGAAAACGACCGCTGCGGTACATGGGCAGACGCTCTCGCCGTTTCAGGTTGCACCAGTATCGTATCAAGCAGAATTAATGCAGCCTGAGCCAACTCGTAACACGGCGGCGCAGCAGACTTTCCCCGCCTTCGATCCGGCTCTGGGTGCCTCCACCAAGACTGGCCCCGCCATCATCCTCGTACCCGAGCGGAAATCGGTTCAGTGGCAAGCCACGCGTGGCTGGGCATCCATGGTCGCCCCGATGAATTCGAATACCGGAAGCTTGGGATTAAAACCACACGACAAAGCGTCCGATGAACCCGCTCGGATCAATTGGGACTATCATCCCGTTGTCATGGCAGCGCGTGGTATTGCACCTCAAAACATTGCCGGTGGCAAGGCAGTCAATGGCCCGCAGTCTGGTGAGCAGGCAATTCGGCAAGTGGCTCGTTACCAGCCGCCAACAACTTCTGACCGGCCGCTGCTCGACGGTCGAGCGGACGATCCATGCTGGCACCTCGCCGACCACTGGAGCGGCGAGGGATACCAGGCGAGTTGTGTGGCCGACGAAGATTTCTTGTACCTCGCGGTTCGGTGTGACCACGGAAATAGATTGCGGCTTTCCCTCGACTGCGACGGTGACTATTTCACTGCTCTGCGATTTGAAATCGATCCCGATGGCAGCCGCCGTGTCTGCATCGATGGGGCCGGGACGATTTCACCGGTGTGGTATGCTGCTCGGACTCCTGAAATGGACGCCACTCATGGGAGTGATAAAGAGCACGACGTGCTCGCCGAAATCGCGATCGCGCGGGCGAGTCTACCGGCACCGCTGTGCCGAATCCACGTCTACCCGTCGCGTTCGGGAGGAAGCTCACCATGGCAGGTAATGCCGAATCCGTCGCAGTGGTATCCGTTCCAGAATAAATGAGCCGACGGCTCCCTCATAGCCGCAAGCATCTGCCGCCTACCTGCAATCGGCCACCTCCTGGGCCAACATCGACGCCGCGTACCGACAGTATGAAGCCAACTCATTCGCCTCCGCTGAATGTACTGGAATTACCGGCACTCTACCGGGGATTGGAGGGTAAAGGCGAATCACAATCTGTTAAGTGAATTCGAGTTTATATTGGTGCTGAAGGGCTTATGGTCCCCGCATCGGCAACCGATAATCGGTCCGGTCACACGAGGTGATGATGCCAACACAACTCTTGCCCGCTTCAATCCGAGCCACTCGATGACGAGAGCTCACTGAACCAATAATGCACCGAATTCTTGTCATCGAAGATCAACCGCATTTACTCAGGAGTGTCTCGCGCTCCCTCATGGAATCGGGATTTGATGCACTCCAAGCCAACTCGTTGCGATCTGCGGAGCATTTGTTGACGCCCGAGGTCGATCTCATTGTCCTCGACTTGATGTTGCCCGATGGGAATGGATTGCATTGGTTGCTGAAGTTGCGGGCGATCAATCGGCATCCGCCGGTGCTGGTGGTCACGGCACGCGACGCGATCAAGGACCGGGTGGCGGGATTGGATGCTGGTGCCGATGACTACCTGGTCAAACCGTTCGCGATGGATGAATTATTGGCTCGCATCCGGATGCTGTTGCGCCGCGAGCACGCTGATTTCAGCCGAATGGTAACGTATGGTGATTTGCAAGTCGATCTAGTTTCACGGACCGTCAGTCGAGGCGGTCAAGTGCTGGAACTTCAAAATCGGCAAATTGAGTTGCTGGTGTTTTTGATGCGAAACGCTAATCAAGTCGTGACACGAGAAATGATCGCAGGTTCGGTATGGAAGGAAGACACAGCGACCTGGACTAACGTCATTTCGGTCCATATCAATCAATTGCGAAAGAAACTTGATGCGAATGGTCGCCCGACGATCCTGCATACGATCCGTGGTCAAGGCTACTTATTGGGCGACATCCCATGAATAAATTGTCGATACGTTGGCGACTAACGTTGTGGTACGGACTGGCATTGGTCGTCGCGTTGGCGGGATTCTGTCTTTTGATTCTTGTCATTGCGCGGCATCATGCGTTGGCGAACGTCGATGCGTCGCTTGAGGAGGAACTAGCCGAGCGTGTGCTGGAGGTACAATTAGCTCGCTCGTTTCCAGAACTCGACTCTCAGCTTCGCACTCGATTCTTCCAGCAAAATCTATACGATTTCCGTGTAATTGATGGCACTGGAAAAGTAGTTTTCAGTAGCGTCAATTTGATAGAGTATGCAGGGGCCTTGCCAGGTCTCGATTCGCCCCCAATCGCGTCACCGAATTTTGAGACGATCACTATTGGCCGAAACGGTGACTATCGCGTTGCGTCGGAGTTGGCGAAGTGCAAACTCGGTCATTTCATCGTCCAGACGATGGTTTCGATGAAACCGTTTTACTCTGAAATTCACACGCTCCAATCCATCATGTTAGTTCTACTCCCGCTCGCGGTCGCAGTTGCGTCGGTTGCGGGATATTGGATGGCGGGGCGAGTTCTGACTCCGGTCCAAAAGATCATAAACGCTGCAAATGCCATTACAATTGATCGTTTGGACCGACGTATCGAGATCGTCAATCCAAACGACGAGATTGGACGGATTGCAACGACTTTGAATTCTTTGATCGCACGACTTGAAAATGCCGTCACGGAGATCCAGAGGTTTACCGCCGATGCGTCCCACGAATTGCGCACACCCTTGGCTGCCCTGCGCCGAAGCCGAATCGGCATTGAGCGTTCAACGCTCACCTGAGGAATACATACAATCTCTTAACGTAATTCTCGACGAAGCGACAAGGCTGGGACGCCTCACGGACCAATTGCTGCATCTCAGCCGTCTCGACGCCGGAACGATGGACGTTTTGCCTGAAGAAGTTCGGTTGGACGCGCTGCTGATGGACGTATCAGAGCAACTGCGCCCTGTGGCTGAGCTACGAGGTGTGGACGTTCAAATAGGCGAAGTGCAACCATGTGAGATCCAGGGTGACGATATTCGGCTAAGGCAATCACTCTTCAATGTTCTAGAAAATGCCTTGAAGTACACGCCAGCACAGGGACGGGTCAGAATATCCTGTCGACTTTCGGGGCGTTCGGTTCTCATCGAGATCGAAGATACGGGCATTGGTATTGCAGAGGAAGAACTGCCGCATGTGTTTGACCGTTTTTACCGAGGTGATCCGTCACGTGACTGCACGATAGGTGGAACTGGCCTGGGGCTTGCGATTGCTCGCGCCGCTGTTCTCGCACATCGAGGGACGATTGAAATAAGCAGCCAACTGGCTACAGGCGTGACCGTGTCAATTCAGTTTCCCAACGCCCATCTGGTCGTAGACGACTGAAACGGATCGCGAATTCGCTTATCAAAAGCAAACCCGCTGTCTCATCGGCCATTCCATTTGGACAGGTCTCGCAAAATTGAAGGCCGCGTCGTTTGGTGAATTCGAGTTTATGTTCTGCGTCAGAATAGATGGGTTGGCATATGATGCCGATGTTGAAGAAAGAACTTGTCGCACATTGCGACGTTGATTCAACACTTGCCGTTAAAACTCAATCAACCGTTTCAAGCTGCCACTGGTGTTGGCGTTTTGGTGAGCGGACTAAGGAGCATAGAGCTATGAATTCTTTATCAATGACGCTTACCCGTCTTGGATGGGGAGCGTTGGTGCTGCTGCTTGGGTCAGGATGCAAGAGCGGCAGCTTTCGATTTGCGGCGGTTAGCGATTCAAATGTCATCGCGTCGCCTGTCTCGTTGCGAACGCCTGGTGAATCACTGATGGTTCGTGAAGAGCCGAATCCCAGCAAGACGGCAACGACTGCCGGTAGAGTTCATCTCTCGCAAAAGCCGGCGGTTAATGAAAATGTGGCCTCACCTTCGAGCTTCGAGGTTCGGCTCGCTTCGGTCATTTCGCCAGCGTCGCAACTTGAAGCAGTCCAAAGCCAAGATCTCACCAGCGAATCTGGTGGTCACCTTGACGTTTCCAGCGAACCGCTGGCCGCGCTGTCGCTGCAGTCCGCAGAGGCAGCATATTCGCTACAGAGTGCCATTGCTACATCACTGATGCAGAATCCTGACCTGGTTGCGGCACGGGGGCAAGAGCAGGTCAGTAGCGCCGCTGTGGGTGTCGCAGAGACCTACATTTGGAATCCATTTGTGCAGTCGCAGATTCGACCGGGTGATGGTCGCGGCGGTGAATCCAATTACTACATTTGGCTGATGCAGCGTTTTGAGCTTGCTCATCAACAGAGTTATCGCGAGCAGAGCGCGTCGTCGTTTCTAAACCAAACTCGCTGGACCATTCATCAAACGGAGTTGAGCAACATCGCGACAACCACCCAATTTTACTTGACGGCGTTGTATCAACGTGAATTGCTGGATCTGACGAATCAAACGAGAGATTTGAACAAAGATTTGCTAGGAGTTGTCGACCGACGCTACAACGCCGGTGTTGGCTCGGCACCGCAAGTCACGACCGCGAAGGTCGCACTTCGTCAATCACGAAACCAAGCCCAATTGGCGAGTACAAATTTCCAAACGGCATTGTTGGCACTCCGGCGACAATTGAATCTGTCTCCATCCGAGCCGTTGGTTCTAACGGATCGTCTGCCTTCATTCTCCTGGAATCCCGCTCGCGAGTTTTCCAGTAGCGGAACGCAGTCTGCGTACTCCAACGAAACGGCGATGCGGCTAATGGCTGAAGAATTGGCTGAAGGGCGTCCCGATGTTCTGGCCGCGTTAGCAGGCGTGAGCGTCGCCCGCGCCAATGCACGCTTGGCTAAGGGCGCGCAAACACCCGACGTTCAGATAGGTCCGATTTTAGATAAAAATGCGAATGGATCCTATGACGTGGGCGCTCGGATTCAACGGGACTTGTTCGTTTGGAATAATGGTCGGCCCTTGACTCGCCAACGCAATGTTGAGTGGCAGCAGCAGAATCGCGTCTACACGCAACTGAAAATCCGTGCGTCGCGAGAAGCCGAAACTGCGATTAATCGCTATGAGCGGGCACGCCTGCTAGCGGAAGACACACAAGTCGATTTGTCACCGTTCGATCAAGCGATGCCTCAGGATCTCAAAGACATCAAGAGCCAGTTTGAGGCTGGTCAAGCCGACATTCTGATGGTTTATGCCACTCAAAATTCGTTGCTTCAGGAGCGTAGGATCTACCTGGACTCGCTCAATGAGCTCGCGTTGTCGGCGGCGACCGTCATTCAGTCAACCGCGTTACCCGTGGAGCGAATTGTGACCGTGACGGATTCTAGTTTTTAGAAATATGGGCGAAATCGCGAGCGATTTCGCCGTACCACGCGGGCACCATGCTTGCTCATCAAGACCCCCACTGAAAGACTATGACCGCACCGTCCGAGACGCCCGCCAATTCCAGTAAACCGGGGCTGGTGCTTCGATATAGCAAGGCGATTTTGTTCATCGTGATTGCTTTGTGTTTCGCGGGGGTTTACGCCGGATTCACAATGCCGTCATCGGTCTTTCCGGAGACCAATTTCCCACGTGTCGTGATCTTAATCGACAATGGCGTGATTCCCGGCGACGAGATGATGGCAACGGTCACGCGACCCGTCGAAGAGGCCATGAAGAACATTCCTGGCACCACCAACATTCGGTCGACAACGGGACGCGGATCAGCCGCCGTTAACGTGTTCTTCGATTGGAAGACCGATATGAGCGAGGCGGAGCAGTATGTGCTCGGTCGACTCGCTCAGATCCGCAATACGCTGCCGCCCGCAGCGGCGATCCAGGTGCATCGCATGACGTTCTCCGCGTTTCCGATTCTCGGTATCAGCTTGACGAGCCAAACACGTCCCAAGACCGATATTTGGGAGACGGCTCGATATGACATCTATCCTCGCTTCCTGCGGATCCCTGGTGTCGCGCGCATCAATTTGGTCGGAGGCCGCGTTCCAGAATTCCATGTCATTGTCGACCCATCCAAATTGGATGCCAATAATCTGACGTTGGGTCAAGTCAGTACGGCGCTAGCAGGAACAAACCAATTTACGTCAGCGGGGATGCACGAGGAGAATTATCAACTGTACTTGTCGGTGGTTGATAATCGTTTGCACGATCCTAACGAAATTGAAGATGTCGTGATCGCATGGGTCAATCAGGCACCGATCCGCATTCGTGATGTCGCGACGGTGCAACGGGGGGCGGCACCGCAATTCAATCGCATCTCTGCGAACGGTAAAGATGCCGTATTACTGAATATTTACGGTCAGCCAAATTGCAATACGGTTCAAATAGCCGACGATCTCGACGAAGCCTTGCTGCGACTCAAGAAAGAGTTGCCACCGGACATGCAACTCGGATTTTTCTATGATCAGTCGCAGTTCGTCCGCGAGGGCGTAGGCAGTGTATGGGAGGCCATCATCCTCGGGCTTATCCTCTCGGTGATCATACTTTACCTATTTCTGCGGAGCCTGGCGTCGACCATCGTTGCGGCGATGGTGATTCCTGTAACGGTGATTCTGACACTGATTGGACTCCGTCTGCTGGGCATGAGTTTCAACCTCATGACGCTTGGTGGTATTGCCGCCGTAATCGGCATTGTGATTGACGACGCGATTGTGGTGGTGGAATCGATTTATGCCAAAGTGTTGGCCGGTTGTCCGTCGACCGAGGCTGTCGCACTGGCCATGCGCGAGGTCGGACCGGCGTTGGTGGGCAGCACGATGACACCAGTGGTGGTGTTCATTCCACTGGCGTTTCTCGATGGCGTCGCAGGCGTATTTTTTCGCGCTCTCGCGGTGACGATGGTGGTCGCCTTGCTGATCTCATTGGCCCTAGCGGTGACGTGGACTCCAGTCACCGCAGGGTTGTTGATTCGCAGGCGCAAAGGACAGGAACAAGGCCAGCATGAGTTGGAACAGGGCGGTCCGATCTTACGACGATTGATTGACCTGTATGCTGCCGTGATGAACGCGTTGCTTCGCGTGCCGGTAGTCGCGACGATCGGAATGGCGTTGGTGGCCACGGGAGGCTTTTGGATGTACAGCCAATTGGATTCCGATTTTCTGCCCGCCCAGGAGGAAGGCGCGTTTATTATCGACTATTACTCGCGTCCCGGTACAAGTCTTTCAGAGACCGATCGGATGTTGCAACACATCGAGGAGATTCTCAATGATACCCCTGAGGTGGAAGGTTTTTCACGGCGCACCGGGGCTCGTTTGGCGCTCGCGATCGCGGAACCCAACACGGGTGACTTTTTGGTCAAACTCAATCGTCAACGTGACCGCAGCACCGAGGAGGTGATTGAGGAGGTGCGGGCGAAGTGCAACGAGGCCGAACCGGCATTAAGCTTCGAATTTCCTGGCGTGCTGGGTGACTTGATTGGCGACTTGACGTGGTCTCCCAAACCGGTCGAAATCAAGATCTTTTCGACCGATACGAAACTGTTGAAGGAGAAGGCCGAGGAGATTGCCCAAACAATCGAGCAGATTCCCGGTGTCGTCGATGTCGAGGACGGCCTGGTCGTCGCCGGTCCCTCGATGCGACTGAAGACCGACCTGGCCGTTGCCGCGCGTATCGGAATGACTCCCCAAATGCTGGGCAGCGAAATTCAGAGCACCCTCTTGGGGACGATCTCATCTTACGTATTGCAAGGCGATCGTACCTATAACGTCCGCGTGATGTCGGCACCCGAATCCCACCAACGCGAACGCTCCCTAGGCACGCTGCCGATTCACACCGCCACCGGCGCGAAATTGACGGTCCGTGACGTCGCCCAAATCGAACACGAACCGGGTTTGCTCGAAATGCACCGAGAAGACTTGCGGCAATTGGTGGCGGTATCGGCCCGATTCGAAGGCATCGATTTGGGACACGGTATCGCGACGATCAAGGATGAGCTGGCCAAAAACGTCACGATCCCGCCCGAAATGACGATCGAATTCGGCGGGTTGTTTCAGCAGCAGCAAGAATCGTTTCGAAACCTGAGCTTCGTGCTGATCGCAGCCTTGGTGTTGGTGTACGTTGTCTTGATGCTGGAATTTCGAACGTTTCTCGCGCCACTGGCGATTTGGATGGGTGCCTTGCTCGCGCTCGTTGGCGTGGTGGGCGGGCTATGGGTGACAGGCACCACACTGAACATTGTGTCGATCTTGGGAGCGATCATCGCGATGGGGATTGTTCACAAGAACGGCATCTTGATGTTTGATTATGTCGAAAATTTGCGTGCCCAGGGCCTACCAATCAAAGAGGCGATGGTGCAGTCGGGGCGACGACGGCTTCGCCCCGTCTTGATGACGTCGCTGACCACTTTTCTTGGGCTGTTACCGCTGGCGTATGGGATCGGTGCCGGAGCTGACATGCTCCGTCCGATGGCCATTGCGGTCATCGGTTCTCTATGCATGTCGCTGCTGCTGTCGCTAGTGGCGACCCCGGTTTTCTACTACATGCTTGTCCAAATTTTCCGTCTCGATCAATCCAGCACGCCGCCGGATTCCGACTCAGCCGGAGCAGAGCCAAACTTATGAAACTGAACTCACTACTAAAAACAATTCTAGTCGTTGTCGTGCTGGCCGTCGGGTTGGGTGCGGCATTGATAATCAAATCGCATTTCGTGAAAGCGGGTGACGAACCCGTGAGTACCGAGGCCGCGGTCGATCCCGCTCAACCCGCGCCCGTGCCCGTGCAAGTCGCCACGGTTCGGCGGGTGACGCTGCGTCCCACCCTGGATTTGGTTGGCACAATCATGGCGATTCCGGAAAAAACCGCCATGGTCTCGTCACAACTCGGTGGCTGGGTCACCGAACTCAATGCCCACGACGGTCAAATTGTTAAAACGGGGCAGCCACTCGTGCATTTGGATGAACGCACTGCCAAGAACAACATACAGCGTACCCGTGCCGTCGTGGCGGAAAAGGAGGCGGCGTTGAAGCGTCTTAAACGCGGATATCTGCCGCAAGAACTGGAAGTCGCTCGGCAAGATCGTGATAAAGCCAAAGCGACGGCCAACGGACTGAGATCCGAACTAAAGGCACTGGAAGACCTGCGAATAAGGGGTGAGATTTCACCGGTCCAGTATGAGTCGAAAATGAAAGCCTTGGAGTCAGCGGACGCGGCGCTCGCATCAGCCGATGCGCACCTCAAGCTCATTGAAGAGGGTACGCCGAAGGAATTGGTAGAGGAAGCCCAAGCGTTTCTCGAAGCCGCCCAAGCCGATGAGGAACATGCCAAACTGACTCTTGAGTGGTGTACAATCAGCAGTCCCATTGACGGTGTCGTGACCCTCATGTCGGCTCATCAAGGGCAGTATTTTGCACAGGCGCTTCCGTTGGCGACGGTGATGGATCTATCAAGCGTTTTTGTCCAACTGCGAATCCCCAGTCGAGACTTTGGCAAGGTCACCATTGGCACCTCGGTTGACATCGAATTGACATCAATTCCCGACTGCACCTTTCATGGAAAGATCTCACGGATCAGTGCTCAAGCGGATCCTCTGACCGGCAACGTCATCATGTTTGCCCTGATTGAGAACCCGGACGGCTCGCTGCGGCCTGGATTGGCCTGTGACGCGAAAGTTTCGCTACCCGAGATTCCCGATACACTCGCCGTACCTGTATCCGCCATCGGTGACCATTCCGGCACCTCGGTGGTGACCCTGGTTCGCGATGGCAAGACACAAGAAACGGAGGTGGAGCTAGGGGCGGAAACCAGCGAATTGTTCCAAGTCACCAAAGGCCTCTCGGAGGGCGACGTGGTTGCGACTTCCGGCGGCTACGGCCTACCTGACGGATGCCCGGTCCGAGGATGCCCGGTCCGAGTGCTCGATGAAAAGCCAGTCTCGAAGTAATTTATGTCGCCCGAAAATAATCTATCCCAAGGTTCCAGCGATCGTCAGTCAGGACGTTCGATTTTTTTCAGACTTTCCGATCTTCTCATCGTGTTCTCATGTTGAAGCCCTACAATCCAAAACGTTCGCCGAGCTCAGTTGCGAGCTTGGGACAAACCTTGATGACTCGAAAGAAGGATTGAAACATGAAACGTTTTGCACTCGCGCTGTCTGTCGGCTTGATCGGACTATCGACTGCCTGGGCCATGAAACCCGTTGAAGACAAGAAGGGGGAATCTAGCGACACCAAAATAATGCTAGCTGACGCTCCCAAAGCCGTTCAGAAAACGATCGAGAAGGAGGCTGGGGCAGCGATCAAAGAAGTTGCGAAAGAGACCGAGGAGGGCTTCACCGTCTACGAGGTCAGTTGGAAGGTCGGCGACGTCAAGCATGAAGTCAATGTAAACGAAGCTGGCGACGTTCTGGAAACCGAAATGGCCGTCTCTGGCAAAGACGTTCCCAAAGCAGTACGGGCCGCCGCGATGAAGCACATGTCCCGGGGTGCCAAGCCAGGATTTGAAAAGAAGATGGTGGTATTGTATGAGATCGAAGCAGTGGTAGACGGAACGGAAGTGGAATTGCTGGTAGATCCAAACGGACGTGTTGTGGAACTGGAAGCCGATGACGATGAAGGACACGAAGTTCACGGAGACGATGACGATGACGATGATGATGATGACTGAATGATTGAGAGCAAGGGGAGGTAAGGAGACAGTCGGCCTTCGCGTCCGTGCTCTCTTGTCTCTCTGTCTCCCCACTCCCCACTCCCCACTCCCCACTCCCAAAATTCCAATGCGTGTATTGGTAATCGAGGACTACGAACCGGTTCGCAGCGCGGTCGTTCAATCGCTCACGGAAAATGGCTTCGCGGTCGATGATGCGGAGGATGGAAACGCTGGGATGTGGCTGGCGAAGTCTGGGGAACACGACGTGATCGTCTTGGACATCATGTTGCCGAATATCTCAGGCATCGAGATACTCGAATCGATGCGGCAGCGACAACAGCACACGCCCGTGCTGTTGTTGACGGCCGCTGACGAAGTCGACCAGCGGATTCGCGGCCTCAATAGTGGAGCAGATGACTATCTGGTAAAACCATTTGCTATGGCGGAACTGATAGCGCGAGTGCGCGGGTTGGTCCGCCGGAGTTTTGGCGATGGTGTGTCGATCATCCAGATCCGGGATCTCCGCATCGATACCTCGTCACGACAGGTGTATCGGGGTGACAAAATCATTGAACTGAGCGCTCTCGAATACAACTTGCTTGAGCTCCTGGCTCGACGACGAGGAAAAGTGGTTTCGCGAACCGATATCTGGAAGAGTCTCTACGATATGGACAACGATGCAACCAGCAACGTGGTTGATGTCTACATCGGATATTTGCGAAAAAAGCTGGACCTCCCCGGCGAACCCTCGCTGATTGTCACCCGTCGCGGACACGGCTATCTCATCGAGGCCAGCGTTTCATGATCCAGTCCCTCCATGCACGTCTGATCACATTGATTGGAATCAGTGTGATGATCCTGTTCGTGATTTGCGGTTGTGCTGTGTGTTGGTTGATCGAAGCATCGTTGTGGGCTGAATTTGATCGCGGACTGCGCGACCACGTAGAATCACTGAGCCAACTGTTGGAACGCGATCAGAAGAAATTGGTCTTTGAATGGCAAGAGGCTGGCGGCGTCACTCCACCAATTGACGATAACGGTGAGGTATTGGAGATCTGGGATGCTGGCCAACGTATCCTTCCATTGGACGATTTGCCTGCCCGGCTGGATATTCCGCCAGGCACATACGCGGGAATTTTCACCGTCCAGCTCGCGAGAAATCGGCCGGGACGCGCCGTGATATTGACTTTCAAGCCGCGTATTGAGAGAGAAGCTGTGGACATCTGTGCTGGCCACGAGAAACCATCAGGTGATGTCAGGATGGTGTTTGCACGCCCCACTGCACGGCTCGACGCCACGATCAATCGTGTACGAGGAGTTCTGACTGCCGTCGGGATCGGCGGTGTTCTGGCGACACTCGCCATCGTGTGGTTTGCGGTCGACTTGGGTCTCAAGCCGATCGATCGCACTGCGGCTGAAATTGCGGCACTTGGCTCCGAGTCAATCGATAGACGTATCGGCGACGAGAACGATCAGCCTTGGGAACTGCGGTCGCTGACACAAACCATCAATCGATTGCTCGCACGACTGCAGGCGACGCTCGAACATGAACGCGCCTTCTCTGCCGATGTTGCCCATGAGTTGCGAACGCCGATTGCAGGACTGCGTGCCAAACTCGACGTTGCGCTCGCCAGGTCTCGGTCAGTCAGCGAGCACGAACAAACCCTGCACGAGTGCATGGCAATCACCCTTCAAACCTCCGCGATCATTGAAAGCCTACTGGCAACGACCAAGCTTACGCAGCGAGATTCAGCGAAGGTCTGGGTCGACCTGCAGCGAGTGATCCTCGACATGCTCCAATCCAGCGATGACGTGATAAACGAACGTCAATTGACCGCTTCGACTGATCTCCCTAACGACTTGATGATTCTGGGGCAGCCCACGGCCATCAAAATGTTGCTCCGTAATTTGATCGACAATGCGCTGGCGTACGCCGACGTTGGCTCGGCGATCAATATCTCCGCCCACGAGTCACCAAATTCATGGCAGGTACGGATCAGCAACGCAGCTCAGGGCTTTCCTGCAAGCGAGATTGAAAGAGTCTTTGAGCGATTTTGGCGTGCCGATACATCGCGAACGGCGACGGGTCACCATAGCGGACTGGGATTGCCGCTATGCAAGCGATTAGCTGAATCTGTCGGCGGACAAATTTACGCTTCCTATCTTGATCAACGATTTATCGTTGAGATCGAGTTCGGCAAACACGATAATTGACACATCAGGGATTTTCTGATCATTCACCTGCTGAACTCATCGTGCTCTCATGAAGCGACTCTATCATCGTTTTAGAAACTATCATTTCACGAAGGAAAGCGATTGACCACGGTTGCGATGGGATGCCAGCGAGACATAGCCGCGAAGATCATCGAGCGGAAAGCTCTCTACTGTTTGGCGGTCAAAGGCAATCAAGAAACGCTACACGAACAATTAAAGGCCGAGTTCGAGAAGGCGATGTCGCTTGAGCGTGTTCCCAAACGGCTCTCGACGCATGAGGTCAGTGATACCCAGAAAAAACAGCATGGCCGCTACGAGCGACGACTTTACTACACAATGCCATCACCGAAGTCACTCAAGGATAATGGCGATTGGAAGAATCTGCGGAGCATAGGTCTGACGATCACCTACCGTAGCGATGACCCGAATGATTGGGGCGACGGCGAGGTGCGATACTATATCATGAGTTTCGTCAGTGACGCGGCACGATTCGGATCAGCCGTTCGCCAGCACTGGGGCATTGAGAACTCACTTCACTGGGTAATGGACGTGACGTTCCGGGAAGATGAGTCACGGATACGCGAAGACAACGGAGCGGAGAATGTGAGCTGGCTTCGTCGCCTCGCGGTGACGCTGATCAAGCACAATACAACACGCAAGGCAAGCATTCGCCAAAATGCTACGTGCAGGATGCGACTTCGAGTTTTTGATCGAGATTCTGAACTCGATCCCTGACGCAAATTAAATGCGCTCACACTGCGATCTTCGGTAACAAAATCCTGGAAGTCCTCGAACGCACCTGGGATCAACTGTTTCCGATAAAAGGTCGGCGTGTGCGTTTCAAAGTTGTAAGTCGGATAGCCCAGACGAACCAATAAATCAGGCTCATCCGACCGAAGGGTGCGCCGGAGGTTTTCAAGGATCGCGGTAGGGACGGCTGTTGCCAGCCGCCCCCCGCACAGATCCGTACGTGAGCCTTGACTCATACGGCTCCTCCGTTGGGTCAAACGATCGCGACACACTGTGACGCTACCCGTCGTGATTTCCCGTGACGCTCCAATTGATACTTGTTCCGGCTCAGAGTCCGAAGCATCGACGCCAATCCGGCAATACTTCCCTTCAGTGAGGTCCCTTTCCTCGGCGGATTCCGCCACTGCGGTCGCAGCTTTGTTCACCCGCGTCGACGGTACTACGGCCTCATCTGCCATCCCATCCGCGTTCATACCAGAATTGCGCTCATAGAGGTTCGCTGGTCGCCCTGGCAGTGAGTCATCACGACTTGACCCCAGGGGCAAATGGGACTTCCCGGTTCTCGCGTTTGGAATTTTCCACGCATGCACAGGTTCTTCGACTCCGCCATGTCCAGACTACCCTTACCAAAGCGGTGTAGCTGGTGTTGCCTTCCCGACGCATATGACACGGTCGGCACATGGAAGACCTGATTTCGGAGCTCAATTAGCTGGCCTACGCTTCCCCCTGCACGGACGCTCAGCACGACGTTGTTACCTTCGTCGCACCTCCGCCGGAGGCCGAAGTAGTTGGTTAGACCTTCCTCGTAAGAAACTTTCATTCTCGATTCCAAACCGGTTTTATCCCGGCACTCCATGGCTCAAGCGTCCAATGATAATTTGTGCGAGTTGTCGCTGGACCTAATACTGGGTCTGCCGGGAGAAACGGAATCAAGCTCTGCAGAGGTGCAACTTGACAAGGGATATCCCGGTCGACGGTGCGCCAACGGTGCCGACGGTTCTCGGCGAGTTTCGATTCGCCGAGGACGCTTTTATTAAACAAATCATTGGACACTTGAGTTATGCCTCAGAAAACCTCCAGTCACCATCGCGCACGCTTCGGTCGGATGAGCCATAAATCATAGGTGCGCAACAGTGATTCCGCCCACAATCCGGTTCCCCGGTTCTGAACGTTTTTCAAGTCTTCAATGTACCTGGAGTGAGTTCTTCCAAGCAAAAAAATCATCGCAGAGCCAAATGTACTCGTCCGCGAGATCAGGGATGCGCGGAAGCCAACAGCATGATGAAGAAGTTCGTCATGGGCGTCCGGTAGCCGCCAAGCTTGGCCATTGAATCATGCGGAACATGCTCAACAAAGCTCTGCCTCGTCGATAGAACAGCGGGACGATCGCCGAATATCCAAACTTTGTTCAGCCCAGCCGCGTGCTTGGCAAGACTACGCATGGAATAACGAAGTTGCAGGTCATCGTGTTGGCTGTGACGATAAATGTAAAGTGCATCCCCGTGGGAACCTTCAAAAAACGAACTGCGTCAACGATCGGAAGTGAACTTAAAAACAGTCGAACTACGTCATCGCAATGCACACCGCGTTCGGCGAGACAGGGATATTTGGTACCACGTGGTCCGCCAGTTGTGTGCTAACGCACTCGCGAGCTCGCAAGACACGCGGCCTGATGGGCATGAGGTTCAACGGGTGATTCCAGATGGATTCCCCCTGGTGTGCTTAGCCATCTAGTTCGAGTCCGAACCGTCCAAATAGGAGCCGACTAACTCATCGGGCTGCGTGAGATCGACTTGCCAATTGGGTGGCGGGACAAATCCTCGACTGCCGACTTGATAGGGTGGTACCCCATCGCCGGGCTGCAATGCTCGATGTTCCATTAACATCTGGCCGAGCTGTCTTACTTTGTCGGGATGCTTGTTGGCGACGTCCGTTGTCTCATTGGGATCAGCACTGAGGTGGAAAAGCTCGACTCGATTGTTCGGTGCATCGAGTTGTGACACCGACTTGAGCTGCGGACCATTGACAACCAATTTCCAACCATTGACCACGACAGCGAGATGCTCGTCGTTGACGCCGGATTGTCCGTGATAGGAGTACCACGCACGTTGATCTTGTTGGGTTTGATCAACTGCTTCTGGCAAACCCTCCAGCCCGGTGAGCAGGGAGATACCATCGATGAGTCGTTCGGTGTCGGCCGGGAGGTTTCCTCCAGCGGCTTCGACGAGCGTTGGCAACACATCAATGTAGCCACAGATTCGTTCACTCTTCATTCCTGCGGGCACTCGGTCGGGCCAGCGGATGCATGCCGGGACACGCACACCGCCCTCGTACACAGTTAACTTGCTGCCTCGCAGCGGATCATTGAGCCGTGGGAGCGAGCCAATGCCACCGTTGTCGCTCAGGAACCAGACGAGGGTGTTGTCCGCTTCGCCGGAGTCTTCAATGGACGCGAGTATTCGTCCGATGCCCTCGTCCATCTCCAAAATCATGGCTTTGAGGATCGCCAGGTTTCTCTCCTTGTCCCGCTTTTTACCTTTCCCCGTGGTGGCATCGCCGGAATCAAATTGAGCGATCGATTCCGCCGGTGCTTGGAAGGGAGCGTGGGGGGCGTTGAACGGGACGTAGCAAAAGTACGGTGAATCCAACGCTGCTGACGCGGTGATCCAATCCGCCGCCGCATCGGCGATCAGTTGGGTCGAATAGCCCTGTTCATCCGAAATGTTTTCGTTGAGATGCCAATCTCGTACGCCATCACGAGTCAACTCAAAATAGTCGATCGCGCCATTAAAATGACCGTGGAAGTGCGTAAAGCCCTGTAGCAGCGGATGCCATTTGGCGCGTCGATGACCAAGGTGCCACTTGCCAAAGATGCCCCGCTGAGCGTAGCCAAGTTCCGCGAGTCGTTCAGGCAATGTGAACTCGCTGACCGGTAGCCCAAAGTCCCGGTAAGGCGGAATGACTGCGCGGGCAGCGCCAAAGCGGATTGGATACCGACCCGTCATCAATCCGGCGCGTGTGGGCGAGCACATCGGAGCGACGTAGAACTGATCCAGCTCCACGCCCTGACTGACGAGCCGATCAATGTGAGGCGTTCGGAATTGTGGATTGTGGTACCCCACACTATTCCATCCCAGATCATCGGCGAGGATGAGAACGACGTTTGGTTTTGTGTTCTCTTCCGCCACGACGTGCCCCACCGACACAAATAGCAATACCAGAAAACGATTTAAAAAAGTACCAGGCGACATTGTCATGGGGATGGATCCAAATCAGCGGGGGACGCTCGCGCAGGAGAAAACACCAGGGTCCATTCTGAGTGGTGCGAAGGCGAATTTCAACCACGGTGAGCTGCGGATAAATTCCCTGCCAATGCATCAGCGAGGGATCCAGTCGAATCCCTCGCTAACGTTCGCGCAACGGAAGGTGTCAATCAAGCGGCCTCCCGACGCGCACTCAGCGATTGAAGCGGACACCGAAGAATACATTTTCGTATTCCGGGCGGGTATCGCCAATTGATGCGCCATTTAGCTCCGCGGAAACATCGGTCGTTCCCAAGTATCGATACTCAGCAAACAGGTCGAGGTTGCGATTAAAGCGTTTTGCAGCGCCTACGATGCCTTGGTATGCAAACGCGGCATCGTGGATGTCCACGGGCCCAATCGGAGTACCGATATCGCCATCGAACGCCGCTACGCCAATCCCGCCGCCGACGTAGGGAGTCACACCTGCGAATTGAAGAGAAGCGACGTCGTAGTACAGGTTGGTCATGGCTGTGTAACCGAAAACGTGTCCACTCCAATCAGCCGTCGCCCCCAAGGCGCTGATTTGATCGGCGGTGTTGCTGCGGAAGCTAGTTTCGACTTCACCTCGCAACCCGTGCCCGAAGCGTCGTCCAACCGCACCGCCGACTGCCCAACCGTCGCTGAACCGACCATTGGCACCACCTAGGATGTCGCTGCTGTTGTAGTCGTGTAGGAAACTCCAACCACCAAAGAGGCTGACGTAGCAGCAGGATTCAGGGCAGCAATCATCATTGCTTTTCCAAAGCGATCGCAGCCGGTCGCCATAGCCACCGTGCGAATCGCATGCGTTGTCGCACGAGGAGTCTGCACGCGCCTCCCCGCACGCCGAATCACATCCGCCACCGAACATCGAACGCAGGGGTCCCGATGCGTTAGCGGAGGAAGAAAAGGACCAAGCGACAATGGTTGCCATCAGAAAGAAAGTTGTTTTTTTCATCGTTTACGCCGCCTTGCGTGATAGAGGTTTTGGAACAATTTGCTGAGGGAGACCCGCCGAGCGCCCACAACGGGGGATGCTCGGCGTCTCCGTTTAGCAGGTTCGGCCTCGCTCTGTAGCCCAGGTGACGAAAAGTGAATTCGCTATCGCGATGATTATGAACGAACGATTCGATTCAGCCCGGAAACCCGGTACGATCGCTACCCCACCGGGAGAAACGTTTAGGCAAAGTTCCCCTTGGTTTTTATGTTGCGAACCGCAAGCTCCGCCTGCTGAGCTCGCCTGCTGAGCTCGGGAGGCGGCACCTCCAAGAAAGGGCATTTCACGGGATCAAAATGCTTTACAGCGTTGTGGTTAGTGGCAGCTTGGATCTTTGTCCGTTGCCACATGACAGAGGTAGAGCGTCCACGTTATTCTAAAGACAAATACCGATCCCAATCATTAGGAAAGTTGATGGTCCATTCGTCTCGTGCGTTTTCGTTGCGCTCCGTGATCTTCGCGACGCTACGACATCGACTCGCCGTCACGGTCGCCGTCGCCCTGGGCGTCGCCACCGCCACGGCCGTGATCACGGGTGCTTTATTGGTGGGTGATTCGATGCGGGCGAGTTTGCGCGCGCTAACGGTCGAACGTCTTGGCCGGATTGAGTCGATTCTGGCACCTGGGCAATTTTTTCTAATCGACAGTGTCGAGGTGGCGGACCCATCGGCAAACGCCGGCGGCGGTTCGGCCGTCAGTCTGATTCTGTTTCCTGGCAGCAGTGTTGAAACCAAAACGAAGTTGCCGCCCAGTTCATCCGATGAGGGTGCGACCCCAGTGGATAACCCACCCCGCATCCGGCATGTTGGCGGCGTGCAAATCGTCGGGACGGACGAAGCTTTTTGGGACCTCGACGTTTCCGGTGTGCGACCCGATGCCATGTCTGGCGAAGATAGCGTCGTGCTCAACCAATCCGCAGCCGACGCGTTGGAAGTCAGCGTTGGCGACGACGTCACACTTCGCCTGCCGGTCGAAGGTGCGGTGCCAGCAGACAGTCCTTTGGGCAAACGCGAGCTCCTCGGCGAGGGCCTGCCGCGGATGAAGGTCGCTGCGATCGTGCCTGATCGCGGACTGGGACGATTCTCCCTCACGGCCAGTCAAAGCGTTCCCAGAACCGTCTTCGTCTCCCGCGAAGTCGTCGCCGACGTGCTCGATCGCCCGGGTCAAGCCAATGTGATGCTGTTCGACCATGCTCTGCCGGAGGACGCCGTTTCGCTGGATCTCGAGTCATTGGGCTGGAAACTGCAACGCGTGAAGAATGGCGAAGCAATCGACTACATCTCACTCTCGAGTGAGAGTTTGCTGCTGCCCCAAGTCGCGGTGGATCGGATCATCGCGGCGCTGCCCGAGGGCGATGTGACCCCCGTGATGACGTACCTCGCCAACGCCATCGAGCGCGAAGAAGAACCTAAAAACGTGTCGGACACCTTTAAAAGCGTTCCGTATAGCACGATCTCAGCGATCGATTCAGGGCCGACGTTACGTTTGGATTATGCACTCCCGAAAGGAGTCAGTAGGGATGGTCGAATCCCCATGGTGCTCAATAGTTGGACCGCCGATCGTCTGGGTGTGAGCGTGGGAGCCTCGCTACGAGTCTTTTTTTACGAGCCGGAGGTGCAGCGGGGCAAGGAAATTGAGCGCTCGTTCGATGCGGTGCTCACGCAGGTCGTGCCACTCACACCGCGAGCGGGACCCTATCGACCAGGCCGACCGGGAACGTACGACCAACCCGTGACGCAGTACAACGATCCGGCATTGACGCCCGAGGTGCCGGGTGTGACGGACCAGGATTCGATTGGCGACTGGGATCTACCGTTCGCGTTGGAGAGGAAGATTACTCGTGAGGATGATCAGTATTGGAACGAGCACGGGTTGACGCCGAAAGCGTTCATTCCGCTGGTCGATGGCCAGGAGCGTTTCGGCAGCCGATTTGGCAAGACCACGGGGATGCGGTTTCTGCCCAAGTATGACCTCGATGAGCTGGAGTCGCTCATCATCGCGGCCATCGCACCCGTCCAAGATGATCTGGGGTGGACACCACGCTCGATTCGCAGTGAACAACTCGCCGCATCGAAGGGCACGACGCCGTTTGATGGACTGTTTTTGGCGTTGTCGATGTTTGTGATCCTAGCGGCGATGATGTTGATCGCTCTGTTGTTGCGATTGGGCATGCTGCAGCGGATCGACGAGTTCGGCACCTTACTCGCAGTCGGTTTCTCGCCGCGGCGGGTGATGGGTTTGGTGCTAGGTGAGACTGCGATCACATCGACGGTAGGTGTGTTAATGGGTCTGCTCGGTGGTGTCGGCTACGCGGCGTTTGTGTTGTGGGCATTGCGGTCATGGTGGGTCGGCGCCGTGACGGTCCCGTTCCTGCAGTTTCATGCCTCGCCGCTTTCGATTGTGCTCGGCGGCATAGGTGGGTGGGTGGTCTGCATGGCCACGGCGGCCTGGACGTTGCGTTTTCTGTTACGACTCAACCCCGCAGCTTTGCTGGGCGGGCGTCGGATGTCGGGTGCTGCTAACACAGCTGGGCAGAAACGAGGATGGCTTGCCGGCCGAATGCGTCCGATTGCCATCGGCGTGCTGGTGGTGTTGGCAATGGTTGCCGCGGTGGCTGGATCACGAGGAAGTGCTCAGGCGGCCGCCGGCGGCTTTGTCGGTGGTGGGATGCTGTTGCTGTTCGCCTCCCTGCTGGGCATCCATGGCTGGTTGGCTCAGCGGCGAACGATGCGTCCCTCACTGCGAACACTGGCGACGGCGAACGCGCGCCGCAATCCATTGCGGAGCACGCTGACGATCGGGTTGGTGGCAACGGCGGCGTTCTTGATTCTATCGATTACGGCGTTTCGCATGTCACCCACGCAAGAGGGCACGGGCGGGTTTGACTTGATTGCCGAAACCGGATCGCCACTTTCGCTCGACCTCAATGATGATCTTGTGCGTGAAAACTTACTCGGGCGAGATGCCAAGAAATTGGCCGGGGCCACCATCGTCGCCTCCCGAATGCGCAGCGGTGATGACGCCAGTTGCAATAACCTGTACCAGGCGACGCGGCCAACCGTGCTGGGCATTCCCGAACAAAGTGACTTGGACCAATTCGGATGGGCGGCCTCGGGGGCGGAGGCTACTCAGACGCCATGGCAGTTATTGGAACGACCGGCCAGTGGTACGGTAGACGATCCGATCCCGGTCGTAATCGACCAGAACACGGCGATGTGGAGTTTGCAGATGACTGGCGGCATCGGCCAAACGAAGACGTTTGACTACGGCGATGGCAAGTCACTGACGTTCAAAGTCACTGGATTGCTGGCAGGGTCAATTCTGCAGGGCAAGCTGATGATTGGCGAACGCAACTTCGAACGCGCATTTCCCGACCAGAGTGGCTATCGCTATTTTTTGATCCGCGCCGGAGAGGGAGCAAACGCCGAAGCGATCTCCGACGCATTGGAATCTCGCTTGGTCGATGTCGGGATGAATGTGGACTCGGCCCCGCAGGTGCTCAGCAGTATGCTGGCCGTGCAGAACACGTACTTAAGTACCTTTCAAAGTCTCGGCGCACTGGGCTTGCTGCTCGGCACGATTGGCTTGGCAGTCTCCCAGCTACGCAGTGTCCTCGAACGCCGCAGTGAGCTCGGCGTTTTGCGAGCGGTGGGATTCACCCGCGGGCGTTTAGCCAAACTGGTGATGGGTGAGAATTTCGTGCTCCTGATTCTCGGCATTGGATGCGGCGTCGTTACGGCGATCCTCGCGGTGTTTCCGTATGCGTGGTTGACGGGCAACTCGGTTCCGATTGCTGAGCCGTTATGGATTTTGCTGGGAATCTTGGTCTTCGGGATGGTCGCGGGGTTGATCGCAGTTTGGCGGGTGGCGACATTGCCGCTTTTGGATTCGTTACGAGCCGAACATGCTGGAATTGAACTTTGAGGGCGCCGCCGCGCGACACGAACTGGCCCGTGACGAAGCGATGTTGCAGTGGGCCGATCGTGTGGTGGAGAACGGCGACTCGAACCAGGATGGCGAGATCGTCGATACGGCGCTCATTCGGGTTTGGCGGTTTGGCAAACCGACCGTGATTCTGGGGCGCAGCTCAAAAATCGATGAGGAAGTGGACCGGGCATGGTGCCGGAATCGCGGCATGGATGTGTTGCGGCGATGCACCGGAGGTGCCTCGGTTGTCGGCGGGCCGGGATGCTTGATGTACAGTGTGGTCGTGGGCGTCCCCGCTAACGGCGGTCTCCGCAACATCGACGCCGCGCACGACTACGTGATGCAGCGTGTTCTCGCGGCCGTTTGCGAGCAGCTGGCGGAGGCGGAGCGGTCCGGGATCTGCGATCTGACACTGAATGGCCGCAAGTTTTCCGGCAACAGCCTGCGGGTGGCCCGGCACCACCTACTCTATCACGGCACGCTGTTGCTGGATTCGGATTTGGATTTGATTGCCAAGTGTCTCGCCTTTGCACCCCGGCAACCCGAGTATCGGGCTGGACGCGATCATCGTGATTTCATCTGCAACGTCGCCCTCGACGAGCACCTGTTGGTGGAGTCGTTGGCGAAAAATTTTGGGGTCCAGGGGCGCTCGACCGGTTTGGAAAAACGGATCGAGGTGATCGCGGAGGAGCTGTTAATTTCCCGTTACGATCGTCGTGATTGGCACGAGCGGCGCTAAATGACGAAAAACTCCTGCCTATTGTCGAATAAATTTGATACATTACGCTTAGTTGATAATGCGATCGGTGCGAAGTTGCCTGAAAGGTACGTTTTCGTTTCGCCATCGCCGCTCATTTCATCATTGTAATGGAAGGAATCTTATGAAGACGCGAATCCCGTTGAGCCAAGCCGAGGAAGACGCTCGCCTGCGTCGCGAGCGTTTGGACCTGAGTATTGCCGAGATGGGACTCTCGGTGCGGACGACCAATTGCCTCGAAGAAACTGGCATCCTGACAGTCCGTGACTTGCTTAATGCGACACCTCGAAGGTTGCTGAAGATTAGTAATTTTGGCGAAAAGACCCTGGATGAGGTTTACGACGCCTTGGAACAGCTCGGGTTTTTCCGTCCGGGTCGTCAAGTCGTGACCTCGAAAGCTCACTAGAGCGGCGAGTCTGCGTGCGGCGGTCCCGAAAAACTTGGCATTGGCGTCCTTGGAGCAAAAAGCTCGGACGCCGGCTGCGCACGGGGCCATTTCGGGGCGTCCTTGGTGAGCTGGCGTTCTACCTCGGCCTGATTTTCGTGGGCGTGTTTATCTTCACGCTGGTGGTGGTCGCTTATTGGATGGTGCCGCAGATCAGCAATGAGCTGCCCGATGAGGCCCGGGTGGTGCTCGACTCTGACCTAGCCCGCGGTGGTGGATTTCATTGGGGGCGGTGGATCGTAGCCTTGATTTCGCTGGCGACGATCGGATCGGGAGCGTTCGGACTGGGGTATCGCCTGCTACATCTCGGTTTCAGCCAGGAGCGAATTTCGGCACAAAAAGGACGGATAACGAGCTGGGGAACTGCTAGGCCAGCAGGACTCCCCGATCGCCCAGCAGAAAGGAGTCCCGCCAGTGATCCAGGCGAGACGTCCGGATCAGCTGATCTGGAGGAGCCATCGGCCGACGAGGAATATCCACGGTTACCATCGGTGCCCCGGGGTCCGGCGTTGGATGAGAGCCCGGGCGAGCGGTTGCGATACCGACTCGCCTCGGTCTCGACCGGTCGCTGGTCGGTTTTCGGCTCTGCGTCCTTGGCGCTGATGTGGAACTCGGTCTGCGTCGTGCTACTTGCCGTTGCGATCTCTGGATGGTGGTACGGCAGTCCCAGGCCCGTGCTGGCCATGTTGTTGGCACCCTTTGCCGGGGTGGCGATCTGGGCGCTGAAATCGTTCTTACGTCGCGTACGCCGGATCGCGGGAGTCGGTCCGACGGTGGTCGAGATCAGCGATCACCCGCTCCAGCCTGGGCAGACGTATCGATTGTTCGTGATGCAGATGGGTCGCATGCGGCTGCGGAGTTTACGGATTAAACTGGTTTGTGAAGAAGAGTCGTTTTTTCGGCAAGGGACTGACGTTCGTTCGGACCAGCACATCGCTCTTTCCCAAGAATTACTTGCCGAAAACTCCCTACGTGTTGACCCCATGGCCCCTTGGGAGCAACAATTGGAGTTCGAGCTACCGCACAATGTGATGCATTCGTTTAGCGCCACGAATAATTCAGTGCGGTGGCGATTGGTTGTTTCAGGAGAAGCCCGCCCTTGGCCATCGTTCTGCCGAAGTTTCCCGCTCGTCGTCCACCCCCCGCTCATGGCTCCGCCAAGCAGCCCGCGGTGAATGTGTCCCTATGTCGGGACGACGCGACGTACACCGCAGGAGGGCACTTGCGAGCAAGTTGGCGTGTGAGTCGAGTCAAGGTCGAAGAGCTCAGTAGCGTTGAGGTTTCGGTGCTTTGGTACACCGAGGGCAAGGGCGACGAAGACCTAAGTGTCCATTACTTTCGGCGATATGACTCGGCGAGCCTGCGGACTCTCGGAATTGAGGGTAGCCAACCGATTCATTGCCGGTTGCCTCCTTCACCGCTGAGTTATCGCGGCCATCTGTTGAAGATTCAGTGGGGTATTCGCGTGCGTGTGTTCGTCGAGGAAGGCCGTGAAGCGGTTGCGGAGCATCCTTTTTATCTGGTCGCTCGGAAACCTGAGGCCGTCGTGCTCAACGACCTGTTCAGAACCGAGTTAGCGAAAGCCGACGTTCCTGTGAAATCATCGCTGCACCGTCGATTGCCAGACGTCATGCGCCGCTGGCGATCGCGACATTTGGGCTTATAAAACCAACTGCCAGCCAGCCCGCTGTCGATCTAGCCGTTTTTACGATTCCAACGTGTCAATGCCAGACCGACGCGCCAGCGGCCAAACGGCTGTTAAACCAAAACACTTTCTAAGTCCTGATTTTTCAACCGTTCCAACCGGACCTGAGATATGAACATTTCACTTTCACGGGTCGCTGGTTTCGTGTTCGGTTTTGCATTGGCATGTCCGTTGTTTCAAGTAAGTGCCTCCAGCGATGAGACTGCCTCTGCGACGGTGCCAACACCCTATCTCTTGCAGATGATCCGCGACGATGCGATCCACCAAGAATTGGATTTCGATGCGGCGACCATCGAGCAAGTTAACCAGGCGATCGCCGCAGTCGATCCGCGATGGTGGGTGAGCCGGATTTTGCCTGCCGAAACACAAGCTGCGGAAATCGGGCAATTGACCGAACTGCTGCGAAGTCGACTGCACGATATCCTCGACGACGACCAGGAGTTGCGGTTGGAACAACTTCAGCGGCAAGCCGCGGGCACCCGCATGTTGCAACTCGCCGATGTCGCGCAGACACTCGCAATCACACCGGCCCAATCTAAACAGCTCCAACAGCGGTTTGCCAAAACGGACTCGCAAGTTGCGAGTCTTCAAAAGCAATTAGCCGAAAAGAAGATCGAGAGCGAGGAAGTGGCACGGCGATCCTCTGCGGTCCAGCAGGAGGAGCGGCAAACGCTGCTCGATGTTTTGACCGACGACCAACGTCGCGACATCGGCGGGCTCCTTGGCGAGCCATTTGATTTTTCCAAAGTCAAACGTACCTATCCCCGCGCTCCTGAGATTCAGACAGAGAAGGCTGTCTGGCTCGATGGCGATGGCGTACGGATGGCCGACCTCCGCGGCAAGGTTGTCGTCGTCTTCTTTTATGCGTTTGAGTGCATCAATTGCCAACGCAACTTCACTCACTATCTCGCTTGGCATCGTGATTTGGCCGATAACGGATTGGTCGTGATCGGAATTCAAACTCCGGAGACTTCGGCCGAACGAGATCTGGCGAAAGTGAAGGCGGCCAAAAGCAGCGACGGCTTCGAATTCCCCGTGTTGCTGGACCAGGCTTCGAACAATTGGCGAGCCTGGGGGACGACCATGTGGCCGACCACCTACATCGTCGATAAAAACGGTTTCATTCGCCGCTGGTGGCAGGGCGAATTGAACTGGCAAGGCACGCTCGGTGAGCAACAGATGCGGAACACGATTGAGCAACTACTCACCGAATAAGGAACTCACGTGCTGCTCCCGCACTTTTCGACCTTGATTTGGGTGATTCTTCGGACGCAAAAGTCTCTGTGGGGGAACCGAATTGCTTGCTTGGCGAGCAAGCAGACGCGAACAAGATTCATTGTTCTGCGGAATGAATTTCTCCCAGTATGCGTTGCAAGTCGAGGAGCTCGACCGGCTTGACGAAGTGATGGTCAAATCCAGCTTCGTGAGTCCGTCGCCTATCTTCGTCCTGGCCCCATCCAGTCAAAGCAACCAACATCATCTGCCGGCCCCATGACTGCTGACGGATAGCTTGAGCCGCTTCGTAACCATTCATCTTCGGCATACCAATGTCCATCAGCACCATTTCTGGTAGGAACGCGGCCGCAATCTCGACCCCTTCTTGTCCGTCACTGGCCACACGGACGTCGTGACCGAGCATTTTGACCACTAAACGCAGCATATCCGCTGCGGCTTTATTGTCATCGACGACTAATACACGGCGTTTGATGGCCGCAGCCACCTTTTCGACAGGAGTCGCTGGCGGAGCCCCTTCTGTTTCGTCGGCAAAGAGCGGCAGTCGGACCAGAAACTCACTTCCTTGGTTTGCCTGGTCGCTGCGCACCTCGACTTGCCCGTCGTGCAATTCGACAAGTGACTTTACCAGTGTCAGGCCGATGCCAAGGCCGGTGTATCCCTCTTCCAACGGATGTTTGACCTGAGCGAACATATCGAAGATTCGTTCCATCCTGTCAGACGGGATACCGATGCCGTTGTCCTTCACCGATACGATAGCGTCACTTCCCTGCCGCTCTGCCGACAGCAAAATGCGGCCTCCGGGGGGTGTGTACTTGGCTGAGTTGTTGAGCAGATTAGAAAAGACCTGGGCCAATCGGTGTGGATCCGCATCGAGTGAAATCGGTTGTGAAGGAAGCGTGATGCTCAGGACATGGCCTGCTTCATCAATGAACGGCCGGGTGGCTTCGACGGCACTCTTGACGACGTCAGCGAGCGTCACCCGGCACTTTCTCAGCTCCAACTTTCCCTGCGTGATGCGAGACATTTCCAGCAGGTCGTCAATCAGCCGGACCATTTGCTGGGCCTGGCGCTCCATGGTGCTGCGAATCTCTTCCAATTGAAGCGGGTCATTCTTAAAAAGTTTCATCGCCTCCAACCCGGTTCGGATCGGGGCTAGCGGATTGCGTAGTTCGTGGGCCAATGTCGCCAGAAACTCATCTTTGCGGCGGTCCGCTTCGGACAACTCCATGGCGACAGCCCGCAGCTCGTCTTCCATCTGCTTCTGTTTCGTTTGGTCGCGCATGACCTTCATAAACCCCAACAGCTTTCCCGTGACGTCATGCAAGCCGGTGGTGACACCCGTGGCCCAAAACGGCGTTCCATCCTTCCGCTTCATCCAGCGGTCATTGCTGGAACTCCCCGTCTTTGCAGCCTCGTCCAACTCAGACTGAGGTACGCCACGCGCCACGTCATCGGCATGAAAGATCGTCGTTACGATATCTTGGGCTATAAAATCCGCTTCCATAAAGCCCAGAACTCGAAGAACACCCTCATTCCAACTCGTCGCTCGCCCCTCGGTATCGGTCATGAAAATGGCGTAGTCTTCAACTTGTTCCACGAACGTACGAAACCGCTGCTCATGCTCCCGTAAGATGTTTTGCGTCTGCTTTTGTTCACTAATATCCCTAGCGATCTTGGACGCACCGATAATGCGCCCTGCGGCATCCTTGATGGGGGAAATCGTCAGAGAAACAAATACGCTTTTGCCATCGCTGCGGAGCCGAACAGTTTCAAAGTGTTCCACGCGCTCACCGGCTCGGAGGCGGGCAATGATGTGGTCCTCTTCATCGATGCGCTCGGCAGGAATCAGCATGGCGATATGACGTCCAACGGCTTGTTGTGGGGTGTATCCAAAGATTCGTTCGGCAGCGGCATTCCAACTTTGGATCGTTCCGTCGAGTGATTTGCTGATGATGGCATCGTCGGAGGATGTGACAATTGCACCCAAAAAGCGTGCATGGTGATCCCGTTCCGCATTCTCCTGTTCGAGTCGTCGTCGTTCCGATACATCCCGGAACACCACGACGCAGCTACTGACTTCGCCCCCCTTGGATCGGATGATCGCGGCACTCTCTTCGATGGGCCGCTCGGTCCCATCCCGGGAGATGAGAATCGATTCGTTCACCAATCCTACGATCCCACCATCTCGCAATGCCCTTGTGGCCGGATTCTCCACCGGCTGACGAGTCGTCGCATTCACGGTAGAGAACACGGTGTCGACCGGTTCTCCGATTGCGGAGCGTGCTGTCCACCCTGTCAGTTCTTCCGCGACCTTGTTGAGCGTCGTGATGCGGCCCTGCGGGTCCGCGGCGATGACAGCGTCGCCGATGCTGGCCAGAGCGACACACATCAGCTCGGCACGCTCGTTTTCGATTTGCTGCTGGAGGGCTGGCTCGGATTGCTCGCTCATATGCTGGATCGCCCCTACCTGTAAAAAGGCGTGGTTACCGGATGGAAATACCTCCGCCGCGAGAGGTCTCGCCGGCTGGTGGATTCAATTCAATTGGAACGGGGTGTCCTGACTTCGAATGGCTGACGTTGCACTCCCATATGGCGAAGAATAACGGGAGAAAAGTCGATTGCCCACCTGACTTTAGCGACTAAGCGAAAGCAGGAGTGGAGGACAACAAGGCTGGATGCGGCATGCTTCGAGTGGAGCGTATTTTGCTCGATGGGCGCACGAGTGCCTTCTCGGGTGTTGCTGTTTCGGCGGTCTTCAGTGGTAGCAGACGACAAAATTCTCAAGATACCCGTCTCAGGTCGTCTCACCGTCTCTGAACTGGTAGAATGGCGGCATGTCAAATCTAGTGAATGTTGGTCGTCGCCGTTTCGTCATCCAGTCCCTTGCGGGGTCGCTCGCCCTGCCGGGGCTGCCATCGCTGATGGCCGCTTCGGTCAGTAGCAACTCAGCGGTTCAGCCCTCCCGTGGCGGAGGCGTCGGAGCCCGCCGCTTCGTGGCGGTAGGCAACCTGCTCGGCTTTCAGCAGAAGCACTTTTTCCCCGAGACCACCGGGCGCGAATTCGAAGAGACGACGCTCCTTAAGCCGCTCGCGGCCAACCGCGACCAGATGACGATCTATCGCGGACTCGATCATGGATTGCGGGGCGGACACTTTGCCGTGCATACCTTTCTCTCGGGAGTGCTCCACCACGAATCAAAGAATCGGCGCGAGGGAAATGTCACCATCGACCAGTTCATCGCCGACGAGGTCGGCAATCAAACGCGGTTCCCATCGTTGACAGTTGGCTCCGAGGGCGGCATTCATGGAGGATGTCAAATGTCGTGGACCAAGTCGGGTGTCCGCGTGCCGCCCATTACGGGTCCCGCAGAACTTTTCGACCGACTCTTTGTGACTCAGTCGAAGCAACGGTGCGCCCAGCAAATCAAAGACAACTCCCTCCAAGCTTCGATACTCGATTCGATGCTTGAGGAAGCAGGTTCACTCTCCAAACGTGTCAATCAAGAAGACAAGGCCAAATTAGACGAGTACTTCAGCTCGATTCGAGACGTGGAAAAACGGCTCGAACTCCGCCGGAGATGGGTCGATCAGCCCAAACCAGAACCGCCATTTGAAAGACCTGCCGACGCAAACACAGTCGACGATCTTCCCGTGCTCTACGAGTTGATCGCGTTGGCACTTCAAACGGACTCCACAAGGATTGCCACCCTGGAAATTGGTGGCAGCTTCCTGCCTCAGAACCTCGGGATCGACAGGTCCTATCACAGTCTTTCGCACCATGGCAATGATGAGCAGGCGGTCGCGGATTTGATTACTCTTGAGTCGTACCAGATTGAGCATTTTGGAAAGTTCTTGACACGTCTTGATGGAATCCAAGACGGCGACAAATCGTTACTCGACTCGACGGCTGTGCTCTTTGGCAGCGGTATGGGCAATGGGAGTTCGCACACCAACAGCGACCTGCCCATCGTGCTCGCCGGTGGTGGCTACGGTCGTGGTGAGTTCAAGAATGTCGCTTCAAAGGGTTCGGGTAGTGTACCGCTGTGCAATTTGTATCTCGACATCGCCCAGCGGATGGGCGTCGAAAAGGATTTCTTTGGAACGAGCACCGGCACCTTCTCATAGTCGCGACTGCATGCATCTGTGTAAGATTTTCCCGTTGAAAGCGCTTCGAGTGGGCAAGAGTCTGTTAAATGATCACCCCACCCGTTTCACCAACGGTGTGAGCCGTGGCGGCAGTAGCTACCGTTCTCGGATTTTTCGCATTAGAACCGGCACTAGTGCCCGCTCCGCTAGTCAGATGGGCGTGTTCCAGCTGGCCACATGCATTTGCGTGCTGACAGCCTCCATCGCCGTTGCGGTGGACGCGGATTCTCAACAGCCGTCGACAGCGACTGGGTTCGTTGCAACATACTGCATGGAGTGTCATAGCTCGGGTACGGCCGAAGGGGAGCGTGAATTCGACTCGTTCTCAGTTCCGCTAGCTACGAGACAGCAGCTCATCACCGCCGATGAAATGATCGATCAGGTGACACTGAAATTGATGCCGCCCGACGATGCGAATCAACCGAATGACGAAGAACGAGTTGCGTTTGTCAGCGAGTTACGAAGCCATCTCGACCAGGCGCGCGATCGGATCGAGAGTTCAGGTGGACACACCATCATGCGGAGACTCTCCAATCGTGAATATGAAAACACGTTGGCCACTCTATTCGGCCGCCGAGTCGATACGTTGGGCCTGACTGCGGATTTCCCGAAGGACAATACCAGCCACCACATGGACACAATCGGTGAGTCCCTCGTGACCTCAGGCTTCTTGCTCGATCAGTATTTTCAAGCTGCCTCACGGCTGATCGAAACACGCCTGGGCAAGCCTTCGATAGGACCAAAATCATGGCATTTCACGAAAAACTTCCAACAGTACGAGGAACTGACGGGCGCTCATAAAAGCGTGTTTCAATTCAAGTTTCTTTGCCTTTACGAGCAGCCCAACACGGACACGCGGCAAGGCGGCTACGGGCATATCGAAGATTTTCTCCAGGGAGTGCCGGTGTCGGGACTTTACGATATTGACGTCCATGCGCAAGCCATGCACCGCGACACGCATTACGACCCTCAAATCTTTCGTATTGATTTTTCCGAACCCTTTCAGCTTGCCGTCGTTCCCGGCGACGCAACCAAGGGACACATCCATTACCCACAATCGATTGAACCGATCTTGGGAAGTGCCGTCGTACCTGATGAACAGCCCGAGTGGTTGAGCTTCCACGTCTGGTTGGAGGCCGGCCAGACGCCGCGTTTCATCTTCCCAAATGGTCCTTACGAATCACGCGCTTCGGTGATCGAGACCAACAAGCGATACAGGGATGAATTCAAGAATCCCGAGACCGGTGTCAGTCGCAAGTCGCTACTTCGCGAAGGAGCGTTGCCCCACATCAAGATCGGAGAAATAAAAGTCCACGGTCCGTTGCAGGAAGCAGACGGAGGCAAAGAGGAAGTCGCCGTGTTCGGCCCCCAAGGTTTTCAAGCAGATCATGCCTTGGAGCAACTTTTTGCGTTCGGCCAACGTGCGTTCCGACGTCCTCTCGGCGAGCCCGATCGTGCGCGGATCGAGGCTGTCTATCAAGCACGTTTGTCCGCAGACGCCACACCGCGTCAGGCCGCGTTGGATACGCTGAAGATGATTCTTTGCTCCCCCTCGTTTCTTTATCTAAGCGAAATTACTCCAGAAGAGGAACGCGAACTGTCGCCGTTCGATCTCGCGTCGCGACTTTCCTATGCCTTGTGGGCGGCGCCACCGGACGACTCTCTGTTCAATGCCGCACAGTCTGGTCGCTTGACCGACCCGGATGAATTGAAAAGTCAGATTGGCCGAATGCTCGCTGATGAACGTTCGAGCGAATTCGTCAATGGCTTTCTCGATAGCTGGCTCAACCTGCGTGACATCGGCAACTTGCCACCACCTCGCAAAGCAGCGTCTGAGTACTATGCCGAAAATTTACCTGAGTCCATGAAACAGGAAACACGCCTGTTCTTTCGGAATTTGCTTGAGGAAAATGGGTCGGCTACGAACTTTCTCGACGCCGACTACACCTTCGTCGACAAGAAGTTGGCCAAGCTCTATCGGTTGCCTGAGCAAGATAGCCTTCGTTTAGCGGATGGTTTTCAACGTGTCAGCCTTGCTGAGAACGAGCAACGCGGTGGATTGCTGGGAATGGCCAGCGTGTTGACTGTTAGCGCCAATGGAGTCGAAACCTCACCGGTGACGCGGGGTGTGTGGGTTCTCGAAAATGTTCTTGGAATCACGCCTCCTCCGCCTCCTGACGTGGTACCCGCGCTCGACAGTGACGTGAGCGGTGCGAAGACGATCCGCGAAAAACTAGAAAAGCACCGCGAGGACAAAACCTGCTCCGTTTGCCATCGCAATATTGACCCGCTGGGTTTCGCCCTCGAAACGTTTGATCCTATCGGACGTTGGCGAACGAAATACCCAAAACCCAAATTTAAAAATATTGCGGCGAAGGTCGATCCTTCAGGAAGCCTGCCCTCGGGAGAAGTTTTTAACGACTTCCCGAGCTTCAAAGACGTGTTGTTGGACCACCGTCGGGATCTGTTTGCCCGTAATCTAGTCGAGAAGTTACTCACCTACACGACCGGACGGCACATGGAGCTCGCCGATCAACCTGAAATCAATGACATCCTGAACGCTGTCAAAGCGGACGACTACGGACTGCAAACCATGGTGACAGAAGTTTTTACCAGTAAGATCTTTCGATCTCGCTAAACTATTCCGCACCGGCACCAGGAGCCTGCGACGGATCTCGAAAGCCGCAGTTTCATCCTCGCAGGACGCGTTCGTAGGCGTCGACCATCGTGGTCCACCCAAACTGGTCGATGACACGCGGTGCTGCGGCGGAAAGTCTCGATCGCAGATTCGCGTTATTGAGGAGCATGCCTAGCCCAGCGCGGAGGGCGGGCGTCGTATTTTCGACTAGCCAGCCGTTTTGATTGTGCTCGATCGCCGATCGAACACCACCGCCCGCGTCGACGGCTAGCACGGTGAGGCCGCCCGCCATGGCTTCGAGCAGTGCGGACGGGAAACCCTCGTAACGACTCGGCAGTACGAAGACGTCCGAATGAGCAAGGTGCGGCCAGACCGAATCGACCCAGCCGCAAAATTCAATTCGGTCGGCCATCGAATTTTGGCGGACAATCGCTTCAAGCAATTTGAGTTCACCGCCGTCGCCGAGTATCCGCAGTGTCCATGCCGGTGCCTCCTCTTGCTGCGTGATCTCCGCGAGTGCGCAATAATCGATCAAATCCCTTCTCGGGCTCCAGTCGCCCGATTGCGATCAAACGCACCGGGGGGAATGCGGGACTCGCCGCTCGCAATTCCTCATAGCCCGGTGGCGGAGGCTCTACCGCCGACGGGACAACGACCGTCGTCACTGTCATTCTGTCGTTCAGTGTCGCTGCGACATCGTTGCTTAGGCAAACGACGGCATCGGCGCAGGGATACAGGCGGTTGCGAAGCCATTCTCGCAGACGACCTAGCAATTGATGAGCCGGATCGCTCCGTTCACTGACGACAATACGCGGGCAGCGCTTCAGACCACGCGTGGCCAACAAAACCAGTACATTCGTCGCGTCGCAGAACGATAGTACGACATCGTAGTACCCTCGCACAATCTCGCGGCGCAACCGCGTCACACGCTCCAGCGATCCGACCTTACGGTTGGACGTTGACATTACATCGAGTGGAATCCAGCGCACCTCGTCGCTCAGCCGATGACGACGATGCCTTCCGTTGTCGAGTGTGATCAAGTCGACGCTGTGTTGTCGCGCCGCGAGCCGTCCCGACAATCCCGCCATGACTCGTTCAGCACCTCCCCCGTCGAGTGAATGGACCACGCACGCGATTTTCAAACGCGGCGACTCCTCAACGGCCAACCGAGCGGTTGGTGGAAGGTTCGGGTTGATCGTTTCGCGCGAGGGATTTTCCAACGGATCATTGCTCTCGAATGAGCTTGCTACCTTTTCCGGTCAACTTCAGATACGTGTCCGAGGACAATCCGTCGAGGCCAAGAAAATGGGCCTGCGTTGGTGGTGAGCTACTGATTTTAAAAATGGCGGTCGCTTCATCGACTTCGTCGAACATAGCAACCTTTACCATCTCAATCTTCAACCGGGCGGCGGCTTCGAATTGTTTCCAGTAGAACTCGCCACCAAGCCGCGGAATGATCGTGCTGCCCGGTACTTTGTGTTGAAGATTATCCCAACTGAATCCAGGATAAACGACGGGCATGTAGGCCATACCGTGACGTTTGGCTTCATCGCGATCATCGGCCCAGCGTCCTGTTTGGGCGTACTGTTTGTCACCTTCCCGACGAGTGTGGCCGACGTTCCAGGGACTGATGACGTCAAAACGGCGGAGAGCCTTGGCCCATTCGGGATCTTTGCAATCACGCCAAGGCCAATTACATCCGCCGATCAGGGTGACTTGATAGGGTCCATCCGACTTCAAGAAATCGATGATCGCGTTGGCCGTGTCGCTGTGGAACCGCTCAGGGAAAAACCCCCACACCGCCAGCACCGGACGACCGTCATGATGCAAGTAGCGCGGGTTTTCCGTCATCTTCAGTTCGTCGACCAGATACTTCCAGTCTTGGGTGAGGCGGTCGAGCAAGTCGGGCTCCGATACGCCGCTCATGTCGTATTCGACCGCGAATACCCGCCCGCTCTTTTCTGCTGCTGCGGCGGTGTGGTTGAGCACGCTCGTTGAATCAGAACGTCCGGTCTCTGACACAAACCGTTGCACGAGAGCGCCATCAATGTCGTACTGACGCATCCAGTCGAAATGCCGGGCCACGGTCGGCGACACTGCCGAGCTAAACAATTCGGCGGGCTGACCATCGGGATAGGTGAAACCGGGTGCGGGAAACTTTTCGCGGTCGGAATACTCGCTCATGTCTGGCCACATTTCAAATGTCAGAGTTTGCGGCGTGATGCGATTCGATTTGCGACTCCAATGAGTCCACCCTCGGTCGGTACCGTCACCTGGACAGCGGAACCAGCCTTGGTATCCGCACAGAACCTTGTGGTGTAGGGTGGTGGCGTCGATCTGCCGTGGCGAATCGGCGGCATTGACGCCGCTCTGCACAAAGCTGAGTGCAAAGATCGCTGCCAAGATATGACACACGCTGACTCTGGCGAAAATGCTCAGGATCACACGATTTGGAATTCCGTTCATCTTTACTTGCATTCCAATCGTTTTCATGCGCTTTCTCTCCTGTTCACTGTAACCTATGCTGGAACTGCGCCCCGAACGCGTCCTGGGGACGTCGCACCACCGAGGCCTGTATCAGGTGAGATCGAAAACCGATGTCAAACAATAATAATACTATTCCAACCGTCACTTGTCATCGACGCATCAGAGCGGGGGTGCTGATGAGTGTCGTCTCATTGGGATTGCTTGGTGCAGCGGCCGCAGCTTTTGCCTTCTCACCATTTCAATCCGAAGTCACGGGCACTCGGCTCGTCTATTCGATCAAGCCCACTGAGGGGGGCAATGAAAGTGCTAGCGCCGAAGCAATCGCAGAAGTTCTAACACAGCGATTGAATGGCTTCTTTCGCTCAGGGGCGAGTTGTCGCGGGATTAGCTCAACGGAGGTCGAAGTGTTGATACCCACCACTGATCCGGCGGAGGTTCGCATGGCCCAAGACCTGGTCACTGAGTCAGGATGGCTGCGCTTTTTAATCATCGCCAACGGCGTTGATCATGCTCCGCTATTTGCTTTAGCGAAAGCAAATTCTTCGGCCGATCAACGAGATTTGCTCGACGATGACAACAAGGTTGTCGGCCGTTGGGTCACCATTGGCCGGCAGACTAAAACGGCGATCTTGCCGAAGCCGCTCCGAACCGCCGTAACGGGCGCACTCTATCGGAACAACGAGACGGGAGAAATGGTTGACTTACCCTCCACGTTGTTCAACGGTGATTCGGCAGCGGCCATCGCGAGGTGGATGGAGCAGGAGAAGATTGCCGATCTTGACGTGCTTACCGTCGTCGATCCTATGTTGGAGGTCGGCGGCACGGACCTGGCTTACGCTGCGGCGACATTTGACGAGCAAGGGTCACCCGCAATCGCGTTCAACCTGACCGATGCCGGCGGACACCGCTTCTACAACCTGACGAGCACCAACACCCCCCAAGGCAATCGAAAGACTCCGTTGGGAGTTGTGCTCGACGATGTTCTGTTAGCCGCCCCGAACATCATGTCCCCCATCAAAAAAGAGGCACGCATCACAGGGAACTTCACTCGCGAGGAGGTGGACCGAATTGTCGATACGCTCAAAGCGGGGCAATTGCCCGCCGGATTGAAAAAGACGCCGGTGAGTCAATCACAGGTCCAGATGAAGCAGTCGTTCATCGATTCGTTCTTTCCTTGATGCGGCCACGTCGTGAGCGTCGCTCAGCTCTCCCAGCTGATAGCAGTCTTTCCCAGCGGATTTGCGTCGGAGATCCGCGACATTCGGTTTTCAGATCGTATTGTAATCTGATCGTGAACTTCTGCCGTGTTACAATAGAATTCTGATTGTCGTGAATGCTTCGCCGAACGGCGTAGCGATCTGTACGATAGTCGAAGATCTATTGCGCAAAATTGAACCCGCCCCAATCCTATCTTTCTCCCGCCACCGATTTGAATGCTCCATTTTTTCTGTCAATGTCGACTGAATTCCCCGGCGACTGCGGTGCGACCTGCCGTGTCGGTGGGAATTTGGATCCTGTTGCTTGTCCTGCGAAGCACCTCCGCGGCAGCTGACAATGCGGTCGATTTTAACCGCGACGTGCGACCGATCCTGGCTGACAACTGTTTCGCTTGCCATGGGTTTGACGAAGGCTCGCGTGAGGTTGGATTGCGGCTGGACGTCCGGGAAGGCGCCACGGAGGATCGAGGGGGCTACGCGGCGATCATGCCGGGAGATTCGGACGCGAGTGAGTTAATCGTGCGGGCGATCGAAACGGATCCTGAGATGCGAATGCCACCAGAAAATTCGCATAAAAAGCCGCTGACGGCCAATCAGATTGGAACGATCCGTCGATGGATCGATCAGGGAGCCACTTGGGGAAAACACTGGTCTTTCGAATCTCCCGAGAAGGAGCATGTTCCCGAGGGTGCATCGGCCCCGATCGACTATTTCGTGCACCAGCGGTTTGAACATTTCAGAGATTCAGGAGTCGTCCCCGCAGGCGTCGAACTTGCTATCGCACCGCGGGCAACAACGCACACACTCGCACGCAGGTTGTCGTTCGACTTGACGGGCCTTCCGCCTTCGCCCGATCAACTGATTGCTCTCGGTGAGGCGCCCACGGACGCAGATTGGGATCGTTGGATCGATCAACTGTTGAGATCCCCACACTTCGGCGAGCGGATGGCGATGTGGTGGCTCGACGGGGCACGGTACGCGGATACCGATGGGTTCCAACAGGATGCATCTCGCGAAAACTGGCCGTGGCGTGATTGGGTGGTCGATGCGTTCAATAACAATATGTCGTTTGACCAGTTCACGATCCAGCAATTTGCGGGCGACCTCATGCCTGGTGCGACTGACGAAACACGACTAGCCACGTGTTTTCACCGCAATCACATGCACAATGGCGAAGGAGGTCGGGATCCAGAGGAGTCGCGGGTGGATTACGTGTTGGACCGAACAAACACAGTCGGCACCCTGTGGCTCGGACTCACGCTCGGCTGCACGCAGTGTCACGATCACAAATTCGATCCGATCTCGCAGCATGACTACTACAGCATGACCGCCTACTTCGACAGCATTGACGAAGATGGTCAAGCAGGAAGCAAGGCCGGTCCGTTTCTGACGTATCAGTCCGACAAGGCACGCTTGGCGGTCGAGGAGGCGGAACAATTAGTGAAGCAAACGGCTCAGTCGGTTGGGGATGTGGCGACGGAGGCAGAAAATACATTTCAACTACTTTTGCTCGATCAGATCGATCGTGCGTCGAACGGATTCGTACCGTGGCGTCATGTCGAACCAGCGAAGCTTTGGTCGGTCGAAGGCACCTCGCTCAAGCTCGAATCGGAACACATCATTCGCTCGGGCAATGAGCCCACCACTCAAGATGATTTTCACGTCACGGTGAGCGATCCCGAAATCGACCGTGTGACTGGTGTGCGTCTGGAAGTCTTCGCCGATGACACCCATACCGACAAAAAATATTCGCATGCTAGTAGTGGTGAATTCGTACTAACGAACATCAAGCTTCAGGTCCGCAGCGACCGAACGACCGAGGTAGTAGATGTTCCGCTGGTGCGAGCGATTGCCAACGTCGATGGAGTGGGAGAAGACCCGAAATATGGCAAGGTGGAAGGCACCCTCGATGACGATCCACGTACCGGATGGACGACGCGAACCAAAGAAGTCCTGCCCGTACAAACTGCCGTTTTTGAACTAGCCCAACCGCTCACGCTCGCGCGAGCAGCACCTCGAAATCGTTTTAATGCAACGTTCGTTGGCACCACAGGAGTTGATCGGCCGGTTCCGCCTGAGCCTGACCGACCAACGAAGCAGTGCCGTTCGTTCGTTAAAAAAAATGCCGATGCAGCGATTGGCCGACGCCATCGCGAAACACGTCGACAAATCGGATCAGCCGTTCGCCGCCCTGGATATCGACAGCGGTTTGATCGATGCGTTGCGAAGAGATTGGCTGGAGGACCATGCGCCATACCAGGACGTGGTCGAACGAGATCGATTGGCGCGGGCGCAGTTGAAACAAGCCAAGTCGGCGGCAGGGAAGCTGAAAGTCACCGTGCTGAAACAACGGGAACTGCCGAGAGAGACTCACATACTCCTTCGCGGTGTGTGGGATGCTCATGGGGAGCGGGTTTTGCCCGCGATCCTGCCTGCCGTTTTGCCAAGACCAGCTGAACAAGTTCCGAGTCGATTGGAGCTGGCTGAGTGGATTGTCGATCGCGATAACCCACTGACGGCGCGAGTGATTGTCAATCAAATCTGGCAATTGTTGTTTGGAGCTGGGTTGGTACGAACACCAGCCGATTTCGGCGTGCAAGGTGAATCACCGACCCATCCGCAGTTGCTCGATTTTTTAGCGGTCGAGTTCATGGACAGTGGCTGGGATGTAAAGCAATTGATCCGGCAAATCGTTCGCAGTGAAACTTACCGTCAAGACGGGAGCGTCAGCGATCTATTGTTACAGGCTGATCCAGACAATCGCTGGCTCGCGCGGAGCACGGTATCGCTTGCCGAGCTGGATGATTCGCGACTCGTTATTAAAAACCAGCGGCTTGCTGAACGAAACCATTGGCGGTCCACCGGTCTTCCCATATCAACCCCCCGGCGTTTGGGAGGATCAATTCATGGGCCGGTTTACCTATCAGCCGAGTATCGGACCAGCGCAGTACCGACGAACCATCTATGCGTTCTGGCGCCGAACGAGCGCTCCAACGTTTCTATTTGACAACGCGGTGCGCCGGACATGTGAAGTCGACGTTCGACGTACCAACACGCCCCTGCACGCGCTGACGCTGATGAATGAGACGACTTCCCTCGAAGCGGCACGCGCGATTAGCGATGCTGCATTGCACGTACAGCCCGTCGATGCACGTCTGGCAGGGTTGATGAAACGCGTCCTGAGTCGGAAACCCAGCGACAACGAAGCGGCTGTACTGCGCCGTCATTACCATGACGCACTTCGGTACTATGAAAAGTATCCCGACCAAGCGGTTGCGTTGACAACCGTTGGTCAACAGTCCGCACCTGATCAGGACGACGTGTCGGACTTGGCCGCGACGATGCTGGTCGCCAGCATGATTTTCAATTTAGATGAGAGCATGACGCATGAATGAAATCACACGTCGTTATTTTCTCGGCCAAGGTGCTGGCATCGGACTGGGCGCGATCGCCCTGAACTGGCTCGACCAGCAATCCGTTGTCGGTGCATCCATTGCGCCACCTGACCTGCCACATTTTGCTGCCCGCGCCAAACGAATTATTTTCCTGACGCAGTCCGGTGGTCCGTCCCAGCTCGAACTGTTCGACGACAAGCCGGGACTGCTCGAACTCGCCGGTAAGGAATTGCCGGAAAGCGTGCGCGGTGGCCAACGTTTGACGGGCATGACGCGCGGGAAACCACAATTGGTCATGCCCGCGCATTCAAAATTCCAGCAGCACGGTGAATCTGGTGCGACGGTGAGTAACTGGCTGCCGTATACAGCTAACGTTGCCGATGATTTATGTTTTGTCAAATCGATGGTGACCGATCAGATCAACCATGCTCCCGCGATGACCAAGTTTTTAACGGGGCATCATTTGGCCGGTCGGCCCAGTATGGGGAGCTGGTTCAGCTATGGACTGGGCAGCGAGAACAAGGACCTGCCAGACTATATTGTGTTGCTCTCAAAAATGAGCCGTGGCAGCGACCAGCCGTTGTACGACCATTACTGGGGCAGCGGTTTTCTGCCGTCGGTCTATCAAGGTGTGAAGCTGCGAAGCGCGACAGAGCCCGTACTCTACTTAAATGATCCCGATGGGCTGCCTCGTCATCTGCGCCGCTCGATGCTCGACGGAATTCGTGACATGAACGAGATCCGTCACGCAGAGGTGAACGATCCAGAAGTAGAGACGCGAATCAAGCAATATGAAATGGCGTTTCGGATGCAAACCAGCGTTCCGGAGTTGACTGACGTCAGTGACGAGCCTGAATCAACGTTTGAGATGTATGGCGCCGACTCGCGGCGTGGCGGCAGCTACGCCGCGAACTGTATTCTGGCCCGCCGCATGGCCGAGCGTGGTGTCCGGTTCATCCAATTGTTTCATCCCGACTGGGATCACCACAGTCGCCTAAGGAGTTGGTGTACGGCACGATGTCGGGACACCGATCAAGCCAGTGCGGCGCTCATTACGGACTTAAAGCAACGTGGCTTGCTGGAGGATACGCTCGTCATTTGGGGCGGCGAATTCGGTCGCAGCGTGGCCGGTCAAGGAAAGTGGGACAGTCCCGAGGGTGGGCGTGATCATCATCCGCGATGTTTTACTCTCTGGATGGCAGGCGGCGGGGTGCGTGCAGGAACCACATTCGGCAGCACCGACGATTTTAGCTACAACGTCGCTGAAAACCCCGTCCACGTTCGCGATTTCCACGCCACCGTGATGCACCTGATGGGTATCGACCACCGCCGTTTTACTTACCCGTCGCAGGGTCTGGATTTTCGATTAACGGGAGTGGAAGAGGCTCGAGTTGTGAACGATTTAGTCGTCGGCTGAAGCAGCGGGAGGGACAAAGATCAGTTCCGGCCCCTATTCCCTGTGCCAAAATTTTGCTTTGCGATTTCGATTCCTCGCTTGATCTTCCACAGCGCAGTGGTGAATGACGACGAGGCCCGCCACTGCTCTGAATGAAGACGTCCTAGGCGATTGTCTGGCACGGCAATTGCAACAAGGGCATTTGCTAGCAAATCGCCGGATCGTCTCCCGGCTCTGGAGAGCGCCACGAATCTCGTCATCTGGAGGACCCCTGAAACCTATGATCTGTCTTCTGGAGATGAAACCTTGGCTGCTCGACCGACCTGGAAAGGCTATCTGAAACTGTCGTTAGTATCGGTTCCCGTGAAAGCGTTTACCGTCGGTGATAGTTCTCGAAATCACATCCGGCTGAACCAATTGCATGAGCAATGCCACAGTCGCATCCGCTACCAGAAGACCTGTCCCATTCATGGTGAGGTTTCCAATGACGAGATTGTCTCCGGCTATCAGGTCGGCAAGGACCAGTATGTCGAGATCGATCCGGACGAACTCAGTGCGCTCCGTCCGAAAAACGATCAGTCCATCGAAATTGATTCATTTTTAAAAGAGGACGACTTGGATGATCGCTTTTTGACCGATCGTTCCTACTTCTTGGTTCCCGATGGCAAGGTGGGTCACAAACCGTACAATCTCATTCGTGACGCCATGGCGGACGATGACCTGCGTGCGGTCGCCGAGGTGATCATGAGTGGTCGCGAGCAGCACGTTCTCATACGCCCACTCGGCAAATTGCTGGTAATGACCGTGCTCCAGCACCAAGATGAAATGAAGGAACCGACCGGGTTTGAGGACCAGGTAGAAGATGCGGTAGTCGGTAAAGAAGAACTCAAACTCACCAAGCAGCTAATCACGGGACTGACTCCGAAGAAGTGGTCGTTCGATAAGTACGTTGATGACTATCAAAAGAACTTGACAGCGTTGATTGAGTCGAAGGTTGAGGGCCGCGAACTGGTCGAAGCACCGGAGTCTGATGTGCCCAAAGTGATCAACTTGATGGATGCGTTGAAGGCCAGCATCGAACAAATCCCCGTCGCCGAGGGCGACGGCAAGAAGTCAGCTAGTAAGTCATCAGCTACCTTAGCAGCGGGCGCGAAGACGAAACGGAAAGCAGCCGCGAGCAAACCGCGCTCGGGCAGCAAACGCAAAACATCCAAGCGGAAGACAGGATAGGTCAAAGTAGTGTTCCCGGCAGCTCAACGGATTGTCTTCACTGGACGTCTGGCGTCGATGAGCCGGCAAGAGGCGATCGTCCGGGTGGTCGCTCGTGGCGGTGTCGTATGCACGAAAGTTAGCCGTCGCACCGACGTGATCGTTATCGGCAGCGATGGGTGGCCGCTCCAAAAATCCGGCAAGCTGACTCGCCATCTGGAGGCGGCGGAGAATCTGGAACGTCTTGGCTTTCCTATCGACGTGATTTCAGAGCAGGAGTTTTTCAGACGGTTGCGGCCCAGCCATCTATCACGGTCTGTGCGGCGGACCCACACCCTTGAACAGTTGAGCCGGCTCTTAGGTGTCAGCGGATTACGATTGCGCCGGTGGCTCGAACGAGGCTTGATCGAGCCAGTAGAACGACGCGACGGCATCGCCTTGTTTGATTTTCAGCAAGTCAATGCGGCGCGGACAGTCGCGAAGTTTGTTCAGCAAGGTATTTCTGTTCAATCTCTCATTGCGAACCTGCGCCGGTTGAAGAGATGGCTGCCCGATGACACGCTCATCGCCAAGCATTTGTTCCAGTTGAAGGACGAGCTGCTGGTTCGCGATGTGGACGGCCGATTGGTTGAGCCCAGCGGTCAAATGAGGCTGCCCCTGGAGGACGATCGCTCAAGCGAAACACTACTCGAGTGGAAACAATTAGAAGCGTTTGACCCTGATGTGTTGTTTGACCTTGCTTTCGCATCGGAATCAGACGGTCAGTTCGGGGCCGCAATTGAGAGCTACGAACGATGGATCGCATTGTTTGGCGACGACATCGAGGCACTGTTCAATCTTGGCAATACCTACCTAGCAGTCGAGCGATACGAATCCGCCGAAGCATGTTACCGACGATGTTTGCAGATGGATCATCGGCACGCGACGGCGTGGAACAATCGTGGGATTTGCCTCGCAGAGTTGGGCAGAGCCGATGAAGCCATTCAATGTCTGGAAACGGCGAGTCGCTTAATGCCCGAGTGCCGTGACACCAAAGCGAATCTTATTAGCGTTTTAGAGGACGTCAAATCCCCTTAGTGAAACCCCTCCCGAGTGTCGCGTCAGGTCGGACCTCTTGAGGCGTTTTGCTACGACGAACGACCCTTCGGCAACGATTGTCGCAACTCCTGGATGCCCTGCCACGGATCGGAGCGCAATTGACGAAGACGGTCGGGAACCGTCTTGATCGTAAACTGGTCCGGGACGATGTTTGGCAGCTCCTCCCAGCCGATGGGGGTCGAAATGGGTGCTGATTTGCGAGCACGAAGCGAATAGGCGGCAACGGCAGTCGATCCTTTCCGGTTTCGGTGGTAGTCGACAAAGACCTTCCCCTTTCGTTTGGCTTTCGACATCGTTGCCACGAAAAGCTTTGGATGCTGCTTCTCCAGGGCTCCGGCGAGCAATTTGCTGAACTCGAACACCGGCGACCAACCATATCGTCGAACGATAGGCACGACTAAATGCAGCCCCTTGCCACCGGTGGTCTTCAAGAACGATTGCAAACCTGCCTGCATCAATTGTTCCCGCACGAGCTCGGCAGCTTCCACAACGACCGGCCACGGCAATGCGAGATCGGGGTCCAAGTCAACGATCATCCGGTCAGGCTTTTCTATCTTGTCGGTTCGACATCCCCAGGGATGCAGTTCAATCGCGGAAATCTGAGCAGTTGCAAGTAACCCCGCCATATTCGCGATCGATAAGAGCGATTCCTCTTCGCTGGCAACAACGAGACGCGAAATTTCGTTTGGGAAACCTGTTCGAGGGTGGCGTTGAAAGTACGCTTCTGAGTCGATGCCGTCTGGACACCGGACAAAGCTCAGCGGGCGATTCTCGATGTGTGGCAGCATCCACTGACCCACTTGATAGAGATACGCCGCTACATCTGCTTTGGTGATCTGGTCGTGAGGGAACAGCACGCGGTCCGGCGAGGTCAAACCGCTGGCAAAATCTACCGTCATGGTGGCGGAGCGGCGCGAGGCCTCCGGTGTAGGTTTCGTTTCGATCTGATCCGGCTCGGCATCGATATCAGGTTTCACCGTCTTCTTGGTGACGTCGTCGGCCGCGACTCCTCGCTCAATGCGACTAAAAGAAGCCTGTCGCAACACGTTGCCGTCGGTCCAGCCCGCGAAATCAACTTCTACGACGAGCCTGGGAGTAGCCCAGTGTCGGCGGACCTTGCCCCCCCGTTTTCGATGAGGCACGGACTCCGCGAATGGGCTACGGTTTGATTTGTATCCAGAGAGTTCGCCGACCAATTGCTCGGCTATCAATTGGTTCCAGCCTGTTCCGACACGACCCGCAAACTTGAGTTCCATACCGTCCCAGAAGCCGAGCAAGAGGCTGCTCAGCGTACCGCCATCGCTGATTTCGTACCCACCAACGAGGAACGACTCACGCGCCCGCAACTTAACTTTCAACCAATCCTGGGCACGTCCCGATGCGTAAGGCCGGTCGATGCGCTTCGACACCACTCCTTCTAAACCAAGTTTCTCACACTGCCGCAGCAATACTTTCGGGTCGCCAACCAAATGATCTAAAAACTGGATTCTCGTCGCCGCTTTCACATCTTCACGCTGGAGCAAACCCGCCAACTTGCGCTTTCGGTCGAGCAGCGACAGCTTTCTCAGATCCGCGCCCCGCAAAAACAATAAATCAAACGCGAAGAAGGCGAGTGTCGCTTGCGACTCGAAGTTTGCTTGATATTGCAGAGCCGCGAAATCACTACGTCCGTGCGCGTCCAGCGCCACCAATTCACCGTCGATAACCGTTCCATCGAAGTTCAGGCCGGACAGCATGTTGGCAACTTCGGGATATCGGTCCGTCCAGTTCTTGCCAGACCGCGTCATCAACCGGAACTCGCCATCGGTCCAGTGAGCTTGCATCCGATAACCGTCGAGTTTTAGTTCGTGGATCCATTGATCGCCCGTGGGTGAGATCGCCACCAACGTGGGAAGTTTAGGTTCGATGAAAGAAGGGGGAGACTGCCCTAATTCGTCTAACGTCTGACTGCTGACGACGCTGGTTGTGAAATCAGCGGTGATATCGTGTTCCGAATCCGCATACTCGTCGTCGGATTTCATCAATAGCCATTGCGGTTGTTTCCCGCTGCGTCGAGTGCGTACAAGCCGCCAGCTACCCTTCAAACGTTGGCCTTGTAGGGTGAAGTGCAATTTGCCGGCTTCCAAATCAATATCGACGTCCTCGTCAGGCGTCCAGGTGCCATGATCCCAAACGATCACCCGGCCTGCCCCGTATTGGCCTGCGGCGATGACACCTTCAAAGTCGGCATATTCCATCGGATGATCTTCGGTTTCGACTGCGAGACGACGCACCGATGGGTCGAGGCTTGGCCCCTTGGGCACGGCCCAACTTTTCAGAACGCCATCCATCTCCAATCGAAAGTCGTAGTGAAGTCGCCGGGCGTGATGTTTTTGCACGACAAATCTCCGCCGCCCGGAAGTGTCCGTTTGTCGCAGCTCACCAGCCGGCTCGGCCGTAGCTGAAAAGTCACGTTTGGATTGGTAGCGACGAAGGTTCATGGGACCAGCAACTACAGTCGGCATGGGATAGACTGGCGAGAACACCAACACGCCCGCAATTGCGGTGCCAGCAAGCCGCTGAAAACGGCGGACCGCATCCCACATACCCACTGCGAATCATTTCGAGTAGAAACATCATGCGTAGAATTGACCAAAAATCCATTCGAGCCTTGATTTTACGGGTCGTAGCCATCTGGTTGAGCGGTTTCACCGGCGGACACTTGCGAGCCGGTGACAACAACCCGTATTCATACCTCGAAGACTACTCCAACCCGTACTATCCCCACACCGATTTTCCGAAACTGACGACGCCACAGTGGGTGGATGAAGCGGGCGTCGAAGCGGTCGTCGTGTTGGGCATCGACGACATGCGAGACACCGCAAAGTACGAGAGCTACCTGCGGCCGATCCTCAATCGCCTGAAACAGATCGATGGGCGTGCTCCTGTCAGCATCATGACCTGCCACGTCGACCCCCAGGATCCACAGCTGCAAGCTTGGCTACAAGAGGGAGTGTCGTTCGAAACACATACAGTCGATCATCCGTGCCCCTGTCTCCAGAGCGGTCAGTTCGAGCAAGCCAAATCGACTTACGATCGCTGCGTCGACATGGTGTCGGCGATTCCCAATAACCATCCGGTGGCGTTTCGGTTTCCCTGCATGGATTCCCAGAATACGCCGAGCCCGCGAGCGTATGCTGAGATCATCAATGAAACTACGCCAGCTGGAAACTTCCTCCAGGCGAGTACCTCAGTGGTTTGCGTCTTCACATCGAGTGACCCAGACATTCCTCGATCGATCGTGCTGAACTCCGAGGGCGACGAGCGATTTGAACGTTATATCCCGTTTCCATCCTTCGTCAACAAAATCAAAAACTATCCGTATCCTTACGTGATCGGCAAGAAGTGCTGGGAATTTCCGTGCATGATCCCGGACGATTGGCAGGCACAGAACATCCAACAGCCTAACAATCCGCGGACGGTGGATGACATGGTGGCCGCGATCGACGCGACAGTGATGAAGAAAGGAATCGCCAACCTTGTTTTTCATCCGTACGAGTGGATCCGTAGCGAACAAATTGCCGAGGTCGTTGATCGAGTCGATGCGAAGTATGGAAAACGGGTCAAGTTTCTTACGTTTCGTGAGTGCATCGAACGGATCAATAAAAACCTGTTACTCGATCAACCGCTCCGGCGGCCCAGCAATGGAGGTGATAACGGCGTTCGGATTGTCGACCTCAATCTGGACGGGTTTCTAGATGTGATGATTGGAAACGAACAATGCCAACTCGCCCGAGTTTGGGATCCCGGTAAGCAGCTGTGGAACGATATCCCCAGCCCCGTCACATTTATCGCCAGCGACGCTCGCTCAACAACGATCGACCAAGGAGTTCAGTTTGGACAACTGGTCACCGGCCAAGGCGTTTCCATGTTGGTCAATCACGAACTAGACCAAGCGGTCTACCAGTTTGCGGATAGTCGCTTTGTGCGAACTGCGTTGCCTCAAGAACTGATTCCCTATCCCACCAGCCGCGATGGTGTGGACCAAGGGGTCCGCCTGCGTGATATCGATTTGGATGGAACCTCCGAAATATTGATTGCCAATCCGGGCACCAAACTACTTTTCGATCGCGCCGAGGATAGTACTTGGAAAGTTGATCCACAGCCGCTGCCGTTCGCCGTGGTGGATGCCGAAGGAAGCGACAATGGTCTGCGTTTCGTCGACCTGGACAAGGATGGTTATGATGACCTGATCATTTCGAATCCCTCCGAATCCGCAGTTCGTTTGTATGATGACGAGTCGCACAATTTCGCTCGCCCTGTTGAGCCAGATGGTGAAATCCCGCTGATTGTTCGCGGCGGAACGAACAACGGGGCATGGTTTGCTGATGATCACATGTGGGTGCAGAACGAGGACACCAACCGGCTGCCCGATGGGGTCGATCGTCGAACGTTTTCGGAGTTGACCGGCAATGCTGAGCCCGGCCCACGCAGCCCTGAGCAATCGTTGAAATCAATGCGGATGCGCCCAGGGTTTACGATTGAGTTGGTCGCGTCGGAGCCCCTGACGATGGATCCCGTCGCTCTCGATTTTGGACCCGACGGAAAGCTGTGGGTTGTGGAAATGGCCGACTATCCGCTCGGGCTGGACAATCACGGTCAGCCCGGAGGTCGGGTGCGATATTTGGAGGATGTCGATGGCGATGGAGTCTACGACAAATCAACACTCTTTCTCGACAACATCGCCTACCCCACCGGCGTGCTCGCGCATGGCGACGGCGTCCTTGTGAGTGCCGCCCCCGCCATCTTTTACGCCGTGGATACCGACGGTGATGGTACTTCCGATTTGCAAACGGAACTCTACCGGGGTTTTGGCGAAGGAAATCAGCAGCACCGCGTCAATGGTTTTGAGCGCGGATTGGACAACTGGATCTATGTGGCCAACGGGGACAGCGGCGGGACGATCGAGTCAACTCAAACCGGCGAAGCTGTCAATATTCGCGGTCAAGACCTTCGCATCCGTCCGACCACGGGCGCGTTCAACCTTCAGGCGGGACCCACCCAGTTCGGACGTCATCGCGACGATCATGGCAATTGGTTCGGATGCAACAATTCCATCCCTGTTCGACATTACATTCATCCAGCGCAGTACTTAGGACGGAATCCGTTGGTGCCCCCGGCGACCTCGAGCCGAGATATCGCGCGCGTCGACAACACGCAGCTATTTCCAATTTCTCGCGTGCTCAGCCACTGGTCCGGTTACGTGTCTCCTGCCGCGGGTGGCAAGCATGCCTTCACATCCGCGTGTAGCACAATGGTCTACCGAGATAATTTGTTTGGCCCCGACTTCATTCAAAACACCTTCACTTGCGAACCGGTCCATAACTTGGTTCATCGACGTCGGCTCGTGCCTCGCGGCGCGACCTTTGCGAGCCAACGGCCCAGCGACGAGGCTGGTCTGGAATTTCTGTCATCGGAGGATAGTTGGTTTCGTCCTGCCAGCGTAACAACCGGCCCCGACGGCGCATTATGGATCGCGGACATGTATCGGTTGGTGATCGAGCATCCCGAGTGGATCGACGATGAACGGGAAAAAACGCTATCACTTCGCGCCGGAAGTGATCGTGGCCGGATCTACCGAATTTTCCCGACGGATCATCCGCCCAGGCCGATCGTGAAATTGAGCGACATGAGCGCACAACAGCTCGTCGATCAACTCGGCTCACCAAGTGGTCGGGACCGCGACCTAGCTCAGACGATGTTGATCCGCAGACGCGACCCCGCCTCGAGCCGGTTACTGAACGAGACCGTTGAATCGTCACCGAACCCCTTAGCACGTTTGCACGCCATTTGCACCCTTGATGGGGTCGACGAATTGACCGTAAAGACCGTGAAAGTTGCGCTGCAAGATTCAGACCCGGCGGTGCGCCGGCACGCCGTTCGGCTATCGGAATCGTTTCTTAGTGGCGATGCGGGTTCCGCTCCCCCATTGATTGCGGCTGTGCTGCAGTGCGACGACGCCGATCCACACGTTCGACAGCAACTGGCGTACTCCCTCGGTTTCAGTGACTCGCCTCAAGCGGTCGCGAAGCTCGCGCAGATCGCCGCAAACTCAGAGGACCTGCCCACGATTCGAGAAGCCATCATTAGTTCCCTCCGTCCCGAGATGCTGACAGCTTTTCAGGCAGCAATTCAAGTGAATCCTGGGGCCGCTGCAGACTATCAAGATGCAATCTTCGAAATGGCCGCGCGCAGTGGCGAAACTCAGCTCCTATCGAGCATCGTGAAATCCCTGGTCGACACGATCCGCGAAGGCACGCCCGCCCCCGATCGAATTGAGACGCTAACAAAAACCTTGAAAACTCTGCATCAGAAGAACATAGAACTCGCCGTGAGTATCGAAGTGCTCGTGGCTGAATTGCGAACGCAGGCCGCGCAGTGGGCATCGGACATGCACGCCGGTATCCCTCTGCGAGTCGCCGCCCTCCGGTTGCTCTCGTTGGACATCAGTGACGACAGCATCCACCGAAACCTGCTCACGGCCTCGCAACCAGTCGAGGTCCAGATCGCCGCCGCCGAGGCGATCATCGCCAACCATCCCGACGCAATTTTTGGACAGCTCGCGTCATTGACTCCCGCAGTGCGACAAGCTGCTCTCAACGCGGTCCTCGCCCGTGAATCCACGACGTCCAATCTTATCGCAATGTTAGAAGCGGGAGAAGTTCCAATTCACGCGATCAGTGATGACTACCGACGGCGTCTTCTTTCACACGCCAGCGACGAAGTCAAAGCGGCGGCCACCCAGCTCTTTGGCGAGTCAAGTTCCGCAGCGGAAAAGCAATCGCTGCTGCAACACTATCTCGCCTCCGCGACCGATCCCGGCGACCCACAGCAGGGAGCGAAAGTTTTCCAGCAACAGTGCGCCGCCTGCCATCGAGTCAACGAGATCGGGCATGCTATCGGCCCCGATATCGCTAGTCTGAACGACCGGACTCCCCAGACGCTCCTGACCGCGATCTTGGACCCCAATCTCGCGGTGGAGGACAAGTATCAAGGCTACAACATCTTGACGCTCGACGGTGAGCTGATGACGGGAGTCATCCGCAATGAATCCAGCACCGCGATTGAGCTGCAAATGCAGGACGGAAAGCATCACACGATTCTGAGAGACGACATTGAATGGATTCGCAATACCGGCATTTCGCTGATGCCCGAGGGTTTTGAAAAATCCATTTTGCCACCAGACATGACCGATCTACTGACGTACTTGAACGCGAGGCCGCTTGATCCAGAGCCCGCGACGGTCCAAACAGCGCCCGCAGCGGAATCACCTTAGCAACGTCGATCAAACGCACGCATCGTTACCAACAAGAAAACGCTGCCTTTCAGTGGCGGAGATCAATTGCCGGGACGAGTATGTTCCCCGGCTCGGCGACCGAGGTTGCCGTAGCGGTGGTAATCATGGCTGATGGATTGCTCATTAAGATATCGCAGCGATTCAATCCGGGCGTCATGAAGTACCGGTTCGTCAACAATCGTGACGAAACGCTCTGCACAGGCTTTCCGGATTGCACCAACAGGTAATGGACACACGCATCGCAGCCGACTGACGAGCCCATGATTGATGCGACTGACGAGTTGTTCGTCGTTCTCCTCCAATGGAGAAATCAACCCTGGCAACCAATCGGCCAACGACTCAAGAAGTTCGCGTTCTTCGGCAGGGCTGTGAGGATCCACCGACAGTGTGAACTGGGCCGAAACAGCGGTGGCTGCAGCCACAGCGATCAGGGCGTCGTCGCAGATAGGATGATTGGAATTTGGGTCGTTCCGACCGACACGGATGGTTAGCTCGGCTGCAGGGCGGTAGCGCCGCAAGTTGTCTTGGCCGACGAGGCGGAATGTGTCGTGTTCTTTACCGAAGTCACTCTGCATGGCCCGACGGCCACTGGCGACCGAATGTCGGATTTGCGATTTCTGCGCGTCGTCGAGCGATTTCGCGTGAGGGTTGCTGTCGAGCCAATCGAGCAATCGATCAAGAAACGGGTGTTCTTCCACAGAGCTGTCCTCGGTATCCGATTTCCCAGACGCTGCGAGCGGTTGCCCGTTGCTGATCCGCGAGAGGGCGAGCACGTAGTGCGGCCCACCCGCCTTGAGACCCGGGCCATATGCGCTCAGTCCCACACCACCGAATGGTTGCCTCAGCACGATAGCTCCAGTCGTTGGCCGATTGATGTAAAGATTTCCGGCCGGCAGGGCTTCCTGCCAAACTTCGATTTCACGATCATCGAGCGACTCCAGACCGCTAGTCAGACCATAGCCCGTCGAACGGACGATTTCGATCGCCTCTTCGAGTCGCCCAAATCGCATCACGCTGAGCACGGGTCCAAAAAGTTCAGTCGTGTGAGAAAAGCTGCCGGGTTTGACATTCCATTTCACGCCGGGGCGGTACAGAGTCGGGTTGCCGTCGACATGCTCAGGCATGACCAGCCAGAATTCATTGTCGTCGACTTCTCTCATTCCTCGGGTCAGCTCATCGTTGGGCGGTGACACCAGCGGAGTGACGGAGGTATGCAGATCCCACGCCGATCCAGCATGCAGGCTGCGAACGGCGTCCGCGAGTATCTTCTTGAACGTCTCGTCGTCGAATAGTTCGTTCTCGAGCAGCAAGAGCGATGTCGCACTGCATTTTTGACCACTGTGACCGAACGCGGACTGCAACGCGTGCTTGATCGCGAGGTCGCGATCGGCGAGGGCGGTAACGATAGTGGCGTTCTTGCCACCGGTTTCCGCGAGTAGATGAAGATCAGGACGGACCGTGAGCATGCGTTTTGCTGTGGCCGTCCCGCCCGTCAAGATCACTGTGTCGATATCTGGGTTAACGACGAGCGCTGCCTCGGCAACCTCGTCGCTGCACGGCGCGAACTGCAACGCTTCGACAGGCACACCGGCATCCCAGAAGGCTTGGCAGGCGATCCAGGCGGGCAGCATCGTTTCATTGCAAGGCTTGAGCACGACGCAGTTGCCTGCCGCCAGTGCTGCAGCCACGCCGCCGACCGCGATTGCCATCGGAAAATTCCATGGCGTGATCACTGCCACGACGCCGCGTTCTCGCAATTCAATCTCGGACCGGTTGGCCCAGCCCCGCATCGTCAACGGATAAAATTCGCAAAAATCAATGGCTTCGCTGACTTCCGGGTCCGCTTGAGCAACCGTTTTGCCAGCATCGGCGACCATGGAGCCGATTAAATCACCGCGCCGCTGGCGAAGGTTTTGAGCCACACCGCGGAGGATTTCGTGTCGTGATTCCAGCGGCGTGTCCGCCCACTCCCGCCAATTGCCGACGTGCTGGATAGATTTCAGTAGTGGCTCAAGCGAGGTCGGTTGAATACGACAGACAACTTTGTCTGGCCGCGAAACATCATAGGATTTGATGACTGGAGGCGTCTGATCACCCCCGGGTTGCGGATCTCCCGCGAGCACGGGGTGAATTTCTGCCGCCCGTTTGTTGCACTGTCGCTTCCACTGCTTGAGCAGTTCAGCGATCCACTGCGAGTTCACCGGACGCGCCCAATCGGTGTCCGGTTCATTGACGAACTGTGTCCAGTGCTCGGCAACAGGAGGCTGCACCGGAGCCTGTGTACGATTTTGCTGGTTTCGCGCCTCCGTCGAAACGGTGTCTATGATTTCGAGAGATTTCTCAAACCCTTCAGCGAGATGATTGAATGTTTCGGAACCGGGCCGCAATGCGTAGGAGTGCCGCAGGAAATTCTCAGGACCGGTATTTTCATCTAAGCGGCGAATGAGATAACAGATCGCATTGAGAAACTCCGTCCGCAGACAGGCTGGCGCATACAGCAGCATCGGCACATCCCGCGCTGTGATGGCGCGGCGTTGATGATTGGCCATCCCTTCGAGCATCTCGAATTGGACGTGCGATCCGCATTTTGCTGCGTTGGTCCAGTTCATCGCCAAGGCGACGTCGAACAGATTGTGAGAAGCCACACCGACACGGATATGCCCTTGCGCGGCAGCATCAATGAGCGACCGGAGCATCTTCTTGAAATTAGCATCCGTATCGACTTTCGTTTCGTATGGAGCCATTGGCCACCCCGATGTGCTCGCGTGGACGCGCTCCATTTCCCAGTTCGCTCCTTTGACGAGTCGGATCGTCAGGGCACTGCCTCCATTGCCGACACGTTGTTTCGACCATGCAATCAAGTCCTCCATCACGCCGAATGAATCCGGGACGTAAGCCTGCAGGGCAATACCCGCCGCCGTCCTTTCCAAGCCGCGTCGGTCAAGTGTTCGCTTGAGCACATCGGCCGTAAGATAGAGATCTTTGTACTCTTCCATATCCAAGTAAACGAACTTGGGCGGCGTGTGATGGTTCGCGTTGCGGTAGAGAGAATCGAGTCGATCGGCGACAACGTCAATGGTGTGCTCGTATGCGAGCGCTGAGACTTGGCTATAGAGCGTCGTCAGCTTCACGCTCAGGCAGTGGACGTCCGGCAATCGCAAGAGTTGAATGTAGTTTTGTAATCGCGCCCGAGCATCATCTTCGCCCAGGAGCGCCTCGCCCAACAGATTGACATTCATCGAAACGCCAGTCTGCTGGCGCTTTTTCAAGTGCTTGACTAGCAACTCAGGCTCGGCCGGCAGAATGACATTGGCGGTCTCGTGCCGCATCTTTTCCTTGACCATCGGCACAGCAACGCCGGGAAGGTATTCACCGAAGGATTGAAATCCGCGCAGCATAGCCTGCTCGACGGGATTGAAGAATCGCGGAATGCCTTGAATATCGAGCAAAAATGTCAGTTGGTCGGCGACCCGAGCTGGAGCATTGGTTCGGAATGCTTGATCGGTCATTTCCACCAGTGTCGCCTTGTCCGCGTCATGGCCAATCATCCGATTCAGTTCAGCTTGCTGGCGGCGTTCTTGCGGAGTCTGGAGTTTTTGAGCAGCACTGATCAAATCTTCAGCAAGTTCTATCGCTGCGCTTGCATCGCCGGTGGACTGCAACTTGGACGGTGAAAGATTGGGGGTGTTGATATGGTTGATTGGATTGCCGTAGAGAACGAGGAGTGGCGGCTGGTTAAACTTCAGTGATTTTTCTTTCGTCGCGGTACAAACATTGCTACAATCTGCGTGCCAATCGAGCGATGTGGCGATCACATCCTAATTTTTTTCGACGCAGGAGTCTGACAGATGAGTATACCGGTTATTGCCGCTTCGGATTCGAAACCATTCCTAGGAAGGCTTGACGCCTCTGATGCAGGCAAGGCAATTGACAACGTAATCGATAAGGCGTCAGAACTTGTTCGGACAGCCCAGGGCCCGTTGCTGGCAACCCTGGAGGAGGAGACCGCTCACATGCGGCGACGACTCTTTCGGACCCTCGATCACCCTGATCGCCGTATCATTGCCATCGACTGTGATTCGGTCGAGGTTGACCAGATTCACGAGACCAGCGATGTTTTTTTGAATGACCCAGCATTCCGTGAGAACCACAACCTTGTTCTGGCGGTTCCCGAGAACGCTTCATTCGCTAATTCGCCATCGTTCGATTGGGTTCAATCGATAAAACAACGGGCTTTCGAAAACGGTCTGGACGGCAAAGTCAGTTGGTTGCTAATCCAGCACCCTGAGTCCGAATTGACCGCGTTGAAGAATTTGGTCGAACAACAGGGCGGTCAGTGGTTCGCTGGCTAGTCCCACCTCGTTCCGGATGATCTCGCGAAACGCTAACCCGACGCCGATTTTTCCGTGAAACAGCAGACCATGACCCTAAGGGTTCGATACGATGAATGCGACCCCGGTGGGTTTGTTCATCATTCGAATTACCTGACCTATTTCGAAATTGGTCGTACCGAATTCTTTCGCTCCTCCGGCGGACGGTACCGCGATATCGAAGCCGCCGGCTGGTTTGTCGTCGTGGCGAGGGTGGATTGCCGTTATAAAATGCCCGCAAAATACGACGACGAAATCCAGCTCACCACTCGGATTGTCAACATTACGGCCGCAAAAATCATCCACGAATACGAAATCCATCGCGACGGCAGCCTCCTTGTTCAAGCCACCGTGACCCTCGCGGTGATCGATCGCGATGGACGACTGCAACGGGTTCCCGAGGCACTTATTCAATAGGAGAGGTTTGAGTTCGGGATCGGAGGTGGTGGGTGCAGAAGGGAATTCCCATGGTACAATGTGGCGTGTCGGCTCGAAGTACGTACCTCCCCCTAGGATTCCATCATGTCTCGTCGCTCAGAAGCCAAGAGTTCTCGCCGCGAATTCGTGGCGAACGTGTCGCTTGCCGCAGGCGCTGCGGTTGCTTCCGCTGGAAGTTTAGTGAGCTCTCATGCATGGGCAGACGATCAAGCCGGTACGGGAAAATCTACGCCCTGGCTGCGCAAGACGCTCAAGGCTGGAATGATTGGTGTGAAGGGATCTTGGGAGCAAAAATTCCAGGCGGCGTTGGACGCTGGATTTGAGGGAGTTGAGCCGAATACCGGCGATTTGAATGTGACCGAATTCCGCGCTGCTGCGGAGAAAGTAGGAATCGTTATTGATGGGACCGTTGGCGGGTATCACTGGTCGGTCACGCATACGAACCCCGACCCCAGTGTGCGAGAGAAGGCACAAGAGTTGCTGACGCAAGGTCTCGAACAAACCGCTGCACTGGGGGCTAAGACGATGTTGCTCGTTCCCGGGCATGGCAAAGACGCAACGGCGGACGAAGTTCGCTCGCGAGCGTTCGATGCAATCTCCAAGGCCATTCCAATCGCTGACAAACTTGGGGTCCACATCGTGATCGAAAATGTGTGGAATCATTTTCTCTACGATCACGAGGGCGATGAGACGCAGTCTGCCCGACCTCTCGCCGACTTCATCGATTCGTTTGGCACCAACACCGTGGGAGTGCAGTTCGATCTGGGTAACCACTGGAAGTACGGTGACGTCGCCGAATGGGTGGAGACGCTTGGCAGGCATATTCAAAAGCTCGATATCAAAGGCTTCTCGCGAGCTTCGGGAAAATTCACCGACATCACAGAAGGCGATATTGACTGGGACTCCATCCGTACAGCACTCGTGAAAGTTAACTTTCAAGGTTGGCTGGCAGCTGAGGTCGGTGCGGGTGACGAAAAACGTCTCGCTAAGATCGCGAAGCAAATGGACGAGGCGTTGCATTGCAGCAAATCGTTCGCCGAAGTATCCGCCGAGATGAAGCAGCCCGCGTGAACGAGACCCGTGAATCGATTGAACACGTTTCCGTAATGGCTAACGAAATTGTGCAGTGGGTTGGGGAGATCCATCCACGCACAATCGTTGACGGCACTTACGGGGGCGGGGGGCATACACGCTTACTACTCGACATGTTAGTGGATCCATCGCCCAACGGTCCTCAGTTGGCCTCCTCGCCCTTGATCATTGCAATGGACCGTGATCCGGCTGTGATCGCGCGAGACGACGTTCCTGGCGGTCCCGGCAGCGATCCGCGTATTGAACTGTTTTTAGGAAGCTACGAGAAAACGCCTGCAGCGCTCGCTCATTGCAACCGGTCCCACACTGATGCCTTCGTTCTCGACCTCGGTTTGTCGAGCGACCAGCTCGCTGACCGCGAACGTGGATTCAGCTTCACCATGGAAGACGCCGCGCTCGATCTGCGTTTCGATCCTGAATCTGACATTCCCGCCTACGAGTGGCTGGCCTATCACAGCGAACGACAGATTGCCGACACGATTTATCAGTTTGGCGAAGAACGTTACAGCCGCCGGATTGCAAAATGGATCTGTCTTCGCGCCAAAGATCGATCGCCAGTCCGAACGGTTGGCGATCTGGTGGAGATTTGTCGGCGATGCGTTCCTCGCGGCAAGAACCACGATATTCATCCGGCCACACGGACGTTCCAGGCACTGCGAATCGCCGTCAACGATGAACTCGGCATCCTCCAGAGAACGCTGTCATCAGCCGCTGACTGGATCGCCCCCGGAGGGCGGGTCGCCGCGATCAGTTTTCACTCACTCGAAGACCGGATCGTTAAAAACGCATTTCGCGATGACGAGCGTTGGACCGTGCTCACAAAAAAACCGCTCCGGCCCACCGATCAGGAAATTCGCGACAACCCCCGCAGCCGCAGCGCCAAACTACGAGTCGTCGAGCGCAATCTGGCGCAACCGGCTGTTAACCTCGCTGCACCAGGATATCGTGAGCACTGATTTGCGTTCACCTCAAGACGAACTTGCGAGGACCCGCGAATGACGGGGATCGCTTCGGACTCATAGGGCGTCCTCCTCGTTTGAACTGGAATAGTCACGACCGAGGTCGCTTTGATAGCAAGAATTTTGCCATGTGCGGAACTCCTCTGCCAGCTTCCTAACGAGTCCAGGTTTGAGCTTCGCGAGATCGTGTGCTTCGCCGGGATCTTCCAACAGATCGTACAGTTCAAACGTCATGCCATCATCGCCGCTATAGAGTTTGTATCGTGGCGTTGTCCATGCGAACTGATTCTGCGATTGGAAACCGATCGGTTTGCCCCGCTCGTTCTGCTCGCCGGAAAGGACTGGTAAAAGCGAGATGCCATCAAGTGGTCGATTGCCAGCATAAACGGCACCGATCGCATCCAGGACTGTGGGAAGATAGTCGCTCGTGACCGCCGGGAATTCTTGGATGCTGCCCGGCGATACCTTCGCGGGCCATTGCAGAATTCCCGGCACGCGAATGCCGCCTTCGTAGAGCGAGCGTTTGCGGCCCCGGAAAGGGCCAGCCGAACCAGGGCTTTTCGAATTGCCTTCGGGACCGTTATCGGATGTGAACCACACCATGGTATTTTCGTGGACGCGGGCGTCCACGAGCGCTTCCCGCAGCCGACCGACTTGATCGTCCATCGCTGTAACGCTGCCGTAGTAGTTGCGGGTATGCAAAGCGAACTGAGCGTACCTCCGGGCGTATTTCGGTCCCGCCACGACCGGCAAATGCGGGGTGTGAAACCAAATGACGGCAAAGAACGGCTTACGCTGCGAGGCGGCTTGTTCAATAAAGGGAATCACTCGGTCCATCATCACGCGCGAGTCATCCCCGTCCAGGTTGTCCGCTATCTTTTCGCCGCGCTCGTTCCAGTAATGCGTTCCGTAAGCCTTCGCGGTGGAATGATCCGCGATAGCTCTCCAGCCAGTGCTGGTGGCCCCCTTGGTTGGTTTGAGCATCGGATCCCATGTGGGCACTTTGGATTCGGTTGAAAAGCAAGAATCGAAACCGTTCGCCCACGGCGGTGAGAAATCCTCCACATGATCGGGTCCTCCGCGATTGGCATCGTTCTCTGTCGTCGTCAGTGTTCCCAAGTGCCATTTACCGAAGTGACCGGTTGCATATCCATTCTTGCGCAATAATTCAGCGAGCGTCATTTCTTCCGTTTTCATGTGCCCCTTATTTGCAAAGTAGACGCCGTAGCGAAACGGATGCCGGCCGGTTAAACATGAACCTCGGGTCGGACTGCAAACAGGTGCAGCAGCGTAGAAGCGATTGAACTGCATCCCCGCAGCAGCCATTGCATCGAGATTCGGAGTGTCGATGGGAGAGTCAGGACGAAAGCATCGCACATCGCCCCATCCGAGATCGTCGGCCATCATCAGGATAATATTAGGCGGCGTGGATCGCTGTTCGCTCCGGGTCGGGCCGACGCCGCCAAGAACGAGGAACATCGCGACGAAGCAAGACGTTTTGTATTTCATGGGGCGCAGAACTGGATGTTTGATTTGGAACGCGATGGACGTCTGACTCAGTTGGCCCGGACGTCAACCGTTCGGTCGTTACTCAGCCGCGGACCAGGCGTACAGCGACCATTGGAAACCTGCTGGTCAAGCAGCGACTTCAGTTCGCTCACCTTTTCCGGGTTCTGCTCGGCCAGGTTGTTCATCTCACCGGGGTCATTGTCCAAATTGAAGAGTTGCATGGGTGGCAGTCCGCGTTTCTTCGCCTCAGGTTCGCGGGGACTGCTCCATCCGCCGCTACCCGAAGCGAGGCAGAGCTTCCAAGGTCCACGCCGGATCGCGAAGTAGCCACCGATGCTATGGCTAACCAGCGAGTCGCGCACTTCCAGGGTGGGGTTTTTGAACAAAGGGGAGAGATCAAATCCATCTTCGCCTCCGGATGGTCTGCGCTCCTGGGCCGTGATCGACTGCAACGTCGTATAAATATCGGTGAGGCAGACGGTGGCTTCGGTTTGACTGCCCGCAACAATATGGCCCGGCCAGCGAGCTATCAATGGGACGCGATGACCACCTTCGTAAAGGTCCGCCTTGTAGCCTCGAAAGCCCGCGCTGGGATCGTGATCGTGCTCGGCCAACACCGCAAAGTTGGCCTCCGGTGAACAACCATTGTCGCTTGTGAAAATGAACAGCGTGTCGTCCCCGATGCCAGCATTTTCGATCGTGGCCATCAATTCACCCACATAATGATCCACTTGCATCACAAAGTCTGCGTATGGATTGATGCCGCTGGCGTCTTTGAACGGTGGGACGGGCACAATCGGCGTGTGGGGCGCAGGCAATGGCAAGTATAAGAAAAACGGCCGGTCTTTTTTAACTCTCTCGTCGACGTAGGCAAACGATTTTTCGAACAGGTGTGGCAACACTTCGTTGATCTCGAAGTCAGCTCCGATAGGCCCCTTGCGATACCAACCATACGGATCTTGTTTTTTAGTGACGCCCTCTTCTCGTGTTGGGACTGAAGTCGGCATTCCTGTATTCACCCAGACATACGGCGGCATGTCGAGTGAACCGCAGTGTCCGTAGTATTGATCGAACCCATTGACGTCCGGGCCGTTTTGGACGGGAAGGGAAAAGTCGATTTCGCCGTCTGACTTATGCCAATCCCAGCCCAAGTGCCACTTGCCAATCATCGCCGTGTGGTATCCGGCAGATTTCAACAGGTGCCCCAACGTCGGGCGATCGGCCGGAATCAAGTGTTCGCTCGTGCCACTGAGGACACCTTTGGCCAGGCGAGATCGCCAGTTGTAACGCCCGGTTAGCAATCCGTATCGCGTAGGCGTGCAAACAGAACTGGGAGTGTGGGCATCCAAAAACGTCAGCCCTTGGTCGGCAAGTCGCTGCAAGTTCGGCGTCTTGATTTTGCAATCTGCATTCGTTGGACTGATATCACCCAACCCCAAATCATCAGCCATCACCAGCACGATATTAGGGCGTGCTGGTGACTGCGTCTCCTGGCAAATCGCGGGTGGGGGGAAGACGCACGCCCCCAGCAATAGCCATACGCTTGCCACCGAAAATTGCAAGCCCCGTCGCTGCGAAGATGCCGTTGAGTTCATCGTTCGAATCTTTCTTTCCATTTCGAGTTCGTGTTTCATGTCAATCGATCCTGGCTTCGCGTTCGCTCGTACACTCTGTGTCATTCTAATGGGTATGCAGGCGACAGATTTTGGTCTACTCCGATCCGCTGCGACGGGATACCTCCCACACGGCTTTGCCAAGCACTTCAAGCCGAGGTTGAATCCCAAGTCCCGGTTCATCGCTCGCTGACATGAACCCGGACTGTCGCTGCGGTGCTCCCAAGGCATTGCTCACGGTATTGTAACTATTGAAATCAGTGCTGGTGAAGCGTAACGACTCCGGCGTGCTGTGCGCCAAGTGTGCGATCGCCGCAGTCGTGATGTCACTGCCCCAAGTATCTTCGATCGTCATCGCCAGTCCGAGCGAGACGCACAGATCGCGAGCTTGTTTCACCTTTGTCAGCCCGCCGAACTTGCTGATTTTCAGATTCACTACATCCATCGCCAAATCGCGATTTGCCCGGAGTAGCATCGCTAATGAGTCAATGTTTTCATCCAATACAAACGGCAAGTTCGTGTTACGTCGAATTGACAACGACTCTTCGTAGGTCGCGCAAGGTTGCTCGATATAGACGTCCAAGTCTCGAACGGCATGGACGACCCGCATCGCTTCGTGCTGGGTCCAGCCGCAATTTGCATCTGCGACCAAGCGGTCGCTTGGTTGAAGAACCGCGCGAGCGGCACGAATCCGCTGGATATCCGTGTCGGGGTCACCACCTACTTTCAGCTGGAACCGGGTATAACCCTGATCACGATACATCGCAACGTTGTCCGCCATGAGGTCGGGCTGCACCTGTGATATCGCACGGTACAACCGCACTCTGTCTCCAAAGCGACCGCCCATCAGGACACAAACTGGCAGTCCTGTCGCTTTGCCAAGAATATCCCAGCAAGCGATGTCGATCGCGGACTTCACATAGGGGTGTCCGGACAAAGCTGTGTCCATGCGGTTGTTGAGTTTTCCTAATTCGCGTGGATCGGAGCCTAACAAGTGCGGTCCCAGCTCACGCAGTCCGGCGCGGACGCCCTCGGCGTAGGCCGGAAGGTAACAAGAACCCAACGGACAGGCCTCACCGTACCCAACTACCCCGTCCTCGGTCTCAACCCCCACTACAGTGCTATCAAAAACCGAGACTGAGTTACCGTTATTCCATGTGTAAGTGCCTTCCACCAAGGGTAATTCGATGCGATGAGCGAATATTCGAGCAATCTTCATGAGCTAGGGAGCCAATGGAGTAACGGAAGGGCGTGTGCGAGATTTTACTGGCATTGATGCTACCACAGTTGGTCAAACAGGTCGCCCAACGGAAAGAACGCTACATCTTGTGTCCAAAGATGATTTGTGTGGGAGTTTCGCTGGCAGTAGACTGGAAAGGCTGGGAGAAACGGCGCCAAGTTCTGCCTCGGTTGAGTGCGTTGACGTCAATATCGTGAACACGACTCCATCAATAGAATTCGACGGTACGGCCGATGGATTGAGGCCGGGCAGTGAAGACAGTGAGGTTTCGGTTGTTCCAACGCGACTCGAACTTCGCGGCTGAGGTTGCGTCGGGATGCCAAACAAACACGCCCGGGCCCCAACTGCTCTGTCCGACTCCGGAAAAACCGTCGGCACAAAGCCGCGAGATCAAATCGGCGATTGCTTCCCCGTTGTAAGCACCACCTTGGACGGGTGCGAAAAGTTCGCCACTCCTGCGGTTGTACCGGGTCGTGGCGGCGCAGAAGGCGGTGAAGTCTGCATCTTCAATGGCCGGAATGAGCTGGCTGGTGAGGATGCTCACCAGCGTTTCGCGATTTTCGGCGGTCGCGCGACCGAGGGCGTCAAATTTGGCTTGCTCCTGGTCGCCACTGACGGCACCTGCATGGGCGGGCGGGCCGGCGGGCAGCAGGACCGAAACACGCCAAGCGGGCGGCATTTCCAAGCGAATATCGAGAGGATTGAGCTGATCATTGTCGCGCGACCGGATCACGCCTTCGGCGATGAATCCGCCGCGGAGATAGCCGTGCGTGCCAACGGCGGAGCGTTTCCCACGGTCAGCGGCGCGGAGCCAAATCTCGGGGTGGCGCAGCGGCAGAGTGTTCACATCATCATCCAGTTCGGACGAGCGAGTGCGAGCTGATACGCAGAGAATCGCTTCGGCAATCGCGAGCGAGAGCTGCGTGCCGCTACCCAAGCCTGTATGCGCCGGTGCGGCCACGAGCACCTCGACGTGGACCGGCGGCAACTGGGAGGATGAATCCGAAGCGGCAGCAATTCGCTGGGCAATCACGGTTGCCCGTTGCCGATGATCGTCTTCACGACGATCGGGGCCGGCTCCGTTTTCTCTGAATGAAAACTCGTTTGCCTCGCTCGCCATCACCATGGTGCGCGGCGTGTCAATCATCACGCCACAGCCACCAAAAGGTGCGGCAACATCGAGTAGTCCAAAATGCAGACGAGCGCCCGTCGTGATCCGAACGCGGCACGTCATGCTGTCGGCTCGGTCGTGCTAGTGAGTTTTTCTTCGATGTAAGTGCACACGAGGCGGAACGCTGCTAGCTCATCGGGCCCGGCTGTCTTGTCGACGGGGACGCGCAGCCGCTGCAGTTCGTCGGCAATCTGCGAAGGGTCGATCATGCCGATGCGGGTCGCCAGGATGGCGGCTTCGATGACGGCATGCTTGGCACGGTTGAATCCGAAGAAGGGGCGGACGATACCTTCGGCCACGCAGCCGGCGAGCAACTCGTGCCGCGGTGGTGTACCGCCCGCCTGCGTAACCTCAATCGCAAACCAGCGATGACAATCACGAAGGCGAACGTGCTCGGCCGAAGCGTTTTCCGCTGGGCAAGTCAGTCCTGCTGCGTCGACGTTCCCGATCGCGGCGCGGGCCAGCAGCAACACATCGTCAGTAACGTGAATGACGGCTTTGCCCGTGGCCAGCAGGTTCTCACAGGTACGCGAACCCTCGTACGGACGTAGACAAAACGACGGCAATGTCTGGTTACCAGTAGTTGGACGGACGATCGGCCCCATGGGGGCGACATTCACGCGGCCTTCGAGGCTGACGGTGGTGACAATCGACTCCAGAATCACGGTCGTGCCTCCCGAGAACTTGCCGCCCGTCGGATAGGCAACGATCGTGACTGAGCAATGGAGAGCGTGGGCAGGGGCGAATTGCGATAGGCGTTGGAAGGTATTGCGTCTTTCCCGATCAGTTGTGATCCCAGTTCGGGATGCGGATAACCCGATCCGGACATCCACACGACGGGCCTGCCGGTACCACCATCTGCACAGAGAATGCGCCGAGCGCGTTGATGATGACGATCGACCAAGGCAAAAAAGTTTCGAAACAGGTCATGACCGTGCTCGGTCAGCAAAGACTCCGGATGAAACTGGACCCCATGAACGCAGCGGGCATGGTCGGAGATGCCCATTACGATCGATGGCGACTCCGCCGTATCGCAAGTGCGGGCGGTAACGTCGAGCGAGGTCGGTAACGTGTCTGCCTCCACTGACAGTGAGTGGTACCTGCCGACGGAGATCAGCTGGGGCAGACTGTGGAAAATACCCGTTGAGTTATGACGAATGATGGATGACGAGGCATGCACCGGTTTTGAAACGACTACGTTGGCACCGTAGGCAGCGGCGATGGCTTGGTGCCCTAAACAGATACCGAGAATTGGAATTTCGCCCGCGAGCGACTGGACCACATCGAGACAGCAACCGGCCTGCTCGGGGCGGTGAGGTCCGGGCGAGAGCACGATTGCCTCGGGTTGCAACTGATAGCACTGATCCACGGTGATCGCGTCACTGCGGATCACCCGCGTCGCTTTCCCTGCCAGTCGCAGGTAGCGCGCGACGTTATGCACGAATGAATCGTAATTATCTAGCAGCAGGATCACAATGTTTTCAGGTCAAACCAAAAAGGGGTCTGACCCTTCCTAGCGGATTCAAAAGGGTCAGACCCCGTTCTGAGTTGACGTCTACCGCCGTGGTTTGGCGAACTTAATTTTCTCGATTAATTTGACAACTTGATCGCCATCCTTGTAACCACTCACAGCTGTGATCGCCCGGATGACGTATTCATACCGCAGGTTGTAATCCGTATCGATTTCGACTTCGGGGCCCTCGCCCATTTCCTCGGCAACGGGTCCAGCCGATGCGATCTGGCTGACGATGGTACTGCGTAGTTTGTCGAATCCCTCAGGGCCAATGCCCATTTGAATATCATTGAGATTCATGCCGGTGAGGTTACCGGTATCGTCGGCGAGCAGTCGCAATTTTAGCGGCAAATCGGTGGGATCGATCGTCGCATTGGAGGTTCCCGCTAATGGCATTTTAATGCTGAAGTCACCTTCGAGTTCAACAATTTTAAATGTCATGACGAAGAAGATCAGCAGCAGGAACACGATATCGATCATGCTCGTCATATTCAGTTCATTCTTCTCTGGTGCGTGTTGGTTCCGGATCTTCATGAGTTATCCTCTTTCACGCGGAGTGCAAAGTTGACGAGCTTGGAATCCTGACAAACTCGGATGATCTCTTGGATCTCGCCAGCGGCACAGTCTTTGTGTCCTCGGATGACGACATGCGCGTCCGCAGATGTTTTGCCTTCGCCACGAATCACCGCAAGTTCGCGTTCGAGTCCGAGCCGAAGCGTTTCGGCACTGTAGTCGTCGCCACCCAAGTAAATTCGTCCGTCCGCCGCGACGTGCAGGATAATCGGGGCTTCGAGAGGTGCTTCAGGTGGCTTGACGAGTTGACTGTTAGGTAGGACGACATGATCGTTCATTTCGGTTTGCGCGAAGTTGATGAGCACCATGAAGAACGCGATCAACTGGAACGTCATGTCGATCATCGGCGTCATGTCGCCTTCGGCCATGTCAACGGGTTTTCGCTGGACACGCATGATCAGCGAGCTCCAGTCTTGGGCGCTGCATCTTCAAATCGACTCATCAGATTCTCACTTTCGACGCCCACTTCGAGCAGCAGGCGTGCGACGCGGTTGCGCAGAATATTGTAAGCGGCGATCGCGGGGATCGCGATAAATAGTCCCACGAGGGTGGTGAACAAGGCCGTGGAGATACCCTCGGCAAGGTCGGACGGTCTGGGAGTCGAGCCGCCATTGGCAATCACTTGGAAGGATGCAATCATCCCCTGGACGGTGCCGAACAAGCCGATCATGGGGCTGAGGTTGCCGATCAGTGCCATGTAGCTGAGCCGGTGTTCGAGCTTCATACTCTCCTCTTCGCCGACCTCCTGCATTGCCTCGATGGCCTTCGGATAGCCACGTGAGACTTTAGCGAGTCCCGCCGCCAGAACTTGGCCGAGCACGGATTCGTCGTTCTTGGCAAGATCGTAGGCACCCTGATTGTCGTTCTCGTCGAGTCGCTGACCAAATTCCTCGACCAAATCGTGCGGGCAAAGCGTGTCCCGCCGAGCGGCGAGCATGTTCATCACGAACAGCGATACGAGCGTCACCGAAAGGGCGAGGAAGACGACCACGTAGGGAATGCCGAGCGATCGAATAAACCAGGTAAGTAACGATTCGGGGGCTTTGTTTTTCGCGTTTGCGTTCGCGCCACCATCGCCTGGAGCGTCTTCGCCTTGACCCGGCACCGGATTGCCTCCATTGTCGCCGGCAACCTGGTCCACGGTGGGTTCATCGACAGCCAGTTCGCCCCCCCCAAATTCGGCATCAGCGGCAGCGTCCGCGTCCGCGTCCTGAGCGGTAGCAACGGAAAACGCCAGTGGACTGGACAACGATAGACCGATCATCAAAATCGCCAACCACGAGGCGAGGCACCTACCGGAAAAAACGTCGCTTAACGGCGCGGACATAAATTTCATCGAGAGACCTTTAGGGAGAATCGGCTGGATTCGGGAGGAATGAGACCGGCCACCAGATAGGCGATCAGCGGTTAGGCGATCGACCGAACGTGGGTAGAGCCAAAGTGAGGGGCAGCGGCATCCGCGTTGGCTGACCACTACTGATAGAATAATCGACATCATGCCAGTTGGCATCACCCTAGAGAGGTCATTTTGGAGTCAGCACCATGACGCAGGACTGGGACGATACGGACGAGTGGGACGATGACGATTATGACCAATTTGTTCAGCGAGAGTTCCCTGATTTCGATGCCCGGACGAGCGGCTTGCCCGCGATTTGGAAATGGACAGCCTGGACGCTGCTGTTGCTCATCGCCCTGATATGGGTTGTGACTTTCATTTGAGGGGCGATGCACTCTCTGTGTTTTGCGCCATCGCGTCAGGGACTTCAGCCATTGGCGTGAAGGCGGCTTCGCAATGTCGCAAACTAACATCAAAGCTGACGATATCTGATGCACGTAAGCGAAGCGCCAGCTACGAATTCGGATACGTTGTCAGAATTGTTCGACCCTGACAGAGTGACAGCGCGATCCTCTGTGACTCTAGCAGGGTCAGATATTCGGGTCTCACTCTTGTTCAAGTCGAAAGCTGCTAAAAAGCCGCACTCATGACCGAATCGTCGAACTCATCATCAATCGATCCACCGGCACACGTGGTGCTATACCAGCCCGAAATCCCGCAAAACACAGGCAACATTGGTCGTACCTGCGTGGCCGTGGGCGCGAAGCTGTGGATTGTGCAGCCCGCCGCATTTTCTTTTGACGAGAAAAGGCTGCGCCGCGCCGGGCTGGACTATTGGCAGTATTTGGATATTGAAATGGTGCCTGGTTGGGATGCGTTGACGGAGCGACTGGACCCTGCCCGCTATTATTTTTTGTCACGGTTTGCCCAGCGGACGCTATGGGACGCTGCGCTACGGAGGGGGGATGTGTTTGTATTTGGCCGGGAGACGAGCGGATTGCCGGCACAGATTCTCGATCCCCATGATGAACGCGCCCTCCGTCTGCCCACGCAGCCGGTCGTCCGCAGTTTGAACCTAGCCACCACAGCGGGGATTGTGCTGTATGAACACGCCCGGCAGTGCTCAGTTGGATTGTCGTGAGGCTCAGCTGGATTGGCGTGAGCGCATAAAAAAACCGGCAGGCTGTCTCCATCGAGACGACCTGCCGGTCCAATTCGGTCTCAGCCGCGCGGCGGCAAATGGAGCCGCTGGGAGAAACGCATGAGTCTCGGCGTGCTACTGCACGTGCCTTGAATTGACTCAGGCGTGCCCTGAAAATGATCCCTCTGCCGATGTGATGGGCTGAGACCTGACAAGCCTCACAAGACTTGCTAAGTGCATTTTAGGCATCAAACCGTTTGCTGCAAGATTAATCGGGCGATTGTTGGCGGGAGTTGAGGAGTTTTTACTAAGAATTTACAGGGAAAGCGTCCAACGACTCAAACTGGTCATCGCAACGGGACACGTTGTCCATGATCGCTGCTCTGCTCGGCGGCTCGCAAAATCGCGGAGGCTTGGAACGCTTCGTCGAGTCCACTGAGATTCCTTACCAGGCTCGTGACGGCGCGGTGGAACTGGGACAACATTTTCTCACCGACCGGCGACTCGCTCTCGAGTGATTCCTGATGACGTCCCGCGTCATCAAACCAGACCAACGTGCCGGGCAGGTCGACGAAGGCGACACCGTTTTCACAGCACACCTGCATGGCAGCGGGTGGACGAAATCCAATCGCTTCCTGCCATTTGGCGGGAATGTAGTTGCCACAACTGACTTGAGCTGTTGCAGCGATTGACGGCGATGAAGAGGGCGACTGTTCGGGAGAGGCAAATCGCAGACTCAGCGCCCGATAATCCCAGGGGCTGGCGGCGTCGCAGTTGGCCGACATCACGCTCTCGACTTGACCGCCGACGACATAGGCACACCAATCGATCAGTTCGATGAGTTGGTTACGCATGGTCGCGCGGGCGTCGACGCGCCCATTGGATACACCGTTAGAGTCGTGGCCACTACGATCCTGGTGTCGACTGCGGAGGGGATCCGTTGGATCACCGCGGCGCGATAGACGTGACTGTTGCTCCAGTAAGCTGAGGCGCTTATGACAAAACAACAATCGAGGTGGACCGAGGTCTGTAGCGATCAATTCCTTCAAGCGGAGAGTCGCAGGAGCAAAGCGGCGGGGAAAACTCGCCATGAACGCGACCCCGGATTCTTCGACGGACTGCCGAAATCCACCGTCTTCCACGGGATCAAAGTCCAAACATCCCGCCCAGTAAATGGCTTTACCCTGGCGGGATGCGGCTAATGCTGGCAGATGTTTCAACCAAGACTGCTCGAGTACCAAAACGGCATCAATATCATCGCGGCTGACCATCGACTGGTAACCATCAACGGGATCGGCTTGGAATTCGGCAACCGCGTTCTCTGCCAGTTTTGCCACCGAACAGTAGATCGCACGAACGTCGAAGCGTTCGTGCAGCATCCGCAGTGCGGGTCGGTGGAGGGATTGCCAGTGGTCACCGAGACCAATCAGGCCGACACGAAGCTTCACGAATAGCGAGTCCCGATAATGGAGAGATAAGAGCCGGACCGCTGCGCAAGAATCAAAATTGTAAGCAACGATGTGGCAATCATACCAAACCGACGAGGGGTGGGTGAGCGAACCTACTCTAACAATTCACCAGCGGGCAGAAAGTTCACGAAAAAACCTCGGCTGCGCGGGAGCAGTCGAGGTATCTGGGTCAAATGTTGAGTGGAGCGAGGCATTTACTCGCGAGGGCGAATCGCTCCGGTCAGACCGCTGTAGTCCACCCGATCGGTGTTGTGCCACAGTGGTTGACCAAGTTCGACTCGGCGACGGAGCACCTCAATTTTCTCAGGACTGCCTGCGGGGGCGTCCGTAGCGGTGAAGTGTTCATCCTCTTGCGGGCTGAAGTCTTCATCGTGACCATAGCGAAGGATTGCTTCGAAGACGTTCTTACAATGAGTCATGCGTTTTCTGATTTTCCCAAAGACAACGCGCCCCGTCCGGGGGAATGCGCGGATACAAAAATTAACCTAACGGTCCACCACTGAATTCGTTTCGCGGGCGGACATCACACACGAGGGATTATTGGCGAGATTGCCCTGTAGTCAAGAAAATTTTCGTATCCATCTTCGCGTAAAGTCGCATACGAGTGGCGCTGGCCGCGACTGGTCGGTTGGCAACGAACAGGCAAGCGGTAACGTGAAGAGGTGGGCCGAAATGGCCAGCAGAATGGGGCAAACTGTTCAAGGGGGCGCTATCTTACTTTGTCGCCATTTTGAAGGGGCCGTACCGGTGGTTGACAGAATGCCCTGGAGTGAGTTCGAGGAAGGACAACAAGACACGAGCCCCGCGAATCGCTGCATTGAGAACAAACGGGCGGACTGTTTTCACGCCCAAACTTTTTTTAATTTTTTCTTCTAGTCTTCACTTTTCGGGACACATACGCAGATGATTTGGACGCAACATGACCTTCACCTACCTTCACGCTCACGTGGATTCCATCTCATCACGCCTGCAATTGAGGCGGCCGTGCCTGAACTTTCGCAAGTTCGAGTCGGTTTGCTGCACTGTTTTATTCAGCACACCAGCGCCTCGCTCACAATCAACGAGAATGCGGACCCGGACGTGAGAGTGGATTTGGAGACCGCTATGAACCATGTCGTCCCCGAAAATCTTGCCTATACCCACACTCTTGAGGGGCCTGATGACATGCCCGCGCACGTGAAAGCATCCATGATGGGTGCGTCGGTCACGATCCCTGTCCGCAACGGTCACTTGCAACTTGGGACTTGGCAGGGCGTTTATCTCTGCGAACACCGTGATCATGCCTCCTCCCGGCACGTCGTACTGACGCTGCACGGGACGGCGAAGAACGACTGAGCAATTCGGATCATCCGTCCAAGAGTTGGTCAACTTTGGCAGCGACGATGAAATCGTTCTCACTCAATCCGCCGATCGCGTGGGTCGTCAGAACGATCTTCAGATGTCGGTATCCGGTGACGTGCAAATCAGGGTGGTGCTGTTCTTGCTCAGCCAACGCGGCAATCCGGTTGACCAGGTCGATGACTTTGGCGAAGGTTCCGCCGTTGATCTGACGGGAAATGCAGCCGTTGGATGGGTCGAGTTCCCATTTCGCAACCGCGTCGAGATACTGACGAGCGGTGTCCATTGGCATGGGCGAGACCCCGCCCTCGCAGGCGGTGCAGCGACCACGCAGTAGCGAGTCACGTCGTTGCTCAGCCGAAAGTTCGTTCGGACTGGGATCAGCAGAGGAATTCATTCGATGGTTCTCGCGTAGGTCGGTGATGGGCACAGGTAAGGTAGCCAGACGGTTCCGCCCGTCGGAGCTGGTGTACATTGTAGCCAGAGGGCTCCGCCCGTCGGAGCTGAACAGGAGCCGCCCGACGGGCGGCACCTTCGGTCGACGACGGCCGATCGTAGGTGTAGGGAGAAATTGGTAAGCTGGTCTGCATGAATGCCTCTCAATCGGACTCGGAATTCTTACCCCCTGGCTCGTCACCCGATGCGGCCGAGAGTAGATTGATTGACGCGATTCAGGCGGGCGAAGAATCTGCTTGGCGGACGTTGATTGACCAATACGAAGGACGATTATTGGCCTACGTCTTTCGTCGATTGCATGATCGTAGCGTCAGTGAGGACATCGTTCAGGAAACGTTGATTGGGTTTCTTGTTTCGCTGCCCAACTACGACCGCCGTCGCCGGCTGGAAAACTATCTGTTCTCCATCTGTGGTTATAAACTCACCGATCATTTGCGCAAAACTGGTCGTCGCCCAACACTGCCACTCTATGGTCGCGGTGGGACGGGCGAAGGGACCACGAACGAACTGCCTATTGCTGGCCGCGGGCGGGGGGCCAGCTCCATCGCTCGGAGTGCCGAGCGGGTCGAGCTGGAACAGCATGTTGTGGCGGCGGCGATCGCCGATCAAATCGCGCACTGGCGAGAAAGCGGCAACTACACCAAACTGCAAGCGATCGAACTCCTGTTTGTCGCTGGACGCAGTAATCTCGAAGTCGCAAAACGGTTGGACCTGACGCAGCAACAGGTGGCGAACTTGAAGAGCGATTTTCTCATCCGCATCAAAGCCATCATTGCCCGCCAAGATCTCGATGCGGGCGTCTTTCCAGAACTGAATGAGTCATGTTGATTGTCCTTTCGCCTGCAAAAACTCTCGATTTCGAATCGGCCCCACCCGCCTGCGCAACGACCCAACCTGCATTGATTGCCGACAGCAAAGAGCTGATCGGTTTACTGAAGCAGCAGACACCCCGTGATCTGCGCAACCTCATGGGGATTAGCGAGTCGCTCGCCGAACTCAATCACGGGCGGTTCCAAGATTGGTTCACCCCGCACCCGCGCACGGCTCGAAGGAGGCGATGTTTGCTTTCCAGGGTGACGTTTATCGAGGTTTGCACGCCGACAGGTTCACCGCCAAGCAGATCGAACGTGCTCAAAAACAACTCCGAATTCTGTCGGGGCTCTACGGCGTGCTGCGACCGCTGGACCGAATTCTGCCGTACCGGTTGGAGATGGGCACCCCCCTGGCGAACTCGCGTGGCAAAGATTTGTATGCATTCTGGGGCGAGCGGATCACGCAGCAGATCGCAGATGCCATGCGGGTCGATCGGTCGCGTTGCCTGCTCAATTTGGCGTCGAACGAGTATTTTCGCTCGATCGATAAAAACACCCTGCCGGCCCCCGTGGTGGCGCCGGCGTTCAAGGAGTTCAAGAACGGCAGTTATAAAATAATTAGCTTTTTTGCCAAAAAGGCCCGGGGCACGATGGCTGCCTGGGTGATCCGCAACCGGGTCAGGACGGCGGCCAAACTAACCCAATTTGCCGAGGACGGATATCGCTATGACGAGGAATCGTCCACCACCTGTCTCCCGGTATTTTTGCGTGGCCCCCGTTGATCTTTGGCGTTGATCAACGATAGTCGTAATGGAAAGCGTGCCGCCTCACTTTCGATCACGCTCCCATTTCCCCATGACCCATCGTACCTCCCGCGTAGACGACTTGATGACCGAACCTACTCAAACTCCGTCGACCGACGATCTACGCATTGGCGCGATGAAGCCCCTGATGCCGCCACGGGAACTCATGAGCGAAATCGCAACCTCACCCACAGTCGCCGAAACGGTCACTGCGGCTCGTGACGGAATTCGTCGCGTGCTCTGCCAAGACGACGACCGACTCGTCGTTATCGTCGGGCCGTGTTCGATCCATGATCCCGATGCAGCGATGGAGTACGCGAATCTGCTCGCGGCCGAACAACAAAAATACGTTGATGAATTGCTGATTGTGATGCGGGTCTATTTTGAAAAGCCACGCACCACGGTGGGTTGGAAGGGACTGATCAATGACCCCGGGCTCGACAATAGTTTCGAAATCAATCGTGGACTGCGCAGTGCCCGCAGGCTGCTGCGTGATATCAATGCATTGGGCTTGCCAACAGGTACCGAGTTTTTGGATCTGATCAGCCCCCAGTACATCGCCGACCTCGTTGGATGGGGAGCAATTGGGGCGCGAACGACCGAAAGCCAAGGACACCGGGAACTGGCGTCAGGGTTGTCATGCCCGGTAGGGTTCAAAAATGGAACGAGCGGCAACGTTCAAATTGCAGTCGACGCTATTTGTTCGGCCCAGCGACCCCATCATTTTCTTTCGGTGACCAAAGAGGGCACGTCCGCAATCTTTGCAACGACCGGCAACAGCGATTGCCATGTGATCATGCGGGGAGGTACGCATACGAACTACGACGCAGCAAGCATCGATGCCGCATCGGACCTGCTCGCCAAGGCGAATTTGCCGGCTCGGATCATGATTGACACCAGTCACGCGAACAGTCGGAAAAAACACACACGACAGCGTTATGTCTGTCGCGACATCTGCAGCCAGGTCAGCGACGGAGACTTGCGAATCATGGGCGTCATGATCGAGAGCAACCTCGTCGAGGGCAACCAGAGCCTTGGTAACGGCGAGCTCGTTCGCGGTAAAAGCATTACCGACGCGTGCATCGGTTGGGATGAAACGAAGTTGATCCTGCAAGACCTCAGCGACGCGGCGGTCGCCCGACGATCAGGACTCGCTGAACGTCACAACTCCGTTGAAAAAAAGGGGAGCTGATCACTCCGGAATCGCTAGCACGATGGGATCGTTTTCATCGAACACCGCATTGCCCGCTCGACCGTTGATGCGATATTCAATCGTGAGCTGCTTGGGTTTTCCCGGAGCGGGGTCTCCCCCAAAGTTTGAGTTATAGTTCGGGTTGGCCAATCGGATGATAGGCAGCTTGCCAACCTGTTTTCGGAGCCGCTCTGTGACGTCGACCTGCTCGTCTTCGGCGCCATAGGATGCGCGGACAATCTCGACTTTCATTTCTTCGATGTCCAGTTCAGCGAGCAGTTTTGCAACTTGGTCCGATGGTTGGAGGTCGCGAGCGATCACCATTGCCACGGCTTGCGCCTCATTCTTGAGCGACTCATTCTCCCCGATTTGCGCAACAATTTGCAACATCTTTGGACTCGGATAGCGCCCGGCCGCGTCCAAAATCAAACGTTTTTCCTCATCGCGGTCAGAAAACGACATGGCGGTCTCTGCCATCTCGTTCCGCTGAGCGGGCGGCATCGGGAACTGCCGAAGCAAGCGCAGATAACCACGGGCTGCACGAATACGATAGGGATGATCGTGTTTCGCAGCGACTTTCTCCAACACATTTGCTGCGTCGACCGTCATCCACCCCCCCAGCAATCGCGTCGCCGCGTTCTGAAGAGCTGGCGAACGGCTGAGTGCAGATGTTTCAAGTGCCTCCAATGCATCCGGACCGCCCATTGCTGCAAAGATTTCGAGGATTTCGAGCTGGGCGGCGGGGTTCGCATTCTTCATCGCCGTTTCCAGCTGCGTCACGCAGGCGGCTTTGTCTGTCATTCGCACGCTGGCGGCACGGACAGCTTTGATCGCCGCCGCATGAACACTTGCATCTTGTTGGCTGTTTCCGGCGAACGCTTCTTTGGTCAATATCGACAACTCATCGAGTGTGGCGACATCGCCAAGGGCAGTCAGCGCTGCGGCTTGGATTGCCACGTCATCCTTTTTGACTGCGTCGACGAGCAGATCGATGGCGTCAATCCGTCGTGCTCCGATCACTTCAATCCATGTTTTCAGGGCGTCGCCTGTGGCTTTCTGAGCCCGCTCGACGATAACCGAGTTCATCGTATCGTCGCCCACGTTCTGCAGCGCCGTGCGGCCTGCCGCAGCGATAACATCGTTGTCATCCGTCGCGGCGGCGATGAGTGCATCCAAGCAGGATGGGTCACCGATTCTCTGCACGACGCCAATCGCAGCCGTTTTGATATCGATGTCGGTATCAGTCGGGGCAGGTTTCCCAATTGTTTCCAGCATCGCAGGCAGCATCGAGGCTTCGCCGCGATCACCCAGAGCAATCAGATACAACGCGGCTTGCGATGGGGGGACATCGGCTCGTGCGGCGAGCAGTGCGTCGGCAACACCATCGCCGTCGAGTTCCCGAGCAGTTGTCAACGCGATGTAACGAATCCGTTGATTATCGGACGCCAGACACTTGACGAGTAGTTCGACGCCATCTTTGCCACGTGCCAAAATCGCACCTCGCGTCGATTCGACTATCCGCGGATTCGGGAGGTGCGTGCCCAGCAATTCATCGTAGATGGCCACCGCTTCCGGCGAAGGCATACGTTCGGCACAGCGAATCAACGCTTCTGCGGCAGCTGAGCGTACATTCATCCGAGATTCTTTCAGCGCAGCTTGCAACGACACAGTCGCCTCCGATCCGCCGATTTTCCCCAACGACATTGCCGCGGCTTGGGCAACCGCCTCGTCGTCGCTGCTGAGTTTCTCGGTGAGTAATTCAACGGCGGCTTTGGACTCTTTGACGCCAAGCGAGTTGAGGACGCCGACTAGCAGCAGTCCTTCGACTTTCCCAGCTGCTTTGATCAATGCGGCTTCGGCGGAGTCATCCTCGATGGCTTCGAGCGTGATACGGGCCCATGAATTCAGTTCCGCATCGGTGAGCAAGGCCGCCACGCTCGGGACGCATTCAGCAGATCCGTAAACAGCGAGTTGCTTGCAAGTGATCGCCTTGTCGGCGGGCGGTGTGTCGCTCGACGTCAGTGTTTGAATCATCACGGCTTCGGCTGGCACTTCGTCCCCCGAAGCTGCACCGGAGTGACACGTTAACCATAGACAGAGAAGTAGAACGATTGATTTTTTGGCGAGCATATTGAATTGTATTGTCAGAGAGTCGAGTTGATTAGTTGATACATCGTTAGGAGCCTTGGTGCCTTCAAATTTGCCAGGGTTCGCGGAACGCTTCACTTCGCAGTCGGTTCGCTTCAGGATCGTCAATAAACTCATACGTTTTCGGGTCGAGATTGACATCACGCCCCAGGAACGCGGCAACGTTGGCGGCGTGGCAGGTGATGTGTGCGTAGCAAGCGGCTTCCGCATTGGCTCGCGGCTTACTGCGTGTTTTGACGCAGTCGAGAAAATCTCGGACATGGAACGTCGCAGGATAACCACCGATCTCGGCGACCTCCCGGCCAGCGAGCAACTCGGGCGAACTGAGCACGAACTTGCCACTGTCGCCAGTTTCGATCCAGCCATCGTCGCCTTCGAACCGGACGGGACAAGAACCAAGTGGTAGCCATCCGTCATCGCGGATGACCAACTGCACACCACTGGGGTACTCCGCCAGAATTCGCTTGTCCTTCGGAGCATGATAATGAATCGCTGCGGTAGAATCGGCGCGAGCCGCCCATTGACACAAGTCAACGCAATGCGATCCCCACTCCAACACGCCGCCGCCGGTTAGGCCGCCACCTTTTTCGAAGTTAAATCCGTCCAACCACGCCTTGTTGTAGGGCCGATAGGCGGCCGGGCCGAGATACATGTTCCAATCCACTTCCTCGATCGGTGGCAAATCTTGTTCAGGTAACCAGCCGCTCATCTTGGTCTGCATCCCTGCCGGTTGGGCGTGTACTTTCCGTAGAGTTCCCAGTCGTCCTGTGCGGGCGAGCATGCAGGCGAACTCAAAGTGCGGCAAGTTACGTCGCTGTGTTCCGGCTTGGAAAACGACGCCTGTCCGCCGCATCGTCTCAGCGAGTTGCAGGCTCTGGACAATATTCTTGGTACATGGCTTTTCACAGTAGATGTCTTTGCCCGCTCGTGCAGCGGTGCAGGCCGCCGTGGCATGCCAGTTCGGTCCCGTTGCGATCAGAACCGAATCGATGTCCTCGCGAGCGAGCAGGTCGCGAAAGTCGCGGTAGGTATCGCAGTCAGTGTTGTTGTGATGTCCGTCAACCCGTTCTTTGACGGCGGTGCGCTGCGTCTCTTTAATATCAGCGACGGCGATGAATTGCACATCGGACTGTTCCAGAAAGCAACCAAGATCATAGGTGCCACGCCGACCGATCCCAATTCCGCCTACCGTGATGCGATCACTCGGCGCGACCGCGCCACCGAGCCCGAGCGTGGAAGCGCTGACGAAGCGTGGAACGGCGAGTGAACTGGCCGCAACGGTTCCAGCGGCAAGCGATCGGCCGAGAAAGCCACGCCGGGATGGGTGGCCAGACGGGTGCGTTTGATTAGATGAAACCATGAGCGGATTCCTTTTGCGACGGTGGGGAGACGGGACGATGTTGATAGTGTACCTGAGTGGCGCGCCTATGACATGTTTTCAGCTTTGTCGAAGACCCAATCGTTCGATCGCAGTCGCGGAAATTGACTAAGATAGAGCCGCCCGACGCCACAGCCCATTTTTCCGTTTTCAATTTACGAGTAGTAAGATGACACGAATTGCGAACCCGCTCGCCATATGGAGCCTAGGATGGATCATCGCCCTCCTGTCTTCGGATGCCCGCGCCGAAGTCGCCTTGCCCGCGGGCGAAGTCGGTACGCCACTGTTCGATGGCGAGACTTTTGCAGGTTGGCAGGGACTGACGGATAAATATTGGTCGATTGAAGATGGGATGATCGTCGCCAAAAATAATCAACCTAATCCGGCGAGCACGTACCTGCTCACGGAGAAGTCTTACCGCGACTTTCGGTTGTTATTGGAAGTTCGCCAGATCCGAGGTGAGAAATACTCGACGATGCATTCAGCGGTGTGCTGTCTCGGGGATATCATTGACGACTCGGGTCAAAAGTTTGGCTTTCGTGGCCCGCTTTTGATGTTCTGTCAAGATTGGGGGCTGTGGGACGCTCATGGCCGCAATCGTGTTTTCCCGGCCGGACATCCTGGCCCCTACCATCCTGATCTCGAACAGGTGGGCGAGTGGAATCAAATTGAGATTTTGGTGAGAGGCGATCGGATTCGCGTGGCAGCCAACGGTCAATTCGCCATGGACTTCACCGACTCTGCGGATCACCTGAAGTCGTCGCCGATTGGACTGCAACTACACGCCAACCGTCAACCTCAAGAATTTCGTTTTCGCAATCTTGTTCTCGTTGAAAATCCAACCGATGCCATGGCCACCATACCCACTGTGACATTGCCCACAGCGACGCCGCACGACGTCGGCATGTCAGCGGATCAATTGAAGCAGGTTGACGAATTAATGCGCCAGTCGGTTGCCGAGCACGCCATTGCCGGCGGGGTGGTGATGATCGTCCGCAATGGCCACGTCATCATGCAGCAGGCATATGGGAAGCGTGATATCGCCGCTGACAAGCCGATGGAAAAGGATACGATCGTACGAATCTATTCGATGACCAAAGCGATCACGACCGCCGCTGCCATGATGCTCGTGGAGGAAGGTCGCATTGAAATCGATGAACCGGTCGCTACCTACTTGCCCGAACTCGCCGCACTCGGGGTGGTTGATGGTGACAGCACGCGCCCGGCAAGACAGACCATGACAATTGCCGATTTGATGCGGCATACGTCAGGGTATTGCTATGGTGACTCAGGGGTCCGTGTCTGTGACGAAGCGTACAAGAAACTCGGTATGCTTGAGCGAGAAGGTTCCAACCGAGAGTTTCAGTCGCGGCTTGCTGATGTGCCGTTGCTGTTTGAACCGGGGACCGATTGGCACTATGGCATCTCAACTGATGTTCTCGGCCGTGTGGTCGAAGTCGTCTCGGGCTTGGGCCTGGATGAGTTTCTTCAAACGCGAATCTTTGCACCGCTACGGATGGACGACACTGGGTTCTGGGTACCAGCGAACAAAGTCGATCGCTTCGCCGCGAACTACACCAGCGACAAGAAAGGTAACCTCACCATTCTTGATGACCCCCACACGAGCCGCTACTTGCTAAAGCCAGCGTTCTTCTCGGGCGGGGGAGGTTTGGTATCCACGGCCAGCGACTACATGCGATTTTTACTGATGATTGAAGGCGGTGGCGAACTCGGCGGCGTGCGGTTACTCCAACCAGAGACGGTCGCGCTGATGACGAGCAATCAACTGCCCAAGAACGTGGGTTGGATCAAATTCGGCAAGGAGGTTCGCACGGGTGTCGGCTTCGGATTCGGTTTCAATGTCCGCGAAGAGATGAGCGATTGGGACCCCACCGGGCGCGTGGACGAATACGGTTGGGGCGGTGCAGCCAGTACCCACTACTGGATCTCGCCCCAGGATCGCCTGATCGTGGTGACGCTCGAACAGGTCATGCCGTACCAGTGGTTGACTGAGCTGAAGCTGAAAGGCGTGATCTATGACGCGATCGAGAAGCAGGCCGACGGGAAGTGATACGCTGCAACGCAGGCGGGCCTCCCCGGAAAACTCGCTGAACGCTCGGTTTTCGACCGTCCCAGCTTCGACGGGGGACTCTCCTCACAGCTCAAACTCACTCATCCTCAGGTAACGCCAATGGGTCGCTTGCCTGTGAATCGGGTTCTGCTGCTGGCGCGGGTAATTCAAACACTTGATCTGCTTGACCGTCGCCGACATCGTCGGTGTTCTTTGTCGAATCCGCTGGTTGCGATTGTCCACCACTGAAGAAACTACCCAGTGCAGAGCCGACTCCATTGAGCAGACTGCCTTCCGAAGTCGCGGTATTTTCGCGAGCAGATTGTTCACCGGTCGGTGCTCGCTGTTTCGCCGCCGATGCGGCAGCACCGGTGGCTTCCCGTATTGGCCTGCCCTCGCGGTCGCCCATCTCGACGGCGAGTTCGCGCATCGTATCGTCGCGAACAATTCCGAGCATGATGGAATCGCCCGGTTGGCGCAGGGCGAGTTCCCGGATCAATCCGCTTGTGTGTCGGATCAAGCGACCCGCAGCCGAAACGATGCGGTCGTTCACCTGGATCCCCCCACGCTCACCAGCCAAACCTTTTTTCACTTCCACCACGATAACACCGCGCTGCGGGCTGGCGTCGCGGGCGGTAATCCCGAGCGAAGCTCTCGCACGAGCGAATGTCGGATCGTTGTTCGGGCTTCGATGGGGACGAGCGGTTTGAGACGCCGCCTCATATTCGGGTTGCTCGATTGGCGAACTTATGATCGACGATTCATCAATCGGTGGCTTGGCGAGCTGGTATGGAGGAGCGGCCCGCTGGGGCGGAATCGGTGTTGCCAACATGCGTCGCTGCGTAGGCGGTGATTGTTGGCTAAACGCTGACGCGGTAGTGGGCGAGCGGTAGCGGGGCGATTGTCGGTCAATGGCTCCGCCCGCCGGGAGACCCGCTGCCGGCGGACGTAGTGCGAACGGGGGAACCGGCAAGCCTGGCGGTGGAGGTAGCGGAGACGCCATCCGCGCCTCAATTCTGGCCCGGATGCGGGAGAGCAATCCCTGAGCCGACGCGAACTCGCTCAGCACGCCTTGCGCAGCAATCATCAGCAACGCACCAGCCAACAGTTTTTTGATACAGTAACTCGTTCTCAGGGGCATCAGCTCAGTCATGAGACTCTCAGATCGTGGGTTCGGCGTTCTACACATCATTTGTAGCTTCGCTCTGCTGTGCGGCAAGTCAATTCCCCGGCCCTCTTTCAAGGTAGCCGCCTCGATAATGGAAATCCACGGTGCCCCGGAAAATTCTGTGATCGTATGGCGTCCCTCGATCGCCGAGTGGGCACCCGCGTTAATGCACACTCTGGGACGTCATTGCCCCACCCGCGCAGCTCTCCTGAAGGATCAAATCCAGGAGCTTTTGAAGGCTGAATCGAATCGGCAGCTGGTGTGCGTCGCGGCAGCCAGCGGAAGGCCGGATCTAGCCCAAAGCGTGCTCGCCATCGTCGATCTCACACCCGGAATCGACACCGCGAGCATTCTGCATGTGGATTGGGCGTACCCCGCATTGGTCCATCCGCAGTCTCGCTCGACAGTTGGGCAGGCCCCGTCCGCCCCGGCTCAATGCGAATCCGAAATTCTTGCGGTTGCTCTGTGGCAGGAACTGGCGGCGGTTTTTTCGATGACCGGCGTGCGATTTGTCCAGTGGGCAACGGCCCCGGTGCGCTCAAGCGACCCGAATTGTACTATTGCACCCTCCGCAGCAGCTCGCTGGTCCATGGCAATGAATTTCACGCAGATGGGTACGCTCGAATATTTGTCCTTCCATTTCCGCCCTGTTGACGCCAACAAAAATTGCAGCGGCGTCGCGCATCGTGAACGTCGGCGAATTCACTGTCAGCCGCTCGACGTCATGGATCAAACCACGACACCGGAATTCGAACATCTCGTCGAGAGAACTTACGCCAATTCGCTCGATTGTCCGCCGCTTGCCCAGTGCCGTACTGTTGGCGAAATTGTCCAGAGCTACCGCGATGCGGAGGGCTTTGCACCTGGTCTGTGGTTCACGGTGGAGTCGGTTGGGGCCTCCGGTGCGATTGGCTGTGTTTTGCTGGCGCTGCATCCTGGGCCATCAAGTCGCGAGCCGGACCAAATCAATCCGGCATGTGTGGTCGAACTGGTCTATATGGGAATTGTCCCCGAGCATCGCCGGCGCGGGTATGCTCGGCTCATCATGGAGACTGTCTCGGATATCTGTCAGCAGCAGGGGACCGAGCGTTTGATTCTCGCAGTAGACGAGTGCAACTCACCGGCAATCGCAGCCTATCGGCGATTTGGTATGCTGCACTGGTTTCGTGAGACGATGTGGGGCCGTTCGGTTTGAGCTGGCGGAAATTCAGACGGCAAAATGAGCCATGCTGGCGTGGACCACGGTTCTCTATCCAATTGAAGATTTTTGGCTCTTCGGACTTGATCTTTCATCTTAGTACTGGTTTCTATGATCCACCTCGAAGGCTTCGGAAAAGACTACGGCGAATTTACGGCCGTCGACAGTATCGACCTGGATATCAAGGCCGGGGAAACGTTCGGGTTCATCGGGCCCAACGGAGCGGGCAAGAGTACGACGATTCGGTTTTTGGCGACGCTGCTGAAGGCCTCTCGTGGTCGCGGTGAAGTCGCGGGGTTCGATGTGATGGGCGACCCGATGGGTGTCCGCCGCTCGATCGGTTACATGCCCGATAACTTCGGTGTCTACGATGGGATGAAAGTGTGGGAGTTCCTCGACTTCTTCGCCGTTGCCTATGGCATTAACCGGGCCGCGCGAGGCCCAATCATCGACAATGTGCTGGAACTTCTCGACCTCGGACACAAGCGCAATGATTACGTCAATGGCCTTTCGCGCGGCATGAAGCAGCGACTGTGTTTGGCGAAAACACTCGTTCACGATCCACCGGTGTTGATTCTCGATGAACCCGCCAGCGGCCTCGATCCCCGCGCCCGCGTCGAGGTCAAGGCACTGCTCAAAGAGTTGCGGAAGATGGGCAAGACCATTTTGATCAGCAGTCACATTTTAACGGAACTCGCCGATTGCTGCACGTCGATCGGAATCATCGAACGAGGACAGTTACTAATGCACGGCCCAATCGATCAGGTTTACCGGAAAATCCGCCGCAACCGCATGGTTGAGATCGCGTTTACCGAAAACAGCGAAGCCGGCATTTCGATTTTACGGCGCAGCCCAGCACTGAGGGATTTAGAGATCCGCCCTGACCGCGTGGTCGCCGAACTCGAAACTGACGACGCGGGCCTAGCGCAGTTGCTCGACTATTTGATTGCTCAAGGCGTCAAGATCCGATCCTTCAATGACCGGGATCCGACGCTCGAAGACGTTTTCATGACTGTCACCCAGGGATTGGTTAGCTAGTGGTCGCGAACGGTGCAAAGTCCTAAGCTATTGGAACGTCACTCTCTCGTTTTTCACTAGCCGAGTTGCAACACCATGGCCTTCGACCCCTCACATCCCGATACGCAGCAAGTCCAAACCGCATTGACCGCTGTCCAACAGGCCTGCGAAGACGGGAAACTCACGGACGTGGCGGTCACGAATATTCGTGCCTGGTTGACTGAGAATCGTTATCGCGACTACCGCGATAGCGTCCTGCGGCACATTTCGGAACAGCAGTGGAAGAAGCTTGATGATGTCTTTTGGACAATCATTCCGTTCGGTACCGGCGGTCGCCGCGGGCGGATGTACGAGATCGGCTCCAATGCGATCAATGATCGTACGATCGGCGAGAGTGCTCAGGGACTCGCCGACTACGTCGTTCACTATCACGGGGGCAAGAAACCGTTGTCCTGCGCGATCGCCTATGACACGCGGCACCGCTCGCGGCACTTCACCGAGCTGTGCGCCGAAGTCATGGTCGCAGCGGGCATCAAGGTTTACTTGCTCGACGACTATCGAGCCACACCGCAGCTCTCATTCGCGGTCCGGTACCTTCAGTGCGACTGCGGCATCATGGTCACGGCCAGCCACAATCCGCCGAGCGACAACGCTGTGAAAGTTTACTGGTCCAGCGGTGCTCAGGTACTGCCACCGCACGATAAAGCGATCATCAATGGCGTGATGAACTGCCAAGAGATCAAACGCGCGAACTTTCAGCAAGCACTGGCCGATGGTCAAGTCGAGATTGTTACTGACCAAGTCGATGCGGCGTACTTCGATGCTGCGATCCAATGCCGCTTCCCCGGTCCACGCGACGTTCGGATACTGTACTCGCCACTGCACGGGGTCGGTGAAGCTGCCGTGGTCCCGCTGCTGCACCGTGATGGTTTCGAAGACGTTACTGTGTACGAACCGCATCGCCAACCCAGCGGCGATTTTCCCAACGTTCCCGGGCACGTCTCCAATCCTGAGAATAAAGCCGTGTTCGAGAAACCGATTGAGCAGGCACGACGAGATGGCTTTGATCTGATCATGGCCACCGACCCTGACTGCGATCGTCTCGGTGTGGCGGCGCCGTTGACAACCGATACCGCAGGCCAGTGGGGCACGTTTACCGGAAATCAAATTGCCTCGCTGCTCGCTAATTTCGTTCTTGAAAAAGCGGTAGCGACCGGAGCGGTCAATGACAACTCTTACGTCGTCAAGACACTCGTCACGAGCGAACTCGTCCGCCGGATCGCCGCCAGCCACAACGTGCGCTGCGTCGGTGATCTGTTGGTCGGATTCAAATACATTGCCGAGACCATGGATCAAGAAGGAGCGGACGACTTCTTGTTTGGTTGTGAAGAGTCGCACGGATATCTCGTCGGCTCTTATGCACGCGACAAGGACGGTGCGGTTGCCTGCATGTTGATGAGTGAGTTGGCCGCCGAGCTGAAGGCCAAGGGGCAATCCATGCACGATTATCTGGGCGAGCTGTATCGCCAACATGGCCTGCACCGCGAGGATCTGATCAATGTATTCATGGAAGGCAGCGAGGGCATGGCTGCGATGAAATCGTTGATGAAAGCATTCCGCGAGAACCCGCCCCGCAGCCTCGGTGGAATGACCGTTGGGCATGTCCGTGACTATGAAAGCCAAACCCGCACGACGCTCGGCGACGAGCCGGTCATTGATCCACTCGTGGGTCCAACAGGTAACTTGATTATCCTGGATATGATGGACGAGGGCAACTATGTCGCGGTCCGGCCGAGCGGAACCGAACCGAAAGTGAAATTTTATATCTTCACGCGACTGGATGCGGGTCAGTCACTCGACTTGGAAGCGGCCGAGACAAAGCTGATCGACCGCATCGCCGCAATTGAAGAAGACGTACGAGACTTTGCTAGAGTGAGTGTGTAGTAGGACAGGTCGGTAGATTGGACCCATTGTCCCTCACGTACTGTCCGTTCCGCCATAGGTGTTATTCATCTGAAGGCGGCTTCGCTGCAACTCATGTGTGCCTTCAGCTCCGAGAGCTGAGCGACACCCTTGGCAACATCGCATCAAACTTGGTGATAACTCATGTAGCCCAAGGCAACGCCCCTGGAGATACGCATCGCCGACTGAACCCGCCCCGCCTTGATGAGAAACAACTTCGATGAAGATTTTACTTGCCGTTGACGGCTCTGCCCCCTCGCTCGCCGCCTGCCGCTATCTGGAAGCCTTCCCACTCAGCAAACCGATCGAGCTCGAGATTTTGACGGTCGTCAATCCACCCGATGTCGTGCTGACCGGACAAACCGAACTATGGTATCCCCAGTTCATCGAGCACCAAGAAAAAGTTGCGCAGCAGGCAATCGATTCGGCTCGCGATGCAGTTAGTGAACTTGATGCCACTGTGACCGCGCATCAAATGACTGGCCACATCGGGCACTGCATCGTCGAGCGAGCTAGGGAGCTGCAGGTCGATCTGGTCGTTGTCGCCGCGAAAGGACACTCCGCACTGGAGCGGGTGGTTTTGGGCAGTGTGAGTGATTACGTGGCCACGCACACAACGGGCAGCGTGCTGGTGGTCCGCGTTCCCACAGTGCCAGAGGGCAATGCTGTGCAAGGGGTCTCCGCTGGAAATCTCGGTCACGTGACGATTGCGGTGGACGAGCGAGAGGTGTCCGCCAAACTCATGAACCAACTATGCCGATTCGCCTGGACCACAGAACATCACCTCACCGCCGTGACCGCGTCGGTGAAGCTCGAAGTCTTTCGCGAAGACATTCTCGCGACTACCATGGAAGAAGCCGCCCGTCGCCGGACGGTGTCTCGTCGCTGCGCCGATGCCGCCGCAGCGAGACTAGCGCAGTGTGGTGCGAACGCGGAAGGACGCAGCATTGAAGTCGAACATGTCGGCGAAGGATTAGTCGAATATGCCACCCAGAGCCACAGTGACCTGATCGTACTTGGCGACTCCAGACGCGGTGCGATCGCAAGAATTTTTCTAGGTAGCACCTCCCGCTACGTCCTCCATCACGTCCAATGCAGTGTTTTGCTCGTTCGCTGAAACACGAGCAGGACCCAATTTCGCCTATCGAATCATCGGCTCACGCGACTCGTCAAGCATCCGAAACGGCTGAGCGACTTCTAGCTGCAACGCCAGTTCCAGCAGCAACCGCTCGTGCTGTAGGTTCGCGCTGAACATCATTCCAATCGGTAGATTCGTTTCCGCATCAAACCCAAGCGGTAGATTGATCGCGGGCGCCCCCGTGGCGTTGGCAATCGGAGTAAAACACGACCATTGCCGCATCCGCTGCATGAGTAATTCTGGAGGCACATCCATGGCAAGATGACCGATCAGCGGAGGTCGTTGGCCCACCGTGGGGCTGACGAGAACGTCGTGCTGCGAGTAAAGCAGTGCACATCTGCGAGAAGACCGGCGGAGCCGAAGGACCGCCCCCGGCAGTTTGCGAAGCCGGCCTGGCAACTCGCTGGCCAGCCCTTTGACAAAGTCGGTCAGTCGGCTGCGCTCGAAACTCGAGTCAATGCGTCGCTTCGACGTTGATACCGCCATCCACGCCAGAAAACGCCACAAGTTTTGGAAATCCTCGGCGAACTGCTCGGTGCTCGGCAGTTCAAAGGGTTCGACGTGATGGCCGAGTGACTCGAGCAGTTTGAGAGTCGATTCAAATTCGCGATTGACGATGTGGTCGAGACGGCCAACTAGAGCTTCACCCGAAACGGCCGCAATTCGTAGCGGACGTTCGAGCGGTCGCTCGACATGGCCGACGGGCGTGAATGCCGACTGCGGGGTACGTCGTTCGGATTCGGCCATGAACAGAGCGCTGTCACGAACGCTGCGTGTGAGCACCCCATCGGTGACAATCCCGACGAAGGGCTCACGGCCCTGCGACGCAGGGAGTCGGCCTCGGGTCGGTTTCAGACCCACCAGCCCACAGCACGCTGCAGGAATACGGATGGAGCCGCCGCCGTCGCTCCCGTGGGCGATCGGAATCACGCCTGCGGCGACGAGGGCGGCAGAACCGCCCGACGAGCCGCCCGGCGTGTGGTCCAGGTTCCAGGGGTTTCGCGTGGGCGAGCGATCAAGAAACTCCGTCGATGCGGTGAATCCGAACTCGGGCATCGTGCTCTTGCCCAAACAAATCATGCCCATCTCGAACAATTGCTCGGCGGTGTGGTAAGTTCGTTTCACCGGAGTCGAATTTTCAAAAGCTGCCGAGCCATAGCGCGTCGGCATTCCGACAACATCGGTCATGTCCTTGATCACAGTCGGGACACCACCAAATGGGCCGTTGACGCGGTTACCGGATTGTCGCCGAGCGGTTTCAAAGCAGCTCGCAGCGATCGCACCGATCGTCGGATCAACCTGGTTCGCTCGCTCGATCGCCGCCTCGACCACTTCGGCAGCGGACACCGCACCATCACGGATCAGACGAGCGATTGCAATGGCATCGTGGCGACCCAGCACGTCATCGGTGAATGCAGAAGCGGTGGAGAGGGTCATCGGCAGGAGACTATGAGTTCGCTTTGCGTTTTGCGTTTTGCGTTTTGGAAATCGTCGCGAGTGGTTTGTCAAATACGAAAATCAGCGTTGGCTCTGTGAGCCGTTTGGGCGATAGCCCCGGTGATGACAGCGAAACCGTGGCTATCGCCAAACCGGTTCAACCTAAAATTCAACGCTGACAAACCACTCGTTGCGACGATCGGTTCAGGCACCTCCAGCTCAGATCGACGCAACCGTCTTCACACGAGATTACGATGGATAGTATGTTGCAATCGTACTGTCAATGGTGGCCTTCGGATCAACTATCGCAGTAAAGTATGCACGTTAACTTAAAGAAGCAAGCGCGGTAAATGGTGTGTTAGGGTGAAGGCATTGGATGCGGGCGGGACGCCTTCGAACCGGTACGCCGGTGTCCCGTCCGCACGTACAGAAATGTTCTCTTCACTCACAACACGCGAATGTTGGCAAACGCTTCGGTTGCAAACAGTTCATCGACGGTGCGCTCATGCTCATCGGCCAACGAGTCTACCGCTGTGGGATTGGATGGCAGATCCGCAGAGAGGCGTTGACCCATGACCAAATCTGGGTTGAACGCAACCAGATTCTTCGATCTTGATGTCACGTTGAACTCATTGAGCGTGGACATTGATTCGTCGTGAGATGCTGGATCTCGTTGTGCTTCGACGACAGGCGCCGCCGCGAAAGCAGCTTGCGCTCCCTGGCGGGCGATCTCAATGGGTTCAGCACCGAGAGGTTGTAGGTTGAGTTCGTTGATCACTCGTAGTGCATCGAGCGGTGTCACAAATCCATCGCCGCTGGTGTCGTAGTAGGAATTTGGATTCTCCGCCAGGGCAGCGGGGTCGGTCAATTGACCGTCGGAACCGGAGTACTTCGGCGAGTTCAGTTCGTTGATGATCCGCAATGCGTCCGAGGCCAGCACCAGGCCGTTGTTGTCGACATCGTTGAAGCGAATAAAGTTCTGCCATGGCTGCGCCGCAGTCACGATAATTGCTGCGTCACGACGAAGCGTCGCTGCCGTCAATTGGTACGTACTCTCGGACATGACGGGCTCTGTGATCCGCCAATCTGCAGCGTCGGTGAACAGCAGTCGATCACTCGAACCGATCATCACCTGCATCGGCAGCGAGTCCGCTGACCACCTCTGTGCCAGAGCCGCGTTGATGGTCGCTGAATTGACGTTTTCATGGGTCAGGTCCAAGCTCACGCGGCCGGTGGCCGCCTGTGTGGCGGTGTTGGTCAAGTCGATCGATCCGCCAGTGCCGCTGACGTTGATACTCGAACCATCCGCGAAGACGCGAAACTGGATGTGATTGGCCGCCACAGCGTAATCGGCCGCCAATACTAGGTTGATCGATTCGGACGTCGATAGCGGTTGGTAATCGATCGAGCCCACTTGATCGGCGGGTGCTTCAAATTGAGTCAATGTTCCCGACAGCAACGTGACCAAATCAGATCTTAGATGCAGCACATTGTCCGAAGTCACTGAACGAATAGTTACTGTGGGAGCGGCGTCGCCGTCGAGTAAATCGACGCGGTAGTCTTCGACCTCGCCGTCCGCCGCTGCGCCCGTGGGCAGCTCACTGCCGAGAGTGGAGAGGCGGAACCGGGCATACGAACTGCCAGGCGTAGCACCGGCGGGCACCTGATAGCTGAGCATGGTGTCACCTGATTCGACCGCCGCACCGCTGATGATCCTTTCACCTGTATCACTCCAGTCTCCATCGCGGTTGAAGTCAAACCAAGCATCAACAATTCCAGTTCCCGAGCTTCGCACGCGGACGCTGGCTGTTGTCACCGTGTCGGCAGCAGCGACGGGATCAACTAAGAACCCGATACCATCGTCGTCGATGTCACCCTCCGCATTCTCGCTCGCGGTGCCATCGGCCTCGGCATCGATGGCCGTCCCAAGAAACAGACTGCCCACAACATGAGTGGCCCCATCTTGATTTTCGGTAACCGGATAGTCCGACGCGAATCCTGACTGCATTCGCGAAGGTGCGTCGCCGAAGTCCATTAACGAGGCGAGCACGTTGATGGTGGTAGTCTGCGTGACCGTACTAAACTGTGTGGTGTCGTTCGGTGTGAAGGTGACCGAGAGCGTTTGGCTGCTGCCCGCGTCCAGTACAGTTCCGAGCGCCGGTGTGTAAGTGAACGTACCAGGCGTTGGGGACGTCGCATTGAGCTGGGCGGCGCTGAGCGGCGTGCCAAAGAAAATTTCCACAGGCGTTGGCCAAATGACCACAGGATCATTTTGATTCAAAACGTCGATTGTGACCGTCGTTGTGATGATCTTGTAATTGGCTGTGTCGGTCGGCGTGAACGTGGTGGAGAGCAATTGGTTGTATCCGGCGCTCAGGACTGTACCAATTGCCGGAGCGTAGGCAAAACTGCCGGGAACGGTTGCCGTAGCGTTGAGTTCGTCGGTGCTCAGTGGTAACCCTGCGAAGACAGGCGTAGGATCCGACCAGGTGACCACGGGTGTGGCTTTGGCAACGTTGATGTTCACCGTCGAGGTGACAACCTCGTTGTTGACGACGTCAGCCGGCGTGAACGTGACGCTAAGTGTTTGCGTCGCACCGGCATCGAGGATCGTGCCGAGGGCGGGCGTGTAGACAAATGTGCCAGGCGTCGACGAAGTCGCATTGAGCTGGGCGGCGGTCAGTTGCGTACCGAACGTGATGTCAGCCGGATGGGACCACGCGACCACGGGCGTGGCTTTGGCAACGTTGATGTTCACCGTCGACGTGACAACCTCGTTGTTGACGACGTCAGTCGGTGTGAACGTGACGCTAAGTGTTTGCGTCGCACCGGCATCGAGGATCGTGCCGAGGGCGGGCGTGTAGACTAACGTGCCAGGCGTCGACGAAGTCGCATTGAGCTGGGCGGCGGTCAGTTGCGCACCGAACGTGATGTCAGCCGGATGGGACCAGGTGACATCCGGTGTGATTTTTGTAAGGCTCGCGGTCAGAGTGAATGGTCCCTTCTGAGGGACATTGTCGGCGTAAACAAGAAAGTACCAAGCTCCGGATTTCGCGGAGAGAATTTTTAGCTCTGGGTTGCGATTGAGTTCTGACGAAGAATGTTCAAAATCCGTTCGAGAGGGCGGTGCAGCGAAACTCGCGTAGAGTTCCGTGTGTCCCACCGTTGCTGCATCTGTGATAGCAACTTTCAATACTTGAGAAGTCGGTACGTCAACACGGAAGAGCAACGGTTGTCCACTGCCGAGTAACGTTCCTTGGAAGGGAGTCCCCACTGTTAAGCCGGTAACGCTGGTTTGCCAGAGTACGAATGCGTAGGTGCCGATGGCTCCCGCGTCACTGTTGACGTGTACGGAGTACGTGCCATCGGCTGGAATGATGATCAACGGCGAGTCGTCGGTGATATCAAGGGTGGCGGAAAAATTATTCGGGCCGGTTAAGATGAACGTCAGACCTGGAGCCGATAAACTCACGAGGTCGAACCGGAGCCATTGGTTGATACTGGCGGTGAACGTCCAGCGATCGGCTGCGAAAGGAATTGTGATTCCACCGGTGATGGATTGGTTGCTAGCGAGTGAATGATTTTTAGTCGTTGTATCCCATGCCGTAATCACGTAATTACCTGTACTCGTGGCATGTGCCGATGACGCATTGACGTGAACTTCGTAGACGCCATTTGTCGGGAGCAAAATATTGTCAAGAAGCGCTTTTGCACCAGCGACAGTGTTCGAAACGTCGGCCAAGACGTTTCCATTAGGGGCGATCAATTGGATTCGGACCCAGTTCAAATGAGGTGCGATCACAGGTGGATTGCCAGAACTTCCCGGATTGATCTGAACGGTTGCCGAGTGCCCAGCTTGTCCAGTGAAATTCCATTTGTCCATCTCGCCTGCCGACTTGATTTCTCCGGGAGTTGGCAACCCGAGTGTCAGCGGTGTGCTGCCAACGATAACGTTAACGGTTCCATTGACGATCGTGCCCACCTGTTGTAGCGAGCGCGTATAGACATGAAATCCGTTCAGGTCGAGTGTGCTCGTTGCGGGGATGACCAGCGAGTCGACGTACAACGCCTCGGGCAAAGCTTCAGGAGAATTATCGGATTGGTCGACAAGTTGTAAGAACGTCTTACTCGCAAGAGTTACCGAACCGAATGCAAAATTGCTGCTCGTAAATCCGGCAGACTCGTTGCCTAAATCACGGCTCATGACTTCGAACTGGAGCGGTACCCCTGAGCTACCTCCGGAAAACACAGTGGTGCCCGTCAAGCTCAGCGATGTGGGTGACTGAGTTGAGCCAGTTAAGTTGCCCTGGAATTGAATTGTTCCCCCCGGTTGCTCGATAAAAGTCGTGGCATTGCCGACAATTTGAGAATCAGCAACGGTAATGTCACCTCCATTGGCTACGTTCACGATTCCATGATTCTTAACAGTCTCGAGCGTTCCATAATTCCCTGTTCCTCGCAGCGTTCCGCTGCCACCCTGAATTGTGATTCCGCTACCGATCGTCAACCCGGAAGTTCCGCCGCCACCAGCAATCAAGGCATTGCCCGCTGATCCGCCGAAGGTCACTGTGCCAGTACCGCCAAGCGTCTGGGTGCCAAACGCGGTTAATGTTGCATTGGTACTATCATCCACTGCACCCAACCGAATGTCACCGTTGTTGGTGATGCCGTTGGTGATGGTCAGACTGTTCGAGTTCTGCGGATAGCCAGCGTTCTTTCCCTTGCCGTCAATCACCATCCCGCTGGCAATGGTGACTCCCGAAAGTGTTCCTCCTCCATTGGTTAACAGCAGGGCGGCGTTGTCTTGTTGAGTGATCGTGCCCCCGGTGATTGAGCCGCCTGTCAGACGCCAGCTTCCGCCAATCGCATTTTTCATCGTGAAGGTCGTCGCCGCATTGTTCATCGCACCGGATAAGTTCACGGTGCCGCCCAACGCATCAAAACTGCCGAGCGAGGCGGTGTCGAATGATCCCTGAAGGTCGACGGTCGCTCCGGCTGCATGAATCGAACCTTCGTTTCGCCAATTGGTGCCGCGAAGTCCAAGCGTACTGCCGGCATTGATGTGGATGGTGCCTTGATTGATAAATGTCTCCAGATTGCGGTATGCTCCTGAGTCTCGCACCGATCCGCTACCACCTTGAATTGTGATATCGCTTCCGATCGTCAGTGTGGAAGATCCGCCGCCTGAGACAATCAACGCATTGCCCGATGAGCCGCCGAAGGTCACTGTGCCAGTACCGCCAAGCGTCTGGGTGCCAAACGCGGTTAATGTTGCATTGGTACTATCATCCACTGCACCCAACCGAATGTCACCGTTGTTGGTGATGCCGTTGGTGATGGTCAGACTGTTCGAGTTCTGCGGATAGCCAGCGTTCTTTCCCTTGCCGTCAATCACCATCCCGCTGGCAATGGTGACTCCCGAAAGTGTTCCTCCTCCATTGGTTAGCAGCAGGGCGGCGTTGTCTTGTTGAGTGATCGTGCCCCCGGTGATTGAGCCGCCTGTCAGACGCCAGCTTCCGCCAATCGCATTTTTCATCGTGAAGGTCGTCGCCGCATTGTTCATCGCACCGGATAAGTTCACGGTGCCGCCCAACGCATCAAAACTGCCGAGCGAGGCGGTGTCGAATGATCCCTGAAGGTCGACGGTCGCTCCGGCTGCATGAATCGAACCTTCGTTTCGCCAATTGGTGCCGCGAAGTCCAAGCGTACTGCCGGCATTGATGTGGATGGTGCCTTGATTGATAAATGTCTCCAGATTGCGGTACGCTCCTGAGTCTCGCACCGATCCGCTACCACCTTGAATTGTGATATCGCTTCCGATCGTCAGTGTGGAAGATCCGCCGCCTGAGACAATCAACGCATTGCCCGATGAGCCGCCGAAGGTCACTGTGCCAGTACCGCCAAGCGTCTGGGTAGCTAAAAAGGTCAGTGTCGCATTGACGGTGCCAGCCGAATTACCCACTTTCGCGGTTCCGTTGAGAGTGAACCCATTGCTGATCTTTAGGTCTACCTTCTTCTGTGAAAGGTCAAGTTCTCCGTTGACTGTAACGCCATCGAGTGTGCTGCCATTGGAATCGACCGTAGCAACGGTGCTGCCAAGCAGGGTGCCGCCGCGAAGCGTACCTCCGGCAAGGGTGATACCAGCCGCGGAATCGAGCGTCGCCGCAACCTGAAGCGTTCCTTTTTGCAAGCTGAGCGTTTCAGCGGAGTTGATCTTGTTCGCGGAGTTGGTTCCTCCAGTGATCGCAATCGTTTGGTTGCCAGCGAGATCTGGAATCACGACGTCATCGGTGAGCGCGGGCACCCGGTGCAGGTCCCAGTTGTTTGGGTCGCTCCACGATCCGCCAACGGACTTGCTCCAGACGATCGCTGCCAACATCCGTCGCGACTCAAGTTGCTCGAAGCGGAGAGCGGTTCGTTTGTGAGCGGCAGTTCGTTTGCGGCGATTGACGGCGTCAAGAAATGAATTCATAGCGGGTCCGATTTCTTTCACGATCCGTTGGCATCCGCTCGGTGAGAGCCGAACATCACAACAGTTCCTTCAGGGGGATGCCAAATAGTCACGCCTACAGGATACGCGACGTTGGAACCGTTGGAAAGTCGCCAGGCCGAGTTTTGTACTGTCGCACCTTTGAGCCATGGGCGAAATTTGCGAGTAGGATGCTCGCCGTAGCCAAAAAGAAGTGTTGTTTTCGAGGAACTAAGAACCAACTCGCCGCTTTCGTTCGTTTGCACACCTCGGTCGCAATCCGATGACCAAACGGGCGGCGTAAAAACCATAGGTGAAACGCTCGCGTTGCTAATGGGTTGGCCTATTTTGGCATCGACAACGACGCCTACCACGGTCTCACCGATATTCACCAAGACGGTGATCGAGCGGGTCATGGTCATCGGGCGTGATGGGGATTGACTGCTATTGCGCGCCCTCAAGAATCGAATCGTTGGTAATTTTGAGTTGGATCTCGCAGGATGCTGGGGCCGGGATCGAGAACGCGCCGTCAGACGATCTGATTTCAATGGGTTCTGTTTGCGCAGACGCTTGTCACGGGCGGCGGGGGAATGGGTGACTGCGGGCGAGAGAGAGACCGGTACAATTCGCATGTTTTTCGTCACTCCTCGCTGATCGCCACCACTGATCTCCCAAAATCATACTCATGCTCAACGAAATGGTACTCGTACTCGAAACCGCTAGCCGATCGAGTACGAGTACCAATACAATGAGTGCACTACGAATTCGTTGGTTACTTGGTGGCGTTCTCTGAGAGGTGTCGATTTTTCAGCACCTAAGCACGTCTGACGAATTCATTCCGCATCATTCTTCGACCGCAGTTCTGCTAACCCGATGCGTTAGTGAGGGATTTGCACGGTTATCCCTCGCTGACGCATTGGGTTACCATTGATCGTTTCACCGAATAAATTCACCCGACGGCTTAAAGCGGAACATCTTCATGACCGAGCCTATCTTTCGTGTCGACTTGACCAAAGAACAGTTTGTCTTTTCAGCAGCACATTTTATCACGTTCGCTGGAGACATCTGCGAACGCATCCATGGCCACAACTATGCCGTTCGCGTATGTGTCGAGGGACCGCTCGATGAGAATCGCTATGTGGTTGATTTCATCGCGTTGCGAGATGCGGTGTTGAAGGAAACCCAGGCACTCGATCACCACGTGATCTTGCCTCGCGATCACCGCGAGATTGTGGTGACCGAAGACGAACGAGAAACGACGGTCAGGTTTCGAGATCGCCGGTGGGTGTTCCCCAATGAGGACGCGATCATACTGCCAGTCGTCAATACAACCGCCGAAGAAATCGCGCACGTGATCGCTGAACGAGTCCGCAAACACACCAAGGAGCAATTTGGCGATGCACTATCGACGATTGAAGTCGGCGTCGACGAAAACTGCGGGCAATGGGGCGTGTGCCGCTTGCCCTGGTGATCGCGATGGATGAAGGACGCTGCCAGGGAAACCGAATTTGACTTACTGGTGATGTGGTTTGGTTCTCCGAACCCGTAGGCGCTGAGAACGACCGCTTTCGGCTCGGAGAGCCGAGCGACAATTCGGCGAACCGAGCGATCATTCTGACGCTGTCACTCATGGTGCCGGCGGTCCTGATGGATGCGACGATCCGCGACGTTGACGTTGGTCCCATTGCTCAAGCCGTTCGGCGACGCCAGGGACAAGCCTCGCAGCATTTTCATAATACATTTTTCTCAGAACCTCGTCTGGGAGATCGATCCCATAGATGCGCCACAAACCTTGGGGTGGGGGTGATTTTTCGCTGTATTGAAAATACTCGTCCCGGGTCTCGAAGAATCGCCAGTAGTACCGCAGTCGTTCTTCGGGCCATGGACCATCGGTGCCGAACAGAATCCGATCGGCATGTCGAATGAAGAAATCACGTGCAGTATAGGGTTGCCGGCCAAGCTCGTTGATCCGAGATGCGGGCTCAACCCACAAGTTGGGATACTGATCGAGCCACTTCGAAACGCTGGCCAAGTCTTCAGCGTTATTGGCCATGTGTGCGCCGATGAACTGAGTTGTTGGATGCCGGGCGATAACGCGGTTGCGGGCATCGAGGAGCTCCTTCCGCGAGGGATATTCATCGCCATAAAAACTCCAGTCCGGATGCCGCGAAAGCTCTTCCCACCGTTCGTTGGCCGCATCAATGGGCTCGAAAAACGCCGCTGGGTCGCTCGTGTGAATGATCACTGGAATCCCCAGTTCCCCGCAGGCGGCCCAGATCGGATCCCAGCGTGAATCGTCGATTTTGATCAGCGAACCGTCGGGATTTCGATACCCCAAGCCAAAGCGCTTGAATAGTTTTAAGCCCGATACTCCGTCGTCCACGGCAGCACGCAATTCCTCAGCTGTGCGTTTCGCGAATCCAGGGCGATGACACGCCCAGGTAGAGGGATCATCTGCATCGCCATCGCCCTGCCAGTCGACGTTCGCAAAGATGACGAAGCGGTCGCGATATTTTTTCCAGAGCTGGCGTCGATGTTCAATGAGTTGACTGCCGAGCTTCCCGTCGAGTGACACGCAGACTGCTATCTCGTTGCGATCCATCTCGGCAACGAAGTCCTCAAGAGCTTGCTCGTTTTGCCGCAGCCGATAGAACAGATGCGTGTGAACGTTGACAACAGGAAACTTTGCATGCGTCAGATTGGTCGTGCCGACCTTAAGCTGCGGCACCGGATCAAACTTCCGCACCGACAATTCACGCCCGTCACAGCCATCGAGGGGTGCACTGTCGCTCGCCACTGATCGCGAGAGCGTGTTGGAGCCCGACGTCTTGCCGACGCTTTGCGATTCCTGCTCAACGACGCCATCTGCGGCGCTCAATGAACCTGCGAGCAATAGGACCGCGGCGCCTGAGGCATTTCGGATCACCCACTTCCTCGTAAAATCACGCATGAACTAACTCCAAAGTTGAATCGATTTTAAATTCGGGAATTCGCGGGCGACCTGTTCGGCACGCGCGTCGGACAGGCAGGTCATCGGACTGGCGTCGACGCTCTCAGGCCGCCACTTTAAACCGCCTCGCATCGCGGCGGCGATGGTCGCAAAATCAGCGACCCCATCTCGCTCAATCGCCATCGCCTCAAGCCGCAATGTCGCGGCAAATAGATCGGCGACGACTTGCGTTCGCTCATCGTCGGAGCTTGGGAAACGCGAATAGTCATCGTGCTGGTATTTGCAGGCAAGCTTCCTCGCGTGCTCACCCAAGCTATTCTCAATACGGTGTCCATCTCCGTCGTAACGATAAAACCCTTCTCCGGCGGCGACCCCCGTCAGTTTTGCTTTCACCATGGCGGGCAACAGCGGCGAGGGATCCATTCTATTTGGATAGGCGCTCCACACAACACGACCACCATCGAATGCCGTTCGCGGTCCGATCAGATCAACGAGCTCAAGCGGTGAGATGGGCATTCCGTATTGCCGAGCCGCACGCTCAATCGTTTCCGCTGAGATCCCACCGCAAAGTAAATTCATGGCGAGATTCAGATAGGGTGCCAACAGCCGATTGACAACGAATCCCGGTGAATCACTTACCAAGAGTGGAGTCTTGAGAAGTGTTCGAGCATGGTCGCAGCATGCCTGGATCACATCGGGTGACGTGCCGTCGGTTGCTGTGACGGAACTATTGCTCGCTGCCATGGGAATATCCTGACGATGTGGAATAATTTCCGCCGCAGGACGATCAACGACCGGCATAAAAAAGTGCAAACCACACAATCGCTCGGGCCGACGCATCTTGGCCGCAATCGAGGCAATCGACAGCGTTGACGTGTTCGTGGTCAACACCGCCTCTCGCTCAAACCAGTTCTCGACATCGACAAAAAATGATTGTTTAACATCGAGCCGTTCCGCAATCGACTCAATCACCAGCCATCGAGGTGCCGCGGTGCGCACAGGCAATTGATCGTCGCCATGATTCTCCGACGTGGTTGGCCTGAGATGGACCACGGGCAGCGGCAGTCTTGCGCCCCAGGGTGACGCAGAATCGGCGACGCTGTCACATTGCTGCAGCACGCGGTCGCAGCTCTCGCGGAGCACGTCCTCGTCGCGATCAGCCAACCACACGGCCACGCCGGCGCGCAGATGATCGACCGCGATGGCCCGGCCAACCACACCCGCGCCAACGAGTAGCACATTATTTCTTTCAGGCATTTCGCGTCGCTGAATCGCCTCATTCATTTCGTTGCTTCCAACTTTTCCTGATCCTTCGGCTTTCCAATGGGCAGCATGGTTTTCTCGGGCGGAGCCGCTGGGTCGACGTTCACGGGCTTAGCATCCTCGTCGCCTGGAATCGGCTGGGGCACGAGCACTAACCGCACCGGGGTTCCTCGCTGGGGAATATTCTCGGTGAAAGGCTCAAACAAGACGTTGCCAGCATCGGCGCTGCTCCGAAAAGGCACGTCGAGCATAGCGGAAGTAAAGTTAGAAACGCAGATCATATCGCCCGCATCGGCGGAATAATGCTCCACGTTGTCTTCCGGATCGGACCAAAACGTACTGCCCGCGAAAACCCAGGGCTCTGCCAATTTTCTTTTCGTTTTCATGTCGCGAATCCACTCGCGGGCGTCCACTGCATGAAACTCATCGCCAGGCACGAAATCTTTCGCTGCATTCGATTGGTCGCCTTCGCCCTCGCCCCGGCCGTTGATATCCAGTGCAGTCGCTGGTTCTGGGCTCCGCCAAGTTGCCCAGACCTGGATGATTTGACCCGTTGGCGGCAAAAAATCGGGATTCCATCGGACCGGTGTCCCACTTTGGGCGCCGACGGCCAGCAGTGCCGCATGGACTTCGCTGCTCTTAGCGAATACGGCGACCACCGATTCGTGTTCTTTCGTGCCAACTGGGCAAGCGAACATTTCGAGAGGGCCACGACGCAGGGCGACGTAACCGTCGACGTAAACACGTTTGGCTTTCATGTCGACCCACAGATCGGGCTGTTTGCCGAGCTGTTTAGCACCGGGAGGAGCTGCGTAGGCATCGGCGATGCGGCGCAGGGCCCGTTCTTGGGCCTGGATATGGGCCTGCAGTTCGGGATCGACCGGATACTCCTGATCGTCCCCCATCACGGCGTCGACGTCGGGTGCCTCACCAGTCTCCGCTGGGTCCGTCCGCTCGATGGTTTCCCCATTCGGCGCCACAGAGGTTTCCGCATTCGCCTCGGGAGCGGGCGGTTGTTTTAACTGGAGTTTCTCCGGAGCTCTCGTAAACGCGTCTGTTTTCGCTGCGGTGGACTGACCGGGTGGGGGCAGGTCCGTTTTGAGTGTGACAGAGGCATCGTTTTGATCCGATTCGGCTGGCTCAGAAATCACTTTGTCAGCCGAAGCATTTTCCGCAGGAGCGGTCCCGGCACTCTCCGTTGCCGGCCGGGGCTTCTCTTGGCAGCCGCTCGCGCTGAATAGGAGCAAAACGGAGACCAGCGACGCGTGGAGGGTGCGACAAGATAATAGTGGAAATGTGAATTCTGGATTGTGCATCTTCGGTTCCCATCGGCGGGTGGTTAAACTGCTGGACCTCCCCCCTAGTATCCCCGTTGTCCGCCGATCGGTCCATGACATTGACCCGTACGTCACCGAAGAAACGCAAACGCGTGAAGAAAACTGCAGATTCGACCGCGACTCCGGGTGCAGGCGTTCCTGATTTTGGTATGCCGCTGGACATTTCGCACTGGGATGCGTTGAAACAGAAACTCGCCGGCGACGCAGCGAAGCGTCAGTCCGCAGCTCATGTCTTTGGCGACGATGCAAGGGGAGGAGCAAATTATCAGTGGGGAATCGCAACCGCGACACAAGGACCACCGACGGCTTTGTCACAAAAGCTCGCAGAACTAGCGACTCAGGATCGAAACGCTTCGATCACCAAATTTGCCGACTCCGACTGTGAGATGTTGAGCGAGGCGGCTGGGCAATTCATTGACACTGTCTTTAGCGACGCGATGACCGGGCGGGAGGCCAGTGAAGCAGTGATGTGGGCGGCCGCCATGCCTGCTCTGAGTCAGATTCTGGCGGCGGAAACGTGGTGGCAGTGCGGCGAGCAATTGCTCCAGCTTCACGCGGATGCTTCGCTGCGTTCAGACGCCACCTCGCCGCTGCACCTGCTGCTCGCCGGTGAACTCGGCCTAACGCTGGCATGGCGACTTGGGTCGCTGCCGTCCTGTGCCAACGTCGGGTTGTCGTCCCGTGAGGCCGTGTCAGCATTTTTAAAAGGTGAAGGTGAATCGATCGATCGTTCGCTGGCTCCTCCCCACGAACTGCGATTGATCGTCGCGTCTCTGGTCCGCTGTGAGCGGTTACTAGGCGTGATCGGGACAAACTCTCGAGCCAAAATGACCAAGCGAGAGCGAGAAATTGCTGCCGAATTTGCCACTTGGATGGCCGTGCTAACACGCCATGATGGCACGCAAATGTTGTCCAACATCGATGCGGATGCCGCCTCGTTCCGTAGCGACGTCAAGGATGGACCCAAATCGAAGACGACCGTTTCGGAAAAGAAAAAGAACAAGTCATCGGAGCTGCGTGGATTGATGCGCGCGGCGAGTCACTTTGATTCCGAAACCCTCGCACCGGCGATGGCGGCGGCGCTCGGTAAGAGCCATTCGGGAGGTCGTTTGGCATGGGAAGTTTCACTGCCCGAAACGATGTGGCACAGCGAAACCAGTGGCGTTGTCGCGATGCTGCCCGAATGGGATGTGCGGCGTGGCAGAACGTTTCTGAACTATTCCGCAACGGACATCGAGGTGGAAGTCACGGGAGGCCGGCGGTCACTTCTACGCGGCACGCACCAGACGATGATTCACGTGGACGGTGTTATGCAGGAACCTACGGGCGACTGGGAGTGCACCTGCGAATACTCCGACGATGATGTGCATCTGATCGAACTCGAACAAGCTTTTAGCGGTGATGTTGTTTTGCAACGGCAGTGGATGCTCGTCCGTGATGACCGCTGTGTCATGGTCTCCGATGCAGTCTTGCCCTCCCCCAGAAAGAACTCATCCAGTGGCGTTCCACATGGCGACCAATGCCGTGTGATCAACGAGCGTGAGATTCGCTGCGTTAGCCGCCTGCCGTTAGCAGCAAACATTGATGTGGTTGAAGACGCGGAAACTCGCGAATTAGTTTTAAGCGATGGTAAGAAAGCTCGCGCGCTCGTGATGCCGCTGGCTTCGAGCGAATGGAAAGTTGGGCCTTCGGCTTGCCACGTTTTTCTCTCCGAAGATCAGCATCTCGTGGTCACGACGACGGGAAAAGGTGCCGTTTATTCACCCCTGTGGCTGGATTTTCAAACACGTCGTTTTCGCCGCAAGCGTACTTGGCGGCAGCTTACCGTTGCCGAAGAACTCGCGATCATCCCTCGCAAAATTGCGGCTGCGTTTCGAGTTCAAGTCGGCAGTGAACACTGGTTTCTCTATCGCTCGATGTCCGGTGGTGGGCCACGTTCCATCATGGGCAAGCATTTGATCGCCGATTTTTTTGCCGCCCGCTTTCACCCTGGTGACGGCGGCATGGAAGAGTTGGTTACCGTTGACGAAAGCGAGTAGCCCATCATGATAGAACCGATCGACCCTTCGAAATTGCCGTGCTCGGTCAAGGATGCTCAGGAGCGTATTGCTGACAACTGGCAACGAGTTTGCCATGATGTCGGCGAGGCTGCCAAAGCAGCTGACCGTGACGCGAGCCAAGTTCGCATTGTGGGTGTTTCCAAATACGTTGATGCTGAGATCACGAGTTGGTTGGTCGATGCGGGATGCCGCGACCTTGGTGAGAACCGGCCTCAAACTCTCGATCAAAAAGCCAGTCTGGTTTGCCGAGAATCGGCCCCAAGTCGCCGAGGAAATGAAGTGGCACCAGATCGGTCATTTGCAGCGAAATAAAGTGCGCCGATTACTGTCTGCTTCACCAATCATCCACTCCGTCGATAGCGAGCGATTGCTCGACGCCATCGTCGCGGAGGCCAATAAACAAGCGGTTTCGATCGATATTCTGATCGAGATCAACGTCAGCGGCGACGCCGCCAAAACAGGCTTGCCACCAGCGGAGTTGGCGGGCATGGTGGAACGGTTTTTGGTACAGCAATCCAGCCCATCTCAATCTGGCAACGTCCAAATTGTGGGCTTGATGGCCATGGCGGGTTGGGGCACCGACTCACAGCACGCACATCCTCAGTTCGCGCGCCTCCGCGAGCTTCGCGAAGCGATTGCGACCCAAACCGGTTTGACACTTCCCGAGCTTTCAATGGGCATGAGCGGCGACTACGCAGCTGCGATCGCGGAGGGGGCGACAATGGTTCGGATCGGCTCGAGCCTATTTAACGGACTGCTGTAAGAACCATCGGAACAATGATTGATAAAATGGAAAAAAACATCGTTGTCTGTTGCGATGGAACTGGAAATCAATTTAAAGTTGATCAAACGAACGTGCTTCGGCTGCACTATTCGCTCGTTTCAGACGCTCAGCGCCAAGTCGTGTTCTATGCACCAGGCGTCGGTACTTTCAGTCCCTCGATGGCTCTCACTCGGCCCGGTCAAGCATTCAGCAAATCTCTTGGCCTTGCATTCGGGGCTGGCTATCGCAAGACAATTGAAGATGCCTACTGGTTCATTGTCGAACAATATCAGCCGGGCGATCGGATTTGCCTATTTGGATTTAGCCGCGGCGCCTATGCAGCCCGCGTCATTGCCGCTTTGCTGCACGCAGTGGGAATCCTGCAGCGTGGACATCGTCACCTCGTTCAATACGCATTGACGGAGATTGAGTTGCGGAGACGGCGCAACCTGGACTTCTCGCTTCTTGGGCGTTTCCGAAAGCAGTTTTCGCAGTCGTTCGACCAAAAGCCATTCATATTCTTGGGTGTCTGGGACACGGTGTCGTCCGTGTCGTGGGCATACGACTACCTGTCGTACGGGTTTACCGCCAGCAACCCAAGCGTCAGTGTCGTCCGGCATGCCGTCTCGATCGACGAACATCGAGCATTCTTCATACAGAACCTGTTCAAGCGTCGGCGGAATCAGGATTTTAAAGAGGTGTGGTTTGCAGGCGTCCATAGCGATGTCGGTGGCGGATATCCTGAGGTGGAAAGTGGCCTCGCGAAGATTCCACTGGAATGGATGATGGTTCAAGCCCGAGATGTCGGCGGCGTACTTCTCGACGAATCGCGAGTCAAGAGATTGCTCGTAGAGGGCACCAGACCCAATTATGCGGGGGCGATCCATCGTTCGCTGAACTGGAAATGGTGGTTGGCGGAGTTCTTCCCAAAGCAAAGCTATCCATCACGTGTCCCGCTGCCACATCGATTTCGGCGGAGATGCCTGATTCCGCGACCTGCGAATCCGTCTGATATCAGCAAGTGTCGAATCCATGAATCAACGGTTCAACGCTACAACGACACGGAAGCCAAATACAAACCGTCCAATTGGCCAAACGAGTACGAGATTGAGCCCGAGATACGCTACGAAATCGAGCCGTGACGGCCCTCCACACTTCGTGGACCGCCGCTGACTATTTTCAACCTCACGTACTCCCAAATTTGTACCAACGATGTAGCGAACTGAACTGCCAATCTTCTGCACAGAAACCAATTTACCGTTCAAGGCATTGCGTTTGACGTAGCGGCACACGGTGAGAAAATGTTCATCCGCCTGGCAGGGAAAACTCTTGAACGGCCCCTGATTGAGATGCCCCATTCCGACCCGGTGGACGAGGCAATCCCCTGGCCAGAACGATCCTCGTCGAATGTGCTTGGGCCTCGCTGCGGTACAACCCCTGGGCCAAGGGCGTCTACGAGAGGATCTGTGGCAAACAAAAAACACGCAAAAAGAAAGCGGCGATCGCGTTGGCTCGCAAGATCGCCGTGATCGCCTGGGCGATGCTGCGAGACGAGAAAGACTGGGAACCTAGCAAGATGATCCAGGTCACTGAATCGTTCGGAAGGATGCCGGCAGGGCTCAAGGACTCACTGCAAAACATGAAACCCAAAGAGAAAGCAGATCAGCGAAAAAGTCGTCTTCGCAAGGAAGCCCGCACGGCGAGAGAGGCCGCCGAGAGCCGTGCTTCCAAAACAACTGGGCAGAATCGCGTGAAGAGAACGACCACTGGATCTGCCAAGCCGACCGCTTCCAAACGCAAAGCGACCAACTCGCCGGCGACGCGCTCGCCTCGGTCCACTTCTCAGCCAAACGAGAAACGACAAACGAAAACCTCCAAGCCACGGCGAGCAAGAAAGCCAGCATCGCGTGACTGATGCAATGACATCGACGTGAGCGGTTCGGCCTTGCTCGCCTTATCAATCATCTGGTCACCAGGACAACCAGTACGGCTAGCTGATGTTTCGACATCCGCGTAACGAATCGGACCTGGTGACCATTTATCTTGACTTCATTCCACGAAACTCTGTCGTCAATCTCCCAGCCAACACCAACACCACCCCGATCACACCAGGAGGCCGCTGCCAGCACACGACACGAACCACCAAGGAACAGACCTACCCTCCGTACTGAGCACCGACCCAAGTTGATGCGGACCGTTCGATCTAGGATCGATCCTTTGCAAAGGATCGTTAAAACTATCCGACACATCGCCCTAAAGAATGTGCCATACCGAAGGAAGACCACTTGCTGCTCATTGAAGCCTCCAGGCAAGTGCTCGCCGAAACACGTCGCCAGTCCGATTCAAGTGGCTGGAACCGTACAAGGATAACTGAGGGGACGCCGCCAGCACGAAGCGTGTTGGTCCATTAGGAATCAGAGCGTTCACACCTCGAATAGTCGTTTAATCTAGCACCTTACCCGTTCGCGTCCTACGCCGTTGATGTATCCGTGATCGACATCAACCGAGATGGAAACCGGTGCCATTCACCTGCACCTCACCTCCACCAGCGGAAAAAAATGAAGTAAGACAAAAACAACCCAACACCACTTGTCAAACCTTGGACTTCATAGTCATCAGCGGGCGGCGGGAGTTGACTCACCACTTGCAGAAACGTCGCCACCGCCGCTCCGTTGCATCGCATGGTTCGCCGGTTTACGTGAAGGTCGGCGAATGCACGTACGCCCAGACTCGGCTTGCACACGATGAATCCGCGCAAAAATGCGATCAAGATCGAAACCATCATCCGCACCCAGTTGATGACGGATACGCTTGATCTCAGCGGTCGGGTCAGGAATCATCGAACGCCTCCAGCAATTGTTCGGGTGTGCATATCGTCGCTGGCTCGTAGCCCGCGTTTCGACAGATCGCGTCTATCAGGTGTTGTGTGGCAGGATTAAGTATATGCTTGAAGTTCCATGTTGCCAACAATTCGATCCCGTTCACGGCGGCAATCGCGATGTGGGTTGCGTCCCGTGGCTCAGACCGAGGAACCGCGTTTCCATCAAGCAGCAAATCAGCGAGCGATTTTGCATCGTCGCCGAAAAAGAAAAGGTGTCCGGTACGAATGGCATTGTCTACGGCTTTTTTCCTGCTTTTCGTGACGGGCGGTCACTTCTCGCGCAGCATTGAAAAACGCGATCCTTCGCGTGTCTGAATTAATACAATTTGTCACCGTTTGAATAATATTGATATTGGCGTGACTCGAATGGTCGATACAATTCGCCGATGACGTGACCTTCCTTGGTTTGGAGTTTTGCAATATTCGACCAAGGAAGGTTCATGTCTATTCTAACAGCTGGCGCGCCGGATTGCTTCTCCCTGTTCAAGCGGTCCATGATACAGAGCGATGACTTGCCATTGACCGGCATCATCGACGATCAGTCGATCAGGGATGTCTTCGACGATGAAAAAGTTGATTTCGGAAATGCGCACGAAGATGTGTTCACCCCCGCAATCACGCTCTGGGCGATGATCTCGCAGTTTCTTTTTAGCGGGACCGGACGGTCTGTCGAAGCCGCCGCAGGGCGAGTCGTTTCGCTTTATGCGCAACTGGAAGGTCGAGTCGTTGCCAAAAACGCGGGTAACTATTGTCGAGCCAGAGCGAAGATCCCAGCCGTGGTGATCAAGAAACTGGCTCGGTCGCTAGCGCACCGCGCCGAGTATGACGCCTCTGCCCGAGAGAATTTTCGAACTCCCATCGAACCCGATCAGGCCGAAGATCGATTGTGTCCTCGCGCAATCTCCACAATCCGCAGCCAACCCGTCATGGGTCGCATTATCAATGTCGATGGCTTTACTGTCGACGCACCAGATACACCCAAGAACCAAGCGAAGTACCCGCAGAATCCCGCGCAGGCAGAGGGACTTGGATTCCCTCTCCTCCGCTGCGTCGGTTTGATCTCGATGACCACAGGCTTGCTAATTGACTTGGCAGTGGCCGCATATAGTGGCAAGGGCACGGGTGAAACTTCTCTGCTACGACAACTCAGGGCATCGTTGCGTTCAGGTGACGTCCTTGTTGCAGACTGCTACTACTGCACCTATTGGTTGATCGTGATGTGCAGGGAAATCGGCGTGGAACTGGTCATGAAGAATCATCATAAGCGAGAAGACTATCCGCATGATGCTCACATCCTCAATGAGCGTGAACGAACTGCAATCTGGCAACGCCCACAACGACCAAAATGGATGAGCAAGAAAGCATATCGAAAAATCCCAGATTCAGTCACCGTTCGCCTCTGCGACTTCCGCCCCCAGCAATCGGAATCTCGCTGTGAGCGGTTCACTGTCACGACAACGATGCTAGATCATGAATCCGCACCAGCGGAATGGATTGGCGCATTCTACGAGGGCAGATGGATCGTGGAGACGGACATACGATCACTCAAATGCACGATGGGAATCGAGCACTTAAGGAGTCAATCACCCGAGGGAATCGAACGTGAACTGTGGACGGGGATGTTGACGTATAACTTGGTTCGACTGAAGATTCTCCAAAACGCATTGTCTGCTGAACGCGACACACGCAGCTTAAGCTTTTCAGAGACATATCAACATCTGTCGACGAACTGGCTGCTGACTGCATGCGTTGGTGTGAGCGAGCCGATGGCAGCGTCATCGCAACAGCAGGGCGTTTGCAGGATCGTCGGCAACCGTCCTGATCGGGTCGAACCGCGAGAAAACAAGCGTCGTCCAAAAACGATTAAGCTCATGACGACACCACGGCGATTACAACGCGGCGTCAAAGCAGCGTTGAGTTAGACTGAATGTCGAAACGGAACGACTTTCGATTGAGCAACCACGGGAAGCCTCGGAAATTGCTGAGTCCGCTACTGCGCAAGCGCGGTCGAAAATGAACGGTAGGACACACAGAAAAAAGAAAAACAAAAATCAAACCGTATTGAGCCCACAAGCAACACCGGAGTTGTCATGGGTCTCCGCTTGTAAAGCGTGGCTCGCGGAAGACGACGCACGAACCCGTCGCGGACTTAAAAAAGTCGTAAATCGCCGTAGACAATGCCATTCGTACCGGACACCTTTTCTTACTCTGAATTGCCGCAAGAGCAGCATACTCCCGTTCATTCGATTGTTCGTAGCGTACCCTGGGTCAAGCGCGTAGCGACACGCTACCCACGGTCGGCGATACCGCAATCGTATCGAGTCACCAAGCCGGACGCAAGCAAATTCGGGCGTCGGATTTCAGGCGTTGGTTACCGCTGCCGAGCACCGCGGTCACTGGATTCGGGCGTTGGGCTACCGCAACCGGGCATCGCGGGTGCTTGATTCAAGCGTTGGACGTTGCGGCAGTCAGTCCTGAGCGGTCACCAGCGCCTACGAACGCCGCCGATCACGGAGCGGCCATGTGTTGATTTGAAATTCCCATAAACGCTTCCTGGCCGCTGCCGTGGATCGGAATGGTTCGTCGTCTACGATCGGCGACGTGTCAAATGCCGTGGCATTAACAGAAGTGTAACGAAGTCAAACGTGCGATGGAAACTCAGCACTGAACGGGACCTGAACGTCAGCCAGGGGCTGGGCGTTGGGTTACCGACGAACGCTACGAATAACGGGGTATGCGGGCCAAATCGAAATAGTACAAATGGCGAGTAAACTCGACGACGTGACAGAGGTTGAATTGCCGCAAGAGCAGCATACTCCCGTTCATTCGATTGTTCGTAGCGTACCCTGGGTCAAGCGCGTAGCGACACGCTACCCACGGTCGGCGATACCGCAATCGTATCGAGTCACTAAGCCGGACGCAAGCAAATTCGGGCGTCGGATTTCAGGCGTTGGTTACCGCTGCCGAGCACCGCGGTCACTGGATTCGGGCGTTGGGCTACCGCAACCGGGCATCGCGGGTGCTTGATTCAAGCGTTGGACGTTGCGGCAGTCAGTCCTGAGCGGTCACCAGCGCCTACGAACGCTACGAATCACGTGGTATGCGTTCCAAATCGAAAGAGGTGGAACCGTGATTGAATTTGATGAATCAAAAAAGGTTAGTTGCCGGGTGAGCAGCATACTCACGTGCATTCGATTGTTCGTAGCGTACAATCGATTACAAGCGTCGCGACACCTCACCGATACAGCAATCGTATCGATTCGCGATTCCGAAAGCAAGCAATTTCCGGCGTCGGGCCTCAGGCGTTGGAAATCACAGGCGTTGGACGTTGCAGCCTGCGGTTCAGCGAGGTTACCAGCGCCTACGAACGCCGCCGATCACGGAGCGGCCATGTGTTGATTTGAAATTCCCATAAACGCTTCCTGGCCGCTGCCGTGAATCGGAATGGTTCGTCGTCTACGATCGGCGACGTGTCAAATGCCGTGGCATTAACAGAAGTGTAACGAAGTCAAACGTGCGATGGAAACTCAGCACTGAACGGGACCTGAACGTCGGCCAGGGGCTGGGCGTTGGGTTACCTACGGCCGGCAAGGATCACTGGGAATGCGGACCAAATCGAAAGAAATGGAATCGCGAGTAAAGGTGACGAATCGAACAAGGTTGAATTGCCGCATGAGCAGCATTCTCCGGTGCATCCGCATTGTTATCCCGTGATAGTGGGCAAACCTGCAAGTTCAGGAACCCAGTTTGTCACATCAACGATCTCAACAAGTTCAGAGTGAAGCTGGTAGTATTCACGAACAAGTGTTACGTCGGGATGCTTGTCGCCAATCAATTTTTGCAATTCAGGGTTCTTACCGCAAACACTTTTTAACGCGCGTTTCCGCGAAAAGAATTCACGCGGATGGTGGTCGCCTAAAACGCATAGTTGACGCCGTTTCTTCGTTTGATATTCGACGAGATTTGAAAAATCCTTAAACAATGAATTTTGTCGTATTGATTCAGCGCCACCTTGCCATTTGATAAATTTGAATTCTGCAACGCGACGATCAGTCTCAAGATCGAAGCGTCTGTTGGTATTGCCTGCGCCGAGCGAAACGTATTCAATTGTCTCGCCCTTCTCTAGCATTTTGGGTAAACAGTTCAAAATCCCGAGTGCATGGATTGTCGTGTTAATTTGAGCAGAAGCCAGTTTAATTACAGCGGCTGCGGCCATCGTCTCATTTGTCGCATTGATGCTATTTGTCAGTTGCGAAATTTGTCCTGTGCCTAGCCCAACGAACTTTTGTTCAATGTCTGAAATCGTGGAAGTAAGGCCATCGCCGACAAATGTTCGAAGCAGCTCAATCGCGTTTGCAATTTCCATTCGTGGTATCAGACCCGTAGCAGGATAACGAATTGCGATCTATCCGCATGTCAGGCGTAGAAAAAGCTCAACTTTATCGGTTGAGCTGATCGCCTGACGTGCGGATAGATCGTGCGTTGAACTTTGTCGCCACACTGTGGGCTGCGCACCGAGTGATGCAGCTGTGACGACGATGATATTCATTCTATCGCGTAGTAACTGTCCGATTCTAGTCCCGGGAGCAGCGGTTGACCGCTTGGGCAACTCAGGGGTGCTGGCGTCGCCGCCACGCCTGCGTATGCACCTTCTACCGCATGTTCCAGGTACCAGTCGTAAAAACCCTCACCATGGGCACCGTCCCAGAACGTGCGATCCGATTCTTCCAACGAACCGGCGTACCAGGGCGGCATCGATTCACTGCCTCGCGAGAAAATCTCTCGCCAGGATGGACGTGGTGTCGTTGATACCACTCGCAGTGTTGCCTGCTCACAACGCGGGCACGTTGGCTCGGTCGATCGTGGTTCGGTGTTCTCGGGCTCCGCCGGTGGGAACTCCATCGCGTCCGCGGCATACGGCAGGCTGGCCGCGTTCATGTCGGCGGCGCAGCGGTGCTGGTAGCTCGCCAGTTGACTATTACTCCATCCGCCAAAGTATCTTGTTTTTGTCAGTTGATCAGGCTGGATATGGAGGCACCAGCTACGCACGAATTCGCGTGTCGAAAGCGTGATGGGGACCTGTTGCGACTCGCCACCCTGCTTCGTTCCCTCGCGTGCCATGAACGTCACTTCGTGTTCGTCTGCGGTGACGATGCGGGAATTGCTGATCGGTCCACCGGTCAAGTAACGCGTCAGGTAGCGTACCAAGTCGCTCGGACCACTCGATCCTGATGGTGGTGGTTGGATGTAGCTGACCCACTCCAGCGATGAGAGATGTTCGATTAGCGAATTCCAGGCAGCAACTTCACGCAAGTCACCAAACTCACTGTCTGTGTCGAGTTTGAGTTCGCCACGCTCCCGCAACCGTTCTAAGTGCGCGATCGCAAACTTACGAAATGATGCGCGAAGATTGATCGCATCGACCAAGTAGTGACTGTCGCTGTTGTCGGACTCGGGCGGTGCCGTGCTAATTTGCCAACCGCTGTTTTTAACGCCCGGTCCCGATCCTGGAACGAACGCATGGACGTGCCAGTGAGCTTCGAGTCTTTGATTCCAAGTGTGCAACACCAAGATCGCCGCAGGATCATAGCCCTGTTCACTGCGGATGGTCTTTTGCAAACTCTTCCAAGCTGACCGAAACAGCAAGTCGGCGAGCGACTCGCGATTACTGAGCGCCAACCGCGAAAGTTGGCTCGGTAATGTGAACACGACTTGGTAGTAGTCCACTTCATCGAGCAGCAGCTTGCCCGCCCGCTCGGCAAAGTCGTATCGCTTGCTGCCGCTGCATTGATTGCAGTGGCGATCACCGCACGAATTGTAAACATGACAAGTCGCCTCGCACGTGTCACACTGATACTTGTGCCCGCCCAGCACCGAGGTGCGGCACAGCGATAGCTTTGCCAACACACTCTGCACATTGTAGCAAGCTCCGCGATCACGATACTCGGCAACGTACTGAGCCGCACCGAGTCGAATGATTTGAGCTACGCTGAGTTTCTCGTTTGCTGCCGTTACTCGGCTGGATCGCCAGGCGGCTTGCTCTTCGGTTCGTTGGCCGGTTCCTCCTTGGGCGTCTCGGGGGTCTTCGGCTGGCAGTTCTCCGCGGGTGGTTGATACGTCGGCAGTTGCTGCACCGGCAACCAATCCAGTGGACTGGGCGTCGAGATCATGTGCTCTCGTCGGCAATGCAGATAGATCATCGTCGTGACGAAACTCGCGTGACCGAGCAGTTTGCTGATCGTCAGCAAGTCCACACCCGCTTCGAGTAGCCCCGTCGCGTAGGAGTGACGAAGAGTGTGCGGCGAGATGCGTTTGCGAAGCTTCGCCAGACTGGCCGAGTGCTTGATCGCCTTGAGAATCGACGTGTGGTTGTAAGGACGGTCCGGCAGGTTGCCGGGGAACAAGAGAATGCTCGGTTTGTAGGACTGCCAGTAGTCTCTCAGCTCGGTCAAGAGTCTCGGTGAGAGCGGTACTTGTCGATCTTTGCCTCCCTTGCCGTGGCGGATGTGAATCTGCATCCGCTGGGAATCGATGTCGACGAGTCGCAGGTTGGCCGCTTCGGAGAACCGCATCCCGGTCGCGTAGAGTGTCGTCAGGAAGGTTCGCTGTTTGAGGTTCTTGGTGCACGTGAGCAGCTCGTTGACTTCATTTCGGCTGAGCACGACAGGCAGCGTCTTAGGTCGTTTCCCAAACGGCACCATGGTGACCGGCCATGGGACACGGATGGCAGTGGGTGTAGAGGTACCGTAAGGCACAAACCGCTTGGTTGAAGCTGCTATATGCCAGATTCCTGCTTTCGATTAGGTAAAGCTGGAAGCTTCTAACGTCTTCCGGGGTTGCCTGGTCAAGCGGCTTTTTAATGAAGTCTGCAAATCGCTTGGCGTGATAGGTGTAGGCATCGATGGTGGCGCCGGCCATGTTGCGGATTTTCATGTCCTCTGCCAAGCGGCGGGTGAGTGGGCAAAGACGTTTTTGGTACGGAGTCATGCTGGACATTCCAGTGGATAGGTAACTTGCCAGCTCCCGAAGTGGGAGTGGCCAAGTAGGAGACCCAGTAGAATTGCCGTCACAAAAAGCGCAACCTCTTTAATCACTTTAATCGTTAAACGGAAGAAATAGTTGTCGCTCACATCCCCTACAATCGGCCGACTACCGCTGGCCTGGGCCGCACCCATCTCACGGCCTGATGGGTGCAATTACAGCACGCTCGTTTCGACATGCTGGCTGAGAATCACCTCAGCGGAGAGGTCGCGTATCCAACAGCGGCACGCCAAAGAAAAAAAGAAAACAGCGAGCGCAGCTCATCACTTCAGTTCTTGGCTGGCATGGATGCCAGCCCTCTACCCGCAGGGATGCGGCCAGGCACCTGGATGCTGAATACCCTGCGGGGCACCGGAGCAATTCGATTAAGTTCAACGTCTCGCATCACCGAGTCCGGACGGTGATGCTTCCATTGTCAAAACGTCCGCAAGCCGGACTTCGGTGCATGCGTTGGTTCGTCAGGATAGTGAGCGGGATGATCATTCAACAAACTTGAATTTGCCGCAGTAGACAACTGAATCTGTGCTTCGCATCTTCTTAGCGGACTTAAAACCACCGAGCGCATTCTCATGAAGAAGGATAATCGTTTTGCACTTGCCGATACGCGATTCGATCTTTTCAACGTCCGTTGGGTCCGCCAATTGCGTCGCGACGTATTTCAACCTCTCTGTGCTGCCGAAATCATCAAAGCATTCGATAAAATCGCAATCGAGGTAGCATCCAAGGTCATCACGCAACCCCCAGATCGGATTTCGATCATCCCATGCGTTGTGCTCATCCACTGACGCGTCATCAGGAAGTGACTCCTCCCACTGTGGATACGCGTACCCAAATGCTTCGCCGGGCGAGTCCGGGATTACACCAAAAACATGAAGGGACGACATTATTGAGCGGCTCAAATTTACTTCTGACGAACGCTACGAATAACGGGGTATGCGGGCCAAATCGAAATAGTACAAATGGCGAGTAAACTCGACGACGTGACAGAGGTTGAATTGCCGCAAGAGCAGCATACTCCCGTTCATTCGATTGTTCGTAGCGTACCCTGGGTCAAGCGCGTAGCGACACGCTACCCACGGTCGGCGATACCGCAATCGTATCGAGTCACTAAGCCGGACGCAAGCAAATTCGGGCGTCGGATTTCAGGCGTTGGTTACCGCTGCCGAGCACCGCGGTCACTGGATTCGGGCGTTGGGCTACCGCAACCGGGCATCGCGGGTGCTTGATTCAAGCGTTGGACGTTGCGGCAGTCAGTCCTGAGCGGTCACCAGCGCCTACGAACGCTACGAATCACGTGGTATGCGTTCCAAATCGAAAGAGGTGGAACCGTGATTGAATTTGATGAATCAAAAAAGGTTAGTTGCCGGGTGAGCAGCATACTCACGTGCATTCGATTGTTCGTAGCGTACAATCGATTACAAGCGTCGCGACACCTCACCGATACAGCAATCGTATCGATTCGCAATTCCGAAAGCAAGCAATTTCCGGCGTCGGGCCTCAGGCGTTGGAAATCACAGGCGTTGGACGTTGCAGCCTGCGGTTCAGCGAGGTTACCAGCGCCTACGAACGCCAAGCGTAACCGGGAACGGCCCGGTAGATTTCCCATCCCTGTGAACCTGGACGCCGTTCTCCGGTTCACGCAGTTGTTATGCCCATCACGGGCAGAGAAATATTATGAACCAGTCCGCAGATTCGACTATTCCAGCATCCGAAGTTTCGGAAAGCCCCCTCGCAATGTCAGTGCGAAGCGTCTGCACAAAAGACTGCATGGACGGAGTTCAGCTCCAGCAATTTATTGACGGTAAGTGGCAAGCGATCCCGCAAGTTCAGGGGAGTTTCTTACCAGATCCAATCCATTCAAAGACACGATCGTCATGAGATCGGTCGCGGATTGCCTTTGCGATATCCCCCGCGTTATCGTTGGTCTCGAAGATGCGTGCGAGTCGTTCTCGCTCGCGAGAAATGCAACCTTTCACGTATGTTGAAACGTCGCTTGATCTAACTAGCCCATCGGGCATGTCGTGGTTCCTTTGTTTTTAAGTGGCATAACGCTACGAATAACGGGGTATGCGGGCCAAATCGAAATAGTACAAATGGCGAGTAAACTCGACGACGTGACAGAGGTTGAATTGCCGCAAGAGCAGCATACTCCCGTTCATTCGATTGTTCGTAGCGTACCCTGGGTCAAGCGCGTAGCGACACGCTACCCACGGTCGGCGATACCGCAATCGTATCGAGTCACCAAGCCGGACGCAAGCAAATTCGGGCGTCGGATTTCAGGCGTTGGTTACCGCTTCCGAGCACCGCGGTCACTGGATTCGGGCGTTGGGCTACCGCAACCGGGCATCGCGGGTGCTTGATTCAAGCGTTGGACGTTGCGGCAGTCAGTCCTGAGCGGTCACCAGCACCTACGAACGCCGCCGATCACGGAGCGGCCATGTGTTGATTTGAGATTCCCATAAACGCTTCCTGGCCGCTGCCGTGAATCGGAATGGTTCGTCGTCTACGATCGGCGACGTGTCAAATGCCGTGGCATTAACAGAAGTGTAACGGATTCAAACGTGCCATGGAAACTCAGCACTGGACGGAGGCTGAACGTCGGCCAGGGGGTGGGCGTTGGACTACCGACGAACACCGAAGGTCACCTGGAATGTGAACCAAATCGAAAGAGTTGGAACCGCGATTGAAGTCGATGACACGGAAAACGGTAAATTGCCGCGAGAGCAGCATTCTCAGGTGCACCGCTTTGTTCGTAGCGTACCCTGGATCACGCGCGTAGCGACATGCCACACATGCGACGATACGACGATCATATCGAGTGGCGAAACGGCACGCAAGCAATTGGGTGTTGGACATCACGGGCATTGGGTGGTGCCAATTCGGTCGCCACGGATTGAAAGGCCGGAGGCCGACAGATCTCTCCCGGTGGCGTCAGCCACCGGAACGAATCCTCAAGTAGCCTCCCAAGCCCAGCGGGCGAAACATGCCGTATTGCAGTCCGGCTGGGAAGAATGTGTCGACCTCCGGTCTTGCAACCATCCGCTCAACCGAATACCGGTGGCTGGCGCCACCGGCAGTTCATGTGCCGCCCGCTGGGCCGGAGGTGTTGGGTGTTGGCCGAATTGAGTCCGTCTACGAACACCGAAGGTCACCGGTTATTGGCGTTCGTTTGAAGTTGAGGTTGGGAGAAGATCGTGACGCCAATAATCCGGTGCACCGTTGGGTTGTCCGTCACGGTGAGCTTGGTAATGATGGACGAATTCGAAGTTTGGCCGCGAAGAAAGATGCCCACCAGACGATCGCAACAAGGCAGGCCAGATTTAGTGTCATGAGCGTACAGTACCGAATGGAGAGAATGTCGGCTGTGCCTCCGTACAATCGTCCCACATTGAGTGGGTTTACCGTATTTGCGTTCAGCAAAGCAAAGCTCCCGGCCAACACAGTTGCGGCGATGAGCATGGATCGCAATGACCATTGGGCATAGTCGACGAGAGTACGCATCACGAAGAAGGTACCCGTAATAGTAAGGCCGCCAATAAGGAGATTCGTTCCGGCGATGACGCCATGGAACAACGTGATCAATTGTCCTTTCACGACCCAGGTTCCGGCGTTCCATGAGTACAAGGAAACGCGCACAGGGCGTTCTGGCGTCGCCAGTGTTTGTCTTGGATGATGAAACGAAACCCCAAGCTCAATCGGCCAGCCACGAATTGAATTCGATCCCCAGAAACCATTGGCAGCGGCACTCTCAACAGAATGCAGCCATGGCCGGTGCGCTTGCATCCGGTACTGGTAGCAATTTGCGGTTGCAAACGCGACCAACAGTCCAAAAGAAACGATAGACGGCAGGCAACGCTTCATGTTGAATAGCGACTGAAAAAATGTGCGATGGCAATTTGCAACCGTGGACCCGTATTTGGAGTAGTGACGGTCCACAGCCTTCTCAAGCAACGTTCGATCAGCGCTGTCAAAGGTGATGTCTCGGTCGAGGATGAACCGAAGAGTCGTAATCAGCTCATCAATGCGAGCGGCGTCATCGTCCGGCACAACAAGATGAACGTGACCAGTCGAGTGCGACAAAGGAAGCACCATGTGAATGCGTGCGACAGATTCCGGCACGCTTTTCAGCACCAATTTGTCGAACGGGACACGGTCGAGGTCTTCGGAAGTCAGCATAGCTAGAGTCGGATAACGGCGAAGGTCACCTGGAATGTGAACCAAATCGAAAGAGTTGGAACCGCGATTGAAGTCGATTACATGGAAAACGGTAAATTGCCGCGAGAGCAGCATTCTCAGGTGCACCGCTTTGTTCGTAGCGTACCCTGGATCATGCGCGTAGCGACACGCCGCACACGCGACGATACGACGATCATATCGAGTGGCGAAACGGCACGCAAGCAATTGGGTGTTGGAGAACACGGGCGTTGGGTGGTGCCAATTCGGTCGCAACGGATTGAAAGCCCGGAGGCCGACAGATCTCTGCAGGTGGCGTCAGCCACCGGAACGAATCCTCAAGTAGCCTCCCAAGCCCAGCGGGCGAAACATGCCGTATTGCAGTCCGGCTGGGCAGAATGTGTCGACCTCCGGTCTTGCAACCATCCGCTCAACCGAACACCGGTGGCTGGCGCCATCGGCAGTTCATGTGCCGCCCGCTGGGCTGGAGGTGTTGGGTGTCGGCCGAATTGAGTCCGTCTACGAACGTTTGGATTCACGGGGTCGGGCCGTGAAAAGTTTGATCTGTCAAAACGCGTGACGCCCGACTCCCGTGCAATCCATTGGTTATCCGCCGGTATGAGTATCCGGACCTGCGTGGCCTGGGTCGCGATTGATTGCAGCAGATACAGCAGCGTAGCAGATCACGCCATAGGTAGCAGCAAGTGCAATGGCCCATCCAGCCATCTCCAAGGTATCGTTCCATGCATTTGAGTAGATGTCTATTTGAAAGCTGCGACCAGAGCGGGTCATTGGGTTGTATGCGTTGGTGGCATAGTTGAGGCCCACAGCGTGCAAAAAGGTCCATGCGACAGTCATGACATAGTGAATGAACATCGCCGATGGGATCTTCAGGCACAAGCGAAGATGAACCAAGCACGTAATCGCCGTCGGAGAGAGATAAAGCAGGGCGGCGAAATTTGATCCGTCTTTGGATGCCTCGGCGGGGAATGAAGCGAGGTGCAACGCTACCAACGCTGTCATTGCGAGCAGATCGATAATCTGGAAGCGACGGAGTGGCGTTTGCCTTGATGTCTGGGTGTTCGCCTGCGTTGCCGCTTCCAGACGTAGTGGAGTCTCGCATTGCGGGCATTTCATCAAAATCGGGGCACCAAAATTTCTGTCGGATAACGCTACGAATAACGGGGTATGCGGGCCAAATCGAAATAGTACAAATGGCGAGTAAACTCGACGACGCGACAGAGGTTGAATTGCCGCAAGAGCAGCATACTCCCGTTCATTCGATTGTTCGTAGCGTACCCTGGGTCAAGCGCGTAGCGACACGCTACCCACGGTCGGCGATACCGCAATCGTATCGAGTCACCAAGCCGGACGCAAGCAAATTCGGGCGTCGGATTTCAGGCGTTGGTTACCGCTGCCGAGCACCGCCGTCACTGGATTCGGGCGTTGGGCTACCGCAACCGGGCATCGCGGGTGCTTGATTCAAGCGTTGGACGTTGCGGCAGTCAGTCCTGAGCGGTCACCAGCGCCTACGAACAATAGCTTCAACCCTTGTCAGTAGGGTCGTATTCGAGAATCTTTCCAATACGACCTGAGTGAGTGGGGATGTTTGACCAATACCCCGCAGGCCGCTAGAGTGGTAGTTGATGATAGTCTTCCAAGGCAGCAAAGGCAACCCCGTCAACTCGAAGGATCATTCTGATGACACTTTTGAAATTTGAGATCGCTGTGGCGTCTGCCGACAGCGTGGGGGAGAGCGACCGGGTTTGGTTCCCGAAGTGGCTGCGGCGGTATGCGATGACGTTCCCCCAGGGCCTGGTAAACGAGTTGGCTGTCAATCGCGAAACGACCCTGCAATTTTCCCGCATGTTGTTGGAGGCCGGGGCTCCGGCTTGGCAGCGTTGGCAGGCGGTGAGGTCACTGGAGTGTTATCGCGACTTGGTGTTGGGACGCTCCGAGCCAGATTTGTCGAGCATCATCGCGAAACTCGCGCAATTGGGCAAGCAAGAACGCAACCTTGACTTGGAGGTGCCGCCGACCGAGGAGGAATTGGCAATTATCCGTGGCAAGATGGATCCTGCCGAACCCGTGCTGGTTCAGACGATGCGTGGCGACATGCGTGTGCTGCACTACTCGATGGCGACGGAGAAAGCATATGTGCGGTGGGTGAAGCGATTCATGGGACACGTGGGGTCCATGGATCTGGCGCTGTTCAACGAACGAGATATCGAGTCGTTTTTGACCAAGCTGGCCGTCACTGAGCAGGTGGCAGCGAGCACGCAGACGCAGGCGCAATCATCGCTGCTGTTTCTTTACGAGTGCATCCTGGGCAAGCGGATAGGCTTCTTGAACGCGGTGCGTGTGAAGCGTCCCGAGACGATGCCGGTATGGTTTAGCCGTCCGGAGATCGGGCGACTATTGGAACAGTTGGTGGGCGTGCACCGGATCATGTTTTTGCTGATGTACGGATCAGGGCTGCGTCACAAGGAGTGTCGGCGACTACGGATCAAGGATGTGTGGTTCGATGAGGGTCGTTTGTTGGTGCGCGATGGCAAGGGACAGAAGGACCGGATGACTTTCTTGCCGAACCAAGCGATCGCGGAACTGCAGCGTCAGATTGCGTGGGCGACGCAGCGTCATCAGCAGGATTTGGAGGAGGGGTTTGATAAGGTGTATCTACCGTTTGCTTTGTCGCGTAAGTATCCCAATGCAGGCCGGGAGGTGGGTTGGCGATGGGTGTTTCCGTCGCGTCAGCGGGCGCGTGACAAGCGGAGCGGCAATGTTTGGCGGCACCACATCGGTGAGGAGCAGTTTGCCAAGGCGTTGAAAGCGGCTCAAAAAGCGGCTGGGATCACGAAAAACGGGGCACCGCATTCACTTCGGCATAGCTTTGCGACTCATCTGGTCGAGGATGGCACGGATTTACCATCGGTTCAGAAACTGATGGGACACAAGGACATTGAGACGACGATGACGTATGTGCATGTGGAGGTTGGATTTGACGGTCGTTTGCAAAGTCCAGTTGATCGCCTAGTGCAGGCGGACGGGAAAAGAGGACCGGAGCCGTTAAACTGAGTCAGCTGCAAAGAAAGTGTGACTCAGACAACAGAGGTGTGGCTCCTGAAAAGTGGGTGGTTCCAGTTCGGCACCTGATCGTCTTCAGTCGGCTGGCGTAGCGGCGGCCAGAAACCAATAGTGCAAGGCCACTCACTCTCAATCGTCTGTCTTTGCTCATTCGTCGTCATCACCAATCTGGACGCCGTCAATTTGAACCACAAAGAGGGTCGCGTCTCCATCGTAAATTTCAGACGTGAAGGTGACGGCGTTCAACGCTGCGATTCTCTTAAATCGAGCAAACGCCTCGCTTTCCATAGCGTACTCGCCGCACGATCCCCCGTAGTCGTGCATGATGTCGTCAAAGGTAACTTCATCGATCCGGCAATCATTCGCGTCGCCGTGTCCATTGATCAGAAAAGCACCGGCGCGGCTCTGAGAGTCTGCGATGAAGCAAGCATTCTCATTGTATTGGTAACAGTCTTCGAATTTCTCGAAGACGCTATACCCGACAATCGCTTCTGATTCCTGGCGCTTCATCTCTTTTCCGGCTCATCCGACCGAAGCGTGCGCGATGGTGACTGGAGGTTTTCTGAGGATCGCGGTAGGGACGGCTGTTGCCAGCCGCCCCCCGCACAGATCCGTACGTGAGCCTTGACTCATACGGCTCCTCCGTTGGGTCAAACGATCGCGACACACTGTGACGCTACCCGTCGTGATTTCCCGTGACGCTCCAATTGATACTTGTTCCGGCTCAGAGTCCGAAGCATCGACGCCAATCCGGCAATACTTCCCTTCAGTGAGGTCCCTTTCCTCGGCGGATTCCGCCACTGCGGTCGCAGCTTTGTTCACCCGCGTCGACGGTACTACGGCCTCATCTGCCATCCCATCCGCGTTCATACCAGAATTGCGCTCATAGAGGTTCGCTGGTCGCCCTGGCAGTGAGTCATCACGACTTGACCCCAGGGGCAAATGGGACTTCCCGGTTCTCGCGTTTGGAATTTTCCACGCATGCACAGGTTCTTCGACTCCGCCATGTCCAGACTACCCTTACCAAAGCGGTGTAGCTGGTGTTGCCTTCCCGACGCATATGACACGGTCGGCACATGGAAGACCTGATTTCGGAGCTCAATTAGCTGGCCTACGCTTCCCCCTGCACGGACGCTCAGCACGACGTTGTTACCTTCGTCGCACCTCCGCCGGAGGCCGAAGTAGTTGGTTAGACCTTCCTCGTAAGAAACTTTCATTCTCGATTCCAAACCGGTTTTATCCCGGCACTCCATAACTCAAGTGTCCAATGATTTGTTTAATAAAAGCGTCCTCGGCGAATCGAAACTCGCCGAGAACCGTCGGCACCGTTGGCGCACCGTCGACCGGGATATCCCTTGTCAAGTTGCACCTCTGCAGAGCTTGATTCGAATGGCGTGGACTTAGGGCTTTTCTGCCGGTTTCACGGGCTCGACCGTGATCCGCTTGGCTCGGCTGGGGCGAGGTTTTTTCATCTTGGGATATTTTGATTGATTTCGGCGTTTGAGCTCGCGAGGCTCTTCGCGACCGGGTCGATCTCGGACCAGCCGGGAAGTTGCCGACAGCACGATCCACATCAGATCGTCGGACGTTTCAAGTTCGTCGCTAAAGTATATCCAAGCATCGCGTGAACGAGAAAAGCTGACTTCACGCGGATGGATTTCCAGGACCGCAGCAGCGTCGTTGGTCAGTGAGCGTACCAAGTTGTAGGCTAACACTCCGACCGCTATTTCGCGGTCAAGGTTTTCGGGAGTATGGCAGCGTAGATCACAAAATCCCATCGTGGTCTTCCAGCAAGCAATGTCCGTTTCAACGTCCCATCGCAGACCATAGAGCTCCGCGATTTCGTCAGCGCTGAAACGCTTCGAGTCAACAAGCGTGGTGACGATCGTCAGCACCTCGGTGCGACCAGTCAGACGGTATCGAATGCAGCGATACTGGATTGATTCAGGTAGCTGTTGCCACTGCTCGGGTGTAAATCGATTTTTGTTATTCTTTGGTTTCTTCAGCGTGATTGTCTTTTCGTCGAGCACTTCGCAGACTCCTTCAAATGGTGAATTGCGACAGCCCTTAATCCCGCAAACCAGTTCAACACCTCGGCGATTCAGTAGCACCGAATCATAGAACGATTCGAAGTTGCTATCCGCGACGACGATATCGCCGGCTAAGAAATCACCGTGTTTTTCACGGAAAAGGCTTACCTCGCCGGTCAGTTTCCCCTTCATTGCTGCGGTGTTGTAATTGACAATGCAACCGGTCGCCAAGCAAGTCGTCACTACGCAGCGCACTTGAGGAAAGCCAAGCCCTTCTTTTTGAGTCGAAGGCTGAGGATAGACCTCTTGATTGGCCTGCGTATCAGGTGCGCGAAATACCAAACCATCGACCAAGTAGACATTTAGCCCGTGCCATTTCCCCTGCGTAGGGGCTTTCCCGCGAAGTAAATCGACAATGCGTTTGCCAAGTCGATCGATCAGTTCAACGGTGAGCTTTGCCCTCGCCTTGCAGTAGGCCGAAGCATCTTCGCAGCAGGGCGACTGGCCTCGCCGTTTTCGCTCACGATTGAACTTCGTGAGGACGGTCGAACAGGCATCTCCGCGACTGAGGCACTGCGAAACGAACAAGCCGAGTGTGATCGCCGGGGTGAACTCCCGCTCACGGAACTTGATTTCGAGTTCATCACATAGCTGATGGACATCGTCGTCACTGAAGATTTCGGTTAGCCGGACTTGATCGAGTTGGATCAAATTGTCAATCCGCTGGACCACCTCGTGCGGATTGAGTGCCTGACGCAATTCGGCTCTGCGATTGGTATCGACAGGGGTTCCACGAGGTGGCAGAATCATCGACGGCATCCTTGCTGTGTTGAGATTTTTTTGAAGAAAAACCACGATGCAACAAGGATGCCGTTCTTCGCTAGCTCAAAATTGTTTCACGCGAGATCCGCCTTAAGTCCACGCCATTCGAGCTTAATTCCGTTTCTCCCGGCAGACCCAGTATAAGGTCCAGCGACAACTCGCACAAATTATCATTGGACGCTTGAGCCATGCCTTGAAAACCTCCGGCGCACCCTTCGGTCGGATGAGCCTCTTTTCCTGTCTTCATCGAGGCCATCTGCTAAAACAGCTGGTTTTGGACGCCTCACTGCCGGATGCACCTTCGGTTCGGTCGGTGACACTGCTGGAGTTCTCGCCGATTTAAGCGGACAGCAGATCACCGATCGCTCCAGCGGCAATGATTGTGAGGGAGGCGAGCCCGTAGGTCAAGCTTTTTGCGGAACGCGTTGACGTCGCAACTGTCATGTTAAGAAATTTGCCCATGTGTGCCATCAACACTTACGACGAGATGACGGTCGCCGTGGACTAGACCGCCTCGATGCACGTCCTGGATAGTTTCGGATTTTGGCCTGAGTTAACCGCCCGTCCGCAATGTCGCGACGCCGCCGACACTGGCAGTGGTTTCCTGTCATTGAGTTGATCGGCGATTTGCATGCGCGGACGCATGATGGTCAGGGGCACGCTCATTGCCAATGCGGTTTCAAATTGTCAAATCGCCGAGTCGGGGGACTGATTGATGACGCTCACGATTCATGTCGACGGCGACTGGGCAGCCCTGGGCTGTGCGATGGGCGATTATTGGCCGATATGGTTCGCGGCAAGGAGAGTTTCGCTTTTTTCGTATGATAGAGGCTGGGTCGCGGTCAAATTCGTCGAGATAGTGCTCTGCCCCTCCGGTCCGTCTGGGTGGATCGGAACTGCTGCCAGACGGATGTGTCCCTCGGAGCTGGTATACTTCCGGTTCTCACGACGGGCGGAGCCGTTGGTTGACGATGAAATTGTAACTCGGAAAGATGGAGGCTAAATCTTCGTCTTTCGCCCCGCGAAATTACATCTCCACGCAACTTTCGCGGAGCGAAAGGCGGCTATTATTTCCGCTCAATTTCTACTGCATCCCCTAACAGTTTCGATAGTGACTGATTTTACCAGCGACTCGATTGGAGACGACGAATTTCACCCCGCTCGGTTTTCGTCGAATCTGCGTTTGCCTGGGGGCGACGATCAGTTTTTCAAAGATGCAGCCGCTGCGATTCGCCAGGAATACCGCGATGCGTCTCGCTGGAAACAGCTGCGCTGCGACCGCGTCAGTGTCTTCTCGGAACGCGATCGAGGCACTATTTTCGTTGTGCATGTCGGACGCTCCGTCGAGTTCGATTGGACCTGGGAAGGGGCGGTGGCCTTCTGCCCCCAAACTCTCGATCAGGAGAAGCCGGGTGACGCGATGAGTTTGGGCGTGGCCGGTTACGAAGATGGGTTGGATTGGTCGGGTGAGATTGTCGAAGTCGATGAGCGGAACGGGTGTTTGTTCATCAGTCTCGACAACCCGGAAGCGATGCCGACGGTGGGCTCGTTTTTCGTTCGTCCTTTCGAGTTTCTGTCCGTGCTCCATGCGCTCTACAACGGTGATCAGTTCGAGAACGTTCGCAGACTGCTTCCTGCACGGCTTGCGGCAACGATGGGCGGTGTTCACCCGCAGATGGACGCACCTAGCGAGGCCGGCATGCCAGCTCTCTTGGATTGGTGGAAGCATTCTTGGAGTGTTCTCTGGGGACCACCGGGGACCGGAAAAACCTGGATGACAGGGCAACAAGTCGCGCGGGTGATGGAAGATCCCGAGGAGCGGATTCTAGTCGTGTCGACGACGAATCGAGCGGCCGACGCGGCGGCAATCTCGATCGGGGAGGCCGCCAAGGTTCATTGTTCGGACTTACTTGCCGACGACGCACTGCTGAGAATTGGCAAGGGTGCTTCTTACCAAAACTTCGTTTCACGAGAGCTGGAGGCGATGCTCATCGGAACCGAGTCGCATGTGCTTTTGCAAATTGATGAGCTTGCAGCACAGCTCCCGCTTCTTGACTCTTGGGAAGAGAAGTCGCTCACTCGTCAAAAGATCAATGAGCTGCGGACATCGGGCAATGACCAAAGCAATCGTATTTTTATCGATCCCCATGCGCGAGTGGTGATTGCGACCGCCTTCAAAGCAATGGCGTTCCTCAACCATGAACTCACCCGCAAGATGATCGAAGATGGCGACGCTCCGTTCACGACGATTTTCATTGATGAGGCTGGCTTGATTTCACGAACGACCGTCGCGGCGCTGTCGCTACTGGCGGCGAAGCGAGTGGTGCTCGTTGGAGACTCGAAACAGCTGGCACCGATCAGCCGGATCTCACGCATTCTGCCGACGCGGCAGCAGCAGTGGTTAGCCAGCAGCGGACTTAGCCACCTCGACGAAATCACGACCACGCCCACCGCCGTGCATGTCTTGTCAGAGCAGCGGCGGATGCATCCCGACGTGTGCGACGTCGTTTCCAATTTCCAGTACGGTGGATTCCTGCGCACGGCGGAGGATCGATCGAGAAAGGCATCGTCGCTCACGCCGTTTCTTGCCAACGTTTCCCGAGCGATTTGGTATGTCCTTGATGAAGAGAACGTTGGCCTGGCGTCGATTCGTGCCAGTCGAGGAGCGGGCAATCAAAGCTGGGTGCGCAACGTGACGCCGAGCATCCTGGAAAAGCTTTTCACTGACGAGAAACTTCGAGCCGCGAATGGTTTGTTCATTTCACCCTTCAGAGCCCAGGCCCAGGTGATCAATCAATTACTAGCCAGTTGGGGCATGAAAAGTTGGCAGGCATCGACGGTCCACAGTCAACAGGGGGCGGAAGCCGAGGTTGTCATCTTCGACACTGTCAACGCCAGCAACTACACGTGGCCGCATGAGGAATGGATGCGGCTGGTGAACGTGGCAATCAGTCGCGCACGAGAAGCGGTTATCGTGCTCGCCAGTCGCAGTGAAATGGAGGAACCGTACTTGAGGCCATTGCTGCCATATTTAAAGCCCGCCGTTTTAGTGGACACGAACGGAACGTTACATTGGCAAGAGCCTGGACTGCAGCACGCGGCCTTCCATCAACGCGTCGCCGAACGGAAACCCGCGTATGCGATATCCACGCCGCACCGCCCGACGACGATGGGATTATCGGCTGCCCCACCCAAATTGTCGCCACGAATGGGTGATCAGTTTGCCCAGCGTCGGATGTTGAAACCCATTCTTTCCCAAGAGCAGCAGCGGCTCACGAACTTGGAACTCGATGGCAGACCGCGGCTGGTCCGCGGTGTCGCGGGTAGTGGGAAATCGGTCGTGCTGTGCAATTGGCTCGCCAAGACCGCTAAACGTATGGTCGAACAACCTGGGAGCGATGGCAATGCTAGCAAGCAAAGGAACACGCGCATTTGGGCCGTGTATGCCAATCGCAGCTTGCACAAGCTGCTACGCAACTTCGTGGAGTCGTCATGGAATGGACTCTTTGAGGGCGAGTTGTTCGAGACGCCAGGCTTCCCATGGCGAAATGTGGAACTCTTGCACGTCAAGGACGTTTTAGCGGGGATACTACCGTCGGCAGATCTGTCAATGGAGGCATTCGGCTTTGATTACGATCGTGCCGCCGAGGAATTTTTGAACCGTCACGATGTTGCTGACCTGCTACCGCGATGTTCGGCTTTGTTCATTGACGAAGCTCAAGACATGGGCCCGGCCACGCTGCGATTGTTGCTCTCCATTGTCGAGCAATCCGACGTGGACGATGAGAACAGCCGCCCGGCTCACCTGTTTTACGACAATGCTCAAAATGTTTACGGCACGAAAACACCCAAGTGGTCCGAGTTTGGACTCGACATGCGGGGACGCTCGACAATCATGCGTGAGAGTTTCCGCTCGACGACACCGATTACGGAGCTTGCCGTCAATGTTCTCGATCGACTCACGCATGTTGATGAAAAACACGATCAACAGGAGTTGATTTCGCTCGGACTGCTGGAACGCCAAACGCATCACGGCGGCAATTGGCTGAGCGTCAAGTTGAATCAGATTAACGGTCCCCGACCGATCTATCGAAGTTTCAACGATCGGACGACTGAGATGAATACTATCGCCCGCGATCTGAAATACTTGACTTCAACCGACGGTATTTCCCCCAACGACATTTGTCTCATCTACAACGGTAACGCACAGGCGGCCTTGGAGTCGTTGCTGGCACCCCGACTGGCTGAATTCGGTGTGGAGCTATCTGTTCAGACAAACCGGGCATTCGAGCGACAATCCCATACCATCATCGCCACGACGCCGCATTCCTTCAAAGGATATGAAGCCGAAGTGGTGCTGATTCCCTGCGTGGATCGTTTCGTAGCGCCACGGGGCAGGATTCTGGCACACAGCTTATATGTGGCGATGACCCGAGCAAGATCGTTACTAGCGATCTACGGCATGAGTGGCGGCTCGGAGGCGAGCCGAACTATCGGGGAAATGATCGGTGACTGTGTCTCGATCCAGAATCGACAACCGAACATCGACTCTTGCACCCGCGAGTAGTGTTTACTTAGCATCACCGAGTTGCAGTAACACATTGCCTGTGTTGGGAATGATGTCGACGGACGCACCCGATTCGAGCATCTGATTGATCTCCATCACTTCCAAGACCGTATCGAGCACTTCTGGATCATTCTTGGCAATTTCATTGAGCTTCTGACCGACAATTCTCGGACGTGCGGCAGCGGCTTCCGCCATCTTCTGGCTGACCTTGAATGCCGTTTCGCTCTTGATCAAGCCGACGCGGTTTTCGCCGTCCTGTTTCATGGCACTGGTGACCTGCACCAATCGCTTGACCACCTTCTCGGTAATGTTGTGGACCATCTGCATGTCGGTAAATTCGACTTTGCGAATGTAGACCGAACCGAGCCGGTACCCCCATTTCTCTGATAGTGGCGAGACCGCCTGTCGGACCGTGCGACTGAGACTATGCCGGTTCTCCAGCATCGTCTCCATCTCGAGATTGCTGAGCGTTGAGATGGTTGAACTGGTCACGTTGGCCTGCAGCGATCCATCGGGATTGGCGTTGATGAACAGGTACGAGACCGGATCGGCAACCTGCATCTCATACCAAATGCCGACACCCATCGGCGTGCCTTCCTCCGAATTGACCATCTGACTCCGCAAGTAGTGCTGACGCAACGCCGTGCTGACGACATAACGTTTTCCAAAAAAGGGAATCAACATCGCACGAGGACCGAAAATTGAGATCGGAAAATGCAACCCAGGTTTCTTGAGCGTGCCGATGACCTTTCCAAACAGAGTGAACACCTGAGCCTCGCATTCTTGCACGCAGGCGTAGATGCCGAATGCACGGGCGAGGATGAGCAAGATCGGAATGATGACGACGCCAAGAATGAAAAGAAAAATGTGCATGGTAGGACCGGGTGGAAGTTACGTGGTGAGGTTGTTGCCAAGACGAAAGGGACCGCCAGTTTCATGCGCGTTGCGGTTTACTCAAGACAACTCGTGAAGCGAGACCATGCAGGGGGACACGTGAATTACGCAGGTAAGCCTGGAGACATTCCGTACCACCTTCCTGCTTGATCGTTGCGAGGGTGCCAGCAAGTTCCTGTAACGGAGCGACTTCCGCGTGCGCGTTGTTGGTTGCGATCTCGACCGCCCGAGCGCTCATGGTGATCTGCTGCTCGGCGTCGGCGCGCGCGGTACTGATGTCGGCGGCGACTTGGTTCCGCGTACTGTTGATCGCCGATAGAGCGCGGTCGACTTCCTGCGGCGGATCGATCTCGGTAATCAAAGCCGCATCGAGTTCGATACCGTATCGTCCCGTTGTCGACCGACATTGCTCCTCCATGTATTGGTTCAGCAGTGGCAGGTTCTTTCTAAGATCATTGATCGAAACCCCATCTGAAAGGTCTACCGAACTACTTCGAGGCGAGTCCGCGGTCGCTTCGTCATCAATTTCCGTGGTGAGTAGACTCGCACCTTTCGGATCAATGAAGTTGGCAATCCGTTCTCGCATGACGGACACGAAAAATCCCATTACGTGTTCGAGGGGACTCGTCACACCGAACAGGAACGGATACAGATTGTTCTCGCTGACGCGGTAGCGAATTTGACCATTCACTCCCGTGGTCAGGTTGTCCTTCGTGACTGCTTCGATCGTCTCTTGACGCTTGGACGGATCCCACGAAAGGTCAATCGCTTGAGTCGCGACATTAACCCGGTGAACGTCTTCCCACGGCAACTTGAAATAGGGGCCGCCTGGACCGATCACACGAACTTGTGGATAGATATATCGGCGACGCTCATCCTCGCTGAGAGATGGATCGAGCGGTGGCTCAATATCCGGCGACTCAGCCACCATGGGCAGCAGTTCGGCGGCACCAAATCGAGTCTTCACAGCACGCTGGTTCGGAGCGACTGTGTACAGACAACCCGGCAAAATCCGAATGGTCGCGTACGCCGCCAAACCTAGAAAGAACCAAGAAAAAATCATATTGTTTGCTCGCTGAGGAGTGAGTCACGATGGCGTGGGTGGGCTGCGCTTACCTCTGATTGTAGTCGCTCCACCAGTCCTACCCAACTCTCTTGGCGAGATATCAGCGACAAGCGGGCGCGTCGATTGCGAACTTTCAAGAGAGTAACCGGGAGATGTTACTTGGATCGGAAAAAACGGTTCCCCGAACGGATTCACTGAAACGCCATCTGGGCCCTTGGACCTCAGCGGCTCACTCGATCGGAAGCCCAGCGGCCTTCCATTCAGGAACGCTGAAACGTAGCCGTTGCGCTTTGAAATGCTGGTCGAGCAGCCAGCGGGTGCCCGCCAGGGCGGCGGCGCAGAAGGGACCGCGACAATAAACCAGCATTGGCGAAGACTTTGGCAGGTCGCTGGCACACAGAGCAAGTTCCGCGAATGGCACATTGCGCGCCTGTGGAAGGTGGCCTTGAACGTACTCGGTCGCCGGACGCAGATCGACCAGCGTGAATCGTCCTGGACCGCCGAGCTTCTCGTTGAGCTCGATTTCAGTCAGGGAGGAAAGGGAGTCGTCGGCATCAAATTCTTGCCGCATCACTTCGCGGATCTCGGGGACCACGACTTCACCTAGATCGCGAAACCGAAGCCATAATTCAGCGACACGCGGATCGGCTAATGCACAGAACATGCTGCGCCCCCGCTTGTCGGTGCGGATCAAATGTGAATTTCGCAGCACCTTGACGTTTGCACTCGCCGCTGCGATGGACTGATTGGTGAGCCGGGCCAGCTCATCGATTGGCTTCTCACCCTGCGCCAATAGACTCAGCATTTTCAGTCGATGCGGGTTCGCCAGTGCCCCACCGACATCGGCGAGCTGCTGATAGATCGCAGACTGCTTTTCTTTGGCGAGCATACACTCCTTCGAGCAGATGAGAGGAGGGGCACGTCCGGGCCGACATGGGACCTTTCCCGTTGGATACGCACCACCGAGTAATGTGCGGCCACGCATTGAATATTTTCATGATAAGCTCGCGAAATCCGATAGTCAATCAACTTTTTGAGTATTTATGCGAAGCAGTGGCGGATGATCGGGGTGCCCGGTCATTATCAAAAGGTCCTTTGACTGTTTGAGCGATGGGCAGCGAGTGATCATGGCTGCTGTCGTCTTCGGCGAGTTTGCGGACGTTTTTCAACTTTCCACTTTGCCCCGCAGGAAACTCCCTATGAATACTTTTCACCGTCGTGAAATCCTTCAGCACGCCGGCGCGCTCGGCTTAGGCGCCGCTTTGGTCCCCGCTCTCGGTAGTGTCGTGGGGGCTAGTGAGAGCCGCAACGCAATCAAACCTCCTCAGAATATTGTCCTGGAAACGATCAAATCGGGCGGCTTGTCCCACTACTCTTACTTCCTCGGCGACAAGGATGCCGGTGTGGCTGTCGTGATCGATCCTCGCCGAGACGTGCAGGTCTATTTGGATCTCGCGAAGAAATACGGCATGAAGATCACGCATGCGATCGAGACACATATCCACGCGGACTTCGTTTCGGGTTCGCGGGAGTTGGCGAAGCAATCGGGTACCGCGAAGATTGTCGCCAGTATCGAGGGGGACCCCGAGTATGGCTTTGGCGTCGACCGGAAGCTCAGGGACGGGGACGAAGTGATTGTGGGTGGTATCAAGCTTCGCGGCATTCACACCCCCGGCCACACACCCGAGCACATGTCGTATTTGGCATCGAGTCGTGAAGGTGGCGAACCATGGGCGTTGTTCACCGGCGATTTTTTGTTCATCGGCAGCGTTGGACGTCCGGATTTGATGGGCGTCGAGAATACGGACGCGCTCGCCAAAGCTCTTTTTCACAGTGTCCAGAACGCCTACACGGAACTGTCGGGCGAGTTGATAATCTACCCGGCTCACGGTCCTGGATCTCCTTGTGGGGCGGGGATCCAAGCTCCAGAGGGTGATCCGACTCTGGCACAACAGCGCACAGGCAATCCGTATTGGCGGATGAACGATGAAGAGGTGTTTATCGAGGCACTGCTCAGTGCCCAGCCGCCGGTGCCTTACTACTGGCCGCGAATGAAGAAGGTCAATGCGGCCGGGCCGGAGCTACTCGGTGGCACCCCAGACATCGAGATGCTCAAGCCCGATGCGTTTGCCAATCTGGTCGCATCGGATGACGTGCAGGTGCTCGATACACGTTCCATGCAAGCCTTCGCAGGCGGACACATTCGTGGTGCGTTGAACATCGGTTACAACGAGGTGCTCTCGATGTGGGGCGGTTGGATGCTCGATCCTGACAAGCCGATCGCGATGCTCAAACCGGCAGAAGGCGAGTTCAACGGGCCGCTGGATTGGTTGGCGCGGGTCGGGTTGACCAATGTCAAGGCCGGACTCGATGGCGATATGAAAGCGTGGGTGAATTCGGGCCGCAAGTTTGATTCGTTCAAGACGATGTCGGTGCATGATGTCAACCAAAATTTTCCCACTGACAAAATGACGTTGCTGGATGTGCGACAGCCACCGGAGTGGGACAAGGGGCATATCGCAAGTGCCCAGTACATGTTCTTGCCGGAGATTCCCCAGCGGCTCGGTGAGATCGACAAGGGTAAACCGGTCGTTGTTTATTGCGGCAACGGTTATCGAGCGAGTGTCGGAGTGAGCGTGCTGCGAGCCAACGGTTTTGATGCACGCACCGTTCCCGGTTCGTGGGACGCCTGGGTGGCCGCAGGGTACGACTCTGTGAAACCGAAGAAGCCCGGTAAAGCGAGCGATACGACGCGCACGGCGTAAGTGCGTCAGCCTTTCGAGGCTGATTTGCGTGTTCACCGCGCCAGGTTGGAAAGCCTGACGTACCTCTTCCCAGGAATCAGAACCATGAATCTTCCATTTTGCATTGTCGCCTGCGTGGTGGCCTGCCTCTCGACGGCGTCGATGGCGTCTGCCGCAGCAAACGACACCAACGCATCGAAAGTCAACGAGAAGAAATTCTCGATCGCGTTCATCAACGACATTCACGCCCAGCTCGAACCGCACCCTGAGCTGTTCTGGAACGAAAATAATGCCGAGCGAGAACGTCGGGCAGGAGGGTTGAGTCGGGTCGCGACAGCGTTCAAGCGGCTCGAGGCCGATCGTCCACACGGGATGCTGAAAGTTGACGGTGGCGATACTTTCCAAGGAAGCGGCCCGGGAGCGTGGACGAAGGGCGAAGTGATGGTGGGTCCGCTCAATGCACTCGGTCTTGATCTCGCGATCCCTGGCAATTGGGCAGTCGTGTACGGGGCAAAGCAGCTTGTCAATCTCAGCGGACAGGTTAATTATCCAATTGTTGCCGCCAACATCCTTGCCAAGGACTCCGGCGATCGACTGTTTGACCCGTATGTGGTGAAAGTGATCAACGGCGTCAGAGTGGGCTTCCTCGGATTCACCGATCCCGATGTCCCCACTCGCCAACCTCCCTACATGAGCAAAGGCTTAAACTTCCGCTCCTCCGAGGTGTTGCAACCTCTCATCGACAAACTTCGCGAGGAAGAGAAGGTGGATGTGCTCGTGCTGGTTTCTCACATCGGGCTGCACAAGGCCGTTCCGCTGACGGGAAAACTCCGCGGCGTCGACATTCACTTGTCGGCCGACACACACGAACGGACTTACGAGCCGATCGAAGTGGGCGATGCATGGGTCGTCGAGGCGGGGGCGTTTGCATCGCTGGTCGGTGTGATGGACCTGACTTTCGCCGACGGCAGAATCGTTGATCGCAGGTGGGAATTGATCGAGCTTCGCGAGAAGGAGTTCCCCGAGGACGAACACATGAAGCAAATCGTGGACGAGGCGTTGGCACCCCACCGGGCACGAATGAACCAAGAAATCGGTCACACGGATATTTGGCTCGAGCGGTACAACGTGATGAGCACGTCCATGGACCGCTTGATCGCCGATGCGGTAAAGCAATCCGCCGACACCAATATCGGGCTGAGCAACGGATATCGATTCTCACCGCCGACTGCTCCCGGCCCGATCACCGAGGCAGATCTGTGGAACTGGCTACCGATCGTGTTGGACTTGAAAGCCGGGAGAACGACCGGACAGCAGTTCATCGACTACTGGGAAAGCGAATTGGAAAACGTCTTTTCATCGAATCCCGATCGCCTCTACGGCGGTTGGCTCGCTCGGCCATCGACCAATATCGATGTGAAGTTCGATTCCACCGGCGACCCTGGCGAGCGTCTCAGGAGTCTCACGATTGATGGAGAAGAGGTCGATCCCGACGCCAGCTACACGTTGGCCGCAGGTTCGCGAATTGGACAACCCGAGGACCAGATCCACCGAGTGAAACAATGCTACGCCACCCACTTACTCGACAAAACGACTCATGACGCCGTGCGAAGCTACTTGGCGAAGCACAGCGAGATCCATGACACCGGCAAACCGCCGCTGCAATGTGTGGTTCGCCCCGCTGTGCTGCGATCGCAGTACCTCGCGTTGATCGAAGATCGCCAGCGAGCACGGGAACAGGAATCGCAAGAAAACGAACCTGACGAGGTCGACGGGGCTTCGTCACGTTAATCAGTTGACACTACCCATCCGCTACTAACTTCAACAAGGAATTCAACGATGAAATCATTTTTCAAACTCACTAGCTGCTCGGTCGCTTTTATCGTCATTGCTGCCACATCTTCCGTGCGAGCTGAAACTCAGTCCAACACCAAGCAAGGGCAAGAGCGCCCCGTGATTGAACTGGAGTATGAAGGACCAATCAAGGTCGTCTACCAAGTCAGCGAAGACAAATGGAAAGACGGGGTTGGGAAGGCGTTTTTGTACCTGAAGAAACTGCGTGGCTACTACGAAAAGCAAGATATGAAGGCGGGCGATCTCGACATCCGCGCGGTCGTTCACGGTGATGCGTCGTATCAGGTCCTGACAGACGAAGCGTATAACCGAGTAAAAAAAGTAGATACCGGAAACCCGAACACGCAAATCCTCGCGGAGCTGAAGAAGCTCGGGGTTCACGTCGAACTCTGCGATACGCGGCGACAACGTGAAGGTTGGTCCAAGTCGGACATTCACCCTGATGTCTTGCTCGCCAGCGCCGCCTACGCACGCATCATTGACCTGCAGCTCCAGGGATACGCCTACATCAAGTTCTGAGTCGAGCTGGCGTGTATCGGGTGCAAGAATAATCACGGAAGCGATTTCAACCCATGGCGGCCTTTCCCGCCCGCCATTTCAGGGTGGTCAGGCTAGACGCCTAGGGTGCACCTACGGGCCCCGGTGCGCAAGCGAGGAATTTAACGCAGTCCCTCACTGGCCCGTCGGCCTACAAAATCAACGGGCCGCTATCCACGGTAGAGAGTGGGAACTGTGGCGAGCGACAGAACAATTACCAAACGAGAGAGAAACTGAAATGAACAACGAACGGAAAGTAACCTATGAAGCCCTCAAGTCGCTTCATCAGCAAGAACACCGCGCCAACCGCAGTCACGCTCACCAAAACCTCGCGATAATATCCCTGATGCTGCTCGCGGGAGTATTTTGGGCCTGCAAGGACGGCTCCACTTGCCGGGCCTCGAGTCCTGCGGACGAGAATAGGGTTACGGACGCACCCAGCTCATTGTTGATCGAGGCGAGCGAGGAAAATCAAGTCAAGTGGCTGAAGGACTACGGCAAGGCAATCACCCTTGCGAAGAAACTCCATCGGCCCGTTCTGATCGACTTTGCTGCGTCCTGGTGTGTGCCGTGCTCAATGATGGATAAGCACACTTGGCCTGCCGAGGCGGTTCGGGAAGCCTTGGATAGCAAAGTCATCCCCTTGCGAATCGACATGGATGGTAAGTCGTCTGCGCGGTTGATCGACCAGTTCAAAGTCGAATTCGTGCCGACGATACTATTGGTCGATGCGGAGGGAAAAGTTTTGAAACGGGAAGGATTCGTGAATGCCGAAGAATTACTCAAGATGATCAGAAGCAATGCCGTCGAAGCAAAAAATCCGCGAATAACTCATTGACATATCGAAAGGTGACGATATATTGATAGTAAACCACCTGGAGAAACAATGGTCGCCAAGAAAATCACGACAAAGCCCCCCGCGCCGCCTTCGGGTTCGGTGGAAGATTTCGCCGACGCCGCAGAATGCTTGAAAACTCTGGCTCACCCGGTCCGTTTGCGGATCGTCCAGTTATTACTGCATGGTCGGTTCACCGTGGGCGAATTGGCGGCAGACTGTGGTATCCAGGACAATGTGGGCTCGGAACATTTGCGCTTATTGCAGCGCTGTGGTTTTTTGACCAGCGAGAGAGAGGGGCGACGAGTTTATTACAGTGTCGCCGAACCCCATTTGGAACAACTGATGGCCTGCATCGTGTCTCGCTTCCTGCCCTGCGGTGCTCCTTATCGGTGAATTTTGCGGCGGTCTCAGGGACGCTTTTTTTTAGCAAACATATCGTCTTATAGCGACCTTTCAAGCTTACTATCTAACAACCAACGGAGTTTTCGATGCAAACGATTCAGGTCAAACAATTAGCAGACCAGCTGTCCAGCGGTGAGGTAAACCTCATCGACGTCCGGATGCCGACCGAATACCGGGAGGTTCACGCCCTGGGGGCGGTCAATGTCCCGCTCGATGGGCTGGACGCCAAGGCGGTTATCGATTCCGCAGGTAGCCATGGCGAAAAGCCCATCTACGTGATTTGCAAGAGCGGGAATCGTTCGAGCAAAGCGGCACAAAAATTCTTGGATGCCGGTTTCCAGCAGGTGGTCAATGTCGAGGGCGGCACGAACGCTTGGGTCGATGCCGGTCTCCCGGTCGCACGGGGCAAGAAAGCAATATCGCTCGAACGCCAAGTCCGGATTGGGGCGGGCTTTCTGGTATTGCTCGGCGCCGTCCTGGGTTACTTCGTTCACCCATACTTCGTCGGGCTTTCTGCGTTCGTTGGTGCAGGCTTGATCTTCGCTGGTATCACCGATACGTGCGCCATGGGCATGATGCTATCGAAAATGCCTTGGAACCGATGTGGCGCGGGATCGTCTTGTGGAGTTTGAGCGAGGAACAACCCCACCCGCGTTTCACTTCCCAATATTTCACCCTCCCAAGCAAACCCAATGTCACTTCTAGCCATCCTGTTTGGAAGCCTCGTGGGCTTCGCACTCGGTTTAACCGGCGGCGGTGGTGGCGTGTTTGCTGTCCCACTGTTGGTCTACGGACTGGGCGTTGCACCACGTGAAGCGGTTGGTATTTCTTTGGCTTCGGTCGGTGGAACCGCCCTGTTCGGTGCGGTGCCAAGAATTGTTCGCGGCGAAGTGGAACTTCGAACTGGTATTCTCTTTTCAGTCGCCGGGATGCTCGGCGCACCGATCGGTTCGTATCTCTCAACACTCATTTCAGCGCATGTGTTGCTGGTGATGTTTGCGATCCTGATGCTGGTCGTGGCGCAGCGGATGTGGGCGAAGACAACCCACCCAAGTCTGCCCGGTGGCGTTTGCGACACCGATTCGGTGGCGAGTCGTGACCATCGCGTCTGTCAGCGCAATGAAGACGGCGAGCTACGATTGACGTCTCGCTGCACTGGATTGTTGATCGTTCTCGGACTGATGACGGGGTTGCTTGCGGGCATGTTTGGCGTCGGCGGCGGATTTGTCATCGTGCCAGCGTTGGTGCTGTTCAGCGGAATGGCGATTCATCAGGCAGTCGCGACGTCGTTGTTTGTGATCGTGTTGGTCAGTATCAGCGGCGTGGCGTCGCATCTGGCCAACGGAAATGAGCTGTCGCTCGAAACGACTCTACAATTTCTGCTGGGAGGCTTTGCAGGCATGTGGCTGGGCGGCATCGTCGCCAAGCGGTTGAAGGGGCCAATGCTGCAAAGAATATTTTCGGTAGCAGTGGTATTGGTGGCGGCGTTCGTGATTGTTCGGGCGATGTTTGATGGAGGGTGGCGTTGAGGATCTGGTAAAGTGTTCTTTCCTCACCGCCGAAGTTACGGATCGAAGGAGCTTGCTTGAAACATGTTTGTCTGCAGACGCACCCCGACAACGCGTCCCCCTTGCTTATCACTTCCTCCACTCCCAAAAATGCAAAATGCAAAATGACAGATAAAAAATGACAAATCTCCCGACTTCTCGATTCAAGTACTTTCTCCTTTCAACCTAACCGCGAAAGATTTCCCCATGTTGCTCAAATACTTCTACGATCAAAAGCTCGCACACGCTTCGTACCTCGTCGGATGTCAGCGTGCCGAGGTTGCGGTTGTTGTCGATCCAGGCAGAGACATCGACCAGTACCTCGAAATGGCGGAGCGGGAAGGCATGGAAATCACGGCGGTCGCCGAAACGCACATTCATGCCGACTACGTTTCAGGAGCGCGTGAATTAGCAGACCGAGTAGGTGCAAAACTTTATGTTTCAGACGAAGGCCCCGCTGATTGGAAGTATCTTTTTCTGGACAGCTACGAACACGAGCTTGTCCACGACGGTGATCATTTCATGGTTGGCAAGATCAAGTTCGATGTTTTGCACACGCCAGGTCACACACCTGAGAGCATTTCATTTTTGCTGACCGATCAAGGCGGCGGTGCAGACGAGCCGATGGGGATTTTTACCGGTGACTTTGTGTTTGTCGGCTCGATTGGACGTCCCGACTTGCTCGAAGAGGCTGCTGGAATGAAGGGAACTGCCGAGTCGGGTGCTCGCGATCTATTCCATTCGGCAGAGCGATTTAAAGAACTGCCGGACTACGTGCAAATCTGGCCCGCGCACGGGGCCGGTAGCGCCTGCGGCAAGGGGCTCGGCTCGATTCCCTCGTCCACGGTTGGGTACGAAAAACTGTTCAATCCCGCGCTCCAGTTTAGTGACGAAGCGGAGTTCGTTCGGTACATCTTGGCGGACCAGCCCGAAGCTCCGAAATACTTTGCGGTGATGAAACAGGTGAATAAGGAAGGCCCTCGGGTTCTTGGCGAAGGCCATCATCACGAGATGCTGGACATTGCTAAACTTGATGCGGTGCTCGAATCGGGAACCGTCGTTGATCTATCTGCATCGCCCGAGTTTGCCAAAGGGCATGTACCCGGATCCATCAACATCCCCATCGGTATGTTGGCGAGTTGGGCGGGCTGGTTAGTCGACTACGAGCGGCCCACGTACCTGATTTGCAAGCCAGAACAACTGGAAGAGGCCGCCCGCGTTTTGCACAAAATTGGCGTCGAAGAGATTGTTGGCGGATTTGATTTAGCGAAGGTGCGTTCGTCGGGCAGAGCGATCGAGGAATATGCAAATGGGACACCGAGGGATCTGTTCAGTTCGATTGAAAGCGGACAGGCCTCGCTGATCGACGTTCGCTCGAACGAAGAGTGGAATGAAGGTCATATCGAGCAAGCCGAACATCGGTTCCTTGGTCGTTTGCCTGACCATTTGAGCGACCTTCCGATCGACAAGAAACTCGTCGTCCAGTGCCGCAGCGGTGGACGATCGGCGATTGCGGCGAGCCTGCTGCAGGCGGCAGGTTTTAAGAATATCGTGAATCTCACGGGCGGTTACACGGCCTGGAAATCGGATGGACTGCCAAGCGTGAAATCTCCTTTTGTTGCACGCAGAAACAAATAATTGCAAACAATACGAGAAACACAAATGAAGATTGTTATCATTGGAGGAGTCGCGGGCGGGGCTTCCGCGGCAGCACGGGCGCGACGTCTGAGCGAAGACGCCGAAATCATTGTTCTTGAACGCGGGCTATATCCCTCGTTCGCTAATTGCGGACTGCCGTATTACGTCGGCGGTGAAATCGAATCGCGTGACAAGTTGCTGGTTGCGTCCATCGAGATGCTCCGTCAGCGGCATCGGCTTGATGTTCGCGTCCGCAGCGAAGTGACACGCATTGATCTCGAAAACCAAACAGTCGAGGTTACGAATCTGGAGTCGGGTGAAAGGTACCGCGAACCCTACGACAAGCTGGTCATCGCAACAGGAGCCGCCCCTTTTCGCCCGCCGATTCCTGGCATCGATTCGTCGCGAGTTCTGGAACTACGTGATCTTCCTGATGCGGACCGAATGCATTACGCGGCGACGATGGGTGCAAAGCACGCCGTCATTGTTGGCGCAGGCTTCATCGGTATCGAAGTCGCTGAGAATCTTGCTCGACGAAAGATCAAAGTTACCCTGGTGGAGCTCGACAAACAGATTTTGCCACCGTGGGACAGCGAGATGATTCGGCCGATCGAAAAACATGTTCGCGATTCAGGCATCGACCTTCGCTTAGGCGATGCAACGACGGCGTTTGACGAGACACCCCATGGGTTGATTGTTCAGTTGAAATCCGGTGAGACCCTCGACGCGGACTTCGCCGTCGTCTGCATTGGAGTCCGTCCGGAAAGCAAGCTCGCTTCCGATGCTGGTATCGAATGCGGTGCTCGCGGCGGCATCGTCGTTAACGATTCGATGCAAACAAGCGCCCCGAATGTGTACGCGGTTGGCGATGTGACACAGGTCAAATGTTTTTTGTCGCAGTCGCCAGTACAAATTCCGCTAGCCGGGCCAGCCAATCGACAGGGCAGAATCGCTGCCGATCACATCTTTGGCCGTACGTCTACATATCGCGGAACCCAGGGTACTGCGGTCGTGGGCGTGTTCGGCAAAACTGTCGCGATGACTGGATTGAGCGAGAAGTTGCTATTTAGAAACGGCACTTCTTACGAGAAGGTGTATATCCACCCTTTGGACCACGCCGGCTACTTTCCGGGTGCGTGTCAGATGACACTGAAAGTCCTGTTCGATCCTACCAGCGGCGCAATTTTGGGTGCCCAGGGCGTTGGAACCAGCGGCGTTGCAAAACGGATCGACGTTTTGGCAATCGCGATTCAAGCAGGCATGACGGTGTATGACTTAGAAGAAGTTGAATTGTGTTACGCGCCACAGTACGGCCATGCCAAAGACCCAGTCAATATGGCCGGCTTTGTGGCATCAGGTGTGATTCGCGGTGATCAACCCATCCTCCACCTAGCGTCGCTGCAAGCTGACAACAAGCCGTTTTTGTTGGACGTTCGGGCGGAATCCGAATTCGCTAACGGGCATATTCCCGGTGCGATCAACATTCCGCTTGAGCAACTCCGTGAGCGCACGGACGAGTTGCCGAGTGATCGCCCCATCGCAACATACTGCATGGTCGGTCAGCGTGGCTACATGGCTACGCGATTGTTGAACCAACATGGATTTGACGCTGCTAACCTTAGCGGAGGATATCGGTTGTGGTCGAGTGTTTCTGAAGCCTCCAACAACAAAGTGTCTTACCCAGAACGAGCAGTTTCTCAGTAGCCCAAGCCCCGAAATGGTTCTGCTCACGAGGTGACGACATGACCAACAAGAATATAGTTCTGTTGGGGATCGGCCATACGAATGCTCATATTGTCCATCAATGGGAAAGAGATCCCATCGAGCGTTGCAACTTGACGTGCGTCAGCCAGTTTCCCACCGCGACTTATTCGGGAATGCTGCCTGGTACGTTGGGAGGTCAGTTCCGTGACGAAGAGATGAGAATCGACTTGGTTGCGTTGTGCGAGCGAGCCGGAGCGAAGCTGATTTTGGCCGAGACGTCTGGGCTGGATCTTCAATCGGGATCTCTCCTATTCGCGGACCATGCCAGCATCGCCTTTGACGCCTTATCCGTCGGTACCGGTTCGATGCCCGTCGGATGGGAAACGCACGCCGGAGCACAGTCGCTCGTACCGATCAAGCCAATGCAGACGTTCCTGAAACGGTTGACGCACCGCATGGAGAGCGTTGCCAAGTCGAAGCGGGAACCGATCAAGGTGGCGATCGTTGGTGGTGGTGTGGCGAGTGTCGAGATCGCGTTGTGCATGTTCCAGCAATACAGAAAATGGAATCTGGATGGTAAGTTTTCAATCACGATTTTCACGAACGCCGATACAGTTGCCGAAGAGATGACGCAGCACAGCATCCGCAAAATCGAAACGCTACTCGAGTCACGGAGCATTCACGTCACACCGGGTCGCCGAGTGACGGAAGTCGCTGACGGTTGCATCGCGACGGAGGATGGTAGTCGCCACGAGGCCGACGTCGTCGTCTGGGCGACGGGCGCAGCGGCTCCCAGGGTCCTGGGCAAGCTTAACCTGCAAACCGATGACCGAGGTTTCATCGCCACCACGCCGACATTGCAGTCGCTTACCGACGCGCGGGTGTTCGCCGTCGGTGATTCGGGCACCGTTCTTGAATCTCCTGCAGCGAAGGCTGGGGTGTACGCTGTTCGGCAAAGCCCGATTCTCTGGCACAACTTGCGGGCATTTTTGGAGGGCGGTTCGATGAAGACGTTTAAACCACAATCTGATTTCCTCAAGTTGCTCAATACCGGTGATGGGAACGCGCTACTCCAGTACGGATTCATCACAATCCATGCCCGCTGGTGCTGGCATCTCAAAACCTGGATCGACAAACGCTTCGTAGCGGAGTTTGATGCTTAATGAGGTTCTTCACGGAATTGAGTGGCACGCCACCGATTGCCCAGACCGATCCAGCGTGGTGGATTTTCAAGGCATGTACTCCTGCGTCCAGTAATTTTGTCATTCATCCTGGAATCGTTTAAACCATGTATCGACTGACCGATACCGGACGCGAGCAATTTGCAGACTACATCAGAGTGCTGGAAAAGTCGTGTGGCTTCTGTTACCTTTCCACCAAAGGACTGCACGTGCCGTACTCGATGCGTGACGTCGAACAGATCGTCAGCGAATTTCAGCGAGACGACCAGCCGTATGCGGTGTTTACCGATAACAATTTGGGTTCCAAACCTGAATACCTGCGCCGGTTGTGTCAGGCACTTCGCCCGCTTGAAAAAATCTGGAGCGCGGCGGTCACCATCGGCATCACCGATGACCCATCGTTGGTTCGCGAAATGGCACTGGCGGGATGCACGGGCGTGTAACAGTGTGATGTGATAGCATGTTCGCTCACTTCAATGTGCACGATCGTAAGCTGTCAATCAAAACTGGATCGCTGCACCGAAACCGTTCATGAGGAAAATTCGCGGTATGGCACTTCACTCTCGTAAAAACGTCCGTGGGAATTTGTTTGATGACACGTACGGGTCGGCGGACGCTTCGCACGCTCTCCCGAAGTACAAGATGCCCAAAGAGGAGCATAGTGCGGAACTCGCCTACTCGGTCGTGCGAGACGAGCTGATGCTCGATGGAAACGCCCGCCAGAACCTGGCGACGTTTTGCCAGACATGGCTTGACGACGAGATCCACAAGATCATGGATTTGTGCATCGACAAGAATATGATCGACAAGGATGAGTACCCTCAGACCGCGGAGATCGAAGCCCGCTGCGTACATATCCTGGCGGATCTATGGAATGCACCCGACGCCAGCGACATTGTCGGCACATCGACAACGGGATCTTCAGACGCCGCGATGTTGGGCGGTATGGCGGCGAAGTGGCGCTGGCGAGAGAAGCGGAAGGCAGCGGGTAAACCCGTCGACAAGCCCAACATGATCTGCGGACCGGTTCAGGTCTGTTGGCATAAATTCGCGAAGTATTGGGATATCGAACTACGTCAAGTTCCGCTGGAGGGTGATCGACTGATCATGAATCCTGAGGAGGTCCTCCAGCGTGTCGACGAAAACACGATTTTCGTAGTCCCCACCTTTGGCGTGACCTTCACCTGCAATTATGAACCCGTGAAGGAGATTGCCGACGCGTTGGATCATCTGCAGGCCGAGACTGGACTGGATATTCCCATGCATGTCGACGCGGCCTCGGGCGGTTTTCTTGCACCGTTTTGTGCACCGGAGATCGCATGGGATTTCCGCATCCCACGGGTGAAATCGATTAATGCTTCCGGACACAAGTTCGGGCTGGCACCGCTAGGGACCGGTTGGTGCATTTTCCGCGATGCCGCCGATCTGCCCGAGGACCTGATTTTCTGGGTCAACTATCTGGGCGGAAATATGCCGACGTTCGCGCTGAGCTTCTCGCGACCGGGAGGCCAGATTGTTGCGCAGTACTACAACTTTCTGCGACTAGGCAAGGAAGGCTATCGTAAAATCCATATGAGCTGCTATGAAACCGCCCAGTTCCTGGCAAATGAAATTGAGGAAATCGGCCCCTTCCAGGTGCTCTACGACGGCGATCCCAAGCAAGGCATTCCCGCGATTTCCTGGACGCTCAAAGAGGGTGGTGACATGACTGGCTTTACCCTCTTCGATCTCAGTGATCGATTGCGGATGCGCGGTTGGCAGGTTGCTGCCTATACGATGCCACCGAATCGAAAAGACCTCGTGGTGCAGCGAATCTTGGTCCGTCACGGTTTCACTATGGACCTCGCCTCGCTGTTCATCGAAGACATGAAACGAAGCTTGGAACACTTTACAGCGCACCCCGTCACCACGCCAATGACGGAACAGGAAGCCGGTGGATTCCACCACTAGGCCTTCATCAAGCAAAGCTTGCTGCGGTCCTTCTGGATCGAATCGCTCAACGAAACGGATGAGAAAGGCGCGGTGGATTAAAAGTCCTTAGTCTGCGACCTCCATTCCGACATCCGTCGCAATCCCACTGAGCCTACTCGCGAATGGCTTTCCACCTTTCCTTGCCGTGAAGGCCCTTGAACGGAGTGAAGCTCCGTCCAACAGCCTTTTCATTCGCACTCATGAAGAAGCGATCTCTATGGCAACCAAACTCATGAACCTTCGCGTCGGCTCTGGTCTACAGTTTGAGCCCACCCGCAGGGTTCAGAATCAAATCTAGTTGTCTGCGTTCTTCTTCATTTCGTTTGCGGCCTTCTTATCAGCCGCAACCATCTGAGACGGACCGAGCTTGACGACCACTTTATCAATCTTTCCATTGAAGCTGAAAGGCAGCTGATAATCCTTGTCGTTCACTCCAGTACGCGTGTCGACTCCGACATCGAACGACTCGTCGATCGTCAAGATCGCCGGAATGCTGTGCGGGATCGTTCCCTCGAAAACTTTCTTGCCGTCCACAGACAACGTGCCGGCACCGCCCTTGGCCATGCCGGGGCCATCGTATTTGAAATCAAACATGACGGTGTGCTTGCCCGGTGTCAGCGCCTGCTCTCCCGCCCAGCGAAAATTATTGATGCCTAGGAAGTTGTAGACATAGACGGGTTTCCCTTGGAGCAAGTAGAGACCGTAGCCGCCGAAGCGTCCGCCACAGGTAACGATCATTCCGTCGCCGCCCCCCTCCGGGACATCCACGTCGGCGGAGATGCTGTAGGACTTGGCCAGAATGTTCGGCGCGTCGCCGTTGGGCAGCCCACTCAATTCAGTCTCGTAGACGAACTCATTGCGTCCGGCGGTGTAACTCGGCCGTGCAGCGAGGATTCGTGGGAGGATTGAATTATCCAGTGGTAGTACCTGATACTTCGCTGCCTCCACGAGAAAGAGTTCCTGCAACTCTCGCAATTTCTCGGGATTTTTGGCGGCCAGGTCGTTGGACTCCGAGAAATCCTCGTCGATATGGTAGAGCTCCCATTTGTAGCCGTTGACGACATCGGGAAACGTTCCCTCACCCATGAACCAGGGCGCATTGGGCGGCGTCGTGGTCGCGATCCAACCTTCATGATAGATTGCGCGGTTGCCAAACATCTCAAAATATTGCGTGGTTCGATTGGAGGGGACGTTGGCTTCGTCCCAGGTGTAGGCCATGCTCGTGCCCTCTATGGGTTTTTGCGCGATGCCATCGACCATGTTCGGAGCCTTCACACCGGTGGCTTCCAGGATAGTGGGAACAACATCAATGAAGTGATGGAACTGGGGACGGATACCACCGGCGTCCTTGATTCGCCTCGGCCACGACATGACCATGCCCTGGCGCGTTCCACCGAAGTGCGAGGCGACCTGCTTGGTCCATTTGAAGGGCGTATCAAATGCCCATGACCAAGCCACCGACATGTGCGGCGTGGTCTCCGGTCCGCCCCATTGGTCGTAATACTTCATCTGATCTTCGACGGGAATATCGATGCCTTGAATCGCAGCCATATCGAAAGGGGTGCCGATAGTGGAGCCTTCGGCACTTGTGCCGTTGTCGCCGCTGACGTAGATGATGAGCGTGTTATCGAGTTTGCCCATGTCTTCCACGGTCTGGATGACCCGGCCGATCTCGTGGTCGGTGTAGGCGACATAGGCCGCGAAGACTTCCGCTTGCCGCGAGAAGAGCTTCTTCTCCGTAGCCGTGAGCGTATCCCATTTCGGCAGCTTGGCGCCACCAAACTCGGCTTGCCCATCCGGCCAATCAGTCAATACCGTGTCCGCCGGAATCACGCCCAGCCGTTTCTGGTTGGCGAAAATCTGCTCACGCAATTCGTTCCATCCCATGTCAAATTTCCCTTTCATCTTGTCAATCCACTCCTGGGTGGGCTGATGAGGGGCATGGGTGGCGCCAGGGGCGTAGTAAAGGAAAAAGGGTTTGTCAGGCGCCGCAGCGTCGAGTTGATTGAGATAACCGATCGCATCGTCCGCCATGCCGGTAACCAGGTTGTATCCGGGTTGCTCCTTCCATGGAAAAATCTGGGTGTGATCTCGGAACAGCCATGGCGTCCACTGGTCGGTTTCACCGCCCATGAAGCCATAGAAATATTCGAACCCCATCCCGCTGGGCCATTGGTCAAACGGCCCGGCGACGCTGTATTGATAATCGGGTGTGTTGTGATTCTTGCCAAACCACGACGTTGCATATCCATTCTCTTGGAGAATCCGACCGATGGTCGCGTTGTCCGCGCCGATCGTCGAATCGTAGCCCGGGAAGCCGGTGGCTTGCTCGGCGATCACACCAAAGCCGACCGAGTGATGATTACGCCCGGTGATGATCGCCGCCCTTGAAGGCGAACAGAGCGCAGTGGAGTGAAACTGTGTATAACGCAGGCCGGTCTTTGCAATGCGATCCATATTCGGCGTCGGAATGATACCGCCGAAAGTGCCGTAGGTGCCAAAGCCCTGGTCGTCGGTCAAGATGAGCAGAATATTGGGCGCGCCTTTGGGCGGCACGACATTCGGTGGCCAATACGGTTTGGAATCCTTCGCACTGAGGTTGATCACCCCACCAAATCTCGCCGGTGGATTGGGAAGGTAATTGCCATCCACGGTTGTGGTTGCACTCGGCAATCCAGGCGTACCGGTGATTTCCTGAGCTTGAGATGGGAGCGCTAGCACCATCAAAGTAATGGTGAACAGGACAATGCGTTTGTTTGTTTTCATGACCTAACCTCGTAAATCTCGTTATCAATAAACTGATCGTGGAGAGATCGAAAACAGTCACCGTATCAGAATGATTCTCGGACATGATTGACTCGATGCGCGCGAATTTGTTGGTCGCGAAAAGAGCGAGATGGAAGCCGCCAATAATTGCTGCGACCAAACTTCATTACAGAATCGAAAAGATGATGAGACCGCGATAAGCCCACGTTACTGCGTCGTACATCCCCGCCGCGCATGCGAAAGAGTGTGACGACGGCAAATGTATCAAGGACGGGTGGAATTGAAACCCCCGAATTGTGAATTCGCTCATTCTTCACACCATGCTCAGTCGATTGCAGAGCAAGAAATCAATCTGCTCAGTCATCCATCGCCGCATACTCCCCATAGCGACGGTCATTCTCGATCAAGAATCGGGGGCCTTGGATTGCGAAAGGGGCTCGCGTTTATCGCCGGAGTCGGAGCCAACATGGGCAATGCAGGCGTCGGAGTTACGAGCGGTACCCTCATTGGAATTGGATTTCTTGGTGGTCTAATCCAGTCCTAGGCATGACCGTCACGTTCGGACGCGCATGCTCGATCACGGACTCACGCTTCAAAACAGCCGAATCCTGACACGGTGTTGGACCTGCCGACCTAGGGTTGCTTCCCATATCGTCACATTGCCAGAGCCGTCTCCCCCAGCAACATATCTTCCGTCCGGAGAAACGGCGACTGAGAGAGCGACGTCCGCCGCAACCTTCTTGATGAAGCGTCTCTGTCCAGACGCGACGTCCCAGGCGATGACGTGCCCGTCAGCGTCGCAGGAAGCAGCTAGGCGTCCGTCGGGAGTGAGATCGACGGCGTGGACCGGCGCGGTGTGCCCCGCAAGTTTTTGGAGGACTTCGAAGTCGTCACCGTTGCCGGCAACGTTTTCGACGGAGTCCGGCAACCGCCAAATCTGCACGATAAAGTGACCGTTCTCGGCGGCGGCAGAGGCGATGCTCTTTCCGTCTGGGGCGAAGACAGCGAACGCGCCGCCGCTGGGCAGCGGCTGCCGGACCAGTTCTCTGCCGCCGACAACGTCCCACACCCTTAGCGTGTTGTCGCGCGCCGGGTGCGGCTTGTAGGCATCGTTCAGGAACTGGCCGCCGCTGCACGAGAGCAGCCGGGTTCCGTCCGGCGAGAAATCAATCGCCTGGATCCCGCCGGTGTGTCCGACAAACCGGCGGATCTCCCGGCCGGTCTCCAGATCCAACAAGCGGAGGACGGAGTGGACAGGGTCGTCCCAGCGGAGTCGCTGGACCTGTACTGCCTCGTGCCCCGTTGCAATCGTGCGCCCGTCGGGCGAGAGGGCCGCGCACTTGATCGAACTGTGCTCCCCCGAGAATCGCCGCAGCAGTTTGCCGGAGCTAGCGTCCCACACGCTGATCCCGTCCCGTGGGCCGTGGTGGGCGGAGATCAGCCGCTTGCCGTCCGGCGTGAACATGACTGCATGCACGGCCCCGGTATCATTCGAGACAGCTGGCACCTCCGCCTGCCAAAGTTCCTTTCCATTCTCGACGTCCCACACCCGTACGGTGCGATCGCCCCGCTCCTTGCGAACCCAGTTCGAACTGCCCGAGGCTAGGCGGGTGCCGTCAGCCGACACGGCCAGGCACTCGACGAACCCGCTGTGCCCGGTGAATCGGCGGATCACCTCGCCGGTGCCGAGGTCCGACAGCACTATCGCGGGCCCCTTGCCAGCCGTCGCGGCCCGCTTTCCGTCCGGTAGCACCACCGCCGCATGCACCCCGCGATCGTGTCCGTCCAGCTCGCGTACCAGCCGCCCGTTGCGGGCGTCCCACAAGAACACCTGCTCCGCTCCGCCAGAAACAAGTTGGTGGCCATCGGGAGTGAAGTCCAACGCGAGAACGTAGCCGTCGTGTTCGTCGAAGCGTACATCTTCGATCAGTGGGGCGGGCTTTTTCACGCTTTCAGTACCCGGACCCTCCAGTTCGCGAACCAGGGGGACGTCGTCCGGCTGTTGCGGTTCTTCTACGCCACGATTGCCATCGACTGTGGATCGGCCGATACGTCCTGCCTCCGCCACGGCCTGCTCTTTTACCCGCCGCACGGTGACGATCTTCTGCTCTCTTCGCTTCAGCGAGAACAGTTCGCCTTCTGGAAGGCTGAGTTCAAAGGCTGCCGCATCACTTCCGAGCCGGAGTGAGTACATGCCGGTATCGAGTGTTACTTGCTGATTGCTCTTCTGATCGAGAATCTCGACCTCCTTGCCTTCATGTTCGATAATCACCCGCACGTTCGGGTCGTGGGTCTCGATGGCGATTGTGCCCGTATCTGTCTTGACGTAAATGACCGCTGCCGCCGCAGCGAAGAAGATGGGCAAGGAGGCAAGTAACAGATTCCGAATGCGGAATCCAGACCGAGATCCACTGGATGATGCTTCGGCTGGGCGCAAGGGAATTTCATGCTTCGTTCCGGTGAACGGCGCGAGCGCGACCGCCACATCCGTCGGCGTTTGATAGCGTTCATCCGGTTTTTTGGCCATCATTTTGTGAATCGTGCCCACCAGGTCTGGCGGCAGATCACCACGAAGTGTGTCTATCGGCGGTGGCTGCCGGTCGCGGTGCGATTGGATTTTCTCCATCACTGGATCGTCCGCGAAGGGAGGTCGCCCGGTGAGCAGACAGTAGAGGGTGCAGCCTAGACCGTAGATGTCCGAGCGGATGTCGGCCGCGTGTGCGTCAGTGACTTGCTCGGGAGCGATGTAGTCCGGCGTTCCGATCACGGTGCCGTCTTTGGTCAGGCTCGCCGCGGTCGTCGATGTGTCGTATCCGTCTCCGATTTCCTCCACCACTTCGTCCACCACCAAACTCGCCAAACCGAAATCTAGAATTTTGACCTGGCCTGCCGGCGTGAGCATGAGGTTATGCGGCTTGATATCGCGGTGGACCATGCCTTGCTCGTGGGCGTGTTGCAAACCCAGTGCGGCCTGCCGAATATAGTCGCACGCCTCACTCACGCCTAAAGGTCCGCCTACTTTTACCTCATCGGCCAGGTTTCGTCCCTCGACGAACTCCATCACGAGCAGATGTCGGTCATCGACCTGTTCGGCATCGTATGCGGTGACGATGTTTGGGTGAGACAACATCGCCGCAGCTTTCACTTCCCGATGAAAACGATCGACTGCCCCTGTTCTGGTCAAGATCTCAGGTCGAATGATTTTGATAGCCACTTCGCGATTCATCAACCGGTGCGAAGCCCTGTAAACCGCGCCCATGCCGCCGATGCCTACGAGTTCACGCACAGCGTAACGCGGATGGCTTGCCACTGATTCGGAGATCCGACTCGTCTCTCCTTGCAAATCGCTCAAATTTCGCGCACGGGTATCACGCGCAGCAGCCCGTAGTGAAATCGCTTCGGTGCATGGCTCAAGACCAGGATCACACCCACGAACCAGTGCCGCGAACGAATCGTCGGCCGCTATTTCCTCTAGCTGTTGGCAGCAGGAATCGCACTGGCCGAGATGTTCCTCAATCGATTCCGCTTCCGCGTCGGAGAGTTTTCCCAGTCCAAAGTCCGCTAACAAGGCTGGTTCTGGATGAGTGGTTGTTACTACCATGATTCCCTCGTCGTCAGGTTTTGCGGCGAGCCTTACCGCGTTCTCATTTGGCCGTGTTTCCGGCGACGGGCGCCGAATGCCTGTCACGAATGCTCCAAAAGAAAGACTGCGTCATGGCAAAAACCTGTCAGTTATTTTCTTAATCGCAGTCCGTCAGCCCCTCCGAGAGCTGACGTAAGCGTCTCATAACGCGAGACTTAGCCAACCAAACTGCATTGGCGGTTATCTTCAGTTTTGCTGCAGCAGCGCTCGTTTTTTCGCCTTCGATCGCAGTGAGCCGAAACGCCTCCCACGTTGTCTCTGCAAATTCCGAACGCAGCCGACTCATCAAGTGTGAGAGGACATGCCGGTCGTGCTCCTGATTCCACAACTGACTTAGGCTGCTCTTCGGATCTTCCAATTCATTGAGCAGATCGAGTCCGCGGCTGTCCCCGGTTCCGAAGCCGGGGGCTCGCTGCTGACGGTCGTTCCAAAACTTTCTGAGTCGATAGATTAAGGCCTGCCGCAACCAATTTCGGAACGCCCCGGTGCGTCCGTTGTGTTGGAAGTCAGGCAGACGCTCGGCAACGAAGATCAGAACCTCTTGCACGAGGTCGTCTGCATCACTCTCGGCGACGTGGTACCGGACAATCCAGGTGTGCAAAAGTGGCGAGTAAATACTGGCAAGCTCACGCCAGGCCGATTCGCCATCGTCAGCACGCGCTCGTTCCAAAATGCTCAGAGACGTAGAAGTCATAGCTCGAGTTATACCACAGCGGGTGAAGCGACGATTACCACTAGTGTATCAGTTGTGCGTTTCTACTTTCAATTAAAAGCCGTCGGAGAGGTTGAGGACACCAAAGGCCCAGAGGCATCTTCTGCTCTGATAACGCAGCGCTAATCGCGGCGAAAGCGTCGGTCGCGGGCAGTTCGCAATCTCGTTCGGAACTGCCCAGCCCCGTTCGCCTTAGTGCTCGCTAGGCAGGTAGCACGCCAGCGGGTTTCATAATACGCCGGGTCAGAAAAAGTACGCGGACTCCTTCTTGGTGTTGTGGGACGTCAATCGCGCGCGTCCGACAGCCGACGCCGGATTCTCTTCTGATCGACGAAACCCAAGCTTGGATCTTCCCTATTGTATTCCCCAGCTTGCTTGTCACGGAGTTGTGGGGACATGAAACAATCGAACCCGCTGATTGAGCATCGCGTGACGGATCTGCTGCACTTCAGTCGATCCGCATTCCTCAACCGCTTGCGCCCAAAGCATGGTACCAAAGTAAGCGGACTCCATGGGGTCGGTCACAACTCTTTGTGGTCCGTACTTCTGAAGGAAGCTGCTAATGAAGGCCGCGTTTTCGTCGGAGGCGACGTTTTGAAAGTAATTCCAGGCTGCATAGTGGCCGGCAATATCCACCGCATCGATCTGGCGTAATTCCTCTTCCTCGATGCTAAACGAAATGGTCGGCAATTTTTCGGCAGTCAGTCCTTTTTCGCGCAGTTCGCGGAAGAACGCGAGGTTGGAGTCGCCATTGATCGAATTCAGAATCATGTCCGGATTGGCCTCGACAATTTGCTCGACTACCGGTCCGAAGTTGGAACTGCCCAGTGGCACGAATACTTCGCCGACTAGATCCGCTCCGAGTTCGCCAAGTTGGTCCTTGATGATTTCGTGAGCAACGCGGGGAAAGACGTAGTCCGAACCGACGAGAAAGAAACGACGCTTGTTCTCGAATGCATACGCCCATTTCACCGCCGGAATGATTTGCTGGTTCGGCGTCGCTCCGGTGTAAATGACATTGGGAGATTCTTCGATCCCTTCGTACTGCACGGGATATATCAGCAAGTGGTCGAGCTCTTCGAACAACGGGACGACGGTTTTACGGCTCGCTGATGTCCAGCAACCAAAGATCGTGCAAACTTTCTCGTCCTCAATCATTCGTTTTGCTTCGGCGAGAAACGATCGGGCTCGGAGCGACCTTCCGCGACAATAGCCTCGACTGGCCTTCCTAATACGCCGCCGCTTCGATTTGCCCTCGGGCAAAGCGGTGTTGCCGTCGACTACTTTCAGTGGGCTCCACTCGACATGTGACGCGACCGAATGCTACCTGCTTGACCTCCGAATCTCGCTCGGCAAGCGCAAGCTGACCGAGAGTTGACCGCACCCCTCGCGCGCTATCGACCGGATTATCCCTTCCCAAGCCCGCGTCCCCGCAGAGCTTGAGTCGATTGGCGTGGACTTAGAGCCTATCCGAAAAGGGGTCTGACCCTCTCCGGCGAGGCCGCTAAAAACGTTGTAAAACGATGCGTCTCCAAAGGGTCAGACCCCTTTTCGGATAGGCTCTAAATTTCATGTTCATTGAATTGATTGACTTTGGTTTTGTCATTAGTTGCTAAATATGCTGACCGGATCGTGCGATCCGGCCTGCGTGGTTTAGAACCGAAGGGGCGATTATTTTGCCTTTACGATGCCCGGTGGCTGCCAACTGCCTTTTCCCGGAGGCAGAACGGACGGGTCTTCGGTCTTCGGCCAGTAGAGGCGCATTACGAGATATACGGTGTCGTTGGGCGCGGGGAGCCAGTTGGCTTCCAGGTCTCCGCCGGGGTTGTCTTTCTGGATGTAAAGGGTGAGAGATCCGTCCTCGCCCTTCTTCATGTTCGGAATCATCGGTGAGTTGATGAGGTAGCGGTTGATCGGGTTTTTGATCAGATACTGAGACTTGCCGTCATACATGGTGACCGACCAGAAGGCATTCACCGGCGGGTACTGGCCCGCAGGGAAGGTGATGGTGTAATTGTTCTTGCTGCAATCGAGCGTCTCGCCATTGCCGTCGGCGCGGGTCAGCGGATAAACGGCCTCGGCGGCGCTGTTGCCATAGAGGCCGGCTTTGGCGGTACCGGAACGCATGAGCCAGTCGCCGTTGTAATGAGCTTCGTCACCGGGAAGAGATCCAATCTGCCAGCCATTGACGTCGGTCATCCCCGAGGCCAAGTAGGTGCTGATTTTTTCGTCACCGGCCTTCATGCCTTCGACGATGGCTTTCTGATGGTCTGGTGAAAGGTCCTTCAAGTCGAAGGTCTTGTTCGGGCCGATGCCGATGTTCGCCAGCTTGGCGCGGATATCCTTATCCCTGTCCGTTTCGGGAACGTATTGAAGCGCCGCGTCGAGGTAGCTCCAGAAGTTCTCCTTGATCCCGGCGGTGGTAGCCGGACTGAAGTCGATCGCTGGAGCGGCGACAGGTGCGGGTTGCTTGAGGAAGGCGGAAAGCGGTTCCACCTTGTAGCCGTCCTGGACCTTGATCACGCTGGGCATATCTTCCGGGTCGAAGAGCTGGGTGCGGTAAACGACGATGGAGAACGGCGTACTGGAAGTGAAGACTTCCTGGATGCCTTCGGGCTTTTCACCTTTCCAATCGGGGCCTACGACCATGTAGCTGCCAGGATCGTTGCCGGTGGCGCGGCTGCCAATGTAGCCGTAGTTGTAAGTATTCCCGTCGCACAACATGACGGCATAGTAGCGTTCCTTTTCGACCGCAGGCACGGTCAGGACGATCGGCTCGGCACGCAGATCGAGCCAAGTGAAGGAGTAAGGCGTGTCGCTATTCGGTGTGATGACCGCTGTGTCTTTGTAGGTATAAACACGCGGCTCATTCTTGAGCTGGTTGAAAGGGGCCTTGAACTGGCTGCCAACCTTGTCGACAGCGTATTCGTACATCACGGCGTAGTTCATTACGATTGGAAGGCCGTAGATGAAGCCCTCCTCGGCGATGGTTTTGATTTCGTCTGGGGAAGGCGCCGTCGATAGGTCGGCGGCCTTGGTGCTCTTTTGCTCACACACGGTGAACGTGAGCGTGACGGCTGCGAGAGCAGCGCAAGCGACGACGTTTGTTTTCATGGTATCTCGTTTCCGGTATTGATGAATGGGGTGCTTGCGAAATTGTATCCGCTGGCCGCTCCGGACAAGGAACTTCTCGCGTTGTTCAAAATCGATTGATCGGATTATTTCACCAATTCGATCTCGCTTGGACGCCAAGTCTTTTGAATCCACGGCTCCAGTGGCCCGTACATCCGCAGGATTGTGAACCAGCTCTTGCCGGGGATGGTTTCTAACCAGTTCCTTGCCCTCCGGAGCTTTCGGTCCGAAGTAGACATCATAGGAACCGTCTTCGTTTCCCTGGAAGCCTTCGCTCTGGCTGCCGATGGTCGGAAAGGTCTGACTGGTTTGTAGAAGCGAGCCCGTTTGCGTGTCGTAGAGCGTGACCGCCCAAAAGTTGTTGAGGGGAACGTTGGGCGGCAGGTGGAGCTTGTAGGTCTTCGAGCCGTCCAAGGGGTTCTTGTCGGCATCCAGATACGCCAGGGCATAGTCAGAGCCAGCTCCCGGACGGCTCGTTGCCATGGCGGGCGTGACGCCGGTCCTACGCCAGTGCGGCTAAGCCTTGTTCCATGCTGACGTGAGGGGCGTAGCCGAGACGGTCCTTGGCGGAGGTGATGTCGAAGTAGTGATCTTTGGCGAGTTGGGCGGCTACGAAACGTGTCATGGGGGGCTCGTCAGTTCGGTGCAGCGTTTTGTAGACCGCTTCGCAGGCTGCGCCGATGGCATAGGCCGACCGGTACGAAATACGACGCGTCGGCGGTGGGGCGCCGCAGGTTTCGCACAGCCGGGCGATCCAGGGCCAACATTCCACGGGTTCATCTTGGGTGATGAAGTAGGCACGGCCAGCTGCTGACGCCGGTGCGGCGTTGAGGGCAGTGAGTGCACACAGGTGCGAGTCTGCGGCGTTGCTGACGTGGACTGTATCGATCCGGTTTTTGCCATCGCCGATAATCCGCAACTTTCCCGCCCGGGCACGCGCGAGCAAACGCGGTAATAGATGCGGATCTCCTTGACCCCAGATCAAATGCGGACGCAACGAGAGGGTGCGGAGTGCGCCGGGCGTGTCGGCGGCGATCACTTCTTGCTCAGCAATCGCTTTGGTGTGGGGATAGTGGCAGAGCCAGCGGCTCGGATAGCCCACCGACTCATCAATCCCACTTTGGTCGCCACCGGAGAACGTCACACTCGGACTGCTCGTGTACACGCACTTCGTTACCCCGGAGTTTCGGCAGGCCGTGAGAACGTTTCGTGTCGCGAGCACGTTGTTGTCGAAGAAGTATCTCCAAGTGCCCCACACGCCCGCCACGGCGGCAGTGTGAATCACCGAGTCGACGTCGGTGATAGTGCGATGCACGTAATCGGCATCAGTCAGATCGCCTCGGTGGTGCTCCATCCCCAATCGTACCAGTTCGGGTGTCTCACGCCGCGACAAGCCGACGACTTCGTCGCCCCGGTGAAGTAATTGCCGGACGATCTCACCGCCCAAAAAACCGCTGCATCCGGTGACTAAGACTCGCATTACCCAGAAACGCCTGGATCGACGGTCTCGCTTAGAGGCACGGTCTCCAGTTCGGAGGTCGACACTGATGCGAATTGGGACGCAGCCGGATATTTCTGAAACACCCGAAATAGAATGCCCAGCGCGACGAGTAATAAAAACGAGCCGAACACGAAAGGTGCCCCAGCGAATGGTTCGCCGTTATAACGAATCGCGACATCTTCATGCGTGAAGTATCGAAACAAGCCAGCCGTGAAAATCAGCGGTGCCAGGATGTTCGTGAGGCTGAGCAATGACGTCAACGCCCCTTGAACTCGGCCTTGCTCGCGTGGATCCACACGGCTCGTGACGAGGCTCTGGATCGCTGGGCCCGACAAACCGCTGAGCGAACCGAAAACGATGATACAGGGGATCATCCAAGCCTGAGTTGCGAGCCCGTAGCACAGGAATGCGACGCTCGAAATAGTGATCGCCATCATCAACGTGCGTCGCTCACCGAAACGACGGATGACGGGGCGGACCATGCCACCTTGTACGATCACTGCCATGATCCCGACCAGTGAAAGGGCCAAACCATTGGCGAGTTCCCCCCAACCGAAGCGAAAGCCCATTGATAGCACCCACACGTTTTCCAAACCACGCTGGGCGAGCGAGCTGAACACAAACGCCGCCGCCAACCCGAGAACCATCGGATACGCTCGCAGTCGCGTGATCGTGCCGAACGGATTCATGCTGCGGAGCGTGATCGTCGAGCTGCGTTTTTCCGGTGACAGTGACTCGGGCAAGATGAAGTAGCCGTAGAGCCAATTGATGAGCGACAAACTTGCCGCCACGAAAAACGGCAACCGCAACGAAATGCCACCCAGCACGCCGCCCAATGCCGGCCCGATGATGAAACCCAGACCGAACATCATCCCCACCAAGCCAAAATTACGGGCTCGGTTGTCGTCGTTGGAAACGTCAGCGATGTACGCGTTGCTCGTCGAAAAACTCGCGCCCATCATGCCGGCGATGAACCGACCCACGAACAGCCAACCGACGGACGTGGCCAGCCCGGTGATGATAAAATCGACACCCAGCCCGAACAGTGATCCCAGAATAATGGGCCTACGCCCAAACCGATCCGACAGTGCGCCCAACAGCGGGGCGCAAAAGAACTGCATCATCGAATAGGTTGCCGCGATGATACCCACATACCACCCGGCCGCCGACTCGTCGCCACCGACGAAGGTTTTGACCAATTCAGGCAGCACCGGAATGATGATCCCAATCGCCAAAATATCGATCAGCAGCGTCAATAAAATGAACGCCATCGCGGCAGGTCGTCGTGGAGGCGTCGGGGTCAAACGGAAGGTCTTTTTCTTGGGGGAGACGGACTCGACAAGTTATACACGACTTCCTTGCTGGTGCGAGGCTATCGCGAAACCGAGTTTGCAAACGCACTGCCAAAAAAGTCGCTCACCAGGTCATCCGTCCAGCCGGTGCGGTCACGCTGCATGAATCCGTGGTGGCCGCCTGCCGGGGAGATGTGAACTCGCACTTTCCCCGCCTTGTCCGCGTGACTGCCCAGGCGTTCCTGCAGCTTCACAAACGAATCCACCGGTACGAGTGGATCGTCCGCCGATGTCACGATCAGCGTGGGGACGTCAATGTCATGAGCGACCGTGCTTGCTGAGGATGCTCCATAATAATCACGCTCGCTTTCAAAACCAGCGAGCGGCGCGGTGAACTGGCGATCGAATTGCCGCAGCGTTTTCGGCTTCGGCAGGCGCAACATTTCTTGATAATCGGCTCGCGCACGAAGCTGTGGCGAGGCGCGGCGAAGCAGGTGTTTGATGAAGTACCAGTTATAGAACCGCAGTTTTGCCGACTCCATCGCGTCGCTACACATTTGCAAGTCAATCGGTGGTGCGATCGCGAGCAGCGGACCCACGCGATTCCAATGAGTCGGGGTCGCTTGCGTCCCACTGCCGATCCGGCCGGCGGCGAGCAGCAATTGATTCGCCCCGAGCGATACCCCGAGCGCACCGATCGGACTGGCCGAATCATCTACCTCGCCCGCGACAAACTCGATCGCCGCCAGGACGTCCTCGCTCCGACCGGCGTGCGTAATCGTCCGGCATAGCGGGGCTGAATCGCCACAGCCTCGCATGTCCAACCGAAACGTGCGAATCCCCTGCTCGTTGAGTCGCCGCTGAAATCGCACCATGTATCCCGCCGTATGACAGCCGCAGATCCCATGCAGCAGCAGCACCGACCCTTTAGCGGGCGTCCAGGTCGGTGGCTCGTCGTCATGAACGACCAGGGTGTCACCATCGGTCAGCGGAATTTGGTGACGACGATGGGTGGACTCATTGGGATGGTCGGCATGACCCATCCGAGCACCAATCAGCGTCTGCAAATGGCCTCCCCGGAGGAGCCGATGTTGCTGGAAGGCGGGTATGAAAAACTCGGTGAGCCAGCGGGGATTGGCCGCCACGGTCGTAGGAATGGCTGCCACCCCAGCAGATCTGAAAGTCGCGGTGCGCGACGCTTGGGCAATCGAGCCGTTTGTCGTACAACTATCCATCATGAAAACCATTCGAACCTTTCTCGCCATCCCGTTGCCCTCACCGCTCGCCCGAAGTGCGTCGCAGTGGATTCGCGAAATGAAAGAGGGGGCGGGAACATTGAATCGCCCAACGGGAAAAAGTCCGGCGGAGAATCGGCCCCCAGTGTCGCCGGAAACGCCCGTTTCCGCGATGGGTATTAAGTGGGTTCCAGAAGACAATTTACATCTGACGCTCAAGTTTTTAGGCGAAGTCGATAACGTCGAAATCCCACGAGTCTGCGACGTATTAGAGGAAGTTTGCGAGCCATTAGACCCATTTCCACTCGTTTTTACGGGTGCGGGCTTTTTGCCCGATCAGGACCGGGCTCGCATTCTGACCGTTTCCATCGACGATCCGACCCATACGCTGGCGAACGTGGTTCGCCAACTCGAAGATCGTTACGCTGATATGGGATTCAAACGTGAACCCCGTGATTACGTCCCCCATCTGACTCTCGGCCGAGCCCGCAGCGGCAGTCGGCGACTGTCACAGCAAGCAATCGATCGATGGGCGCGTCACGAAAGCGATCCGCTGGGCGAGATGACCGTCGATAGCGTGCAGGTCATCGGTAGTTTTCTCGAAAAACGCGGCCCGACGTACAACGTCATGGACACGGTGGAGTTCTAAGTTGGCCGATCGAGATGACGAGATGTTGTTGGCGATCGAGTCAACTTGTGACGAGACAGCGGCCGCCGTGGTTAGCCGAGGCGGTCGTGTGCTCGGCGAGTGCATCGCCACTCAAGAAAAACTGCACGAACGTTTTGGCGGTGTCGTGCCCGAGATCGCCGCCCGGGCGCACCTCGAACGGATCTTGCCTGTCATCGACACCGCCCTGACCCATGCTGGTGTCTGCGGTCGTGACCTTCATGCCATCGCTGTCGCCGATCGCCCCGGACTCGCTGGCTCGCTGCTCGTTGGCGTCGTCGCCGCCAAGTCACTGGCCATGGCTTGGCAGAAACCACTCGTCGCCGTTAACCATTTACATGCGCACCTGTACGCGTGTCAGCTCAGTCGCCCCGCCGTCGATGTTTATCCCGCGGTAGGCTTGATCGTCAGTGGCGGACACACAACTTTGTACCTCTGTCACGACCCCGTCGAGCTAAAATACCTCGGCGGCACGATCGACGACGCCGCTGGGGAAGCCTTCGACAAAGTCGCCGCAATGCTATCGCTAGGATTTCCCGGCGGCGTGGAGGTCGCTCGCTGGGCCGCTCGGGGCAACGACCAAGCGTTTGCGTTCCCTCGTTCGAAACAGCACGATGGCTCGCATGATTTCAGCTTCAGCGGTTTAAAAACAGCTGTGCGATACGCCATCGTCGGCCCCGGTCGGCAAGATTTTTCAACGCTGGAGCTGAGTGACAAAGTCAAAGCCGACGTGTGTGCCTCGTTCGAAGCAGCGGTCGTCGACGTGCTGGTGGCGAAAACGCGAAAGGCGATTGCCGGCTGCGGTGTGCGGCGCCTCTTGGTCGGAGGCGGCGTCGCCGCAAATCAGCGGCTGCGTCGTGACCTCGCAGCTGCCGGCGAGCAAGATGGCTTCGAAGTCGTGATCGCACCACCGGAACTCTGCACAGACAATGCAGTCATGGGCGCGATCGCTTGGAAACAAATCGACCGTAACGACTTCGCCACCCTCGCTCTCGACATCACACCCGGGCTGCAACGCGGGTTCTAAAAAATCGCTACCTTAACCAGCTCGCATCCAACCGATGATCAGAATGTATTTTATGACCAGTTCCACCCTGCACGCGGATTGAGTTTCTGCAAGAAGCGTTCCGCGTCCGCGTTGGTCACTTTCATTGTCGCAGCATCCCAATCGATTGCTTGGCCGACTCGGAACGCGACGTTGCCCAAATGGTTCGCTTCGGTCAAGGGGCCCGCATAGCTGAATGGACTCGCCGTGTTCCCCTGACCGCGGATCGCGTCGAGCCACTGCTGATGGTGCCCCGGCGAATCCGGAACAAACTGCTCGGGTGGTTCAAAGTCTTTAAAATCCGCTTCGGGCAAGAGCAGATGCTTGCTATAGTCCGAGAGCAGCATGCCCTTGTCACCGACAAACAGGGTGCCGCTGCCCCACTGAGGGATTTGCCGCTCTTTCCACATCTCCGGTTTGTGTGTGCCTTGGTACCAGGTGTGAGTGACCGGCGGCATTTTGCCGCGTGATCCGTAACTGTAGACCGCTGACATCGATGCCGGTGCGATTTCTGGATGCGGCTTGTCACCAAACGCTTCGACCCGGTAAGGGGCATCGAGCTGGAGCGCCCAGTAGGGCAAATCGTTCCAGTGGCTACCCAAATCACTCATCGTCCCGTTACCAAAATCCCACCAGCGGTACCATTTCGGACCTGGGAAGTAGACATCGTTGTAGGGACGATAGGGTGCTGGGCCGAGCCAAAGATCCCAGTTCAAATAGTCCGGTGGGGTCATCGATTGGGTCGGCCGGTTCTGGACCGAGACAATGTCACCGTTGGCTTCCGCCTCTTCAGGACTCTGTAAACCCCAGGTTCGCCCCACCCAGGTGTGCGCTTCGCTGACATCACCAATGGCCCCGGTTTGAATCAGTTCGACCACCCGGTGATAGTTATTTCCGGCGTGAATTTGAGTTCCCATTTGAGTGACCACGCCCGCCTCCGCTGCCGCTTTGGTGATCGCGCGTGACTCGTGCACATTATGGGTGAGCGGCTTTTCACAATAGACATGCTTGCCTGCCTTCAATGCGGGCATCGTTGCGTAGGCATGAGTGTGTTCACTGGTGGAAACCACCACCGCGTCGATGTCATCAGTCTTGTCATACAAATTGCGAAAGTCTTCGTACCGGCGAGCTTTCGGGAATTTTTCGGCAGCACTTGCCAAGTTATTGCCGTTGACATCGCACAACGCAACAACATTGACGCCGGCATCGGACGCAATCGTATGCAAGTTCGCTCCGCCACGGCCACCGACACCAATGAACGCGATGTTGAGCCGGTCATTCGGGGCGGCAAGAACGCGGCGCGGCGTGGCGATGCAGGCGGTAGCGGCTGCGGCATGCGTCAGAAATTCACGGCGAGATGATTTGGTACCGTGGGACATAAGACAGGAGTCCGGTAGGAGGTGGGAGAATTTTCAGCGACGCAGGTGCAAACGCCTCTACAATCTTAACTGAAGTTTAACCCGAATAGGCCCTGCCTCTCCTCCTCTCTTTTCATTCATTCGCCTTTTTCTAGCGAATGGGGACCTACTTGGCTGCAATGTCGTAGCAAAAGAGCAGGCCTTGGTCGCGGATGTAGAGCTTGCCGTTCGCAACCACTGGATGCGCCCAGGCTGGGGCGCTGCTGCGATCGGGCTGCTCAAAGCTGCCGCGAACTTCCAAGCCTTCGCGTGAGGGTTCAATCAACATCACTTTGCCATCTTCGCTGCGCAGATAAAGCATGCCGTCGGCCACGACCAGAGACCCTTTGGGAGCGTCGCGATCTCGCCACAGCACGTCACCGGTTTTGAAATCGATGCAGCTCAGAAAGCCGCCGCCGTTGCCTCCGTTGGCTCCGTACAGGGCGTCATCAATGACGATCGTTCCACCATGATGATTCTGCATGTTGGGAGTGAAATACACTTCGTCGGCTTCGATCTCACCTTCAACCGTTTTCGTTAACCGCACCGCGCCGCCGCCAGCTCCGTAGGCAGAGGAGGCAAAGATCAAGCCGTCCTTGAAAAGCGGTGTGGTGCAATGAATCCCCATCCCGTTCGCCGGATGGTTGTACTGCCACAAAACTCGTCCGTCGGTTGCATCGACTCCGATCACAGCTTTGGCAGTAAACTGAACGTATTGTCGCTGGCCTTCCAAATCGATCGCAATCGCAGATGCATAGGCGGCTGTTCCTCCTGGTCCGCGGCGACCTCGACCCGACCCACCCCGTCGGCCTCCTCGATCTTGACTGGATGTCTCGTCCGCAGTCTCACTGGGGTTTGACTCGGGCAATTTCGATTGCCAGATGACGTCACCCGTCAATTTGTTGAGAGCGACCATGGTGACATCTTTGCCGCCAGGCGTGCAGATGAGTTTCTCTCCGTCGATCAGCGGCGATTCACGGTAGCTCCATGCGGGAATCACGCCTCCGAAATCACTCACAAGGTTTTTTTGCCAAATAATCTTCCCGTCGTCAAGGCTCAGGCAGGCGAGGCTTCCACCCATGCCGAGCACGTAGACTCGCTCGCCATCGACCGTAGGAGTGCCGCCGGGGCCCTCCTGCGATTGCCGCATTTGTTGCTGGACTTCGTCGCCAATTGCCGAGACCCATCGCTCGCTGCCATCCTGCTCCGATAGCGCCCAAACGATCTCTTTGCCATCGCGGGAACTCATCCCGATCACTTTTCCGTCAGCGATCGCCGGTGCGCTGTCACCACCACCCAGGTCATCAACCTTCCACGCCAGCGATGGTCCGCCGTCGGGCCACTCTTGCAGCAGTCCCGTTTCGGTGGAGATGGCGTCGCGGTTTGTGCCCTGCCACTGCGGCCAATCGTCCGCGAACGTGACGGCAGATGAAACCGCAAAGAGGATCACGAGGCGACACGACCGCATTACGGTTGAGTTGATAAATCTTGACGACATATGGATCGCTCGTTCTTTTCAGTGTTGTGGGTGCAGTGATTTGGTCTCGCCAGGTGATCGCATCCGAATACGTCGGCATGGCCGGCAACGGCGGCGTTGCTCTGACCAGTCTAACAGCGACGAGAGAACAATGTCGACGCGGTTGAGGGTATTCTGGACCTCGCGACGGGCGGAGCCGTCAGTCGACATTGTAGCCTGACGGCTCCGTCCGTCAGAGCTGGCATGTCACCAACCTAGCTACGAGGGCGGCGTTGCTCGATGCTGAACCGATGAGGGGCTTTCGCGGACAGATGTCACTGCTATTTTTAACTCGCACGCCAGCCCCGCAGACCCTCACCTTCTCAACCCTCGTTTACCAAAAGTTCCATGAATCTCGGACCACTCGACGTCCCCATCACGACTTGGATGAGTCTTTCTGAGCCGGCGATGACCTTGATTCTTGCGATGCTCGGGGTTTTCGCTGGTGCGATTGCCAATCATGTGATCACGTCTTGGTGTTGGTATCGGCGTCCGATCTCGCCTTGGACTCAGTTAAGCGACGGGCAGTGGGATGAGAAACAGCGTTCCATCGTGGCGACGTTGCCGCAACGAAATTGGCTGGATCGTGTCCCCATTCTCGGCTGGGGGCTTCGTCGGCGAGAGTCGGCCTTATTCGGTAGCGGGTTCTGGATGCGGCCGCTATTGATCGAGTGCGGCATGGCGATCGCATTTCCGCTAATGCATCACTATTGGCTAGCAGGCAGATTGCTGCCCGCAGGGATGGCATCGGGCCTTGTTGCTCAATTTTCCCCCTGGATGACGCTGCTTTTTTTCGTTCATGCATTTTTATTAACGATGATGGTAGCAGCGACATTCATCGATTTTGATGAACGCACGATCCCCGATTTGATCACCATTCCTGGCACGGTTTTGGCATTGATACTTGCCAGTCTCACGCCATTTGTTTTTCTGCCAGGCGCGATACCCGGTGCCATCGCTCCGGTGACGCTGCAACATCCCTTGGGGCTATCGCCGTGGTGGATGACGGGGCGGGGACTATTGATCTGCTTGGCGATCTGGTCGCTGTGGTGTTTTGCGTTAGCTGACCGGCGGGTGATTTTGCGCCGCGGATTCTCCAAAGCGGTAACTTATTTCTTTGCTCGTCTCACCCGACACCCCAGCTGGCGAGTTCTGGCGGCGATTTGGATTGCCGGGGTGATCGCGATTTTCGCCGTCTATCAGATCGGCAGTATCTCTTGGTTGGGTCTTGCCAGCTCCTTGTTAGGGGTTGCAGTGGCCGGTGGCATCGTGTGGTCGATTCGGTGGGTCGGTAGTTGGGCGATGCAGACTCAGGCGATGGGGTTTGGCGATGTGACATTGATGGCGATGATCGGCGGTTACCTTGGTTGGCAAGCCTCGATTGCCGCCTTCTTTTTGGCAATTCCCTCTGCGGTGGTGATCGCGCTAATACAGTTCGTCTTTACCCGCGACCGCGCCACCCCTTTTGGCCCATATCTCTGTGCCGGTGCCGTGTTGACGGTAATATTCTGGGACGCAGTCTACAACGACGATCTGCGGCTAACGATCGCTCTGATGGGCGACGTGCTGTGGTGGCTCGGTCTTGCGTTTCTCGGACTTCTTGGAGGCATGTTGTGGTTGTGGCGGTTGATCAAGCAACGTCTCTTCGCATGAGCGCATTGCCCCGGCTATTGGAAGGTCAAACCTCGAACACCAACAACATCGAGGCCGATGGAATATCACGCTGTGTCGGAATCGGACTCTCCGTTATTGGCTTTGCGATGCGCACGTATGGCTTTTTGCAGCAAGCGATCGAAGGTGGCTGCGAAGGCCTTCTTGTCTTTCTCGCCGTAGGGGGCGCTGCCGCTGGTGACGACACCGGTGCCGCGGAGCGTGTCCATGAAATTTCGCATCGAGAGCCGACCCGCAATGTTGGCTGTCGAGTATTCTTCACCGCGTGGATCGATCACGAACAGCCCCTTGGCAACGAGATCGGCCGCCAAGGGTAAATCTGCTGTAATGGCGAGTTCCATGGGTTGCCCATGTTTGACGATGTACCGATCCGCTTGATCAGCACCCTCACGCACGACGACGGACCTCGCGGTGGGCGTACTTGCTGGCGTTGCGATCTTTTGGTTAGCGACCAGAATTGTTTCAACGTTCAATCTCGCTGCGGCGCGGAACACGATTGATTTAACATCGGTTGGCGCAGCATCCGCATCGACCCAAATTTTCATATGCCCGAGCGCCTCGGTTCGAACGCAGCCAACGAGGCATCCGATGGCATCCGCCAATCACCGCGAGGCGATAGCGAAACTGAACCGACCTTGGGCCCGTCGGGCACGCAGTTGCGTTTGTACTGGCTGGCAAAGAAACGACGGATGAACATCCTCAATGTTTGCTCAATAACGGCGGCCGTGTGCGGCTGAGTGAATTCGCTTTGCGAGGCGAGGAAATGCATCTTCGCTGCGTCACAGCCACCACGAATAAAATGGTAGAGAAAGAAGTCGTGGAGTTCATACGGACCAAGCGAGGCCTCGGTACTCTGACGAATTTGACCGTCGCTCGTCGGTGGCAACAGCTCGGGAGAAATCGGCGTGTCGGCAATCTCGTGCAATAGCGTCCGCATCTCACCATCATAGCGATGGTCGGCGACATATCGGACGAGATACCTCACGAGTGTTTTGGGGATTGAGCAATTGACGTTGTACATCGACATGTGGTCGCCGTTATACGTACTCCAACCCAGCGCTTGCTCACTCAGATCACCCGTCCCTAGGACAAACCCCCGGCTCATCAAAAGCAACGTACGCATCCGAGCTTGCACGTTTTCGAACACAAGATCCGTCGCGTCGTCGTCGCTCGACTCCAGTTCCGATTGCAACACTTCCATCTTCGTATCGCCACTGACCTCAATGCCCATCGGTGAGTGTCCCAGTCCGATGAAAGTGTCGAGTGACAATTGCCGGATATCGACCGTACGGCAAGTCACACCCAACCGCTCGACGAGATCAACAGCATTGTCGCGGGTATGCGATGTCGTGCCGAACCCTGGCATCACGAGTGCCTCGATGACGCTGCGATCACGCTTCAAGTGATCGACGGCATCGATCGCAACGAGCAGCGAGAGTGTACTGTCGAGGCCGCCGGATACGCCGATTGAAAGCGTGAGATGGGGTGGCAAGCCTGAGAGTCGCTTGACCAAACCACCGGTTTGAATCGCCAGAATTTCGGCACAGCGAGCCTCACGCTGCGAAGCATCAGCGGGAACAAAAGGATGGGGTTCAATGCGTCGCTGCAGTTGCAAACGAGGATTTCGACCAGCGGCGTCGGTTGTCCGTGGAGGAATGTCGATCGTCCGGTACGAACGCGGTAACGTATCGCGGAAATCGTCGAACGATCCGATCACACGGCGATCGTGCGCGAGCCGCTGCAGATCGAGATCGCGCGTTAACCATGTTGTCTCAGGTAAGATTGGACTCTCACCATCGCCGATGCGCCGAGATTGTCCGAGCAAGCTACCGTTCTCGGCAATTAAACAGTGACCGCCAAAGACAAGGTCGCTCGATGACTCGCCCCCGCCCGCCGAGGCGTACACGTAACCACAGATTAATCGTCCTGATTGGCTGACGACGAGATCACGTCGCCACTGGGCCTTGCCCACCGTCTCGTTGCTCGCCGATAGATTCACGATCACGTTAGCCCCTGCGATCACAGCGTGAGAACTCGGTGGGACCGGCACCCACAGATCTTCACAAATTTCCGCTGCGATCACCGCATCGCCGTCGCGGAATAAAAGATCCGTCCCAAACGGAATATCATCGCCATTGATTGAGACCGTTGCCGGGTCGCCGGCGCCAGAGGCGCGAAAATGGCGGCCTTCGTAGAACTCACGGTACGTTGGCAGGAACGTCTTGGGGACGATTCCCCACACGCGTCCTCGCGCGAGAATCGCCGCCACATTCATCACGCTCGTTCCCACCGCGAGAGGCAAGCCCACCACAACGCTTCCGGGTAGCGAGCGGGTCTCCTGCGCGATCGCTAACAAGGCATCCTGGGCGGCGTCGAGCAATGTCGCGGTCGCAAAAAGATCGCCGCAGGTATAGCCGGTCAAACCGAGTTCGGGCAACACAATTAAATCCGAATCGCCGAATCGCTGCACCATCGCGATTGATGCCTGTGCATTGAATGCGGGATTGGCGACCCGCAATTCAGGCGAGGCGGCCGTCGTGCGGTAATAACCGTGCTCTCGCACGAGGTCCGGGGTTGGCATGCGCGCCGCTTTCGTTCGCTGCGAAGAATTCAAATCGTCCCGCCCGATGGCTGAGCGAGGATTCACACTCAATCCCTTACCGACGCGGCGGGGAGTGCCAATCGATCACCCGCGAACCTTTCGCGGGCGTGTGGGCTCTGGCAGAGTATAGCGACTCTGCCGGTTTTGTTGCACTTCATGCCACCCGGCTTTGTAAAGCAGGGAACCGAACTTGTAATTCCTTCTCTCTCTGCAACGTAAATCACAGCACACCCAGACAAGAAAATCGTCGCAAGTTGTTTCACAGAAACAGGTTGCGAAATAAAACACGTTTTCCGCCGGGGCTTTGGCATCGTGATTGCATCTACCCCCTTTCGTTGCCGCGGGAACGACGGACTTCCTCGGCGACCCCCACCTTACCCATCTTTTCGAGTTTCAATCCTGGCTTTCACCGTCGCTCTCTTTCGGGGCGGATGTGAACCTGGGCACTAAGGAGAATGCCATGTTGGTTCTGACACGAAAACTGAATGAAAAAATCCAGATCGGCGACGACGTGACAATCACGATCATTAAGCTACGAAATAACCAAATTCGTATTGGCATCGAAGCCCCCCGCGACGTCCGCGTGCTGCGAGCTGAGCTTGAGAAGAACGTCGCACGCGATCTCTCCAATGCGTCATCGGCCGTCGATCCGGAACCGAAATCAGAGAATGTTGCGACCAACAATCGTGTTCGGACGTTTCTTGAAGCCGAATTGAACGTCGCCGATGCTGATTTGAGCCAGCCACGCCGCAACGATGTTATTGATGGACTGATATCGGCTGACGAAATGATCGCCGCTGGCAAAGATAGTGACGACGAGCGTTTTGACGATGACTCGCAGCCCGGTCATGATGATGACGGCGGTCAGGCTACCTCGACAACGCTGCAAGTGTTTTCGGGTAGGATTGACCGCAACGGTGAGGTTCGCGAAAACAAATCGCCTCGGAAAGGTCGTTCATTGCGAGCCCCACTGGCAAGCTTCTTCACGGCTCCGTAGTGGTTTGTCATGGTAGGATCTTTCTCAAGATCCACTATTCGCAAATTTAAAATCGATGCCTGAGCAACCTGCCGCCATTCAACGCATCCTGCTGATAACGGGTCTGCTCGAACCTCGACTCGCAATGTGGCCGCTGCGACATCGGCTTCGCCAACATTGGGGCCATGTCGACGTCTGGCGTGATCGTTACATCTTTCGCGATGTCGACTCCAGCGTCGCGAGACTATCTGACTGGATCCGCGACGATGGCAGTGGCGCGCAGCTCGCGATCATCACGCACAGTTTTGGGGATTGGATTGCACGGCGAGCCATCGTACAAACACCCGGTCATCGCGTAGCCGCATTGGCATCCATCGCTCCGGTCATGCACAGCGGCTGCATTATCCAGGCAATACATTATCTCGGCGGTGACTTTATTCCTGAAATCGCGATCATCGCCGACGCAAAACGTGCGTGCGAAAATCTCGATTGCGACCCCCGTGTCCGCCGCTTAGTGATCTGGGCAAAAATTGATCTCGGCGTCCGCGCCATTGATCTCACTGACCTGCCCCAGATAACAGCGGAGCGAGTTGCCGCCACACACCTCAGTGTGATCATGCAGCCCAAGGTGCATGCGCGGATTGAACGATTCCTCCAGGCCGAAGGCTTTTAAGACGACCAACTTAAGCTCATCCGACGGAAGCGTGCGCCGGTCGCAGAAACTAAGAGCCTATCCGAAAAGGGGTCTGACCCTTTGGAGACGCATCGTTTTCCAACGTTTTTAGCGGCCTCGCCGGATAGGCTCTAAGACAATCGCATACATACGGTTATTCAGTACTTGCCCCAAACGAGCGGTTTGTCAATCGATTTGCTGATAGGGTTTCAAAGCGAAAGTAAGTAACTCAGGACGCTAGCGAGGGATCACTTGTCATTTGCCTCAGCAGACGATTGCTCGGGTTTCGCAGATGGCTTTGTTTCGTTGGGTTCAGCATCATCCTGTTCGCCGCCTGCCATGTCAGCTTCCTTCGTACTTCCATCGGCCGGCTCAAGACCCTTCTTTTCGACGTCCACATTCTCAGCGTCCATCTTCTCAGTGGCGGCCGTCTCCTTTTCTGCATTTTGTGCTTCTGCCTTTTCCTCCTCTTCTTTCTGTGCCTCCATCAGCTCTTCTTCACGCTGACGCTCTTCCTCGGCGAGTTCTGCTTTCCGGGCCTCGAGCTTGTCACGCTGGGTATTACGAACTTCTTCGTAGACGGTGGCGTCGACGTTTCCGTATTGGCCCATCATTTCGACAAAGGTTCTCAGCGGGAAATCTTCGGGAAGTTCATTCGAATCGATGGCTTTCATGTACTCTTGAACGGACTCGTAAAGGTCTTCGGCACTCGTGTCGATCACGAGAATTGGATAGTCATCAAAGATTTCGGCCCATTGTTGGAAAGATTGTTCATACAGCTCGATTGCCCGTTCGAGTCGGCCTTCTTTACTGAGGGCTTCCTTGGCTTCGAAGACGAGTCTTCGTGCATTGACGGTTCTTTCCTCTTGTTCGGCCTGCGTGAGCGTTTCCCAGTAGGGATAGTTGATTTGTTTCCGGTGACCTTCGGTCTTGATGATGCGTTCATCGAGATCCTTGACCGTTTCGACGAGTTGGAGAGCGCGCCCGCACGCTCGCGTCGGCATCGCGAGCGACGTCGTCGAGATTTGGCTCAATCTGGCTCATATTCTTTTCGGCGATGGACTGTTGCGACTTGGTGCGTTTCTCGGGAGGTGTCATCAACGCATCTTTGGCGACAGGATCGAAGGAATTGATCAGTTTTCGTTCAGCGCGCTTATAGACGTCGCCAGTGAGTTCACGAAGCTCGGCAACGGTCTCGGCGCGCCGGCGTAGCAGCTCATCGATCTGTCCGAGTTTGATCGTGAACGATGAAGTCGTCGGTACGGAGCGATTGCCAAGGACCTGCCAGTCTTCGTATGCTCGCTGCCACGCTTCTCTCGCTTGATCGTTGAGGACTCCTTCTTTTTCAATGGCTTCGGCAAAGCGGATTCGCCATTTCGGGCCGGTCTCGTAGAAATTGATTGGGGTCTGGCGGCGAATCGGAACACCAGCTTCAACCAAGTCATAACCGGAGTTAAGCCACAAGCGACCGACCAGCCAGTTGTCAGGTTTGTGATAGGGCCCGAGCGCTTCGGGCCCGTCAATCGGAATGCCCTCTTCGAGCAGGCTCTTGTGTAGGACTTCGTCGTCAGCGAAAAGTCGCCGGAATTGACGCTTCTCGTCGGACGTCCCGAGCTTCGAGCCGTAGAACCAGCCCGTGTACCAGATCAGCCGTGGTGCCTTCGTATTTTGACGCACTCCCTTGGTCAGGAACTCAGTGCCTTCACGCACCATTTCGTACCGCTGGCGATAATCATCGAACTCGGTCGAAACATTGTACGCCAAGTTGTGAGCTTGAAACTCCCAGACTTTGTCGAAGTGAGGCTGGAGTAGCAGAATGTTGTTCAGCGTCGCTTTGAGCCGATCCCATTCGTGTAAAACGTGGTACTCGTGCGATTTCTTCCATAGCATCGATGCCGCCACGCCGCGCATTCCGAGTGAAGCGAGTTTCATCGTTTCGCTCGCTGGACTGATTTCACCCAGGTCGCTCTCGGAGATGTCAAAGGTGTCACGCATCTGCGCCAGTCGTCCACCACCATCGCCACCTCCACCAGCGGGCTGGCCGAGCAGATAAAGCGGGATCAACATCACGACCAAGACGGCGAGATAGATGAGTTTTCGACGAAACTGAGTCCTGCGATTCATGCCGCGATCTCACGTGCTTTCAAAGTAAAATAACTGATTAAAAAGGCGAGCATAACGTATCCCAGGGTCGCGACCCCGTATCGCCCAAGTAGCGCCCCAAAGATATCGAATCCAGACGCCGCATATTCCGCCGTCCCGACCATTTTCGGCAGGTTCGGCAGCGAAGTAGCGAGCGCGTCGAGCGTGTAAACAATACCCGCGTCGACCGTCTTGATCACGTTCGCGGTCACGCTATCGACGTCAAGCTGAGTCGTCATCGCATCCTGCTTCGCCAATCGGACAATGGACTCGATGGGGCCGCCACCGGCACTCTGCCCGATGTCGATGTAGTACCGCGTGCTATAAATCTGTTCGGCCGAAAAGCCGAGCAACACGCACACCGCCGTGGCTACCATGGCGACCGGTCCCGTCAAAAATGTACTGAACATCACTCCGAATGCCGTCACCATGACCATCTGCAACCAGATCGAGATGTATGCCTTGGTCAGGTTCCAAGCGAAGGCATGGTCGGTTGGCCGCAAGTAGACGCTCGCAGGTGTCATTCCAAGGTACTGGGCATCGTCGAGGCAGCGAACAATCACGGTCATTTGTCCGTTCTCGTCGACCAGGTCCTCGAACACATTCAGCATGCGAGTCGTTGTGCCGTCGGTACCTTCCATCTCCAGCGGCAGGGTCTTCTGATCGACTTCGTATTCGTTGACGGTAAAACCAATCGGATTGCTTTCGATTGGCTTGCTCGGATGCTTCATGGTAATCGATCCACGAATCCCCTTTTCGATATTGCCCTTGTACGAGCGATAGGCGCGGAGAGTCAAATCGACTGGAATCATCGTGGGATAGCGGTCCGGAGTAACGTCGGAGAACGTGTACTCCGCCGTCCCGAGGCCGCCGCCTTCGACGTACCCATGCTCAATCTTGCGACTGCCTTTGGACACACCGATCAAGCGTGAAATACCGGCGCTGCCGTAGCCGCCCGACATCTGTTCGTTACCAACGTCAATGCCGTGTTCTTGCAAATCGCCGGCGCGATCGCGAAACACCAAACTACCATAGGATGGCACGCGAGCGCGAAGATCACCAGTCGGTTCACCAATCTCAAAACTGCCATCTGGGTTGCGGGTGACTAAGTGCCGGTGACCCCGGACCATGTCGGTGGCACCGATACCATTTTCATCCAGCGTGAACGGGTGCGAGTGGAACTGCTGGTAATCCGTCTCGCCTTCGAATCCACCCGAGTCGAGCTCCCGCACGTCGGCAACCGTTTCATGCGTGTGATCAAGTCCGCGGGTGACGAAGACATAGCTGAGCAGCCCCATGGGGATCAGAATCACCGTGCCCATCGCGACAAATCCAAGCATCCGCCCGAGCACGATTTCGGTTGCCCGAACCGGCTTGGTGACGATCGTATAGAGCGTCTTGTTCTTGATGTCCTCCGGTATTGAGAACGAACTGATGAAGAGCGCCAATGCCAGCACAAGGTAGTTGGTCGCCGTCAGCACGAAGCTAATATACAGGCGTGCCGGATCGTCGCTTTGCGGGTTCAAATACCAACCGGCGAGCAACAGTATGACCACAAACAACCCGACGACATACAGCACCTTTCGCCGAAGTGCTTCTCGAAAGGCGAGCCCCGCCAACGCCAAGATCCGGCGGGGGCGTGTGCCTGGTAGATCGAATCGAAACAGATCGCGAACCGAGCGAGCCACGGCGAAGAAACCTTCACCCGACCCATACCGGGATGCCGAGAGCACATAGCCGACGATTAAGCCAAGGACGATCCCCAGCACCGCTAGCACGATGCCTTTCAACGCGGCGCTTTCAAGGAATTTGCCGTCAGGACCAAAGAACCATTCGGAGAAGGACCAGAAGTCCTCAGGCTGCAAATTCATACTTGCTCCCCGTCATTCGTCGAGCCTGCCGAAGTCGCATTGGCATCCACCGACTGGGACACTCTCCGGGCACCCGGACGTGCTTCGCTTTCGCGAACGATGTTCAAGAACAAGTCCTCCATGGTGGCGGTCGGATTGTCGATCGATTGAAGCGTGCCGCCATGCCGGGAAATGACCTCCGCGATTTCGCGTTTCGCGTCGTCGTCGAGGCCTGTGGCATGAACCTCCGTCACGTCCTGAACCTTCAACAGGTCCGACACGCGACCAAGTTCCTTCAATTCGCCCTGGTGCAGGATCGCCACGCGGTCGCAGACGTCTTGAACGTCGGCGAGCTGGTGAGAACACAGCAGTACGGTCTTGCCCCGATCACGCAAACCGAGAATGAGGTCCTTCATCTCTCGCGTACCGATTGGATCAAGCCCAGTGGTGGGCTCGTCAAGCAGAATGAGATCCGGATCGTTGATCAATGCCTGGGCCAGACCGACGCGGCGGGTCATGCCCTTGGAGTACTCTTTCAACTGCCGGTGCTTGGCCCCTTGCAATCCGACCATCTCGATCAGTTGCTGGACACGCTCGCGACGCACCGCTGCGGACAAATCGAACAGCCGCCCATAGAAATCGAGTGTTTCTTCTGCGGTCAGGAATTTGTACAGGTAGGATTCTTCGGGCAGATACCCGATCCGTTCGTTCTTACTCGTTTCACTGGCGTCTTTGTCGAACACCAACACCCGTCCGCTCGTGGGGAACAACAGCCCCAGAATCAGCTTGATTGTCGTCGACTTCCCACTGCCGTTGGGGCCGAGGAGACCGAAGATCTCTCCCGGTCGGACTTCGATGTCCAGCGATTTAAGTGCATGAACTTTTTTCCGCCCCCAAAAGTCTCGATAGATTTTACTGAGGTTGCGGGTCTCGATGACCACGTTTTCGGACGATTTGGCAGCGGTTGGTGCGGTCTCGGCGGACGGCTGAACGATGGCCGTGCTGGTATCGGTATCCACGAAAATAATGATCCCGACGGATGGGGAAGAAAAACTTGACAAGGGGAGACCGATCGCTACGGCGGATGCCTCGAAACGGTTCGCAATTTTGTTGATGTTCAAATCGAGGGTCGGGTGGCAAGTCGGCTGGGCACGCTACAATGCAGATCCCGCTGCTCGCACACATCACTCCTGCGTCGTTTCCTGCTATGTCGACCTCGAAATTGGCCGCCTATGACTCCGCTGCCGATGTTCCCGCCGCTTACGATGCAGCGACACGCTGGCTGTACGACCGTATTGACTACGAGCGGCTAGCACGATCCGGTTCGCGGTATCGCTTTACGCTCGACCGAATGCGGGATTTGGTGACACGGCTGGGCCACGCTCAATATCTCTGCAGGTCGGATCGCGATCAAAGCAGTCAGAACCAAACTTCGGTACGCGAGACTGCAGGGCCGAGGACGGTGGGATCGAGCACGAAAGCAAGAATCGTGCACGTTGCGGGCACCAAGGGCAAAGGCTCGGTTGCCACGATGACCGCCACGATGCTGGCCGCGGCAGGGCACCGAGTCGGCCTCTATACCTCGCCCCACCTCGTGGACTTGGAGGAGCGTTTCCGCGTCAACGGGAGTCCCGCCTCACGCCGCCAAATGACCGAACTGGTCGATTCCATGCGAACGGTTGTCGATGCCATGTCCTGCGAGAGTATCGGCGGTCCGTCGTTTTTCGAACTGACGACCGCGATCGCGATCGAGCATTTTCACCGCTGTGAGTGCGACTACTGGGTACTCGAAACGGGGCTGGGCGGACGACTGGACAGCACGAATGTTTTTCAAAGTGAGGTGACTCTGCTGACCAGCATTGGGCTGGACCATCAACACGTTCTCGGCGATACGGTCGAACTCATCGCGAAAGAAAAGGCAGGCATCTTGAAGCCTAATGTCCCGGCAATTAGCAGCGTCAGGCGACCTGCCGCTCGGGAGGTGATCCGGCACAGGGCGGCAGAAGTCGGTGCGCCACTACTCGAACTGGGGCGTGACTTTCAATTGAAAATCCTGGCCGACGAGGCGACTGGCCAAGGCACGCCTGCGGCGCAGTGGGGCAATGCCTTCGAACTCGTTCGCGAAAATAGCAACGAAACATTAACGTCACCTACCGTGCGTGTCCGCCTGAAGCTCGAAGGCGAGCATCAAGCCAGCAATGCGGCCATCGCCCTGATGGGCGTTGATCAGCTCGGCGTCTCGCTAAGCGACGCTGTGCTCGACGCGCTGGCCCACGTCCAAATCGAAGCTCGTCTGGAGCGGTTCGATCTCCCGCACGCCGGGACGGTGATACTCGATGCCGCTCACAATCCGGATTCGATCACAGCACTTGTCGAGGTCATTAAAAAACGATTTGCGGGACGGAAAATCATCGGAGTGTTCGGCACCAGCGTCGACAAGGACGGCGCCACGATGCTCGATCTGCTGGGTGATTGCCTCGATAATGTCGTGCTGACACGCTACCACGGAAACCCCCGATTTGTCCCGGTTGAAACGCTCGCTGAACTGGCCCGAAAAGCGTCATCGACAAATGCGTTGGCGAAAGATTGGTTCACGATCAACGAGGATCCGCTGGCTGCCTGCCAAACCGCGATGGAGCAGGCAGGACGAGATGGAATCGTGATCATTTGCGGGTCGTTTTTCCTCGCCGCTGAGGTCCGCCCGTGGCTAGTCACTCAGCGGACGTAACGCTCGAAATCGCTAAGTTTCAGTCGCGGTCGCTCGTTCTGCGGCGTGCCCGACTCCCCTGTCACTCCCACCGCGATGGCAGCAACAAAGCCGGGTCGTGGCACAAAAGTTTGGAATTGCCAGCGCCGGGTCCGCAATAGTTCTGGGTCACGCACCGTCAATCGCGGCCGATTGCTAGCGGCGTCCTCGAAGGCGAACTGATCCAGCGGCGTGTACATACCGGTGCCGATCGCTTTAATGAACGCTTCCTTGAGTGTCCACAATCTCAAAAACAATTCACGTCTCTCGTCAGTATGACCGGTCGCATCGAGCTGGCGAATTTCCTCAGGGGCAAAGTACCGACGTGCCAGTTCCGGATCGGTGCGGCGATCCATCCACTCGACGTCGACACCTAGCCAGTGTTGAGCTGGCCCCAGGCCACACAAAACGAGCCCTCGGGTATGAGCGATGTTGAATGCTCGGCAGGCGTTGAGCGGTGAAGCCATAATCGGTTTGCCATGATCGAGCACACGAAAGCTAATCTCGTGGGGCTCGCAGTGCCCCGCGGCAAGCAGCGTACGCGCCATCCCCCGACCGACGATATGCTGGTGACGAGCCGAGGCGATGCGAAAGCGATCGGCCCGCGCTCGCTCGTCAGCCAGCAGCAAACGCTCGCAGTAAATCTCCGTAGCGCCCGGTTGCTCCAGCGCTGCAGGAGCGTGCCACACCTCCACGTCTTGGATTTGCTTACAAGAGTGCTCGTCCGTTGATTCGCTGGCAAATTCACCCATGTCGTTTCCTGTTGACGTGAGTTATGGGCGGCGGTGACAGACTATCGCTTTTGCGAGAACAGCCAGCGGTAGGTTTCGTCATGGGCGTATGTTTGCGTCCAGCTATCGTGGCTGACGCCGGCAAGCTCGGTGTACCGAATTTCTCCTGGATGACCGCCGTTAACGAGGGCGCAGATCATCTTTCGGCTGCGCCCGACGGGGACGGAGGTGTCTGCATCGCCGTGAACGGCCCATACACTGACGGGGTCGTAGCGATCGGCCCAGCTTGGATCGCCGCCGCCGCAGATCGCAATCATGGCGGCGAAACCGCTGTGCGTCGCAGGGTCAGGATCGCCGCTGGCCAACACGCGATATTCAGCCGCCGCATACCAACTTCCGAAGCCGCCCATGGATAAACCGGTTACGTACAATCGCGAAGGATCGACGTTGCCGCCAGCCACGATTTGGTCCAGTAACTCGAAGACCATCTTCATAGTCGGCGACGGCGAGGACATGAATGTGCCCGTTCCATCGACTTGCGACCATTCTGCGTCGACCCACCTCATGTCTGGCGGGCACTGCGGCGCAATGATAATCGCCGGGAACTGCTTCAGCGCGCCCTTTTGTTAAAAACTCCGTGACGCCATGTTTGAGCTGAGCTTCGTTGTCATTTCCACGTTCCCCCGCGCCGTGCAGGAACAGCACCAACGGGAAGTTCGTATCGTCGTCGGCTGATCCAGGCACATGGATGCGGTACTTCAGCTCGCGGCCTTCCGAGCTAACAAACGTTTCTTTGCGAAATTGGGAGCTCGTGTTGGCGGCGTCGTCACCGGCTGCGTCAGCCGACATGCTCAGCAGCGCAGGAGCGGCCAGGAGCAAACAAGGGAGGAGGCGATTTGAAATCATGATGAGCAGCGAGGGTGAGGGTGAGGAGTGCATGCCTGAAAAAAAGGAATTCGGCAACTGCCTATTATAGCCGCGGCGCCCCGGCCCGCGTTTCGCTTCCCATTTTTTCCGTGGGGCCGGTGCGGTCGGAGCCGCTGGCTCACCGGTCGGCGGACGCCCGCGCCCGCCGAGATGCTCCAACTCGCGGCGATCACACCACCGCCGAACCGATGCCGAATCGAAGAAGCGTTTCCTGCAGTACGCTGCGACCCGCTTCGTCCAACGCAACCATCGGCAACCGCAGCTCACCGGTGTCGCGGCCGAGCATTTCCATGGCGGCTTTGACCGGGATCGGGTTGGTCGAGAGGCCCAGCATCGTGCTGCAGAAGGCATACAAACGATGATGCAGCTCGGCGGCAGTCGTGTAATCGCCATCCGCTGCGGCGCGAACTAACTCCAGCATCACACTCGGGACGACATTCCCAGCGACTGAGATCACGCCTTCGGCACCGACGCTCATCATCGGCAAAGTCAGCGAATCGTCGCCCGATAGAACAGTCAAATCGGTGGTTCCCAAGATGGCAGAACATTGGTCGAGCGACCCCGTCGCTTCCTTGACCATCGTGATACCTGGAAGTTCGGCGAGCCGCTGGATCGTTTCGACTTCAATGTTTTTAGCGGTTCGTCCAGGAATATTGTACACGCAGACGGGAATATCGACTTCTTCCGCGATCGCTCGAAAGTGTTGGAACATGCCCTCTTGAGTCGGCTTGTTGTAGTAGGGCGCGACCTGCAGCACCGCGTCGGCCCCCTCGGCCGCAGCTCGGCGGGAGAGCCGCAGGGCTTCGGCTGTGTTGTTGCTGCCCGCTCCCGCCATGACTTTCACGCGGCCCGCCACGCAGGAAATCGTTTCGGCGATCACGCGTTCGTGCTCATCGTGCGATAGCGTCGGCGATTCACCTGTCGTACCAGCGGGCACGATGCAGTTCGTACCGGCGTCAATTTGAAACTCGATTTGCTCGCGCAACCGTGCCACATCGAGCTGATTATCGCGAAACGGGGTAATGATAGCGACGGCCAATCCAGCGAATTGACTTCCTTTTCGTTGACTCATGTGCGGTCGACCTTGGTGGGTTGAAGTGTGTATTTGCGCCACCAGTGTAACGGTTCCACGCCGAGTTTCACGAGGGCTAAAAGAGAACTCCAGAGTGCGAAAAATCTCTCGCTGGGTTCGGACTTGACAAATCTGCCTCACACGCGATACTTCGCCTCTTGCCGCGTGGGTTTGTTCAAGCAGCAAATCCGTCGCCTGTGTCACCCTTTCGTTCTCGATCGCCTCGGCGATCTTACGTTTCGACTGCATTTATGCCCACAATCAACCAGCTCGTCCGCAAGAATCGCAAGCTCAAGAAGAGCCAGAGCAAGTCACCGGTTCTCGAAAAATGCCCGCAAAAACAGGGTGTTTGCCTGCAAGTTCGCACGATGACTCCGAAAAAGCCGAACTCGGCCCTACGAAAAATCACGCGGGTGCGGTTGAGCAACGGCAAAGAAGTCACGGTGTACATCCCCGGCGAAGGCCACAACTTGCAGGAGCACTCGATCGTGCTCGTTCGCGGTGGTCGTGTTCGCGATTTGCCAGGTGTGCGTTACCAAGTCGTTCGCGGATCACGTGACGCTCTCGGTGTCGATGGTCGCAAGCAGTCTCGCAGTCGCTACGGTGCGAAAAAATAATTTTCGCCCACTTATTCCGGATTGCGACAACGTAACCCAGCGTGCTCGACACGCCCCACTCCCCCTTCAAAACACTCTCTTTCAACCGACGCACTTTCATGGGACGAATCACTTCCAGTCGCTCGCAGCTTAAGGGCGACCCACGGCATCAGTCGCTGTTGGCGAGCAAGTTCATCAATTGCCTGATGCTCGACGGCAAAAAGACGACTGCCCAACGCGTTTTCTACGATGCGCTCGAAGAAATCGGGAAGCGGCACGAAGGGGAAGAAACCCCGTTTGAAATTTTCGAAATCGCCTTGGAAAACATCAAGCCGCACATCGAAGTCCGTAGCAAGCGGGTGGGTGGTGCTAGCTATCAGGTGCCGATGCAGGTCAACAAGGCTCGCCAGCAAAGCCTCGCGATCCGCTGGATCCTGATGGCCGTTCGCGACAAGAAGGGCCGCCCGATGCACCTGAAACTCGCTGACGAATTTTTGGCTGGGTTTAAGAAAGAAGGTGCTGCCTACACCCGCCGCGAGAATACGCACCGCATGGCCGACGCCAACAAGGCTTTCGCCCACTTCGCTTGGTAGGAAGAAGGCTGCTAGCGATTGGCTGCTAGCTCTTGGATTCTTGACTCGCGGGTGCAAATGCGTCCGGAAATCACGTTGAACGCTGGTGATCCTTCGATGGGTTGGCAGCGTTTTTATTTGATTGCTGCTTGGCAATCTCGTTCTACCGTTTGCTTTTCTCTCCTTCGAAAAATGCTCACAGCTAATGGCTCAACGCTAATAGCTAGTAGCTAGCCGCTAAAAGCTTTTTCTTCCATGGTCGCCGACATATCCAAGCTTCGCAATATCGGCATTATCGCTCATATTGACGCAGGAAAAACCACTGTCACGGAGCGAATGCTCTACCTCAGCGGCCAAAAGCACCGGGTCGGCCGCGTCGATCACGGCACCACCGATACTGATGACGATCCCGAGGAACAGGAACGCGGGATTACCATTTTCAGTGCGTGTGTGAAGTACAAGTGGGGCGACTATAACGTCAACTTGCTCGACACGCCGGGACACGTTGATTTTACTGCCGAAGTCGAACGTTGCCTTCGCGTTCTCGATGGAGCCGTCGTTGTCTTCTCGGCTCGCGAGGGCGTCGAAGCCCAGAGCGAAACCGTGTGGCGGCAAGCCGATCGGTACGAAGTCCCGCGGATCGTGTTCATCAACAAAATGGACCGCGAGGGCGCTAGCTTTGATGATGTCTTCGGCGATATCGGACCACGCTTGGGGGGTCGTCCCGTCGCCGTTGAGATCCCCGTGGGCCAAGGGCCCACGCATGTTGCCGATCCGTTTCGTGGTGTGATCGATCTGATCGACATGAAACTGTTGCAGTTCGATCCCGAGACCGAGGGCAAGACCGTGACGGAAGTCGGCCTGCCCGACGAACTTCGTGACGATGCCGCGATCTGGCGTGAGCAGTTGATGGAAGTCGTCTACGAACTCAGCGAAGAGGCGATGACGCTGGCCATGGAGGAAAAGGAAGTGCCTCGCGAAGTGGTGCTGGCGGCGCTGCGAAAGGGCTGTATTGACCGCACGATCCAGCCCGTCTTCTGTGGTTCGGCGCTGCATGGTATTGGCGTTCAGCCTTTGATGACAGGCGTCGGCAATTTCCTGCCCAGCCCGCTCGACCGGCCTGCGGTCGAAGGCATCACGCCGGGGAAGGAAGACAAGCCACAGGCTCGCAAGCCGGACAACAAAGAGCCGTTCTGTGGACTGGTCTTTAAGATTTTGCCCGCCAAGACGGGCGACAATTATTGGATTCGCGTCTACAGCGGCAAGCTCGAACAGAACTCACGGGTGTACTGCCCCAACCGCGACAAGAAAGAGAATGTCGCGCAAATCTGGCAAATTCACGCGTCCAAGAAGGAACGCGATGGTCAGAGCGAATCGGTCGGTGCGGGCGATATTTGCTGCGTGATCGGGCCGCGCTTCGCCATCACGGGTGATACCGTCTGCGACGCGAAAGCGCCGATTCAACTGCCGACGATCCAGTTCGCTGAGACGGTGCTGTCGATGGCAATTGAACCCGAGAGCACAACGGATCGCAAGAAGCTCGAAGAAACGCTCGACATGCTTCGCCGGCAAGATCCGACGTTTCGTGCGGTCGAGAACGAAGAGCTCGGACAAACAATCATCAGCGGCATGGGCGAGCTTCACCTGGAAGTGATTCAGCACCGATTGACGCGGGACTTCAACCTGAACGTCAAGTTCTACAAACCGCGTGTGAACTACCGTGAAACGATTGGTGGCAAAGCGGACGTGACCGGCCAGTGCAATCGAATCGTTGGCGCCAACGCGATGTTTGCGCGGCTGAAGACTCGCGTGCTGCCGGCAGATAACCCCGCCGCACCCGTCGTCGTTTTCGATCGTCTGCCACCCGATTGTGGACTCCCCAATGCGGTTCGAACTGCCGCGATTGAGGAGATTCGCGAACGGGCCAGCGGTGGTGGCGTGATCGCAGGATTCCCGCTCTCGGGCGTCCGTTTCGAAGTTTACGATGCCGAAATGCACGAAGAGGGCAGCGATGAAGTTGCCTTCCGAATCGCTGCGGGTGATGCGTTCGAATCAGGCATCGAAGCCGCAGGCCCCGTCTTGCTCGAACCCGTGATGCGAGTGGAAGTCACCACGCCGGATGATTACATGGGCGAAATCGTGGGTGACTTGCAACAGCGCCGCGCGATCATCGCCTCGACTGAGACACGTGGCGCGATGACAGTGATCGTCGCTCATGCACCACTCAAAGAGATGTTCGGTTACAGCAGCGCCATCCGAAGCCTCAGCCAGGGCCGGGCCGGCAGCAGCATGGAACCGTACGGTTACCAAGCGGCACCCAAGGAAGACGCCGAGAGTTTTCAGTTCTGAACTCGCCTGCCGAGATTAGCAAGCTCGAACTGGACGTCATTCTCAATTGGCCTGAAGCGCTGGCTGAAAGGCGTTCGCGATTGTCAGGCATCAGTTGGTGGATGCGCCGCCCAACTGAGAATGTTACTCGATCGAACAATGTCGATAGTTGCGCAATGCACCTTTTGGGAGTGAGCGTCTGTGCGTGGGTAGCGGTTGGAACTCACGCGAGTTCCGTCGGTGATTTCCGCAACCTGCCCAAATCCGCCGAATTCCATCGACGCCAATTGCTGCGGGTTCGCGCTCCCCCTGGTGCTACACTACTGCCTTTCTGCAGCCAGCAAAAAATAAAAAAAGTAAACAGCTAAAATGGGTATTGACAAAGCCTTTGTCAAGGCTAGGCTGGTTTAAGTTGCTTTTGTTCACATCGCACACATGTTTAAGTTGTCTTGGTACTCGCTGAACCAAATATCGGATTTTGCTCTCGCTGTTTGGCTGGAGGTCTGGCATTGCATCACGACTTTCGAGGCTTCGCAATTTCATGCTGGGGGTTGGCTGCATTCTCATGTGGCTTTATTGCCACTAGTGGATGCTCGTCAAGTGCTACTGAGATCGCGCTGAAAAATCGCCAGGTGCAACTTGCTGCGAGTAATGAGTTGGCAAGCGGAAGCACATCGAATCCCATGTCGGATGCATCAGCACTAGCTTCGTGTCCCGTCGTGGAAATTGATCTCGGTGTTGTGCCGAAGGGCTGCACGGCGACCCATATCCATCGGGTCTTCAGGGCTGACGCCCCCCCCCCCTATGTATGAATCAAGTTGCGAATGTTTGAGCGTTGAGTCGCTCACGCTGGCTGGCTGGTGGTGCGTGCGTTTGCAGCTTAGCAATCTGGAATCGCATGACAGGGAGATGGATCTGCTCATTCGCTGCTCAAGTAGTAGCTGTGACCGCAATGGCGCAATCGCTGCTTCGTTTGACGTCCGTGCGACCCTAGTCGGCGATGAGGCTCCATGATGGGGTGCAAATTGGTGATTCAAATACCATGCCTCAATGAGGCGAAGTCGCTTTCAGACGTGCTGGGCGATTTGCCAGAAGCCATTCCAGGCGTGGACGTTATTGAAACATTGGTCATTGATGACGGTAGTGGCGATGGGACTGCCGCTGTTGCGTTATCTTTAGGGGTGGATCATGTCATTCGCCATCGTCGAACGAGGGGGCTTGCTGCCGCGTTTTCGACAGGCATGAGCGCTGCGCTGCGTCTCGGCGCTGACATCATCGTCAACACCGATGGAGATCATCAATACCCCTCCACGCAAGTCCGCAATTTGATTCAACCCATCCTTCAGCGTCGCGCCGACGTCGTCATCGGCGATCGCCGCCCTCATGACGACGAGCGGTGTGGGTTGACCAAGCGTTGGATGTACTGGATTGGGCAGAAATGTGTCGAGTATCTTGCTGCTGCACCGTGCCCGGATCCGACCAGTGGCTTCCGCGCCTACAGTCGGCAGGCGGCGTCGGATCTGTACGTGATCAATCCATTTAGCTACACACTCGAGACGTTCTTGCGATCGGTCGAACATGGGCACCAGATTGCATTTGTTCGGATCTCGGTGAATCCTCCCACTCGCCCGTCTCGACTATTCGATCGGCTAGATCGTTTTATTATCCGTATGGGAATCACCGGCTTACGAGTTGTTTTCTGGCAGTCGCCGTTAAAATTATTTGCAGCGATGTCGGCTCTCTCGTTCGCGGTCGGATTTTTGCCGATCATGCGATTTCTGTATTTCGTGTGCAGTGGCCAAGGTGATGGCCATGTGCAGTCGCTCATTCTCGGAGCGGCACTTCTAAACTTGAGCGCCCTTCTTATGGTCGCTGGGCTTGTTGCCGATGCCATCCGGCAGAACCGCCTCCTGCTCGAGCGGCTCGGGGTACAGAACAGCATGAGTGGTCCTGGAAATACCCCGGCCACACCACCATCCAACTGGTCAATCACTCCTTTAGGTGAGGAGGTGACTCACGACCTATAATTAGTTGGCGATTCTTTGGATTTTCAAGTATAAGAATCGTTTCGTTTCGTTTTCCTTCAATTGAAAGAATTCAATGTCATCTACGTTAACTTTAAGGATCTTTTGCGTCTGCCTTGTCGGCGTCGCCGGATCTATTGTTTCCACGTCGCTCCTACTTGGGTATGGTGGAACTGCTGTAAGACAGGATTTTGAATGCCGATTTGAAACTTGCAACGGTGTTATCGCGGGTAAAACATGCAACGAGGCTGGCGATTTTAATATCATGTGTGAGGAACGCTCATGCTCAAGATGCGAGAGTACCAACGATTCAGCGTCTATCTGCTTTGCTAAACCGGATTATGCCTGCACGTACTATGTGCTTCAACCAGGTAAATGTGGAACTAAACATCAGCTTAAGTGTGAACAAAGCCCCGACGGTTCGTCTTGTGTGTGTCCGCAGCCTATTGAAGTATCGTTAGTTCCTTGTAGCTTCCAGCTATGTGTGGAATAGCGGTTTGTGTGCTGTACGCGGAAAGAAACAACCGTAGTGGTATCCTTTTCTACGTTTAACTGCGTAAATGATAGAGAAGTGAATGTAACATGGAAAGTTTAGTTGATCATTGCATATCCCACAAACGCGAGTGTCGTGGTTTTTTCAAGCGTCTTCACGGCATAAAACCCTCAGTGTCAGGGGGACATTTGCCGTGCGCGTTGCCCGCTTTGGATTTTTACCGGAGAACAGATCCATGAAGCTTCTGCAATATTTGTTGGTGTTCGCTTCCGCATTTTCGTTCCACGTAGGCTTCGCGTCTGCCGGAGAGTTTGTCGATCCCGACGCAGAGCTGCCTTTGTTGAGGATGCGCTCCAATTTCGAGCGTCTTGAGACTTTGGAGTTCCAATGCACCCAGTTACTCCCAGCGGCTGATGATAAACGAGGCGAGCGTTTTCCAGGATTTCCTGGCTGGGAGGTTGTCGTAAAATCAAAGACTGTTTTCGACATCCGCTCCCAAAGGTCGCGGCAAAATCTGACAGGTTATATGATCGATCCAAATGCGAAAAAAGGGAGAACGGCATATCACGTCACTCATACCTATGACGAGGAGACAGCACGATTCATCAATCAGGATAGCGAAGTGGGGCAGATTACCCACGGAGACGAAAGAGCGAACTCGCCTCCGATCGCTGGACCGCTACGAGGATGGGGCTCCTTGTTGATGCGAACGGATGAATATGTTCGCGGAATCTCTACCTGGGATCTTTTTGACCGGTGTCAGATCGAGCGTCTGGAAGAGAATGTGTACCGGTTTCACAAAATTAATGGTGTCGACAAAGCTCGCCCAGGAAGTTACGACGCAGATTTCTACCTTTCTCCGGAGCACAACTATCTCCCCGTTCGAATCGATAAACGCCCCATCGGCGACCATGCCGATCAGGTCGTTAAACGGATAGTGTCTTCCGATTTTTTTCAGGTCGATGGATTGTGGTTCCCCGAGCTGGTCGAAATGAGTGAGTATGATCGTAATTCGCCGGGAGACCATCTGAAAGCGACGTCCAAAATTGTAACTGATCCGGACAGCGTCGTCGTCAATCCGCAGGTTGCGGCCGACTCGTATACATTGCAGATGCCGGAGAACATTGAGTATATTGATTTCCGCGTGGGAAAGCAGTTCAATCCGAAACCCAAACGCGACCATCCTGTTGCGGTGGTTAACCCGAATCCTAGCGGTGCGGCATGGTGGCTCCTATTGCCAGTTCTCGCCATCGTAGCTGCGGTGGGATGGATCGCATGGAAGAGGCGGTTCTGGCCACTTTCTGCTATACTACTTTTCTCCATGTTTTGCGGCTGTGACTCGGTGGCCTCCCTGCCTAGCGGGACGAAACCACAGGCATCGACCATAGCGCCGGAGACGCGGGACGCGTTGGTTTCCCTCGAGCCAGCGATCATTGAGAGATCGTTTGAATCCGGAAGAATAGTGGAGGATCAGTTTGAATTTCGCGTCACCAATGTCAGTGATCATCCAATCGAGTTTGGCAGCCTGCTGGCCAGTTGCGGATGCACCTCTGGAAAAGTTGAGAAATCGCGACTCGGACAAGGCCAATCAACAATCGTGCGCGGAGAAGTGGCGCTCCCGAATTTCGTCGAAGCCAAGGTAATTCGATTGACTCTGCCAATCACGTCGCCGCATGCAGGTTCTGTGGAGATGCTGCTCGCCTACCGGCCTATAGCGGATTGGAAGATCGAACCGCTCAGCATTAAGGTAAGTGGTGTTACGGGTTCCCAACAGAAAACCCAATTCAGTGTCCACAGTGGAAAGTTGGGGGAGTTGCATTTTCACAGTGACTTTCCCGGTAGTACGGTTGAATTCCTACCAATTGGCGACCACCAAGGGGTTCTCTCTGTTTCGATTGATATGCCCGACGAACCGGGGTTTCACCCGATTGATATCCCGATCATGTGCAACCTGGCGCCGCGAACAATGGAACTGACGGTGATACGGGAAGTCTCATCCGCGTTGGAGTGGAAACCGTCCGTCATTGCTTTAAAGAGCGGCGTATCGAACTTGATCGAGGCAGAGCTTATCGTCCATGGTGACGTGGAGGATCTGAAGTTGACCGGCGACGGTCCTTGGCGGGTTGTTGATGAATCATTCGAGGAGCAGATGCTCCAGGATGGTGGAGCACATTCTGAGCGTCAACTTGCGATTAAGCTCAGTCACAACCCACCTGCAACGGCAACAGATGAGGGGCAACCACAGCTTGCGCAGGAGCCGAAATCGAGCGTTTTCAGGATTCTCGCTGCGGGGACGAACGCCTCTGGACGAAAAACGGAAGCCACATTGTCGATCTTGCCGCCCGAATCGTTCTAGGCAATCGAATTACTCCACTCATGACCCAATCGCATGTCAGATATTGTTGGCGAATCGGTACAGCGACGACGCTTCCCTTGGCTAGTCGCGTTGGGGTTCATGCTGATCTTTCTCGTCCACACCGCGATATTTGCATGGATGCACAGTCCAGTCATTGACGAAGTGGGGCATCTGGGCGCTGGCGTGGTTCACTGGGCAACCGGAGACCGTCTGATGTACTGCGTCAATCCTCCGCTTCCCCGTCTGATCAGCACCTTGCCAGCCTATCTGTCTGGCTTGGCTCCCGATATGAGCTTGCGTACGGGGGACTTGGCCCAACGCGATGAATTTGCGATTGGGAAGCACATCATCCAGCAATACGGTGCTGAAGCGCAGGTCGCGCTGTTCTGGGGCAGGATGTTGTCTGCGGTGATGGTTTCCGGAGGCATTTGCATTTCGATGCTTTGGGCGTACGAGTTGGCGGGCCCCGTGGCCGCGATTCTCGCCGGAGGGCTCTGGCTGTTTTCGCCGATGATGACGAGTCACGCCGCATTGATCACACCCGACGCCATTTCGGCGACCACGGCGATTGGGACCGCTTACCTCATTCGGAAGTGGATAGCTGGTCAGCGCGAGATCGCGTCGTGGATGGTGGGCGTCATGGTTGGATTGCTACTCCTGACTAAATTCACTTGGTTCCCAATCGTTGCGCTGCTGTTACCAGTCGCCGCACTGGCACGTTATTTTTTGCAGACTCCTGACGGGGTTGACCAAAGGACTCGGAGAATTGTTTTACAACTGATATCTTTGCTGACTGTGGCGACTGTTGCAGGGCTGACCATATGGTCTGTGTATGGTTTTCGTGGATTTGGCACTCCCGTGGGCCAGATTCCGTTTCGATCGGAGTCGTTGATCGGCATGCAATCGATCGACGCGGGTCCTACCGTCGCCAATCGATTTTCCGGCACCTGGCTCGGACGCCTACCGACGCCACTGCCCCCGTCACTTCTTCGCGGGATTGATTTTCAGCGTACCGAGTTTGAATCCCCGCCTCGTCCACATAGCTTTCTAATGGGGCAGTGGCAGTTAGGAGGTTGGTCGCACTACTATGCGATTGCGTGGCTGGTCAAAACACCGGTCACGACAGTCGTCCTTGCAATTTTCGCATTTCTTCTATTGCCCTGGGTTGGTTATCGGCAATGGAAAGTCGACACATTCATATTGCTGATTCCTGCGGCAGCAGTTTTTGTGATGGTATCATGGCATACGGGTTTTAATCGACATCTCAGGTACGTGCTACCTGCGTATCCGTTCCTATACGTTTTCGTAGGGGCGACAGTTGCTGCGGCCTATCGATCATTGCAGCGCGTTTCGTCGACCTCAGTCAACACCGCCATGGTAGGTGCGTTGCTGCTACTGGGGGTGTTTCAGGTCGTCGCGTTTTACCGTGTTGCGCCTCATTGGTTTTCGAGCTTCAATGTGGTGGCAGGAGGGCCAGAGCACGGTTTTCAATGGTTATTGGGAAGTAACGTGGATTGGGGACAGGATGTTTACTTTATCAAGCGCTGGATTGACAGTCATCCCGACCGACGACCGGTTTACTTGGAACTGGAAACCGAAATTTCACCCGCCTGGCTTGGTCTGGAGTATCGGAGTCCACAGGTTTCCCAAGGATCGGATCTTGGAACCTCTTCGATTTCAGGTCCCACACTTATGCCGGGATGGTACATCGTTTCAGTAAATCGCATTCACTCATTCTCGGGCGCTGAGCCTCCCCCGTGGATGCAGGCACTGCGTCAAATGCGTCCTACCGAGGTGATTGCCTACACCGCGAATGTCTATCTCGTTACCCGTGAGCGAGCGATTCTTGCACGAACTTCAATGAAATAGTGATTGTGAAATGAGAAGAAAAAAAGCTGGAATGACCTTACTTGAAATATTGGTGGTTATTGGCGTCGTCAGCATTTTAGCTGGACTGGGGTTTCCGGCGGTCCAACGGATTCGAGAAGCGGCACGCCGTGGCCAATGCGAGAATCAACTCAGACAGATCGCATTGGGGATTCAGTTATACCATAGCGCTCACCGCCGATTGCCAGCGCACGGAGGTGGCACTGCTGAGCAGAATGGCATGCGGATGCAACCGGTTTGGCAATCCAATCATCATCGTTTGGCGTACACGGTCGCCACGCTGCCATTCATCGAGCAACAGAACCTGTGGCAGCAGATCGCATCGCCCATAAAAATGGCACCTGCTATTACTTATCCGTCCATGGGGCCGGTACCGTGGTATAACGAACTGGGTGAAAACGCGGGTGGCCCTCCCAACAGCGAAACTCGTTATATGCCGTGGAGTACGGAAATCGCAATTTACAGGTGCCCCAGTGATCCCGCGCGTGCGGCTATCTCAGGAGCTGTCAACTATGCGGCGTGCCTGGGCGATGGCGTCAAAGAAGTGGGTTGTGCCTTTCAGCGACCTCAACATCGGTTTCAGGGCGACGACTCGCCCGTGCGTTATGATGACGCAACAAAACGCGGCATGTTTGCCAACTGGCATGCCTTCCATTGGCGAGATTGCGCCGATGGCTTAACTCAGACGCTGCTCCTAGGCGAAATCATTGTCAGTGATGGATCACGCGAGTTTCGTGGCTCGGTGGCGCGGAAAGTGCCTGACATCATTGATCACACCTCCTTTTGCCGTGATGTTGTGGCAGATGGGAAAATTCTACATTGGTTTGACGCCGCACCGCGTGGAACGCGGTGGGCCGACGCTGGCGTGACATTCACGGGATTTGGAACCATCCTATCACCGAATTCGCCGTCTTGTACGCAGCAGACGTACTCGCGGGTCTACGACAATTGGTTCGGCGGCGTCATGTCCTCCACCAGTTGGCATTCCGGAGGTGTGAATGTGGCGTTTTGCGATGGTTCGATTCGCTTCGTTTCCGATTCAGTCGACGCTTCGTGTCGTGACGCTGATGACAGCAGCGTGTACACGAGCAATCCACGACATGGGCCTGGAAGTGCCAGTCCGTTCGGTGTCTGGGGCGCGATGGGAACGCGCGCTGCATCTGATTGAATCTTGCAAATACCCAGACAGGCGACGCGCCAGCTTCACCCGACTGAGTAGCGACGTGCGTCAACGTCATGCAACGGGGCGTCGATGGGCAGATGGCTAGAATCTGCAAGATTGCGGCAACTCCAATGGTAGGTCGGGAAAAATCTGTCAACAGCAGTCGACGCGCCGACTACAATGGCAAAAGTTCCCCGCCCCTGTTCCTCCAGCATGCTTGTTCACCCCCATGACCATGAGTATTTCACTGACCCAGTCCAAGGCACCGACCGTTGTCTCTGGATTGATTTTGACTGCGAGTCTACTGGCGTTGTTTGTGCTCGTGCCCGCGCGAGCCACGTTCGGACAAGATCAGACGTCCGCTGACACGCAGGCAGCCCCCGCCGCTACGGAGCAAGACTCTGCTGCGAAATCAGACGGCGGTGATCAAGACGACGGTGGTGACAAAAAAGACGGTGAGAGCGACGCCGCTTCCGAATCTAAACCTGCCGAAGCAGATAAAGAATCTGGCGATACCCCCGCTACCCCGGCCGACGGCGAAAACGCTTCCGAGAAACCGGCAGCCGCGCCCGCGGAACCTACCGCCGACCCTGAATGGGTTGCCAAGGGTGTCTGGACACTGCCGCCGACCGAGGGCGCTGCGGCGACTGACTTTTCGCTAGTTGGCGAATACGAGGGAGATCTCAAAGCAACCGATTCATCGGAGGGAGGTCGCGTGGGCGTGCAAATTCGCAATCTTGGCGAGGGAGAGTTTGAGGCGCGAGTCCATCAGGGCGGACTTCCCGGCCAAGATGGGTTCGATAATGAGAAGCCACGAGTGTTGCTGGGACGGCGAAGTGACCAAACGCTCGTGCTCTCAGGCGGCCCCTGGGCGATGTTCGCAACTCCCGGCAATTGCAAGATCATCGATGCATCGGGAAACATTCTCGCTACGCTCGACCGTGCTCAACGTCACAGCCCAACGCTCGGTGCGGCGGCTCCCGAAGGTGCCATCGTCCTTTTTAACGGTAGCGACACATCGGCGTTCACCAACGCAGAGATGACCACAGAAGGATTGCTGCAACAGGGCGCCGACATTCGTGAGATGCTCGGCGATTTCGACTTGCATGTCGAATTTCGAATCCCTTTTATGCCGAAATTTCGCGACCAACAGCGTGGCAACAGCGGCGTGTATTTGCAGAGCCGATACGAATGCCAAGTCCTCGATTCGTTCGCAGACGCGAATGTCTTTAATGGCCTCGGTGCCTTGTATCGATACAAGACTCCCAAGATGAACATGGCGTTTCCGCCACTGACATGGCAAACCTACGACATTCACTTTACCGCCGCCCGCTATGCCGCCGACGGCAGCAAATTGCGTAACGCGCGCGTGACATCGTGGGTCAACGGTGTGATGGTCCAGGACAATGAAGAGCTGCCCGGCCCAACCGGCGCCGGGAAAGACGAATCGCCAACCCTGCTGCCGACGAAGATTCAAAACCACGGCGATCCCGTTCGCTTCCGCAACGTGTGGGCGATCGATCGCGGAATGACTGGCGGAATCGAGTTTCCACAGATGGCGAAGTAAGCTTAGGATCGAGCGGTTTTTAGTGGCGTCTTTCGCTCTGCGAAAGTTAGGATCTATGCAACTTTCGCGGGAGCGAAAGGCGACTATCCTTTTCCGCTCGATCCCTACCCGCTATTGACTGAACTCAGCCTCAAGACTTTTTTTCACTTCGGTCCACTGATTCGACGATGTGATCAACTTCCCATCAGGGCCAATCAAGTAATACGCTGGAACGGAACTGACGGCCAGTTCACGCATCGTGTCCGAATCGCTGCCTAGATAATTCATCGCCCAGTCCCATTGGCCATCCTTCGCCATCGCTTTTGCGGTGGACTGGTTGGCGACGTCGTCGATGTTCAACCCGACAACCGTCAACGGTTGCCCTGCGTATCCAGTGATCGCCGCCTTCATGTTGGGCATCGCTTCGATACAGGGAACACACCAGCTCGCCCAAACATGCATCAGGACATACTGCCCGGTCGCGTCGTTGATCGACTGTTGGCGCCCATTAACGTCGACGAACCGATACGCACGCATGTCGGATCCCACCCGTGGTCCACGACGACACTCGACGCTGATTTCACCAAGGTTTTGAATCATCGGAGTCTCGGACGAGGTCTGGATCGGTACCGGGATGATCTTCTGGCCGATTGTCTCGATTAAACATCCGGCCGGTTGTTCATACAGGCGAATCACTAAGTCGTATTGGCCAGGTGGAACACCGTCGACTTGCAGCGTTCCCTCGTCGCTCAGCTTCACGAAGTAATACATCTTGGTACCCAGCCAAGTCGAGAAATCCTGGTTCTCAAGTACCGATGTATCGACGACTTGATCAGGGGTAATCGCCAGCGAGTCGAATTCCGGTGGCAGGGGCACTCCGGGCTCGCGACTGATTAGGTAGTTCAACGACCATTGTTTGCTCAAGTCGTCGTTGCTGCGACCGGTGGCGACCACCTTGCCGATCAGGCGACTCCCTTCGCCGCCCAGGACGAGGTTCGTCGTTTGACCAGGTTTCAGGTCCACGACAACCGATTGGCTGGAACTCATCGGCGAGGCTTCCCATGGTCCGAGATGTGCTCCCACGCTACCCAACATCGGTGGCAGACGATCGAACTGGAACCGGCCTTCGAGATCGGTTCGTGTGTAGAACGAATCTTGAAATCGCGCCTGCGTCAACCCACGCCCACCTAAGGGATGGAAATAGACGTTCTCGTTCCCAATCGGCTTGTCACCCTGCATCAAACGCCCCGAGACCATTGCCCAAGGTTGCAATTGAATCTGGCCCAACGGTTCATCTGGCGTGAGCGCAACTTCGGCAAATCCCGCATCGTTGAAGACGCGAATAAGCTGCGGCTCAAACGTCGCGGGCAGTTCGAATTGGCTCATGCCAGCAACTTCAAAGGCGATTCCGAAGGCAGCGTCGGGGCGCTCGATGTTGAACTGCGGAGCGGAGGTGGGCGTGCCCACGGCGACCATGAATTGGACTGCTGGCTCGCCATTAGGTTCGAACACGTTCGCCTGCACCGCGGGAGCGGGCTCCAACTGAAAATCTTCTTGGAGTGGCGGATCACCGACTTCCATCGATTTCGTGGACAAGGCGGTGCGATACCCCTCCGCTTCGACACGAACTCGGTAGCGATTTCCCGTTTGTCCGTAGCTGTTGATCGTCAATTCATAATCGCCACCTGTTGCCGGTGCGCGATCCTGAAAGCTGGTGGAATAAAAGTCGGGCCGAAACGCTTTCACTGGCACCACAGAAAAATTCTCGATTGGCTGGCCCGTTACTTCATCGGTCACCTTACCAAAGATCTTCATCATTGGGGCTAGTTCGATGCGGTGAGGTTCGTCCCGCGCCACCAGCGCCACTTTCGTTTGCACGTAGCCTTTCTTCCCGATACGGTAGACCACCACGTCTTCCGGGGCCCAACCCCAGCGATAGTTTCCTTGCCCATCCGACCTTCTGGGGATTCCAGAGTCGGGAACGTTTGAATGCTTTTCGTTGTAGATCGCTTCGGTTCCTCGCCACTGACCAATCCCAACGTAGGCATCGGGCACGGGTTCTCCGGCTTGATCGACGATCTCCAGCGTGATCGGATGCCCTAGCTTCAACTGGAAATCGAGCGATTTCGAGGAAGCATCAAGTTGGAATTTGAACTGCTGCGGGGCGAATCCCGGGGCGAGCACGGTCACGGGATACTCGCCGGGGCCGAGCGGCAAACTTTTGTAGTTTCCCGATTCATCAATCGCGACTTCGTTGGTTCCCACAGCCCAATACGGCCGGTCATCCCAGACCACGAGGCCATCGGTCACCAGCTCTCCGGATGGTCCGGTAATCTTGCCGTGAATCCGCAACCCGGGACCAAGCTTGATCTTGGCCGTTTTACTGCGAAGTTGCTTTGTGGTCACGCCTTGCTGCAACTGCAACTCGCCCCAAAAAGTGTCTCCAGCAAACTCAGGATGAGTGACTTGCAAACGAAACTCGAAGTCTCGGCCTTCTCTCTTGGCAGGCGCGTTCAAAATTTCCCATCGACCCTCTTGATCGGTGATGACGGCATCGTCACCCGAAGCGAGCCATGTGCTGATGATGGGCTCGGGTTTCGATGCCTCCAGCGGTTGGGAAACCTCCACTTTGACTTGAACCGACGCCCCCGCGATCGGTTGGTTGTTTTCATCCACTACCGTTCCACCAAGTCGCACACCACGTTGCATGAAAAAGGTATAGCTGCCCGGAATGCCTTTAATCACATTTTGGTTCGCATCGCCAAAATTTAAGAACTGGGGCACGTAACCGGGCTTCGATGGCCAGATCCGCAGGAGGCCAACTTTGCTGGGCAATCGGAAATCGACTTCACCCTGGGGATTGCTTTGGTAGGACTTGTTTGGGAACTTATCAGAGCGGTCGAGATCAATAATGTTGACAAACACGCTGGCGTCATTGATGGGTTCGCCATCGGCGTCAACGATACGAACTCGCATCGATCTCAGTTCGGGTGCCTGATCGGCCTGGGCGCTTGTTATCTCTGTCGCTTGCTCTTGCGACGATTCCGCCGGAGGTTGTGCCGAGGCTGTCAACTGCACGATGCTGAACATGCCTGTCACCGCAATCGAAACGCCCGCCATGCAAAGAGTCGCTCGACGACTCAGCGACGATCGTTCACGAGACGCATCGACGATTGCGAGGATGCGACGAGTGATGGCATTGCTGCGAGCCATCGTGACGGTCATCGCCAGCGCAGGCCGACGGCATGCTCGGGCAACCTCCATCAAGGTCTCTGCGTAGTCAGCAGGTTTCCGACAGCGCATGACCACCAGATCATCACAAGCGATTTCACGCAAGTTCCGCATCTGACGCGCCGCGTACCACGCCAGAGGATTGAACCAGTTCACGGCGCATGCCAGACCCGCGAGCGATTGAGTCAAGATATCGTGCCGCGCGATGTGAGCCAATTCGTGAATCAGCACCATCCGCAAACGCTCTGCAGACCAATCTGTAGCCGCTTCTGGCAACACGAGCCAGGTCTTGAAGACGCCAGCAATCATCGGCGACTGGACGTCTGAACTGGACAACAGTCGAGGCCGACTCTCAACATCCAATAGGACGCATGCTTGCTGAATGATTGTGTTGAGTCGATCATTGTCGAGACTTTTGCAATTCGAAAGCATCTGGCGGACCTGAAACCACTGCACGATCCAACGAGCAACAAGGCATCCAGCGACGGCCAGCCAAACGATACAAACAAATTGTGCAAACCGCCATTTTGGTTCTGGCGTCGATCCGATCACGGCTGAACGATCATGGGAACGTAAACCTGGCGACCTGCCGACCGTATCGTTAGTGCCGTCAGGCGATGTCGCTCCAACATGTTCCAGTGAAGCGTGATTAACCGCAGTACCATCTCGCATCGAATTTTTCGCGAAACGAGGTTTTACAGCGGCGACTGGCGGAAGGGCTGCTGGCAATCCGGAATCCGCAGCCGTCTGATGCACTGCATCGGGCTCTTGCTCGGATGTGACTGCATTCTGCCTTTGCTGCTCACTATGGACATGCCGACTTGGAAGCACAGCAAGCCGTAAAGTTGGCGTGACGCGGCTCACGAGCGGTATCAATACGCTCGCCAAGAGTCCCAGCGTCCAGACGCAATGCAGAAGAGACGCCGAGCGACGCCGTAGCAGCGATGCTGCCAAGAGCGTTGCGGCTAGCAACACGACAGACCGGATTGCAAAACCTCCCAAAGTTTCGATGAACATCTACTTATCTCCTTTGCGAGCGTTGGCAATTGCCGATTCAAGACGCTGGATGTCGTCGTCGCTGAGACTCTGGGCGGAATCATCAATCAACATCGCCAGAGCATCGGCGGGCGAGTCGGGAAAGAAGGTTTGAAACAGGTCTCGCACTGCGGAGAGTCCCACCCTGCGGCGCGATTGGGTCGGCGAATATCGATGCGTGATGTCGCTGCGATCACGTTGGAGCAGCCCTTTCTCTTGTAGCTTTCCCAACATCGTGCGCACTGCGGAATAGCTGGGGGGATCCGATAACTGCTCTCGCACCTCGGCGACGCTCGCGTTGCCCAGCCGATAGACGACGCTCATGATCTGCTCCTCGCGTGGAGCGAGTGAGCGTTGCTTCTTTTGTTCACTGTTCACCGCAAATTCTCCAGTTTGTGGGCTTGCACCAGACTGTGTGTCACTGTGGTGGCATGTGTCACTCTAGTGGCATGAGGGGTCGTTGTCAACTCACATATCGCCTGGCGATCGTATGCTTCACCCGCACGACCGGCGAAGCGGGAAAGGTACAGACATCAATCGTGAAATTTGGCTTGTGGACGAGCGTCTGGCTTTCGTAATGTCGCCGTCGGACGATCTGCCATTGTGTGGATCGACCGTGAAGTTGAGCGCATTTCGACACCATTGTATTGCAAAGTCGCCTGTTGGCCGCTGTTGTCCATCCCACCGTTTCGCCACCGCGACCCCAGCAAAAATGGAGTTTTGCATGGATGCGGCGTGCTGCTGCGCTGAAGACGACCGTGGGGTTGCTCCTAATTCTTTCTGTGCGATCACTGAGTTTGCATGCTGAGGGGCCACTTCGTGAACTGCCGCAGCCCACTCGAATTGCCGAAGTTAGTAATGATCAAGTTTTACGAATTCGCGGCGCAACCGTGTTCCGCTGGCAATACGAAAGCACGACCGCCACTCCTTTGCAGGGTTCGATCGCGAATACTGCAACAACCATTGCCAGCGATTCCAGCGTGCCGATGTCGAAGCCTGACGTGCCGGTGTCGAAGGACTGCACGCTCCTGCGAGGTGACTGCGTCCTTGAGTATCAGGGCAAGCGATTTCAAGCCGAGACGATCTTCTTGGTCGTCGATGGACTGGGCAACGATATCCACGTTCAATTGTTGATGGACCGCGTCCGCATTAGCTCGGGGCAGCCCTTTCGCGAACCGATAGTGGCGAAGCTCCACCTCTCCGCACCTCCTGAAATTCGTGCTCAGCAGTATCGTGGCAAGACCGACGTGCCCACCCAGTGGTGGACCAAGTTGGGTTTGACGTCACCGGTCCAGGCTATCGCAAGTAACCCGCAGTTGATCGCTCCGGTGCAGTACAGCGAATCGATTCCACCAGGCCCGGCCAGTCAGTTGGTCCAGCCGCTTCCCGCGCCGACACCGGACGCGAACTCACACACGATGCCGCCATCGGGTTTGATTTGGGATGAATCGGGCGTGGTATCGGATTCCACGCTGCTATCCCCGACGGAACTCAATGGACCGGTGAGCAGTTACGCTGCACCATCACTTCCAGATCCACCCAGTTCGGGTCAAGTCATGCCGCTTCCCGAACCGCCAATTCTAACGGGCTCCGGGGGTACGACAGGCGGATGGGGGTACTCCATTGGCGGTGGAACGAAGAGCATCGAACTGCTCTCGCGAGGCACGTCTCGACCGGTCGATTTTACGACAATCGATCGCACCGCAGACAATGAAAACGTCGTGGTCGCTACGGGTGGCATCACGGTATTGGTGCGTGACATCGTAACACAGACCCCGACGGGGTTGCGTGTACCGATTGGAACGGTGTCGTTATCGGCCAATCAAATCGTGGCGTGGACACCTCCGATCGGCGATATCATCACGGGCGCCGCTGGCATAGCCGACGCGGAAGGTGAGCTTTATCTTGAGGGCGATATTGTCGTTCGCCAAGGCGACCAAATTATCTATGCCGAAGCGATGTACTATAACGCGGCCCGCGAGGTGGGCGTGATCCTGGATGCGGAAGTCATCGCGACGATTCCGCAAACGCAAGGCACAGCCCGGGTCAAAGCCGAGGTGATGCGGCAGGTCGCGCGAGGCAACTTCGTCGCCAACAACGCCGCCGTCACCAGCAGTCGCCTCGGTGTGCCACGCTACTGGGTCCAAAGCAATGAACTCTCTCTATCGCAGCGGCCGACCACTCGAGTTGATCCTGACACTCGACAAATCCTTCCCGACACCGAACCTTACGTTTCGAGCAGTGGCAACTTTGTGTATGCCGGTGGCGTTCCCGTGTTGTATTGGCCGCGATTCTCCACTTCGCTGCGAAAGCCAACTTCGTACCTCAACGGCGTGAGCATTAAGAATGACCAAATCTTTGGCCGGCAATTGATGCTGGAATGGGATACGTTCCAGCTCCTCGGCCTCAACGCGCCTGACGGCGTCTCATCCAGTTTACTAACAGATTATTTGAGCAAACGTGGACCGGCGCTCGGTTCTGCAACAAACTATACTCTGCCGGGTCTTTTTGGTGTCCCCGGCATGGCGGTAGGCACCTATGACAGCTACATCATTAAAGACCATGGACTCGATAACTTGGGCAACGGTCGCAATAATTTGGTTCCTGAAGCGGACCCCCGCGGGATCGCGGTCCTGACACACCGGCAATACCTGCCCAATGATTGGGAATTCATGGCCGAGTTGGGTTACATCAGCGACCGTAATTTCGTGGAGCAGTATTTCGAAAACCGCTGGGATCAACGCGCTAATCGGAACACAGGACTGCGGCTAAGGAAATACGCAGGCTCCCAACTACTTGATTTCAATACTAATGTTCAGATCAACGATTTCTTCGAGGAAACCGAACGACTTCCCGACTTCAACCATTACGGGCTAGGGGGTTCGCTATTGGGCGACCGGTTGACGTGGTCGATGCATAATCAAGTGGGATATCAAAGACTCAGACCCGGAGATCCCCCCACCGATCCCGCGACGGCGGCGGTCACGGCAACTCTGCCAGGCGAAATTGCCAGCGAAGGAATTGTCGCTCGAAGTCGCCAGGAATTGTCTGCGCCCATCCAGCTGGGCGTATTGAAGGTAGCACCTTTTGTTATCGGTGAAGCCGCTCAGTACGGACAGGATATCAACGGTGATCCTTTGACGCGGCTCTGGGGTGGCGGAGGGCTTCGCGTGAACCTACCGCTATCTCGGATCGATCCAACCATTCAAAGTAGTCTGCTCAACGTCCGCGGGTTGGCTCACAAAATCAACCTCACTGCCGAGTACTTTTACGCGGACAGTAATACCCACTACGACGATCTACCGTACTACGATCCGCTCGATGATCATGCCCAGGAACAGTTTCGGCGGTCGTTCATTTACACCGATTACGGTGGCACGCTCCCCATCCAATTTGATCCGCGTAACTACGCACTTCGCCAAGGCATCCAGCGGTACATCACGAGTCCCAGTGATAGCGTCGTTGACGACATGGAACAATTGCGTTTGAGCATGAATCATCGCTTCCAGACCAAACGAGGTCTGCCTGGTCGTGAGCGGATCGTTGATCTGTTTCGCTTCGATATGCAAACGATCCTGATGCCGCAGGCGAGCCGCGATAACTTTGGCGAGACCGTCGGACCCACCATGTTTGACGCACAGTACAATTTGGGTGACCGCGTGACGCTGCTCGGCGACGGATACATCGACTTCTTTGACGAGGGGCTACGATCGATCAGTGGCGGTATTCGAACGAGCAGACCCGGTCTGGGGGACCTTTATGTCGGCCTGTTGTCGCTCGAAGGTCCGATTAGCAGCTCGGTCCTGCAAGCCAAGCTCGATCACCGCCTGAACGAAAAATGGATCGTCTCGGCCGGGAATATCTATGACTTCGGACCGACCGGCAGCAATACCCAGTCGTTTGGATTGACGCGAATCGGTGAGTCGTTCCTCTTTCAAATCGGCGCTAACGTCGATTCCGGCCGCAACAACACGAGCATTGGCTTTGTGTTCGAGCCGCGTTTCCTGCCCTCTTCGCGACTCGGCCGTCTAGGCGGACAGATGATTCCACCTCCGGGCGTCGAAGGACTCGAGTAATCGGCAATGCGTCAGAGTTGGACCGACAAATTTCGAGTTGCCTTCGCAGGACTGTTTTGGGCGCTACGTGACCAAGCAAGCTTTCGCGTCCACCTCAGTGTGACGGGCGCAGTGATCGCTGTCGCTGCCAGCCTGCGGTTACAATCTTGGCAATGGGCCGGACTGATTTTCGCCATCGGCTTCGTGTTGACTGCGGAACTATTCAATACCTCGCTCGAGGTGCTCGTCGCCGTGATGCATCCGGCTCACGATCCACGGGTCGGCCGGGCACTGGACGTCGCCGCAGCCGCCGTCTTGGTGGCGTCACTGACCGCTGTTGCGATCGGACTACTGATCCTCGGCCCCGAACTTTATCTGTGGTTGATCGCGTGATTTCCCTTTCTGAAGTCCGCTAGTCACTGCGAGCGGCCTCGCCGCAGTGTCGCTCAGCTCTCCGAGCTGTTAGCGGATGCGCACCTCCGGCACTCATGGCGTACTGAAGCGGTCGGCTCGCTAAGTCCACGCCGCTCCACCTCACGTACGCTAACAGCTCGGAGAGCTGAGCGACAATCGCCGTCAACTAGCATCCAATCAATCGCTAGCTGATGAAGACACCGAACCGGAGGAACTTCCAAACCTTTACGAGAATAACGCGTCGATCACCTTCCCGTTGCGAACCAGCGTGATGGGTCTGCCGGTTCCCGAATCGTATTCCTTGGTGGGATCGATCCCCAGGTTATAGTAGAAACTTGCCGCAACATCATCGGGTGAAATTGCCTCATGTCGCGGGGCGGCGGCGGTATCGTCGCTCTCGCCAATGACTTGACCCCCTCGCACCCCGCCACCGGCCATCAGCATGAACATACAGCGAGGGTAGTGATCGCGGCCGCCTTCGGGGCTACGAGTATTGATTTTCGGCGTCCGTCCAAACTCTCCTGTCACCATCACAGCGGTGGAATCCAGTAATCCGCGCTGTTCGAGTCCCGTTAGCAGACCGCTGAGTCCCTGATCCAACTTAGGTAGCAAATCCGTTTTGAGTTTCGTAAAGTTGTCTTGGTGAGTGTCCCAGCCTCCGAGTTGAAGTGAGACGAAGTTGACGCCAGACTCAACCAGACGCAGTCCCAGTAAACAGCTCTGCCCAAAATTGTCTTCGCCAAACTGACGTCGAAAACTCTCGGGTTCCTGTCCGATGTCGAAGGCTTTACGGGCACGCGGTGACGTGATCATCGCATAGGCTTGCTCACCGAAACGAGACAAACCCAGCAGGAGTTGATCGTCAGATTCCAGGTCAGCAAATCGGCGATCGAGACGTTTTAATAGGTCCTGTCGCCGCGATATTTCGTCTACGGACACATTTCCCGGCAGCGAGATGCCGCGAACGGAGAAGGGCTGATCGAATCGTGGTGTCGCTTTGGTCTCCAGCGCCGCATTCTCGAGTCCTAAGAAGCCAGGACCCTGACCTGCTTGAGGAATGGCGACGTAGTGAGGGATGTTCAGGTCGCAGGAGCGTTCCGTTGAAACGACCGACCCAAAGCTCGGATACTGTAGCGATGGGATCGGACGACTACCCGTATTGACGTACTCTCGACCGAGTTGGTGAGCGGCGAGCGTGTGCGAAACGCCTCGCAGGATCGCGTACTTGTCCGCAACCTTCGCAAGCCCCGGAAGATGCTCGGAAATTTGAATGCCCGCGACATTGGTATTGATCGGGGAAAAAGCTCCCCGAGTCGCATCCGACGCGTTGGGCTTCAAATCAAAGGTATCGATATGCGATGGCCCACCGACCAGTTCGATAAAGATCGCGCGCGTGGCACGCTGTTGGCGAAGCTCTCCCGCGCCAGCCATCTGCATCCATTGTGGTAGCGTCAGCCCACCGATTCCGACCGCGCCGGTACCGAGCACACCCATCCGAAGCAAATCCCGGCGAGTCGCCCCGTCACAGGTTTTATGTAGTCGCATGATTTTTCCTAATGCGTGATGATGAATTCTTTTGTGTTAACCAACGCCCAGATTACCGATGAGAGTCCATCGGCAACGTTTTTTGACTGCTCGATATAGTCCCTTGCGATCACGGTCTCCTCCGCTTCGGGGTGTCGTGACAATGTCCGCAGGTAAGCGTCGTCGATGACACTCTCGATCGATGCGTTGCTCGTCGCGCTCGCGGATTGCTGACCCCGCACGCCGGCTCTCGTCAGTTCCCAAGCGCTGGGATCAGCCATGAGTTGCGCGAATGCCGGTGTATTGAATCCATAATCGGTGAACCTTTTCCGAACTGACCTGTATGCTTCGACAACTTTCTCCCGCTGCCGCGCCTGTTGCGAAGGATTGAGCGTCTGGAAACGCTGAATCCTGGCGATCGTCTGCTTGCGAATTTGCTCTGCCTTGCGAGTGATTTGGTCTTCCGCCGAATCGTTGCGAGCGTTGGGCCCAGCCTCGCCGAGGCTCGCGCAAGCCTGCGCGACCCAACCGTTTTTCGAAGCGAGTTGTTGATAAATCTGCAAGTCGTTGCGCAGATAGATTGATTGCAGCAGACTGGGGGCATCGCTGCGGTCACAGTCACAATTGCTCTCACGTTGTGATTGACCGAATACCTGCAACGCAAAATCACGTTGATTGCGTTGTTGCGGGACGTCGGCAGCGATCGCCATGTCCGTCATTTCGGATCGCATCTTCGTGGTTTCCTGAGTCGACTGGGTCGCCAATAACACCGCGTCGCGAATCACTTCGGCGGGCAGACGTCTGGGTAGATGGCGACTGAAATTCGTACGATCGTGTACGTTGCTCGCATTGGTCAGCGTGCTTCGCTGATAGGCATCGCTCGTTGTGATCTCGCGGTGCAACCAGTGAAGATCAAAATCATGCTTGCGGAGGCCGGCGGCGAGATAGTCGAGCAAAGGCTCGTTGCTGGCTGGATTGGCCAGATTCATGTCGTCGGTGGGATTGATCAAACCGATACCGAAATAATTAGCCCAAACACGGTTCACGATCGCGCGAGCAAAATATGGATTGTCGGATGACCGCAGCCAACGCATCAACTCTTCACGTGGGTCACGCTCGATATTGATCGGATCGGGCTCGCCGAGTACAAATCCCACCGCGCTGCTCGCAGCTACGGAATCGAGATTCTTGTTCTTGTTTTTTCCCTTGTTCTTTTGACCGCGTTTTCCTGGGTTCCTGGGTTCGTTGTAAACCAGTTCGGGGAACGGCACGATATTGCCATCGGCGGCTTTTTTGTAAATGAGTTTTCGCAAATCTCCGTTGTTAATTGACTTCCCACCGGTCAGTTGGTCGAGCAATTCCTGGCGAGTCTTCACCGCATCCTTGGCGACCGCATTGGGACGTGCATTGAGGTTACTGAATAGTTTGGCGAACTGATCAAAATCATCTTTGGACCATTGATCAAATGGATGTTTGTGGCACTGGGCACACTCGATGCGGATACCTAAGAAGGCATAAGCGAAGCCTATCGCTCGCTCTTCCGGCTTTTGCAGATTTCGGCGAGCCCAAAATAAGGGCATGCCGTCACGGGCTGCGAACAGGTCTTCTTTGCCAGGCTGGCACGCCGCCGTCATCGACTCGCAGTAGTCCCGATACGATTCGTCCTCCTGGCGGCTCTCCGCCGTCACGATGCCCGCGATGATCTCATCGTATGGAACATTGTCGTCGAGGCGCACACGCAACCACTCATACCACAACCGCGTGGCCGCTCCACGAATGGGCAGGACGTTGTTGAGTTGCTCCTCATTATTACCTGTCCAGTCCGACATCCTCGTCGCCCACCACGCAGCGTAGCCGGGAGCGTTCAGTAAATCGTCGATCAGTTGTGGGCGTTTATCAGGATTGGTGCTGTCAAGGAATTGGCGAACTTCCTCAGCTGCCGGAAGGGTTCCCGTGATATCCAAGCTCGCGCGGCGAATGAATTCTGCGTCGTTGCTCAATGGCGAAGGAATAATCCCCAGCTTAGCGTGCTTGGCAGCGATCAATCGATCCACGGGATGATCCGATGGCTGCGGTGGGGTGATCAGCGCGTCAACCTGCACAGGACGGATCACCGAGACTGGCACGACGGCGCGGTCATAGGCCACCACCACATGCGTGTCGCCTTGCAAACCGCTCCGCACGATTCCGTCTTCGTTAATAGCGGCGACCGCATCATCATTCGTCGAGAATCGGCAGAGGGCGGTAACATCCTCGCGAGTTCCGTCCGCCCAATGCGCGATCGCCATTAACTGAGTGTCTTGTTCGTCATTGTCAAAATGAACCTCGTCCGGAATGACCTGCAAACGCTGAAGTACTTGGAGTTCGCCAGACGTCGACTTGGCTCCCGCTTCGATCCAGCGGTGGAGGGCACGATACTGCCAGCTATCCTTATCGAATCGTTTACCGCCCTCATGCATATCCGCATCGGTCGGTTTGGCGAGAATCAAACTTTCGTCCACGTCATCAGGATCAACTCGTCCAGCATTCTCAGCCAGCAGCGCCGAGTGGTCTGCTCGGAAGTCGTAGCCAAAGAGCGACAATTGAAAACCGCCTTGGCCTTGGAACGATCCATGGCAGGCTCGCCCATTGCAGCCCAATCGGCCCAGTAGCGGCATGACGTGCTTCTGAAAATCCGGGACTTCGGAAACCTTTGCCTCTGCGAACCCCGTTGCCTCTGCGAATCTCTGGGACAAAGGTTTAATCACGCCAGCCCGCTCGGGCGGGGGCGGCTGACGGGCCGGCTCGGCTCGCAGACATCCGCAGTCAATGATGACACCGGTCAGAAGGCCGAGAAACACGAAACCGTGTGCGAGCAGTTGCATACACTTCATCGAACGAATCACCGATTCCAGGGACGGGAACGAGACGGCGGATTATATCATGGTTCTAGTCCGCCCAGAAAAAAAAAAGGAAATTCGAGACGGCTCCAACCCCCACTCGAAACCGACTCCAGCACGACGGCAGATCCCCACGAGGGGCTCAACCCCGCCGCCGAAGCCGAGTTTCGGTTCTACGTAGTGGGGGTGCTAGGTGGTAACCATCGTCGCCTAGCGTTCCGATCTGAAAGCGTGCACTCAGGCCCGCGGTCCACTTTCAGAGTGTGTTCAATTTGACTTCATCGGTGTGATCAAACTGATGTCGTATTCTCGTATTGAGTGGGGTGTTTCACGCTGTTTCACGTTTGGTACGGCGTGTGCAATCTATCTTAGATCGATGGCGAAACTTCTTCGCTTATCGCTCATCTCCCACAGGATAATCCGATGAAACGCTTATTCGCAGTGGCCGCAATCGCAGCCAGTCTTAGTTTCCTCGCCCCGCTCTCGACCGCGTCGGCCTACGACCACCATTACGGTCACGGTCACTATCCGAGCCACCACAGTAATACGTACCGTGGCGGGTTCGGCTATGGTCACGGCGTCGGCAGCGCCTACGGCTACGGGCGGGTGGCACCGTACAGCTATCGCTATCGCTCGGGCTATGGTGCTCGACCTTATGGATACGGTTCAGGCTATCGCTCGGGCTATTCCGGCTTCGGCAACGGCGTGCACCTGGATATCAATGGTTTTCACATCCTCGGTCGCCCGCATTTTTAGTGCGGCAATCTCCCCGCCCAACGCGCGACTGCCCCGAGATGTGACGTGGACACCGCGCAATGGCGGCAAGCATCTAAAGAGTCAGTGCATCGACCGCGTCGCGCGTCTCGAGGCGGGCCGCGAACATGGGAGCGATCATGGCGACGATTGCTTCGATCGTCGTCTCCACCATCAGGCTCACCCCACTCAACGGGATCCGCTGCAAGGGGTCGTCCTTGGCTAAAGGATGTTGGCTCCGCAGTCATCCCGCTTAGTTATTTCGCGGGAATTAGCTTACCTCTCCCCCAGCAAAGCTGGTGGAGATAGCATGCTGAAGCGATGGCCCGGAAGCCTCCCCGCCCGTCGCGGCCCCGGACATGTGTTGGGGGCCGAGACGCTGGTCAGTTCTCGTTGGTCAGTTCTCGCTGGTCAGTTCTCGCTGGACGATGCACCGGCTTCGGCTGTTTCGCCGTCGCCACCGAGCAGTGGGAAGGATTCTTCGAGGGCCGAAACCGGTGTTGCGGCGAGTTCTTCCAACGCTTCGCGGCGGTAATTGACTTCCGCATCTTGGAAAATTCGGAATCCAGTACCAGCAGGGATGAGGTGACCGAGAATCACGTTTTCCTTCAAACCAACGAGCTTGTCGACTTTGCCTGCCAACGCGGCTTCGGTTAGAACCTTCGTCGTTTCCTGGAAAGAAGCGGCACTGATGAAACTGTTCGACTGCACAGCGGCCTTGGTGATCCCGAGCAACTGAGTACTCGCAGTCGCGCTCTTGCAGCGTTTGCTCTTGGCGGTCGTACCGCCCATTGCTTCCACCTCTGCATTGGTTTGCTCGAACGCTTCCTTTGGAACGATCGTGCCTTCGGTGTAGTCGGTATCGCCAGGATTGGCGATCTTCACACAGTTGCGCATCTCTTGGTTGGCACGGCGGAAGTGGAACCGGTCCATCACGCTGCCGGGCAGCAGGTTGGTGTCGCCCGCCGATTCGATCTTCACCTTACGCAACATACGCGCGATGATAATCTCGCCGTGCTTATCGTTGATCTCGACTCGTTGACTGCGATAGACCTGCTGGATTTCGTGCAATAGGTATTGTTGCACGGCCTCTTCGCCGGTCACGCGCAGAATATCGTGCGGCACTAAAGCACCGTCGACGAGCGCTTGACCCGCTTTGACGATGTCACCGGTGTGGACGAGGAAGTGCTTGCCGTGCGGCACAAGGTGTTCCCGCTCGATGCCCGAATCGCTACGGACGATGATGGTACGCTTACCGCGTTTGCGCTCGCTGAGGATCTCGACTTCGCCGTCGACTTCCGCGATCACGGCGGGATCCTTCGGCTTACGAGCTTCGAAAATCTCGGTGACCCGAGGCAGACCGCCGGTGATATCGGACACACCGCCAGTTTCGCGCGGCATTTCCGCGAGCACGGCACCGGGGATGACTTGATCGCCTTCTTTGACCGAGATCGTGGCCCGTTCGGGCAAGTACTGCGCGTGGAGAGCCCGGCCTTCACTGTCTTCGATTACGAGCTGCGGGTGCAGGTCCCCCTTGTGATCGACGATGACCATCCGCAGGTTACCACTGGCCTCGCGGTCAACCCGCATCGTTTCGCCTTCCACAACGTCTTCAAAGCGGATCTTCCCAGTAACTTCCGAGAGAATGGGAATCGAGTACGGGTTCCATTCACAGAGGACTTGGCCCGCGGTGACTTTGTCGCCTTCCTTGACCATCAGCGTCGAGCCGGTTGGGATGTCATATGACTCGATTTCACGTCCACGATCATCCACCAACATGACTTGGCCGTTGCGCGTTAATACAACGTCACGACCTTCGGTGTTGGTCACGGCCTTCATTCGCGTGAAGCGAACTTCACCGTCACGCGCCGACTTGATATCCGATTCCTCGACTTGCTTCGTGACGCTCCCACCGATGTGGAACGTCCGCATTGTCAACTGTGTGCCGGGCTCACCGATCGACTGAGCCGCGATGATGCCGACTGCCATGCCTTCCTCGACCATCGATCCTGTCGCCATGTCCATACCATAGCAGCAGCGGCAGACACCAAGCGGTGCGTCGCATGCCATCGGTGTACGGACCTGGATTTTCTCCAGTCCCATCTGTTCGATCTTGCGAGCGATCTCAGGAGTGATCATTTGAGCTGCATCGACGATGAGCTCGTCCGTGACGGGGTTGACGATTGCCTTCAGGCTGACACGGCCATTGATCGAATCGGCCAACGACACTTCCACTTTCTCGCCGCGGTAGACAACGCTCTTGGTGATGCCCTGGGTCGTGCCGCAATCGTGCATGGTGACGACCACGTTTTGCGCGACGTCCGCAAGTTTACGGGTGAGATAACCGCTGTCAGCGGTCTTGAGGGCTGTATCGGCCAGACCCTTGCGTGCACCGTGGGTGGAGGAGAAGTACTCAAGTACCGACAGGCCTTCGCGGAAGTTCGCCTTGATGGGCGTTTCGATGATCTCGCCAGTTGGCTTGGCCATCAATCCACGCATGCCGGCGAGCTGACGAATTTGCTCGATACCGCCCCGTGCACCGGAGTGCGACATGAGAAACACGGGATTGATGTACCAACCGCCTTCACGAATGTCGTTTTCCATCGCGCTCATCATGTCCGCCGTGATCGCTTCGCGAGCATGCGTCCACGCATCGAGAACTTGGTTGTACCGTTCCTTGCCCGTCATCAAACCGCGGTCGTAAGCCTTCTTGTGCTTCATGACCGTCTTTTCGGCGTCCTTGATGAATTTCTGCTTGGTGTCTGGCGTGACCAAGTCATCCGTCGCGAACGACAGTCCGCTGCAGGTGGACTCGCGGAAGCCCATCTGCATCATGTCATCGAGCAGGTGAATAGTCGGCTTGCGACCGAGACGCTGGTAGCAATCGCTGATCGACTTGGCCAAATCACCGCTGCGCATCGCACGATTGTAAAAATCCATCCCATCGGGAAGCATTTCGTTGAACCGGACACGGCCTGGAGTGGTGTCGATAATCGCGCCATACACGCCCGATTCGTCGTCGGTTTTGAGTTTCTGGAACTTCGGCAAACGCATCTTGATCTTGGTGTGCAGTTCCACCTTGCCCTGGGCCAGTGCGTAATCGACTTCGTCGTAACCGCTGAACACCATGCCTTCGCCCTTGCGCCCGGGCAGATCGACGGTCATGTAGTAACAACCCATGACGATGTCTTGGGAAGGGCTCATGATCGGCTTACCATTGGACGGAGCGAACACGTTGTTGGTACTGAGCATCAGCGTGTGAGCTTCGACTTGAGCTTCGATGGACAGTGGCAAGTGGACGGCCATTTGGTCACCGTCGAAGTCGGCGTTGAATCCCTTGCAAACGAGTGGGTGCAAGTGAATCGCGTTCCCTTCCACGAGCGTCGGTTCGAACGCCTGAATTCCCATTCGGTGCAGCGTAGGAGCCCGGTTGAGCATCACAGGGTGATTCTTGATGACTTGTTCGAGGATATCCCACACCTCTTCGTCCTTGCGCTCCAGCATCTTCTTGGCCGATTTGATCGTGTCGGCGTGGCCGAGTTCTTTCAAACGGCGGATGATGAACGGTTGATAGAGTTCCAACGCGATCTTTTTCGGCAAACCACATTGGTGCAGTTTCAGCCGTGGGCCCACCACAATCACGCTGCGAGCCGAGTAATCGACCCGCTTTCCGAGCAAGTTTTCGCGGAAGCGACCTTGTTTGCCCTTGATCATGTCCGTCAGCGACTTCAGGGGTCGGTTCGACGAACCGAGCACCGGTCGCTTGCAGCGGTTGTTGTCAAACAGCGCGTCGACGGACTGCTGCAACATTCGCTTTTCGTTGCGAATAATGACTTCCGGTGCATTCAGATCGACCAGCTTGCGCAAGCGATTATTGCGGTTGATAATACGGCGATACAAGTCGTTCAAATCGCTGGTGGCGAAGTTGCCACTGTCGAGCAGCACGAGCGGGCGCAAGTCCGGCGGAATCACCGGAATCACGTCGAGTACCATCCACTCGGGACGGTTGTCGCTGTCGCGGATCGACTCGACAATTTTCAGTCGGTTGATCAAGTCCTTCTTCTTTTGCTTGCTGCCCGTTTCAGCCAGGTCGACCCGGAGTTGCTCCGAGAGCGGCACGAGGTCCAGCTTGTTGAGTAGCTTGCGAACCGCTTCGGCACCCATATCAGCTTCGAACGAGCCGTGTCCGTACTGTTGGCGTGCGGCGCGGTACTCTTCTTCAGTCAGCAGTTGTAGCGACTCCAGATCCGTCTCGCCCGGATCGATGACCACGTAATCTTGGAAGTAAATCACCTTTTCGAGCGAACTGGTCTTCATGGCGAGCAGGTTGCCCAGTCGCGACGGCATTGCTTTGAAGAACCAGATGTGCACCACGGGAGCGGCCAGTTCGATGTGACCCATCCGTTTACGGCGAACGCGCTAGTGCGTGACCTTCACCCCGCAGCGATCGCAAATCATGCCCTTATACTTCATCCCGCGATACTTGCCACAGGCGCATTCCCAGTCCTTTTCAGGGCCAAAGATACGTTCGCAAAACAGACCGTCTTTTTCGGGACGGTAGGTGCGATAGTTGATGGTTTCAGGTTTCTTGACTTCGCCGAACGACCAACTCTTGATGTCCTGAGGACGCGCCAAAGAGATGCGGACGGAAGCGTAATCGTTGATGCGATCGTAGTTACTGGTTTCGCCAACTGACATGAAAGAAGCCTTTAGCTATTAGCTTTTTACTCTTTGCTTGCATGCCGGTGAGTGGCCGGTCGAGAGCAGCATCGAGCGATTTGAGGTGGAAGGTTTCAAGCGACTTTTGTCGCGATAAGGTCAGGCGGAGCCCGACGTCAATTTGTCTTACGGAACAACTCATCGACCGGCGACTCGCGAATCGCCCAGAGAGCGAAGCGCGAGAGACCGTTCGGCTAGCGGCAACGCCGCTAGATCGGTCGTTTTTCGAGCTGCATATTCAGGGCCAAGCCGCGAATCTCGTTGGTCAACACGTCAAAGCTGGCGGGGGTGCCGGCCTCGAGGGTATTCTCGCCCTTGACCATGGATTCGTAGATTTTGGTGCGTCCTTCGACATCGTCGCTCTTGACCGTGAGCAATTCCTGCAGGATATACGCGGCACCGTACGCTTCGAGTGCCCAAACTTCCATCTCACCGAAGCGCTGACCGCCGAAGCGTGCTTTCCCGCCGAGTGGTTGCTGAGTGATGAGCGAGTACGGGCCCGTGCTCCGGGCGTGGACCTTGTCGTCGACGAGGTGGTGCAGCTTCAACATGTAGATGTAACCCACCGTTGTTTCCTGCTCCATCGGTTCGCCGGTACGACCGTCGGTTAAGCGAATCTTGCCGTGTGCGGGCAAGCCTGCTTCGGCCAAACAATCGTTGATTTCAGCTTCCACTGCGCCATCGAAAATCGGTGTGATCGATTGGAAGCCAAGCTTGGCACCAGCCCATCCCAAGTGCGTTTCCAAAATCTGGCCCACGTTCATCCGCGACGGCACGCCGAGCGGGATTGAGCATGATTTGAATCGGCGTTCCGTCAGGTAGGAAAGGCATGTCCTCGATCGGCAGGATCTTGGCAATCACGCCCTTGTTACCGTGGCGACCGGCCATCTTGTCACCGACACTGATCGTTCGCTTGGTCGCGATGTAGACCTTGACCATCTGCAAGACGCCGCTGCGAAGCTCATCACCACGTTTCATGGCGTTGAGCTTGCGGTCACGCTCATCAATATCATTTTCAACGTTCTGCCACTGGGACGCGAACACCTTTTCAACGTCAGCCTTCTTGCCATCGGCGACTTGATCGAGGATCTGATCGATGCGGAAGCTCGTGGCACGTTCGGCGACGAACTTGGGGTCTTGACCATCGGCCAACGGGGTGCCCGTAGCATCCTTCAGTTTCGTCCCTGCGGCCTCTTCGAGATCTCGCACCAACGATTCAAATGTACTTGCAATCGCCTCGTTCCCTTCGGTCTCGTGCTGCTTCAGCTCTTTTTCGAACGCCTTGCGTTCATCATCACCGAGACTCATCCGGCGCGAGAATTTCTGCGTGTCGATGACAATCCCTTCGATGCCCGAGGGCACTTCAAGCGAATCGTTTTTGACATCCTCACCGGCACGACCGAAAATCGCATGCAGCAGTTTTTCTTCGGGAGTCAACTCGGTTTTGCTCTTGGGGCTGACCTTACCGACCAGAACGTCACCCGGTTTGACGTACGTGCCTACCTGCACCACTCCACCATCGTCGAGATTACGAAGTGCCTTCTCTGAAACGTTCGGGATGTCGCGAGTAAACTCTTCACGTCCCAGCTTCGTTTCGCGGATTTCCACGTCGAAGTCTTCGATGTGTATCGAAGTGTAGGTATCGTTACGAACGAGCTCCTCACTGATGATGATCGCGTCTTCATAGTTGAATCCGTCGAACGACATGAAGCCGACCAGTACGTTGCGGCCCAGAGCGAGCTCACCCAGACGAGTGGCAGCTCCATCAGCGATGATTTGGCCTTTCTCCACCTTGTCACCAACGGTCACGAGCGGCTTTTGGTTCTGGCACGTCCGCTCGTTGAGCCCCTGGTATTTCTTCATCTGGTAGTGATCGCTACCGACTTCGATGCGAGTGGCATCGGCGTAGGTGACTTTGCCTGCACGACGAGCACGCACAACCATCGCGCTGTTCTTGGCAACTTCACGTTCCATACCAGTTGCTACGATCGGCGGTTCGGCAACCAACAGCGGCACGGCTTGCCGCTGCATGTTCGAACCCATCAAGGCACGGTTAGCGTCATCATGCTCAAGGAACGGAATCAAACCAGCCGACACTCCGACCATCTGGGCGGGAGCGACGTCCATGTAACTGACTTGATCGGGCAGCACAATTTCAAAGTCGCTGCGGAACCGGGCGATCAAGTTCGGCCCGGGAACGAGGGCCCCGTCTTTGACTTCCGTATCAGCGGGAGCAACATACGATTCGCCTTCTTCGTCCGCACGCAACCATACGGTTTGATCACTGATCTTCCCATCGATGACTTTGCGGAATGGCGTGATCAGGAATCCGTAGTCATCAACACCCGCAAAAATCGCCAGCGAGCTGATCAGACCAATGTTCGTACCTTCGGGAGTCTCAATCGGGCAGATTCGACCGTAGTGCGAAATATGAACGTCACGAACCTCGAATCCCGCTCGCTTGCGGTTCAAACCGCCTGGGCCGAGAGCCGACAGACGACGCTCGTGAGCGAGCTGGCTGAGCGGGTTGGTCTGGTCGACGACCTGTGAGAGTTCACCGCGACCGAAGAAATAATCGATCGCTGCAGACACGCTCTTAGGATTGATTAGGCTACGCGGGGTCATGTCCTGCGCGTCCTTGACGCTCATGCGCTCCTGGACAGTCCGGCGGAGCTTCAAGAACCCTTTACGGAGCTCTTCGCTGGCAAGTTCATCAATCGTTCGCAAGCGGCGGTTGCCCAAGTGGTCGATGTCGTCAATTTCAGCGTCGCTATCCGCATCGAACAAATCAATGAGGTAACGGATCGCCGAAATCATGTCGTCCGGACGCAGCGTCATCACTTCTTCACTGACGTTCTGGCCGAGCTTACGATTGAGCCGGAAGCGACCGACCTTGCCCAGGCGATAACGGTTTTCGTCGTAGAATTTTTCTTGGAACAGCGTGCGTGCTTTTTCTAACTGTGGAGGGTTGCCCGGACGCAGCCGTTGGTAAATCCGTAGCAACGCCTCTTCGTGACTCGCAGTCGTATCCTCAGCGAGCGTGTGAAAGATCAACGGCACCTTCGGCAGATCCATCGCATCGACGCTCTTGACGCCAGCGGCACAGATGATCTCCGCCAGTTCGGTGCTGATCTTATGCCCAGGCTCAACGATAATCTCGCCCGCCCGCTCGTGGTCGCTCGGGTACACGACATCATCGACGCAGATCTTATTTTCGATCTTGCTCGCGTCTTTGCCACTGGCGATCTTGATGGTCTTGGTCTCATAGAATGCCGCGAGCAACTCGGCGTCCGTGCTGTATTTCGGATCCATGGCCCGAAGCAGCATCGTGGCTGGGAACTTGCCGCTCTGGTCGATCCGGACGGTCAGCGAATCTTTCTTCGTGACGTTGACTTCGATCCACGAACCCCGCTCGGGGATCACGCGGCACGACGGCAGCTTGCGATCGGTCGTGGTGTCTTGCTCAAGCACAAAGTCGACACCGGGACTCCGGTGCAACTGACTGACCACGACGCGCTCGGCCCCGTTAATGACGAACTCACCGCCACCGAGCATGATCGGCAAATCGCCAAGATACACTTCTTCCTCGATGGGCTCTTCTCGATTTAGCCGCAACCACACACGCAGGGGGCGACCATAGGTCAAGCGAAGTTGACGGCATTCTTGAACGGTGTAACGGGGTTTGCCGAGGTCATAACGCAGGTACTCCAGCGTCGTGTTGCCATCGTAACTGCTGATGGGGAAAATTTCCTTCAGCACCGATTCCAAGCCCTGGTTTTTTCGCGCGGTGCTGGCCGTATCGGCTTGTAAGAACGCGGCGTAGGAATCAGTCTGCAGGGCAGTGAGGTCCGGCAACTCGAACTGGCCCAAGCCGGTTCCAAAATTACGGATACTAGTGGGCTCAAGTCGACGCTGGGTGGTGGTTGCCATCGAGAGGGAAGCTCCTTCGCGGGGAAGAACAAAATCACCACGCATCCGATCCAGGAACTGCCACCATTTGGGTGCGGCCAGATCCATTGAACTTCGGAAACGAGTGAGATGACTAAACTTAAGTTTGGCTATCGAAACCGGCGATAATCTCGTGCAGAGACTCACTCTGCGAGTCAATCTCTACAAAAATAGCCCAATCGTTTCGCACTTCCCAAGGATTGCCAAGCGACAATCCAATGGAAAATAGAAACGAAAACCTCTCCGAAGATGATTTCAGGCTTGCCGTGGAGGGCACGATTCCACGAAAAGTTGCATCCGAAGAGTAAGGCAGCAGAGGATGGGGCGCGCGTTGTGGGATACCGGGTGGCGATAGTCGAAACTGAAATGTAACCCCATTTTCCCATTTCGCAAAGGGCAACAAACCGATTTTGGTCCCGTTTATGCTCTCAGCGGCTAATCAATGCCAAAGTTGCCCGATCTCGACCGGCTGATCGGGCCTCCCCCGCCGCTGTTTCACGTTCGACCGCCTGTTTTTTCACTTTCTCGCTGCTCCGACGGACGTCTTGCCCCATGAAATTTCCTCGCTCGTCTGGCGTTCTCTTGCATATCACTAGTCTTCCTGGGGAGGGCGAGATTGGCGACTTGGGTGAGCCAGCGTACCGGTTTGTCGACTTTCTCGCTGCCGCTGGCCAGAGGGTATGGCAGATCTTGCCGCTGTCGCCTCCTGCTCAAGGCAACTCTCCCTACAGCGCCTATTCTGCGTTCGCGGGTAATCCGCTCATGATCAGCCTAAAAGGACTCGTCGGCGATGGATTGCTCACAGAAGAGGGCGTGGCGGGACTGCAGCGCTCCCATGGTGACGACGAAATGTTCTCGGCCTCACCCGATTCCTCCTCACCGAGTCAATGTGATTTTGCGGGGGCGGCCGTGCACAAGGAAGAGGCACTGAGCGTTGCCTTTGAGCGGTTCCAGAATACCGCATCTCACCGATTGCGCGCCCCGCTGCTGGCTTTTTGTAAGAAGCAAGCGAAATGGTTGGACGAATTCGCCCGTTTCGAAGCAATTATGCGGCATCTGGGCGACGCGAATTGGTCAAATTGGCCAATCGAATTGGTCACCCGCCAGCCCGCTGCGCTGACACGCTGGGACGCGGAGTTGGCCGAAGCTATCCATTTCTCAAAGTTCAAGCAATTTTTATTCGATCGCCAGTGGCAATCGCTCAAGCATTACGCGGGTGAGCACGAGGTGAAGATTTGCGGCGATATGCCCATTTATGTCGCCTACGAAAGCGCGGATGTCTGGGCCAATCAATCTCTCTTTGAGGTCGACGAAGCCGGGAAGCCCACTCTGGTTGCGGGCGTCCCTCCGGATTACTTCAGCAAAACTGGCCAGCTCTGGGGCAATCCACAGTACGACTGGATCGCCTTAGAAAAGACATACTATCACTGGTGGACCGAGCGATTCGGCGCGGCGATGCGGCAATTTGATCTGTTGCGAGTCGATCATTTCCGCGGATTCGAAGCCTACTGGGCTGTTCCGGCGACGGCCCACACGGCGGTTTCAGGGTCATGGGTTCCAGGTCCTGGCACCAAGCCCTTCGACGCAGCCCGCGAGGAACTGGGCGAACTGCCATTCATTGCGGAGGACCTTGGCATGATCACCGAGTCCGTTCACCAGCTCCGAGATCAACTCGGCTTCCCCGGCATGCGGGTACTGCAGTTCGGGTATGACGTAGCCGAAGACGACTTTCATCGACCCAACACCTACCCCGAAGATTCCGTTGCTTATACCGGCACCCATGACAATGACACGCTCGTCGGCTGGCTCAACAAACGCGAGCCCGAGGCGCCCGATCCGCTCGACGAATGGATCGCGACTCACGAGCATCCACCCGGCGAACCGGTTTACTGGCAACTGATCGACGCGGTGCTGCAGTCGCGTAGCACGCTGGCGATCATTCCGATGCAAGACTTGCTTGGTCTGGACAACTCCGCTCGCATGAACGTTCCTGGCCAGGCCAATGGGAATTGGACCTGGCGGATGAGTAATCAGGCGATCAACAGCGTGCTGGCAATGAAGCTGAAAGAGATGACTGAACGGGCGGGACGTTAGCCCTTTTTCTTTTCAGCCTTTTTGTAAGCTTTTTCAAACGCCTTTTCGCCAAAGACTAGTTCAGATGCTTCCTTCTTTTCAGCGCCCTCGACCTTAGCTTTGCAGTTCTTGCAGCAGAACGCGACTTTCGTTCCGTCGACTTTGATCATCGTTTCGGGATTGATTTTGGCCCCACTGATCGGACATGCCTTTTGCTCGTACTGGTGCGTTTGAACGAGTTGGCGGTTAGCCTGGGTGACATATTTCTCAGGTGCCTTAGCGAACTTACCCTCACACCCCTCGCAGCAGAAGTACACTTTGCCATCTTTGTACTCGGCCGACTTGTCAGCTTTGGCGTCACGGTCAGCGACGGCGCACTTCACTCCTTCGAGGTCGACTTTATCGCTCGTCGCCGACTCCGCCGCAAACACGGAGGCCGACACGACTAGAAGAACGGCGAAACTCGAAAATAGACGGTTTCTCATAAGGTTTCTCTCAAGGAAAGGATCTGGGTACATTGATTAGGCGGAGCCGCCTAATCGGCAATATCGAACTATTAACATACTAGCGTATGCGACCGGCGGGGCGGAAGTCAAATAAAATCAATCTGTCTGGTCGTCGGGCGGATCGTTCTGCTAGCCTCTGCCCGCAGGCCATGGCAATTGCGAAGACCTTGCGGACATTCGCCCGCTCGGTGCAGCAATGAGGCATCGCATGTCGATGTCATGGATCAAGGGACTACAGATTCGTCGAACGTGAATCAGTCGATTCCGATGGATCGCTAAAACAGCAACGGATTTCGCTGACGAGGATAACGGAAGATGAAAACGCCACGACGACAGTTTTTGGGATTGAGCACGGGACTGCTCACCGGCGGCCTGATTTCCAATGCGATCGCTTCACGCGCCGCAGCCCAAGCACCTGAGGGGCACCCCGAGTGGGCCAATCCAGTCCACCGGGTTGCCGCCGCTCCCATGTCGGCGACGAAAGCGTCGGTTCCCCATGAGGAACCTGGCAAGGCAGCACTGAAACGCGGCTTGGAAATGGCCAGGCAGGCGCTGGAAATTTCTCGCAATGAGATCCGCGACTACACCGCGATCCTCGTCAAACGCGAACAGATCAATGGCACCGTCGGCGAGCACGAGTACATGATGGTCAAGGTCCGCAATCGGAAAGTGTCCGGCGGCCAACTGCTCCAACCCTTCAGTGTCTACATCGGATTCCTCAAACCAGCGTCGGTCAAGGGCCGCGAAGTCATCTACGTCGAAAATCGCAACGACGGAAATCTGGTTGCTCACGAAGGCGGCTTCAAAGGACGGTTCCTGCCCACCGTCAATCTGCCCGTCGACGGGATGCTTGCCATGCGTGGCCAGCGATATCCACTGACCGAGATTGGCGTCGAAAAGATGATCGTGAAATTAATCGAACGCGGCGAGAAAGCCATGCTGCATGAGGATGTGACCTGCGAATTCCGCAAGGGTGCCAAACTCAAAGATCGCGTTTGCACCGTGCTCGAAGTAACCCAGCCCACACAACGTCCGGACGCCGAGTTCTATCAGGCCCAAGTGTTCATGGACGATCAGCTGAACATGCCGATCCGCTATGTCGCTTACCACTGGCCTGATCAGCCCGGTGGCCAAGGGGAGGTGATTGAGGAGTACAATTACCTCAATCTTAAAGTCAACGTGGGTTTGACCGACGCCGACTTTGATCCAAAAAACAAAGACTACAACTTCTATTCTTAAGACGGCCTGGCCGCAATGCTCTTCAAGCGGCTTCGCCGCAATGTTTCTTCAGGCGGCTTCGCCGTAATGTTCTTCAGGCGGCTTCGCCGCAATGTCGCTCAGCTCTCCGAGCTGTAAGCGGGCATAGGAATTGTCGAGCGACGGCTCCGCCCGCCGTGCGTTGGGCGAAGTTGACGCCCCCAAGCTCAGACGGGCGGAGCCGTCTGGCAAGTGTGTTTCAGCTCAGACGGCCGGAGCCGTCTGGCTACAATGCTCACTCGGCGGGCACGAGTTCCTTCTTGACTTTCTCGATCGCTTCCAAGCGCAGTTCGTTGTTCTCGGCGGGAAAGCCGATCGATTGGATCACGAAACCGAAATTAGGATGAACGGCATTGGCGTCGAGATGATAGTCCGCCAGTGACTTGCCGCTCAGTAGCACGATGGCGGCCATCGCGGCATCTCGCAACTGAGGCTCGATCACGTTGCCGCCATAGTACTGCACATCGCTGGCAGCTCGTTCGTCATCGAGATACTTAGCGATTTCGGCAATGTTGGTTTTGTCGCCGAACCGCGAGATCGCTTGCATCGCCATGGCCAGCGTCGCCGGCTCAGTCGACTTTTGCAGTGCTGAGAGTGCCAGCGGCAACGACGATTCGAGTTTACAGTTCAGTGCGAACCACAGCAATTTCTCGTAGTTTCTGACGTCCAGACGCGCCACCCAGCCATTGAGAAGGGCGCGAAACATGCCTGACAATTGTGCATCGATCAAGAGTCGAGTCGTGGCGCTGAGCGGCATCAACGTGAACATTGCGTCTTCCTCGACGCGGCTGATGGGCATGTCCGGGTCATTGACCAGCAGGAGTAGGGCAATCACATCGGCTTCGGTCGGCAATCGACTTTCGACGTACATCCCGCGCTGGATGTCGACGATCGTGGCTCGGAATGCCTCGGAACGCTGCTTCGATGACGCCTCGAGCGCGGCGGCGGCTGATTGATGTCGCAGCGCGATTTCTACGTATAGCTCCCGCACGCGAACGCCATCCCCTAGGATCGTGCGGGCCACGTCCCAGCCCTCCATCGGTACATCCTCGCCAGCAAGGAATGCGTCAATGCGGCCCGCAGTCTCGTTACCGGAAATGCCTTGGGACACATCACCAGCTCGAATGCGGACTTCCGGATCAGCATGCTGTTGTGCTGCCTGGCGAAGCGACGGTAACGCCGGCTTGCCGACTTCACGCAACTTCGCGGTCGCTTGTTCGCGGGCGGCGAACTCGGGCCAACCGAGCTGATCGATCCACTGGGCAATCTCGTCTTGAGTGACCTCCGCATCAGCGGACGTTGTTTGCTCGCCGTTTGCGTTACTACCTTCCCGCAGAATAGTCACCGGTACGATCGTCTGGGCGCGAAAGACTTCGGCGATCTTGTCACTGGGCAAATGCGGCTGTGAAAACGCAGCAGGCCGGCGCTGGATCTCTGACGCTTCTTGAGCAAGCACCCCGCGGCCTGGCAGAACCGCGGTACACGCGAGCAGCGCAGCGGCGAGCCACCATGCATAAACGAGCCACCCTTGAGTTGGCCAACGTTGGTCAAGAAATTTAATCATAACGATCCACTGCGACTGATGTGTTGAACTCAATCTCCACTCATTTCTTCGCTCCCATTGTACGTCATCGCGGCGTGAAAAATCCACTGCTAGGCATCGCGGCCACGTCCAAACTCCCTGACGGGAAAAACACTACCCGCACAATCAGTTGCCCAAACCCGTCACGATCGCTAAGCTGCGATTCACTCTGGTCAGATTTCACGAGAAATTTGGCTCGCAAACATGTAGGGATTTGCGGCCGCTTGCAGCCTCACTGCTAAATAGCCATCACCCATGAAAACCCATTCAGCACGCTCCCAATCACAGCAATCACTCGGTATCTCCACTCGCAGCGTCCATGGCGGCGAGCGACACCATCACTCCGAGGGGGCCCTGGCGAGCCCGATTTATGGGGCATCCACCTTTGCCTTCGATTGCACCGACGATTTAATCGAGTTTGTGGAAGGCCGCAGCGACCGCGTCGAGTACGCCCGTTATGGAAATCCCAACGAACGGATCGTGGAGGGCAAGCTGGCGTCGCTCGAGGGTGCCGAGGACGCAATTCTGTACTCCAGCGGAATGGCCGCGGTGGTGGGCGTGCTGCTGAGCCGTCTTTCCTCTGGCGATGAGGTCATTTTTTTCGACGAGTGCTACCACCGCAGTCGTGAATTTTGCGCCGACCACCTGTCTCGCTACGGCATTGCTACGCGAGAGATTCGTACAGGCGACTTTGCCGCCATGGAAGCCGCGATCACACCCAACACCAAAATGTTGGTATCCGAATCGCCGACCAACCCGCACCTGACGTGTGTCGATCTCGAAAAATTTGCCGCCCTTGGCAAAGCCCATGGTGTCGAAACGTTGATCGATGCGACCTTGGCCACGCCCTATAACGTCAAGCCGATTGAATATGGTGTGGATTATGTCTTGCACTCGGCGACGAAGTATTTTGGCGGGCACAATGATTTGCTGGCCGGTGTGATCTGCGGCAGTCAGGAACTACTCAAACCCGTTCGTGATTTTCGTGGATACCTTGGTAGCGTCTGCTCGCCACACAGTCTGTACCTGCTCGAACGCGGACTGAAAACATTTGCGCTGCGGATGGCCCGGCATAACGAAAACGGAATGGCCGTTGCCTCGTTTTTAAACAACCATCCCCGCGTTGGACGAGTTTATTACCCTGGCATCGAATCGCACCCCACGCACGCGATTGCAGCCAAGCAGATGAACGGCTTCGGTGGCCTGATGACGTTCACCGTCAAGGGTGCCGACGGCAAAGCGACGTCGAACGTCGTTGACGCCGTAACGATCCCACGTATCGCAGCGAGCCTTGGTGGGGTGGAATCGTTGATCGAGCAGCCCCTCGTGATGAGCTACCTGCACTACTCGCCCGAGCAACGGCAAGCCGTTGGCATCGAAGACAACATGATCCGCCTCTCCTGCGGCATTGAAGACTCCGCTGATCTGATCGCAGATTTGGAACAAGCCCTGGCCAGATAGAGCCACGAGAAACTCAATCCTTAATGAGGCGTTGGAACGGTTCAAGGTCGACCGCCAGCCCCAACATCGACGAACTGCCCTGCACACGCCGCTCCAGTGGTTCCGCGGGCAGTCATGTCCGCGACGTGCAGGTGCAATTTTGCTCGTGATGGAACGAGACGAGATTTAGCGAGCTGAGTCGCCGGTCGTACCCGGCTCATCGCAGTGCCTCATCCCCAAACGAAGATTAAGAGCCTATCCGAATGGGGGTCTGACCCTCTCCGGCGGGCCCGTAAATACCGTCTAAATCGACGCGCCTCCAAAGGGTCAGACCCCTTTTCGGATAGGCTCTAAGTTTGTTCTCGCTATGACGACTGACGAAATCTGTCAAGGAAAAAAAATCCCGCCATTCGTTGTGGACCGACTCTTCGGTATTCAATAAGCGGCAGCGGCAGGAGCTAACGTCCAGACGCTTCGGTCACCGCCGCTTTGGTCACCGCCCAGATGGGGACGGTTCCCATCAACAGGTTCGATGCTTTCCTGTCGGTTTGGTAAACTGAGAGCCTTGCGCGTCCGAATCAGGTCGCGTACTGGATCTCTCACTGCGTTGACTGAGCTGATGAAAAGTTTCCCTGAATCGGACATCGGGCACCCGTTACGATCATTCTGGTGGATATTTGTGATCGTGCTGCTGATGTGCGCAGACATCACCGCCCCCACTCGCTGGGGTTTATGTGTGCTTCATCTCGTTTTACTGCCGCTGGCGTGGCGGTTTCTGCACCGCCGCGTGATCACGCGTGTGACGGTGATTCAAGCCGCTGCGGTCGCGTTGGCGGGGCTGTGGCATGCGTTTTATGGTCCAGCAATTTTTGTGTTCCTGGCCGATACCCACTGGTTGGTGGAAGAGTTCGTTGAGAAGGTAGATCAATACAAAACACTGTATTTTGATCCCGTCCGCTGCTGGACCTTTCTTGCGCTGATGGCGGCGGTGTATTTCCATGTCTTCTTGCGATCTCGCTTGCGGATGAGACTGAAGCATCAGCAATCCTTGCAGCAAGGAGTGCGGCGGCGATCGCAGGAAGTGGCTCGGGTAAATCACGCACTGCGCGAAGAGGTTGCGCGTCGGCAGGCCACCCAGCATCGGCTCGATCAGAGCGAGACAACGTTCCAGTCGATCATGGATCGGATGCATCTGCAGGTTGCTCGCAAGAATGCAGAGGGTGTCTTCACGTACGCCAACGAGCCCTTTTGTGCTGAGCTGGGCTTGCAACCTATCGACGTCATTGGCAGCACGGATGCCGACTTATACGCTCCTGATTTAGCAGTACGCTATCGCGCCGATGACTTGAGTGTGATGGAAACCGGGATTCACGTCGACCGCGTTGCGGAGCACCCCGGCATCGATGGACGTACCGGTTTCGTGCAGGTTTTCAAAGCTCCTGAATATGACCAGCAAGGCCAATGTATTGGGATTCAGGCCATTTTCTGGGATGTGACTGAAAAGCACCGTGGCGCGATGGCGTTGCAGAACAGTGAAGCACGCAAGCGGGCACTCTTTGAAGCAGCCGCCGACGCGGTCCTGTTGGTCGATGATCGCGGAGTCGTTGTGGAAGCCAATCCGGCCGCGATGCAGCTGCTCCAGGCCGGTGTGGGACGGTTGGTGGGTCGGCCACTCGGGGACCTGATCATGCCGGTGGCTACCAACGAACAGCCACGGTTTACCGAAGCGAGATTTCGCGAAGAGTCCGTGTCTTGGAAAACGCTCTCATTTGCCGACCGTCACCAACTTCGCTTGCGACGCGGTGATGGGGTCGCTTTCGATAGCGAGGTCTCGATCCATCCGATTCCGCTCGGTGAGCGAGATGGTCGCGCCGTCATCATTCGCGACGTCACGTTGCAGCAGCAAGCCTTCGATGCGATGCGGGAAGCCAAGGCTGTCGCGGAGCAAGCCAACCGCACCAAGACGCAATTCATGGCTGGAATCTCGCATGAACTGCGGACGCCGCTCGGTGGTATTCGGGGTCTCACCGAGTTACTCGCCGCGCAGTCGATCCCGGCGCTGGCCCGCCGTTATGTCAATCTGATTTCGCAGAACACAGAATTGCTGCACGACGCGATCGAAGACATTTTAGATTTTTCAGCGATTGAAGCGGGACGTGTCGCGATTGATCCGCATCCCATTGACCTGCACGAAGTCGTGGGCGATGCATTTGGATGCCTCGCCATTCGAGTTGCCGACAAACCTGTTCGCCTGTGTCTTTCCATTGACCCGCTACTCCCTCGGCGGGTAATTGCCGACGCGAAACGAATTCGGCAAATCATCGTAAACCTTGTCGGCAACGCGATCAAGTTCACGCCCAGTGGACTGGTCAGCCTGCGGATCGCATTGATCAGCGAGGATGTCGACGTGAGCAAATCCGAGCGTGACTCCGCTGAGAGCGACGATGCCGAAAAAACTTCCGCCGAATCTAGCCCGCGTAATAATAGATGTTCCTTTGAAATGACCATCACCGATACGGGAATCGGTATCGCGCCGGAGAATCAGTCACGAATTTTTGACGCATTTGAACAGGCCGATCGGGGAACCAACAAGCAATACGGGGGCACGGGACTGGGGCTCGCTATCGCTCGCGGCTTGGCCGAACGCATGGGGGGTGGAATTGAACTGGAGAGCGAACCTGGGTCAGGAAGTTGTTTCCGCGTTCGCCTTCAACTCAAGCTTGCCAAACCTTCCCAGAAGAACAATGTTCAGTTGGAGGATTCGACTACCGGCGAACAAAGAGGCGTCGTCGTTGTGTCCGTTGACAACGAGACAGTCGAGTCGGCAATCACTGAAACACTCGCGTTCGACGGATGGACCGTTTGCCGACCGGACCAACTCGCCGCCCGCGAATCGCCAGCGTCCTCAGCGGTCCACCCACATTCGCGAGTTGACGCTCAGCCGATCAACTGGATTCTCGTGAACCTGAAGGCTGACTCGGCTTGGAGATCGCGGGCTCGCAAGGCTACCGATCGCGTGCTGTGGCTGACCCACACCGGCGAGCCGACACCACGCCGCGCCAAGTCGCTCGACACGATCGTGATTGAACCGATCCACCCGGATGAGCTCCGGCGGTGGCTTCTTGGGGAACCGCTGCGACAGTCAGGACGTGCCACCGCGATCACCGCCGTGCTATCACCTGAATCGGACACTGGATCGAGGACAATCTCCGGGCGAGATGGCCGCCTGCCCCAGAAAGACCGCTATCACCTGTTGCTCGTCGACGACAGCCCCACGAATCGACTGGTAATTCATGATCAACTCGTATCGGTCGGACATCGCGTGACAACCGCAGACGGAGGTGTGGCCGCGTTGGCGCACTTCCGGCGCGAGTCGTTTGACTGCATCCTGATGGATTTACAAATGCCGGGCATGGATGGAACGGAAGTGGCCACCCAGTTAGCGACTTTGGCAGAGGAATTAGACTGCCCCCTCCCGCCCATGATCGCTTTGACTGCTCACGTAACGGACCAGCACCGAGAAATGTGCCGCGACGCCGGCATGGTCGGATACATTACGAAACCGATCCATCTTGAACCGCTGATGCAGGAAATCGAAAACGCGGTGAACGGACAATGCATGCCATCGGAACAGACGATCGAGATGCGGCCAGCCGCCGGCGGCGATGAACCCGAACTCGATAGCTCATGGCGGACGCGACTAGCGAAGTATTGCGGCGGGGATGCGGCGACGATCGAGTCGGTTTGCCACGGCATCAGCGAGGAGATTCCTGATCTGATCCGGCGTCTGGATCGCAGCGCGACCGAGGGAGACTCGCGAGCATTCAAAACAGCCGCTCATACGCTGAAATCCTGTCTGCGATACGTTGCACCCAAGCACCAGAACGATCTCACGGCAGAGCTCGAACGCCATAGTAATGACCTAGAGTGGTTTGATCGGTTGCACCACGAATTGCAATCGCGCGTTGAGAGCGGCGATGGCGGAAAAGGAGATTCTGTCGTCGACGAACTGACACAACTGCGGCGCGTCCAACAAATCGCGCACGATTGGGCCGCGCGAATCCAAACACTTCCGGCCGAAAAATCAGAAGCCGCACCACCGTCCGGCGTCCCGCCTGGTTTCTAGGCACATCTGGTGACTGATTTCGGTAAAATCGGTAATCATCACCCGACGCGTTAGCGAGGGACCAAGCTTGAATCCCTCGCTTCCACGTCGGGTTATGAAATGCGAGTCCAACACGACGCCTCGTCTGGAAAGCATTGCTCACCCATCGAAGCGCCACTACACTGCCATCAACCCGACTTTTTACTTGCCTGGATATTCTCGCATGCACCTCATTAAATGCCATGATGACTCGGCGGAGCCTGTTGAGTCAAATCCTTCCGTGGCTCTTCGGATTATCCTCCCATGGTTCGCCCTCGTCCTTGTTTTGCTCGGTCCGCATGCTGCCGACGCTCAGTCCAATTTCAACGAGGATTTGTACGATCTGAGGCTGCGTGCTGAGAAGTTGCTACTGGATCAAAAATACGCGGAACTGGACGAACTGATCGCAGGAATCCGCGAGACTGGCACAAGGAGCGCCAACGGAGGCAGTTATTTGGCAATGTTGTACCAAGAGCTGGGTACGCCCTTGGGCGGCGTTAAGAGTACGCGAACGACGACCAATGATCGCCTGCAGCGCGTCCAAGCATGGAGCCAGGCAAGCCCGTCGGTTGCTGCCCAAATCACGCTTGCGGATTGTTACTGTGACGCCGCCAATATCGCACGTGGCACGGGGCTAGCAGGTACGGTCACGATCGACGGAATGAGTGTCATCGACCAGTCGGCGATGCGTGCCGAGGAAGCGCTTCGCAAAGCGGCATCCTTGGCTGAGGACCAGGGAGTCCAGGATCCCAATATTGCGTCGAAATACATGCAGATTGGGATGATCGTCGGGTATAGCCGTGATCAAATGCAAGGGTATCTGGATGAGGCTCTCGAAATAGATCCCTGGTTCAGCACGCCTATTAATAGCATGTGCTACTACCTCATGCCGCGGTGGTATGGCAGCCCTGGCGATCGCGCCAAATTTGCCAGAGAGTGTGCGGCTGCCCATCAACAGGAAACCGGCGACAGCGCGTACGCCATTGTCGCCCTCCAGGCATTTGGCAGCGGGGACGTCAGTGAGTTCGAACCGGACGGACTCCCATGGCCACGGGTTCGGCAGGGCTTTCATGATATTATCTCGCAAACGCCGGACTCTCCGTACGCATTAGGTGTATTAGCTCGGATGGCCCACATCGCGGGTGATCGACCAACTGCTCGTGAAGCGATCGAGCGACTCGAAGGACGCTGGATGAAGGGAGTCTGGAAGACGGAGGTGGGATTCCAACGTACTGTTCGTTGGGCCTTCGATGATGGCGAACCGGGTCAATCGACGCGAGTTGTTGAGCTGGGTCCCAAGTCACAGAGCAAGGTCTGTGTCGTCAACGAGGGGCGTGACTTTGTGTTGTCCGACACAGGTTTTCATCTCCCCGTCTATCGGATCGAGACGGGTGAGCGAGTCAAAAATATATCGACCTGGCCTAAGAGTGTGCATACGGTCGCACATCAGTCTGTCGGCAAAACAACGGACTTCGTGCTCAAGGGCGATCTCGATTACTCGATCGAACGTGTCGATTTGGCGAGTGAGACATTTGAACCCATTGGCACTACCGACAGGGGGGCGCGTGATTTTGTCACGTCCAAGAATGGAATCGGTATTGCATTAGGTGACCACAACAGCGACATCAAGTTCTGGCGTGTTGAAAAAGATCCGCTGCCCTATGAATGGAGTAAGGTGTTTTCTGAGCAGCTCGGCGGGGTCGCACTTTCACCCGACGCCACTCAGTTGCTCAGCGGGTCGGGGAGAACGCTCAAAATTTGGGACACGCATTCTCGCGAAATGCTGCAGACCTGGGATTCACAGAGCGACCGAGTCTACTGTTTAGCATGGTCGCCTGATAGCCATACTCTGGCGTCGGCCGGATCTAGCGCAGAGATTATGTTGTGGAATGCGGAAGACGGTCGCGAAATCGGACGCATCCCCACGGGCGTGCCCGACCAATACATTCTGTCCCTCGCATTTTCTCCCGATGGGAGTCGGTTGATTGCTGGCACATATGTGCCCAGCGCCTCGCCGCCGCCCGGGCAAGTCCTGGTGTGCGACATCGCCACCGGCAAACTCGTGAAGTCGCTCGTCGGACATCGGCTGGGAGTCTGGTGCGTCACGGTCACGCCGGACGGGAAACGCATTCTTTCAGCAAGCGATGATGGCAGTGTCCGTATTTGGAAGATGCCTTCAGAATGAGTATCTTTAATCATGCCAATAGATTCAGTTCAATGAATTCACTCAACTCGCGAAACCTCTGTCCCATCGCTTTGTCGTTGGGAATCCTATTAGCTGCCATTCCACCAGTGGCCTATGCGCAGGTTGAGGACGCCGAAGAACCCTCGCCGAAACTGCGACTGCAGTACCGGACCGAGGACCAAGCGATCCTCTATGTTGTTGGGCAGGGAGGTGCTGAGGTGCCGCCAGCCGAGCAAACCTGCGACGAGTTAGAGATTTCTTGCGGTTCAATTCCGTCGCTCGATACTCTGCCGCTCGATTGTTCAAACCTCCATGCGATTATCATCGGTAGTAATGCGATTGACTTCTTTGGTGGCGAAGAACAGTCTCCTCGTCAATTGCAGGTATTTGCGACACTTGAAAAATTTGTGGCTGGAGGCGGACATCTCTTGCTTTTTGGATCCTATAACGGGCGCAATTCCGAGCACCTGGCAACGTTCGGCATCCACACGTCGTACTTTCACAATGACTACTTTCGGTCCGTCCCAGGACGCACCAACGTTCTCTTTGCGGGAATGGAGGACACGGTTCCAGCACCAAAGCTGGTCCACTCGATGGGAAGCTTCACTGTTGATGAAGATCGTTCCTGGGTGAAAATGCTGCAACGTGGTACGGCGGCTGAGTCCGGCAAGGCGGGGGCTGAACACGACCCCGATGGCCCCGTCCTGGCAACGGTTGCTTACAAACGCGGTCGTGTTTCGTACTGCGCCGTCGAACCGCAAGCGGGCGGTCTTTGGCTGGTGCCGATCGCGGTCAAATGGATTGCTCGCGGAGCACCGACGAATGAGGATCAACTCGATGCGAACGTCGTGGTGCCGAAGTCATTGCTGCGTGTTAAAAACTCCAGTGCGACTCCCGCGTTCGACGCAGCAACCTTGCAGAAACTTGAGCAGCAGATCGATCATGAATTTGCTGCGGACCTGGCCGGATTGGATACTTCTGCGGAAGAACTTCAGTTCGCAAGCTCCGTTTTAGAAAAATCCCAGAGCGAAAAGAATGCAGCCAAACGCTTCTTATTGACCAAGATGGCCTGGCAACACGAGCTTGCTGGTGGTGACTTGCGGGCCGCGGATGAGATTCTGGCCAATGCCGCGGATCAGTATACGTTTCATCTCCTCGACGCCCGATTGGAGCTGTTGCCCGCCATTGAAAAGGCTAGCCTGACGACGCCGCCGCGCGTCACCATTGACGTGCTGTTGAAATGGGCAAGTGAAGCAGAGGTGGCGTTTCACTATGCGGAGGCGGCACGCTTCACCACGCTCGCCCAGCGTGTGGCTACATCGGCAAATGATCCGACGTTGATTCAAATCGCGAACGAACATCTTGACACACTCAAGCCACTTGTTGCCGCCCAGGAAGCTGTCGCGGGCGATCTCAAGCTGACACCGGGAGAGCAGCGAGGCCCCGATGTAAAATCGCGACTCGGCAGGTTCATCGCTCTTTCATCGCGTGATTGGGAGCTGGGATTGCCGCTATTAGCCAAGGGCTCCAATCTCGAACTACGAAAATGTGCGGAACTGGATCTCGCCGAACCGGACGACCCAGCCCGTCAGATCGAACTCGCTGACCTTTGGAAAAACAGCGCTGACGGTTTAACCCCATTAGAACATCAGGGCGCACAAGAGCGAGCACGGTACTGGTACCTCAAAGCGTTGCCATCCCTTACCGGTGTCGACAGAACACGGATTACCGCCAGCCTAGCGTCACTTGAGTTGCCGCGGATCGAGATCAAGGTTCAAATGCAGGTCGATGGCTCGGGACAACTCGAAGTCAGCCATGAAGGCGTGCGGTGGACTGATTTTTATGGCAATCCGGTTTCAGAAATCCATGTCAATTCGCAGAAGTGGTCCATTTCTGACACGCCAGTTTTACTCAACCAAGGTACGACCGAGTTTCTACCGGGAGACGCATCGTTGGATTATCCACAGATTCGGAGAGTCAGTGGACGCGGGATGGTTGTACTCCATCGAAATTCCGCTGGCGTGATCCTCGTCGATATCAACGATGTGCCAGGGGGGAGTGACGACTACGAATTCGTAGTCGACGTCGTCCCTTGAACAACTGCCAACGGATTCAAGCCGCCCTGCGTTGCCCTACGAACTTGAACTCATCGATTAAACCCAGTTCCGCGAGCGCCAGGTCACGCCTCCTCCGAACCGTCCCTTTCCCGGTTGAGTCGGTCGAAACGCCAGTTGGGACGCTGCAACGCACGAACAAATTGGCCGCCCCATCCGGGATTCGATGGATCGTCTGGCGTTCCTTTCAGTAGCCAGCCCACAGAAGGAGTGTCGCCCATCTTGATGGAGTTCATTTTCGAGTGAAAGAAGTCGCCAAGTGCTCGCAGCGCGATTGGCGATGGATACGTCCCCAGCTTCGGGTAGTCTTGTTCGTAACAATCAATCACATCCAGAATGTGTTGTTTCCGTCCCGGCCCAAATGGCGACGAGATCAGCCCTTCGATATCCAGCACATCGGCGTAGACCAACAGATGCACCATCGATTGAAAATCGTCCGGATCGGTACCTCCGATGTCTGTTGAAACGAGTACGCGATGGCGTTTGCCGGCCAACGCACCTGCAGTTGCGTTACCTGCTTCCACCGCCAACACATTCGTTGCTGCGGTAAAAATGAACAAGAACCCAGCAAGTCTCGTGATGACGCTGAATTGATCCAACATTAGAATTCCAATCAATTGAGTGGCAGCCATCCGACACCACGAATGAATTCAATTCGGTTTGATTTCGCAAACGACGCGTTGATAGCCAACGAGTGGTGGCGTTCTGTCGTCGGTCACTTCGAGAATGATGTGAACCTGTTTGCCCGGCTCTTCTGGCGCGACAAAACTGGCGTTGTTCGCCGAATCGCTACCGGCGATGGTGACGGTCGCCTCTTCTGAATCAATTTCGCTGTACTGCCACCAGCGAAACGTCAAGTTGTCTTCATCAGGATCGGTCGCCGTGGCAGCGAGTTGCACCACTTCGCCCGGCTTGACGTCTCGCATCAGTTCGCCATTCACTTTGATGACGGGATGGTGGTTGGCATCGGCGAAATCGTTCACGCACCAGTCGGCACGTGCTGCGAAATCGTTTTGCAACGCGTCGATCCATCTCCACTGAGGTTTGAGATAAGAAATCAATTCGGTGTCATTGGGAATGTCCTTCTTCAATCGCTGGCGGCCCCAAGCCGAATTCGTGTACCAGCGACCCTTCGGATATTGATAGCCGGGCTCCGACACGGGATCGAGCCAAGTGTTGTCGCGGACCCGTACGAAGCGTCCGCCCCACCCACCCCAGTCCGGCGATGCATCGCTGCGGAGACCGTTTGGAATGATGTGGAAGAATGCTGGCGAATCACCCTCAGATCGAAAGTCACCTTCGTCGAACCCCTTGTCGTCCCCCGTGTGTGCCTTGTAGAGGGAGCACAGCGGGCCATGATCCTGGAGGATGTTCGACTTCATCCATGAGCCGGCAAGATAAGCCTGCTGGTCCGCCGGAACGTACTTCTTCCAGTGATAGAATAGGGCGATAAACTGATCGGAGATGATTGTTTCGATGCCGTATTTTCCCCAGTGCGGACGGATGTACTTTTGGTAAGTCTCATCCTGCTCCCAGATGAAATAGAAGCGTATCTTTTTTGCCACCGCGGCCATCTTCGCCGGGTGCTTCTCTTCGATTGTCTTTAGCGCTCGTGCGATTGTGTTTGTCCCGCCCCACGCCTGAATCCAGACGGGACGTTCATCGGACTCGTCCAGCAATACCTTTACGATCAACTGTGAACCAGCGGTGACCTCGTCCATTTCCCCTTCCGACTTTACGTTTCCGAGCAACGTTCGAGACCGCAGGAACTCAGGAGTGGGATAGCGCGAGTCGTGCTTGACAAGGTTCGGATAGACTTTGGCATACGCCGCCAAATAGCTTTGTGCCCAATCGTCTCCGGCCCAGTTGTGTCCGTGCGCATGATACTGTGAACTGGAAGTGATGATTCCCTCGATGTCGAAATCGTTCGCGTAGAGCAGAAAACGAACCATCGAACATTCGTCGTCGATTTCACCGTCGCTCGTGACAATCACACGCGGCTTATCCGACGCGTTCAGTAAGTCAGATTCGCCGAGTGGGATCATCGCCAACAGGGCGAACAGCAGCCGAATATTCAGGAGGTGATGCAAACGATTATTCACGCGGCGTCTCCAGTGAGTTGGTGTTGTTTTCCCGCTTCGTGTAGTCCACGAACACCGCCGGGTCTGTGCCGTTGAGATACTCCTCGACATTGGTGTAGCCGTCACCGTCCTTGTCGGATGCCTGGTCATCAGCATTATTGGCGTCCAAGCCGTATGTGCCTTCCCAATCATCGGGCATGCCGTCGTTATCGGAATCGGTGGGTGCTGTTCCGTTTTTCAAGTCCAACCAACCACCAACATCTTCTGGCGTAGTGATGATGCCGTTCCTGCCATGGATGCCGGTGCCATTGCGAACTTCTTCGATGATACGTGCATCGATCGAATCACGGATTGGCAGTGTGCATCCGGCATGATCAAGCACAGCCAGATATGCGTCTTGTGGAGATTGCTGGTGAATGGGCATCGCCTGCCAAGGCTCTGAGAGCTTCAGAAAAGATTTGCCAGCCACGCCCAGCGAGTTGTCAGCAGTCACATCGGGAGCCCCGGCGACATGATTGCCTGCCACATACCAACTGCCAACATCGTCATCGCCGCGGCTCGACGGATTTGCAATACGAGCTCTCACGTCGCTGCGTGTCGCCGGACCAGATTTGTAGAAATTTGCTACCATGTTAATTGTCGAGAAAGGGATGGGTGGCTTCCGCCGATCTCCCTTCTGTTGTGCCTCGCCGCCATAGCTGCTTTCATAACCCCAATTGTAAAGTACGTTGTTGCGGTAATCGTTGAACCCACAGCCCGATGCCCAACGCGGGTTTCGACTGTCGTTGTGAGCCAACAAATTGTGGTGGTAGGTGCCGTACTGGTTTCCCCAGATACCGCCGAAACGATGCGACCCGTCGGCTTTCGCGCAAGCTTCGGTGATCATGCACCATTGAATAGTGACGTTCTCGTTGTGGTATAGGGAGAGCACCTCGTCTGTGCTCCAACTGGCCGACACGTGATCCAGAATGATGTTCTTCTTGTACCTAGTACCAACGGCGTCCCCCTCGTGGTCGGTTCGGACTCTAAGATACCGAATGATGACATCATTGGCATCGATACCGAGGTTTCCTTTGATCGTGATACCATCGCCCGGTGCGGATTGTCCGGCGACCGTGATATGGTCGTGCCGGATTCGCACATCGCCGTCGATCGTGCCCGCTACCTTGAACACGACGATGCGCGGCCCCTCGGCTTCGCAAGCCGCCTGCAGGCTGCCCGGCCCCGAGTCGTTTAGGTTCGTCACCGAGATCACGCGTCCACCGCGCCCGCCTGGGGTGCTGGCGCCATATCCTTCCGCACCAGGAAACGCGGGCAGGTCTTCCGCGAAGACCGGTCCGGTCGTGATCAGCAAGAGCAAAAGGGCAGGCATCCGTGGCAGCAGAAACTTCATTAGAATCTCCTCGTTGTGTTCGGGAAAAATAGCGTGGTCCGTTGGCCGAACCCTATCGACACGTTGTGGTCAACCTGTTCCCAGCAATCTAGGAAGATTACGCCACCTACATCGCGTCAATCTACCTGCTATTTGCCGCATGTCTCACTGTCTCGGACGCGATACTCACGGTATTCTAAGGTGAATGAAACAATTCGACACCAGACGCCCCGAATTCTCTCCTTACGGCTTCACGTGCGAGCAGTGGAAACCGGCTCGCATGTCCCGACCGGACCGACACAACGAGGTTGAGTTGAATCTGCTGTCGTCAGGTTCGCTGACGTACCTCCTCGGCGGTCGTCGAACAACTATCCAAGCGAGCCGCCTCGCAATTTTTTGGGCGGCGATACCTCATCAAATTGTCGACTTCGAAGGAGCGTCGCCTTACTTCGTCATTACCTTGCCGCTGAGCGATTTTCTGCGGGCCGGCACCGATTCCGGTCTGGTGAGTCGAGTACTTCAGGGCGAACTCCTCATCGACTCGATGCAGGACAACGTGGACGAGATGATCTTTCATCGATGGGAGCGGGAACTAGGAAATGGCGATCCTTCGTTGGAGCGAGCGGCAAAATTGGAGGTGCGTGCGCGGCTTCTGCGATTTGCGGCAAGGGTCTCAAAGGCAACAACGTCACGTTCCCCCCCAATGCTTTCGCGTGCGGATCAACTTGCCTGCTATATCGCGAGAAACTACCAGCAACCGCTGACGTCCGAGTCAATTGCTGAAGCCATTGGCCTACATGCAAACTATGCGATGAGCCTATTCCGGAAGACGTTCGGCACCACGATAACCTCCTTCGTTGCCCAGCACCGCATCTCGCATGCACAGCGTCTGCTGATTACGACCGACAACGCCATCTTAAACATCGCGTTGGACTCGGGTTTTCAGAGCCTTAGTCGATTCAACGAAGTCTTCAAAGCAGCCTGCGGCTGCTCGCCGCGAGAATACCGCAAAGCACACAGTGCAACTGTCGATAGTCATCAGTCATCCCTAGAGAACCGCGTCAGCAACGTACGAAACCGATAACATAGCAGCGGTAAATGACACCGCACGCAATTTCGCGTGAACTCACGACCATGAACGCCGGGCGGCTGGAGAGAAACTTTGTGGCCAGTCAAACCAGCTTGCTGAGCCTCAAAGACCACGCTTGAAATGCGATGTCCATATAGGGCAATCGCACGCTACTTCCACGCCAAATTGCAGCCGATCTGGTTACTCCGGTTTCATCGACCGGGATCCGTCGCGTTTGCTCGAACTATCCTGGTGAGTCACATTTCCATTCCCAGATTCGGAGGTCAAGCAGGGAGCATTCAGCCCCGTAGCACGTCGAGTGGAGCCTACTGGAGGTAGTCGACGGCAACGCAGGAGATTCTCCAGATGTCGACAAAGTTTCCATCTGCTGTCCAACGCTATTGCAAAGCCACAAAGCACTCGAAGGGCACAAGCGACGAATACAAAGCCACCGTGAGAAAGTGGATAAGTTGGGGGCAAGAGATTCCTCTGGAACAACTGTCCCGATCAAGCATTCGAGATTTCCTGGATTGGGTTTACGACGATGCGGTTGAACAAGGAGGTGAGAATCCGATCGGGTCACAAAAGGCACAAAAGGGACAGTGTGGAAATCGAGTTCGAATCTGTTTGTTTTCTATCCCTTTAAACCCCAAAAGCATCCAGCGTCAACTCAGGCCAGTCGATCGTCTTGCCGTTGCCGGAGTTTCAAGTTTGACCACTCGGTCAGTCCACGACGGTATATTGGGATTTCTTTGATGCCCAGTTGGTTTTCATTCCCATCAGCTTCACGAGTACGAAGAGGGCACTCGTTTCTGCTCGTGGAACAAAAGGAACACGCAATGAGTTCTTCAACGGAACCCGGTGACAACGAAAGTGAAGCCCAGCCTCTTCGGAGAAGTCGACTCGAGAAGATGAAGGAGTCTTCGGATGCATTCGTCTCGATCGATCCGAAAGATGATCAGGACCCTGTCATCGACGAAGAGGCGCAGCGGCTTGTCAATGAAATCTTGGGGAATAGCCCCGATGATGAGAAGAATCCATTGGATGATGAGGAAATGGATGAAATTGTCGACGAAATATTGGGAAGAAATCGAAAGGTTGCAACACCAATCGAGAACGTCAATCCTGACCGCGGCACGTCAAGTCGATCGGCGGGGCGAGGGTTTCTTGGCTGGGGTTCTCCAGAAGAACCTAGGCCGAAGGTCAGGGGATCAGGCTTTGGCAACTATGGCAGCAGGAAAAGTTTAAATCGGGGGAAGTCTGCATCGCGTTCAATCGAATCAGGCAAGGACGCGGAGAAGGCCGCAAGAGAATCCAAAATGCGGCTCGAGGAAGAGCGAGAGCGAAGAGAGCAGGAACGGAAAGATAAAGTCGCAACTGAGAAGAGGCGAAAAATTGAGAAATTGAGAAGCGAGATCAGCAGTCAAAAGCAATCCGTCAGTGAAAAGAGAACTCGTCTCAACCGACTGAATGAAAAGATCGCTGCCAAGCAAGAGAAAATCAACGGGATCAATGATGCGATGAGCATGACGGAGGATTCCCAGCAACGGAGCGAATTGGGAATGAAGCGCGCCGACGTAGAGTCTCAATTGCTCACTCTCAAATTGGATCGCATCGACGTGCAAAGTAGTTTGTCTGATGCGAAGTTTCGCCTGGAGCAATTGGTGCGGAAACTCGCAGCACTGAGTTATTGAGTTTATTTAGAAGGGCAGGGGAGTGGTATCCGTTAGCGCTCAGGACCTGCCACTGATTTGCGCAGTCGGGGCGGCGGATTCATCCTCCGCATCAATCATGCGATCAAACGATGTGATGATGCTTGGGTACAGGTTTCGTCATCCAGCAAATCGTCGAACAGGTCAATGCGGTCGGGCAAGGATCTTGCACCGGCGCCCGACGCCGGTGAAGCTGCGCTAGTTGCTCCGGTCGATGAGACCGGAGCGTCTCGAACCGATCACCGATCTTTAAATTGGGCGAGGCGGTCGAGTTGACGGAAGCGGATTTGGGCCGAACGGAAACCGCATCGGTCGATGCCAATACGTGCAGCGATAGTCCATCGAAAGAAACCGCATCGGCTGCAATCACAGCCGAGCGTTTACAGTACCAATGAGGGCGCCAGGTTGGCTCAACCAATTTCGTAGACACCGTCAACTGGCTGAACGATCTGAAGCGCTTGAGTCTCGGCCATATCGTCTGCGCCGCTCCGCGTCTGGGCCGTCGTTTCCGCTTCTTCGGTCAGTTCGACACGGATCGTCACCAAGCCAATCCGAACTTCGGATCCGGGGCGAACCGTCGCTTTCTTGACTCGAGTGTTGTCCAAAAACACGCCGTTGGTGGAACCGGAATCACGCAATGAAAGTGCACCGTAGGGGTCAAGCATGAATTGGCAATGCCGACGGCTAATGGACGCGTCATCAAGCTGGATTCCAGATGACGGACAGCGGCCAACGGTTACAGGAAGTGGTAAGACCCATTGCTGGGTGTCTTGTCCGGTCGCTGCATCGACCAATACAAATTTGTAGTTCAAGGAAAAGTCTCGCGAAACAGAGAAGAGATAAGTGTGTTTCAGCACCAAGATGTCAATGTAACGATTAAGCACCGCGAAGTCCAATTTTTGATGTTTCAGGCAAATTTCGGGGTGTTTATGTGTTTTGTTCCGTAGGCGAGAGCGAATTGAGTTAGCTGCTCACCGCCTTTGCTGGACGAGGGCTAGCTTCTCAGCAGCCTGGGAAGCCATCTTATTTTCTTTCCTCATCTTGAAATGAGTGATTCTCAACAGGCAGGCCCGACCAAACAGGGCAACACATCATCGGCAAACCAGTCGCGGTATTTCATTTCGGACAAATTCAGTAGCGCTATTCAAACGCGAACTGCGACCGCGGCGTTTTTGCAGTGCGCTAAACCGCGTAGGTCGTGAACACCGACGCGGATTCACGATACACTCACGTGACAGCGGTTAGACCATCCTCAGGACTTTAGGCGATCCTCGAACTGCCGGAAGTGCGTGACACCGAAGCGGTTTTCGGCCTGCTGCCGCGGCGACCACTCCAATGTTTGAAAGCTTCTACGCGGCTGCCGAAGAAGCTGGGCTCAGCCGCGTCTATGGCGGGATTCACTACCGTTTTGACGATACGAGGTTCCGCAGCAGGGAAGCGGTCGGCCTCACAGTAGTCCGCCATTGGCTGCTGAGCATTTGATTCTCGGCATCCCATGTGGCTTCTGCAACCCGTTGCTGAAGATCACCGGATCAACTGAAATCGCGGACGGGGCTTTCGTTCTGGATTCTAGCGTGACCGCCCAGGGCGGTATTGATAGTCGACGCCTAACTGAAAGCCCGCTATCGTTCCCGAACCGGCTGTACGAACTTGCCGCTCTTGGCAAAGAACTCGGATGGGTTGTCGTGCACGACGCGCCGGATCAGTGACTCGCTGTATCCGCGACGTCGCATCTGGAAGATTAAATCCGGTATGGCGGTGGGCTTGCTGACGCCCCAATCACCCGCGGAATTGGCCAGCAAGCGTTCACCGCCATATCGCTGGATCATGTCCGCAGCCCGGTCGGGCGTGCATTTGGTAACCGGATAGAGCGTCATCCCAGCCCAAAATCCACGATCGAGCACTTCGGCGATTGTGTGCTCTTCAACATGATCGACGAGAACGCGATCTGGGTTGATTCGGGAGTCGTCACACAGCATATCCAAGATCATCCGCGTGCCCTGGTATTTATCTTCCAGATGCGGTGTATGGATCAGAATCAACTGGTCGTGCTCGACGGCGACATCAAGGTGCTCCAGAAAAATCGTCGCTTCGTTTTTCGTGTTCTTGTTCAGTCCAATCTCACCGATGCCCAACACGCCGGGGCGAGCGAGAAAGTCGGGGATCATCGCGATGACTTCACGTGACAACGAGACGTTTTCGGCTTCCTTGGCATTGATGCATAACCAACAATAATGCTCGATGCCGAACTGCGCGGCGCGGCGGGGTTCGACAGCAGTGAGCTGCTCAAAGTAATCGCGAAACCCATCGACACTACCGCGATCAAAACCGGCCCAGAACGCAGGCTCGCTGATTGCGACGCAGCCCATCCGCGCGAGTGTCTCGTAGTCATCCGTCGTGCGGCTGACCATATGAATGTGCGGATCGATAAAATCCATCGTGTTAGCTTTCTCGGGTGTCAGACGGGGAGGCGTGCTTGATGGGCAGCTCAAAGCCAGATCGCCACTGCGGGTCATAATCGCGCGAGAACAATTGCTGGATTGCCTCAGCGCGGTGCGGCGTGTCGCGCAGGAGCACTTGAATTGCTTGATCGATTTGTTCGCGTTTCTTTTGTCCGCCGGGGGACAGTGCTGCCCCGGATCCGGACGCCCGATCAATCCGGTCGAGCACAGCGGCAACCTCCAGCAGTTTCGCGCGGGTTTCCAAATAGAATGTGTCGAGAACGGTTTGAGCCGTGTGGGGTGTCATACTCAGCCTTCGGCGGGTTCGATCGTTGCGGACATGCTGCCTTTGCAGTTCGCCGAAGCGTCGTCGCGACCAAACGCATGGATCTGATCCCGTTTCAGTTCAGCGAGTTCGAGCGTCGTCGTCATGCAAATCGCCCGGCCACTCGCATCGACTTCCTTGGCCAATTGGTAGCCCTTCTCACGCGGCATTCGAAACAATTGACCCATCATCTTGATGACGTAATCGAATGTGTGATCGGTGTCATCCCACAAAATCACGTGATAGGGGGGCTGGCGTTTGGTCTTGCGGCGACGCTTTTTTTCGGTTTCTGGTTCCGCGACAGCAACAGTGACGACTTCATTAAAGGCATTTTCTTCGTCAGACATGATTTCTATGTTCTCCTCTAATCACGATTGTACCGCAAAAACGTTATTGTAGTGCTGAAACGATGCTTCCTGTTAGGCCCGATTAGCCGATTTTCCCGAATGTTGTGCGACTCGCAATATCGCGAATCGCCCAACCCGCAGCGTTTCCCTCGACCATCTTCTGAAAACTCACTATGCCTTCGAACGCCCCCCTGCTGCCGACCGAATTCCTAGAATACCTGACCCAACACGCCGATCGCTTCGAGCAAGAACTCATGGACTGGTTGCGAATCGCCAGCATTAGCAGCGACTCCTCGTCAATCAAGCATGTTCACGCCGCGGCAGAATGGGTCAAGCAAAAATTCGCTGAAGCAGGCCTGAAAACAGAATCGATTGAAACAGACGGATATCCGATCCTCTATGCCGAAACCCCCGTCCCAGAGCCGATCGACGGAAAAAAAATGCCGGTGGCGCTGGTTTACGGACACTACGACGTTCAGCCGCCCGAGCCACTCGACCTCTGGGACAGCCCCCCGTTTGAGCCGGTCATTCGCGATGGCAAGATTTACGCCCGAGGTGCCACCGATGACAAAGGCCAGGTGCTCACGCATGTTCTGGCGGTGACACAGTGGCTCGCTAGTGGTCGCTCGCTGCCCATCCAGATCAAGTTTTTGATCGAGGGCGAAGAGGAAGTCGGAAGTGCTAATCTGGAGAAATTCCTACCACAGCTCGCCGAAAAACTTGCCTGTGACGTCGTCGTCGTCAGCGACAGCAGCCAGTACGCGCCCAATCGACCGGCGATCACCTGCGGGCTGCGCGGGATCGCGACCTACGAACTCTTTGTCGATGGCCCTAGCCACGATTTGCACAGCGGCTCGTTTGGGGGTGCGGTCATGAATCCCGCCATGGGGCTCTGTCACCTGCTCGCCAGTATGCTCGGGGCCGACGGCAAGATCGCGATCGACGGTTTCTACGACGACGTGCTGCCCATTCCCGAGATCGAACGCGAGTCGTGGAAACAGCTCAACAGCGACGACGAGGAATTCGCACGGAGCGTCGGCGCAAGCGCACTGGCCGGTGAGCCCGGATACACGACAGACGAACGCCGCTGGGGGCGACCCTCGCTCGACATCAACGGATTGACGTCGGGGCATCAGGGTGAAGGTGTGAAAACGGTGTTGCCCGCCAAAGCGTCGGCCAAGTTCAGTTGTCGGTTGGTCCCGGGCCAACATCCTGAGCGAATCACGCGTTTGATCCAGGAGCATTTAACGCGGCACTGCCCGGTCGGTGTGCGGATCGAACTCAGGCCCGACCACGGGGCCGCCGCGATGCTGGCCGAGGCGACGAGTCCGTACACGAGCGCCGCCGCCGAGGCGGTCGAGAGCGCCTTCGGTGTGCCACCGGTGATCATTCGCGAAGGTGGCTCGATCCCGATTCTGGCACGTTTCCAGGAAGTTCTCGGGTGCGACGTGTTGCTGCTCGGTTGGGGGCAGAATGATGACGCTGCACACAGCCCCAACGAAAAATTTTCATTGTCCGATTTCCATCGCGGGATCCATGCCTCAGCAGCCCTCTGGCAAGCGATTGCGAGGACGTAGGCCGTTGAAGCGATTTTTTGTCTGCGTCTTCACACTCCCGGCGAAGCTGGGAACGCGAAGCCATACCGCCGTTCAACCTCATGGCAGCGGAGCGTAGAAAACCGAGGCGGACGCGCACCGGCTAACACACGCACGGGCAAATATGTCAAGCACCGTGATGGTGCGCCTTGTATACTTTGCTCACGACGAACCATCGCTCTCTCCTACTTCTTGCTGAGGCAAAACATGAAGCTCTCTATAAAACACCGCACCGCCGTCCTTGCTAGCGGCTTAGCAACTCTGTTCGTCTTGGCAGCCGCCGTCACGGGACTCGCAGATGAACAGGCAGACCAACTACCACCGCCCAACATCCTATGGTTAACCAGCGAGGACAATGGACCGCAACTCGGGTGCTACGGTGACACTTACGCCACCACGCCCCATATCGATCAACTCGCTGCACGATCGCTGCGGTACCGGATGTGTTGGTCCAACGCACCGGTTTGTGCTCCAGCCCGAACGACACTCATCTCAGGCATGTACGCCACGAGTCTGGGTGGCGAAAACATGCGCAGTAGTGTGGATCTGCCCAACGGCATGAAGCTGTATCCACAAATCCTGCGAGAGGCGGGCTACTACTGCACTAACAATTCGAAGACCGATTACAACTTCACTCAGCCGGATGAAGCAGCCGGCTGGAACGCCAGCGGCGGCAAGGCTCATTGGAAAAATCGCCCTGACAAGTCAACGCCGTTTTTCAGTGTGTTCAATTACACGATCTCTCACGAAAGTAAGATTCGCAATCAGCCTCATACGTTGGTACATGATCCAGACAAAGCACCTTTGCCGTCGTACCATCCCGATACACCAGAGGTGCGTCGAGACTGGGCCCAGTACTACGACCGCCTGACGCAGATGGATGCCCAAGTTGGCGAGGCCCTTGAAGAAATCGAGAAGGCTGGACTGTCCGATTCCACGATCGTCTTTTACTACGGCGACCACGGCAGTGGTATGCCTCGAAGTAAACGCTGGCCTTTCAATTCCGGTTTGCAGGTTCCCTTAGTGATTCACGTGCCCGAGGCCTATCGCGATCTCGCGCCCGCCGACTACATGCCCGGCGGCATGACGGATCGGCTGGTCAGTTTTGTGGATCTGGGCCCGACCGCGATCAGCTTGGCTGGCACCCAACCCCCAGCGAACATGCAGGGTGTGCCGGTGATGGGTAGGTTCGCTGGCAAGCCGAAGACGCATTTGTTTGGATATCGCGGCCGGATGGACGAGCGCATCGACATGGTGCGTAGTTGCACCGATGGACGCTTTGTCTATTTGCGCCACTTCTACCCAGATCGCCCGTACTTGAAACACGTCGAGTACATGTTCGAAACGCCCACGACACGAATCTGGAAAGAGATGTTCGACGCCGGAAAACTCAGCGAGATACAAGCACAATATTGGCGGGACAAACCAGTCGAAGATCTGTTCGATTTGCAAGCGGATCCAGATGAAGTGAACAACCTAGCTGGCTCACCAAAGCACGAGGCAAAATTGAAAGAGCTGCGCGGCGCGATGCGCCAGTGGATGCGGTCGACTCGCGATTTAGGTTTGCTGACCGAAGCCGAGATGCATCGCCGTGCGAAACACGAAGCTCCTCGCACCTACGCCCTCTCGGACAACTTTGACGTTGATGGTTTATTGTCCGCTGCGTGGCGCGCCTGTGACGCCTGGCAAACATGCGATGAGGGTGTGATTGCCGACATGACTGGACTGTGTAGCAGCGATGACAGCGGCGTGCGGTATTGGGGGACCCGCGGCCTCGCTATGGGACTGGAGGCGCACGCTGATACGCTTTCCAAGCAGACGTTCGACAAGGCGGCGCAAAAGCTCGCCGACTTGCTCCACGACGACAACCCGAGCGTCCGTCTGGCTGCTGCCGATGGCTTAATCAAAGTCGAAGATGAACAGTTGCAGCAAGCGTCTGCCCAGGAATTGATGCGTTTGGCAGATCTTCCTGACGATGGCTACTATATCGGTATTGCAGCGCTCAACGTGATCGATGCCAATCGCGATACCGTGCGAGACGTATCCGGTCAGTCGCTCGATTCGTTGCATCGCAACCGCGACGATGCTCCCCAACGCGGCGGCGAATACATCAAGCGACTGTTGCAGGCGCTGCGTGAGTGACGGCAGCCAGTTTGCTCGCATCCAATGCTCTCGTTACACTTCCTGGTGGTTAACCCGCGAGAAGGGGCTGGTTTTCGTTCGGTTGCAATTCCATTCCCGTCCCCGCCCAACTTTATGAGACCGGTCGCATGAGTTTTGGTTCCGACGTGCAAACCCCTTATGAGACATTAAGGGGTCGCGAATTCCCCGCGATCAGGCAGTTTACGATCTTCCTGGAGAATCGCGTCGGACAACTGCTCGAAGTGATTCGGCGTTTTGAGGGCACGGGTATCCGGATTGTCGCGCTGTCGATCAATGATGCTGCGGAATGCGCCTTCGTGCGTTTTTTAATTAGTGATGCCGATCGTGGCCGTGAAATCCTCGAGCGCTCGGGGCTGGCAATCATCGAGACCGATCTGATTGGCGTAGAGTTGCCCGAAGGCCCTCAGCCCCTGCTGAGAGTCTGCACGGCGTTGTTACAAGCGGAACTGAATATTATCCAGGCCTACCCGCTGATCGTCCGCCCGCATGGCAAACCGGCGGTCGCGATCATGGTCGAAGGCATTGACGAGGCGATGAAGACACTTAACGACAAAGGGTTTCGCATCATCACCGAAGCTGATCTGGATGGTGACGATGCAACAGGTGATGGGGGCTCGCTGTGATGTCCGATCTTCCCCCCTATGACTCGTTTCTGCTCGTGTCGTTCGGTGGACCCGAGGGTCCCGACGATGTGATGCCGTTCTTAGAAAACGTGCTGCGCGGCAAAAACGTTCCCCGCGAACGGATGCTCGAAGTCGCCGAACACTACGCACATTTCGGCGGCGTCAGTCCGATCAATCAGCACAATCGCGAACTATTAGCCGCGATCCAGGGAGAGTTCCAAGCCTCCGGAGTCGACCTCCCAGTCTATTGGGGTAATCGGAACTGGGAACCGTACTTCGCTGATACGCTTGCGCAGATGAAAGCGGATGGCTGCCAGCGTGCCCTGGCGTTTTTCACGAGTATGTTCAGCTCCTACAGTGGCTGTCGCCAGTACCGTGAGAACATCGCTGCGGCCCAACAACAAGTTGGTGAGGGCGCACCGTTGGTCGAAAAAGTTCGCATGGGATTTAACCATCCTGGTTTCATCGCCGCGATGGTCGACAGCGTGACCACGGCAGCCGCCTCGCTCGACTGCGCCGAGCGACATCAAACTCATGCTGACCGCTCACAGTATCCCGCTGAGCATGTCAGAAAACTGCGACTACGAAATGCAGTTGCGGGAAGCATGTCGTTTAGTTGCCCAAGCCTGTGAAGTGAGCGACTGGACCTTGGTCTACCAGAGTCGCAGCGGACCGCCGACGCAGCCTTGGCTCGAACCCGATGTGCTCGACGAGATTGCGCGACTCGACGATGAGCGAAAGATTGCCTCACTGGTGATCCTGCCAATCGGCTTTGTTAGCGATCACATGGAGGTCATGTTTGACTTGGACGAGGAAGCCGCCATGCTGTGTGCCGATCGCGGGATCAGAATGGCTCGCGCGGCAACCGCAGGTACGTCACCTAGTTTCGTCAAAATGATTCGCGAACTCGTCCAAGAGCGACTCGCACGGACCGACGAAAAACGAGCTCTCGGCGATCTGGGACCATGGCACGATGTTTGTCCAGCGGATTGCTGCACATACACGCCGCGCCGGCCTGTTCATTAGGAATCTTTCGATATTCACTCCGCTGATGGTTCCGTCTCGAGGGCGGTTGGATCTTCGAGCGGTGCCAGGATGATTTGTTTGGTGAGTTCTTTGCCGCCGCGCGAGATCGTGACGTCCTGAGTCGACCCAACGGGTTGCTGCTCGACCACTTGCTGTAATGCACTCATCCGCCGGACGCGTTCACCAGCAAACTCCAAGATCACATCCATGCTCTGGAGTCCAGCGACATCGGCTGCCGACCCCTTAATGACTTGGTAGACAAGCACCCCGAGATAGGTCGGCAAGTCCAGTTTCTGGGCCGTTTTGGGATTCAGTTCGGCAAGTCGTACACCCATCGCAGCCCGGCGCACCCGCTGGAATTCAGCTAACTCGCGGGCGATCCAGTGAGCTTGATTGATGGGAATGGCAAAGCCGATGCCTTGATAGCCACCGTTGCGAGTTGCGATCGCCGTACTGATCGCAACGACTTCCCCATCGAGATCGACGAGCGGTCCGCCCGAATTGCCCGGATTGATGGCGGCGTCCGTTTGAAATAGCCGTCCGCGACGGATTTTTCCAATGCTGCGGTGTTTGGCGCTGATGATACCCGCACACACCGTCGCTTCGAGTTTGAAAGGACTACCGATGGCGAGTACCCAGTCACCAATTTCCAGCGAATCGGAGTCACCGAGGGTGGCAGTGGCTAGTACGTGTTCGCTGCTCAGCCGCAACACCGCAATGTCGCTGTCGGGGTCACCGTAAACACGCTCGGCAACGAGTTCGCGTTCGTCGGGCAATTGCACCACCACACGTTTCGCATCGGCGACAACATGATTGTTTGTCATCACCCAGTAAGTCTTTTCTTCCGCGTCGATGTCACCGGACTTGGGGGTCATTTCTGCGGGCATCAGATCTACGACAACTCCCGAGCCGAGCCCCGTCAAGGGGAAGCCTTCGTCCTCGGTTTCAGGTGGCGGCGTGGGACCGAATGTTTCGTCATCGGGCGGAGTGATTTCGTCGTTGCCCGCGCTCCGGTCCGAAGCGGTCGGCTTTTCGGTATGTTGGCCGTAGGAATAGACAGTCACGACCGCTGGCGTCGCGTCGCGAGCGGCGTGGCGAAACGCCTCCGACAAAGCCCGAGCGTCACTCTTGAAAATATTTTCCTCAGCGGTGTCCTCATTGACGCCCGCTGCAGTGTCCTCGGTACCAGCCTGTTTGTCAGCATTTTTAGCGTTGGGGTCTGCAGGTCGTTTCGGAGCAATCGCTGCGGGGGCCGAATCGTCTGACGTGGACGCCTCGGTGGCATCGGCCGCCGTGCTCGGAAACGTCACAATCTCCTGGGCGTTGGCTACCGTCGACCGCGTCAGGAACACAGCGAAGATGAAAATCGGCGTCAATAACGCGCGGTGAACGGTCGTTTTGCGGATGGAGAACATGGGCTCGTTTTCTCGAAGCGTCAAAATGGAAAGTCTCGCGGGACAGCATGGCAACTCGATTCTAAGGGGTCAGTCGCCACTGCGGATAGGTTCGAACATTAAAATTGCTTCTCGCCAAAAGATAGCGGCAGGCGCGGACCCTCGCTGAATCGTCCTCACTCTGGTATCCCGGTGCTCTCAAAGTATTGCCGAGCGGGTATCATTTGCTACTCTGGTATTGCCATGACGGCGGAATCGACACCTCTCGTTCAAGCACCTCTCCATGACTCGCAGTTCCGCACCCCCCACTCGACCAGTCGCTGCCGCCGAATACGACGCCCCCGGGGAGGAAGAAGTTGTGCGGTTGGTGCATGCGGCGATCTCAGCTCGCAATCATGCATATGCCCCGCACAGCCATTTCTATGTCGGTGCCGCCGTGCTTTTGCACGACGGTCGGATTATCGGGGGCTGCAACGTCGAGAACGCGAGTTTCTCGCTGACGCAGTGCGCCGAGCGGGTCGCCGTGACCACTTCGGTGGCCGAAGGATACCGTAGTTTCCGTGCCATTGCGGTCGCCAGCGTCGGCGGTGCGATGCCCTGTGGGGCTTGCCGCCAAGTCCTCGCGGAATTTGGTACCGATGTGTTCGTCTACACCATCGACGTCATTGACGCAGAGCAAAGGATGCGACGCCTATCTGAACTTCTCCCGGACGCATTCTCCGGTAACGATTTGTCGTCCTGAGCGATGCTCACGTCGCGTCAAGAATAGTCTTCGCGCCATCGCGTGGCTGACGTCACCGGCAACGATGTATCGGCCGCCGGCTTCAGTAGCGGGCACAGCCGCGAAAGGCCAGGCAAGCTTCCGGAGAGTGTGATGCAAAAAATGCGATCACCCCGACAGCGACTCAACGCGGGAGGAGCGGTACTGGGAGGAGCGATACTGGATTGCCCATCACCCTCGCAATACGGGTACAATCCGTGTTCAGGAATCACCCTCACAAGATCAGTCATACCGATCGATTTGGAAAAACTGTATCGGTTCATTCGTCCATTGCTTCGTGATCAGATCAAAATCATCAACATGAAAATTTCATCCGTTTTCCTGCCGCTGGTCATCTCATGCTGTGGGTCATTGGCGACGACTCGACCCGTGTTCTCTCAAGACGCTGCTCGCCAGTGGTCCGATTCTACCGGTCGATTCAAGATTACTGGAACATTGCTGGAGGTCATCGATGACAATGCGATGATCAAGAACAGTGATGGTAAGACGATTCGGATTCCAATTGCCCGCCTAAGCACGGAGGACCAAGCGTTTCTACGGGGTGGTGATAACCCTTTCGAAATGGTCGAGGCTGAATCACCCGCCACGGAATCGGCAGCATCTACCGACACAGTAAACGCTGCCGTTTGGGCATCACCCCAGCCCATCGATTGGGACGACGCCAACCAATTCACGTCAATGGCGGGCGTGCAGTGGCAGGTTCCCGAAATCGATGGCAGCCTTGGATTCGAACCCAAACGAGCGGCACTCACCAAGAAATCGAACTTCCACGAGAACCTGCAGCCGCTCGCAATTAATATCAAGGCGAAGCGGGCCGCCGTCGGGTCTACGGTTTCGTTTGCGGTTCCGAAGGCGCAGAGTCGTCTATCGCTGGTGGACCTGGTTTCGGGAAAATCCATCCACAGCGATCCTGTCGATGGCTTCATGCGACCCATCGCTCTTCTGGACAATGGCACCTCCGTATTGATGGTTGGATGCAGCGACGAGCGGGGGGGCTATGAAAAGAAGAGCGAATTGCAATTGTGGCGGTTCGATGGTAAGAAAATCGTGCGTTCGGCAAGTTGGACGCCGTATGCCAAGGACAAGGACAGTGGTCGCAGTGATGCCGATGTCTACGCTGTCGAAGTCTTAAGCGGTAGCCGCGTATTCACGATCAGCGACAAAGGACATCTCGTTCTGTGGGATCTATCCAACCGCAGGCCGATCTGGCACGCCCGTCTGAGTGAGCGCAACTTTGCGATGAAACTGTCGACCGACCGTAAGTTGTTGGCTCTGTTCGATGAAAAAACGCTGATGGTGTTGAATCCTGAAACAGCAGAGATTCTCGGCAGCACCGCCCTCGCCCCCAACACGCCGACCGGATGGTGCCGCGTGGCTTGGAGCCCCAGTGGAACGCGAATCTTGCTGACGTCGATCGCGGATATTCGAGTGATGGATACGAAAACAGGCCAGTGGGAATTCGAGTTCACGTTACCCGGTGGCCCCATCGCGACCAACGCGCTGAGCTATCCCAATGAAAAATTCGCACTGCTCAACAATCGGTTGCTGCTCGATTTGGAGAGCAAGATCCAGGTCTGCGAGTACACAGGAGCGACGCAAGTCGAGACGATTGGCGGCACGTCGTTCATCGCGGTGCAAACCGATGCGGGCGGCGTCCTGGTCCCAGCAAAATTCCCGCATCCTGCCGCTGAAAAAATGCTGGAGACGGCCCAAAGTGATCCAAGCATGTTCTTACTTCACCCGGGAGTCGCGGTTGCGATTGACGTCTCCGGTGTCGATGATCAGTATCAACAGGCTGTCCGGCAGGGACTAGAAAAATCTGTGGCCGTTTCCGGTTACAAAGTTGATAATTCATCGCCTATCAAAATTGCCGCGTCGATTAGCGGCCCCAAACAGGAGGCGGTGGGTTACATCGCCGCTGGGTCGTACCTTGTCAATAAGTACACATCGACAGTCAAGTTAGAGTGGCATGGCAAAACACTCTGGACAACGAGTGGCTCGAATGTGCCGGGCATCCTGATGACCAAGCGTGGCCAGACCATGGAAGAAGCCTTGGACGCCGCAGGCAAGGCGCCGAACACGTCGATGTTTGCGGGACTTCACTTCCCCGAGTTCATGCAGAAGCCCAGCGACAATCAAAACCCGCGAAATCGATCGAGCGCCCTGATGTCGTCCCAGTTTACACTGCAAGGGCTAATGGATTCGAAGTAAGGACAGCTGAGTAAGTTGCCCCATCTATCACGGCTCACGGCTCACTATAAGACACGAAGTCAAATTTTGCAGTTTTCATCTTAGGCCTCGCGTGGAGAACGAAACCTACCTGACGCGCTGATTGCGAGGGCAGGTAGTCAATCGTGACTTCCTTTAACTTTTCACTGCTGCCAAAGTCAACCGTCACCATCAAGTTCGCGACCGGTGTCCCTCCACTATTTTTTATCGAAACTTTTGCGATGAATTGGTCACCCGACGGCACCACTGCTTCGATACGGCCAACGAACTGCGGTGGAGCTTGTTCACGAATTGCACGCTGGAACAGAAACGCGAAGGTAGCGAGCACGAGAACCATTCCGAGACTCGCGATCAGTTTCTCAGCCAGCGGTATCTTCGCAGTGGCGGATTGTCGTTTCTGCATCGTTGAGTCCTATAAGATCAGCCGAGCCGATGATGCCCCGACCGCCGCTGGTAGTCCTAACACCGTCACTAATAGTGCAACTTCATCTGGCGATGTGTCTGTCGTGCTTCCGAATGACCAGAGACAAAACAGACTGACAAACATCGCGACGGCATAGCCGGGAATGGTAAATCGAAAGAACACGCTCCATTCGGATTGCTCGTCGGGTATGACCTCCTGCCCGCGAAATTTTACGACGAACACAAAACTGTGCATGATGGTCAGCGATAACACGATGAGGATGCATGCGTGCCAGGCTGTCATTTTAAACGCGACAAACATTACCTCTTCCGTAGGAGCAATATTGAGGACCAAAAACAACGCTCCCGTTGCCATCACAAAGAGCTCGCGAAAATAGCCGAGTGTGGGGCGTACGGTCCCGCAGTCGTCATCATCCATCTGGTCGTGTTCAGTGTCCTCATTATCTCCGAATTGACTGGCGGCGAGTACAGCGCCGATACTTGCCGGGACTGCCTGAATCGAAACGACGCCCATGACTTCACTCAATGACATCGTCGCGGCATTCAAGATCGCAAAGACACTTAAAATCAGAAAAGAGGTCGTCCATCCTACCGCGTAGGCGACTAATGCATCGACAACTGCGCCGATCCAGCCGACGGGCTTCTCGAAACCGCTGAGCTTGGCTAACCCACATAACATCGGCAGCGTCATCAGCACGAGGATCGCTAAACGCTCGGGACTGGACGTAGGCCCCAACGCCCACATTTCCATCGTGAGCATCATGGGTAAAGAAAACAGTAGTGCGCCGGCAGCCGCTCTGGCCAAGCCGATCGCAAAACTCGTGTTCGCTCCGCCGCTCAGCGTCCCGGCTCCGCCGCTCAGCGTCCCGGCTCCGCCGCTCGGCGTTCCGGCTTCTCCGCTCAGCGTCTGCGTCTCACTCCGGCGGACCACCGGATCGCTCATCGGTCCGACAAGCCTGATTCAGGAGGTCCATACATGCGGCTGCCATCGGCGGTGAATCGACCTCCGTGGACGGGACAGTCCCACGTCTGTTCGACTGGATTCCAGCGCACGATGCCGCCCATATGCGGACAGACTGGGTCGAGGCGGTGAACGCATCCGTCGCGGTCGCGACAGACCGCCGCGTGAACGCCACCGACCTTGCCTACCGCACCCTCGCCGCGGCCCAGGGAGTCGACATCGACCTTGTGAGCGGGCAAAGCACGCTCAGAATAATCAGCGGCGGTCGTCATGCCTTCGCCGACAACCGTGCCGAGCGACGAAAGGGTCAAGCGGTGGGGCGCGAGTACGTCTGCCAACGCGACATCTTGGCCATCAATCATGTCAGCGATCATCGTTCCCGCGGCAGTCCCCAGAGTCAGTCCCACCCCGCTGAGGCCAGTCGCGATCCAAACGTTTTCCAACCCTGGCACGATGCCAATGAAAGGCAGTCCATCGGTCGGTTCGAATAGCTCGGCGCTCCACTGCGACACAAACTCCTCGACGTCAAATCGTTCGCATGTCCAGCGTTGCAACGCATCCATTGCGGCAACTTCATCACCTGCGCCGGTGCGATGGTCACAGCCGCCTACGAGAATTGTCAGCCCGTCATGGGTCGCACGTCTCACGTAATAATATGGGTTGCTGTCATCCCAGAATAATGCATCGAGAAGCGGCTCACGTACCCGAGCAGCCAGCACGTAAGATTGATACGCCGGAGTCTGCACATACAGCCGCTGAGCGCTTGTATCGTTGCAGTGGACAGCACACACCACTTGATCAAACTTTACCTTGCCATGCAAAACATCACCGTTGACGGTGCAAGAACTGGTGGTCTCCAGCTCGGTTGCGCCCTTCTCAACCGGCCCGCTCACCAATGTGTTCTCGAAAATCGTGCCCCCGGCAGCCTCTACCGCTTCGGCCAAGTGATATAAATACTTTAAGACATCAATCCGGGCCATGTTGTCAATTTTATACCCACACTTCGCCGAGTGGATCGGAACCGAGTCACACCACGATACGTCCAGTCCAATTTGCTTGGCCGCATCGAAGTTTTTCCGCATCTGCTCCTCATGTTCACTGTCCTCCGTGTAGAAGTACGCCGGGACCCGAGAGAACGCGCAGCCTGAGGAACCGCGGCTCTCAATCGTGTCAATGGCCTTGAGTCGCATCCGCGTGTAGGCTGCCGCCTTTTCCACTCCGAGTTGGGAAATCAATTTCTTGGGCCCCATTTCCGGATGGGCGTCCAAGTGAGCGCTGCTGCCACCGGTAGTCCCGCCACCAATGATCGTCGCTTCACAGACAATTACCCGCTTGCCTCGCTGCAGCAACTCCAGGGCAGTACTCAGGCCTGTGATCCCAGCACCCATGATGAGCACATCGGTTACCTCATCGCCGCCCAGTGTCGGCCGCGACGAGTGCAAGGCATGTCGCTGTGTCCAATAAGAATGGTGCGTACCGAGGGCAGCGATTTCACGGTGACGAAACTTGGCTACTTTTTTTTGGCGTCATCCGCGTTCACCGCATCACGGTTCACCGTTTGGGCAACCTTCGTCAACTTCTTATCCGCAGCTTCCTCTTCCCCCATGTTCAGCTTGAGCTGCTCGGTCGCCGTTTTGTACCCGAGAATCTCAGCCCAGGTGCAGAGGGTTCCATAAGTCGCAATTTCATAGTGTTCGACCTTCTGACCACAGGCGATAATGACTGCATCTTTCACGGCAGGCGCCGCCTCCGTCTTCAGCATCTCACTGGCTTCTTCTATCAAGCCCTTCATTGCTTCACAGGTTTTTGCTCGCGCCGCTTTGCCAGTGTCTTCGAAAGCTTTTTCAACGCGCTCCACCTGTTTTTCAGTCTCGGCGAGGTGGTCTTCCAAGGCTTTCTTCAAATCTGGATTGGTCGCGTTCTTGACCATTTTGGGAATCGCTTTGGTCAGCTGCTTTTCTGCGCTGTAGACGTCACGAAGTTCATCGTAAAAGGCATCGGCCAGTGAATCGAGAGACATGTAGAGACTCCAGTTGTGAGTTTCAATTGAATAGGTGGTAACAATACTTTCGAGAAAGACTGGGAAGCGATTCTCAACGGGAGAGTTCGCACTCGCAAAAGATGTACCAACAATCTCCGCCACGGACAAAACCACGACCCGCGATGAGGTGGGGACAACGCTTCGAGACCCACCATGCTTGGCTGGATCTCGTTTTCATGACTACTTCGGACCGCCTATTGCTAAGGGAGCTTCCCCCGTGAACCGACTCCTACTAATTAGACCGAAAGCTAAAAGGCAATTCATCATGACCACTCATTCTCCCCAACCCGTGAGTTTGACCGATCCGCGATCAATCCATCCGGGACCTCCGTTCGATCAGCAACCAGCCATCGACGTCCCTGGGCATCTCTCAGAAATGTCACCGAGTCCAGACCATGGCGAAAAAAGTTATCGCGGCAGTGGGAAACTGCAAGGTCTATCGGCACTGATAACGGGAGGTGATAGCGGCATCGGTCGTGCGGTGGCGTTGTGTTATGCTCGCGAAGGTGCCAATGTCGCGATTAATTATTTGAATGAAACCGACGACGCACAGCAGACGGTCGAACTCATTGAGGCAGCGGGCGTCAAAGCCTTGCGTGTCCAGGGCGATCTGCAGGAACAGTCGTTCTGCGAATCTCTGGTTGAGCAGACGGCCGGTGAATTCGGTTCGCTGGAGATTTTGGTCAACAACGCGGCCTACCAACAAACTCGTGACGATGTCGACGAGTTTTCGACCGAGGTGTTCGATCGTGTGTTCAAAACCAACGTGTACGCCAACTTTTGGCTCTCCCGCGCGGCGATGGAACACCTGCCCCCGGGCGGTAGCATCATCAACACCGCATCGATCCAGGGTTTTGATCCAGGAGGATATTTATTGCCGTACGCAAGCAGCAAGTCGGCGCTGTTGGGGATGACGAAGGCCTTGGCGAAGCTGGCCATCCAGCACGGTGTTCGTGTCAATGCGGTGGCGCCGGGCCCGGTCTGGACACCCCTGGTTCCCAGTACCATGCCTGCGGAGAAAGTGAAAAACTTTGGCGACAACACGCTCTTTGCACGACCGGCCCAGCCAATTGAACTGGCGCCATTGTACGTCTGGCTGGCCAGTCCCGACGCGAGCTATGTCACCGGAGAAGTCTTCGGCTGCACCGGTGGCCGCACCCCGGTGTAAATTGGTCGTGCCTATCCGACTCCCCGATCGCCTGCCTCTGCGATGCTGACGTGGACGGCTCGACGTGGACGCACGTGTCGATAGATTTCCCGCACGAATCAGTAGGAAAGCGTCCGCTCACGGTTCCCGAGAACAGCACGGTATCGTGTTGTGGGCGACACGTTCTACGGATTTACTTATGTGCAGATGCTTCTATAACTGACCGCGAGCCGGCATAAAGGCTCTCCGTACCCGTCTAACTCGGTCTCCGTGCCGCGGCACTGCCCCCGTGTCCGCGGGCACTGAAACCAAATAAGGAATGCAAATTGATTAGTGCCATCGCAGGGAAGCTCAGCCACGTGGACGAAGCGAGCGTCACGATCCAGGCCGGTCCGTTCGATTACGAGGTTTTCGTCGGCGATTTCACACGTCGCCAGCTCCAGCAAAAGATCAACGAAGAAATCCGTCTGCACACCCTCGATTACATTGAGGGAAATACGGCTGGTGGGCGTTTGACGCCTCGATTAATCGGGTTTCAAACGCTGCCCGAGCGGCAGTTTTTCGATCTGTTTTGCAGCGTCGACGGTGTCGGAGCGAAAAAAGCCCTCCGGGCAATGGTTCGCCCCGTGCGGGAACTCGCTGTGCTGATCGAGGAGCAGGACAGCAAGGCGCTGTCGGCCCTGCCGGGAATTGGCCCGGCGACGAGCGAGCGGATTATTGCCAAGTTGCGCCGCAAAATGCCACGTTTTGCTCTGATGGTGACCGGTGACGAATTCCGCGACGGGGCCACCGAAACCTCGCCCGTGATCGAGGAGACTTATGAGGCCCTCGTGATGCTCGGACATAGCGAATCCGATGCTCGCCAGCTGATCGATGACGCGGTGGCGAGCGGCAAAAAATTCAAGGATACCGAATCCCTGCTGACGGCGATCTATCAGAAATCGAAGTAGTCACCTTCACCGACGCGAACCTGATACAATGTTGCGGTGTATCTGTCGCACCAGCGATTTTTTTCGGAAAGAACTCTGCTCGTCGCGAGTGAATGCGAGACGATGTCGGTTATCTAACCAGGTCAATTGCCTAGAATCGAATATGACTGAACCCACTCTTGTCCTCGCTGTCGACGATAGCATGACCCAGGTGATGGGCATGCAGCTCTTGCTCCAACAGCATGGCTACGAAGTGATGACGGCGGCCAATGGTCAATTGGCACTTGAGGCCGTAAGGCAACGCCGACCCGATCTGGTCGTAACCGATCTGCAAATGCCTGAAATGGATGGCTTGCAACTGGTTGCCGCCCTCCGGCAAGAATTCGCCGGCTTGCCGATTATCCTGACGACCGCCAAGGGCAGCGAAGAGATTGCTGCGAAGGCATTGCGCACGGGGGCGTCAAGCTACGTTCCAAAGCGGACGCTCACGGAGGATTTAATTCCCACGATCGAGCGGATGATGTCGATGCTCGACGTGGCCGAGCACCCGATAAAACAGTCGACAATGCTGACGTCGATTCGGCTGGAACTGTCGCTCGGCAACGACGACATCCAAGTTCCCAATGTGATCGCGAGGCTGGAACAGCCGCTGTCGGAATTAGGGCTACTCGACGATACGATGCAAATGCAAATCTCCACGGCACTCGATGAGGCGCTGATTAATGCGATCATTCACGGCAATCTAGAGATCAGTACCGAGCTGCGATACCAAGGCACCGACGAACAGTTCCGTGAAATTGTCCGCGAGCGACAGCGTCAGGCTCCCTTTTGCGACCGCAACGTCACGATTGGGATGGAAGCCAATCGCAACGAAGTGACCTTCACGATCCGCGATCAGGGCCCGGGGTTCGACGTCAGCTCGCTGCCCGATCCTACCGACTTCAGTAATCTCGGCGAGTGCGGCGGTCGCGGATTGCTCTTGATCAACGCGTTCATGGACAGAGTCACTCACCGAGACAATGGCAACGAGATTGTGATGTTCAAGAAGAAGGCGGACGCATCGCTGGAGAGTGATTGATTTCATCTATATATCGCCGCGTACAGACATCGAGTTCATCGAGCATGGATGCGGCATCGCTGAGGTCACCACTCTTAGCTTGCTGCTCGAGTCGCTGGCCCGCCGCGGCAACCTGCTCGGCACCCAAACAACCGGCCGCTCCTTTAAGCGTGTGGGCGCTGCGTTGCAGAAGCGCTGCATCCTCGGCACCGAGTTGATCACGCATCGCCGGCAGAAGTTGCTCGGCTTCTTCGGCAAACGCCATCGCCAATTGGGTGGCCATGTCCTCGTCACCGCAGGCCTTGCCCATAATCACTTCCCAGGCGGAATTGGATGCGTCAGGGTCGAGTGAATCAGATCCCTCAGCACTCGCCTGGACTTCTTGACGCTCCTCCTGAAGCACCTCATCCGCCTTCAAATCCGTTTCGCTCATCGTATTCTCCTGATTGGGGTGACGCTCGTAATCTTCGGCAACAGCATTGAATTGATCGGCTTCACTCGGCCCGAACTCTGCCTCAGAGTTAACGTCTTCATTCGAAGTGAGATGCTTGGCAGGTGATCGATCGAGAGCTCGCTGAAGATCAGCGGCGTCGAACGGCTTGGAGACGTAGTCGTCCATTCCCGCGGCGAGGCAGGTTTCGCGATCACCCTTCATGGCTTCGGCAGTCATCGCGACAATAAATTGATGTCGCTGTGTGTCGACCTCCCGCTGGCGGATGATCTCAGTGGCTTCGTAGCCGTTCATTTCGGGCATTTGAATGTCCATCAACACCACATCGAATGACTCTTTCTCGAGAATATCGACCGCCTCGCGGCCGTTGAGCACCACGGTGACCTCGTGACCCCATTTATTCAAAAATCCGAGGGCCACGCGTTGGTTTACCAATCCATCTTCAACCAGAAGAACTTTGCGTGGCTGGATTTCCGGCAAGTTGGTGCGCAGCGGAGCATGAATCTTCTTCTCGTGCTCGACGCCCATCACATCCAACACGACGTCACGAAGTTCCGATGCGATCACCGGCTTCGTTAAATACCGATTGATGCCGAGCTCACGCATCTGCGGCGAACTCAGGCCCGCGAACGACGATGACAGCATCACGATTGGCCCGTGCTCAAGCTGGCCTTGACGGGCAGCGAGTTGCTGTGCGAAGCCGACCCCATCGAGATATGGCATGTGATAGTCGAGCAGGATCAATCCAAAAGGATCGTTCTCATGCATGGCCTTCGAGATCGTGTCGAGCGCCGCTTCGCCATCTTCAGCCATAACGGGCTTCAGATTCCAGAGCTGGAGGAGCTCCTGCAAAATTCGCCGGTTCGTGGCGTTATCGTCCACGACCAGCACGCGGGTGCCAGCAATTTTAGAAAACGCCGCCGGACGCCGTGGAGTTTGATCCGGTGCGATCCCCAGGTGGACATAAAAGTGAAAGGTCGTCCCCACCCCGAGCTCGCTTTCCACCCACACGGTGCCCTCCATCATCTGAATCAGTCGGGCCGAAATGGTCAGCCCCAAGCCGGTGCCTCCGAACCGACGTGTTGTCGATGCGTCGGCTTGGGCAAAGGCCTCAAAGATTTTCTGTTGCTTTTCTTTGGCGATGCCGATGCCGGTGTCCCGCACGGTAATGTGGAGGACCGCCGAGTCTTCGTCGAGGGATTCGGGATTCACATCGACGACGACCTCGCCGCTGCTGGTGAACTTGATCGCATTGCCGACAAAGTTGACAACGATCTGACGTAGTCGCCCGGCGTCGCCCATCAGTTCATTGGGAATGGAAGGATCGATCCGACCCGCCAATTCGAGTCCCTTTTCGTTGGCCTTGAGCGTCAGCAGCTTGATCGCCTTGCCAATGCAGTCACGTAAATTGAACGGGGCAAAATCCAGTTCGAGTCGCCCGGCTTCGATCTTAGAGAAGTCGAGAATGTCGTTGAGTAACCGCAACAGGGAGTCAGCCGATTGCTGGACCAGGGTCAGAAATTCCTGCTGCTCGGCAGTCATATCAGTGCCCGCGAGCAATTCAGTCATGCCCAGGATCCCGTTCATGGGCGTGCGAATCTCGTGGCTCATGTTGGCCAGGAACTCGCTCTTGGCACGGTTGGCCGCGTCCGCGAGTTCTTTGGCGGACATGAGTTCCTGAGCGGCTTGTTTGCGGGCGGTGATATCACGGCTGATCCCCACCATCCCCATCACCTCGCCATCATCGTTGTGGAGCGGGACCTTCGTGGTCAACAACCAAATCGTTTTACCGTCAGAACGGCGAATGGTTTCTTCTTGGTCAACCAGAGCCTTGCCCGAACGCATCACATTCTGATCGTCGGCCACATAGTTGCACGCCATCTCGGGGGGCGAGAAATCGTAGTCATTTCTGCCGATGATTTCCGATAGGTCGTTCTTGCCAAGCAGCCGCATCATCGACTCATTCGCAGTCAGGAACCGGCTAAAACGGTCTTTGACGTAAATAATGTCTGGGATGTTGTTCATAATGGTCTTGAGTAGATCGCGTTCGCGAGCCAACTCCGTTTCGGCGCGCACCTGCAAGGTCACATCGCGGGAAATCCCAAACGTGCCGATGATGTCACCTTTATCATTCCGCAGTGGCATCTTGGTCGTGCTGCACCAAGTGTCCGGCTCGCCATCGCGAGTCTCCCGTTCGACTTTTCCAACAATGGATTCTCCAGTACGGATAATTCTCCGCTCGTCGTCGAGCGCGTCACTGGCATGCTCATCACCAAAGAAATCTGCGTCCGTTTTTCCGAGCGCATCTTTGGGATTGGACAACCCAAACATTTTCGCGTGAGCCCGACTGATGCGAACGAATCGGCTGCGGCGATCTTTGAAGTAGACGGCATCGGGGATATTGTCGAACCAAGCGTTCATGAGGAAGCGAGCTTTCTTCAGCTCTGCTTCGGTGCGTTTTTGTTCCGTGACGTCCCAGCAAATCACTTCGACGCCGACCACATCGCCATCGGGCCCGAAGGTGGGCAAGCGGATCACTTCCAAAAAACAGGTACCTTTGACGTCACCCTTGAGCAGCTCGTCATCCTGTGCATCGAGATCACGAATGTCGCTGGCGAATGCCTCGATCACGTGGTCGGGCTGGCCACATGTCATCACGTGTTGTTCGAGCACCCAGTCAGCCTCGGCAACTTCCGAGGAATAGAGCTCAAAATCCGTTTTCCCGACAATTTCGTCACAACTCAACCCGACTGATTCGCAGAACAACTCATTGGCGTAGAGAATCTGCCCCTGGCGATCCTTGCGAACAACGCACAATTCGCGTCTTTCGTGCAGACTTTGCCGTGAACTGGCCGCTTTTTGATGGAGGCTGTTCGACACACTGGGCTTGGACTGGTTCATGAACATCGACTTGGAGTGAATTTGACTGCGGCACCAACGGAACAGTTTCCCGTTCTCTCGAGAACCGTGGCCAACGAGCTGTTGATGGAGGCGTGTTGCGATTTTAGAGTGCGAATACGAAGCGCGTGCGCGGGATGATCGGAGCCACCTCATTCACACGTCGAATTAGTCAATTCGCAACCCGCTAACGCCGACACGGCTAACTGGCGACACACCTACCTGCAGGTACTTACCTCCATTCTATCCTACGGATCGGGAAAAGACAGAAAACAATGCCATTACCCAGCGTTTGGGGCGTGGTATCGGCAAGACTAGCATCTTGCGCTCAGACGTTTAGAATGGGGGCACTGAGCCTTCCTACCACTTTCCTTACCCGCCGACCTTGATCGCCATGTTTTTATCTCGACCCGTCCTCTTCGCCAGTTGCTTCAGTCTCGCGGCATGCTTGGGAGCCATTCCATTTACCCAAACAGCTGCTGAGGTACCCGCCGCTGCTGAGGTGCCCGCCGCTGCCGAGGTGCCCGCCGCTGCCGAGGTACCCGCCGCTGCCGAGGTCATACGGGGAATCGCAAATGAGAAGCCAACGGATGGCCCGTTTGTCGCCCTCGAGGATGGCAGATTCATGGTGCCGTACACGGAGCGGATTCCCGGAACGGACATCGACTTCGAAATGATCCCCATCCCCGGCGGCGATTTCACGTTGGGCACGCCTGAGGATGCCGCAAACTTCGTTGAAGACGAAGGACCCACCATTAAGCTGACGGCCAAGCCGATGTGGGTAGCCAAAACCGAAACGCGCTGGGAAATGTACAAGGAATTCATGCGGATGTACGGCGTCTTCAAGGATTTTGAATTTGAAGGCATCCGTCCCGTCAACGAAACCAACTTGGTCGATTCCGTTACCGCGCCCACCGAACTCTACGAACCATCCTACACGTTCGAATACGGTTCCGAACCGACCCAGCCCGCCGTGACGATGACCCAGTACGCTGCCCAGCAGTTCACCAAATGGTTGTCCCGCATGACCAACACACAATACCGTCTGCCCACCGAAGCGGAATGGGAATATGCGGCCCGCGGCGCCACCGACACGGCTTACAGTTGGGGCGATGACGTGGACGAAATCGACGAGTATGCCTGGTACATTGACAACTCCCTCGCAGGCCCTGGCGACGTTGGTACCAAGAAGCCCAATCCTTTCGGTTTGCATGACATGCATGGCAATGCCGCCGAGTGGACCGTCAACGAATACACCGAAGATGGCTATGGATGGATGCAGGACGAGAACACCAGCGATGCGACGGCCGCCACACGCTGGCCCAAAAATCCCTATCCCTGCGTCGTCCGAGGCGGAAGCTGGGAAATGGAACCAGCCGAACTGCGAAGCGCCGCTCGCTTGGCATCAAACGACGAAGAATGGAAGGAGGACGATCCCAACTTTCCTCGTAGCCCATGGTGGTTCACCAGTGATCCATCACGCGGCATTGGGTTCCGACTGTTCCGCTCGCTTGAGCCTTTGCCACCCCAGACGATCACCCAATTCTGGGATACCTCAGTAGCGGAAACGTTGATGGACGTGGAGAGCCGTATCAATGAAGGCCGCGGGGGTTACGGTTTCGTCGATGAGGGTCTCGGCGAAGCGGCCAAAGGGAAATAGTCTCGATGTCAACTGACAACTCGGCCGCAAATAAACCGTCAATCGGTTGGATCGGCACGGGAGTCATGGGACGCTCGATGGCCGGGCACTTGCTCGATGCGGGTTACCCGCTCACGCTCACCACCCGCACCCGGTCCAAAGCGGAATCTTTAATCGAGCGTGGTGCGCACTGGGCTGACTCGCCACGCGAAGTTGCCGAAGCGTCTGAGATTGTGTTTGCGATCGTCGGCTATCCTACTGACGTCCGGCAAGTATTCCTTGATCCCCAGCACGGCGTTGTTACAGGAATCGCTGATGGCGGTATCTTGGTGGACATGACAACCAGCGAACCTTCCCTGGCGATTGAAATTCAAAAGCTCGCCAGCGAACGCGGCGCCGATGCTCTCGATGCGCCCGTCTCAGGAGGCGACTCCGGTGCATCGTCGGGCTCACTCTCCATTATGATTGGCGGCAGCGATCAAGCGGTCAAAACGGTCATGCCATGCTTCAAAACGATGGGTAAAACGATCGTTCACCAAGGTGGCCCCGGCGCTGGGCAGCATACCAAGATGGTGAACCAAACGCTGATCGCAAGCGGCATGATTGGCGTTTGCGAGGCACTCGTCTACGCCAGTCGCGCTGGATTGGACCTCCAAAGGGTACTGAAGTCGGTCGGCTCAGGTGCTGCGGGCAGTTGGTCGCTGAGCAACTTAGCACCCCGCATGATCGCGGGCGATTTTGAAGCCGGTTTCTACGTCGAACATTTCGTCAAAGACATGGGCATCGCACTCGCCGAATCGAGACGAATGAACCTGTGTTTGCCGGGGTTGGCGCTTGCAGAACAACTCTATCAATCCGTCATCGCCAAAGGCGGCGCTCGGGCGGGCACGCAAGCTCTCATTGCGAGCGTTGCCGAAATGTCGGGGATCGAGTGGGATTGAACGGACGGCTATACAGACGCCTGGTCCGTTGGGCATGCCCGGTTTTGATCTTTTTGATCGTTCGCGGCGGTTTCATCCTCACCCACAACGAATCGCTCAACGACGACCCCGATGCATACCGGGTCATTGCCGAAACCCTGGCCAGGACAGGGGTGTTCGGACTGCCTGAGAGCGACGGAGAGGCGAGACCGACCGCATTTCGTCCGCCCCTCTATCCGTGGATGCTGTCTTGGCTAGTCGACGGCACCGGTAAGCTTCAAAATTTTCCCATCGCAATCCTGCAGCCTGCTGCTAGGTGGGCTGACGATCGGACTGACGTGGGACATCGCCCGCCGTTTGTTATCCAAAGGGGCCGCAACAATTGCGGCCGGATTGGTGCTGATCGATCCGATTCTGCTGTGGCAATCCGCCCTTGCGATGACCGAGACCATGGCCACGGCGTTGGTGGCGATGGTCTGGTGGTGGTGGGTGGTGAGGATTTGCCTACATCGTGATGCTCCGGCTGAAACGGCGAGTGCTTCCCCACTGCGACGTACCTCTGTCGATGCGACCATCTTGGGTTTGTTGCTGGCGCTCTGCGTTCTCTGTCGGCCCACGTTTCTGGTCTGGGCAGCGATGCTTGTCGGTGGTCTCGCGTTCTTAAGGCGGCGTCGCATTGTCCCTCAGCTCTCCGAGCTGATAGCGGACAGCGCAAATCAGGCACGCTTTCAGCTCGGAGAGCTGAGCGACAATCACCCTCAAGTAGCATCCCCACGAGCCGCAACGGATGTAGGTCCAGCGCAACGCCAGGACAAGTTCACCATGATCTCGATCACACTGCTGGTCTTCGTCCTGGGGGTTGGCGTTTGGACGTTGCGGAACGTCGCCGCCCTCGGCCATCCAGTCTGGGGGACCACGCACGGCGGCTACACGCTGCTGCTAGCCAATAACGACTCTTTTTACGATTATCTCGAAACGCAGCCAGCCGAACCGCCCTGGCGACGTCATGCCTGGGAACCCGATGCCTTCTTCGCCGAGTACCAATTGCTGCCCCGGAGCGGTGACGAGTGGGCTGATGATCGATTCGCCTACGCCGCTGCCAAGTCGACGATCACGCATCGACCGAAAATGTTCTGGTATTCCTGCTGGGTGCGGTTGACGCGGCTCTGGCAACCGTTTCCGCACGCGACCGCAGGCCGGTCGACCACGTCGATTGTCGCCGTGGGAGTGCTGCACAGTCTCGTGTACGCATTGATCGGGATGGCACTCCTGCGACACATCCGTCGATTTCGCCCGCGTCATTGGCGGGGATGGATGGTCTGGTGGCCCGCGGCTGCGCTCGCGATCACGCTCAGCACCGTCCATGCGGTCTACTGGAGCAATCCACGAATGCGCTCCCCCGCAATCCCCGCCCTCTCGATTGTTGCGGCAGCCGCCTTTGTGCGACGACGTGATTGAAGTTGCTCTCGCGGCGGTTTGCCGGTGGTCGAGCGACGTCAGTTCTACCGGTTCGACTATTGAGCCGATGGCGCGAGCCGTGGCTTCCTCACATCGTCTATGGATGGGATACGCCGCCGCTGACTCAAAACTGAGCCTGACGTTGTTGCAGGTATTCGGTGAGCGCCTTGTCGAACGGCATGCTCGTGTCTAATTCGACATAATCGATCCGCAGCTTGCTGCAACCCGCGCGGTAGGTTTGACGGAACGTCTCAATACTGGTGAGGTATTCGTCTCGAAATCCAGTCGCGTCGACCGTGACCACTTCACCGGTTTCTGGGTCTTCGAACTCGACCGGCCCGTCATAGGGAAAATGCACTTCCGCTTCGTCCATGACGTGAAAGACGATAATGTCGTGACCGCTGTGCCGAAGCTTGCCGAGCGCCGACAATACCTCGGCGGGATCGCCCAGCAAATCCGAAAACAGCATCACGAGACTGTGATGCCGCAGCATAGCAGCAACCTGCACGAGACTGGCCGCGAGATCCGTCGTGCCATCGGGTGTCATCGACGATAACGCAGCCATCACATCACCCAAGTGCCCGCGTCGACTGCGGGCTGGCAACACCGCCCGCAACTTGTCGCGAAACGTCAACAAACCAACAGGATCTTTTTGCATCGTCATCAAGTACGTCAGCGACGCCGCCAAGCAAGTCGCATATTCAAACTTGGTCATCGACTGCCGCTCACTGAACCCCATCGACTTCGATAAATCCATGACGAGATAACCGGTCAGGTTTGTCTCCGCCTCGAAGCGTTTGATGTAGTGTTTGTCGGTCTTGGCATAGACCAACCAGTCGATGAGCTTCGGGTCGTCGCCCCGGCTGTATCGACGATGCTCGCTAAACTGAACCGAAAATCCTTGCAGCGGACTTGTGTGTAACCCCTGAAGAAACCCGCGCACCACCATCCGTGCTCGCAAGTCGAGACGTTTGATGCTCTGTAACGCTTCAGGGGACAGGGATTGTGACATGGTGGAATTGACGGGGGTAGATTATCGCTCAGCTCTCCGAGTCGAATGCGTCCGGTACTTGCTTTCGGCTCAGAATACTGAGCGACACGAACAGAAACTAAACGGCGGTTCGTTCGACGAGCCGTCCCTGCATGAGTTCAAACTGATGCTGCATCGCATCAGCGAGTGTTTCCGAATGCGTGACCGTGACCAGCACAGCATTCTCGTCCGCTTGTAATCGCAGCAGCACGTCCGTAATCCCCGCTGCGGTTTTCGCATCGAGATTGCCCGTGGGTTCATCGGCGAGGATCAGCGTCGGCCGCATTAGCAGAGCTCTCGCGATCGCCACACGTTCGCGCTCACCGCCCGACAACTCGCCCGGCAAGTGCGTGCTACGATCGGAAAGCCCAACAGCTTCGATTAGCGACCGAGCGCGCTCCGCACGGGCCTCTGTTGCCGAGCCGACCGCCAATGCGGGGATTAAGACGTTTTCTAAGACCGAGAGCTGCGGCAACAAGTGATGGTCTTGAAAGACGAAACCGATCGTTTGATTGCGAAACACGGCGCGTTGTTTTTCGTTCAATTCAAATGGATCGGTATCGTTAATCCGCACGCTGCCCCGATCAGGCGTGTCGAGTGTGCCGAGAATTTGAAGCAGCGTGGTCTTGCCGCTGCCACTCGGTCCAACGATCGCGGCCGATTGCCCCGGTCGCAGCGTGAGCGATAGATCGTCGAGAACACGAAGTGGATGCCCGACGCTCTCGTAGGATTTGCTCAGGTTTTCGACTACTAACATTGGTCGTTTCTCGGTTATTCGATGATCGTCTCACCGCAACATCTGCGGCGCGGCATACGCAACTTCGCAGCTCAGACGGGCGAAGCCGTCTGGCTACAATGACAATGGTAACACGCGAACGAGGTCGTCACCTCCCCTACGTTGCCGCTGCCGCGTCGATGAAATCAGTGGACATGCCGAGATCTTGAAGCAGTAGCCGCGAGCTGATTCGGCTCGATTCATAAATCACGGGCAGCCCGCTGCCGGGATGCGTCCCCCCACCCACCAAATAGACTCCATCGAGTTCATCGAATCGATTCTTTGGCCGTAGGTGCAGCATCTGCCCCAAATTATGGGCCAAGTTGAATGTGGCTCCTCGATGGATCGCATAATCATTGACCCAGTCGTCTGGTGTGATCCGGTGCTCGACACGGATGCGTTCACGAATGTCATCCAGCCCCATGGCAGCGAGCTGGTCGAGTGCCTTCTCGCGGAACGCATCGGCTTGTGTCGACCAATCAATATTGTCCGTCTGATGCGAAACGGGAACCAGAACATACAGGGTCGAACACCCCGGCGGTGCCAGGCTGGGGTCGGTTACGCATGCGTTCTGAACATAGACCGACGGATCGTCGCTGAGCACATGATCGACCTCGATCTCTCGCAGGTTGCGGTCGTACGTCTCACTAATATGAATGTTGTGATGCGGCAGGTCGTCGTAGAGACCTTCAATACCGAGATAGAGCATGAATGTGCTGCACGAAAATTTCTTCTTCTCGATCTTCTCATCCGTCCAGCGACGCCTCATCTCATTGGGTACCGTTTTGGTCATCCAGTCGGCGAAGTCCGCGTTGACGACAAAGGCATCGGCAGTGTAACGGCTCTCGCCGCAGCGAAGTGCCGTCACGCGTTTCCCCTCCAGTTCAATCGACTCGACGGGTTCGTTCAGCCGGATGTCGACACCCATCTCACGAGCGATCTCGGCCATTCGCTCACTCACGCGGCGCACCCGCCAATTGGATGCCACACACCATATTCATATTCCAGAAACGACAGAATGCTAAATAGGCTCGGGCAATTGAACGGTGACATGCCCAAGTACTTGGCTTGGAATGCAAACGCGACCACGAGCCGGGGATCGCTAAAGTAGCGTCCGAGTTCCTGGCCGAGACTTCGCATGGGGTGCAACTTCGAGGCCGCCGCGAGCAGAGACGGACGCATCAGGCCCAAGGGTGAATGGAACGGTGATTCCAGAATCGGTCGGAACTTAGCGAGTTTGACCCGATTGTCATCCATGTATCGTTTGAGCTGGCCGACATCGCTGGGCGCGAACTCTGCGATCTGACGATCCATCTCGGCCAGATCGGAAGTGCAGTCGAGTACGCCGCCACGCGGTCCTCCAAACGTCAACCGGTATTGCGGTTCGAGGCGTTTCATTGGCACCTCTTCCATCAGGTCCCGTCCCGTTGACTGAAAAATTTCAGAGAGCACGCGAGGATACAGAAAGAAAGTCGGCCCGCAATCAAAGCGAAACCCATCGAGTTCGATCGCCGACGTGCGCCCCCCAACCCGGTCACGGCGTTCGAGCACCGTCACGTCGCAGCCGGCCTGAGCAAGCTGCATGGCGGCGGCGAGCCCGCCGGGGCCTGCACCTACAATTACGACTCTTTTCTTAGGCACGGAGCTTGTGGTTGGCATCGTTTCCCATCTCAGGCCAGCTTAGGAACATGGATATTGTTTTTAGGTATGCGATTCCTCATGTGGATCCCGGAACATGAGCCGATTTCGCGATTGCGGCGTGTTGATTTCATAACCCAACGCACTAGCAAGGGATTCGATTTTATCGCTCGCTGACGCGTCGAGTTACCGTTTTACCGCAACAATCGTTAGCTCGACTAACTCAGCAGGCCACTAGCAGCAGTTTTTTCGTCGGTCGGAAGTCATCCAGATGACCGGGTTTTACCGGCCTAACTCATCCGCCAGACTCTTGGCATTGTAAATCGTTTCGAGGGCTTGATGAATTCCCACACCCGAAACACTCACCGCGCGAGCTTGTTGGTCGGTGTAGAGATAGTCGCTCGTCAGGCTTTGGATATTACCGTCGAAGATCAATCCGACCAGCGCCCCATCACGATTAACAACTGGCGAGCCGCTATTGCCGCCGATGATATCTGCTGTGCAGACGAAGTTGAGCTGGGTCGATAGATCGATCTTGCCCTCTTTCTTGGCTTTGATCCACGCCTCGGGCAACTCAAAATCTTCTTGCCCCGCGTGCTCCTCGGCATGTTGGAACGCGCCAGCGAAATCGGTCGTCGGTTCGACAAATGAGCCATTCTCGTCGTAACCCTTGACTGTTCCAAAAGCCAGTCGCAGTGTGAAGGTTGCGTCAGGGTATCCTGTTGTGCCATCAATCTCGATCGTCACACGAGCGATCTTCGCGTACGCTTGTTTTTCCATTTCACTGAGTCGATCGTCGATGAGTCGCAGACGCCGGTACTCCGGCTCGATCAACTTCGCCAAGCCAACTGCCGGATCCTCGCTACTCATGACGGCATCGAGTCCGCCTTCGATCAGTTGGCGGCGTGTTTGGAATTCGTCAATGTTAGTGCCATCGATAATTTCGGCGGCGACCTGCTGGGGTGATCGTCCACTCAGGATCTTGACGACGAGAGGATCGTTCATTCCCCGTCGCTCGAGCAACAAGGCAATCTCATCAGCCAACTCGACACGCTGCAAGTCGTCATAGAGCGGTGCCGTGCTGGTCAAACGTGTCAACAACGAGTCGCGACTGGCGTCAGAGTATTCCGCCAATCGATCAGCGTTGGGTTTTTGATCCTCTTGGGCGAGCAGCAAGATTGACAAGGCATACTGGAACACCTCACTGCGAAGTGACACCGAGCGCGATAGATGTTTCGCTTTCTCTTGTTGAATCTCCGCTATCTCCTGCCACGCTTGGGTGAGCGGATTGAGTTCCGGGTTCGATGCCGCTGCGGCAACCAAGCGATCTTGCACTTGGCGGCGATCCGCGATCGTTCGTGGATCTTGCAGCCCCGCGAGCATCCCCGTGTATGCCTTTCGGGCGTTCTGGATGCCGAATAATTCGTCACGACCACGCCGCGCCGCTTCGTCACCCTCGAGCCGGTATTGCTGCAATAGGATCTCTTTGCGTCGCAAATAGTCCAGCACGAACGGCAAGCGATGATCTCGCAAATACTCCAAAGCTTCGACTGTAAAAATCCGCTGCGTGCGGCCAGGGTGCCCGCTGACGAACACCAGATCACCTTCGGCGACCGGCGTGGAACTCCACTGCAAGAAATGATCGATCACGGCTGGCTTGTCATTCTCGTAAACGCGCATCAATGTCGCGTCCAAGTTGTATCGCGGGTATTCGAAGTTATCTGCATCACCACCAAAGAACGCCGCAGCCGTTTCGGGTGCCCAAACCACTCGTACGTCGGTGTATTTTTTGTACCGATACAAGTGATACTGGGCACCTCCGAAGAGCGTCACGACATCGCTGCGAAGTCCCGTGTCGTCGAACGATTCGCTCTCGATCGCATTGAACGCTGCTTGACGCTGCTTCGCAGCAGCTTCCGCATCGCTTTGGTTCGTCACTGCTTCGTTAACTCGCTGGGTCACGTCGACGATCTCGATCAGCACGTTGAGTTCGAGATCAGGCGCCTTAATCTCTTCGTCGAGCGATTTGGCAAGAAACCCGTCCCGAATCAAGTTGTGTTCCTTCGTACTGACCTTCTGCAAGGTGTCGCTGGCCACGTGATGATTCGTCAGCACCAAGCCATTGGAGGAAACGAACGATCCCGAGCCGCCGGAATTGAACCGCACGGAGGCGGCACGCAGGTCATCGGCCCACTTCTGAGACGGATCGAAGTCGTAACGTTCCTTCAGCAGCTCACGCGGCAGCTCATTGAACAGATACATGCCCTCGTCGGCGTGGAGTCGGGCGGCGGGCGACGTGAGCAGCGAGGAGGCGACCACGGAAAATGCCAGTGACAGGGTTGCGAACAGGCGACAAAACATGCAAACGGCTCTCTTTTTGGGAACAAAAATTCATCATCAGAGGACTGTTTCAAAATACAGGGTCATTCGCGATTTTGAACAGCCCACACAACCGCCAATGTGACGATAGCTATTCGCCTTGCTTGATTTGATTATTTAGCCACGATTCCATGGGGCCGTGAAAGACGAGATACCAAAATCCAGATTCGCTGATGTCCTCGTGCTCGACGTGCCCAACCTCGTGCAAACGCCGTATCGCATTCTTCCAGTTTTCATTGCCGAGACCTGCCAATGCGTCACGTTCCTCCAATGTCAGCGATTGAAAACCTTCTCGTAGTCGAGAGACTGAATCGAGGTCGATCTTTCGCGTCAGAAGTTCGAAATCGGCATCGAACGCCTCGGGGTTGAGTCGACTTTGGGCCCGCTTGGCGACCTCACGAATCATGTCGGGGGGCATCCTCAAGAGTTTCATGAGCCACGCAATTGACGTCAGTCCGATCGGCCCGGTTTGCTCGTCGTTGATGAGTTGGAGCAAAACCTCACCCGACTGCTCTGTCCCGCCGACCACCACCAATGCGGCTTCACGCGTCAAAATCAGCGGCCATGTTTCTTCATCAAATAATTGATGGGCGTGCAAGAGAGTGAGACGCGCACAGATCTCAAGCACGATCCGTGTGGTAGAATTCTTGCGACTGAGTCCGCTGGGAATTTGAAAAGACTCGGCGTCGTCGTCGTGGACCGCCCAGTCGCGCACTACATCGAGCGTGGAGAACAAACCTCCTGCGGCGAGTTTTCGCGTCGCGGAAAACAAGTGCCTATCAGGCAGTTGGGAGGAACCGGCATCTGACGAAGATTCGCACTGTGCGATCGAACCGATCACGGGTTCGGTGAGCAGATACTGCATGAGTGATGAAAGTGGCTCACCCCTCACATCGGAGACTGGTTTCGCGGCGATGCTTGCGTCCAATGCCTCGCGCTCGGTCGCCAGCAATCCCGCTGCAAAATGGTTCGTGCCATACTCCGTCACCCACTGGATAATCCTGCCTGTCTTAGCATCAACGTGAATTTGTTCCCTATCGTGCGTAACAATCAGCTCGTCGCCCTTGTGGTCGAAGCGGACGGCGTCATGGTAAGCCAGTGGTATCCAGTCGCTGGGACTGGACAAGAATTGAAACTCGAACGGGCTCTCTCCGCGTTTCAGAGGCACATCTCCGTTAAACGTAAACTTCGACGTCACAAATTTGTCCGGTTTGGTCGAAGCGGAAAAGCGGTGCGTAAACAGCATTTGACCCTCGTCGCGCAATTCGACCAAGAGTTTTTCGCCAAGCTTCGAGTGATCAACCAGCACCTGGTGACGATCAACCATCGCCCTGAGTTTGCCTTTGCCAACTCCCTCGTCTGCTAACTCCGACGCAATGAGCTCAAAGAACACACCTCGGGCGCCGAAGATCATTCGTACCCGCCTACCCTCGTGAGTCCATTCGCGTTCAAAATCGTCGCCCCGCGCTCCGATGCCACTCATCCAACGACTCACCTTGAGGAGTGTCAAAGCGTTTTCGTTAAGCGGTTTTTCAAGTCCTGGCAATCCGCTCAGTTCTTCTAGGTCGATGTGCAGCGTTTGAGTCTTGGAGTCAAATGTGACGAGCTGTTTCTCAAAACGTCCGCTCTCAAACAATCGCTGCGAAATTTCTTGCAGCATGCTGCGATCAATCGGGTCGCCTGCGGCGATCCCCAGGAACGCCAGTACCTGGTCGCGACGATTGATCTTCAGCCCCGCAATCTCAATGGATTTTGCGAGGTCATGCTCTCCCGTTTGAATCACATCAATGAGCAAAGTGCCTCTTTGTTTCGCTTCATCGACTTCAAAGCGTTCAACAGTGAAGGCGTTTGAGTATCCGAGATCTGAGAATGCCGCGGTGACCGCCCCGTGCACGGCCACCGAATTGTCAAAAGGCACGCCTTTATTCGGGTCCCATATCGGCTTCTCAAACTTTACTTTCTTACCTTTACTATCTACCCATCGCGTGACCAACTCATCATTGGCATAGACGATCGTGACAATCGCATCGCGAGGCGGGAACCGCTTTGTCAATCGCTCGGTCAGTCGATCGGTATTGATGTCGGTCGTACCGAGCAAGCGAACGTCGCCTCGCAACACTCGTGGCCCCTCAAGGATCTTGATCGACCACGTTGCAGGCGACTGTGGATCTCTCGCGGAGGTTTGCGTCACGGTGACCTCAGCGTCCCGAAATCCTGCGTGTTGGTATCCCTTGATCAACAAATCATGCACGACCTTTGGAAAATTTTTGCGGTCTTCAAAAGGATGGTTCGCGATCAAGAACGTCGGTTCAGAAAACAGCTCCTTCTTGATCTTATCGGCGGTGAACGAGTCATTGCCGGTGATTTCGATTGTGCGCCAGCGCGCCGCTGAGGCAGGCGACGCGTGTCTGGCTCCGTCTAAATTTTCGGCCCATCCCGTCACAGCGAACACTAGCACCAGTAGCACTGAAACACCTTGCCGGAGTCGCAACTGGACGGAGGAGACGGGCGAGGGGGGTGGTTGGAGGTGCATCCGAGCGAATCCATCGACAGAGGGCTAGAGCGGCAAATCCGCATATTTGCGATGCATCTTACCACAGCGATAGTGCGGACGGGCTCGTTTCAAGTTTCAAAAACGGAGTTCGAACACTTGGTTTTCCAATGCGGATTACGTTCAACGAGAGATGGCTGGCGCATTCTTTGCATTCTTTGCTTCCCCGCCATCATGCATCGTTCGCCGGTTACGCGGCAGTCCCGAGAAGATATGGCGGCGTTGCTCGTCGTTGAGGTACACGGCTTGGTAGCGTTTCGGGTCACCGATGTCCTTGTAGAGCAAATCGCCCTTGCCGAGCAGGTTCTCGGCTCCGTTTTGATCGAACATCATGCGGCTTTCCGTTGCCGACGACATCATCAAGCCAACTCGACCGGGCAGGTTGGTTTGAATTGCCCCAGTGATTGTCTTGCGGCTGGGTTGCTGCGTTGCCAGTATCAAATGGATGCCGCTGGCGCGGGCCTTGGCACCGAGTCTCGCGATGCGCTGCTCGATCCCCTTGCGCTGCGTGGTTGAGCCGAGCATGAGGTCCCCATACTCATCGCAAACGCACACGATACGAGGAATCGGCGTGCCGCGCCGGTCGATCAACTCGGCCAACGAACTGCATCCATCGAACATCGCGTAGCGTCGCTCCATCTCTTCAATCAGTTCATCGAGTACTTCGTTAATGTCGCTATGGGGCTCGTCTGGAAAAACGAGCGGTTGCCTGAGATAGGGTGAGCCGTGCAGATCATGGAACGCGTTACGTTTCGGGTCGATAGCGACAATTTCAAGTTGCTCGGTCGTGTTGGTGGCAATTAAACCCGCCACCGCTGTCCGCAGCCATTCGCTCTTACCGCTACCCGAGGATCCGGCAACTAGCAAGTGATAGCTCGCCGTGTCAGCTAGCTTGGCTGTCCGTAGCTCGCCATCGACACCGACGCCGATCAACACATCGCTGCACCCGTGAAGTGGATCCGATGGCGGCAGTGAGATGTTATCGAGTGACACGAACTGGCGATCAGGACGCTGCAAGTCAATGGTAATGGACGGGCCGAGCTGGATCACGGGCGGACGTTGTAGCTCCAAACGAACTTGAATCGTGTCGGCGGCGCCCGGAAACTTTCGCGGGGATACGCCCCGAGCTGGGTTGACGTGAAAGCGGACGAACGTGGGGCCGATTGCCGGTTCACCGATTAACGAGCAATCGCAGCCAGCTTCACGTAGTGCCGCCCGCAGACGCTTACCAAGCTCGAAAACTTCTGTCGCGTCCGCGTCCGCTTGTTGGACTTGCCGCAGCGTGGCAGGTTGCGAGGAGGACTGAGGCCGCTTTGAGAGCGGCGAGTTCGCCGGTGACACCACATGGCGCCCCTGATCGTGTTCTGACGGGACCACGCCGGCCAGCTTCCCGATCAGCGCTTTTAAAAGCGTTTGCGTTTCATGCAACTGGATTGTTTTCAGTACGATTTCAGAGCGCTGCGGTAAAAAACGAATGAGCGCCAATACGTCCGCGTTCGATTTTGAGGGATTTCCTCGCGATTGTGAGCCATTCGCCACCTTGGGTAGGTTGCCGAGCATCCAATGATACAACGTCGCTTGGCAGAGATCGGCTGCTGGTGACGTTCGGCCGAGCTTGTATTCGACAACACAGCGTCGACCGTCAGGCAGTGAAATGATGGTGTCAGCCACACCGAGGATAGTGACAGGTGCGGTCCACGTGTCGTCGTGCAATTGCATGCGTAGCGGAACTTCGGACGCGAACCACCGTGTGAACTGGCGTGGGTTGACGTGTTGTTGGTTTCGAATTTGATGGGCGCGATAATCGCTGAACAGATCGCAGAACCACCTGGCTGCTTCGCCCACCGCTGTCCACAGGTCGAGGACGGCGGTACCATCACCGTGCAGAGCAGCTGCTTGCCGCGTCAAGAACGGACCGAGCTCGCGTCGATAAAGGACGTTCAACATTTCGCAAACGCAGTCGTCGACTGAGGCTCCTCCAAAGATCGTCGATAAGTCCGCATCACGGCTACTGAGCAGTGATGCGACGACCCGGTGGAACTGGGTTCCTAACTCTGCCCGCGAGGCCTTCCCAGCGCCGGCTAAATAGTCCGGCGCGTCCGAGGGAACGTTCACGGCGTCGAGTTTTTCATTACCGCGCCCGTGAATCTGCGAGGCCGATTGCCCAGCGGATGCCAGGTAAATTTCGCGGCGCACTTGACTGACAGTCAATTCGATAGGAATGCTCATCATGGGGAACTCCCGTGCATTGTCGCGGCGGTGACACGTCCTTCGGATTCGTCAAATTCGGAGGCGACGACCCGAAAGACCACCGATGGTTGTCCCGTCACGATTCCGATTTGATCCGCTGCGCTACCCGCCAGCTCAACAATCTTATTCGCTGGAATTCCAGTCACAGTCGAAAGATCGTCGAGCGACGCCATCGGTCGATCACTCAAAAACTCCACGACCGCATCAAGATCCGCATCAGAGGATTCATCGTCAATAAATCCGGGCCGCGTGGGTGTGCGGAAATGCTCGACCCATTCGCGAATAGTCGAATCGAGGTTCTCAGCTAACCACTCTCGGACCGAACTCGCACCAATCGATTGACCACCCAGCGCGAGGTCGCCGCACGTAGCATCGGCCAGCAGCGAGCCGATGGCGTCGAGCACCGCCATGACTTCACGGGTCGGACGAACGAGCACGCCGTCTTCGTGGGTTAAGCGATTCAGGCGATCTCGTGTGGCGCGGGCACCGGGGGAGATCGGCAGCCGACCATCACGAACCAAAACGAGTTTTTGCAACTGAAACGCTTCGCGATGTTGCAGTAACCTGTTCAACTGAGCGGCCAGACTCGTCATGTTCGGTTGATTGCAGAGCGCCACGCCCACCCGCGCCTCACCATCGGGCCCGACCAATACCATTTCAATATCGCGTTTCGAATTGTGTGCCCCGACAGGATGATCAACGGTCCAGCCCTTTTCGAGCAGCGGGACGAGCTGAGGCAGTGTCGCGGCAATCAACGAGTCCGTGTCCTCGGGCTTTTGATCACGGATGGCCGCCTCGACGCGCCGTTCAAACTCGTCGGCAAGTGGCGGTTGTGCGGAGTTCTGCGGCGACACAACCGACTCGATGCCGCGAAGCTCATCGAATCGAGTCGCCGCCTGATGCAGCAGCTCGCGCGGCGTGCATCGATTGCGAAAGAGGGGATCCGTATCCGCAAACGGCCACTGCGGATCCTCGCCAGCGGCAGCGGCTGTCGAACTCAGCGCTGAAACACGCGAGCGAATGACCAACCGCATCTGCTCGGCGTCCAAACGCTGCAAGGCAGTTTGGCCGCCGCTGATCAAACGCGGACGGTCTTGCTCACGAATTTCGTCGCTCGCGAAAGCAGCCAGAACGCAAGAAATGGTTGCGACGGGCGCTTCATCGGTCAAGTTCGCGACCGCCTGGGCAAGATACCAAACTGGTTTTCGTTTGGCGTCTTCGACCTCGATGGCTTCAATTTGGTCAAAGCAGAACACAATCGGAATTTCTGGTCCTGCTACGTGACACAGAGCCACGACGGCGGCAAAGGCGTCGTCTTCGTTGTCAGGTGCGTAGTGATTCGAATCAACGTTGCCGAACATTGCGCGAAAGCCCACTTCGGTAATCAGGCCGCCACCCAAAAACGCACGCACGTGACGACGGTGCTCGCCCCGGATGAACCATTCGATCGCCTGGCAAAAATCATCACGGAGATTGATCGTCGCAGCCGTTTCGTACCACGCGTCGACCAATTGCTCCATCTTGTCCTGACGGAAGTAATTCCACCACAACGCCAGGTCTTCATGTCCGTCGCAGTGGACGGCCAGCCGCTTGGCAAGCACGTGGTCGAGCTGCGTCAAACCATCGGGCATGGGACGCATGAGATCGCTGACTAGCTCGGTGCGAATCTTTCGCCAGATCCTGCCCGAGGAGGTACGCATACGAAGATAAACAAAAATCTGCCATACGTCATCGAGATCAGGATACGTCTCTCGGTCGGTGAGCTGCCGCTGCAAGCGCGACAAAAGATGGGTTTTACCGCTGCCTTGCTCGCCGTGGATTAACACCGACGAACTCTCTCCATATTCGCGGACACGCCCCACAGCAGCCAGGCACTGTTGAAAGACTTCGGCATGGATCTGCCCAACGTCGGCTGCCGAACCCCGCCACGCGTCGGGAACAACTCCGCCCAAAAACGGATTGGGCAGTGACTTGGAAATCGTGAAACCGGGACAATGTGACATGATTGGCTACCTCCGTACGATCAACATGTCGAATACTTTACCAGCGTGATCAGACAGAAGATCGCCGCGCTGATCCTTAGTCAAACCACCGGGATCGGGATGGACTGTGAAATCGATTCGTCCATCGCTTTCGAGCGACCGCAACGACTCATCGAGCGTTTCGCGATCAACTTTAAAAGCTAAAACTCGCCGCAGTTGAGCGATGGGAACAATGCTGCCGCCGCCTTCCGGGCAGAGCTCTGCGATCGCATCCCAGATCAATTCCGTCGCACCGTCATCGACGTTGGTACCCCGTCCATCGCGAACGACTGCGACGATCTCGTCAGTATCCTGTTCCCCTGCTGGTGACACGCCGAACGCACTGAGCTGCTTGGCGACTAGTTGCCGGAGTTGATCCTGAGACAATGAAAACCGCTTGGCGATCTGCTCCAACGCGTTGCCCGCAACGGCCATTGCATCGATGGGGTCAGAGGAATATCGCACCGCACGACTGCCCAGGAACTTGCCCGAGCGCAGTTTCTCCGACTGGGCCAACCGCTTGATCAAGGCTTCGAAGTCCTTGAGCGAAACATCGCGGCAGCGTGCTTTGAACTGCGTGATCAATTCGCTCCTCGTTGCGAAACGTCCGTATGTTTGCGTCGTTAGCAGCATCTCGGCATACGCGATTGGCGAACGATCCCAAAACCGGGGCGCTTTGCCACGGTACGGGGAGAACTGATAAACCCGTCCACGATCGACGTGCTCACCGAGCAGCTCAGCGAGACGCGCCTCGTTGCCGCGATACGGACGCGGTAGTTTCTGCTCGATGAATCCGATCGTCAGTGGTTCGTCCGCTTCGGCAAGAGTTCTCAGCAGCACGTTCTCGAGATTGTCCGCTGATGCGTGTTCATCGGTGGTCTCGGTCGTGGAATCCAAAACTGAATCGATCACGTCGGCACATCCTCCCAGTGAAATTCATCCCTCTGGGCGGTGTTTCTCTAATCGCCCAACCAGAGAGAAACTGTTGTCGAACTGTCTGCGAAAGTCAAGCGAAGGACAACGCCCATCTGATGAAATCACACAATTGATCACGCACGAACGGTGTCCGTAACTTAGGCAGGATCTGTCGTCTGAATCTCCGGCCCGTGCCGTCACAGCGAATCCATCGATAGAGGGCAAGAGCGGTAAATACCCGTATTTGGGTTAAATTTTACCACAGCGATGCGGGGACAGGGGCGTTGGGAATCCAACGGACGCCGAGCGAATAGTCGGGTTTTCCAGTGTCTCGAGATTTCTGCCTCACCGCCTCTGAACAGACCTCGCCCGAGGCGTTAGGTTGATTGATCCGACCTCGACACATTTCACACCCGCGAAATTCCCTCCATCATTTATTCTGCCATGAATGCCATCCTTCCTGCTGCTGCATCCGACCTGGCCGCCGATGGGACGGTCAAACCGGCTCGGCCATTCGTACACTTGCACTGCCACAGTCACTACAGCCTGCTCGACGGGGCTGGCGACATCGGTAACTTGGTCTCGCGTGCGGTCAGTCATGGCATGAACTCACTCGCTCTGACCGATCACGGAAACCTTCACGGGGCACTTGAGTTTTACCGCAAGGCCAAGGACGCGGGCATTAATCCAATCATCGGTTATGAAGCCTACATCGCTCCCGGCAGCCGGTTTGACAAAGGCGGTGCCAGCAGCAGCAAGGCGGCGAGCTATCACTTAACCTTGCTCGCCCAAAACCGCACCGGATATAAAAACCTGATCAAGCTGGCCTCGGCCGCGTCGCTCGAAGGATTTTATTTCAAACCACGGATCGACAAGGAGATCCTCGAAAAGTACAGCGAGGGAATCATCTGCCTGTCGGGCTGTGTCAGCAGCGAGTTCAGTCGCGCGATTCTCAAGGGCGTCGCGACGGAAGAGCACGAGCGGGAAGCCAAAAAAATCGCAGGCTGGTTCCACAACGTCTTCGATGACCGTTACTTCATCGAGATCATGAACAACGAAGTCGATATCCAGCGTCAACAGCTCGAAGGCGCCGTCACGATCGCCAATCAAATGGGATTGCCGCTCGTCGCAACCAGCGATTGTCACTACGTTGATCCCGATGATGCCGAAGCGCAAGACATCATGTTGTGCATCAACACGGGTCGGTTCCGTACCGATCAAACGCGGATGAAGATGGAGAATGACCAGTTCTTCTTGCGTAGCCCCGAGCAAATGTATGAAAAGTTCCCCGGACTTGACGATGCCGTCGCCCGCAGTCAACAGATCGCGGACACGGTCGATATTGAGATTGAGTTCAATAAATACTTTTTCCCCGGCTTTGAATGCCCCGACGAAAAGACGCCGCTGCAATATCTTCGTGAACTGTGCGAACAAGGACTCATGGAGCGCTACGAAGGGGATGACGAACGCATCGTCGATGGCAAATTATCCGACGAAGTGATGGCGCGGCTGGACCGCGAACTCGACGTGATCGAAAAACTCGGTTACCCCACGTACTTTTTGATCGTCTGGGACTTCGTCAACCACGCCCGCAGCGTCGGCATCTCGGCGACAGCCAGGGGCAGCGGCGTGGGCGCAATCGTGTGCTACGCCCTGTACATGTCGCACGTCTGTCCGTTGCGGTATGACTTGTTATTCGAACGGTTTCTCGATGAGAGCCGCACCGAGCCGCCGGATATCGATATTGACTTCGAAAAAGAACGTCGCATCGAGGTGATCGACTACGTCAAACAACGCTACGGCCACGAGATGGTTTGCCAGATCGGGACGTTCGGGACGCTGGCGGCCAAGGCTGCGATTAAAGACACCGGTCGCGCCCTCGGGATCCCGCTCTCGCGAGTCAACCAGATCACCGAAATGGTGCCCGATGAACTGAAGATCACGATCAAGAAAGCGCTCGACAAGAGCGCCGACTTGAAGATGGCTTATGAGGGTGACCCCGAGATCCGCGAGCTGCTCAACCTGGCGATGAAGATCGAGGGTTTGGCTCGCAACGTCGGCACGCACGCCGCCGCCGTCGTGATCGCCGACAAACCGCTAACCGAATACGTTCCGCTCGGCCGCGTGCCGGGCAAGCAGGACGTGATCACGCAGTGGGCGATGGCCGACGTGGAAGCCTCCGGGCTGCTGAAGATGGATTTTTTGGGTTTGCGCAACCTCACCATCCTCAGCCGCACGGTCAAGCTCGTCGAAGAGACAACGGGCCAAACAATCGATCCTTTAAAATTCCCGCTCGATGACAAAGCCAGCTACGCATTGTTGCAACGCGGCGAGACAAAAGGAGTCTTCCAGCTCGAATCGGGCGGCATTCGCGATCTCTTGCAGCGAATGAAGCCCGACACGTTCAACGATATCATCGCGACGGCAGCGCTCTATCGCCCCGGCCCCCTCGAAGGAGGAATGGTCGACGACTACGTCAACATTAAACACGGTCGCCAACAGCCCGAATACAAGCACCCCGTGTTGAAGGAGATTCTGGAAGAGACCAACTCGATCATGGTCTACCAAGAGCAGGTGATGCGGATTCTCAATCGGCTCGGTGATGTGCCGTTGGCCAAAGCGTACACCTGTATTAAGGCGATCTCGAAGAAGAAACAGGCCTTGATCGATGCCAATCACGACGTCTTTATCGCCGGGAGCGTCAAGAATGGACTCGCCGAAAAAGATGCCGAGGACATCTGGAATCTGATCGTCAAATTCGCGGGCTATGGCTTTAATAAGAGCCACAGTACCGCGTACGCGCTCGTCGCCTACCAAACTGCCTACCTCAAGGCGCACTACCCGACCGAATTCATGGCCGCGCTGCTCTCAAGTGACATTTCGGGACGGAATTTTAAGCGTAAGGACGCGCTCGTCGAGCACATGGAAGACTGTGACCGGATGGAGATCGACGTCATCCCGCCGGACGTGAACACCTCCGCTGCTGACTTCAGCGTGGTCGATAATAAAATCCCGTTCGCCCTTTCGGCGATCAAAGCCTGTGGTGGATCGACGGCGGTTTCGATTGAGGCCGAACGCATTAAGAACGGACCTTTTCGCGACATCTTTGATTTCTGTGAGCGCGTCGATCCCCATGACTGCAACCGCAGCGCGATCGAAACGTTAATTAAAGCCGGTGCGATGGACAGTTTTGGTGTCAAACGCAGCCAACTCGCCGCCGTCGTTGACCGTGCGTTGCAAGCCGGTGCGGCTGTGCAAGCGGACAAGAAACATGGCCAAGCGAGTCTATTCGGCGCGTTTGATGAGGAAGAAGAATCATCCGGCAACGGAGCGTCAGCAGCAGTGCCGATGCCCGATGTCGAAGAATGGCCAGACCGCGAAAAACTCCTCGCTGAAAAGGAAGTTCTGGGCTTCTATCTGCACAGCCACCCGCTGGCGGAATTCGAGCCGAAGCTCGCAACATTCCGCACGCATACAACCGAAACGCTCGCTCAGTGCGGTGATCGCGACGAAGTGGTCCTGGGCGGCATGCTCAGCTCGATCAAGCTCGCTCATACAAAAAACCCGAAGCCTGGCCAACCCAGTAAATACGCCAACTTCGATCTCGAAGACATGCAGGGCAATGTGCGATGCATCCTCTGGCCACGTGGCTTCGCGGTATGTGGTGAGCGCGTCCAGCCGGATGCCGTTGTGCTGCTAAAAGGCAAAGTCGATCGGCGTGGCGGCGGTGACGAAGTTAATTTGATCGTCGACGAAATCACGCCACTGGAGGAACTCGATAACAAGTTCACGCACGGCATGCGAATCCGACTCGACGAAGCCGACCATGACGAAACGACTGTCTCGAAAGTTCGCGAAATCGTGCGCGGCTATCCAGGTTCGAAAGAGCTGCATCTCTCCATGGCCCTACAAGAAGGTGAAACAGTGCATTTCCGAGCCGACAAATTCAAAGTCGATATTTCACCGCAGCTCCGCGAGCGACTTGATGACCTACTCGGCAACGGTCACTACAAACTTCTCATGAGCAAACCACAGCGATAGGGAAAGGGTGAGTCCAAAACAGGCGGACTCCGATACCCCGACGCTTGACTGTTATTACCTTAACGACCTCCCATTTCTTCGGTGGAAACCATTGCATGCGCGAATCCAACCAACCCAATCCCAATCGTGCGCCATGGGTGTCTGATACGGCCAAGCCGGATAGCTTCGACACCGCCATGAACCCCGCTCCCTACGACCCCCACGATTCAGCCCATCAACATTCCAAGGCAAACAAACGCGGTTTGGGGTGCTGGGTTTGGGGATGTCTCGGTGTAATCGTATTCATGTTGATAGCGATTATCGGCATTGGTGTCGCATCCTATTTCATTTATATGGCGCAGGTTGAAAAGTACACGGACACACAACCTTCCGATTTACCAGTTGTCGAGATGGAGGCTGACGAGCTCGAAGCCCTGGAGAAGCGGATCGAATCCTTCACCAATCAAGTTCGAAGCCGAGCGGAGGCGGCGACAGAAACCGATACGGCGACGGATAACGGCGCAAAAACGGATGCCGAGGCAACGACTGATGACTCAAGCGAATCAGAGGCTGCCTCAGCCGAACTAGGGAATCTGCCAGACCAAGACCCTGCAAAGGCGCCCGTGCGTGAACTCGTATTGACTGCCGAGGAAATTAACGGCCTGATCGCCTCCAAGCCGGAAATGAAAGGACACGTCTTCGTTGAGATTGAAGACGGTATTGTGAGTGGAGAAGTGAGCTTTCCGACTGACATGATTCCTGGAGCATCGGGCCGGTTTTTCAATGCAGACGCAGAGTTTGATGTCTCGCTAGTGGACGGGCTGCTGGTGGTTCGATTGACCGACGCCCGCGTCAAGGGTGAACGCGTCCCCCAGCCACTACTTGATGGCTTCTCCCGAAACAACCTGGCCGAAGAATTATACAACGACCCTAAAAACGCTGAGATGTTGCGGAAATTCGACAGTATCGAGGTCGTCGATGACTCCATCGTGCTGCGACTCAAAGAGCCGGAGGCCACCGAGCCGGAGCCGATTCCAGAATCTGAACTGGATCCAGAACCGACGCTCGATGCGGAATCAGAATCTGGAGTTCGACCTGCATTCTAAGGCGAGAATTCCCTCGCCGGTTTATCCGGCAGTGACTTGTGTTTTGCAGACAGCTGCTTCACCCTCCCCGGCTGCGACTGAAGAGGGTGGCGTCATTCGCTCGTTACGCCAATCACTGTCGCTCACGGTGCGTTCTTCCGCCCTGGCTCCCCACCGAGCCACGGCCGCTCGTTAGCAAACAAAAGTCGGCGAGCATCTTGTCGCCATGACGGAGGTGCGTTTTCACCGAGTTTGATCACACCCGCTGCCGTCATCAAGCCGCGAAGATGCGGGTCGAGTCCGAGCTGGCTGGCGGCGAGCCGATCCGGTTCCAATTCGCTTGAAAAGATTTTAATTGCCTCGCTTAATTCTCTCGCGCCTGCGGGAATCAGCTCGCGTAATCGATCCAGATAGGCCTGATACGGTCGGTCCAATCGCTGCGCCAGCGCGAGCATCTGGAGTAGCGAATTGAGAGAATCACTCTCACTCGGTTCGATCGAAAAAGCGGTTTCGATCCAATCAGGTTTGGCAGCCGTGGAGGCTGCGAGTGCTATCTGTCGGTAGGCCGCTGGCGCGGATTGATCTTTTAACCAATCGGCTGCCTCCGACAGTTTGCCCTGACTGAGTAGATACTCGAAGCGAAATTCGGGGGATTCACCATGCTCGATTGCAAGCAGTTCACCAACGACGGCGAAGTCGGCCACATAGGCAAGTTTCTCAGGTTGATCGTCGCCAATGAGTCGATTGATGCGCGTGAGTGCAACGGCGGAGTCGTCGCTCCGATCCGCGCGAGCATTCACACAAACTTGAAATCTCTCGGCTGCGGTGTCCCAATTTAGTTGCCCTGACAGAACCGTAGCAGCGGCAAACGAGAACCAGTCATGGATCGGCCAGCGACGAGCTCCCTCGATAAATGCATCGTCCTGCTCCGGCCCTTGCTCCATCCCACGGATGGCGATGTATCGAACATCAGGATCATCAGGATACTTATCCGCAAGCGCTTTCTGACGCCGGATTACGTCGGGTCGATCGGCGTCAGCGGCATGATCGAGTTGCCAGCGGCGTGCCGTGATGTCGGTGGGGTAGTGACTGAGTCTGCGTTCAATCAAGTCGGAAATGTTGGGCAGTTGATCCGCGAGGCTCGCCCACACTGTGAGGTATCTGCTGTCGGGTTTCGCCCACAGCAGATTGGTCTCGATCAGTTGTTGTTTGCGTGATTCCTTATCTGCGCCGGCTTCCTCTTCGAGCATCCCTAAAAGTTGCATGGGGTGAAGGCCGGGGGCGGCCTCAATCACGGACCGCGTTCCGCCTTTGCTAGACGACTCGATCTGCGTGGGTGGCTGTTCGAAAACATATCTCGCATTGGTGATTTGGAAACGCTTCAGTCCCAAATTGATAGGGGGTGGCTGAGGGACATTTCCGTAGACTGCGTACCACTGAACGATGGGAACGGCGCCCGCGATGTTGTACACGTAGGTGCCAAACGCCTGACCCGTACTGGCGTCAAAGGACTCAATCAGTGTCCCGTTCCTGGTGGTCGTGGCGATTTCGGTCGAGCGATTTGCGTCCACACTCACACTGCGATGTTGATGAGGTGGGACGTTGACCACCGTGCTGGCTACTGATGTTTGAACGGGAATGTTGAGGCCATTGTAGATCACGACTGTCGCGGCCCCGACCGACCATGTCGTGGCCAAGACTACCGCCATGATTCCCGCTGCCATCGTCATCCGCAGTATCTTGGGGAACGTTCCCTGCGTGAATCGAAACTGATTCCAAAGACTCATTTTTGGCATCGGCTCGACGTGGTGAATTTGACGTGGTTCGGCATCGGTCGCGCTGGGCAGTTCCACATCGGGCGGGGCCGCTATCACGTTCACATCAGGCTGCTCCAGCGTTCGTCGGTACATGGCCGCAATCGTGTCCTCCAACCATAGCACTTGATCCACAATGGCACCGTTTAGGTCACTCAGCGAGCCGTCGTAGGATTGACACCACCCATCGACGACTCCGAGCCATGGCCCCAATGTCTCCAGGATCGGACAATCCGCCTTGAACGGTTCAATCGCATCACGCCAGGAAGCATCCGGTAGCCGCTCGACGATTTCAGGCGGTAACCTCATTTCATTCGATTCGTGATCGAGCCGCTTCAATTCGAGGTACAACTTCTTAGCAAGCGATAACAGGTCGTCCACGTCGGAGCTGCGAATCGACCCGCCACCCGCGAGAATCGCAGCGTTGGTTTGGGTGATAAGTTGCTGATGCAGTCGCGCCAGCTTTGCTTGACGATGTTCAAAGTGATGCATCAGAAAAAGGAGGCTTCGGTGGTAGTCCTGCCAGCGATGAGCAACGTATCTCGCCGCTGCCTGATGGAGTTGACGACACTGCAAATCGTGCTGCTCGATCAGTTTGAGTGTTTCGTGGTCTTCCCGTTCGACTTGGCGTATCAATTCATGGATCTGCGACCGCTCCATCAACCGGCCTCGAAATGTGAACGTCTTTTCGGAGGTATCGGCGTCTCCGTTGCGGATTGCAACGAGTTGCCCTATCTCTTCGAGAAGTTCCCTGCGCAATCGGACTAATTCTCCGAGCGACTCCGGATAAAGCTCGTCGAACCCTGCAGCGATCGATTCTCGCGGCGGAAGGTCGGCACACATTTCGGACGCGTCCTGATGTGCCACGGTGACAAACCGATTGACGTACGCGCCGCGGTAGCGAGGTTGGTAGCGCGGTGTAGCGAACTGCTCGCGAAATCGCTCGACTGCGTCGCCAGCAGAAATGGGTTGTAGGTCGTCCGGTTTGTCTGCCTCCGCGAAGATCGATTCGGTGGATTGCCGCTGTAACGCATCGGCGTTCGAAAAATGGCTCCATGCTGACGTCGGATCGATTGGTGATGCGACATAGTTCCGTTTCGCGTTTGCCTCTCGCTGCGAGTTGAGAGGATGTGTTGCCCACATCTTGGGAGGCGATGCAATTTCGATCGTGAACACTCGATGGTCAGCGGGATCTTGCGTCGGAGGCGCTGGCGCGATCGCTCGGTGAGGCTCATCGAGCACTCGCGACATCGTCTCCGTGACGGCTGATTGCAGGGGGTAAATATTCTCGACCCATTGTTTGACTCGCCACTGTGAATGAGCGAAGGCGACGGCTCGACCGTAATCTTCATCTGCTGATTTCAGAAGATAGAGTGCATCGACAATCGCGTCGCTGCCGGTGAGCGAAACGGCAATGTCGTCGGCTTCGAACTCCATTTCCCGCGAGAGCGCCTGCTGCGACAGCATCACCCAGCCGAAGACAAAATCCAGCACGCTGCGGATTGACCACACGATCATTCGCATGATCCAGCCGATCCACGCAACTCGCAGATCGATTGCGGAAATGAAATCCAGCGTGCGATCGAGCCAACCGCGATCATGGATCGTACCCGATGCGATTCGTGACCCCACGCTCACCCACTGCCCGACCGCCATCGAGGACTGAGAGAAATGCCCGAACTCGTGTGCGATGACGGCTTTGAATTCGGTGCGGTTGAGCGCGTTGACAAGCCCCAAACCAATGATCAGGTTCTTGCGAGTGGGCCAGAACAGGTTTTTGAGCGACACGTCATGAAAGACCGCTGCGGTTACGCCTGGCGCGATGAACACTCGATGTGGACGCGGCGCCTCAAGCTGGTCTGCGAGTTCGTGCAGGAAGGAGAACAAGCGTGGCTGCTCATGCGCGTGAATTTCAATTCCGGGGTCGATCCGTTTCTGGCGGACAAACAGCAATGCCTTCCATAAAAAGATCGCGAAGAACAAGGCGGGCAACGCCGCCAGCACGCTCGGTACCGTCCCATCGCCGCCCTGCGTGACTCCTGAAAGCATTCGGTACGCTGTGTAAGTGAACCAGCTCGCCAGGAGCAGGTAAACAGCGAAGAAGACAACCAGACCCAACATGGTATTCCAGGCGTGCCGCCGATACGACGCAGAGGACGTCGGAATCGCGTCGACGCGAGGCGATCGCGAAGCGGCTGCTTTATCGGACATGATTCATCGTGCCATTTTCAATTGTCGGAAGCGAAATGATCAACTCAGTGATGGTTAAACACACGCATTCATAGCCCCGAACTCAGCTTTTTCATGATTTTGTCGGGCAGAGGCTCGATCATCGAACGTCCATGCCGTCAAAGGCGAGTTCGACTGCGCGGTCGAAACGTTGCCGTAAGACCGTCATTTGATCGGCGCTGAGTTGCTGACCGATCAGGCTGGCGAGGTGCATCCCGGCCATTAGCAACAGACCGATCGGTACGGTCGCTAGCGACCAAGGCGAATAGCCGAGCGACCACTGCACGTACCCGATTGTCATCGCGAGGCAGATCAGGATGGCGATGACAAAGTAGATCGCGATGAACAGCGTCCATACTTCGGGACGCGGCGAGAATCTCGCGAAAATCTGCGTTCCACCATCACTCTCGCTGCACTGCGCGGAGAGGTGCGGTGACCAAAAACGCCGATCCGCACGAGCGATTTTAAAATCAATCACCGTTCCCGCAGCCTCAGCGAGCCCACGTAATTCCTCGCTGGCAATCGCCGACCTCAGTCGCTGCATCGCTTGGCTCGGGGCGAACGGTACGTCGACGGTGAAACCGGGTTGAAACTCAAAAATTTTCATCGGTGCCAAAACGATCTCTGCGAGGTGATGCCGCGAGCGGGGTTCACGCTGACGACATATTAACGCAAAATACGCGGCCTTTGTTGCCGATCACCTTTGCCATGGAACGTTTTTTGATGAATTCCGAACCGATTGCTTTGCTCAGTGGTTTCGCTGACGAGTCCGCTTTTTCCAAACAAGCCAACGAACAGTTTGCTGCCCTCGCCGCCATTGGACTGGAGTACTACTCGATCCGCTTCGTCGATGTCGGCGGCGGTATCAAGAACGTGATGGCTCTGGACGACGCCGAAATCAAACAATTGCAGCAAATGCACGCCGACTACGGTCTCAAAGTGTCGAGCATCGGGTCGCCTATCGGTAAAGTCAAGTTGCTCGACGTGGACGATGGCACTTCCAACAAATTCGTTCCGTTTGACAAATATCTACGCGAAGATGTGTCGATTGCCTGCGATCGTGCTGAGGCGTTTGGTTCGAAATTGCTGCGTGGATTTTCGTTCTATCACCCCAAAGGTACGTCGCCCGAAGAACATGTTGAACGGGCCGCCGATCAACTCGGCCAGATCGCTGAGGCGTGTGACGCACGCGGGCTGACGTTTGGTTTGGAGGTCGAGGCTAACTTAGTAGGACAAACAGGTCACCTGCTCGCCGACATCGCCTCGAGGGTCAATCATCCCGCCATGCTGACCATTTTCGATGGTGCGAACATTGCCATGCAAGGCTTCACGCCCGACCAGGTGTATCAGGAGTATCTCGCGATGAAGCCCTCGCTCGGTTGGCTGCACATCAAGGATTACAGCGATCCCGGACTGCGTGGCCGCGTCGAGCATGTCGACGAAGAATCGGCCAGCCACTTTGTACCGGCAGACCGCGGCGACAGCGCCCACGAGGCGATCATGCGCGACTTGCGCGGATTCTTACCGACACTTCACGAGCGGATGACTCAGCGCGGAGCCGACGGCGTGTTCATGGACCTCGAACCGCACGTCCGCGGCGGCGGTCAGTTCGGCGGTTTCAGCGGCCCCGACGGATTTGGGATCGCGGCCCGAGCGTTGTGTAGTCTGCTCGACTACACACGCATCGGATACCGGCTGCGAACGTTCGAGTCGCTCAAGGCGACGACTTAGGCGAATCCATCGAGGAATCGATCGAGCGCCCTGTCCATCTTCTCGGGCGTGTCATAATTGCCCTGAGCGATTTGACGGCGTAGGTCGGCGACACGATCGATGCGGATCTCGCCACCACCGGCAATCGCCGTGCTTTGTTGCAGCCGGTTCGCTGGTGAGCCGGCGGCGGCTTTCGCGGTTGACGAAATGTCTAATTGGTCGACCGGTGCTGCGGAATGTTTCGCAGCCTCCGGCGTGGCGAGTCGGTTGGAACTGCGACTCGTCGCTGCGGTGTTCGCAACCGAAGAAGTGGGTGCAGCCGCCGATAGTCGAAATGGTCCGTAAATTTGCATCTTCACTGGCTCCCTGGGAGGAAAGCGGAACCTGACGACTCCCCCTTGTCACCCGTCGTGGGCGTTTGGCCGCCTAACGAGCGGTCACTTGACAATAATTTGGGCGTCGTCAGAAACGGTTTTAGAATTGGGCTGTGTGGTAACCGAGTCGACTCCTCGGCAGCCGAATAGGATGGTTTCCCAGCAAAATTCGATCGTCGGAGTGACAATTCTCGGGTTCAGTTACCAGCGCCGCAATCCTTGTCCCAGGATGCATTCCGTCAGAATCAGTGGAGACTTCGCAAGCGCAGATGAGTGAGAACACAGTTAGTATCGGCTCTGTCACCGCGAACTCTGAAGTGTATTTTATTCGTCCGAACAGAAAACATTCCCGGTTCATGGGTCAACGATCAAAGTAGCAACCCTCGCGACCCCATCGCAATAGCAGTCCAGGAGGTTTTAGTGTTCAGTGTTCGATACCCTGGGCGGCCTTGACCAAATCCGCGACCGTTTGCCGAAGCAGTTCTTCGCCGCCAAATTGCATACCGAGAGAACGGATTTTTTCCGTCATGATCTGGTGCTTGGGCTGTTTGGATTCGCCGGAAATCTGAGCGGAACTTCCAGAATACTCCTTGGCCAACGTCGCGACTTCGAAATCAGAAATGTATCGGTCATAGCAGTTGTAGGCTTCACCGTTGATGCCATCGGCAACAAGAAGAATGCCAATGGCCTTGGCAACGTCGGCAGCGTGAACCTCTTTTCCACCGCGAGAACATTCGACGTTGTCACCGCGAACGACGGCGGAAATCAGGTCAAACCATTTGCTGTTTTTCGGTGGGGTCGCGACTCCATAGACGCCGGTAGGACGCACCGCACAGATGGGATAGTCTTGGCCGAGGCCAAAACTATGAACGAATTTCTCGATGGCGGCTTTGTGAGCACCATAGTGACTCTTCGCCCAGAGTGGGTGGGTCTCATCGAGCGGACGATCTGAGAGGATTTTGTCATGGACGGCGCAGGTGGAGACAGCAACGAAGCGGCCCACACCCGCGCCGCGCGCTGCTTCGATCAGCTTGAGCGTGCCCACCACGTTCTTCTCAACGAACTCAATGAGATCACCTTCGGCATCCATAAAGCCTTTGCCGGAACGGTACAGAGCTGCATGTACGACCGCATCACAACCATCGACTAACGTCTCGGCTTGGGATCGGTCGCCCAGATCGCCTTCGACCCACGTCATGTCTGCAATGTGGTCGAAGCCATCCCGATTGCTCGACGCGCGGTGCCAACACCGCAGCGAATGACCCTCGCCGGCGAGTTGGTCGACGATGTATCGACCAATGAATCCGGTAGCTCCAGTCAGTGCAATTCTCATTTCAGCCGTCCTCTTGGTCGATGGGTAGCCGAGTCTTTCCGAGACTCGGACGTGTAGCTCAGTGACGTGTCTCGGCGAGACATGTCTACTTATTGGGAGCCAGCGCGGGCTGCTTTTCTCCCGCCTCTGCGGTTGGCGTTGCATCGGCAGGGAGGTCGCCGATGGCGTATTGAAAACCGTCGAGCATGTGCCGCAACATCACCGGATTCCGGAACGTTTCGTCGCGGTGCCCGAAGTTGGTGTAGAAGACGCGGCCATCACCAGCTTTGCGAAGCCACGAGACGGGAACTTCACGCGGTCCATCTTGGATCCGGTTGGAAACTTCGTCCTGGTTCATGTCCAAGCTCACCAACAAACGCAGCACTTGAGGCCCTTCATAGGTATCGGGCTGGTATTGGTAGATCTCGTCGCTGTGCCAGAACCCTTTTCCGTCAAAGGCTCGATTCAAAACGTGATCGGGGTCGTCGAGCTTGAATGCCCATGTACCACCCGCGCCCCACGGATGGCCACCGAACTGGCCGCCGATCAGCGCCCGACACTTAGGGAAATCACCAAAGTTGTCGCTGGCGGCGTGGATGCCTGCGAGACCCTTGCCGTCGGCAACAAAATCCAATAGGGCGTTCTGCTGCGATGGCTTTGGGAACTGCATGCCCGTCGTGTTGTTGAGCAGCACGAGGTCGTACTGTTCGAGGTTTTCTTTCGTAAAGACGTCATAAGTATCGGCGAAGTCGGCGTCGAACGCCCCCGTCTTTTCCGCCATTGCCTTGATCGCTTCGTTCGCGTGCGGGATCGAAGCGTGCACGAATCCTTCACAGCGATAGAAGACGAGAACCTTGCGTGGTTGTTTGGGTTTCGCCGTCGGTGCTTCGGGTACCGCCTCGTGAATCGCCTGTCGAGTGTCATCGGTCAGCGGCTTGAAAATTTCAGACTTTTTCTTTGCCCAAGCGTCGTCGCTGTCGCTGGCTGAGACAAGACACGCCGGCAATATGAGCGAGCAGAGTGCGGCGGCAAGGAATAGGTGGGTTAGCTTTTTCATGGGGAACTCAGGTGGGAGAGGGAGAGAGTGGGCCAGGGCTCACACTGGCGATGATTCACGGACGAGCAGTTGATCGACTTCGTTGCTGACGATGACGCCATAATTGATCGCGCCGAGCCAGCCACTCATGATAATTCCTACGCTGCCCGCATGATACATGCCGCTGATTTGTTGTGCCAAAGCGCGACTGACGGCGAGCCCTTCGAACTTGGTGCCGAAACTGGCTCCCGCTTCGTGCATTGTGTAGTGCTGGAACGTTCGGGGCGTGGCCGCCTCGGCGCGGTCGATCTTTTCACGCACACCGGGGATGTACTTTTCGAGTGCCTCGATCGTAGTCTCGACCAAATCTTGTTTACTCGCTTCGTATTCAATTGCATTCAAATCGGCCCAATCCGACCAGTTGGCGTTCGTGCTACTGACGATCGCGTAGCGTTGTTTCTTCGTAGGCCGCGCGCGGGGGTAATAAAAACTGAACGTTCGCGAGGTGATATCACGGCTGAGTAGCAAGTCGGTCCGGAATTCTTTCGAGGTGCTGGTAAAGAATAGGTCCCCGCTGGATTCGTCGATTTCCTCTCCCGGTTTGAGTGCCATGTAGACTTGGGTGGACGAGTTGTTGAGCCGTACCGCTCGGGTCTGCTCCACGAAGTCGCGATCAAGCTTTTCCGAGCCGATCATTTTGAGGATGGTCGTGCGCAGGTTCGCGTTGCTGACGACGGCGCGGCAACGAATCGAGCGGCCGTGGACGCGCACGCCCGCGACGCGGGGTCCTTGGAGAGCGGATTCGGAAACCTCAATTTGCTCAACGGGGCAATTGATGCGGATGTCGACTCCGTTGGCGGTAAGCTCCTTTTTCATCCGAGCGACCAAGTCGTCGGTACCGCCTTCATAGATGAAGACACCCTTGCTCATGAAATTACTGAAGACGATCCCGTAGGTGATCGCCGGATCCTCCAGCGTCGAGCCATTGGCGTAGGTGATCGGCTCCATCAACAATCGCACCACATCGTCTCGGCCGGGGAAGAATCGGTCGAACAGCTGCCTGGTCGTGGTGGCTTGATCGTCGTAGAAGTTCATCCCTCTCGCGGTATCAAAAAATTCGTTGACGGTGGCTTCTTCAATCCCGAATCGAGACGTGAGCAGACGTGTAAAATCGTCGCGGTTGAACGTCGTGGTGAGCGAGAACTGAGGATTGTCAAAGCGAATGTTTTTGAGCTGGACGATGCGGTCTGCAATATCGCGGCTCCAGTACCGCCGGCAGGATTTGATCATGCCGTGGGGGAAACCATGCAGTGAAATATCAAAGGTATGACCGCCGGGACGAAGGAACCACGTCGCCAAGCCGCCGAGCTTGTAATGCTGTTCGAGCAACAGGACGCGGTGGCCGGCACGGCCGAGAATGTTGGCTGACGTCATCCCCGCCAATCCGCTACCGATCACCACCACGTCGTACTCGTCGGCGATCCCTTTGAGAAAGTCTTTGGCCATGAATTTTGACTTGGGGTGATAGGATCGTGGGTGGAGAGTTAGATAGCGACTGGCTGCGCGGCAAAAATCGCAGGACTGCCCGATTGTAAGGACTTTCTGCGTTTCGTCGCGGGGATGCTGAAAAAAGCGCACCGACAAGCGATCCTATCGGCACACTAATCGCTCTGCTCAATCGCGACGCGGGGCGTTGAGTCTTTCGCGATCCGACGCTAACCTGCGGAGCGTTCTTTTCGGGCTTATTCTATCCAAACCGCTCCGTTGGTGCCGGACGGCTCTGTCAGTCCGAGCTGTCAACATTCTAGCCGGACCGCTCGTTCGCTCGGCGCTGTTATCAATTTGACGCATCACCATCTTCCGCTGGCCCACCCACTTCCCCTCCACTGTTTTTGACGTGATCGCTCCCCATTCGGCTTCAAAACTTCCCGACGACCAACGCATTGTCATCACGGGCATTGGTTTAACGTCGCCCAACGGCAATGACCTGGCATCGTTTCGCGAGGCGCTGCTTGAGAAACGCAGTGGGGTGCAGCCCTACGATATCCGCTATTTTGGGGAAACGCTGGCGGGAATCTGCGACTTTAACGCGACCAAATACCAGTCAAAAAAGGAAATCCGGCGGGGCACGCGGGCGGGCAGTGTCGGTATCTACACTGCCAACGAAGCCATCGCTGACTCGGGCCTGGATTGGGAGAATATCGACAAATCTCGCATTGGGATTTATGTCGGAGTGACCGAGCACGGCAACGTCGAGACCGAAAACGAAATCTACATCATCAAAGGATTCGACTACGACACGAGCTGTTGGTCGCACCACCATAACCCCCGCACGGTCGCCAACAATCCTGCCGGTGAGGTCGCGTTGAATCTGGGGGTCACGGGGCCACACTACACGATCGGTGCCGCCTGCGCTGCTGGAAATGCGGGAATCATCCAGGGAGCACAGATGTTGCGATTGGGCGAATGCGATCTCGCCATTGCCGGTGGCACGAGTGAGAGTATTCACACATTCGGGATTTTCGCCAGTTTCAATAGCCAGAATGCGCTTGCCACTCATGTCGATCCGACCGCCGCATCGCGTCCGTTTGATAAAAATCGCAATGGTATCGTCGTTGCCGAAGGCGGGTGCTTGTACACGCTCGAACGACTCAGTGACGCGAAGGCTCGGGGAGCCGAAATTTATGGTGAATTAGTCGGTTATGCGATGAATACCGACGCCACTGATTTTGTCTTGCCCAACCCCGAGCGACAGGCCCAGTGCGTGCAATTGGCCCTGAAGAAGGCGGGCCTGGAACCGAACCAAATTGATATTCTCAGCACGCACGCGACCGGCACCATGAGCGGTGATTCTCAGGAATGCAAGGCGCTACGAAGCGTTTTTGGCGACTGCGACAACGTGCGGATTAATAACACCAAGAGCTACATTGGTCACGCCATGGGAGCCGCCGGTGCCCTGGAATTGGCTGGTAATTTGATGGCGTTTCGCGACGCGGTGGTGCATCCGACGATCAATGTCGACGAACTTGACCCAGATTGCGATTTGCCAGGTTTGGTGCTCAACGAGCCTGAGCACAAGCCGAAGGTTGACTACATTCTCAACAATTCATTCGGGATGCTGGGGATTAATTCCGTGGTCATTATCGGTCGGGTTTGATCGCTTGGGCCTTGTGCGAACCGCTTCCGCCCCTGAAACTGTTGCCCCCACGTGATCCGCGTCGGGTATTGATATTCGTGTGCTTCTCGCCCTCCATTTTCCTCACGACCCCTCGCGTCCATGACCCCCGCTGAAATTCGCGTTGAAATCCTCGATATCCTCGAAGACATCTCCCCTGACGATGATCTCGAGGGTCTCGATGATCAGAAACCGTTCCGAGACCAACTCGAACTCGACTCGATGGATTTTCTCGATATCGTGATGGAGCTACGCAAACGGCACCGGGTGCAGATTCCTGAGGAAGACTACGGAAATCTCGCCAGTATGCATTCAACGGTGACCTACCTGGAACCGAAGATGAAAGATCTCTAAGGGAGGGCCGTGCCGCCCGAGGCATTCGCCGAACCTCCGTTACGACGAATGATCTTGTCGGCACTGCGAAGCCTCCCCCCCTGTCTCCCTAGTCACATAGCTAACAGCTAGAAGCTAATAGCTAGCAGCTTCTCAGCTTCCCATGTACGACACGATCATCATTGGCGCGGGCATGAGCGGTTTGGCCGCCGGTATTCGGTTGGCCCATTTCGATCAGCGCGTCTGCATTCTTGAACGCCATTACACTATCGGCGGACTGAATTCGTTCTACAGGATGGGCGGCCGGGATTACGATGTTGGTCTGCACGCGATGACGAATTTCGCTCGCAAGGGCGACAAACGTGGGCCGCTGGCAAAACTGATCCGACAATTGAGGTTCAGTTGGGAAGACTTTAAGCTCGCCGAGCAGATTGGTTCTTCGATCCGGTTTCCGGGTGTGGCGTTGGATTTCAATAACGATATCGAACTGCTTGAAAACGAAATTACGGCTCGATTTCCTGGCCAAATCGATGGGTTTCGCACACTCTGCGGGTCGCTGCTGGATTATGCGGACATGGACGGTGGCTCACCTGAGTTCATGCGAAGTGCCCGTGCGGTGCTCGGAGAACACCTCAGCGAACCGCTGCTGATCGAGATGCTGCTGTGCCCGTTGATGTGGTATGGGAACGCCCGCCAGGACGACATGGACTTCGGTCAGTTCTGTATCATGTTTCGGGCCTGCTATCTCGAAGGCTTTGGACGGCCATACAAAGGCGTCCGGACGATTCTGAAAAACCTCGTGCGTAAATTTCGTGGCCTCGGGGGCGAATTAAAGCTGAGGCATGGCGTCTCACGCATCCACGTCGAAGACGGACGCGCCGTGGGCGTCGTACTCGATGACGGGACGGAAATTGAAGGCAAACGCATTCTCTCATCTGCCGGCAATATTGAAACGATGCGGATGTGTGATGATATCACGACTCCCGAGATTGCTAGGGCAGGGCAACTGTCGTTCATTGAATCGATCAGCGTGCTGGACCGAGACCCACAGCAGCTCGGATTCGACCGCACGATCGTGTTCTACAACGATTCGGAGAAGTTTCACTGGCGGCGACCGGATGATCGTCTCTGCGATGCCCGGACAGGTGTGATCTGCAGCCCCAACAACTACATCTACGATTCCGATGAGGGACGATTACCTGATGGCGTCGTACGGATCACGACGCTGGCAAATCATGACCGTTGGTGTGAGCTTCCTGAGGCAAAATATCAAGCCGAGAAGGTCACGCAGTACGATGTAGCGGTCGCGTCGGCGGTGCGATTTATGCCTGATTTTCGTTCCCACGTGGTCGCGACGGACGTGTTCACGCCCAAGACGATTCGGCGATTTACTTTTCACGACAATGGCGCCGTCTACGGTGCCCCAGACAAACAGCTCGATGGCTGCACCCATTTGCCGAACCTCTATCTATGCGGAACCGACCAAGGATTTGTGGGGATCGTCGGTGCGATCGTAAGCGGTATCAGCATGGCGAATCGGCACTGTCTGCTCGATGACGACCGGTAGGGTGGAGTGGTTCCGTTTGGCCGGAAAATAGAAGGGTCTTTCACGCCAGTCTCGGATCGACTCGCCTACTGCTGTCTTGGTCCGGGGAAGAATGCATTAGTTGTCGTGACGTATGCTTGGTAATCCGGCTTGCTCTCTTTCAGCGTTTTTTCCAAGAGTGTCACCCCTGAAACTCGCATCAGAAACACCGACATGGTGAGGGGGCCGATCACCGTCCAAATCATGTGACTCGATGCGAATGCCGCCAGGAAAAGGCCCCACCACACGAGAAAGTCCCCGAAATAGTTAGGGTGTCGGGTGTAACGCCACAAGCCGCGGTCGAGCACCTTGCCGCTGTTTTTCGGATCCGACTTGAAGCGGGCTAGTTGCCAATCGCCGATCGTTTCAAAGAACAATCCTGCTGCGAAAATGAGTGTCCCGATACCCCTCAGCCAACCCACATTCTCGCCCGCGCCGTCATAAAGCGTTTGCAGGGGCAGCGACACGATCCACATCACGATGGCCTGGACTCCAAAAACGGTAACCAAACTCACCCATGGAAATGCGTCTCCCCATCGCCTCCGCATTTTTTGGTAGCGATGGTCTTCCACTTTCCCATGGTTCCGCCAGGCAAGATATCCGCTCAACCGAACGCCCCAGACGGTGGTCAGAAGCGGAACGAGAACGCTGGCACCCGTCTGGGCACGTGTCCAGTAGACGGCCCAGGCGACCAGTACAAAACCGAACCCCCAAACGAGATCGATGATGCTAGCGTCGTGGGCATACAGACTGACCAGCCACGTGCAAAACATCAGCAAACCGATCACAGCGGCACAGTCGATGAGACTCGACATCAAGAGACTACTTTTTGAAGAGATAGTGAGCGACGTACCACTCTTTGCCCTCGTGAGTGGCGAAGAGCTCTTCGCACGCCATGAAGAACATCCGCCATCGATTCAGCCAGCGGTTTGCATCGGGGCGGCCATAGGTCTTGGCAAGAATCGGCTGCAGCGATTCGGATGCGGCGTCCAGGTTTTCAAGCCATGCACGACAGGTCTGCTCGTAGTGGCGCCCATTCCATTGCCACTGCCGATCGACCCGCAATTTGTCGCTGCAGCGTGGCAGCCAATCTTCACTCGGCATCATACCTCCGGTGAAAAAATGCCGCCCCATCCAATTCTGATCACCATCGGTTTCAAATAGGTAGGGAGTCGTCCGGTGGCAAAACAGATGAACGAACAGTTTTCCCGCCGGGCGCAGCCACAAATCGATCTTGTCCAACAAGCGTCGGTGATTGCGCATGTGTTCAAACATTTCCACCGATACCACACGATCAAATGTTTCAGTCGCGTGAAAGACATTGATGTCCATGGTGACGACTTCGAGATTGGTGATGCCGCGCTGGCGTGCGGCCGCCTCAACGAATCGACGTTGTGAATGCGAATTAGAAACCGAGGTTATCCGGCTGTTCGGAAACTGTTCGGCCATCCATAATGATAACGAACCCCAACCGCAGCCGAGCTCGAGGACATTCATGCCATCGGCGAGTTCGGCATGTTCGGTGGTGATCCTCAGAGCATTCTTCTCGGCATCGGCAAGCGTGTCGGTGCTGTCGTCCCAGTAACAACAACTGTATTTTAGTCGCGGCCCCAAGACACTTTCATAAAACCCGGCCGGAATTTCGTAGTGTTGATCGTTGGCTACATGAGTCGAAACCGCAATCGGCTCGATCGCGACTCTGGCACGCAAACGCTCGATGACAACGGATGGTTGCTCTGCGGAAAGCTCTTCACGCCGGGTGTTGAGCAGCCTCCGGATGCCGCGGCGGACCAGCCAATCGGGGACATGGCCTTGCTCAGCAGCATCTGACAACCGTGCAGCCAGATAGCGGGGGACACTCGATAAAGGGGACGCCAATGACCTCACATGCGAGGCTTGTCCCATACAATCTGAACAACTCTCACGGCGCTCTCTCGGAACCCGGCTTCGCAATAACATAAGTAATACTCCCACATCCGAATAAAACGCTCGTCGAATCCGAGCGAGCGAACTTCGTCGATTCGATCAAGAAACGCCTCACGCCAATGCATGAGCGTTTGAGCATAATGAGGCGACATGTCTTCGATCGATTGCAAGCGGAACGACGTCGTGCGACCGACCGATTGTTGAATAGCTGCGAGCGAAGGCAAAAACCCACCAGGAAAAATGTATTTCTGAATGAAGTCAACGGAGCGACAATATGCGCCATATCTTTGTTCGGGCATCACAATCGCCTGCATCACGCAGCGGCCTCCGGGCTTGAGTAAGCGATCCGACCGGCGAAAAAAATCATCCAGATGTCGTTCTCCGATCGCCTCAACGACCTCAACAGAGACGAGCTTGTCAAACTGGCCGGTGAGGTCGCGGTAATCGCTCGAAAGCGTTTTAATCCGATTGCATAGCCCCGCCTCGAGGACACGCTCGTTTGTCCACTCGTATTGAGCTTGCGAGATCGTTGTCGTCGTCACATGGCTTCCGTACTGCTTGGCAGCATGCAAGGCGAAACCGCCCCACCCGCTACCGATTTCGAGTAATCTGTCTGTGGGCTGCAAGTTAAGCTTGCCGCAGAGCCGATCGAGTTTGGACAGGGAAGCATCATGGAGCGACATCTCGGCATTCTCAAACCACGCCGAAGAATACATCATCGTGGGATCAAGGAATAATCCAAAGAACTCATTGCTGAGGTCATAATGCGCCGAAATATGACGTCGACTGCCGCGGCGAGAATTTCCATCGCAACGAAAGATTAGATGACGCAGTCGACCGGTGAAGGCGGCAAGATGCGTTGTAATCGTAGAAGTTCGCTCCAGGTTTCGGCAAAGAATTGCTAGGAACGTCGTCAGATCATCGACTTGCCAGTGACCTCGCAAATACGATTCGGCAAGTCCCAATGCGCCCTGCGACGCCAGGAGACTGTAGAACGAAGGGTGATTGATCTGCCACGTAACGCACAGCGGAGACTCCCAGCGACCAAAGACCTTACTCGTCTGAGCATCGGCGAATTGGATTTGCCCGCCCTGGAGCGTCTCCAACCATTTTAGCATTTTTCGCTTTGCTAGGCTCTGCACCATCGATAGAGAACCGGGGTCCTCAACAGGTTGCATTGACGGGGAAGCTTCCGCAATCCATGAGTCTGCTGCGTTGTCAGTCGTGATTCCGGTGGACATCGTGGTTGCTTTCGAAACAGTTCTCAATTAATCCAGTGGCGCTAGCCGCGGGTGACAGGGAGTCCGGTCGTTCGTTATCGGTTGCGGTGGGTGTGTTGGGGTGCGGATAAAACGGAGCTCTTTTAAGCCACAATCGCAACGCGTTCCAGTAAATGCCACTGATGACCTGGCCGGTCATCAGTGGGTATCGGGTCAACATCCTGACAAGCTGCAGTGAACTCAGTGGTTTCCGCTTGAGTAGTAACGTCACGTCAAAAAGGCATCCGTCTGCATCGTGATCTTCTAGGTGAATGGAAAAATTGCGTCCTGGTTGACTCAGTCGCCATTGGTATTCGAGATCCATCGGGAGGAACGGAGATACATGGAACGCTTTGGGACATGTATGTCGCTCGACTCCTTTGTTACTCTTCCAGGGGATTACATAGCTGTGTCGCTCTCGCCAAGGCGTGTTGGTGACTTCCGCCACCACGGCAGCGGGCGATACGCCGTCGCCGTGAAAGCAATAGTAAACGGAAATGGGATTGAAGACGAAGCCGGCGTACCGCAGGTGAGCGAGCATCCGAACAGGGCCTGAAAATTCAATACCTGTTTTCACTTTGACCAATTCTCGTACGCACTCCACAAGTGGTCGCTGGGAGTCACCTAGAAAATCTGATCGGTTGTAGCGCACGAAACTCAATCGACGAGTCGAAATCAAAGGTGCCGCATGAAATATTTTCTCGACCTCGTCGAGATCGATATAAAACATGAACAGTGGGAAGCAGAACTCATGAGATTTGCTCCGGAATCGACGATGACGGACGGAACCTTCGTAGAGACAACTTTCGACGCAGTTCATGAACGACCGACCCCTGGCGATGCGATCGGGTCTTGGCTAGCCGTCTTCACAGTCCAACCTGGAATCCCGAATTGGCGACATACAGCGAGTCCGCTGATGACGCCATCCTCGTGGAATCCATTTCGCCAGTAAGCACCACAGAACGACGTTCGGCGATGCCGGATGATCTCGCCGTGACGGTCCTGCATGGCCTCTCGCTCGGTGGTGAAGAGTGGATGGGAATATTGGAAGCGACCTAGCACGCGGGCCGGATCGATCATGTCATCAGCATTGAGCGTTAGACAAAACGTTTTTGATGATCCAAGGCCCTGCAACCTATTGAGATGATAGGTCACGGTGGGCCGCATGTCGGGCTCGCCTGAGATGCGGTAGTTCCAACTCGCCCAAGCACGCCGGCGCTGTGGCAAGATCGATTCGTCCGTATGCAACACCGCTGTATTGTTATCATAGGGAAACGCCGACAGGAGGTCAGTTTCCAACTCATCGGCGTCGGCGAGGATCTCGAGCGCCCGGTCACTGTGGCAAGCAAAGATGACTTCGTCAAAGTACTCGTCGCCAGCTGCGTGATTCACGCTGACTTCGCTGTCAAATCGTTTTACGTTGCGAACCGCACAGCCACAGCGAATCCGATCAAAAAAGGGTTCGGCTAGTTTGCGTACGTAGCGTCGAGAACCACCCACAATCGTACGCCACACTGGTCGATTGGTCAGGCTGAGCAAACCGTGGTTATGGTAGAACTGCAAAATAAAGCGAATTGGGAAATCCGCAAACGCCTTGCGAGGACATGACCAAATGGCCGCGCCCATCGGCAGTAGGTAATGATCAGAAAACTCGCGAGAGTATTTCCCATTCGCCAGGTACTGTGCCACCGTCTGGTCAGGCGGCAGATTTTTGATGTCGCCTGGCCCATTGCGATTGAAGCGGGCAATGTCAAATAACATTTTCAGGAACGAAGGGCGGATGACATTCTGCCGCTGGGCAAAGACTCCGTTGAGCGACGTTCCATTGTATTCCAGCCCCGACAGATCGGAGCGAACGCTAAAGCTCATCGAAGTCGGCATCGTTTCCACATTCAGATCCCGCAGGATTTGTGAGAAAACCGGGTAAGTGCGCTCGTTGTAGACCAGAAACCCGGTATCGAGTTCGTGGTGCTCGCCATCGACCTCGATCGTGACGGTATGTGCGTGCCCGCCGACATGAGTGTCAGCCTCGAATACAGTAATTTCATGCTCTCGGTGCAAGAGTCGAGCACAAACGAGCCCCGAAATCCCCGATCCGATAATAGCGATCCGCACAAAGCACCTTGACATTTCAACACCTGCAGTCTTCACAGGCCAGGTTTTAGTGGTACCAAGCAAAATGACCACCCAAAGAGACAATTTTGTTCCTACCTGATGAACCGTCGACACTAGCCACGGTAAAAGCGCTGCTGCCCGCAATCGAGCATCGTTCCTATTAGCAGATTCTCGGAAGCATGGCGGCGGTAGGTTCGTCGAGGGGTTGATCGGTGCCGAGTCCGCGATTGATGAGTACGGGGGATAACCGGCGTCGCTGGGCGTAACCAATGACGGCAGGTGCGCCGATGAGCGAGTGTGCTTGCATTACACGAATGGTTTCATCCACTCGGCTAGGGGCGACCGCGGTGACGAAGGTGCCTTCGTTGGCGACGAACAACGGGTCGAGGCCGAGTAGTTCACACACGGCTCGGCTTTCGGGAAGTAGTGGCAATTTGCTTTCGTCGATCTTCATCGCTAGCCCCGATTCTTCGGCCCACTCGTGCAACACCGCCGCGACGCCCCCGCGTGTGGCATCCCGCATGGTCCGTAAGTCGCCCTGGAGCGACATAAGTAACTCAGACGCGACCCGGTGTAATGACGCCGAATCGGATGACGGCGGCGGATCAAACGTGATGGATTCTCGCGCCGCGAGCACGGCAAGTCCGTGGCGTGCAATCGGACCAGACACGATCAAGCAATCGCCGGGTTGAACGTTCACGGCAGACATCCGGTGAGACGACTGGTAAACACCCACGCCGGTGGTGTTGATGAAGATACCGTCGGCGGCACCTTTTGGGACAACTTTGGTATCTCCCGCAACAATTTTAGCATCGCAGCGATGCGTTGCCGTAGCGATGCTATCGATGATTCGAGCAAACGTCTCGAGCGACAAACCCTCTTCAAGTATGAGAGCTAGGGTCAGGTACAGCGGTTTTGCTCCTGCCATCGCCAAATCATTTAATGTCCCGTGAACTGCGAGTGAGCCGATATCTCCGCCAGGAAAGAATATCGGCGAAACGACGTAGCTGTCGGTGGTCATGGCGATCTCACCACTGGTGATTTCCAATCGAGCCGCGTCGCTGTGAAACTGCACATTGCCGAGACCAAACTTGGCGACGATCGAATCTCGAATGAATCGACGCATGACTCGGCCTCCCTCGCCATGCGCAAGAGCAATTGTGTCGCTGGCCGGAATAGGAGTCGGACAAGTGAGTCGAACTGCATTCAGATTCGTCATTTCAACTCGATCAGTGTTGGCTCGTACCGGTAATACGCAGCACACGCACCTTCGCTGGATACCATCGGCGCTCCGAGCGGCGATTCGGGCGTGCATTGGATTCCGAAGGCCGAGCATTGCTTCGGTTTGATCTTTCCAGACATCACGTCGGCCCCGCGACAGGTGGTTTCAACAGCGGATTCACAGGCTGCTAGATCAGCAAACCTTAACTGAGCGTCAAAGCGAACATATTCGCTTCGAAGTTGATAGCCGCCCTCGGAAATCGTGCCGAAGCCGCGCCAGTCTCGGTCGTCAACCTCGTACACGCGGTCGATAATCTCCTGAGCTGAGACGTTGCCGGTACGCTGGACGCTGCGACCATAACAGTTCTCGACGACTGTTTCGCGATCTTCGAGCAGCGACACCGTTCGCAAGATACCCTCGAGTAAGTCGATGGGTTCAAATCCGGTGACGACGACCGGAACGCGATGCTGATTGACAAATGGCTTGTAAAGATCGAAGCCCATGATGCTACAGACGTGCCCGGCTGCGAGAAAACCTTCGACACGGTTGTCCGGCATTTGCATGACGGCTTCCATCGCTGGCAGTACGCGGACGTGAGCGGCCACGATGGAAAAATTGCTCAGACCAAGCTCGGCTGCTTGCAAGACAGCGAGCGCGGTCGACGGCGCGGTCGTTTCGAACCCAACGGCAAAGAATACGACTTCTGAGTTTGGGTTCAGTTTTGCGATTTCTAAGGCATCCATGGGCGAGTAGACAATCTGCAATCGGCCACCGCTCGCGCGTGCTTGCATCAATGATCCATCGCTGCCGGGGACGCGAATCATGTCGCCAAAACTCGTGACGATCGTGCCGGGCCTGAGCGATAACTTGATCGCGAAATCAATCAACCCGGTCGACGTCACGCACACGGGGCAACCCGGACCATGTATCAGTTCCAAATGGCCGGCGAGTTCTCGCTCGATGCCATTGCGAACCAAACTGTGGGTCTGACCGCCGCAGACGTCCATTATGACCCACGGATGTGTGGCGCGCTCTCGGATTCGCGTGACGAGCGTTCTCGCTGCCTCGATGTTGCGAAATTCACTAAGGTATTTCATCGACGGCATCCTCCACCAAATGGAACTCTGCAAGCGTTTTCGCGGCTTCGGCTTCATCGACGATGCAGATGGCGATACCGGCATGGACGATGACGTACTGACCGATCGTGGCCTCAGGAACGCAGGCCATGTGAACCTCCCGTCGCACTCCGGAAAACTCGACGTCGGCTCTGGCAAAGGTCGGGTCTTGATTGGTCCAACGCACGACTCGACCGGGAATCCCTAAACACATCGTGAACCCCCCCCTGCGGCAATATGCTGTGCGGCAATATGCTGTGCGGCAATAAGCTGTCCAACGGCAAGCCCACCATCATTGACGGGTATGAGGCCCGGCATGCGAATATCGATGGTGCTTGCCTCGGCCATTTCTTGAATCAGCTCCAAGAGCACACGATTCTGGAATACACCTCCGCAGAGAACGCAAGACACCTCTGAATAACGTTTAGCTATCTGCACAATCAATCTTGCTACGGCTCGATGAAATTTCATGGCGATCCGTTGCGGCGATACATGTTCGATGTCATGGGCAATCGCTACCAAAACCGGTCGCCAATCGATTTGAAATGGCTCATCGTCGGAGATGGTAAACTCGTAGGTTGACAACTCGTCGTGGTCGCAGGCGGCCTCCAGTCGGAGGGCGGATTCGCCTTCAAAGCTCACCATATCGATCTTCAGCAAGATCGCGGCAATTCCATCAAACAATCGCCCGAAGCTGGATGTTACTGAGCCGCGATCGATGGCGAATAAAAGCGAAGGGTCACCGATTTCGCAGACTTGCGAGCGTATCGAAGCAGAAATCCGCCAAGGTTCTTGAATGGCACGCTCACCGCCGAGTAGTCGGAACGGCGCAAGTGCCCAACTCTCGTGTACGATGATGGCGAAGCGAGCAATATTTCTCCACCCCAAATCGTAGCATCCTCGCCATAGCCGGTCCCATCAAACGCGATACCTAGTACCGTCTGATTCAGCAGTTCATGTTCCATCATGGCCGCGACGACGTGCGCGTGATGATGCTGTATCGTGAAATGTGAATCTGACTGTCGTGACGCCCAATCGGTCGTGAAGTAATTCGGATGACCGTCACAAATCAGAGCCGCTGGCGATAAGGAGTACAGCGATTGAAAATGGGTAGCGGATTGTTCCAAGCGAATTCGGCATTGCTCCGACTCCATATCCCCGATATACGGCGTTAACACAATGGCATTGGAGATTTGCAGTGCCGGGGCGACCTTTTGATGACCACCCGTCGCCAGCATCGCAGTACTATCGGCCGCATTCAACGTAAGAGGCGCGATGCCTCGCGCAGCCCGAATTGTCATCGAACGATTACCAATACACTGCACGATGCTATCGTCGATTGGGAATGCAATCTCGCGATCGTGGTGCAGCAATACATCGGCAACCGCCCCAAGTTCGCGAGCAGCAACATCGTTTTGGTAGATCAGCGGGCAGCCATGCACGTTACCACTGGTGACCATCAATGGGCGACCGACCCAGTCGATCAACACGACATGCAGAGCAGACGAGGGCAACATCACGCCAATGGTATTCAGCCCCGGCGAAAGTGATTCGGCAAGCGATTCGCTGTCGGATTGACGCAACAGCACAATCGGATTCGCGAGACTCTGTAGACGTTCTTGTTCGCAATCACCGACGATCGCGTATCTCCTTGCCTGATCCATGTTGCCCACCATGACCGGCAATGGTTTGGTGGGTCGTCGTTTTTGTTTCCGCAGCCAACGCACAGCATCATCGTTGGTGGCGTCGCAAATCAGTTGATAGCCTCCGATTCCCTTCACCGCGGCAATGTCGCCTGCCAATATACGCTCCGCGACAAACTGGATCGAGTCATGGTGATCCGCCACCGTGACACCCTTCGAGTCGGTCGCCCAGCATCGTGGCCCGCAGTCGCAGCATGCGATCGTCTGGGCGTGAAATCGGCGGTCGTCGGGGTCGAGATACTCCCGCTGACATGCTGTACACATCGGAAACCGTGACATAGTCGTACGCGTACGATCAAATGGCATTCGGTTGAGAATTGAGAATCGTGGCCCGCAAACGGTGCAGGTCGTAAACGGATAGCCATACCTGCGATCATACCGGGAACGAACTTCGGCGAGACAGTCAGTGCAGATGCCACAATCAATCGGGACGGTCGTGTTCAGCTCGCCACCGATTTCGCTCTCGGCGATGTGGAATGAATCCTGCTGTGGAAGAAGGAAATTCTCTTCGATATTCGCTACGAATGCTGCGTCAGGAAAATTGTCGCGAACACGGTGTTCGAACGTTTCGATTAATAATGCGTCGCCAACAGCGTCAATCAACACTCCGCTGGAGGCGTTGCGAACCATCCCGGCGACGCCGACCGATGCAGCGATTCGGGCAATGGTAGGCCTGACGCCTTGGCCTTGCACCATTCCGTTCATCCGCATCTGCAAACGGATTGGGTTCGCTGAAGCAGTGGGGGTCATCGGACACATGCCTCCGACAGCATCACGTCGCGCCGCATTTCCAACATCTGGCACCATCGGCTAATTCCTTCATCGCGCAAAGAACCGACGCTCAATACCTCCATCTCATTGCGAATGAGCCTCGCATCCTCCGTGACACGATCAACGCTGAACGGAACGTGGGGTAGCAAGTCCGTTTTCGTAACCAACATGATGTCGCTGGTACGAAACATTTTTGGATACTTGCCAGGCTTGTCGTCTCCTTCGGTGGTGCTAAGCAGCACAACGCGAAGATGCTCACCCAAATCGTGCGATGCGGGACAAACGAGATTGCCGATATTCTCGATGAACAAGAAGTCAAACACCGTCGCGGGTAGCTTGGCGAATCCCCGCTCGACAAGAGAGAGCTCCAGATGACACGCTCCACCGGTGGTCAATTGCTCGACGGGGACGAATGGCCGGAGCCGCTCGGCGTCCCGGTCGGTTTCAAGATCGCCCACCAATACAGCAACCTTCCAACGATCCTTCCAATATCGACACGTTGCTTCGAGAAGGCTCGTTTTTCCAGATCCGGGCGACGAAACCAAGTTGACAACCAGGGTTCCCGATTGAGTAAATCGACTGCGGACCCGCTGTGCAGCAGCACGGTGTTCCGCTTGGATGTCGCGATTGACAAAAATTGTTTGCTTAGACACGGGCGGCTCTTTCACACAGCGTAACGCTCAATAGGCGAAAAGCATCGCCGCTAACGATACGGACACGTCCTGAACCACAATTGTCGCAGAGAAAAATGAAGTTGTTGACGTCGCTCTCGCCGTCGCATTGCAAGCAGCGAACAACCAGCGGCACTTTTCGGATCGTAAGCGTCGCATTTTGCGTAGTAGATCTCGCTAAAGCCCCTCCCACTTGGGGAGCCTCCGCGCGACCTACAACTTGTTCAAAAGCAATCCGCACCAGTTCGGGTTCTACACCAGACAACGGACCAAGCTCCACCGTGATCTCACCAACGAAATCTGAATGGTGTTCGCGGGCAATCTCTTGAACTTGAAGGAGCAGGCGCTTAATGAGTGACATTTCGTGCATCGCACAACTCCTCAGTGACGGCAACGGCACAACCCTCGACACACTGTTTGATGCGATCCGTCATTTCCATGAGCGGTTTAAAACATCCACCATCCGCTATCCACAGACTGACATGATCGGTTCGCTTTCCGAGCGATTGCGCCAGTCGCAAAACTTGTCCCAGACCGAAGTCATGCGTGCCTGCGTGAGGAATTGCTTCGATACAGCTCTTGTCGTGATCGTCCGCGTAGTGGAGTTTCAATAGGTTCTGGGTTACCGGTAGTCCGATGGCCGCATCGATCAAAGTCACATGATCGCTTTCCTCCAGGAGTTCGATAATGTCGAAGGGACATTGGACCTTGTGTAACGATATGTTTCTTAGTTCGAACGCAGCGATCCGATCGACCACCGCCCAGCCGAATTGATCGTCTCCGTGTGGACTGCCGATGCCGATGATCGTCGCGAGGCGGGCATTGCTCATGTTCGCTCCATCTTCAGTTTTAAGAAGTGGGTTGAACAGCTAATGCAGGGATCATAATTGCGAATCAGTTTCTCGCATTCGGAGGCGACGGTCTCGTCGGATTGATGCAGAAGTCGCGGCAGGAACTCGCGTAAGTCAGATTCGATTTGCAACTGGTTTTGCGAGGTCGGTGGAACGATTTTGGACGACGCCACCGTGCCATCACCGTTGATCTCGTAGCGATGATAGATCATACCTCGCGGAGCTTCGGTTGAGGCGCAGCCCGAACTTTCGAAAGGTCGGTACGCCGTATACGGTTCTCGTGGCGGTACATAGGATTCAATGATCCCAATCGCTTCGTCGATCGCATGGACGACTTCGATACTCCGTGCGATGATCGAATGAAAGCGGTTGCGAAGCGGCAGCGGTGGACAGACTTCGGCAAAGAGTTGCCTAGCGAGAGGGGAAAGTCGCTCGTGATTCAGTTCCAAGCGGGCGAGTGGACCAAGGAGATAAGTCGAGTTGGTTTCGCGGCGGGTGGATTGCAGCGCCGTGCTATGTCGGACATGATGCTCGCTGAATTCATCTTCGTACTCGTCGACTGAGATGGACGGATACTGCGTCGAAGTGATCCGCCCTTCGTTCATGGGATACTCGTCTGGATGCAGCAGCGACACCAGCTCGCAGTCGATGTTGAACTCGGGGAAGTCAAACCCGGCGACCCAGCGGGTTGACTCGATGGCCGCATCGCGAGCCCATCTCAGATCGGGAAGCATTGTCACGAGTTCGTTGCGGGTGGGCAGTCGGTAAAAGCCGCCGACGCGCACATTGACGGGATGAATTGCGCGTCCGCCGAGTACTTCGAGCAACCGATTGCCCGCCTTCTTCATGCGTAGGCCAGCGTTGACGCGGTCCGGATACTTCTCGGCAAGCTCGATACCGCTGTGGCAGCCGAAAAAATCGGGCGCGTTGAGCATGTAAATGTGCAGCATGTGGCTTTCGATCCACTCACCGCAATACAACAATCTTCGGAGTTTGCGAATCCCTGGCGAGATCCGAATCTTTAACGCGTTTTCGATCGCATGGACCGATGTCATTTGATAAGCCACAGGACAGATGCCGCAAATTCGTGCGGTAATGTCGGGGACTTCTTCGATCGCTCGACCTCTCAGGAAAGCTTCGAAGAATCGTGGAGGTTCGTAGATCGATAGCTTTACGCTTTCCACAACCTCGCCATTGACGTGGACGTGAAGCGCCCCTTCACCTTCCACTCGGGTCAATGCGTTGACAATGATTTTGCGTTCGTTGGACATAGTGCTGTTGTGAGCCGAGGGCGCTATCCGGGGGCTGTGGGCCGCCTCGTTGGCGAACCCTTGACCGGTGCGGTCGGATCGGCGTCTTTTTCCAATCGATTACTTTCGATTTGAAACACTTCTGCGGCGGCATTCATGTTTCGTAAAGCTTGAATCATTTGCGTTTTAGTCGTGCTACCGGCAAGGTAGTGTTGGGAAAGAGGAGGGCAATTTGCTTGATCCGCTGGACCAAAACATCCGTAGCACGGTCGATCGTACGCGGGGCAGATCGCGCCACAACCCGCTTGTGTGATCGGGCCAAGGCACGGCAAATTTCGCGTCACTGCGAGGCAAACGGTTCCACGACGTTTGCATTCGATGCACACACTGTGCCGCGGTGTTCGTGGTTGTCGGTCGGCAATCAGTGCAGCCAGAACTTCCAAAAGTTGATAGCGATCAATCGGGCAACCTCGCAATTCAAAGTCAACTGCCACATGATCACCGATCGCGGTGCTGGATGCCAAAGAGTCGATATATTGGGGATTGGCGTACACGGTCGAAATAAACTCTTCGTGGTCCGCCCAATTACGAAGTGCTTGAATGCCGCCGGCCGTCGCACACGCTCCGATCGTCACCAAGATTCTCGATTGCCTCCGGATTTCGGCGATGCGATTCAGATCCGCGGGCGTCGTGATCGATCCTTCCACCAACGCAATGTCGTATGGCCCCGGTTCGACATGGCTGCTGGCCTCTAAGAAATGAGCGATTTGAACCTTCCCAGACAGCTCGATCAGCTCGTCCTCGCACGAGAGCAACGACAACTGGCAGCCGTCACAGGACGCGAACTTAAATACTCCGAGCCGTTTATTGTTCATAGCGAATCGACTCGCATGAGTTGATTAACTTGGTCGTAACGGAGCACAGGCCCATCTTTGCAGATAAAGTGCGGGCCGAGTTGGCAGTGCCCGCAGTGTCCGATCGCGCAATTCATGTTGCGTTCGAGCGAAAGCCACAGATTTTCTCGTGGAACCCCGCGTTGGCGAATCGCGCGGATCGCGTAGGTCATCATCACTTCCGGACCACACGAAAACATCAAGGTCTGCCGTGGCGAAATGATCCTAAGTCGATCCAGAAGCAAAGTGACCACGCCGACATGTCCACGCCAATCGCTGGCGGCACGGTCGACCGTTGTTTGCACATCAATGCCGGCGCCCTGCCACGTTCCATACTCTCGGTGGTAAAGCAAATCCTCTGGCGTGCGAGCGCCGATCAGTACGCTCACTCGATCGAATTGCTCTCGATGGTTCATTACATGTTCGACGACGGGGCGCATCGGAGCCAGTCCGATCCCGCCCGCCACTAAAACCAGTTCCTTGCCGGCAGCCTGATCGATGGGCCAGTCGGAGCCGAACGGACCACGCACGCCCAGCGAATATCCCGCACCTGCGGATGCTAAAGTTCGCGTGACATTGCCGACCGCCCGAATCGTATGGACTAGCGGATTTCCGTTTGAGGCGCCTCGGCTTAACGAGATCGCAGCTTCGCCGATTCCGGGTAGGTAGAGCATATTAAATTGGCCGGGTTTGGCCCTGTAGCGGGTTCGATCCTCGGCATCGGTCAGCTCGATCGCGTAGGTTTGCACTCCCGGTGTCTCTTGCTGAACGCCAACGATCTGAGATGGCGCGACAGCGTAAGGATCATTTCGCAGCGACAGCATTCTCTACCTCGATCGACTTCTTCTGAGCATTCCAATGGTGTCGCGAAATCCAAACGCTACACTTCGCGTGACGCAGCACATACTTCGACGTGCTGCCCAGCAAGAAGTGTCCGAACAGCCCTTGTCCTGAATCACCGAGGACCACCAGGGTCGTCTTCTCTTGCTCCGCTTTGGCTACAATGGCTTGGCCTACATGATCCGCCGCAGACGTCGCCACTTTTGTATGGGGGAAGTGTTCGGAAATCTGGCTGGCCATTCGCTCGGCCGCCTGATCGATTTTCTCGACCTGTTCCGGATCGAGGGTGAACGGCACTACCATAGCGTCTCCACCATACTGGGTCGGATTAACTACGATGCTGACAACATCGATTTCACTGTCGCGGGGTAATTCGCATTGAAGTAGCTCCGATACGGCTTCGCGAGATGCAACCGACTGGTCAAATCCCAATAAAATCTTTTCGGTGGCCTTCTTACGTTCGACTGCGGGTCGTACGACCACGACGGAACATTTTGCGTTCGTCGCAACGGTATCCGAAACGCTGCCGATCAGCCATCGACTGATAGTCGAGTGCCCCTTGGCTCCCATGACGATCAAGTCGACTTCTGATAATTTCGCTCGCTCCAAAATGGCGTACGCGGCCGAACCTGCTTCGCAGAGTAGGGTGACAGAGCTACATACATCCTGGAGACGATTGTTCGCATTATCGAGCGCCTTTTGAGTCCGGTTGTTTTCGTATTCCTTCCAGTCCGATGCCCACGGCTGCATCTTATCGTGCGTCGGGTCATACCAGATCGCGAGCACTGTCACGTCAGCGGGCGTCCATGTCGCTAACGAACGGACAAACTCAACGGCTTCGTTTCCAATGTCAGAGCCGTCAACGGGCAATAGAACTTTCATTTTCGTTCTCTCGACAACAACCTGCAAAGTAAACTGAATCCAGTTGGCCCTCATCGCAGGTTTCATACCACGCACAAAAGTGGTGATTTTCGGATAAAGCGTGCAGATTGGCACGCTAGCGAAACTAGGTGCGTGCGTCACTGCACAGTTTTCCAGAGCGAACGGGAGTCGCCGCTTGGGTTTCGGCGAGCGGTTGTTGGATCAATACGTATCCGTTGGCCGACCTGAACAAGCGAAAAATTGACTGGTCAAACACGTAGATTCGTGCCCATCTGTCCACCGTTCATTGCTACAATCGCTTTTCGCTCATGAAGTTATCATGTTGATTGGGTGATGGCGTCGGGTGCGCGGCGGACGGAGGTGTTCCAGTTGTACTCATGGCGCGTTGCCTTTTCATGGGAAATGGTTGGATAAATGGTCAACACGTTGGAAATCTTGCTCGTCGAAGACAACCCAGACACGCGGGCCAACCTCGCTGACATACTGGAACTGGACGGGCACCGCATTCGCGCCGCTGATAGTTTTGCGACCGTTCGCGATGCTGGCGTGGACCGCGAGACTGATTTGGTGATCCTCGACCGACGGCTGCCTGACGGGGAAGCGGAGACATTGCTGCCGGAATTGATGCACTTGTTGCCGAACGCCGAATTCATCATCGTGACCGGCTATGCAGACATGGAGAGCACGATCGCCGCACTGCGTCTGGGCGTCGCTGATTACATTCTCAAGCCGATCAATCCCGACGCAATCCGCCAGCGCGTAGCCCGGTTGGTCAAGCAGCGGCAAACAGATTGGGCGCTGTCGCGTGAACATCGATTTGCCAACCAAGTGCTCGAAACAGCCGAGGCGATCATCTTGATCCTGGACCTGGACGGACGGATCATTCGATTCAATCCCTTCTTCACAAGGATCGCCGGTTGGAAGTTGGACGACATTCAGGGACTTGATTGGTTCGATACGTGCATCGTCGAACAGGATCGTGACTGGCTGCGCGAACTGTTCGTCTCAACGGCGGCGAGCTTCAATTCTTCGGGCATACTCAGCTCGGTCGTGACCACAGATGGTCTTCAGCGACGAATCCGCTGGTCCAACTCGACACTCAAAGGTGACCATGGCAGTATCACTTCGGTATTGGCCATCGGTGCCGACGTGACCGACCTGGTCGACGCCCAGGAGTTGGCATCGCGTTTTCAGCGGTTAGCCGCCATTGGACAGACGGTGGCGGGGCTGGCGCACGAAAGCCGCAATGCGTTGCATCGGATTCGGGCCAGCGTGGAGTGCTTGCAACTCGACATTCCGGTCGGATCGGAGTCGCGAGAAGAAATCGATTCGATCTGGCGAGCCTCGCAGGAATTGACCAACACGCTCGAAGAGGTACGCAACTATGCCGCTCCCATGCAACTGCATCGGGAATTGGCTTCGCTGCCGGAAGTTTGGAGACGGGTTTGGGGTTACCTCAGTCCGCAGCGCGCTGGTCGTGATGCGGAGATCATCGAGTCGCAAACGGGGTGTGAATATCCGGTCGATGTGGACGTGATGCGGCTGGAACAAGTCTTTCGGAATCTTTTCGAGAATGCATTAACCGCTTGCGAAGACCCGGTTCGCATTTATCTCGAATGCCATTGCGAGCAACCGGGTTTCATAATATTGGACATCCAAGACAACGGCCCTGGTTTGTGTGCCGAGAAGCGCGAAAAAATCTTCGAGCCATTCTTTACGACCAAGGCTCGTGGCACTGGTCTGGGTATGTCCATCGTCCAGCGAATCGTCGATGCGCATGGCGGCGTCATTCAAACTGTCGAACCGAACTTGCCAGAGTCGAATCCGCACGGCGCGCGATTCAGAATCCAGTTGTCGAAACATCCATCGGCGGGTACCGATTGTTGTTGTCAATGGAGTGTGTCGGCGAATGTTTAACCATGAGCAGCAAGCGATCTTAGCGGCGGTTCTGCAAACGGCAGTCGATGCCATCATCATCATCGACGAGCGTGGAATTATCGAATCAGTCAATCCCGCGACGGAGCAGATGTTCGGGTTTACCAGCGACGACATGATAGGGCAAAACGTCAAAATGTTGATGCCGTCACCATACCGTCATGAACACGATGACTATCTGCAGCGTTATCGCGAAACCGAAGAGCGGCGAATCATCGGCATCGGTCGTGAGGTAACGGGCCAACGAAAAGATGGCAGCATGTTTCCGCTGCACTTGGCGGTCAGCGAAGTCGATGCTGGCGAACGGAAGTTGTTTGCCGGTATCATTCGCGATATCAGCGACTTGAAAGATGTTGAGTCGGAGTTGAAGCAACTCAACGTGACATTGGATGGACGGGTCCACGAGCAGGCTAAGCAATTGCATGCCGCTCAGACCGCGCTACTTGAAAAGGAAAAGTTTGCGACACTCGGACGGATCTCCGGTGGGATTGCCCATGAGATTCGAAATCCGCTCAACGCGATCAAAACTTCTGCCTACTATCTCCTGAATGCGACGGCCCCCACCGAGGAGAAACGTCTAGAACATCTGACGCGAATAGACCGCCAGGTTTCCATCATTGATGGTGCTGTGACAGCTCTTTCGGACCTGGCTCGGCTGCCTGAACCCGATCGCGTCGAATGTGACGTTGCCACCTTGATGCGTCAATTGATTCACGACAGGCATTTACCCTCCAACGTAGCTGTCTCAATCGTGTTTGCCGAAGATGTACCAAACGTTTTGTGTGACGAGAAACAATTGTGGATCGCGTTTGCCAATCTTGTATGCAACGCCAGAGACGCGATGCCCAACGGCGGAACGCTGACGATACGCGGCTATGCGGAGGCGGACCGAAGCGTGGTAAGCGTGCGCGATACGGGATCCGGAATGTCACCTGAGACCCTGTCGCGAATTGGAGAGCCATTCTTCTCAACCAAGGCGCGCGGGATGGGATTGGGAATGGCGATCACCAAGGCGATTCTGGACAAGAATCAATGCACGATGCGAGTTGAAACCGAGTTAGATCGAGGGACAACGTTTTATGTTTCATTACCGCCTTGCAGGGTGACCGTATGAAACGCAAACGTGTGTTGATCGTCGATGATGATCCCGACATCTGTGTCAATATCAAGGACATTCTCGATGACCTCGGTTACGAGGCAGATACCGCTCACGATGGCCCGACGGCGATAAAGTGCGTGACGGATTGCGGATATGCGGTTGTTATTTTGGATTTCCAAATGCCGGGAATGGACGGGACGACGTTGCATCAGAAACTGATTGGAATACGACCGGAAATCGCCGCGATAATGGTCACCGCGTACGCACAAGGCGACGGAGCACAGCGATCTCGAGACGACGGGGTTCTTCGTGTGTTCCGCAAGCCAGTCGACGTTTCCGAACTGTTACCGCTCATTGATCGAGCGTCTCAAGCGAATTCGCCGGCGTGAATACCCGTGGGTTCATTTTCGCTCGCTTCAGGTCGCGACTCAGATCAATGACCGCTGCAAATTCAGCGATTCGCGTCGTATGATCTTCGCAGTGGGCCGAGCTCAACGATAGCTCTCAGGGGGCGCGCATCCTCACTCGCACTTCGTTTGTGATCTGTCGGCCGATCGCGAGCGGGCGAATCGCTTCCTGGGCCATCTGTTTCAAAAAGTAGGAGTCGACGCTCCCTTGCAATACAACCACGCCGCCCCGGACCACCACCTGGAGGTGTCGCAACGCGGGGTACCCGCTTTTTTGTAGTCGCGTTTGTATGGCCACTGTTTCTTTATCCTGGATGCTGGAACGTGATCTTCTGAAGATCGGTATCGGCGAAGCCGCAACGGCTGGCACGGTGAAGGCAGACATAGGCAGTGCTCACGACAGATGGACGTGCACGGGTGACGATTGATTCATCCGATACAAAGCGAACAACGTGCCGAATGGCGGCGGAGATCGCCTACACAATTCGCGGCAGTGGTACCTCAATTGCTAATGCGTTGACGCTACTTCAGTTTCCCAATGACAAGGAGACTGGCTCAGTCGAGAACAAAAATGCAAACCAGGCCAGCTGACATCCGCCGAAAGCGGCTCGCAAATCTACATATTAACGAGTCTCACATGTCAATCCTGCTCACCGATCCGGCAGGATTCATCAAAGTCGTCAACAGCGTCACGGAATCCTGGTTCGGTTATCGCGAGTCGGAATTGGCTGGAAAATCCATCGAGACCATCATTTCGCTTGAATCGAAACGTGACGGCGCGTCACACCCGACGTGCTTTTCGTCTCAACTGCGCGAAATGGCGATCGACTGCGAGAGGGAGCTGACGGGTAAACGCAAGGATGGGACCACATTTCCCATCCGTGTCACGCTGCATCCTGTGGTCAGCACCTCGGGCGACATGATACTGGCGAATGTCACGAACCTAAGCGAGGTTGAAATCCGAGTCGAAAAACGGATCGCCCGCGAGCGTTTAGCAGCAATGCTGGAAATGGTTTCGGGACTTTCGCACGAAAGCGGCAATGCATTGCACCGGGCACAATCATGTCTCGATCTGTTGGAACTCGATTTGGTTGATCGTTCTGAGCTTCTCGATCTGACCGAACGTATTCGGATGGCGCTACGGGATATGCATGACAATTATGAGGAAGTCAAAGAGTATGCCGCGCCGATCGTGTTGAGTCGTTCGCTGGTGAACGTGTCCGCGCTGTGCCAGACCGCGTTTGACGAACTTCACGAAGTGCACGCCGCGAAACTACACCTTCGATCCATCCATACCGGCGAATCTGTATCCGCTGATCCACAGCAAATGACGACGGTCTTTCGTGAGGTACTTGAAAATGCGATTCACGCTGCTCCGGCGAGGAGTGTAATTGATTTCGCTTGCCAAAACTCGATGACGCAGGCGGGAGATGCCATCGAAATTACGATCCGCGACCACGGGACAGGATTGAGCGATGAAACTGCCATCCGAATGTTCAAGCCATTCTTTACGACCAAGCAGAGGGGAACTGGGCTTGGACTTGCAGTCTGCCGACGCATCGTGGAAGCTCACGGCGGCACAATCAAAGCAAGGAATCATCCTGATGGAGGCACAATTGTGCAAATTGTGTTGCCCAAATGACATTCGACGATCAGGGGCAAAGGATCCGAAACAATTGCCGTCTCGCACCCATGCTGGCGATCGAGGCGTTCGGCAGATCCTGATGACTCGCTCGATCATCAGTGGTCTCGGCGACCGCCAGAACGTGCAATAATGCACAGATGGTCCACCACGCACGTTTGAGGGCAACAAGAAAGCTACTTTCTACGAGAAAGTGAACCAGGAACGCCGTTCGCAGTCTTACACTTGGATTGCATCCACCGGAGAGAACATGACTGAACCCCCGATCAAATTGCTGCTGGTAGATGACGAAGAGGATTCTCGCCGCTCGTCGGCGAAGTGGATGCAACGCAAGGGACATCACGTGACGGATGTCTCCAACGCTGCGGAGGCGATGGGCCTGCTCGAGCGAGAATCCTTTGACGTGGGCGTTTTCGACATGAACATGCCTGGCATGTCAGGACTCGAACTGTTACAGCGCGTTCAGGAAGAGCAAATCGACATCGAAGTCATCATGTTGACCGGACAAGGCACCGTCGAAACGGCGGTCTCGGCGATGAAAATGGGCGCGTGTGACTTCCTCAGCAAACCCTGTTCGCTTGGTGACTTGGAACGCCACTGCTTCCGGGCTCGCGAGCGTCGAGCACTCAAGAAGGAAAACAAACAGCTCAAAGCTGTTATCTCGCGAGCACGACCCGCTGCCAGGCTGATCGGCGAATCGAAGTCGCTCTTAGACGTCTCTCGCATGATTGGTAAGGTCGCACCGACGAGCAAACCTGTGCTAATCGAAGGTGAAAGTGGCACGGGAAAAGAAGTGGTTGCTCAAGCGATTCAGCAAGGCAGTCGGGTCGCGGACAAACCGTTTGTCACAGTGAACTGCGCCGCCCTTCCTGAGAACCTGGTCGAAAGCGAATTGTTTGGGCACCAAAAAGGCTCGTTCACGGGCGCGACTGCCGAGAAGCCGGGGCTATTTGAGATCGCCGATGGCGGCACGCTCTTCATCGACGAGATCGGTGAATTGTCACTGGCATTACAACCAAAACTGTTGCGAGTCCTCGAAGACGGATCCCTCCGCCGGGTTGGTTGTCACCGCGAGCGAAAGGTGAAGGTTCGTATCATCGCAGCGACCAATCGTGATTTGAAAGCGGAAGTCGATGCGGGGAACTTCCGCGAGGACTTGTATTACCGCATCAACGTGCTATCCATTCAATTGCCACCGCTGCGCGAGCGCGTGGGCGACATTGATCGGTTAATCGACCACTTTGTGCCGAAGGCATACCATGTTGAACCGGAGGTGCGGGAGTTGCTGAATTTTTATCCTTGGCCCGGCAACATCCGACAGCTCATCAACGTGATTGAGCGGGCAACGATCTTAGCCGACAATTTCGACCTCACGATCGACGACCTGCCTGCAGAGGTCGTTGATTATGGGCATGAGTTGATATCTCCTTCCAGCCAGACCGCTCCGGCGACTCGGCACTCCCACACCACTGCCGCAAACCATGGCATACTCGGTGACACTCATTACCAGCTCGACGACGTGGCGCGAGTCCATGTGCTAGAGGTGCTTGCCAAGGAGAACGGCAATAAGGCCAGTGCGGCGCGGAAACTCGGCATCCATCGACGCAAACTGTACCGGCTACTAGACCGCTTCCATGGAAAAATGCAAGCATCCAAAGACGATGATGAATCGGTTTGCGAATCGGTCCTATAAATAGATGGTACGATCCTTGAGACGCCATACCCTCAAGTCGCCACTGCAACGGATCGCTAGTGGCGGACTGCTGTTATTTGCCGTTTTTGGGATCGCTGTTGTCGGCTATCGATGTTTTGGAGACTATGACTGGCTACAAGCGACATGGATGGTCGTTATCACGATTTCCACCGTGGGGTACTCGGAGACGAGCACGCTCTCACCGACTCTGCAGATGTTGACGATCTTTGTTATTGTGGTCGGAATGTCCGCGGCGGCCTATACGTTTGGTGGACTCGTTCAACTTCTCTTGGCAGGCGAGATTGATCGCCTGATCGGAATGCGTCGAATGACTGCTGAGATTGCCAGCTTGAAAGACCACGTCATCATTTGCGGCTTCGGTCGGATGGGACAATGCTTGGCCGCCGAACTCAAATCACATCGTCGTGAATCCGTCATCCTTGAACTCGACCCGGACCGATTGCGTGAAGCGGATGAGCTGGGTTATGCGTGTTTGACGGGTGACGCGACCGAGGAGACCACGCTGACTTCCGCCGGCATTGAACGCGCACGAACGTTGGTGGCGGCACTTTCGGGAGACGCTGAAAACGTATTTCTTACTTTGACGGCTCGTAATCTAAACTCCAAACTTCAAATTGTCGCTCGTGCCGACCAAGTCAGCACGGAAAAAAAGCTACGCCAAGCGGGCGCAGACCGTGTCGTAATGCCAACGGTGGTTGGATCACAGCAAATGGCGCGCGTCATCACGCGACCAACGACCGCCGACCTCATCGACCTGGTTTCACAGCGTGAGTTTGCGGATCTGGAACTCGATGAGCTTCGGGTCAGCGAGAATAGCAAGCTCGTCGGAATGTCCATTGGTGAAACGAATGCTCATCGCGACCACAATCTACTGTTGGTGGCGGTTCAGTCTGCTGCCGGCAAGTTGACGTTCAATCCGAAAGCAACACATCGTTTGTCCGCGAACGAAGTCGTGATTCTGATGGGACATACCGGTGACATCGAATCGCTTCGCAAGAAGTACGAGGAACTACGGAAATAACTCACATTCAACAAAAAGGTAAAGAACATGAAAAACCAAATCGTTCGATACGGCGCATCGATGGTGGCGATTCTGATCGCCACCTTCGTCATCAGCGACGTAGCATTGGCTCAGCCCGGTCTGGGCTTTGGACGTGGCATGGGACACGGCATGTCTGGGGAAATGCGTGAAGACATGACGACGTTGCACGCCATGTTTGCGGCGCGTGATACGATCACTCGAACCGTGAAGATGCTGCCAAACGGGGCTGAGACGACCACAGAGTCGGACCACGCGAATGTGGCCGCGTTGTTGAAGGCGCACGTACCGGCCATGGAGAGACGTGTTCACGACGATAGGCCTCTGCCACCGATGACCTTCCATCCGATCTTCGTCGAACTCATCAAACACGCCGAGGATTACACGCTCACGTACGAAGAAACAGATAAAGGAATGAAGGTGACCTATAATGCGGATGATCCGTTTGTGGTGATGCTTGTACAAGAACACGCAAAGCTCGTCAGTCGTTTCATCGAGAACGGTATGGGTGAAATCCACAAGCCCTACACGCTGCCCAACGTCGCTCGTTCCGAGCCCCGTGGTGTCACGCGCGAATCAGCGACCCAGTGGGAATATATCAACCCGGCGATTCAGGAATATGGAAAGGTTGTCAAGCTGCCCAGTGCGGTCCACCAACCGCGTGAGGGAAGCAAGATCGTTGTTGATATCACCACCGGCGGGCAATGGGATGAGCTGAATCCAGCCATCGAAAAAGTGGCTCGCTTCGTCAACATCTATCGCGGTGCGGGAAAGGAATCCGTGAAAGTTGAAATCGCTATCGTGTTGCACGGGGAGGCTACTTTTTCAGCCTTGAACTCGGGCGCGTACGCAAAACGCTTTAAGACAAAGAACAATCCGAACCTCGATTGCCTCCACAAACTTCACGAAACAGGAGTCGAGGTGTTCGTCTGTGGGCAATCCCTGATTGGCAAAGGCGCGACACCCGAAGATGTTGTGGCATACTCGAACGTGGCGGTATCGGCATTGACGTCTCTGGTGAACCTGCAGGCCGACGGGTACGCCTATCTGCCACTGGGCGATTGAAAAACATGGCTCATCCGACCGAAGCGTGCGCGATGGGGACTGGAGGTTTTCTGAGGATCGCGGTAGGGACGGCTGTTGCCAGCCGCCCCCCGCACAGATCCGTACGTGAGCCTTGACTCATACGGCTCCTCCGTTGGGTCAAACGATCGCGACACACTGTGACGCTACCCGTCGTGATTTCCCGTGACGCTCCAATTGATACTTGTTCCGGCTCAGAGTCCGAAGCATCGACGCCAATCCGGCAATACTTCCCTTCAGTGAGGTCCCTTTCCTCGGCGGATTCCGCCACTGCGGTCGCAGCTTTGTTCACCCGCGTCGACGGTACTACGGCCTCATCTGCCATCCCATCCGCGTTCATACCAGAATTGCGCTCATAGAGGTTCGCTGGTCGCCCTGGCAGTGAGTCATCACGACTTGACCCCAGGGGCAAATGGGACTTCCCGGTTCTCGCGTTTGGAATTTTCCACGCATGCACAGGTTCTTCGACTCCGCCATGTCCAGACTACCCTTACCAAAGCGGTGTAGCTGGTGTTGCCTTCCCGACGCATATGACACGGTCGGCACATGGAAGACCTGATTTCGGAGCTCAATTAGCTGGCCTACGCTTCCCCCTGCACGGACGCTCAGCACGACGTTGTTACCTTCGTCGCACCTCCGCCGGAGGCCGAAGTAGTTGGTTAGACCTTCCTCGTAAGAAACTTTCATTCTCGATTCCAAACCGGTTTTATCCCGGCACTCCATAACTCAAGTGTCCAATGATTTGTTTAATAAAAGCGTCCTCGGCGAATCGAAACTCGCCGAGAACCGTCGGCACCGTTGGCGCACCGTCGACCGGGATATCCCTTGTCAAGTTGCACCTCTGCAGAGCTTAATTCCGTTTCTCCCGGCAGACCCAGTGTAAGGTCCAGCGACAACTCGCACAAATTATCATTGGACGCTTGAGCCATGCCTTGAAAACCTCCGGCGCACCCTTCGGTCGGATGAGCCAAAAACATTGCGGCAATCGACAGTCGGCGGGCATCCTGTTCCAGACTCTGGCAAGTATAGCTACGTTTCGCTTTTTCATCTGCCGAACGTTTTGCCGCGTGCCTGCCACTGGCTCTTCGCAACCCATTTTCCAAAAGGGATTTTTAGCGAAAGTGCCGCTAAATTCCGTGAAGAACCATCTTTGAGATCGTCGATGATGCTGGAGATCATTCGCCGTGCGGAAACGGGCACGTGATCGCTCCTTGAAATCCAGCGGCCGAAAAACTATAGCCGATATCGCCCGAGATTGGATTTGACTCCAAAACCCGGCGACTCAGCTAGCTGAAACGAAACGATCAACTCAGGCTTTGACAGTGATCTTCTTGGCTTGAGCTTCTTTGGTCTTGGGCATACTGATTGTCAGCACGCCATCTTTGTACTTCGCATCAACCTTGTTCTCATCGACGACCGATGGCAACGAAACGGAGCGGGCAAAACTTCCTGAATGTCGCTCGATGCGATGGAACTTACGATCCTTCTCCTCGGTTTCTTCCGACCGCTCGCCGCGAATCGTTAGCACATTGTTGTGAACTTGGATGTCGATGTCCTCCGCCTTCATGCCGGGTAGATCCATCTTCACATCCACCTCATTGTCGGTTTCGGACACATCGAGCGTTGGTGCGAGTGCTCCGCTGAACCAAGTCTCTTCCCTGTCGTCAAACATGCGCGACATCATGTTCTCGATAGCCCTGAATTGAGGGAACATCTCGAGTGCGGGAAGCGATAATCCACGACTGTTGCGTTTGGCAAGTGTACCTGTCATTTCGTTTTTCCTGATTTGGCGTTGAGTGCATTCGTGACACGGACGGGAACCATTCTCCGCCGTTCGCACTTCCTGGTAAGGCAAGCGTTGTGCCGAAGGTCAGTGCCGTAGCGACCCTTGCAAATAGTTTCAACTCCGCCTCGAGAATGGCGGTGATGTTTATCGCAATTCGCAAGCATTGAATCAGCTAACCGTGCGGTGTGCGCGATCCAAAACGGCACACATGCGCCACCGGCGACCACCTTCGCACCGGGGTTGCTCAGGAACACGGTTTGCGAGCTTCTCCCTTCACATATTCCTTAAGAAACACTCGCGGAGTTCACACATGTCGGGCGAACTTTCTACGCACTACCTCGGGCTCGAACTCGCATCCCCAGTCATTGTCGGAGCTTGCCCTTTAACAATCGAACCCGAAATGGTGCGTCAATTTACCGCTGCCGGCGCGGGGGCGGTCGTGCTGCCGTCGATACTGCAAGAGCAGATCGTCTATCGGCAATTGAAGCCGGTTGATCCGCTTGGCGCGGTCGAGCGAAGCGGCTATCAGCCGCAACAGGATCGGTACAACGGTGGTCCCGAAAATTATCTGCGATCGATCAAGTCGTTGAAGCGAGCTTGTTCGCTGCCGATCATTGCCAGCATGAATGGCGTTTCATCGGGTGATTGGCTCGACTATGCAGGGGAGATTGAAGCGGCGGGAGCGGATGCATTAGAATTCAATGTTCAATCAGCCATCTTCGATCCCGACACGTCTTCGAGTACGATCGAGTCAGGTTTGCTCGCGATCATCAAAGGCGTTGTTGATCGCGTTTCCATCCCGGTAGCAGCAAAGCTGAGTCAACGATACACGAATGTGGCTTCGATGGCTCGTCAATTCAAGGAAGCAGGCGCGAAAGGCGTTGTGCTGTTTACGCATCTGCCGCATTGGGACGTTTGCACCGATCGAAAGCACTGGACCATTCGCTGGGAGCTGTCACCCGTCGATTCCCTGGGCGCAGTCCTGGAAGGGATCGTCCGAATCTATAATGGCAAACTTGGGATCTCGGTCGCTGCCAGCGGTGGCGTGGCAACGAGCGAGGACGCATTGAAGGCTATGATTGCTGGCGCGGATGTGGTGATGGTAACGTCCGCCGTCTACCGCGAGGGTCCCGCTGCGATTCGCAGCATGTTAGATGGAATTCGCCGATACCTTGAGATCAATCATCATCTGACGCTGGTCGACTTTCAGCGATCCAGACCGACAGCGGACGTGGAACCGGAGCGAACGACGCGGCTGGAATACGCTGATCCTCTGATTCGATCAAAGACGTATTTTGACCCCACGCCCAGGGTGTCTCATGGTGTGGGCGACGCCTATGGTCATTTGCAAGAATAGGCGTTATCAATAGTTTTTGCTGACCCAACGTGAACCGCTCACCAGGGTTCAGCTGTGCGTCACGGCACGGTTCCGCTCAGAAATCGACGCACTTTTCTTTTAAGTCGCGTTTGGCATCGCGAGTGCAACGACTGAACTTCATTAGGAAAAGGAGATCATCATGAAAAAAGTACTATTGACCACTGACGGCTCCGACGCCGCCCAACAGGCCGCTCGCTTTCTTGCCCGCCTTCCCCATGAAGGAAAACTGGAACTCCTTGTCCTGTCGGTGTTGACGCCACCCTACCAAGGACGGGCAACCCTACAGAACGATTGGATGGAAACCTGTCTCGAGCATGACCGCGAGCACGTGACAAAAGCGTTTGCCGAAATTAAGAATTTTTTTGAGGGAGCAAATGCATCCCTCGAACACGTTATCGTTAAGGGACATGCTGGCGAGGTGATCTGCGACTTTGCCGAGTCTCGTGGTTGTGATTTGGTTATCATCGGTGCCAAGGGTCACTCCGCCGTGTCACGCATCCTGCTCGGCAGCACGAGCGACTACGTCGCAACGAAAGCATGTTGTAGCGTGCTTGTTGTACGACCGACCGAACCTGTTCGCGTGAATCAGCCATTACGGATCGTCCTGGGCTACGAGGACACGGGACCGGTGCAAGCAGCGATTGACGAGATCACGGAGATTAAGTGGGGAAGAAATGTCGAGTGCCATCTGGTAACCGCTTTCTACGCCTACAGCTTGATGGGATCGGAAGACGAACAAGGAATGCGTGATCGAGGCTGCGCGGCGGCCTCTCAGTTGCGGGTCGCTGGTGTCAAGGCGGAATCTCACTTGGTCGAGAACGATCATCTCGGTGAGGGATTAGTGAAGTATGCTGAAGATCATGACTGCGACATTTTTGTCATTGGCGAGACTCCGCGGACTCGCTTGGGTCGCGTGCTAATGGGGAGCACGACGCGTTATGTTTTAAGACACGCACCTTGCAGTGTTTGGATCACTCGCAATCGAATCGCCCACGGCTTCAAAAAGCAAACGCGAGCATCGGAAACAGCATCGACCTAGGCCAACAGGTCCATTTAAAAAAAATCATCAGGCTGTCGAGAGGGAAACGATCGTGGAACGCTTTCAACGAATGCAAGTTGTCGCCCAAAATGAGAATCCAGACGTCGCGGTAACCCGTGCCACCACGTTGGCGCTCGACAACAGAGCATCGTTGATATCGATGGACGTTCTCAAACCAATCCCCAAAGCCTTGGGTTTAGTGACCAATATGGCGGTGACCGTCATCAGCAACGTGAACTGTTCCCGTCTTGTCTTCAAGCCCGATGGGTTCGTTTCACTAGTTCCGATCTGATCGCTTTGTTGACTGAAAAACACCAACTCCTGCCTCTAATTTGATTGAATATCATGAAAAAGCCACTATTGGGTATTGCTGCCGTTCTTTCCCTATCGGTCGTATACGCAGCGGACCCGCCGCAGCGCGAAGAAAAGTCGCCGCCAACTCCACTCACACCCCTGATGCATATGAAGCTCGACAAAGCAAAAACCATTCTCGAAGGGCTGACGCTCGAAGACTTCGATAAAATTTCAGCCAACGCGCGATCTCTCCGCCTGCTGAGCATGGAATCAGGTTGGAATGTGATTCAGACGAAGGAGTATGCAATTCAAAGTCAGGACTTTCGACGGTCGACGGACCTGATTGTGGAGGCTGCGGCGGACAAAGACATTCACCGTGCCGCACTCGGTTACGTTGCATTGACTGTTCGATGTATTGAGTGTCATTCCTACATGCGAAAGCACCGCATCGGATTGATGAAACTGGACGGCGAGTAGTAAAATGGCTTCGTTCGTCTCTTTCCACCCATCGAGTTGAATCAATGACGACCCCGAGCGAAGCAGTGCCCCAGACGGATGACTTAATCGCTGGCTTGACCCAGCCAGCGGCCTACCCGCATCCAGTCGAAGGAGAGGTAGAAGTCCACGAGACTCATATTTCGGTTGTGTTTCTGGCGGGCGACTTTGCCTACAAAGTCAAGAAATCCGTCAAGACTGACTTTCTTGACTACAGCACGTTGGCTCTTCGCAAGCATTACTGCGAAGAAGAAGTGCGGTTGGATGGCCGATACGCGAGTGATCTCTACATGGGCGTCGTTCCAATCGGCTGGCAAGATGGAAAGCTATGGATCGGCACCTCAGCAAACCCGATTGAGTACGCCGTCAAAATGCGCCGCTTTCCCGACGGAGCACTCTTGAGCGAACGGCTTGCTGCGGGCAAGTTGACATCCTATGAAGTGCGTCAGCTCGCAGAAGTCGTCGCCGAGTTCCATCGCAATGCGCCCATTTGCGAGCAAGAGTTTGCGGTGGACTGGCCGAATTATGTGTCCGCGAACGTGGACCATCTTTTGATGCAGCTTCGACATCATGCCAGCCATGACACTTTGGCAACGCTCTCAACGCTGCAATCGTGGTCGGACAAGTACCTCGCCGAGCACTCGCTTGCTTTCAAGTCACGAATTGACTCTGGTTTCATTCGCGAATGCCACGGCGATCTGCACTTGGCCAACGTCGTGCATTGGGGAGATCAACTCGTTCCCTTCGACGGCATTGAATTCAACGAACGCCTGCGGTGGATCGATGTCCTCAGTGATGCCGCGTTCTTGGCGATGGATTTGGCTGCTCGCGATCACCTTGGACTATCGCGTTCATTTACGAATGCCTATTTAGAACGATCCGGCGACTATGGGTCGCTCGTCACGTTAAGGTGGTATTTATTGTATCGAGCGCTGGTGCGTGCCATGGTCGCATCCATTCGAGCCGGGCAAAACGATTTGACCGATAGCGAACGTCGATCCGCGGTCCAAGAAGCTCACGAACATATCCAACTGGCATATCGCTATACCTTGAAAGAATCGCCTCGCTTGTGGATCACGTACGGAGTCAGCGGTAGTGGCAAAACGACGCTTAGCGAACTGTTTGTCCAGCGTCACGAAGCGTTTCGGCTGCGAAGCGACATCGAACGCAAACGGCTGTTTCGCCTCTCCGCCACCGAGCGACCGACACCACCGCAGCAAGCTGAGATGTATAGCGAACAGGCGAATGAGCGTACATATGCTCGATTGGAAGAGCTGGCAAGCAGCATTTTGCAAGCCGGATACAGCGTGATCATTGACGCGACTTTCTTGAAACGTCGTTGTCGCCAACGTTTCCACGAACTGGCAAAACGAGAAGGCATCTCGCTTGAGATCCTTGACTGCCATAGCGACGAACAAACTCTGCGGCAGCGGGTCGCTGATCGCATGGCAGAGAACGAGGATGCCTCCGACGCGGATGTGAAGGTATTGGAATATCAACTTGCCAGCCGTGAGCCTCTGACAGACGCCGAACGGGAGCTCATGGTCGATGTTCCTGATCTCGTCCGGGTCGCGGAGCGGCTATAAGTACTGCCGGAGGATAGGACGGATGGCTGGGTCTAGTTGCACAGTCGCTTTTGAAAACGGAGGACACTCAGCGTCAGGACGATCGCGCCGCTGAGGATCAGTCCGACGATCCAGGGCACAAGATCGATAAGATCAGCCCCCCGCAGTACGACGCCGCGAAGTATCTCGATGTAATACGTGGCGGGAATGCCAAGGGTTGCCAAATAAATCGGCAAGGGCATTTCACTTCGCGGGAAGACGAAGCCGGAAAGTAACACCGACGGCCAGCTGAAGTACACTTTCCTTTTCTCGTTCACTCAGATCATACGGCTCCAATTCGACCAGGACTTGCCCCTCCTCGACCGCCTGACCCTCTTGGACGTGAACCCGCAAAACGCGACCGCCAACTCTTGAGCCGAGACGAATTTCGTCGGCTTCAACAAATCCCGAAACTCGATCCGGCTCGGGATACCATTTGCTGATCGCAACCAGTCCCAGCAACGCGGTTACAGCCAGTGCGATGATTAAAATTCGTGGGATCATTGACCAAGCCGATTCATCGAACGCTTCCTGCCCCCGGCGACGATATCAAGTAACTCTTGCGTGGCAGCTTCGCTGCGGACACTTGTCAGCCTGCGTTCTGTTGCGACGACTGTGCTGTCGAGCCACTCCAGTGCGGATTCGGCAGCCATCAGACGCATGCCCTGTTCGGCGGCTAGGGCATCGAGCATTATTTCGTAGAGTGTGATGTAGAGATATTCTCGAACTGCTACTCCCATCAAATAATCGGAATCGACGTATCGCGAGCGACGCATCGGCGAGGTTCGGCCGTTCGGCGAGGTTCGGCCGTTCGGCGAGGGGCGGGCATCCGGTTCGATCGGTAGTACCCGTATCGAAACGGGATCAAAGTGTCCGACGCCGCCGAAACTAGCCGAGACGACATGTAGACTGCCTATCTTCTGCGCCGCGTAATCATTCAAAATATCCTCAGCGAGTCCGAGCAACAGTTGCGACAGGCCTTCCAAACTGGCAGGGGCATCGTAGGTTTTCCGTGGACTCAATGAATGCTTTACAAGTGTGCCGCGAACACGGCGACCGACCGAGTAAACAATTTCAGCATGGTGTTTGTCGGCCACGGACACCGTCAGCTGAGCGAGTCGAGCATTGTAATTGCCACACAGACCCAAGTCTGACGCGACCACGAGTAATCCAGCAGGTTGTCCGGGGTGACGTTGTTGATGAATGCCAATCTCCGCGACGATCGCTTCCATTTCACTGCGATACTTGCGAGCCGGCTGCAACGACTGACGAGCACGACGAAAATGATGAGCGGATAGTGAACGCATTGCACCGACCGCGTCCTGTAGTGCGGATAGTGTTTGCAACCGATGCTGCAGTGCTTGTTGACGCTTCACGAATTTGTTCCTGCTTGAACCGCCTGCGATGGCTTCGCCGTTTGTACCCGCGTCTTGGCTTCGTCCACCATGGCAAGAATCACCGTTTCCCATCCATCCTCAGGAATCGCACCCGAGTTGAGGACAGTTACGATTTCTGCCGCTCTCCCACGTACGATTTCGATCAGTGAGTCTACAGCGAGAATCACTTCCGGGGGGGATAGATCGCTAAACCAGTGCTTGGCAATCGCAGTTAATGTGATGACTTGATAAGCGATGTCTCTGGGCGAAGAGCGCATTTGCCGCAGCATTGCGCGGAGCACATTGCCTTCGCGGAGGGTCGCCTGCGTCGTTACGTCGATGTCCAAGCCGACGCGAGACAATTTTTCGAGGGACTCAAAACGGGAGATTTGAATTTTGAGATTCTTGGCAACCTTCCGCATTGTCGGAGGTTGTGCCACTGCCCCTATGCGTGAAACGCTGCGTCCGATATCGATCGCCGGGCGCAAGTCTCGCTCGAACCGCGCCGTGTCCAAGTAGATTTGCCCGTCTGTGATGGAAATGAGGTTGGTTGGAATGTAGGACGAGATATCGCCATCGGTCGTTTCCACCAAGGGAAATGCCGTGACCGATCCGCCGCCGAGATCGGGACTGAGTGCGGCGGCCCGTTCCAATAACTCCGCATGAACATAGAAGATGTCGCCGGGATATGCCTCTCTACCCGGAGGACGATCCAGCAGCAGGGCAAGCTCGCGATACGCATCGGCATGTTTTGTCAAGTCGTCATACACAACTAAGGCGTGGCCGCCCGCATCGCGAAACGACTCGGCCATCGAAGCGCCCGCGAGCGGTGCGAGGTATTGCAGTCCGGGACTGTCGGATGAATATGCGGCGACGATCACTGTATTGCCGAGTGCGCCCTCTCGCTCGAGTGTATCGCGGAGCGCGCGAACTCGAGACATCGGCTGGCCGATCAAAACGTACACACAAGCCACATCGCCCGACTTCTGGGCAACCACCAAGTCGATGGCCAACGACGTCTTGCCGACGTTTCGATCGCCTACAATCAACTCGCGTTGGCCTCGGCCAATGGGAATCGCGGCATCGACGGCCATCACGCCAGTCCACAGCGTTTGATTCACACTCTTGCGCTGTATGATTTCCGGAGCCGAGCGGAATAATGGCAGACGTGCGGCCCGAGAAAGCGGCATGCCTTCGTCAAGCGGATTTCCAAGTGGATCAAGGATACGGCCCAACGCTTCGGGACCAACCGGCAATTCGGGAAGTCGGTTCAGGCCGACCACACCGTCGCCTTCGCAAACAAGCGAAGCTCCCGATAACAATACCACACCCAGAGCATTGGGTCGCAGATCGAATGCGATGCCGAACGCACCGGAATCGAACGCGAGTAGCTCCTCAAACCGAACGTGTTCAAGTCCGGCGACAACGGCCACTCCATCAGCCACGCGCCGCACAATGCCGCGTGGTTCCATGGCGTCCGCCAATCGCATCGATCTGGCCGCCGTGGTGAGATGCTCGGCGATGGATAAGGATTCTTCAATCATCACCGTCTCCCCCCGCGGGAGCACCCAGGTTCGCCTGATGTTTCATCTCTTTCGACAGCCAGCGGTGCGCAAACTTCTTGCAATCCCCTTGTCGACGCATCGACAAGCCCGACGGAAGTCGAAACTCGGATACCGGTTCCCAGCTCGCACACGACCCGGAAATCTGCCGGATCGCAGGAGCCTCCCAAAGCGATTTTGATCTCTGTCATTTGATCTTCGGTCAACCGTCGAGCCGATTCGACTTTGACAGGTGCACGCGACGGAGCAAGTTCAGCCAGCCGCTCGCACGCTGATGAAATTAATGCCGACTGCAACTCGGGACCACCAATTTGCGTTAATAGTTGTCCGACTGATTCTGCTGCCGCGGTTGCCGCGGTCGCTGCTAAAATATCACGCTGACTGTCCAATATTCGCACGGTGTCCAAGCGACTTTGCTCCCGCACTCGATCCGCAGCATCACGTGCCTCGGCGAGAAGCTTATCGGCTTGCGTTTTCACGTTTACCATTTCGCTTGCTCGCCTTGTATTGAGTTCCGCCTGCAATTTCTCATGCTCCGCCTGAATCAAGTTTCGAACAGCCTGGGCTTCAGCAAGCGTCTTCGCTGCTTTTTGATTGTCGGCTTCGAACTTGGTCCGGTAATCAGCGATTGCCTTCCGCACGGGCTGAAAGAACAACCAACCGAGCGCGGCAGTGAGCACCACGAAATTGGCCGCTTCGAATAGAAATGTTATCAGGGTGGGCGACACGTTCTTTGATCACTTTCATTATTTGACAACGGTGTCAATGAACGGATTTGCAAATAGTAGGATCAATGCGATCACGAGACAGAAAATGGCTGTCGATTCAACCATCGCAAGACTCACGAAGAGAGTTCGATTAATCGAAGAGGACTCGTCAGGTTGTCTCGCCATGGCGTCCATCGCTGCAGCACCGATGCGGCTCTCGCCAATCGCGGCACCGATCGCACCCAGAGCCATCGTCAATGCAGCGCACGCCATCGCTACAACTGCGATTATGGTTTGGTCAGTCATCGTGGTTTCGTTATTCCTCCACGGCGCTGATTGCCGCACCGATGTAAACGGTTGAAAGGATCGCAAAGATGTATGCTTGTAGCAGCCCGATCAGCAAATCGAGCGCCATAATGGGTGTCGGCACTAAAAATCCAGCCAGGGCAACCAACAATCCAACGATCAGATGTCCCGACATAATATTGCCAAATAATCGCACTGCCAAAGCCAACGTCCGCGACAGTTCCGAGATGACATGCAAAGGCATTAACAGCGGGTTGGGTCGGAAGTAGTGTTGGACGTAAGCCCAGACGCCGTTGGTCCAAATGCCCGCGATCGGAACACTGAAAAACACAACTACCGCGAGCGCCGCTGTTGTCGCGAGACTACCGGTCGCAGGATGCACGCCCGGCAATTGCCCCGCTACATTACAAGAAGCAATGAATAAGAACAGACTACCCGCCAAGGTCGAGACGACGGTGTGTCGTCGCCCAGTAATCTCTTCGACCAAACGATCAAAACTGTCGACCGTCATCACCGCGACAATCGACAGCCAATGGCTGGGTTTCGATCGGACGAAATTTCGAAGGAGCACTGCTACCATGACGATCACAGCAGTCACGACTGTCGATGTCACCATCGTCTCGGTAATAACAATGGGACCAAGTTGGAAGACAACGGGGTCACCGAAAATTCTCAAGCTCATCCTTTGTGTGCCTCGCCCCAAGTCTTCACGCGGAATACCGCCAGAGAAACGAAACCGATGATCCAACCGCCCGCACAGACGATGATTGCATCATTGAGGGCCGAAATGAGCAGCACCATTGCAACGATCCCCACTCGCAACAATCCGAGCAGCGACAGCCAAGCATTCAGCTTCTGCACGCCGTGTCGCAGCAATGTGGAGTGAACCGAGCCGACGAGTAGTCCGACCCCGAACCAGATCCAAGGTGTCGTATCAATCATGTTTTTGCACCACCGTTTTCCAAGCTACCCAACACCCTAGCATCACCCCGCCAGTCAACAACATGAGGGTAAATCGAATTCCTGTTCCCCAAGTCGAATCGAGATAGCGACCCAGAAAGCTCCCTCCAACCGCTCCCAACGCGATCGGCCAACCCACCATCCCCACGACACCCAGTGACTGCCAAAAACTTCGATGACCCTGTTCACGACGTCTCAACCGTTCGCCATCTCGACGAACTGCGTCACGAGGATCCGAACGGACTGTTTTGTTCGCAGATGGGATGCGTCGATTCATAATGACTTGCCTCGCGGGGTGGCCGACGTCGGATCGTCATGTTTCAGTTCCTGCAAGATGCGAGTCTCCAATCGTCCAAGGGATCGCCGCACTTCCATTTCTTCGCTGGGTGCTGAAAGCATAGCTTCCAAATCTCGCGAAACTGATTCGATGTCATCTCCGACGACTGCCAATGGTGTCAGCAGGCTCGCCGCTACCCCGTCGATATGCAGCAAGCCGCCGGCTGTGCCCGCGTACATGATGCCTCGTGGGAGACGCATTACGATCAACCCCGCTTCGACCGGCATCACGGTCGGCTCACTCCTCGGGCGAAGTCCGACCTGGCCAGTGTGGGTCGGAACTCGCAACGAAAGAATGTCCGATTCAAGGATTATTTCGCGAGGTGTGCGGATAACAAATGGAAGTTCCGACCGGGTCATGTTGCGTCCGCTATTGCCTGGTCGGTAGAAAGCTCGTTCACACCTCCGATCATGAATAGGCGATCTTCTGGAACATCATCATACTTTCCTGCCAAGATTGCTTCGGCGCCCTCGACCGTCTCGGCGATGGGTACATTCCGACCAGGATTTCCAGTAAAAGCTTCCGCGACAAAAAACGGCTGCGTCAAAAAGTTGCGAAGTCGACGAGCATGTCCGACGAGCTGCCGATCTTCCGTCGATAGCTCATCGATCCCCAACATAGAGATCAGGTCTTTGAGTTCTTCGTAGCGTCCGAGTACACGGCGTGCCGCTTGCGCGACCTCGTAATGACGTTTCCCAACGATCGACGCATCCAGTGCTTTCGAAGAGGACGCAAGCGGATCAACCGCCGGGTAAAGTCCTTCGGCCGCGACGTCACGCGAGAGAACCAACGAACTGTCCATGTGCCAAAACGCGTGTGTGATTGCGGGATCCGAGTAGTCGTCGGCGGGGACGTACATCGCTTGAACGGAAACCATGTCCCCGTTTTGTGTTGCCGTGATTCGTTCTTCCAGGGCGGCAATGTCGGCGGCAAGCGTCGGTTGGTATCCCACGCGAGACGGCAAGCGTCCCAGCAATCCAGAGACTTCCATGCCCGCCTGAACGTGTCGATAAACATTGTCGATCAACAACAACACGCTCTTCTTTTCAACGTCGCGAAAGTATTCGGCAACGGATAAGGCGGCCAGACCGACCAAGAACCTGGCGCCCGGCGGCTCTTTCATCTGTCCAAACACCATCACCGTCCGATCCATGAAACCACGATCCTTCAACTCCTGCCACAACTCCAGTCCCTCACGGGATCGCTCACCGATCCCGGCAAAGACAGCGATTCCGTCCAAGTTCGCGACTGCGTTATGAATGAACTCTGTCAGCACGACTGTCTTGCCGACACCCGCCCCACCAAACACCGCAACTCGTCCGCCATGAGTGAACGGACAGAATAGATCGATGACCTTGATACCAGTCGGATAGATGTCACCCAGTCCGCGACAGAACGACGGCGGCGGAGGGTTGCGATGGAGAGGTAGTGACTCATTCCAAGATAATTCCGCACCACCATCGAGCGGTTTGCCATGCAAGTCAATGACGCGACCGATGAGCTGGTGACCAACGGGAATTCGCAGCGGCTTTCCCTCGCAAGTAACCACTGCGCCCCGACGCATCCCGCGAGTGCTTTCGGTCGCGATGCCTCTCACCGTGGACTCTCCTAGATGCGAATGAACGACTGCCGTAATTGACTGTCCGTTATCAACGCGGCAATTCATCGCGGCGTCGATGGGGGGCAAGGCATCGTCGAATCGAACATCAATGACAGTGCCTCGCACCGCCGTGACATTACCGCACAGGGCGGTCGTCGTTGGCGCGCTCTTGTCAGTCGTCATTTCGCTTGCAAGCATGGTTGGTTGATACAGCAATCTATAATTTTGGGTTCTTCACGGAATTCAGTGGCACGCCACCGATTGCCCAGACCGATCCAGCGTGGTGGATTTTCTAAGAGCCTATGCGAAAAGGGGTCTGACCCTTTGGAGGCGCGTCGATTTAGACGTTATTTACCGGCCCCGCCGGAGAGGGTCAGACCCCTTTTCGGATAGGCTCTAAGTACTGCCGACCGTCCTGCGCACGACTTCACGGTCAGAGTCATTCCGTATCACGAAGACGTCAGTGTTCCATTGGAAGTTCCGCTAATCCTTTGGCCACGTTGAGCGAACCAAGACGACGACAGCATTGCCCATGACCTGATAGTCGGTCTCGTCCACTGATCCAACCGCTTCGTCATCTTGAAAATCACAAGGGCTCGACAGCGTCGTGTCGATGATGCGTTTCCACTGCCCAGGGCTACCTTCTTGGATGCCAAACGCAACAGGATTCCGACCGTTGTTGAGCATCACATAGAGATCGTAGTCGCCTAGCTGCTTGCCGTGCAGGCAGTACGCGAGGCAGGTCGCGTCCGCGGATAAGTCGACGCGATGACTCGTGCCGTACCACTTGATGTCGTCTCGCCAAAATCTCGATCGACCGATCGATGGATGAGCTTGGCGGAATGCTATCAGTTTGCGTACGAAACGCAGTACATCACTGTTGGTTTCGGCTTGTGTCCAGTCGAGCCAACTGGTGCCGTTGTCTTGGTTGTATGGGTTGCTATTTCCGTGCTGAGTATGGAGAAATTCGTCGCCCATGCGGAACATTGGCGTGCCGGCGGACAGCATCAGGATGCAAAAATAGTTTTTGACCCGTTGCTTACGCTCGCGAATCACGTCGCCTGGGACCCGTTGGTTCCCTTCCCATCCGCAATTGCAACTGAAATCGATTGCGCCGTCTGTGTTCTGGTGTCCGTTGGCCCAATTGTTCTTGGTCGTAAACGAAACGAGGTCTGCCATCGTGAATCCGTCATGCGAGGAAACATAATTGACGCTTTGAAACGGACGGTAGGCAAACATGCGATCGTCAGGGAACAGGTCGCAGCTTCCATAAATTCTTGTCATCAATCCGCCGATCAGGCCTCGATCACCTCGCACGAAGCGTTGAACGCACTCGCGATAGCTGGCGTTCCACTGCATCCAGTTCATGCCGGGAAAGTTGCGCCAAGCTGAAAGGTACCCGTGGCGTCCCACGGTTCGGCGATCAATCGAATATTGGACAAATCGTCTTCGGCACCAATTTGCCCGATGATCGGCGGGTCCTCAGAGTTGATCGCACCTTCAGAATCGCGGGTGAAAATAGAGGCGAGGTCAAATCGAAAGCCGTCTACGTGCATTTCATTGACCCAGTATCGCATACTGTCGACAACCAGACGGCGCACCGCGCGATTAGCCGTATGCAGCGTGTTGCCCGTTCCGCTGAAATTCGCATAGGGGGCATCGTGATTCTGTGAAAGGACATAGTAAGTGCTGTTGTCGATCCCCTTGAAACTGTACGTTGGCCCACGATGATCGGACTCGCACGTATGGTTGTAGACGACATCCAACAGCACTTCGATCCCGGCGTCATGCAGCGCCTTCACCATCGTCCGGAATTCGTCTCGTTGCTGGTATACGTGCGGGTCGCAAGAATAATTGTGATGCGGTGCAAAAAGTGCGAGCGGCATATAGCCCCAATAGTTTCCCTCGTCCGGATCGAATTGAAACACCGGCATCAACTCGATTGCCGTGATGCCGAGTTCCAACAAATACGGAATCTTCTCAATGACACCGAGGAAGGTGCCGCGGCGTGGGGGAGTAATTCCAGAGCTTTCGTGCTTAGTAAATCCCCGTACATGGAGCTCGTAGATCACCAACTGCGATTCGTGTCGCGGGCCGCAGTCGTTGCCCCAATCAAACTCGCCAACCGTGCGTGGCAGAACGCCCAACGGTGCCTTGCCGAAATTCGATCCCGGCTCATGCGCAGACTGACGAGAGAAGGTGGAAGGAAAATGAACCGCGTGGGCATACGGATCGAGAAGTAACTTCTCATGATCAAAACTGTGGAAGTCATAGCCATCGCCTGGCGATGGTCCGTCGACCTGGTATCCGTAATAGAAAGCTCCAGCAGCTCCGTCAGCAGGAATTCGGCAATGCCAAACCGAGCCGGATTTGTTGTGCAAGAAGTCAAATTCAAAACGCAGTAGCGGCACTTCCACACAGGTTTCGGAGAACAACAACAGCGTCACCCGCTCGGCGTGCTTGGAGTAAATTGCAAAGTTGAACGCGTGATCCGCTTCGACGAAATACACGCCCAACGGATGCGACGAACCTTCTCGCGATGCCCAGCTCTTTCGGATCAAACCAGGCTGTGGGCTCATGACGGGATTTCCTTTTCGGATCTAGCAGTTCGACAATGGATGTGGACAAACTTTTTATTCTATTTGTTCGGCATCATCGCTCGCAGGCTGTCGGCTTCTTGCTCTTCGTGCTGTTCAACCTGAATAAAGAACAGGTCGATTTCTTCCATTGCCGCTTGCCAACTCGTGAACGGCGGTTCGAGTTGTTTCAGATGCTCAATGAAATCATCAAGACTGGCGAGCAGATTGGAATGATCGCGTGAGGCTTGGCGATGCATCGCAGCCAATTCCGGAGAATTAGCAGGATAGTAATGCCGCAGCTCGTCCAGCATGACATCCTCTTTGTCAAAATGCTGGATCAGCAATTTGCGGAACGCCTGCAACCGCGTCGCCATTTCACTGAAGCGAGGAATGCCGAGCGGCTCAACGTCTCGCATCCAGTCTTGCAACTTCTCGGCCTGGTGTTCCATCTGTCGATCTTCGGATTGCCAACGGGTGAAAATTGCTGACATAGTTGGCTCGAGTTTGGTTGCCATGATTCCAAAGTCCATTGCAAAAAGTGTGAGAAACCTCTCCTCCAGGATCGCAGTTATTATGCCAACCGGACCACTCATGAAAATCGCGACCAATCGAGGCGTGGTGACGAATCGCATGTGACAAGAGTGAACATCATGTGCGGATCTGCACACCCCAATTGTTCCTTAGCCGTCAACTCGTATGGCCGCGACTTCCTCGGTCAGATCAATTCCAACCGGACACCAAGTAATGCAGCGACCACAGCCGACGCAGCCTGAAACGTCGAACTGGTCCTCCCAGGTCGCCAACTTGTGCGTCAGCCATTGTCGATAGCGACTACGGACGTCGTTGCGAACGATTCCGCCCGCGGTACGGCTGAAGTCCACATTGAAGCAACTATCCCATTGACGAACTCGTGCCACTTCCGTGTTGGAGAGATTGACGACCTCGTCGACCGTCGAGCAAAAGCACGTCGGACAAACCATTGTGCAGTTGGCGCACGACAAACAACGCTCAGCCACCACAGCCCAATTCGGGTGCTCCAGGTTGTCGAGCAAGAGATCGTGCAAATCGCGAGTGTCGAGCTGCTTGGAAATTTTGTCACGGGCGTTTTGAATTTCGTGACTCGCAGCGGTGATTTGCACCTTTGTCGCCAGACTGGCGTCGAGGGCTTGGGCGATCTCCTCGCCGCGATCCGAGCCGGAGCGGACGACATACCCATCGTCGATTTCTGTCAGTACCAAATCGAAACCGGTTTTGCAATCGGGCCCCGTCCCCATCGACGTGCAGAAGCAAGTATTCGTGGCCGTTGAGCAATTCAGGGCGATGATGAAGGCGGCTTCCCGACGGCGGTGATACGCCTGGTCGACGTACGCATTGTCACGAAAAACGCGATCCTGGACTGCGATTGCCGCCAAGTCACATGCCCGTACACCCAACAAGGCAAATCGCGGGGTCAAACTTTCGGGCGCACCAAACTTCCAACCCTGGTCTGTGAGCGTCGCGGAGCCGATTTCGGTCGACGCCGGAAAGAAGAAACGCTTCCAAGAATCGGGACTGGCGTTGAAATAGAACATCCGATCGCCCGCATTCTCTTCGAGGCGATAGACGGCGGGCTCTTGATGATCCGTCCAGCCGCGAGGTAGTTCGTTGATGCTCGTGATACTGCGATAAACAATCGCTTGCTGCTCAATCGTCGGACCAACAACATCGTATTCATGCTCAAGGAGACAATCGACTAGCGCTTGCAGTTCCTCACGGTGCAAGAACTGATCGAGTGATTGAGTTGTGGACGCCACTACCCCACCCCCCCGGGCTGCGAAAACAAGTCAAGCAATTGCAGGCGTGTTGCCAACAGTCGCTGGGCAAGCTGCGCTGCCAGATGCTGCATGACACGGTAACCTACCTCATGATTCTGCTCACACAGATCGAGCAGCCATAAGGTCTCAAACTGGAGTAGGCGCGTTGGAATGATCGCCTTGGCGGTAGCCGACATCCGTCGATCGGTTAACAATGCCGACCACGCCAGTAAATCGCCCTTCACCAAAGTTAGGAGCGGTCGTAAAGTCTTTTCGCCCGACGACATTTCGAGTGAAACCTGACCGTCGATAACCCAATACACGAAGGGGTGCCTTTCACCTTCGCGAAAGATCGTCGATCCCGAATCAAAATGCTCAACGGCGGCTAGCTCGGCCAAAGACTCGCGATCCGCGTCGCGTAGCCCTTGCCCGAGTTCAATGCCGTGAAGCAATTCGGAGACAGTTTCGTTAGTCACGTCAGATTCCTCTGGGTGGCGCCATTGCAAGGCGTGTTCCATGGCCGCACGACCAACTGATCGTGCGTTGGACGCATGGATTTGAGTGCGTGTTCGCACAGCGTGCCTCCACGCGCGCTTGTGAACGTCAATTTGAACTAAAACGACTACGGCATGGACTTTGCCTTTTGGGGTGAGCCACTTCAATTTACCCCTGTCCCGCTGAAGGAGTTCTTGTGATGTTTCGATCCCAGTTGTTTGTTCTGGCAGTGTTGTTTTTAGGACCGGTTATGGCTCAAGAGCCCGTCGCCAAGTCGGATCGAGCTGCAACGCAACGAGAAGCAGTCCCAGTCGAATCGGCCGAGAAGCCGCTCAGTTTTTGGATGCAAAAGAAGCTCGACTATTCGACTGGGATTCTGCGGGGCCTATCCATGGGCAATTTTGAACTCATCGAAACCAACGCCGCCCAGATGCGGTTGCTCAACAAAATCGAAGGCTTTGTACGAAGTCGCAACGCTGACTATCGAACCAACGTACACACCTTTGAGCGAGTGACCGATGAAGTCATCCGACAGGCAAAAAAGAAAAATATCGACGGTGTCACGTTAGCCTATCACCAATTAACGACAAGCTGCGTCCGCTGTCACCAAACGTTACGTGAGCCTGACGGCGAATAGAAATTCGAGTCGTGAATGCCTGTGCCTAACTGAAGGGATGATAACATGAGTGCTACCATCGAAACCAAAACCGACTTTGTTCGCTGGTTCGATCAAATTGGGATGGAAGATATCGGCGTCGTCGGCGGTAAAAATGCTTCACTCGGAGAGATGGTTCGCGAACTGAGTCCCCGTGGGATTCGTATTCCCAACGGATTCGCCACGACTGCCGATGCCTATCGCACGTTTCTGCTCGAGTCGGGACTTGATGAAAAAATCCCGCAAACCCTAAGCGGAATGGACGCGGCGGATGTCGGCAGCTTGCAACATCATGGCGCGCTCGTTCGCCACATGATTCTGGAAACGCCGCTTCCTGATTCGCTCTCGCATGCGATTGTCGACGCCTACCACGGTCTCTGCAAAGAGCGAGGCGAGCTGGCCGATGTGGCGGTTCGCAGCAGTGCCACGGCCGAAGACTTGCCCGACGCCAGCTTTGCAGGGCAGCAGGAGACGTATTTGAATGTTCGTGGTCAAGCGTCGTTGCTGGATGCTTGCCGTCGTTGCTACGCATCTTTATTCACCGACCGAGCGATGTCGTATCGTGTCCATCACGGGTTCGATCACCTGCAGGTTGCGCTGTCGATCGGTGTTCAGCAGATGGTGCGGTCCGATCTCGCGACCTCGGGTGTCATGTTCTCGATTGACACAGAAAGCGGCTTCCGTGACGCCGTTTTAATCAATGCGGCTTATGGACTGGGGGAAAACGTGGTTCAGGGCAGCGTGAATCCCGACGAGTATTACGTCTTTAAGCCAACGCTCCTCGAAGGGCATCGACCTATCTTGAAAAAGTCGCTCGGCTCCAAGGCGATCAAACTGGTCTACGACGCTGGCGGCAGCAAGATGACCAAGAATGTTCCCGTCTCGCAGGATCAAGCCAATCGTTTCGCTCTCAGCGAAGATGATATTTTGCAGTTGGCACGTTGGGCTTGCGACATCGAAAAGCACTACAGCGATCGTTGCGGGGCGTTCTGCCCCATGGACATGGAATGGGCCAAGGATGGTCGCACTGGCGAATTGTTCATCGTGCAAGCGAGACCGGAAACAGTGCAATCGCGCCGACAGACCACCAAACTGGAGCGTTTTCGTCTCAAAGAACGATCACCGATCTTGCTCAGCGGACGTTCTGTTGGCGAGAGAATTGCATCGGGCCCCGTGCGATTGATTCGCGATGTCCATCAATTGGCAGAGTTCCATGACGGTGAAATTTTGGTCACTGACAAGACAGATCCCGATTGGGAACCTGTCATGAAGCGGGCTGCGGGGATCATCACTAATCGCGGAGGTCGAACTTGTCATGCAGCCATTGTCAGTCGCGAACTCGGCTTGCCGGCCATCGTCGGTACCGTCACTGCCACCGACAAACTCTCAGGTGGGCAGGTGGTTACCATCAGTTGCGCCGAAGGAGATACCGGAAACGTCTACGAGGGACCACTTCCGTTCGAGGTCGAGTCGGTTGATATCGGGACGCTTCGCCGACCTAAAACGAAGATCATGATGAATGTCGCCTCGCCCGATGAAGCGTTCGCATTTTCGATGATTCCTAACGACGGCGTCGGCTTGGCTCGCGAAGAATTCATCATCAGCAACTACGTGAAGATCCATCCTCAAGCACTCTTGGACTTCGATCAGCTTGATGAAACCACACGCTCGGCCATCGAGCAGGCGACCATCGGCTACGAGGACAAAGCTCATTTCTTCATTGACAAGCTGGCTGAGGGAATCGCGATGATCGGTGCGGCATTCTACCCAAAAGATGTCATCGTGCGACTAAGCGACTTCAAAACGAACGAGTACGCGAATCTGATCGGCGGAGCCGGCTTCGAACCTAAAGAAGCGAACCCAATGATCGGTTATCGCGGTGCTTCACGCTATTACCATCCCAACTTTCAAGCGGCGTTCGGTCTCGAATGCAAGGCGGTCCAAAAGGTACGCTGCGAAATGGGACTACGTAACTTAAAGGTGATGATTCCCTTCTGCCGAACGATCGAAGAAGGTCGCAAGGTGCAGGAGGAAATGGCGAAATACGGATTGGTCCGTGGACAGGACGGGTTGGAAATCTATGTGATGTGCGAGATCCCCAGCAACGTGATTTTGGCGGATCAATTCGCGGAGATTTTCGATGGCTTTTCAATCGGCTCAAACGACCTGACACAACTGACGCTCGGCGTGGATCGTGATTCCGAAATTGTCGCGCACGTTTTTGACGAGCGAAACGAAGCGGTGAAGCGGTCGATCGCCTCGGTCATCAAAACAGCAAAGGAACATGGTGCCAAAATTGGCATTTGTGGGCAAGCCCCGAGCGACTATCCTGACTTCGCAGAATTCTTAGTCCGCGAGGGCATCGACAGCATGTCGCTGACGCCCGATGCGATTCTCAAGACGACCATGCGAGTCCTTGAAGTGGAAGACTCCTTGGCGATGGGTTAAAGAAGGCTCATCCGACCGAAGGGTGCGCCGGAGGTTTTCAAGGATCGCGGTAGGGACGGCTGTTGCCAGCCGCCCCCCGCACAGATCCGTACGTGAGCCTTGACTCATACGGCTCCTCCGTTGGGTCAAACGATCGCGACACACTGTGACGCTACCCGTCGTGATTTCCCGTGACGCTCCAATTGATACTTGTTCCGGCTCAGAGTCCGAAGCATCGACGCCAATCCGGCAATACTTCCCTTCAGTGAGGTCCCTTTCCTCGGCGGATTCCGCCACTGCGGTCGCAGCTTTGTTCACCCGCGTCGACGGTACTACGGCCTCATCTGCCATCCCATCCGCGTTCATACCAGAATTGCGCTCATAGAGGTTCGCTGGTCGCCCTGGCAGTGAGTCATCACGACTTGACCCCAGGGGCAAATGGGACTTCCCGGTTCTCGCGTTTGGAATTTTCCACGCATGCACAGGTTCTTCGACTCCGCCATGTCCAGACTACCCTTACCAAAGCGGTGTAGCTGGTGTTGCCTTCCCGACGCATATGACACGGTCGGCACATGGAAGACCTGATTTCGGAGCTCAATTAGCTGGCCTACGCTTCCCCCTGCACGGACGCTCAGCACGACGTTGTTACCTTCGTCGCACCTCCGCCGGAGGCCGAAGTAGTTGGTTAGACCTTCCTCGTAAGAAACTTTCATTCTCGATTCCAAACCGGTTTTATCCCGGCACTCCATGGCTCAAGCGTCCAATGATAATTTGTGCGAGTTGTCGCTGGACCTTATACTGGGTCTGCCGGGAGAAACGGAATTAAGCTCTGCAGAGGTGCAACTTGACAAGGGATATCCCGGTCGACGGTGCGCCAACGGTGCCGACGGTTCTCGGCGAGTTTCGATTCGCCGAGGACGCTTTTATTAAACAAATCATTGGACACTTGAGTTATGCCTGGTATGTACCAAAGATAGCAAAAAACTATCCCCCGGCGCATTCTGAGTGCTTTTATTGAAGGAATTCACTTTTCTTCAATCAAGGAACTCGACCATGGCAACAGCCACAAAAAAACGTCCGACAAAATCGTCAAAATCAAAATCACCCGCACGGCGATACGTCGGCAAGCCCGCTGGCGTGATCCAGCAACGGGTCGAAGCTGTCGGCCCGTCTCACTTCGGTGTCGTCTCGGTCGACTGTGCCAAACGTCGATCCAAATGGATGCTCTTGGACTTCTACGGCAGAGTGCTCGTCGAACCTACTGAGGTTGAACACAATGCGGGCTCCTTGGCTGCGATGAACGCGCAGATCAAAGAGGCACTCACGGAGCATTCGATCGAGGATTCAATCGCGGCAGTGGAGATGACCGGCGTCTATCACAAGCCAGTTCAAGCGTCGCTTCGCAGAGCGGGCATGGATACGCGAACGGTTCATCCGTTTGCCTCCAAGCACTACCGACGAGCACTTCACCCCAACGAGAAAACCGACGACAATGATCTTGAAGCGATCTTTCATGCGGCGATCAATGGCTACGGATTGGCGATCTTGCCAGTCGATGAAAATTACCAATCGCTACAGCGACTTACGCGGCATCGAGGAATCCTCGTTAAACAACGCGCCAAACTACAAGTGCAGATTCGCACCATGATGCATCAGTGCATGCGTGGATACGACGACTTGTTTATCCAACATAAGTTCTTTAAGGGATCGGTTGCCATGCCGCTAGCCAAGAAGTTCTCGTCAGCCGCCGCAATCAAGCAAGCCAATGTGGACGGGCTAGCGAAGCATCTGAAGCAGCAGAAAATTCGTTTCCAAAAGCGAACGCTCGAACGGATCGTTGCGTGGTCCCTGACCGCTGCTGAACCAACAGGCCTCGCTGACATGGTGACGGATCAGTGGTCGGGATTGCTTGAAGTGTGGGAACTGTTGACCGAGCAAATCAATCGGACGGAGCGGGAAATGGCGAGGTTTTTGGTGAAAACACCGTACGTGCTGCTGCTTAGTGTTACGGGAATCAATGTGGTCTCGGCAGCCGGTCTGGCCGGTGAGGCTGGACCAATCGAGCACTACGCCAGTGCGCGGGCGATCAATGGTCGAGCTGGCTTGTACCCATCACGTTACCAGAGCGATACGGTCGATTATCAGGGTGGTCTGAGCCGCAGTAGCAATCGCCGCCTGCGCGGCGCGGCGATGATGGTTGCTAAAAATCTAATCAAGTGCCACTCGTACTATCGCGGGCTCTCTGCATTCTGGGAAAAACAGAAAGTGGATCCCCGAGACCGTCATTGCCGGATCGCCAACCGGGCGATGCGAATGGTGTTTCAGTTGGTCGGCGGCCGTCAGGTTTGGCGTGGCAAAGGTGTCGATCGTGAAGCGATCTTGTCAAAGCTACGTGAATTTCATGCTGACCATCATAGCGACTTGGATCGCATGATCGCAGACATGAACGAAGCGTTTGTGTGGCTTCCCAAGAGCACCTACGCCAGCGAAGGGAAACCTTTGGAGGAGCTTGCTGCTAAGAAGCGTCGTGGTCCCCAACGGATCGGCGACTTGCTGATTGGTTTACTAATTCGTCTTGGAGTGAAGACAGAGAATACGTTAGAATCGAAGCCGTCCGAAGCTCTGAAGTCTTAAGCTGCTTGTCGTGCTGCCAAGCACACTAGCAACGTCGTCGCATGCCGAGGGTATCGGCGGAGCCTCGCTCTGCTGAGCAAGCCCGTGCTTGAGTGAGATGCTCTGTTAGCGGTTCAAACGCCGGATGAGACAGTGTGGGGCTCTCAGAGCTTCGGATATCTAACCAGGGTGGCGAGAATGAACCAACCCAGCTAACCGAGCCGTGCTGGCTGGCAGGCAAACAGTGGACTTTGAGTGTCAAAAAAGCTACCCTACGGGTGGTGCCGCTGGATGTGTGCGCGGATCGCAAATTTCCATTCCGGATATGACAGTACTCAGAAAACCTCCAGTCACCATCGCGCACGCTTCGGTCGGATGAGCCTTAAAGAAGGGGAAACCAACGTCAGCGCATCTTGCGGCGGCAATACAGGCGCCTGCTAATTCAATTTCTTGCCGGACCCCCTGCAGAGTTTCGGCGTTCTCGCGAAGTCAAAAGGTTCAGCGACTTCCGCTACTTGGTAACGAAATGATGGAATTTCTTAATAAACCAACTCGAAATCTGTTTTTCACTGGAAAAGGAGGAGTCGGCAAGACTTCGATGGCTTGCGCAACCGCTGTTCAGTTGGCCGATCGTGGCCTGCGCGTCCTACTGGTATCGACGGACCCTGCGTCAAATCTCGACGAAGTTCTTGGGACCACGCTGTCGAACGATCCAACGCCCATTCCGTCGGTGCCCAACTTGTTCGCGATGAACATCGACCCCGAAGAAGCCGCCCGCGACTACCGCGATCGAATGGTTGGACCCTATCGAGGTGTGTTACCGGACGCCGCGGTTAGGAGCATGGAGGAACAGTTTTCTGGTTCTTGCACGCTGGAGATTGCAGCCTTCGATGAGTTAGCGAAGTTGCTCGGCGACAAAAATGCGACAAGCTCGTTCGATCATGTTATTTTCGACACGGCGCCCACCGGTCATACGTTGCGATTGTTGACGTTACCGTCGGCATGGTCAGGCTTTATGGACGCGAACACTTCTGGATCTTCGTGCCTTGGTCCGCTTGCGGGTCTCCAGGCACAACAGGCGATCTACAAGCAAACAGTCAATGCACTCGGTAACGCAGAGATGACCACTCTCATACTCGTGACTCGACCAGAGCAATCTGCATTTCGCGAAGCCAAACGCACATGTCAGGAATTGCGAGGGCTCGGCATCAACAACCAGCATCTCCTTGTCAACGGAGTGTTCCAAAGCCTCACGCCTAGCGATGCGATTTCGGTTGCAATGCAACGACGAGGTGATGACGCTCTGGCGGGTATGCCGGAAGAAATTTCCACGCTTTCGCGAACCATGATTCCACTCGCAATGACAGGGCTGATCGGCGTCGACTCGCTGCGGCAGGTCGGAAAGCCCCCGCGAGAATTGGACGACTTTCCTCATAATACAATTGACGTTGATTCTTTCCCCGACGGACTCGGGTCGTTGATCGACGAACTATCGGCGGTCGGCCATGGTGTAATCCTTGCGATGGGCAAGGGTGGTGTCGGCAAAACGACTGTTGCCGCAGCCGTTGCCGTCGCTCTGGCCGAACGTGGATTTGACGTGCATCTATCAACGACGGACCCGGCGGCTCACATCGCCGCGACGATCGCGGCGGACGAAATCGCAGGTTTGACGGTCGGATGCATCAACCCGGCAAAGGAAACTGCGGACTATACCACCGAAGTGCTACAAAACGCTGGGCGTGATCTGGACGCGGCAGGCAGAGCCTTGCTCGAAGAAGACCTGCGTTCGCCATGCACAGAAGAGATCGCCGTGTTTCGAGCCTTCGCCCGAGCGGTTGCCGAGGGGAGCGATCATTTTGTCGTCTTGGACACCGCGCCGACTGGCCACACCATTCTGTTGCTCGATTCAGCCCTTGCTTATCACCGTGAAGTTGCACGGCAATCACAACAGATCACCGAGTCGGTTGAAAAACTGTTACCGCGATTGCGTGATCCAGAATTCACGCGAGTATTGGTGGTAACACTTCCAGAAGCAACGCCGGTTCACGAGGCCGCCAAGTTGCAAGAGGACCTGCGACGGGCCGAGATCGAACCCTTTGCCTGGGTCATCAACCAGAGCCTCGCTCCGCTCGATGTGACTGATCCCACACTCAAATATCGTCAACGACACGAGTTGCCTTTCATCACCGAGGTGCGATCTCAGCTTGCTCAGCGAGTGGCGCTCATTCCTTGGCAAGTCAATCCGCCCATAGGCGCCGACAGACTGCGAAAACTCACGCAACTCGAACCTCTCTTCGGCTAGACCCAAAAAGAGACCTCGATGACGACGTACCACGGGCAAACGCAGCCGAAATCTTCGGTAGCGGTGGTACTGGACATTCCAGTCGATGCCCTGGCGGTTCTCGAAATCGTGGTTGCTTCAATGGGCGGTAATACGCTTATTTAATTCGCGTCGGGGTTCAGGGACCGGGAATCCGGCACTGACTACTGAACGGTTTCGGCAATGTCGCCCAACACGTCCCGTTCGGCTCGTGACACTTTTCCTTGCCCAAACCCAGCGCTCGATGCCTCGGCGACACTTGTTGCCGCCCGCATGATCTCATTACCCAGGATTTCCGCGAGAGCCGGGTCCATCGAGGCACGGACAGCATCCGCGTATTCTGTCCAAAGATTCCACAATGACTGAGGGGGCCGATGGGCCAGCCAGCCCTCAACCAGCTTGCTCGCGTCGGGTTGATTCATGATCCCGCGATGCAATGCTTCGCTGAGAACTTTTCGTCGTTCTTGAGGTGTCACCGAGCCATCGGCCCAGGCGACAAACACGAGCGGTACGAGTGCCAGGGATGCCAGCGATGGCGTATCGAAACCCGCGTCGAGAAGGTGGTTCAATAACTGCTCCTCCGCGAACCCGGTTGCGGCGGTCAGCCGTTGCCGAGCCTCATCGCGCTGCAATCTGCGTCGCAAATCTTGACCAAGTTTCTGATCGACTCGATAGAAGAACTCATCTTCGAGCGCCTTGCCCCGTTGGTGCAGTGCGTCGTGCTCGGACATGATTGTTTTGCTCTCTGGATGTTGGGGGGGACGGGGTCATCAATTCTTGATCAATACAGGCCGCCTGGATCGGGCGTTTTGGAAACCTCCTTTTCGGGTTTGTCGACAATCAGCACATCGCTGGTCAACAGTTCGTGACGACGGGTGGACCGAACTTCGATCGCAAAATGACATTGCGACCGCGAGGTCCAAGAGTGGCCTTCACGGCTTTGGAAAGCGTCATGACTCCCCGACGCAGTGACCCGTAGGCGTTATTGTCGAAGGCGATTAGTTTTGACATGGAAGCATCGATTTTGAGAGGGAGTGAGAACGGGCGTCAGGTGGGACGGTCAAGAGTCGCCTGGAGCATCTTGACGTGTGCCATCACCGTATGATGATGCTGTTTCAGACGTTCATGCGAGCTGAGCAAACGCTGGTGTCGAGTTGCCTCTTCGATATGATGCGACACGTCATGTTCGGGTGAATCCTTTCCATCACGGCAGCTGGCGACGACGGCGTGCTCGTCTTGCAACATCCCTGCCTCGTGTGAATCGAGTTGATCGACATGACGTTCGAGTTCTTTGGCTTGGTCCTGCAATTTGTCGGCAATCCGCTGTAACTCGTTGAGTGCGGTTTGGTGTTCTGACTTCCACTCGTCAATATCATCGCGCCACATCGAGATGTCGCTTTGCCAATGGCGATGGTCATGGTGCCTGGTTTCATCAGAAATTGTCAGATGGTTCATGGCCTTGCTCCTGAATCGGGAATGAAGTGTTTGCACTACCGATTTGCAAAGTACATACCAACCGTCTTAGGCCCGTCAAGGCATCTCCGGGATGTCACACGTGTGCTCCCAGATGCACACAGTTCGTGACCATCAGCACTCACCCTTCGCTCGCTTGCCGTGTCGCAGCAACACTTTCGATCGGTATTGCAGGTAGAAGAGATCGGTATCGCATTTGCAAAATGTGTCTCGCATGAATACCTCCTATATCAACACGATTCCCTTGGCCGCACAGCCGGACTACCCAGGTGACGGCGAGATCGAGCGTCGCCTGCGAAGCCTCATCCGCTGGAACGCAGCGGCGATGGTGGTCCGAGCGAATCGGCATTTCCCCGGCATCGGTGGCCACATCGCCACATTTGCGTCGGCGTGTACGCTGTTTGAAGTTGGCTTCAATCATTTCTTTCATGCCCGTACCGACGACCATCCCGGCGACTTCGTCTATTTCCAAGGTCATGCGTCGCCCGGCATCTACGCTCGTGCATTTCTGGAAGGCCGAATCAGCGAAGAGCAACTGGAGCATTTCCGGCGGGAGACAGGCGTGCCAGGCGGACTTTCGTCATATCCGCACCCCTGGCTGATGCCGGACTTTTGGCAGTTCCCCACCGTTTCGATGGGGCTGTCGTCAATGTCAGCCATTTGTCAAGCGAGGTTTTTGCGATACCTCAACGGCCGCGGCATCGTTGATACTGCGAAGTCGCACGTTTGGGCGCTAGTGGGTGATGGTGAAATGGATGAACCTGAATCCATCGGCGGCCTCATGTTGGCTGCTCGCGAGAACCTTGACAACTTGACCCTCGTGGTGAACTGCAATCTGCAACGACTCGATGGTCCCGTTCGTGGCAATGGCAAGATCATTCAAGACTTGGAAAGCTTGTTCGCCGGCGCTGGTTGGAACGTGATCAAAGTCGTCTGGGGAAGTGAATGGGATGCGCTGCTGGCGGCGGATACTTCCGGGAGGTTGGTCGAGCGAATGAATGAAACCGTCGATGGCACGTTTCAAAAGTACACGCGTTCCACTGGAGAGTTCATCCGACAAAACTTTTTCGGCAAGTCGCCGGAGCTTTTGAAGCTGGTCGAGCATCTCTCTGATAAGCAACTCGAACGACTCCCACGCGGGGGTCATGATCCGCAAAAGGTGTATGCGGCATACGACGCAGCGAAAAGATTTCCCGGCCAGCCGACCGTTGTGCTCGCAAAGACTGTCAAAGGCTACGGAATGGGGACTGCCGGAGAAGCATTGAACTCCACTCACCAGCAAAAGAAAATGAACGACCAGCAGCTGCTCGCGTTTCGTAGCCGGTTCAATGTGCCGCTCAGTGATACCGAAGTCGCGGAAAGTCCCTTCTACAAACCGAGCGAAAACAGCCGCGAGTTGATCTATTTAAGAAACTGCCGGCAAGCCCTTGGTGGCTATTTGCCACATCGTTTGAGTGAATCCCCGACCTTGTCCGTGCCTGCTTTGGAATCGTTTTCCTCGTTGACCAAAGGAACCGGTCACGCCATCGAGACTTCCAATGGCACGGAAGTCCCGGCCGCTGCCACACAGCCGCGCCACACGGATCGAACTGCCGCGACAACGATGACCTACGCGCGAATGCTGGAGCGGCTCATGCGCGATCCAACGATCGGCAATCGCATCGTGCCGATCGTTGCCGACGAAGCACGTACGTTTGGTCTAGAAACTCTTTTCTCGTCGCATGGCATCTATTCACCGAAAGGGCAACTTTATGAATCTGTTGATGCGGGCAACCTGATTCACTACTGCGAGGCACCCGACGGACAATTTATAGAAGAAGGAATCAACGAAGCGGGTTCGATCGCCTCTTTCATCGCTGCGGGGACGGCCTACAGTAATCTGCAAACGCCGATGATCCCGTTTTATGCGTTTTATTCCATGTTCGGCTTCCAGCGAGTGGGTGATTTCCTGTGGGCCGCAGCCGACGCGCGAGCGAAAGGCTTTTTGCTTGGTTGCACCGCGGGCCGGACAACGCTCATGGGCGAGGGACTGCAGCACCAGGACGGTCACAGTCCGTTGATTGCCTCGACCATCCCGACGCTGATGATTTACGATCCCGCATTCGCCTACGAAGTGGTCGTCATCATCCGCGAGGGACTGCGACGAATGTACGAGCAAAACGAAACATTGTTCTATTATCTGACGCTCTACAACGAGAGCTATCCGATGCCGCCCATGCCTGACGGTGTTGGCGAAGGTATTCTGCGAGGAATGTACGAAATCAAGCACGCTCCGTCTTCCACCGATCCCTCCGCGCGTCCGCAGCTGTTCGGTAGCGGGGCGGTATTGGCAGAAGTCCTGAAAGCTCAACGGATTCTGACGGAACAGTTCGGGATCGACAGCGACGTTTGGAGCGTGACCAGCTACAGCCAGTTACGACGTGCCGCGATGTCGGCTGATCGAAACGGTCGTCTTCATCCTGCCGGCCCATCCGCCCACTGTTATCTCCAGCAAGAGCTTGCCGGTCGCGCTGGTCCATTCATTGCAGCCACTGACTTCATGACGATCGTTCCCGATCAAATTGCACCGTGGATTCCGGGCCGCTATGTGACGTTGGGAACCGATGGCTTTGGCCGCAGTGACACCCGGGCAGCGTTACGGAAGTTCTTTGAAGTCGACGCCAATCACATCGCTTACGCGACAATCGTTGCACTCGCACAAGACAGCCGTTTCGAGGCGTCGAGCCTGCGGGCAGTTCAGCAAAAACTTGGCATTGATCCGGAGAAACTTGACCCGGCATCGCTGTAGGTGGAAACTCTAATCTCAGTCTGGGGTCTCTGCGACATTTACAAGGCAGATCGGTGTTGCTTTCCGCTCCTGCCATTAACCGCGGCTCGCAGGGCGCGCCGCTAAACAATGTCCACGTAAAGCGGCGTGTGGTATTTGCATTCAAAATCAAGCAGCTTCGGATACCGTTTGTTCTTTCGTCGCGAACCAATCACAGTAATCAACAGACGGAAACAGTGAGGTACCCACATGAGGCTCTGAGTGATCGCCACGGATTATGACGGTACGATCGCTGATGATGGGATCGTTGATCTGTCGGTTCGCGGATCGATCGCTCTGGCCAGGAAGCGAGGAATCAATGTGTGATTCGTCACCTCTGTTGGTCATGCTGATGGGCGAGCGTCCGAGTCGTTAGATGGCGAGAATGTTGCGATCAATGGTCTGAATCGGCGTCCTGAATCATGCACCGATGGGGTTGCCCAGCTTGTACCGATCCGCGTTTTCGGTACTCAGGAAAGGAAAGCACCCTACGCCGACGTGCGGACTGTCTCGTCCGCGCGCATCGCTGCACGCTTCGGATCCAGTGTGCGTCACTGCACAGTTGCTCTGCATGGTCCCCCGGTACAGAGACGCTAATTCAGCATGAACTCCACCTCTGGCATGTTGAATGCAATGGCTGGCGACATCGTTTTCTGGGAATTCCACCATCCACTCCAAATGCGAACTGCAAACCCGATGACGACTCCGGCACCTCAAGAACTTGCGTCGAACAGCTCCAATTTAGCGAGGGAGCTTGAGTTGATCGACGCATATTGGCGGGCGGCGAATTACTTATCAGTAGGCCAAATCTATCTGTTCGACAATCCGCTCTTGAAGGAGCCGCTTCGCAAGGAACACATCAAGCCGCGGTTACTCGGACACTGGGGAACGACGCCCGGCTTGAATTTTATCTACGTCCATTTGAACCGTATCATCCGTCGCGATGATCTGAACATGATCTACGTCGCGGGTCCGGGACACGGGGGGCCGGGGTTAGTCGCCAACACGTACCTGGAAGGTACCTATACGGAGTACTACCCGAATGTGACTCAAGACATCGAAGGAATGAAGCGACTGTTCAAGCAGTTCAGTTTCCCCGGCGGCATCCCCAGTCATGTCGCCCCCGAGACACCAGGAAGTATTCATGAAGGTGGCGAGCTGGGATATGCGTTGTCTCATGCGTTTGGTGCCGTCTTCGACAATCCGGATTTGATTGTCGCTTGTGTGATCGGTGATGGTGAAGCTGAAACGGGGCCCATGGCGACCAGTTGGCACTCTAACAAGTTCCTCAATCCCATTCGCGATGGTGTCGTGCTGCCGATCTTACACCTCAACGGATACAAGATCGCAAGCCCGGCTGTGTTGGCGCGGATTCCTCACGATGAACTCGACCACTTGCTGCGTGGCTACGGCTATACGCCCCACTACGTCGAAGGGAATGATCCGAAGTCGATGCACGAGTTGATGGCGACGACGATCGATCAGGTTATGGCCGAGATTGCACGCATTCTGCGTCACGCTCGGTCGAGTAAAGATGCGACTCGTCCACTGTGGCCAATGATCGTAATGCGAACGCCGAAGGGTTGGACATGCCCCCACGAGGTCGATGGCAAACAAGTCGAGGACAGTTGGCGGAGCCACCAAGTGCCGCTTGGGGAATTGCATGAAAATCCGGCTCATGTGCAAGTGCTTCAGCAATGGATGAAAAGCTACCAACCGGAGCAGTTGTTTGACGAGCGAGGAAGGCTGATTCCCGCGTTGGCGAACCTTGCCCCCAGCGGTGATCGGCGGATGGGCGCGAACCCGCACGCCAATGGCGGAATGCTGCTGCGAAGTTTGAGGCTTCCAGACTTTGGCGACTACGCGGTCGAAGTGCCTCATCCCGGCGCCGTTAATGCGGAAGCGACTCGCGTCCAAGGCCAGTTCATCCGTGACGTGATGCAGCGAAACGCGGAAGCAAAGAATTTTCGCATCTTCAGCCCTGACGAAAACGCATCGAATCGCTGGGGTCACGTATTCGAGGTGACGGACCGAGCCTTTGTCGGCGAGATTCTGTCAACGGACGATCATCTGTCGCCCGACGGTCGTGTGATGGAAATGTTATCAGAACATCAATGCCAGGGTTGGCTCGAAGGCTATCTGTTGACCGGTCGTCACGGCTTTTTCAATTGCTACGAAGCGTTCATTCACATCATCGACTCGATGTTCAATCAACACGCCAAGTGGCTCAAAGTATGTGAGGAAATTCCTTGGCGACGTCCGATCGCGTCGCTGAACTATTTGCTTTCCTCGCACGTTTGGCGCCAAGATCACAACGGGTTCAGCCACCAAGACCCTGGGTTCATCGATCACGTTGTGAACAAAAAATCTGAAATGGTTCGCGTGTATTTACCACCGGATGCGAACTGTTTACTTTCGGTCACGGACCATTGTTTGCGAAGCCGTAACGATATCAACGTGATCATCGCCGGGAAGCAGTCGTCGCCCCAGTGGTTGACGATGGATGCCGCGGTAAAACACTGCACTGCGGGGCTGAGCATCTGGGAGTGGGCCAGTAACGACCAAGGCAGTGAACCGGATGTCGTGATGGCTTGCTGTGGCGACGTGCCAACCCTTGAAACACTAGCGGCAGTCGACCTGATGCGACGACTGCTTCCAGAAGTGAAAGTACGCGTCATCAACGTCGTCGACCTAATGACGCTGCAACAACCGAGCGAGCATCCCCATGGACTGTCAGACAAGGATTTTGACCTGATGTTCACGACCGACAAGCCGATCGTTTTTGCATTTCACGGCTACCCTTGGTTGATCCATCGCTTGACTTATCGCCGAACGAATCATCAGAATCTTCATGTTCGCGGATACAAAGAGGAAGGCACGACGACGACGCCATTCGATATGGTCGTCTTGAATGACCTTGACCGATTTCATCTCGTCGGCGACGTCATCGACCGGGTTCCAAAACTGGGGGCGAAAGAAGCTTACGTTAAGCAGTTTCTGAGAGATAAGCTGACCGAACACCAGCATTACATCGGTCGCAACGGTCAAGACATGCCCGAAATATACGATTGGGCTTGGCCAATTGGCGACGATGCGGGTGCATTGTGCGATGACCCTCCTGGGATTTAATTCCAGATCGAGCCGCCTCTATCAAAGGCCCTAGTGATGGGTACTCAGGCAGAAAAACAGATCGCGGAGATGACTCTGCAGATCGTCGAAAATAGTCCGTCGTTACGTTAACGGAAGAACTAATGGAAACGCTGGTTGACCCCATTTGGCATCACACACCCGCTGTTGAAGTGGTGCGTCTGCTCGGCACCACTTCAGAAAAGGGTTTGGATCGATTTGAAGTGGAGGCCCGGCAACAGCAGTTTGGACCCAACGCCGTTCCTGTGCGTGGCGGTCCAGGTCCACTGATCCGGTTCCTATTACAGTTTCACCAGCCGCTGCTTTATATCCTGATGGCTGCGGCAGCGGTTACTGGCGTGTTGGGCGAGTGGGTGGATGCGTCGGTGATCTTCGGCGTTGTGATAGTGAACGCCACGATCGGATATTTGCAAGAATCGAAAGCCGCAAAAGCCCTGGAAGCGCTCGCTCGTACAACACTGACAGTAGCACGTGTTGTCCGCAGCGGTGTGATTCTTGAGGTGCCCTCGACTGAATTGGTTCCCGGTGACATCGTGCTGTTGCGATCGGGAGACAAAGTGCCAGCCGACTTGCGGTTGTTGAAGGCGCGCGACTTGCAGATTGACGAGTCGGCATTGACGGGAGAATCCATGCCAGTCGACAAGGAAGCGCTCGAGCTTCCACTCGAGACTGCTTTGGCAGATCGAAAAAACATGTCGTATGCCTCGACACTGGCGACATACGGTCAATGCCGGGGCGTGGTAGTAGCCATCGGAGCCGAAACAGAAGTCGGACGCATTTCTAGACTCATCACAACGGCGGATGTTTTGGAGACGCCTTTGACTCGAAAGATCGCGGAATTTAGTCGATTGCTGCTGATTGTAATTCTTGTTTTAGCTGGCGTGACGTTCGCTGTTGGCGTCTGGCGTGGGCAATCGAAATTCGACATGTTCATGGCGGCCGTGGCCTTAGCGGTGGGGGCGATTCCTGAAGGTTTACCGGCGGCGGTGACGATCACCTTGGCCATCGGTGTTTCGCGAATGGCGCGTCGTCGAGCCATCATTCGCAAACTGCCTGCCGTCGAAACACTCGGCAGCACGACCGTAATCTGCTCGGACAAAACGGGCACCTTGACGGTGAACCAGATGACCGTTCGGGAAATTTGGGCTGGCGAGCGCTCGTTCACAATCGATGGTACGGGGTACGAGCCAACAGGTGAGATAAAGCCTTCCAATGGCGAGACCTGCCCGGTGGCATCCAACGTCGCGGCGAATCACTGCCTGCTGGCCGGTCTGCTGTGCAACGACTCTCAGTTGATGCAAGGAGACGCGCGTTGGGAGGTTCAAGGCGACCCGACAGAAGGTGCCTTGATTGCAGTCGCCCGTAAAGCCGGACTCGAACGTAAACACATGAATCATCAGTACGCTCGATTAGATGCGGTCCCATTCGAGTCGCAACATCAGTACATGGCTTCATTGCACGGCGACAAAACAGATCCGGCGAAGCAGATGTACGTGAAGGGGGCGGTAGAAGTGTTGATGGCTAAATGCTCATCAACTCTCGGAGCTGATGGAGAAGTCAAGCCGCTAAACGTGGATGCGATTCAACACCACATGAATGCCATGGCGGTTGAGGGATTGCGAGTTCTGGCTTTTGCTGGGAAGCGACTCATTACTGATTCAAATGACATTACTCACGCCGATGTCGTGGACTTGGTGTTCTATGGCTTGATGGGCATGATCGATCCGCCACGCAACGAGGTGATGGCAGCGATAAAATCGTGTCAAACGGCTGGCATTCGCGTAAAAATGATCACCGGCGATCATGCGCGGACAGCTCAAGCCATTGCTGAGCAACTTGGACTGGACGGACTGGCCCCGGGCGAACCGCCTGCGGCCGTCGTAAAAACGGCGCGAGATCTTGCGGAGACAACGGACCAACAACTGACGGAAGTCGCCGAAGAAATTGCCGTGTTTGCCCGGGCAACACCCGAGCTAAAACTGCGACTGATTCGCGCACTTCAAGCGCACGGTCACGTTGTGGCGATGACAGGCGATGGAGTCAATGACGCTCCTGCTCTAAAGCAGGCGGACATTGGTGTCGCCATGGGAGTTGGCGGAACCGAGGTCGCTAAGGAAGCCGCTGATATGATCTTAACCGACGATAATTTTGCGTCGATCGAGGCTGCGGTGGAGGAAGGCCGCGCCGTCTTCGACAATCTAACGAAGTTCATGGTATGGGTACTTCCCACAAGCGTAGGGGAAGGACTCGTGATTCTTGCGGCGGTCTTTGCCGGAGCCGTTTTGCCGATTCTGCCTGTACAGATTCTCTGGATCAATATGACCACAGCGGTCCTGTTGGGCGTCATGCTTGCTTTCGAGCCAAAAGAGCCGGACATCATGCGACGACCGCCACGCGATTGGCGCGCACCCCTCGTCACGCGCGCATTAACGGGCCGGATACTGCTCGTCTCGATCATCATGCTGGTAGGGGCCTTTGGATCGTTTGAATGGGCGATTGGAAAAGGCTACAGCGATGCTGCCGCCCGAACGGTCGCCGTGAACGTGTTCGTGATTGTGGAAATGTTCTACCTGTTCAATTGCCGATCGCTGACCAAGTCGATGTTTGAAGTAGGCTTGTTGACGAACCGCTGGATCGGGGTGGGTGCTGCGAGCATGGTGCTCCTGCAACTCGCCTACACCTATGTGCCGTTCATGAATCGCATGTTCCACGGCGCGCCAATCGGCTGGGACGCGTGGTGGCGAATACTATTGACCGGCGTAGCCACCTACGCAATCGTAGGCTTCGAGAAGTGGGTGAGAAGCCGCCCGAGGCTTCCAGTCTCCGGTCAAGCTCAGGCAAGTGAGTGATTTTGGAGGGACGTGGTTTGGGGACCGAAAACGTCTTTTAGGAATGTGTATTCCTGCTTGCCTCGGCAGGTATGTTGGGTTTTACCCTACCATAGCTATATCGGCGTGACAAAAATTTCGGATGCCACCGCGGTCCTTCCATCATCAGTAAACTGGACGAGACAGGCCGCAAGGCGAGTGATTCGTTCTGTGCATGCCCAACGATCAAGCTCGACGACGTTCTACCGCGTGGGGAGTATTGAGCACCCGCTATGATCGAGTGCTGACGGAAGTTAAATGCAAACGCCCTTGTTTTTCCCCCCTTATGAATACTTTTTCGACGAAGATGCAACTCATGACCCAACGACGAAAATTCTCACTCTGCCTGTTGCGCGGACTACTTGTCTTTTCAAGCACCATCGCATGTCCGGCCGTGTCACTTGCCGAGCCGCCTCGTGGCGTGGACTGTGATGCCACCGAGTTGCTGCCTCCTTCAGTCGTCGCGTGTGCCAAAATTGGTGACCTTGGCGGGGTACTGGAAACCGTTATGAACCATCCGCTTCGTTCCAAACTCGAAGCAATGCCTGCGTATGATGAATTCATGGCGTCGGGCGCTCTCGGCCAGTTGCAGATGGGGTTGCGTGCTTTTGAAGCGAGTATGGGTAAGCCTTGGCAGGAAACCCTGGATACGCTGACTGATCGCGGTGTCACCGTCGCACTGGACGCATCCGATGGCGGTGTGGCAATCCTGGTGCACTCGTCCGAGGCGGAACTGCTGGAACGATTTCGCGGTTTCATCTTGACGCTGCGACAGATGCAAGGTGCGACGGCGAAACAAGGTGACTACCGAGACTTCATGGCGGACTTGGTTGGCGACGACTTGAAGTTGGTGCGGATGCACGATTGGTTGCTTGTGACCAACAACTCCGAACTCGGCAAGTCGATCATTGATCAATACCTCGATCGCGACGACGAAACTCTGGCATCGAACGAAGCCTATCTCGCAGCGAGAGAAAATCTCGAAGGGGGCGCGGAGCACCGCGTTGTATCGGCGTTTCTAGACATTCAGGCGCTGCGGGACGCCGGCGTCGCCAAGGAGATTTTCGCTGAAAAGATCGACAACTTTGCCGCGGAAGTCGCCTTAGGAGGAATCCTGGCGAACCTACGTCACACGCCGTATGTGACCGGGCAGTTTCATTTGACGACCGCCGGTCTGTCTCTTCAACTTGCCACGCCGCACCGGCGTGAATGGGAAGCTCCCCGGGAATACTTCTTCGGGGAACCCGAGCTCGCAGCGGCTCCACCACTGCTGAACGTACCGAATCGAGTGTTCGCTTTGTCGACGCATCGCGACCTGTCACAAATGTGGCTTCGTGCGGGTGATTTGCTGACCGAAAAAGGAAACGATCAATTAGCCGTCGCCGACACGACATTGACGACGTTCTTCTCTGGTCGTGACTTCGGCGAGGACATTCTTGGTTCACTCGACAGCGACATTCAACTGGTCGGAATGGCGCAGGACTTCACCGACATATTGCCTCAACCGGCCATCAAATTGCCCGCCTTCGCTTTGCAGTTTCGCATGAAGAATGCCGCAGAGACCAAACCTGAACTGCGTCGGATCTTCCAAAGCTTTGTCGGGTTTCTGAATGTTGTCGGCGCGATGAGCGGACAGCCGCCCCTTGACCTTGGCATGGAGTCGATCGGGGAAGCCGATTTGGTAACGGCGACCTACGTTCCGGATCGCGACGAACGAGAGAGCCGAAGTGCGAAGATTCAATTCAACTTCTCACCGACCCTGGCGTTTGACCGTGATCGAATTATTCTCGCGAGTTCTACTCTGATTGCTCGGATGCTGATCGAAAACAACAGTGATCGTGAGGACACGAACGAAATTGAGGCTGTCCTCCCAGTCTCAAACACAGCCGCGCGATTGGATGCGACGCCTTTGAAACGCATCCTGGAATCCGATCGCTCGCAGTTGGTTGCCAACAGTATGCTGGAAAAGGGACATGGCAAAGAAGCTGCCGAAGCGGAGATTGGGCTGCTTTTGGAACTGCTTGGACTCTTCCGCGACGTTCGTTTAAACTTGGATGTGACTGATTCCAAAATGGCGTTGCAAGTTGCCGTGGATGTCGACGCGGATACGGGGGTGCAAAAATGAATAGCATGGAAACCATTGATCCCGTTTGGGCTTGGCAACCCTATCAGCCCTCGGCAGATCAACCTTGGGACCGCCGGTCCGCCGCACACTTGTTTCGTCGAGCGGGTTTCGGAACGGATTTGGCCGGCATCGACGCATCGGTCAAGCGAAGTCCCGCTGATGTGGTCGATCAATTGGTGGCGTGTAACCAGGAACCCAGCGAATTTCGATCGACAGCCGAAGCTCTCGCGGAAGCGACGTTGGCCGGCGGCGATCCTGCCAAGCTGTCTGCCGCCTGGGTTTATCGTTTACTTTACACCCCCAACCAGTTGCTGGAAAAGATGACCCTATTTTGGCATGGGCACTTCTCCACCGGGGCGGAGAAGGTACAAGACGCGCGGATGATGTGGAATCAAAATCAGCTTCTTCGTGACCACGCCCTCGGCGATTTTGCTGCCATGGTGCACGGAATTTCGCAAGATCCCGCGATGCTGATTTATCTCGACTCAGCGATCAACCGGAAGGCTCATCCGAACGAGAATTTCGCTCGTGAGTTGATGGAATTGTTTTGTCTCGGTGAGGGCAACTATAGCGAAGTGGACGTGGTGGAACTCGCACGCTGTTTCACCGGTTGGGAAATAAAGAACAAGAAGTTCCGCAAAAATCGCTACCAACACGATTCGGATGAAAAGAATGTGCTGGGGCAAACAGGCGCGTTCGATGGCGAAGACGGGGTGCGAATCGTACTGGAACGGCCAGCCGTGCCCTTGTTTGTGGCTCGCAAACTCGTTCGGTTCTTCGTGTGTGACGAACCGAGTCCGAGCGATGCGATGTTGCGACCGCTGGCTGATTTGTTCCGCGAGAGTGACTTGCAAGTCGCTCCGGTAGTTCAGCGAATCCTTGGTAGCAACGCCTTCTTTTCGTCGATGTCGGTCGCTCAGAAGATCAAATCACCTGTCGAACTCGTGATTGGAACGTTGCGAAGCCTGAATGCAACCACCAATGCCGGGCTGGTCGCGGACGGGTTACTAAGCATCGGGCAAGGTCTGTTCTATCCGCCCAATGTAAAGGGTTGGGACGGAGGCCGAGCGTGGATCAATTCTTCCACGCTGTTGGGCCGCGCGAACTTGATGGCGGACATTTTGGATAACGAGTCGACACGTTTTGAGGGCAAGAGCCTTTCGGAATATTTGCGGGGACAAGACGTGGAAACCACCGATCAGGCCATCGAATACTTTGAACACTGTTTGCTCGCAGTTCGACTGAGCGAAGAGGCCAAAGCTCAGCTTCGCGAAACCGCTCCGTCTCATTCGGGCGACAGAGAACGACGGATGCGTTCCCTGCTGCACGCCGTCACTTCCCTGCCCGTCTGCCAATTGTGCTAAGCACAGACTAGTGGATCTTGCCAGAGATCCATCCCCTACCAGATCGTTGGCAAGATTTACTACACAATTAGTTCAACAATGCAAATTTCAATGAACCAATCCCGACGTCGCTTCCTTCGATCTTCCATCGGCGGCGCTGCTGCCATCGGCGTCGGCGCGAACTTGCCGAGTTGCTTTGCCCAAGCCGCATCAGAGAGCGGCGGTTCGGATGAACGAATCTTGGTCGTGGTCCAGATGTCGGGCGGCAACGATGGACTGAATACGATCGTTCCGTACGCGGACGATGATTACCGTTCGGCGCGGCCGAAGCTAGCGATTTCGACCGACAAAGTGTTGACGTTCGATGACGACAACGGTTTTCATCCATCGATGACCGGCATGCAGGAACTTTTGCAAGATGGCCAGTTTGCCGCTGTTCGCAGTGTCGGCTACGACAAACCCAACCGATCCCATTTCGAGTCGATGGACATTTGGCACACGTGCCGCCGCAAGGATGAACCTCGCCCCGACGGTTGGCTCGGTCGCTTTCTGGATCAACAGCCCGTGGCCGCTGGCGGTGATGTCCCGGCGCTGCATCTCGGTCGTGAGCAACAGCCCGCCGCCGTCGCTTCGTCACGCATCCGTGTACCCACCGTTAAGGAACTATCGGAGTTTCAATTGCGAGGCAACGACAAGCAATCGCTTCGCGAGTTGCTCGAAAAACGCCAATCAACCGGCACCGCCGGCGACAATCAACTGTTGAACTTTCTGCAATCGAGCACGACATCGGCGATCGCGGCGAGCAAGAGTGTGACAGAGGCGGCGCAGGGATATCGCAGCGAAGTGAAGTACCCCGAAACCGACCTGGGCAACAAGCTGCGTCTGGTCGCTCAGTTAGTTGACGCGGGACTGACCACACGCGTCTATTACGTCCAACATGACGGTTTTGACACGCACGCCCAACAAGCTCCAACGCATAGCATCTTGCTTCGGCAATGGAGTGAGGCGGTCAGCGCTTTGGTTCGCGATTTGGACGCCCACGACCATGGAAAACGGGTCTGTGTGATGACGTTCAGCGAGTTTGGCCGGCGCGTTTCCGAAAACGCAAGCGCGGGAACGGACCACGGCGCGGCGGGACCGATGTTCCTATGCGGCAGCGGTGTCAAAGCAGGCATCACCGGCAAGCGTCCCAACTTGACTGATCTTCAAGAAGGCGATTTGAAACACGAGTACGACTTTCGCCAAGTTTACGCATCGGTCCTGAAAGACTGGCTCGGGACCGATCCGACGCCCATTCTTGGCAAAGAATACAGGTCGCTGTCGCTGTTTGCGTAGTAATACTCAAGATTTGCGTAGCAATACTCAAGAATCGTGAGTAACTTTCGGTAGCGGAAGTCCCCATGAATTTCGCTCATGTGTAGTGGCGCGGTTGATCTGGGGCAACTGAGCAAGATGGCGGAGAGCCGATAACGCGGATGACACTACTTTACTACGATCCGATTTTCATGGAGCACGTCACGGGCGATCACCCGGAGTGTCCTGGGCGGCTGCTGCCCGCCGTTCGACATTTGAACTTCGTCGCGCTTGATTCCTGCTGCAAACGGCCTCGCTGGGAATCAGCGACTGTGGAGCGACTGGGCTACGTCCACACGCGGAAGTATATCGAATCACTGCGCCGATTCGCTGATGCGGGTGGGGGACATCTCGATGCGGATACAGTGGTTTGCAAACGTTCATATGAGGTGGCGACCCAAGCAACCGGAGCAGTTTGCGACGCGGTGGAAAGAGTGATAGCAGGCGAAGATAAAACGGCATTTTGCTTGGTCCGACCACCGGGCCATCATGCGATGCCTGACCACGCCATGGGTTTTTGCTTGTTGAATAACGTGGCAGTCGGTGCGCGCGTGGCGACCAATGAACTCGGCATTGAGCGCGTGCTGATCGTCGACTTTGATGTCCATCACGGCAACGGGACGCAAGCAATGTTTTGGGACGCAGCTGATGTCGGCTATTTTTCGATGCACCGCTCGCCCTTATATCCTCACACGGGCTTTGCCAATGAGATCGGCGCTGGTGCGGGCCGAGGCACGACGGTGAATCTACCCATTGAGTTGGGAACGTCACGCGATGAAATATTATCGTTATTTACCCAACGAGTTAATGAATTTGCCGACCGAATCCGCCCACAACTTGCCATAGTGAGCGCAGGGTTCGATGCCCATCGAGCCGATCCGATCGGTTCACTTGGACTCGCAAGCGAAGACTTTCGAGCGATGACGCGGACCTTGCTCGATGTTGCAGACAAATATGCCGACGGGCGAATCGTGAGTGTGCTCGAAGGTGGCTACGATGCGGACGCGATGTCTGAATGCATCACGCTCCATCTGGAAGAGCTACTCGAGGCTTAGCCTCGCAATGACTACATCATCGCGTGCAACTGAGTCGATTCGAAATCCCCGTCGCTGAAACATACCGATCATTCGGTGATTGCACGGCGATGTCTCGGCGATGAGGGACTGGATGCCCCAGGATTTGCAAACGATCATGCTGTAGTCCATTAAGATCGTTCCCAGACCGTGTGCCTGCCAGCAATCTGAGACTAGAATCGCGAACTCGGCTTCGGTATGCTCGGTATTGGCGACCAGACTCGCGACGCCCGCGAGTTCTCGTTGGCCGTTCTCAATTACCTCGGCGACGATGGCGACTTCTCTGTCATAATCGATGCCGCAAAATCGCGATGCCGACTCATGCGTCATGCCCTGGAATAAGCATCGAAAGCGATTGCGGATCGTCTCGACGGTACAGGCTGAGAGCATGCTTTGCCACATCGGTTCGTCTTCGGGACGGATGGGGCGCAATAAGATGTTCGTGCCGTTGGCAAGCTGGTTATGACGAATGAGCTCTGTGGGATAGGGACAAATTGCCATATGGGAGAATCGAGATGATGGAGTCGCTGCCAGAGCACATCGAGTGACGATTCTTGCATCCAACGCGATCGCATCTCGCTCAGTTACGACTAACGGATTGATATCGAGTTCCTCAACTTCAGGGCATTCACTCACTAGCGTGGAAACGCGGAGGAGCACTTCAATCAGCTTGTCGATGTCGATGCCGCGACGCCCACGATAGCCTTCAAGAACCGCCCAAGACTGCAAAGATTGCAGCATCCGACGGGCGAGATTCTCGTTAAGTGGCGGCAACTCCAAAGCCACATCGTGAAAGAGTTCCGCCGTGATACCTCCCGTACCCACCAAGATGACGGGACCAAAAACAGGGTCGCGTTTGGAGCCGACGATCAGCTCGCGACTGAATGATTCGACAACCATTGGCTGGATTGTAACGCCATCAAAGCTCGCGTTTGGGCGATGTTGCTCGAGCTTGCTTGCCAGACGATCGAAAGCCGTGCGGACTTGTTCGCCGCTATGGATGTTGAGCTCAACGCCGCCCACGTCGGTCTTGTGGCTGATCTCAGGCGAGTGAATCTTCATCACAACGGGATAGCCAAGTTCTGCGCTAATTGCTACCGCTTCGTTAGCAGTTCGACCAATTTTGGTTTCAGTGACGCGAATCCCGTACGCTTCCAACACTGACTTAGATTCGGGTTCCGACAGTATCATTCGGTTATGACTGGCGGCTTCCATAAAACGCTCGCGACGATGCTCAGCGTCGAGCTCAAACGTGATGGCACAATCAAGTGGTATTTCGGTCAACTTTGCGAGGTTCTTAGCATAGGCCACCAGGTGCATGAACACTCGCACACATTTCTCGGGAGTCGGGTAAGTCGGAATGCTGGCGGCAGTCAATTTTGCGATACCCTCAGCGACTCGGCGTCCTCCCATCCAGGAAGCAAGCAGCGGTTTCGACGACCTCTTCGCTGCACGGATGACGGCATCTGCGACGGCACTTGGATCGGTCATTGCTTGTGGAGTTAGGATGACTAACACGGCATCGGCGCCTGAGTCTTTGACCACCACCGATAGCGCATCCTCAAACCGTTGTGGCGTGGCATCGCCGATGATATCGACAGGATTTCGCTGTGACCAACACGCGGGAAGGACGGTACTGAGCTTTGCAATCGTGTTCGAACTCAATTCAGCCAACTCGCCTCGCTGGCCCAACAGCGCATCGGTCGCCATTACGCCGGGGCCGCCCGCGTTTGTCACGATCGCCAGTCGAGGGCCGCACGCCGACGGATGCCTCGCGAGAAATTCTGCCGAATCAAACAAGTCATCGATCTCAAACACGCGAACGACCCCGGCTCTGGCGAGTGCGGCTTCGTAAACCTCATCCACCCCCGCCATGGCCCCCGTATGCGACGCGGCAGCCTCGGCAGACTTGGCAAATCGACCTGCCTTGTAGGCGATGATAGGTTTCGTTCTCGTGAACGCACGGGCCGCGGACATGAAGGCGCGGGCGTCGGTGAGCGATTCGATGTAGAGGATGATCGAGCGTGTCACTCCATCCTCGGCGAAGTAATCGATGAGATCGGCGATGGAAACATCCATGGCATTTCCGATGGACACGAATTGCGAGAAGCCTACATTCTCAGCGATCGCCCAGTCGAGAATCGACGTACACAAAGCGCCTGATTGGGAAATGAATGCGACGCTGCCTGCGGGCGGCATGTCGCTAGCGAAGCTCGCGTTTAGGCGTTCTCGCGGCGAAAGAATTCCCAAGCAATTCGGGCCGATAATCCGCATATCGGGAAATCGTTTTGAAACCCTTTTCAGTTCGGCCTCCAGAAGATGACCCTCCGCTCCCGCTTCGCGGAAGCCGGCGGTCAGGATCACCACGCCACCTACGCCCGACTCTCCACACTGTCGTACCACGTCAGCGACGATGGACGCGGGCGTGCAAATGATCACCAAATCTAACGGTGATAAAATGTCCGACAGCGATCCAAAGCAAGTTAGGCTTTCGATCGTTGCATGATTGGGATTAATCGGGAAAATCGTTCCTTTGAAACGGCTGCCCACCAAGTTTCGGATGACCGTGTTGCCGACACTGCCAATCCGGTTGCTTGCTCCAATCACTGCAACACTCCTCGACCGGAAAATCTTATCGAGGCTCTGAGTGGTCATTGTCGACGAGACATTGCGTTGAGGAATTACGTTTTCCAGACGGGCGACCAAGATGCAAACGATGCGCCACGACGTCAGCGGTCGACGAACAATCCATTTCGCGCTCATTGTCTCGCCACGCGCCGTACCGCGCAAGAGGAATTCGCATCGACTCGTTCAGTCGCTGGCCCAGCCTCAACACATTCTATCGTCAAGACATTCGCTTCAAAGCCTCGAGCTATTGGAAGTCGCTGACGACGGATGCGCTTCGGCAATTGCTCAATTTGGAAACCACCTTGCAAACAATCGGCGTGAACACAGAAACGCACCTCGTCGAAGCGGAGCACACTGGCGAGACTCTGATCCGCCACGCGGAAGAACACGGCTGCGATTTGGTAATGACCGGTGACAGCGATAGTGGTCTGTTGACGCGAGTCCTTCTTGGCAGTACGTCGCGATACGTACTTCGCCATGCGACTTGCAGCGTCCTGATTGTGCGTGAGACCACCCGCGATGCAGATCGAGCCAGGGCGGCCAAGACCCAAACTCGATCCCTTCATGCCGATGATCCGTCAGTGGCTCACTGATGATTTGAAGCAACCCCGTAAGCAACGACACGTCCGAATTTGGGAACGACTCAAAGATGAGTATCAGTTCACTGGCGGACGACGATCCATAAGTGACCCCGTGAAGATGACCCGCACCTCTTTCTGATGAGTGGTTCAGTAGTCGTCTGCCATGGACAGATCATTCTCGTGGTAGATCTGGAGCAAGGCGAAGTATTTTGCTCTGCTTGCTGGCGAATCGTGAGGCCCCAGGTAATAAATAGGTCTTACCCGATAACTCAACGACGCCCTGACCCGACAGCGAAGCGAGAACGGCAAGCCTTCCGTTCAGGGAGCAAGTAGACGCAGTGTCGTCCGAGCCGAGCACGTAGCCCCCAGCGTCTGCGAGTATCTCACCATGAGTGCTCGCAGCGTTGTGGGCTACCGTGCCACGCCTCGTGACGTCCCCGAGATCAACGTCACACGAGCCGAGTGCATCCCATGTTCATTTTCGACCCGGTACCCCCCTGTAGAGAAACCGCCACGTGGCGGTTTTGTGTTTGGTGCGGCGATTTGCTGGGTTTTTGAAAACCGAAAAAAAGTTTGGGGTGCATTTAATTCGGGCGGAGTGAGTGGATTGTCGGCACCCTGCTACCCAAGATCGGATGGTCTCTCCGTTCTAGGGCTGAGTGTCTCGATCGCTGGGTGCAGTCAGTAGGAATGGCGCGGCATGGCTACCACGCGAGAGCGTCAGGGCCAGGAGAGCACACAGGCTGCACTGACAGCGGCGCAGAATATGAGGGCAGCATTGTTGATGGAGTAGGGAGGGGAGGGGCAGAGAGCGTGTATGAGATGCCATGGGGAAGATAGGCCAGGATCACAGCATCCGAACAAATGCCATCCGTTCCCGTTTCTTGACCCGCAACCCGCGTCTCGCTTCCATGAGGCATATAGTTAATTTGCGTCAACCCATTTCAAAAAAAGCAAAAAAGCAAAAACGAGAATCCACAGCCAAACTACTTGCTGGCGTCCCAATGCATTACGCAAAAGGCTTTGTCCGCTCCGATCGCCACTTCAACAACGCTGATTTCGCAATGTCGGTTCATGGAATGGATTTTGCTAGCGATCACCCTTGAGACCGCGACGAACGAAGCAAACCGTAGAAGAAAGTGACTCAACCGTCGCACATACGCGAAGTCAAATCTTCATTGGTTTTTCGTCCGTCTGGGGTGGCGGAAAGTCAGCGATCGAATCGACAACAATTCCATTATCATCAGTGAGGTCAAAAAACTCCATCAGCTTACGCCGACGATCGGTCCACGTAGGATCGCGCAGACGGAAAAACGTGGCATTGAAACTATTAAACGCACACGATTCATCTGGTTGCCATCGAAGCCAAACGACGGGAACTTGCCATTCCGCTCCCCCCCAATCTAGTCCGCGCAATCGCGTGCGTTCCCCGGCGCAATAGGCCCGATGGCGCCGCCCGTTGCTTTGCCAACGCCGATAACGATTCCACCCGACGCAAACATAAATATGAGATCGCCGACATCGACAGCTTGCATGTGAGAAAGATGGCTCACTTGAGTGCCCGAATCCGGCGGATATTCCCACATTGCTGCGCACTCTTTAGTGTGCATCAGCGACTCAAGCTCAACGTTTCCGATACCATAGTTGTTTCGGTTTGTACCGCAGATAAAGCTAGGCATTTGCGAATCTCGCACGGAGGGTAGAAATAATGGTGAATTCCAAGTGATTCGTGAATCATGCTACAGCCAAATTCAAGTCGAATAACGTCGGCAGTCACGGTGTGGCGACGTAAGATTTTCCATTGTCATAAAACGTGAGTTCGCCACTCCCATGCACGGCATTGCTATCCCTGTTTTTGTTCAGTAGTCAAGGCTTGTTTCGCCCTCAAAATCCGCCGGACGAGGGCTTCTCGCCAGGGCCAGAAAGCGAGAAACGAGATTCGCCACACGCAAACTGTCGGCCGTATAGTTCGATGTCAATTAGGCCGGGGAGGTTGCAATCTTCGGGCTCACAAATCGCGAACGTGGGAACGATCAATCCGGCGGGATGAATGATGTCGATTCGGTTTCGATTCTTAATCTTTAAAAACGAAACTACGTATCGGTGGCTGGAAATAGTGCAACTCAAGCATGACGCCATTGGATTGCGGCAGTTTCGGAATCTCATTGATTTCTACAATTAGGTCATGGATTGAACCCGTGGTTGTTGCTTCCTGTCAGCTTGCGGTTCCATTTGCAACCGTTTGTCATTCGACGTTTCGGATCAAATTGCCGGAGGTTCCATTCAAAACATTCGGTAGACGTAGTCACTGAAATTGTAGGGAATGAACCGTGAGGCGAGACACAGTTGTTGGATTCGTTCGACCACAATGGCGAGGCACGCCGCGTCCACCTCAGCGGTAAACGTACCATAACTGCAAGCGGGAATCTTTCGTCCGTCGTGAACAATATCGACCCATGACCGGCGCAATGAGTATTTGCCAGCTACGTGAATCACGTCAGGGAGGCGGTTTTTTGGGATCCGTTGTTTTGGATGATTGAATTCAGAGATTGTCTCCTGCAGGGTTTCGACCGATACACCGTCAATGGCGTAGATTATTTTCAGCGGCCACATGGCGATCATCGGATCGTCGATGACGATTTTGTTCCAAGGGTAATCGATGCGGTGTTGTGGCACCGAAGCAATGTTCGTGATCGCGTCACGAATGCCAGCAGAGTCTAGCATCGATTTGATCGAAACGACGGCAAGTACTCCATCGATACAAGCAAACGACTTTTGTCCAACGTTGAATTGAGGACACATATCTGTTGAGACGATTACGTCGATCTGTTTGGATTCTTCCCCCGCTTGGTTGAAGACAAACCCGCCGAGTTTCGCATTGCACGCTGATGGCAGATGATCTTGCAAGAAGTCAACGTACAACTGTTCGCGTGCGCCACCTTTGTCAGTAGTGTTGGGGAAAATGTCGGCAGCGTCGGATTCGCCGCGCAGGACGGCGGCAACCGAGTTGTAATAATTGACAAGACGCGAGAAGAATGGCTTTGGCATAGCGCCCTGTCGAATAACCCGTTTTTAGCCAGTTCAACCGGTTCGGAATAGATGATTACACCGCATTGCTAATGATTTAGCTGTGATGATATATCACTCGCGATTGCCCGACAACCACCGCCAGAGGGGTCGCCATCGCCGGTTCGGTGATCGCAGCAAAAACGACCCGACTTCATCTTCCAACAGTACGGACCGAACGCGTAGGGATCGTTCTCAACGGTCGGTCCAAACGAGATGATGTCATCGATCTCGGCGAACCCGATGATCGCTCCGTACGCAAAGTAGTCTCGCTTGAGCGTCCCCGGAGCCAAGTCACGTATCAGCTCATTGACGTACTGCGGGCTTTGGGACGCGTGAATCGCAACCAAACCACGATACTGAGTCGTCCATGTTCGGTTCTCGATCTTTTTCACGTTCCCACAGATCGCCCAAGCGAACGGTTGGCGAACAGAGAGACAGCGGAGTTCATTCATGGAACGTAGTCCTCGCGTAGTGGGAACTGCCTACAGGATCGGACCCCGGGCGTTCAGTAGGGGCTAGCCTTCACTAGAATCTGCGTCAGCGTCTTGGGGTACTTCCGAATCAATTGACACATCTTCAGAGAGATGTCGAGCAATCGCCGGTGCTGTTATTAGGGGTAGGGTTAGTGGAGGAAGCCCCATTCTGCAGGTGCTAGTCTGTGCGAATTCTCGCAAATATGGCCATGCGATGAAGACGGAGTTCACTCGTGCGAACGCGTCAATCGCTTCTGGTTCATGCTCCCCTTTAACTGAAAACGAAACTTCGTACTCTGCCACGATCCGCAGCCCTGTTTCCGTATGATCTCCGTCCTTCTCAACTGTACGTAGCATAAAATTGACATTGCAGACCGGCTGCTTCATGTCCTCGGCCGGTTTATGCTTGGCTGAAATCGCGAATTGGACCGAACTTGTCTCTGGCACAGTCTCAGGGGCAAAGAACTGTCCAGAGGTCATGCGAATCTTCCGCACTGATGCGTGAGGAGAAACCTGACTAGTGAGTTCAATTAGTTTGTGTGTCATGCCGAGAGCGTGCTTTCAGAGTACTCCGATTCGAAATCGAACGTATAGGCAGAGCCGGGTGATGCCGTTAAGAAGCATTCGTCGAGCAAGTGAAAGTTTGCCGGTTCGTGATCAACATCCTCAATGATCAACCGGCCACGTTTTCCAGATGCCCAGAGGATGCTTGCTAGCGTGCGAAGAGTAAGGTTTTTCTCACCGCAAAAGAACTGCGAAACTCGGCCCTTGGTCAAACCAAGTTTATCCGCCAAGTCCTTCTTCTTGATATTTGACTCCTCAAGGCAGTCAGCAAGTGCATCAGTGACCTCAAGCATGAACTTGGTTTCAAAGTAACGGCGGCTTCCCTTGCTCGCCTCTAAACGCTGCTTAAGCTTGCTCATCGTCATCCCCTATTTTAGTAAAAATTTCCATCCGAACTAAGTTTGCCCAGGCAGTGTGCTTTTCATCCCACTTTGCTTTGCGGGCCTTAACGAATCCGTGCACGAAAACCCAGTTGTTCTTCAAGCGAAAAGCTGGATAGCGATACATCTGACGCTCCTTGCCCTTGATCGCAATTGCCTTCAGGCCGTCTGCTTCACTCCGAAACTTGTGAGAGTCGGTGTCTCCACGGTCAGCAATATGTGAAATGAGTGCTGCGAAGACAGCGATTTTGCTATCCGCCATTTGGTCAACCATGCCTTCCACGGAACCTGCCTGGGGGCAAATTCGCCGTAGAACGTCAGTTTTTACACTCCAAATCTTTCCCCAGTGACCCTCTTCAAGCAGGTCGCAGTATTCCTGAAGAACTTCTTCGGCTGGCATGAAGTATAGCTTTAACTAAACGTTTTTCAAGTGACTGGATAGACCGATCCCGTGAAAAACGGTTCGGTAAAGTGAGGATTCTTACTGAAAATAGCCGATCCGCACCGGCTCACTTCAATCACGGGAATTGCCTCGTGCCACTCCACTATTGTCGGATCACAGCCTATCTAGGGGGCGTTTCGCACTTAAATGCATGCGTCAACTCACTGCGACAACCCATCATCGCAACGCTGAAAAGTGCGAGCCAAGTGGAGCACGTATCGTTTCCTAACTTCGTGCTGCAATCCAGCAACTCGCACACAAACTCACGCGTCCGATCGTCCGAATAATGAGTGGCCAAGTGGTAGGTACGTGGTGTGAGTATGTGATTTTGGGGTGATCTTGTCCGCGTACCGCTGAGAATAGGTCGCCACACACCCCTGTACAACCACCCACCCACGAGAGGGTGTGTTCTCGCCGTTTCTGTCAAGCTTGCAGGCATTGTTCTCTTCGCTCCTCGCTCGAACACAGGATTATTCGCAGTCGGGTGTGCGATTCTGTGCAGAGGGAGACGGCAGCAACCGCTTCGATGCCGAACCGCTCACGAGTCGCCGTGCCCATCGTGTGGCGTAGTTGATTCGGCGACCACCGATTATCACTCTGCCACTTGGCTAGCTGTTCGCGTTGGTGCTCGCTCAATCGCTGTGTCCGTGCTCGCTGGGATTCCTTCGGAAGTTGGGCGAGCGGCGATGGGGGAAGAAAGACGCGGTCGCATGCGCGATGGATGACGCGACGATACGAATCGTTTGTGTAACAGACGCCGGGTGCATGGCTGCGCCGTCGCTTCCGTTTCCCCGGCTTGCAACCGCACGACAGGGGCGTAACTCGCTTTGCGTGCCGATCCACGAGGTGTGAGTCGAGCACTTCCGCAGGATTGAAACAATGCGTGCCCGGATCTCGCTCGAGATACTTCGTCAGGATCGCTTGTGCCTTGGGACCGATGACGATTGCCCTCGATTTGTCATGGTGCTCGGTTTTGTGTCGGCTGGGAATGTAGATCCAAACTTCGCCGGTGATTTCAATGTCGACGGGTCGCATCATGCACACTTCACCGGGGCGAGCGCCGGTGAGTCGCTGGATCTGCACCATATCGGCGATGGTAGGCGGCAGCTCGGGCAACGTCAGGTCGACAATCGCATCGTCGACCGGCGGGACCGGTGGATTGTCCGGGGCAGCGGTCTTGCCCTTCCGCAGTCCATCGACCGATTCCAGACGGCGTAGAGTCGATTCGTCGACCAGCTCCTCTGACACTCCCCACCGAAACATACGGCGGATCTTGTCGACGTTAGAATTGACATACCCACGAGTCTGGCCAGCATCGACGAACCGTTGCCGAACCGCCTTCAACGCGATGGGTCCAAATTCATCGACAGGCACGTCCCCGTAGGCTTGCCTGAGCGTTCGCATCGTCGCCCGCATGTTTTCAGCGGTTTCGGTTGTGGTGCCGTCAACGCGACGATAGAACGCCTTGGCGTGCTTCCAGTAGCGAGCAACCAGCTCGGTAACCGTCAACGCCAGTTCTTCGACCGGGGCGGCTTGTCGACCAGATGCCAGCCACTCACCCACGAGTCGGTCGTAGAGCATCCGGCTGGCCTTCGTGCCGTGCTTGCCCAGGTAGTGGTCCTGACCAGCAATGGTGACGATGGCTTGCCCGCTCGCTTTGTGCTTGCGGTACTTGGGGGTAGCGGTTTTCAGACTTGGCATGCGTGAAACATCCTCTCGAAAGGTCGCGCAAAACGGTATGTACCGTTTTGCGCTCTCGGGAAAATGCCGCACGCCTGACCATCAGGCGGTAACTTTTGCTAGATTCGGCTATAAAGAATAATCAGTTTTTCAACGATGGGCGATACAGAACTCGAATCTGTGACCTCTGCCGTGTGAAAGCAGCGCTCTAACCAACTGAGCTAATCGCCCGCACCGTAATTTACGGCTCTTTACAATTCCGCTCCGTGCATGTTTAGCACGAAATTGCACGAGTCGACGCTCGTTTCGTGCATTGAATCGTAGATGATACCGGACCCCAAAAGAACGGGCAAGCGGCGCTGGCACGCTCCACGTGCAATCGGCGATTAGCAGCTATTCGGCGCTCTCTCCCCTTCCGGGTGAGTTCTGCAACGCGAATTACCTTCTCAACGGTGTTCGCACCTCGAGTCGTGGATTGACGGCTCGCTCAGGCTCCGACATCAACCTGAGGGAAGTCGTGTGAATCTCCGCCGCCGCACAATGGACTGGGCGTGTCGAGTGAGCTTTGGCGATGACTAGAATCGCATCGTTCGTACCTGTCTTTGAGCCCGCCGCGCTGGGTCGGTGTCCCACTATCGGCAGTTAGTGCATCCCAGTAACGATCGACTTTAGCTTGGTCAAGCTTTCGATGCGATGGCTTTCTCGCCGTATCATCCCTGCATCGCACTTGAGTCTATCCACATCATTTCCCACACGTGTCCATCTAAATCTGCCAGATTGCGGTTGTACATGAAGCCGAGATCCTGCATGGGGTTGATGTCGGCGATCCCTCCATTTCTAGCAGCTGCCTCGTTGAGGGTGTCAACGGCTTCGCGGCTGTCGCATGACAGAGCAAGCATCACTTCGCTCGACGACGACGGCGGGATTGCACGGGAAGTAAACGTTCGCCACTTGTCATGCGTGAGCAACATGACGTTGATCGCGTCGCTCCAAACCATGCAGGCGGCTGTTTCGTCGGTGAACCGAGGGTTGTTCTCGAAACCAAGTGCTTCATAGAAAGCTATCGCCGCCTTCAGATGAGCTACGGGCAGGTTTACAAAAATCATCTTGGGGGTGCAGTCGGGCAGGTAGCACGTGTTTCCCTTGGGTTTCAGCATGATTCCAATCGATTTGTCTGAGTTATCGGTGGAAGCTCGGCCTGGGGCATCACCAGCCGATCCCAGATGCGGTTCCAGATCCCACTGCGATTGGCGGTGCGTAGATCGACAATGTACTGACCTGTTTGGCGATGCCAACGCATTCCCGATTGCTTAAGCCGCTGGTTGAAGATGACTTTGCAGCCAGCCTCCGTAATGCCGCTACCGATTGGATCACCTCTGCGTTTTCGCTCAGCGAAGTCCATGTGGCTGCGGTACTTCTTTAGATAGTTGATCGCGGTGTGATAGTCGTCCTTCGTCCCTTTTAAACCGTTACGACGCTTCTGCTGTGCAGCACGAGCGACTACTTTGCTCACCGCATCGTCCTCGTGACGTAGTGTGTGACGCTGTTGCTCGGCCCACTCGCTGGCTCGTTCGCTACCTTTGCCGAAAATCGAAGCAGCAAGCAGAGAGACATACTCACAAGCGTGAAAGAAATCCACACCCCAACTCCACTTCAAACGTCGGCCCGTCACCGGATCTTTCATCTTCGAGAGAACCTTCTTGAAATAGGACTGTGGGTGCAACACTCCGATGGTCCATTGTTGGGTCCCCGCGCTGGGGCCTCTGACTGAATTGCTGACGTCAGGACCTCGCCAATGAAGCCAGGAACCCATCGTGTCACGATGGTCCTCCCGGGAGAACGTCAAGCGCACCGCATCTCGCCGGGGACCATCACCATCCAGCCCACGCCGAACTTGTCGGTCACCATGCCGTAGCGGCGCGCCCAAAAGGTTTCGCACAGTGGCATGTCGACTTGGCCGCCAGCGGCGAGTGCATTAAACGCCCCGTCGGCAACCGCTTCGGTGGACACCGAAAGCGTCAAACGAAATCCATCGAATTTCGACTGATCGCTGCAACCATCCGATACCATGATCGTCGTCTTGCCGAGGGAGAATGACGCATGCATGATCTTTCGTTCGAAACCCGCTTGCAGCATGCCGTCGGGAATCGCGTCGGGGCACTCATCAAAACGCATCTTCATGATGACCTTTGCGCCCAACGCTCGCTCGTAGAATTCGAGAGCCTCTTCGCAGCGCCCCGCGAAAAAGAGGTAAGGCTGAATCATTGCCTCTTGCAGCGAGATAGCACGCTTCAGCGAATTCTCTTGCTCGCGGATTGCACCCTGTGGGTCTTGGTCGGCAAAGTCTTCCATCTCGTAGAGCGGGCGGAGATCAATATCGGAGTCTTCGAGCATGGGGTTGGGGCAGAGTTTAACCCACTCAATCGCTTCTTGAAGCGAGGCGACTTCCCACACCCAGAAGCCAGCAATCAGTTCCTTTGTCTCCGCAAATGGCCCATCCGTCACGGTGCGTTCTGTGCCGTGAAAGTGAACTCGCTTGGCTGCCGAGCTCGGTTTGAGCCCTTCACCTGCCTTCATGACGCCAGCCTCAACCAGCGCTTGATTGAATTGACCCATCTCGGTGAGTAGTTGCTCACTGGGTAATTCACCAGCCTCGGAACTCTTGGTGGCTTTGACGATGACCATGACTTTCATAACATCACTCCTGGTGCTGATGCGGTTTGCTTCGATTGTGAATCAAACGACAGGGAATAGTCGAACGAAAAACTCGCTTATCGACAATGATTCCAAAAAACTGGTGAGCGAATGAGCGAGCGGCGGATGGATTTCTCCGACCGCAGAGCGAGTATGCGACGACATAGCCTCCTATCCCGGAAGGGGCGGAAATCGATTACCTTGTTCACAATTCCCAGCTCTGTTCCCAGGTTTTGCTTTGTCCCGTCGCTACCACCTGATCGACTTTGGCAACGGACGCAAACTGGAGTCATTGGCGGGACGACTGATCGATCGCCCCAGCCCAGCGGCCGAAAAGGCGGTGCCACGAGATCCCGCCGCATGGGTAGATGCCGATAGTCGCTACGATACAGCAACTCAGTCGTGGACTCACCGCACACCTTGGCCCGAAAAGCTTGTGATGGAAGTATGCGACTCCAGCAGAGCGGTCGCTATCCAGATTCCCACCCAGCCAACCCCGTTCGGACATATCGGTGTATTTCCCGAGCAGGTGGATAATTGGCGATGGTTGATGCAAACGGCACCGACGAATGAGCTTTCTACTCCCTCACGTAGTCGCCAACGCCAGGCACTCAATTTGTTCGCCTACACAGGAGCTGCCACGATGGCGATGGCCAGCAGCGGCATGTCGGTCGCACACGTCGATGCGGCCAAGCCAAATGTCGAAGCGGCCAAGCGCCTTGCCATCGCCAACGAACTTCGCGACGCGCCGGTGCGTTACCTCGTCGACGATGCAGGAGCCTTCGTGAAGCGAGAGATTCGCCGCGGCAATCGTTATCATACCATAGTTTTGGACCCGCCCGCGTACGGTCACGGCCCCAAGAGCAAGCGAACAGCGAAGGCCCCGGACAAACGACCGGCCAAGCAAGCTCAGACATGGCGAATTGGCCGCGATTTTCCCGAACTGCTGAAGGACTGTTTCGAATTGATTTCAGGAAAATCGTTTCGCTTGCTCGTGACTGGCCACTCGGCAGAAATGAATCAGGCGGAAGTGCTCGATCTTGTTCACCGAAATCTTAGCCATCGCCGCATCGGCCGACTCCAGCCCCACGTCGAAGCGGGCCGGATGACCCTCACCGAACGTGCCGGCCGCAAGCTCGATGCCGGTTTCTACGTCCGCTGTTCGCTAGCCTCAACATTCTAGCCTTTAATCTTTCTTTTTATCTCCCCTTTTTTATCCGATCAATCCGGTGGCGATGGTGCAGCATTGTGCGGGCGACATCAAGTCCGGCCAGCGCAACGATAGTGAGGAGGACCAACACCGCACTCATCCAGCAACCGAGCCATAGCTCGCGGCGATCAGGTGTGGCCATCGTGGCACCGAGAATGAGTAATCCGCACAGAAAAAACATCACGTTGACGTGACGTCGCGAACGCGAGCGTCGACGGAGGTAGGCTTCATCGGCTGGGTCATCATAGGCATCATTGGGCCATCCGAGTTGCTCGGATCGAAACAGCCAGACCGAAAAAAAGATAAGAGTGGCCGCAAGGATCAATCCGCCGGCAAACATGATCCGTTATTCCAAACCGAGAATAGAAGCAGAGTGACGCATGCTAATCGACAGATCCAGCTTGATCGACGATCCACTGATGCACCACCCAAGTTACCGCAGCAAGGCTCATGCCGCTACACTTATCAGGCGTATCCGCGATCGTGTGCCAGTATTGGGGTGCACGAAACCCCGGTCGCGGATAATCGAAATCGATCAAGTCGGCGGTGGGAATCTTCGCAATCTGGTTGAGAGGAAGGTGATCGTCGCGGATATCCTGCATCCGCGTGCGGGGCACAAACGCGGTCACGCCCAATTTGGCCGCCGTGTCCCAGATCGACTTGGTCACCTCTTTGGCGTACCTCAAACTGGCACGATCATAGAGCAACTGCAGTTCTCGATCGCCGACCATGTCGAGCAGCACGCCCGCCTGGTACGGCACCGGAGGTGGCGATGCTAGGTACTGCTGGGCGAAAAAGATCGACCCCAAGAAATAATCGTCGCGCCGCTCGTCGAAAACGAATTCTTCGGCATCGAACAGAACTACATCAACTCCGATATTGTCGGGCAAATCCGCGAACTGGTGACTCATTTCCATTAACGCCGCCACGCCGCTGGCCCCATCGTTTGCGCCGACAAACACGCCCTGGGGATCCTTGCGATCTTGATCGGGAAACGGCCGCGTGTCGTAGTGGGCGCACAAGAGAAATCGGATCGGACGCTCGGGAGACCAAGCTGCGACCAGATTCGCCATATCGACGCTTTCACCACTCTGCGGATGGCGAATCTTTGTCTTTTGTAACGAGACATCCGCCCCCTGCTGAGTAAAGAATTCGGTGAGAAACGCCTGCTGCCTGGACATCGCTTCACTGCCAGTAACCCGCGGCCCCATTTCCACGATCGCCCGCAGATAGCCGATCGCTCGATTGGGTGAATAACGCGGCGGAATCGGGCGGGCAGCCAGTTGGGTGGCCTGTCCCGCCTCCGGGTTCTTCCCATTGCCCACATACACCGCCACGCCTGCACCGAGGGCAATCCCCAAGATGAGCAGCGGCCAATACTGCCGCAATGGCCCCGAAAATGTCCCTCGACGCCCACCGGCAGAGCGCTGGGGTAACACCGAGACTGGCCGCGTCTGTGGGGTAGAGTCAGAGTACGTCGGCTGACCATTTTCTCGCGTTTTATTTTTTCGCAAGTGCGTCTGATCCGAAACAGTCATCAAGAAAATCCGATATTTTCCGTTAGTAAAAACAGTTGCTGACCGATCGTCCGGCGCGCCCATATCACCCTAGCGAAAGTCTCACGGTTGCGGTAGAGTTTGTCGTCGCAAAAGCAAGGCACGTGACCACGCGCCACTTTTGCCACACGGGATGTGGCTCAGCCTGGTTAGAGCGCTGCACTGGGGGTGCAGAGGTCGCAAGTTCGAATCTTGTCATCCCGATTACCTAAGTCCTTTTAAGCAAAGAACTTACATCGCCTGGTTGGTGATACCTTTTTGGCCAATTCACTGGTGATACCTTCGGTGATACTCTTGGTGATACCTTTGGGAGGACGGAAGGTAGCTGGGCGACCCTGAAACGGCCTGTCAGCCCAAGCTGCGAAGACGTCTCGACATGGCCTGCATATGGCCTGAACTTCATCGCTTCGACTACGCTCGCGCTAAGGCTGGAGACCGCCGTCCTTTCAGGCTTAACGCCCGGTTAGTTGACGGACAGCACCGGGCCCAATAGAACGAAGCCCTGATCCTATTGCTGGGTCAGGACCACCGTCGTAGTCGCCTTTGCCCAGCCGATCCTTGAAGAGGCTCCCGATCCGCTCGAAGGCTAGATCGCTGGGCTTCAGGAACCCGACTCTGCCGGTTTGGTGAGCACGCGCGCAGTTCTGCGCGCACCTTCTTGACCTGCCCGTGCCCGGCGGAAATCACAAGGTACGTCCTGAGGATACTATCGGCGGATTCCGTGCCTGGGCTCAGAGGTTGACTCCAATGGATCTGGGCTTGTTGATGCGGATCTTCGCAATGAAATTCCGTTCTTGTCGGATGAAGTCACTCCCTGCCGCCCGTCTCTCCACGATTCAGCTCCCACGCTTTCACGATGATCATGCTACTAACTGAATCGACGTCGAGCGGATCATAGCCGCACGGCTCGCTCTCGGTGGCCAGTCGGCGAACGTGATTCGTAGAACCCCCAGACGTTGCGGATCGTAACCCCCGTCTGGACTTGGAACTGCTCAATCACGTTTTGTTGCGTCGAGCCCTGCCATGTACCCACTGCAGAAGACGTTCCGCATCGCCGCGAAAATGAACGCGTCTGCTTCACCTTGGTCGTGATCGCCGCCGAGTCCCTGGCCGAGAACTCTTGCCTCGATCTGTTCGATCTCGTGAAGGAAGAATGCGAAGTCTTCAGACGTGACTCGCGACTGAAGGTATTGCTTTCGCTCGCGCCAAATCCGCTCATCCTCTTCGCGGTCGCGTCGGTCTTCCTCGTCTTCGTAAGAGGTCATTTTGCCAACTCCCCGCGTAGTAACTCTTGAGCCTTCTCGATGATCAGACTGCCGATAGAATCGCCGCAAAGGGGATCGTAGCCGCCGTCGCCAAACCCTTCCCTGGCCAGTGCATCCCGGCGGATAGTCGTGTCGTGATCATGCAACTGCCAAGCATTCCGGACCGTTAAGCCGATTCTGAAGGCGCCCGCATCTCTGGACTCTTTTAGTTCGGCGTCGGTCAGGCTGTCGAGACGCGAATTCAAATCTCATTGGCTATTCGCCAGGTGTTGAGGGCGGTTGGCAGACAGGCCGAAGCGTAGCCAAGCGTGCTCAAGACGAGGTGTCGCAATGGTTGCCCGCGGCTTGATCAGTTCAATGGAACCGGATGTCGTGTCCTATCGAAAACGGCTGTCATACGGTTGTTCTCAGCATAAGCATAAGCATGCGATGTGGTTTGCTCGCAAGCCTTTTCTTCAGTGGGTTCCTCACTGACCAGCTCCACGTGCGACTCCATTCGCGGGGCAAGAGCACGGATCGTGGTCAAAGCCGCGAGAGCCTTCTCATGGCGGCGCGCAGCACGCTGTGACGCTTCAACCTCGAACTTGGGCAACTCCATGCCTTTACCGACGCACCTCGCCTCCATCAGGCCGTGAAAGCCCTGCTCAAGATGCGTGGCAACCACATGGTCGACCATCAGTCGCTCCAGATGGCTGCCGGTGCCTTCTTCGATCAATCCTTGCCGAAGCTCTCGCGTCCTCTTGAATATCACCTCTCGCTCGAACAGATCATTGCCGGAGATGGCTCGAACCCATTCCGTTTGAACCTTAGTAGCGATGTGGCCACGTTGGCTGAAGAGGTTTGGATCTTCCTGCATCGCTCGGCGAAGCGTGACTAACGCGTCTCGATCACCGTTACTACACCGGCGAACCACTTCCTCCAGATTCGCTTGCTCGGAAACCAATTCACCTGGTTCCAAATCGCTGTCTCCCTGCTCCTGATTCTCGCACTCTGCAGATTTAATCATCTGAACGCTCCGTCGCTTTCGCCATCCTCGGCTTTTTGGGTTGTGATATCCGGTCGAATAAAGGTGGGCTTTAAAGAGTAAATGTGTTGAGCTCGCGTAATCCTCTGCCATCGACTCGAGCTCAACGATTCTTTCTCGAAGCTGCTTGTCAATTTGCTTCTGAAAAGCCTTCGACTCCAAACGCAGCGATTCCATCTCAGCCCGCAGTCCCTTGCCGAAGTACTGTTTATGAACTCGGCCATCCGGCATGCGTTGGCAAAGATAAAAATATCTCCGACCGTTTCGGCGTTTCTCCCAAGCCAATGGACTACACCCTTTAAAGTTCCCGTTTAAACAAACTCTACTCACTTAACATTGTACCGCACGAGCGGTGTTTAGTGAACGCCAATTTAAGTGCTAGAGTCAAAATTCGATAGTTGTCTAAGATTGGTGACGCCGGTCGAGTACCGGAAATGTAAAGACTATCTGGCAAGTGGCATTGTTGAGCTATGAGTCGCCGGAAAAACTCCAGCATCAACCGTATCAACAAAAGGTGCGGTCATTTGACCGTTGGGATGCGAAAAGTATTGATGATCGGCAAGACATACTGATCGAGTTGGCAATGGATGTCTGGCATTCACCTTCGCGATTTCCCCCTTTGAAGATGCAGATCTAGCCAGCGATCCGATTGCCGAATTCACCGACAAGCACGCCTTAAACGCCTGGTAGTCGTGGCGACAATGTTCAAGAAGTGTTTTTACAGTGGCTGCCAGAGACGGCCACTAAGTCCTGAAAGCGGTCGCTGATCCAGTCGAATCTGTCTGGTTTCGGTATCAAAGTGGTTAGCCAGGTCGATTAGCGAGCAGGATATTGCCAAAATGCGCAAATAAGATGTTCCGGATTTGTATAGTTTCGGCGAGGCGATGTAGGGAAAATCGTGGATGCTGCTCCGATGATTGCCTTCTGCACGATCGCACCCGGCACTCGCCCACCACACGAAAGCGTTGGCTGAGAGATGGCAATCCGCCCACCATGGACTTCAAGTTCGTTCGAGACGCTGCTTCACACGTTCTCCCCAGCTTTCACCGATAACACCAACTTCTAAACGTTTCTCCCGCTAATGAGTGGCTGGATTCTTTCAGTTCGGCATCGCTTTGTCACCGATCTGATGATTTCCAGCGACTCCGGTGGCAACGGACACTTCTCTGATCACCACCGCTTCTTCTCGCAAGCGACTTGGGGCATCGATCCGCTCTATCACCAGCATTCTGAACCGAAACTCAATCGCTTCACTGGGCTCCTTTGACGAGAATCGACATGGAGCGATTTGCCAGCGATCCAGACCGGCGTTATTGCCTCCGATCAGAGGCAAAGCCCGAGAACGATTTTAAAAACCGGATTTTGACGCTCCGGTTCAAAAATCTCTCCGGCAGCGTTGAGGTGCTCGTCGCGAAGTTTATTCCCTCCCAGGTAAGCCCACTCCTACCATTCAGAAGCCAGGATCCCGACCGTCTGGTTCCCCCAGCATCCCTTCCTCAAGAAGTGCTTTCCCCGTTCTTGTTGACCGGGGGTCAGGCACCAGTGAGAATATCTCACGAGTCGGTGAGACAAGCCTTGCGGGCGCGGGTAGTTTCTTTTCTCACCGGGTCGACCTCTGAGAAACGAGTTCATCGGATGAAGAGGTCTGTGCATGAACATTTTCAAACGGCCATGGTTGATCGCTGGACTGTTCATCCTCTCCCTTTGTGCCGGGTTCGTTGGCCGGGTTGCCTACGTGTGGTGGCACATTCCTGAGGCTTATGCTGCGTGGGATGCCGGTGACATACTGCTTTGGTACATGCGTTCCCACAACAATGACTGGCACAACAGCTGGGATGACTTTCAGTCCGCCATTGAAAGTGAACCTGAGCTGTTCTTGCGGGGACGCCACCCCGAGGAGCCCGACTACATGGGACGGATGAGACGTACGATCAAGATCGACTGGTCATTTGACACCGCAAATCCTCAGAATCCAACGCCCGTGACGAGGCCAGATGGTTCGCCTTTGCACGCATACTGGAGCGACCCAAATGGTATGATCTACCAGTACTTGGATCGCCTGAAAGCCAATGAACCAAGCGAAGGACCCGCAACCGTCGACAACGCGTTTCCAAACGGCTGACCGGTCGCGGGGGCCAATGACGGCCAACGCTGTTCAGCGAAATCGATTCTCACGTTTTTCCAATCAGAATTCCCCGATGCTTGGCATGATCCCAAAACTCGACGCGGTGCCGCCGTTAAATGAACAAAACCCCTCTGATCCTGTGGCAGAAAATAATGACGCCCAAACACTCAGGTAACGATCCAACGTCGCGCAGAGCGACGATTGCGTGCCGCTCGGGGATTGTCGCCAATGGTTACTCGAACGTCGCCGCAGGAGTTGATTCAGACGCCCGGCGACTTGTTGAGGCGAAGTACGCAGACGAATGGAACGCCGCAAGCCTAGTACGCAGATGGAAGCTGCAGCGTCTAATGGATGCTGAGATTGCGGAACTGGCTGCCAAGCTGATGCCCAACGTATCACCTGAAGCTCTGTTCTAACGCCGCATGCGTTGACCCACGAAGGTACCCATGGAGCCCAGACTTCTCCGAGCTCAATGAGGTTTCAGCTGATCGCGAAGACGGCGAATTATCAGCGTGGATTTGACTTCACCGACGCGACGGTTGAGTCCCCTATTCTCTACATGATGCTCGTGCATGCGGTCGCCTGCTCGCCCCTCGCGACCTGTGCCGTTGGATTCTGCTTGCAACCGGATCTCAAACTTGCCATGCTAGACCGAGACAGACTGGGGCCTGCGATAAGTTCCCGCCGAACCGGCGATAACACCCCACATCTGTCACCGAAGAAGCCGAAGGTGCAACTGGAGGTGACACTTTTCTCTCGCCCTTATCTCCGGACCAACCGGGGGTAATTACATCGTTATCCGGCCTGAAATCACATGTCCAAGGTTTTCATGATACTTGCCCTTCTCGCTGCGTTGGTTGGTGGATGCACGCGACAGCCCGTTGAGCTTTCCGAACCCAAAGTTTCGCCTCGGGTTGGATTAGAAACAGCGGCCAACGCATCTGTCGACGCCGAACGATCAACCGCAATGACCCTCAAACTTGGAATGCCTAAATCGGAAGTTTCTCGCATTTTGCATGATTTGGGAGCTGACGATAGGAGTGCCGGAATGCAGGTAACCGCTAACGCCCCTAAATCTGATTGGGTTTGGCGACTGACGTCCCCGAATATAACGTTGGAAACCGAATACGAAGATGAAAGACTCGCAGTAATGGATCTTTGGGATTGGCGTGGAAGAAAGCAAACTCGCTATCAGTCACTAATGCGGCACGACCGAATCGCTTCTTTGACGATCCATGCCAATCGCACTTTTGACACCGAGATCATCGAAACGCGAAACGCTGATCGTGACTAGCTTACTGACGGATAACTTAGTAGTTATCCGGCTGAAACATACAAGGCGAATGCTATGAATCCCTACCGGTCGACCGAAGTTGCAGGCGACATTCGGTTGCATCAAGACTTACCAAGTCGCGGATACTACTTACGGCACGCCGTCGTTTTCTTCGCCGCTTTCGCATCGACTACGACGTTTCTCTGCTTCATCCTGACTGGCGTTGCTGAGACCTTTACCTCGTTTCAATCCGATGCATTGATGTGGGCCTGTTGGGCAGGCATTGGGGCTATAGCTTGGGTTGGGCACGCTACACTATCGACGTGCAGTTTGCGGGTCCGCCGTGTTGGACCGGATTCATCAGCTGTAGTGGGTTGTGTTGGATTTATCCTTGGGGCGTTGGCATCGCATGCGTTGGCCTCAATCGCCCCTGATTCGATCACCGTTCCTTTGTCCTGGGTTCCGGAGTATATCTCTCTTATGATTTACCTTGCTGGGTCATTGGTCGCAGTTGGGTTGCTAGCCATTCTGAGAGCGGATAACGATTGCGATGAATCAGAGTAATGTGCTCTCCGCTACGGCGGTTGACTTTGCCATTTTGCCGCCCCCACTTCCTCAGCAAGGGAGTCCGCTACTCACTCAGTGGTCGTATTCGATTGATCAATGAAACGCACGCCCACCCTTGCTGTCGCGATTCTCGTCGTCTTGGTCGCGGCTCTGTCATGGAAAGTCGTTGATGGCGTGTGGACCTCGATTCAAGTGTCGTTTGCAGATGACCAGAACGGAGCTATTCGCCGAAATGGTTGAAAAGGCCTCCGAGGCAATTCACCAAGAACCACCTGATGTGAAAAGTGCGATCGGATTTCTCGAATCGGCCCACAATTACTACCCTTCAGGAACGAAACAAACGGCTGGATCACCCTTAGACAGAACTGTAGAGCGGTCGCGGTCGAACGCCGAGAGGCAAATAATTGCAATGTTGCGAGAGATCACAGGAGCGGACCTTGGTCTGAATCCCAACGCTTGGATCGACAAATTCGGCGGTGAAGCGGATGCCGAAACGTAACGCGTCAATGATGCAATGATGAAGGCGGCTCATCGAAACCATCTGGCGTTTTCGCAATCCAGTAGTGATCGCGAGAAATTAGTTTGGCAACGACCCGGGGCAGCATTGGCGATTCAAAGCATCTAAAAAGGTCGCGATTGTATCCTTACCGATTTCAGGTCCTTCAAGTGTGTTCCCGTGGTTTGCCAGCAGAGTTTGATTAAAGGCAAACGGACCGACATCGAAGTTTTTTACGGACAGGCAGCATCGGCGGGAATAACGGGTGTGCATCAATAATGACTGAAATTGATACTACGTATCTTAACGCAATTCGCGATCTCGGCTTTGACCCAAATGAAGCGATACCGATTGATGTTGAGGGGGTGCAAAAGGCAATGCGTTCCGCTGGCGTACCCGATGAGATGATTGAGCAAGCGATTGCTGTGCAGGGGAAAACGAGAAAAGAGCAATACGATCTTGTGCTGAAACCGATTCAGCTTGATGTCGAGGCCGACGCGAGGATTATCCAGGCATCTTGGGAAGGCCAAGTGTTGGTAGGTGGCCTGCCATCTCACTCACTTAATGCGTCATCTCAAAAGGTGAACGGCGGCTATCTGATTCTTGTGAATTACGAACTAATTCAACTTCTTCACCAAGTTGCCAAGGTGCTCGTCCATAGTTCGCATCTAGTCATGGTGAGTGAGGATGACGAGAAGATGCCTACGCCGTTTGCCGAGCGACTTGGCTTCGCTTCATCGAATTGGTCGAAAGAATACGCGATGAAAGCGATTGCAAATATCTATCAATGTCTAAGGTCTGGAGACATTTCCCAGGCAACATTCCAACCAACCCCCGGCTGTCAACTTCAATTGGATTTCTATTCTGAACTTCTAAATTATGCGGAGCGTTTTTTGGTTTCCCACGAGTTTGCACACGTCATTCTCGGACACTGCGAGACGGACGAAAAGCTGTCTGGTATTCACGGGATCGCTCGTAAAAGGCAGACTGAATTGGATGCGGATCAGCTCGCTGTCAGGCTAATGTTCGCAGCATTGGATTTTTCGAAAGATGATCATGCGACGCTTCGAGACGCAGCCATGAGAGCCGCTGGAATCGCATTCTCCCTTCTTTCAAACTGGCTTGCAGACTGCTGCCGTGATCTACCAAGCGGTCTGTATTGGCATGATGATGAAGCGAAGTCATATCCGCATTTCCAACTACGCTTCCAGAATGTCCGCTCGTTCATCAAGAAGAGGTACGGTCCAATGACGACCTTCATGGACGTGATCTTTGTATGGGCGTGGGGAACGGTACTACCGGTTGTTGGAGAGCTAAGCGATAACGACGACATTCGGAAGCTAGGTTCTGCTCCTCCGGCAATCCGTTTCGACTAACCGGCTTGTTCCTAAAACGTAGCCTGCGATTCAGCACGACCTTAGATTGTGACAGATCCAACTTCCAAACAGAAACTCTATCGCAACTTCACCGAAACATTGAAAGCAACGACGAACTTGAATGGATTCCGGGGTTCAGGCTGCGATTCACGGGCCGAAATCAGTTTCTTCTTTAGCTATCGGATGCGTGAAAGAAAAGCTGGCAATGAATCCAGGCGGGCGGAGCTCCTCAAACACTTTACATTCACTGCGGCATGGTCGTTCACCTGATCTAAGGCAATTGCTTCGTCGGATCCACTCGATGAATAGAGAAGCCGCGTGGCATGCAGGCCGAGTCGCTGGTGATCTGACGGGCGTCGTTGCCTCTGCTCGAACACCGAACCCGGAAGGTAAAGCAAAATCCGGATTTTAGCGTGCGGGGCTGAGAGACACATTGTTACCGTCGAAGTTGCTTGCCCATAGCTGCGTTGCCCTCCCTTATCGGCATCGTGCGTTCCAACGGTTCACCAGCCGAGGAACGCAGTCGCACCCAGCGTCCCTTCCTCAAGGAGTGCTTTCCCCGTTCTTGTTGACCGGGGATCGGGCACCAGCGAGAATATCTCACGAGTGGGTGAGACAAGCTTGTCGAATCGATGAGAACGCGTAGGCGTTTTCTGCCGCGAACGCGGGTAGTTTCTTTTCTCACCGGGCCGACCGCTGAGAAACGAGTTCATCGGATGAAGATGTCTGCGCATGAACCTTTACAAACGGCCATGGTTGATCATCGCAGTCGCCTACTCGCACTTCAATATCTGTGCCATCGAATTCTGCTTGCAACAGGATCCCAAACTTGCAAAGCTAGATCCAATACAGACGGGGGATGCCAGCGACAAGCACCCGCCGAACCGGCGAGAGCACGCCCGCTCGCTGAAGAAGTCGAAGGCACACCCAGCGATAATTCGTTTCTCTCGCCCTTATCTCCGGTCCAACCGGGGATGATAGCATCGTTCGCCGACGTAACTTGAACAACGCGTGCCAATGACCCCTGAAGAAGTCGAGGAACGACTGAGCGAACTCGGCTCACCAATTGTCTTCCAAGACTTTGGGAAGGTGGAAGATCTGCATCTCGCTCGTGAGATGGTCCACGTCACCTCCACGTTTTCCGGCTGAAAATCACGAATGGATCGCCTCGTATTCGAACGACCTGTTGACAACCGAAAGTATTGGCTGGCAATGGCTGTCACGATCGTTCTGGCGATTGCTTTTTTGGGGGCTGGATCATCCGGCAACTTCTGGATTGCTTATCATATGGCGGCTTTTCAGATCGTGGGTGCTGTCGCCCTGCTGATTCGCAGACCAAGCTCATTTGTCATTGTGGAGGCGGACACGATATCATGGTGCGAAGATGGACTGTTCTGGCCATCGTCTAGCGTGGTGTCGTTTTTGGAAATACAGTCCGTCGCGTTAAAGCACCAAGGCGGTCGCCAGACAATTGTCCTCGCCAATCGCTTTTCAAAGCCGTGGGTAATTTCTGACAACTGCTTTTTGGACGGGCACGGCGTTATTGACGCCATTCGCGTGAATCGTCCGGGTCTGACCGTCTTGGCAGATAACTCGGAACAGACAGAAACACCGTCGCAATGAAATACGGCAATGGTCTCTCTGTTGCGGCGTCTGATCACCTCTTCGCTATCCAGTCTTATAAGCTGAAATTGGAATGCCCCGAGCACGGAATCTAATCGCGTTCGCTGGCCTGTTGGTAGTCGGGGGCTGCTTCGTCCTGATTTGGAACCGCCCCACTCACGGCTACGGCTATACCCGCGACGCTTCGCCGGTGTACGGTCTGCCTGAGGACGCTTCCGACATCGACTTTTATGATTATGGCTACATGCCAAATACAGCGTTCAGTTTTCAAACTACCGAAGCAAACTTCAACACATGGAGCCGGACGTTTGGCGGCATCTCGTTGATTTCAGACCGAAGTGGGAGCATCTTCTATATCGAGCCGACGGGTGAGGGGCACGCTGTCTCGACGGGGGACGGAATCGAGTACGGTTGGACCGAGGAGGACCGCGGTCAGCACACTTTGTACGACAGACTGTCTGGCCGTGCGTACTATTGGAGTCACACCCGGTGAACACCAGGACAGATAACTACTATCACCGGGACACCAACTGCAATAGTGTAGAATCACCTGTAACTTCCCGCCGGTTCGACGGTAAAAGTCACGCTATTCAATTGAGCCGACTCCAACACTTAACGGCATCAACAAAATGTTGCTCCCATTCGAAGTAATCGTTCTGGTTGCATTCGCATCATTTCAACCAACCGTGAACGCTCGCGAGTTTTGTGGTGGTTTCGATGGGCAACCCGATCGACACGCACTGGCATGGATCGACCCCAGTTTGCGTGATTCGATACACGCTGAGACTGATCGCCTTCAATTACGCGGAATTGGCTGCCATTCGTATCGACCGATCTTGTTACCCCTTTCCGTAAATGACGTTCTCAATTTCGAACGTCGCCTCGTACTGCAAACCAATGGGTGGGACATCCGACCGCCCAATCCCGAGAACGTTTCGGATCGTCCGGTATCGCAGGTACTTGCCGACTATTTTAACAATCGACTTAACGTCCATCTCGTAGCCTCCGTCGATAGGATCAAACTCGAACCGACCAAGACATCCCCACAATGATCCTGCACGTTGATATGGATGCGTTCTACGCATCCGTCGAAGAACGCGAGCGACCTGAATTGGTCGGGCGTCCGGTCGTTGTTGGGGGAACTCCCGAGGGGCGTGGCGTTGTCGCAGCAGCAAACTACGAGGCGCGTAAATTTGGCGTGCATAGTGCCATGGCGACGTCCACAGCGTTGCGACTCTGTCCGCATGTCGTCGTCTTGCCCGTTCGGATGAGTTATTACGCCGAAGTCTCCCGCCAGATCCGGGACATCTTCATCCGTTACACACCGCTCGTTGAACCGCTATCGCTTGATGAAGCCTTTCTCGACGTTACCGGATGTGAATCACTGTTTGGCACCGCCGCAAAAATCGCTCGCCTGATTAAAGACGAGATCATGGAGGAAACGTCGCTCGTCGCATCTGTAGGTGTTGCCCCGAACAAATTCTTAGCGAAGATCGCCAGTGACGTAAGAAAGCCTAATGGCCTCGTCGTCGTCCCGCCCGATCAAATCCAATCTTTCCTGGATCCGTTGCCGGTGGGACGGATTTGGGGCGTCGGGGAGGTCACCGGTGGCGTGTTCGATCGACTTGGCATTCACACGATCGAGCAACTTCGCCAACGCTCGGTTGAAACGCTCAGGCAAGACTTCGGAAGTCAGGGCGAGCACTTTTGGAAGCTGGCTCGCGGGATCGACGATCGTACGGTTGTGCCGGATCGTGAAGCGAAATCGATCTCCCACGAAACGACGTTTGCGACAGACATCGCAGACCGAGATCTGTCGCGGGCGTGGTTGCTGGATTTGACCGAACAGATCATGCGACGATTGCGGCGGAAGAACGAGCGAGCGAGAACGGTCCATTTGAAGATCCGTTTCGCCGACTTTCGGACGATTACTCGATCTCGGACGCTCTCAAGTCCGACCGACGTGACGGCCGAGATTTGGCATGTCGCCAAGGATCTGCATGATGCAGCCCTTTCCGGGAATCAGCTAAGCGTGCGATTGATCGGTGTCGGAGTCAGCAATTTCAGCGGTGATCAGTTGGTCCAACAGACGTTGTTTGACGCGGACCCAGAAAGCGAAGAACACGCGAAGCAACGAAAGCTGGACGCGGTCAGCGATGCGGTGCGCAATAAGTTCGGCAGTTCGTCGCTGAGCAAGGGAAACACGCGGCTGCGGTCGTAGACGGAGAACAGACTGCGCGTAGCCATGCTGTGCAGCGGAATCGGTATCAGGCGTTTAGAGTTGGAAAACTAGCCTGCCGTGCCCGTTAACGACTACCGCTCCCCGAATGAATCAAACGTATCCCGAGACATATGCCATGAACAAATCGGACTGTAAATCCGCGATGATTGGGCCACGACGCTTCCAATGGCAAGTTGGCGGTTGGTTCGGTGGCGCGTTCGGTGGGTCGGCCTGGCTAGTTCCAATTGCCGCAATTCTCGCGTTCAATGGCCAACCGAAACTCGCAATATTGCCTGCCGGGAGCTGCGTGTTGATGAACCTTCTGGGCGGTGTGCTTTGGTATCTACGTGACCGGATTCTTCCGTTCCCCGCAATGATTGGACTGCTTGCTGCGTTTTCTATCTCAACGTCACTCGTTTGGTTCGCAACTTCGCTCTACGCGACCCCGGAGTTGCTTGCCTTGCTCAACTGGCCGCAACATGCCATGCCTAGTATATTGGCCGTGTTGATCTGCCCGGTCATCATCGCGTGGTTTTGCATTCTTGAATACTCTCATGCCAATGAACCAGTGGCGTCGCAGCGAGTTCATCGGTGACGCCGAACCTAAGCTTGTTCCTGGACGCGTGCATCGACCTTGGGCTGGATCCCTCAGCCTGGATTTACGCTGAGGACCGCGGCCATCGCCTTACTGTGCCGGCGGCACCTGGCAAACTCTGCCCCATTGTCGTTCACGAGGACGGCGACGAGTTCATTGTCGATGTTGGCACCCTTCATCACACGCACTTCAGCGGATTTCAATACCCGGACACAACTGACGTTCTCAAGGCAGCGATTGATGCGGCCAGCTTCATTCTTGCGTTGATGTCTGACGGTGTTTGTGTGACCGTCGACTACCTCGATGGTCGCTGCATTTGCTCCAGTCACTTTTTTCTTGACTCAGAGAATCTAACCCCGGATACTATCGGCAATTCGCGGGCTGGCATCCGGGGTGGCAACATTCACACCGAACGCTTTCTTTGGTCCGGTCCTGTGTAGCGACAACGAGCGGAGAACGATTGCGATGAACCTTTTTGACATTCCCGTTTGGCTTGGACTCAGAAACGAAGATGCCATTCGAATCGCTCGTTTCTCGATCAAGCTGTCGCTACCGATGTTCATTGGATTCCTCGGCTTCCTCAGCTTTCTCGCGTATGTTCCGGGCCTCGATGGATTTGGCCTGCAGCGGCTGTCGGGCTTTTTCGGTTTCTTTGGTTTTTCTGGGTTTCTTGGCCTACTGGGACATGCTTTTGTGGTTGATCGCCGAGCTCAGTCTCGAAATCATGGTTAGCGAAACACGGCGATCTATGCGATGTGGAGCGGTTAATTTTTTGCACGTCGGGTTGGGTGCTCGCGAACTCACTTCCACGAGTACCTATCGATACTCAGAATCCCAACACGAATCGCCTTGTTGGCAGGCGGCTGCCTGAATTGTGAAATCGCGGTCGCGTTAACCGTGACTTTCATCAAACTGAACTGCCCAAATGAACAAGCGAATCCGGAAGAAAAGGCGAATTGGAGAATTCCGTGAGGACTGCTTTGACTTGCATTTCCGCGTCGACGCATCAATCTCCCTTCAAGACGTCGATAAGCTGACCGACAACTTCATCGCGATGATCGAGCAGAACCAACTGCAATTTGGCGGCGGCGGGCAATACGATTGGTCTGGCATCGTTCAAGGTCCGTGGCGTGGTAGCGTAACACAGGAAGATCGGGAAGCGGTGCTCGACTGGCTGCGGCAAAGTGACAAAATAGTCGCATGCTCGGGTGGCCCGTTGAAGGATCTCTGGCGCTGATAGAATTGAAGCGATGTCAACTCACTCACGCTTCAGATTGCTCAAGAACCACGAAATGATCCGACTGGCGTAATTTCTTCTGACTGAAGCTAGGTCCGAGAACGCATTGTAAAATCCGGAGTTTAAACCTCTGTTTCGAGAGTCTGTCGGCCATCATCGAGGCGGATTATGTCGAGTTTACGTGCTCGGCAACTTGCATCGATACCGGGCATCACGCGTTTGGCAGATCAACGTTTTCACAGCCGGTCACCTGGCATCTTAGCGTGACGCTCTTGGAGCCGTCACGTGACACCGATACTTCAAGGCGTTTCCTAACGCCTCAATCAACTCGCCGCACACCTTGAAATCCAGTTAATCGTGACAAAAAAAACCTCATTCACGATACCCGCTGACGAGTCCAATGCTGGTCGTGTTGCTGTGTATCTCGAACCGAATGACATTCGATGGCTTTCGACCCACTGCGAATGTGACGACACTTCCTCTGATGAGGATCGCGAACGCTGTGGCCGAATTCGCTTTCGGTCATCGACGGCACTTCACAAAACAACGCAGGCAATCGCTCGTCCTGCTGACTGTCACTTTGTCGCAAGTGCGCGGTTGTTGACAGAACAAAACGGCGGCCGCAAATCCGCAATCCATACTGGTTACCGATCGCAGGTTTTCCTCGATGGAGTTGACTGCGATGCCACACTCACGATCGATGGCGAAACCTTGAGCCCTGGTGCTCTCGGCATCGTGTTCGGCGTATTCACTTGCCCTGATCAAAATTGCGGTAAACTCTCAACCGGCAAAGCCTTCCTGCTTCGCGAAGGCGCACGGGTGATCGCTTATGGCACGATCGTTTGGCACCGAACAGCGAACAATCCTGTGGATCGCGGCGGTGAAGTCACGCCTCGTTGAAAATCGCAGGTCTTTTCGCAACCTTCTCCATGATCCCTCACGTTCGCCAACTTAATCTATGCCCAATCTACTCCACACTGCGTTTGTCGTCGCGACTGTCGTATGCCTCGGCTGCGGTCGATCAGGGGACATCTTGACGAATCAGACTGATGAAGCCGTCAAGCCATCGGCGATAACATTCGATGGCACGACGGCAACGCCAGTCGTTGAGCTGACCGATTCTGCGGTTGCCAAATTCTTTGAATTTTTGAAAGACACCCCCGATGCTCACATTCGGCTCTCGGTAAAACGCGAGGGACCATCTGGCTTTATGTACGACCTAAAAATCGAACCGACGCCCTGGTCAGATCAAGACCTCGTAGATCAATCCCACGGATTTGCTATCGCCGTGCCTCCCCGAGACTTCATCTACCTTGACGGTGCTACAATCGACTGGGAGAGCCGCCCCGATGGGACAGCGGGTTTCAAATTCCACAACCCAAACGCGATTGAACAATGATCGCGGCGGGCCATCGGTTCCAAAAGTGCCGGGAACGTGGCTTGGCAACCCGCGGCCTATCGTGAGTGGTGCGAGGATCGTAGCGACGTCATCACGAACGACGAACGCACAGTGATCGTTGTCGCCGATGGTGCGGGCGGCACCGGCGACGGCCATCTTGCAGCAGAAACGGTCATCCGCGAAACGCGAGCAAACTACGCAGCAATTGACAGTTCAACCGCTTGGTCGCAGTTCCTGCCCCAGCTCGACCTGCGAGTGGCGTCTGGTGAATCGACTGCCGTAGTCGTCGATCTTCGCCCGGATCGCATCCTCGGTGCCAGTGTCGGCGACAGTTGCGCATGGGTGATCGACGGCCCTGATATTACCGACTTGACGCGAACTCAGGTTCGCAAACCGTTGCTCGGTTCACAGGCCGCGAAGCCAGCTCCATTCTTGCACGGTCCGCTCAATGGCATCATTCTCGTCGGGTCAGACGGTTTCTTCGATCACGCAAAATGTGACCGAGTGACCTCAGTGGTCGCCCGCACGGACTTTTTTGCAATTCCACGTGCTTGCGTCAACTTGGTGCGTCTTCCATCCGGTGACCTGTGGGATGACACTGCCGTCGTGGCCTGCCGAGTTTTCAACGCTCGGCCAGCCAGAAAACGCTATACTAATTAGTCTCACTTCGTGTCCACTCAACGCTGGTTGTCTCGATTCTCACCTGACCGATCGCTGCTAAACAAGTTACCCGACGTACATGAATGAATCGTCTGCTCGTCCTCTTTGTTCTTTCACTCATGCTCGGCTGTAGGGATCCGAATCAGATGACTACTGCCCAATCCTCGACTGACGCGAGTGCCCAGCTGTTCAACGAAGCGGTTCTTGGTTCCTCCCCGACCGACGCGATCCCGATGCTCTTGACGACGGCAAATGCAGACTGGTCACCGAAACAGGTCGTTCTCGACTACAAAGACGGGGCTTGTTACGGTGCAATGGTCCACTACAACCGGTCGAAGCCTTTTGAGGTGCTTCGCTCCGCAATCAATTCTCGGTTCGGCGAACATGAACAACCGACCTTCGCCGACGACCCTACGATGGGTATTTGGCGAATGGAAGATGCAGGGTTCACGATCCAGCTTAGCGACGACAACGACGAGGACTCGTTTATGGCGATCTATCTTCTGTTTGTCGATCCCGGAACGATGGCGACGAAACTCGAAATGCTGAACGAAACCGAACCTGGGCTGTTTGACGAATTCCCTCTCGACGAATTCACCGATTCCCTCCGAGAGACGGACTCCTCAAGCTCCAAGACTCCAGGCGGCGAATAGCCAATCTGTTGCCCACGAGCGGCAACGATGGCGATTTTGACATCAACGCCTGGATCGCCACCGCTCGTCGATCGAAACGCTCACTCATCAACACGCAGGGATGCAAGACAATGCGACGCCTCTCACTCTTTTTCATTTCTTTGATCGTGTGCCTGCTTGCCGCAACCATCGCACAGGCACTCACGATGGGGTAGTTGGGCCTGCCAATTCTGTTCGCGTACCGAAGAGGTAGGATCTCCGCCGAAGCACAACACCGGGCCCGACACAACGTCGATGACAGCATTGGCGTAAGTCGTTGTCAGTGATTCTGACGGGCCCAAACAAAAAGGGCCCGCCAACTGCGAATGACGCAGCCAGCGGGCCAACAGCGTGAACTAGCCCATCGCGTCGACTTCACGAATCAGGTGGTCCTGGCATCAACACGTTTTCCGATCGTGAAAGGCATCACTGCGGTAAATCTATCGGCGATTTTGAAGCACTCTGTCTCACTTGCGGGACGCCGTTGTCGTGGAGCCATTTGATCAATGGAACCCAATCTTCGGTTCGTTCCAAATCAGGAACATGATTGCGGGCCATTTCCATCAGCTTCGGCCTGATTCCTCCCGGCGGCACGTTCTTCATGAGTACCCCGTACTCTGGGGTTGCACTATAGCCCGGTGGCAGGAATGTCCTGGCGATCGCATATGGTCCTTGTAATTTCAGTGGACAATAGCCGAGTCGATATTCTAATGATCCTTGATTTGGATCGAGTTTCTCTTGCCCCAGAATCTCTTCGAGATAGATTGAATGGCGAAGCGTGTAATTCGGGCCGCAGGATGCATACAGGAGGATGCCTTGCTGGTTTGGACGAAGCGTTACCATTTCGAAGGCAGGAATATACTCACAGAAGCGAACAATATCCAAAAGACTTAAATAGCAATGCCTCCAATTTGGAGCAATCCGTTCGCAGGCTCTCTTGATTGCGTGCGTTGTGAAAGCCAATGCTCTTTCTTCGCCAGCCGCGTGAACAGTAACTGGCCTCTTCGGACAGTGAATCGGGCCGCCAGCAGTCTGTATGGTATTTAGTCGATCGAAGCACAACGCCAATTTCCTGTCATTCATTATAACGCAAAAATAGTTCAGCGGCATAAATTGCTCTTTGACTTGATCCGGAATCAGCGAGTAGACAGCCTGACTGATTTGTCCCATCACGCGCCTCGACAAAATGTCTCCACTTTGATGTTGGTGCTCGGCCAAATTGCAGCTAATTGCTCTTCGAGCGTTCTCCATCACTCCCTCTCCAAATTGAGCAAAACCCTTCCAGATGAAGCGTTCGAACTCTTTAAAGTTATTGCGATCGTAAAAGTCAACCTTCTTGGCTGCCGCGTAAACGGCGTCAACAAACTCAGGCTCCGCGAGGCCAGTTAAGCCGACTTCGAATTTTGGAAACCTACTGCGGCGTTGCACTTTGGCTTGCCAGACGGCATCCTTCGCTTTCCTATTACGGCGTTTGGTCTCCTTCTGCTGCTTCTTTTTTTGCTGCTTAATTACTTTCGTTTTGGACATCGGTTACGTCTCCTCTTAGGGTGTTGACACTTGCGAGGTCTCCAAGTTGCTCCCATGAATAGATGCAAGCTTGGTTCGGCCTCATGACTCACTCGATAAATATCGAGGCGGCGCAACACCAACGGTTGCATTTGACGATTTTTCGTCTGATTTCCGGGATACAGCACCAACGTCAGCCGATCTGGTGTTTCGCCTGTGCGAGGTGTGTCGGGTTGGCTCGGGGACAGCATTCAACTCGACGCCCTTTCGGTTCTGAGCGGACTTTCCGTCGAATCTGGTCGCGAAATCGAGCAGTTCGTCGAAGAGCATGCCAACCGCAAGTGAACCGACGGATGCGAATGATCAATGGATTCCACTGAGACCACGTTGTGCCGGGGTTTTTTAGTGGTTCGCCGCCTGTTGCCGCGTGTCTCGGGGAACATGCGGCCAGAAGCTTCGCAATGGGGTCACGGAGCCCAGTTGAGCGACTCTTCGCCTTTCTTCCGCGACGCCGTGTCGGCTGTGTAGGGCGGCAGGGGCCTCTTATGGGAGGACGAAATATGACCGGGGCTCTGCTCCCGGGAGCCTCTGAGTTCACCGTGGCACAATCGACCACTCCTGGATGCGGGTATTGCTCCGTCGGACTCTCACGACGGCATTTAAAGTCGCTTTCAACGCAGCCCGAGTCATCGGTGACCTAACTGGCGTTAGGTTCTTTGATTGAAGGTATGTCAGAAAACGTGGTTTAAAATCCGGATTTTAACGCTCTGGTCTGAGGGTTTGGCGGTCGGCGTCGAGGCTGCACTTTAGCGAACATTGCCTGCTCGGAAAGATGCATTTCGAACGTTCGCGACCGTGAGAACGCAGTCGCAGCGAGCGACCGCAACTTTCGCGAAGTGTGCTTTCTAACGCTCTTGTTGACGGAGGGGTCAGCACCGGAGAGGAGGTAACTGTAATTGCCGACGCAAGGGCGGCAATAGTGTAGAATCAGGTGCTCAGCACCGGTTCGACCGACAATAAAAAAGTTCTGTCACTTTATCGAACGATCGCCAGAAATAGAAACGAGCAGTTCCATGGCCGATGAACTTGTTACGATCCAAACGTTTTGGAACGCCGGCGAAGCACACTTAGCAAAGTCTCGCCTCGAGGACGCCGACATCGTTGCATTCCTCGAGAACGAATACTCCGTAATGATCACGCCTCACATGGCAAATCCATCAGGAATCAAATTAAACGTCCAACGTTGCGACGTTCAAACAGCGTTGGAATTGTTAGCACCGGGAAAGTAAGTGTGGCGAACCGCCCGGTTTGGATTACTCCACGTGACGCTGGCGAGAATGCTGGTCGTTTCTGTTCCAAGCGTACTAACCACTGAAATACACGCTATTTCCGTTTCCAAACGTGACAATGAACGACGCCAGTCCATACGAGAGTCCTTCCGAGCATGGGCAGGACGTTGCGTCGGAACAACCGCCGCGAAAGACCGTTCGTTGGATAGTGATGGGCTTCGTGCCGTCTGCCATGATTCCTGTCGCATTTGGGGTTTACGGACTCTATCGCGAATCCGTTTATGCTGCTTCACTTCCAGCAGGAGCGGGATCATGTGGAATGGGATCGCTCGTAGCGTTGATCATTGTGGGCGTAGGCGGACCATTCTGCGGTACGATTGGCGGGGTCGTTGGATGGGTTGTCTCCAAGATCCGACTGTAGAAAATCTGACTGGCCAACCGAAGACAGAGTCGCACTGGTATCGTGGTTGCTGACCGAAAAGAGAACGCAGCAAAAATCGATGTCGTGAACCGTAGCGGAAAAATCAAGCGATTTCAGAAATGCCAATTGCTCGTCGCTACCTCGTGATCGGTGACATCGTCCGACTGAAATCCCTCACGCACCTTTTGACTTGGAACGATCGATGAGACTTTTGATCTGCATTGGCTTGCTCGCCCTCACTGGCCTGGTTCACGCAAAGGAACCGACATCAGCACCAACCGAAACGTTGGCTGATCTTATTGCCCAGCAAAAGTTCGTCACATATTCCTTCGACAAAGTTGGTAACGCCTACCGGATTGGCTTTCTAACCGACAAGACGCTAGATCGCTCTCGCAAGTATTACGCAAATCGTTCCGCAAATCTCATTCGTTATCGCGAGATCGTCATGGAGCTCGCTAAAAAACGCAGCGGTTCTCGGACCCTCCGAGGGACCCCTAACGCTGCGGGCGGCGAAGTTGACGAATCAGTGGCTGAGCTCGAGCAAGAACTAGCGAGCGTTTCCAACCCTACGGGATCTTCAGTCGGCGAAATAACTCGTCGCGGAGTTGACTTTTTCGGTATTCGAGAACTGGGGGCATCAAGAGAGTATTTGATACCGTATGCTCGCATTATCCATGTCTCCATTCCGTCAGAATTGCAGACCGCACCCGAAGCCGAAAAAGCAAGCGATTGATTAGCCTGATAGGAAGCCTGCGGCAATGGGGGCAAGACTGACATGAAACCAGCGTTTGCAAATCTTGAAATCGATTTCTGGGTCCATCGTGGAAAGCTTGGCTTCACAGAACCTTTGCTTTGCCTCTATCACGATTCCCTGGAGTCCGGTTCACCGATTCTCAATGCCCTGAACGAACTGACGGGCGAGAAGTGCCCAGCACAACGCAAGCTCACCGTCGTCGCTTGTTCTCGCGAACGAGCCATGTCGAACTTGCGGCTGATGGTTGTTCCCAAACGTGAAGACTTACGGGTCATGAGCGTCCGGCATGACTCTGATACTGGGACAATTGAAATGACCAATGAAGGCCTGAGGTTACTATTAGAAGCGTTCACGTCTTGGCTCGACGGAGCGGAGGATTTTGGCATCTCACCGTGCCATTCCAGCATGAAGCCAAAGGCTTTCGGTAAACTGGATCGTGAGTCAGGCGAGCTTTGGTTTTGGGGGCCGAGCTTGGCTGGACCGTAGACGATCTTCAGCAAGCGAAATGGTCGAGATCGCCCCCCAAACAATCGTTGGATTGGCGAGCGGAGGAAACGGACCTCTGGACAGCGGTTTACTCGAAAACGATCTGTAAAATCCGGATTTTAAAATACATTTCCGAAGGTCCGTCTGTCATTGCCGAGACTTCACGCTTGCGAGCATTGCCTGCTCGGCAACGTGCAGGAATCGGTTCACTAAGGTGGAAACCCAGTTGTAACGAGCGATGACCGCGAAGAGTGCGTTCCCTGGGTGTTGTTGACGGGGTACCGGACACGAACGAGAATACCAACGATGCGATCTCGCGAATCGGTGAGAATATTTGGGTAACGCACACCGTGCCTATGCTGAGGCCGGCGAGATCGCAAGATATTCTGTTTCCACCGGGCCGACCGATGAGCAGCGAGTTACTCGGGTTTGGATACATGCCCCAATATTTCCACCAAATCACGTGAAGGAAGACTTATGCTCAAAGGCGACGACAATCTGTCAGCTGAACCAGACTATCTCGCATGGGCGAACACGATTCAACAACTTGAAGATGCTCGTGAACATCTTGGGAACTTGATCGACCAAATGGTTGCAGAGAAGCACATCTGTGTGATCGACTTTGGCATTCAACTTGGCCATGTTTACGGGCACCTCAATCGGACATGGAACGGCCGGTACATTGCTGGTGGTGATCCTGACGAATGGTTCACAGACGAGAACAGCCAGTTTCCAAACGACATTCTAATAACCTGACTCTACGTTCAAAGAATGATCCATCGCGACCGCAATTGATTGGACGTTGTACAACCGCCCACCGTGGAACGCGACAACTCATCGGTTGCATTTGAGTTGCCAAGTCAAATTTGCTGAAGATGTAAGTCGGGCACGGCGACCACGTGATTCATAGGCACTTCACCAACCAATGAAATCTCAAGACGACATCGATTCGGATATTTCTTCAGCGATCGAGCGTGACGACGCGGAAACGTTGCGGGATATCATTCGGTCGAGCTCGATGGCCGCTCATGAGAGTCTGGGTGGCTGGCTCACTATCGCATCGTATTGTGGCAAGCTATCTGCGTTGAAGGTGCTGCTGGAACTTAACGCCAACGTCAACTGGAAGAACGATGATGGCGAAACACCCTTCAGCTATGCGTGTGCGTACAACCAGTTCGAGTCCGCCAGAATACTTCACGAACACGGAGCGAACGTCAACAGCGTGCACGCATCGGGCTGCACGCCGCTTGACATTGCTGTTTGCCGGGCGAGTCCCGAATTTCGAGAATGGCTAAAGCGTGTTGGTGCGACTCGCAGTACAGATCACGACGAATGGCCGTGGCCTCCGCCAACGATCACTGCCGAAGATTGACGCGATCGGTGCTCAAGATCCGACGTACATACGGTAGAACGAGGAGACTCAGGCAGACACGCTGCCAAGGAGATCCACAACGGGCCGCAGAGCCCTGCTGAGCGACTCAGGCGAGGATCCCTGGCGATCCTTTTTGGCGTGCAGCAGCGGCCTCGCGGGAGCGTCAGGACTGGCAGGCTTTTTTCGTGCGTGTCACGTGAGGGAGCCTTTCATGTTAACGATGCGATCCTTCTCCATGATCACGCGATTGACGCGTGGAGTTTTGGTTGGCTCAGCAAGAACTGGTATCCAAATTTCTGTTTGCAGTCGTTGATAGAACATGTGGATCGAGAAGCCAAAGAAGGATCAGCATCGCACTTTGAGGAGTGTGGTGTGGAGAAGTTGCTGTGTCGATTCGGTCCTGACTTGATTCCATTGTGAGTGCTCGCCTTTGCTTTCAGTTCGTGAGGGTCATTATGGCTCAGAATGCGATCGATCTTCTCAAGTGACGTGGCAGTAGTTTAGTGCCGATGTGACTCGCTCGATTGGTTTACGTTTAGTGAAAGCATTTGTAGTAATCTTGTTGACCACGTCATAAGCCACGGGGTATATTTAGTACCTGCGTTTAACATGTGCCACTACGGCACCGAGAGCACAAGAATTACAAGGAAAGCTTGAAAGATGAAAACGAATGGAGCCAACGACCAAAAGAAGCCGACTCGATTGATGAAAATTTTGTTCACACCGGACGAACAGGCATTCGTGAAACTCGTGGCGAGCATGAATAGCATGCCGGCAAACCAGTACATGAGATCGATTGTTGTCGCACAGGCCAAGAAAGACATCACGGCGATGAACGACAAAATCAGCCAGTTGGTTGAATCTCTTTAAAATCCGGCTTTTAGAATTGGAGTGAGAGTAAAAGCAGGAGTGAAACAGATTTGGCAGTTTTACATTTTGACTGAAGCATGCATCTGATTCGAAATACTTCTCCATGAATTGTACAAGTGCTGTTCCAGAGATGGACCGGCCAAGGTTAGAGAGAGCAACCGGAGTATAGTTACTTCTTTCCACAGACACAGAAACGAAAAAGTGATTTGGAAACAGAGACAGGGAAGCGAGGGAGAGAGGACAACGAAGAGAATGATTAACCAATAACGAGAAACAAAGAGGAGGTGATAGACGTTCCCGTAACAGCGAGGGAACATAGAACAAACTTTGGAGACGTACTTTTACGTCGCTGTTAGATTTTCAATCGGCCCATAAAACGCTGAAGAGAGCAAAGCTGATCTTTCCTTTTACCAGGGGATCAACAGAGACCTCGGAATTCGTCTTGGTCGGTTGGAGGGAGGAAGCATTAGAGGCTTTTAGGGCCTTGGCTCCGCCGTAAGACCCATTGCAAAAATTTATGGCCTTACCTCCGCCGTAAGGCCCTTCGCGTATTTCTTGCCCACGCCTTGAACGCCGTGATTTTTTTGTCCGCGTTCAGTCCGGATACCACAAATCGTTGTCAGCACTGGAGCAAACGCATGACAAAGCAAATGAAAGGACCTCCATTCAACCCGCTCGCTCTCGCCAAGGAGACACAGGTAGCGGTCGAGCTATTGCTGCTGGAGGATCAGACAAAATCCCAGGCTCAGACTTCGGAACCTGCTGCAGAGATCGAGGCGACGCGACAGTACTCGCGATTGCAAAGCTGCTATCTCAGCAATCGTGTCCGAGAACTTTATGGGCCACTCGAGGCTTACAAGCTGGCCGTCAAGGAATGGGCTTTGTTTTCCGCTGACAGAAAACATGAGCACTGCCAGACGTTGCTTGCGGCGGTCGCCAATCCGATGATGCTCAATATCTCGCTGGAAAAGCTGATGCCCAAGCTGATCCGTCGTGATGCAGATTTGGAACTGTTTCTGCACGATTCTTCCGCAAAGTGGAACTGGCTTCGTGGACTTCAGCGTGACCTGCTTGAGAACAGTTTTCGCCGAGGAAAGTATGAAAAATACAAGATCGCCAAGCCGGGCAATTCTGGATTCCGCACGATCGAAGTGCCCAATTCCGAAGCCCGCATTGTCGCCCGCACCTTGGTGAGTGTCTTGGAGCCGCTTGTTGATCCTCTGTTTTACCCACTGAGCGTCGGTTTCCGCCCAGGTCGCTCCGTTTTGCACGGCATCGCTGCTGCCGAGCAATTGTTGCAAAGAGGCTTGACCCACTGGGTGACATGCGACATTCGCGATGCTTTTGGCCAGGTGCCCAAGCAACCGCTCATGGACGTACTCGCCTCTCGCCTGCACGGTTCATCCGTGATGCGGTTAGTGAGAGAAATCTTGGACGTACATCGTAAACGAGGGATCCCCCAAGGGATTGCGATTAGCCCGCTGGCAATGAACGTGTACCTTGATCATTTCCTGGATCGTTGGTGGACTGAACGTTTCCCTCACACCTGCCTGGTACGGTACGCAGACGACATCATGATCGCGTGCCCCAGCCGTCAGCTAGCGATCGCTGCCTTCGAGGCATTGGAAATACGAGGCACAGCAATCGGGATGCCCGTAAAGGAGAAGCAAACGGATGCCGTCTTGGATCTGACGAAAGGCGACGTGGTGGATTGGCTGGGATTTCGGATTCGGCTGTGCGGCGACGACATGAAGGTGACGCTTGGCACCAAGAGCCGGGAAAGACTGGAATTCAAACTCAAAGAAGTGCAGACTCGCAAATGCGGGGGCGAAACCTATTCGCGCGAAGATATCGCCTCGATTGGATTTGGGCGCATGCTGGAAAAGGCAATTGCCTTCGGCGAGCAGCAAGTGCCAGCGGCCGCAGTTAAGATCCGCGATCTCGCCAATGAAGTGAATCTCGATATGTCTGGGTTTACCAACGAGCGAGCTCAGTTAGCATGGTCGCTCGGTCAGCAAAAGTGGCAGGAGGCACGTGAGAAAGTCACTGACTGGTTGCCATTGAATTGATCAATCTATCGGACGTGCTCAAGCGAGAGACGGCGTGCTTTGTGATCCGGTGGCCTACCGCGTACGACTTTCCGAGCGAGACGGACCGTCAGGCCCAGGCTTTGACTTCGGTCACGAAGCGGCGATCGGCATCGTTGCGATGGAAACCGTGAATGCCTTTTAATTTCACGTTTCCTACAGTAGTGCCCCACACACCGTGCACACCCGACACGCCCACGCTCTGCCACAAACCAAAAGCCCGCAAACTGCGAGTGACCGCAGCCAGCGGGCCGACAGATGCGGCCTGTGCCATCGCGTCGAATTCACGATTCAGGTGATGGCGGCACCGACACGCGATCGGCTTGTGAAGAGTCATCACAGCGGTGAATTCAGCGGCAACTACACCACCCAAGCCAGTTACGACATCGCGACGGTTGATTGGTTGATGGACGCCACCGTCATCGAAGCGGCATCGCTGATCGCTTTTGCACCCCCAACGACGTTGAGCACTGCGTCAGGCACCCTCAGGCCGGGCTCCTGGCCGCGGGAAGGTGAAAAGGACCAAAGAGCGACCCGGCCACGAGAAGCCCACTGGAGGCCTCAGGGAGGCGATGGATCGGCCATTGACGAGAATACACTTTCGGCCCATTAAGACGCTCACAGGGGCCTCCAGCGGCTCCTGGTGTCGCAGGACTGCCAGGATGCTCGCCGAACCGCCGGCCCATCTCCATCCGTGCCGCGACTCGGTGAGTATTTGAGAAACGAAGCTCTGTTTATCCGTCACACCGGCCATAACAGGCTTGACGCCTCCATGTTCGCCCAGGCCTCCTGATTCAGTGTCCAGTCAAAAAGGGCACTCAGTGTCCAGAACAGTTGCTCCGGGTTCGTTGAGTCCTTCGGAAATGGGGGTGAGTCAATCTCCACGGAGATCTCCTTATGGTTTGTATCGGCTGATCCGCAGCAGTTGCTGCCGCGGGAACATGCCGAGTAAGTCGATGAAGTGAGGGAAGTTTTCAGGTTCGTACAAGGTCATCCAAGGGATCTGCACAGAGGCCTTGAACGCCTTGAGGATGTCGGCGTGCGTGCACGAAGGCAACGTTCCGACAACCAGCGGCTGTTGGCCATTCTTTCGGTTCACCTTACGGTTGATATGGGAGTTAGTGGTGGTTTTTGGGACCACCTGAATCCCAATATGCCGTAGATGGAACGATTGGATATGCGGATTGAAGATCGGCAGCATCAGCTGAACAGTCACCGAAGCGTCACACCATTGGTGCGGGCCGCGGGTTGAAGGAAGAAACGGCAACCCATCGGTTACACGACAGTCACGTCTCCAAAGCAGAAGCTTGCTCGATTTCCGGATTTTAAGCGGAGGCTTGGTCAGCACGCAAAACACCTTAAACATCCGCCGAGAGAAGCACCAAGGACATACCCGGGAATTTTTACACAAATTGGTGTACGGGGTGACGTGGAAGGTACTGGGCGGGCAGTTCAGGGCGTAGGCGTACTTCCTCACCTTCGATGGATTGAACTTCGTTGCCTGGAAGTAATGACCACGTATCGCGAACTGCAAGGCCAACGTCGCACTGAGTGTGCTCTTAATTGAAGTCGTCGAGGGATCAGCTACTATCGGGTCAGTAACACATACCCTCGCAACTCTAGCGAGAGCCGGAAACTCAGGTGTTGCGAACCTGTGCTTGATGGCCCCTTTCATGACAACAGGGGCCGTGAGGTCAAATGGCTTACGCATAGGGACCTTCAGGGTTAGAGGAGGTGATTTGGTAGAATTAGCCTACTCCATATCCTTCAGATATGGTGAGCGGGGCTCGTTAAGTTGCCCATGCGCGTCTGTGTTAGTATGTGGGTAGACGTCGTCAATCGCCTCTTTAAATTCCGGCTTTTGGATCCTGGCTTTTAACTCAAGTCGTTTCACCTGAAGGCTAGGTTAGAATTCACGCTCTAAAAAAAACGTCGAATCTAACCTCACCTTCAGGCCACTAATTTCGCAGTCCTGAAGGTCGTCTAAAATCCGGCTTTTGAAACGCCTAATCTTAGACTCTGTTGGACGATGTCTTCATACTAACACAGACGCGCATGGGCAACTTAACGAGCCCCGCTCACCATATCTGAAGGATATGGAGTAGGCTAATTCTACCTAAAAAGCAAAAAGCAGGACCCCGTGAAGGTTGGGGCCCTGCCGGTCAAAGATTACCCTCGGCGTTTCACGATGATTCGATGCCCATCTTGGTTGTAATCGCCAGGGGCGTGCTCTGGTCGCTGAACACCGTGGGAGGAGTAGTGCTCGCCTATTTCGACGTCAACAACCTCACCGAGTGAGGAGGCTATGGTTTCCGCGAAGTCAGTCCAGCAGCTTTTCGCGATTAATGCGATATCATCGATACCGCCTTCATCCGTGTGGCTCCAGACCAGGTATCGGTTCGGACTGACGGTGTACGCCGAATACCTCGAAGCCATCGCTGATCCAAAACATGAACAACACGAAGATTTGCTAGCGTGGCGAGGCGAGTTCGATCCCAAGCAGTTTGACTCGGAGAAGGTGACGAAGAAAATGCGACGTGGACTTCCAAACTGGAGGCCATACCGATGAGGAAGGATCTCTTCCGAAGCACAACACCGAGCCCGACACAACGTCGGTTGCAGCCTCCGGGCCTCTGAGGCCGGGCTCAGCCTCTAAGTGAGCCGCAGGGCCATGGTATGGCACCAACGCGGCATCGCAGGACGGTCAGCCGTAGAAATCGACGGAGACAGGGCCAGTTGGCTCGCTCAGGGCCTCAAACAGACTCGCGTGGTTCGGGAGTCGAAGTACGGCCCAACGTGGCGTGAGAGGCTTCCTACGCCTCCCGGGACTTACGACGACCCAAATACTTGATCGCTTGAGCACAAAAAGGTCACATGTGATCGTTCTACAATTTGGTAGATTTATCTCATCTCGGGTGCCCTGACGGGCCCAGACGAAAAAGACCCGCCAACTGCGAATCAACGCAGCCAGCGGGCCGACAGGCCTAGCTTAGGCCATCATATCGAAGTCGAGAATCAGGTGATCCTTGGGATCTCCCGGTCGATCACGTGCTCCGTCAGATCCTCGGGACCGTCGACCTCATCTGGCTCCGTCTTTTCAGCGACGACAAAGCCGTATCGCGTTTCGGGTTTTCCCTGCTCGAACCGCCTCCTCTGCTTCTCCAGTCGAAAGTCGACACGCTCATCTTCCGATTGAACAGTGAAGTTCTCGTTTGAATGGACACTCAGCACGCTGCCGAGTCCACGCTTTCGTGCCTCGAACCTACTGCGTTCGTGCTTTGGAACGAGAGGGTCCATCAGGCCAAGGCGGTCGACTTCGACCACGATATCGCTGATCGGTAACCACTTGCCGAGCAAATGCGAACCTAACACAGCGATACTACTGCGAATCGGGTCATCCGCGACGCGACGGTCGCCATAGTTGTCGAGGAAACCTTCGACACCATTGACCATCAGAATGCCTCCAATGTGATGAGCCCATACCCTGCGGGAATGCTTTCTGGAGTAATCCAGTGGCATACCCGCGACTCGCCAACGTTCGATCATGCCGTGGACTTCCGCGGCAATTTCTTCTCGATAGCGAGGCAGGTACTCTTCTTGCGGGCTCCCGATCGGACTCTGACGATCCGTGATGCTGCCTTTCGGTTCCAGATGAATCGGTAAACCGCGATTCAACAGGTCCTCAGACAACACGCCGAAATTCGTCGATATTGCCATCACGATGTCGTTGCGAATCCGACGCGGCTCCGCTCCGCACCCCGGAGAGTACAGAGACGGTGCCGGATTCGTGACAAATCGCTCGACAAACGCCGATGCGATCTTCGAGCTTCCACTCACTCGAGCATTCTCAAGTCGAATCATTCCCAGGGAAGGATCCGTATTGAGCTCGATGGTGATCGCCTTTTGAGTCGCCCAGTCGGCTGTTTCCCAGCTGACGGACGTCTTGGGCGTCTGCCCCGCGATGAAGTCAAGCACCGTATCCTTGCCGCTGTGGCTTTTGGATGCCGTCGCCAGAATGATCGGCTTGCCACCAGGCCAATGGTGCCTGAGTGCAACCGTCAACAAACCGGCAACCGCATTCGCCCGATCGGATTGCGTCTGGAAGTCCATGACGTCCAGAAACGTGTTCATCCGTTGCATCGAATCCGAAGACTCCGGAGAGTCGCCGACGAAGAAACAACGATGCCCGTCGCCGCCGTCGTTGTAGCCGGGATTCGTTAGAATGAATCCTGGCAGATACTCGGGCTGCGAAGCGACGCGATCGATGAGACGAAACTCTGACAGAAACACTTCGGCGTGAAGCATTACTTCCAGCATCCCGTTGGAAATACTGCAGGATTTCGGCTTTCCGTTGTGGAACCGATGCAAATCAATGCGATCGGCTATCACCGAGGCAAGCGGTCTCCCCTTGAGGATGCTCCGGGAACTGCCATCAGGCAGCACCAAGAACAGACCACCGTCATAGCCAGGCTGACGGAACAAGTCAGGCGACTGAGCCAAAGCCTCGCCGAGGACCTCGAAGTTCTCGAAATCTGGAGACTCATCGTGCCAAAACACCTTTGGGCGGGCGATCGGGCCCTGAAACACTTTCGAAACATCTGGTGCCTCTTCAGTTACTTTTGAAAACAAGGTTAAACTTTCTGTGAAAGAGTCGTTTGACCCCCACACACCCGTCACACCCTGCACAGCGACTGACGTCAGCGATGTTCGCGTAATCATGGTTCACTGCACCTTGTGGACTGATGATGTGAGGTTGCGGTGCGCCACGATGGCTGACACCACGTACAAACTGGTCCTTCCATCCTTGGATCCTCGAAAGCTGATCGTCGCCTACGAGGCGACTTCGAGGAGCGATCCTGCCGAAGCGAGATCACCTATTGGCAAGAGAGAATCCCTAATGGAGACTCCCAAGCCGCCCGTCAAAGTTCATGGCCAGCGGATGCTGTGACAGGTAATTCGGCCCATTCCCGATGTGCCTGCAACCTGGTGGTCGCAGTAGTCACGCGAAGACGTCCGGGCTGAAGGGACGTCATCGCTCGGGTGCCCATCAGCTCAATGGGCCCAATGCTGTTGTTTCCGTCTTGTCCAAAACAGCATCGTCAGGGAAAATCCTCCTTTCGTTGTGGGGTTTTGTGAAATGAAAATCGAGTCCCGCCGAGGTGCTGTGTCGGGTGTGTCGGGTGTGTAGGAGTCCTAATGGAGAAAAACACCATTCGGGTTTTGCTTTTTGGACCCTTCGTTGCACCCGCACAGACGCTCTGTTGAGGAGAAACAGCCCTTGCTGGACTCGCTCAATACCTATCGCAGGGGCGTAACACGAAGTGCCAGAATTTCCCCAGGGCGCCGTGCTGGCAGAGCCTGAAAGGCGGTTAATGGCTTCATCTAGCCTATTTCCTTTGATTCTGATCGCCGACTTCGGATTGCCTGATTAGTAGCAGTGCCGAAGCCCCTGTGACGCAGTTGAGAGCTTCAGGGCCATGAATTGGCTCCAGTTGGCGGAATCGGCTGCCTTGGGGCAGTCTCAATACTCACAGAAGCTACCAGCGGCCTCACGCGGTATGAGGACACCTTCAGCGATGGGAGCCAACTGAGCTGGCGCCAACTTCGCAATTGATGATGACGAAATGCAAGCTTTGGCCGGATTCGCCGGCTGCATTCGCGGTGAACGAGGCAGCAACGCCTACAGCAACTGGAAATCGAAAAGGAAGCCAAGTCGAGCGAACTGGATGAGTTGGTCGAGGAGCATGCGGGCGAAGAGGGCTTGATGGCTGAAGTGACGGGCGACAACGGCAAGGTCAGCAAATGGAATGTCGACAGGCGAGTCAGAGCACTCAACAAGACGATCCGTGTTGAAGATCTCCGGGATCGGCCGGTGTGTCCGGGCTCATAAGAGCAAACTAAACCTCAGGTATCTCTGCCGCCTGCTTGCCGGACGGTTTCCCGAATGCACGCCGCGTCTGATTGGGACAAGACTGGTCTCCACGATTGCCTACGATCCGGTGTTAAAATCCGGATTTTGCAGTGCTGTCTCAGATCAAAATCCGCCGACAGGCAGCCAATCAGTCAAAGCGTCACTGAGCCCAATCCGGCTGCGTGACGTCGGTGGATGCAATACACGTCACCTCGAAGCACCTTGTTTCCGGACGCGAGGCGTAGTCGATGTATAGGCCTGGATATTCGCAGAGCCTCAGAACGAACTTGCTGATCAGCATTCGGAGTCGATCAAAGTACTCCGTTTCTTTGTCCAGGGCTACTATGAAGAATACGAGATCGATCGCGTCGTGAACGTGGTGCTCGATCCCACCTCGAAGCAGAAACAACTGGAAGCCGCGATTACGCCGGTCGCCGATCGATTGCTAAAGAAGTTAGCCGCCGCCAAATCAGCCCACGCGGACGCCGTCGAACATAAAGACGAGAAAGCGATTCAGGTGTCCAAAAACTCGATGGACGCTCAGGGGCCAGCGTTCCCGACGAATCCGGCGAGCGATGTGTTCCTTGCACTGCGGTGTCCAACCATGAGAGGGGAAGCATGATACGCTATTGGCCCATGCTGGCCCATGCTCACCGATTTTGCGACAAACACGCAAAAATGAAAACCACTGAATTAAACTGATTCAATTTTGATCTGAACAAGAGAACGACCAATGCCACCCGAAGACCCTTCATTCCCGCCTTCCGCATCCGAGCCTCAGCCCAGATTGGCCACGCGTTCATCCATGATCCGCGACCTGAAGCTGGAAGAGGTCTCACAAGAACGCTGGCGGGAATTTGAACTGGTTTACAAGCCGCTGCTGCTCTGTTGGATAAAGAAAAAGCGGGTTCCAGATTCAGCGGAAGTCGAAATCCTGCAGGAATGCTGGGTTTCTGCATTCAAGGCGATCGGCAAATTTGACAGTGATTCTGACAAGGGCAGCTTTCGAGGTTGGCTTCGGACCATTGTCAATCGTCGCGTCGCCGACTATTTCCGATCGCTACCGAAGGATCATGGAGTGTCCCAGGAGGTGCTGGATGGCATTGTCGCTCCCGAGCAGAAGGATGATGGTGAGATCGAAGCGGAGAAGCAGGCACTTCGGGAGATCGAGGCCCGAGCCTTGGAAGTCGTCCGTAGCACGATGAAAGAAGACACTTGGAAGATGTTCTGGATGAATTGCGTCGAGAAAGTGCCAACAGATGAAGTTGCTCAACAGTTCGGTGTTTCGACAGCGGCGGTGCGGATGGCGAAGAAACGGGTGCTGAAACGACTTCGAGGGCTTGGTTTTGAAATTTGAATCTGAGAATTCTTGGCTACGTGTTACGCCTCATCGATAGTCATAAACACGGGGCATTGTCGCCCGAAACGTTGGTCTAGCAAAAATGCGGTGAATCGAGATGGCAGAAGTACTTAAATGTCCCACACGCGACGAACTCGTTCGGCTCAGCAATGATGAGCTTCCTAGCGATCGAAGCGAATCACTTTTCGATCATGTTGAAAGCTGTGAGCGATGTTCCTCCATGTACAGTGAGCTTGCCGAGTCATCGGACGCCGTTGCAAATCGATTTGCCGGAATCACTCCAGACGATCTTGAACGGGCTCGAGACGGTATAGAAGCCGACGCACTTCGCGAAACGGGAGCTTCCCTGTTTCCAAAGTTGACCGGTCTGATGCGTGCCCGAGAATCGCAGCCAGCACTGAATCCGCCATGCGATTTGGGTGAATACAAGGTTCTAAAAAGGATCGGTTTCGGTGGGATGGGAGAGGTATACGAGGCACACGACCCGCTGCTGGGGCGTCATTTGGCCATCAAGGTCATTCGCCGTTTCCGGCAAGATGACCCGGAAGCTGTAGAGCATTTTCGGAGTGAGGTCATGACCGCCGGTCAGTTGAACCACCCCAATCTCGTCGCTGCATATCGTGCCTGGTCTGAGCAAGATGGCAATCTCTATCTGGCTCAGGAATTTCTCGAAGGTGAGTCCCTGCAGGATTTGATAATCCGCGGAGATTTCGGAGGCCCAAAAGAGATCATCGATGCAATGATTGGCACTTGCCGAGGGCTGGAGCAGTTGCACACGATTGACTTCGTGCATCGCGACATCAAGCCCGCCAACGTCATGCGGTTGCACGACGGCACGATCAAAGTAATCGATTTCGGTTTGGCAATGGCGGCAGATTCCGCCAAGTCCGCCGCCCGCGTCGATGCTGGCACTGTTGGCTACATGTCGCCCGAGCAGGCACACGGAACCGGACCGATCGATCATCGATCCGACATCTACTCTGCTGGCCGCATGTTGAAATATCTGCTGGCCAAAACACAGAATCTCTCAACGAGCAAGAGACAGATTCGTGCCCTTGAGAAGCTCAAAGCCCTGGCCGAATGGATGACCCGCAAATCGCCGAGGGCCAGGCCAAAGAACATCTCAATCGTAATTTCGCAGCTTGAGAAGATCCAACGCCCTTTGCTGCGTTCCAAGATCAAGCCGCTGCTCTACGCTGCTGCGTTTCTGGTCGTCGTAGCGTTTGGCGTCTCGGTGTTTCTCGCGAACAACCGCGATAGGGCCAATGGGATTGCTGCCCAATCTGCGGTCCAGGATGAAGTGACTAGACAGTTCGAGGCACGTCGACAGCTGGCCGACGACGCTCTTGCGAAAGAGTGGAATACCGAGATCGCCCCTCGCCTGGAACGAGAAACTGCAGAGCTACGCTCTAACGTGAAAGCAACGCTCAAAGCAATTCGCTTTGACCCGCCGGATCAAGGCGTTTCGAACGAATTGGGCTCACTCTTTTCGCCACTCCCCAATATGGTGGTGGCAACGGTCCCGCAGCCACCCACATACGATCAGGGAACGGACGAACTCGTCTACACCGTCCGATTGGCTCCCAATGAAGCTGCCTACCGAGCGAGCCTCCCGCGACTGAGACAAACACTCGAGTCACTCGCAGTTGGTGACCCGGAAGAGACAACTGTTCGTCCGACACTACTTCGACCAGAGAACTCGGAAGATATCCCGGCGGTTTACTCGATACCGCAGATTGAAAGTGATCCACGAACAGCCGGGACTCAGGGGATAGTCTCGCTGCTGATCGATTGGAACAGTGCTCAGACGTTCCAAGTTTGGAGGCACTACGTTGTTGATTTCGGCGCAGTTGAAGTGCAGGGCACGGGATGGCAGTTCATTAAACCGAAAAGCCAACATTGGCTTCAAATCGTTGCTGCTCAGGCAAATGATGAAGGACGGCCTATGGCATTTCCACTTTTGTCCCGTCGGGTCGAAACGCAGTTTGTAGACAACTCTGGAGGCAAAGTCGACCTCGACGCGTGGGAATGGTTCGCTGACAATTATGTCAACTGGCAACTACCGCAGTCGTTTCAGAGAGGTGGGCTGCCCGCAGATCGCAATTTCAATGGTGTCCCGAACCTGCTCGTGTCCCCGGTCTATCAGCACTTGCCGCTTCCCGATGAACCGGTGCTCGTAAATGGATGGACTTTCGGTACGCCTCAAAATAAGACAAACAACTTCCGCGTCACGATTGCTCCGCTGTGCATGATGCAGAGCACTTTCGCTGACTCCACGAAGGCTCTCGTCTTCTCGCCCGCATCGATAAAGACGCGGAGGATTCGTTTTGATTCCAAGCTCTCGCGAGACATCGCCACAGTGAAAGTGAGCACTCGCACAACCAAAGCGAAGTAACTCAACGGTGGCGTCGGCGGAATCTGCGGATGCAGGACTCCGTTTCGCCGCACGCATCGCAGCGACCGTGCTGGGTGTGCTGGATTCACCTATAAAGAACAAAAAACAATCAACTAGTTGGATGTTGCGGCCTCGCGATGGGCATAGATGTTATGGGAGGCGGATTGACACCCGTCACGGGCGACGGAACCAAATTTCCCGCCACACAGATTCCCTGGCAGGCCTGCGTTGAATTCTGTAATCGGCTGACTCAGTCCGGCATTAATATTCCGACAGGCGGTAAAGTGCGTCTGCCCACCGAAGCCGAGTGGGAGTATGCCTGCCGAGCCGGCACGACAACCCGATTTTGGAGCGGTGACGAGATAGGGCCGCGTCAGGCCAGCCTCAGGATCAGCGGTCGCGAGATGCAGCTGGAGCCCGTTAATTCATTCCAACCCAATCCATTCGGTCTCTACCAGGTGCACGGGAACGTTGCCGAATGGTGCTCAGACTGGTTTTCCCCGGGTTTCTACGCCTCATCCGGCAAAGCTGACCCCAGAGGCCCCACCGATGGCTCTCGCAAGGTGATCCGCGGCGGCGGCTATTCCAACCCGCCATTCTCTGCGACGTCCTATTGGCCGCAAAGTTCCGAGCCCGACACTCGGAGCGGCAACATCGGCCTGCGGCCCGTCATTGAGCTGCCCGCCCGGTAGTCTCCTCAATAGCCCTCAGGGCATCGAAAACTCCGCGCTTCACGTCGCGTCTTGGCCTTAAGGAATTAATTTCGAATTCCGTGTTACGTCATCGCGTCACGCGATAGCTACCGAACGCTTGCAGACAACTGCCATCTCCACGGGCTGGAGTTGTCTTATTCGATTCACATGTTACGCCTCTGCGATAGAGATGAATGAAGACGGCCAACGTTGGCCGTTCGATTCAACATCTTGTGATAAGGAACCATTTATGACCATTGCAAACGAGAGCACAAATGACGGAATTATTAAGTTTGAATACTGGGCGCCAAACGGTGAGAAATGCGCCGTTTGCGTCCTCCACTCAATGAAAGGAATGACAGATCAACAGCTCGCGGAAGTTAGCGAAGTTTTGGACGAACCAGATGGAGATTTGACCGCCCGTGTGTGGTACGAATTCGCATATCCAATGCAGATCTTCACAATTTCATTTGAGGCCGCATCAGAAGCATCGCAGGTGAGGGACGGCTACAGTTCGATTTCCTGGGAAGAGTTTGAACCGCGATTACCAGAGATCAAGTTAAGTATCCGACACTTAATCGCCAAGAATTACGGACTCACGTACGCGGAAGATTACGGGACAGTTCAGGCCTTCGGTCCTCTCATCAACGGCGATCTGTTGGCGGGCTATTTGGATAACTTCGGCCAGGATGATTGCGTGATCGGACTGTTTTGGTCACGGGATAATCTCTCGATTGCAACCGAAGAGATTCTGTCGACATGGCGTGATATGGGAGTGGAAATCCTTGCCGACCAGCAAGATACTCTGGAGCTGACTGACAGCAGCATCGGGCCCGAAGCGACATTCTGCATGCGATACTATTTCACGACAGGAGAGTGCCAGACTCCATCTGAACCGGGAGAAGCTCCGTTTACAGAGACCTCCTCTGCTGAAGACTGCGAAAGAAACGCAGTCGCCCTGACAAAAAGGATTCGAGAGATTTTTCGACGCGAGGGCAGCATCCAAGAGATGGTCCAGAAACACGGTGGTGAAGTCGCGGGTTTGAGACGGGACCGTTTGGCGATGAAAGAGAACGGAGAGGAAAGAGACTTGAACACCTGCACGAGGATTTGGTGTCGCTTCCAGGACGAAGTGACACGCGACTGCGTCGTCCAAGAAGTACTGCAGAACTGCGAAGCGTACAATGTGACAGTCGACGATCAAGTGGAAGACTGGCTGAGTTAGCCTTGTCGCAGTTGGCCTGAGAGATCAGGCGACAAACAGTCTGGGACAGTAAAAAATTCCTTGGATAGCTAAAAAAGGCCTACGGTCCCCGATGGGATCGCAGGCCTTTGCTTTTGCCCCTGCCAAACGGCACATTGGCTGCTGCAATCAGCACCGCACATCGCCCGGCCCACGCTTGAGGTCGTCAATCAGGGTGCTAGCTTCGCGAAACGATATGTCTTCGAGACGGTTGACGTTCAATCGTTCGCGAACCAGACGTGGGGCATCGACTTTTTGCACTCTGGTAATGGCGAAGATACTTGAACTATCAGATGGGATTTTCCTTCCCTGGATGGGCGCAACCGCCGGTGCATCTGCGTTCCCAAAGTGGTCACGAGTTCAAACCGGAACTAGAATCCCGCGGATACTACGCAATAGAATGATATTCGTTGCCGCTGCTGCATCACTCGTCACACAGGCCAGAGTGTGGCGCGAAAGTTCAGCGCTCGATCTATCCGCAAGTCAGGCGGCCAGTCCAACCAGCAAGTTGGCTTTTTCATCACGTGACCAGCGGATAGATCGCGATTCGTACGCATGGTAATCCGCTACGCATGACGGGATCCAGGACTCGATCAGTCAATGTTCCGCAGTCTAGGTCACGTCCGTCTAGGCAGACGGTCGCCTGCAATCGGTCTTTTAAAATCCGGCTTTTAAACCGCTCTTCGATCTGCCGGGCAGCCGAGAGGGGAGCCACACCTCTTACTTGGACTTTGGCTTGCTTGCCCCGATGTCGGGTCCAACCTGGAGACCTGCGGCACCCTCTTTGACCAGCAGTAAGTCTTGCTGCTTGATCTTCGAGAGGCGGAAGTGGGGCATGTCCACTGACGCCAAGTCGATGGGTTCATCACTGACGGCATCCTCGCGAAGCAGTGGTGCGAGGTGCCGTGCGCACAGATTCAGTTACTCGAGGTCGGTTCTGTCGTAATCGACGATTTGAGACAGGAATTCGTAGTAGCGAGTGAACGAGATGAGATCGGCGCGGAAGATCACCTTGGCAGCCAAAAACCGTGCGAGACACTCCGGTGTCGGCCAGGTATGTCCTCCAGCGTCCCAGGAACTAGGAAATCGGACACTCGCCCCACCCACGCAAATTGTTGTAAGTTGTCGTAATTCTCGGAACAGCAGCACGGGAGTGGTTGTGACGCCCGCGAGAATAAAGCTAGGTCCTACTGGAGAGGAAACTCAACGCCTAGTCTCTTCGCGTTGAACCGGGGTGTTGCTCGAGTTACTTCTCGATAAAATTAAAGATAACAAGGTCGGATCATTTGGAGTCGATGCACGATCGCAGGACGGTGAGCGCAAGCAGTTCAGTTTATCCGCGATGCGGAAAATTAGCGGAAATGCTGCGACAATTCTACTTAGGCTGAACGAACAATAACTCGTTTCACGAAACTAACCAAAAATGAAAAGACAATCTATTATCGGACTAATCTTCGTCACACTACTCCTGGGCCACTTCGACGACCTAGCTTGCTCTCAGGAACTTCACGTTTGGCGAAGCAAACACGGGTCACAGCAGAAGGCAGCGTTTTTTCAGATCGACTTGGCTGCGAAAACGATCACTATTCTCGTTCCGAAAACGGTTCCCTTCGATTCTCTATCACCCCAGTCCGTTGCGTTGGCGAAGCGACTTGCCGAGCAAGAAGCACGTGTAGCAAACGAGAACAGCGAACTTTTACCGCAGAAAGAACCGGCCGCCGGACGATTTCCTGAAGTTAGACGGCTCGACGAGGAAATGATGAAACTTCGCCACGATAAGGAATTCAATCAGATTGGTTTCCTAGAGGACAAGACCTCACGTTGGCTCAAGGAAGTCACTACCTTACGAAAAAGTGAAAAGTACCAAGATCGTCCAGGGGCGTACGTTTCCTTGACGCTGGAGCAACTTGGTCGAGAATACCAGGAAACGCGAGGGAGTGAGAATAAGTTTACACGACTGTTTCGTGCTAGGCTCGATCATCTATACGCGACCGGAGATCCTTTCAATGCCCCGCTTCAAGCTTCCGAATTTGAATAGACCTATGCGATCCCAGGCTGGGATTATCGGCTGACCGGACTCCTGTATGCACGGTTCAACCGGATCGTTGCCCTCGTCAATTTCAATCGGGCTCATGCAACCGCTGCGGCGTCGCTGCCAACTCCGCTCCCAGTCATGCGTACTCGGGCGCGTTCGACTCTCTCGCTTTACAAGATCACTGAATTGGTTCTTCATCCCCGTGTAGTCGCTCCTTTTTGGGGCATTCCGCAATCGCTAGTCATACCAGGTGAACCTACGATTCGTTCGATACGGGAACCGAAGATCTGGGTAGAGTTGGCGTACTGACCGGCCTTGAAATAGGTCAGATCGATGTCAATTCATAAAATGACAGTCGCAATTCTACGTGCCCACTCGTGGCGAAATCCTAGCTATATTGTCTGGGAAGCTACACCTCTGACAGGAAACTCGCATGAAATGTCTTGCCATCGCCGCTTTCGTTCTAATCGCTCTCGCTGGGTGCGAAACCCAAGAGGAGCGGTACAAATCCGCACTGGAAAAGCTGAACTTGGAAAATCAGACATTAGTCGTTCTACGAAAGGAAAAGCAGGCGAAGATTGTCGAAATGGAGGGGGAGAAAGAGCCATCTCGGCTCAGCGTACTAGTAGCGACCGGTGTTATCCAGCGAGAGGCAGAAAAATCGCATGAAGCTGTGATGCATTGGCTGAAACATCTGGTTGATGAGCCAAACTCGACGTTCGACTACAGCGGGCTATCACCCAATGACCGCAAGGTAGTAGAAGATGCGATGCCAATGCTCATTGAGCCACAGCGTAGGCTAAACGAAATAGGAAAACGCTACGCAGATTGGTTCGAGAGGCAAAATCAACGCATCCAGCTTCAAGAAGCGTTGATCGAACAAACCAATACAGATATTGACGCTTTCCGTTCCAAAATGGCATTAAATTAGCAATGAGTTGGCAGAGTGACACAGCATTTCGCTGAGGGACGCCGTCGCCCCTTGCCCGCAAACTACCGATGCCGCATTGCCGACCCGTACTTGCATTCATCAACATTACTAAGCTCCTCGTAAACGGTGCTGTGTCGCCAAGCGCTCCTTAAAAAACTTCCTATGACTTGAGGGCCGCCACGATCGACTTTTCCACTAAATTGATGTGTTCGATTAAATACGTTCGCAGTGGCTCCTCCCCAACCTGCGATTCTACAGCGTTCTGGAGGATGCCAATCGCGAGCGATATTGAAGCCCTCCGATGCAGACAAACACTGACCGGAAAATTCGTTTGTTCGTCCTTGCACTCGGTGCGCGTTCTAGTCGACAGAACGATCTGAACGCAGGGAACTTCGTCAGACGTTGGATGACCATTCGACAAATCTCTGATGTTCACACCGCACTCGTAGTGGAGGCGGAAATGCGATCCATATGTCGATCTCGGGCCACGCGTTTTCAATTTTCCCTTTGATTGCCCCAAGTGGACAAGCGCTTCAAACAAAGGTTGTTGGATGCTCAAGGAGAATAGATCATCATCGTTTAGCATCGCGTGATCATCAAGTGACGAATTCGGAGCGATCGGCTAGACTGATGGGCATTCGATAGTTTTCCTCGTTCGCACGGTGTCACGGATGACATTTCAGTTCAAAGATCAACTTGACGCCGCCGCCGAGCAGCGCAGCCAAGCCTACTTTGCAACGCTATCCGAGAAGGATCAGCGTCGATTTGCTGCTTTGGAGGCCCAGCGGTTGGGGCACGGCGGCATTGGCTACATCGCGAAACTGCTCGGAGTCTCCCGGAGCACGATCGAACGCGGTATCCGCGAAATGGAGCAGCTCCCTGAAGATCCGGCAGCCGGTCGGATTCGTCGCCCCGGTGGCGGCCGAAAAAAAGAATCGACTCCGACAGCGAGCTTGAAAGCAACCTGATTGACTCTCTGGATTTGCAAACCGCTGGTGACCCTGATGATCCCGACGCCGTCTTCACCAGCCAAACTCCAGCTCAATCCGCCGACAAGGTGACCGCTGCGGGGACGCCGGTCCATCGCAACACCGTCAAGACGTGGTATCGCGAGATCGGGTTGGGACTGCGGCAAATCCGAAAAGACATTGCCGGGGGACACTCTCCCGATCGCGGGCAGCAGTTTGAACGAATCGGCGATCTGACAGACATGTACGAGCGTGAAGGCAATCCTGTCTTTTCCGTGGACACCAAAGCCAAGGAATTCCTTGGTCGCCTGTACCGCAAGGGAAGGATCTACGGCACCGCCGCCCTGCAAGCTTTCGATCATGATTTCCCGAGTTGGGCGGACGGCAAATTGATCCCTCACGGAATTTACGACATCCGCCGAAACGTCGGGCACATCAACCTTGGACTGAGCCATGACACCAGTGAGTTTGCCGTGGAAAGTTTGCGTTGGTACTGGAGCCGCATTGGCAGGCAATGCTATCCCGGGGCGACAAGCATCTTGCTGTTGTGTGATTGCGGCGGCAGCAATGCCGCCAACCGCCATCTGTTCAAGTACTACCTTCAGCGGCTGAGTGAATCGATCAGGCTGCCGATTCGAGTCGCTCACCTCCCGAGCTACTGCAGCAAGTACAACCCGATTGAACGTAGGTTCTTTGCACATGTGGGCCGGGCCTGCTCAGGCCGGCTGTTTGATTCACTTGAAACGGTGGTTAATTTGATGCGACAAACCAGAACGCGAACGGGCCTGCGAGCGACCGTCAATGTAATCCGCCGTGCCTATGAGACCGGCCAGAAAATCACCGACGAAATGAAGTCTCGCATGAACATCATCTACGACGAAGCTCTGCCAAAATGGAACTACGCAACAAGCCTGTGAGTGCGCCAGTTATTCTTCACGCGATGCTTAGTCCTCGTTGGTTGTCTTGGTTCACTGCTTTTGCCTTGAAGTTAATTGGGTAGACTGGAAATCGGGAGAAAAATGGGTCCATACATGTTTGTCGTGGGATTGGTATGATTTGAGCTAATCCCAATTCCCGTGCCACCGACTAGAAAAAACAAATGTAACGGAAAAAACAAATGTGATGGCGGTAGTTTCCCGGAGGCGGAGATAGTACTTCGATTTCACGGACGTTGTCGGCTAAAAATTCTCAACGTGCACCGGTGGCCGACACCGGTGCGTACTTCGATTTGTTCTGGTGGACTACACGATCGGTTCCGCGTTTCGTCACTGACGGATCTGACCATCGCTAAGGCGTCGTCCTTGATCGATGAACTGATGGAGTTGGCAGTCAGGAAGGGGTCCAGGTTGGCAGTCTCTGATAGCAATTGAAAGACTGCGATCCGCAACGGTGTCGCAGGCTTTTGCTAATGCCCCCATCCCGGCCATGCAGAGCATGGACTCCGGCGACCAGCGACGATTCAGCAGCCGAAAGCGTGTCCAGTTACGCATGACGGAATCCAGGACTCGATCATTCACGCGTACGCTGTCGGGGTCACGTCCGTCTCGGCAAACGGTCGCCTGCAATTGGTGTTTCAAAATCCGGATTTTAAACCGCTCTTCGATCTGCCGGGCAGCCGAGAGGGGACCATCCCCACGGTGCGTTGTTCATGAGTTCCCAGAGGCAGCACGGTGGAACTCGTAACCGATAACGACGAGAGGCAACAGCACGCCGCGTCCAATGTTCAATATGGAGTACGCATACAATCGCAGCGAAACTGGACATCGATCCCGATCGAATCCGATACGGATCGCTCGCAGATGGGAAACCAGGGAGAATGAACCACGTGGCTTAGTCGCTGCTATTCTTCCAGCCACTGCTATGGCAGTTGGCGATTCAATCCATCGGTGCTCATTGGGAATACGAGCTCAATTTGGAGTCCAGGCCGGATGGGACGATCCCAAGTTTAGACAGCGTCACTGTTGATCCAGGTCAGCGAGTCGACATGGGAACGATGAGCATTCCAGCACCACGAAAGCCGTACGTTCCACCGACGCTGGACGAACGCATCGCCGAAGCGATGGGAATCGATGGGACAGCGATGGATCGTTTCGAGCGAGCGATCCCACGCTGCAAACTGAACAAGCAAAAGCTGCTGGTGGTTGTCGGCAAGCCGGATGATGATCGCTTGCGTCGATTCATGGAACTTCGATATGAGGACCCCGACTTCCGCGAAGTTCGGGATGACTTCCTGATCATGGCTTTGTCAACGAGTGGTCTGGAAAACGTCGCGAACGTCGAGCAGTTTCTTGGTGAACTGAACGTGGAAACAACTGACGCGTCCACTGATTTCTCGCTTCTCTTGATTGATTCCGATGGAGCCTTAATCTCAGAAAACGCTGATGAAAATCTGCTTGAGGAAGACGATCTGTCCAAAGACGCTGTGATCGAGTGGCTTCGCTCCTACATCGACGAACCCATCGACGCGAGGAAGCTCTTCGCGGAAACGCTCGCACGAGCAAAGCAAGAAAACAAACGTGTGCTCGTTCAAGAAACGGCCACGTGGTGTGGCCCGTGTCACATGCTGTCAGACTTCCTGGACGAAAACCGCCAGTGGGAGGCGGACTACATCTGGATCAAAATGGACCACCGCTTCACCGGGGCACGCGAAGTCATGGCCGAATTGCGCGACGGTGCGAGCGGCGGTATTCCTTGGTACGCGATCCTGGACTCCGACGGCGAGAAGCTTGCTACCTCCAACGGTGAATCAGGCGACAACATTGGCTTCCCCTCAAGCAAAGACGGCCAAAAGCATTTCAAGCAAATGTTGCTCGACACGCGGCTTTCAAAAACTGACGACCAAGTCGATGCCCTCGTCGCGCGATTGTCGAAGGAAGAATAAACTAACAGCTTAGAAAATGCAGAGCAGATGGAACTCAAGCGATCCGTTTGCGGCTATCAGCAACGCGATCCAGTGCGACTCTTGAAACGGTTGACCGAATCAGCCGCCGAGCAAGGCTGCGGGGTAAGCGGGCGATCATCTCAAGGAGCGTCGGCAAGATGCGATCATGTTCGGCTTGCCGCACGACCCACGCGTCCGGCAGGATGATGCATGCTAGCAATGCGATCGTCGACAGGCGGGCAAATGGGACACTCGTCGTAACGTGAGTGAGCTTCGCAAACACCAAACCGCATATGACGCCCGCGGCAACCTTCGCGAGCGCCGACATCCCGCAGCGGCAACATCGGCCTCCGTCACGGTCTCCATCTGCCCTCTTGGTAGCCCTCCCGGCATCGAAAACCCCGCTTTTCACGGCGTTTCTTGGCTTTCAGAAATTTATTTCGGATTCCGTGTTACGCCCTCGCGATAGGTATGAGTGTCAACGGCAGGAGCGGTTTGAAATGACTGGTCCGTACGCTACTGAAGCGACGCCGTACCCAAAATCCCCGTAGAAGAGATACATGATGAAAGAGAAAAAACGTCAAAATCCAAGTTCAACGCCATCAGAACGTGAAGACCAATCGGCGCGGGCAGCACTCAGCAAAGACGAAGTCGTTCGCCGTTGGCGAAAAGTCAAATCCAGTTTCCCCGATATGAGCGAAGCTGAACGAGTTGACGAATTTCGGAGGTTCTGGGAGTTTGAACTCGAAGCCACGGAGCTGGACCCAGCGGCAGACTGCCTTTACAGCAGTACTCCCATCATGCGGGTGTTCACAATCTGCCACGATGAACTGGCAAAAGGCTATCTCAGCTTTAAAGGAGAGAAGCTCTCGACGCATGAAGAAACCATGGTTGCCGTGCAGGACGTGAAAGACTCCATCGCGGCAACGATTTGTCGTCTCGGCGGCGTCGTCAAAGAGGACGACGGACCTGACTTTGGGTACCTGCCATTAGACAAGCCATCCAGTCGCTTCCACGGATTCCAGGAAGGATTCGGGAGCGACGATCATCTGGTCGGCATGTTCTTCTCAGAAGTAAGTCGCACCGCAGCGATCCAGAAGGTGACAGCTGAATGGGGCCAATATGGAGTCAGGTCCGAACCCTATCGCGACGGAGGTGACGTGCACTACACGAAAAAAGACATTCGGAATTCCAATTTCGACAAGAAGGAATATCGAAAACAATTTGCCAAACTCTCCCATGAAGAACGTTTGGCCGAAATCGATGACCTGTCGGCGAAAGGCATTCAGTTTAAGAGCAAAGATCGAAAGACTCGTTTTGACTACACGACTCGCTCGATCCCTTTTGGCGAGGGAAAGAATTCTCGCCGCTTCTCCTATCGATTCAGACTCGGACACTCGAAGGGAAGCCTTCCGCCCGCACATGAAAAACGTGACGGAGTCGATCGAATCGAACGAACCTTGCTAGGCATTATTGCCAAACACGATGGATTTGTAACACTAATCCAACGTGATATCTTGGGCCTACCAAAACCGTGCATGAAACTTCAAGACTCCGAAAACTCATATGGCTACGGGAATATTCAAGTCCAGTTTCCCAACGAAGCTGCGAGAAGGCGTGCCTCAGAGGAAGTGTTTGAAACCTTGGCCAGCGACGGGGTTCGTTTTGAATCGGAAGAAGGAGAAACGCTCTCCGTTGATGAGCAGATTGCCAAAGCACACCAGGAGCTTGCCTCCAAACGCAAGCAGCTAGATTCATCGTGGGATTTCCTGAGATCGCGGCAAGAATACCATCGGGAGGAAGAAGCCGAATTTGTAAAAGAGGAAGCCGTGCTGCAGCAACGAGAAATCGAATTCAAGGAGTTTGAAAGTGAGGTAGCCGAACGCTTGGAAGAGCTAAGTCGCGAGCAGACGGATTCCAGCGACGTTGAATCGATAAGCGCGTAATCGAGCACGCGTCGCAATAGGATTGGTGAAGCGATCGATGGTAACGGCAAGAGTTCCACGAGCACCCCGCCTTCAGGCGTGATGCTCGACGGGGCTATGCCGTACTTTCGAAGCGCGTGCTGCCAGCACACCTGGAACCGGGAAGATGCTTGCAGTCGAACGGTCTGAGCGGCAGTCCCTGATAGCTGAAACGGAGCCTGCGATCCCCAAAGGGATCGCAGGCTTTTGCTACTGCCCCGATCCCGGCCATGCAGCGCATTGACTCCGGCGACCAGCGACAATTCACACTCCGAAGGCGTGTCCAGTTGCGCATGACGGGATCCAGGACTTGATCCGTCACTGTTCCGCCGTCTAGGTCGCGTCCGTCTCGGCAGACGGTCGCCTGCAATTGGTGTTTTAAAATCCGGCTTTTAAACCGCTCTTCAATCTGCCGGGCAGCGGAGAGGGGAACATCATTTGATTCCGAGTCGAGGAACTCAAGCTTTGCAGACGGCTGTCACTTGACATTCATCAAGCCGAGACATAGTTTTCTTCGCTTATCTTGAATACCACCTCGAAAGAAATGAACATGGCAAAGAAAAAGACAGCGACGAAGAAGACGACGGCAGCGCCAGCGAAGGCGATGACCAAGGCCGAGATTGTCACGGCTTTGGCGGAGGGCACGGGCCTGACCAAGAAAGAGATCGTGAGTGTGTTCGATGAGCTTTCGACGTTGATGGGGAAGAACCTTGGAAAACGCGGCCCAGGTGTTTTCAATCTGCCTAGCCTGATGAAAGTGAAAGTGATCCGCAAACCGGCGACAAAAGCCCGGAAGGGAATCAATCCATTCACCCAAGAAGAAACCGTGTTCAAGGCCAAGCCTGCCCGAAATGTGGTCAAAGTGCTGCCACTCAAGGCTCTGAAAGACATGGTTTGATCCGACCAATTATCAATGCTGAACGGGCTCAGTCTGAGGGACGCAGTAGACTTGCAAAGTGCTGACGCTCGTAGGCGGCCATCCGGTCGGCGAATTCGCTTCGTCGTTTTCGATCCATTACCAGGGAAGGATCCTGGTCCCGAGTTCATCTTGATGGACCAAGCATCGTCAGGATGTCTGCGACGGTTGCCGTTCGGTCTGCTGGCGATTTGCGGAGCGTGGCTGCGAGAATGTTGCGAAGTGCGTCGAAAATTGCTTCGCTTGGCAGGACTTCTGGATCGTAGCTCGAGAGCGTTGACGCTAGCGATTCTTCGAGACTTGTCCCGTGATTTGGTGGCCTTCGGAAGATGAGCCAGTGAAGGAGACCGCCGATCGCATAGATGTCGGTCTTGGGGCCGATTGAACCAAACGCTGGGTCGATTTGCTCGGGAGCCGCGAAGCCCGGTGTTCCACCCAGTAATCGAGGCTTGTCGATTGCGGACGCTGTTGTTTAGATGGTTGCTTGTGAAAAACCAAAGTCGGTGATCGTGATTCGATTGTCCGCATCGACAAGGACGTTGCCCGGTGTAAGGTCGCCGTGGACCAGGCCGGCGCGATGCACGGCTTGGACAGCATCGCAGATTTGCTGGAGCCAATGGATGATCTTCTTCGGCGCGACGTCGGTAACGTCTTGCAATGAATGCCCGTCAATCCACTCGCTGATGACGTACGGACCACCGTGCGGTGATTCGCCGTAGCCGAGGTAGCGGATAACACAGGGATGTGTGATTTTTGAGGCGAGATTGATCTCGCTTAGGAACGATCCGCGAGCAGCTTCGTTTTGCCAGAACACCTTGCGAAGGAATTTTACGGCAGCGACAGTTCGGCCATCGGCTTGCATGCTCGCCCGATAGACTTTGCCAAAGCCACCGCTGCCGATCAATTTGCCGAGCACGAACTCGTTGTAGTTCACTCGCGGCAACGTCGGCGGTCTGTTTGCCGCGTGTGCGGTGTCGTCCGCGTTCGCGACGTTCGGGGCCAGTCGTTCGCGAACACGCGACAGCCGGCGACGAACGGTTCGCTCATCGATCCCCAGCGACTCGGCAAGCTCTCGATGCGTTTGGCCGGCCAAGACGCCCTCGACAATCACAAACAACTCGTCAGGTAATTCGGCCTTCAACGTCATAAGAAAAGCGTTTGCGTCATCTTCGGGGTCCGAGTCATGATCGCCGACAACTTGAGCTTGGACGCTGTCGAGCGAATGTCGAACCTGATCCTTCCCAACGGCGGCCAACGTGCTATGCAAGCAGTCGCGGAGTGCTGTCGCCCGTCGACTTGCGGTGGTTCTTGATCGCTTTGTGCGAGTCAGGGATTTGGTTTACGGCAACGGCGTTGAGCTTCATCCATTCTCACCCAAGTTCGATGGCGTCCCCGAAGAGCAACCGCCGGTAAACTAAAAGTAGATTGCCGATCTGCATCAGCGTTCTAGAAGCTGCCTAAACAACCAAACATCTAACCAGCCACTCAACTACCGACCGAACCCTTTCCATTTCACTTCTCCTTGGAAAGGACGCTGCCATGCAGGTCCCGGTGTCAACTTTTGGTTCACGCGGGTGGTCGCTTGATCGGCCTGTTAAAGCCCTACGAGAACACCCTCGCATCAATGACGACGCTGTTGATGCTGTTACCCTCTCGATCAACGGGTTCGGAGCTCGCCAGCCGATTTTCGCCGCGCTAGTTCGTGTGATGATCCGGCTGATCCACTAAATTAGTGGCATTTACATCGTGGTCCGTCCGAGGTTGTCGTGTGATTCCCCAAGTTGCAATTGATTTACTGATTCGGGTTGGAACCAGTTCCCGTGAAGCTGACCCAATTCGCCCATCATTTTCGGAGCTGGAAGATTTCCCAGACATCAACGTGAAACATTGGTCTGAATGGAATCGCGTGACGCGAAGGCTGGACGTTGAAAACCAGCAGGCTTTGCTCAGGGGATCGACCATTGCCGAACGAGCATTCGAATGGTCTGGCGGATCAGTCGCCGCGTCGATCTGGGTTTGGCGTTCATTGTACGAGAATGCAGACCGAGCCACGGCGAAGCAGGCCGCAGAGTGGGTCGTTTCACATACGTCGAATCCTTACGCACCCTATGGCACCACGCGTCATGCGTGTTTTGAAACTTGGGAGCATGAGCAAAGCGAGGAATATGAGTTCGAACGGTCGCAACGACAATTGCGATTGGCGGACGAAGCGAAACAGGCGATTAGACGCAAACAGCGAAGAGTAGCGCGCCGCCGTCGTGAGCATTCTGCTCGCCTTCAGGCATCTCATAGAAGGAGAGAAGAGCGAAAGGCGTATCTGCTCGATTTTCATAGCCGATCTACGGAAGAGCGGCTACGTTCAATTGCCAAGGATTGGACTCGGACAATTGACTATTGGCCCACGACCGCCACTGACGTCAGCCAAGCGGAACTGAGAGAACTCCCGTTGGAACTGCTGGAATTGCTGCTAAAACGACTGACTCCAAGGTGTTTGCTTGAATGGCGCAATCTTCGTTGTCGTATTCGAGGTGAGCTGAGTGCGAGGAGTGAATGAACGCCCAACGCCGTATCCCGCTGCCATCCCAGACGGCGTGCAATCCCGACATCGAGTCGGTAGAATTCTGCTAAAATAGTTGGCATTAATCAAAGCAGCGAGCGTTCATAAATGACAAACCAAGGTGACGCGCCGGAGGCGACATCGAGCCGTGACAAGATTTTGAAAATCTTTGGCTACCTGAAGGCTCTGAACGAACATCGCAATCCAGCCAAACGTCAGATCAGGGAACACGCTTGGTCATTTTGGCTAGATGATCTTCCCGATCATCCCTCCGTCCAGCGGATCCTCCGGCGGAAAGCATCATCGGATGATGCTGACTCGGCAGACGCAAATGTTGTGCTGCGAGTCCGGCGTCCGAAGTTGACGCAGTGTCCGACACCTCCTGATGAGCTTCGCGATTGGTTGCACCGAGGTTGGGAACATCCCGAGAATGAAGAGGTCCAATGGATCGCGTCGATGAACGAAACGGATCACGAAGGCGAGACAATTGTGGTTCGCCTTATCGACGATCCTGATCGAATCGCTTCATCAACCGTTTGGTCGGAGAAGCGTATGCAATGGCGTCTCAATGAATTACCGGCTCGACGCGCCATGAAAACCTTTGAGCAGTTATATGAACTGCACGGGCGAATCGAACGTGATTCTGAGCGTCTAGACCTTGTTGTCGGCGACGGCGTGCTGAGCTGGCAACGCCCCGATGGTGATATCTATCATCCGCTTTTGATCCAACGAGTCCAGTTGCTATTCGATCCCAAGATTCCCGAATTCACGATCCTCGACGCAGATCATGAATTGGAACTGTACTCATCTCTCTTTCAAACGATCTCGGAAGTTGATCCTCGCAAGCTTGGGAAGTGTCGTGAGGAATTGGCCGATTCCGTGCTCCACCCGCTTGATGAAGAGGCTTCGGCATATCTGAAGCGGCTCGCGATGACATTGTCGTCGAAGGGCGAACTAGTCGAGAAACGTCGGCCCGCGGTGATACACGAGCAACCTGTGATCGGAAGGTCACCTGTCTTGTTTCTGCGATCGCGTAGCATAGGACTGACCAGTGCGATCGAACAGACCATCACCCGCCTTTCGCAAAGAGATCACTTTTGCGAAGCACTCAACCGGATTGTCGGCGACAAGTCTATGGCGAGGATCGATGAGGATCTCAGCGAAGCAGAACACGAAGATAGATCGGCACGAGTCCGCAGCGAGCAGACAGTACTTTTTGGAAAAAAATCAAACGCCGAGCAGCTGAAGATCGCGCAAAGGTTAAATCAACATGGTGCGGTGCTAGTTCAAGGTCCACCGGGCACCGGCAAGAGTCACACGATCGCGAACTTGATCGGGCATTTGCTCGCTCATGGGAAAAGCGTTCTCGTGACCAGTCACACAACGAAGGCGTTGCGAGTTCTCCGGGACCATGTGGTGCCCGACCTGCAACCATTATGCGTCAGCGTACTGGACAACGACAACACCAGCCGGCGACAACTGGAGGAGTCCGTCGCTGTGATTAGCTCACGTCTGTCCGAATCTGACGTGCGCACGCTACAGCGGGAATCAGAAGAGTTTGCGCAGCAACGAGAGCGATTTCTTGCGGCTCGACAACGATTAGTCGACACTCTCTTCCTCGCCAGAACAAACGAGTATCGAGAAATTGTGTTCGCTGGAGATTCGATTTCACCATCAAACGCCGCCCGTGAAGTTCATTGGGGCGTTGGTGAGCTTGACTGGATACCGGGACCCGTTGCAGCGGGGGTGCCAATGCCGTTGTCAGTTCAAGAAGTCAGCGAACTGTACGCGACGAACTCCACGACGGCGATTCACGACGAACAGTTTGTCGAAGAGCCGTTCCCCGAACTAGCGAGTATTCTGACGCCGCAAGCGTTTTCAACGTGCGTCGTTTCAATGAGAAACGCGGAGCAACAACAATTGCATCTCGCTGGTCGTCGGTATTGGGGATCAACCCGTTTCACAACCAATCACATTCAGCAGTCAGCTCAGCTTGCTGACCAGTTTGAAACGTGTGTTGCGGATTTCATGGCTTTGGAGCTTTGGCAAATCGCTGCTTTGGAAGCGGGGCGTGAAGGTGGCTCCGAACGACAAGCTTGGCGATTGCTGCAGTCAAAGATCGCCGAGACCGTGCAGTTTGCCGCCGAATCCAAGCTCGACATGCTTCAGCACGATCCTACGATCGACGACGAGACTCCGGTCGGTACTCAGTTGGCGATCGCTCAGCAGCTTGTGCAGCACACGAGCGTGAGCGGCAAGATTGGGTTTTGGGCTGGTTTGACTAACAGAAGTTGGAACGACATGATCGCGAAGTGGAAAGTGAGATCGGGCCAACCGACCGAATCCATCCACTTTCTTGCGATCAGCAAACGATTGCGATTGCAGGACTCTCGCGAGTCGCTGGCAGTATTGTGGGACGGTTTGATGCACCGGAATGGCTCGCTCGCGTTTGCCGAACTCGGCGACCGTCCCGAAGAGTATTGTGAGCAGTTCGAGACAGGAATCGAAACGGCTCTTGCTCGCTGGCAGTCTTCATGGGGAGTAAGTCTGGAGGGACTCTCGGGATTAGGCTTCGACTGGGACGCATTCCTGGCGAATGCTCCCCCCACTGCCGGATCGTTCGGAACGCTCAAACGAATTGTCGGCACCGTCCAGGGTCAACTCGTTCCCTTTCTACGATCGACCAACGCGGCGCTGACGTCGACATATCAACACAATCGCCTAAAAACGCTCTCGTCTGAACTGCAAAAGTTTGGTCGACCGGAGATTGGCACGCTCCGAGCAGCGATCGCGAGTAAAGACATCGCTGCCTACGAGATAGCTTATCAAGCTATCCAGGTTGCCAGAACACGCCAACACAATGCGATCGTAAGGCGTCGACTGCTCGGGAAGCTCGATCAAGTTTCCGGTGATGGGGTTTCCGTTGCGGGTGCATGGGCCGCGGTCATTTGCGATCGCGATGGGGTTCATGGAAAGTCAACTCCACCTGGCGATCCAGGCAAAGCGTGGCGTTGGCGTCAACTCGATGACGAAATCCAGCGTCGCAACGACACAGACATCGAACAGTTGCAACAGCAGATCGAGACCACCTCGGCGCAAATTGATCGCGCCACCGTCGAACTCATCGAACGCCGAGCTTGGGCGACCCAGGTCAAACAGGCGGGCGCCTATCAACAAGATCTTGTCGGTTGGCTGGATATCGTTCGCAGAATCGGAAAAGGGTACGGAAAACGAGTCGCACGATTGCAAACCGAGGCCAGGCTAAAGATGCGCAATTGTCGGGCCGCAGTTCCTGTTTGGATCATGCCCATCTCGCGACTAGTCGACAACTTTGACTTCGCCAAAACGCAGTTCGATGTCGTCATTATCGACGAGGCGAGCCAATGTGATGTGATGGGCTTGCTCGCCATTGCCCTTGCGAAACAAGTTGTCGTCGTTGGTGACCACGAACAGGTGAGTCCATCGGATGTCGGGCAAAACGCAGGCCAAGTCGACAACCTCATTAAATTGCACCTCGACGGCATTCCCAACAGTGTGCTGTATGATGGGAAGATGTCGATCTACGATCTTGCCCGGCAATCGTTTGGCGGCTTGATCTGCTTGTTGGAACACTTTCGCTGCACAACCGACATTATCCAGTTCAGCAATTACCTGTCCTACAACGGTGAAATCAAACCTCTTCGTGACGACGCGAAGTTTCAACAGCAGGTCGTCGAATACCGTGTGGAGTCGGTATCGCTTCGCAAGCATGTCAACTCAGCGGAGGCGGACGCAATTGTGTCGCTGATCGTCGCGGCGACCGAGTTTGCTGAATATGACGGAATGACGTTTGGTGTGATCGAGCTTGTTGGCAAACAACAAGCATTGGAAATTGAACAGCAACTTCGCCGGAGACTCAGTCCGGAGGTTTACGAGGCCCGCCGCGTCATCTGCGGAAACTCGGCTCAGTTTCAAGGTGATGAGCGAGATGTCATGTTCCTCTCAATGATCGACGTACCCAATGGTGGACCACTCACCATGAAAGCTGCCGCTACCTTCCAACAACGCTACAACGTGGCAGCCAGCCGTGCCAAGAATCAGATGTGGGTGGTGCATTCGCTCAACCCGCAAACCGATTTGAAAGCGGGCGATCTGCGAAAGCGACTGATTGACCATGCTCGAGACCCAAAGGCCGTCACGCGAGAACTGGAAAAAGCCGAAGCGAGATCAGAGTCACCTTTTGAAGAAGCCGTCATCAAGCGGTTGGTCGCCGCTCGATTCAAGGTCACGCCACAATGGAAAGTAGGACGCTACCGCATCGACATGGTTGTACAAGATGGGAGTCGCAAGCTGGCCGTCGAGTGTGACGGTGATCGCTATCACGGTCCCGAAAAGATGGCGGATGACATGAATCGCCAAGCCATTTTAGAACGGCTCGGCTGGAAGTTTCATCGTATTCGTGGCACCGAGTTTTTTCGTGATCCCGACTCCGCCATGCAGCGTTTGTTCGCAAGATTTCTCGAGTTAGATATCCATCCCGTTGCTGATGACCAAGCCGACACTGCGGAGACGTACGACGAAGAATTGACGCAAAGGCTCATTCGCCGTGCTGCTGAAATCCGCCGATCGTGGGATGACCCTGGTGCTGACGAATCACCTGCATTGTTAGCGTTTGATACCACGCAAGAACAAGCTGTTTTGACCGAAGACTCGGACGCGGATGACGAATTCCTCGTTGTGACTGAGCCCGTGGAGGTCGCCCCGCCAACAATATCCCCACCCAATTCGGTAACCCAAAGTAGACAGACTGTATTGACGTTCACTGATCTCGATGATGATGAATCGCTCGAAACTACAAGCGAGAATTCGGATGTCGGTTTAGTCTCGCTTGATCAATTTGACGGAACAGAGGCCGAGATTATCGCCCTTTTGTCCGCTCAACCAGGACTTGGTGCCAAGCAACTCGCCACAAAGCTGAACCTGACCAAGACGGAAGTCAATCGCGTCCTCTATGGACCGCTCAGCGACCACGTTGCCTGCGATGAACAATACCGTTGGAGTCTCTCGGTGGGCTAGTTCCGCATTTTAGCGGACCACATCACCATACGTAAACAACCTGTGACGTCGATGGTATTATTGAAGCACTCCCAATTCGGAGGAACGACGAGCCCCCTGACAAATTCGCTCAGCTTTCCAAGCTGACAGCGATTTCGCGTTGGTTTTCGGAACGGGAAAGTCCTCCGTCGTTCGATTGGCGTCACCCACGTTCCTCGTCTGACAGCGTTTCAGGCGATGCTTCTTGGTGCTCGTATTGCTCAAGCAGCCTGAGCATCGCCACACCCGAAGCAACGGTTCGAGAAGTCAACGTACCCACCGGAGCACGGAAACATCCGCCGAAAGTCACGTCGGTCTCCGCCACCGACAGCAGATCAGAGACCTTGAAAGTGACGCCGGTTTGTCCAACTTCGGCGAGTTCGGTCGGAGCGCAACTAACAGCGGTCTCTGTGCTCTGCCGTTCATGTTCATTACACATAACGGTTCGACCGGTGCGCGCAGCAAAACCTGCGCTACTGCCACAGGACTGTTGTCTGACCGTCGTCATGTGTCACGAGGGCCGACGAGTGCAACCGTGTGTCTGCGAGGCAAGTTCAGGGCAATGAACTTCACCAGGGCTCTGTTCCGTTTTGGCCTAAGTGCTTCCGTCGCACGGGTTCCGGTCTACGAAACCGAAGCCGGAGGGCAACTAGGAGATGGTGATCTTGATCTTTTCTTGGTCAAGTTCTCGCAGCTTGCCGATCAGTTCGTCCAACTTTTCAGATGACGTATCTGCGGGCACTTCAAGGTGCAAGCCCCCCTTGCCGCGCAAAACGATCTTTTGAGCGGATACCTGCTCACAGATTCGGAGCATCCCTCCGATCAGTGCGCCGAAAGCCGTGCCTGCTGCGGCAACGACCGCGACAATCGTTGCCGGGTCCGCACCTCTGAATTCTTCATTAGGCTGTTTCACGCTAAGTTGCACCTCGGCGTCATCTGGGCACTCGCTCCGCAGCTGCGCTGCTATCGACTCAACGCTTCCTTGTCTTTCATCAACAACAATCCACATTTCCATAGTCTTTCTCCAAACGAAGCGATTTAGAATCAGGTTTCAATGGCCTATCGAGACTTAGCTTCTTGCGAGATCCCTCGATTCCGCCAGAGCATGAAGGGCCCCCAATAAACCAGATGATATGGCGCCTCAAATCCTGCGCTCTGTTCAATTGTAGCCATTAGGCCGTTCGAATATGCGGCGACCAGCGGATTCCCCCCAGCGATCGTCCGATAGAATGCCTCAGTAAACTTGACCGCGGAACTACCAAGTACTGGCCACAATGTCGCAACCACTGCCACAGCACCGGCATCGAAGCACGCTGAAACGAGCGAGTTTCCAAAGTCTGCACGGTGGTATCGAGATTGGCCCGTATCGCACGCGCTTAGGAATACGAGGGTACCGTTGAGTCTGAGGCGGGTCATTAGGTCGGCGACTGTAATGGCCTCGGCCCCACCCATCGCGACGCGCGACAATTCAGGAACGCCATATTCAACGTATCCATGGTTAATGATGTGAACAATGTCTGGCGTGTAGGCGTCCAGCTGTTTTTCGAGCTCCGCCACCGTCGCATTTCTACAGATAACGACCTCGAACGGGAATTGTCGTAATACTTCAATCTCATCTTCCGCGCGTGGGACGTCTTCGGAAGCGACGATGAGAAGTGTCAATCGTGTGGATTCGTTCGGCCACGTCACTGCCTCACTGCCGTTACCAGATGGAGAGTACTCGAGCGCAAATCGAGTGGCCACCGGCCACCTGCCGTCGCCTTCAGAATCACAAAGCGCGTGAAAGGGTACGTGATGAAATAGGCCGCGCGGAACGATCACGATGCTCTTCGGTAGCTCACCTTGTGTCAAGAGAACGCGCTCGATTGGCATCCAGATATCTGTGTAGAGTTGTTGAAGATACTCGTCCGTCAGAAAACCTGCCCGTCTTACATCATCGTGAAGCTCAGCAAGCAAGACCTGCAATTCGGAACTGCTTATGCTAAATTCGATGCTTGTCGCTGTTTCGTTGTCTGTAAGAATCACTGCCCCACACGCATTTCTGGTGCTGAGCAGGTTCACAACCGCAGCCCCCGCATCGATGCTTGGCAGCGGCCGTTTGAGGTCGGGCAGGTCAAGACGATTCACTGCAACTGCTCGCATGTGTCCTAGTCTTTGAAGCACAGAATCTGAGAGATAGTTCAACAAGTTGGCGTCCTGATGCTCTGCGAATCTCCGTCGCCCTCTACTGTCGCGATCAAGCATTGCGACGGCAGACCGTAGAAGCAGGTCGAACGCGGCCGCTGTGTCATCCGGCCCACCCTCATCAGTAGTTTCGAGATGTGAATTTGCCGGGGTTTCAGCCGGTGCAGTAAGGCGAAGTCGTGACAACACCTCAAGTGCGTGCCAACAACCAACCGCGTCTCCCAGATCCAGGAGTCCCTCCGCGAGCAGCTGCAAGACTTCGACCCGTTGTTCCAGATAGGACCATAGCTCCTTCGGCGACAAATCTGAAGGAGCTACTGTTGAACTTATGGCTGCCCAAGAATCCTCGTAGGACTGAACGGCCAATTCTGGCTGATTATTAAGATGGGCGACCATTCCTAGCAGCTGGTGAAAGCGCCACATGTACTGCCGACCATCCGCATTTCCTTTGCACCATTCTAGACTTGTTTCTGCGAGTGATCGGCACTTGTCCAACTCACCTACGGATCCATAGAAGCCAAATGCTGCGTCAACAACCGCCACGTAGCTTGAGGCATTGACCCGCTCCGAACCACTGGTGCCGATCAGAGCAATGGCCTCATCGATGCACCTACGCGCTCCGGAGATGTTCCGCTCAGCGAAGAGCCTTTTGTATTCGAGAACCCGCTCAACAGCCCGGACTGACAAGTCACCATGTCCCTGCGATTCTTCGGCAAGAAGCTCTTGAAAACTAGCACGTTCACCGCTTTCTGCGTCACTGATCTCCACATGGCCTGCTTGCTCTAGCTTGACTAGGCCTGCCAATATCTGTGCTTGCGCCGGATTTTCGATTTCCTCTAGCTTTGGCAGAGCACGTAGGTACAACTCAGTCGAGACACTAACGTTGCCTACCTCGTCCTCAATGGTAGCGAGCGTTGCAACTGCCGCACCCCACAGAGTAGCCGCGCCTTCTTCGTCTTCCAGCAGGTCCATCGAGTCACGCAGCACGGAACGCGCCGCCTGCATGTCGCCAGTGGATCTAAAGCACACACCTAAGTTCAATCCGACATGCCCCATAAAGATGCGGCCTTCGGCCTGCTCGGCCATCCCACTCTCCCTGCATTGCCGTTGTACCTCTGACAATACCGTACAGGATAGTTTGGGAGTCTGGGCGCGTAGTCCTGCTTCCGCAGCGAATCGCAGGACGGGAATCGAGGAGGCGGCCGCATGAGGTCGAGAAGATTCCGAGGACCGAACAGCTCGAACACAGTCCAAGGCATTTCGTGCGGCGTCATCAAAACGTCCGGCAGCAAACAAGGCGCGGGCTGTGTAAAACCGTACCGCTTTCCTTTCGCCGTCATCCATCTCTGCTTCTGAAATGCTCTCGAGCAAAGCGAGCGCAGCCCCAGGATCATCACGATGAATATCCTCAACCTGTGTGAGGGTTTTTAGGAATTCAGATCTATCCATGTGATGACCGTAATTGGCTCATCCGAGCGTTGATACTACCAAGCAAGTCGTCGTCAACACGGTCTGAGTACGCTGAAAGAACATCTTGATAACGCTGACCTGCTTCCCGATAATCGCCACGCGTTTCAAGGATGAACGCTGCATGACCAGCAAATTTGCATCCGCTTTGAAAGTCGCCGGATTCATCACAGCGCGCGGATGCAAGATCACATTCCTCCACAGCTCGGTCTAGTTGTTGAGACTTGGTCATAAGTTCAATCAGCTGCGTTCGCGCTGTGATTTCCTTATCTCTGACCGCCAGCACGGTGTAAATACTTATGGCTGACTGCAATGCGTGAGCTGCCTCATTAACGCTTGCGCCCGCGTCGCGTAGATCGAATAGGCCGTGCGAGTGTGCAAGGGCTATTCTCTCTAATGCCCAAGCTTCGCCCTTCTTATCGTGCAGCTGCAGGTATAGCTCTCGGGCCTGCTCGTATGCGGACAACGCCCGTAAAAGATTCGCTAATAGCAGTGCACTGTTCCCTTTCAGAACGCTCAGACTGGCGTGTCGACTAGTTGGTGCTTCGTCCGATCGCCGAGCGTCCGCAGTATTACAAACTTCGTAGGCTGCTTCGTATTGTCCTTGGTCGATAAGCAATGTTGTTACGAAATTTCGCGTGTTAAGTTCGTGCTCGTCTGCCTTGGATGTACTCGCTTCCAACAAAGACAGACTCGTCAAGTACGACTCAATCGCTTCCGGGACTTGGGAAGCTTCCGTCATTAACGTCCCGCGGGAGGCGGCCAGTACAGGTCGAGCTGAGTTCGGAATGTCTCGTCCGGTCAGCCACTCATTGACGGTTTGCAGGAATACACGTGATTGCGTAGCTAGTCCGTTTGCGTCGTGAATCTCACAAGCTGCCCAATACATTTGGAGTCCCAGAACAGTGGTCCAGGACGCGCCATCGTCCTTCACGTGGCGATAGAGACCCTCCAACAATTGGAGCGCTGTATCAGGGGTCTCTTCAGCTGTGCGTTGCACAGCCTCGACGACCAGATGTGCTTCTTGTTCGTTCATCGACCACCCGCAGAATCTTAGAAGACGGGAATGATAACAGTCTTACAGCGTTGCTGACCTGCTTCAACTCGCAGTATACAGGTGATGGGCGAGACTTGGCTGACTTTCGTTGCCAGAAACTGACTTGTTTTGGCAGCCGTCTGGGCAACTACAGGGCAACGCAATTCTAGAGATCGTTCTAACTCGTTTCGAGCTATACGAGTTGCGTTTTGGGCGTTCCGGGCTTCGGAACCGATGCGATTAGACTGACGACGAAATGACGCACGACGAGGCATGTTGTGGGCCACAGGCGGCTGCGAAGTGACTCGGGGTCCAAACGTCATGTGCGCGCAACCGCTAGAGCGCGAATGTCACCGGTGGGCGTGTCTTAGTCAGTTGCGAGGCTTGCGCGAGAAGTTTATCGAATTTTTTGCGCAAGACCGCTGCAAGTTCGACCGTTAGCAAACTGAAAGAGGTTGCATCGACCGAGGCGATCTTCGATTGGCCCAAATCCGCTTCGGTGTCTTCGGAATCTGTACACCGATGCGCCGAACCGGCCCCAACCGAAGACGCTCCGGTTTCATCGGCCGGAGCAAAATCCGAAGTCAGCCACCGGAGGATAGAAGGCGACCTCCAACTGCTTGAAAATGGATCTGTGCACTTGTCGCCAAGATTTTCGAGACTTTGTCACACTAAAGCCATCCAGCTCGAGATCGAGGCGACTTCACGCGGCAAGAGAATCACTCGCGATTCACACCCGAAACCAATCCGCAACTAGAATGGGCCTGGATCATGTCGAGAACTCGGAGGCGTCGGTTTGGAAAATTCGGGGATTTACTTCATCACGTGTGAATGCTTCGGCGCAAAGTTCGTAAAGGTCGGGAGATCGACAGACGTCGCCAGTCGCCGACGTGAACTGCAGTGCGGCTGTCCATTCGAATTGGTGATCGAATATGTTCAGCCGGTGGATGAAGAGGAGGCGATCATGCAGGAACGCCGCTACCGCGCGAAGCTCCGTTCGCTGCTACAGCGAATCCAACAAGCTGACGCCTGGCAGTTATCTGCTAGCGAGAACCTGATGCCGAGATGGTTCCCCTTTGTCGGTGAGATTGAAGCACACGTACTCGAGCTGAAAAATGAGGAATCACCGGAATCGTCCGTCGCGACCGACCAGCAGGCAATGTTGTTTTGAGCCAGAATCGACGAATGCGGTCAGAGACTTACGTCACCCACAAAAACGGGCCGGTGAAATGCTACGCTCTTCATTCCCACCGTGACTATTGGCTTTCGTCCGCAGCCAGCTTTCCTGATTTCGTGGTACGCACCAACGGCTCCCGCTTGATCGATGTAGCTCAGAATCACGCCGCCGAAGATGGTGCCGTGTGGATTGGTGTCTCTCGGCATCATCACGACTTTGATCGCCATGTGACGCTCGCTGGTTGGTTTGTCGGTCACAGGAATGCCTTGGTCGTTTTGCGATGTTCAGTGTCGGGAGCGTCAGTGTGTGCTATTCCCACAGCGAAGTTGTATCAGGAACGCAAATCGATGCGAACCTCCAACCGCCGAGCCTGTCATTCTTGCCATGGATGCACAATTACTCAATAAGAAGTTCCAACGAATGGGAGCCCGCCTCAAGGTCGTTGATCCTCCTCGGCAACGAAGGCGAGCAAGCTCATCACTGTTAACACTCGATATTGGCTCGGACCGACAAGGCGAATTCTTCGAGATCATGCCCCAGGCTGGTACAGATCCCGCGATTGAAGTTCTTGACGTTCAGCCTTCGGATCGACACTTGCTTTTGCTTGTTCGAGAGGATGGCGCGAAGAACAAGTATCTTTGCGGGCACGATGAGCGACACTGGTTCGTCGCCGGTATTCCCGAGTCCGCTCCCGTTGGAACCGTGCGTCAGGCCAAGGAAGCATTGCAACCGAAGGAAGTACGCAGTGCGGTCGCAAGTAAGCGGATGTCTGGCAAGTCCCGAAATAGTCGTAAGAATGCAGCTTTCATTCGCCAGGGCGAATGGTTCTTCCTGCCATCTGCCACGACGGTCGTCGATGAATCATTGGTTCTGCGAAATGAACCACTGAGTCGAGGCAACGGAGGCAAGCCGCACTGGCTAGAGTTCTGCTACCGAAGCGGTGGCGAAACTGTTTACGTTTGCAAACGTCATCCCAACGGTGTCACGGACACCCAGTACCGAAGTGTTTTGTCCAGCAATGGCAATGCAAAGAACTGGGGATGGCGAACAATGCGACGAAATCCTGGCGTCTACGTCAAAGGACGAGTTCGTCATCCCGACCATGCTACGATCACGCTTCAAGGCTGGCATCAAGTCGTGATGAACACGGAAAACGAATCACGAGCGATGCGGAACGTGGCGTACTTGGACTAGGTTCAGGAACGCCTTTCTTCGAGCCACTTCAACTGTGATGACGTGGTCTCGGTCAACTTTTCAGCAGCGATCTTGAAATCGCTGTTCCCTTTCACCCATTCGTTCGGTTCGAAAAGTACAAATTGGATTGCGGCCATCACTATCGCTTTGAGTGGCTTTGGATCGACCAATGATCATCGCCGATCTCAATGAGCGGTTCCAGCGGTGGACCATTGTTGACTCCAAGTTCCTCGGCGTCGGCAATCGGAACAACATCATCTTGGCGTAAATGGAGAATCATCGAGTTTGGCTTGATGGTAGTGGCTGCTTCCCAACTTTTCCATGCTGGGCATCGTGATCGACGATTCTCCGATAGCACGCCAATTCAGCACCGTCTACTTTGACCATGAACGGGTCGTCGACAGTGCAATCTTGCGGAAACAACTAGCGACCGCTGATCGCTGGATCGTCGAGGATGCCCTTCACTTTTGCATATCCTTGCCGCTCGGCTTCACTCCAAGGACCGTCATGTCTTGTTCTGATGGACAGAAACAACGCATCGTCGGGTGAGTAACTGTTAGTGACATTTGGTTGAATGGTATCGTAGAAGGTCGCTCTGCTGAAGACACGGGAACCGACAGGCATCGTTAGATCAACCACCATGTCATGACGTTCACACCAAGCGTGTTCAATTCTCCTTTCCATCGCTCCGCTGAAGACCGTGCCGTGAACAAGTTGCCAATCTGGTTTTTTTGCATCCTTCGCCCATCGTTTGGCAGCGGTGTAGCAAAGTCGTCTCCATTCACCCCGCAAAAGTTCTTGTTCACTCTCCGTCCAACCCAATTCCTCGCAAGCATTCAGCATCATCTGAAGCGGCTCTGGATCAGCGAGTCGATGATCGTTCCCGATTTCAATGAGCGTGTCCGGTGATAGACCGCTGTTGCTAACAAGTTCCACTGAGTCAACAAACGGAATCACATCGTCGTGGCGTGAATGGAAGATCGCCGTATTAGGCTTCACGGTTGTTGCCGTGCCCCAGTTTTTAAACGCTGGGCAAAGTAGGACCAACGGTGTGTCTCCGCTCTTGATGTTCGCGGCGACTGCACCACCACGACTGGAGCCAATAACCACATCGGGTTGATACTGGTCGTACTCCGCTTGGGCAGTGCCAACTGCGAGATCGAAATCGTCATCGTCGAGTGCGGGGGTGATGACATTGTGGCCAGCGTCTCTCAGGAAGGCTGGCTTGACACCGCCGACTACGCTGTGCCAGCCGTGGAGGAAGAGGATTTTCATGCTATGCCAACTTCAAGAAAAGCTGCGTACAACAATCCTGCTTTTCAGCGGTTGAAGGTCACGCGGGACTTGTTCAGCGTACTGCTCTAAGTCATGTGTCTCGGAAGGCAAGACCAACGCTTCGTTCTGCATCACGAACCAGCTCACGTCTTCTGAAAAGGGAAAGCTCGTTAGCGATCCCTCGTAATGAAACCAGTTCTGCAGATCTGGCGTGGTCCCGTCAGGCAATAGCGGAAAGAATTTACTCGGAGTGATGGGATGCGTGGCGTGCTGCGTGGACTGCGAAAACTCTCTCAGTTGCACCCTAGTCGGAAGTCCCTTGATGAACTCATTCAGCCCCCTTTGCGACGGCCCCGTTTCTGATTCTCGGTACAGTATTCCAAGCACCACTTTTGGATCGTCTAGCGTTCCGGCGACCGGCACATGGACAAAATGTATCTCGTAATCACTGGGATGGTCCGTGTCGACAAAGTGTTCCGATTTCTTGTGGATATGGACTCGCACCAACTTGTATTCACGATTCTTAAAACGAATCAATGGAAACGGCTCTGCTAGCTCGAAGTTGCCATGTGTCGGATCATGTCCAATAAACGATCCTTGAAAGCTCTGATTCAGCGGGTAGTCGATAGACAGCAGGTCTGTTGGACAAACCAAAGGCAATGCGTTGTCAGTTGTCAGCTTGATAGGCGACTGTCTCATGATTGGCGATTCCCGAAGCTAGGTAATGGATTCCGAAAGTGGCGATGATTAGTCATCTATCAATTCTAACAGCTTCCAGAGCGTGCGATCATCAAGTTTGCAAGGCGGCGGAACTCCGCTGGTCGTTCGTAGACTCGTTTGTGCATTGGTTCCGGCACTATTTCGGCGAGTAGGAGAAGCTCGTCCTCGTTGGCATCGAGCTCAACGGCTAGTTTGTGGATCAACTTTTCCGGAGGTCCATGACCTTCCTCGAGTTTGTGGTTCTCGATTTTCGCGATGTACTGCCAGCACACCTGGAACCGGGCAGATGCTTGCAGTCGAACAGTCTGAGCAGCAGTCTCTGATAGCTGAAACGGAGCCAGCGATCCGCAACGGTGCCGCAGGCTTTTGCCGTTGCCCCATCTCGGCCATGCAGAGCATTGACTCCGGCGACGCGCTGCGATTCAACAGGCGTGTCCAGTTACGCATGACGGGATCCAGGACTCGAACAGTCACTCTCCCGCAGTCTGGGTCACGCCCGTCTCAGCAGAAGGTCGCCTGCAACTAGACTTTAAAATCCGGCTTTTAAACCGATTTGGATATGCCTGGCAGCGGAGAGGGGAGCATCCTCACGGTGCGTTGTTCACGAGTTTCCAGAGGCAGCACGGTGGAACTCGGAGCAACACCGACCGCTTGGGTCTACATTGAAGCAGGCGACAGCGACAAATCGTGAGCAAGTGCGGCACGGCAAGCATCGACGTAGGAGAACAAGCCGGCCCAGATGGTAGGCGTTGTGGTCTGCCACGAGTAATGCCTCCCGCAAGATGGGTTTGGCCGTAACCATGGGGGATAGGTGCATGCAGATCCGTGCCTGGATTGGCGATCAGATCGATCATTGCCTGCAAGTCACTGCAGAGATGCTTTACGCTTTGGTCCCATGATGCTGAATTAGATGGGGCATCTTCCTTCGGCCAATAACCGTCAGGAAAGTCAGGCGAAACGTGATCTGAATTGCGCCAGAGTTCCAGAATGTCCCATTGGCAAATTCGCATATGCTCCAGTAAACGCCATGGCGTGTGAGGAACGCCGTCAACCTTTCCTCCTCGCAACTCTTCTGGCAGACCGGCGATGGCCTGCTCGAAACCAAGATGGGCACCGCAACCCTTCAGCAAATCAAAGCCATGCTCTCGGACAGATTGATCAGACATCCTTTCTACTCAATTCTCTTGGATCGCACGAATGTATCGGTCAGCCGACCGCTTCAACGCTGATTTTGCGTCAGTGCCGACCACCTTACCCCGCCAAGCTCCGTAGATTCGGTCGAACTTAAACGGCTCGACGGCATCGACAACCTGGCGAACGGTCGAGACGGGAAGGGGAATTAGGTTTGGATACGAGTACATGAAACTGACCCAACGACGGTCCTGAACGACTTGCACGATGTCGCCGCTCAGAATGGCTCCCTTGCCACCGTCTCCTTCAGGCCAGTGCATCACGGTTCCACCCTCAAAGTGCCCGCCGCATCGGATCAGTGTCAGGCCGTGCCCAATGTCTTTTGTTTCACCTTCCCAGAATTCGATGGCCGGATCTGACCGCATCACCCACTGGCGGTCGGCGGCGTGGAGGTAGATCGGGCAATCAAACGCACGGCTCCACTCAACCATGCTGGTGTAATAGTGAGGGTGACTAATGGCAATCGCTGAGATCCCGCCGATTGCGTTCACCATCTCAACCAGACCGTCATCAATTAGGGGAATGCAGTCCCAGAGGACGTTTCCTTCGGGGTGCGTGACAAGCAACGCACGCTGCCCGATTGCAAAGGATGGCTCCATCCCAATCCCGTACAGACCAAGTTCTTCGAGCCTGACGGCGATTCGATGGGCCTGCCTCAATCCGTCGAGGGTCGTCCATTGTTGGCCGTTCCAGCCGACAAACTGTCGCTCGTCATTACAAATTTTGCATTCTGCCGGAGGTCGATCAGACTTTGCGAACTGAGTACCGCAGGTTGAACAAATGAAGTTTGGCATGGTTCTCTAGCTTTCAGTCTTCCCCGCCGACTTTTCCACCGAACTGCTCGAAGACGGTTTTCACATGAACGGCCAGCGTTTCGATCAACACCGGACCATTGGACGAAAGCGGCGTATTCGCGTGAAGCTCTCCGCTGCGTGACGCAAGTACGATAGCTGCCAGAACGTGTTCAACATCGACGGGTAAATTTGTTGGCTCTTCAAGTGTGATTGCCAAGTCAAACAACAGATTTGCCACCGATGGATCGACGGTTGCTTGGCCCGCTGATGTGACGGAAATACCCGGCACAATTTGATTGTCCTTGTTTTTGTCCACGGAGACTTCGCTAATTTGATTGAAAGACGGCCAACTGCGGCAAGTGGTCGCTCAACGCAAACGATTCTTTGTCGTTGATGTGTAGCCGAAAGGCTCCCTCAAACAACGGCCTCGATCCAATAACCCGCTCGGCGATTGGTCCAGCGGCCATGACGTAATCGATGCGGTACTTCGGAATGTCGGCCTTGATCGTTAGACCGTCACCTTTGCCAACCTTGGCAAAGGTATCAACCCATCCAGCGTCAATCCAAAGTTTGTATTCTTCAGTGTCGGGGCCGTGGTTCAAATCCCCGATCAAGAGCATTGACTTCCCAGCGTCGAGATCCGCCCTCATTGATTCGATCATCGCCCGGATTTCTTTGAGCCGAATAGTCGGATCAGCAACCGGGTAAAGATGAGCAGAATGAACGATCAGCGGATTATCACCGAGCAGCTTGACCTCGGCTCGCCCCCAATGTCGGGTGAACAACTCTTTCGGTCTCTCGCCCTTCGTTGGTGCGTTCTGCGATTTGAGAATCTCGAATTTGCTCAGCAGCGTACCCGGCCAGTTCCCGCCACTGGGGAAGCGAACGTGATTCATTCCCAGAAGCTCGGCAACTTCCTTCGTCAGGACCTCGCTCGGGGATTCTGAGAAGTTGATGATGTCGGGCTCGTGCAAAGCCAACTCCATCGCCAATCGCTCTGCCATTTGGCCTTTGGCGACGGCTTGCTCTGCGAGTGGTCGGTCGCTCGGCCAGCCCGTGCATTTGTAGATATTGTAGGCGATGACTCGCAGCGGCTTCGGTTTTGAGTCATCGGCGAGCAAGTTGGAGTTGGCTGCGGCAAGACTCGCCCCAACTACTCCGCAAAACTTTCGTCGTGAAATCGTCATTGCATCTCCAAGATTATGTCCACGAATTCTACCATGTTAAACTGGATCGACTTTTATCGCAAAAAAAGGACGTGCAATGAATCTTACCGTCGACGTGCTTTCTGATGTCATCTGCCCATGGTGCTACATTGGCAAACGACGGCTTGAAAATGCGATTGCTGCGCTTGATGGTCAGAACGATGTGCAGGTTCGCTGGCACCCGTTCCAACTCAACCCGACGATGCCGAAAGAAGGGATCAGCCGCAAAGAATATCGCACCAGAAAGTTTGGTAGCTGGGAACGCTCACTCGAACTGGATGCCAAAGTCGTTGCTGTTGGCGAGTCCGAAGGGATTCACTTCGCCTTCGACAAAATGGAGCGAACGCCAAACACGGTCGATGCTCACCGGCTCATCTGGCTGGCCGGTCAAAACAGACTGTCAGTACGCCGTTGTCGAGGCACTGTTCCGAGCCTACTTCACTGAAGGCAAAGACATTGGAAACCAGCAAACGCTTGTTGACGTGGCTGCTGAAGGCGGACTAGACCGGCAAGCTGCCGATGCCATGCTGAACAGCAATGATGGAATGGATGTGATCTCCAGCGGCAGAGAAATGTCTCAGCGGTATCAAGTCGATGGCGTTCCGTTCTTCATCGTCAACAATGCGATGACGTTGCCTGGTGCTCAGGCCCCGGAGACTTTTCTTGGTGCGTTTAAACAGGCCAGTGCATGAAACGCATCAAACCGAACTCACTGCAAACCATAGAACTGACGGATGGAGGGGTTCTGCTCTGCGACGCATTTTCCTGCTTTCAGAACTGGCAGATCGGTACTTTTGCGCAATCGGAGATGAGTGTACTTGGGAGCAAAAGCCAGGCATCTTCGGACATATGCAGCCCCGGCTGACGGCTTCCTAGGGAGATGAAGGTGCTACCTATCGTTACTCAGGCACCGTCAATGTCGCTTTTCGAGGGACGCCGACACTGCTGGAGATCAAAGAGAAGATCGAATCCGTACATGGCCAGTACAACTACTGCCTTTTAAACCGCTACCGTTCAGGTCAGGACAGCTGGGGATGCACGCCCATGACGAGTCTGAAATGGGGAACGTGATCGGCTCGATGTCGTTGGGAGGGACTCGATCCGTCACTGTTCCGCGGTCTGGGGCACGTCCGTCTCGGCAGACGGCCTCCTGCAATCGGAGTTTAAAATCCGGCTTTTGAACCGATTTTCAATCTGCCTGGCGACGGAGAGGGGAGCATCCTCACGGTGCGTTGTTCACGAGCACCGAGAGGCAGCACGGCGGAACTCGTATCGGTGCCACTGCGGCAGAGCCTAACGCGATCGATGCGGAAAACTGGAGATGCGAACAATGGGCGATAGTTGCCGAGAATATTCAAAAGGCTGAGTCGGACGACGAACGTCTGGAGTACGTCGCGAGACAATTATGGCTTCTTCGATGGAGACCTGGGCGAATGCCTCTCTCGCCGACAGATACGCTGGTCGAATCTGAACTGGTCGAGGAGCCCTTGCTTGCCGAGCTGGTTAGGCCAGCGGGAATCGACCCCAATGATTGGCGACAGTTGATTGCCTTGCAGAGGCGTTTGCCTGCGGTCGATACTGACTGTGAACGCAAAGAACACTTGCAGGCAACCATCGGATTGGCGAGACAACTTGAAAAAATCCTTTCCGACAAGTTACCGTCTGAGTCGCAGCAGTTAACTGCCGTTCGTAGCGTACCCAGCGGGTGTCAATGCGACTAAACTGAGTATTAGGCGGCAAACTGCTGAAAATGGTCGACGAAAGCGACCGATTGTGGTTCCCACAGCGACTGATCTCTGCCTAGCTTGCCCAGCTTTCGTTGCGTTTGCTGTAGCAATTCCGGTACAGCTAACAACTGACCGCGGTCAATACGAACACAGATGGAGCCGGAACGAAAGCCGTACCTATGAAGTCCCAAACCCTTCGCAAGCTGATCCGCGCCATCGCTGCACGAAGCAACGACGATTTAGATCGCATCGCTTTTCAAATCGTGCGTGACGAAAAACGCGTCGGGCACACGCGTCTCGCCGAAGAATTGGATGTTCTTTTGAAATCAGAGACCGCGACCAATCGCGAAAACAGCGAGGACATCGGCCCGACTTCGTCGAATATTGGGGAACTTACCGAACTCCCACGAAGTCGGCGTTACCGCGACCCGCTCGCGACGATCATTCCGCGAGAGCAACTTGAGCACCACATGGTGCTGCCTCCGGAAGTAGAATCGCGGTTTGCAAGAATCGAGAAGGAATACGCTGCTCGGCATCGACTAGCCAAGCACGGGATGGTGCCGCGGAAGAAGGTTTTGCTGTACGGCCCGCCCGGTTGTGGGAAGACTCTTGGGGCGAAACGACTGGCTTGGAACCTTGGGCTACCGCTCATGAAGGTTCGATTTGATTCGCTAGTGTCATCCTATTTCGGTGAATCGTCATCGAACCTGCGAAACGTATTCGACGCAAGCGCAGCCAACCCGTGCGTTCTTCTTTTGGATGAATGCGATTTCGTTGCCCGATCTCGTCACCAAGCCAACGACATCGGTGAAGCATCGCGAATCGTCAATACGATGCTGTTGCTTTTGGACGAGTATGAGTCTCCGGGTCTTTTTGTAGCAACCACCAATGTAGCGAACAAGTTAGACACAGCCATCTTCCGTCGGTTTGACGAGGCTTTTGAAGTCTCACCACCAAGTGAAGATGAAATCGAGCGATTGCTGCATCAAACACTGAGTTCGATGGATGTCGATCCCAAGATCAATTGGGTAGAATTGGCGGGGACTATGGTGGGAGCCTCCGCAGCAAAAGTTGTGAAGCTATCCCGTGATGCCGCAAAGCTTGCGATCTTGGATGAGCGTTCAAGGATCGAAAAGAGTGATCTCGAACAAGCATTAGCGGACAACGATATCGATACTCGTTAGCTTCGTGAACTATGCCCGAGACGGAATTCCCGCATCTTCAACTCGTCAAACGGACCAGTGGTTCGTATCAGACTCCGGATCACCAGCAACGCGGCTATACGCCGGAGCATGAGAAGGAACTGAAGGCGAATTTTAAGACGCACGCTACTTCGCTTAGCCGTTCCGTCGATGAGATGCGGGCAATCTGGGCCAAGATCGAAGAAGAGCGTCCCGATGGATCGCCCGCGCTCCCCGCCGGCAAACCAATTTTGCTGAAGCTGGATCCAGACAACCTTGATCTGGATGAGATAAGACGTCGCTTAGACTTCGAGATCGTGTGCCAAGAGGAGGACGGGTTTGTAATCGTCGCCTCGCATGACGTTGATGTCGTGACGTTCAACGAAGTCGTCGACCTATTCAGTCGCTTGGATCGTGGTGGCGGCGTCGCAGCCCGAATCTACGATGTGTCGGCCAGTTCTGGCGACGAACGACTCCAGCACATCCTTTCCCCCACGTTGTACGAGCGATGGGGCGAAATCGACGACGACGAGCCAATTTGGATCAATGCCGGTATCTCCTGCAACGGTGGCTATGAACCCCGACTAACACCGATGGGAAAGAAAGAAAACGAGGAGACTTATCGAGCTCGCCACCGCTCGGAACTGATGAAAGCCTACGACCGATGGGATCAAGTCCGAACAGACCGAATCGGCCAGATCGAGAAATTCGTTGAAGCCTACGACGGTTACATCGACCCAAGCACAAAAGAACCTGACACTGACGTTCCGGATGAATTCACTGCACGCATTCGCCTACCAGGCGTCGGGCTGCGTGACTTTGTTTTCAACTATCCCTATCTATTCGATGTCGAAGAAGCTGATGTCGCGGATCTTCCCGTTGAGTCCTCGACGGTTTCGACCGGTTCCACCAGCCCGGTCGTCATCACCCCGCCTGCATCTGATGCGGTCGCTGTCTGTGTCATTGACAGCGGCATTCAGGAAAATCATCGGCTTCTCAAAGCGGCGATCGACTCGTCCGAGTCACGTTGCTTCTTCGGGAAAACTCCGAGAGACGTAGCTGACTATGTGACTCCATCAGGACACGGAACCCGAGTCGCAGGCGTCGTTCTGTTCGGCGAAAACATTCCAGCGAGCGGGACTCACCAAGCCGAGTTTTGGATCCAGAATGCCAGAGTGTTGAACGATCGAAACAGTTTGCCGGATGATCGAGCGATCTTCGATATGCTCAGCGAAATCGTCGAACACTTTCGATATGGTCATCGCGGCAGTCGGATCTACAACCAGTCCATCTGCAGTTGGAGCGTATGCCGCATGCGTCACATGTCGCCATGGGCAGCCAGAATTGATGCGTTGTCTTATCGCCATGACCTACTGTTCATTCAGAGTGTCGGCAATGTTTTCCCTGACGCTACGGGGCGCATGCGTTTAGGAATTAAACAGCATTTGGCTGCGGGGCGTGACTACCCAGGCTACCTATTGATGGATTCGTGTCGTGTCGCGAATCCTGGTCAAAGCTTGCAAGCACTCACGGTCGGCTCGATTTCAACCGACGTTTACCGATCATCTACCTGGAATAGTTTTGCGGACGGTCCCGAACGACCGTCCGCATTTTCTCGTACGGGCCGAGGGATTTTCGGAGTGGTGAAACCGGAAGTGGTTGAATTCGGTGGTGACTTCGTTCGCAATCCCAGCAACGACATCTCGAACAATCCGAGTGCCAAGGCGGTTTACCCCGACCTCGTCCGCTGCAATCTACACGCGGCAGGACCATCAACCGATCGCGACCAAGTAGGCACCTCGTTTGCCGCTCCTAAGGTGACTCGATTGGCAGCTCAACTGCAGACGATATTTCCAAAGGAATCGACGCTTCTATACCGGGCCCTGATTGCTCTGTCCGCTCGTTGGCCAGACTGGGCATTTTTCGGTACGCGGCCGGAACAAATTGAAGCAATTCGCCATTTGGGGTACGGACTGCCAGACCACGACCGGGCGACGGAGAACACCGACTATCGCGCCACCATGATCACTTCTAATTTGCAGAAGATCAAAGCGAAGCAAGTGGATGTCTATCAAGTCAACATTCCTGATCGGCTTCGTGAGCCAGGCAATGCTTCGGAAGTGTTGATTGAAGTTTGCCTATCCTATTCGGCTGCATCGAGGCGTACCCGACGTGATCGGAGAGGCTATCTCGCCGTTTGGCTGGATTGGCGGACAAACTATGCTGGTGAGACAGCTGAAGAGTTTGCCGCGAGGTTGGTGAAAGAAGAAAGTGGCACGGTAACGACGGATCGTGATCGGTTCAATTGGGTCGTTGGAGAGAACGCTGGAACTGGCAAACTGACGGCAAGCAGCCGCACGGCGGGTACACTTCAAAAAGATTGGTTCACAATGCCTGCGGACCAGTTACCCGCATCTTTTTGCATTGCGGTTGTGGGACACCAGGGCCACAGCGTCAGCCCTCTGGATGAAGCGAAATACCACTTGACGGTTGCGGTTGAATCTCTCGGTCAAGAAATTCAACTCTATCACGATATGGAGTTGGAAGTTGATCTGCTGTCGCGTAAGATCGAGGCGGCGGAAGCGGAAGTCAATGTGGAGTTGCTGTAGGCGACTGATCAGGGCCGGGTGGCAATTAGCGAACGCGGCCGAACCTCCTATCACCAATTGCTGTCCATTTCTGTTTGCTCATCTAACTCGAGATCGAAGCGACTTCACGCGGCAAGAGAATCACTCGCGATTCCCACCCGAAACCAATCCGTAACTACAATGGGCCTGGATTACGTCGAGAACTCGGAGGCGCCGGTTTGGAAAATTCGGGGATTTACTTCATCACGTGTGAATGCTTCGGCGTAAAGTTCGTGAAGGTCGGGAGATCGACCGACGTCGCCAGTCGCCGACGCGAACTGCAGTGCGGCTGTCCATTCGAATTGGTGATCGAATACGTGCAGCCGGTGGATGAGGATGAGGCGCTCATGCAGGAGCACCGCTACCGCGCAAAGCTCCGTTCGCTGGCACAGCGAATCCAACAAGCGGACGCCTGGCAGCTATCTGCTAGCGAGAACCTGATGCCGAGATGGTTCCCCTTTGTCGGTGAGATCGAAGCACACGTGCTCGAGCTGAAAAATGGGGAATCGCCGGAATCGCCCTTCGCGACCGACCAGCAGGCAATGTTGTTTTGAACAAGAATCGACGACCGCTCTCGGCACAGTTCGTTGCCAGCGAACGCCGCCCCTCCACGGCGTGAGCATGCGCAGCAACCATTGTCGTCTCATTGGCGACGCTGACGAACATCTCCGCATGATCGGATCGTCCAGTCGTCGTCGGCAACAACCGGCGGGGAATAATCGTGAATGAATTTAGTTTTTTGCAAGCTCTTGGGCAAGTTCTGGCTCCAGAAGTTCGGCGAGTCTTTCACGACTGGATGTGAGTCCATCCGTTTGAAATGGCCTGTGCGGCTACTGACAGGGCGCCCAGGTGCCAACGTTCGATTCAAACACCTGGAAGCAATTAAGAGACGGCAATTTGCCGGTCTTCTATTGCAACCTGGCAAAAGCATCTTGGGCATTTCGAGCGTAAGGCAATTTCCGCGACTTTGTCAAATCCGGATTTCACACGGCTCGCTTGAAAAGCCCCGCTTCGAGCATTTTCCGAAAGTGGAGAGACGTCTTGGTTGCCAGGTGGCTGGAGTTCAGGTGCAGACCGACCTCGATGTTTCTCTGCTGCGCCGCTTCGGTGAAGTTGGCTGACGAGATAAAAACGTGAGCGTTGTCGACGATCACGCACTTGGCGTGCAGCGATGACCGAATTCGGACTTCGTCGGAAACGGATCGTGGATCGTAATAGACTTTCGGCAACCGGCTGTCCTTCGGCCACTGGGCCGTTTTGAAACGTTCTACGAATCGGGAGACCAGTATCTCAGACTTGGTCGTATCGCGATCGGGGCGAGGGACGTTCAGAAAGAATTCGACATCCAGGCCAGGAAGCTCATTCATGCGTTTTGCCAAGGCCTCGAAGACCATCTGCCCCTGGTAGATCGCGTAGCCGACCACAATGACGCTATTCGCGGCATGCGAGAAGAGTTCTCGGACCACGACGGCTGTGTCCCGATTGGTCAGCCCTGGTGCTTCAGGGCCGGACGTGACCAAGTCAATTTCGATTTTTGCCCCACCAGGATTTTCAAGACGATCAAGCGAGATCATGTTAAGGCAAGCGGCAACTTGACCGGCACTGAAGAATTGCTCCGCCAAGTAGCTGATCGCTGAAATGACATCGTCGACCGCGGACGCTGAAATCAGGCGACGAAGCTGCAATGCCGAGCATGGAACAGAGATCCGTCCTGACTCCAGCCCCATGGTCAAAGCACGTAGATCGGAGTCGCTCAAGCGAGCGAAGCTGCTGGACGTATTCCGGATGCTCATCGGTTACCGTGTTGTGAAAAACTCGATGCCAAGGTTGTCGACGGTAGGAACGACCAACGCCCGATCCAGGAATTCGTTGTGTTGTTCACAAGACGTCTCAGAGATCAAAAGACAACCGTGACAGGCGGCACCATGCAGAAATCGCCGTTCGTGCTGATTCGCTGGCTCGTGCTGAGCACAGACGGGATCGTTCGAGCAGAGTTCGCCCATTTCGAGTGCACCTCGAATGTGTTCATCAATTCGACGACCGACCTGAATGAGTCCACCGAGTGTCCCCTCGGCATCGGAAGTTCCGGTGTACAGGAGCACTCCGTAGCCAATATCGGGAATCGTGTAGATTCGCTCGCGAATGGAACTAGCTGGGTATCCGCATTCAAGCGAAACCGCCGTGATCAACATGTGAGCGAATGAGTGAAATAGGACGTACGGCAGTAGTCCACCTTCCTCGACAAACTTCTTCGTTGCTCCACTGCGTTCATCTTTCCATGCCTCGTAGCCACTGAGTAGCCGCATGCCGCGGGCTTGAACCTCAGGCCGAGTGGCCCAATTCTCGACAACGTCTTTCTTAAACTGAATAAAGATTCCCTCGCCACGATTCTCCACCGCCGGCAGCCAGGTGATCTCCCGAGCCAGCGACGCTCGGCGAACGCCCATTTCGAGTTCCCCGTCGATGTCGGGTGACACCGCCTCGAACCGCGTGAAGCCAACCTGAGCCATTACTTCACGCAGGCGATGGACTAGTACGATTCGCTCGACTGACTGCATCCACGGCTTGTCCCAAATCTGCTTGGGCAGCGTTCTTGCGAAAAAGTTACCGTCAGGCTTGTCATCACCTAGCTCGTCTTTGCTGGCGATCAGCGTTTCCATCTCAGCTTGCTTGATGGTCTTCGGTGGGCCAGCGGATTGTCCGCGACGCATCTTGATCTCGGCGAACACCTCATCGTTCTCGTAGCCGTCCAGAACCGCGTTTACCTTCGCCTTTTTTCGTTCGTATTTCAGTTCGCCGACATCTTCGACTTCACCGATGAAGTCCCAAACTAGCTCCACAGCTTCACGAAGTTCAACGTTTCGGTCCGGTAGCGAGATGGCACTCATTAGTTGAGTAAAGTAGGCGTTGCTGGCCGTCCGAATTAGCAGCCGGTTGGGCTCGCCACACTTCTCGTTCGCGTACGGTCCCAACCACGGACGCTTACCATCGCACCGAAGCATCGTATCAGGCTGCTCAATTGCCAAAGCCATGCTGCGTTCTGCATTGCCACATTCACAGCGAATATAGACTTCGGCTAGGTCACCACTCGTTCCGCGTTCTTCAATCCAGAGCTGACGCCGACATTCAGTATTGCCACCATGAACGAAGTTGTACCAATCGATGTCACCAATATGCCCATTGCGGCAAGCACGCACAAATCGAACCGGCACAACGCTCCGCTTTTTCCGATTGTCGTCGATGAACTTCCCCTTAGTCAGCCTCTTGCGATGGACCAACATGCGAGCACGCACCACACCAAAGCTGGCGTCGCGATCAACGTCCTGCGTGATGAACCACTCGGGGAACTGCCAAGCGGTAATCCCGGTCTGTGGTGCTGTCGGATCATCATTGTCCGGCGGTGGGCTAATCAGTTTCAAGACCTGGAGTGGCGGATCAAACAGCTGCTTCAGCTTGTCTACCAGCCGCGGCTCGATGATCTCTTCACCGCCAGTTGACCATGCATCAAGACCGCCAATCAGAACGGAGTGATTGGGCAGGTCCATCATTGAGCCGGGACCAAAGGATGTGATCAACTGGCTCTGTCGGATCTGACCGTGAGGACGGGCTCCGGGTTTCCTACTCATTATTCGTCCTCCGATTCGATCTCAACACCATCAATCGTCTTCAGCCAGAGGTTCACGCTCGGTTCAACATCACGCATTGAACGGTTAGCTCGGAATTTTTTGTGTCGTGCTGGCAAGTTTTTGAGGTCTGGATTGAGGAACTCGTAGAGTAGACGCTGGGCACTCCCTACTTCCGTTTGATACTGCAACGCGCCACCAGTGTCATGCAGCTCTTTCGCAATCGTGCTCCAGGTATCCAGCAAGTCCTTGCAGCGATCCAAAACCTTCTGACGAAGCTCGGCAGCATCGGTTGATGAGGAATCGTGATGCGTCTCCAGGGCGCGGTCCGCGAGTTGGACAATGGCGAATTGCAAACTTGGCATCTCCCTCAAAATTTCGGTCGCCCCACGTGGCGGTGTCATTGGTGAGTGGCCGTGTCTTGCCAATGCGATGAACGTGCCCGCCAGACCGCGATCAAGTGCTCGTGGCGAAAACGGTGTCACACTAGTGGCTTCTACACTGCGATAGAACGATTCGTGAAAAGCTGCGAAGCGTTCAAAATGAGATCGATCGCGAGGTCGGTGAATGTTCAAAATCGTGATCACCAGCCCCGGTCGCTTGTCATCACGACCAACACGGCTGGTCGCCTGGATGTACTCGCTGCTTGTCTTGGGCTGGCCGAAACAGACCATCAGCCCCAGCCGTGTGATGTCCAAACCAACCGAAATCATGTTTGTCGCGATCGCTACGTCGACTCGGTCCTTTCCTTTGAAAGCCTGCTCAAGCCGTCGTTTCGCTTCAGAAACCTTGTCCGTGCTGACCCGGCTAGTCAACTCTACCGGTTCGTAGGCAATCGTGCGGTCTTTAAACACTCCCTCCATTTCGCCGACACGCTTGCGGCTGCCTCGGCCCGTCAACTGTGTGCGGATTTCATCCTCGATCAATCGACGTGCCCCACCCAGTTCTCGCAAGCTGTTGAAGTAGCCGAGCAACGTCATGTAGGGATCGGCTGGGTTAGAATCGACTTTCGCACCACCGAGTTCGTCGTACGCCTTTTGCGATGCCGCGAGCAGAGCGAGATACAGCCTCAGCATGATGACTTTGGGACTTCGACCCTGAGCCGCGATGCCAACGTATTTGCGGGCGTTGCTTTCAGACGTAGAGTGTGTGCGGGCGAAAAATGAATCGCGGATGTCTGGTCCCGGAGGCGGAAACACGTCCACCTCCCGTCGGTTGAACAGGGCTCGAATCTGACTGAGCGCTCTCCGAACCGTCGCCGTCGACGCAATGATCTTGGGTCGTATATCTTTGCCATCGACTTGAATGGTGGACAGTTCGTCCAGTGCCGTTTCGTAAAGCCCTACCATCGTTCCGAGTGGCCCCGAGATCAAATGCAACTCGTCTTGGATCACCAAATCCGGCGGCGGCAACCGATCAATAGGCAACGGACGGCCCGAACCTGTATCGCAAGGACCGTAGAAACCCTCGGAATCCACTCGGTTGACCTTGCCAAAGAACCCGCCCACTTCACCCGTCCACGGCATCGCTGCAAACTTGTCGACCGTCGCAATAAGAAAGCAAGGCAAGCGGCGATAGATTGGCTCATCAACCGATAGAATCGGCAGAGGATTACCGCGTGAGAATTCACAGTGGCGATTCGCACACGTGACTCGCAAGTCTGTGGGGTTGTCCGTGTTGGGAACCAACTGAAACGAGTTCGACTTAAACTTCGAGCCGCACCACGGGCATTCTTCCAACGGAATCGGTGAGGGCTTTCGGTCATCATTCTTGAATGCGATTGTTTTCGCTCTCGCAGAATCACGATTGCTTTCGCCTTTCCGGCCCATTCGGTTCGGTGTTGCCGCACGACCGACCCACAGCCCGATTTCGAATGGCCACTCGCCAAGCTTCTCGACATCCTTTTGTCGCTCCAATTCCAAAGCACAAACCAATGCCGCCGCACGGCCAAGTTGGTCAAGTGTCAACAGTCGCAACGTGTACCTCATCAGCACGCTCAAGCCCGACGATGTCAGTCCTGGATTTCGCAATCGACGCAACACCAGCGTGAATGCCGCCAGACCAAGATATGCTTCTGTCTTACCGCCGCCCGTCGGGAAGAAGAGCAAATCAACCAACTCACGATCGTTGCTGGCCGGATCCGCAATTCCTTTCAGGTTCATCAAAATGAATGCCAGCTGGAACGGACGCCACGCCGGCGTGATTTCTTCAGGAGCTTTCCCCAACTGCAGAGCCAGCCGCCGCCGACCTTGGTCAGCCATTGCCTTGTTTGCAATCCGAAACGCTTCCAAGCAGTCTGGATCCGCCAGCAGCTCGATCCCAGCTTGGATGCGATTTGCGGCCAGCCCCGCGCGATGCAACAGTTCTTTGGCCGTTTCCATTCGCCGCGGTGAAAGCCCCGCTAGCCCGGCCGACTGCTTCTTAATCCAATCGCGGTAGCTGCTCGCAAATCCACCGAGCTGCTCGAGCGCGTCATCACCATCTCGCAGGAAGGCGAGCGTCTCCATGTTCAGCGTCACGCCGTCGATTTTCGACGGAGCTACCTTCTCGACCTCGGCAGTTGGCAGGTGGCACGTGCGAACCGTCTTGCACTGCCCGTCTTCAACCACCGACTCCGTTGCCACACTGTGGCCCACCGAGAATTCGAACGAGTCCCGATATTGCAAGTCTGAAACACGTTCGTCCCAATCGTCACTCTCGATGCTGTGAAGATTGGGGCGGGCGATGAACGATGTGTCGCTCTGCACCTCCAGTTCGACTTGAAAAACAAACCCCTCATCACGAACTTCGTCTGGTGACGCCTTGCGTCGATTGACTACAAACATGGATAGGCTTCGCGTGCCTTTGGGCAGCCCACCGTCGATGTCGCTATCAGGGACACCCCGCAGCGACCAGACAATCTCGACGCCTCGACTGCCGGGAACTTCGACAACACCCTGTGCAGGAACCTTGCTGCCAAGAGCAACCGCAGCGATCTCTTCGTGCGGGTTACGACGCCATTGAACCGGGGCACCTTGCTTGGAACCTTCTTCCTGTTCGACTCGCAAGTACTCACCGAAGCGAACGGTCGCTTGCAGTTCCCGCGTCGCGGCCGGCACCAGAACGCTCAGTCCAAGACTGCTTGGTAAATAAGATCGACGCGCCGCCGACTTCTCTGGCTCCTGGTTCTCGTCAATACCGGCAACTGCCGGAGCTTGGTCGACGTCATCATCGCTGTTGGGATCGAACCGCTGCTCTTCATCAGCGTCGGTTGGCACCAAGAACCCCGTCAGATACCACCGCGACGGAGCCTGCGGCAAAACCTCACGGTGATCGCCCAACGCACCTGACGGGCCAATCAAATCAATCTGCAATGCATCCAGCAAGGATTGGCGGACTTGGATCGGTTCAGTGCTCATCGAATGGCTTCATGCTCAATTGTCAAAACTGCAGGGACTGGGGAGGTCTGATTGTATCAGACTCGCTGTCCCTCAGCAGACAGCGATATCCACGCGTTCACAAACTGTTCGACGCCTTCTTAAAGCGATACCCCGCAATCTCAAGACGGGAGCGAATTGCTAAACACCATGCGACGCAACGAGCACTCAAGCATATTGCTGGCCTACTCACTCGATTTAACCAGCAGCCGATTCAAATTCCTAGCCGTGATGACGCTGCGGAATCTCGCCGTCAAATAGTTGCCAACTCCGGAATGACCTCGAACTCGGGCCCGCTACATGGCTTGAAGTCTGCCGGCCAGCATCCTTGGAACCGGCATAGTAGCCGTTGCCGAAAAGGTGCATCTGGATTAACTCTCTGCACAAATAGATTGACCGTGCCGCCGGGACAGTCTCGCATCAGTCGGGTTAGATCGTAAGCCAAGTAGCGGGGGGCATAACCGATGTGCGTGCCTCCGGAATCGATCGCGACCGCGAAAGGGTCGACTGGGTTATCGGGTTCGCATCGCAGCGTCAGGCGATCCCCTGGATGCAACTGCGACACCGCGTGGATTGCTTCCGAACGATCCAGCTGATAACGCATCCCATGGACAAAAAAATAATTTAGATAGCAACCATGATCGTCGGGAGCCGGATACGGAAAGACTTCAATCGCATCAGTCTTCTTGATCCCCTCGGTCCGTTGGAGCAATACCAATGGCTCAGGGGGATCGGCGGGATCGAAATCATTCCAGCGTAGAAAGTCGTTGTATTCGGGCCGTGACCTCGGCAGCAATCGATTTAGCAGCAGTGGAAACAACGCGTCCGATTGGTAAACCGTATCCAAGTCGGTCATCCCATCAAACGGCCGGAAGCCTTCCAGGCTACGAGCGCCTTCGGTGTAACAGAAGCGATAATTCACCGCGTTTCCGACGGACGACCGCATTGCATCCACCCTCGCTACTGGCCCCCAACGAGGGCTTGGCTGTTCAGTGTGCCAAGCGACAAAGAGTGAAGAGATGGGTTTCACGAGAGTTTCGTTTCTTAGGAAAGTAGGAGTCTTTGATTGGTTAACAGCAATTCTAGTGTAAATTCTTTCGCTGACGAGGTCATCCTCACTTCCGGTACCTGTTCAATCAGTGCAGCAAATTGGTGAGGCTGAACGCGACTGAGGCGTTCGAGCCAAAAGTCACCAGCCGTTTCGTCGATTTCTCGCCATCTTGCAAAGCAAACGTGACTGTGCAGCGTTCGACTGTCCGAAATCGAGCCGTAGAAACCGGATTTCGCACGCCTAGCAAAGGCGTCTAACTGGCACTGTCGATCATGCGCATCCAAACGACGTCGTCGTTTAACATCAGGTTCATTACGAGCTAATCCCGCGCCGTGATCGAACGTCGGAGCGAGCCAGCGTCGATTACCTTCACAAATCGCCCCCCAGTTCTGGTGGTGACGGTCTTGGTTGGCGATCAATGTGTCCAGCATCACATAGCCGATGAAAACATGGGCCGCGCTGCAATCGCCCTCTGGCCGCCAATGCTCATCAACTGGGGGAGGGGGCAACGTCTCAAGAGCCTTGGCGACAGCAGATACCGTGTGCTGGCGGACACCGTATTTCGTCTCTTCCTCGCCGGGATACTCAGGATCCATTTCAACCATCAATTGGTTCCCCAGCAAGAGCGTCCGTGGCTTGGTCGCGATATTGGGACAAATGACGCCAGGTAGGTTGTTTTGAGTGTCGTGCGCAAGCTCATATGGGACATGTGGCAAGCCAAGTAGTTCACAAATTCCCGCGGAGATTACCTCCGCCCAGTCTTCGCCCGTTTTACGATTATCAGCCTTGAACAAGGTTCGACGGCCTTCAAAAGTAAACCAGAACTTCGGTTTGGTACCGAGTGGTTCCAAGTCTTCTGAGAGACTCGCATCGATCTGGTGAACAAAATACGGCGTCACAACGGCCGTCCCAGTGTCCGGTCATCACGAGCAGATTCAGAATCCAGCAGTCCCACTAAACGATCGAGCACCTGCTGTCCAAACTCATCGGGCCAACGCAGTCGAATCTCTTTCTCATCGTGTGTCGATCGCCGAAAGAAACGCGACTGTTTTACGCCGGGCGGCGGTAAGAACTCGCAACGAGCGGATAACGCCAGGTCTTGCCATCCATACGCATTGAGCACCGCACGATCCATGGCTTCGTGAAGCCCCCTCAGTTTTTGGATCTCCTCGGCGGTCTCGTTCCGATCATGGAAGCGGCCCATCAATTCAATCAGCCCCGCATCCGAATGCATCAATGTCGTGGTCCGAAAGTCAAAGAAATCGGAAGTCGCATTCTCAAGCAGGTCGTTGGAGGCCTTCGGGGTGGGCATTAATTGAGGTCTCGCAACTAAGTGTTGTGAGGAAGCTTCAGAGGCAAGGTGCTGCTGATACGCATTCCATATATCCGATACCCGTGACAGCGATACAGACAGCTCAAGCCAAGAATCGCACCGATCGCGGGGCCGTGCCGCTTCCAACGCCGCGACACTCGTCCTTTGATCGCGAAGATCATCTAACGAAATCATTCGTGAATCACGCTCGATGTAAACTTTCAGGAAAACGCTTCCACCAAACGATTTTCGATCTGGTTCAAACTCACGGCTAATCCGAGTAAGTGCCTCGTTGATACTGTCGACCTCTGCTTCGAGGACAGCGATGCGACAACGCCCGCCGGCGAGCCCTGCCTTTTTTCCGGGAATCAGGGAAAGTGACACATCAGACAATAGCACAAACGGAACAAAGACACTCGGGTGCCCCGTTCCGAAGATCTTTTCCAACGCGTGCTTTTGCAGTTTACCGGGAACACGGTTCCGATTGACTTGGGCAAACAACTCTGTTCCGGCTTCTAATAAGATCACTGTCTCCCCAGCTGTCCAACGCGCTCGTTCATCGTCAATTGCTAACGAGTTAGCTGGCATGAACAATTCCGCGCAAACATTCGGCTGCAGCTCGGGCAGTTTTCCACCTCCGATTAACTGCCACTGTCCGTCGATCCACTGCACGGGAATCCGAACGGTACGCTCAAATGCATCGGGGATCATTACGATCTCCAACAAGTTGATTCACAGTGCAATCCGTCGAGCAGAGGCTGGTGGACATTGATCGAACTGACATTCATTGAATTAGCTTTATACTCAACTGTTGAAACTAAGGGTTTGTTGAGGCAGCGCAACAAAGTTGAACATGCACTCAGACAAATATCTGTGACGTAGCATTCACCCGCTAAAAGGGAGGTTTGTCGTCTGAATCATCATTGGATGACATGCAAGAACGCCTTTTCTCGAATCTCGCAATATTCATCGAATGAAAGTCCTGAGTTCTTGATCATGTGACTGAGTATGGGTCGAATGTAACCATCGAGTTCGCGAAAAAGCTCGGAACGCTCGTCCTCATCCAAGATTTGCTCGATGCGATCACCGTGATGCACGATGCGAGTCCGGACGCCCGGAATCTCTAGCATCACTGGTTTCCCACGATCGTCGGTGTTTGCCCCGTCTCGTACTTTCACACCACCAGTCAACTCCATGAAACGTGCTTCCAATCTGGTCCGTTCTGGCGTTTTGTCGGCGGTGAAATACTTGGCAATCACCATCTTCACTTTTTGCATTTTCGTGTATTGGTCTGGGTAAGCCAGGAATTCCAGCAACGACATCGCTTGCACGAATTTGCTCGTTTCGCTGTGAGAATCAAGTAACTCTGCGTAGAGCGTCAAGCCTCGACGCACCAAGTTTCCGACTTCGCCGGCTCGGGGAATCTCTGTCCAATCGAGTTGCGAAATCTCCATTCCCAACCCTCGTGTGACAACGCTTCCAAAAGCGGCACCCCCGAATACATTTCCATATCCGAGCTTCCCGTCGAATAAAATCATGCCTGACATCATCGTGTTGGATGAGGGGACTTGGCCTGGCCGGCAGGGAAGGTCTTCCATTCGATGGATTCGACACTCGCGATATCGAAAGAGATTCAATGCTTCCGTCTCAACCGCCTCTGAAAACTGACGAAGGATCGACATGTGCGAGTCATGCGTTCGTTCCCAGATCGACGGAAGTTCAACTCGACAGGGAAACACAGCAAGTGGATATCTCCCTACCACTACCTGCGTAACCTGGGAGGCCTCGGCCTGGACTTGGGACAACGCGCAGGCGGAAGATGAGTTTGCGTTCAAGTTCAATGAGTCTAGGTCAACCACCCCTGCCGGAAAGAAATTCATCATATTCGGCAAGGCGACAACTTCGTGAATTTGAACCCGGTCCAATGGCAAGATGGCAACTTGCATGCCCATGTCGAAAAGGGGCTTGTACGCTGATTTCAGATCGCCCTCACAAAGGAACTCGTACGCGGTATTCGCAAACTCTGCGTCAGAAATCCTGGGGCTGTCCAGTCTGGCCGTCAATTGCTCAGCGTGTGAAACTGACGGTCCGCCAACAGGCTCATCAACTTCACTAGAGTGGAGTTGGTCGCCTGGCCCCACTCCAAGCCAGCAACTGAGGCAATATTCTTTACAGCCAGATTGGTAATTCCAGGCTCCTTCAAAATATTGGCTGTCGGTTCGCCAAGTATCTCCAATCGTGTAGCGAACTTTACATCTCGGCTCCTTGCAAATTCGCTCAAGTTTTCGACTGTACTCGTCAATTGGACAATTCTCAAAATCCGCGGACATTTCGTCCATGTACTCTCGATGCGCATCAGCGTCATCGGTTTCAAAACACTGCAAGCAATAGTCAAGCCAGTACGAATCGTATGATGTAAGTTCCGGTTGATATTCATTTCGATCTTCCAACTGCGACGCCAACGTATATCGCTGCCCACAACACTTGCAACTACGGGTTGCGAGCAGCTCATCTTGACTTAGCTTTTCAATCATCTTTGTATCCAGTGTCCAGTTGTTGTGTGAAGATCGTCTTAGAAAGTCCGCTTCAATAATCGCCCCGCATCATCACGGCCGTGGAGGATTAGGCGGGTGTGGGGTTCGTTTTCGGTGCGGTAGCTGAGGGGAGCGTTGGTGGTGGTTACGATGTATTGGAAGGACGGGGGTGAGTTGCCGAAGACGCTTTCAAGGTAAACGGCGACGTCGAAGAGGCGTTTGAATAGCGGCATCTCCATTTCGCCTTCCCGAGGGCTGTCGTGGATCAGGAACCTGGGGTGGTTGCCGACGCCGGCGATGCTGGCCATCACGCTGGCCAGATCGAATGCGATGACCGAGGCCATCGCGCTGAGCGCGCGACCATTGGGGGTCAGCTTTTGAGCTGGCTTGGGTTGCAGCCCGTTTCCGTCAACGTTGAACGTGCCGGTGGCGTCCTCGCCAAAGAACCGCTGCAGCACCTGCGTGTACGCGACCGACGCATCGTGAACCCGTTGGCGGTGGTCCATCACTGACCGGGCGACTTCCTGAGTTTCGTTGGAGGCGTCGATCGCCTTGGATAAGTCGGAAACGGTTTGCTCCAGTTCGGTCGTCGTGTGCTGGACACCGTCGAACCGCTTGGCGTCGCTCGCGTGTAGCTTCCACTTCCCGATTTGCTCGATGAGTTTGCTTTCACTCTCGGTTAGACGTTCCTTGGCCAGACGCAGTTCTTCCTTGGCGGCTTTGACATCCTCCTCGAGTCGCTTTCGCAATTCACTCGCTTCCTTTTCCGCCGCGGTTTGCTCTTCGATGGTTCGGGCGGTGTCCGCCAGCCGTTGGGCGTTGCGTTCGTCTCGGGCGTGTTGTTGGTCCTGCTGCCGTTTTTCGCGAAGCCAGCAGGGATTGGCCTGACATTTCTGCAGCAGCGGAGGTTCGTCACCCGCAGATTGCAAGTCGCGTTGATACTTCTTGTTCCATTTGACCGCCGTCGAAGCTTCCGTCTCGGCCGCCTTCGCTTGATCAAGCTTCTGTTCAATCTGAGTGAGGTTGGCTTCCAAGTCTGGCACCGGAGACGACTCACGGACTTCCCCCAGCAACGCGTTGCTTTGATCCAACATGGATTGTGCGTATTCCAAGAACGAACGTTCCGGACTGCCCGCGAGGAACTGCGAATCATCGTCCTCCGGCGATTCCGTTTGCGGAGCGTACCCCATCGAATCTTGCAGGGTCTGCTGCGTCAGTGTCGTCGTTTTCGATTGTCGCTCGGCGGCGGCTTTGGCTTTGCGATGTTCGGCTAACAGTCGACGGTGTTCGTTCTTCACCTTTGCCTCGTCCGGCGTCATCAGCCCGCATAGCCACTGCATCATCAGTTTATGGACATTCAGATCGCCCGGCGAACCGGCATTGGTCTCGGCGTGTCGCCAATCATTCGCTTGGCGATAGCCGCATTCGCAATCGCGGGCCAGCCAACCGAGAATGTCCGACCACTTGGGAGTTCGATCTTTGGCGATCTCCAATCGAGGTAAGTCGCCCGCGATGGCGGCATCCAGGTGTCGAAGAAACACTTTTAGCGATTGTTTCTCGGCGGAATCATCCAACGCGGCCTGCCATTGGTTGCTTTCGATCGCATCGCTTTTGGCTGGGTCGTGTTGGTGCAATGGCCGACGGATGATCCAATCCTGCCCGTCGACCCGCCAATGAGCGACCACGACGGCGTGCGGCAACACTTTGGCGAGTGCCTCCTGCGATTCATCGGACGCGAAGTTCGCTTCACCGGCGTTGTAGCGGATCAATCGCATCAACAGCGTCTTGCCCACGCTGTGGGCGACAACACCGTCTTCGTCCTCTTTGCGTTCCTCCGTGCGAATGATGTTCAGTCCGCAATCGAAGGGAATGTCGCGAATGATCGCATCACGATCCGGTTGCCTCAGAATGACTAAGCGGCGGATCCACACCAACGGTTCGGTGCGATGGGTGTCGGGCACCAAGTACTCATGCAGAGGAAACAAGACCGGGTTTGGCATCGGTCACCCCCTCGTTGCAAGTCGCCATGCCGTTGTCGGCGTCGATGGCTTGTTGGAAGATCAAACGAGTCTCTTCGAGTGCCTCGGTTTCTTTCTTTGAGATTGTTCCGAGTGGCGGAGGCGTTTCGCCGAGCGTCCAGATTTGCTGGTGTTCGCTTGGGTGCTTAGCCAGAAAGCCCTTGTCGACCAAGCCACCAATCACTGCGTCGCGGCCAGGATCGGCGGATGGAACGGTCTTTGGCGGATCGCCCAATCCAAGCTTTGCTTTTCGCAATTTTGGGTATCGCATCGCGATGAAACCTTCATCGAGTCCGTCGCGGGTGATCAGGTTGAAATGCTGGACTAGCAGCACCACGGTGCGTTCGTCACGATCCAGTTCATCGAACAACGGCGTGGGTTTGGCCTCGCGTTTCTTCGTCGCTGTCTCCTTCGCCTTCTCTTGCTTCTTCTCTAACAACTGAGAACTAACAACTAACAACTCTTCCCTGTGTCGTTGTTCGTTGAGTTCGAGGAGGCGGGCGAGGACTTCGTCGCGGAATTCGTCGGGCCAGCGGTAGCGCCAGGGCTTTTTCTTTTTGGACTTTTTCCGCGCTCCCGCTGCGGGCGGCCCCGCGTCAGCATCGTCTTCTTCCTCTTCGTAGTCGAGCAGGAACTCACAGCGAGCGCTCTCGGCGAGGTCGTCCCAGCCGTAGGCCCGCAGCACCGCTCCATCCATCAAACCGTGAAGACGACGAAGCTCTAAGATGCCCTCCGATTGCTCATGCGGATCATGAAAGCGGTTGTATGTTTTCGTGAGGCCCTCAGAATTTTCCGCCATAATTCTTTGTCGTATTTGGTAGTACTCCTCCGAAGTATCGTGCACGCCTGAGAGGTCATTCGGAAAGGGAAAGGTTCCAAAACAGTCTGTTGGTGAATAACGCAGCCTATCCTCCAAGGAAGACGAAAAGAACCGCGCCCACATTTCGTGTAGGCGCGACTGTAAAAGTCCGAGAGCCGCAAAGTCTTCAAACGGAAAACAGACTAATTGCTCTGAGTAAACAATATCATTATTTAGAAAAACGAACGCTGAGTGCTGACTTACGCGAGCTGTCACAAGGACGCGCTTCATGCCCTCGATTGCATCCCAAAGCTCCTGCCGTTTTTCGCCATGCTGCCACCAGTATCTGCGATACGTTTCTCTGTTATTCGAGAGTCTTCCGGGCTTTACGTTTGCCTCGACAATTTCCATTACACTCGGCCAGGCCCGCGCCTCTTCCTCAGTTCTGTTACCGAAATTGATGACGAAACGTTCATAATCCTGGCTAGGCGATGAATTGACTTCTTCGCCTCCGATGTAGGGAAAGATGACTTCGTTGTTTCTTGCATCAGCTTCGAGTAGCCGATTCATGGTGTCTATTGAGGATGCTTGAGCACTACTGCCATCGCCGTCGAAGACGAATCCGTATCCTTGAAGTGCGACGCCGAGAAAACTCTTTCCGTCGTTTGCGATAAGCGTCTTTGGGTTTTCATGACCGCCGGTGTGAAACAAAAATGAGGTAATCTGATTTGTTGGATGTCCGTCAAGGATCGAGCGTGCAGACAATCTAGCGCCTTTGACAATGTGAATCACACACACAATAACGGCAGCGTCTCCGGGCCACTTTACGCGCCGTCGGGCCTGATAAATCTCCCCGCCGTTGACACAAATCCAGCGGAGTCCAGTGGTTCGAGTATCGCCTTGCGATATCGTATTTGTTCCAATCAGGCCAACGGTGCCTTGTTGTCTGGCCAGTTCAAACGCTCGCCGAAAGAAGTGAGCTACAAGGTCACCGTTTCCATGTGAATCAGGATTTACGGTGAGCAAATAGTCGCGATACGGACCGCCAAAGGCAGTTGAAACTTTGCTTCCTCCCAAGAACGGCGGATTCCCCACAAACGCATCGAACCCGCCATTCTCCCTCGCAAACACTTCAGGAAACTCAATCTCCCAATGAAACGCAGGGATGGGGTGCGAGCCTGCGCCAGCCGCGCGGCGGCCTGGCCCAAAACGCGACGCGACTCGAAATCGACCTGCTTCCCACGCCCCGCGGTCAAACTCTCTAAATAAGAGCTGGCGACTCCAAACAGACGCTCGGCGTGCTCTTCACGCTCCTTCTTTTTCTGACCCGCAAAGAAACCGCTCACACACGCATCGCCCACCAGACGGATCAGGTCCAACGCCTCATCGGCGAGGGCCATCTTTTGTTGTTGGTCGCGGTAGGCGACGTCTTCACGCGCATTGAGGATTTTGGCTCGCGCTTCGGTCGCTCGGTCCAGACGCCGCTGAATCAGGTCGCCTTCGAATCTAAATTGTTTTGAAGCCCAATGGAATCGGATGATTTGCTCGCGCGTCAGCCCCACCAGCGAATCGCCGTGACACAGGGCATGGTCCAGAAACGTGAAGGCGTGGTCTTTGGCCAGCGTCACCAGCCATAACGAGAGTTTGGCCAGGTCGACCGCCATCACATTCTTGTCCACTCCGTAGAGACATCGCTGGGCGATTAGACGGCGGGCGTAAAGCACTTCGTCTTCATCGGGGGGAATAGCGGTCGGGACGGCATCGTGCGCGTACCACGCTTTAATCAGTTCATCGCCCAGTTGGCGGCACGCTTCGACCAGAAAGGCTCCGCTGCCCATCGCCGGGTCGCAAACTTTCAGGCCGAGGATTTGGGAGGGGTGGGGTGTGCCGACGGTGCGTGCGGCCTGAGCGTGTTTGACGGCTTTCTGTGACAAACGAACGCGGGCATCCAGTTCGCCAGCAGTGTAACGTCGCTTGTCCTCCCGGCTGGGCGAATAGACAGCTGGTTCGGGTGCTTCCCGATCGCACAACTGTTTCAATATAGGTTCAAGAGTCGTGCGAACGATCGGCTCGGTCAACGACCGCGGGGTGTAATGCGAGCCGCTGCGACGTCGTTCGTCCGATGGCTGCAGAACGATCGCCCCAGCCGGCACCACTCGCGGCGTGACTTTCTTAGCGATTTTCTTATCGAGTGCGGTGAGCAGCTCTTCAATGTTGGTCGCGGCTTTCAAAAGTTTGGCATCGGCGGTGCCGACTTTCTGATCTGCGTTCTCCTTGAGCCACTTGCCTCGATTCTTGCCTTCGGTTTTTAGCAATTCATCGAGGTTGATCGTCGCCGGTGCACCGTGCGACTTAACCGGCTTGATCGCAATCGATTTGCCGGCGGCGACCTGCAAGTTGAATCCCATCACGGTTTCATACACGCTGCCGATCTGTTCCACGTCGAGCGTCCGGTAACTGAGTCGTTCACCACCGAGGATGAGCAAGTTTTTCAGGACGCGGAACACAATTCCGTCCGAGACCCGTGGTACCGGCGTTGGCTGGTCAAGGGCGGCGTCGCGTCGGGCAAGCGAGGACTGCGTATCCTCGTAGAGCTTGAATTCTGGTGTGGCTTCGGCGACTCTTTGGGCTTCTGATTCGGCTTGGTTGACTGGGAATTCGAGAGTTACTGGGGGCTTGGAAGCGGCTTGCTCAGGTCTAGGTTCTAATGTGCTGTCACTCGATGCGGTCTCCGTCGAGGCGGTGGATGATCGGCCTTCCAGGAATGGATAGCGATCGGGATCGAACAGGTATCCTTTTCGGGCGGGTAGTTTGAATTCGCCGTGCTGGCCGCCCTCGTAGACCAGTCGGAACAGCGTGACGAGTTGACTCCAAGCGCCGAACCGCTGATCCATCGTGTCGGGGAATCGGCCTTCATCTTCTCGGAGACGCTCGAACAGCCCGGTGACGCTGTAGTGATTGCTGTAGATCGGATCACTGGACAGCAGGTCGCGGTCTTCCGAGTAGAGGATGAATACTAACCGCATCAGGACGGTCAGTAACCCGGAATAAACTTGGTTCGGATCGCGGTCGAGAACGCCTGATAACAATTCACCATTGCGAACGTCGTTGGCAGCTTGAAAGCCGCGCATCAATTCGTACAGTGCTGCCAGGACCTGCTCGGCCAGTTCTGTGGAGACAGTATTTTGATACTTGCGGCTGTTAAGCAGGATTGCAGGCAACCGTTGACTGTCGCCCATGGAGAACATGCGTTCGGCCGACAGCAGCATGTGCAGGGCGGCGAACATTGGACGACCAGCAACCTGGGCCATTTCATCCACATTGAACGTGGCGTAGCCACTTGTTTCGCCGCGAGGCGAGTAGACGAGCCGAAGGGAGCGCCCGTTGGACAATAGCCCAATCGGAACTTCGGTCTCACGCAGCAATCGCTCAAACTTTGCCTGCGGGGAAGCGTTCCAATGCCGACTGCTATCGGCGTCACCGGCATCATCGAGGTCCGTGGCGGCGGGCCATTCCTGGATCAACAGCATCCACGGGTTCTGGTCCTCGCCGGGCTTGAACACGGGCACCGCATGCGTCGGCCGCAGTGTTTCATTGTACTGAGGCAAGACGACTTCCAGCTTGGCCATGTCGCCGTGCAGGACTTCGCGAGCCGGTATGTCAATAAGGTCTTCGGCTTCCCAGCCCAACACAGCCTGGACGAACTCACGCAGGTCGCGAATCTCCGGGATCGTCGTACCGGCCTCGTCTTGTACCAAGCATTCCAAGAACCGAGCGTGTTCGCTCATGATGTTCTTGTTGACGTAACACTGCGCCTCCAGCATCGCCGGAATCGAAACGACAAGCCCGATGGGCTGGACGTATCCCAGCCATTCGATGTGAGCGAATTCTTCAGGTGATTTAGCCATGGATTGTTACCCCGTCACCGGCCAGAGGTAGACCAGCCCAACCGGTTCGATCCGCTTGGCTTGGACTTCGTAGATGCTTGCGATCCGATCCGGCTCCGTTTTTAATTCCTCGCGGAGTTCTTCGAGACGCTTTGCCCAGTAACGCTTATTGGCGTCGAGTTGCAGTAGTTCATCGTCGATCTCGCCGAAGTCGAATCGCATTTGATTGGGATCGAGTTTTGAAATTCGTTTGATGGTCTCGGAAATGTGTTTGCGCTGCGTCTCCAGAATTTCTCGCATCGCCTTCGCCTCGGCGATTCCACGGGCAGTGAGCTTCCTTTTCGCATCGGCGGCGTACTCTTCGCCACGGGTTTCGAGGTGCGTCAACAGATCGCCGATGTCGCCGGCGGCGGACTGCCTGAGCTGTTCGATGACCTCAGGGGTGAGCTTTATGCCACCACCATCGAGCAATGAGTCGTTCAACAAGCCCATCGTCTTGGCTTCGGCGTCTTTCGCGTACGGCGAGAGCGGGCCTTTGCGGATGCTGGGGTCCGACCAACGTGCGGTGACGGGAATGAGTTCTTCGTGCAAGCGGGCAGCACCCTCGCCATATAGTGCCAGACGTCCGAGAAGCACGACCCGGGGAATCGAGTCGGTCGCCTGGGCAAAGCAGGCTCGCGATAGATCGTGATGAACGAATCCTTGAGCGGTGAACCGTCCGAGTAATCGTTGGACGACACGTTGTTCGAGGTGCAAGTGAACGAAGTCATCACCGACGACGCCAGGGTCTTCAAATACAACGGGGCGAATGGGTGACGATCGCCGCCATTCCCACAGTTTTTGGTCGCGTCGGCGCGGGACACGCAGCGTGTCCATCGTTTCGGCCCATGTCGGATCGGCACCGGACCGTTCGTCGATGGCGGGAAAGGTAAAACACTTGGCCCCATCGTCGTCTTTGGTCTCGTCGAGAGTCTCGGTGCCGAGCAGAGCCAGCGAGCATGAGATGGCGGATTGAAAATGTTCGTCGCTGAGTCCAATGCTCTTGCGAGATTTCTCGAGCAACGTTCGCAGTCGATCAATCTGCTGGCGAAGATCAGTTTGCCGCTCTCGCGAGGCTTCGAGTTCGTCTTCGATAGCCGCTCGATGATTTTCGGCAATGTCGGTCGCGTCGATCTCCGCTTCGAGGTCATCGATGGCACCGTGACGAATGCCCAAGCTCATTGACTTGGTCAGCTTGGCGTCGATGACCTGGGACAGGCTTCCCAATTCCTTCTTAATCGTTTCTGTCTTGCGAACCAGGACTTGAAGAATGCGGTCTTCGGGTCGCTGGGTGTAGACGAAGTAGTGACAGAATACTTCGTCTTTGGCTTGCAGTTTGCGGTCGATTCGTCCGTTTCGCTGCTCCATTCGGCTTGGGTTCCAAGGCACGTCGAAGTGGAACAGGTTACTGCAGTGTGCTTGCAGGTTCAGACCTTCGCGGGCGGCATCAGTAGCGATCAGAATCCGAACCGGGTGTTTTCGCGGATCGGTGTTAAAGGCCTGCTTAATCTCTTCCCGTTTAGGTGGCGGTGTGGGGCCATGAAAGATGTTGATGCGAGCGTCGGCGCGGTCGCTGCCGGCAATGGCAGCTTCCAGGCGACTCACCAAATAGCGTTTCGTGTCGTCGTACTCGGTGAAGATCAACACACGAGTGTCGTTCCACTGGGCATCTTTCTTTCCCAGGTCGGGACACATGTTGTCGCGAATCCACTGGATCAGTTTTTCCGTTCGCGTGTCCGTCTTGCCCCGTGATTGCTCGGCAACGTCGGTCATTTCCTCTAGCAGTTGTTGCTCGCGAGCGAACAAGCCTTGGGACGCTGCGTCTTTCGTCGGCCCCATCGTTGTCGCGGAGACTGCTTCGACTTGGGACGCGACCTCGTTTTCCATTTCCTCTTCGGTCAGGGTGGCTCGCTCGTCGTCATTGTCGACACTTCCGGATAGCAGATCGGCTCGTCGCGGTGTCTCGGCTTCGACGATCGCCTCGGCTTGCATCTTTTCCCATTGTCGCTTGACCGTCTTGCGATGCACTTTGAGTGTCTTCGCGAAGGCTTCGATCGACGACAACAGTCGCTGTTGAAGGCCCGTGATCAGCAGGCCGGATGCGGCTTGCTTGCGTTTGGTTTCGTTTTTGAGGCGTTCTTCACGAGTCTGCCGGTATTCATTCAGCAGACGTGAGAGTTTGAGTTCGGGTGCATCGTCTGGCAGTCCGTCGATGGTGACCTGGACGACGCGGCGTTTTGGAAAACCACCTTGAATTTCACGAATGTCCTCTTTGATGCGGCGAACGACCGTTTCGTCACGAAACTTCGCTGATACAGGGACACCGCGACAGAAGCGTTGCGGGTCGAGGATTTCTAGCAATGCCGAAAAGCTATTGGAGTGCCCGTTGTGGGGAGTCGCGGACAGGAACAAACGGTGCTCGAAACGCGGGGCCAAGTCGCGGACGGATCGAGTGATTTGGGAGTCGATTGCGTACTTTTGCCCGCTCGATGGTGCCGCGTGGTGGGCTTCGTCGAGAATGAACAGCGATCCACTGCGAAAGGTGCCGAGATGATCGCGGAGTGGACCGGCGTAGGCTTCGTCGATGAGCAACCGATGGGAGATTAAGAATCTTGTGTGGGTGCTCCATGGATTGACGCTGAAACCGCGCTCCCGTCGAACCCGTTTCATGTAGTCCTTGTCCAAAATCTCGAACGTCAACCCGAAGCGGGCTTCGAGCTCTTCTTTCCATTGCAGCAACATCGACGGCGGGCAGGATACGAAGATCTCGCGGACCTTCTTCCGCAGCAAAAGCTCTCGTGCGATGAGTCCCGCTTCGATTGTTTTGCCCAGGCCCACATCGTCAGCGATGAACAAATTGACGCGAGGCAGCAACAACGCTTTTCGCAGAGGTTCCAGCTGATAAGCGTCGAGTCGGATACCTGCACGAAACGGTGATTGAAAGAGTTTCGGATCGGTCGATGTGACGCAGTTCCACTTGAGCGTGTTCAAGTAGGCGGCAAACACCTTTGATTCGTCGAAACCCTTCGCCGCGATCGACTCCCAGGCTTCGCTCGTCAACACTTGCGGATCAAGTTCTTTTTCCCAGAGAACTTCAAGAGGCGCACCTTGGTTGTCGTCATCAACGCAGGACAATTTCACCAAAGTGCTGTCCGCGACCCGTTTCGGCTTTACGATTTGCTCAATCAAATAGGTGCGTTGGCGTACGCGAGCGATCTGTCCAGGCTGAAGTGTTTCAATGGTCGTTGTCATGCTGGTCTTCCTGCCCTGCGGCTTGCTTACGATTACTTCTCAGACTTACTTCTGCCTCGCTGGCGTCTTCGCCGGTCGCTAAATTCGTTTCTGGAACTGCTCCAAACTCGGCGGACACAGCGGTCAACGCTTGAGCGGAAAGCATGCCTGGTTGGAACGTTTATTCGGGATTGATTCCTCGTGGGCGCACCGGCCTCGGACCGCCGTCCCGATAGGGTACCAAACCGTGCGGCAACATGCTGCTAGGTTCACAGTTTGCCTGAAATAACCTCATCTAGCTCAAAGCCCCACGTTTTCGCAAACTCTGCGAGTTCGCTGAAGCCGCGAAAGTGTGTGGTCCCCCAATTTTGCACTGAAAATCCACTCCAAAACACGACACGTCATCTCGGTGTCCAGCGGGACGCGATTGTACGGACGAGCAGTGTGCCAGCAGTTGTTCATCGACGACCAACGAGGCCCACTTTTCTGAACCGATAGCACTCCCGCTCGCTTCGTTAGCGGACACCCGGTAGTACATTCCAAGCTCGATCAGCTATCGCCATGAACATTTGGCTGATAGCTAAAAAAAGGCTCACGATGCCCAACCGGGTGTGATCCGGCTGGGCTCGTGAGTCGGGGTGAGGTGAACGTTATTTCGACGCGGGTTGTTTGCCTTTCAGCTCATCGATCAACGTGGACGCCTCGCTGATGGTCAGTGCTGAGAGTGCCGATACACCAAACCGATCGTGAAGCGTGCGGTCGAGCGTGATGCCTTGTCGCTTTGACATGACCGCGATCGCGTTGATCTGTTTTTCAGTCGCAAAGCGTTTCACCGATGGTTGGTGACCGGTCGGTGCTGTTTGCGAGGGAGCCCGTTGCGGCGGCTCGTTCGGAAGTGATTGTTCCGCCAGCATCCGGCAACGCCGGACGGCAGCAAGAATCGCGTCATTGCTCGCCTGAGCGTCCAGGGGCACGGACACTCGGACCGCTGGTCCTGACTGTCCATTTGAACTTTCGGCTGTAATGCCGAGTGTGATTGCACTATGCAAACGTGTTCTCCTGAATGGAAGATGTGAATTCGCCAGCGACGTTCAGTTCGCTGGCGAGCAAGTTAAGTGTGAAGTCGCTGTCCAGTGGCATATCACGGAGCCAGCGTGTGAATTGATGCACCGCCAAGCCCGCGGCGATGGATGCTGCATAGATGGTCGATTTGGCTGTGCAGGTTCCTGCGTGAGCGTCACCCTGGGCAAACAACGTTGATTCGTAGGCGTGACGTGATTTGATGGGGTCGACCGTCAACAAACGAATCGTTTCGCCGTTCATGCGGGTGTCGATCAGCAGTTTGATTCGCCTTTGAAGGCACCGCCACACGGCAGCCCGCGTCGCGATGCTATCGACGCAGCAGAAAACGACATCACCGACGCGGTGCATCGAACGGAAACGGTCAATGATGAAGTCGATTTCGATCGACGGATCGATGCGTTCGACTTCCAACATCGTTGCCGTCACCTTGGCTTGCCCGATCTCATCGGCCCGGTAGCCTTGCGTGGTGACGTTGGTCAGCTCGACGGTGTCGAAGTCAATAAGTTGCAGCTTCGTGACGCCGATGGAGGCGAGTTGAAGAGCGACTTGGCGACCGATTGCTCCGACGCCGATCACTGTGACGCTCGTTTCCCGAATACGATCTCGCGGAACGAGACTCGCTTGACGGTCGAAGCGATCTTGGTTGGTATTCAAGACGCCACCCATTCACTTTCCGACCAGCCGGTGTCATCGCGCCACTCAAAGGGATCACCAGTCAGTGTCCTCGGACGCCGAGTGAACGGGTCATGAACCGTGACAGCGGCTTCGTACTCAGATTCCCAAAGATCCTGATCGGTCTCCGGGAATTCGGTGTTATAGTCAACTTCGACGGCAAGCCGCTTATTGCATCCCGGCCCGACGTTCATCCGCAAGCGAGCGTATGTGGCACCGCCGCGTGCGACGATGAACATCACGGCCCAGTCCGGAGTGCCAAAGGCACGCTGAAATGTCTCTTCGTCCGTGCCGCTGGGTAGCGGTGACGAGCCGGGATGCGTGTGCAGCCAAATTCGTCCACACGTTTCCGGCGTGTGCCCCTCGTCGATCTGATCGTCGAAATAGTCCGCAACTGCGGAGTCATCGAACGACACCGTAACGGGCGTGCAGATTTGCTGGACCAGCATCACCGACTCGATCAACAGTAGATCGTCGGGACTGGTGATACCGAACATTCCGACCTCCGTATTCCCCAGGTCACGCAGGAATAGCAGTTTCGCCCACGCGTAGGGCGTGAACCGCAGGCTCTGACGATTCCTCGCTGGGATCCGACGTCGACTCCCCTTCTTCTTCGTTAACGCAATCATCGCATTTGTCCTCCGTTAGACAGTCTTGGCAAAAGGGTTTGTTACATCGGTCGCAGCTTGAAATGCAGCTTCCGCAGAATGAGTCTTGGCAGCCTTCGCATTTCGTCATGCAGTCGTCGCAGTGAGTTTCGCTGCAACCGTCACATGAGCACGTACAACCGCTGCAGATCTGGGCGTCACATTGATCACACGAGCAAAGGTCGTCTTCATCAACCGTGCTGCCGCAGTCCCGACACTCGGTGCCCGACCAGTCACCCAGCGTTGTGTAGGCACTGTGTGGGTTGTAGGTGTGCAGGATTTGATTCACGACAGTGAAGAAGTCATGCAACCGCCCTTCGGTCAGAGCCAACTTGATCGGCCCGTGGCCCTCGCCTTCGCACAGTGTTTCAGACTGCACGTGCGGATGAGTCGTCGAGTCACAACTCGACGCGGGGTTTGGATCAACTGCGACCACGCGGTAGGGGCATGACTGTCCCAGATACTTCAGCTCCAGTTCAATTCGGAACGCACCGAGGTCGGTGTACTCGATCTCGATGGGTTCAGTGGTGACTGCGATGGTTTGCTTCATAAAGTCAAAATCGCAGGCTGGAAATTCAGCTTCGATCGCCAACAGGTCGGCTGTGACATCAGCTAGCGAAATGCTACGTCGTGGAGCCATCGACGCGGCTGCCACATAAATGGCGTCATCGACTTCGCGTTGAAGATCGTTCAGAGCGTCAAGCATACGCTTGCCAAGCGATCGCTCAGCACCGTGATATTGACGTGATCTAGCGACTGATATCAAGCGTTGCCATCGCTTCACCTTATCCGCCGATGGGACTCGAAGCGTCTTTTCCTGCTGCGAGCAGTGACGATCAACAGCCGCCTTGACGAATCCCGCCATCCGCCACGCACGCTTGACGGTGCGGCGGGGTTGTGGTGTGAGGCGATTCACGATGCCGCACCTTCGATCTTGGTTGGCGTGATCGAGACACGATCTCCCTCGACCAGCACTTGGTCACTGGAGACAGGCTGGCGGTTGACGCGAATCAGGTAGTTCGATTCCCTGCCTTCACCGATGCGTTGATTGAACAGAGATTGCACCGTCGTATCGGCTTCGATGTCGATGTGATTGGCGAATCCGGCGCCGTCGTTGTTGATGAACAGAATCTTCATGGTTTGTGGTTCCTGGGTTTGTTGTGATGGGGATGTGCGGTCGTCGCCGGCGTGTGTTGGTGTCGTCGGCGTCGGGTTCCGCGGGAGACAAAAGAACGACCGGCGACACGTTCAGAGTGCCGCCGATCGTGGGTTGCAACGGTGAAACCGGGGTGCGGTTTACAACGCTGCGAAATCAAATGATGTGGTCGCATCGAAGTCCTCTTGGTGGGCCTCGAACTCGTCCCAGTCGATGACGTGGGGGCCGAGGTGTTCGGCTTCCGGATCGCTGATCGGCTGCGAGGGATTGGCGATCAGAAAGCCGAGACGCTTGATGGTGGAGACAGAGTCGCCGGTGGTACGAGCGATGTTGCGGTACATTTCAGCTTGAAACATGTGGATGGTTCCTGAGTTGGAAGGTGTCAACGAAAAAGCCCTCGTCGATCGGCATGGTGCCAATTCGCGAGGGCTAGGAAAGAAACGAATCGATTGGTGAAGGCTTAGCGGGACGCTGGCAGAAGCCAGCGCTCGTTGAGCCATTGAAGTTCGGCATCGAGTGCCTCACTACGAATGTCGAACGGACCGAGCATCGGACCGTCAACGGGTGAAAGGTCGGCCATCCATTGGCCGTCGTCGGTGGGTTCGACGTGTGATCCACGGCGAATCTCGATGCTCCCGAGTCTGTGAAGCTCGATCGCTTCGCAGTACACGGTTCGCACAAGCCCAGCCGGCGTGATGACCATTTCCATGTCACCGCTCATCGGGGTCGTCGCTGGATATTGCGGCGTGGACGATCAACCAGCAGTTGATCGAGACCAGCTTGCACCGACGCCATTCGAGTGGAAACACTCTGGCGCAGTTGCTCGCTCGTTCGCAATTCCTGCGGACCGATTCCATTGACTGCCGCTCGTGCCTGGCTGACCAAGTGATCGAGTTGTTCATTGGATCCGATGTTGAGAGATCGGAATCGATCGAAGAATTCGTTCAAGTTCGTCACAGCCGAGTCGCGGAACACTTTCGGTTTGCCGTCCTCTTGACCGGCGATTCGCTCGGTCAAGTGCTCGACGAGCTTCGCGAGCTCTTCCAAGAACGCTTGTTCGGCAAGCTCGACAGCCTCGACGAAGCGAGACTGCACACGGCGACATTCCGACTCGTAAACTTCCGGATTGAGTTGCCGCAAATAGTTGGGCGGCTCAACAGCCGGAAAGTCATGCGTGATCGCGAACTCATCGACCAGAGTTGCCGGATAGTCACTCACATCGAACAGGTCGCCGAGTCGGTCACGAGCGGCTTCACGCATTTCCGTGAAATGCAGATCGAGTTCGGAAACGGCAACAGCCAACTCATTGCGAAACGCCTCCATCTGTGAGTCAAAGTCACCGATGGTTTCACGTTTGATGAGCCGCAATCCCGGTTCGGGATAGGGAAGCGACACCGTCTTCCAGTACGACACGGCTCGCGATCGCACCGACGTGACGGCTTTGTACGCGGGATGGGTCGTATCGATCAGCTTCTTCGACGCCGACAGGTATTTCGACTCCGCGTCGAAGGAATCGGCAGCCTGAGTCTTCTGCTCGGACGTCAGCGTCTTGCGAACACCGAGCCAGTTGAAACTGAGTCGGGCCGCCGCCATCGTTGACCGCAGTCGATCACTGGAGGTGGTGACGCTTTGGGACGTCGGTTCTTCGAGGACAGTGGACATGTCAAAAAATCTCCAAAAGAAAAGCCGGAAGCCGATCGCGATGATCGACTCCCGGCAGGGGTGGCAAAAAACGAATGGAAAGAACAGCTAGCGGTCGCTAGTTGTTCGAGGATTAATGATTCAAACGGCGACAGGCTTTCGCCTTCCCCATAGAGCCAGTGTGGTGGTGGATGCCCGGATGAATACAGAAACGTGGCGAGAGTCACAGGTTGATGTATCTGTCGATGCGGCTTTGATATCCTCCTTCTGGGACGAGCTCAGTGACGTACGAACGCCCAGCCAGTTGAAGATCAGCCGGACGGCATCCCACGTGAGGACACCGTCCGGCCAGGGTTAAAATCCGGATTTTAACAGCCGGATGTTAGAAAGGGATTTCAGTTGTTCGACGGTTCTCGATTGACTCGGCGACGAGTCTTTGGCGAACCGTTGGTCTGCTGATAGATGCCGGAGCGACTGGCCGACAGACATCGACCGCTGGCCCAGGAACGCAGTTGACCCACGGACTCTGCCGCGGTCACCGCCACCGGCACGACGTTCTGTGCTGCCTGATTCATAGGCAGATCAAGCAACGCTGCCAGTCGGCAGCACGACTTGATCTCGGCCCCAGTCCAGTTGGTGTCATCGGGAGCACTCTGTGCCGAGTCGATTTCATAGAGATCACGATAAAGCTTCCAAATCGCATCCTTCTCTTCACGACTGGGTAGATCGAGAAAGAACACACCGTCGAAACGTTCGCTACGGCTGAACTCGGGCGGTAGCTTGGACACGTCGTTCGCTGTGCAGACCACGAACACATCCGACTCGTGGTCATTCAGCCACGACAAGAACGTACCGAACATCCGTGATGCCACGCCTGAGTCTCCACTGCCGTTCATTCCCGCGAATGCCTTTTCAACTTCATCGATCATCGCCACACAGGGCGCCATCGCATCGATGATTTTCAGTGCCTGGCGAGTGCGTTCCTCCGACTGCCCGACGAGCGAGCCCATCAGACTGCCGACATCGATATTGAGCACGGGCCGACCGACTTCCTTTCCCAGTGCTTTGCAGAATTGCGACTTGCCGCATCCTGGCGGTGAGAGAAGCAGAACACCACGCGGTCGATTGCGTGAGTTGCCTCGGTGCGACTGTAGCATGGCTCGTTTACAGAACGCCTTCAGGGCTGACAGGCCTCCCAGGCTGCTGAAGTCTTCTCCGCCGCGGTATAGCGAAAGCAGACCGCTTTTTTTTAGCGTTTGGGTCTTCATTTCCCAAACCGCATCGGCAGTGATCCGTTCCTGACGGACCAGTGACAAACTGAAAGCGTTCTCAGCTTCCATGCGAGTCAAGCCAGCCGCAGCGTCGATCACCGTTTGAAGTTCGGAGTCTTTCGGCAATTCTCCCTCTTCGGTGGCGATTCCCCGAGCGATCTCATCGAGTTCCTGGCGGTTGGGCAGGTCATGCTCCATCACCACGAACATCTTTTCGAGTTCCGTCGGGATCTGCACCACCGGCGAAAGCACGACCACGATCGTGCGGTTCTGCTTGCCAGCCACGATCTGCCGTGCCAGCGCCTGGACGACCTCAGCGGACTGCAGGAACCGATGAAAATTCTGCAGTACGAGAATCGCCGTGCCATTAGGCGAGGCGAGAGCGTTGATCGACCGGATCGCGGTCAACGGATCGTTGCCGATCGTATCCTGCTGCGGTTGATCGGGAACGTTCAAGCCGGATTCAATGTCCCACGTTGCCAGTTGCCACTGTTGATCGCGGCAGAGCTGAGCGATTTCGGTGAGGGCATCCTGGTGCTCGTGGGACTCGATCCAGATGCCCGTAAAACATGCTCTCACGTACTCCGTGAGGCGAGTGTTGAGTTTCAATTGTGATCTCCTGGTTAGTGACGTTGTTGATGGGATTGCTGCTGACTTGCCTGTTGATGAAACTCAGCCGTCAGTTGTTCGCTGGTGCGTTGACCAAGTGCCTGTTCAATGAACTGACTAGCTTGGCGACATTCACTGCCTGTAAAACCCTTGGTTTGGACTTGCGTTTGTCCCGTCGGCGTGACGACGATTTCGATGGTCTTGCTCATGCAGCACCTCCCACCGAAACCGTCAACTTGATCGAGCCGTCGGCGAGTGATTGCTCCGTCACGGTGTGCCCCTTCTTGCGAGCTTCGAGTTTCGTCTTCTCGACGGCGTAGGCCTGCAGGAAGCGATCGAGTTGAGCCTGTTTGCCCCAGTGGCCGTTGTAGGTGTCGAAGCGAGCCTCGCCGGATCGCGTGTCGAACACAGCCGGGTATCGCCAGCCGGGAAGGCCGACAATCACGCCGGTTGCCGCGCTGCTGAACAGCTTGACCGTGCCCCGCGTTGGTGCGTCAAGTTGGAGCCGGCGACAGGCGGAGCCAATAGCGACCTCGTCTCGAACTTCAGTTTTGATTTCCACGATATGACTCATGGATTGGGTCTCCTTTGCTTGAGTGAAATGGTTAGAGCGGTGGCTCGACGTCATCCGTCGAGTCACCACTGAACAATGCGTGATTGTTTTGCTCGTCTTCGTGATCCAAAGCTGGACGCCGAGTCATAGGCCCCGGCAACAACCGTGGTTCATCTGAGGTCAGTTCGAAAACGAGCATCTCCGCGACCGCCGCATGATCAGGTTCCTGCGATTGCATTTGCCGGATCACAAACACCGCGACGACGAGCGGCAACACGCACGCAACGGTCAGTCCGAAGTTCTGAATCACCGTAGCGATGATGGGATCGCGATGACGTTGCGATGCGATATCGCGACGATCCTGTTCGAGCTGGTTGTGGCCTGAGTAGATGACCGATTGCTGCTCATTGAGCTGGGAAGTCATCGCAGTTTGGGCGGCGATCAGTTCCCGACGAGCTTCCGCGTCGCTTTTGACAAGTTCCTTCGCGGTTTCCGCGAGTTGGTGGCTTTCTGCGACGACGGCTTGCGACTGATCAGCGATCCGATCGTTCTGCTTGCGTTGTTCGGCCATCGATTGTTGAGCGAACTCGGCTAGCCGTTCGTCAGGTGAGTCACTGCACCCGGCGACGCTGAGAATCAGCAGAACCAGGCACATCGCGACGCGTCGAAGATGGTTCATTTGCTTCACGAGGATTTCTCCATTGGGAAAAGACTCGGGCCAGGAGCGACTGCAGGGCACGTCTGAGTCGCAACTCCTTGGCCCAAGCCAGGGTGAGTAGCACGACAAGCACGCTGCTGGCCGCCAGAACGGCAAAAGCCATTGGGTATCCTTCAAAGTCGATGGGATAGAAACGAAAAAAGCCCCGCAATCCAGGCATCTCTGAGTGAGATGACTGAACGACGGGGCTTGGAAGTGGGTTACGGAGACTCAGAAAATCTAAGTCCTCCCAAGTAATAGTGACACCAAAAACGCCGAAATTCGATTTTGATCGCGTGATTTACGTGTTTTCTATGCAAATCAAGCTGTTTTCGGCTTTTCAGACTGAGTGGCTGAAATCGGAGCCTCAGAGAAAGAAGGCTATCGCTGTCTCTTTGACGCCAGCAGCCAGAGCATCCGTGATGTCGGTGCGGCAACCAAGAGCTTGAAGAGTGGGGCAAGCTGATCGGTGACGTGCCCAGCGCGACAGCGATCCTGGACCGCTTCCTGCACCACAGCGACGTGATGCAAATCACCGGTCGGAGCTACCGGATGGGAAATCAGCCAAAAAGTTCAAACAGTACCAAAGCGCCAACCGGGTCGGCGACCGAAGAAGCATAAGTCAAACAGTACCACCGAGCCGCTCCACGGCCCGGCCTCACCAACTGGTACCGTTTGAAGCGCCAATGAGTGGTACTGTTTCAGGCGCAAATTGACAGCTAATCCCGTTCACGGCCGCAGGGCCACCTGCGATCCATTCACCCTCACTACCTTTCTGTGTACGCTTCAACCAACGACTTCGGCAACACGCCTTATACGTTGGCTGCAACACTCGATACCGGGCGTGTGGCTAGCACTTACCCGGACGGGATTCACACCCGCTTGTCAATCAGACCTTGCCAGTCCGCACGTGCATCGGATGGTTCGCCGCACTCCGCCGATCAAATGTGGACGTGGCATGGGCGACAGATGCCCACGCCCCAATCTACATTGGTGTCGAGCGCATCACCACACACCGGACAGTCTACCGGTTCGGCATCATCAGCATCGTGGAAGTACCAAAGGCGAGTTGGATGGTGAATCGACAGAAAGGTAGCGATTTCGCGTCCGCGTCGGTTCACCTGGCCGTCGGGATCGGAAAGCCAGCGTTTCGCATCGTCTTCATAATCTCCGGAGTCTAGCCACAGGCGATAGAGAGAGCTTGCAACGCCATGCCAGTCGGCAACAGCCTCGGTTTCCTGTTCGGTCAATCCGATGCGTTCTGGATCAACTTCGCGGCGGCATGACGCACAATGGATCGGGTTGTCGGTGAGCAGGTCGACCAACACGAGTTCCGACACGCGATCGCAATTGCAGGATTCGATTGAAGTCGTCGGTCGCAAACGATCGTAGGCGTTCATTGCTTTAGTCGGGTAACGCCGCCGATCACGGGGCGGGCGGTGAAAAAGTCTCTAACGGCCAATCCGGTCACTGGCCCGCTCCCGTGCATCGGGATCGTTATTCGCGAGATTGGTGTCTTAGAACAGGTCTCCAAATGGGTCAGCATTCTCTTGCTCAAATGGATCTTGGTTCGCCGGATTATCTGCTTCAGGTAAATCAAATTCGTTCCGGGTGTCGTTAAGACGCCTTGCTGATTCTACCACGCTGATCCAGAAACGCACTTCGCCTTCGGCGTTCCGATCCGCGAAGTTTTCGCCTAGACGATACCGGGGATCACGAATAGCAGACAGCTTACGCAAAGCGGCGTTTCGGGACTTGTAATATGGATCGCTCAGGGAAAACAGAAACAGGGGGACATCTAGTGGGTTGTCTTCAACTGCAAGTGCCGAGACATTTTTTGCACGATCTTTCCATGAATCAGCGACGATCTGGTTACGCTTCTGCGCCGCATCAAGCTGGCGAAGGGCTGTATCACGCTCCGCCGCCAAGCGGCTACGATCAAGCCACCACGCAAAAACGCAAGCGAACACAAGCACGGCAACCGCGATGTTCTTCAGCGAGAATCTAAAGGGGCTCATGGCATTCAATCGAATAACGCTGGCCATCAGCGGGCCGCGTTGATAGATATAGAACTGTCAATCAACGTGACACGCGGCTCCGTTGCATGGCATTGTTCGTCCGCACATTTGGTCACTACGTTTTCGTATGCGACATAACCCAAACCACCCAAGCGTTAGACGAATGCGCGAGCAAGGTCGCGACCGAAGCAGAGATTCGGACCCAAATGAGATTATCAGTGTAGCGAGTCAAGATAGTGAGAGGGAAAAACGCGCAAAGAAAGCACCACATCCACGGAAGATATCCATAGGGACCAAAAAAATAGTTTGACGCGGTGAATCCAAGCGAGTCGCGTCGCGTGAAGTACGGCAAGATCGCGAGCAGAAACGCACCGATCACTAGCGACGTAAGAAAGGTGGCGATCAATCGGCATGTTCGTGCCTGTGATGTCCGAGGACTCGTCAGTATTGCGGTAACTAGCCAAGCGGTGAACGGAAATAAGAGGAAAATGACGTGCGTGTAAGCTTGTGGTCCAAATGAAGGCACACTTGTTGACGTTCCGTAGTTTGCGACAACGACGATCGCCACCCCGGTTGCAACGCAAATTGGCGTTCGCCAACCTCCAATTTCACCGTCGTCAGCGATACTTGGCCGACTGCTTTGATACGGATTCTGCATGAGGATTCGTGGACGAACGGTGGGCATCACCGGGTCGGGAGAGTTGGTTTTCCATTCGTGAAACCGCGCAAGCCCGACTCCGCGTGCATGCCGTGGTTATCCAAGTAGTTGTGTGAGCCGTGCGTACTAGGAAACGAGTTCATGTCGTTGGTCACCGAGGCTAGGAATCAAGTGGGACACCGAGCGCGATCGAAACAGTTCGCCATTCGTCAAGTGCAAACGTGAGTGCGTCGTCATCGGATGCGTCAGGGTTGTCGTACTTGAATCGCGAGTAAAGTCCTGAAGCGGCGTCATGACGATGCAAAGTGTTGCGATGCAGGTCGCGAAATTCAGTTTCTGATTCGTGAACAATCGCCCAAGCCCAGTGGAAATCCCAGAGCACGCGTTCGACATCGGACGCACGAGCGTACATGGTGGGGCGTGCGTAGACATGACGAATCGTATCGGCCAGTTCGGAAGAAATTTGATCCGGCGTTCGCATCTCGTGGCCCACAAAGGAAATTGGTGCGACACCACTGGAGTATAGCCCCGGAAGGAAACTGGGTTTCGCTTGTTTGGATAACGTTTAGGATCACTGCCCTCGCATGTGAAGACATTTTTTTGTCAATAGGCGTGGATGCGAGGGCGGTGCATCCGCCTTGTTGTACTGGGCACTATGGGCGGTGGCAAGTCGCGAATCAACGGCTCAGTAATGGCTTTCCAGGCTTAGTGTTTTACCATCGCCGGCAGTGGTTGAAAAGCAAATTGGCGTCATTGCTCCCCATCGCGTTCCCCTGCAGCGCGCACCTTCGGTTGCTTGGGGTGTCGTGTTTTGCTTCGCATTGAGGGGTTTCTTAGAGCGCGTCATGCGGCTTTTCCGTGAGATGATCGACGAAAGGCCGAAGCCGGTGGTGACCGCCCGGGCCGAAATGAATGGTGGCTGACCAGAATCGCACCACACTTGGGACACCGGCACGCCGAATCCATGCCTGCCGCCTCGCAGACCTCCTGCCAACTCGGTGGTGCTGGCACCTCGCTCGACGGTTCGGGCTCGCCTAACGCTGCTCTCGCGATCGCCAGTCTGGAATGCGGGTTGCCGCAGTACAGCCCGTAGCCTCGCACGCACTGGTAGCGACGTGGTGGTACGTGTTCGAACCAACGTGCCATAAATACGTTGACGGGCAGTCGCATCGCGCCTTGACGCTTGCCGTCGCCGCCCTCGAGTTCGCTCAGCCGGTAGCGAAACTTGACGTACCCATCTTGTTCGTTGATCAATCGCGAGTTGCCCATCGGTCCGCCCTTGATATAGCGTGCCAGATAGGTCGTGACGCTCTGACCATCGCGGTAGGCGTCGTGAATCTTGACATTCCACGCAGCGCTGAGCTTGAACAGCAAGGCATAGAATCGGTTGTGAGTCAACTTTGGTGGCAATCGCAGCTTTCCCTTGTTCAGCTTCTCTCGCAGGATGGCTTTGAACTTGCCCCGAAACTTGATCATTAAAACTTTGCGTGGTAGCAGGCATTTCCTCTGCGGCGTGATCCACTGGCCCGTATCGCTCAATCCTCCCGCTGTGACGAGGACGTGCAGGTGAACGTGGATATCGAGTTTCTGGTTCCATGTGTGCAGGGCCGCCAGGATACCGGGTCGCCCGCCGAGATACTGTGGATCATCGAGCAGTTGCGAAAGTGCTTGCGAAGCGGCGGCGAAGAGCGTGTCGGCGAACTCGCGTTTGTTGTAACGCCAGAGCTGGTTGAGTTGGTGTGGGACGGTGAAGACGATGTGATGATGGGGCACGCTGAGCAACCGTTGCTTCCATCCATTGAGCCATTTTTCGCGTGGCAACCAGGCACATTGCGGGCAACAGCGGTGCAAACACGAGTTGTAAGCGACTTGGTGGTAATGCCCTTCGGGGCAACTGTTAACGTGACCGCCCATTTCGCGAGTTCGGCAGTGGATGATGCACCACGCCGCGTGGCGCATGTCATTGGTCAATTTCCTCGTTGACGTAAAAGCGTCGAGATGCCGAGCGAACAGAGTTTGCATGTCGAGCGACACTGGACTCACCTACAAAGCGTCAAGCTCATCAACGGGCTTGATGCATTCCCTGCACCGGTATCCCAATAAAGAAAAAACAGCGAGCGAAGCTCATCAATATAACTGTTGGTTGGCATGGATGCCAACCTTCCGCCCGCAGGGATGCGGCCAGCCACCTGGGTCCCGGGTTCCACGCGCTGCTCCGGAGCGGCTCGTTTGAGATCAGCGATCAGCGAGAGACATCCGACTCGCCAATACAACGGTGAAATACCTGAAAATTCTCCGTGGCCAGTACAACGGTACGGATCACGTGGTCGCCGCGAACGACTTTCCACTTCAATAAACTCAACTCGGCGACTCACGTGCATCCGATGGTTCCGCCATTCCCGTTGGATTGTCCAGCCATGCCACAACGACATCGTGTAGGTAACGGCAATACTCGTCCGTACAGCGGGCGATGTCTCGCTCGCGAGTGCTCCAGCCGAAATTGTACCGTGTTCCGTTCGGCGAGTTGGGGCGTTCATACTCATCACTAACTGGCCCAAGAATTCTCGATTGAACCGCATCAGTCATCTCAGCATGACACATGACTCGAACATTTCGACCACTGCTGTGTTTTTGAAATCCAACGTGGCCGATCCAATCGTTGTAACGCCGTGTGAAATGGTCTGACGCTTCCTTGACGAACCCCTGCTCAACGAGCCAAACGCCGACATTTTTGAGGATCACGTTACGAGCCTTTCGCATCGCTGCATCACGTTCCTTCAATCTGTCTTTGGGGTGTGCTGTCATGCTTTTCATCGGGTAACGGCGGCGATCAGCGGGCCGGGACGCTTGATTTTCCATTGGTAAAATCTTGCAAGCCAGGCTCCCTTGCATCGCATTGTTCTGCCTTCGTGCCAGGGTCGATGATCCGATCAGCCACCTCAGCTCTACGTGCATTGAACATCGCTGCAAGTTTCCGCACATCGTGTCCGGCCGCTTCGGACATTGCCTTTCGTACACGTCGCACTTCGCTGTAGCTATCCATCGTCAGTTTCTTCGTTTAAGAGTTCCAGTGGAGTAACCAACGCAGGGTTGCCCAATCCGAGTATACCATTGACGCGTCGAATATGTCCGAATTTGTTGGCGTTCGCAATGTGTCGACAATTCCACGTTACAAGAAAGTCGCAGCGATGGAATGACGCGGAAGCCAAATGAAATGCGTCACCACCGGGATCATTTGGCATCACATGGTTTGAGATGTAAGCTTCGACAGCTTCAATTACGGCGTCGTTGATGTCCAGCAAGGGAAAACGCGATGCCAAGCCAAGCATGTCTGATTTATTCGGAAAATCGCCAGCGTTCAGCTCGGTTTCAACCGCCACGCTCGTGACAAGTTCATCGGACGCGAGCATCGCGGCGTCAAGCCAACGACGCGTCCAGTTTTGTCGAGCGACCATCTCCGGCTCCGGTCGAGCATTGAAGTAGAAGCTGACGACGGTCGTTTCGATGTAAATTCTTGCCATCAGTTTCAACTCTCAATTTCAATGGCAGAACGTTTAGGATCACTGCCCTCGCATGTGAAGACATTTTTTTGTCAATAGGCGTGGATGCGAGGGCGGTGCATCCGCCTTGTTGTACTGGGCACTATGGGCGGTGGCAAGTCGCGAATCAACGGCTCAGTAATGGCTTTCCAGGCTTAGTGTTTTACCATCGCCGGCAGTGGTTGAAAAGCAAATTGGCGTCATTGCTCCCCATCGCGTTCCCCTGCAGCGCGCACCTTCGGTTGCTTGGGGTGTCGTGTTTTGCTTCGCATTGAGGGGTTTCTTAGAGCGCGTCATGCGGCTTTTCCGTGAGATGATCGACGAAAGGCCGAAGCCGGTGGTGACCGCCCGGGCCGAAATGAATGGTGGCTGACCAGAATCGCACCACACTTGGGACACCGGCACGCCGAATCCATGCCAGCCGCCTCGCAAATCTCCTGCCAACTCGGTGGTGCTGGCACCTCGCTCGACGGTTCGGGCTCGCCTAACGCTGCTCTCGCGATCGCCAGTCTGGAATGCGGGTTGCCGCAGTACAGCCCGTAGCCTCGCACGCACTGGTAGCGACGTGGTGGTACGTGTTCGAACCAACGTGCCATAAATACGTTGACGGGCAGTCGCATCGCGCCTTGACGCTTGCCGTCGCCGCCCTCGAGTTCGCTCAGCCGGTAGCGAAACTTGACGTACCCATCTTGTTCGTTGATCAATCGCGAGTTGCCCATCGGTCCGCCCTTGATATAGCGTGCCAGATAGGTCGTGACGCTCTGACCATCGCGGTAGGCGTCGTGAATCTTGACATTCCACGCAGCGCTGAGCTTGAACAGCAAGGCATAGAATCGGTTGTGAGTCAACTTTGGTGGCAATCGCAGCTTTCCCTTGTTCAGCTTCTCTCGCAGGATGGCTTTGAACTTGCCCCGAAACTTGATCATTAAAACTTTGCGTGGTAGCAGGCATTTCCTCTGCGGCGTGATCCACTGGCCCGTATCGCTCAATCCTCCCGCTGTGACGAGGACGTGCAGGTGAACGTGGATATCGAGTTTCTGGTTCCATGTGTGCAGGGCCGCCAGGATACCGGGTCGCCCGCCGAGATACTGTGGATCATCGAGCAGTTGCGAAAGTGCTTGCGAAGCGGCGGCGAAGAGCGTGTCGGCGAACTCGCGTTTGTTGTAACGCCAGAGCTGGTTGAGTTGGTGTGGGACGGTGAAGACGATGTGATGATGGGGCACGCTGAGCAACCGTTGCTTCCATCCATTGAGCCATTTTTCGCGTGGCAACCAGGCACATTGCGGGCAACAGCGGTGCAAACACGAGTTGTAAGCGACTTGGTGGTAATGCCCTTCGGGGCAACTGTTAACGTGACCGCCCATTTCGCGAGTTCGGCAGTGGATGATGCACCACGCCGCGTGGCGCATGTCAAACTCGCGCGGAATTTGAGATCGGCTTGTCCTATCCGGCCACTGAGACAGTCACCGTCAGTTACGCCATCACGATCACGTTCCAGCCCGGTGAGTCGTTTCAGACGATTGCGGTCGCGATTCCCGCCGGGCAACGCAGCGATGACACGCGAGGGTTCTCTGTCACGCTGACAGACCCAGCCAATGCCGATCTCGATCCCGCATCAGCCTCCGCGACGGGGCGCATCATCGGCAACAATGATCATTCTCTCGACGCCCCCGCGATCGATTTCAATGCCTTGGGCGTGCCCTCGGTGACGTTGGCAGGCGGCTATCACGTCGACAGCCACACCGCACTGACGGATGACTGGATCGATGAACTGCTCGCCTCCGGGAATTCGAATACCGGCACGTTCACCGGAGACATCAATGGCGATTGGTCCTATGTGCAGTCATACGATGCCACGAATTCACAACCGGCGGGCGATGATCCGGAAGACGATGGCGCGGACCCTGGGCTGCTGGAGTCAATGATTGCGGCGCTCGGCCCCGTAACCGAATCGGGCTTGGATGATTCGCTCACGTTCACCTTCACCGCCACGGGTGGAACGCTGGGCAGCTCGTTCACACTCGCGGTCACGGGCGGACGAAATAACGAGGACGAGGATAGTAACTACGATCGTCAGAACTTGAACTACACGCTGACGGTCGACGCCGACGCGGGCGGCAATATCGTCAACACATCGGTCACCGGCACAGCGACGTCGAGCTACCTGTACGTGATCTCCAACGCCGCCTTGGATATCGAAGGCGAAGGTGACGCTGGTGACGGCGGCGATGGCACGACCACTTCGAGCGGATCGGACGATCCGAACGCGAATACGTACTCGATCACGCTCTCGGGAAATTCAACGGTCACCTTTCTGAATACAGGCATCGACTTTTCTAGCTTCGATTCGTCAACGTATTCGTTCAACTACACGAGCACCGTCCCGATTGATCCGCTGGTCATTGATCTCGATCCGGAAGGAGCCGATGGCGAAGGCGACTCACCCGCCGATCCGCCTCCCGCCGGTGATCCTTCAGAAGCAACTCTGACGCTCTCTGGCAGCGATACCCAAACGCTTACCGTCTCGGGAAGCCTCACCGATACCGGTTCGTTGCAAAATTATTCGTCGACCGATACCTGGGACGACACGCAAAGCATCGTCTACACCAGCAGCTTCACGTATTCTGCGGGCGAGTTGACCGGATCCATCACCGACAACTTTTCAGATGCATATCACGACACCGGTTCGCTGACGTCGACGTTCAGTCTCGTGCCCGCAGTCAACTGGACGCTCTCAGGGACTGCCAACTCGCACGATTACGGCAATTCGCTGTACATCGATACTTGGTCAGCTCCCTACAGCGTCGACGACGAGACCACTGACTTGACCGGCACGACCAGCGGTTTCACCAAGGTCAATTCCAATTACGACAATTCGATCGACTTCGAAATCGCGCTCGACGATTCTGAATCCGCTCCCGAGGATTCTTACGTCTGGAACGTCATCGGTGGCAGTATTCTCGACTCCTTCAATTTCACCGACACGACATCGTACAACGGCTCAGGCACTTACTCCACGACGGCAGGCGTCGGACAAGCCGACGAGGGTTCGCAGGAAGACTTGGAAACGCCCATCTCGGGCTCGATCACGCTCTCGGGAACGAGCACCGACAAATACTGGGAAACTTACGATGGCACGATCAACCAGGACGGCGAAGTCGACTGGACGACCGCAGAAATCGGCACGCAGTTCGATGCCTCCGACACGTTTCATCGCGACGCCGATGGCGTCATCTCCGGCAGCATGACGGGCACGATCACGCTCGTTGACGATTCCTTTGTCAGCTCGCATCAATTGCTCACCATCGACCTGATCCCAGACCAGCCCGTGATCACGGGTGAGTCAAATTCCACAGACCAGAGTTCATCGAGCTATGTCCAAACCGCCACCGGGTCGCGCACCATCGATGACTTGACCGGCACCCAACACGCGAACATCTCAGACGTCTCATCAAACAACTCCTTCGTCGGTTTGACTTGGGAGGACTCGATCGAGAACGACGAGGGCGAAGCCGTCGGCGGCTGGGTCCTCGACTCCACCGATGTCACCGCCAGCGTCGATTCAACCGTCGATCTGGGCTATGACGTCTCCGGCACCATGACCCAGGAAAACCTCTCTGGTGACGCGACTCAGGCCTCGTTCCATCTGATCACCGCGAATTTGACATTAACCGTCTCCAAACCCATCGGTGGCGAGCTGACTTCGTCCTTCTCCACGTCGCAAGGTGCCACCGATTCGTTCACCTCGTCGCACAACCTCAGCGGTTCGTTCAGTGATCAGTACGATTCCATCGACGTCACTGTCACCGGCACGCAGTACGATAACTCCAATACACAGCAGCTCACCACGAGCAATTCCAGCATCGCGATCGAAGACGATGGCGCGCCCGTCATCACGGCGAGTTTCACCAGCAACAACTTTGACCACAGCGACACCGGACGCGACGGCACCAGCGATTACACTCGCAGCGACGAAGACGCCACATTCACCGGAGAAGCGAGCCTGTCAGATCAGTCCATTCTCAACGTCGATTTCTTCCTGTTGATGACGCTCGGCAGCGATGGCCAGTGGCAGATCGGTGACTCCGACCCGCTCGCCGATCCACGCGCGAGCGTCTCGTCGTTGTATGCCATGTCCAAGGTCGACAATCATTTTAACGGCACCGGCACGGTCGCTCCTACCGGCAACGCATCCGGTGAAGGTGCGTCGATTGCCTGGACCGGGACCGCCAGCGAAGGTAGCTCCGTCTTTGTACTTTCAACTGTCAACACCAGTTCCGTTCCTTCGATCGCTGACGATCCCGATGCGGGCGATGGCGGCACCGGCGACGATCCTACGGACGAAACCAGCGAAGAGGACGCCACCCTCCCGGGTCTGGACTGGGCCACCACCGGTACGAGCAGCGACACGTTCCATTTCACCTCGAATTTCTCACGCAGCGCATCCGGTGTGTACACCGACGGCAACATGTCGGGCACCGCGACGCAGTCGATCACGATCAATTCACACGCCAACCGCACGTCCAACTCGGAACTCAGTGAAGACGACGACGGCGAGTGGGCCGTCACGGATGGCAGCGGCGACTCCGGCTCGCTCTATGACTCCATGTTCAGCATGGATGCGACTGGTGCGACCACCGATGGTCTGCTCAGCGGCACGGCCACGATCGGACAATTCTCATACGATCACGACTCCACCAATCGCATCGACACCTACGACACCGGTGCGGACGACTGGACGTCGACGGGCACCCGCACCACAACCGCCAACTCCACGTCCAACAACGGTTTCGACGTCAGCGGTGACGAAGCCAGCACGGCGGGCGGCGTGCCCATCACCGCTACCCGCACGCTCACCCTCGACTATGATTCCTCATTCGATCAAGCCACCACGCAAACCCTCGTGCTGCGTGATGGCGATAGTGAAAACGGCGACGGTGAATCCGGTGCTGACAGCGACGCTTACGAATGGGCGATCAGCGAAGGCACCCGGCATAGCGAGTCCGGTTCAACACTCACCAATGCGCTTGCGGGGACGGGCACGGACTCGAAACAACTCGGCGAGATCACACTCGACTATACCCTCCAGCGAGACGACTCCACCACCACCGACAATGAAACCAAGCTGTCTTACGTCTTCGATACCGCATCGGGCCTGTGGACCGGTGGCGGCTATCAGTCTGAAATCCTCGACGTTGACAACAGCGACACTGCCCACGCCATGAAGATCTATACGATCTCCAACCCCGATGGTGGCGGCGGCGGCCAAGCCTCTCATGATCGAATACTTACCAACACCGTTCACTACGACAACAAGACCGCGATCGATACCGCTCCCATCACCATGAACCTGCCCGAACTATCGGGAACCTACACCAGCACCAACACGCTCTCCAATTCGGTTCGCAACCAATCTGGAATAACCATCGCATCCGACGCCGGTGCCGATGCGCCCGCTCTGGGCGGTGTCACCACGCTGCTGCTGACGCACTACGGCTATTCGCAAACCTATGACATGGATCGCCCCGCTGGCGAGACTCAGTGGACCGACAGCGGCAGCATGACCACCGAGAACTCCACGACCAACAATTTTGACAGCAATCTCGCGGGCGCATGGGCGAGTCCCGGTGGCGGCGGCATCGGCCCGATCACTGGACCGATGAGCAGCACAGTGGTCAACCACAACACCGACTCGGTTGTCTCCAGCGGCCCGCTCAACGACCAGGGCGGTTATGACCTCACCACCATCGTGACGAGCAGCTACGATCACCAGAACATTTCGAGTTACAGTGGGTCTGGAAACTATGATACCATTGACCACGACGTCCCCATCTCCGGTTTGATGCAAATCTCCCGCAACGACACCGTGATCAACACGCAGAATCTCACGACCACCACCGCCCCCGACGGTACGAAAACCGTCGTCGGCAACGGTCGTTCCGAGAACACGCACAACAGCACCCGCTCGGCCAACGGCGGCGGCAGCGTGAGCGAACACACGACGTGGCAGACCGGCCCGGTGAACGATCCCAATCAAGCCCCCTGGTCCGGCTCGACCACCCATGATTACTGGAACGTCCGCACCGTCATTCAAAGTTACGACCGCGCCGCCAATTATTCTACCGTCGACACCTACGGCGTCATCGGCAATTACTACGTTCTACTGCAGCACGATGACAACTCGTACTTTTTTGACAACAACGACTCCACCGTCGACGTGATGACGCGGAACAAGACGTCGAGTTTGTTCACTCGTCCCAACGGGAATGCCACCGAGGAGTCTAAGTCAGAAGCTGACAGCTCGACTCACAAAGTGTCGGTCATCCACAACACCAGCACCAAGACGGATAATAAGACCGAGGACACCGCCGACCCCAGCAACAACTCAGCGGAGCGAAGTGGCGAGCGGACCGAATCCAACAAGCAAACCACCGACAACGAGTCCTCCTCGCGATACAGCACCACCAATTCATCGCAAGGTTCTGACACCTATTACGAGCAGGTCGACGACTACCACAGCGTCGATGAAGTCAACGGCGAACACACGGTCGGCGACGAGCCCGCCGATGACGAAGGCTCGACCACCCACAGCGGCTCTCTAGGCGGCGCAAGCACTTACCGCAATTCACCCAATGACCCCTTCACGGTCTACCCCGTCGTCGACCCGCAGGCCGACCCCACCTACGAGGAAACCGTAGAAGACGACGACGACAACCCGCCATCCGTCCCGCAACCTCATCAAGCCCTAGAATCCTCGACCCCACCGCTCACCAACGCCGGACCCTCCGCATCCGCCCCCATTGAAAACCCCCACGCCGCCACCGATCAAGCCTTGCTTCAGCTAACCGGTGACGACGCCGAGCATAGCTCGCCGAATGCGAGTACGACGGACAAACCTGACGTGATCATCCTCCAATATATCGAAGCCGCAGAAGGCAATGGGGGAGGACTTACAGCTCATTTACCCGATGGCTTAACTCCTTTTCCAACTCCCGTCTACAGTCCCGAAGGACAGAAAACTTTACTGCCAATATCACTTTCCCAAAGTGAACAAAGCGTCTACGACAGTTACTTCGGACACCGCAACAACTCTTTAGGCTTGCTTGTACCACTGAATATTTTCGGTTTCCGGAATTTCCAAACTCCAGCAATCTCGCCATACATTTCTAAACCACAACCGTCGTTGACAATAAATTTTGAATATGGAGACGGTCTTTTTGATCCGATCAATCCATGGAGCAGAGAATTTGGGCCTTGGTGGGGCGGTGGTTACCAAAATTTACTTAACGATCACTCAATGACACTTCCGTCACAGAATATGCCAAAGCAATGGCATTATGCTGCTGAAATATTAAGGGACTTTTACCCCGACGATCTTGGCGTGGTAAATATCGTAGGGCACGGAAGTACAGCGTCTGCCGGACCATTTAGCGACGAAACGATTGACAAGGGTGGGCCCGCCGAGTTCCTCGCCGCATTATCAGCCAAACGGCCCGACAAAGTTATCCTGCGAACGTGCTGGTCTGGTAGTGACAAAGAACTACTACAAAATCTTGCGAATGTGCTTGGCTGTGAGGTACAGGCGGGCGACGGTTGGTATGGCGGAATTAACTGGGGTGATTGGTGGTCTGCAATGCCGGGCGATGGCGGTGTATCACCAATAAAAAGATGGTGAGAAATCCATTCACCCCGCCCCAAGATTTTGATGGCAATAAACGTCACGACGTTACAATGTGGCAGAGCGTTGGATGGATCTCAGCATGGTGCATGGCATCTGCGATTGCAGCTTGGCTAACATTAATTCTAGATGTAAAGGAGGCAGGATTGGTGATCAAGCCCCTTAGTTATATTCCGGTGTTGTGCGTCGTGTTTATCCCGTTCTCTTTCGTAGCACTTTTACTTTGCAGCATACTCCACGAAAATACTGAGCACTCGGCTTTTTGGTCTTCCTTAAGCGGCCTTTTGAATGGCGTGGTCGTTGTACTGCTCCTTAGAAATGGTCTTTATATTAAATCGCTTTGCAACATATCAGATGTTTCGCTCGGTATTCTAGCGTTTTCACTCGGTGTGTTTGCATCTGTGACACTCTATCGGATCGGGAGATACATGATTCGGTGTCCCGTAGCGCGGAAAGGTTGACGCGATTCGAAGGTGACGGACAGAAAGGGACAGGCATATTCTACTTGACTGTTCCGCGCCGAAGCGTAGGATGGAACGGGTCGCGAGGGTTTTGCGGTAACAGTTTAGTCCCCGGCCATCTAGCTTCGCATTTACCAGTGATCTTCGAGATGACCGCACAAGCATTCAAATTTGGAAGATCCCATGGTTTGTTGCAATGGGATCATTCAAACTGACTTCCGTCGCATAGGAGAAATCGGTTGCGGTAGTCGGGTTCGGAAAAGTAGAGATCGCGCAGCATCCAAACCAAAGCAATTCAATCAAATTGAATTGCTTTTGCAGTAGTCCGTCGTGCAGCGTTGTGCGGCGGAAGGTGACCGCATAAGCATTGAACAAAATCGTTTGACGCCAACGCATCCCTCCGCTTAAGCAACCGGTTTGGCGTAGAGCCGCTTCAATGCTGCATCGGGTGGACGTGTCAGCAACTCGAAGTAGATGTCGCTCGCCCGATGTCCATGACGCCGCGCAGTCTCGGCGACGCTCATTAGTTTCGCCATCAGATCCGCTCCCGCTTCACTACGATGACCAAACGTGATCTTGCGTAGGATCACCAACGGTAAAGAAAAGGTGGGTAAAGAAAAGGTGGCCGGTACCGTTACTCCCAGGTAAAGAAAAGGTGGGTAAAGAAAAGGTGGCCGGTACCGTTACTCCCAATTTCGCGTAAATGGTACTGGCCACCTTATCGACCTACTATGACATGGATCGCCTCGCTGGCGAGACTCAGTGGACCGACAGCGGCAGCATGACCACCGAGAATTCCACGACCAACAATTTTGACAGCAACCTCGTGGGCGCATGGGCGAGTCCGGGTGGCGGCGGCATCGGCCCGATCACTGGACCGATGAGCAGCACGGTCGTCAACCACAACACCGACTCGGTTGTCTCCAGCGGCCCGCTCAACGACCAGGGTGGCTATGACCTCACCACCATCGTGACGAGCAGCTACGATCACCAAAACATTTCGAGCTACAGCGGCACTGGATCATACGATACAATCGACCACGAAGTGCCCATCTCCGGCGTGATTAGCTATTCCCGCGACGATACCGTGATCAACACGCAGAATCTCACGACCACCACAGCCCCCGACGGTACGAAAACCGTCGTCGGCAACGGTCGTTCGGAGAACACGCACAACAGCACGCGCTCAGCCAACGGCGGCGGCAGCGTGAGCGAACACACGACGTGGCAAACTGGCCCGGTGAACGATCCCAATCAAGCCCCCTGGTCCGGCTCGACCACCCATGATTACTGGAACGTCCGCACCGTCATTCAAAGTTACGACCGCGCCGCCAATTATTCTACCGTCGACACCTACGGCGTCATCGGCAATTTTTATGTCGTGGTGAAGCACGACGACAACTCGTACTTTTTTGACAACAACGACTCCACCGTCGACGTGATGACGCGGAACAAGACGTCGAGCTTGTACACACGTCCCAACGGAAACACGACCGAAACATCGGAGTCGGAAACCGATTCCACGCAGCACAGCGTGTCGGAGATCCACACCACTAACACGAAAACGGACAACAAGACCACCGACCATGCCGACTCCGGCAACAACTCCTCGGAGCGGAGCGGCGAACGAACCGAAGCGAACAAGCAAACGACGGACACCGAGTCGTATATCCTGCGCAGCATCACCAATTCATCGCAGGGTTCTGACACCTATTACGAAGAGGACAACGACTACCACAGCGTTGATGAGGTCAACGGCACGCACACGGTCGGGTCCGAGCCCGCCGATGACGAAGGCTCAACGACCCATAGTGGCTCTCTACGCGGCGCATACAGGTACCGCAACTCGCCCAGTGATGCGCTCGTGGTCTACCCCGTCGTACCGTCACAGGCCGATCCCACTTATGAGGTCACGGTAGAAGACGGCGACTACAACGCCCCACCCGTCCCTCAACCCCATCAAACCCTAAAACTCTCCACCCCGCCGCTCACCAACGCCGGACCCTCCGCATCGGCTCCGAGCCAAGCGGACAACGCCGCGACGGATCAAGCGATCAGTGAGCTAACTCAAAACGATGAGGAAGGAGGCACGCCGTATGCGAGTACAGCGGAATCGCCTGTTGAATTATTAGCAGACCACACCGGGCCAATTGGCGACGTCGGTGGCATTGGTGATCTGGGCGAACGTTTTCCGGAGACCAAGGCACCTGATGCAATGGATCCGATGCATGCTCGACCGCCCATTTTAATCGACTGCAATACCGGTCTTCCTGTTGGAACGTACGCCGCCGGACGCTACGCGGGAATCGTCGAAGCGTCACGTGAACGCGCAGCCGATCGTCTTGCTGCCGCCATCGCCGAAACAGATGGTACTATCGAGGGAATGGTTCTTCGTGCTGCTCAGGCGGTTCGCGACGGTGATATGCAGTTGAATTGGGATCTTCAAGCAGAAGCTGTCCGCCTCATTAACGTTCGAGACGGAGAGGACGCTAGCGATTGGATGGCGGGATTGGGCATCTCGAATCGAGTTTCAGAAGCACTGAGTAGCGGCAAGAATGCAGGACGAAACGCAATTCGCGATATGGCCCACGGCGGTGAGTTAGGTCGAGACCTCGCGCCTCACGCCATGGCCGGGATGATTGGGGTCAAGTCCGCGATTACAGCCCCAAACAGTGTAGTGGGCAACGCCGCACACAGTGCGGCCAACGGCGCGAAGCTAAATCAACACTTATTCAATTCGCAGAAGTACGGTTCCGCCGGATTCAAGGAACTGCAAAACGGTCGTATTCGTTATTTCGGTGAATTAACGCCTGCTGGTAAACCGGGGACGATCGTTGGACGGCGGAAGGTTTACGAATGGGATCCGAGCACTGGAAACACTCGTACTTGGATGGACAACCTTGACGCGCAGGGACGTTCTCGCATTATTCGTCCAGAAACGGGCGGTCCTAAGGTTCACTTTCAGTATGACGAGAACGGCAATTTCATAGGAACCTTTTAATGAACATTGATCTCGCAACAGTGCGCAAAATGTTTCAAGCCGTGTTGGATGGATCAGAAACTCGCGAAGCAGTTTCAGATCGCGCCAAAGCTCTGCAAGAAATTGACGATCGCCGAGAGTTAGTTGTCGTTCCTGAAAGCGATCGCAAACGACTCTGGAAAGCATTGACTTTCCTGGAGGGCGTTGACTTGAAAGATGGTCCAGATTCGTACTTGCACATTGACGAAGACATCGTTCGGGAATGTCCCTGAAACCGATGGCCAAACGACTCATCCTCTGAACGCACTTGCAAGCCGTCGGAACCACAGCGCCCGCTGATGTTCGCTTGCGTCTTCGGCGGGCAGGATGCCCGCCGTGGAGATGGCAGTCAGAAAGGGGACCACCGTGGCAGCCGAAATGGCTTTTTTGGCAGTCGAAAAGGGGACCACTTGAGGTTTTTTTACGCGGTCCAGTTTTCGTTTTTTTGAATTCTCTTTCCGAGCTACTTGCTCGTTCGCTGGCCGCCTTGAAGGCGGTAGCTGTCTCCTTTGATCGCAAGCACTTCGATCCGATGAGTGAGCCGATCCAGCAGTGCTCCAGTCAGGCGTTCATCGCCAGCGAATGTCTGAGCCCAACTGCCGAATGGTAAGTTTGTCGTCACAACCAAGCTGACTTGTTCATAGCACAAACTGAAAAATCCAAATAAATATTCGGCACTCATTCGATCCATCGGTAGGTAGCCAAGCTCATCGATCACGGAATGGAGAATGGAAGGAGAATGGGGACAGAGCATTTCACCAGGGGATTGACCGCAGCCAGTTGAGGGGATAGCCTGCTTTTTCTGTTTTTGGCGGTCTTCCCGAAAATGTGAGGTGGTGTGATGGCTCGAATGGCTCGGAGTGAGGTTTTTGATCCCGATGAAGTGGCAATCGCACACATCTTTAATCGGGTCTGTCGACGTTGCTTCTTGATGGGAGAGGATCCTCTGACTGGCAAGAACTTTGACCATCGCAAAGTCTGGATTGAACAGTATTTGCATGAGTTCGCGGCAGCGTTTTCGGTGGATTTGCTCGGGTTCGCCCTCATGAGCAATCACTTCCACTTGATTCTGCGGTCCAGGCCCGATGTGGCTGCCACCTGGAGCGATGAGGAAGTTGCCAGGCGATGGTTGATGTTGTGTCCGCACCGTCGCAAAGCGGATGGATCGGCCATGGAGCCGACTCAGCCAGAAATCAAGTCCATTGCTGGGTGCCCGATCAAGCGTGCCGAAATCCGCAAGCGATTGAGCGATATCAGTTGGTGGATGCGGCTGTTGTGCCAGCGTGTGGCGATGCGGGCCAACCGTGAAGACGAGGAACACGGTCGTTTTTTTCAAGATCGCTACAAAGCCACGAGGTTAGCCGATGAGTCATCGTTATTGGCATGTGCGGCCTACGTCGACCTCAATCCAATCCGTGCCGCGATGGCTGAGACGGTCGAGCAAAGCGATCACACGTCGGCTCAACGTCGCATTGAAACCATCACGGGTGAAACGGAATCACCGTCTGGGAGTGCGCAGCAGCCAGACGTCGAGCCCGCATCGCGTCCAGACTCATTTCTCTCGCCCCTTTGTATCGACGAGCAAAACGATCCGATTGGTGCGTGTCCCAACGCAGCGGGAACTCGATGTAGCGACAAGGGGTTTTTGGGCATGTCGTTGGAAGACTACCTGAAATTGCTCGATTGGACCGCTCGTCAAGTCACACCTGGCAAACGAGGCGTGACACCCGAGGGCGTCCCGCCGATCTTGCAGCGACTTGGCTTGGACCGGGCTTCTTGGTGTGAGTTGGTGAGTGATTTCGGCAAACTGTTTTGCTGTGTCGCCGGGAAGCCCGAGTGCGTCGACGCGATGCGTAGCCACCGCACTCATCGGCGATACCACTTAAAGCGTCGCGGTCGCGAGCTATTGAGTTCGCTGGAGTAGCGACTTAGTTCAAGAGTTTGCTAGGGTCGGTCGCTGGAGTGGGCGGCCTGCAATCGGTCTGGGCCGATTCTTTGGCTCCGACGATTTCGCAGGAGGAGAGCCCTTTGGCTGGAGGCATTTTCAAGCGTGAATCCAGGGCAACACGTCGGAAAATCCAGTGAATGCATGACCCGCAGATCCACGAAGTGCTCTGTCCCTCTGTTTCCTGTCCCTCTGTTTCCTCTGTCCCTCTGTTTCCTCCGTTTTTGCTGTCCCTCTGTTTTGCTTGACCCGCAGATCCACGAAGTGCTCTGTCCCTCTGTTTCCGCTGTCCCTCTGTTTCCGGTCCCTCTGTTTCCGGTCCCTCTGTTTCCGGTCCCTCTGTTTCCGGTCCCTCTGTTTCCGGTCCCTCTGTTTCCGGTCCCTCTGTTTCCGGTCCCTCTGTTTCCGGTCCCTCTGTTTCCGGTCCCTCTGTTTCCGGTCCCTCTGTTTCCGGTCCCTCTGTTTCCGGTCCCTCTGTTTCCGGTCCCTCTGTTTCCGGTCCCTCTGTTTCCGGTCCCTCTGTTTCCGGTCCCTCTGTTTCCGGTCCCTCTGTTTCCGGTCCCTCTGTTTCCGGTCCCTCTGTTTCCGTCCCTCTGTTTCCGTCCCTCTGTTTCCTCCCGAAGTGCTCTGTCCCTCTGTTTCCCGAGCTATTGAGTTCGCTGGAGTAGCGACTTAGTTCAAGAGTTTGCTAGGGTCGGTCGCTGGAGTGGGCGGCCTGCAATCGGTCTGGGCCGATTCTTTGGCTCCGACGATTTCGCAGGAGGGGAGCCCTTTGGCTGGAGGCATTTTCAAGCGTGAATCCAGGGCAACACGTCGGAAAATCCAGTGAATGCATGACCCGCAGATCCACGAAGTGCTCTGTCCCTCTGTTTTTGCCGTCCCTCTGTTTTTGCCTCGCATGGCGGCCATGGGTGAGCTCAAAGGCGTTCACACACCGACGCTGGAACATCGTGAGTTCCGATCGCTCGTCAAATACCGCAAGACTCTCGACGGACGAATCAACAAAACCAAGAACGCCATCCGTGCTTGGTTCGTCAACCACGGAATCGAGATCGCAACCGGCGAGAAAGCCTGGTACTCCGGTCGCGAGCACATCAACTCGTTTCGCAAACCCCTGGCTGACTGCGGACCTGACGAACTTTGGAAAGGAGAACTCGACATCGAACTGACCATCCTCGATTCGCTGACGGAGCAACTCACTGGTGTCGTCAAGAAGCTCGAAGCGATCGGCAAGAATGACGAACGCATCAAGCGAGTCCAAACGATCCCCGGAGTCGGACCACGAACCGCTGAAATCCTCGTCGCGTGTCTTGATGACCCGCACCGCTTTGAAAACGGAAGACAAGTCTCGGCGTACTTCGGACTCGCTCCACGTAAGTATCAATCTGGCGAAACGGATCGCAACGGACGCATTACCAAGCGTGGCAATCCACTGGCACGAACGATCCTGGTCGAATGTGCTTGGGCCTCGCTGCGGTACAACCCGTGGGCCAAGGGCGTCTACGAGAGGATCTGTGGCAAACAAAAGACACGCAAAAAGAAAGCTGCGATCGCGTTGGCTCGCAAGATCGCCGTGATCGCCTGGGCAATGCTGCGAGACGAAAAGGATTGGGACCCGAAGCAAATGATCCAGGTCACTGAATCGTTCGGAAGGATGCCGGCGGGGCTCAAGGACTCACTGCAAAACATGAAACCTAAAGAGAATGCAGATCAGCGAAAAAGTCGACTTCGTGATGGCTGAGCACGGTCGGCAGAGTCTTAGGCCTCTTGCCGAAGGGAACCATCCTGACCGGCCAAGGGACCGAGATGGTGTGCGTGTAGAGAAACCGTAACGCGCAGACTGCTTGATTGAACGAGCTGTAGGCGACCTTCTTCTCTCGGATCAGGTAAAGCTGGAAGGATCTAACGTCTTCAACGGTTGCATCGCCGAGCGATTTTTCGATAAAGTCGGCGAATCTCCTTGCGTGGTAGGTGTAGGCGTCGATGGTGGCCTGGGCCATGTTTCGGATGAGCATGTCTTCGGCGAGCCGCTTGGAGAGTTCGCAAGATCGTTTCTGGTACGGGGTCATGGATTTTCCTCAGTAAAGGGTGGCCTGTCGGAACACGAAGTGTGTCCGATCAGTTGAAAACCCATTGCAATTGCCGTTACAAAAAGCGCAACCTCTTTAATCACTTTAATCGTTAAACAGCCAGAATAGTTTGCCGTGAGAATCGTCAGATTCGTTAGCCGGCTTTGGTGGTCCCTGGCTGGGCCGGGAGTCGCGTTAGCGAAAAGAAAAAGAAAAACAGCGGCGACGCCGACCACCTCAATGAGCGGTGGGCTGGCATGGATGCCAGCTTCTTGCCACGCAGGAAGCGTGCCAGTGCCGACGGGACCACCGAGTGCACCTGATCCTCCCCGTCCAACGCCGCCCCACCAACGAAGCACCCGTCGTCACCACGCACTGCGCTGGAGCACCTCGATTAAGTTCAACGTCCAGCGTAACCGGGCGGCGGCGGTTGACGTTGACTTCAAATTTCGCGTTGTCCGCCGCTCCGGTTCACGCAATTGTTCGTCGGCTATTCGATTGACAGTTCGACATCCGACGAAGCGAAAAACTCCATGATGGCCTGTCGCGACAACGGCCATTTCGAATCATCGTCAGTATAGTCGTCCGTGAAATATGATGCGATCTCGTCGCCAGTCCACGGGCCGAGCGACGTCATGTAATCTGAGTAATCATCTTGTAGTTGTCGCCAATCAGCATCCGGGCGTTTTACGAGCAACATTCGACCGGACCGAAGGAACACCAAATGTGCCAGATCGGGATTCAGGTGGTGGGCGTAGGCGTGTTGATCCAGTTCATCCCTATGGAAATCGGCAAGCCACACCGTTGTTCCATCAGTCTTGCAGCACTCGACGACGAAACGATCCGGTAGCCCATCGGCACGCAGTATGTCGACGAGCGTCCCAACATCGCCGATCCTGGGGTGTCGCTTGTTGACTCGCCAACCATCGTATTCAGATGGCGGTTGAAGCAGTTGCTTCACGCGCACAAGCTGGTACTGCTCCAAGGTGGTCATGGGTTTGAGCGATCTGCCGACGAACGGTAGACATCACGGGGGACGGACGAAAGACTTTTCACTTCAAAAACCGCGCAAGCCGTCCTCCCGTGCATGTCATGGTTCTGCATTGTCTTGGACGGCACTTCTCGCTACGAGCACACAGTCACCGTGACCCGGTATAGCGTCTTCCGTACATCGTACTACATCGCCGACACCAAACATGGCATCATCAGCAACATCAGTGATTTCGTAAAGATCACCGGGTCGCCACGCGGAACCGGCGACAAGGTAAGTGTCAGTATTGGTACGAGACGGAACCAAGATATTGATCATGGTAACGAATCCTTCCGTCCAGTGGTCGACTCCGATTTCGCACTCTCCAATAGAGAAACCATCTGGCCAGTCACGGAAACCAGGTTGATCGCGCAGACGCTCAATCGCTGCCTCCGCATCGAAGTGTGTGGCGTAAACGCCGATAAACTTCACGTCGTCGCGCTCACACCATTCATGTTCGTGTTGAAGAATGAAGGTCTTGGTCATTGTTGCAGAACGATTGCGATCACCTCGCCGCGACGAGAGATCTTCCACTTCAAAACGCCTCATTTCGCGGCTGAGGTGCATCGCTTGGTTCGCCATTCTTCTGGACGACAACACAGATGATACAACCGTCGGTGAAGTCACGTAATACAGACGCCAGCTTTACGTTCTTCCGCAAGCTTAATCGCATCGAGGAATCGGTGCATGTATTCGCGAATTTTCGAGCCATCGGAGTTGCAACCCCAGATTTCGTGTGCAATCGATTCAGACTCAGACTCGATCTTCCGACACTCATCGGCAAACGCGTTTAGGTCTTTCGGATAGACAAAGAGATCAGCCCCATCGAGTTGCGGAAAGAATCGACATCCACGGCTCACCAATGACGGTGCCCCCCACAAAGTCTTGCGATATGACTCGAAACCGGCGGCGTCATATTCGATCGCGTTTAGATACGAATATGGGCCGGTCGTTGCGTCGAAGAGATCAATCACAAACGTCATCGATATCACCGCCGGCAATGCAAGTTGGAATTGGTAGTTGTTGGCGAACGAGGTAATTATCGCCGGTTGGCGAGGAAGGCACCCGGCGATAAGTAGCTCGTGGGGATGTTATCGCCGGTTGCACCTTCGGTTCCCTCGGTGACACGGGAAGTGTTATCGCCGGTTCGAGGGAATGTTATCGCCGGTTGGCGTCTGTCGAGTATGAGGGGCCTGGATTCTTGGGTCAAGCAAATTTTTGCACGAATTTTGCCGCCAAAGCATTGACCTGTTTTGAGGACACGCGAAGAATCGGCTCGGTAACGCTGCGGCGATGCGGTACGGCGGGCACGACGGTTCCAGTCTGGGAACGCCAACAGGTCGCATTGAAAGGGCCGTGGAAGAGGGCGGCGGTCTTCGCTGGGAGGCTGCGGGAAACTGGGACGGAATCTGCTGCGTACGATCGACTTGGCGAGTTTCTCGTTGCCGAGTCGGGTGATTGCAAAGGACGATGTCATGGCTGGCTCTAGTCAGGCTGAAACGAGGTGGCCTCAAGACAATTGGCACGAGCAGCGTGATAAGTGGGCGAAGATTTGGTTCGAGAAGCTCAGTCGCTTCCATGGTCGCAAGCCCCAGGCGACCTGGGAATTCACAGCCGACGATGTAATCGCGTTCCTCCGCGACCGCCTGCGCCGCAAGACGCCCGCTTGGAAACGTCTCAAAATCATTCAGTCACTGATTTGCTATCGCCGTTACGTCCAGGCCGCTCCGTTTGATGACCTGACGTTCATTCGGACGAAACTCGAAGATCTTGCACTCGCGGAGAAGGTCAAAGAAGAACGGCTGAGAGAGTCAGGTGACGTCACGGCCGAGGAGATCGAAGACGTTGTTGGCCATATTGATCCTAGTGAGCCGGACGTGATCCAGAACCTGCGTCGTGCCATACGGGGGCGGCAGGACACGCTCGAGACTGAACGAGCCTACGTGTCGAATGTGAAGGCGTTCATGCAAGATCGAGGGCTCAAGTGCCAAGCGGATTTTGCTGAGATTCACGCGACCGATGTGGAGGCCCATTTGACGGATCTCGCAGTGGATGGGAATGTTGCCCCATCGACTCAGAATCGAGCTTTCTACGCCCTCTTGTACGTGTTTCAACACGTGTTGAAACGCGAAATGGGCGAAGTGCAGGCGATTCGCTCGAGCAAGGGGAAACAGATTCCCACCGTACTGAGCGTGGATGAGATTGAGCAGATTTTCGCCCACCTAAACGGCGTTCATTTGTTGATCGCCAAGCTGCTCTATGGATGCGGGATGCGGATCAGTGAAGCGTTGTGGCTGCGAATAAAGGATTTCGACTTTGACCGGATGGTGATCGAAGTCCACGCCTCCAAGGGAGGGAAGAGTCGAATCGTGCCGATGCCAGCGAGCGTCGTGCCGGACATCCGGAAGTGGATGGAATCGCGTCGCGTGCTGCACGAGCACGATTTAGAACAGGGTCAAGCGTCGGTGTGCCTACCGAAGGCGTTGGAGCGGAAGTATCCCGCTGCTGCACGAGAATTGAAGTGGCAATATTTGTTCGCGTCCCACCGCCTGTCACGCGACCCACGAACGCGTGTACTGCGACGACATCATTTGCACAAAGACACGTTCCCAGCGAACTTGCGAGCGGCGGTACAGAAGGCAGGGATCCACAAGCACATCAGCTCGCATGTTTTTCGTCATAGCTTTGCCACGCATCTGCTGCGTGAGGGAACCGATATCTGCACGATCCAGGAGTTGCTCGGTCACGCGGACATCAAGACGACGCGGATTTACTTGCACTCGCTCAACCGCGAGGACGTGAAGGTGGTCAGTCCGCTGGATCGGATGACGTCGAATCACGCTGCGATTGCCCCCAGCCACGAAGCGGCTGACACGGGAGACTCGGCGCAGGAGGAATCGTGTGGCGGTGATGGAACAGTCGAAGGCTCGGAAGCGGAGTCAGCAAATCCCGAGCATGTCGCGGCTTGCGAGAACGTCGGAGTTGCTCGCAAGCTCACAGCGTTGGAGAGCGAACTGTCAGCACCCAAGGGCCACACGCTGAAGAGCCGCAACGCAAGTCCAGGCGACGCAGGTCCAGGCGACGCGGCGGCGAAACGCGTGAGTGATGCGAGACCAGCACCCGCAGCGTCATTGGCAGGTCCGCCGCGAACTCGGTTGAGGTGGTGGAGCCACGCAGCAAGGGCATTCCAGCGGGCCTCAGTCGTAGTGGGCGGCTTCCTGTCATTGAGCTGATCGGTCAGTTGGTTGCTGCATGTTGTTCGGGGAGCGTCGACGGGCTGCACGATAAGATGTGCAGCTACCCAAGCTCCTGAAAGGTGGGATTGGACTGGTGCACCTCACCTGCCATCCTCAGCTACCGAATCGGTCCGTTGCTGCTCCGTTTGGGGATAGTTGTACGCGTCATAGGCAGTGGTGCCACTTCGGGAAGGTCATGCTTCGATATGGCCAAAGTGTCGCAGCTTGCTTCCTTCCTTAGCCGTCGGGCCAAATCCGCTCTCGATCGCCTGCTCGGCGACACTTTCGCGGGTTGCTCCGACTTTCTAGATGGCGTGTCACCGTCACCAACCAACGGCAACTCAACCGGGCCGCGGCGATGGTCGAGCGAAGTCGTTCACTTGCCGACAGACACCGTCCGGCCGGCTATAAAATCCGGATTTTAAACCGGGCTCAGTTGTTCGACGGTTCGCAGTTGAATCGGTGACGAGACTTTGTCGTCCCGTTGTTCTCCTGATAGACTCCTGAGCAACTGAGCAAGCGGCCCCATCTCTTGCCTGCACCACTATTGAACTGCCCTGCGGTGTTCGCATCCGAGTAGAGGTCGCCACGGATCGGCAGCCAGGTCAGCGCGTGGAGGACCGCACATGATCGGACTGCTTGCCGGTGTGCCTATTTACCTTTGCACCCAGTCGGTCGATTCTTGCAAAGGCTTTTATGGACTCACCGGCATCGTCACCACTGCGATGATTCGCTACGTCAAATGCAATACTGGGTTGGCCGCCAGTGCTGCAAAGGTGGCTCTAACAAAGCGCAGGCCATCACGTCCAATTTTGGGGGTGGAATCCCTTCACTGACGGGCTTGTCGCTCAAAGATGGGTGCTGCGCCCGCCCTATTCGATCCCGTACTGTTTGCCGAGCCAGGCGAGTGCCTCGTTTAGCTGTTGCTGCGGAGCTTGGGTATAGTGACGGTCTGCGACCGTTGCCGGTGCATGGCCGAGAAATAGCACCTCCAATCCTCGGTAATCCTTATTCGATTTGATTAGGTTCGCCGATGTTTTTCGAAAGTATTTTAGCGGCTTTTTGATGCCTTTCTTTCGCTTAAGTCTGGAGAAGGCACTCGCCACGTTGTCGATCTTTTTCAGCTTCCCATCATCGGCTAGGGTCTCCACTTTTAGTGGAGTTCCCTCGTGGTTCACGAGTACAGTCGCGGCATCCGAGCTTCGCTCCTGCTGCAGCAGGCGAAACGTCTCCTTCCACAGGACGTAGGTCACGGTCGGAACACCCTTGTGTTTCGCGGTCTTCGATCTTTTCCGCGTGATCGTCCCCTTTTTCCAATCTACCTCGGAGGGCAGCAAGTCGCTTAGGTCTTTCTGGGTCGACCCCGTGTTGAGCATTAGCAGCAGGTACAGCTTCGTGCGATCCGTTGCAGCAGCGAGTAAAGTTTTAACTTCCTCGATGGTGAAGACCTCAGGCGTCGTGGTTCTCCTGCTGATTCGCAGATCGCTGCTCCCAGGAGCCAGGACGCGTGGCAGTTCTTCGATCGCCTCAACCCGCCAAAGCCATTGGACGAAAGATTTGACGGTGGCTAGCCGGTTCTTGGTGTAATCAGCAGACAGCCTCTCTTCGGAGATAGCAGTGAGCATTTCCGAATGATAATCAGTAAGAACATTTCCACTGATCGATGTGACCGCAGTCGATGCACCGAGCCAATCGCGGAAGTGGTGCAGGTGGGTACGGATGGGATCGTAACGGCCAGCGGTGAGGTGACCAGCCTTAACCTTGGCCAGTTTCGTCGCCAAATAGGAGTCCACACTCGTGCCAAGCGTATTGTGGTCTTCGACTTGTTTTTGCTCCTGGACTTGGAGACGATCCCGCCAGATCTCACGTTCAATTCGCTGCGAAGTGCCATCCATCGACGAGGTGTCCAGCGTAGATGGGTCGATTACTACCGGTGGCGATTGATCTTTCGGCTCCGAAGGCTTCGGGATACGGGCAGCCACCGATTCAATGAGATGTGCTGGCCAGCCGAGGTGGGAACGGAATCGATCCTCCGGATTCAGCGGCTGCGGCTTAGAACGTTCCAGGCGGGTCGTCAATTCTTCAACTTTGCTTCTCGCTAGTGACGCGTACTGTGTGTTGGCATTTTCCATCGACCATTGCAGCACGAGCCGCCATTCCCCAATGGCCTCATCGTACTCCGCCTGCTGCGGCTTCGGCTTTTGCGATTCCTCCTCATCGATCTTCTTTTTGAATTCCTGAAAGCCGTCCCAAGCGTTGCTGTAGGCCTCCTCGTCGTGCTTGCCGCGTCCGCCTGAAGCCTGAAAGACCCGGCCCTTATACTTTTTCCGCCAGCGGCCGCTACGGTTCTCAGTCCCCGCTTGCCAAGTCATTTGACGCTTTCTCGGCACGATAGATCCTCCTGTTGATTTGACTGCTCGGTGATACCCTTGGTGATACCTTTTTTACACGATCGGGAGGAGGAAAGGTATCACCGGCCTTCTAAAATGCCACAAAACACTGTGTTTTCGAGCAGGCGACTGCACTGGGGGTGCAGAGGTCGCAAGTTCGAATCTTGTCATCCCGACTATCTAAGTCCTTGTCAGGCAAGGACTTGTGCCTAGCCTCCCTTAGGCCCGATTCGGTGTTTTTGGCTAGGTACATCTTTAGGCCCGCAAAGGCCTGTCGTTTTAGAGGTCTATTCAGTGAATCCTAAGGTCACCAAGACCCTGCTGGGGGGCTACCAAGTCAAGTTTGGCTGTCCCGCTTGCAAGACCCGGCTGACGTCACCGCTGAGCGACGCGGGTGCGAATGACACTTGCCCCGATTGTGGTTCTCAGTTCGTGGTTCCCGGTACCGATGCCCTGCGGCAATGGAACGAGCAAAAGGCCGAGAAGGCGGAGCAAAAAAGGCAGCAACAGCTTGAATTGGCACGCCAAAAAGCAGAGGCAGCCAAGGAATCGCCGCCTCCCATCCCTGAGCCTCAAGCTCCAGAAGTCACGAAGCTAGAGGAGGTGCCACCGGCCCCCGAGCCAACCAGTGAGCAGCGTCCTTGCCCATTTTGTGCCGAGGACATTGCCTCAGCCGCGATCAAGTGCCGTTATTGCGGTGAATTTGTAGATGGGCGATTCAAGTTAGTGGAACCGGCACCGAGTAACGCCAAGAAGCCCGTAAATGTGACTCCAGTAGCGGGATGCTTAGCGGTGTGCCTGATGCTATTAGTTCTATTCGTCATGTGTTCAAGTTGCCCAACACTGGTTCCAGAAGTTACGCCAGAACGCCAGAACGCCAGAGGCAGATTCGTGATGAAGCTCTGCGAAACGAAATTCAAGACGAGAATGCGCGGACGCTTCGTGAACTCGATCGGGCAATTCGCAAGCATGAGTTGCGCAATGAGTAGTTGTAGCGACCGACGCGGGATCGGCGTCTCGGACTGGCACGCAGCGCAGCGATAGACGTGGCCACCCAAAGCCCGCGTCCGGCACAATACCAGCTTGGCAAGTGTGCTCTGCCCATGCGCGATGGCCTGGCGGGAGTGCTTCTTTACGTACTGCGAAGCATACTGCTTGAGCAGGCTCGCAACAGTCAAACTTGGCGTCTGAGAGGGCGTCTTGCCGAAGTCTGCGCCCTTGCCAACGGTCTGCCTCACGACTTCTTGCTCGGCGACACTCATGGCGACTCATCTCATGAACAAACGCGGGTACACCGCATCGTCATGTTCAGCACTCAGCGGGCAAAACCACCGAGGCTATTCGCATGCGTGGAAGAATCCAGCCATACGCTGTCGTTATCCGGGCACCAATCTGGTTATCCAAACCCCCGCAGCAAGCCCAATCGCTTCATGTGAACCATCGCGATCGCGTTAGCGGCAATGCGAAGCCAGCGACGGAACTGAAGAAGCGTCAGCATCTCGCTGAGTTGGGCGTTTCAAGATACCGCTTCGCCATGGCTCGCCGACGACGATGGATCGAGCGGGCAAAATAGTCGCCTTTCGCTCCGCGAAAGTTGCGTAGAGCGTATCTTTCGCGGAGCGAAAGACGACACTAGAAAACCGCTCGATCCAAAGTCACCTCTCCACCAATCGGAGCGACCGATCACGATCGATTAAGTTCAACGCTAGACATAACCGAGCGGCCGCAAAAGACGCTCCACTCCAAAAACCGCGACTCCGCCGCTTCGGTTCATGTCATGGCTGGTCGAGATCATCCGCTCGCCATCTTTGGGTAGCTTAAAGCCACTCTATTTTCGCGTTGGGAATTGCTGGATCGACACGATCTGGCCTACGGCGACAAAGCACACCGTTCCACGGTACGCTTCTTTCAATGCGTCCGTATCGATTAGCGTGCATTTCAAAAATGGCCTCCCCCCGATTTCGGTCAACTCGGCCTTCGATAATCAACTTTGCGTCCATTGGTCCTGTCGTCAGGGTGACCGTGTAGTTTCTGGTGGGGAGTACCTGTTTGGTAGCGTCTGTCGCTGATTCTCCCGCCATCAAATACTGACATGCGGAAATCGCAAGAATCGCTGCCAGTACAACGGCGCCGTCGATGCGGCATCAAGCTTTGGGCATCGCTTGTATCAGTTCGGCCTTACAATGAGAACGGTCAAGTCTAGCACGGTCGAACGAAGAGCAGCCTCCAGCCTGGTCAATCCCAGACCAAAAGGCCAGTCGGCAACCGGGCCGGCTGTGTGGAGTAGGTGACGGACATGCCGACCCCTCTATTTCTGCCAGTTGGCAAAACACGTCCAGCGAGTACGTTGCCGAATGCCCTCTATCCCCAGGGGTCCTTCCCACGGCCCTGCCATGAAAATCCCCCTACAGTGAAAATCCCTTCCACCTGGCCCAGCCCTGCGAAAGCCACGATCCATCCGGATGGTCTTGGCATTCGCGAACTAGGTGGTTTGCTAGGCTGAACCTGTGTCGCCTTATCGTTTCCGCAGTTCCTCAAAGGCGGGGTTGTCGACGACCTCCCACTCACTGCCGCTGTTCCAAGGGCCAGTTTCGTCGCGTCCCAGCTCCCCCTCTCCCGTCGAATCATTGTAGTAGCGTTTCGCTTCGTCCTCGATCACGGCCAAATCCCCAATTTCAAGCGGGCCTTTGGGCAGCGTCTCGAGAGCTAACATAAACGCTTTCATATGGGCAATCTCCCGAGTCATCAGATACTTCAGTGCATCCTTGCTACCTGCATCGTCGGTATAGTCAATCAGCCGTTCGTAAGTAATTTTCGCACGCGCCTCGGCTGCGATATTGCTACGTAAGTCGACTTCCATTTGCCCGGAGATCTTCAAGTAGTCCGCCGTCCAGGGGTTGCCCTGGGAATTGAACAAATTCACTCCACCGCCGCCCACCACAGCGATAAGCGGATCTGCCTCCGCCTCGCTGCGTTTGATATCCTTGAGTGGCTTCAGATGCATCCGCGCCAGAGAACCAATCACTTCCAGATGGCTCAGTTCTTCCGTCCCAATATCCATCAGCATATCCTTGCGTTTCGGATCATCGCAGTTAAGCCCTTGAATTGAGTACTGCATCGCCGCAGCTAACTCGCCATTACAACCTCCAAATTGCTCCAACAGCATCTTTCCGAATCGAACATCAGGCTCGCCGATGTTGACGGTATACATCAATTTTTTCACGTGGTGGTACATAGAATAATCCTGTCACGAAGGAGGGGGGCGGTAAGGGAGAGTGAATTTAGCAAAACATTCCCAATCCCGGAAATTCATTGCCGAAGCAAATACTGGTCCGAACCATCGACCCTGCGGAAAAAGCGAGCGATGGACTCGTTCACGTCAGCCCAGTGGGTGGACGAACGATACGCGGTTGCTCGCGCCGGGCGACGAGACGCCGACCGAAGCGGTGGATGCGTTCTGTGCCAGGGCGATGGACGAAGTGGCTGAGGGATGCCAGCTGAGAAGATTGTGTAGAGATCGCGGTGGCCACACTTTTTGAGGTTATCTTCCGTTGAAGCAAAAATGCGGCATGCCGATTGCTTCGTCGTGGCAAATAACAGGTAGTCGTGGCAGCTACCTGTTGCGCAGCGTAGCTTGTCGTGAGATTCGCGTCGCTGCGTCATCCATTTTATCGAGTGCAGCGTGATTTTCTCAGTCGAGTGCTCGCAACCTCGGGTTCATTTACAGTTGTCCTTCTTCTTGCCCTCCTCGCACTCGGCTCCAATATGTCCGCATCCATTGCCGTTCCCAAGCGAAAAAACTTCGTCCGACGCTTATTTTGTGTGGTGAGTGAATGGTTTCGAAATCCGTCGCAGGTCGCAACGATCTGTCCGAGTTCACCATTTTTGACTCGTCACCTTGCCGACCGTGAGTGCGTGCGTGACGCGGATCGAATCGTCGAACTGGGGCCGGGGACAGGGGGCACCACGCGGGCGTTGCTCTCTCAAATGAAACCAGGTTCGCGGTTACTCTCAATTGAGAAAACCGAAGCGTTTGCAGATGTCCTCAAAGAGATTTGCGACTCTCGCCTCCATGTCGAGTTAGCCGATGCCTGTGACTTAATCGAAGTAGTTAACCAGCACAGATTCTCCAAAGCCGATGTTGTTTTGTCGGGTATTCCATTTAGCGCGTTGCCCTCTGAGAATGCAGCGAGGATTGTGCAATCCATTTACGACGTGCTGAATCCCGGCGGAACGTTCATCGCTTATCAACTGAGGTCTGATATTCTGGACTATGTCGAGCCGATTTTCGGAGCTGCAAAAACGGAATCCGTTGCAGTTAATCTACCCCCGTTGCAGATTTTCGTTTGGACGAAGACGCTCGCCCCAGATTGCCATTCGTCAACCGGTGCCAGGCAATTCGCCGATTCTGGGAATCAAGGTTTTTCAGCGGAAGCACACTGATGCGAAGTGAATGGATTTTTTCCGACCCCCGTGACATGGCCATGGTACTGCTGTCGGCGGTTGTCACTTATGTAGCGATTCTCTTCTTCACTCGGCTCGTGGGCCTGCGAAGTTTCTCAAAGATGTCAGCAGCCGATTTCGCAATGACGGTCGCTGTCGGTTCTTTATTTGCGTCGACAATTTCCTCAGCCAATCCTACGTTAACCCTCGGGTTGCTTTCGCTCGCATGTCTCTACTTCGGGCAATGGTCCCTAGCTTACTTGCGGCGGCGTGTGGGCTGGTTCAGCAAAATGGTTGACAATGAACCACTATTGCTGATGGCTGGTCGCGATTTTATCGAGGGGAATTTACGCAAGGCCAATGTCACTCGCTCCGACGTGTTTGCCAAATTGCGTGAATCGAACGCACTTAACTACGACCAGGTGCTCGCGGTGATTTTCGAAACCACTGGAGATATTTCGGTGCTGCATTCGCCTAATGCCGACGGGGAACTTGAGCCTGATTTCTTGCAGGATGTCATCGGTGTGGAGCACCTCGATGACGAAATGTTCGCCGAACCCCCGCGGCCGTAGAGGGTCTTGTCCGCATCCAGACGCAACTTGATTGGAAGGGCCGACCATAACCGCTCGACATGCACCTGGTACGCCCCGGCCACGGCATGGCCATCGCTGACGTTGCACGAAGTCTGTATTGTGGTGCGACCGATCGGTAATATAAGTTCAAACTTTCTCGGCTCGCTCACTTCGATGTGTTCCCGACCGTTCTTACTGGCGTCCAAGCGGACCTGGCTCTGGGGGTCCACTTTGTCGTGTGTCGAGCGATCATGCTACCTTGGCAGTTGACCGCAGATCGGTCATGCCCGCTGGCCGGCTCTCTCTTGCCTTGACAAGCCGCTCCGCGACACGAGGTGGGGGGGTTCGCCAGCGGCGATGGAGCCACCAGTACTGCTCGGGGGCCAAGTCAATGATTCGTTCGAGTTGGCGATTGTACCATTGGGTTAGCGATTCGACGGACGCACACGCGGCGAGGCTGAGCTCATCATCCGCTGCGAGCGGATCGACCATTTCCAGAAGCGCGGACTCAAACTGCAGGGGGCGTCCATCGACACGCCTTGTGTAGAGCGCTAGCATCGGAGCTTGATTGGTCAGCGAGAACAGCGCGAGCGCTTTGTGACAAGACGCTGGAACTCCACAGAAATCGACCCACAACCCCTTATCGCCTGCGTGCTGGTCGGCCAACAGGGAAAGCGTTCCGCCGTCACGCATGAATTGATCCACGATCGGGGCGCAACCATTCTTGTCGACGAGCTGCTGACCTTTCGCACCACGAAATCGCTCGATCCAGCTATGGAGATAGGTATTATCAAGTGTGCGCGCGATGGCAATGGTTTTCAAATCCATTAGTCCAAATGTGTAGCTGCCAATTTCAAAATTGCCAAAATGGCCACTGACGAGGACCGAGGGTCGCGAGCTGAGACTGGTGGCCAAAATTTCACGATTGCCGACCAGGTGTATGTGCTTATACCAGTTCGCTCGATGTAATCGTCGTTGCGCCCAGGCAACTTCACAAACCATCAACATCAGATGATGCCACATCGACAGCGTTAACTGACGCGTCTGTGCGGGCGATGCCGAGGGGTACACACTCGCGAGAGTTTCGACAATGACTTGCTGGCGGATCGCCAGGGGTCCGGTAAGCAACACAGCGAGGGACCGGCAAAGATGATCACCCATGTCCAACGGTAACACTTGGATAACCGCCACCACAGCCCGGACGATCGCGTAAAGGAGGGCATCGGAGAGCGCGCTCGTCATGGTTGCGGTCGTCGGTTTCTTCGATTTCATCGGACGCCGTCCATGGCGGTAATTAGGTGATCACGACTGGTGGGTTATCCCAGTTTGTCAGTCTATTGTGGCAGGATGTCATGCCAAAAGGCCAGGGGGATTTGCAACCTTGTAAAAAAAAACGGACTTGTGATAAGCCGATCGAAGTCGCTAGGTTCGCAACTCGTGCTTTCCCTTGTCTCTCCCATGATCCTTTTCGAGCGTGAGCGACGCTGCTATTGTGATTCGGTACCCGCACAGAATCGTCTCCCCCTCATCCGCCGTGGCTGGTCGGCTGGCCATTGCTGTGACGCTGCTGGCAGGCGCTCTAGCGTCGACGATCGGGCTTGCTGAAACACGGCTGAAACTGACAGCCACTGCCCCCGACGACTCTGGCGTTATCGCTGATCCCACGTCAAACCTGCCGACGATTCTTTCTGAAGATTCCATACCACTGCAGGCCGAAATTGAGTTGGTGATCAAGCCGCCAATCGATCCATCGTCGCCCGCCGCGATCCGTGATCAAGATCCCAAATTCAGAGTCGCGGTTGTCTCGATGCTCGATGAGCGAATGGTCGAACACGCTGATTTAATGCCTATTTCGCCAGTAAGTGCTTCCACGACAGCATCGGACACGAAAGCCAACACTCCAGTGGAGCGATGGGAGTTTAGACTTACGCAGCCGTTACCCATCGGCGTGTACGAATTGAAGTTGGAATCCACGGTTTCGATGACTTCTCGTTTTCGTGAGCTGCTCCCGTGGGAACGCAGTGCCGCAAAAAATCACCCCGAGAACAATGTTCATTTCTTGGATGGGCAGGCGTGGACATTGATCGTCGTTCCCAAAGCGATTTCCGACGGTTCGCCTGCGCTTAGCCTTGCACAGAGAACTGCCTCACCGCGTCGACTCTGGGTACACTGGTCTGGCTTTGCCGCACTGCTGTCCGACGCTGAATTAATAACGTCCTCCTCGCATATCAATGCGTCATTTTCGTGGATGTTGACGGGCGGTAGTCACGAGCCGAAGACGCCTGCCCAGCGATGGGCGGGGATCATGGAACGTCTCGATGCGCGTCTCGATGCGATCGTCGCAGCCAAGGTGAACCATATTGTGATTGATGCAGAGGCTACCGATTCCAGGCAAATGGCAGCACAGTCGGAATCAATACTTTTGCAGTGTTTACACGCGAAGGCGACTCGGCGCGGAATCGAGCTTTGGCAATTGAAGTCTCCTGCCGCTACGGAAGAAACCAAACCAGACGATGCCAGCGCGGGACAATTGACATTGGTGCGAGTGGAGTCTTGGCCGCGCCATTCAACGACGTCGAAGCAACTGCGGGTCGCCAAGTTCTTGCGTCCGTCCTCACAAACCATTGGTGGACAGTTCCCCGCCGAGATCCACTCAGCCGCGAACGCGGACCTCATTTGGCTGGGCGTTCAACCCACTCCTGGCCTATCGTCTCCACAAGATGTGCTCCTCCATGAGTCCGAGGCACCATCATCTGCGCCAAGGTATCTTTATCCGCTCGCCAACAGGGGTGCCGCTTTTAATACGGATGCGTGGCTGGAAGACTGGTCGACATACTGTATTTCCCATGCGAATTCGGGTGCGACTCAAGGGCTCATCGTGGACGAGGCACTCATCAGTGATGAATTGGTAGGCGCGGGGCGGTTTGTTCGTGAAGCGGCGAACGTATGGCAGACCTGTTGGTCCGTCGATTCGTGTTGGCTTGCGAAGTCGCGTGTTTCGAACAACGCTAACGACGGAAGCGTTCCCCATAGATCGCTCGTCCAGATTCGCCATGCCAACGTTGCCGGCGGAACGACCTTGGTTTGCTTGAATCAGGCTCCTTGGCCAATGCGGGTCCGGTTCCCGCTTGGAAATCAGGTTCACTGGTCGGACGAACCACCGCACGAACTGGGGACGGTGCGGATAGTCAAGCCCACCGTTTCCGAGAATGGATCGACGATCGTCATTCCAGGATCGTCCATGATTGTTTGCCATGCCGAGCAGTCGATCTCGCCGACGGCTCAATTTACCGCAGAGGCAGACGATGCTCGCAGGCGTGTAGCCGAAGTCACACGCCAAGTAACGACAATCGTGGAGCACCTGGGGATCCTGGGCGAGCTTGCCGGGATAACGGCGCGACCGAGTTTGACGCCACAACACCTAGCAGGTTCGTCACGTTTTCGAGCCAATCATGCACTCGTACGCCAGGCTTCTGCGAGAACCCCGTCCCCAAGCAAGCCGGAATCGTCTGCGTCACTATCGGGGGGAAGTTCGTTTTGGTCGACCGAACGATGGGGTTTCGGACGCGCTGTCACGTCCGTTTCTGATACAACATCGAGCCTTGTTCATAAGGTATCGGTAAGCACAGAGGACGATGGCAAGCCAAACGAGAGCGTTTCTGGTGAATCATTAGTGCGTCATCGAAAAGCCAATACAGAGTGCCGCAACTTGCTGGGCAATGGAGGATTTGAGCTTCCTCACGAGATCGGTATTCCCGGGTGGATGCACGCGCATCATCCGCCTGGTGCGGTCGAAATTGATATGTTGGTTCGCAGCGAAGGTCAGCAATCGATTCGCTTAGGCGGCAAGACAGATGCCGGTGCCTCAACGTGGCTAATCAGCCGTGAAGTCGCTCGCCCCACCGCAGGCAGGATCGGCGTTTCCATGTCGCTTCGAGGCGAGCCGCCACGTCTACACAAAGATCAGGAGGAAGCAGCGAAACATCGTCAGGCCAACCCACCTATCGAAATCCGAGTAGCAATCGAAGGCGAACGGGACGGCCAGGCGATTCGCCGCAGCGAAACGGTGCAAGTTCCACGCGATGGAAAATGGAACACAGGACGGCTCGTGCTGGAGTGGCTCGACGTCGACCCCAATCGAGATCGCAACCTACATGTGACGATTGATAATCTCTCGACCTCCACGCTTTGGATTGACGACATTGTTGTTACCGACTATTTCGCTAGCGCGTCAGAGCGGTCTGATTTGCAGAGTCTGGCGTATTTAGCTGTGCAAGGACTTCAACACTCGGATTTACAGCCCGCCGCCAATCTGCTGCGGAATTTCTGGGCAAAAGATCTACTGCGCGTCGCGGATTTTAACGACAATGCAATCGACGATGGTTCAGCCCAAGGTGGCCTGGGCGGGAACGAACCCGACACTGGGAAGTCGCGTAGCGAACGAGGACGACTGGCGCCTGCCTGGGGGATGGATGCTCCAGTGGTCGAGCCCGCCGCCAAGTCACCTTCCAACGCCCTGTCGATCTGGCAACTGCCTCCCTTACCAGCGGCATCCCCCCGTCCGGCAGATCGGGATAGCGAAGCCGCTGGCGACACCATTTCATCCGAGTCTTCCCGTTCGATTGGTGGAAAAATACGCAGTTGGTTGCCGCCGCCCCTAAAATTTTAGTATTCGTTCGATTGGCAATCCCGAATGGTGAATGCCGGATGTGTTTCATTCTTTTTTCGCTGTTACTCGTTTCACCCTTGTGGAGCACCGATGAGCCGAGCCAAGAGACTTTTTAAGAACCGCTGGTTGCGGACTACCTTCGTGCTGCTTGCAATGATCGGTACCTCAGCTGGCGGAGCAAGTTGGTGGGCGGTATCGCAGTCTAAGCAAGTTCCGGATTTTTACACGCGGGCCAGGAACCAGAGCCAAGCAAATGTTGAAATTGCTCGGAATCAACTCGAGCATGATGTTGAACAAGTCCGCCGACAATCACTGCGGGAAGGATTTTGGGAAGCGTCGTTTGGTGAAGAGGAAATCAACGCCTGGATTCAAAGCGAATTCCCCGAGCGATTCGGTCGGCTATTGGCTCACGGAGTCACCGATCCCGCGATTGCCATCGAGAACGGCGAGTTGTTCGTCGCGGCCCGTTACACTTCGAAAACGTGGGATACTATCGTTTCATGTCGACTTTCCGTCGAGATGACCGAGGAACCCAACCTGCTCGCGATCGCGTTGTCGGACCTCAAAGCGGGAGCCTTGCCACTGCCACTGGAGCCATTCGTTCGTAAAATCAGCAAGGAAGCCGCAATTGGCGATCTCGATGTTCGCTGGGACTTTACTCAGAACGGACCGATCGCTTTGGTCAAAATTCCAGAAGAGGATCGGCATTTCGTCATCAAGCCGTTGGTGATCGAAGCCGTGCATTTGATTGCGGGCCGATTGCAACTCGATGGTCGTGGCGGGCAAGGCGCGACGAACGAGTACCAGCCGCGCGGCCCAGTGCATCGGTTTGTCTCCTATCGGACGCGAGACATTCAGTGAGCAGCGATCGCGCCACTTTCATTTTCTACAATTTTCTGAAAATGATCGATGGCATTGGCATCTCCCAGTCGCATTAAATTCTCTCGCAAGATGACGTTCTCGATTGCCATTACCAGGCGTTCATACTTCACTCGCTTTTCCCGCTCATCGAGTTGCTGCGAATCTGCTCGCAAGAGTTCCTGATAGCGTGCGAAATCGGGATGTCCCTCGACGGCCTGAATAAATTCTTCGCTGCGAGTCGTCACCATCTCAATCGCAACAGGGTTCATCAGATTTGCTAATTCCGGCCATCGGCGGCGCAGATGTGACGCGATCTCACGCCGCAGCCGATCGGCAGGAGCTTCAGGTCGTCCGCGATACCGGCCTCGTGAACTCCCGCGAGAACGATTTTCGTTGGTGTGCCGTTCGGCATCCCTCAATCGATTCTCTCCAGAAAGTTCAAGCTGATCGGACAAACCATTGAGAATGGCACGCTCCGATGGTGTTGCGAGCTTGAGCACCTCGTCGTACTCCAATTCACGCGGCAACAAATCGGGATGCTTGTCGTCTTGAAACCTGCTTTCAATTCCCAGAAATTCACCCGACGTGTTGATAGGTAGGTCGATGGTATCACTGTGCAGGATCGTGTAGGCGTGAGCTTCGTCAAAGGAAATTTTTCCGTCTTCGTTGTAATCAGGCGGCTCGATCGGCTGGTTGACACGGTTGTGCCCCGCGATCGCTTCCCAAAAGTAAGTGCTGTACTCGACGTAAGTTGTCTCGTCGATATCGGGCGTGCAGCCAGCAGCGGGTCGATCGTGTACCGTTGCAAAAAAACCGCAGCGGGCCTGTTTCGACAAGCCACGATCGGGGTTGCCTTCGTTATAGACAAAACGCGCGAATCCACCCGCGTGGCACTGCACCATGACCACGTTCACCCGCACACCCTCGGGGAGCGTGTCGAGCAGTTTCACAAACTCGACGACATCCAGACGTTCCCCATCCCACAACGAGATGGAAGTGTTGTAGGGTTCGCTACGCGTCCTGCTGTCATTGCCGTGCGACGTCACATATATCATGAGGCGATCCCCGTTGTTCATCGATTGCCCTGCGTCTGAAAACCATCCCCGAATATTATTAAGACTTGACTTGCCTTTTACGTTGGGGATGCGGTGGTTGCGATACGATAAACCGAGATCGCTCTGACTACCAAAAAACTCAGCCATCCATCGATTCGCCTTCGGGATCGATTTTCGATCGATCACTTGGAGATCCTCATCCAGATCATCCCCATCCGCGAAGAATACGCATTGGTCTTCAAGTGTGACTCTCTTCTCCGCCAGCACACGTTGCCAAAACAGAACATTCCGTTCGAGCGAGGCCTGGTTGCCTGAGGGTGCGTATCCGCCGCCGATCACGAGGAAGTGATCATCCCCACAGGTCAACTGAGAATAACTCGTCGCCAGCAGGAACAGCGTGACAAAACGGATGCATTGGATTTTCATTGGGTCGTCTTTTGAAAGTTTTGCGTCGTGACATAGCGAATTGGGATAAAACCCTTATCCATTCACCGGCGAAAAGCACCAGCGTGGTCATTACTGCGGCGTCACCGTCTACGTTTCTTCTTGCCAACAATCGAAAACTTATTCCTCGCGAAACCAGCTTCATTGCGTTTGTCGAGCAGTTGCTTTCGCAGCGTTTTCAGCACCGCGGCGTATTCAGGGTTCTTAGCTTGGTTCGTGAATTCTTCAGGATCGTTTTTCAAATCGTAAAGTTCCATCCCATTCTCTCCGAAGCCCCAGTGTGTGAATCGATATTCCTTGGTGCGGATCGATTCACCGCCACTACGGCTGATCGTGAATGCTTGGTGCTTGTCCCATGCGGCAGAGTCCGTGTCACAGAGGAGCGGCTTCAGACTCTGTCCTTGCAAACCGTCCGGGGCGTTAATCCCAGCCAGTTCGACAAGTGTTGGATACAAGTCAACTAATTCCGTGATCATTGAGGTTTCACGGCCATGCTGAGCCTTCAGCCACGGCACACTGATGATGAAAGGCACACGCGTGGCTTCTTCAAACAAATGTTGCTTCTGGAATTTTTGGTGATGCCCGAGTAGGTAGCCGTGGTCACTGCTGAAGACCACGATGGTATTGTCGTCCAACCCCTTCGCTTTGAGCGCAGCCAAAACGCGTCCGACCTGCGCGTCCATGTATGAAACACTTGCATAGTAGGCTTGCAACAGGCCTTTGTGAAGTTCTGGCGTAACCCCGTAGGTGGTGCGATTTCTCTTGTAATCGCGAATGATCCCGGGCACGTCGTCGAGATCATCCTCAGGCACAACCGGCGTTTCCATGTCAGCCCGGCTGTACCGATCAAAATACGGCTGTGGGGCGACCAAGGGCACGTGCGGACGCACAAAACCAACGGCCAGAAAGAACGGCTTATCCTTCACTCGCTCAAGAACCTCAATGGCGCGATCCGCCGCCATGCCATCGGCATGATCGCCTTCTCCGCCGGATGCAACGACGCTGGTAAAGCTCTGCGATCCTTTTTCTTGGGGCGACCAGTTTGTTAATACGCCCGGAGCGTTTTGCTCTGGAGCTTTGATGTTAATTGCTTCGTCCCACGAAAAGGGATCATCCCGCTCGGCCGTCCCGGCAATGATCTCCGCTGGAATTCCCATGTGATAAATTTTGCTGACTCGCACGACGTAGTAGCCGTGGTTTCGGAAGACCTGAGGCAGGGTCACGACGTCCGGCATATTGCCGCGCAACGTACCTTCGTTGCCCAACGTCAGATTCGAGTACGGGTAAAGTCCCGACATGATCGACGCACGCGACGCACCACAAACGGGATACTGGCAATGCATATTTTCAAACTTCACTCCGCGTTCGGCCAAACGATCCAGGTTCGGCGTCACGCATTGTGGATGCCCAAAGCTACTCAGCGACGTATTCAAATCGTCGGCGATCAAGAATAGCACGTTGGGTGTCGCTGGCTCCGCCATCCCAGGCGGCGCAAATGCCGTCCCAAATACAGCAATGGTCATTAAGCAGATTCGTATCATCGTTGGCTCGATGTGAATGGAAGCTTGGGTTGATCGGAGAATCTTGATCGGTTTTGAATCAGCCGAAGATGCTTGAATATAAACGAAATCTCTCACAGCAGGTCGCGCATCCACCAAACCGCTCGGCTAAAAAACGCTTGACCGATCCGCTGCGCTCCTGCAATCGCGGGCGATGGAAACCCCGAGCGAGGTCCAGGCTGCCGTATACGACGACCCGTTTCTTACCTCGACATTGAATCGGCACGACAGTTGCATAGCAAGCTCAATCATACGAACTGACCTAGGGAAGTTCCCCTCGATACCTCTCTTCATCAGGACCGCCCCATGAGTGAGCAACGCCCCGCTGTTATCGTTACCGGCAGCTCCGGCCTGCTTGGAAGCGCTGTATGCGTCAAACTCGCCGAGGGTGGGTATGAAGTTTTTGGATTTGATCGTGTGGGTCTGCCAGAACCGCCGAAAGCGCATAGCCACGTTCGCGATATTGAATGCGATGTAACGGACTCAGCTTCGGTACAGGCAGCAATGGCCAAAGTTCGAGAAGTGACCGGTGGTGTTCTCGCAAGCGTCGTTCATTTAGCTGCTTTCTATGACTTCTCCGGTGACGACAGCGACCTCTACGAGCAAGTGACTGTTAACGGAACCGACCGCATACTCAACGAGTTGGAAGATTTTCAGTGTGCGCAATTCGTCTTCACCAGCACCATGCTGGTACATGCCCCTTGTGAGGTCGGTGATCACATTGAGGAGGATGACCCCCAGAAAGCGAAATGGCCCTACCCGGAAAGCAAGATTGCAACCGAGCGACTGATTCGCGATGGTCATCCTGATGTCTGTAGCGTGTTTCTGCGGATCGCGGGGGTCTATACCGACTACGGTCGCCAACCGACCATCGTGCAGCAGATGAAACGCATTTACGAGAAGGATTTTCAGGGACACTTTTTTCCTGGAGATACGGATGCCGGCCAGTCCGCTGTGCACATTGATGATGTCGTCGACGCCATTGTCCGCACGGTCGAGCGGCGAGATTCGATCGAGCCCAAAACCGCGATTTTGATTGGGGAAGCCGACCCACTGTCCTATCAGTCGCTGCAGAACCTGATTGGCGAACAACTACACGGTAAGGAATGGGTGACGTTCTACGTACCACCCGCCTTGGCGAAAGTGGGCGCTGCGGTAACCGACGCGCTGCAAGGAGGCGATGCCTTTATTAAACCGTTCATGGTCGGAATGGCCGACGATCACTACGCCCTGGATATCTCACGCGCAAAGCAGATATTAGGATGGGAACCGCAGCACAGTCTCCGCACGACACTTCCAAAAATGACGGATTTGCTCAAGTCGCAGCCTGACGTGTGGTACCGCAAGAACGGGCTGAAATGATGTCTAGCGAGACAGTACCGTCGCGCAGACCCGACCCCCCGGTGCCACCCTACGACTACAATCCGTCAGCGTGGAGCCAGCGGATCCCGATCTGTCTCGTGGCGTTCATGGCCGCCGCAATCTCGGTGCATCTTTCGCTTTTTCAGTGGGGATTTATCGATAGTGTCTTTGACCCTGTGTTCGGCAATGGCAGTGAACAGGTAATAAAATCGGACACTGCTGAAACTATGTACGGGATCTTGGGTATTCATGATGCCGCACTGGGCGTGCTCGCTTACCTGGGTGATGCGATCCTTGGATTCGCGGGTTCAACACGGCGTTGGCAGTATCGCCCGTGGCTGGTCATCTTATTCGGAATTGACGTCATTCCGTTGGGCATCGTCAGTGTGGTCTTGGTGCTGTGCCAAGCATTCGTGGTCGGATCATGGTGTTTTTTATGCTTGGTCACCGCTTCGATGTCGCTACTGTTAGTTCGTTGGGCGTGGGACGAAGTTCGCGTATCGCTGAGCTATCTGCGGATCGTTTGGACGGAGCACCACGATAGGCGATTATTATGGGACGCCTTCTGTGGACGCCGCAACGCTCGTCTCGAAGCCGCCGCCGAGCAACTCCTGTCGCGTGAGGTGAGCTGATGTGGGGGAGAGTCGTAGAAATCATGACGGCAGTATGGCTGGCGGCCAGTCCGTTTGTCTTCGGTGTTCAGTCCAACGCGACACTGTTGTGGGCCGACCTCGGCATTGCCTTGTTGATCTGGCTGCTGTCAGGGTTGTCGTATTGGCGTCCCACCCGTCACGCACACCTGTTGATTTTGCTCGTCAGTGTCGGGCTGATCCTGTGGGGGCGTTTCTCCGTGACACCGCCAACACCGATTCATCAAAACCATATTGTCGTGGGATTGTTTTTGCTGATGATTGCAATCATTCCCAATAACGCATCACAACCCCCCGAAGCATGGCGTCGTCAGCCAACTCCACTCGATTGATTTCCCACCCACCTGTCTGGCGCTGCCGGGAGAAACGGAGCCGAGCTCTGCAGTGGTGCAACGTGGCACGGGATATCTCGGTCGATGGTACGCTAATGGTGTTGCCGGTCCCTGGCGAGCGATTGTTCGTCAGGGACCATTTTTGAAAGATCATTGGATACGAGAGCCATGCTTCCAATAACTTTCCGCTGCGACCTTCGCACGCTTCTGTCGGATGAGCCGTTACTATCCATCCGACGATTGATGGCAAGCCGATCGAGACGGACGATCTCTATGCGTATTGGTCCGAAGGGCGATGCTGGCTCGAAGCTGACATGCTGCGACGTGAAGGAACAACGCTGCGACTGCCGAGGTTTGAGGCTGGATCACAAAGTGTGTTAATTGCGAAAATGGACGGCGACCACATCACGCACTTCAGCAAAATTGTGGATTTCGACGTTTCCGCGGATCAAGACTGTGTCGTGGAGGTACCGCTAACGGCGGTCAAGCCGATCGACGGAGTGTTCAGTAGCGATGTACCACGTCCGGTCATCAACGGGCGCGTCTCGCTGAGCACGCTCGATCCGGCTGACGCAGCCAGAAATCGTGTTGGGTGGAACACGTGGGTGCCTGTTCGGCCAGATGGCACGTTCACGATCGAGGCATGGCCGATCGACGAGAAAATTCAATTGATTGGACTGTCCGATGGTTATATCGCCACGTCAGGAGAGCCGCCCGCAGAATGCGGCGAGATGAGTGTGGAGCAAGCTCAACTGTACTTACGACCGCAGGTGTTTGCCAACGATGAATCGCAACCGCTCAAGGTCAGTATGATGCCGTTGGTCAAATGCGAAGTCACTGTGGTCGATGAAGATGATCAGGCGGTTGCGGGCCTCAAACTCGAAGCATGGCCGAATGTTCAGTGGTGGAATAGTGGATCACAGATCTACGCTGATCCGTTGATGAGTGGTGAGCGGAGATTGAAGTATCGAGACTATGAGTCGAGTCTCGATCATGGATACTCTCAACCATTCCAAGCGACCACGGATCGACTGGGAACCGCAACAATGGAACTGCCCGCAGGCAGAGAAGTAATGGGCATGTTGAGTGACGTTTACGAAATACCGATCACGCTCGGACGTCGCTGGATTCGAACTGAATTGACGGTGGGAGAGACGCAAGAGATTCTTATTCAAGTCGACCCCAAAGGCACCGAAAAACTGGGTGATTGGGACAAACTCGCAGGTGTCATTTTTGGTTGCTCGACACGTGAGGGACGGCGCATCGGTGCGTTGCCGGGGGTGAGCGAAAAAATGGACGAGTTTGCAACACTGTTCCGCGACGCCAAGGCACAGCAGGATCCCACGCTATTAACGCAAGCGTACGCGACCGTTGCGGGCGCATTCGCCAGCACGGATGATTACGACGAAGCCTCCAAGTGGTACAAGAAGGCCGCCGAGCAGCAGCAAGCGGTCGAAGACATAAAGGATTGATCGAAGTGCCTCGTTCACTACCGTTTGGACGACCTTTCTACATCAGCTGTCGCCAGGTCCAATGTCCTTTTGCGACAAAGTCGTCGCACGCTATTACTCTTTTCCTACCTCACCTTCAAGAATTGCGAACACATGTCGGACGAAGCTAAACGCATCCTCACTATTATCTCGTTCGTTGCCGCACTACTGATCGGGGGTTTGGTTGCTGCCGGATTGGGATACACCAATCTCGCTTACAACACCGTCGTTAAGTCTTGGCCGACAACACAGGGTACGATTACGAAATCATCGGCCCGTTCTGATATTGAGAAGATGAGCGGTCGTAAAGCGAAAGGCAGGATGCAGGAGCGAAGTCGTGTCAGCGTCGACTACGAGTACAGCGTCGATGGAAAGACGTACCAAGGCAACCGAATTAGCCCGCATGAGTTTGAAACCATGAGCGTCGTCGCCGCCAATGAGCTTGTGAGCCGGTACCCCCAAGGTAAGTCTCAGACGGTGTATTATTCCGAAAGCGATCCGAGCCAGGCGTTTTTGGATCCAACCAATGACTGGACAACGATTTTTTTATGCATCGCCGGGACGGTGGCGTTGCTAAGCGGCGTGGCGTGTATCCCTGCTGCGAAACGAGCGGTGAAAGCGCCGACGACCCCGCAATCGCCGCCCGAGCCGGTGAGCTGATTCAGCGACTCGGGTGATGGGGTTCAGCGTCTCGCAGAGATGTTGCTACTGTGGCGCTCGGAAGCGGTGATTGCCTTTTTGGGCGGCGCGGAGGGACTCCCATGTATCCTCTTCGGCGCCGGGATCTCCTTGCGACTGGAGCCAACGATCCAGTTCGCTGCTGAGTTCATTTTGAATCGCTTCGGTGGATTCTGAGCCGATCAGATTTTGCATCTCATAGGGATCCGAGGCGGTGTGGTAGAGCGTCTCGGCGGGGCGTCGTTGGTACCGCTCAACGAGGTTGTAGACTCGTGGTTTCGAGGTCGCGTCCCAGACCCATGTTCGCCAGTAGTTGCGGGCGATATGCTCGCTGGGTTCCGATCCCATCACGTGCTTCTCAATGTAGAGGTTGTCGGGGCTGAGGTTGCGAATATAGCGATAAGTACCATTGCTGATTGAACGGATCGGATACGGAGGGCCTTCGGGAACATTGTTGTGAACACCATAGACGTAGTCACGATGATGATCGGATTCGCGTCGCAGCACAGGCATGAAACTGGTTCCGTCAAATGGGTTGGGATCCACTTTACCGCCTGCCGCTTCGACCAGCGTGGGCAGCACGTCGGCGTACTGAACCAATGCATCCGTTCGCTGACCTGCCGGGATCACACCGGGCCACCTAGCAATGAGTGCCGTATGCAGGCCGGTGCTCCAGTTCGTCCATTTGTTACCGGGGAACTGCGAGCCTTGCTCCGATGAAAACAACACGAGTGTGTCGTCATCGTGCCCAGCGGCTTTCAACATCGCCAGGAGTTCGCCGACTTGACCGTCCATGTAAGTGATTTCGCCGAGGTATCGCGAAAACGCTTCTCGCGTCATCTTCGTATTGGCGATGTTGGGTGGCAGCTTGATATCGGCGGGTGGATACGCCGAAGAGTCGCCCATTACCCATGGGACGTGCGGTTCCACGAGAGCAATAACGAGGCAGAACGGTTGATCTTCGTCGCGGCTCACGAACTCTTTCGCCTCGCTGATATCATGTGCCATCGTCGGATCACGAACGCAGTTTGGGTCGTACCCACCGACGGACTCAAATGGGAACGCTTCGTCAGGTTTGACATGCACTTTACCAGCGATGCCGACACGATAACCGAGTTTACCCAAATAATCGGGCATGCTCTGGATCTCATTCAGGCTAGCTGAATGATTCCATGCACAGCCATTTCGCATTGGGTATAGACCGGAGTAAAGCTCGGCCCGGCAGGGCTGGCACATCGCCTCGGCGAGATAAGCTTGATTAAATACCAAACTTTCAGAGGCGAGTTCGTCGATATTGGGCGTGTGGGCATTGCGACCTCCATAGACGGGCAGATCATTGTAGGTGCAGTCATCAGCAAGAATGACCAGAATGTTGGAGGGTGCCGCAGCGTACATCGGCGCGGCGAACAAGGTCAGGCAGCAAAAAGCGGCGAACAAGCGGGGCATGTGGATATTACCTAGCATAAGAAAAATGGAACGGCGGAGGATACATTCTAGCGGATACGCCGCTCCTGCCCTACCACAGAACTCGTTTGGAACGGCATTCGCTTCCCTTGTGAAATCGACATCATGTGATGGATCGGGATGCCAAGCTGGCAGTTTGACAGCGGCATCAGCTTTCTGCCCCCCTGTGGATGTCGAGCACCCATGCAAGGTATTAAAATGTTGATTCGCCTATTCGCATTGTTCATCTGCATCCCGCTCATCGAACTGATTCTGCTGCTGCGGATGGCCGACGCGACGAGCTGGTGGGTGACGCTCGCCGTCGTCGTGATAACAGGAGTGATCGGTTCGGTCTTAGCTCGCCGCGAAGGCATGGCCGCGATCACTCGGTTGCGCAAAGCCCTCGCCGAAGGTCGGATGCCGGGCCGCGAGATCCAGGATGGAATGATGATCGCATTCGCTGCGGCGCTGTTGCTGACGCCAGGCCTGTTGACCGATGCATTGGGCTTTTTCTTGCTGACGCCGTTCGGACGGCGAACCGTCGGCGGGTATTTGAGACATCGCTTTGTAGGCAGGTTCCAGGTCTACACATCAGGATTTCAGCAGCAAACACCCTCCAGTGCTGAACCGGCGGCGCAGTCCACACACTGGGTACGACCGAGTTCGAGCGGCGACCGGTTCACGATCGACTCGCCCAGCTTCGGACCCAAGCAACAGCAACCACAGTAGTGGGGATGAGTTGATCATAAAAGCGTAGGTGATGGAATCGACATCGCTCGCATCGATCAAGTGGTGGCCTGGGCGACGAAGGCCAGTAGCTGCTCAATTACTAATTCTGCGGCGGGATCGAGTTCAGTGAGTTGTTCCTGAGCCAGGTCTAGATCCTCGTCTCGCGCCGCGGCTTCGATGATCTTCAATGGCTCGATGATTGACTCGACAGCAAATAGACTCGCGGCACCTTTAAGAGCGTGAGCTGATCGGGCGGCCGCCTCCAGATTTTGATCCCCAATCGCTACATGAATCTCGTCGATTCGCGTACGGCATTCCTCCGCTAGCACCTTGGCGAGTTCCACCAAGACGGCGTCCGCGCAGCCGCCCATCTGTTTTCGAGCGGCTTCCACGTCTATTACTGAGGTTCGAGCATCTTTGGATATCGCTTCGTCAGTTGGCAGGGCTTCGCCCTTCTTAAGCGGTAGCGTCTCAACGTGCGCCTCCGCATCGGTGAATTGAGTCAGTGCGATGGTCAGTTCCTCCGGATCAATCGGTTTACTCACGTAGCCATCCATCCCTGCGTCGAGGCATCGTTCGCGGTCACCCTTCATCGCCGCTGCGGTCATCGCGATGATTGGAATGCGTGTGCCGTCGGATTCCTCTTCGCGAATAGCCATTGCTGCTTCGGTGCCGTCCATGACGGGCATTTGCCAGTCCATCAGGATGACGTCGAAATTGCCGCTACGCCACGCTTCAAGTGCGAGTTCACCGTTCTCCGCTAGTTCGACGCTATGCCCCATCCGCTCAAGCAGACCCGAGGCCACTCGCTGATTGATGACGTTGTCCTCCACCAGCAGGACGTGCAGCGAATCCATGGCTGGAACGCGAGCCAGTGGACTGGTGACCGCTCGCTCGGCTTTGGTGCCACCGAGCACTTGCAGCATAGTCTCGAGCAGTTCGGACTGCACAATAGGCTTGATCAGGTAACGCGAGATGCCCAGTTCACGACACCGCTGGGCGTCTCCGCTATTGGCTGCTGAGGATACCATGACGACTTTCGTATCAATGAAGCTCGGGTCATCTCGGAGGTGTTCGGCGACATCGAATCCATCCAGCCCCGGCATCATGCAATCGAGCAACATCATCGGGTAGGGTTTGCCCGCATCTCGGGCGCGCCTCAGTTCCGCGATCGCGTGGTATCCGTCGCTGACACACACCGGCGTCAGCTTCCATGCTTTTAATAGCTCCTGGAAAATACGCTGATTCGTGGGATGGTCATCGACGACGAGTACCGAGGTACCCGCCCACTGACTCAATTCGGCGGGGGGTGACGGTGGTGGTGCATCGCATTTACCCAATCGCACGCGAAAATGAAACGTGGTGCCCACGTTCACTTCGCTCTCGACCCAAATTTTTCCGCCCATCAATTCGACGAGTTGGTTCGAGATGGTCAGCCCCAGTCCGGTCCCACCGTACTTCCGAGTCGTCGATGCGTCGACTTGCGAGAACGATTCGAACACCTTTGAGAGTTTGTCTGGAGGAATGCCGATGCCAGTATCGCGGACGGAAAAATGTAACCCCACATCCTCTTCAGTCTGATCATCCATACCGACCGCAATCACGACTTCACCCTCATTGGTGAACTTCATGGCGTTGCCGCATAGATTGATGATGATTTGCCGCAGTCGTCCTGGATCACCGAGCAAATGATAAGGAATCGCGGGATCGATCCGGCAAGCCATTTCGAGCCCTTGGTCGGCGGCCCGCAGGCTCAGTGATCGTGCTGTCGTTTCGACGCATTCGCGCAAATCAAAGGGGATCACCTCAAGTTCCATCTTACCGGCTTCGATCTTCGAAAAATCGAGAATGTCGTTAATCAATCGCAGTAAGGCATCGGCAGATCCACGCACCATTGCGAGATACTCGCGCTGTTCGGGTGCCAGGGATGTATCGGCCAACAATTCACTCATGCCAATAATGCCGTTCATGGGCGTGCGGATCTCATGACTCATATTGGCTAAAAAGGCACTTTTAGCTGTATTGGCTTCCCGGGCTTCGTCTCTCGCGGCAACCAATTCTGACTGGGACTGCTCCAAGCGTTCACCCATCAGATTGAAGTGCTTGGCGAGTTTGGTGATTTCGTCATGACCACGATCGACAACACGCGTTGCCAAGTTCCCTTCGGCGAGCGCCACGGTAGCATGCGTTAAATGACTGATCCGATGCGAGAGCGACCATGCGATCACTCCACCGATGAGTGCAGCCATCAAGGTGGCCGCTAACGAGAACCAACGCAGATGTGAGCGTAGTTCGGTGACCGGTGCGAAGGCGATGGACTCTTGAGTTTCATTGATCAGCACCCAGCCTACACCCAGAAAGTCACCATATCCCTGGCTCTTAGCGATGGCGACGAGGTAGTTCTCACCGGAATCGGGATGGGGAAAATAAATCGTTGCGTACGGTGATGCGGCGTTGAGTTGTTCACGATTGAGGTACTGGACGTCATTATCTTTAGGAACCATCGACTGGTTACTAACATGAATCACCTTGCCTTCATCATCGAGCAACAACAAACGTTCGCCTCGGCCAGATCGATCGGCTCGCCGGTCGATCACACTAAAGACCTCACGAATATTTAGGATGGCCTTCATGACGCCGAGAAAGTCACCGTCGCTACTGTCGACTCGTAGTGAGAGATCGATCGAATAGACTCCGGCACTCTCATCGAAGATCACATCGCTGATCACAGATCCTTTGGCCACAGCACTCTTCCACCACGTCTCATCGTTCTGGCGATAATCAGAGGTGCGCCCCGTTTCAGCCGCATTGGCACCATAGCGATTCGTGAAAAAGACTTCGCCGAAGACGTCGTAATCGTTGCTTTCGTTGAGTGTCCCAACTAGCAAACGAAGATCCCGCGACAAGCGATTTTTATTCAATGAATCCATCAAAGGAATTGTCTTGTCTGCGGGTGTCGCCAGCCATTGTTGCTCGCGTTCGTCAATCGTCGCCTCGACGTCATCGAGTTCGCTGAACTCGCGGTTGGAATCGGCGAGCGTCTGTTTTACCAGGTCGCTGTGATTGTAAGCTTCGCACTGGGTCAGGCGTGTTTGCACAATGCGGTCGACCTCGTCCATCACCGAGCTAGCTCGTGTCAGGGAAGTCTTCTCAATCGCGGTCCGTAAACTCTGCTGGCCCACACTGGCGGCATAGTTCCCGACCGCCCCGATCAATGCTGCGGGCAAGAGAGTCGCGAGCAGAAGTTTGTAGATAATTCGCACGATCGATACCTTGTTGGTTATGACAGCGCACGACGCAATTTTTCGACACGTTCGGGCGAGCCGCCCCAGTCCGGATTAACGTTGTGACCGGCCCTCGCTGCCGCCACAAGATGAGCCAGCAATCCATCCGCACTGATGCCGCGAATTTCGCTGATCTGATCAATCGTATATCCGTCACGACACAACCGCCACGTCCAGTAGTCGATTCGCCAAGATTCCTGATCGGCGGATATCGACTGATCGGCGCGAAGTACGTCATCCTTCGCTGGCGTTTTCAATGACTCGGATGTTGGGGGCTCACCCGCGTCGGGTGCATTTGTTCCCGGTGCGGGCGAATTCACTGCGGGAACGTCATGCTGTGATAGCGTCGTCGCGATCAGATCCAGCAAATCATGCCCGTACGTATCAATGAACTCGTTTCCAATCCCCTGCACGTTCTCCAGCTCAGTCGCATTCGCGGGGCGGATTTCGGCGAGTCGCTCAATCGTCGATCCGGACAGGATCTGATGAGGGGCCACGCCAAGGGCCGCCGCCCACTTGCGTCGGAACCGCTTGATCCGGTCCGTGAGTTCCTGCGTCAACACTACATCCGGGACTCTTGTAGCTGCGCCGCTTCGCTGGTCCGAGCGGATGTGCTCTCCTTCCGAAGAACGAAGTCGTGTGTCGACATTCTCTCCTTGCGAAGAGCGAAATCGTGTGTCGACACTCTTACCTCCCGAGGGGCGGAGACGGGGGTCGACAATTTCAGCCGACGGGCCGACCGGCTTTTCCACAATCTCCTCCGCTCCCTCCACATCCCCGGACTGAATCTTGGCGGACACCCTTGCGAGCTTCTTTGCAACACGATGTTTGAGTTGCAGCGCTGCCGGCAACGGATCGTGGCAATTCATCACCCGCTTCCCCGCCTCGGTCATGTGAACCGTCGGCCGACGCTCGCTGACTTCTTTTTGCTCGAGCAAACCCGCCGCGAGCAGGGAATCCATCACGTCAGCGACGTCTGTCTGCGTCAGACCTTGCAGCATCCCATAGGTGCTCAAACGGTCCAGCCGCATTTGGGTCACGCGTTTGTTCTTGGAACCGACCAACATCTGGGCGATGAGATTCTTACCAAGCCGCCCGTGCGTGCGCACGACACCCGATAGCACGACGCGAAGCCCCGTCAGCAATTGACGCTCGTCGATATCCGGGTTGGCAATGGCGGTAGGAATCGCATCGCTACCGGGCATGACATTGGCGGTCGTGACGCTGCCACTCCAATCGCCGTCGCGAACGAGTTTGCCGTCGACCGGGTCGCAGCGGTCACATCGCGAGCAATCGACTGCGTTGGGATCGCCAAAGTAATCCAGAATCACACGCTGTCGGCAGGATGCGGCGCGTGCGAATCCAATCACTGCTTCGAGTTTCTCGTACTCAGCAGCCTTGCGTCGATCAAGCTCGTCGAAGTCGATATTGAGGTCGTTAAAGGCCAAATCACGTCTTGAGACATGGACGGCGCGGCCGCGGAAAGGAGGGATATAGTCAAACGCCCGCAGCTTGGACAGCTCGCGTAGTTGGGTCGCCAGTCTAGTACGATCCATTTCAGCAAGTTTTGCCAAAGTGTCGGGACGAACGTAAACGTCTTCACCCCGTCGGCGTCCGATGACCTTTTCCACCGCCGCCATCACACGACGTTTAATTTTTGCTTCGCGCGGCAGGAAATCGAGCATCGTCGGGGCGTCGCTATCGATCCGTACGACGGCTTGATTCGATCCCGCATCAAGACGTTTCAGCACGCCAGCGCGGGCCAACAACGTTTCCGAAGTGCTGATCGCTTCAGTGCCGTCGCGCACGTCGATCGCGGCGCGAACTTGCTCGAGAGTTAACTCAATCGGATCCTCGTCTCGCGAGAGTAAAAACTCGTAGACCTTTTTGACCGTTGCGCGGGAGGGATAGCGGTTCTCGATAAAGAATTCTTGAATCTGCCGATCGAAGTATGCGAACAACAGCAAGCATTCGCTCATCTTGCCATCGCGTCCCGCTCGGCCTGCTTCCTGATAGTAGGCTTCGAGGGAACCAGGCATGTTGAAATGCACGACAAAGCGAATGTCGGACTTGTCGATGCCCATGCCGAACGCATTCGTAGCCACGATTGCCGACAGATTCCCCTTCATGAACGCCTCCTGCACGCGGCGACGTTCATCCGGATGCAACCCCGCGTGATACACACCGACCTTGCGTCCCGTTTTCTCAGGCAACCATTCGGCGATCTCTTCGCAGCGTTTTCGCGTGGCCGCGTAGATGATGCCCGTCCCGTCGCGGCCTCGCAAATACTTCTCCAACATGGCGCGCTTTGCCGCATCGTTGTTGCATGACTCGACCGCGAACTTCAAATTGGTGCGAGCAAATCCTGTCACGAAGATGCGAGGATCTTTGAGCTTCAATAGCTCACTGATGTCGTCACGTACCAACGGTGTCGCCGTCGCGGTGAGCGCGATCGTTTGCACGCCACCGAGATAACGATCGCGAAAGCCGCCCAGTCTTGAATAGTCAGGACGGAAATCATGGCCCCACTCACTGACGCAGTGCGCCTCATCGACGGCGAGCAGCGTGATGTCCGCCTTCGTCACCGCCTCGAGGAAGCGACCGTTGCGGAGTCGTTCGGGTGCGACATAAATCATGTCGAGCTCCCCCCGCGCCATCGACTCCATCACCGACTCTTGCTGCCCCTGCGACAAAGAACTGTTAATTAGCTTCGCCCGAATGCCACGCGAGACCAGCGTGTCGACTTGATCTTTCATCAGCGCGATCAGTGGCGAAACAACAATCGTCGTGCCTTCTCTCGCCAGCGCAGGCAGTTGGTAGCACAAGCTCTTGCCACCACCGGTGGGCATCACGCACAGACAATCCGCTCCAGCGGCTAGTGCGTCGACGACACCCCGCTGGCCCGGACGAAACGATTGCAGTCCAAATCGTGGCAGCAGCGACTCAGGATCGTCCGTCGTCGAACGCACCTTGGGCAGTTCGACCGACCTTTTGGCCACGAACGATGAGGAGGGCGACGAACTCGCGGGCGGTGTCATCCGAAACGCCTTAATGCGAAAAGAAAAGAAAAAGAGATCACCGCCGGTTTGGAACCTGACACGTAGATTACCCAGTCCAAACGCCTGTCGAATTATAGCAAATCCGAGCTCCCTCGTATATTTGGGCAATTCGAGCGGACGGCCGCCAAGATCCTGAAGAACGTGGCGGCGCGTCAACACGCCCCATACGCAATGCCGAACGATTGATTACAGTTGAGGGAGCGCTTGCCACTCTCACACCCCTGAAATTCCCATTGCCACCATGACGAGATCTATCTCAACGGCGACTCTCGCCGTCTGTTTTTTGTCCGCAATCGTCTCCCCGGTCGACCTCTCCGCAGCTGAGACGAATTCCCCCCCGATCCGCGCCTTGCTGATCGCAGGCGGCTGCTGCCACGATTACGGCTCGCAGCAGTCCGTGATCGCTGAGGGTATCCAGGCTCGAGCGAATGTGCGCGTCGACGTGTATTGGACCGACAATTCAACGACCGCGCCCGTCCTGCCGCTGTACCGCAAGCTGAACTGGGCCGAGGATTATGATGTCATCATCCACGATGAATGTGCCGCCGATATCAAAGATGAAGCGTTGGTCAACCGCATCGTGGCGATTCATCAAAAGACTCCCGCCGTTCACCTGCATTGTGCCATGCACAGTTTCCGCACGGGAACCGACGCCTGGTTTTCTCATTTGGGAATTCAATCGAGCGGACACGGGCCGCAGGAACCCATCGACATTCAGTTCGTTGATTCTGATCACCCGATCACCAAGACGAGTCACGACTGGACCACGATCGGCGAAGAGTTGTACAACAACGTCAAAGTCCACGGCGCTCACCCGCTCGCCATTGGCACGCAAAAACTTGGTGGCAACAATCCGCGTACTGAAAAAGCGATTGTCGCCTGGACGAACGAGACACAGGGTGCCCGCAGCTTCAGCACCACCATCGGACACAACACGCAAACGGTCGAAGACCCTCGCTATCTCGAACTCGTCACGCGCGGATTGCTGTGGTCATGCGGCAAATTGAACGACCGGTACCTCACGCCCTATCAAGGCGAAAACGAAACGACATTTATTGACAAAGAGAAGTACCAAATCCCCGAGGCGACCGATCTCGGCGAGATCCCAGCCGACGCGACGTTGGTGAAGATGACCGCTTCGAGCATCCAAGGCGGCCATCCCGCCTACCATGCGGTTGACGGCAAACAGAAAACACGCTTTTGCGCCGATGGCGGCAGCTTTCCACAGTGGTTGCAGTTCGAGTTTGAGCAGCCGCACACTTTCGACAAAATTAAGATTGCTTGGGAAGACGGCTCGACCGCGTATCAATATCGCGTCGAAGGTTCACCCGATGGCAAAACGTGGACGACGCTACTGGATCAATCGGAAAATAAACGTCGCGGTCCTTCCGTCGACTCACTTGCGGATGCCGCGGCAGTCAAATTCTTGCGGATTGCTGGACTCGGTAGTTCCGGTGACAAGTGGTTCAGCATGTGGGAGATCAAACTCATCGGTGAAGGCGTGGGCACGCTGTGGCCTGCCGATACCGGCGCCAAAGCAGACAAGTTCATGCCGATGGCGGCCGATCACTATCAGAACCAAGGCAACGTGCCACCTCGCATCGTCACACTAACTCCCCAAGCCGAAGCCGAGATTCTCCGCGATGTCCGCGTCCCCGATGGCTTTACTGCGACCGTGTTCGCCTCACCGCCGGCGGTCAACTATCCCGTCTTCGTCGCCTCCGATGTCAACGGGACGTTGTACGTCAGTTCCGACGGCAACGGCTCGCTCGGCCGCAATCCCGAACGGGGCCGAGTGATTCGACTGCGAGATCTTGATGGCGATGGACGTGCCGATGAAACGAAAGTGTTTTGCGAAGTCGACGCTCCCCGCGGTCTGGTGTGGGATCACGATCGGTTGTACCTGATGCATCCACCGAATCTGAGCGTGTTTTTCGACCGCGATGGAGACGGTGTGGCTGACGAGCAGAAGACGCTCGTCAAAGGACTCGCGTTCGACTATTCCGACCGGCCCGCCGACCACACGACCAATGGGCTCAGCCTCGGCGCCGACGGATGGCTGTACATCGCCGGCGGTGATTTTGGTTTCCTGGAAGCCGTTGACAGTGACGGAAAGAAACTTACCCATCGCGGCGGTGGCGTGCTCCGCGTTCGGCCCGATGGTTCAGACCTCCAAATCTACTCCCACGGGACACGCAATATTCTCGAAGTCGCGATCAGTCCCGAGATGGAGATGTTCGCTCGCGACAACACGAACGATGGGGGCGGCTGGGACGTGCGGCTGCATCATTTCACGGGCATGGAAAATCACGGCTATCCGCGACTCTACAAGAACTTTCATGACGAGTGCGTCCAACCACTGGCGGATTACGGTGGCGGATCCGGCTGCGGTGCGGTCTATATCGACGAGCCCGGATTCGGGAAATGGAACCACGCTCCCTTCACAGCGGACTGGGGGACCGGTTCGCTCTATCGCCACACCGTCACGCCCAGCGGTGCGACCTACCAAGAATCTGTACCACCCGAGTCGTTCATCAAAATGACGCGTCCGACCGACGCCGACGTCGATGGCAACAGCCGAGTTTACTGCGCCAGTTGGCGTGGTGCGACATTTAACTGGGAAGGACCTGATGTCGGTTACATCGTGTGCGTCCGTCCCGACGATTTTGCTGCACCGCCGATGCCCGATTTTACATCCGCCAGCGACGACGAACTCGTCAAGCTGATGGATTCGCCCAGCTATCGTCGCCGTATCGAGTCGCAGCGAGAGCTAATGCGGCGGGGCAATCCGGCAGCGAATCAGCTCCTCACCCGCGCCATCGCGAAACGCAGTCCAGAGCGCAACCTGTTGCTGCACCTGCAAACCGATGCCACGGATCAAGAATGCGTTTCAGCCCTGACGCACTCCGACCCCGTGGTCGTCCATACCGCCGTCCGTTGTCTCGCCGCACGCGGCGCGGCATCCGCTTGTTTTAGCGCTTGGGATTCAATGAGTGGTTCGACCGCGACCGAGGGACTGGTTCGAGCATTGGAACGAATGCACACGCCGGACGTCGTTGATGGACTGATCAAGCGACTGCCCAACGCAACCGATGAACGGAAGCAGGCTATCGTTGCCGCGCTTTGTCGACTGCACAGCCAGGAAGCGGTGTGGAGAGGTGATTCCTGGGGCACGCGTCCCGACACGCGCGGCCCGTATTATGAGCCGGTTACCTGGAGCGAATCGGAGAAAATTGCCAAGGTGCTACACGAAGCTCTGCCACAGCTCGAACCGAGCGTGGCCGCCGACTTGGTTCGCAAACATTATTACTTGGGCAAGAAGATTTTTGATGGAGGCGACATTGAGCCGGTCAAGCCAACACATGAAGCTCCGACATGGTCGCCTGAGGAGATTGCTGAGCTTCAAGTATTGATCCCCAAAGGTGCGGCGAAGATCAGTTCGCTGTCGCTCGACGATGTGGCCAACCAAGCGGTCAGCACGCGAGGTAACGTGGAACTTGGACGATACATGTTCACCAAAGCCAACTGTGTCGCCTGTCACACCGTCTCGGAGGACGAGGTGCAGAAAGGACCCTACCTGGGCAGCATCGCCAAAACGTATAAACGCCCGGATCTCGCCGCCGCCATTTTACAGCCCAGCAAAACGATCGCTCAGGGCTTCGTGACTAACACAATCCTGACGCTCGACGGGGAATTGCTGACCGGATTCGTCACCAACGAGCGCAGTGAGCAAGTCACTCTTCGCGATCAAAATGGAAAGGAAACGACAATCGACAAAGAGGAAATCGATTTCCGAAAAACGTCGGAGATTTCGGTGATGCCGACTGGTGTGCTCAATGATTGCAGCGTGTACGAGTTCGCGTCGCTGTTGGATTATCTGGAGTCCCTGTCGAAGGAATCAAAGTAGCGACTCGCGACGTGTCTAGGCTGCCAATTTCCGGTAGCTCGTTTTCGCCAATTCCACCAGAATTAACGCGATTGCACCTACAACGATTCCGATAATCGCGTTGGCGAGCAAGGCGGAACTCCAGGCCAGTGGACCGCCGATGGTTTCTATCTCGGCCAGCCCCGTGCCGAGATGTTCGATCTGATGGTGCAGGTAGGGGATGCCGTGCGCCATGATGCCGCCGCCGACTAGGAACATTGCCGCGGTACCGGCGATTGATAAAAATCGCATGAGATAAGGGGCGGCGGCAATGATGCCGTGACCAACCGATTGACGAAGGCCCGCAAGTGCTCGATCCTCAGGCGTCTCGATCAACCACATCCCCGCATCATCGAGCTTCACAATTCCAGCGACCAATCCATACACACCCACGGTCATCAAGAGACTGATTGCACTCAGGACTCCCAACCGAGTTGAAAAGGTCGATGTGCTGACAGAACCGAGTGTGATGACGACAATTTCTGCTGAGAGGATAAAATCAGTTCCAATCGCACCACGAACCTTCGACTTTTCCAACGCGACAAGGTCGATGCTCTCTTCAGCTACGTGAGCTTCGTGCTCCTGCCGATGCTTCTCGGCATCGCCAGGATGGAACCATTTGTGCGCGATCTTCTCGCACCCTTCCAAGCACAGATAGGTTCCACCGCAGATCATCAGAGGTTCAATCGTCCACGGCAGGAAACGACTCAACAGCAGGGCAACGGGAACCAAGATTGCTTTGTTGAGCAGTGACCCTTTGGCGACCGCCCAGACCACGGGCAGTTCACGGTTGGAATGGACACCCGTGACTTGTTGAGCGTTCAGTGCGAGATCGTCGCCGAGAATCCCGGCGGTCTTCTTAGCGGCGACCTTGGTCATGACGGAGACATCGTCGAGAACCGTCGCGATATCGTCGAGTAGTAAGAGGAGGCCGCTGGCCATGGAGCGTTAGGTGCAGACGTGGAAGGATGATCAGATGTTGCGTCGGCCGTGTCGGGCAATCCATTCAAAGAACCGGCAAACGGCCTTCCCATGGTTGCCATTTCAAGCAGGAAAACTTACGAATGTTGCTGCCTTTCGACATGGTAGCCGATGCGGATAGACGGATGCGCGTTCGCCCACGCGAAATACAGCCCAACGCCCATTCAAGTTTTTCCTCCATTCGGTCCTACGAAAAGTTTGGGGTGGGCGGCCGGTAGTCAGCCAGGTTGATAGATTGGAACCAACGTATCGTTTGCTTCAAACCATCGTCAAGTTTCACGGTGGGTTCCCAACCGAGTTTTTCCTTAGCGAGCGAAATGTCGGGTCGGCGGCGACTCGGATCGTCCTCGGGCAGTGGAGCGAGTATCAATTTGCTCGACGAGCCCAGGGCTGCGATGACCTTTTCAGCCAATTCGCGGATGGTAAACTCGTCGGGATTGCCGATGTTGACGGGGCCGATGAAGTCGTCCTGATCCATCATCCGGATGATGGCTTCGACGAGATCATCGCGATAGCAGAACGAACGCGTCTGCGATCCGTCACCAAACAGTGTGATGTCCTTGCCCGCGAGAGCTTGGCGGATGAAGTTGGACACTACCCGGCCATCGTAGGGATGCATCCGCGGGCCGTAGGTATTGAAAATTCGCACGATTCGCGTATCGACGTGGTTGCTGCGGTGGTAATCCATGAACAGCGTTTCGGCGACACGTTTGCCTTCGTCATAACACGCCCGGATGCCGATGGGGTTGACGTTGCCGCGATAAGATTCGGTTTGCGGGTGTTCTTCTGGATCGCCGTACACTTCGCTCGTGCTCGCCTGCAAGATCCTCGCACCGCAGCGTTTAGCGACGCCGAGCATATTGATCGAGCCAAGCACGCTGGTCTTGATCGTCTTGATCGGGTTGTATTGGTAGTGCCCCGGAGCGGCTGGGCAGGCCAGATTATAAATTTTGTCGACTTCGAGGTGGATTGGCAGCGTGATATCGTGGCGGAGCAGCTCGAAATTGGGGCGACTGAGCAGATGGGCGACGTTGGTTTTTTGACTGGTGAAGAAATTGTCCAGACAAATGACATCGTGTCCATCGTCGACGAGTCGTTCGCAAAGATGCGAGCCGAGAAAACCAGCGCCGCCGGTGACAAGAATTCGGTCAATCATGAATCACTTTCGAGAATCGAGGAAGCCGAATATCGTGGCGAACAGCGAGAGTTCTGTCGAGCGGTAGTGAATGTCCACAGAGGTATCGATCGCTGCAATCACGCCGGCGGTCCACTTGATCCGTGACGTCGGAGGGATCGATCGACGAATCGTCAGGATTCATCGGTTCGATTTCACGCTCACATTGTCGATGATGATTTCAGCGTTGGTGGAGTTTCCGTACATGCCAGGACTCCCCTCCCGATTGGCGGCCTCGTCGGTGGCGGTGATCTTCCAATCGGTGGGCTCGGGTTGCTGACGCGGCCAAACCTTCCCGCGCAGCACCGCGACCCCATCCTCCACAGTCGCTTGGAATTTTAATGTGTACCACTGGCCTGCTTTCCATTCCAGCGGCACGGTCTTGGCCATACGAAGCTGTGCCGCCCATGTGCGGATTTGCAATTGCTGCGACTCGCCCATCAAATCGAGCGTGTATCGCTGGGCAATCAAGCCAATATCGGGCAATTTCGTCGGCCCCTCGGCCGCTTTCACATCCGCTGTGATCGTGTAGTCGTGCAAGTCCGAAGGACCGAACCAAGTTTGACTGCGTGTGCCTTTGGGAATCGTGGTGATCTTGACGATAGCTGGATTGCCATCGATGACGCGGGCCTCATGGCGATAGCTCGCTCCAATCCAAGTGATCGGCACTTCGCCAGTAGTAAAATTAAACTCCCAAGGCAAATCGGGAATGACCCTGAGCCGAGATGACACGCTCGCATCGCCCAAACTCGCCGTAACGAGAAGCTTGCTGTGCGGAGGTCCTTTCGGATCGACGTGCAGCACCCCGTCTTTGTCGACGGTCGCGTCGCCGTCGACGGAGAATTGAACGTCACTCATCAATGGTGTTTTGACGCGCTGCCCGCGGCTGGTGAATGCGGCGATTTCCAATTGGAGTTCACTGCCGGGGGCCACGATGGTTTCGGCTGGAATCAGCTGCAACTGAGTGATTTCACCCTCATTTGATCGCGATGCTGTCGCTGAGGATGCACCCTCGGTGTCGCTGGGTTTTAATGTGGCGGCGACGGATGTGTCACCGATGCAGTACAGCCCCCCGGTCGTTGGCAGGTAAATTCGGCCATGAGAAACGATCGGGGAGCCACCCACATCGTGCCCCTTGGGCAAGCGAACTTTGAAAACGGTTTCGACGCCCTTCTCAGTAGGGCGCAACACATAAAAAATACCCGTCGAGGTGGCGGCGTAGATTTTTCCGTCAGCGGCCAACAGACTGCCTCGCATCGCAGTGCCGAGCTTTAGGGGTTTACCGATGGTATCACCGGAATCGGTATCGAGCACGTGCAGCCGTGAGGAGTCCTCGACGACGTACAAGCGATCGCCAACCAAGAGCGGTGAGCTCTTGCCGACGGTTAACTCCTCGCTGCGCCAGCGCTCGGCCGAGACGGAATCGAGTGCAGCGTGGGGTGCATCGATGCACACGATCGCTCCCATGGCCGTGCCTGCCGGATTTTCTTCCCCATGAGCGGCGTAGACTTGCCCACCGTCACCGATAGCGACAGTGGTGTTGATGCCACGGCGGGAGATCGCCTCTTTCCACACGATTTTGCCACTGCGTGGCTGCATCGCGTAGATGTTTCCATCGCCCGCACCGGCCACCATCAATGCTTGCCCATCGATATCGCGAATCACGGGTGTGCTGTAAGTGGTGTCTTCAGGTAGTGGCCGGGTGCTCGAGATCCACACCAAACGCCCGTCCGTTTTGTCGAACGCGAAAAAGCGGTGGGCCGGTTTCGCGGTTTCATCCCATCCCGTCGTCACGCCGCTGATAATGACAAGATTTTCAAACACCACCGGCGTATTCGTCCGGCCGCCATACGTGCTAAGCATGCCAAACTCTTCGCTGAGGGATCGCGACCACAAGGTTTTCCCCGTCGCGGCGTCCATGCACTGAAACAAGCAGCAGGCACCGAGAGCATAGACTCGGTCCGTCTCAGGATCGCCACAAACGTTGGCCCAACCGACTCGTTCGGCGGGTAGGTCCGATAGAAAGACGTTGTAGATGTTCTCCCACAATGGTTCTCCTGTCGCGGCGTCCAGACAGATCACTTTTTCAGCGTCCTGCGGCGTGCCGGGTTGGTCACGGACGATCGTGAACAATCGACCGTGCATCACGATCGGAGTCGAGATCCCCGCCGCCAGTTCACTCTTAAAAATCACGTTGCTGCCATCGCCGCCCCTGGGATCAAAGCGATCAACCAAGCCGGTCTCAAGCGAAACGCGGTTCTGACGTGGACCATTCCACGTCGGCCAATCCATTGGATCGGGCGACTCAGCGAAGCCGCGTGCGGGAAAAACACCCGCGATGAAAAACAAACAAACCAAACTCAGAACGCAACGAATTGGCCGCATGTTGGGATGCACTCATTCAGTGGAACGCAGGGGACGCAGTACAGCGCCGATGGAGTGATATTCTGCTCAGCGTTCACTCGCCCGGAAAGGGGCTCGATCCGAAAATGTGATATAATTCACCAAATCGTTCCTGCCCGGATATCCTTCCCAACCGTTCCCTCGAGTCGAGAAAGAGCAATCATGTCTGTTGCCGAAGAGATCACGCGTCTCACCCAACTTCGTGACCAGGGAACAATAACCGACGAGGAGTTCCGGACGGCCAAGGCAAAAGCGCTCGCAGGATCTCCTGAAGCGGCAACGAAGCCGGGGCCGTTTTCGATGTCGAATCCCTCGGCTAATCAAATGGCGATGTTCTTGCATTTCTCCCAATACTTGGGGTTCATCATCCCCTTGTTCGGTTTTGCCGCCCCGATCGTGTTCTGGCAATTAAAGAAAGACGAGATTCCAGAACTGGACGTCCATGGCCGAATCGTTACCAATTGGCTGCTCTCGTCGGCGATCTATTACGCGATCTGCGGCCTCTTGACGATCATTTTGATCGGGTTTGTTGGACTCGTCGTCCTCGGCGCGTTGTCGTTGATTTATCCGATCATCGGCGGCATCAAAGCCAACGATGGCGAGCCGTGGGATTACCCTGGTAGTATTCGGTTCTTTTAATTGTCCCATGACATGCCCGAAAAACATCGACGAATTCGGTTACAACGTTTGTCGATTTCATCACCCACGCGTTTTCGAATCCGTTTTCCCGTTCCATCAAGGTCTCTCGCATGGCAGTTCGTCTCAGCGTTCTTGTGCTCCGTCCTCCCGGGGGAGGATCGGCATGGCACGCCCAGAGTGACGATTTGCTCGGGCATCTGCTCGGTCGACCGGGACTCGATGTGACGTTGCTCGAACGGTTGCCCGATGCCAACGAAGATTCGACTGAGACGCTCGCCCTGGAATCGATTGGCGGCCACATTGCCTGCTTGGCGTGGCAAGACGCAGGAGCGGTTTTGGCGGATCTCGATCGCGCCGGTCGACCGATGACGCGGCGGCCGCACGCGGGCGATCCCGAGTGCGCAGACGGTCCCGCCCCCCTTGATTCCACCCGCTACGGGAAGATGTATTTTTTCGATATGCGCCGTCACGGCGAGACCGCGACGATTCTCGCTTCGTTACATCGACTGTTGCAGACCCTGCAAGTCCCGACGTTTCAGATCGCTCCACAGGCCAAACCTACGGATCCATTCAATCGGCGGCAGCCTTTGCCCAGCCCACCTCGTCCCTCGCAGCCGGTTTCGAGCCAATCGCTTCCACTGCAACCGGAGCCCCCAACTCAATCTTCTCGATTGGACGATCTTGATCGACTCGTCGACGAACTCGATGCGTTTGAGGGTTAGACTTCCTGACTTTCCATCTTTCGAAATTTCCCGCTTCCCTCGTTCGATATACTCGTAGCATTCGTCTCGTGAACCCACCCAGCGACAAATCCAATCACTGCGAATCGTCTGCACGCCCCGCCAGCGATCTGAGAGATGCCGACGCTACCGACACCCTCGCCATCAACGGCGACGAGGACCAAGATGACGAAGGTCCCGGATGTTTGCCTGCAATCGTCGCGGGCACTCTACTGCTCGGTATCGCCGCGGCAATCATCTGCGGTGTGACGACGTGGATCCTTTATCAGAAGCGCACCGAACTCGCCGTTCGGACGCTCCAGGGTTTCGTGCCCATGATCGAGCAGAGCCTGCTCGCCCCCGACGACAAGGCGAAAGTGATCGATCAGTTCAAGGCTTTGATCCAGGAAATGAGTGCGCCCGATTATTCGCCCGCCCGCGCCGCCGCGATCATGCAGCGAGTCGTTCGGTTGCCGATTCCGCACTGGGGTGAACTCGATGCGGTGGAATCTTTTGTCAAAGTGAATTTTGAAGGCGACGAGCGTGAGCAGGCGCTGACAGAACTCTCCCGTGTGCGCCGGGCGATCCAGACCAATCAGGCGACGGTGTTTGATGTCATCGAGGTGCTCGAACCTGTCGCGGTCGTCAATGACATGACGGGCAGTCGCACGCTCAAACCAAGGCTCACTCAGGATGACGTTCGCGAGGTGATCGTGAGGGCAAAAGTCTTGGCCGACCGGGCGAAAATCGAAAACAGACGATATCCGCGGATTGAGATGTCGACCATTCTGCGTCAGGAGATCAAGGCCGCCAAAGCCGATGGTGGATTTTGATAACCCATTCCCATAGAGTACTGCACTTTGGACAGATTCCCCCAATATGGGCTGATGCCACGCTGGCCCGAAAACGGCGACGGATTCATCCATCCCGACGACGTTTCGATCGTCAGTCGGCTGATTCCGAGCGAAAGGGTGCTCCGGCGGGACGCGTTTGATGGCAAATACTACCACTACCGCTACGGTGACCGCAGATTTCGACTGCGGCCTTGCATGTGGTTGACCGTCACAGGCGAGGGACTCGATCTCGGTGACGAGGTCGAAGCGATTGGCGTGGGGATGGAACGCGACCTCTTTGTGGGCGTGGTCGTAGGCATGTATTACGTTCGCCGCAAAGGTCGCATTCTGTACCGACTGCGGCGCGGCGATCAATCTCAAAAACGGCTGTACCTGCGTGAGCATCTGCGACTGCTGTCCGAGAAACAGCGGGTTCGGCCGGGCGAGATCGAGCATCCCACGCCGACTTGGAACGGAGCGGGTGAGCGCATCACAGACTGGTGAGCGACTTTACGGATTGCGGTGACCGAGGGGACTGCGGGGCATTTGCCGTGGCCAGCATTTTTCTGCGAGTCTGTTCTCGCCGCTGGCCGATAACACTCAATGCGGCATCGGATGTGCCGCATGGAATATTGATGGCAACAGCGTCTTAGACTGACGCAGTCGCACTCAGGCCAGGGAAACGGCCTCTTTCCGTTCCCTATGTGTCACGATACATTTCGTATCCGAACGAGATGGTGACACCTCAATCTCCTTGCCTGAGGTCGCTGACGATGAATGTTGAAGCACTGCACACCGCTTTCGGAATCGCGTTTACTTTCGTGTGGTTGATTGTAGGACAGATCATCGTGGACGGGAATTAAGTTCCACGTCGGTCGCCGTCTCTCACCGCCCCTCCGACTGTTTTGAGCAGGATGTCGTGTGATGCAATCTCCCCCCACGCCTTCTTCACCCGACTCAGCCGTGTCGCCGCAACGCGGTTTCCGCCTCATCTTGATGCGGCACGCTAAGAGCGATTGGTCGGGAGACAATATCTCCGATCATGATCGCCCACTGAATGACCGCGGTATCCGAGACGCTCCGGCGATGGCTCGCTGGATCGCCGAGGTCGGATTGTTGCCCGATCGTATCTTCTGCTCATCAGCAGCGCGCACGCAGCAGACTGCAACTCTAATGCAGTCATACTGGAAAAACACAAAACTCGATACAGCTCAATTGTGCGTCACACCGGTGCTCTACCTGGCGAGCGAAGATACGATTCTGGAGTTCATCAAAAACGAATTCGGCAATAAAATAGCGGGTGCGAACCTGCAACCTCGCACCGTCATGCTGCTTGCCCATAACCCTGGCATCAGCTACACCGCGACCTTTCTGCTCGGAAATGCAATCGGCATGAGCACGGCAGCCGTCGTGGCAATGCGATGTAAGATTCAAGAGTGGTCGACACCGCTGACGTCGGACAACACGCAGTGCATCACCGCGATGAAACCCAAAGCGCTTGGCAGCGATGACCGGTTCGTGTCATGAATTTGGTTTGGGTTTGTTTAGCAGTTATTGCGCATTTTGGTCTGCGGCTCACAGCCTACAATCGACTGAATTCGCTCGGGTGGCCGCGGCGCACGATTAAACTCATCGAGAAGCTGCTGTTCCTTGAGACATGGACGACGCCAGTGGTGATCGGACTGGTTTGGTCCCGATTGTTTTTTTCCCTTTTCACGGGGAGTTTTGTGTGGAGCGAACTACCGATTGCACTGCGTGCCTATGGCGCCACATGCTTGATTCTCGGCGGGATCCTGTTCGGATTATGGCTCCTGTGGCGTCCGCTGCTCGGGATTGAACATGCTAGTGTCATGCGGTCGAGCCGCGTCGAGCGGGCCACACGCTCAGACATGGATCAGTTCGCCAGAACCTCCAAGTGCCGGCGGGCGACGAGAAGGCCAGGCAACCAGTTTATGGATATCGCGATTGAAAATGTCGAAATTCCGCTCGCCCACTTGCCGCGTGAACTTGATGGTTACCGGATTGCCCATTTGTCCGATATCCATTTGACTGGACATGTTGGCCCAGCCTATATCGCCCGGGTGATCGAACATGCATTGGAGTTTCAGCCGGAAATGTTTGCATTGACCGGCGACATTGTCGATGCTCAAGAATGTTTGTCTTGGCTACCGGAAATATTCGCACCGGCGACGGCGCCAGATGGCAATTTCTCTATTCTCGGCAACCACGATACACGTGTTGCCGATCCAACTGAAGTACGACGGCAGATGGCCACCGCAGGATGGACCGACTTGGGCGGTCGTTGCCAATACGCCACGCTGCGGGGGACAGAGGTTTTCTTGAGCGGCAATGAATGGCCGTGGTTTTCGCGTCCGTCCACTGCGGACATGAATGCTGCCACTAGAGACAACGCGGTGCCACCGCTGAAGATTTGCCTCAGCCACAGTCCCGATCAGTTTGCGTGGGCGAGACGACATGGTGTCGATTTTCTGATGTGTGGGCACACGCATGGCGGGCAGGGGCAGTTGCCCCTGGCCGGACCGATTCTCAGCCCGAGTTGGCACGGTACACGGTGGGCGTCCGGTGACTTTTATCGCTCGCCCACAACCATGCACGTCTCACGCGGGCTCGGCGGCGTCCATTTGCTGCGTCTGAACTGCCGGCCGGAACTATCACTATTGACCCTACGGGCAACTATGGCTTTTTCAACGTCTGAGCAATTGCAACGGTAAGTTCTGCAAACGTCTCGGCCGTGTAGATTTTCTCGGCCGCCACTCGCTGCATGGCTTCGTTCATCTCGAACGCCGTTCCTGGAGGGAGTGACACCGAGGCAAACGCATCCTTGGCGGGAATCCCAAACACACTAAACCTCTCCGTATCAACATCCATCACGCGGTCTTCGTGCATGTTCGGTGGCAAGAGCTGGGCCTTCGTATCGGCAATCTTCATCTGCGATGGTTTCGGCGCAACCTGGAGTGACGGATCGAGTAACCACACCAGCGTTCCCATATTGCCATTTTCGGGAAATACCCAGATGTAGTGCCTCACGATCATCTCCCGATGCTGACCGCTGCGCAGGAACACAGCAGGTGCATCGACCAGCATGCTATTGCTCGTCCGTGCAACCTGTTGCACGTGAGAGAGCGCCTCGATGTTGCTCCCCAAAACGCCACGACCAATCAATGAAAGTTCGCCACCCAGATCACTTTGGGTATCCGCAGTGACAATCGTGTTTCTGCCGTCGATCGGCATCGAGAATCCAACGGCGACTTTCTCAAGCTCGAAGTTGCCTTCGGCATTTCGCTTGACATTGCCCAACATTACAAGGTTAAAAAACTCGGCATAATAGCGAACGGTATCTGAGACATCCGCCACATCACCACTGGTGAGTTTGACCTGCACAAACGAAATCAGGTTGGACCAACCAGGCGGCGGATTTTCTTTAAACGCCGTTCCAGCGGGGATGAATTTCAGCGGTCTGGACTGGAAAGATAGGTTCGTCTCAGTCGAAGCCGCTACTTGCTCAGCCCACACCGAGGGAACAAGTACAGGCACATAAACTGCGGCGATAGATATCAACAGAGTGGACAAGCGTTGGATAATAACATCTGTGGATCGCATGGGCGGTTTCCGGAATAGAGAAGTTCATTCAATACCACTGCATCGCGTAGTCTCGGAATCTCTCGATGGCGAGCTCGCCAGAAACCGGATCGCGAAGATAGTTGCCCCATTTTGATTCATGGTCTATGAGTCGTTGGTACAGCAGCGTCTTACTGTATTGATACCGATGCCAGCTCCACGGCGTGTCACGCGAGTACGACTCGATTTGACGCTGACGGTCGGCGAGCATCGCACGCACGCCTTGGCGAATCGTCGCGTCGGGATGATCGATCAAGCCCAGCAGCGGGAAAATGCCTTCGTCATCAATCGGCTTAACCGCAATCATGACAGACGGTTTCAGATAGCCACCGGCGACCTGGCTCGCGTTATACCGATGGGCAATGTAATCAACTGGAAACAAACAATAGAGCACCACGGCAAGCGACAAAGCAATCAACTGCGACTGAATCAGCCACCGCAACGAATGGCGACGGAGGATCTTGACGATCACGAGTGCAAAGCCCACCACTACCAATGTGATGCCTAAGAACCCGATGGTCCGCATTCGCGTCATACCATTGTATCCCACGTAGATCAACAAGCGATTGTAGACTGCTACGGCGAGAAGCAAATTCATGGCCGACCAAATCCAGGCTAATGATTTCAGACGCCCGATTCGCAGATCACGAAACATCGAGTCGTGAAAAACCATCGAAAGTGTGAACGTTGCCAATGCGAGAGCCATCGTCAACCATGCGGCTCCCTCGTGGGCATACCCCGCATAATAGAACCCTGGGGGGAACTCGCGTCGCCACAATGTCGTGAACTCAAACACGAGGTAAGCCGCAAACAGACCGATTAAGGCAATCAGCATGTTTCGAAACGGCGTGTACAACGGGTTTTGCTCCTCGCCTAACACCTCCACATCTGTTTCGACATTTTTGAGTTTCCCATCTCCGAGCATTCGCCGGATCAGATCGTCGGCACCCGGGATGAGAGGGCGCAGTAGTCCCGCGCCGACAAAGAAGGCCACAATACAAAAGGGAACTTCCCAAAACGAGACTTGCGAGAAGAAATCGAGCACCCGCGTCAAAGAAAGGTTGATCCAGCTCGAAACCTGGTCGACCAAATCAGGGTTGGCCAGGATAAAGATGCCACCAAACAGGATGACGGCAATCACGGGAAAGAGCACCGATAACCACAGCGATCGCGGCGGAGCCAATCGACTCGAAAGTGACATTTTTTGCAGTTGCGGCAATCGCTCGGCACCCAAGAACGAAGCGAAGCAGACCATCGTCACCATATTCGACAGTGTCGGCAACCAATTCGAGAGTGCCAGCACGAGTGCTACCAAAACGAAGCTGGTCACAAGCGATAACGAAGTCGATCCTTCCCATCCGAGCCGCACGATCGCGAGCACAAGCAGTGCTCCGGCAACGGCGGTGGGGCTCCAGGCTGCTGGCCGCGTCGCGCATGCCATCGGTTGCTCCCGGAGCCAGTTCACAACGGTAACAGCGATGAGAGCTACCGCAAAGAAAGCTGCGACGGCAAAATAACCACGACAGCGAAAGATCAGCAAATCCGCCGCCACCGTCCACACTACCACCATCAGCAATTCCGACGCGACCGCCCAAGCACGATCAGGACTCGCACCGATCGGAACCGACTGCGGAGTCGTTGCTGCATCGACTTCGGGTGCGTTTGACTCGTCAGACATCGTCGCCTTCCAACGCAAGAAAATGGGAACAGCATGAGAACCGGTCTATCTTACATTGGACCACTCGGCGTCATTCATGAAAACTGCCACTAGCGAACTCTCCGAGTTGAAAATTTACAATGTTTCGTCCTTCGAGTTGAGCCGAAGAAAGCCTCATGCACGCGTGCGTCAGCAACCCCAAGAAGCAGCAACTACCCAAGGCAAGCGATCGCGGCACGAACGGTCGTTTCTAAAGCGGAATCTGCGGTTTCTTTGTTCTCATTCATCACCCGGCGCGGAAGCTGTTCTGTCGGAACGAAGTGTCGAAAGCATGTCGCAGCCGATCAGCGACCGGTGCCCGAGAATTAGGTTCCCAGGGAGTTTTTGCCACCAGCGATTGCCACGATGACTCGTCATCCACTCTACCGCTATCCCAGACTCCCATGACGACACACCAACATTCAACAAATTGCGTCTCAACTAGCGCAGAATATCTCGACGGGGGGGCACTGTGCGGGCTAGGTTTACTACTTTGGGAACTTGTTCACCCATTCACTCCTGCGCATTATCGCCACTCTCGGCACTTCTATGACGAATTTTCTGCTCATTCTGGTGGCCTGGGCGTTTCTCGCTGTTGTGGGGCATGGCAGTTGGCTAGTCGCTCGTTCCGTGTGGCGATTTTTAAACGGCTCACCTCGACCGGATGAGAGAAGCGTGCCGGTTGGGAGTTCGTCCGCCGCCGATGCCGGGAAGCGACCAAGCCCGACGAATGACCTGGCGGCGTTTGAACGGATGATCAATGCGCTCCATGCGACCGATGGGATCTCGAAGGAGTTGGCGGGCACGCTGAAGGATCAGGCCCGCGAATTAACGAGAATGGGAGGCGTGAAGCCCGCGCCGACGCACCTGCCGGACGGAGCCGTAGCGTTGCCAATCGGCGGCCAGGGGCTCGATGTAGATGACGAACCGATCCTACTTGACGACTCGCACGCAGTCGAGAGACCTCTGCCGGTGCCCCCGCCTCGCCCTGTTGACGCACCGCCGGTGGCGTCTCGACCGCCGGTGACCCCTCGACCGCCAGCAACTCCGCAGCGAGCATTTTCGGAAGTCATCGCTTCGTTTCTGGCCGAGCACAACATTCGCTGGGGCGAATTGATCGCGGGGCTGTTGATTGTGGTCTGTTCGATCGGGCTGGTAGTTAGCTTGTGGAACACGCTGACAGCGACGCACCGCATCGTGCCTTCGCTCATATTCGTTTCGGGCGATGCTGCGATTTTTGCGGCTGGGTTGTACACGATGCGGCGTTGGAAGCTACGGCACACTTCGCGAGCCGTGTTAATCATTGCCACGTTGCTGGTTCCACTCTGCGTTTTGGCGGGCTTGGCAGCGGCGGGGGCGAGTGTGGATTCGGTTTCGTTGCTGTCGCCTTCAACGCTAGCGGCGATTGGGGTGGGCACGATCGGTTGCGGATGGTTGCTATGGCAGGCTTCGCTGGCGCTGGTCGGACGGGGTAGTGCAGCATCTCTGACGGCGAGCGTTGTCGTACCGACACTCTGTCTACCATTGCTGCCGACAGCGGCGCGAGTGTGGGAGGCGCACGCGGGAAGTTTCCTCTTCCTGCCCGCCGTGTTATCGGCGATCGCCGTGCTCTATCCAGCCCGTCGGTATTGCCGCGTTGACTTAGAAGCGATTCCAGGAATGAGAGTGGGGAGCCGCTTTTGGAAGAATCACTGGTTGCGAATGGGTTTGGCTGCGGCTTCGTTTGCGAGTCTCGTTGTGTATGCCGCATTCTTATATCAAGCGGACGGGCGTGCGGCGTGGATCCAAATTGCGATTGCTACGATTCCAGTATGGGTAGCGATCGGCGCGGTGCACGCGAGCTATGCAAAGCGAATTTGGGAGGAAAAGAAGTGGGCGACACCGCGCTACATCGCGACGGTGCTGGTGGTGATGGCGATCGGTGATGTACTGGCAATTTTACCTGGTTCAATCGAGCGTGTGGACTGGTTGTGGATGCATGCGGCGGCGGTTTCGGTATCGCTGATTCTGGCGGCATGGCTATTGGAATCGAAATGGCGATTGCTCGTCGCGAGTGTGCCTCTTGGCATCGCGGCGATGCTCTCGTCTCCAGCCTGGCTGGGCGGCCTGGCCTGGAGCGATGTGCCGGTATGGCGGACGCTGCTCGGGGGCGAACCGTTGATGGTGGCGCTTGGTTTAGCATGCTTGAGCAGTGTGATGTGGGCGGCGCGAATGGCCAGGGCGCGAATAGGCAGGACACCTGGCGTGGAGGTAGCGAACGTTGCACGCTCAGTGGGGGCGGCCGATGTCGTGCTGGCGTTTTGGGCTGCGGTGGCGAGCGTGCAGGCGGTCGCCCTCAGCTTCGCTCCGCCGGCATGGCTGGGAATGTTGCCGGTCGCTGGTTTAGCCAGCATTTTAGCCATTGTGATGGTGACTGCGGCCGTGCTGGCGATGCGTCATGCTCACCTGGCATGGCTAACGGCGGTTACCGGAGTGAGTTTTTGGATAACCTGTCTGGGCGTGATTCGCTGGACCGATGGCGGCCTTGGCCTTGCTTCTCTCACAATCGCGCCCGCGATGCTTGGATGGAGCGTTTCCATGTTGGTGCTGGCCATTGCGCTTCAACGTTGGTGGTCGCTGCAGAGGCCTGCGAGCTGGACATCGGCAAACCAGTCTGTTGCACGATTGGCGGAATTCGCCGCAGCCTCGGCTTGTGGTGTCGTCGGCGCACTGGCAATCCTGGCGGCGATAGGAGATCGCGAACCGTCGATCTCGGTGCCGACGTGGCAGTCCGCGACGTGGTTGATTTCGGCCGCGAGTTTCGTCCTTACTGCCGCGTCGATCGCGGTGAGCAATCGCAGGTACTTGCAACTCGCCATGCTCGTGTCGGCGGGAGCTGTTTTCTGCCTTGTGACAGATCAGCTGGGTGTTGAGTTGTGGCAGCGATCGGCTTGGACGAGTGGGCAGGCATTTTGGAGCCTGGCTTACGTTTTTGTCATCGTAGCGGTCGGCTGGTTTGCCGCGCGTGAGGCAATACGTTGGAAACAACCAAAGCTCGTGAAGTTTTGCCCATCGCGGATTGGTATGCCCGATGGTTGGCTGGCGTTGGCGGCCCTTGGATCACTGTTCATCGCGGTCACGTGGCGATACCTTGCTGTCTTGCTTGGTCCCCTCGGGACAGGGCTGAGCGACGAGCCTGCAATCGGATCTGCATCTCTACGCAATTCCGCGGTTCAAATCAGCGTGTTGGCGGTTGCGGCTTTTTGCGTGTGGCTCTGGCAGGTTCGGGAACCGAGTCGGTGGCTACGGCGTGGGCTGGGTGTCACTGGGGCGATCGGCGGATTGTTGGTATCGATCGTGATCTCATGCCGATTGACTGATTCTGCATCCCTGCGACTGGTCGACACCACAACACTGGCGTGTGCCGGAATTATAGCGGCCTGGTGTATCGCGATTGGGAACGGCCGTATTCGCAAAGAAGCTCCCGAGCGATTTCGGTTAGACCGGTCGGCCGGGCTTTCGGCAATCGCCTTGCTAATTTCACTCGGGTCGGCCGTGTTGATCTGGTCCAACTGGTGGTTGCCCATCAACGAGGGGCTCGTACCGGATCGCGGGAGCACTTTGGCGGTCGCGAGTTGGTGGCTGGCATCCTCGCTAGGACTCTTGTTCGCTGGAGGGAGACTCGTCGGAGAAAAACTTTCCGAGAGGGTACCTGAGGGTGCTATTGAGCATTCCTCGGGAGGGAGCGAAGCGGTTTTCGCGGGGAAAAATGATGCCCATGCTGCGAGCATCTTATCCGCGATACTGTTGCCGATGTGCGTCGGGATCTGCGTACCCGTGATGTTCGCGGTTCCCCCAGCGGTGTGGTGGCAAGCGTCGGCATGGGGCAGTGTGCTGTGGTTATTGTTGAAGTGGGGACGGGAATTCCGTGCTCACCGTCCGCAGCCCGAAATCAGCCGAACCTCCCAGGGCGAACGTGCAGATGGAGGGGCGAAGGAGTCGGACTATGGCTCTTCGCTTTCGTTGGTTTGGATTGTTATGGTGGGTTTGATATCGGCCATGGTGGTATTATGGGGCATCTTTGATTCCACCTCTCCAAACTGGCGGGTCGCGTGGACTCTGCCCCTGGGCGCGATCACCTCACTATTGGCCTTGGTCGTCTGCTGCCGCGATCGATTGACATCGCCTCATCTGCTCGAGGTCAACGGCACCCGTGTGTTGACGAATCTCCCGTTCCTGCCCGTAGTCATGAGCGGCCACATTGCCGTCGTGGCGGAAAGGCTCGGCTGGGTCGCCGCGACACAGACGGAGCTGGTTGTGATGGGGTGTGCACTGATGGGATGCATTGGTTCAGCGATCATAGTCTGGCGAAAATCGCCTGCACTGCATGTTTGGCATGTCGTTTTCCAGACGGTTGTCTTGACGGGTTTCGCGTTTTTCGACGGATGGAACGGCTTCCATTTCACCAATCAGCTCACGGGGTGGCCCGGATGGATGGCGCTTGCTGGATTGGTCACGGGAGCCATTGCACTGATGCGTTTTGCACTACCGCGTGGCGCAGATGCTAATGCAACCGGACTGCAACCGGTCGATATCTTGCCGCGTCTTTTCGGGTGGTTTGTCGTCGTCGCGGGTGGTTGGATTCTCATTTTCCATCCTGGCATTTCCTGGCCTTCAGACTTGATTGCCGACACCTTCTTGATGGGCTGGACGGGGGCCTGTGTCCTTTGGTGGCGGAGCGATCGGTTGACCGCGCGTGGTCACCAACAGCCAGCGCGAGCGGACATGGGCGCGTCGTGGTTTTTGCTGCCGATGCTGGCATTCGGCCTGATCGATCTGGTGAATGGAGGCGGTTTCCCGCGTGGGCACCTTGTAACTCCAGTTGGAATGTGTTTGGTGCAGGGCCTGATTGCAATAGTGGTTGGCTTCTCGGCATGGCTGCGTCCCGCGGTCATGCCGACACGTCCGGTGTCGATGTGGACGATCTCAATGAGCTTGATCGTCGGCGGCGTCGCGGTGGCTGCGGCAGCGTTGTCGCGGTTGCCCGACTATTCCGATCAGCTAATCGTAGTGACAGCAGCGATGTCAGCTGCCGTTTCGACATCCGTGCTCGTGGGTGCGTTGCCGTGGGCTGAGCGACTGCGGTCGAGATTGGCACGCCGGATCCAAAAAGATCCCGACGCGAATCTCGGCGTCGATCGGCTGAGCATCGCAATAGAAAGAGTGATCGTCGGGCTGGTGTCGATTACCACCTTCGTCGGTCTTTGGTTGTATTTTGAGGGTTCCGCCGCCGATTGGATTCGGACGAGCCTATTGGTGAACGGTGTACTGGCGTGGTCGTTGTTTCAGTTGTCAGAGCAAACGACGCCAGTCGATTCAGCAGCGGCGCAGCGACGACGTTGGCGCTGTGTTCTCACCGGATTGTGGATGATCTTTCTGCTGGCAGTTCTCGGCGTTCCCGAAGCGAACATGCGGCTATTAACCGCGGCGATGCGCCTGCTGATGACGGGAGTGCTCGCGATCGCATTGCTGATGATCGCTGTGCCGCAGCTCTTACGAGGCTCGTTTTTAGACCGTTGGCAACTTGCCTTACGCCGTGGCGGGAGACTCGCTGCGGGTGTGACAGCGGCCGCGTTGGTGTGCATGCTCGGATTGGAAATGATCTTCCGTGAAAGCGGCGTGGGCATCCCGGGGCTCGGCAAGCCGTTAATTTTGATAGTGGCGTGCTTGCTGGGGGGATTAGCGCTGATGGCTGGAGCCATTGCGATTATGAGTGGTCCAGGATTCAGCAATTCCTTGACGACGCGAGGCGAACGAGTGAACTGGCTGCGGATGGACGATTCACGCCGGAGACAGTTGTTGTACGCGGCCCAAGTGATTGCGGGGATCGCATGGTTGCATGTGTTCCTATGCCGAACCGGTATGGCGTTTTTGGGGCTACGTCAAATTTGGCCGTACGTCGTGATGTTGTTAGCGTTTGCGAGTGTGGGTTTGACGCAGTGGGCGATTCGGCGCGGTGATCGGATGCTTTCAGAGACCATGCGCAAAAACGCGATGTTCCTGCCCTTGATCCCCGTGGTCGGTTTCTGGCTAAGCGGCGCCTATGCAACGATATTTGAGTCTCACTCATGGTCGTGGACCTTCTATCGTGGCACGACCTCGTATCAAGGTTTGCTGATTGTTGGCGCAATTTACTACGGGGTGTTATCGGTGATGTGGAGACGTGGGCTGCCACGGGTCGCAACCGTGGTGTTAGCGAACGGCGCATTGTGGGTGATGCTTACACAAATGCCGGGTTGGGATTTTTTAACCCACCCGCAAGCTTGGTTGATTCCGCCCGCCGTGTGTGTCCTGGCGGTCGCGTATTGGCAGCGTGACCAGCTCGACAGCACATTGGGCTCAGCAATTCGGTACGGTGCAACGCTGGTGATTTACATCAGCAGCACGGCCGACATGTTGATGAGTGAGATTGGTAGTTCACTCTGGGGACCAGTGATTTTGATCCTGTTGTCGCTGGCCGGTGTTCTCGTGGGGGTCGCGCTGCGGATCAAACCGTTTTTGTACCTGGGAGCGATCTTTGTTTTCATGGGCGTGACGAGCATGGTGTGGCACGCTGGTCAAGCACTCGACGCGGTGTGGCCGTGGTGGGTATTTGGCATCACGACGGGCTTGATCCTTCTCACCGTGCTCGCGGGTATCGAAAAGCACCGTGACAAACTGCAACGCTGGTCGGATGAATTGGCGAAGTGGGAAAACTAGGACATCGCTTCTTCATCTTCTTTGTAATCCCGCTTCAATTCCATGACGCGTTGGTTATAGGCGGCAATCGTCTCGCGACGACGCAGCATGCCCATCAACACGCCGGGTTGATCGGGATCGATCACCGGCAGTTCGTCGAGATCATGCGATGTGAACCGGAGCAGGGCGGTGTTCAGATCGTCATCGGGAGCGACAGAGAGGAACTTGTCGATCATGATGTCGCGCGCGACCGCAAGTTTCCAAAGGCTCTCGTCGTAGAGGTAGCCTCGCACGTCATCGTCACAGAAAATCCCCACCATCTTCTCGTCGCTATTGACCACCGGGAAATAGTTCTGGCTGCTGTAGGCTAAGTGATGAACGATGTCCTCGACCGTCATGCCTTCGGGGATCTTGGTGACCTTGCGATCTGGATTGAAAATGTCTTTGACTTGCAAGCCTTCGAGAACGTCAACGATAAAGTCGCCTCGGTGTGCCATCGAGTCCATTCGCGTGGGGACTTGTTTTTGATAAAGCCGAAATCGATGACTCATTACGAATGTGGAGGTCGTCACGAGCATGGTGGGTAGTAACAGCCCAAAGTCGCCCGTCAGGGCACGAACCATGATAATGGTTGAGATTGGGGCTCTCGCGATCCCCGAAAAGAAGCCCGCCATTCCCACCACGGCGAATGTTTCTGGCTCCGCGACGAGATTCGGAAAAAACTGCTGCATGACTAAACCAACGGCTGCACCGGTACAGCCACCGATAACCATCGAGGGACCGAACACACCCGCGGAGCCGCCCGAACCAATGGTGAGGGAGGTCGTCACGATCTTCATTAATGCGACCACGATCAACAGGGGAATCCCGAGGTTAGCGGCGGCGGTAAGTGCAATTTGCAACGTGCCGTAACCGGTTCCCAGAACACCGAGAACTGCTGGCTGGGTCTTGAAGATCTGGAGCAGACCGATGCCTAGCAAACCGGCCAGTGCGGCACCGATGGCGGGGCGGACGTGAGGGATGACGGGCAGTTTGCGAAACAGTTGCTGTGTGCCATAAAACGTCCGCACATACAGACCGCCCACGAGAACGAGCACCACCGCTAGGACGAGATAGGCCAGCAACTCGAGCGGCGAGACGAACTTATGTTGCAGGCCGGCGCCGAAAATCGGGACGAATCGCACGTCGGCTGGCAAAGACTGCACATACACGCTGTAGGCGATGATCGACGCGGCAGCGGCCGGCACGATCACATCGGTTTCCAAATCCGCGTCGCTGTAGAGAATTTCGCCCGCAAAAACGGCACCGGCGAGTGGTGCGCGAAAGATCGCGCCAATCCCCGCGCCCATGCCAGCGGCCAGCATGATCCGTCGCTCGCGTCCAGAGAGCTTCAGCTTGGTCCCCAGCCATGCGCCAAATCCGGAACCAATTTGTGCAATGGGGCCTTCGCGACCGCCCGATCCACCCGTGCCCAGCGTGATCGCCGAGGCGATGGTTTTGACGATCGGGACAATCGCACGCACCCGACCGCGTTTGTTGTGAAATGCATCGATGGCCGCGTCCGTCCCGTGCCCCTCCGCTTCGGGAGCGAACTGGAAGACGATCATCCCCGAAACCAGGCCGCCCAACGTCATGATCGCCACCAACATCCAGGGGTCGAGCGACTGGGTCACATGTGCGAATCGGGCATGCTCACCCGCAGCCTCCAGCGGCGTGTAGCCGGCGAACTGCGTCAGCGTATAACGTGTCACGGTCTGGCCGAGGACGTCAAAGACAATTGCTCCTAGTCCTGCCACCATCCCCACCAACGACGCCAAGAAGATCCATTTTCCGAGTGAATGGAGTTCGTTTTGTTGGAACAGTTGGCGAACGCGGTCCACGAGAGGGAGTGCTTTTTGGTTGCGGATGTTGGAAGAACGAGAATAATATCGCCAACAGCGTACCAGTATCTCGCGTGCCTGCTATCCGGGGATACCGAGCTGCCGTTTCAATTCCCGCGGAATGCCGATGTCGACGATCTCAATGTCGCCAGTCCAAGCGCGAGCGGAAGGAAAATTCATGCCCGTTTTCGGCGTGACAAAGGTCAGCGTCAATCCTGCCTGGAACGTCGGTTCTGCCGCTTGTCCTGTATCCCCGTTCAGCCCTGAGGGGATGTCGATTGCCACTCGCCGCAGACACGCGTTGGCGTTTGCGGCGCGGATTGCTTCGGCGAACGGGCTACGCGGTGCGCCTTCAGAACCCGTGCCGAGCAAACAGTCGACGACCATGCCGTCGTGCGTTGCAAGCCTCGCGACTATTTGATTAGCGTCCGCTTCCTCGATTGGAACACCGACCGCGACCGCGTCATCGTGGCTGATTTTAGCGTCGCCCGATAGCTTCTCGGTCGGCACCAACGAGAAAATAATGACCGGACACTGGGCCTTGGCGAGAGTCCTGGCAACCACGTAACCGTCGCCACCATTGTTCCCCGCGCCCGTCAAGATTATTGTGGTGGGAGAGGCTTCGGAGAGTTCTTCGAGGAGCCGCCGGGCGCAAGCACCTCCCGCATTTCGCATCAGTACGATGCCGGGAATGTTGAACTGCTCGATCGCCAATTGATCCACCCTGCGCGACTGTGCAACTGAAAACGTTGGCCAGTTTAGTTTCTCGGCATCGGCAATCGGAATAGAAGAAGTTGAAGGCATACGCTGATTTACTCTGGGCTGAACTGTTCGAGATACGCATTGAGGCGAAGTTTTTTGCGGGCGCTGTCACTGGTCATGTAGCGGACGCTGCCGAAGACCGGTCGTTTCGGCCCCCACGCCCGATCCGTCCGTCCCAACACCCACAAGATACCACAGTAGGAGTTGGGATCACGACCATCGAGGCCGTACTTGTTGTTCAAATGAATCATCACATCAAGCGCTTCCTGAGGCGAACGGGTCCAGTGCAAGATCTTCTTGCCCCACAACATCCGCATGTAGTTGTGCATCATTCCCGTGCGCACGATCTCTGTTTGCGCCGCATTCCACAGCTCATCGTGCGTGCGTGCGTGCTCGAACTCTTCCAGCGAATACAAGTAAGGACGCTCGTCATCGGCATGTTTTGCTAGCGTATCCTGTGCCCAATTGGGTAGCGATTCAAGCTTGTCGTACGTCGCTGGGTTCATGAACGCACAATTGAATCCGACTTCGCGCCACGTGAGTATCTGGTCCAAAAAGCCTTCAGCTGACTTGCTAATGTTCCAAAAATCATGATTCTTGCCGTTGGGTCTGCCGGCTTGGTCGGCTGTCCAGTTTTCGGATTCGAGCAGTTTCAGCACCATCTCGTGAGCCGAAATATGGCCGAAGTGCAGATGTGGGCTGAGGGCGGATGTCGCATGCTCGTCGGGATGATTGCGTTCCCCGTCATATCCCTTGAGTTTATCATTGAGGAACTCCATCAACCGCCGCCTGGCTTCGACGCTCCCTCCGGGACAAACCGGCGAGGACAGTACCGTGTGATCGATGGGAAGTCTTGAAATACCATTGCCATCTAGCAGATCATCGAGATCGGCAACCGGCCAACGTTTGAGAATCTTGTCGTCTAACAGATTCGGGCCTGCGGGGGGCAGGGCGGCGCAGGGTAGTGGATCGGCAACAGGAGTTCGCTTGAGTTCATCGAGCACGATCTTTTGCATATAGCGGCGGTAGCTGTGTGCAACCGTATACGTTTTCTCGGCACGTCGCAGTGGCAAGATGCCGTTCCCATCGACGAGTTCGAGTCGAGCAGGAATTCGCGTCTTCACAGCGTCAATCATCGTCGGCAGAAAGAAACACGGATATTCGTCCGTGACGACGGTACAGGCACGCTTCGCCAGGCGGTGCAACAGTGGTGTTCCCTGCCCAGCCTCGGGCTCAACGTACGGAAAGTAGGCGACGTCGAGTTTCTCCGCAGCGGCCGCATTGTCCCGCATCCCCTCGATCACGAATCGATGAAGGCGATCGCTGGCCCATTGATAACGAATTCGTAGCGGCTCAAAAATGAGCAGCGGGCGATTGAACTCCATCGCCCGTTCGATCGCGTAGTCGAGGGCAAAGTTGTAGTGCAGTCGCCGCTGAGCAATCATCCAGTACAAGACGTAGTCACCATCGCAGCGTAGCGGATGATCGTTAGCGGCGGTGAGACGATGGAGTAGGTCGGCGGTCATCCGAGTGTGCAAATCCATACTTTCTCCCCTCTCCCCCGCGCTTCGTGGAGGAGAGGGGTTGGGGGCGGGGGGCTATTAGCAAGCTCGTAAAACGGGGCGAGGGGAGCAAGAATTTTAGATGATCAGAAGGTTTTGGACACAAGGAGCGAAGCACCTCGACAATCACCTACAATATTACCCTTAACACCCATCCCTCTAAACCTCTGGCTCCCTCATGCGAATTGGCGTCCCCACCGAGATCAAATCTGACGAGTACCGTATTGCCATGCTGCCCGTGGGTGCCGAGGAACTGACTGCGCGGGGCCATGAGGTGCTGATCCAGTCCGGTGCGGGTGCAGGATCAGGAATGACCGACGAGGATTTCCGCAGTGCCGGTGCGACGATTGTCGAAACGGCGGCAGAACTGTTCGCGGCAGCTGATATGATCGTGAAAGTGAAAGAACCACAAGCATCGGAGTTCGAGTTGATTCGTCCTGAGCAAATGGTTTTTACGTTCTTTCATTTTGCCGCCAGCCAATTGCTGACCGACGCGATGCTCGCCTCGGGAGCATCCTGCTACGCTTATGAAACGTTGCGTGACAGCGGCGGTCGCTTGCCATTGCTGACGCCAATGAGCGAAGTGGCTGGACGGATGAGTATCCAGGAAGGTGCCAAGTATCTCGAAAAGCCGCAGATGGGACGCGGCATCCTCCTCGGTGGTGTTCCAGGAGTTGCACCTGCGCATATCACGATTCTCGGTGGTGGTGTCGTCGGTGCCAACGCGGCCCGGATTGCGGCCGGTTTTCAAGCCAACGTGTCGATCCTCGATGTTAACCTCGATCGACTGCGATACCTCGATGAGATCATGCCCGCCAACGTGAATGTGCTCTTCAGCGATCGACATACTGTCTTGGATGAAATCCAGCGAGCTGACTTGGTAGTCGGAGCGGTGCTGATCCCCGGCGCAAAGCACCCCAGCTCGTTCACGCGGAGGACTTGAAATTGATGAAACACGGCAGCGTGATCATTGACGTCGCAGTCGACCAAGGCGGCTGCATTGCAACGAGCCGTCCGACAACGCATCAGAATCCAACATTCATCATCGACGATGTTGTCCACTACTGCGTCGCCAACATGCCTGGTGCGGTCGGTCGCACGAGTACGTACGCACTCTGCAACGCGACCCTGCCATACGTGTTGCGTTTGGCAGGACAAGGCAACACGTCTCTACCGGATGATCTGGAACTGACCTCCGCCCTCAACATCCATCACGGCGAGATAGTCAATAAAGCAGTAGCAGACGCATATGATCGCTAGTACTTCATTGTCGCACCGACGTTGAAACCGGCGAAGAGCACATCGTCGCTGGCGCGTGTTCCACCGTAGGACGTGCCGACCCCGACTTGTGATGGAATTTGATCTGCTGCCGTGGCGACGTGGCTGAGATACCACAGTTCACCGCCGCCCTGGATCGAAAACATTTCGCTGACTTGGTACTGCAACCCTCCGCCAAGTTCAAACATCGCGGAGAAACCGTGGTGGGTATCGTTGCCACCGTAGCGAGCGACGTTGATTGGTGGATCCCCCGGTACTGTCACTACGTTGTTGACGTACGTGGTCGATTCGGCGTTATTGTAGTAGCCACCGGCTCGGCCGCGCAAATACGCCGAAGTCGACCGGCAGATTGGTTTGAAGACATCCCCGCCTATTTGCAATCCGAACAGGTTGTTTCGTGTTCTCGAATAGATCGAACCACCATTCCTGATGGGTGCAGGTGGAACAGCAACAGGAGCACCCGCATTCAAGCTCGATCCGATGTAATCATATTGCTCATCAAACCGAATATACCGTGGACCAAACAGCAGCTTGGCAATATCCCAGGCCATCGATGTCTTGCTCGCTTCAACGCTCCAGTAATCGGATTGGTAGCGCTGGAACTGAACGCTGTTTGGAGCTACCGCTGGATTCGTGGGGTCGTCGAACAGTCGGAAAATCATGTCGGATGCGTTGGTGTCGCTTAAAAGTGTCCCACCACTCGCTCCGATGACAGTGCGATTGGTATCAAAGTTCAAGGGTCCAACAAAACTCAGTTCATATCCGCTGACACAGTCCGGCGCGGTTCCGATCGTGATGCGTGGGGCGGCCTCAAAGTCAGGCTCGTCGAGCAAGAGGCCGAGTGCACGAGAGCGTGTGAAGCGATCCAGTCCGTCGCGGCGCATGGAGACTGCTTCGATGCGCCCGTAGCAAAATGGATTGCAATCCGAACAGGGACCACCACAGTTGTTGCGACGCCGACCTAGAAAACCTCCGCCACAACTACCGCCGCTGCAGCTACCACTGCCGCAAGTGCCTCCACACTGTCCCTCGCATTGGCCACTGCCACAAGAGCCGCCGGCGAACTGGCTGCCCTGGACCATCGGGAAGTTTTGATCAAACTCTGATATAATCGTCTCACCCTCGGCCACGTCAAACATACTCGACATCTCGGAGGCGGGCACGACCTCAAACGAACGACCGTCATGTTGCATTGTACGAGGGCTCTGAGCGTCCGCGATACCGCCACTGAGTGACCATGAAAGTGCCGCCAGGCCAGCAGCCATGCCCAGGCGAGTGCAGCGAATTGATTCGCCGACGCGTTGGCTTGTGAGCGGAATCCAAGGAATGTTCATGATCGAACCTCGAGACATGGGTTGTCGGTCGGACGACCGACAAGGATGAACGGTGAGTAGTTATTTTGATGACTATTGAACGACCAAGCAGTCATCCACCGGAATCAGCAGTCGGCTGCGAATCATTCGGATGATCGCGGTGGCGTGTTTACGGTTGCTGCAAATGCCCCGCACTACCAATTCGCCATCCGCATTCGCTAATACGACTTGAGCGTCGGGATATTGGTCGTGAATCTCTTTCATCATCAATTCCGTGGCACTGAGTTTCTTGGCCAGAGGAATTGGCGGTGCGGCAACTCTCGGCTGTGGAGTCGCCGTTTGGACATACCGAGCGTAACTAGCCAGTTTGGCGGGGACGCTTACGCCCGCATGAGGCGTGCTCAATCGCGTCACCTGCGCGACTGAGATCGTGCGTGGCGCCGTCAACTCGATGTGCTGAGCAGCCCGTTTCTGGTGGTCGTTGTCATTCGACTTCGACGTCACCCACTGACCATTAGGAACCGGCAGGAGGGGCAGACTATCAATGGGCTTGACACATTCTTTCGCCGCACCCGGACTGTTGACTTGTTCAATGTCCTTGCTCATCGTTTTCTTGGCGTTGTCAAGCGACTCGCCAGGCTTTTGGAGTTTCTCGCAGGCTACAGCGGGACTATTCGTAGTCGACTTTAATTCGAATCCTCGAATCGACAGAAACTGCGGTTTCGTGGGTTCGTACTCGCTGGCATAAACATCGGCGAAACGTTGCGGCAGGTCCTGACCAGCAAAGACGGGCGGCTCCAGCATCTTGTCTGACTCACCGGTCATCGGATCGAGCTGAATTGGAGTCGGGTGAGTTTGAGCCCGGTCTTGGATGGACGCCTCACGATTTCGCTCGGCAAGGGGCCGCGCAATGGTCTGAAAGGAGATCGTTGCCCCTATCGGTTTGAGACGGATCTCGGAAACTTGAAGATTAACTGACGGTGTGGTGACAATTTGCCCGCTATCGGCAACTGCAATCCCGCCCATCACGCCGCACGAAAGTGCACAAAGTGTTGCACCGGCTCTTAGCTTGAGATAGTTCGCACAGAGCGAATTTGCAAGCCGCATGCGCTGCGGAGAAACCCATCGATTTCGACAATCGCTGCGGCATTGCTCTCTTGGCTTATCTCTGTCCACTACGGAATCCTTCCACACACGACCACTAGGTCCAAGTACCCCCCCGGCACATTTCCTGCGCTGGCTCGCCTCACTTTTACTTTGACAGCGCCAGACATTCCTTTCTATCGTCGACCGATCTCGCTGACGTTAGCGATTCTTCTTAATGATGCGATGGTTCGACGTGAAACGACCCTGGCAGCAGTGCGTTTGCTAGGAATTATGCCGTTGTCGAACGGCTTCATACGCGACAACGGCGGCAGATACGGAAATGTTCAGACTGTCGACGCGGCCCGCCATCGGCAGATGAATGCCACCAATTCGCGTGTTTGCAATATCCGCTCGGTTATCGGCAGTCAATCTTGGCCAGCTTTGCCAGCGGTCGCCCAGTCCATCGGCTTCGCTACCCAACACGACCGCAATCCGGCCATGCGGCCCCGTCGATCGCAAGCTCACGTCGTATAGCGATTGAGATCCCTCCACACGCATCGCCATTACGGCATCGACTTCACGAGCGAGAAAATCGGCAATCTCGTGCTGGCTACCTGCTGCCGATGGTACGGTGAACACAGCCCCCAGCGATCCACGTATCGCATTGGAATTAAAACGGTCACTCGGGCAATCGCTCAACAGCACGGCGGATACTCCCGCGGCATCAGCGGTACGAAAAACAGCCCCGACGTTTCCCGGCTTCTCCACACCATCGAGTACCAAAATCAGTCCCGGGCTGAGCGGGGGCAAATCGGAAACGGAGTCACCTGGGGCCTCGAATTCCGCAACGCAGCGATCGACCGCGTCACCATAGCAGACCTTGGAAAATAGATCGCCCCAAATGCCGCGATGCACGCCCGCGTCGACCGCGTGGCTGCGCAGGAACTGCCAATCCGGTCCGTCGGCGATACCATGTCCTGACGCATTGACGTGCTCATAGAACCCACGCAGCACAAGTCCAGCTTCCACCGCCCGCCGTATTTCTCTCGCCCCATCGACCAAGATTATTCCTGCGGCGCGGCGGCGGCGGTTGTTGCGCAATCCTACGAGGCGGCGAATGGTCGCATTTTGGCTGCTACGGATAATTTCCAAGAAGACGTCCTTCGTAAATATCGCGATGGGCTGATTCAGTTCGATTTGCTATCCTAATGACCATCGTAGCCGGACGGCTCCGTCCGTCCGAGCTGACAAACGTCGTAGCCCGACGGCCCAGCTCTTCCGAGCTGACACGCGGAAATTCACAATGCCGAGTTGTTAGTCGAAATGTGAAACCCGATCACCGTTTCCCCGCCCCCATCCGTCTCAACGAAATCAAACCAGTCATGTCGGAGGTCATCTGCCGCCCAGTCGAAAACCGTCGCGATCAAAAAGCGTTTCTCGAACTCGAACGACGTCTGTATCACGATGATCCAAATTGGGTTCCCCCGCTATGGAGCGAGCGAAAAAAACTCGTCGGTTTCAAACCACATCCGTTCTGGCTCGACGCCGAAGGACAAACGTTTCTTGTCCGCCGTGATGATAAGGTGATCGGGCGATTGCTGGCCTGCGTCAATCATGCTCATAACCGAGCCCACAAAGATCAAGTCGGGTTCTTTGGGTTCTTCGAGTGTGAGAACGACCCTGAAGCTGCCCGTGTATTACTCGATACCGCCTGCGATTGGCTGCGACAGCGTGACATGACGATCGCCCGCGGTCCGATTCACCCCAGCTTGAACTACGAAGTCGGTCTGCTCGTCGACGGTTTCGACACACCGCCAACATTCCTGATCACGTACAACCATCCTTACTACGAGTCGCTGATTAAGGGGGCGGGATTTAAGAAGATTCAGGATGTCTTCAGTTACGAAGCGAGCATTGACATTCTCAACGATCTCGACCCCAAATTGATGTTCATCATCGAAGAGGCACAAAAGCGATTCAAAACGAGCACGCGGCGGATTCCGCCGCTCGCACTTCAACGAGGACGTACGGATTTTCCTGGAGATTTACAACAAATCGCTCCAGCAAACTTGGGGCTACGTTCCAATGAGCGAAGCCGAAGTGGACGAGCAAAGTGCAGGCTTGAAGCAGCTCTTGATCCCCGAACTGACCAGCATCGCTGAGATCGATGGCAAACCGGTCGGTGCTGGATTCGGCTTGCTCGACTACAACCCCATCATCCGCCGTATCGGCGGGAAGCTGCTGCCACTGGGGTGGCTGCATCTGCTCATGGGTCGCAAAAAACTGACTCGTTTGCGCATGGTCAGCGCGAACGTGTTGCCGGAATATCAAAAATGGGGCCTCGGTCTGGTCACGCTGTATCCGATCGTGCCCGCCGCGATTGATTTTGGTATCCAGATGGGCGAGTTCTCCTGGGTGCTCGAGAGCAATCAGCTCTCCCGTGGCACGATCCAGCGGGGCGGGGCGACCTGCTCTAAGACACACCGGATCTACGATCGCCCGCTGACGTCGGCTGGTACTGACGGGGGCCAGGCAAGCAATGGCACCCATGCCGCGCGCGGGGATTCCGTTTCGTGAGTCCACCGACTGATCCGCCGCCGAATCCGCCAACACAGCCACCGCAGGATCAACCTGATCTCGACGTCGATGCGATTCTTGGCCCCGGTGGCAGCATCAGCCGCCGGCTCAACAACTACGAACCACGCCAGCAGCAACTCGACATGGCTCGCGAAGTCGCTGCCGCGATCGCTGCCAAAGAACACTTGGTCGTCGAAGCCGGCACGGGCACGGGCAAAAGCTTTGCCTACCTCGTCCCCGCCATCCTGCACGCGACCGCCAACCAAAGCGACACGGCACCGGCGGCAGGCCCCAGACATCCCGATGGCAAATCACTCGCTGCCGGCGAAGCAGGCGACGACGACGAACTCGACGATAGAATTGACCCTGACAAACTGAAGCAATCGTCGGACGAACCTAAAAAACGCCGCCGTGTCCTGATCTCCACGCACACGATAAGCCTGCAAGAGCAACTCGTCGGCAAAGACGTCCCGCTGCTGGCCAGCGTGATCCCACGCGAATTCTCCGCCGTCCTCGTCAAGGGACGTGGCAACTATCTGTCGCTTCGCCGTATGCAGCGGGCGGTGGCCAAGTCCACCTCATTGATGGCTAACGATTTTCAGATGCAGCAACTCCGCAGTGTTCAAACCTGGTCCAAGACGACCGGCGACGGATCACTCGCTACGCTGCCGGTGAAACCCGATGGTACGGTGTGGGATGAAGTCCGCAGCGATACCGGAAACTGCCTCCGCAGCAAATGCCCCGAGTTCAAAAACTGTTTCTACTTTCGTGCCCGTCGACGCGCCCAGAATGCTCAGGTCATGATCGTCAATCATGCCATGCTGTTCACCGACATGGCGATGCGGCGGCAAGGGTTCTCACTCTTACCCGATTATGATGTCGTCGTGCTCGACGAGTGTCACACCATCGAGGCCGTCGCCGGGGACCATCTTGGAATTCGCCTGACCAGCGGTCAGTTCGACTATCTGTTCGACAGACTTTACAATGATCGGCAACAAAAGGGATTGTTGGTGGCGCATGAGCTGCAAGGCCTGCAATCGGAAGTCGAGCGGTGCCGATATGCCGCCAGCAATCTGTTTGCCGACGTGCTCGATTGGTTCGATCAAACCAAGTCACGTAATGGCCGCGTTCATGAACCAGACCTAGTCGACAATCCGCTGAGCGAGCCAATGGAGAAGCTTGCCCGTAAACTCCGCGCCCACGCCGATGCACAACAGAATGAGTCCGACCGCCAGGACTTCCAATCTGCTCACGATCGTCTACTCGCCCTCGCCGGAGGACTGCGCGATTGGCTCGCTCAAAAGAGCGAACACGAATGCGTCTACTGGGTCGAGAAGACCGGCAACCGCCGCGGCATGGATCGAGTGTCCCTTTCCGCCTCGCCTGTCGACATTGGCGAAACACTCCGTGCCGAACTGTTTCAAAACAAAGACATCGACTCAGTCATCATGACCAGCGCGACGCTGGCAAGCGGCGACGAAGAACGTTTCTCGTTCTTCCGAAGTCGAGTCGGCCTCACCGGTGGACGAAACTTGCAAGTCGGCAGCCCATTCGATTATCAAAAGCAAGCCAAACTGGTGATCGTGAATGGCTTACCCGATCCCTCCTCACATCGTGAAGAGTTCGAACGTTCGATCCCACAACAGATCAAACGCTTTGCTGGATACTGCGACGGGCACACGTTCGTACTCTTCACCAGCTACGCATTGCTGCGGCGTTGCGCCGAAGCGATCACACCATGGTTGATCGAACGCGATCTGGAATTGTACTCGCAAGCTGGCGAACGCAACCGGACACAGTTGCTCGAGGCGTTTCGCGAAAACCCCCGTGGCGTGCTTCTGGGCACGGACAGCTTTTGGCAGGGAGTCGACGTCCCCGGCGACGCCCTAACGAATGTGATCATCACGAAACTCCCATTTTCGGTACCTGATCACCCACTGCTCGAAGCCCGTTTGGAAGCGATCAAGGCATCCGGCGGAAACCCGTTCTCAGATTATCAACTTCCCGAAGCAGTAATCAAGTTCCGGCAAGGATTCGGACGCCTGATTCGCACCCGCACCGACGAGGGCATGGTCGTCGTCCTCGACGGACGCATCAAAACGAAACCCTACGGTCGCCGATTCCTCACCTCCTTGCCCGACCTCAAAATCCTCAACGTGCAGCCGACCAAGAAGCAGTAAGGGTTTTGGATCGGGTTGGTGGATGTGAATGAGCAACGGGCTGCCCCGCCGTTTCAGGGAGGCGGGCTCGTCTTCCTAGCATTTCTTCGGTCCGAAATTGTGCGGTAATCCGAAAGCCACTCGCTGGGGATGTGCGATTGGGGTCGCATATACGGTTGCCCTTTCCTAGATCAGTCTGCAATCATGCGAATGATTCCGAAGTATCGGACTGATTCGCCAGTTTCTCGAACCTGTGGAAGAGATCGATCGATGATAGCTAATTGCGATCGCTCAGTTCTTCCAGCAAGTCCGTTTGCACTTGTTGGATTTCAAGCAATCGTTGCCATTGATGGGTGAGCAACAAATCCATCTTGGAGTGCAAGTGACGAATCTCGAGTTCCGCTTTCAGGTTAATTCGGTAATCGTTCTCCGCATGCAACCGATCTTTCTCGCTGGCCCGGTTTTGGCTCATCATGATGATCGGTGCTTGAATAGCCGCTAAACAGGACAACACTAGGTTCAAGAAAATGAACGGGTACGGATCAAAGGGCTTCTCGAGTCCCGTGGGCAAGCCGGACAGCGTTGCAATCCAATTCCCCAGCAGCGATATCGAGTTGATCATCACCCAGCTAATCAACACGCTGCCGAAGAGCATAATGAATGTCCAACTTCCGCCGAAACTGGCGACTTTGTCGGCGAGTTTTTGCCCGATCGTTGACTGATCTTCAATCTCTTCGTTCAGGTTCGCAGTGATTAAATCATGCTGTCGCAGACTCTCAACGACTTCTTGTTCTAATGTCGAAAGTTCGCCGCGTTCCTTTTCGAGGACGTTTTGGATGTACTGGCTTCGATAGTGGTTTAAGTCGTTGTGGCAGATGTACGAGTCATCGTTCCATTGCGGGTGTTCCGCGACAATTCGTTCCGTGACCAATGGACGCATGAACCGTCCCGGCGTCAATTCGGACAGCGAGTAGAGTTTGCCACAAATAGTGCATTGGGTTTTGGGTTGGTGGGTCATGATGTTTTTTGCATTGAAGGTAGGCAATCTCGCCAGAGTCAGACGGTGTTACGTGACCCAAAGCTTTGACGACTTCGTCTATCGTGGGTTGGTCGGAAGAATGAATAGCTCGATCGAGTGTTCATCGCGAATGATTCGTTGCTGATGATACGGTTGCTGCGATCGAATGTCGCATCGCCGCACGCACATTTCGTCAAGATTAACGTGCTCTGATCGAAGAACGCAGAAATTGAGGTTTGCCAGTTTTAGCCCTTGCGGCAACGTGGCCGATCACCACCATCGTACTTGTCCTGGTAGCCAAATGGCTTGATTTCGACGAAGACCATTTAGAGACGCTTGAATCGTCGCTGGACGATTGGAGCGAGCAATTGGAGAGACTCGTCTACTCACCAGTAATCCGATACGATGCCCGAATGCGCCATTTGCCACGCTGCGCCGAATCACGACGAGGACCCATGGACACGCGATTGCTGGACTATTTGCAAAGAATTCTCAACGCCCGCGTTTATGACGTGGCGATTGAATCGCCGCTGGATCGAGCCGAACGGTTGTCGAACCGTTTGGGAAATCAGGTTTGGCTCAAGCGTGAAGACACCCAGCCGGTGCATAGTTTTAAACTGCGGGGTGCGTACAACAAGATGGTTCATCTGTCGGACGACCAACTCGCGCGCGGCGTGATTTGTGCCTCGGCCGGGAACCATGCGCAGGGCGTCGCATTGAGCGCCCGCCAGCTGGGCTGCCGGGCTGTCGTCGTGATGCCAGTCACGACGCCGTCGCTCAAAGCGGATGCCGTTGTGGGACTGGGCGGCGAAGTCATCCTGCATGGCGACAGCTACTCCGATGCCTATGACCACGCGATGGAATTGATGGAGCAGCATCAGTACGTGTTCGTTCATCCCTTCGACGATCCCGACGTGATCGCGGGGCAGGGGACCATCGGCATGGAAATCCTTCGTCAACACCAACGGTCGATACACGCTGTGTTTGTGGCCATCGGCGGTGGTGGGCTGATCTCGGGAGTCGCGGCGTACATCAAAGCCGTCCGCCCCGAGACCAAGGTGATCGGTGTGCAGATGTCCGATTCCAATGCAATGATTCAAGCGATCCAAGCGGGCCGCCCCGTGCCGCTGGCCGATGTGGGTTTGTTCTCCGACGGCACGGCGGTGAAGAAAGTTGGCAATGAGACATTCCGGCTGACGCACGAACTCGTCGACGACTTTGTCACTGTCGATACCGATGCCGTCTGCGCCGCGATCAAAGACGCGTTCGAAGATACACGCGGTATTCTCGAGCCCGCAGGCGCGATGGGGATAGCGGGAATGAAACAGTACATCGCTCAGCACGATCTTCGAGACGAAGTACTCGTGGCGATCACGTGCGGCGCGAATATGAACTTTGATCGGTTGCGTTTTGTCGCCGAGCAGGCCGAGGCGGGTGAGGGACGCGAAGCGTTGTTCGCCGTCACGATCCCCGAGGCTCGCGGTAGTTTCATGCGGCTGTGCCAAACGATCGGTCAGCGAAACGTGACCGAGTTCAGCTACCGGCTCTCGGATGAAAAGGAGGCTCACGTCTTGGTGGGGCTGACGATTCAAAATCGCGCCGAGGTCCCCGCGATCAGCGAGTCACTCACGGCCGAGGGTTTTGCGACTCTCGATCTCGGTGACGACGATCTATCGAAGGCACACCTGCGGTACATGGTCGGTGGGCGCAGCCTGCTCAGCGAGAACGAACGTCTCTATCGCTTTGAGTTTCCCGAGCGGCCCGGCGCTGATGAGATTTCTCTCCACCATGCATCCGAACTGGAACATCAGTCTGTTTCACTACCGAAATCAGGGTGCCGACTACGGACGTATCTTGGTAGGCATCCAGGTTCCTGAGGCAGAACTGCCTGCGTTCGCAGAGTTCATCGACTCGTTGGGGTATCGCTGTACCGACGAGTCAAATAACCCGGTTTATCGACTGTTTTTGCGATGAGGTACACCTACTTGCGTGTGATTCCAGATTTACCTGACCAGACCAACGTGCTGGTCGTTTCCTATCTGACGATCCGTCGTGCGATCGGGGTCAGTGGTCTGGCGCTGCCTGTGGTGCTGTTGGTGGGTGGCTGGATTGCGGGGATCCCGATCCAGGACAATATGAGCAGCTACTACCACACGGGGATGCGAGACGTATTTGTGGGAACGCTATGTGCGATCGGTGTTTTTCTGTTCTGCTACCAAGGGTACGGATGGGCGGAGAACTGGACCGCCAATCTCGGCGGCATTTCCGCTTTGGGCATCGCGCTATGCCCCCTGGACTTCCACAGCGACCCCCTGCTGCAGAAGTCGATGAACGGATACCTGCACACCTTCAGTGGTGGTGTCTTCTTCCTGACGCTCGCGTTCTATTCGCTATACCACTTCCCGCGTGAGTCCCAATGGGAGGCCGAGCCGCATCTGTGGGAGCGAAAATGGATTTACCGCACCAGCGGCATCGTGATTCTGCTGAGCATGCTCACAATGGGCATCTACCTTTTCTTGCTAAATGATCACTGGAAACAATGGCTCACCTCCTACCACTTTCTATTTTGGATGGAGTGGATCGCGGTTTGGTCATTCGCGGCCGCTTGGCTAGCGCGAGGCCGCGCCATCATTGCAGATATCGCCGTCGATGTACTGGCGTATTCGAGTGAGTTGTTACTGAAAAAATCGCATGCGGAGAGTGACTCCGGTCCAAAGAGCGACCGAGACTTGCCAGTGGATGAGACGACCAGGCTGCGGCCTTAAGGCAAAACCATGTGGCACGCCAAACGGTTCTTGAACTACCAAGATCGCGGTAGAGTTCAAGATCGCGGTAAAGTTTACGTGCCGAGCAATGGAGCTAACCCCCCTCGGTGCCGCGGCGGAGTTGCATGGCTTCGATTTTGCGGTTAGTCGCTCGCAAAATTTCGATTTCTAGATCGCTGAGCATTAATTTGCTGCCCGCGTCAGGGATCGCGCCGGTGTTGTAGAGCACCCATCCGGCAATCGTTTCGTAGTCCTCGCTCTCGGGTATGCCCCAGTGAACTAGCTCGTTGAGATCATCGATCATGACGCGACCATCGACCTCGATGGTGTCATCGTCGATGATGCGAATCTCGTATTCTTCCTCTTCATCAGACTCATCGACAATTTCACCGACAATCTCTTCCAGGGCGTCTTCAATCGTAACGACGCCTGCCGTTTGGCCAAATTCATCAACGACGATCGCCATATGGGATCGGTTGTGCAGAAATTCACGCAACAACGATTCGACACTACGGTCCTTGGGGACCGACCACGGTCGGCGGCAGAGTTCTTGAATGGGCTGCTCGGGCATGCTTTCGGACACCAGAAACGGCAAGAGATCCTTGACGAACAAAATCCCAACGACATCGTCAATCGTACTTTGATAGACAGGATAACGCGTCCGAGCGCTGGAGATAATCTTGGCAAATGCGTCTGCCCAGGAGCTCGTCGAGTCGATTGCCTCCACGTCACCGCGAGGGGTCATGATGTGGCCGACGGTATCTTCGTGAAGCTCCATCACGCCTTGAATCATTTCACGCACACCGGGTCCGAAATAGCCTTCGCGCGTGCCCGCTGCGACAATCGTACGAATTTCGTCCTCGAGCTGCTCTTCGTCTTCGTCCTCCGTTTCAATCTTCCCAGCGAGGCGCCGGGTCATGATCTCCAGTAATTCGCCGGGAGCCTGCAGCGGTCGCATCGCGATCGATAGCGTGAACCAGAACGGCCAGGTGTAATAGAGCAGCGGCGCAGACGTAAAACGCGTCACGGCGACGGGCAGCCAGAGGTGCGTCAACATCATCAGTACACCTGCGACGATACCCCATCCAATGAGTGTTCGAGCGCCTTCACCAAAGTAGTCAATCACCGCGATCGTGCCGAACATTAGGAACAGCACCGTGCCGATCATTCGCAGGTAATCGCTACCGCTGACGGCCGCGTCTTGATGGTCGAGCACCGAACCAAAGCGGTCGCGATTCTTTTTCACCCGGCAGTAGACTTCGAACGATCGCCCGGCGAAGCCGTCGATCAACTCAACGCCAAGGCCACCGATGCTACCCAGGAGAAAACCGAAAATCGTCCAGGCCACGGCGGCCCAGAGTGGAAGATGACTCATGCGGACAAGAAATCGGAACGAGGAAATAGAAGCAACAGTGCCTGGGATTCAGCTTCCCGCATTGCGGCGCGGTCGCTGTCCTCTACATCATCATAGCCGACCAAGTGCAACGTGCCGTGGATGACGTAAAGCAGTAACTCTTGGGCAACTGACCAACCCGCATCCGGTGCTTGAACCTCAGCGGTATCAATGCTGACGACCAACTCACCTTCAACGAGAGGCGGAGCGAGCGCGTAGGGAAAACTGATCACATCGGTGGGATAATCATGATCGAGAAATTGGCGGTTGAGATCGTGGATCGTCCGATCATTTGTGACGCGGACGCCGATGCGGCAATCGCTGCACCGGCCCAGCGAGGCCGCCGCTCGCACGGCGGCTCCGATCATTTCAGGGTTAATTGGATGCGCAGTCGTGCAGTGCCGCTGCACTTGGGCACGCACGCCTGCGTCGATTGTAATTTCGATTTCACTCATGCTCAGTCATACTTGCGCATTGTCACGACGATCATGCGGATTGTTGGCCGGGATACTTGACGCGGGCATGATAGATCGCAGTTAGCGATTTCACCAAACTCTGACGAACCCGGTGGAGCTGCGAGAACGTCAAACCACACTCATCAAATTGTCCGTCAGCAACTTTCTTTTGAGCAATCGCTTCGACCAGGTTAGAGATCCGGGCCGGTGTTGGATCGACGAGTGTACGGGAGGCGCTCTCGACTGTGTCGGCCAGCATCAGCACGGCGGCCTCGAGAGTTTGCGGCTTCGGACCCGGATAGCGGAAATCTTTGTCACTAACCGATTCGCGGTTAGGATCTTCTTCGCTCCGCCGTGCTGCCTCGCGATAAAAATACTCCACCAGCGTCGTGCCATGATGCTGCAAAATAAAGTCGATGATTGGTTCGGGAAGGTGGTGATTGCGGGCGAGATCGGCACCGTCTTTCACGTGCGCGATGATGACGAGCGTACTCATGGCCGGTTGAAGGGAATCGTGCTGGTTGATTCCCGCGCTCTGGTTCTCGATAAAATACTCCGGTTTGAACATTTTGCCGATATCATGGAAGTAAGCTCCCACACGGACAAGCAATCCGTTCGCACCGATCGCATCGGCGGCCGATTCTGCGATTGAGGCCACGTTAATCGAGTGATTATAAGTTCCCGGTGCACGCTGAGCTAAACGCCGCAGCAGCGGGTGACTGGCGTCACTAAGTTCCAATAGCGATAGGTCGGTTTGTACGCCAAAAGCTTTTTCCACCAGTGGTAGCAATCCCGTCATTGCAAGGGCGGAGACGACGATGCACATTCCCGCCCAGGCCGCTTCGCTCACGAGACCTTTTAAGACGAGGTAGAGCGGACCACCCAAGAACAACGGCTCGAGCGCATCGCCCGGACCACCCGAAGACAGCGTTTGCCCCGCCACAATACCCACGCCGACGGTAGTTAGCATGGTGATCAATGCAGCTAGAATCGCAACGGTGATCAGGTGCGTGCGACTATGGATGCGACCGGTCAACAACGTGCATGACGTACAGGCGGCCATCATCACAACAAAGTTGGATAAATCGGCACCCAAGAGCAACGTCAAACTGAGACTTGCCGCGGACATTAATAACAGTGCAAAATCGCGACCGTAAACGACTGCGGCGGTAATCGACGCCAGCACTAGCGGCACGAGTTCGGCGCGCCAATCGTCACGAGATGCATAATAGCTCAGCACGATCGTGACAACGGCTAAAGCGAGCAGCCTGGCGAGCTTACGGGGATCCGTCAGGATCGTGCGATCGTCGACGAACCACAGGTAGGTGCCGCACAGCAGATAGAGGGCGACAATCATTCCCCCATAGGCCAGGACGCGAGCGACCTTGTCATAGAGTGGCATGTTCTCGACCAGGGTGGCCCATTCACTGCGCAGGTGCAACAGTTCGCGCGGCGACAACGGTTTGCCCGCATCGGCCAATTTTGATTGGCCCGAGTAGAACGTCATTTGCACTGTTTCCACCGCGTCTGCGGCTTTCTCCCGCGCCACTTGACTGGAATCATCGTCGTAGGTGAGCGTTTCATACTCGGGCAATTTGTCACGAAACCAGTTCCCGATCATCGCAGCAGCGATCTGCCCTTCATCTGTTTTTCCTTCCTCCTTGGGAAACCGCCGACGGAACTCGTCCTTTAATTTCGTATTGAGTTCGCGAGACGATTCAGCAATGCGAACTTTACTCAATTCGACTGGCACCGCCTCATCGGCCTTCTCGCCCTCAAAGACGCGGATCATCCGTTGCGAACCCTGCTCAGGTGAATGCTTCGGAGCCTGCAGCACCCCATTGGTGTAGAGTTCCTTGGTTGATATATCCAGTGCCGCGTCAAGCTCCTTCAACTCGGGGTCCTTGCTAAATACCTCCTTGAGCAACGCGAATCGCTCTTCGGGGGTCTGAACTGCGAATGGTTCCTGAGGAGCTACCGCCGTTTCGCCGGTCGTTGTTCCAGGAGGTGCTGCATCGGCTGACTCGCGCAGATCCTCCCTTAACGTATCCTGTTCCTTACTGCCGAGCTGATCGAACGAGGACGCACCGAGGATCGAAAACAATTGGTTGCGCAGCGTTTCCCGAAGCTGATCGATCCGATTAGGATCGTTTCGGTACAGCGTCAGCACCTCACGTCGTTTCCGTTCGCGCTGATCGTCGGTTGCCACGCGGTCAGGGATTTGAAACGTAACGCGCGTGAGCATATCGCGAGCAGGAATAGCTCCCAGCCGGTACGCAAACGCGGGTTGCCACGTACGACAAAGCAGCAGCAACGCGGTCGCAGCAACGATGGCGAGGGCATAGCGAACCGCAAGATTGCTCTTGTTACTTTTGGTCCACCACGTCGCCCATTTTGGCTTAGGGATGCCGAGGGATTCGATGCGTTCTTTCCCGGCGCTGTGTTTTGGCAGTGCTCATGATTGTCGTTCCAATCCGCTCAAGGCTGGTGGTCGGCACCATCGTCGAAACTCAGTACCTCGCCGAGTTCCTCTCGTCGCTGCGAAGCCTCATAAGCTTCGACGATTGACTGGACTAACCGGTGGCGAACGATGTCATTTGCCCCTAAACGGATCACACCAATCCCGTTGATCTTGTTAAGGCGGTACAGAGCGTCACGCAATCCACTTCGCACCCCACGCGGCAAATCAAGCTGCGTCGTATCGCCGCTGACCACCATCTTGCTACGCTCACCCAGGCGGGTGAGAAACATCTTCATCTGCGCAACGGTTGTATTCTGAGCCTCGTCCAAAATGATAAAAGAATCATTGAGGGTTCGCCCTCGCATGTACGCCAGCGGGATGATTTCAATCAGGTCCTGTTCCATCAATCCGCGAGCTTGATCGTAATCCACCATCTCGCCCAACGCGTCCATCAACGGCCGCAGGTAAGGGTTGAGTTTGGCCCGTAGGTCACCGGGTAAAAACCCGAGACTCTCGCCGGCTTCGACAGCCGGACGGACCAGGACAATTTTTCGCACCTGGCCCGCCTTGTACGCTTCCACGGCCGTGGCGACAGCGAGATACGTTTTGCCGCAACCGGCAGGCCCCGTTGCGAAGGTGAGATCGTGCGAGCGAATCGTTTCGACATACTTCGCTTGCCCCGGCGTCCGCGGAGCGATTTTGCGTCCGGCGTGCTGGATGTTGATCGCCTCGCTGCTCGGACGGGCTGGTTGACCATTCTCGATCGTCGCGCCTTCTTCGCTCGCGGCGGTTTCAATGTCTCCCACGGACAAACCGTTTTTCTTGCGGGCGATCACTCGTAAACGCTCCAGCGAACGCACCGCAGCGGCGACCCGGGGTTCGTCGCCTGCCACGCGCACGCGCCCGTCGCGGTGAGTAATGTCCACTCCGAAAAGCCTGCGTAATTTCCGCACATGTTGATCGCGGGGACCGAACAACATCAAGACTTCATCCGGGCCCGCCGTCGAAAGAGTGGCTTCGTGCATCACGGGCTTCACAGAACAAAGAGAAGAAGACAAAACACGTTGATTACAACATACTCGCAAACGAGGACGATTAGCAGCCGAGATTCTAACCACTGGCTAGTCGTCTCGTCGAATCATCTAAGCAGAATGCAGGCATTTTAATGCAATGGTGGGGGGGCACCGTCATGCCACCGCTGCAAAACACAGAAATGCCGGCAACGATGCGAAAATCAGGCTGTCCGTTACATCCCACACGCCACCCATTCCGGGAAGCAAATCCCCCGAATCCTTGGCTCCGCACGTACGCTTGACCAGCGACTCTGCCAAATCCCCCAGCATACCGAAAATCCCCAGCAGCGGACCGAGGAGCAACGCCCAGGCCGACCCCGGCGTGTTCGCGGAACACATCGCTGGAAATAAAAATGTCAAGCATGCCGCAGCCACCAACGTCGCTAAAACCAAACCGCCAATGGATCCCTCGACAGTTTTTCCAGGACTGAGCCGAGGGATCAGTTTCCGTCGCCCCATCGTTTTCCCCGTAAAGTACGCTCCGATATCGCTACTCTTCGTTGTGGCGATCGTCGTCAGGAGCGCAGCAAGACCCCAATTATGGAGACCGCTGGCGTCGCCTGTCCCACCTGCACTCTCACTGCCGAGCGTCCGTAGCGCGAGCATCATGCTCATTGGCAAACCCACGTAAGCGGTGATGAACAGACTCGCCGTCAACCGTCGCAGCACGCCACCGGGGTCCGAGGCGACGCTGTAGTCCTTGATCTCATCAAGAAAAAACATTGTCGCAGCGATCACTCCCGCAATCGTCGTCCAGCCCATCAACCCAATCGGACAGTCCGCCGGGTAGGGATGCACTGTTCCAGGCATTGCCGCAGCAGCAGCATTCCAGAGCAACACGACGGCGGGCGCCGCGCTCACAATCGCCGTTCCCAACAACGTGATCCCGCGATGCATCGGGAACCCCGCACGCAGCAACAGACCACACATGTCCCAAGCCGTGCCGAGCGCAAAGAGCATCAGAAGCGGCACGAGGTACAATCCATCTGCGCCGGAGATTGAATAGTAGGCGTCGACGTACAACAGCACAGCGACGACGCATATCAAGATTGCGCCGGTGCGCAGACGATCGATTAGCATTAGCCGACGAGGTCGGTCAGTGCCTGCAACGCTTTGCCGTAGTCGGGCTCCTGCGTGACCTCGGGAACAATCTGCTTGTAAACAACTTTGCCATCCGCATCGAGTACGATCACAGCGCGGCTGAGCAATTTCAGCTCTTCAATTTCCACGCCGTAGGCTTCGCCAAACTCGTGCGTTTGGTAATCGCTCGCCGTTCGCATCGAAACGTTTTCTGCTCCACAGAACCGTGCCTGGGCAAACGGCAAGTCGCGGCTGACCGTGACAGCGTTGATCTTATCGCCAAGTTCGCCGAGCTTTTCGTTGAACGTCTTGGTCTGGGTCGCGCAAGTCGGCGTGTCAAGACTCGGAACAATCGACAGGATGGCGGGTTTTCCCTTGAGATCAGCAAGTGTGAGTGTCTGTAAACCCTCGTGGGCGTAGGTCAGTTTGAAATCCGGTGCGGCTTGGCCGATCAGTAGATCGCTGCCCGCCAGGGTCATCGGATTGCCTTTGAATGTGATCACTCCGCTTTGACTCATCAGAATTCACTCTTGTGGAAAGGTGTCGAAATCAGGGAATTAGAGACGAGCGATCGATGCGCTCATACCACCAGAGTATGGCTATCTGAGGTGAAATCGGGAAGCGGGCGGGCAATTCGCCGCAGCCGTGCCACTCGCGTCGCTAAACTGGGGTGCAACCAACTGAATCTTCGTGAGGATGGGTCATCCGAGGTTACACGAACCAATGCGTCGGCTAGCAGCTCGGCCGCGAGTGGCTCAGTCATCTCGCCAGAGCTCGTCCGAGGGGCTTCCTCAGCAGTTCGCCGACTACCCAATAAACTGCTTGTCGCCTGCCCCTGGCACGCCTGCACGGCCAGTCGACAAGCAACTGCATCAGCGTCGAGTTCAGACAAATGACTAACCACCCCGAGTGTCACGACCGTCGTGATCAGCCCCAACACTCCTCCAAATCCCATCGCGAGCGAATCCTCGAGCAATCCTGAATCGACAATCAGACCACTCGCCGCACTTGACACCAACCACGCCGGCAAGATGGCCGCCATGCGGATCGGTAGATGAAATCGTTTCACGTGAGCGACTTCGTGCATGACCACCATCAACCGGCTGCTCCTGGGCAGATCATCGAGTAACCGGTCGGAAACTAATAGCAGACGGCCGGGGCGGATAACACCTGCGACCATCGCGTTGAGCACACGATGGCCGGTGTCCCAGCGCGCGATTTGCATCCCCCACAGCGGATGGGTCGAGATATCACAACCATGCAGCCATGTCTCAATTTCATCGTGATCTGACTGCGAAATCGACTCGGTCCTCGCGATCCAACGCACCAGCCAAGGCAGCGCGGCACAGAGAACTAACCCGCCCCCAGCCACGAGACCCCACATCAATCCGTCGGACTGGTTGGTCGAAAGTGCCGCCGATCCCAGGCAGGTCACTCTGACAAATTCAGCCACATCGCCAAGGGCAAGAAACGCGAACGTGGGCGCGATCAACCAAGCTGGCCCCCCTCGCAAATTCGCGATCATCGAATCAGCGTAATCGCACCAGGGTCGAGACCGCGTCCCCACCATGGCGTGGAACCAAAACTCAGCCGACCAAGTCGCGACCAATAGAGTCATACCCGGCGCCAACAGCCCGCCGGCCTGCAACGTCATACTGTGCTCAAGCACGGGCTGGATCGAAAACCACGCCGCCAGTGAAAACCCAAAATGACAGAGCAGCGTGATCGGAATCGCGAGCCAACGAACCGCATCCATCAACGCGCGCAACTGGAGCGCCGCAGGAGCCCGAAGTTGCGATCCACCAACGACTCGGCGAGCCATCCAGACCGCAGCGACATGCGATACCAAAACCCAACCGCCCACCAACAGAACGCTTGCGAACAAGGCACGCGGAGACGACGCGGCCCTGGACGAGGTGGCACCACTGAGCAGAGAAACGAAAACCAACAAGAAGGTGTAAAGTGTCACTAAGTTCTTTCGCGAAAACCTTATCGCCGATCTTCTCGTTCGAGTGTGTCCTTGTAGTGATCACGCTCACGCCGTGTCGCTTCGAGATCGAAGATCAAGTACTTCATGTCCAATCTCAACTGCGACAGGGCTTCCTGGACCAGATTCAGTATGCGTCGGCGGCGCGTGCTGCACTCAACGACCCGAGCGAGCGCAGGGGCAACGGCATCGCGATAGCGAGGCGGGAGCGCCTCGATCGCTGCGGCCATTTCTCGTAACTCCAGCGGTGTTTCCTCGCTGAGCTTCGCTTGTGGGGCGGCAATCTTGGTCATGGTGGATTCTTTCAAGTGGAAAGTTAGCGCCGTAATATCGGCGATGGTCATGGGGTGCTGAATCAAAGCTTTCCTTTGCCTTCCCTGCGCTGCTTCAATGCGAGACGCATTCCGTTTCCCGCAAGTCATTTCGCTTCAGAGACTTAGCGGTTTTGCAAGCGAGATTTCAGGATACTCTTACGCGACACTTCCTTCCCCAATCACTCTGGACGGACGCCGCAGGTACCTGATATCTGTACCTTGTCGGTCGTATTTTAATTGGAAACTGATCGTCGGCGCGAAGAATCGCTCGATGGATCTCGATGCGTGTGGATTGTTTCGCCCGCGGGTGCCGAGGTCAACGTTTATTGACTCTGTCGAAGCATTTGGCGGACTTTGCCGACATGGCTGTGCCGGGTAGGAAAACTGTTCAGTCGACCCCAGGACGGTGCTCTGCTGCGCCCTGGCGGATACTCTCCGCGATCCTCGCCGTTTTCTTATATTCGAGCACCTCACCGGGACAGTTAATCGACCCGCTCGATGCCTACCCCCCGCGCTGGTCCCTCGACGAAAACGATTGCAACGCACGGGTGAGTGAACAGGGGCACGCCAGCGACGCAGGTGCTGACGGCGGGCGCTGCGAGACCATTACGCTGCTGACTGGCCATGGTACGAACGCGGTTCTCGTCTATCCAATCGAACCGGTGCGTCCGATCGACGCTCTTGCCGCACAGATTTCCGTTAAAGGGCTCGCCAAGGGCCTTCGCATTGGATTTCGTGTGCGATTCCCCTATTTGCTCGACTCCCACACGAAACGACCCGCCGCGATCCTGATTTACGGTTCCTCGTACGAGCGAATCGGCGAGTTCCAACGTCTCGGGGTGAGCGAAATCGGCCGTAATCTGAGACTAAAACGGGTCGCTTTGCGAAACCAGTACGGGGTGCAGGCGGACGTTTCCTCACCCTACGTCGATGCCGTCGTACTCAATGCATACGGTGGACCGGGAAATCACACGATACGACTCGATGGACTGAAAATTGACGCGATGGTGCCGCTCGTCGATGACTCGGGGGCATCGCACAGCAGCAATTCGGCGGGACCCTCGGACGATGGTAGTTCCATTTTGGAGTCGGAGGGACAGGACGCTCAGCGACCATCCCCGGATTTCTTGCCTGGCGATCACGCGCGGGTGGGATCGGCGTTCCCCAGCGACCGAGTGACGCGGATTCTGCAGCACAATGGCGAGCCGCTCGCATGGGTGCGTTCGCTCGGTTTCGACGCCGTTTGGCTATCGCAACCGCCCACCACCTCGATTTTAAATGAAGCGATTGCGGCGCGGATGACGATCTACGCGCCCGCCCCGTCCTCCCCGGACGAGAGCCTCGCACCGTTGCTCGAGCCGGTTTCAGGATGGATCGTCGGCGGTTCGCTCCCGATGGACGCGGATCATCTCGATGATCACGCCGAGACGGCGTCGCGGCTACGCAACTTGCCAAGGCGTTGGCAGCGCCCATTGATCGGCTGCCCAGTCGAATCGTTTCGACAGTATGCTGCGATGCTTGACGGCGTCGTGCTCGACTCACCGCCCCGCGTCCGCAATCTGTCTACCGCTGCAACGAAAGCACTCCGGCAGGATCAGATCACGCGATGCGCGGGCAAGCCGATGGCGATCGGCGTTTCGGGTATGTCGAATCACGCTGCTTCCCTTCAGGACGATGCGATTGCGGCGAGAATTGGCACACCCGAGCGGGAGTCGTTTTCGTGGCACGGCATGTGGCGTCAGATCGCCGATGGACTGGGCGACTGCCCGAGCGCCATTCTGATTCGTTCGGTCGAGTCGCTGGCTTTGGGCACACCACGACAGCAGAGCCGCGCGATGTCGCTCTCCTTCGTCAATCGGTTTGTCGCCGCGTTCGAACCCTGGATCAGTACAGCCGAGGCGTCGCGTACAGGCGAGCTGATTCACGATGCTAAAACGGGCCTTCCCATCTACGTCGCCCACCGCGTGATCGCGGGGCCAACGACGCTGCTCATCATGACCACCGCGCTGGGACGCGGCGACAATGCCCTGGCGGGTGATGGAAAAATAATTGAAATTCATCTGCCACCTGCGGACGAGGGCAAGTTTATTTGGCGACTGACGGATTTCTCGGCGGAACGATTGACACCGGATTCCAATACTTCAGGAACAAAACTGACCATCGTTTCGCCCGATGTCGTCGAGGTGATCGCGATCAGTGACGAGATCGCCGAAGCCGGACGGATCGCCAGTTCCGCGAAACGATTTGCTCGGCAGGCGGCGCTGGACCGCTGGCAGTTAGCCGCCGAGGCGACTCGCGACAGTGACTTTAACTGGAGCGGTGCGGTGGCGGCCCGCATTATCTCACGCACGCCACCAACGGACCTACTGCAGGTCGCGGCGAGCTCTCTCGAGAGCGCGGAACAATTGGTCCGCAGCGGCCAGCCCGAATCGTCTTTACGGATGTCACGCCGCGCCGATGCGTGGGGCGCGAAGAGTAATTGGATGTTGCACAACGCTCTACTGTCCGGAATTCACCTCGGCGAGCACACAGCCCTTGATGATGTCGACGCCAACCCAGGCCAGCACGTGAGCAGTCCACCGCTCATTGCTGGCGACTTCGAGACCCAGATCGCTTGGTCCTCTCTCCTGAAAACTCCGATCAGTAATTTGGAAACGATTCCTCCTTCGGTCGTCAATCAACTCGGCACACGGTCTCGATGGAGCGTCAACCGTCTGGCCGGCGGCGACTTCGAACGCGGACCGACGCGTTCAGACGATGACGTCCTGGCTCGTGAAGGCTGGACACTGGGTCGCCGACACGCGGGCTGGGCCGAAGCCGACGCCACGCAAATCCAACGGGGCGCGTTTTCGGGCAAGGGAGCCCTGCGGCTGCGAATCACACCACGCGGCAGCGATCCGCTCCCAGGCGGTTATGAAGGAACCTGCATGATGATCCGCAGTCCCGCCGTGTATCTGCAAGAACCCGCGGTGGTTCGCATTGACGCAATGGTCCGCACCCTCGGCTTCAACAACCCCCATCAAGGACTCCTGGTCTATGACTCTGTGGGCAGTCAAGAAATGGGTGTCCTCGTCCGAGACCAACCCCAATGGACTCCCGTCACGCTGTTTCGCCAGGTCGGCCCCGACACATCCCTGCACGTCATGATGGAGGTGATCGGCGGCGGCGAAGCGATGATAGACGACATCCAAGTCCGCAACTGGGAAACAGTCGCCGACCCCACCGCAGCACTCCGACCGATCGATCCGTAGACCTAACGCGCAGCCAAGCACAATCAAGTGCGTTTTTTCATGGCGACACAGCTTTCATGCCGCCACTGCTTCCGCTTGCAGAACGGGCGACTCTCTGGCGGAAAACCGCTCCCCCCCGGCGGCGCAGAGGGCGTGGCGATGCCATTTTGAAAAATCTGACGACATTGCCTCAATCGATGACCGACGAAGTCATCCATCCACTCAATCCAATTTACTCGCCCCTCGCTGTCGCCACCTCAAATAATCTGCTTGTTCGCGATTCGATCGCCTGCCCACGCATCACGAAACTTTTAGGGAATTCAGGTCGATTGCGGTCGTAACAGGCTTTGACAACTGGCGAAAACTTTCTAAACTCCGTCCCCTCTGGCATCCGCGCCAGAAACGCACGGGCGTGTAGCTCAGTTGGTTAGAGCGCGTCGCTGATAACGACGAGGTCCCAGATTCGAGTTCTGGCACGCCCATTAGGAGAACTTGTAGCGATTGGCTACTAGCACTTGGCTTTCGGATTTCCTAAGCTATGTGCGAGCCACTCATGGTCAACCATTTTTCGGGGGTATAGCTCAGTTGGGAGAGCGCCTGCTTTGCAAGCAGGATGTCGTCGGTTCAAGTCCGTCTACCTCCACTTTGGCCAATTTGCGATTCGTCGCAAGTTGGCTTTTTTTATGGACTTACGGAAATTCTCTTGTTAATGCAGGCGGTTTCAAGTCAATTGGGGCCAATCGGTGGTCCAATTAGGTAGATCTCTGGGTCCAATTAGACGCCAGCGGACAGAGTTCCCGGAGGTCAGCATCAACCAATCCAGCGGCAAAATCACGCGGCGGCACAGTCGTCAGAAATCGACCCGAGGCACCGATGCGAAGGGTGAGCGTTTCTTTCTTCAGGGTAAGCGGTGGCGATTACCGCGTGGACTCACTCAGCAGGATGTCGAGACTCGTATCCCGCGTCTTAGGGAACTGTGGAGCGATCATGAGTGTTTTTGCCTCAGCCAGGTCTCCGTCGACCCGGTCGTATTAGCAAGCCTTCCTGAATTCGCATTAGAGGCTGAGGCGACCGATTTCTGAAGCAGCGTACTGCCGCCGCTGAGGCCACCCAAGAGAGCAATGCCGGCGATACATTCACTATCGAGATGGTACGGAAGAACTCTATGATCATCGAACGGATCCACACGAACACAAGAATATTGCAGGTGATGCGGCACACTCCGCCGTCATCGCTGAACACAAGAAGTGGTTACCCAAAACCGATGGGTGGAACCGGCGTTCCGCCCGTCACGCCCTTTTCAAAGGAGCGAGCAGCGACTTGGACCGATCCGACAGGCGGTTATATCCATGCGATGCACCGTTGGGGCGGATACCACTACCAAATCACGGGTAAAGACTCGCGACGGTTGAGCAACTCTGTGGCGAACTATCCAAGACCAAGCCCGCTTCGGTCAAGCTGAAGGTGATTCGTGACCAGCAAGCGAGGGACAAGCGAGGGAACTGAGTGTTGAACGGGCATCCCGTGTTGAAATCGAATCATCATCCAGTGCGAACGGTTTCAAGAAACTCCCACTGCCTTCGTTAACGTCGGCAGCAGTAACTGCGAATCAAAAAACTAGCGATGACCCGATCAGCACGTTGACCGATGGTAAGTTGAGTCAGGGATACGGCCCGATTTTCGGCAATGGAATCCGATCGGGCGCCTACAAAATGGACTTCCGCCAACCTCGTCGATAGAAAATAGATCACATATCATGGATCGTCGGACATTTCTTGCCGCCTCGGCTTCTTCGCTGGCGGTACCAGCAACTGGCTTTGGACAAGGTTCTCACAAACTACGCGTTGGGGTGATTGGCCACACGGGCCGAGGCGATTTCGGTCATGGCTTGGATACTGTTTGGCTGCGTATACCGGAAACGGAAATCGTAGGCGTTGCAGACGCGAATAACGCGGGGCTCGCGGAGGCCGCGAAGAGGCTGCAAGTTGACAACGTTTTTGCTGACTATCGCAAGATGTTGACCGAAGTGAAGCCGAGTATCGTCGCCGTCTGTCCTCGCCAGCCAGATCAGCATCGCGACATGATTCTCGCGGCGATCGACAGCGGAGTTAGAGGAATCTACGTCGAAAAGCCGTTTTGTCGAACCCCAGCGGAAGCCGACGAAATCATCGTGGCTTGCGACACAAACAACGTCAAGCTCGCGGTAGCCCATCGCAATCGATACCACCCCACATTACAAGCCATCGACAAACTGATCGCAGACAATGCGGTCGGAAAGGTGCTTGAGATGCGAGGACGAGGCAAAGGCGATCGGCGAGGTGGCGCAGAAGATTTGTGGGTGCTAGGCTCTCATGTGTTGAACTTGGTGAACTACTTTGGTGGTGCGCCGAAGTCCTGCTCTGCCGTATTGCTCCAAGATAAACGACGAGTCATCCAGGCAGATGTGCATGAAGGCAACGAAGCTCTCGGTTTGCTCGCTGGCAATGAAGTTCACGCGCGGTACAAGATGGAACGTGGTTTCATGGCTTACTTCGATTCGATCGCGAATGATGGCACACAAAGCGCCGGATTCGGCCTGCAGATTATCGGTAGCGATGGCTTCATCGATATCAACTGCGACAAGTTCCCGTTGGCATACTTGGTTCGGGGTAACCCGTTTGAACCAACGGCGGAGCCACGACCATGGATTCCGATCACGTCTGCTGGTGCGGACAAGCCAGAACCAATCGAAGACATTGCTGATCTCGTCAGTCATCACGTGAGTCCCGCCCGAGATCTCATCGCAGCCATACGCGATGATCGTCAACCGTTATGCAACGCCCGCGAAGGTGCGATGACCGTCGAGATGATTTGTGCCACATTCGCATCGCATCGCGACTCAAGTAGGTCCGTCACGATACCGCTGGAACATCGAGGGAACGAGCTACAGCATTTTTAAATTTGTCGTAGCCGCCTTCGCTGGAAGGTAGGGAAACGATTGGCCATTACCCATATGTTTTCTGAAGACGCTTTAGCGAGGATACAATTCGTCGGTGGCGTGATTTCCGTTCGGCATCGAACATGTGCTGCGAATCGTTGCGATCACTGGAATGTGCGCCGGGACGTTGGTGACCACATATGTCTGGCCTTTGACTGCATTTGCAGGCCAACCTGTCGAAAGAGAAACGCCGCTCTTCTGGCGAACGCACGTATCGCCACCGGGTGACCGCGTCGCTTTGCGTATCGGCGACTGGAAATTGGTCGGCAACGATACGCTGACGGAGTTCCAACTCTATGAGATTCCGAAAGACTGGAAAGAAGAACATGATCTCGCTGCCTCGATGCAGGAGAAGACGGAAGAGATGAAAACAAAACTCTTCGAAGTCTGGAAGGCAATCGAAACACAAGGCCCCAGCGAGTGGTGGAAAAGCGATCGACAGAAACCTTCGAAAGGTGGGAAACTGAGTTATTGAATAAGCGTGAAGTAAACAGGAAAGGATCGAAATGGATCCATCCAATCATCAGACTTGTAAGAGCCCCGCAGAGGAAACCGTTAATGTCAAGAAGTTCGTTTTCGTTGGCTTGTCGAGAACCGCTGATGATGTGGCACTGGTCCTACCGGGCCGCTTCGATGGCCTCGTCAAAGTTGAGCTCCAGCTCGAGCTGCGTGTCACGGTCGTCGTAGCCCAGTTCGCGATGCAGAAGACTGGGCTGGATGTCGGTGCTGTTATGATATTTATCATCGTCACACGGCTCAAACTGTCCGGCGAGCTCGTGGTATGAAATCTGGCAGACCTGCATCCCGGGATAAATTCGCACGGGCTGGATACAGTGCATTTCGAGCGTCCACGTGCCGCAGTAACCGGCTTGGCCAAGTGATCCGCCGGGGTTGAGAAGCAATCCAAGCCGACCGAGTGACGAACGCGAATGCAGGACGGGAACCAGACTGTGCGTTTGTGTCTTTTCGACGGTGCGGCCGAGGTAGAGCACGCCGGGATGCAAATTCAAACCGTCGGTGGGAATTTCGATCCGCCGAAACCGGTTCGGGCTCGCCGCGTCGAGCACGACTTCTTCGTAGACCAGCAACTCGTGATGGAGCGACAGGTTGTAACTGTTAGCGTTGAGCCGGTCGGGATCAAACGGATCAATCGACAAATCCTTGCCCATCCGAGCAACGATTTCTTGGCTGGATAAAATCATGCGTGCCATTTGTGGGGGATCGAGAGATTCGCCGCGGGCCAGCGGCGAGTGTGTAATTTAACGGTTTTGTTCTCGCTACATCGGGATTTACTGGGCAGAATTTTCGAATTAAGAGCTCGGCGATACCACTCAGGGTGCCTTAGCGACTAGAATATTTCCGTATACGAATCTCCATTCAATCTCACTCCCGCCCAAACCCCCCCGCCCCTCATGCCAACTTCGACAGTTTTGCGGCCTTCCCTTTCGTGGTGTGTGCTCCTGAACCTGCTTCTCGGTGCCCCACTCGTGGCGGCCGATCCCGTTTCTCCCCAGGCTGCGAGTGTGACCTCCGCAGACGATAGGCAGGCGTTCCCGATCGAGCAAGATCAACGGATCGCGGCGGTCGGGAATTGTCTGGCTGAGCGGATGAATTTGTTCGGTAATTTCGAGACACGGCTGCAATTGCGGCGCGCCGAAAAAAACATTCGCTTTCGTAACTTCGGTTGGCCAGCAGACGAAGTCGCCATTCGCCAGCGTCCCAATAGCTATACAGATATTGACGATCCGCTCAAGGTGTTTTCACCCAACCTTTTTCTATGTTTCTATGGGTTCAACGAATCGTTTGCCGGTGATGACGCCGAGTCGGTGGAGTCCTTCATCGACAACTACCGCAAATGGATCGGAGAACTTCAGAAGTCCTACGCTGGTCAAGGAGAGGACGCGAGATTTGTGCTCGTCAGCCCCACCGCGTTTGAATCACAATGGACATCCGACCCAATCACCAACCGGTTGCATCCCGACGCAGACAAACGCAATGCTAGTCTTGCCGTTTACCGCGACGCGATCAAAACGCTAGCTGCAGAAGATGGTCACCGCTTCGTCGACTTGCTCGATGAAACGCAAGCCGAGTTCAAAAAACAAAAGGATCTGCAGTTCACGATCAATGGAGTGCATCTCAACGAAGCTGGCGACGAGTTGGTGGGCCGGTTGCTCGACCAATCCTTGTTCGGAACGGACGCGTTAACCGACAAACAGTCCGATCGCTACGAGCGAGTGCGGACGTGGGTCAACGACAAGTCATGGCTGCATCTGCAGGACTACCGAATGCTCAATGGTTGGTATGTTTACGGTGGACGCCGCACCTGGGATACCGAAACGTTTCCCACGGAGTATCGCAAGATCCGGGCGATGGTGAAGGTGCGTGATCAATACATCTGGGATCTTGCTGCTGGACGCGATGTCGCCGACGAACCGGATGATTCCAACACAGGCAGCGTTGTCGTACCCGAGACGATGTTTGGGTCGCGTGACGAGAACTTTCGTAAGTGGCGAGAACCCAAAGAGCTCGTCTATCCCACTCCGGAAGAATCGATCGACATGATGAAGGTCCCCCAGGACTTTCGCGTCGAACTGTTCGCGTCGGAACGCGAATTTCCCGAATTGGCCAACCCCAATCAAATCGCCTTTGATGCCAAGGGTCGATTGTGGGTTTCGTGCATGCCGAACTATCCCCAGTGGCAACCGGGAGCCAAGCGTCCTAGTGATCGCTTGTTGATTTTGGAGGACACCGATGGCGATGGCCGCGCCGACAAGACCACCACGTTCTACGACAAACTCATTTGCCCAACGGGATTTGAATTCGTGAACGGTGGCGTGCTCGTGGTCGACGAACCTCGCATCTTGTTTCTCAAAGACAACGACGGGGACGACCACGCCGATGAGGTCGTGCAGCTCGTCGATGGCATCGCGACTGGTGACACGCACCATGCGATGGGTGCGTGGGAATTATCGCCTGGCGGGCTGCTGTACATGCTCGAAGGGATTGCCGTTTCGACGACGGTCGAGACCCCTTGGGGTGCCTTCCGCAATCGTGATCGGGGAGGGGTGTATGTGTTCGATCCAATCATGATGAAATTCCGGCACTTCGTTACGCCAGGCTACGGCAATCCGTGGTGCATGGTCTTTGACGAGTGGGGCCAAGGAATTGTTGGTGACGGTACGAACGCGAAGCAGCACTGGACCACTCCATTATCCGGCAAAGAAGTCGCAACCCGAAAGACATTGGAACCAGTGTTCGATAATGAAGGAATGCGGCCTGCCGTTGGTAATGAATTTCTGCTCTCGCGGCATTTACCCGATTCGGTGCAAGGCGAATTCATTTACGCCTGTGTAATCAACATGCACGGCATGCCGCGTTTTACGTTGCACGATCAAGAAGGCACGGCGGGATTTGACGGCAAGCGAATCGACGATTTGCTCTCATCGACAGATATGATCTTCCGCCCCGTCGACCCTAAAATCGGTCCTGATGGAGCGATCTGGTTCGGAGACTGGTGCAACGCGTTGATCGGACACATGCAATATTCTCAGCGTGACCCCAATCGCGATCACTCGCACGGCCGGGTGTACCGAATGGTGTACGAGAAAAAACCTTTGCTTGAGAAAGCTGATGTCGACGGAGCTTCAGCCGCAGAATTGCTTCGGCAACTCGAGGTCCCCGAACTGCGTACTCGCTACCGAGTCCGACGTGAACTGCGGGAGCGTCCGAAATCTGAAAAGGCCGCGGCGTTGAAAGCATGGATCACCGACGATAGTGATGCTCAGCAATTGTGCGAAGCGATGTGGGCACAGGAAAGCGACCGCGATCTGGATCCGAAATTGATTGAGCGGATCATGCAGAGCGAGGACTTTCATGCCCGCGCTGCCGCCGTGCATTCGGTCTCCAATGAGATGGATCGGTTCCCTCATGCTTTCGAACTAATCTCTGGTGCTGTTAACGATCCGCATCCACGAGTGCGCCTCGAAGCGGTCCGTGCCCTGAGTTTCTTCCCCACCGAAAAAGCTTTGGTTGCTGCCCTTTCGGTCACCCAGCATCCCATGGACTACTGGATCGAGTATACGCTCGAACATACCCTGCACGCCTTCGAACCCATCTGGTCAGGTCGCGAAAAAGACGCCGAGTTCCTGGAATCGGCGTCGGAGAAATCGAAGCGATATTTCCAGCTCTACCGTGCGATGAGTGGCCCGGGTGGAGAGGCCGTCCAACCATTGCAGATTGCCGAGGACGTTGACGCTAAGATGGGCCAAAGAAATTCCGCGATTCAGAAACTTGCCGGACTTCGCGGCGGGAACGCCGCTCGCGGCGAGGGCGTCTTTAAGCAGGTGTGTTCAGCCTGTCACAAGATCGGTGATATTGGCAAAGAGTTTGGTCCCGATCTGGCGGATGTCGGCAGCCGATATGACGGCGAAAAGATTATTCGATCGATCCTAATGCCCAATGACGAAATCGCCAAAGGCTTTGAAACCGTGATGTTGCTCGACTACGATGGCGTGACTCACACCGGGTTCATTCTGAAAGAGGACGACAAATCAATCTCTCTGGGCATAGCCGATGGCAAAGAGGATACGGTCGCGAAAGATGAAATTGAAATCCGCAAAGATATGAAGGCAAGTTCGATGCCGGAGGGGTTGGCGAAGACGATCGCCCCGATTGAGTTCCTCGATCTCGTGGCCTATCTGCAGGCACAGAAAGATGCGAAACAGGTCTCGCAAAAAGGGGACGCCCAGCATTCAAGATGGGTACGGACCGAATATCGCAGCCCACCGCCGCTGCGCCAGCACGCCGGTGCAACCGAGATTTCACAAGACGCTTGGTTGTCACTCGGGTCGAATTTTCCAAAATCGAATTGGAACGAGCAGGCAAACTTGTTCCTCTCTCCGATGAAGCGATCAGACTTTGATTTCACATTCCACTCCGACCACGACACCGATTCTCCTTACGTGACAATTCGATTGGCAAAAGATCAACAGATCAGTCATTTATTGCTGCGTAACCGCGTCGATAGTAATTTTCACAATCGCGCCGATGGATTGACGGTATGGATCAGCGATGATGACGAGCACTATCAAAAGGTATGGACATCGACGAAGCCACAGAGCGAATGGATGATCGATTTCCCCCCTGGCACTCACGCCCGCTACATCCGTATCGGTTTGGCTGGGACAGGTACGTTTCACTTGGATCAAGCTGTCGTTTTCGGTTCACCGTGAACCTTGGTCAGCGGGTTCTAGAACCCCTCGGCTAAATCGTTTTCGAGTTTTGGATAGCCATAGTCGAAGTAGTTTTCTCGCCGTACCCACCGCAATAAGGCGGGTGACGCGCGAACGGCGGCCTGGTGAAATTCAAAACCGCGAAGATACGATCGATGGAAACGAGCTTGCATCTCATCGAGTTCATGCGGTGGCCGCACAAAGTGTTTGAGCCGCCGCGCATACCGACGCAGAACAGAACCATTCGTTGAAATCGGTTGCCCGTACTCGTCTGGATCGCGAACCTTGGTGTAGGAATCGCAGACACCCTGGTAAAATGCACGCTGGTCGAAGTATTCCAGCGTCATTCTTTCGCGTCCGATGTGGTGCCACACGAAGGCGGCTGGATTGTAGGCGGCTCGCTGTCCGGCCGCGGCAATTTTGCGGCTCAGCCCCGTCTCACCGTCACCCTGAAAATGTTGCAGAGATTCTGGAACGCAGTCCGGGTGAAAACCGCCATGCTGCTGCAGGGTCTCGCGACGAATTGCGTAGTTCAGCCCCCACACAAGTTCAGCGTCGAGTTCAGTTGTCACGGTTGTGTTCAATTCCAACAGGCTGAGTTGTGCCATTTGGCGGCCGCCGCAGGCGGTCGGCCGCCAGCATCGCGTTAACCAGTCGGGTGGCTCAAGTTCAAAGGCGGGTAGGCTGGGGCCGCCGCCCAGTACCACTTCGTCGTCATCGAAGACACTCGTCAACTCAGTCAACCAGCTCGGGGCAACGGTGATGTCGTCATCGATGAAGATCAGCAGATCTCCGGTGGACTGATCGAGTCCGCGGTGGCGGCCTGAGAGCAGCCCCGGTACCTCGTCATAAAAGACGTTCAAATTCAGGCAATCAAATTGGGATGAGAAACGCTCATAGTCCGCACGATCGCGAGCACGAGCCTCATCCGACAAGCCATTTTGAACGACGATGACCTCCTCAGGACGATCATCAAGTGCCGACAGCGACCGCAGCGTCTGATCGACGCATCGAAGTGGGTGAGCAGTCGGAATGATCACGGATCGCTTCATGAATATCTATCGATACGTTCGGTGGCTTGACCAGCCGGCTCAAAAGTGGAACCGGTTCAGATCAGAACTCAGTGCATTTCGACCGAACACGTGCCGATACCACCTCGATAGTAGTTGAACTGCACATTGGGGTGATCGGCCAGCAATGACATCGGAACGGCAGAACTCGCGATGCCTTTGCCAACCATCAGGCAAGTCAATCGCTGCCCAAATGGGTTGTCGTGGGATCCTGCGTGCCAGATCGACACCTTTTCTGCCTGCCAAGTTTCAACGGGACCGACGGTAACGGCGGAGGTGGGTACCAACGAGATATTTCCACCGCCGCTTGTCCTCGCGTTCTGTGCGATCGTCAGCGGATGCAGCTCAACGACACGCGTCGCGAGTTTGCGATATTGGTCGGGTGGCGGAGGAGCATCTTTCCACTCACCGGCCCGCCTCAGGGGATCATTGAAGGCCCAGTGTTTGACGTCCCCCTGGCCACCCTGCATGACGGCGCACCGCACTCCACTGTCCCAGCTCTTGCGATAGGGGGTCACATCGGCTTTGGGGAAATGCAGGTTCGAATCCGGCATCCGCAACTTGGAATGGAGGCGATCAAAGAGCATTTCGCGGTCACATTTCTCAAACGAGAGTGGATGATTGGCCGGCACCTCTGTTCCATTGACGATCCATTCATCCATTCCCCAAAAGTGGCCGCTACGGACATCCAGTGCGAGCGAGTTGATCATCCGAGCAACGAGCGGTAATTGCTCGGTAGGACCGATTGGACCGCACACACCTACGGGATTGTCTTCGGTCGATTGTTTCCAAGCTTCGAGATATTCGAGCGCTTCGGCCAAATAAAAGTCTTCAAGGGTATCATAAAAGGAAACCCGAAAGCCTGGACGCGAAAGGGCGAGCATGTCAGCCGGTGAAAGAGCAGCGGCGTCGTTAATGAGTTCTTGATCGAGCGTGGTGTAGTCCCACCAATCTGGAGCGATCGCGCTAACTTTTGCCGTCATGAAAATATCCTCAAGTTGGAGCAAGGAACCACCAAATATACCACGCAATTCGCGTGTGAGTTCTTAGAGAGGAGAGACTCGGCTAGGGGTGTCTCTGGCGGGCGCGACGGTCGCCTCGGCGTGTGATGACGCCGAAGATGATAACGCCGACGATGGCTGCAATCACTCCAATGGCGGCAATGTTGCCAATCGCCTGAACACCCATCGGATCGGTTGAATTCGATCGCCGATCTTCGATCACGCCAGCGATAATCAGTGGCGCAAACTGCTTTCCGCCGTGCGACTGCATCAGATCCGATTCGTAGCTCCATAGCCGATAGAAAAATCCTTCGACTCGGATCGGTACGATGCCCGTGAAAACGAGCTGCTCGTCGTCGCCATCACTCGGTTTGAGAAAGTCTGGGAGATGAGCAGTGATGATGGTGACGGGGTATCGATTTTCCATCGTGACTCGCTCCCCACCGGGTACTTCGATCTCGAGCTGAACATTGCCAAGATCGCCGACCGCGTCAATCTCATAGTAGTGCTCACTTCCAACCTGCCTCTGTCTCTCGGGGGATTGGACAACCACTCGAGTAACCCGCACGGTCTCCACGTCCAGCCGAATCCATTCTCCGGTGTAATTAATTGGGTTTTCTAACAAGTCCACGGGTGACACATCCAATTTGGATTTCCGCATTGAGTGAATCTCTTCAAACAATCCAGCATTTTTTTCCCTGTCGACATTCTGGATGTCAGCGGCGCCGATCATCGGATAGAACAAGGACGAATCCGAGTCCGACAGCGGTTGGCGATCGAGTTTGTCGAGATCACCCAGTTGGCTCAGGTCCACGCCCGAATTCGCTAACACTGCGTCAGCAGCAGATTTCGGATGGGCGGGAATCCAGTTCAACTGTCCAGCTACGTCAACGATCCCGCTCGAACGAATTCGATCGAAACCCAACGGTGGCAAATTATCGCTCGATTTTTCCATCTCCCTTGTCTCGATTGGAATGCGGACGCGGACCCCCATTCCAGAAATACGATCGCCCATCACCGCTTCGCTGGGAAGCGTTCTCGAGATCAGCAGATGAGGGGCACCATCGATGTCCGGAAGCCAGATGAGCTCGATCTTTTTGAACTCGAGGTAATCTTGTAGGTCCGCGTCAATCGGCAACTGCACGGTCTTGGAAACCTTGCCCTCGATCATGACGGCGTCCCCCACGACCGGTGGCGTTGCCGATCGATCAACGCGAGTATGCAACGCCACTTCGCTCAGCCGATCGATTCGGTAGATGAGTTTCGCGAGTTCCCCCGTGTTGACACTGGGGCGCTCGGAAGTGGGGGACAATTGCCACACCAGTCCATCCAAACGTTTTGCGTCGTAGCCGGGGAGCAGATCCATGAGCGACTGGGCCGATAACGGTGTCGACAGCGAAATGGAAAGCAATGTCCATGCAAGGCACAGTTGGACCGGGTGTCGGTTTCGCCTCCGGCGCATCTCGCGGTTGATCTTTGCCGTCCGCCACATCACCCAGATGGCGATGAGCAATCCCCCACCGGCGGCGCTCACGAGAATCCAAATGAGAGAAATGTCTCCAGTGGACTTTCTGTGCTTGGCTTCATTCGGTTCGAGCTGACCAGTCGCCGTGGCAACGAGTGTGTTTCCGTTGCCGTAAATTGTGGTCACGTGGCCAGCGACGACTGGTGTGAGCTCCGCGCCGGCTGCGGATCGGTAGGACAACCGTTTGAGAAACTCGCCGTCGACTTCGATCTTCGGTCGTGGTGATTTGACCGTCCAGAACTGCGTCAGCGATTCATCGTCGCCGTCCATGGAAGCGGGGTTCGTTCCTGGTGCAGCAACGTCCGTCAGCGACGCCAGTCCCGGTGGTAACTCCGGAACGACCACCAGCCAAGGTCGATTGCTGGCGTCGAGCGGCATCAACCAAAGGTTCCAGTAGGAATCGATCTCAAACAGATTTTCGCTAGCGTGGATTTTTTCAATTTTCACTAATTCACCACCCGCGATCACGGTTTCTCCGAGATAAACCTCCGGCTGTTGCAGCAGCGGAAGCACCCCTGCGGTCACGCCGCGGGGCCGTGTCTGATTGAGCAGGTCAAAACGTTTGGATCGCTCTGTGTGCATGGCGAGTGTCGCCGTCAAACCTGGCCCATCAGCCGCCCGCCAAACTGTACCGTCCTTCATTGCGGTAATCAGATGTTGCTGGATCGCCAGGGCGACAAGGGACCGGCCAGACTCCGTTTCCAGGAGCGGGAAATCTTTCCGATTGCCTTTCACCGAATAATCGAGCTCCAGCGGCCCACCTCCGAGCCAATCGGCGAGCGAAGTGGCGAGTCGCTCGACCGATTGCGCGGCTGCCCAAGCATCGAACTTCGATCGCATTGGCTGCGTCATGATTGGAGTGGACTGACCGGCCACCGTTCGTTTCACGCTCGGCGTCAACACCTGTTTCCGTTCAGCAGTCGCGAAGAAAACTTCGTAGACCCCCGAACGGGCCGCTTGTCTCATAACCACTAGGATCAGTGCCATCACGACGAGTAGACGAATCACCCGTCGCCAGGCCTGTGATGACGGTTTACGTCGGCGAGCGGACTTTTGACCGTAGAGGGATTCGCCGTAAAGTTCGCTAGGGATTCGCATCGGACGCCAGTATCAAGTGAAGTGAAACGGTGAGGATTCCAAGATTTGGCAACAACCTGATAGCATTGCAGGTGAAAAGGTTGCCCGACCGCTATCAGCACTTTAATCTAGTGTGGTTCGGCTCGACATGCCGAACCACGCCGACTCGTCTCTCGCTCGATTGTTTCCATGCCGCGATCGCTTTTCAGTTTCCCGCCTCAACCGCTTCGTCCCTGCAAGCTCACCTTTGGGCACATTGCTGACGGAAAGATTGCCTACCCCATCGCAATCATCGGCCTCACGCTCCTGTTAGTAGGATGGGTGGACGTCAGGCGAGGCCGAGCCGAAGGCGAACCAGCCGCTGATTTTGTCAAACGGCTGCGGGCGGCAGAATACTACGAGCTGGCATTAAGCTATTTGGATCGACTGGACCAGTATCCGGGGGTCGATTCCGCGTTCATGACGACGGTTCCACTGGAAAAAGCACAAACCTATATCGAGTCTGCCGGTGCAACACGCTCGACGCAGCGGCGAGATGAGGCTTTTGAAAATGCAGAGGTGCAACTTCAGGAATTTCTAAAGAACCACCCGAACAATGCTCGCGCTTCGGAAGCGTTCGCTTTGCTGGGCAAGTTGAGGATATTCCGCGGGTCGCAGTTGATGATGGAGGATCCCGACGCGAGCAAACGCAAACAGGCTCGCGAACAGTTTGAGGCAGCGGCTAAGACGTTCGATGACATCGTCGTCACGCTTAAAAAGAAGCTCGAGAAAATGAAAGTTGCCGACATCGACGCTGATCAGGATCCGGACGAAGCAGCTCGCCGCGACCAATATCGCGGAGACTATTTAATGGCTCTGCAAAGTGCTGGCGAAGCAAAAATGCTCGCCGCTGAAACGTTCGAAGACCCTGTCAAGGAGGCCCCTCAATTGCTCGAACAAGCCTTGGCAACCTATACCGATCTCAGCGACAAGTATGACAACTATGTGCTCGGCACGCTTGCGTTTTACCCGCGTGGCAAGGTCGAACAGATGCTCGGCAAGCACGACCAGGCTTACGAGAGTTATACCCGCATGCTCGAACAGGAGGATGTCCCTGAGTTCCGAGACGCGAAGTTCGGTGCAGCCGTCGGCATGGTCGGTCTGCTGCTCTCGGGTGACAAGCAGGATTATGCCCAGGCCATCAAAGTCGGCGAACCGATTGAGACTTCCCTTCGACCGAACGAGCAACGCACCCAAGTCGCACAGGACCTGCGTGTCGAACTTGCTCGCGCTTATCTGGCGAAGAATCGAGACGAAAAAAACATCAAAGCAAACGAACGAAAACGGGCTCTATCGGACGCACGCAAGCTGTTGATGCAGGCCAAGAATATCCCGGGAACGCATGAGAAGGAAACACTCAAACTGCTCGCCGACATCGGCATTGATGCCGCCGCATCCGAAGACATCGTGGAGATGCCCACAGCCGATGATCCGGCGAGTTTCATGGACGCTTTGTCAAAGGCACGAGAATTGTTTCAAACCGAGGAACTGCTGACGACCCAGATCGATGCCCTCAAGAAGCAGGGCGGCGATGCGAAGCAGATTGAGGCGTTACAAGCATCGTTAACCTCGACTCGTGATACGGGCATTGTCATTCTGCGGCGTGGCCTGTCAATGATCCGCCCCGACACCGAGGCGGCAGCGATCAATGAGGCAAGGCAGTTTCTCGCGTTTCTGCTCTTGCAAGAGAAACACTATCGCGACAGCTTTGTCGTGGGCAGCTCGCTCGCCCAGTTCGCTCCCGGCACCGACGTGGGACTGAGTGGTGGGTTGATCGCGCTCAATTCAGCCCAGCAAATTATATCAGCCGAAGGGGCGGGCAGCGATTTTTGGGTTGGTCGAATCAAAGAGCTCGGTGATTTTCTCGTGCAGAAGTGGCCGGATAATCCGAAGGCCGCTTCCGCACAGGGCATCTCGATTGCGATGGCACTGAAGAAGGGCGATCTCGCGGAAGCCAAGGCCATGATCGATGCGATGCCCGAGAGCCCCGAGCAGGCACGATTCCGTCGGTCGCTCGGCCTCTTTTTCTGGAACGATTCTCTGATGCTTCGCAGGGACAAGAAAGACAAAGAAGCTGACCAACAGCAAGAAACCGCCGCCCAGGAACTCACCACTGGATTGAATCAGATCCAAGGGGGGGTGGTCGATAGCGATGCGATGAGCGCGGCGCTCGTACTCGCCAAGATTCGCCTGCGGCAGGATCAACCTGGTGCCGCTGTAAAGGTGCTCGATCATCCCACGTACGGGCCGATCACGCTGCAGTCCAAGCTCGACGCGCCCTCGCCGGATTTTCCATTTGATCTCTATCGAACCGAGTTGCAGGCAGTCGTCGGTGAGATGACCTCATCCAACCAAGACCAAAACAAATTGCTCGATCGGGCGTCCAAAGCCATTGATCAACTGCAGAAAACGGCCACCGATGCCGAGGGCCAGAAGAAACTAGTATCGACATTTCGCACGCTCGCCATCGATGTGCAACAACAAATTGAGAACGCCCCTCCGGCTCGACAAGCAAAACTGATCGACGCATTTAACGTCTTCTTGTCGCGGATCGGAAACATTTCGCAAGATGACACGACGCTGCTATGGGTCGGTCAAACGATGTTGGCAATGGCAGAGTCGGCGATGCCCGAAGGTCAAGTCAAAGCACAAGGGCAAGCCTCGGAGCTATTGAAGACCGCCATCAGTACGTTCCAGACACTGAAAAAGAAGCCTGATGCGTCCGACACAATTCCCTACATGCTCGGCAAAGCTCTGCGATTGCAAGGGGACTACTCGGCGGCACTCAAAGAGTTCCGTGAAATCTTGAAGACGAAGCCGGCCATGATAGACGCCCAAGAAGAAGCTGCGTTGACTTACGAACAATGGGCGGCGGTGTTGCCAGCGAAATACAAGGCCAACGCATATGATTCCGCTGTCAGCGGTGGCAAGAATGGGACCATCTGGGGATGGGGAAAGATCAGCGTCATGACGCAGCGCAATTCCTCGTTTCGAGCGCGATTTTTTGATGCCCGCTATCACTTGGCATTTTGCCGATTTCAACAAGGTGTGGCGGAGAAGGATATAAAACTCATGGAGAGTGCCGCTGGCGTGATCACTAGTTTGGCAGGCCTCTATCCCGACATGGGCGGTCCGGAACGGTTTCGAAAATTCGATGCCTTGCTGAAGAAAATCCAGATCGACGCAGGGCAGACTCCCGAGGGGTTGAAACCCGCACCAACGCAATCCAATGCCAAATCGGGCGAATGAAAGGGGCGTAGGGGATCTTGCCAAAGAACCTGCTGCGACGAAGCGAGATCCGCACCAACGCAAACATGATTTCTACCCACTGAACCTGAATCTACCATGACTTATCTTTTGCCAATTCGCAACTGTTTCTTTGCCCTCCTGCTTGTCGTTCTTGGCGTGAGCGTCGCTCAGGCCCAGACGGATCGTTTGTACCCTGACGATGGGGAGGCTGTGATCGGTAAGATTAAATCGCTTAACAAGAACGAGATCGTAATCTCCGTTGGTGGCAAGGATCAAACGTTTGCGTCCAGTGACGTCACGCGGATCCTATTTCAAGGTGATCCAGCCGAACTCACACGCGGACGTGAACTCGAGATGGAGGGACAGTATCAACAGGCATTCGATGAGCTTGGAAAGCTCAACATCGCCAAACTAGCGCGAGATGTGATCAAGGCTGACGCGGAGTTCTATCTTGTCAATGCTCAGGGCCAGTTGGCACTTTCGGGCCAAGGTGATCTCAATAAAGCGACTGCGGATGTGATCAACTTTGTTCAAAACAATCCTGACTCGTGGCATTTCTACGCAGCCACGCGACTCCTCGGGGATTTGGCCAAAGCGTTAGGCAACTATGACAAGGCGGCACAGTTCTACGGATATTTGAGGAATACCTCTTCACGTGAATTGCAGGTTGAATCGGTCTACCAGTTGGGCATGATCAAATTGCTGCAGAATGATCTTGAGCCTGCCAAAGAAGCCCTCGCTAAGGTCGCTGGGCTGAAGCCCAATTCAGCTGGCGAGAAGCGGTTGCAAACTCTTGCCAAAGCAGGCATGGCGGTGATTACCGCGCAACAGGGGAACGGTTCGGAGGCGCTCAAGATGGTCAACGACCTCATCGCCCAGCTCAATCCCACCGACACGCAAACCGCCGCCGCCATCTACAACGCTCAGGGTGCCAGCTACCAGGCCCTCGGTGACGACGAGGGCGCCTTGCTCGCGTACCTGCACACTCAATTGGCATACTCTACCCATGCCGCAGAGCATGTGGTGGCGCTGAAGCAACTCATCGAGTTGTGGGGAAAAGTTGGCAAGCCGGATCGGGCCGCCCAAGCGCGGGGGGAGTTGCAGCAACGCTATCCCGGCTTGAGCGGCTGATCTCAAACTTGAGTCAAAATGTTTTACGGCGCACGTGTCCTCTTTTCTGCGCGACAATACCCTCGCGGGAGAAAGCGGGGGAAAATGCTCATGGTCCACGCGAGAACGGTCGCTGGGGTCTCCGATAGGTAGCATTGATCGATGGTGCATAGATCGTCTTTGCTCCCGAAGTTTTGCTCACCGTGGACCCCTCCTCCCATGCGCTGCAATCACAAATCTTGGAGCCTCAGCGGAATCGTCGCGATGATGCTCGCCGGCTGTCTGGCTCTGGGGTCGACCTCAGCGTCCGCCATTGATGGCTCGGAACTGAACTCGTCCGTCGGTGTTTGGGCCCCGTTGCTACCTAGTCTCGGTTCCAGTTCGGGAGATTCCGTCGGCACCATCGTCGGACTTGGTGGACATCACCGATTCCACGGATATCGCACCAGCGTCGAATCGAATATCAAATACGGGGTGACCAACACCACGCAGATGATCAATTTTGATGCGATCATGAGAGATACATGGGACTTCGGCGATCACCATTTATCAGCCGGATTCGGCTACAGCATGATGAACTGGGACCAAGATGCCGGGAACCAATCCATTGATTCCGATTATCAGGGAGCCAAGGTGGTCACCGGTTGGCAAACCGTGTTCGGTCGCACGCCGATTTGGCTGGACCTGTCCCTGGGGCTCTATGACCTCGCCGGGGACTATACCAACGGTGGCGCAATAGGTCATATCAGCCAATTCACAACCACCTACGGAATCGACCTGAAGACGGACTTTAACACATTCGGAATCCCCTCACGTGCCGTCCTCGGAGTGAATTACTTCGACGACTTCGCTGCCTGGCAAGCCGGTCAACTCGGTACTGACAATGCGGTCGTCCTCACGGGCGCCATCGAGTTCTTATTGTACTGAGGCGATTACGCGTCCGGCAGAGATCTGTCCATCTCCGGCCTTTCAGTCCGAATCGCCCGAAATGCCCACGGTTCGTTGACGAGTCCCAATTGAGTTGTTGCATTGAGATCCCCGCAATGCGATGACACAATTGCGTCGATGGTGCGCTGGCCCATGTTCAGAAGTGAAAACTTATAGTTCAATCCCAGATGATCCGTCCCAGCGTACGAAACCTTCAATTGCCGCGTATTCAGCGAGTCCCAATGTGTCGTAACGGTGGGCGGTCTCGGCGTTGCGGGCCTCGGCACGCTGCCAAAACTCGCGGGCATCACTACCCGGAAACAACGCTCGGTCTTTCTGCGACTGATGCTTGAAAATCGCCATCCGTTTACGCTGCACTTCCTCGGGACTCAGCGGCACCGCCATTTCAATCTGGTGTGGTGCCCATTCTTGCCAGGCTCCCCGGTATAGCCACACTGCAGTTGATGCGTACCAGGGGTCGTTTTGGCACCGCAGGCAGGATTGGAGGATGACCGATAGGCACGTGCGATGAGTGCCGTGCGGATCTGAAAGATCGCCGGCGGCGTAAATTTGATGCGGCTGAATTCGCTGCAAGAGTTCGATCGTGATTTCCAAATCGGCCTCAGAGATCGGCGACTTCTTCACGCGTCCGGTTTGATAGAACGGCAGATCGAGAAAGTGCAGGTTCTCGTCGGCAAGGCCGCAGCATCTCGCTCCTTCACGGGCTTCGCTGCGACGGATAAGGCCCTTGATACCCTGCACCTGTTCACTATCGATTTGGCCCGCTTTCTTGTTCCGCAAAAACGCATCGACGTGATCGGCGAGTTCAGCGAGCCCAGTCGGAGCCAAGTCGAACTGTCGGCAGAAATCTTCGACAAACTCTGCGTACCGCAACGCGTCCTCGTCAAAAACGGCAATGTTGCCAGATGTCTGATATGCGACGTGAACTTCGTGTCCCTGGTCAACCAAGCGAATCAGCGTGCCGCCCATCGATATGACATCGTCATCGGGATGCGGTGAAAACAGCACGATGCGCTTCGGGAAAATATCGTCTCGGTTGCCGGGACGATCCCCTACCTGTTTGGCGTGCGCCGGTTTGCCACCCGGCCAACCGGTGATGGTGGAGTGCAGGTGACGGAAGATTCGGAGATTCAGGTCGTAGGCGCTCCCATGCGCGGCGAGCAAGTCCTGCAATCCTTGTTCGTTGTAATCAGCATCCGTCAATTTCAAGATCGCCTTGCCCGTCGCCTCGGAAAGGTCAATCACGGCGCGGCGAATCGTCGCATCATCCCAGGCCACATCGCCCAGTAGCCAAGGGCTCTGCACACGCGTGAGATTAGAGGCCGCCGCCGAGTCGAGCAACAGCATCACGGCTGGATGATTTTGCAAGAACGTCGATGGTACGCTTGCTCCTGCAAACCCTTCCACCGTCCGTTTGACGATACCCGCTTTGCCTTCGCCGAACGCGAGCAGAAGGATTCGTTTCACTTCGAGAATCGTCGCAACGCCCATGGTGAGCGCGTGACGTGGCACATTTTCGGCGCCGAAGAAATCGCTAGCCGCATCCGTTCGCGTGATCTGATCGAGCGTGATCAGGCGAGTACGGCAACCGCGATCCGAGCCGGGTTCGTTCAGTCCAATGTGCCCGGCGCGGTTAATGCCGAGCAGTTGCAAATCGATGCCACCCAAGTCACGGATGACTTGCTCATAATCTTGGCAATGTTTGGCGATCTCGTCGCGAGGCAGCGATCCATCGAGAAGATGGATTTGATGCGGAGGAATGTCGACGAAGTCGAATAAGTGCTCCTGCATGAACCGCGAAACGCTCTGCAGCTCCATGGGCTGCATCGGAAAATACTCGTCCAAATTAAACGTGTGTACGTTGGCAAATGACAGAGATTCTTCGCGATGCATGCGCACCAATTCGTTGTACACGTTTACGGGCGACGAGCCCGAGACGAGCCCGAGCACGCAAGGACGCCCCACCTCGCTGGAGTGGCGAATGAGGGCGGCGATGTCCTCCGCTGCTGCGATACTGGCGTCAGATGCACGGTCAAAAATTCGACACGGAATTCGTTCGTTGGGATTGGCAATCATTTCACTCTGGTTGGGTTGCACCGCGAGGCTGGATTGGATGGGGAATCGAAGCGTCGGCGGCAGCTCGTTGGGCAACAATTGCGGCACCGAGGATGCCGGCATCGTTACCTAGCAACGCGAAATCCACAATCAGATGCTGTCCGACTTGTGCAAGGGTTGTTTCACGGACTGTTCTACGAATCTGGTGCATGAATCGATGACCAATTTCGCTGTCCGGGCCGCCGAACGTCATCGCCCCACCGAGCAACACGACGGCTGGATCGACCGCTTGAGCCAACATGCCGATCGCCGCACCGACATAACTGGCCGTGTCATCGATCACGTTTTGACAGATCACATTGCCTTGGGCAGCCTCGTCCGCAATGTCGCGTGGAGTTACCGTTTCGGATGACAAGCTCTGCGGCATTGACGTTGTTTGTTGGGATCCGTAGGCGGAGCGCAATTGCGCAATCACACCCGCCGATCCCGCGTACGATTCCAGGTGACCGCGACTCCCACAGGTACACGGCAAGGCGTCGTCGCCGAAACGAATCGCGATGTGCCCCAGTTCGCCTGCGCAGCCATGGTCACCGCTATGCGGATGCCCGCTAACGACGACACCGCAACCGATTCCAGTGCCGAGCGTCACGAGTGCCAACGAGTGGGTCTTCAGACCCCGCTGTGAATGTTCGGCTAAAGCCGCAGCATTGGCGTCATTGACGACCATCGCTGGCACGCTAACCGCATTGGACAGCAAATCGAGCAACGGTCGATCGAGCCAACCCGGCAAATTCACCACCTCCCGCAACGCCATCGCCGAGGTATCGAGGACGCCAGGAACCGCCAACCCAACACCCTGCAATTTCTCGCTACCTCCGAGCAAGCCTATTTTCGACTTCGCAAATTGCATCGCATACGCAAATACTTTCTCGGGCGTTCCCAGCGGTGCCGTCGCAGTCGACGCTTGAGCGACGATCTGACCAGTATTGTCGACCAACCCCAATTTGACATTCGTGCCCCCGACATCGATACCCAGGTAAACGGGTACCCCGGGGCGGGTCGTTTTCGGTCGAATACCCGGGACAGCGTGCTGAGTCATCAATCAATGGGGGGAGCAAAATGGTGCGAAATGGTTTCGCGAATACTTTAACTCAAACCTCGCTCGATGGGAGAGTCGCCTTCCGGATTCGATTTTTCTGCTCTGATCGCCTATGAGCCACTCGTTAGCATCCTATCCCACAAACGGTTTGACGATCATGAGTGTTGCCCTGCAGCTCGAACCAATCTCAGTTAAAGACTATCATTGGTTGCTCCCCAACGTTCCAAGGCATTCGGTTGGCAGAACCGAGCGACTTTGATAGGGTCTTTGCTTTCAACTTGCCGCTAATCCTGCTACGGCTCGAGGTGGATCTCCGCCATCACGGACATCCCCAGCCTCAATTCGGCGGGTGGCTTGTCCAGCGTGACGTGGACACCGTACTCTACTGCGTCCCCAGGCATCGGAAATGTCACATTGGGAACGCGGGCAACCTCGGTCACCCGGCCCGAAATTTTTTGATCTGGGAATCCGGCTACATGCAACGTTACCGGTTGTCCGATTTGCACGCCGGGGATCTGCGTCTCATCGATGTTGACACGAACAATCAGTTTTTCCAGGTTGGGCATTGTCATCAGCAGTTGATGTTCTTGCACAGTTGATCCCGGTTCTAGCGCGGAGCCACGACGAGCGGTCGACGCCGTGTAAACAATGACTCCATCGCGAGGGGCGCGGATCCGGCAGTCTTCAAGTTGGAGTTGCAGATCTTCGAAACGTTTGTATTCCAAATCATAAGCCAGTTGCTGGGCTTGTACGTCCCCCCGTGCGGATTGAATAGCGTTTTGCACATCGATCTCTATCTGAGCAAGATCCGCATTGGCCTCACCAAGGGCTGCATCCAGTAAGGTCGTTTCGTGCTCACGAACATGATTGGTCAGCAGCTTTTTCGCATCTTCGACCATCTGAAGTTCTGTTTTGGCATCGTCCATCGCCCACTCCATTTCGCGAGAACGAGGGGATGCTTTCTTCTGTTCTTCAACGATTTCCAAACGATTCTCGGCGAGCGTGATTTGTCGTTCGGCGTGCGAGACATCCAGTGCGTACTCGCCATCATTGCTCAGGTAGCGTTGACGAGCCAGCTCGGCTGCGTGCAGTTTGAGCTGTGCATACGGCAGGAGAACTTTGTAACGTTCGGTTTGGTCTTCCACCGCAGCGACGGCACGCTCGGCAGATGCTTTTGAATTGACGACTTTCACACTTTGCTCCGCCATGGTGCGCCGGATCGCTGAATCATCCAGTTCGACCAACAGATCTCCCGCCTTCACTTGGCTCCCGTTGGGGACGATGGAGACTATGATTGCCAGGCCAGGGGTGTGAGAACGAATTTCGTTAACGTCCGCACTCTCCACCACGCCCGCTTGGTGGATCGCTTTAGAAAGTCGCTGTGGGGTCGCCTGTTTCGCCGCGTCGTTCAATGGGTCTTCGGCATCGAGTGAACGTGATGATGGTGGAGTCTGAGCGGGGGCAACCGACGATGGCGTTGCTGTGTAGAATGCACACGCAATACAGAAGAGAAGCTGACGCATTTGAGGTCTCCACGCGATCGTTAGATGAAACGGGCACGCTGTGGGGTATTGATGTGGCGGCCTCGCTGACATGTTATTATAGCAGCAATTATTAAGACTGATTGGGATGCATCTTTTTACTTAGAGTCTATCCAGAAAGGGGCCTGACCCTCTCCGGCGGGGCCAGTAAATATTGTCTCAATCGACTCGTCTCCAAAGGGTCAGACCCCTTTTCGGATAGGCTCTTAACTCGAACGACAGCAAAATGAATCACAAGAACTGGCTTTTTTTCGGTGTGTTCCTATTCGGCATGGTAGGCGTTGATTCGCTCGCCGCCGAAAAGCCACACATTGTCTACATCAATGCTGATGATCTCGGGTTGATGGATGTTGGGTATAATGATCCCTTATTCCGTACGCCCCACATTGATCGCTTGGCAAAACAGGGGATGGTGTTCACAAGTGGGTACGCACCCGCCGCCAACTGTGCCCCCAGTCGTGCCTGCGTCCACAGCGGTCAATGGACTCCACGTCACGGCATCTACACCGTCGGCACGTCGGAACGCGGCAACTCGAAGACGCGCCGCCTGATCCCAGTCGAAAACACTGTATTCTTGGCGTCTGAGTTCGTCACGATGGCCGAGGCATTGAAGGCAGGCGGATATCGAACGATCCATCTTGGCAAATACCACATCGGCAAAGATCCCTTGCAGGATGGGTTTGACGTGAACATTGGTGGTGATCAAAGCGGCAGTCCCTCGGGAGGTTACTATTCGCCTTGGACCAAAGGAGCGATGGCGAAATGGACGAGTGAGGTGGATGCCCATACTCACCGCGTTGATGTTTTTGCCGACGAAGCGGTAACGTTTATGGAAACCAATCAGGGCGAGCCGATGTTCGTTCACTTTTCGCCGTACTTGGTTCACTCGCCCCTGACACCCGTTCCCGAGTACGTCGATCAATATCAACGTAGCGCAATTAATGCCACGTATGCATCCATGGTCGAAAAGATTGATGAGGCGATTGGGAAAGTGCTTACTGCGATCGATCGTCTTGGTTTGGCGGACTCCACACTTGTCGTATTTTCGTCCGATAACGGTGGAATCGCCGCGTTTCACTCCCAGAAACCACTGCGTGGTGGCAAGGGTTCTTATTACGAAGGCGGTGTGCGTGAGCCACTGGTCATGAGGTGGCCGGGCAAGATCAAAGCGGGATCAGTGTGTGATGAACCCGTCAATACGATGGATTTGTACCCAACATTTCTAGAAGCGGCGAGCCTTGAAATCCCACAGGGAACTGTCCTGGACGGGGTGAGTTTGATGCCGCTGATGACGGGGCATGGATCGTGGCAGGCTGTTCCGCAGTTCTGGCACTTCCCTGTCTATTTGCAAGCCTACGATGGCACGAAGGACGATGCCCGCGATCCCCTCTTTCGCACCCGACCGGGCTCAGCGATGCGAAGTGGGAAATGGAAGCTGCACGAGTATTTTGAAGACGGTGCGTTGGAACTGTATGACTTGAGCAATGACCCAGGCGAACGCAGGGACCTGTCTGCTGCGATGCCGGCTAAGACAGAGGAGTTGCATCAAGATCTGGTGCGGTGGCGGAGCCGGACGAACGCGTCGGAACCGACGAGGAAGAATCCGAAGTTCGACGCGGAGTTCGAGAAGCGGGCGATTCGAAAGGTGGGCGTGCGAGAGTAGCCGAGTCGCTCCGGCACTCAGTATAGCAATTCGATTCAGCGTCTCGGAGAGCCGCCGCTTCTGCTTCGGATGAGTACGTAGATCGCTGCGGCGATGAGATCGGCGGTTGTGCCGGGATTGAGTCGGTTGCCGTCGGCCCGGAGGGCGGCGTCGAGATGACGGATGCTTTCGATTGGATCCTGTTGGCGTGCTGCTAAACAAACGCCAGCCAAACCGGCGACACGGTCCGATTCGGCTTGCCCGCATTTCCTGCCGATCAAACTGTCACCCGCCTCAGCGAGGAGTGCGACGTGAGCCCAGACGATTCCGCTCAGTAAATCACCGCACTCGGCCACCCAGTGGTTCAACGTTGGCACGATGTGCTCGAACAAATCACGGTAGCCTTCGGCGTACTGCATTGCGATCCGATCCCGTGGAGCCGCCAATTGCATGGCCGCCATGATGTCGTACGATTGAGCCGATGGCCGCGTCACGTCGAGCGGGTGATCCGTTCCGAGAGATTCGTCAGACAGCCCGCCTGCGCTCGCTCCTGAAATAGCGGCAGCGACCAGGGCGCCCTGCTCGTCGTCCAATTGTTGGAGCGCCTCGGTGGTCCGGGATTGCCACTTCGTACAACGCGATGCGGCGGTTATCAGCGACGAATGATCCCAGCCCGGTTCGCTAGCGATGAGGGGAGCGAGTAGTAGCACGATACCGAGGTTGACGTTCGTGCCCGTCGCCAGGACGGAAGCGGTGACGGCGGAGTGGATCGCCGCGCCGATTTGATCCACGCAATCGAGTTCGCCGAGCACCTCCGCGGTGACGCCTGCGGCAGCGACGAAATGGCTGTAATTCAAATCGTGGAAATGAGCAGCCGGGTGGACGTTGCCGACTTTGGGAGCCGTCGCTTCGAGCACGCACGCCATGCGAATCGCAGCAGAACGGTGGGCGTGCTGGCTGCTAGCAATCTCCAAATTGGAACGGAAGCAATCGGTTCGAGTGCGTTCACTTGTCCGCCCGTGAGGACAGTCCGAGTCTCGCTAGGAACGCCTCCATGATGGTGAGGGTTTCCTCCGGTGAATCCTCCATCACATAGTGCCCGGTGCTCTCCAGTTCGTTGACATGGGCATGGGGCCAAACGTGTTGAAAACGGCGAAGACATTCCGGGCGAAAACACCAGTCCTGCATACCCCAAATCAGCTCGATCGGCAGGTGCGAGAAATCAGGAAGGCCGGATTCGAGTTCTTCAAGTACGGCGTATGTCGGATGATTCCGGTGCAACGGAATGTCGCGCACGAAACGATCGATCGCGACACGGTTGTCCCAGCTGTCATAAGGTGCCAGTAGCCCCCGAGCAGCGTCTCGCGATAATTTCGTTCGCGACATGGCCATCGTCGTCGCGGCGCGGGCGAATAGGTTCAGGCCACGAACGGCGGGGGTGCCAACGATCGGCCAGCGACAAGCGGCGATCCGCTGCGGCATGTACGGCGGTGGGAAGGCAGCGGTATTGAGCAGGATGATGCCCGCGAGCCGATCGAGACGTTGGTGTACAGCAGACAGTCCGATTGCACCGCCCCAGTCATGGGCAAGCAGCACGACGTTGCGCAGATCGAGTTCATCGATCAAGCGAACTAGATTATTGCGATGGGCGGCCATTGTGTAAGGGAATTCGCCGGCCGGCGGTTTGTCGCTGCGTCCACAGCCGAGGTGATCGATCGCGACGACGCGGCAACGGGGCGAAAATCGCTCGATCACGCGGCGGTAATAGAAACTCCAGGTCGGGTTACCGTGAACGCACAGAATCGTCGGCGCCGCCTCGTCGCTGGAGGATGACGATTCGTCGATATACCGCAGCGTGTGCGAGCCGATTTGCAGCTCTCTCGATCGATAGGGGAACAATTCCTGGGCGATCGACGCCTGGGGGCGCGAAGCGGCTTCCAGCTCGGGTGTTTCCGTTTGCAAGGGTTTTCGTCGATCAGGGAGATGGATTGGAGTTCTTGGCTCGAAAACCTACCTATCCGCCTCGTAGTCTGCAATAATACCGAAATAAACCATCACTATCTCTTCCATCAGACCGGGACCGGACCATGCGATTTTTCTCGATAAAACCCCAAAACAATGGTGTTCAATTTGGCTTGTTACTCGCCATGGCAGTGACAATAGTGACTGCGATTCCCGTTGCTGCTCAAACCCCCAAACCGAACACGCCGGCAGCGTCTGCAGCAGGAAACCAAGTCAAAACCTGGGGCTCGCCCGCTCGCATCGCGAGAGTGGCACGCTACCTAACGGGGGCCACATTCACGGGTAGCTTTACCGTCGACGGACAAGAAGACGCCGCACCCAAAGCCGAGTCGTACACGATCACGTCTTGCCAACCGCTTTCCGAAAAGAACCGTTATCGTCTCAAGGTCAAAATTCGCTACGGAGATGTCGATGGCGAATTCCCGATGGATCTCGACATTTTATGGGCAGGGCAAACACCCGTGATCACGCTTGAGGCGATGACAATCCCGGGCCTGGGAACGTTTTCAGCGCGAGTGCTGTTCCACCAAGGCCGCTATGCGGGGACTTGGCAGCACGGCGACAACGGCGGTCATTTATACGGCAAGATTACGACGGCGGAGAAATAGCAAGGAGCATCTAGCTAATTGCCATCAGATTCTCTTCCGACTGACAAGGTTGGTTTACTGCAATTGACGATTTGTGCGTTTGCCTCGGTTCCTTCCATGGTACCTGGGCGGAGGCCGAACCGGCTATGAGGACGACGTGGAGCATTCGATTTGATAAACCATCCTTTTCGAGAGAGAGCACATCATGGACGCGATTTTGGTTTGGTTGATTGCGACGTTCGCTGCGGTGATGGCATTGCTCTGGGCGTGGCGGTTTCATCGGGAAATGATGTCGGCTGATGAGGGCACCGAGTCCATGCGGGCGATCGCCCAAAGCGTTCGTGTGGGCGCGGCGGCGTACTTGAATCAGCAGAACAAGGTCGTCGCCATTGTATTTTTGATCGTAACCGGGCTGCTCTCTGTTGCCGCGTTGTGGCTCAATGTGATGTCGGTATTTACGCCGATCGCGTTTTTAACCGGTGGGCTGTTCAGTGGGCTCTGCGGTTGGTTTGGAATGAAGACGGCCACGCAGGCGAGCAGTCGCACTGCGGCGGCTGCCGGTGTCTCGCTCGATGCGGGATTGCAGATTGCCTTTCGCAGCGGTGCGGTGATGGGACTGACCGTGGTCGGCATGGGGCTGTTGTATCTCTGTTTGTGGTTCGCGGTGCTGTATTACTTGGTACCGATGTTTGGAGGAGATGATGCGACACTCAGCCTCCGGCAAATCTCGATCACGATGCTCACCTTCGGCATGGGTGCGAGTGCTCAGGCATTGTTCGCTCGCGTGGGCGGAGGGATTTTTACGAAGGCGGCTGACGTCGGCGCGGATCTGGTTGGCAAAGTCGAACAGAGTCTTGCCGAAGATTCCCCGCGCAACCCTGCCACCATCGCCGATAACGTGGGCGACAACGTGGGTGACGTGGCCGGCATGGGCGCGGACTTGTACGAATCCTACACCGGATCCATTCTCGCCGCGTCGGCGCTCGGGGTCGCCGCGATGAGCCAAACAGGCTTGCTGGCCGCGGGTAGCGACGTTGCCTCAGCACAACTGCACGCGATGTTACTGCCACTGGCGATCGCCGCCAGTGGTATTGCGTGCTCGATCGCGGGCATCTATGCAGTCAAGACAGGAGAGTCGCTCTCGCAAAGGTCGTTGCTCAAAGCACTTGGCCGCGGCATCAATCGCTCCTCGCTGTTGGTATCTGTCGGATCGGTATTGCTCGCGATGTGGTTGATGCCGCGAGTTCCGGGCACGATGCTGTTCGGCATCGTTCCCGGTATTGCCGTCAGTGTGATTGTCGGTTTGATGGCTGGATGGATTATCGGTTGGTGGACGCAGCGGGTGACCAGTGATGAGTACGCCACGACGAGGCACCTGGCGGCACAGGCGGAGACTGGCCCAGCCACGATCATCATCGGAGGCGTTGCCGATGGCATGATGAGTGTGTGGTTACCTGTCGTCGTCGTTTCGGGTGCGATGTTGTTAGCGTTTGGATTTGCCAATGGTGGCGATTTCAATGATCTCCGCCGGTTTGCACTGGGCTTATACGGGGTTGGTATCGCCGCTGTCGGCATGCTCAGCACGCTCGGCATCACGCTAGCGACGGACGCATACGGTCCGATCGCGGACAATGCGGGCGGCAATGCGGAGATGGCGGGACTCGATCCCGTTGTGCGCCAGCGCACCGATGCCCTTGACAGTCTTGGCAACACGACCGCCGCCACGGGCAAAGGATTCGCGATTGGTTCCGCAGCTCTGACGGCCTTGGCGTTGTTGGCTGCCTACATCGAGGGCGTGCGAGATGGATTTGATCGTTGGGGGCGCGATGTGGCGTCTCAGGTCTCCGGCGATGGCAATTTTAAGATCAACGAGCATCTCATGATTGAAAAGACACCCGATGGCACGCAGACCTACCTGATTTTGCCAAGTGGTCATGAAACGAAGCAGCAGAGCGGGGCATGGCGGGAAATCAATCGTTGGCAGGCCGTCGACGATGGCGTCGTGGACTCGGCTATTGAAGGCGAGCGAGTCAGTGTTGCGCAGGCATCGCTACAGGATTTCCTGCATTACTTTGACACCACCTTGATGAACCCGCGAGTACTCGTTGGCATTTTTTTGGGTGCGATGAGTGCGTTTGTGTTTTGTGCGATGACAATGCGTTCGGTGGGCCGGGCGGCCGAGGGCATGGTCATTGAAGTGCGCCGGCAGTTTTTGGATAATCCCGGAATTCTCGATGGCACGGTCACGCCCGATTATCAACGTCCAATCGAAATCAGTACCAAGTCGGCCCAACGTGAGATGATCTTGCCGAGTCTACTGGGGTTAATGTTGCCGATTATTGTGGGGCTGGTACTCGGCGTGGGCGGTGTGCTCGGACTCTTGGTGGGATGCTTGACGTGCGGATTTTGCTTGGCCGTTTTCATGGCCAACAGCGGTGGAATGTGGGACAATGCGAAGAAATACGTCGAAGCCGGCAACCATGGCGGCAAAGGCAGCGTGGCTCATAAAGCCGCCGTGGTGGGCGATACGGTGGGCGATCCGTTTAAAGACACCAGCGGCCCAAGTTTGAATATCTTGATCAAACTGATGAGTATGGTCAGCGTCGTCGTCGCTGGTCTGATCGTTCGCTATTCTTTGGTAGCCTACGAAATCTTTTGAGGGCGGCAAAATTAATTTGTTTTGCCTACCATTGACTTACCGTTTCGCGGGAAAGTCCGACGGTCTCAGCCCTGTGCTGATGCTCTCTACTTGAGCGGAGATGATTTTGAAGGGATCGAGGTTGAGGGTCATGCTTCGGATCGCGGCATCGCTGGCAGGACGACCACTCACGTCAGTTTGTCGAAATCTCGCGGGACGCCCGGGAATACCGACGATCGTCGCAAGATCTTTGGCGATCGCATAACTGCACCGATCGGCTGTTGCCTCGGACAGTCCGCTTTCGGTACGGGTCCGAAAGACAACCCCGCCGGCCGCTTGGACTTCCAAAGCCAGGTTCGATTGTGAGCTGCGAGTCGTTTCGGCAAACCGAGATTGACGCACGGCGACGGTTGGATCGACGGACAAGCGAAGCTGATCGCAATCGAGGGTCAACTCGTCTTGGTGGAGCAAGTCCATGTCTGCCGCTTCGAAACGAGTCTCGAAATCGGGGACCATTTTACGAGCAATTCTCACTCCTCGATTAAACGTAAGTGATCGGGCGATCAGATCGCCTCGCATGCCGTCCTGGTAGATCAGATGGACGCCCGTGATCATGGCTGCCTCAGGCGTGGGAGGCGATCCCCGATGAGGTTGCCTCACCGCGTTTCGGTCGTCCTCAATCATGCCTTCGCTGTACACCGCTGCCCGGGCGACGCTGCCGCGCGTGGCTGTCGCGACGTCGGCGACATCATTCTTCGGCGGCGGCATTCGGAACCAGCCACGGTAGGATCCCGCCCCCGGCGCAACGACTTCGCCTTGCAGAGGGGATGCCGTGGACGAATTGGAGTTGTCTGCCGGAGCGGCCGGGCCGGGCAACCATCTCAATTCGGATACCACCATTTCGTGCCGCGATTCGCGGACGCCGTCCTCGCCAAAGCGATCGACGTGGAGCTGGACGGGTTGATCGGAGGTTTGCCGGAGCGATATCTGAGAAAGGTGCGTTGCGCGAAATGTTCCGGGCGACCGCATATCGACAGGCGTATCGAACGTGAACGTCAGTTCGTCGCCACGCATTTTTAGTTCGCTGGGGTTTGTTCCTTCCGCGATTGCCGCTTGTAGAATCACACCACCACCGAGCGTCGCGATGCGTCCATCAAAGGTCATGGATCCGCCGAATCGCCCCCGCGGACTCTGTGTCCAACGTGCTGTCGTTGCGGGGCTGATTGCGCTCCGGTCGGAGTCGATGGCGGTCGGTACCGAACCATCGCTGAGGGCGGGCAGGAATGCGCTGGGGACGACAAATTCACCTGCCGACGGAATCCAAATGTAGTTGTCGTCGGGACGCACCTGAATTTCGGGACCCACGAAGTAGCCATCCCCAAGTTCAAGTCGTGCTGGGATTTGCGACCGACTGCCCAACTGAAGGACATCACCGCTGCCGCCGCTATCACGCAGTCTCAGTTGATCGCCCGTCATTACTGCAGTCATCGTTTCAGTGGCGCGATTATCTGTTCCTCCGCCCGGCTGCGAGCCGGTTGGAGTCTGCTGTCGCAGTTGCAGGCAATGGGTGACTTCCACATTGCCAAGGACGCTTAGATCGGTGGCGGTTAACTCTCCCGCACCAAAGGTAAGTTTGGCGATGACCTGATCACCACGAATGGTCGCAGGTGGCATGTCGGGTTTGGAGTTTCGGCCGCCCTTTGCGATTTCGCCAGCCGCTCCGCTCTCCGATGAATTCGGTTGGCTTACCCAGTTCCGAATCGACGAACCCTCCGCGGCATCGCCCGACGGTGTGGCGGGCATGTCCTGCTGTTCGAAGAATAGATTCATCTGCGGAGTACTCGCGTGCAGCGATTGCGAGCGAACACGTACGTTGCCGATCGCTGCGAAGCGATCGGGGAACCATTGTTGATCAATACTTGCAGGCCCCGTGTCTGGGCTTTTTGTGCCGTTCAAAATTGGCGTCGACGCCGGCATCATGGGCTTAATCACGCCCTCAATACGATCGGTTTCAAACGAACCACCATCGGCTAGTAGACTGCGAATGGCCCCCTCGCACCAAACACCAAAGCGGACATTGAGATTATCCGTAGTCGCCGCGTCGAGAGAAGCCACGCGTAGGCCGTCACGCCACGAGAATGATTTGAACACGGAGTCGAGTGCGACGTAATCGACACGTCCCGCGCCATTGACCTCGACCGAGCCAAGTTGCTTGGGCAGCTTCGGGTCGAATCGATAGACGATCTGCGACATCGCCGCGTGCATGTCACCTCGGCGAATACGCACGACCGATTCAGATTTACTCTTTGGCGCTGTACCGCTGGGTTGCCCAGCTGCCCAGTTTGGATTGGATTTCGATCGGGCGACCAACCACCCTTTAAGTGGATCGAAGAGAATTTCGCCCGCTGACAGGTCGAACTGCTGCGAGCCCATCGACAATCGCAACGGAGTACCGATCGCCTCCATGCGATCGATCCAGTCCAACGCTGTCGCTCGCTCGCGGCTGGAGTTCAGCGGATCACGCAAGGTCAAGCGCAGCGTGTTGCACTGAAACTGATCGAGATCGGCGAACTGATCCCCGGAAGTCGACGAGGTATTCGGCAACGCGTCGGTCGCACGAGATACCGCATGGGATGACGCCTGAGTGTTTGTACGATGGACGAGTCGCACGTTGCGATCGAGTAGAAGCTGGTCCATAGCAAAGTCATATTCGATGCGCCCGTCACAGTGGACCTCCACCACGCCGCGGTCTTCGGCAGCTCCAGGTGCGTTCGGATCCGGAGCATCACCCAGGGGTAAAGTAAGCTCGCGCAAGTAGATGAGTTCCATGCGATCAAGTGAGCGAGCGAGGCTCGTTTTGGATGTTGGATTCCCCTGCGCTGCCGCGAGATGCAGCGTTAAGTCCCGGCCGACCATGACGGCCCTGCCCACGTGCATTTCGATAGGTTCGGTCGTCCAGATTTTTCGACGGTCGATGCCGACGTTGGCAGTCCGAACGTCAAGTGTTTGATCGTCGTGACCGGTGCTGGAGGAAGGACGCAGCTGATACGCCGACGATCCCGGCGGCGCATCACTCGGCGCTGCCCCGTCGATACTTTCTGCGAGATCGAGCGTGGCGGCTTTGCTCGAGCGTACTCGCTGGATATGGACTTCGCCGAGGAGTTGACCGCGTTGGATCGTCGGTGCCACGCCGCTCATCACGTCGAGGACGTCGCTGAATTCGATCACTGCCCCGTCGGCGGCCTCGATCAAAATCGGCTCACTCGATTCGTCGGCAGACAGGCCACGCCCGATAACCATGGTGATCGGCCACAGTCGCCATTTTTTGCCACCGTCGCGTTCGCCTTTGTTCTGTTCCCAGTTTTGAAACAGCAGCATGCCGTCTTGCGTTTTCAATCTAATCGCTCGACCACGTTGCCACGCATCGGCCGGATACAGGTCTGCCAGGGATTCATCGTTATCAGTGAGGGGGCGTCTCGCGATCGGAGCACGGTCGACCACGGGCGGCGCGAGCCACTTTGCTGCGGTGAGGTGATAAGTGCCCGCAGCGGCAACGACCACCGCGAGGCCGATGAGATAATCGCGAAAAGGGCTCGCCATCACTCCTCTTTCGTCAAGTGTTCGCGCCACCGGTCGCCACCGCGAAGCAGGCGTTCGATCAGTTCTCTTAGGACACCGTCACCACCTCGGGCCCGCAGCGTCCAGTGTGCGGCTTCGCGAACGTCGGTGATCGCATCATCGGGTGCGGCTGCTAAGCCGACACGCTGCATGACGTCTAAGTCAGGCAGGTCGTCTCCGATGTAGCAGACCTGTTCAGGACGAATGCCCATGGTTTGGATCATAGCTGCTGCGGCGGCCCATTTATTCGTCGCGCCCTGGCCGACATGTGCGATGCCGAGTTCGGCGGCTCGATGGGCGACCAGCGAGCTGGTTCTCGCCGTGACGATGCCAAAGTGAAAACCACTGCGCATCCATAGTTTGATGCCGAGCCCATCGCGGACATGAAACGACTTTGATTCACGCAGAACGCCTCCTTCGTCGGTCAGATAAGTGATTCTGCCGTCGGTCATGACGCCATCGACGTCCGACAAGATGCAGGTGATCTCGGCGGCAATCTCGGCATCGCTGCGAAGTCGATGAGGCGTAGGAACAGCGGTGCTCACGATGCTTGCGTCTCGGCGTTGTTCGGGTGCATCGGCAGGATCGGCGAAACCGCGTTTTTACTGGTCAAGTCACCCGCAGCAATCAAGTCAGTGATATCGATTATCCCCAGCGGACGTCCATCGTCATGAACGACTGGCAGCTCGCTGATGTGACGCTCCGATAAAATATCGACCGCTTCGGCGAGCGGTCGACCGCTGCGAATGACCACCGGAGTGCGAGTCATGACCTCGTCAATGGCTCGATCGAGACTGTCTTCTTGACGGCGTTGGAGAAGCTTGACCAAATCGCTGTCGGTAAAAATCCCAGTCAACTGTTGGTTCGAATTGACCAACAGCACGGCGCCGCTACGCCGCTCGGGCGTTGTCCCCGCGATGGCCTCACGGACGGCCAAGTGATCAGGTGAAACGCGGCATTCGTGCAGTCCTCGCATCACGTCATCGACACTGCAGAGCTTGCGACCGAGCGCGCCGCCAGGATGATACTTAGCGAAGTCGGCTGGTCCGAACCCCCGTAGTCGCGAAGCCAGCAGTGCGATCGCATCACCGATGGCCAGCATGACGGAAGTCGTCGTTGTCGGGGCCAGACCGTTCGGGCAGGCTTCGCGATGCCGGCCCATCGGAATGACGAGATTGGCGAGTTCGGCCAGCGGATTGGCTTCATCGGCCGTGATCGCGATCAGCCCAGCAGCTTGGTTTTTAAGATATTCGCAGGCCCGCACGACTTCTTCGCTGCGACCTGAATTGGAAAACGCGATCACCCAATCGTTCGCTTGAACTCGGCCCAAATCGCCGTGTATCGCCTCACTCGGGTGCAGAAAGTGCGATGGCGAGCCAGTACTGGCTAGCGTGGCAACCACTTTTTGCGCGATCCACCCGGCCTTGCCAACCCCCGTCAAAACGACCGACCCAGTACATGCGGCCACCGCCTGAGCTGCCTCGGCTGCGGCCGAGGATGCGTACTCGATCGCTTGTTCAATCGCTCGTGATTCCGCCAACATTGTGTCGCGGATCATGCGCACCTGCTCAAGCTGCGAGAGCGAAACGGTGGCGTCGTGAGACGATAGCAGCGGGTCGACGATAGGATGACCGGGCCGACGCGATGGTGTGAGTGGGGGAGACACGGCAAGCATCCATACGGAACGTGCAAATTGACTTCGCGCAGGTGGCGAAGGGTATCGGTCGCAAAGCTACTCCAACGGATCGAGTGGTCGCAAGATGAACCCTGACCTACCAGACCCCCCCCACGCCGACGAGTTTCACGGCGTGGAACACGACAGTTCGATCATCTTCCAGATGGCTGTGGTGATATTGGAGTGAGACAGAAACATCTATCGGCCGATCGCTGTTGGTGGGCCAGACAAAGATGACAGCGGTCGTTTCAAGCGAACTTCAAAGCTCACATTCGGGTGAACTTATCCGCCCAGGCATCCGATAGGTAGCTTAGAACCCGTCGTCCCCGGAGAAGTAGTTGTGCCAGAAATGTATCCCTCCCGCCCTGTAGACGCTCTTAGCCCTCGCCGCCGACGATTGGCGGTGTGGTTGATCATGGGCTGCGCGTCACCAACGCTGCTGGGGGCTGGCATGGCTTGTGATGCTGAGGAACTGGGCCTTGCACGTGAAGCCAGTGGGGTTGGACAAGTCGACATCAAGGTGCCAACATTCCACTCCACGTCCTCGGTTCATTCCGTGCTGGGATTATTGCCCGGTCCATACCATGGCCCCGTCGGCAGCTCGATCCATTTACTACCGCCAGATCCGTTAACCGCAACGACTCCGAACGGGGCGACACCGGGATCTGAACCAGCGAGTTGCGATCCTGTAGCGACCACCACAGTCGGTAGCCCGGTTCCGCATTTGCCACCGGTGTTGGTCACGCCAGAGAATGCGAAGCTGGGCGCACCTCATCTTAGCTGGAAAGCCCCCGTGCCGGCGTTCCACGCCGCAGTCGAACCACCGACCTCTCCAGATTCACTCGCGCTAACGCCGCCTCACCAGCACGCCGTCCCAGCTGCTGTCATGGCAGCGAGCCGACGCGGCTTTCCAGCCTGGATTGAACCCGACGATAAAGCTGCCACGTCAGAACCAAGTGCAGGCGACAGCGTAGATCGATCACAGGATGCGTGGCGTCCTCGTGGTGAAATGAGCCAGCCTCAGCCGCTGCGTGACCCCTTGCCGCAACTGTCGTCGCCACAAAACAAGTCGGTCAAAGGCAATTCCGTCACGAACAGCTCCCCTAGAAAAGATACCGGTCAACACGAAACAGCTAAACGCGACACCGTCACGAATGTTCCTGCGAAGAGTAATGTGACTTCATCGCGTAGCGCGTCAGTTGGTAGCGGGCTGTCAAAATTGTCGCCCATGCAGGAAATGCCCTCACTCGAAAATCTCCCCGCGTGGACCCAACCGACAGAGACCTTGCCATCGCTCGACGATTTGCCGGACGGACCGACAACCGTCGATGTTGAACAAGCCAACAGCAAGAAAACGAACCCTCACGACGGAAATAACGAGGGTGACGCCAGCGGCGAGGTTGAAATTGATCACTGGGACGCCGGAAATGCCGGCGGACCGAGTGACGTTGGTGAGTCCGAATCGGGTTTGTCCACCATCGATATTGAGCCGCTGTACATTGATTCCGTCGAACTTCGTCCCTCATCGAAAGACTCTGCGAATCAACGCACAGCTAAAGACGACGACGCGACACGGCGAGTGAGCCCGTCGACGCCCCGTGACTCGAACGCAAAACCGTCGCTCGGGAAAACGACGACGCGTGATGCGACGGGACGTGCGAAGTCGCATGAGGGCATCGGCGCAGTGGCCAAGCTCGATCCATCCATCGTGCGTCTGCAACAGCCCATGCTGCAGACGCTTCGCAGTTTCCATGCGCAAACCGAGAAAGCGGACTCCCGAAGCAATTGGGGGATGATGCACGCGATCATGGTATACGGTACCGACACGCGCATCATCGCTCGCCGGCGCAACTACAGCGCGATCGCTTGGATGGCGGGCAACAATGTGTGCCGGGGCAACCGCTTGATGACAACGGAGCGTGGTCACATCAAGGTCCGTGAAGGTACTGGGCTACAAGGCCACCAGGCTCAATTCCTAGCCACGTTATCGCTCGCCGGTGTGCCTGCCAATTATCCGTTGTATGCCAACAACCAAAAATTTTCGGTCGAGGATCTTGTGCAGGTAGAGGCGGTCGCCTGCGAAGACGGCAAGGAGCTCACGTTCACCTTAATTGGGCTCGCTCACTACCTCGACACCACTGCGACCTGGCAAGGGGTCGGCGGCGAAGCATGGGATTTCGAACGGTTGATTGCTGCCGAACTCGATCAACCAGTCATCGGCGCCGCCTGTGGTGGAACGCATCGATTGATGGGTTTTGCCCATGCTCTGCGTAAACGACGTCTCGAAGGGGAGCCGATCGAGGGCCAGTGGAAACGAGCTGAGAAATTTCTCGACGACTTTGTCGAGTACACCTATACACTGCAAAACCGTGACGGCTCGTTCAGCACGAACTGGTTTGAATCACCTCAAGACAATGGCGACTTATCACGGAAGGTTCAAACGACGGGACACATTCTGGAATTTTTGCTCACGCACCTCGGTGATGATGAGCTCGTCAATGATCGTGTCGTTTCGGCGGTCCGATTCCTGACCGGAGCGATGCGGCGAATCGAGATGGATGATGCTGGTGTTGGTTATCGCGCCCATGCTTTGCGATCATTGGCGATGTTCCACCAACGCGTCTATGGCACCGCGCCGGTCTATCCGCCGGGTCAGATGGCGTTCGGTCAACATCGTGGTCAGCAGCACCGCTAAGCAAGTTTCGGGACGTCGATTTAATTATTGATGATTATCAATTCACATGCTGGAGCCCCAACGGGTAACGCTGTGAAGCATTTTCATGAGCCGTTTTGGCGGTAGCCACGGTTCTCGGTTCTTTGTTGTCAAAACCGGGGCTAGCGCCAAAACGGCTCGTTTATCGTGGATGTCAACAAAAAATGAGTCACAGCGTTGCCCAACGGGGCGGCGATATGAAAGGGTCGATTACCGCAGGAGGAATGATCCGTTTCAACTCGCGCTTAGTGTATTTCGGATTTTTCCGATTGCACTGATTTTACTAGGTCGCCGCAGCAGATTTTTTCCGGAGGCCAGTAGCCGCCCAGAAAACTCGCTGAAAGCCTGGGTTTCGACGCTCGCAAGGGTCTCATAAACCTTCACTCCTGCGGTCCTAAGAGCCCATCCTAAAAGGGCTCTGACCTTTGGAGGCGAGTCAGCTTACACGCTATTTACCGGCCTCGCCGGAGAGGGTCAGACCCCTTTTCGGATAGGCGCTAAATACTTCGGATAGGCTCCAAATAGTAGGTGCCCACCCAGCATCGGCGATTTCTGCGTGTTCGCCATGAGCATTGATCAGCCGTCGAGCGTTGGCTCACGGTTTGCGAGAACCGCTCGCCATTGCGCCAGCGGCTGATACGGTTTTGCGAAATCATTTGCGTGCAAGTGCTCAAGACACGGGTCGGAGTTGTTCCAGGGGCACGTACCACCGCGTGTATCGGCCCCCGTCACTGAATTGCTCGCCCTTGGGATCAAGCACTAACACGGTGGCGCGGCGAGTGATGCGGTTGACGCGCCCAATGACCTTCGCTCCGTTGCTACTGAAACACACCGTGTCACCGACACGAATATTGAACCTGGCCGCTGCTCGTTCTCGCTGGGTAATCAAGTCATGTTGATAGTCAGTGTGAGCGAAGTAGGCGTTGGCGATTCCTTGAAACCGTGACTGAGAACAATTACCCTTGTTCCAGATGAGCATTTCGATCAAATGCGTCATCTCATGCTCGGCGACCCGCTGCATGGCCTCAAGGCGGTCGCGACACCGGCGCCCTGTGACCGTTACCGGACGATTGACGTCTTCGAACGTTTGAAACAACAGCGTTGATGAAAGGACTAGCTCGAATGTCCGCGGCGCGTTTTTACGACCACCGGGATACCGGGTGACGAGTTTCCCCGCAGCACTCGTCATTCGTGATGAGAACTTGAAATCGAGCCCTTCGGCTTTGGCGACAGGCAACACACGAGAGTCAAAAAATGCTTCGTCCATTAAGTGAATTAGACGCACCAAATCATCACGTCCGACACGGCGAAAGTTCGGTCGATCAATGGCACGGCTCAGCCGCAGCATCTGGGCATGGATACGAGCCTGTTCGGCATGAATCTTGTCGCGACTCGGCTGGTTCTGGCGAATCCACACCGCCAGTGCCGTGAGTGCCGCAGGATCGCGAGGTTGATGTACCCCAGACCGTTCCGTTGGGGGCGCCGATACAACCACATGTGCTCGCCCCACCGAAGTGGGCGCCTCTGGATCGAGCGCATAGTTCCCTGACGCCTCTGAAACTTGCCCACCGACGGGACGCTTGCGACGTCGACGAGGAACTGCTGTCATGTGTTAAAATCCATTGAGAAGTCGATCGTTCGTGTGGACACTCAGATTCGACGCACTAGCTGCCTGGCTATTCTACCCGATTCCTACGCTGTCAGTCTTCCTCAACTTTGCTGGACGCCCCCTGATGGACAATTCTGAGATCGCGGCCGTTTTTGAAGAGCTCGCCGAACTGCTCGAGTTCCGCGGTGAAAATCCGTTTCGCATCCGTGCCTATCAAAATGGGGCTCGAGCGATTCGGGATCTCGATGAGCCCGTCTCGCGAATCGCGGCCGACTCAGATCGTGATCTCGCGGGCCTGTCCGGTATCGGCAAAACACTCGCGGAAAAAATTCATGTTCTGCTCGATACTGGATCGCTTCCGCAATTAATCGAGTTGCGGCAAGCAGTCCCAGAAGTGGTTATTGCGATGGCACGCATTCCAGGGTTGGGCGCTAAGAAGGCCAGCAAGCTGCATGCGGAACTGGAACTGAATTCGCTCGATGACTTGGCCGCGGCTTGTCGGGCTGGCAAAGTGGCGGCGATCAAAGGGTTCGGAAAAAAAACGCAGAGCGCCATCCTCGACGGATTGGCAATCGCCAAAGCCGCCTCCGAACGTATCTACTGGGCCTCCGCAGATGCAATCGTGCGTGACCTCAGCGAACACATGCAGAGTTGCACGTGCATCGCCCAAATGCAGTGGGCGGGCAGCTACCGTCGGGGACGCGAAACGGTCGGCGATCTCGACCTGCTTGCGGTGGCCACCGATCGGGACGCCGCGATGGATCACTTTGAAGCCTATCCGCAACGAGTCTCGACGATCGCTCGTGGCGATACCAAAATATCGATTCGGCTCGCCAAAGCGTTTCAAGTCGACATGCGACTCGTCGATGAGGACCAGTTCGGTGCCGCGTTACAGTACTTTACCGGCAGCCAAGCCCACAACATTCACGTTCGCCGCATCGCCAAGGAACGTGGTTTGAAAATCAACGAATACGGCGTCTTTAAAATCGCAGATGATTCCAGGGTCGCGGGTGCGAGCGAAGAAGAAGTCTACGCGGCAGTCGGATTGCCAGTCTTTGCACCGGAGCTGCGAGAAGACCGGCAGGAGTTTGTTTGGGCGAAGAACAAGGACCTGCCCGATTTAATCAAACTTGATGATATTCGTGGCGATTTGCATATGCATACCTCCGCTACCGACGGGCATAACACGATCCGCGAAATGGCTGATGCCGCCATCGAACGGGGATTGCAGTACATCGCAATTACCGATCACAGCCAACGGGTGAGCGTGGCCAGAGGGCTCTCAGGCGATCAATTACTCCAACAGTGGAAGATTGTGCAAGAGATTCGGAAGGAATATGAAGGCAGACTGACGATTCTCTGCGGCATCGAGTGCGATATTTTGGAAGCGGGCGGGATGGATCTACCCGACGAGGTGCTTAGCCAAGGAGATTGGGTGTTGGCGAGCGTGCATTTTGGCCAAAAACAGTCACGCGATCAAATCACTGACCGCATTCTCGGCGCGCTCGAAAATCCGCACGTCGACTGCATCGCTCATCCGACAGGCCGGTTAATCAATCGCCGTGAGGCGTACCAAGTCGATATGGATGGCGTCATGCAAGCGGCATGGCAGCATGGCAAGTTTCTCGAACTCAATGCGAACCCGGCTCGACTGGACCTCAACGACACACACCTCGCCGCCGCCAAGCGGATGGGTGTCCCCATCGTGATGAATACCGACGCGCACAGTATCGAAGGGCTCGGCGTGATGCGGTTTGGGATCATGCAAGCCCGTCGAGGTGGACTGATAGCGCGCGACGTCGCCAATACGCTCGATGTCGACGACTTTATCAGCCGAAAGCCGAACTAGCAGTGTCAACGTCGTGCGATCCCTCGCTGGCGTGTCGGGCAAGTAAATTGACAGGCCTTGTGAATAAATCCCAATTACCGATTTTCTCCGACGGCAGGGCCGATGGCCATGCGGGAGTTGGCCTTGGATGCCCGCTGGTCACCGGGCCGAGATAGGCCGAAGGGCGGTTGGTAGGCAGACGGTAGGGAGATCTCTGCGCTCGGGTCATCCAACGCCGATGTCGCTGTGTTGCTGGCCAATTCCGAGATATCGATGCCGCTTCGCACCCATCCCGATGCCGCCACGGCTTCGGGATCAATCCGCATTGCCTGAGCGAGCCAGTTTTGGGCAGCGCCAGAGTCTCCTCCGGTAATGGATGAGGCGGCAAGCTGCAGCCGCGCTGTCACATCCGCAGGGTTTTTCTCCGCGGCAGCGATGAGGTATCGCTCGGCTTCGTCCTCACGCCCCAGCTCGCGATAGGCCAGCCCGCGGAGCAGGTCTGCCCTCCCGGGGATCATACCGCCATCGGATTGGTTTGGCAGGACCGAGCTGCTGGACTCGTTGAACCGGTCGAGGGTTGCGAGCAAACGATCGTGTCGCCGCTGTTGGTGGTAGATCTCTGCGGCTTGCAATTGCACATAGGGGTAGTCGGGCTGCAGCGAGAGGGCGCGGTGGTACGCGGCAAGGGCCGACTCAGAGCGATCTTGAGCCATTTCGCAGTCGCCCCACAATGCCCACAATGCCGCCCATTCGCGATCGGACTGGAGAGCGATCTCACACTGCCTCGCCGCTTCGTCCACTCGGCCGAGCTCGAGATACATCCTCCCAAGACGCTGGAGGTGTTTCGGATCACCCGCGCTGAGCTGAACTGCCTGCTTGAGATGGACGATCGCTTCATTGCGTCGACCACGCAGCCAGAGCGTGTCAGCGAGTCCGCGGTGAGCGGCATCATTATTGTCTGAAACGTCGAGCGATTTGCTGAACAGGTCCTCCGCGACGTTCCAATCGCCTTGCCGGGCGGCCTTGAGACCCTGGCGTGACAGCCGCCTGGCGGCGACGCTTTGACGGCTTTCGCCGAACTTGACGATGCTGCGACAGCCTGGCGTGGGCACAAGTATCAGCGCAGCGACGACCAGCGTTGCTCGTACGCAACTGCCAAAAATGCGTCTCTGAGCAACAGAAACAGCAAATCGGCGTGTCTTTCGGTCGTGCGAACTTGTGCTCAATAAGTCCCTTTCTCGCTGGATCACATTGCACTGATATCAAATTCGGTGCGACCGCTGCCAGCCGGAGAATCGGCAAATCTTGCCTTTCTGGCACGACCAGCACGACCGGAGCCAGGCCGCGAATCCCGCAAGAAATCGGTCGATCGTCATTATCGGCAGGCGATCGTTCCGAATCGATCTCGCCAAGGTCATTTACCTCATTCCACACTGGTCGCCTCATGTTTCCTACCGCTTTGTCCGACGCTAGCCAAGATGCCCCCGGCCAATTGCTCGCCGAGTTGGAGCGTCGACAAGACGATGTACTGGCCCAGCTCGATGATCTCGAGAGCAAACTCCGCGATGTGCTGCGTGGGCTGAATGTGGAAATGGAAGAGGTGGAGCTGGAGTAAGCCGGCCAGCGAGGTTGATCGAAAATAGCGGGTTGCCTTGCGGTGCGGTGCGAGCGGGCCGCCCGCACCAGTTATTGGGGGCCGCCCGCAATGGGGCATCATCCGTTATCATCGCCGGGGTAACCGTTTGGCGAGACTTTTCATTTCGCCAGTTCCGCCAACCGTGAGTTTCCACGATTTCCAACGATCCCAGCCGCAGCAACGTACCTGCGTGGACCTTCCTAAAGAACTTTGCCCGAAATCCCACAGCCGTTGGGGCGATTGCACCCTCGAGTCAAGGGCTCGTCGACATGATGGTGGACTGGTTTGACTGGGACGCGGTCCGGGGTGTCGTCGAATACGGTCCGGGGACAGGCGTTTTCACCGAAGGTATCTCACAGCGGTTGCATACCGATGCACGCTTTTTCGCGATTGAGCGTTCCGCTGACCTTGCCGAACTCACCCGTGCTCGCTGTCCGGGTACCACCGTGCACGAAGCCTCTGCTGCCGATGTTCAGCAGTTGTGCGAGAAAGAGGGGATCCATCAGGTCGACGCAATTATTTGCGGGCTACCGTGGGCATCGTTCCCCGTTTCGTTGCAGGCGAGCATTCTCGATGCCACCCTCGATGTCCTCCGTCCGGGCGGCCAATTCGCGACGTTTGCCTATTGGCAGGGCGTCGTCTTACCGGCGGGACAGCGATTTTCAAAACGTCTGAGGACTAGCTTTTCCGACGTCCACCGCAGCCCCACGGTGTGGCGAAACCTGCCTCCCGCGTTCGTGTATCGCTGCACGAAGTGATTGCTCTACTCGTCTTCAGACGAATTCATTTTGAACCCGGTCCGGGCATCGACCGATTGCAGATAACCGCGGATGAGGGTACGGGCATCCTCACTGCCTAGCATCTGAGCCATGAATCGCTGCTGTGGTTGGCGAAATTGTTCGCGGAGTTGTTCCACATCGGGCTGGAATTCGTTCGGCGTCGCCACGTAATAGACCGAGTGCGGATCGTTGGGGGCGACCGCGAACTGACCCACTTCGGTGGTGAAGACGGCACGCATGAACTCGTCGCCCACGGCGTCGAGTTCGGGAACTTCAGCAGGCACGGTCTGCATGAAGCCCACCTGCTCAAGCCAACTGAAGGGACCAACATTCTCGATGATGTTGCCTTTTTTGTCGGCAGGTACCACATCAACGAGTGTCTTGCCATCGCCCATCGCCAACGCAATTTTCTCCGCCGCAGCCTGGGCCAACTCTCTCGCTTCGCCCATCCGAATAAAGCGGATCACTTCGTCGCGAGCCTCGTCGAGCTTCGGTATGTAAGACGGAACGTCCTTGGTTTTCCAGCTCACGAAGTAGGTCACGCCCGATTCAAAATCGACCGAGCGGAGGGGCGAGTAAACAGGTTGAGGCGGGAGCATCGATCCGTCCTGCATCGGCGCGCCGAACATCAAGGCGCTGTAGGGCGGGCCGCTCTGATTCATCCCAACGCCCAGCCCAGAGGATCGCCCCGGTGCAATCTTTTCCACGCTGAGCCGGTTGACGAGTTCATTGGTCTTTCCGTACTGCAATCCAAGTTCCTCCGCCATCTTTTTCAAATCCAAGCGGGCAGGAGCATCCGCTGCGGTTTGCACGCCCACAGCCACGTTGCTTTCGTGGATAGCGAGGCGGCTGAAGTAATCACGCATCCGCTTGTTCGCCTCAGCAACGGCGGCCTCCAGTGCGACACGTGCTGGACCACCGGCCATTTCGGTTGCAATCTGGTCGCGAACATCTTCGAAGGATTGCGATTTCGTGGGTACCGTTTCGTCATCCAAGTCCAGGGTATCGATCGGCTCGGCAGGTTGATCCGCTGGCGACGGAGTCTCCGCCGTGGGTTCGGGCGAGGCCGAGGTTTCAGGCTCAGCAGGTGCTTCCGGCGTCGCTGGTGTGTCGGCAGCAGCAGGGTCAGGTGTGGATGCGGGTGCCGACTCAGTCGCATCATCGGATTCGTCTGCGGAGGCGTCGTCCTGGAAGGCAACCAACTGGACTGCACGATCGGAGTGTCGATTGAGCGAAGAATCTTCGTCGGCTGGTTCGGCGGTCTCCGCTTCCGCAGGAGGGGCGTCCTGTGGCGCGGGTTCTTCGCTGACGGCAGCCGGTTCTGTCGTGCCGGCAGGGTCTGTCGTGTCGGGAGTGTCTGTCGTGTCGGGAGTGTCTGTCGTGTCGGGAGTTTCTGGCGTGTCGGCCGGTTCTGTCGCGTCGGGCGTGTCTGTCGTGTCGGCAGGGACTTGGAAATCGCCACCGGCGAGCCGGCGCTCGTACTCATCACGGAGCTGTTTCTCGCTGAGCTTGGACTTTTCGACGGCAATGAACTGTTGCAGGTTGCCCGACACGTATTCAATTTGTGCCGAGTCGGGACGGCGAAAAGCGGCTTGAGGAGAGTCTTCACCGGGAAAGCTCATGCGGTCTCGACCGGTGTTGTAGATATCCTCGATATCGGACTGGCTCGGGTTTTTGCTGGTTTTGTCAAAATACTCGCTAACCAAGACGCCGTAGGCAGTGATGGTGGCTTGTTGATTTAGTTTTAGAAAGTTTTCCCACTGGCCCAGTGGAGTGACGATGGGCATTTGGCCAGCACTCAGTCCAGCGAGTGCTCCACGCTGATACAGGTCCGCCAACAGGTGCATGCGGAGTTGTTCGTAGAGGTGTTGAGGCCCGAGCTGACGATCGCTTGTGCGCATCAGCAGTTCTGCAATCTCGTTGTCGCTGACGGTGCCATCGGAAAACCGTGTTAACCAATCTTTGAGTTGGACGTCGTCCAGTTCAAAACCTGCTTTTTGGGCTTCGCGATAGAATCGCAACGTGTGGATCGTAGCTTCATTGCTCGGGTTGGAGTCGATACCGATCGCGCGAATTTGGCCTGATTGCTCGTCGAATTGAAAGCCCGGGGTTTGGGGCACGCCGCCGCGTTTGAGCGTCAGGCTGGCGAGTTCATACAGAAATCGAACTACGGCGCGGTGGTTCTGCGTCGTCCGGTCGACGCGGATGCGTGTCAGCTCGGTGCCATCGAATGTGGCCGCAACTGGATTGGAATTCATCCCACCGCCACGTCGCATGTAAGAATCGAGTGCCGGCAAGACGACGAAGGAGAACAGAGCCAACAGGGTCAAACAGACCATCAGGGGCTTGAGGTTGCGTCGAAAGATCTCGAACGGACTCGAACTCATCAGAGAAGCCTAGCGGGGCGGGGGCAATCGAATATTTGCGCGAAGGTGCAAACTGCAAAGGGTATCGCCGAACGAAATTGCAGGTCAAGACGACTTAACACTAAAGCCTGTCCGAAAAGGGGTCTGACCCTAGGGAGGCAAGCCCTATTCCAAAGCGTTTTACGGCCTCGCCGGAGAGGGCCGGACCCCGCTTCGGACCGGCTCTAAACTCTAGCAACATACTGGCCACTGAGTCGGCGGACGAACCGTTTCATCTCCAGAACGCTGACGATTGCCGAGACTCGCGCCGACGACAATTCGCAAGCCACTGTGACGGCATCGAGCGAGCTGCCGGTCGGTGAAATTCGATCGAGGACCGCGAGTTCGAGCTCGTTGAGTGAAATCTCACGCCCATCACGCATTTCACGATCGGATGCGTTCGAGTCGGATTCACCGTTGCGACGAATCGGCTGACTCAGCGGCCCGAGCAATTCCAAAACCTCGTTGACATTACTGATGAGGATGCCGCCGTCGCGAATCAACCGATGGCAACCTTGCGAGGCTCGGCTGTTGACAGGACCAGGCAGCGCCCCGACGCTACGTCCCATTTCACTGGCCAATCTCGCGGTGATCAATGCCCCGCTTCGCTCGGGGGCTTCGACCACAATCGTGGCTAGCCCCGCCGCGGCGATCAGCCGGTTTCGCTGCGGAAACATGCCGCCGCGAGGCTTGGACAGGGGTGCGTATTCGCTGATGACCGCTCCCGAGGTCGCGATTTCGGCAGCGAGCGATTTGTTCTCGGACGGGTACATCTGGCCCAAGCCGCCACCCAGAAATGCGATTGTGCGACCGCCAGCCTCCAATGCCGCCCGGTGAGCAGCGGTGTCGATGCCGCGCGCCAACCCACTGACAATCGTGACCGAGGCGGCGGCGAGATCGCGCGCTAAACGACGAGTCTGCTCAATACCGTACGGGGTCGCGTGGCGAGTACCCACAATCGACACGGCCATTTGATCGACCGAAGTCCATTGGCCTTGGCAAAAAAGAATGGGCGGCGTGTCGTCCAGTTCGGTGAACGGCGCAGGATAGGAACGATTGCCCGGCTGTGTGATTTCCACGTTGTTTTCTCGGCACCACCGCAGGACGCTGTTGACATCAATGTGGTCACAGGCAGTGCGAATCGTGTGGGCGAGTTTCGGGCCGACTCCGGCAACCCGCTGCAGCGCCTCGGAACTGGCTCGCAAAACTTCCGTCGCCGAGCCAAACTCATCCGTCAGCACCCTCAGACTCCGCGGACCTAAGCCCGGCAGTAAGCACAGCTGCAGTTGATCCCGCATGCCAACGTCGACAATCGATGACTCTGCCGTTTCCTGCTCCTGCTGCCAGTGGAAGAGTTCTTCGGACACCGGAGGATCCTTTCGATACTGCGAGGCGATTCTTGGTGGAACCTTCTTTCAAGGTGACCGTCCATGCTCACGACGGGCGGATCCGTCGGTCAACAAGCTCAATATATCAAATACCGAAATCACACGCCGATCCCGTTCGTGGTCGACCAATATCCACCACGATTGTGGTCGAAGTGAGGCTTGGTTCCCCGCCCGGCTTCGTCAAAGCTGGTCTCCGCGGACCAGACTTGGTGTCCACCGACCCAGGTGCGGACGGGCCATCCGGTCAGGGTCTCACCGTCCCAGGGGCTCCAGCGGGACTTCGTGTGCTGGTCCTGGTCGCGAATCGTGCGCTGCTCGGACAGATCAACCAGCACGATGTCGGCATCATAACCAATGGCAATACGGCCCTTGCCGGTCACACCCCAAACTCGGGCCGGAGCGTCGCTCATCCAGTGCGCAACCTGCGGCAGCGAAATTCGCCCCCTGTGGACTTGATCGAGCATCAACGCCAGCGAATTCTCCACAGCGGGGAGTCCCGATGGGCTGCTGGGATACGGTTGACTCTTCTCCTGGAGCGTATGGGGCGCATGGTCGGTCGCGATGACTTGGATGCGGTCATCACAGAGCGCCTGCCACAGCCCAGCATTGTCTGCGGCAGTCTTGATCGACGGATTCATCTGCACGCGGCTTCCCAACCGTGCGTAGTCAGCGATATTAAAAAGCAAGTGATGGGGGCACACTTCTGCAGTGAGATAGGGCGATGGATCGAGTAGATATTCCAGCTCAGCAGCTGTTGAAACGTGCAGCACGTGAAAACGGTGTCGATGCCGCCGTGCCAGTTCGGTTGCGCGGGCGGTCGCGATCACCGCAGCTCGCTCGTCGCGAATTCGCGAGTGATCGGCGAGGTCATGCGTCTCGCCAATCCGCTCCGCATTCGCGCCGACGGTCGTCTCATCTTCACAGTGAGCGCAGATTGGCAGGGTGGTTTCAGCAAAGATCCGCTCAAGCGCCGCTTGTTCATCCACCAGCAGGTTGCCTGTGCTGCTGCCGATGAAAATTTTAATCCCCGGAACATCGGTAACGTTCGCCAGTTCCTTCACGTTGTCCGGCGTCGCGCCAATATAAAAGCCGTAATTCACTAAAGACTTTTTTGCCGCGATCCGCTCTTTCGCACGCACACCTTCGACCGTGATTGCTGGCGGTTTGGTGTTGGGCATTTCGAGAAAAGTCGTCACGCCACCGGCCGCGCAGGCTCGACCGGCGAATGCCAGGTCCTCTTTGTGGGTCAGCCCTGGCTCGCGAAAGTGAACCTGGTCATCGACCACACCAGGCAGCAGATGCAGACCATCCGCATCGACAACGGTGTCGCACGAAGCGGTGGCTGATGCACCGATATCGATGATCTTGCCATCTTCGACGAGCACGTTCGCCAAGCGAATTTCACCAGAAGCGGAATGAATTCCATCGCCAGGCAAGACGATCGAGCCGTTGCGAATGAGAAGACGTGCCATGGGTCAATGCATACCTACGTAAGAGTCGTTCTTTGAAAAAATGAGCCGCCCCTGAGGCTGCCGTCGCAGACTAACAGGTTCCCAGCTGTCGTGCGATGGACGCGATTGGGTCGACCCTGCCGGCTTGATGAGTTACGCATGTCGCAGGGTTTTTTCAGCAGAAGGAGGCTGAGGACACGTGCCCCAATCTCGACCAAACCCGGCCTGCCCGATGGACGATAACGCTCGTGCGTCCCGTCGTTTATCCCGCCCGCGTTCTCTCGCGCGCCCCACTTCACTCATTCGGAAACCTTCATGCCTTTCCTGTCCGGTAGTCTTTCGTTTGAACGATTTCGCGTTGAAAAATTTCAATCCGCCAGCTTTGATCAAGAGCACCTGGATCAGATGCAGCAGCACGCTGCGGGAAAAGTCGAGACCGCTTCCACTGAGAATGTGCACACGGGTTTTTTGGGCGGCGATCACCTGTTCGATCAACACTTTGACTTAGACAAGAACGTGATCAACGATGCCGTACATTTTGGCATCCGCATCGATACCAATCAGATTCCCGCGGCGATCAAGAACGCATGGCTGCAACTGGAGCTGGCTGGGTTGGGCCGCGATAACCCCAGTGGCGTGCCGACGAAGTCTCAGCGGAAGGAAGCGAAAGAAGCCGTCCAACAACGATGTGAAGTCGAAGCGGCCACGGGAAAATATCGCAAATTCCAACCGATCTCGCTGCTGTGGGACCATGGCTATGAAATGCTGTACTTCGGCGGATCGGCGGGCACGGCCAGCGGTCATTGTGCCGATTTGCTCGAGCGGGTTTATGAAATCGAACTGCGGCACGTCAGCGCGGGCACCATCGCTCAGGCGTGGGCCATGGAAGCCGACCGCTACGCTGAGATGGATGAAGTCGTCCCTGCCGCCTTTATCGCGGGGCCGTCGCACGGCAGCGTGGCATGGGCCAATGAGCATTCTCAAGCTCCCGACTTTCTCGGCAATGAGTTTTTGTTGTGGTTGTGGTGGACGCTCGAGACCCAAACCGACACCATCACGATTCCAGACGGATCGGACGTGACCGTGATGCTAGCGAAAACCTTGACGCTCGAATGTCCCGCGGGCGAATCCGGCAAAGAAACGATCACAGCAGAATCGCCCGTCAAACTGCCCGAGGCGATGCAGGCGATCCAGCACGGCAAGCTACCACGCAAAACCGGTATGGTGCTCGTGCGGGATGGGCAGCAGTTTGATCTGACCCTGCAGGCCGAAACATTCGGCATCAGCGGTGCCAAGATCATTCTCGATGAGGACGCTGAGTTCGATCAGGACGACCGGATCGAAGCGGTGCGAACGTTATGCGACACCATCGATGGACTGTTTCATACGTTCTGCGATCGGCGGACAGCGAAGGTGTGGTCACAGGACCTCCGTGCTATCCAAGATTGGCTCACTCCCGTTCAGCAGCGTGTTG
>CAVXOB010000002.1:0-1325000 GCA_963763175.1 uncultured Planctomycetota bacterium | reverse complement strand
TCGCTAACTGCGGTTTCGCAAAACCCAGATTGCAACGTTTCCAAAATCTTCAATAGGACGCGGGAATACGGACCTTCGCCAAAACGGTTTAAAATTGCGAGCTTGATTATATCAAAGCCAAGCTGGGCGGATTTGTGTTTACAATAGGGTAGTGCGATCCTGCTCTGGCGATGCCCATACCTTTTTCCAAAAAGTCGTAACTATTCAGCCGCCTGAAATTGGTATTGGCTGATTTTGGGATTTTCGTTCTGATTTGCAGATCATGGACGGAACCGGAGTCACTATCGTTCTCGATCATCCGATCGACGTCACCTTGCTCGACAAGGTGATGAACAACCAGCTTAGCGAATGCGAAGCGTTCGCGCTTGCGCGTTCTGAACCAGAGATAATCGCCTTCACGATGTTGGCGCTCCAACAGCGAATCGCCGGGACAACCCAGTCTGCGGGACCAAACACGCCTCCGGCTACGATCCCACCTTTTTCGAAGCCGCCTGCGGCGCCTCCTAAGAACAAGCGGAAACGTGGAGGGCAGCCTGGCCACACGGGACGAACACGCCCCCCATTGCCCGACCCTGATCGTACGCGAGAGCACCAGTACGATCGCTGCCCAGACTGCGACGGCGAGCTCAAGCGTACGGGCGAGACACGAACACGACGTAGCGAAGACATTCCTGAAGACCTTAAACCGGTTATCACCGAAGACACTCTTCATCGAGATTATTGTCCAAACTGCAAAAAACGCGTCGAACCCAAGCTGCCCGACGTACTGCCCCGCTGCACGCTGGGCAATCGAACTTTGGTCCTTTCGGCGTTGCTGCACTTCCTGCAGGGTCTGACGATCAGCCAGATTGTTGACACGTTCAACTTTCACTTGCGAATGAAGGTCACGCCCGGTGGTTTAGTGCAGATGTGGCACCGATTGGCTGACTTGTTGTTTATTTGGTACGAGCAGATTCATCGCGAAAGCTTGGCCAGCGGCAAGCTTCATGCCGACGAAACGGGTTGGCGAGTCAACGGCAAAACACACTGGCTGTGGTGTTTCGCGAGCGACCAGAGTGTCTTTTACATGATTGATCGAAGCCGCGGTTCGCCGGTGATTCAAAAGTTCTTTTACGATGTTTTCGAAGGCACGTTGATCACAGATTTCTGGTCACCGTACGATGCCGTCGTGTGCGCTGACAAGCAGAAATGCTGGCCTCACTTGCTGCGCGATGCCGCCAAGGTCAGCGAGAAGCATGGCGAACATCCGGAGTGGAAATCATTCTCGCGTCGCTTGGTCAGTGTCTTTCGTGACTCGAAGAAGCTGCACGCAGCGAAGGGCAAGCTGCCGGAGCATGACTACGATCTGGCAGTGGCCAGATTGGAGCAACGTTTGGCGAAGCTAGGCAGTGAATCATGGGAGCACCCTGACGCGAATCGACTGTCCAAGCGGCTGGCCAAGTATGGCAGTGAATTACTCACGTTCTTGTGGTACGACGATGTTCCGTCGGACAACAATGCCGGTGAACGGGCGATACGTCCAGCGGTGATGATTCGCAAAAATAGCTACTGCAATCACAGCGACCGAGGTGCGTTGACTCAATCGGTACTTATGTCGGTGTTGCGAACCCTGCGGGTTCGCGGCCACCAACCGCTCGACACGATCCTATCCGCACTGGCCACGTACGCGGCCACCGGAGTCATGCCGCCGCTGCCTCCACGGCATCAGAAGGCTGAATAGTTACAAAAAGTCCTTATTCATCGATCGCCTCCGATCAATACAATCCACTCAATTTTCAGTAGTCGTGCTTTCTCGCGGTCGCGAAAATGCTCGAACGCTTCCTCTTTCCAGGCGTCGTAATTGAGTTCATCGTATTGCGGCGACCAAATTGCGTATTCATGTTCCGACCATTCGCTTTCATCGAGTTCTGAAATCCAGTTCTCGCGAGCATCGTCGACAACTTGCTCAAGTTCGTTGCCGTCGGTGGGTTGGTACCCAGTCGATGTAATATACTCAGCGACAATCTCTCGTTTTTGCTCGCGCCAAGTCTCTTCGACATGTAGATCCCAGGCTTCTTCTTGATGGGCGTCCCATGCAAGTTCTTTGTGTCGGTCGTATTGCTCGAATTGTATGTCCTCTCGCTCGTCCTCCCAATTCTCGTCGCAGTGTTCGTCTAAATCTACGAAACGCACGAGTTCAAGATCGAGCCGCTCGCATGCCTTTTCGAACGCATGGAGCTGCATGCCCCGTTCACCGGCGCAAAAGCGTTGCAATGAACTTTGAGCAATCCCAGTCGCTTTAGCCACGCCGTTGATTGAGCGGGCGTCAAAGGTAATTGCGGCACAAACCGTAGCTGGATTCATGTTTCTCTCCTGGGGTGACCTATTTCTTTACGGTCGTCACGGATCGGCGTAGACCGATCTTTGAGTCAGAATTGGACATGCCTGAGGAGATGGCCGGTAGGAACCGGCCCTACTCGACTACCGAAACAATCGGCCGATGTCGATTTTGATGTGGCAATCATCGCAAATGGTTGCTTCGACGAATTCGCGATGGCAGCTGCTCTCGTAGATACCGCTTCGAAGTCGATGGTGAGTGACTTCAGCTGAGTCAGGATCAATCACCAGGTATGTCGTCACACCTTCGGACTCATACAACTCTCGCTTAAAGTGCAGATCGTTTTGTCGAGTCGATTCCGATAATACTTCGGCGATCAGTCCTGGCGGTGACTGCAAGTGCCGGAGCGGTAGTTCCCCACAGACAATGATTAGGTCAGGCCTGACCACCGTGCGCTCGTTGACAACCCAATCAAGTTCGGCGATCGCTTCAGCGCTGCAACTTTGTTTTTCGATCTCAGAGCTGAAGGCGTATGCCAAGCGGGTCGCTATCGTCTGATGACGCCCGAACGGGCTTGGGCTCATGGCGATCGCAACCCCGTCCCACAGTTCCCAGTCACCTTTCCAGTGCTGGTAGTCGTCAGCGGTATAGCGAGGCAGCAATTTTTCGGCAGTCAAAGTTGAACTCCTTTTTTCATGATGTTGTGGATCATGACCAACTCAATTCTAGTGCAAATTAAATGATGGTGGGATTTACTGGTACAATACAGTGCTTTGGTGGAGCCACGTCGACTCGGAGAAGTTCTTTGCCAACCGCATTACTGATCGTCAGCGACGGAGAATCCGGTTGCACTTGGACGATGTAGAGCACTACTCGACCGCCTGACCGAGCAGGGCTACCCCAACACACGCTAGCCCCAAAGCCGCGAACAAAACAGCCTTACCGGCTTGGCGATTTTTTGACGAGTGCGACCAGGCATTGTTTGAGGCCGTCGCGCACTCGAGCGCGTAGTACGCGGCGAAGGAGCGCGATGCGTAGGCGATCACTTGCATCACATCGACGAGCCAACACAAACCAATTGTCGCGGCGCCGATGACGAGGTAGACGCTACGACCGGATAAAAGTTGGCCGCCGATCGTTTGTATCAAGCCGCCGCAGCCAGCTTCGTCGGCGACGGCCGCTGAAAATTGGCTGCCAATCGCCGCGATCGTGATCATGATCGGCAGCACCGCCGCCACACTGGCCGACAAGGTCACAATCGCCGTCACGCCCGCATCAGCCGAAGCTTGTTCCGGCGTCATCACGACCAACATCAACAGCAGGAAAACCAGATAGATCACCGTTGCGATACCTTGGGCGGCGCTCATCGTGCGAGCCCGCTGTGGGGCGGAATGCTCCGCACCAAGAAACCGTGATGTTTCGAAGCCCTGCACGACAATTAGCAAGCCCAAGCAGACCCGAAAGGCATGCCAACGATCCGCGTCTGGATGAATCGCTGGTAAAGCCCATTCGCCCATTTGCCACAAGTCAAAGTTGTGCGCGAGTAGACCCATGATCAGGGCGGCGATCATCGCGAGATTCAAATTGATCGCGTACCGCTCGACTTTCTCAATCATCTTCAGTCCGTAGAAAAATCCGATTGATGCAATCACCGCCAGCACGATCGACGCAACAATTTTCGGTGCCATTTCACTGTCAAAACCGAACTTGTCGAGCGAGAACTGGGCAAGCAGTTTGATGTAGTAGGTGACCGATATCAGGTAGGCGATCGCGAGCACGTAGTGCCCCGCCCGATCGGTCCAGCGCCGGCAACGGATCGCGAACGCACGATGGCTGCGATGGAGTCGGTGCTCACCCTGGGCCGTGGTGGCGGGAGGCGGTTTCCCGGTCGAGGTGTCATCGAATCGAATGTTGAACCGGATCGCGCTGCCTAAGAGCCAAGAAAAACCCAGCAATGCCGCCATGATCAGCAGCGAAAAATTTCCCGCGACGGACGCCAGCAACGGCGCACACACCAAGAACCCGCTGCCCATGATCGAGGCCAGCGGCGTGACGGTGGCCGTCCACTCATCACTCTGCCGGATCCGGGGCGTGCCAGAAAGCACCAGAAAAAGAAGGACCGCCACGCCGAGAATGGATGTCGTTAGCACTGCGCTGATTCCTAATTTCGTTTAGTGACAGTCCTGTGGTATACCAAACCGAAGCGCCCTTCGGAGCTGCATCGCTGCCTACCCGCTAGACCAGGAACCTGCGTCCTCCGGCAGAGTGCGACCGTCCCTCTCAGGATTGGACTGCAAAAACGCTGCCTTTCACCTAAAGATTTTACATTCCACATCATTGCTATGTTTCGACCAGCTTGCTGCTCGCCCGGTGTGGCGCTTGCGGATTTGTCGCTAGCGTTTATCTTACGCGTTGCTTTCTGGTTCAATTTCCCTCTGTTTTTTCGGTCTTTACCTCGTGCTTCGTACCCATACCTGCGGCCAACTCCGCAAATCCGATGTCGGTTCGCCTGTCACCCTCTGCGGTTGGGTCGAGAGCAAACGCGATCACGGTGGTGCCGTGTTTATCGATTTGCGAGATCGTTACGGCCTGACTCAGGTTGTCATCGGGCCACCTGAAGCGGGCGAGGCCATGATTGACGCTGCCGGGCACGTGCCCAACGAGTCCGTCGTGCTGATCCGGGGCCAAGTCGCCGATCGGCTCGAGGGGAAAACGAACGCAAAACTCCCCACCGGTGAGATCGAAGTCCGGACTGAGCATTTCGAGGTTCTGTCGATTTCGCAAACGCCTCCTTTCACGCCGGGCCAGTCGGTGTTGCCGGGAGAGGATCTGCGGCTGAAATACCGTTATCTCGATCTCCGCCGCAAAGAGATGCAGGCTGCGTTGATTCGCCGTAGCGAAATCATCAAGTGCATGCGAGATTATTTTGCCGAGCAGGACTTTATTGATGTCGAAACCCCGATTCTCGGTCGTAGCACGCCCGAGGGAGCACGCGATTACCTCGTCCCCAGCCGTGTGCATCCGGGCAACTTTTATGCACTGCCCCAGTCGCCGCAATTGTACAAGCAGATTCTGATGGTAGCGGGGTTCGATCGCTATGTGCAGGTCGCCAAATGCTTTCGCGATGAGGATTTGCGAGCCGACCGCCAGCCTGAGTTTACCCAGCTCGACTTGGAAATGTCGTTCGTCGACGCCGATGACATTATGCAGTTGATCGATGGCCTGGTCGCGAGAACGGCCAAACAGGTCCTCGGCAAGGACATCATGCTGCCGCTGCCCCGGATGACGTACGACGAAGCGATGCGCCGCTTCGGCAGCGACGCTCCTGACCTACGTTTCGGTTTGGAAATTGTCGACGTGACCCCTGTAGCGGCCAAGACCGAATTTCGCGTCTTCCGCGGCACTGCTGATGCTGGAAATTTCGTGCGAGGGATTCGAGTGCCTGGGGCGGCCACGTTGTACTCGCGGCGTCAGATCGATGATCTCACCGCTTATGTCCAGCAGGATTTCGGGGCCAAGGGGTTGGCGTGGTTCCGCGTTGAGGACGATGAAACTCTGTGGAGCCCGATTGCGAAGAATTTCACACCCGAGCATTTGGGGGAGATTCGCGATTTGATGGGCGGCGAGCCCGGCGACCTACTGATGTTCTTGGCTGATTCCTGGGAAGTCACCTGCAAGGGGCTGTCGGGACTGCGCAAGCGGCTCGCTGCTGAGCTGAAGCTGTACGCTCCGGGGGAGCTGAATTGCAGTTGGGTAACGGAGTTTCCGATGTTCGAACGCGATGAAGAGAGCGGCCGCTACGTCGCGATGCACCACCCCTTCACCGCGCCGCTGGCATCCGACCTGCCTCATTTGAAGGAATCGCCGGAAAAATGCCGTGCTCAGGCGTATGATCTGGTGATCAACGGAAGCGAGGCGGGTGGGGGCACGATCCGAATCCACGACAGTGAGATTCAGTCGCAGGTTTTCGAATTGCTCGGGATGGATGAGGAAACGGCCAAAGACCGGTTCGGATTCTTGCTCGACGCACTCCGGTTTGGTGCTCCACCGCACGGCGGCATCGCCCTGGGAGTCGATCGCTGGGTGATGTTGTTCGCTGGGCTGGATAACATTCGCGAAGTGATTGCGTTCCCGAAAACCCAAAAGGCCTCGGACATGATGACCCAGGCGCCGGGTGAAGTCGACGCGGCCCAGCTCAACGAGCTGCAACTGCGCACCGTTTCCGTCAAAACCTAGCTGGGTTGGAAGCCACCGGGACGATCTGGTAAACAGAGACGTAAGACCACCGAGCAGCCCTCAGGTTGGGACTGCTAACTTCCACCCCTCCGGAGATGTATTCTAAGATGGTTTATCGTAATTTCACGCTCTTGCTGGTCGCGCTGGTCGCCTCCGCATCGTCCTTCTGCTCGGCTCAGCCACCCGTTGTCCAACCGCGGGCTACGAATCAAGCGTCCGATGCCACCAAGGCCGAGGTGACCGACAAGGTCTATTTCGATGTCTCGATCGATGGCAAGCCGGCTGGCCGAATCGTGATCGGATTGTTCGGCAAAGATGTGCCGAAAACGGTGGAAAACTTCCGCGCGTTATCTACTGGCGAAAAAGGTGAAGGAAAATCGAAGGTGCCGCTGGATTACGAAGGTAGCGCGTTTCACCGGGTCATCCCTGGATTCATGCTGCAGGGTGGCGACTTCACCGCCGGTGACGGAACCGGTGGCGAAAGCATTTATGGCCGCACCTTTCCGGATGAAAATTTCAAGTTTGCCCATTCCGTTCCCGGGCTGCTCAGCATGGCCAATGCGGGACCGAACACGAACGGTTCGCAGTTTTTCATCACGACTGTGCCAACACCCCACCTTAATGGTCATCACGTTGTTTTTGGCCGCGTGATCGAGGGGATGGATGTGGTGAAGAAAATTGAAGCGCAAGGCTCGGGCAGCGGTCGCACGCGCAGCTTGGTCAAGATCACCGAGGCCGGTGAAATCAAGCCAGACAAAGCCAAATAGAGTCAGCATGAAACCAGCAACGATCAGCGAACTCAAACGAGCGCTCGAACCGTTGCGGCGTGAAGAATTGCTCGATGCCTGCTTGCGATTGGCCAAGTTCAAGGTCGACAACAAAGCGTTGTTGACCTATCTGCTGTTGAAGTCCGGCGATGAGGCTGCGTACGTGGACGAGGTTTGCGCCGAGATTGACGAGCAATTGCCAACCAATCGCATTTTTCATAAAAAAACGCTGCGAAAAATCATTCGCACCATTGACAAATGCATCCGCTTCTCAGGGGAAAAGGAAACGGAACTGCAAATCCGCATCCATCTCTGTCGCCAGGTGATCGATCGCGATCTCCACTGGGGTCAATGCCGGGTGAGCGAAAACATGTATCTCGGCCAGCTCAAAAAGATTGAGAAGGTTCTGGAGAAATTGCATCCCGATCTCCAGTACGATTTTCGGCAGCAAATGCACGGGCTGGATCGAGTGTAGCGTCAAGATCGTCGGTTTCCACCTGGCCGTCGGCGACGTGCCTATTGTAGTCTGAGTAGGCGTGTCTCTCGGAGACACGTTCCCGACTTACCGAATCGCGCCAGCCGCACAAGTGAGCCAACGACGCTAACCGTGCCGGAAGTTATCGGTAGGAGCTCATTTGCGAGTCCGGAGAGACTCGGTTACTCATCTCACATGGCAACGGATATGCCTCCTACTTTTTCAATGCGGTCCGCTTCAATCTCGCCGGACATAGTGGCGGAAGGGGTGGAGGCTCCCGACGGACGGAGCCTTCGGTCGACAATCTCTACTCCTGACGGGTGGAGCCGTCGGTCGACAATGGGAGTGCCGGGGCAGCGTTTTGCGGGTATTGATGCACTGCGCGCGTTTGCTGCAGTGGCAGTGGTGCTATTGCATGCTTGTATCCCCTACGCGAGTCCGTCGATGTCCGGATTGAGCTGGAGTGTGACCGATACCCCCAGCGGCCCGGTCACGGGGGTGTTTTGGTCCATCGAGCTGGTGATCATGCCGATTTTTCTGGTGATCGCTGGTTTCTTTGCCGCCGGCAGCGTCTCATCGCGGGGTGGTTGGATGGTGACGATCACGCGGCTGCGGCGACTGGGGTGGCCGCTGGGCTTGGCGATTCTCATCCTCCTGCCTGTCGAGTTTTATGTTTGGATGCTCGGGTGGCTAGCTGATGGAGTCGTCACGTTGCGAGAGGTTCAGCGGATCAAATTTCCGGACGGAGTTGATCGGAATTTGTGGGGTCTGAGCCACCTTTGGTTTCTGCTGTATCTGATGACGTATACCGTGATCTTGGCGGTGACATGGCCATGGCTGAACCGATGTTCGAGTCGGGCGATCGTGCGCTGCGGGTTAACGGGGATTTTTCTGGCGGCGGTCGTTGCATTAGCGATGCGGCCCGAAGTAGTCTGGGGATTTCAGCACTCCTTCTTGCCGGTGTTGTCGAAATGGATATACAGCGGCGCGTTCTTCGCGGCAGGCGTATTTTGGTATCAGCTCGACCCGCAGCTCGTGAAGATTGCTTCGAGCGGAAAGCGATTGCTTGGCCCTGGAATACTGTTGAGCATGGCCGCCGTCACGATGGGGATTTGGTGGCTGAATATGGCGGGCGAGCCGACTGCTTGGATGCGTGGAAGCTGGGCGAATGCTTCAACGTTGAACGGATCGCTCAGGCCGGCGGGCGGATATTCGGTAAGCGGAATATGGATTCGTGGAGCGCTCGCGATGCTGAGCGTCGCCGCCGCAGCGATCACCACGTTTGCACTGATCGGGATAGCGTCGAGCCGCGTTCGTCCGCTCGGGTCGGTGCTGTCGTCACTGGCAGGCGGCTCCTTCCTAATTTATTTGCTTCATCATCCGGTAGTGGGCTTGGCTCACATCGCAGCAAAGTTTGCGTTGCCGGGCGTTTCGCCCATGGCAAAAGTTGCAGTGGTTACGACGTTCGGCGTCGCGGCGGGATGGTCGGTGAGCTGGTTAGTCTCGCGCCACCGCGAGCGAGTCATGGAGCGGGAGCAAATGACTCGTACGCTGGAGTTTCCGCATACTCGTCAGGTTAGGGATCAAACGAGCAAAGCGGCTTGATACAGATCGCTATTGTGTGGAAATCCAAATTTTGACTAAAGTCCAAACGTGTTTGAGTTTTCATCCCCCCGCCGGCTCGCAGTCATGCGTTTGAATCGTCCGCGCACAACGACAGTCCTCTCAATCGATCGGTCGCCTCCCGTGCACCGCTCGGTCGTGGTTCTCGTTGTGTCCGGTATGTCAGTGTTCGTGCTGATGTTGATTTCCGGATGCAGCCAGAATCCCTACCTCGCCAGCGGTGGCGGCTCAGTTTGGCAGCCGCCACCAACGGGCAATCAATTGACGGCCGTGCAGTCACAGGTTGCTGAATTGAACCGACGAGTGCAGTTGCTCGATGACAACAACCGGCAGTTGACAACTCAGTTGGCCCAGAGTGAACAGCAGGCCCAAGTGTACCGGGATGAACTCAATCTCGTCCGCACTCAACTCGCCGATACAGCTCAGCAGTACGAAGCGGCTCGGGTCGCGGCGAGCGCTGCCCAGAACTCCGCCCGAAGTTTCCAAGCCTCTGCCCAGTTGCGTGGGGGTGCAACCATCCACGCCAACACCAATCTGACGCAGCTTGCCGGACGTCTCCAACTCGGCAATCTGCAAGTCCAGCCTGACGGCGAAGTGATCCGTGTTATCGTACCAGCAGATCAATTGTTTGCACCGGGGACCGCCCAGTTGCAGCCTCAATCCGCTGCCTTGCTCGATCCGGTCGCAGCCCAGTTGCGATCAACTTTCCCACGCCAGCGAATCGGCATCGAAGGATACACCGACAATTCACCAATGTATGGCGGCGCCGTTGGCAGCCCAATCCAACTGACATCAGCTCAGGCATCCGCGGTGCTCGACGTGATGACACGCCGCAATGGTTTGCCCCCAGAGCAGTTGTTCATCGTCTCGCAAGGCTCTAATAATCCGCGCGGTGACAATGCTTCCCCCGCTGGCAGAGCCGCCAACCGACGGATTGAGCTGGTCATCTATCCTGAAACATTTTAGGAAACAGTAGGCGTGTCTCGCCGGGACACGTATTCTGATTCAAAAAAGTCCCAAGCTCGGAGAGGTCCGTCTACTTAAGAACGCTAAACTTCTTGCGGGCTGGGTCGAGGTGCGTCAGCGGCTCGGCCGCTGGGTGCTTGCAGAGCACCAGCGGCAGCATCGGCAGGTGGACTGCCATCAGCCTCTCAAGCAATTGTCCATGCGTCTCGTCTTGTGCGACATCGGGAGATCGCATTTGCAAAATCGCTGCATTGATCGTCGGGCCGAAGGGGCCGTAGGGCAGTTTAACAAGCTGCTGTTTCCGGGCAGCATAGTAGGCAGCCTTGCCCTGATCGGAACTCCAATTTAGATCTGGATCCAGTTTGGAGGCAGCCTTCAGTTCTCCCGAGTGCTCATAAATGTCGATTAATAGTCCACGTGGGTAAACTTCGTCGGCGCCCGTGATTGCTTCGTCGTCTAACAATCGGGTCGCAATCTCAATCGACCGAACGGTTTTTCCGCGAAACCACTCAGCGCGGGCAAGTTCGGTTTTTAGTAACCAAGACGTTGGATGCCGTTCCACCGCCTTGCGCATGGCATAAATCGCCTGGTCTTCATCACCCCGAATGTGTTTCAACCACGCGGCTTGCTGGTATACCTGCCACTGATTTGATTCAGTGCTGGTAAGCGAGTCAAGAATCCTGCTGGCGGACTCGAACTTGGCATGCACTTGGTAGTCCAACATGGCTCGGGCTAACCGAGCAACTCGATTATCTTTTGACTGCGACAGGACCTGACGGGTCGTTCTTTCACTCAGTATTATCAGGTCATGTGCACGTTGTTCGTCGACGCGTGCGGCCAAACTAATTGCCGTCAACGCGACGCCCGCTTGCGCCGGTAGATAGGTTTCATCGACTGAGGCGGCGCTTTTGAAACATCGCAATGCCGATTCCATCGCACTGATGGAATCAGGAGTCGATACCAAACGTCCATTCAACAGGCAATTGAAACACTCCGGTTTCTTCAGCGTTGACTGCTCGTCGGATTCCTTCAACCCTTTGTCGATGAAGGCAGCAATCTTGCGGGCGAGCGAGGTTTGTTCGATCAGGTTTTCGCTCGCAGCCGTCGCAAAGCTAAACCCGTCGATCAGCTTTCCAGTCGCACCAGAAACGATAGACACCTCCACGTCCATCGTTGACCGAGCAGGCTCATCTTCGAAGAGCGAAGTCGTGGGTGTGGGACCCACGTTGAATGTACCCGAAACCAATGCGTCGACTTCGAGCCTTTTCGCCACGGCGCGAAAATCTTCCGGCGCAGCCGCTGTCAGCGGCGCGTATTTTGGAACGGTGAGGTCGCCGAGTCTCGCAAGTTCGATCGCGATCAGCCCCGAGAGTTTGTCGGCGGTATCAAGTTGCTGATCGGCAATGGCGGGATCATTCTGTGCGTTGGCACTGGCACCAGTCTGCTGAAACCGCAGCACCCCGATTGACCGAATCGACCCCAGCTGATTCACTGGCTTCGCGGGCAAGAGCGTGGCACCGATGGTTCCTCCGATCACGGCGCCGCTCACCATTTCAATTAACCGGCGGCGGCTAATCACGACCGCGTCGCCCTTGTCAACATCCGAAGAATCGCTACCTCGCAGACTATTTTGGAGTCGCAATAAAACATCGCTGGCGAGCGGGCGGGCGGGCGGATCCTTGTCCAACATCTCGAGGATCAAATCCGATAGCTCAGCATCATCCTGTTTCTTAATATCGCCGACGAGCGGCTGTTCTTCGAGTACCGCAGCAAAACGTTGCATCGCTGTTTCACCGGAGAATGCAGGCCGACCAAACATGGCTTCAAATAAAACGCAACCAAGCGAAAATATGTCCGCGGCAGGAGTGATCACTCCACCGCGTGCCTGCTCGGGCGCCATGTATCCAGGCGTGCCCAGGACCGCACCGATACGCGTGGACGAATCTCCCTCGGCCAACAGTTCGGCAATGTCGACACTCGAACTGGCCAAGGGCTCGGTTTCGATTGGAAAACGGCTCGATCCAACTCGGGAGAGTCCGAAATCAAAGAGCTTCAAACTTGACCCCGCTTCGCTGGCGCTGCGGCGATTGCTGACTTCATCGCTCTCGCCGACGCGAGCGGCATGGACGCGGTCCATCACCATCACGTTTTCGGGTTTGATATCCCGGTGGATCACACCATGACTGTGCGCCGTCACGAGGGCATCGGCCAGTTGAATTCCCCAATTCCGGACTTGCTCGACCGAGATCGAATCCTTCGTGATTCGATCCGATCGCATCCGCTCATGGAGCGTCTCGCCACGCATGTGCTCCATGACGACGTAAGGCATGCCATCGTAGATCCCAACATCAAAAAGTTCAACGATGTGGGGATGCGTCAATCCTGCAACCGCTTTGGCTTCGCGTTGAAATCTTTCGATCAAAGACTGGGACTGGCGACCGTGCAGCGATAGCATTTTGATCGCAACGCTCCGGTCCAGTCGCGTGTCGGTGGCGCGATAAACGATCCCCATTCCCCCGCGGCCTAGCACGCTGGTGATGAAGTAGGGACCGATGCGATCCCCCAAGGTGGGCAGGGAAAGCGGAGAATGATCGGTAGCGGTTTCGCTTTCGAGTACCTGGGTCAGCGCCGCGTGCGTCGCAATCTTGCCCTCGTTGACCGGGACCGTACTTTGGGGGTTCGCCTCGACCAGCTCCTTATTCCGTTTTTCCCGCTCCAGTTCACGAGCAATCGCGTCGAGCTCTCGGCGCAGGAGCACGGCGTGTTTGCCGCCGAAATTCTCAACGAGCGTTTCAATTCGATCGCTAAGATGTTGGCCATCGACGCCCGTCCCGAGTGGGGCGTGCAAGGACTCGCGCAACCGAGACTCAAACTCGAGACAGATCGCGTCGAGCCGTGCCAGCTCGCGTGCGGGCAGGTCACTGAGTTCCATCGTCGTCCTCTTCGGTATCGCGCTGTTCGGACCACGTTTTACGAATCAACTGCAGACGTCGTTCAACCGCTCGCTTGCTGAGGGCCAATCGCTCAGCAATTTCGTCAACGAGATACCCGTCCATTCGCATCACCGCAATTTCTCGGAGTTGGGCATCGGGGAGGTCATCGAGAAGTTTCTCGCAGGCTTCCGCTAACTCGGCGCGGACGTCCGGTCGGATGGCGTCCTCGCCACCGCCTTGGAGACCCATTTGTTCCAAACCGCCTCCCCCGAGCTCTCCCTTGGCATCGAGAAAAACTGACTCGCCTCGCACATTGCCACCGCCCCGCTTTTGCCGGGTCTGGCTACGCAGGTGAGCGTGTACCTTGCGGCTAGTCAACGTGATTAGCAATCCCCACAAATTATCGGGGCCGGCCAGGTCTGGAAATTGATCGCGGCGCACACCCGCAATGAAACTATGAAACGCGGATAACGCAATGTCCTCCTCGTCACTGGTGCGTCGCAGGTTCTTGGGCAACCTCAATCCCGCCAAGCGGACGAGCGGGTGAAAGTAACGCTCCCATAAAATCGTGGTCGCTTGTTCGTCTCCGCAGCGAACCTCTTCCAGGAGCTCCGCAAACTGTTCGAGCGAGAATTCCGTCGACATTATGCTCTCTCAACTTTGGCAAGGAACGATTTCTCAGCAGTTTCACCCGTCGCTTCACTAGTGACCTCAAAATGACTGCGGCGCGCAAACCCCAGCGCCAGCACGCGGCCGCTCATCCCAGTTATTGAGACTTCCCGCCCCACACTGGTGAGACGACCAACAGGTTTTTCGTCCGCGAAAAGTTTTGTCTCCACCGCGGGCAGGCGATCGTCTGCCAAGCCATCGATCGACCAGAGTACGAGTTTTTTCTGGACCTGGCCGAGAGCATCTAAGCGGGCAATGGTTTCTTGTCCTAAGTAACAACCCTTGGTGAACGAAATGGTTTCGCTTTCGCGATTCACTTCTTGAGGCAAGTGCGAATCGTCAAAATCCGTACCGTACCACGGATAACCAGCCGTCACGCGAAGATTATGGAATAGTTCAGCCGCATCGTCGCCCTCGATCCATTGCAGGGAAGCGGTTGGCTCCACGATGGCAGCCTGGCCAATGTCATCCAAAATATTCTCAAATGATACTCCGTCGGCTGTTGAAGCTAGCATCAGCATGCCTCGGCAGCCTTGGGGAGTATCGATCCACGGCACGGTGTAGCTCGGTAGGCTTGCACCTTGATTACCGAGATCCTGAAACGCTAGCGATTCGCTGGCGAGTCGGCCCGCCATCAAATACGGTTGCACCTTCGTGTCGATTATTCGTGGCTCCGCATCCTCGCGGATCGTGTAGCGATCAATCTGAGCAGCGATGGTCTCAGATTGTCCCGCCGCTCCAATCAAACGATATCCCACGTTGGTACGAAATACCAGAACGTGGCCGATGCACTTTCCTTTGACGTTGGTAATGAAAGTCTCAACGCCCGGTCCACCCGCTTGCAATGACTTTACATTGTTTGTAGTCAAGTTGTGCAGGATCGCTGGGGCATCTTTGCCCACAAGATCGAGCACACTCAGCGGTGGCAGTCGCAATATCGAAACGGGATCGTTCACATCAGTGCTCATGAAACTCAGCGGGCGGATAAATTCCTGGTATTCGTCACTGGATGACCATTGATATCATTGATCAACAGTCGGAGCCGTCCGAGCGAGCGGCGATTGAAATGAAAAACGAGCCGGGGAAAAGCCGCAAGTTCCGTTTCTCCGGACTCTTCAGGAAGCGGACCACGCAATTCAAATTTTCCCGATACGAGAATGTCAGCAAAGTCTGCCTGGAGACGATCGAGGTGCTCGTCGGTCAGGTGGGTTCGCAGTCTCAGCACCAGCTCATCGCGGACGTACCGCATTGAGTGATACACGGTGTAGAATGAAAGCAATTCGTCGACAGCTTCGTCTACCGAGTCGGTGACTTTATATAACGCTTGGTCTTCCGGACTGATCATACCGTTTCCCAAGAGTTGCTTCGTGAAAAACTCACCAACATCGCGCCAGTAAGTACCGTCGGGATGATCCAATAGTACGAGCGGAATCATTGTTTGTTTACCTGTCTGGATCAGCGTCAGCGCTTCGCAGGCTTCGTCGAGGGTCCCAAATCCACCGGGCAGACAAACCACGCCGCTGCATTCTTTGACAAACATTAACTTCCTGGTGAAGAAGTACTTCATCGTTACGAGTTTCGGATCGTTGTCGATGTATTTGTTGGCGCCCTGTTCGAACGGCAGCATGATGTTCAGGCCCATCGACGCATCACGCCCGGCTCCTTTGTGCCCGGCTTCCATGATCCCACCGCCGGCGCCCGTGATGATCATCCAGCCATGAGCGGCCATCCGGCGACCGAGATCCACGGCGGCTTGATATCCCGGATGTTCAGGCGATGTTCGGGCCGATCCAAACACGGTGACTTTCCGCCGACGACGATAGGGGCGGAACACCTGGAATGCGTAGCGCAATTCGCGGAGTGTCCGCGACAGAATCTTGATATCGCCCCGTGCAGTATCGTCTTTCTCAAGCCGGTCAACGGTCTTTCGCATCAACTTGAACAAGTCTTGGGACTCGATGTCCGAAATCGGCTCGTCCGCTGGCTGGGGGCGATGCAGTTCGTCCTCCCCGATCGCCTCGCTCGGCAACCGATCAATTTCCTCCTGGGTGTCCAATGCCGACCGCCGCCGCCCGTCGCGAGTTTTTTCAGCCGACCGACGGCTCCTCTCGTTCGGAGTCACCGGTTCCGAGTCCATATTCTCGTTAAATGAGCGATTCATAGGCATTCCCTTCAAGTTCTTTCTGGTCACAGGTCGTGAAATCCATTTCGCAAGACGAAATAGCTGGGGGCCTTCGCCCCGGTTGGCGCCAACTCCGCGTGCAGCGTGGGAAACCGGGCGCGCGCCCTCGGCTTATCCCAATAAGCAGCCATGACCTGCAAAACGCGGCAAGTAGGCGATCTGTTCAAATGTGCGATTCTCTTCCGAGGCGATTCTACAGGGTTTTTCCAACGAGCTATAGACACGCACAGCGACTTTGACGATCGGACCGCAAGCATGGCGCGGGATCCTAGGTGGCAATCCACCCCCTAAAACCCGAAAATGTCTCGTCTTTTGGAGGACTTCTCCAAAGTCGCGTCCGTGGCTCAAGTCCGACCGAAACCAGAGCCGATGAGGTTGCTGTACCGGCGAAGAGGGAACGCTCGTCCGGTGCCGATGAGCAGCGAGAAGGGACTCTCGCTGATGCACCCTCACCCCGCAGGAATGACAACCAGGCATGGGATCAAGCAAGGACGCCGCAGCGGCCACCACAATTGGCTATTACACGACGGTCCACTCCGATCGTACTGGATGGACGGGAGGTCTTCTCGTACTCAACGGTTCCGGCCGGCCGCTGGAATTTCAGTGTACGCTGCCCATTCGCCCTTCCCGAGCCCACGAAATCTTGTTCGGGACCACGCTGCGTCAGCATTTGATCAGCGAAGTCATCGGCCCTACCCTCCTGCAGAAATGTCGCACGCCCATTTCTCTGCTGTGCTGTGACCAAACCGAAGCTGCGACGCTACAGGAAAACCTGCCGACCCGGCCCAACGCCTCTGGTCAGATGGTCGGTGACGCGACCATCATCGCAATCGTCCAAGACGACGAAGACGAGGCGATGAAGCGTGCGATCCGGCAGAGCTTGGCTGGTCATGTCCGTGTCACACTCGGAAATGCCTCACTCTGGGTGGCCGGCGAGCGGATCGAGGCGGCTGAGCAGAATGCCTCCCGACTCAGCGACGTGATCGATACCTTCGAACCCTTCGAGCGGATCACCGAAGCAATTCGCGAAGCCCAGAGTCAGATGGCGAGGGCCGCTTGAATGTGGTTCGCTGCTAAAAAGCAATTATCCGACTCGACCGTGTCGCATGAAAACAGCGCAACAGAAAGTGTTTCTGCCGCTCGCCCTGCACTGACCTGCAGCATCGACGCGGCGCTGAGTTGGTCGGTCAACCCTCCGCCACAGGTTACGGTCGACGAGCACGCGGAAGAGCCCCCGACGGTTCACTGCGGCGGATTCGCTGTCCGGTTGCAAACGCTGGCTTGCCCCCCTCTTCAAACGACTCGCGTGCCGATCAAGCTGTCGCCGCTGAGGGTGCAGTCCAATGGATTTCTATTTCCCGAAGCCGCATCGTGGATCCCCGCTGCTCCTCCCAATGCGGACACTGCCGTCGCGGGCCGGATCGGAGGACCGGACAGCGAGACTGAGCGCGAGAGGAAAAAACGCAAACGCAAGCCCCCCGGCAAGCATACGCGCATTAAGCCGCCCAATGACATCGTGAAACTCCAAGATCGGCTGTACTACCTACTGCAGCCGCCACTGGATTTGCTCGTCGGCAGCGGCCAGCTGAATTTCCCATTCGAACCGTTCCCTTATCAACTCGATGGGATCGCGTTTCTTTTCCCTCGCTACGCATGCGTGCTCGCTGACGAGATGGGACTGGGCAAGACGATGCAGGCGATCAGCACGATGCGAATGCTGCTGTGCAGCGGCGAGATGCGTCAGATCTTGCTGGTCTGTCCGAAACCTCTGGTCAGCAATTGGTTGCGCGAGTTCGGCGTCTGGGCTCCTGAAATCCCCGTGATGGCGATCGAAGGCAATGCCACTAAACGCGAATTCCAGTGGCGGGCGACGAACGCACCGGTCAAAATCGCAAATTATGAACTGCTGATGCGAGACAAAGAAATTGTGCTCGAGGGCGGCTTGCACTTTGATCTTGTCGTGCTCGACGAAGCCCAGCGGATCAAGAATAGTAGCAACTCGACCAGCGAAATCGTACGCGCGATTCCCCGTACCCGTTCGTGGGCATTAACAGGCACGCCGGTTGAAAATTCACCAGATGATCTTGTTGGAATTTTTGACTTTCTCTCTCCTGGTTACCTGACCGCAGGGATGCCGCTGCCGCAGATGGCTCGAGCCGCCAGCGACTATATTCTGCGTCGCACGAAAGACATGGTGCTCGATGATATGCCGCCGAAATTGTTCCGCGACGCGGATATCGACCTGACACCCGAACAGTGGTCACGTTACGAGGCTGCCGAATCAGACGGCGTCATTCACTTGGAAGAACTCGAAGAATCATTGACGATCCAGCATGTTTTCGAACTCGTCCTGCGTTTGAAACAAATCTGTAACTTCGACCCTGTCACCGGTGCGAGTGCAAAGTTGCAGCGACTCGAAGCCGACATGGAAGAGGTCGCCGCCAGCGGTCACAAAGCGATCTTGTTCAGCCAGTGGACAAAGACGATTGAAAAGATGAGGCCGGCGATGGAACGGTTCGGTGCGCTGGAGTACCACGGTAAGATCCCGCACAAAAAACGTGAAACAGTTATCGACCAGTTCAAGAACGATCCCAACTCGCGGATCATTCTGATGAGCTATGGGGCAGGCAGTGTCGGTTTGAATTTGCAGTTCTGTCGCTATGTGTTCTTGTTCGATCGGTGGTGGAATCCAGCGATCGAGGATCAAGCTATCAACCGTGCGCACCGCATCGGCGCGGCCGGCAGCGTGACGGTCACGCGCATGATGGCCGCCGGTACGATCGAACAACGGATCGCCGCCGTTCTCGATCAAAAACGCGAGATGTTTGACGCCTTGTTCTCACCCCAGCACGGCGGCGATGAGCGCATTACCGCGCCCGCCAGCAACAGCCCGTTGGCCCGGACCGGTGGTTTGTCGCGAGACGAAATATTCGGCCTCTTCGATCTCCGCGCCCCCGGTGGGAAGAAAGTCGCGTAGTAGCGGGTGTGCGGAATTCTTTTCACGTCCGTTTGTTCCTCGCTTGAGTGGGCGCTTCTTTGGAACTGCGGACGGGGCTACCGCGTGGCGCGACTTCGTCGCTGAAAGAAACAATTACCACGCACGAGATGATTCGGAGTGTGTATCATGGCGGCCGCAAGATCCATATCAAACGCTTGCGTCGAACACTCGCATCCCCATCACTCAACAAATCTTCTCATGAAATTTGCTTTCTTTGCTGTCGCCATGTGTTTCGCATCTTTCGGCGGCGTCGCCGCAGACTCTGGTGGCTACCAACCTCTCGTCTATGAGGGCACCGCAGGTATTGGCCTCGGCAAGCAGATTGTGTTTATTGCGGGTGATCATGAATATCGCTCTGAAGAATCGTTGCCCGCTCTCGCCCGGATCCTGGCCAAACGCTACGGATTCAAATGCACGGTGCTGTTTGATATCGATCCTACAACCGGCGAGATCGCGGCCGGAACACCCTCCAACATCCCGGGCATGGAAGCGCTCGACACAGCCGATCTGGCTGTCGTGTTCTTGCGTTTTCAAAATCTTCCGGGTGAGCAGATGCAGCACTTCGAAAACTACCTCCAACGCGGCGGCCCCATCGTGGGGATGCGAACGGCCACGCACGCTTTCCAAATCCCAGCCGGCGGTGCGTTTGCCAAATACTCTTTTGATTCCAAGTTCGATGGTTATGAACTTGGATTCGGGCATCAAGTTCTCGGCCAGACCTGGGTGGGACACTATGGGAAAAACCACGTGCAAAGTACCCGGATCGAAGCTGTTGAAGCGATGAAAGAGCACCCCATCCTACGCGGCGTGAAGGACGTCTGGGTGCAGGCAGGGGGCTATGTCGGCAAACCTATCGATGGCGATATATTGACCATGGCCCAGCCGCTCGATGGAATGACGCCCGACTCGCCACCGTCGACGACCCAGCCACCGATGCCGTCAGAGTGGGTACGGACCTATCGCGGCAAATCTGGAAACGAAGGTCGAGTGTTCACATCGCTCTACGGCACGCCCGAGGATTTGACAAATGATGGTTATCGCCGACTGATCATCAACGGGATCCTGTGGGCGATCGGTCTAGAAGACGCAATCGAGCCGAGTGCTGACATCGCCTTCGTCGGCCCATTCCATCCGAGCACATTCGGCAATCAGACCCACGTCCGAGGCGTCCAACCCCAAGCCTACGCCGGGTTCGACAGCCCCATCCCCGCCGATCCTGAAACTGGAAACGATTGAGCCCCGATTGCTGTCCGCGCCAAGCTGTTTCAGTTGCCCAGCCGCGACTTCACGCTCAACAGCCATTCTCGGTTTTGCAGGTCGGAGGTCTGAATCTCGATAAAACGCGGTGGCTGCGTTGAATCGTCGCCAGTGACGGATTCATCGGAAACCTCGATGTGGATCCAGATCGTGTCGGTGGGCATGCAGTCGGCAAAGCGGTCAGCCCATTCGACGAGCGTCCATGATCCGGGCGTCTCCCAAAGTTCATCGATCCCAAGCTCCCACAACTCGTCTTCGTCGACGACCCGATAAAGATCGAGATGATGAAGCTGTCGCGATGTCGCAGCGGTATGAGGGCCAGCGGGAATCTCGTAGCTTTTCAGAAGCGTGAACGTGGGGCTGGTCACCTCGGCCGGGTCGATGCCCCACGCCTGAGCGATTTCTTGGCTTAACCGTGTTTTGCCAGCACCCAACGTTCCAACGAGGCCAAAACAGAGCGGTCGGGGCAGGCACGCGGGGTCGACCTGCAAATCTGCGTCTGCTGCGACCAGGGCGAGCGACAGTTGGGAAAGCTGTTCAACGCCGACGGCTGATAAATGCACTTTCGAAAACTAAGGAGTTTCGCTGCCGGTGGTCATGTTGTCCGAAGGAACTTCGGTGACACCGGTCATATTGTCCGAGGGCACTTCCGTGACGCCGGTCATGTTATCGGAGGGCACATCCGTGACACCGGTCATGTTGTCACCCACCGCAGTGTCGAGATCGACTTTCTCGGTGCTGATGTCGACTCCTTCCCCACTGCGTGGTGCTGGCGGCGGACATCCGAGCGTTGTCGTCAGAACGGCAAGGGCAAAGACGCTGGAGATGATTTTGTGAGTCATGGTTTTTTGTCGAAGAAATGGGGAGGAAGGATTGTCGGAAGGATGTGGTGCACCCTAGCGGAAAGGTCGGAGACCAAAGAAGCAGTTTCCTGCATCGAAGCTTAAGAGTAACAAAGTCATCGAAATTTGCACCCCCATCCTGACTGCATTTTCTGGCGAAGTGGGTATCAGATGGTGGGGAATGGTTGCATCGGCACAACCCGAGTTCTGCGAACAACCGTGCGCCGGAACGGATCTTGGTATCGAAAACTGAGGGAGGATCTTGATTACCGGGGAGGGTGCTGACGATAGCTCATTCAGACGCTACGCATTCTCTCGGGCCACAGATCATGAATCGACGACTTATTACTCAGCAAAATATTTCGCTGTTTATTGCTGCCCTATTCGTGTTGACCTCGGGGTCAATCGTCTCGGCACAAGACTACGAGGAACTCTTCGCACAGACCGACGATCAGTCGTTCGGATTCTTCGCCGATGAGGCGACCGACACCGCCGCAGAGTTGGAGTCGCTGCCCGCACCGGACCGAGCGGTTGATCGCGATCCGCGACCGACTTCGGACGCAGGCAACAGCAGCCTCCGGAGCCCCTCGGATCTGCGATTGTCCGACGGTTCCGGTTCGAAAGTCGATCGCCAACCCACCCGCGTGATGAGGCTTCGCCAGGCTCGGGCACGAGCCGAAGAGCGATATCGTATTGCTCTCTTAGAAGCCGCGCGGTGGTCGCTGAGTACTGAACTGCGGCCAACTTGGTCAGCCGGGACAATGTCGAACAGTTATCGTCGCGCCGACGTTACCTACTATGTGCCCGTCTACGTTTGGGGACGATGAACCATTGCACTGGACCCGCCCGTGGCCGATTGAGTAATGGAGGAGGAAATCTGTCCGTGTCGCCGGTGGTCGACATCTTTGGACAGCAACGCCTCATCAGTTTGGAGCATCGCTCAACGTGCAAGTCATCCACGATCGTCGTCGATTCCTAATTCAACTGTCGCTCTCGGCATCAGCATCGGCGATTGTCGGCTGCGGTTCAATTATTCATCCCGAACGCGTCGGACAATCACGTAACGGACCAATCGACTGGAAGATCGCCGCCCTCGACGGCATCGGGTTAATGTTGTTTGTGGTACCTGGTGTGATCGCCTTTGCAGTTGATTTTTACAACGGCACCATCTTCCTCCCCTCACGCAACTACGGCGACTTCGACGCCGACCGCAACGATGATCTACTCGCAATCGAAGTGGAGAAGCATGAGCTGTCTCAAGAATCAGTGGAACGAGTCGTTGAAGAGCAGACGGATCAAAAGATCACGCTTGGTCCCGGCAAGTATCACTTCAAACCGCTGCCTGGAATCGACCAGTTTTGGAACCTCGCCAGCCGCATGCGACCAGCCTAGTGAGCCGACCGTTCACTCAGCAGCCGACCGCAATTCATCGTGCAATAATTCGGCGAGGCGAATGACCTGCTCGTGTTGATTGTATGCCTGCATCGAAATTCGCAGTAACCACGAGTCCTCAGTCAGTCCAGGAAAGACCGGCAATTCGAAGCGGTGACGTTCCCGCAGGCGACGCTGCAGCGTTTCCCAACGACCCTGCAAAGAACCTGACCCGGGTAGGGGCACCGTGACAAGACTTCCGATCATCGTGTCGGGGACGGGCGAGTCGATTCCGAGGGATGCGATCAATACGTCGCGCGCCGCGATCGCTGCAACATGATTGGCATTGATCAGTCCGTTCAACGAATCGTCAAAAAGCGAACTGAGAAATTCGATGGCTGACGGCATCGCCAGGAGGGGTGATGGATCGTAGGTCCCGGTCCAGTCAAATTCGGCAATGAACCGTGAGCGGTTCGATTGCGGGCGATTCGCTGCATGGCTGATTACGCTGGGACGCACCTCCTCTTGCCACTGCGGCGCTACCCACAGAAAACCTGAGACCTTTGGCCCGCACAGCCATTTATGATGGTTGGCGGTGTAGTAGTCCGCGCCGAGGGCCGCCAAATCGAGCGGTACCATACCTGGTCCATGAGCACCATCAATCAGGACGCGTGCGCCCGGAGATGAGCCAACTCCACGATCACTTCGATCGGAAACACAATTCCCGTGGGGCTGGTCACATGATCGATCAACAGCAACCGCGTCCGATCACCGATCTCGCGCTCGATAGCGTTGATCACATCGTCGCCACTACTAAGTGGAAACGGTACCTCAGCAATTCGCACCAACGCCCCCCGTTTTTCCGCCACATACTCTGCCGCGTTCACACAAGCATTGTAGCCGTGACTCGTCACGAGAATTTCGTCTCCTGCTTGCAGGGGCAGCGACCGCAACACGGCGTTGACGCCTTCGGTCGCATTGCGAACAAAAGCCAAATCGCCCGAATCCGCACCAATCAACTCCGCCATCACGCGGCGAACGTGATCGAGTTTAGGATTCAAGCTCCGCTCAGGAGCAAGGAACTCGATCGGGTCGGACTCCAACTCATCCTGAAAAGCACGCTGGGCCGCGGTCACGACCCGTGGCACCGCACCGAACGAACCGTGGTTGAGAAAGTCGAGGTCTGGATCGAGCTGCCAATGTTCGCGTAGATTCATTTTGCGTTCCCATCTGTTTCTTGATAGCTATTGTGTTGATGACTGTTTCCGCAAGGATCAAGCTTCTATGCCTCTCTCCGTCGTCCCGTCGTGATTCAGCGTGCCCCGTCTTTGGGGTCGATCAGGCTGCGAAACAGCTCGCCGTCCACGCTGGATGTGAGGAACTCCGTCGATCCATCTAGTCGAGAAAACAGGGCGCCACCCGGATGGGCGGATCCCCAATTGTCTTGATAACGTGCCCCGGGACCATCGCGTTCGATCAACAAACCGCTGCGAACGGTCCCGTTGCTGCCGCCACTGAAGATCGGTTCGTCGTAGTACCAACTTGTTTCTGTTTGAATGATCGGGTCAAACGCCTTCTCGCCTGTCCCCAAGGTATTGCTGAGTCCGTCCGCGATCGCACTGAGCCGTTGAGCGTCTGGGAAGTTCAGCATGACTCGGCGGTTGCCCGCGTAATCCGTCTTGGCCCATGCTCGATCGCCTGCGGAGTACCTGCCGTACGAATCATCACGTGGAACCATCGGATTTGCTCGCGTACGGCTGGGGCAACGAAAGAGCGGCCCGGCGGATTCGACCTGGACGGACTGATACGCTTCGGCTTGTTCCAACGATGGCAAAATCGCGTAAGCCCAACTGCCCGTTTGTTGCGGCGGGGCGGCCCTCGGTAGGCCGACTCCCCACCAAAATTGTCGATCAGCCGCTAACGTATAAGTTCCGATTCGGACTTGATTGCCAGACGCCGACCTCACCGTCGAGGTGCCATCGTTGCCGCCATTGCTGGGTAGGTACCCATGCTTGCCAGCGTGCATTTGAAGACCCAACGCCAATTGTCGTTGTTGGTTCATGCACTGGGTGCGTCGAGCTGACTCACGCGCGTTCTGAACTGCACCGGTGAGCAACGACACCAGCAGCGCCATGATGGCAAACACGATCAAAAGCTCAATCAAGGTCACGCCGCAGCGATGCGGCCTGATACTTCCCGATTTCGAATGAGATTGGTTCATGGGAGTCCTGTCGGATGCACTGCTCAGTTGTCGACTCGGAAAAGAAGGTGGCTTGCGCCGATCAGTTCGGTGGGCTCGGTTGGAAGCGAGTGCAGAAGGCTGGGATTGAGCGAGAGGTCGGACTTGCTGACGATTAACCACTTTTGGTTGGGATCATTGTACCGGCCCAGCGTTTCAAATTCCGGATAGCTCTCTCGGATCCCCATACTGAGTCCTGTACTGGAGATCAATTTGAGTGGGCGATGTTGTGGATGGGTCGTGATCCAATGCGCGACCAAATCATTGTCTTGGCCCCAGTCGGTGGCGTCGTTGAAAAGATGAAAATGGCCATTTTCAGTACCACCTGAAACGGTATTGAAAGCGCCTAGCCAATGGGGTGCAATGCCGATGGATGCAATTAGCGTTGCCATGAGTCCCGCTAGGATGCTAGCGTTGACGATTCGGCTTGTGTTTGACTCGTGATGACGTGCCAGCGGCGCGACGATCAACAGGAAGAGGAAAGGATACAATGGAAGAATGTAGCGGTGTTGCTGTGCAAATCCGCTCTTGTAGGCGGTGATCTCTATCATCGCGGCGGCGATGCAGCCGATAAGGATCTGATCCAAGGAAATGGACCAACGATGGTCACGATCGAACATGCGACCGGCCAGGTAGAGAAGGCTGGCGGCTATCGCAAAGAGCGTTCCCGTTGGCAATTTCACCAACATGGAATACAGATAGAACCACCACCATCCGTGTGTCGTGTTCATCCCTGCAGCGTAGCTGGTAATCCCTTCACGGAAGTCACTCTGTTGACGGTCCATGCCGTTAAGATACTGTTCGGGAACCGGGCAGGGGATTTGACCGAACCAAGCGTTTTCGAACCGGGATGTGATTTCATCATTCGTTTGACCATACCGGGCATCTTCGGAGAATTTCAATTTTCCCAACGGCTTTCCCACACCATCGAAGCCATAGGGCAGTGCGATTGTTAGCAACGTGAGTGCCAGCGCCAGTGACGCTTGGCCGATGATGCGCGGCTGCCTGGTGCAACAGTATCTCCAAATCACGAACGCAAGATAGATCGGGCACAATAACAGTGCTGTGAATTTACAAGACAGTGCCAGCCCGAGTGTCGCACCGCCCAAAGCTGCATCTTGCCAGTGGAGCGATTTGATCCAACGGCAAAAGTATAGGCTGCTCACCAGCATCGCTGCCGCCACTGCAATGTCATTGGTGATCAGCGAGCCATGCGCCAAGACTTGTGGCTGGAATGCCCAGAAACCGGCCGCAACCAGTCCGATCGCCGACCCGTACGAGCTCAGCTTGCGCCACTCGGATTGTGCGGTGTTATCCCGTACAACGTTTGGCTCCATCGAAAAACCGCCACCGTTGCGGCGACCGCGAACAGGCTGACAAGAAGTCGTCCCCAAAATAGCTGCTGTTGAAACTGCTTGGGTGAAGTGGCATAGAGTTCACGTCCATACGGGAACTCACTCCGCACTGAAACCAGGCTCAAGGCGCCCGACTTCAGGGTGTCAGTCATGTCAAAGGAGGGCGAGAAGTCTGCCAGGTCGTCCCAGTTCAAATAGGCAGGGAAAGTCCCAAGAGCACGAACCAAGGGGGGATTGGCGTTGAACGAGTGTAAGTCCCCGTGATGCCAGTATTGGATTCCAGCATAAAAATGTCCGTATTCGTCACTGACCGGCGAAGACCGATAGGCATGCCAGCCCAGCAACATCGATTGGATCGCTATCATAACCATCAAGATGACTAAGTGATTGCGATTCACGAACCGGATCGCGGCGATCCAAGACTTCCTACAGAGCAGAGCCCTATTCCACAAAATCCGCCCCTACCTTCAAGGATGCGGTAACCGTTTCTGCACCCAAAGTGATTTCAAGAGGGACCTCCTGGAAAACGAACCCTCTGCGTCGGACTTGGTTATTGAGCCACACGGTGAGTGCAAAGTCGGCATCTGGATGGTTGGTCTCCACATCAACCAACAACGGCTGATTCGCTTCGATATCACCGATTTTTACTCGCCGGATAAATTCGCGGTTGGTTGGCGTCAACGCGAGAACCCGCGTCTTCAAGTTCAAGGAGTCCAGGCTGGCTTTGACTTTCGCCATTGACGCAAACGGCAATTCCTCCAATTGACGAGTCGCGTCAGTTTCATGCCACGCTGTCTGCAATTTCTCCGCGCATCGCTGTGCAGTTTCCAATCCGCAGAAGCCGTCTTCGTCAGACGCGTCGTTGTGGGATGTTTCTTCGTCCAGCTTTGGGATGGTGTCTTGATCGAGTTCGTTTTGCGGCTTGCCGTTCAAGGCCCACGCAGTCGTGCAGGCCAGCCAAAGACCGAGAAGCAAGGTGGGGACGACTTTTCCGAAGACGGACATTAAACTGGCTCCGATCGTGGCCAAAAGCGGTACACGGCCATTGCGATGATGAGACAAATCAAGCCGACGTTGAGATAGAAGAACCAAGACGACTTCGGCTGCGATGCATCGGCGCGAGCATTGGCCAACGCGTGTTGCTGAATCAATGCCAGTTGTGTATCAGAATAAGGAATCTGAAAACGTTTCCTATCCTTTTCACGCATCCACTCGGTGCCATTCATTCGTTCGACCCCATTGATTATGGAAACATCGTCAACAAGAAGGCTGACCAGTGGGTCTTGATGAACTCTGTGTTCCCATCTGTTGGTGTCCTTTAATTTGGTTCATCCGACGGAACCGTGCGCGGAGCACAGGGGAAGGTTTTTCTAGGATCGCGGTAGGGACGGCTGTTGCCAGCCGCCCCCCGCACAGATCCGTACGTGAGCCTTGACTCATACGGCTCCTCCGTTGGGTCAAACGATCGCGACACACTGTGACGCTACCCGTCGTGATTTCCCGTGACGCTCCAATTGATACTTGTTCCGGCTCAGAGTCCGAAGCATCGACGCCAATCCGGCAATACTTCCCTTCAGTGAGGTCCCTTTCCTCGGCGGATTCCGCCACTGCGGTCGCAGCTTTGTTCACCCGCGTCGACGGTACTACGGCCTCATCTGCCATCCCATCCGCGTTCATACCAGAATTGCGCTCATAGAGGTTCGCTGGTCGCCCTGGCAGTGAGTCATCACGACTTGACCCCAGGGGCAAATGGGACTTCCCGGTTCTCGCGTTTGGAATTTTCCACGCATGCACAGGTTCTTCGACTCCGCCATGTCCAGACTACCCTTACCAAAGCGGTGTAGCTGGTGTTGCCTTCCCGACGCATATGACACGGTCGGCACATGGAAGACCTGATTTCGGAGCTCAATTAGCTGGCCTACGCTTCCCCCTGCACGGACGCTCAGCACGACGTTGTTACCTTCGTCGCACCTCCGCCGGAGGCCGAAGTAGTTGGTTAGACCTTCCTCGTAAGAAACTTTCATTCTCGATTCCAAACCGGTTTTATCCCGGCACTCCATGGCTCTAGTATCCAATAATCTTACAAAAATGCGTCCCTGACGAACGAATGTCCGCCAGGGACCGGCAACACCATTGGCGTACCATCGACCGAGATATCCCTTGCCAAGTTGCACCTCTGCAGAGCTCGGCTCGAATGGCGTGGACTTAGGGCGAATCTGGCGTGAAACAAATTTGAGCTAGCGAAAAAAGGCACCCTTGTTGCATCGTGGTTTTTCTTAAAAAAAATCTCAACACAAGCAAGGGGTGCAGTCGGGCAGGTAGCAGCATCTGAAATTTGAAAAATTTCAGATTGCTATTGGGGAAAAATGGCGTCCGTGTCCTACTGAACGTTTTTGGTTAGCTGCCAAACATCTCAATCGGAACGGACGCCATGAATAAGCCTATCACAACTTTCGCTTCTCTCAAACGTCTCTTCGATGACTTCGAGCCACAGTTCGCTACTGAGGTAATCGCCGTCATCTGGAGAGTCATCGCAGTGGTACAATGTTTTTTCCAGAAGGGAAATCACTCCCGCCAGCACCGATCGATTCGAAAGACGACTCGAACGCCTCGTACGCGAATTGGCTCGTGTGATCATGCAGCGAACATTCAGACGAATCGAATCCCGTGACCGAGATCAAACGGTATCTTCGTTTGACTTCAACGGCGAATCCTTCCGCCGCAATCGACGCACTCCCAAAGAAGTCGACACACGATTCGGCCAAGTCACTTACCAACGTTGGTTCTATCAGAACACCCAAGCTAAATCATCTGGCGTCGCTCCGCTGGATGTCCGCCTCGGCTTGGTCGCCGGTCGGATGACACCCGCGTTAGCGGAAGTCACCGGGCGGCTTGCCGCCGATCTGCCCCAGCAACCCACCTTGGACATGATCAGCGAACGCTTTGGGGTAAGGCCATCGGTCGAAGCCTACCGGCGAGTGATTGCGGACCTGGCAACGCAAGTTCGAGTGGTGCATGATGACGAGGCGATTGAGCAGCTAGCTAAGTGGATCGAGCAGGCGCGTCAAAGTACCGGAAAACACGATGTTTTACTTCAGGTGGGGCGTGATGGTGTCTTTGTGCAAACGAGGCCTTGTTGGGAGGAAGCCTCCTGCGGAACGATTGCCGTTTACGATCGCAATCGCAAGCGATTGGGGACCATCTACCTGGGGCAGATGCCTGAACGTGATCAGCCTACGATGACAAAGCGATTGACCCATGTGATTGAAGGTGTGCTTCCTCGGATCGGTGGCAAGACGCCATCGCTGCGTTACGTAACCGATGCTGGCACTCACCCACAGTCCTATTTCAAGAAGGTTCTCTCGAAGATGAAAGATCCGGTGACGGGCCGACGTTTGAAGTGGAGTTGGGGTGTGGATTTCTTTCACGCTTGTGAGTATGTCTCTCTGCTTGCTGCTTCGATTTTCGGCAAAGGTAGCGAACGAGCCAGCGAGTGGGCCGAGCAACAGCGTCACACACTACGTCACGAGGACGATGCGGTGAGCAAAGTAGTCGCTCGTGCTGCACAGCAGAAGCGTCGTAACGGTTTAAAAGGGACGAAGGACGACTATCACACCGCGATCAACTATCTAAAGAAGTACCGCAGCCACATGGACTTCGCTGAGCGAAAACGCAGAGGTGATCCAATCGGTAGCGGCATTACGGAGGCTGGCTGCAAAGTCATCTTCAACCAGCGGCTTAAGCAATCGGGAATGCGTTGGCATCGCCAAACAGGTCAGTACATTGTCGATCTACGCACCGCCAATCGCAGTGGGATCTGGAACCGCATCTGGGATCGGCTGGTGATGCCCCAGGCCGAGCTTCCACCGATAACTCAGACAAATCGATTGGAATCATGCTGAAACCCAAGGGAAACACGTGCTACCTGCCCGACTGCACCCCAAGCAAGGATGCCGTCGATGATTCTGCCAACCCGAGGAGCCCCTGTCGATACCAATCGCAGAGCCGAATTGCGTCGGGCCCTCAATCCACAGGAGGTGGTCCAGCGGATTGACAATTTGATCCAACTCGATCAAGTCCGGCTAACCGAAATCTTCAGTGACGACGATGTCCATCAGCTATGTGATGAACTCGAAATCAAGTTCCGTGAGCGGGAGTTCACCCCGGCGATCACACTCGGCTTGTTCGTTTCGCAGTGCCTCAGTCGCGGAGATGCCTGTTCGACCGTCCTCACGAAGTTCAATCGTGAGCGAAAACGGCGAGGCCAGTCGCCCTGCTGCGAAGATGCTTCGGCCTACTGCAAGGCGAGGGCAAAGCTCACCGTTGAACTGGTCGATCGACTTGGCAAACGCATTGTCGATTTACTCCGCGGGAAAGCCTCTACGCAGTGGAAATGGCACGGGCTAAATGTCTACTTGGTCGATGGTTTGGTATTTCGCGCACCTGATACGCAGGCCAATCAAGAGGTCTATCCTCAGCCTTCGACTCAAAAAGAAGGGCTTGGCTTTCCTCAAGTGCGCTGCGTAGTGACGACTTGCTTGGCGACCGGTTGCATTGTCAATGACAACACCGCAGCAATGAAGGGGAAACTGACCGGCGAGGTAAGCCTTTTCCGTGAAAAACACGGTGATTTCGTAGCTGGCGATATCGTCGTCGCGGATAGCAACTTTGAATCGTTTTATGATTCGGTGCTACTGAATCGCCGAGGTGTTGAACTGGTTTGCGGGATCAAGGGCTGTCGCAATTCACCCTTTGAGGGCGTCTGCGAAGTGCTCGACGAGAAGACGATTACGTTGAAGAAACCGAAGAATAACAAGAACCGGTTTACACCCGAGCAGTGGCAGCAATTACCTGAATCAATCCGGTATCGCTGCATTCGATACCGTCTGACTGGTCGCACCGAGGTGCTGACGATCGTCACCACGCTTGTTGACTCGAAGCGTTTCAGCGCTGACGAAATCGCGGAGCTCTATGGTCTGCGATGGGACGTTGAAACGGACATTGCTTGCTGGAAGACCACGATGGGATTTTGTGATCTACGCTGCCATACTCCCGAAAACCTTGACCGCGAAATAGCGGTCGGAGTGCTGGCCTACAACTTGGTACGCTCACTGACCAACGACGCTGCTGCGGTCCTGGAAATCCATCCGCGTGAAGTCAGCTTTTCTCGTTCACGCGATGCTTGGATATACTTCAGCGACGAACTTGAAACGTCCGACGATCTGATGTGGATCGTGCTGTCGGCAACTTCCCGGTTGGTCCGAGATCGACCCGGTCGCGAAGAGCCTCGCGAGCTCAAACGCCGAAATCAATCAAAATATCCCAAGATGAAAAAACCTCGCCCCAGCCGAGCCAAGCGGATCACGGTCGAGCCCGTGAAACCGGCAGAAAAGCCCTAAGTCCACGCCATTCGAGCTCGGCTCCGTTTCTCCCGGCAGCTCCAGTCTAACATTCACTATTACCTCCGACAAATCAATCATTGGATACTGGAGCCATGCCTCCAAAACCTCCAGCGCACGCTTCCGTCGGATGAGCCTTTAATTTTCACTGGGGCGTTCGCTAGCCTTGCCAGTTCGCTCGATCCAAGTCAGCCAACGTTGTAACAGTTTACGATCGGGTGGCCCGATCAGATCGCCACGACCGTCGATTCTTCCCTGAGGGGCGACGGTTCCATCCATCAACGAGAACTCCACGCGAGTGCCAAAGCCTTTACCCGGGTGACGATCTTCCGGTGCAACGACTACGAGATCACGTCCGACCAAGTTTGATATCGAAAACACTCGTGAACTCAACTGATCATGCGTTGCAGTTGCCAAATCGATGCCATCCAGCTGCGCCGGTCGTGACACTTGCCTTCCAGCGGCTGCCAACAGCGTTGGCAAAAAATCAACGTGCATGGTTCGCTCGTGAACCTCACGAGCCGAAAACATCGGTCCGCTGATCAGTGCCGCCGTTCGGGTTTGTGCTCGCGATAGTTTGGTGCCATGACCAATCGTGGCGTCATCGAGAAACGACTCGCCATGATCACCAATTAAAGCAATTGCCGCGTCACTGCGAAGCAAATCGCTCAACTCTGCATCAAGCGTGCGGGCGGCGTTGCGGTACCGATTCCACACCCTCTCACGCCACGAATCGGGAAATGGAATCGGATAGTCGCCTGACGCCGCTGGTTGATCGGTGGCAAGGTCGTCCTCGACCGCAAAGGGTGCATGGGTGCTGTAGAGAAACAGCACCGCCAATCGTGGTGGCCGAGTCTCGGGTGCAGGAGGTCTGCGGAGGAACTGCATCGTCTTGGCAATCGACCGCCGATCCGACGCCAGCCAGTTCATCGGCTCGACCTCATAACGATCAAACTGACGTGGCGATAAAAACGCATCCATCTGGAACGCTCCCCAGTCGTCGTGCCCCGCAAAGAAACCGAGTTCATAGCCGGCTTGTCGAAAAAGGCGGTTCATCGCTGGAGCGAAACGCGATTCCGATCGATAGAACCAGATTGATTCCAATCCACTCATCAATGAAAACATCCCCAGACTCGTCGCGTTTCCACCCGAGTAGTGCTCCCTCAGCCACCATCCCGACCGGGCTGCTTGAAATGCGTTTGGCATCACGTCAGGGTCCAGCATTTCACTGCGTAGGGACTCGCAAATGATGATCAAAATATCAGGCGATTTGGCCGAGCCTGTGGCCGCTGGCGGCTCCATCACCACTTTCAATCGCATCTGTCGCAGGCGAGTGCTAATACGCTCTGCAAATCGCTGGGGATCGTAGGTGAATGGCTTTGTCGGCTCGTTCGCCGAGTCAGCCTGCTCCGGTCCGATTGCCAGAACGCGAGAATTGTCATGTCCTACCAATGCGTTGAGCGGATGGCGCGTTGGGTTGGCGTGCAGAGCAGTACGCCGCTGATTGTGTTCTCGCAAAAGCCACCGCAAGGAACCGATGGCCAGAATGAAGACTGTTATGCAAAACACGACTGTCAGCACACCGCGTGCAGGCCGACGCCCGCTAACCAATCTCGCCAATAACTTCGACAACAAAATCCCGACGGCGATATAGGTCGCAATGGAGAGCAATGGCGTAAGCATCCCCCAAGAAACAAACGAGATCAATCTTGGAAAATGATCTCGGATTAATTCGAAAAACTCACTCGATGCGAAATGCAATCCGCTACCGCGATACGCCAGCACATCAACCGCGAACCACAGTGGTACCGACGCGAACAGCGATCGACCGTATTTCGAAGCCACCTCCGGACGCTTGATAAACCAAATAACGGCGATCAACAGCGGTATCGATTGCAGCAAGACGCACTCCATCGCGATCCAAGTCAACTCCGCAAATGCCAGAGTTGGAACCGGAGTCCCCAGCGGATGCAGCACCACCAACAAAAACATCCAAACGCACCAACACCACCACTGCACAAGCAGAGTTCGCAACGCATTGGATGATTCAAAAGTGGGCATCAATCCATTCAAATCAGAAAACGCGAAAGATCAATTGAGTAGCTGGTTAAGCGAACTTAAGCAGGTATGGTCAATTCATTCGGTGAAGCTGCTGATGGTAACCCGACGCGTTAGCGAGGATCTTGGCGTGAATCCTCGCTAACGCGTCGGGTTACCAATAAAACAGGCGACTCATAACGCGGAATGAATTCCCAGTACCTGCTTAGTAACTCGCAACCGCGACGCTTTAAGTGGTTTCCGATTAGCTCGGTGGCTACGCACCGCATTAACGCATTCAGGCTTGCCAACGACACAGCCAAATAGTTTACCGAATTCACTTACCAACTCACACGAAGATGCCCGTTTCATTCCCATTCGCTGCAAGAGCGGCCGGACGCTCTCGGGCGTCACGTGTCGTTTTCCCCGGTCTGACTTGACGAGCAGTCCGATCGAGCAGCAGGAGGTAGTTTACCAATGGCATGCCCAAAAATCACCTGCCGCTACATCGAGTTCCCGTTTCGTTGGGACACGGGACGATAGGATCGCTTCGTCCATCAATGCAACGTGGCGATCGCGGTGTGCTAGAGTTTAGCACCACAACGGAGAATCCAAACGATGCACGATGACGTTTGCACTCATCTGCTCTCAACGTTATGCCGGCGCGAGAACGACTGAAAAGATTCGTCCCAATCGATTTCAAATTCTTCCGAGATAGTAAGTCGCCAGTCCTCATCCGTAGGCTTTGGCAGCAGTTTGTCATCAAATTGCTTCCATTGAAAACAAAACGCTCCCTCAGTAAAGTCGTCGCCGGAGTAAGCGTCTATTCTCGAAATTGTTCGAGGCACCCACCCTTTGACAGTCTTGCCGCCTTCGTCTCTGGATTCGATCTTTTCCCACTTGGTGCGCGACGTCATCTGAGAGCGGACAATACCCTGGTGAGCTGGATTCCCGTCCCGATCAACCTCTGGTTTGCGTGATACTTCCCACTCGACACGTGTCGGCATATTACCCTGCTTGGAACTAAATAAAATTGAAATCGTCCACTGCGTCTGCGATTTTGTAGGTAGCGACCACACTCCCAGAATGCCGTCGTCCTCACGCTTTGCGCTAACCAACTCGCAGTTGCTTGTTAAGAACACTCCAAAATCCATGCCGTTGCGCGAACGAAGATAGGCAGCAGTATCAAGGAGAGGTAAAAAATAAGGGTCAATCATGGGCATTGACCGACGTGTAACGGACGTCCCCTCTTCCGCGTCCGCCTTCTCGGACGAGTTCATGCCGAGGACCGTCCCAGTTGTTGTCCGGCGATATGATCGCCTTCCATCGGATACCAAAGTTTGTTCCCAAATCGGCAAAGACGCGACACCATGTTTTAGATCTCTCCGGCACATTGCCGAAAGTTCGTAGTACTGCGTGCCCTTCTTTCGAGGAAGAATCTCAATAGCCCAAAGTTCCACCTCTTGTACATTGGCAATGGTCTTTCTGAAGCTGGTCTCAAAACCACGCCCGACGAAGACCAAATTTCGGGGAACATTATCACGCCCCGCGATATATTCGACTAGGTAATCCTCCGCCAAACCATCGACCGAGTCAAGTAAACCGTCTGCATGCACGGGAGAAAATATCGCCAATATGCACCAAAATATGAGACTCGAAACGCAACTAGCTTTACAAAACATGTGTGAGCTCATCTCGACGCAGCCTCAGTTAGGGTGGGGTAAAATGAGGCTATCCAGTGGAGCGTCATTTCGATGATAACATGCGTGGTTTCTAGGATGGCAACCGTATTCACACAGCAGAATTCACACTTGAGCAACTTCTGATGCTCCACTTACTGATTCGCTGTCGACAAGGTATTACTCATAATTCAGTATCACAAAAAATTCATCTTACGGCCAGCCGATGTATTCGAAAGGTCTAAATCCATAACTACTCACGAAATAACGAGTTGAGGATGAATGCCAACAATTAGTCGCCGGAAACGGCCTTCTCAAGGCGGCTATCCATCAGCGTTATCCACCAGTCGCGCGCATTACAAACGGATTTCTAGTTTTCTTCAGGTTCTGGAATACAAGGATTGTCCGAATTTAATTCGTAGACGGTTTGGGTGTCCATCACCTCGGTCGTCAAGTCCGCAACGCACACGAGACCCGTCGAAGATTCGGCTGACGGTATGCATATACAATTGGCCGTGTATAGACAGACGACGCCATAGGAAAACTCACTGTGATACCCTGTCTCGCCGTCAGGCTCGTAGTTAACGTCGTCCCACTCTGAGGTATTGTCATACTGCTCTTGGAAGGCAACATTGTTGAGGCAGGTCAGCAAAACTGCTTCACATTCTCCCGTGCAAAACCTATCTTGCTGAGTTGTGGCGAAACAGCTTTCGGTTCTGCCGATGAATGAGAAGCAATCCGTCCCCTGCGCCACACTCTTTTTCGCAACGCTAAGAAAACCAACGATCACTAAAACACAGAACATAACACGCACTGAATTGATCCTTACGAGTAAAACCAGAAATCCCGGAGCATCTACCGATGCCGGGCTAAACGGATGGCTACCTTCGCAACCTCCTCACCATTCACATCGAGCCACTTCGCAGAAGCAGTTTTCGGCTCCGTAACATCATGCCCGACAGCAAACTCAACTACCAGGGCTTTCTCACCTAGACGTTTCACTGGTATAATCTCCGTGGTGAGATTTGCGACATCATCACATTCCACTTTGCAAGACAGTCCCTCATCCGCAGTAAGTTGACTGATCAACTTCTCAGAACCGACCAAATAAGCACGTGCAGTAAAGGCGTTGCCACCGCGGTGCCTCTCGTGCAATTCACTCGGTGTAACCTCAACGCGGTCAGAGCGTCTGAGCAACACCTGGAAATCCTGCACACGCAACGATTCATCAATTAGTGTGAGCTTGAGAGGAAGTCTCGCATCAAACGAATCCATGAATTTGGTGACGTCTAACGCGAGCGTACTTTTCGCTCCGCTCACAAAGCTAGAAACAACAACCAAATCATTATGCACTTGCACTTCCCTGAGCGGCGACAGGTTCGCGAAATTCTCTCGAATTTCAAACTCAACGAGAGTTTCGCCTTTTTCGATGTCATAAAGCCTTGGCGACACCGCAAAGACTGGCTTCACAGTCGAGTCGATCTTTATAGCTAGCGATTTTCCTTCCGCGAAATAAACGCTTATTGTACGACTTGTGGTCCCTAGCGTGGTCGGACGGAACATTAGGAAAACCTTTCCTTCACCACTTGCCGGAATCACCTTCGCTGAGGGAACGGCAGCCAAACAACCACAACCTACCTCCACCTTCTGAATTTGAAGAGGTACATTACTCGGATTCTTAATCGTTGCGGAAAAGGCCGTTTGAAGCATGAGCGGTACATCGCCAACAGAAAGCGAGACTTCAGTAGATGGCGCGCGAAATTCAACCACTCCCAAGTCAACAGACTTGGCGGGAGGTACGAATTCATCACGCTCTTGTGAGTTCGCAACTTGTGCGAAAAGAAAGAACCAAAGTGCGAGGAGAGCAGTCAACTCGATGGTCGCCAGAGGGTGTCTGGTTTCACTTCGCATTATTGGTCACTCTGGACTTTCAAGCCCTGGTGTGCTTTTCAGAAATAGCTTACGCTACGAGAACTGTACTCCTCGATAGCGAGTGCCGATTGCGGGGTCAATCCCCTGTTTTCTGGATTTTTTGGAGGCGTGTAATGGACTGCGATAACGCGAGGATGCAAACGGATGAACCGTCCCGCAGTCGACGCCAGCTTTGACAGTGCCATTTGGACGTGTCTGTGGTCCACGCCTGTCGTTTCAAACACAGCAGTCGAATCAACAATCCCTTCAGCTTCGCATGCATTCTGAATCTGCTGCGGCAATTTTCCTCATTTAAATCAACATCCTTCTCTCGTGGCAGAACCCAGCACCACGCCAGCACGAACAATCCCGCTAACGCATACCCAACCACATACTGCATCACCGCCGATACCGACTCCTCTGGGAGCGCCAGCGCACTGCTCGCATCGACCAGGAACGGGTTGAACAAACGGTTGCCTTGCAGGGGTGAATGCATCACTCCGATCGCGGTCAGGCCGGCACATAAAAACAGTACGCCGGCTGCAAGTTTAAGCTGGCGGTCAATCATCGACGCCAGCATCCAGGCCCACAGCAGCCCAGTGATGATAAATCCGTTGCTGAGCATCCGCAGCGTTTGCAAATCGTCACGCAGCGATTCACTTTCGAGCTTTTCGATCGATAGCTCGGCCGCGAACATTGCCGAGTCGCCGAAAATCCGGTCCGACACACTGATCGCTAAATACGCCAGCGCTGGCAAACAGGCGATCGCCACCGCCGCGTAGTGCCGACGCGGTGTCGCGAGGAAGGTTTGAGACGTGATTTCCAAACCGACAAAAACCAAAATCGGATAGACCGCTGGGGCGGGGATCCACGCATTCAGCCAAGCAAAGTAACCAAACGTGCCCGCCGTACCAATCAAGATTGCGGTCGCCAGCGTGTAGGCCGCCCGGCCTCCCATCGCCTTGTACGCGGGATGCCCAATGTAGGGCGTCGTCTGAATGACACCGCCGGACAATCCAGCGATCAGCGTGGCAACCGCTTCGACGCCAATCACTACCCGAGCGTCATACTCGTCCCCCACTGACGCGGCGCTTTCGGTGCAATCAATTCCGCCGACCACCGTCGCCAAGGCAAACGGCAGTACAAAAGGCATGAACGGAATGGCGCTAGGGAGAGTGTCGATCCAGCCCCCACGCCAACTTTCCATCCACTGCACGGAAAACCATTGCACCTCGACCGTTTCGGGAAACTCGTAGCCGAACCATCCCAGTGCACAGATCAGGTAATAGGTCGATCCTGCGACGACCAGCGCCACCAGCGTGCCTGGTGTTCGACCGGGCAGTGGCACGTGCCCAATCAGTGTGCCTAACACGATCACCAATGCTAAAATCCCCGGGATTGGCGAGCCGAGGATATGGGTCAGTGGGAAGAAACTAATCAACACGAGGGCAATTGCCGCGAGTGAACCGAGCAATCCCGCTCGTGGCACGACCGAGCGCACCCACTGTGAGAACGGAGCACAGGCGAGCTTGACAATCGCACAAAACACCATGCACCAAATCCCGATGTGCCAGGTGTGCAGCGCCGCTGCCTCGATCTCCATCCCCGCCGCCCGCGCCGCTGTGAACGCGGGACCGAGTACTAGCAAAATCATTCCGAACGTCGACGGCGTGTCCAAGCCCAACGGCATCGCTGTGACGTCGATGCGTTGTTCGCGACGGGCCAGCGATAAGGCAATGAAAAAGAATGCGAGATCGCCGACGAAGACACCGATCGCCGTACCTGGAACCATGTGCGATACGGTAAACGATGCGGGCAATCCGAATCCAGATAGCAGAGCCACCATCAGTAGCAGTCCTGCCAAGTTATCGAGCATCAATCCGAAGAAAGCATTGATGTCCCCCTTCGTCGCCCACCAAAATCGCGCTCGCGGCTCGACGCCATCGATCATGAAGTCGGACCGGCCTTTTCAAACCGGTACAGTGCTTTGTCGGTCCGCAATATTAGCGCATCATCGATCGCAGCGGGCGACGCCATGATCTGCCCGTCGACTTGATTCGTACGAATGACCTCGCTGTCTTCACCCAAAGAGAGAACAAAAACCTGTCCCTCATGGTTGCCGAAATAGAGGTGATCACCGGCGAGCAGCGGTGACGCAGAAAATTTGCCGCCGAGTCGTTTCTTCCACACCATGTCGCCAGTCTCGGCGTCAAAGCTTGCGGCGACGCCATTGTCATCAACGAGATAGAGCAATCCATCATGCAACAGCGGCGAGGATTTTGACGGAATGCCCTTCTTCACCGTCCACGCAACATGCGTGTCAGTGACGTCACCATCACCATCGATCCGTGTCGCCCAGAGTTCGGGTTTGCCAAACCCGGTGGCAAAGAACACCACGTCATTGAGTACGACTGGACGCGGAACGACTGAAAATCCCTTGCCGTGATACAGTCGCCAAAACTCTTCACCGTTCGCCGCATTGTAGGAAACCATCCACTGCGAGCCCATGCACAGTAATTGCTCTCGTCCCGATGAATCGGTAGCGACAACGGGAGTGCAGTACGATTTCTTCATGTCGCCGGAGGGAGCTTCCATCGGCGGACGCGGAGTTGTCCAAGTGGTCTTGCCGGTCGCCGCGTCCAGCGCCGTTACATACTGTTGATCCATGCCGTCTTGGATCAAAATTAATTGGCCATTGTGAATGATCGGTGAGCTGCCGGGGCCAACGCCATGTTCGAGCGGAAGGGTTCGCTGCCAAATGATTTCTCCCGAGCGGCGGTTCACACAAAACGTCCCAAACGTTCCGAAATGGCAATAGACGAAATCACCTTCGATGACCGGTGTGGGCGAAGCGTAAGAATTGGTTGCGTGAATCGCGTCGGGAGCTTCGACGGTCACCAGGTCCAATGTCCTGATCAGTTGGCCAGTCTTGACGTCTACGCTGAGCAGTTTCAGTTCGATCGACTTGGCAATCTCCAAACTCTTGAATTGTTTTTCTTCCGCTTTGGTATTGCGAAGCAGCGCATCGCGCTCCTCAGCTGAAGCCGTTCGCTCAATCGCCGTCGTCAACCACACGCGTCCGTCGCTGATCACGGGCGACGACCAAGCCCGACCAGGAAGTGCCGTTTTCCAAGCGAGATTTTTGTCTTCACTGAACTCGATCGGAGGGGATTGATCCAGTGCGATGCCATCGCCACTGGGTCCACGGAATTCGGGCCACGCATCGCTCGCCGAAACGACTCCACTCCAACCGATCAACAACAGGAACGCAGAAACCACGGCAGCCCTATGGGCTGGAAAACGAGACAGGCGGGGAAACGACATATTGGCGGACGGTAAACGAGTACGAAAAGCGGGAGACTTCCGCTGGGAGGGCTTCATAGGATACCCGATTTTGGCGGTTGTTATAGAGAACGCATTTGCAAGGTCTCGACGAACCGCTGGTGAGCCTGGTCGGCAATACCCCGATTCAACATATCGAGCGCACGTCGCAAGTCGCCGCACAGAACCGCATCTGGATCGAGCCACAATCCCGGCAGGATCGAGCTGCGGAGAATTCCGCTATCGTCCGTCGGCAACCGTTCAAACCGTCCGTCATGGAGCACGAACCAGTCGATCGCCCGGTCCTCAGTCCGCCACACCAAATACTCGCACACGCCATTTCGGCGGTACGCATTGAGTTTGTCGTGCAAATCATAGCTGACACTGCTTGCCGCGACTTCGACAATCAGTTCCGGAGCACCCACCAAGTATCCGTCTATCATTCGCGTCCGGCCACCGACTTTTTCAGTGATTCGCAAATAGCCATCGGGCTGTGGCGAATTATCCAAATCAAGATTCAGAGTCGAATTGTCCCCGCCGACCACGCCAGGCGTCATTGCTCGGTAGACACCCAGCCATGTGATGAAATCAAAGTGCGGCTCTCCATGACGCTCAGCAGAAACGGGGGAAGGCATATAGACGCGTCCTTCGATTAGCTCCGCGTGATGAACGCCGCGCATCGCATGATAACGGCGCAGGAATTCGGCTTGAGTTAAGCGATCACCATTTCGCAGTGTTGGAATCGCCATTGATTGCGATGGAAGTGTCTGCGCGTCGCTAGTCACGGCAAAAATCCTGCAACAGGAAAGTGAAATTCCACACCAGAGTTCTCGCTATCATGTTACCTTGTTCGCTCGCGTTCGTCGAACGAATCACCCGATCGGTTGGTCGGGTTTTCACGAAACGTCAGGAAGCCGCAGCGGAAGGTTTTTTTTGCCCCAAGAGTCGCTAGCGAAAAACAAACACGACCAACCGGGTTGCCGATCGCTGGGTGCTCAGCGATAAAGTCAGCGGAAGCCTGTACTGTCGGCCAATGTCGCTCAGCTTTTCGAGCTGCAAGCGTACGTCAGGTGCGCACTCTCTTTTCAGCTCAGAGAGCTGAGCGACATTACGGCGAAGCCGCTAGCAAGTTTATTAGGAATACCCCATGCCATCTGTCCTCGCCATTGCCGCCCATCCCGATGACATCGAGTTTCTCTTTGCGGGCACGATGTTGCTGCTCGCCGAGCAGGGCTGGGATCTGCATTACATGAATGTCGCCGACGGCTCACGCGGCTCGACGACGATGGACCGCAAATCCTGTGCGGCCGCACGGCTGGCCGAAGCCCAGCAAGCAGCGGATCTGATCGGCGCAAGATTCTACGAGCCTATCTGTCATGACATGGAGATCACCTACACGACCGAGAACCTGCAAAAGGTGACCGCAGTCGTGCGTCAATCGAAAGCGTCCGTGGTGCTGGTTCATTCGCCGATCGACTACATGGAAGATCACGAGAACGCTTGCAAGCTCGCCGTCAGTGCCGCGTTCAGTCACGCGATGCCCAACCTTGAGAGCCTGCCCCCGACACCGCCCTACTACGAACCAGTCACCGTCTACCACGCCCAGCCAGTGGGCAACCGCCAGCCCACGGGCGAGTTCGTTCAGCCGCACTTCTACGTCGATACCACTTCTGTGATCGAGAAGAAAACCCAAGCACTGGCCTGTCACGCCAGCCAAAAGCAGTGGCTCGACGAGAGCCAGGGGCTAGAGAGTTATCTCGAAACGATGCTTGTCGATTCACGCAGTGTGGGTCAGCTCAGCGGTAAGTTCGAGCACGCAGAAGGATGGCGACGGCGTGAACACCGCGGTTTCTGTGGCGAGCACGACGATCCGTTACGTGCGGCGCTGCATGGCGTCATTGCCGAAGCAAAACCGTAACGCTGCCGAATCGATATCGTGCGACTTCTGGAGGCAGGTTTTTGAGTCGTCGCGACGCACGCCTCGTGATCAAAAACCGTGGCGCTGCATTTTGGCTCGACATGGCGTCCGCAGGTACGTTCAGCCATTGATCGATCGCATCGCGTCCGATTCCAATTGACCGAGCATGCTCGCCCAACCGATAGGGTCCTCCTGTGACGTATCGCAAGTATTCTTCCATCTCTGCGTCGCTCACCAACGTCGGCTGCTCGGTCTGTTCGATCAGCCCCGCGTCGATCCAAACGCGATCTCCATCAACGGCAGAGTTTCGAATCATCGAGATCGCGGTTTTCCAGTTTTCTCCACGGCGCACGAGTTGGAAATCACCACGCGACCACTTGCTCAGCGTGTCCTGACGATAGGTCAGCAGGAGGATGCATGTGAGCGCGAGAGCCATGCGGTACCAAATGCAATCACCAGTCGCCGACCACCGGATCGCTCCTATGAACCAACCCATCCCTGCGCACATCAACGGCAGCGACGCGATCAAGTAGCGTCGATGCCAGAGTGGAACTCCCGCGTATTGGGTCAACAGATAACATGCAATCGTGGACGCCAGGACGCCGCCCAGGATCAGCGCGGCCATGACAACGTCCGTTGTCCCAGTCGCTCGGCGCCAGGAACCTCTACGCAGGCCGCAGGCGACCGCCCACCCGGCGATCGGCAACAGCGCGAGGGCAGCCCACGGCCATAAATTCCAAATGTCTCTCCAGCCCTGTACCGTAGCAAAGGAATTCCAGTTCCCTCGTGATTGCCACAGACCAGCATGAGACCGGCTCCACCAAACCGCAATCAGCATCCAAGCGATTCCGGCGGCAACGTGCATGACGATAATTTTGCGACGCGTTCGCGATGCGTGGCAATGTCGCCACACGTCGCTGATGACAAAGAGAAGCAGTTGCGGGGCGAGGACGATTAACGAGGTGATGTGAACTGCTGCGGCAAACAGCACCAGAGCGTGCAAAACCACACGCATCGCCAAATCACGAATCGAAGCCCGACTCGCCTCACTCATCTCCTCAGCAGCGCACGATCTATCGGTTCGTACTTTCGTCGTGACTAGCCGCCGGGCGACAGCGAGTGCGGCCGTGGCGAGGAAAACAATTGCGGCATAGGGTCGCAGTTCCGTACCGAAGAAAATCGCATCGAGGTCCACGGCAAGAGCGAGCCCCGCGGCAATGCCGCCCACGATCGCGATGGCTGTACCTCTCCCGCAGACAATCACCACTAGCCAGGCCGCCGAAATCGATGTCAAAAGAACGCTCGTCACGCGCAGCAACGCCTCGATGCCGTAGAAAGCGATCCAGCTCGCTGGCAGACAACGCTGCCAAACAGAGATTGCGTAGAAGTAGATCGGTTGCTGATTGCCGATCCTTGCGCCTGGGCAACCTGGTCGAAATCACCGTCGGCGCACCACGCCGTATGCAATTCATCCACCCAAAAACTATCGCCACATGAGTTCCACCGCATCACCGTAGCCACGACAAACACACCGATGACGGCGATCCAGCGAATCAAGACGCCGCTCTCGATGCGGCCAAGACACCTCGCAGGATGCGGCACGCTTCTGCGGTTTGCTCTGGCGTGATGTCCAGGTGGGTGACGAATCGAATGATCCGATCTCCCATCGCGAAGCTGTCGACTCCCGCCGCAAACAACCTTGATTGCATTTCAGTGGCCGTTCCCCACGACGGATCGATCTCCAGTATGACGATGTTGGTGTCGACGCGACCGCCACGAACCTTCACTGCGGAATGATCACTCGCGGCCCCGGCGAGCTGCTGGGCAGCCTCATGGTCTCGCACCAGGCGATCGCGATGATGTTGCATTGCGTAGAGTGCGCCGGCGGCAATGACGCCCGCTTGTCTCATCGCACCGCCGAACAATTTGCGTGCCCGGCGAGCCTCGCCAATAAAATCTCGCGTGCCGACCAACGCTGACCCGACCGGCGCACCGAGCCCCTTGCTGAAACACACGCTCACTGAATCAAACGGCCTAACCATTCGCGATAGCTCCATTCCCGTCGCGACAGACGCATTCCAAATCCGCGCCCCATCCAAGTGTGTTTTCAATCCATGTTCGTGTGCCCATTCACACACCGCATCGATCGTTTCTTGAGGCATGATCCGCCCGCCCCACCGATTGTGCGTGTTCTCGAGGCACAGCAATCGAGTCCGCACCATGTGATCGTTCTCGGGGCGTATCATTCCGCAAACATGATCGATATCGAGCACGCCCTCGTGGCCCGTCAGCGGCTGGGCCACCAACCCCGACAACTGGGCAAACGCTCCTTGCTCGTACTGGTAGATATGGCAGTCCACCTCGCACAAAAATTCGGTACCGCGATCGCAGTGGATTCGGACGCCGACTTGGTTCGCCATCGTGCCACTGGGCATGAACAACGCCGCCTCTTTGCCGAGCAGCGACGCCGTCTCTTGCTCCAGCCGCTCAACGGTCGGATCGACATCAATCACGCCGTCACCCACGCGGGCATTGGCCATGACGTGACGCATCTCTGCAGTGGGCTGGGTAAGCGTGTCGCTTCGTAGGTCGATCATCGGCGGGAAGAAGAGAAGATAGAGAAGAAAGGGAGAGACTTAGCAATCCAGCATTGTGACGATAGGATAGGGGCGGGCTAAAGTTGACACGTCGCAGTATTCGTTCCTTCTGCAGTTTGCCATCAGGTTTGATCGCCTCGGCTCCCGATCACGATCGCTGGGACATTTAGGTTATCGCATCGAGTCTCCATTTTCTGCCCCACGCCTGTTTTTGCTTTCGCCACCCCCAGTACGAATTCTCATGACGCCTGAACCCACTGATTCCATCATCCGATTCGTCGATGCACGCGAGGGCGGCGACGCGGTGCTCGCCGAGCTGCGTGAAAAACTCAGCCCACGCGGTGATCTCGTCAGCCCTCGTGGCCGCGAGCTGACGCAGGCCGTTTTTGGCGAACCGCTCACTCCCGTCGAGGTTGTCGGGAAGATCTGCCGGGACGTGCAGACCGAGGGCACCTCCGCGCTGCTGCGATACACCCGAGCCCTCGACAATGCCGACCTGACTGCTGAAACGCTGCGCGTCCCATCGGCCGATTTGGCCGCGGCCCACGCAGCGGCCGATCCGGAATTACTAGAGTCCATTCGACGAATTCGCGACAATATTGTCCAGTTTCAAACGGCAATTCGGCACGGTGATGTCACCATCGAACCTCGCCCTGGCGTGCGCCTGACGCAGCGATACGTGCCTCTGCGGCGAATCGGTATCTGCGTTCCCGGCGGCGCTGCTGCCTACCCGTCGACCGTACTGATGACGGCGGTGCCCGCTCAGGTTGCCGGTATTGCGGAGATCGCCGTGGTCGCGCCACCTACACCCTTTGGAGCCTACAACAATGACATGCTCGCCACCTGCCACGAACTCGGCCTGAGCGAAGTCTATCGCTGTGGCGGGGCGCAAGCCGTTGCGGCGATGGCATACGGTTGTGACGTGATTCCCGCAGTGGACAAAATCGTCGGTCCTGGGAATCTCTTCGTGGCACTCGCGAAAAAGCATGTCTTTGGCACCGTCGACATTGACTCATTTGCAGGCCCCAGCGAAGTCATCGTGCTGGCTGACGAATCAGCGTCTCCCGCATTTGTCGCTGCCGATTTGCTCGCCCAAGCCGAGCATTCACCCGGATCGGCCATTCTGATTACGTGGTGTCCGGATCTGATCGATCACGTCCAGGCGGAACTGAAGTCACAGCTCGCCGATTTACAGCGCAGCGAGCTCGTCCGGCACGCCCTCGCAGATTTCGGTGCCCTGATTCTCGTCAGCGATGCCGATCAAGCATGCCAGTTAACCGACGCATTTGCTCCTGAACACCTGCATATTCAAACGGATCGACCGAATGATTTGATCGCTAAAATTCGCAACAGTGGAGCCGCCTTTCTCGGGCACCACACCCCCGTGGCCCTGGGCGATTACGCGGCTGGACCGAGCCACGTCCTGCCAACGGGAGGGACGTGTAAATGGGCGGAAGGTTTGTCCGTCAACAGCTTTCTGCGGTCCGGTAGCGTGACATCGTTTGCGACCGACGCCACCCTCGCGATTGCGGCCGACGTCATTCGTCTGGCCGAAAAGGAGGGGCTGACCGCGCACGCCAACAGCGTCTCGATTCGCTGCCCAAAGGAATAACGGAGCCCGAAGGACAGATCCATCCGCTCCACGTGCGGTCCCTACTAAGCGTTGTGAGATTTGTGGCGAGTTTGGACGACCCGACAACTTGTATGTGATGCCAGATCACCTACACTGAATGCACGGTGAGGGAATCTCCCCTTGTGGCGTCTCAGGTGCTTCTCGAAAATAAGGTTGTTGTAATGGACGGAAAGAAAATTGGAGTGATTGCCCTACTCATCATCGCCGTCGCGGCGGTGCTATGGTACCGAGCGGGCGTATATGCGAATCGGGATACGGTGGGAACGAAATCAGGTGCCGGGCCACGCCTGGTGCTGGTGACGGCGGGGGAAGGACCGTACTGGCAAGCCATGGCGGATGGCGCCCAGCAGGCTGCCAAAGACTGCAATGCGGAAGTCACCATCATGATGCCCGAGGGTGAAGAAAACCTCAGCCGACAATCCGATCTCCTCAGCGGGATCGAAACCACTGAGATTGATGGAATCGCCGTCAGTCCACTCGATGCCGACAAACAATCGAAACTGATCGACCAAATTAGCAAGCATGCCTTTGTCATTACAGTCGATTCGGATGCCCCCTTCTCGCAGCGACTCAATTACGTCGGAGCGAGCAACCGTGCCGCTGGGCACGATATCGCCGAGCTTATCAAGAAAGCGTTTCCCGATGGGGCCAACATCATTGTCTGCATGGCCAATAAAACCAAACAGAATACGACCGAACGGAAAGCGGGTATCGAACAAGGTCTCTTTGGCAGAGGCGGCACTGCCGAAGGTTCCAAGTATAAAATCATTGATACCCTTGTCGACGAAGGAGACGAGGTTCGTTGCGAAGAACAACTTCGTAAAGCAATCGATGCGGCTAAGGAACTTAACTGCATCGTGGGCTTGAATGGGTATCAAGGGCCAATCATCGCCGAGGTACTCGAAGACAAGAATCTCCGAGGAAAAGTCAACGTTATCACATTCGATGTCGATCCGATCACACTCGATGCCATCGCGTCGGGTACGATCAATGCCGCGATTGCACAAGACTCCTATCAGTACGGATACGAAGCGATTAACAGTCTTTGCTCATTCTGCAAAAGAGAGGCCGATCAGTTACCACTACCGGGCGTCTACGCGACAACGACAATCGGAACCAAGGTAGTTGATAAGAACAACCTTGGCGAGTTCCGAGGCGAACTTGGCCGCCAAGCCGAAGCCCGCGATACCCCCGCGACTAGCAAAACGGAACCGGTGAAAGCGAACGATGCTGCGGCTGCAACGAAGAAGCTGTCCGACGACGCCGAGAGTGCCGATGCGGACGCTGAAGCCAAAGAGATTGCTGGTGCCGCAGCCAAATAGCTCCACAGGTCAGGATGTTCCATTAACCAGCCGCGGTGACGAAACTGGGTTCGGGCTGCCACAGATACATGAACGTCGGCATCTTGGTGCGATCCAGCCCAGGTATGCTGATCGGCAGCAGCGAACTCATGGGCGAATTGGGTGTAACGTCAAATTCGCTCAAAGCCCGATCGTTGTCGCGGCGTAGCAATATCACTGGCGCGTCGCCCGCCAATCCCGCCAGGCGGCCTGCCATATCGATCGCATCATCGAGATAACCGATGCTGTCGACCAGACCATTCTCAAACGCTTGTGTTCCTGTCCACACCCGGCCATCGAACAGGTCATCCACTTCATTCGATGAACTCGCCTCCCCGTCGTTGTCGCGCCCGAGATCGCTCAAGCCGAGCGTCACCGCCGCTGGGTTTTCACGTAGTTTGGCACCTCGAGAACGGCGGACTTGCTCGACAAAACGCTCATGGAACTGATTCGCCATCGCTTGTAAAATCGCCCGTTCGGATACTTTCATCGTTCGCTGGGGTGACCCCAGATCAATCTTGTCGCCCGACTTCACGGGCACCGGGACGATGTTGTACTGCCCCAGCGTGTCTTCCATGTTGTAACTATTAAGTATCACACCAATGCCGCCGACGACCGATGTTGGATGCGCCACAATCTGGTCGGCATGGGTGGCGAGATAGTACCCGCCGCCGCAACCCGTGGTCATCACGCAAGCGACGACTGGAAGATCGCGGCAATGCTTCAGCCGGGTGATATCATGAGCGAGTATATCCGTCGCCGTCACGCCGCCCCCCGGCGTATTGATCCGCAGCACGACCGCTGCAATGGAGCCGTCGCACTCGATCCGCCGCATTTTTTCACGGAAAAGAGCAACTGGATTCTCGCCCATCGAGTTCAGCCCAGTAAAGTTGCGATTGACTATCAAGCCATCGACATCGACGATCGCGATTCGACCACCCTGGCTGCCCGCTCGCCCGTCAATAACGACGCTTTGTATCGGCGAGGCGGTATTGTCACTGCGCGCGACCGTCACCATTTTCCCGCTCATCCGCACGTCCCCATCGACGCCCATTTTCCCGGTCATGTTCATGTTCCCGCCCACCAGCGCGCGGACGGGAGTCTGGCAGCCTACGGTCGAGATCGTCGACGCAATCCACCCCAGCAGGAACGCCACACTGGTAGCAGAAGGGATGTGGCGACATTCGCGGCATCGATTGATCATCGAAGACATACGATTCCATTCGTAAGCGGTGATGGGACAATCGCTTTCTCGCAAACGAATTGCCCGTGCATGCTTCATCATCGGACCGAATCGCAGTTGTACCGCGCATGAACTGCCAACTCACTCGCGACTCGTGCATCCCCGTTGATCCGGTTGATCGGCAGACTCAACGCGTTTCGCAAACTCTTCAGTGGCACCTGTTCATCGTCGGCCCGCGAGCAATGATAGAAACGATACGCTTTGACCGTAGTTCGTTGTTGCCGGCTGTGTCTTGATCGGTGTGCGACTGGATCTTGTACAAGTATTCCTTGCCCCGGACGAAGATCGCTCCATTGGACACCGCCGGGCATGCCGTCGTGGCCATTTCAGGAACGTCGTTTTCCGCGATGATCTGGGGTTCCCGCTGGGCTTTCACGACGGTAGCGAGGCCGCTCTCGTTGAAAAAGTACAAGCGATCTCCTGCGATAATTGGTGATCCTCGATAGTCACCCGATAGCCGTATCTTCCAGAGTTCCTCACCGGTGTCTGCATCGACACAGGCTAAAACGCCATTGTCGGTGACTTGAAAGATCAGTCCATCATGCTCGATCGGCTTGGCAAAACGGGGATTGCCACGCTCTCGGACCCACACAACATGTGAGTCGGTGATATCACCCGTGGTGGATGCGTCGAGTCGTACCGCGACGAGCTGCGCGCCTCGGGAGCCGGTATTGATGAGCGCCAGTTTCTTCTCGGGTAACCAGAGTGGTCGAATGCCCGCATTGTAGCTGTCGTGCCGAAGTGTCCAGATCTCCTTGCCGGTTTCGAGATCATAGCTTTGCATCGCCCTGGCACCGACGGAGAGGACTTGCATTTGATCTCCGACCTGGACGATTGCTGGTGTGCAGTAGGCTTTTCGCATATCACCGTCGCGTAACGGCTTTCCGTCGTCTCCAAGATCCCCGTAGTCGGTGCTGCGATCCGTTCGCCACACCGTTTTACCGGTCTCGGTATCGAGCGCCGTTGTGTACTGCTGGTCAACTCCATCAAAGGTGAGCACCAGCTTGTTTCCATACAACACGGGCGAGGATCCAGGTCCGCGAAAGTGCTGGCATGGCAGATCACGTCGCTGCCAAATGACTTCCGCCGTGTTCGCATCGAGCTTCGCTGTTCCGTAGCTGCCAAAGTGAACGTAAACGGCACCGGGTGCCAGCACGCAACTCGGTGCTGCGTAGTTGTTGAATCCCACCGCTCCACCGAGCGGCTCGACGATTTCGTTCTCAAACACTACTCGATCATGCAGGATCTCACCCGTCTGCTCATCGATCGCGATGACAAACTGACGTGTGCCCTCAGCGTTTGCCGCCGTCAACCAAACACGGCCCTCAGCGATCACCGGTGATGAGTGCCCTTGATCATGAAGGGGTGTTTTCCAAGCCACATTTTCCGTGTCCGTCCAATGAATGGGTAGCCTTTCGGCATCCGACTCGGCCACGACACCGTCACGCGTGGGTCCATGACGGTCCGGCCATTGTGCCATTGCCTTGGGTGCTGAGACGAGGACCGAAGCAAGAAACATGAGCCAGAGCATCGGCAAGTATTTCCATCGAGTCATGAAGGTCGCTGCTCAAAACGCGGAATGTGCGGGAGAATTAAAACGATATTGTACTCGTTCTTCTCTGAGCTGACGGAACCCCATGGAAAGTATCGTTATGACCGTTGAAAACAAAACGTCTTCAGGAGAGCGCGAATTTTGGGGCCGGATTTTGGCGGATTTTGGGATTTTGGGGCCACCCATATTCTCCGGATTTTGGGGCCACCCATATTCTCAATTGGGTTAAGAAAATCAAGACGCCACCCAAGTTGCGACTCGTGTCCGGCATAATTTTGGGGCCACCCATATTCTCTCTTGGGTTAAGAAAATCAAGACGCCACCCAAGTTGCGACTCGTGTCCGGCGGCGGATCGCTTGACACCAAGAACTGAAAATCCAATGGGCTCTTGGCGAACAATCGGCGATTTGACGCAGGTGACATGAGTCCGAATCGGTACGCAGAACCTGACCGCGCAGCAGTTATCTCCAACTGACTTCCAAGGCAGGCGGTTTGCAGCGGGCTAGACCGAAGACAGACCCAGCGGGTTCTCGCGAGCACACAGCCAGCCCTGCCCGCGACGGCACGCTTCGCCCGCGAGACTCTCGGGCGTGCCCGCCGCCCGCTTGAAAATGCGACCGAACTTCCGCACCACATCGCACCAACCGTGAGTGTCCAGTCCAATCCGCTGCAAGATCGGTTGTAGGTGTGCCGGAATACTGCCGATTTTATCGGCTCGCAACTGACGACCAGTCCAGTCGAGCAGCTCCAAATACCTCGCCATCGACACCGACAGGAAGCCTTTGCTGCTGGCCCGACGTCCTGACGTTTCCACGGCGGGGCCGACCTCGTCTGACTGTTCATCAATCTCGATCGGACTCATCCAACCGCTACGTCGCCGACGACGACTCCGCTCCCAATCGTGCGTGCTGGGCCGACTGCGATCCTCTCGCTCGCTCAGATCGTCGATCCGATCCTTCGCCCCGGTGTACTCACTGGTCTCCGGCGTCGCTGCCAATGCCGCACGGATCGGATTGAGGTCCACATACGCCGCACAGACGAGCAAACTGGATTCATCGAGTAAAATTTGCGCTCGGTATCGACCCTCCCAAAAGTGTCCGCGAACCTCGTCTTCAACGTTGCTCCTCCGAGCAATATTCTCCGCTGTGCAGCGCATCCACCAACTGATGTCGGAGAGCCGTCGTCGCCTTTCCGCCAGCACGTCGGGCTGATTGAGGATCATGTCCAGCTCCGGCTTGCTGGGATCGGCGGGAGAACCATCCTCGTTGCGCCGTCGTGGAAATAACCGCAGCCAACGCCGCGCCACTTCCTCGTCGGACCATGCCGCCACCACGTCAGGCCGACTGCGCAGGACGAGGTGAATGTGGTTGTGCATCACCGAAAAAGTCAAGCAATCGATCGCGAAAACCGAAGCCAAGAACTCCAGTCGATCGCGAATCCAACCACGACGGTGTTCGTACGAGTTCCCCGTCAACGGATCGTCACCGCAGAGAAACGCTCGGCGGACACATCGCTGAATGCAATGCACCACCTGCACTTCGGACGGATCGAGAACTTCACCACGAGCTTGACGGGGCATCCGATCGTCTCCAATAGGAGGAACAGCCTGGCCGCGCAACCGTCGCGACCGCTTCTATCGTACGCGTTCGAGCGGAACGGTCAAGCAGAAGATGCCTGTCCCTTTCTGTTCTCCGGGCGCACTATTCTCACCCGTCGCCACGCTCGCTTCGCACGAAAGGCAACGCAACGGACACGTCAACAGATTGACGATCAGCAGCAGGGAAAAGAGATGAGTTCTCATGGTAGCAACGATACTAATGGTGGCAGACTGCCGCAAGATGAATCTTGCTTTTTGGGACTTTGGATATTGTGATCATTTGGAAGCTATCTCCGATTGATTGTCTTCGTTTTCCGTTGATTCTGCGATTTTGCCGTCCTGTTGTTTACTCGACTTTGCTATTTGCATGGCTTCAAGGATCGCCTGTTTCGATTGCACACTGATCATCCGTTTGACCTCGTGTCCACGACTGAAGACCAGCAGCACTTTGCGTTGTTGGTAACCTCAATCATAGGTCTCCCGGAACTGAGCGGACTTTCGTTTCTTTTGAATCAACGCGAATACGTTATCGAATTTAGTACCATCAGCAGCGGCACCGGCAGACCGTCGGATACCGGCGTCCCAAATTGAAATTTGGTCCGTCGGATTGATCGTTACTTCGATAAGTTCACCATCAGCAATCTACAGCAATTGCTTTTGATTTGCCCAGGCAAATTCGAAAAATCGTTCATGCTCTTCAATCGACTTGCGGTTTTCGAATAACATGTCACTTCGGCTCTGGATTGTTACGTGCATGTGATGACGGTAGGCACTGTCAGTTCCCAAGCGCACGGCAGTTCTGATGTAATCCTCTTGCGATGAGACGATCAGATCCTCGAAACCTATCATTCGATACAACGCCGATGCGTAACGTTCCAGCTTTCGCGTACCCGGTAAAGTAATGATGGGCACACCGAGGGAAATAGCATCAAGGCCCGTAAGGCTCGTACTGTAATTGGGCGTGTCGAGCACAACGTCCGCAAGTGAAAGAACTCGAAGATACTGGTTGACTGACAAACTGGGAGCGAAGACCATTCGTTTTAGAAGTCGATGCCCGAGTGTACGTTGGAACCGTTTGATCAGTTGACCGAACGCTTGAGGATGACTGCCTTTAAGCATAATGATCGTTCCCTCCGCGTCTGACTCCAGTATGCCGCGAAGCAGGCTGTCGAACTCAGGATGGAGCTTCTCGATGCGCTGGGGACAAAAGTAGATACCACTGCGGCCAGGCAATCCAAAATCCTCGCGAGATGCGGGCTTGGGTGGGGCAACCCGGCATTGGCACGTCGGCAGTGCGTCGTGGAACCGAAACAACTGCTCAGTATAATGGTCCTCCGCACCTTCGATTTCGATCAAGTTCGAAGATAAGTAGTGGTCGACCGCCGATATCCCCGATGTTCCGTGCGTTCCCCAGCCGGTACATTGGACGGGCGCGCAACGGGCAAACGGTAAAAAGTAGTTCGTTACAGCAGTCCCAATTTGATGGTGATAAAGAATGTCGCAGCGTGCTGATGTGATCGCCGCGACACTTTGTTCGAAGTCATGCGGATAGGGAGCCCAACCAACATCGTGCGAAGCGATCTCGCGTCGACATAACTCCAAATCCTGTTCCGGGCAAACGATAACCGGTTCAAAACGGTCGCGATTCAGGCCGGAAACCAAGATAGTTGAAATGCGCAGAAACCCTCGCGCCCGCCCTTCAGGGACCAGGAAACCGATCCGAAGCCGATCGGTCTCTCGCGCGCGTGGACGCTCTTGAGGAAAATGGGGTGCGAACAAGGCCGCGAATTTTTCCTTGAGAGCGCGGCAGCATTGCCCTTGATGACTGAGCCCAAAAGGTGGACAGAAACCATCTTGATAAGCACTTCGCCAATCAAACGAGAAGGACGCTTGCTTTGCCTCGTCGAGCGCTCGATCGAGTTGATCGAGGCTCTCCTGAAGTGTGTTCTGACTTTGAAACACGTGCGGCAGATGCTCTAGGTGGAGGAATCGCCACGAAGAGCGATCTGGCTGCAGTCGGGCGGCTTCTGCGAATTGCACCTTAGCCTCAGTAACGTCGCCATAACTCGAAAGAGAGTTGGCGAATGCTTTTCGCACATTCGCGTCTTGCGGCCTGATTCGCACTGCTTGTCGATACGCATTGACGCTGCTGGCCGCCTGCTTGCTGGATGCGAAGAGCTGTGCGAGATTGATCCACCCTTCGAAGTCTTCCGGCAATTGCTGGACAAGACGCTTGAAGTGGAGAAGGGCCTCGTCCAATCGATCCAATCCACGGCATAGTTTCCCGATGTACCGCAGTGAATTGGCGTGCGAAGGATCCATCTCCAGCACGCGTCGAAAGGTCTCGTAGGCTTCGGATAGCTCACCGGAATCACGCTGTGAGAGCGCAAGATTTGACAGTGCATCCGGGTAATTAGGACGGATGTCAAGCGCCTTTTGAAAAGCAGTTTTCGCCTCGTTATGCTGACCCAATTCTCGTAGCACGGCGCCATGGTTGTTGTGGTAGACCGCCTTCGTGTCGCATAAGGCAAGAGCCCGTTCGATTTCCACTTTCGCTTGTTCGTAACGCTTCTGCTGGAAACTCAACAAGCCGAGCATGTGCCATGCGCCAGCATGACTGGGGGATTCTTGAAGAATCGATCGGTAGATAATTTCGGCCCGCCGACGATCGCCTGATTGATGCTTGCCAATGCCATCTTGAAGTCGAGCGTCTAAAGAGTCATTCATAGCTTATTCGGCAATTTTCATTTGTTTCATAATGAGTTTGTCGATGCTTTGTGCCAAGACCATAGCTGAACTACGTTCGGACGCACCGTCATCCCAAACGTACACAGCAACCCCGCCCCGCAAGAATAAGATACGTTCCTCACTCGGGAAGTAAAACGGTTCTTCTGCAGTGCCGCGATTCCAACCAATCCAACACAAATCTCCGGGCCCGTTTTCGATACGGCAAGTTGGCAAGATCAAACCGATCGGCGCAGAGAATGTGTAACTAAAGCTACCAACAAGATGGCAAAACGCATCTGCACTGGAATCTCCATAGAAGACTTGGACTCGCAACTCCGTCTTGTTGGCTGGATCCGAATATATAATTCGTCGGTGTGGCAAATTCTCATCAAATGGCATGATCTCGTCTAATTTCAACGATTGATTCACATTGCGAAGATCGTCGTCAGATAATAGCGTTCTCAATTCCGAGTGCGCACGCGGCAACGCATCCACGTCGAGAATATGAAGCAGCGGTGAAGATTTTTTGATCGGTACATCGTAAGTGAGCTCGGAAAACACGTTTTCTCGGTCAACTTGTCTTCTAAGTAGTGCTGAAACAGTGTTTGCACGTTCCATGCACTGGGATTGAGTCAACACCTTTGGCTCGATCCCCCAGCGTCCCCAATATTCATTCCCATTTGGATGCATGATTGTTGCTGAGTTGAGGTACGTCTCAGTCTCGACTCGGCTGTCGTGTTGAATCGCACCGACATTTTTTGTTTCCGGTCCGGTCAGCGTAGAACGTGTCGACTCGTCCCTATTGTTTTTGCAACCAGGTACCAATGAGGCTACTAAAACAGCCAACAATCGAGAGAGGGTCGGTGCGAAATTGCACATAACATATTCCGATTTCGTGTTCCGAACACTATTGGGACGAGGGTTGATTAACGGCTTCTCCTGTTTCCTCCTCTTCCTCCGTACCTTTTCTCTCCTCCTCCTCGGATAGCTTTCGCACAAGAACTTCGTCAAGTAGTGAAGCAAGCGGCATCGCACTATAGACTCTCGGCTTCGATTGACTAACGTCGATATGACCTTGATTGCCAACTTCGACTACAGTCCCTTGTCGGAAGAATAGAACGGAGCTATCGGAAAGACTAACTTCCGTGGGCCGTCCCCAAGGTCTAGGTTCTGGGACGAACTTGATGTTCAAATTGAGCAGGCACGTCTCCCCAGGACCACTACGAATCGGGGCTAATCTCCAGAATCTCTGTCCAACGCCTATTGATGTGGAAGCATAGAAATTCAGTAATTGAGATTTCGCTTGTTCAGCAGATTCTGTGTAGAAGACCTGCACGCTAAGTGATTCTCCGTCGTCCGAATGCACTTCAAAACGCTGCAAGATACACGAGTTTGCGTTTGAGTGGTCACGCTCCATATCCGCGCTAGATGCAAGTGAGAATCCCCTGAGACCTCGAATGTCGGCCTCCCCAAATGGAAGCCTTTCCCAATGCGGTACAATACTAGCACTGCCGAAATCAACATCGAGAACTGAAAACAAACGCTCGGCTTGGTCGCGAGAAAACTCTTGTCCAGGTCGAGGAGTGTAGGCATCTTCGCCGTTGAATATCTTTTTTCTCTCAATATAGTCGCTGATTGTTAACGGATGTCTTAATCTGTACTCAGTGGTTTTTACTGGCACGATTTCGTGTCTATCGTAGTCCATCTTTTCGGCGCACCCCGTGACGAACAACACGAAAATGCCAAGAAACATGATATGTCGGCAAAAGTGCATAAGACGCAACAGTGTCATAATTGATTTCTCCGTGCAAATATGGACGAATTGCGAGCAGTTTGTCAAACAACGTCAATTCCTCAAGAAAATTAGATACGTTAACAATTAGGGCTTGAATATAGTTTTTACAATAAATCTGGGCACACTAGTCACTTCCAATTGGGACAGCCTATTTGACTCGGACGCAAACGCTTATCACTTCAATAAGTCGCTGTTTGTTTCCGGAAGCACAAACAAGCGGAAGCGAATCGTTGGTTGGGAGTTCAATGTGGCAGCGAAATAAGGGTCTCCAGAAATGATATCGGTCACATGTCTGTCTAGTTGAACGACGTGATTATGTGCTCCGATTTATCTGCTGACGTCCCTGCTGTGTAGCCAGCCGCGAGACAAGCATTTACGTTGATAGTATTTGAGAGATATGTCGCCAAGCCTATTCCCAAAACAGGACCCGCACACGCATCATAGACCTTGCCGTTCAACATCACAAAGGCATGGTTTCCAAAACCGGAACGATCTCGGCCGTCGCTCCCAATCAGTGCATCGGCCGGACTGATAATGACATCGGCGGTCCATGACTGATTGTCAAAGAACGGGTTGTTAGTGTTTCCGACACCAACGAGATTAATTGTGTTAGTGTAGCCGAATCGACTCATGTAGTTGTAGCGAACATCAATTCCTAATAAGCTACCAAGCACAGTCAATCCTGCCGCTTGATCGTAGCAATTCACTGTCGCGCCTCCAAGAAGATAATCTGTTAGTTGAAACGTTCCCGACGTTCCCACGAAACCGAAGCTGGCAGAACCATAGTACGTGTCGTAGGTCATTCCGTGCCCGTTGTGCAAATAGGTTGTCAACGTTGCCAAACTGCTATCAGCATCAGAATTGTTCACACCGGCATCGTTGGTGGTAAATTCAAGCGCTGATACCCACGGCTGCTTTTTGTCATCCCCACTCGTATCGGCAACGTCCCACGGGCTTTGCGGGAGATCAAGCACGGTATACATGCGAATTGGAGCCGAAAGAACGGCTTCCTTCGAACCGGTGGTATTGCCCTCGGTTACGTTCTTACCAATGTAAGTAACTTCCCAATAGAATCGAGCATCCTCTCGTAGAACCACGGTACTCGTCGGGTTCTTAGCCGTGAACAGCGTGAAGTCATCGACTCCGTTGACCGTCTTTTTAGTCGCCGATCCTTGTGGCTGCAATACACCATTGGCATCCACGATAAACGTCAGCTCGTCAAGCCCACCAATCGCACCGCCAGTCACCGTTGCTGCAATTTTGACCGCCATGCCAGCATACTTCGTGTCGACCACCATACGACCGCCAATGGTTACCGTCTTGCCTGCCAGATAAAGTACGGTTTCCTGATCAGTATTTCCATCATTGGGAAGTGTCGCAGGATAGCTGATCGCTCCAGTGTGCCACTCGGGTGCGGAGTGCTCGCTATTTGCACTCCCGTCCTCACGTATATTGACTCCATCTATAGTCTGGTTGGCGGGATCGTGGTTGAACGCCATCGCTAGAGCATCAATTTTCAGGGTCGTGTAGTGGACGCTGTCACTTCCGGCGGGGTTGCTGGCGGAACTGACAACGTCGGCGTTCAGCGTCAGCGGGCGTCTGTAGCTTCCGTAGGTATTTGCTTCGACGTAGAGGGTCCGGTTGTACGACGTCGTACTGTGATTAAGCGTAACGAGCCGGGTCTCCACGTCGATACGATTGTCATACGGACTGACGTCTGCGCCCTGGTGTAGACGACGTCCTTTGTTGGCCTCTGTCCAGAGCACAAAATCAATGGAGCCCCCGGAATACACATCCACTTCGACCGGATTGGCGGTGTCGACAGGCTCAAGAGAATCGACCCAAACGTAGAAAGTGGTCTCGGCCAAATCGTTTTCTCCGGGAACGCTGATCGAACTTGTTCCGCCAGTGTCATTCGATGGAGTATCGAAATCTGCCGGACGGTCCCAATTGTCGTCAGTACCATTGCCATCGTCATCGTCGTTGTTGTACATGAACACACGCCCTAGCAAACTGGAATTTGCCAACTCGGCCTTCTTTCTTGCATCGTCGTCCTCATCCAGATCGCCGTCGTTGTCGGAATCCGTGCGGAGTCGGATGAGTCCGCCGTCGTGGATAACCACGTACGCGGTAGTGGGATTACCGATCGGACTATCCCCAACGGCGATTCCGGACCAAGTGGCGTTGACCATTGTCGCGTCGATGCGCTCACCATAGAGTTCTTCAGCTTCGCCGGACTGGACATCATGCTGATTCCCTGCCTTGCCCTCGTCCTCCCAGTCAAATACGGGCACTAATCTTACATATACCTCGGTCAAGTCCACCGGAATCGAAACTGAGAACTTGTGTATCCGTTGAGCGCCGTTGGCCGGATTCTGGCGTGTTTCAATCCAATTCGGACCCGAGCTGACTTCCCATGTGCCTCCTTCGCCTGTTGCCGCGTAGACCTGGAGAGTGTAGTCGGTGCTGAGGTCAGCCGATCCCGTTACTTCGAACTCAACATATGCCGAATAGCTTGTGTCGCCAACATCGTTGATGGTCAAGTCGGCGTCATAGCGTTCAATATGAAAGTAGCCGTAATCCTGCTCCACTCCTTCAAGCCGCTCGATCGCATTGGGCTCGCTGCCCGAAGGCGCGGCTCGGTCCAGCTTCACGCTCCAGAAGTCGTCATCCCGGATGGTGACGCTCGCGTTGTCTTGCGAACCATCGGCTTCGAACTCTTCTCCACCGTTGAGGTAATAGCCGCCACCGCCCCCGCAACAGCCGCCACCGCAACAGCCACCGCCCCCGCAGCATGAAGAATCATCGACCCAGATACCGATACTCTCGCCATCATCGACGGTGATGACTACATCCTCGTCTAGTTCTCGCAAGTGATCGTTGATTGGTGTCAAAGTGAACTCAGCAAACACCTCGTCCGGTTCGATAACGGTTCGATTACCATACATCTGGAGATAGCCACCTGAATCACTCAGGTTGTAATCTACGTACTGCTGGGCCAAGCCCGACATGGTCATGTCAACTCGCATCGGGTACGTCAAGTCGCCACTGCCGCCAGGTCCGCCATCATCGACGCGAGTGACTTTGAACGTTGCTTCGCCCAACCGTTCAACGATTTCATTAGCTGATGATGATCGTTCAATCTGGATTTCCCAGCCGTCGTCGTCCTCGATCGTGACAGTCGCCTCGTCGGCCGACCCATCGATGGAGTAGTTGATCGGCGACGAGCCGCAACAGGAAGTACAACATCCACCCGAACAGCATCCACCTGAACAGCATCCGCTATCCTCATTCACTACACCGGTAAGCGATAGCGTGAGCACCTCGTCATCTTCGTTCTCGGAATCATTCTCCACCTGAAGCGTTATGTGGACTGAGGTCTGGCCGGCGGGAAAGTAAAGATAGTCGCCGGTCGCGTCGGAACCACCGTAGCATCCGTCTTCCGAGAACGAATAGTCATTGTCCGTGATGCCAGTGCCACCGATCTCGTAATAAACCCTGACTTGGTTATAGGACTCCATCGAGAAATCATCACTTCCCTCCTCCTCGCGTACGACCGAAAACTCGTACGAATCACGATCGCGTTCGGTCGTAGTCCCCTGATTGCCGTCCGGTGATAGGGATACAACGGCCAGCAATCGTCGATCCTCCAACGGCTCGACCGAAAGAGCACGTCTCTTAGCCAATCTCTTTTGTGATTGGTTCCCCAGGACGCGGCGAACGATGCGGTCAATGACTCTTCGCTTACTTGTCAAGACAAATCTCCAGTAGGTTGGTCGTTCTGATCGAGGACGCTAGTATGTCGGCACACGTCTTGGTTGGTAGCTTCCCCGTAATGAAAGTGGAGCTTGCAAAGCTTGCCGCTGATTGCTTACGAGTTTTTGTTCTGGAAAAACCGGAAAAACCGCGTTATAAGCATCGCGTGAAGAATAACTGGCGCACTCACAGGCTTGTTGCGTAGTTCCATTTTGGCAGAGCTTCGTCGTAGATGATGTTCATGCGAGACTTCATTTCGTCGGTGATTTTCTGGCCGGTCTCATAGGCACGGCGGATTACATTGACGGTCGCTCGCAGGCCCGTTCGCGTTCTGGTTTGTCGCATCAAATTAACCACCGTTTCAAGTGAATCAAACAGCCGGCCTGAGCAGGCCCGGCCCACATGTGCAAAGAACCTACGTTCAATCGGGTTGTACTTGCTGCAGTAGCTCGGGAGGTGAGCGACTCGAATCGGCAGCCTGATCGATTCACTCAGCCGCTGAAGGTAGTACTTGAACAGATGGCGGTTGGCGGCATTGCTGCCGCCGCAATCACACAACAGCAAGATGCTTGTCGCCCCGGGATAGCATTGCCTGCCAATGCGGCTCCAGTACCAACGCAAACTTTCCACGGCAAACTCACTGGTGTCATGGCTCAGTCCAAGGTTGATGTGCCCGACGTTTCGGCGGATGTCGTAAATTCCGTGAGGGATCAATTTGCCGTCCGCCCAACTCGGGAAATCATGATCGAAAGCTTGCAGGGCGGCGGTGCCGTAGATCCTTCCCTTGCGGTACAGGCGACCAAGGAATTCCTTGGCTTTGGTGTCCACGGAAAAGACAGGATTGCCTTCACGCTCGTACATGTCTGTCAGATCGCCGATTCGTTCAAACTGCTGCCCGCGATCGGGAGAGTGTCCCCCCGGCAATGTCTTTTCGGATTTGCCGCAGTCCCAACCCGATCTCGCGATACCACGTCTTGACGGTGTTGCGATGGACCGGCGTCCCCGCAGCGGTCACCTTGTCGGCGGATTGAGCTGGAGTTTGGCTGGTGAAGACGGCGTCGGGATCATCAGGGTCACCAGCGGTTTGCAAATCCAGAGAGTCAATCAGGTTGCTTTCAAGCTCGCTGTCGGAGTCGATTCTTTTTTTCGGCCGCCACCGGGGCGACGAATCCGACCGGCTGCCGGATCTTCAGGGAGCTGCTCCATTTCGCGGATACCCCGTTCGATCGTGCTCCGGGAGACTCCGAGCAGTTTCGCGATGTAGCCAATGCCGCCGTGCCCCAACCGCTGGGCCTCCAAAGCAGCAAATCGACGCTGATCCTTCTCGGATAGCGTTGCAAAGTAGGCTTGGCTGCGCTGCTCGGCGGCGGCGTCAAGTTGATCTTTGAACTGAAATGTCATCCGTGACACCGTGCGAACGAGGAAAACTATCGAATGCCCATCAGTCTAGCCGATCGCTCCGAATTCGTCACTTGATGATCACGCGATGCTAAGTGACGGCTTTTTCGGACTCAGATTTCTTTTTGCTCCATCCCTCTTCGGCGCGGGCTATGCTGTGCAGTTATGTCTCGTGTATTCTATGGATATCAAACAGCACCGCGTCAGCGGATACAAGCACGAAGCCACTAAGCAAAGAGAGAACTGCTTCCTTGCTACCAACACTCTTGACGATTGCTTTCCGTTTTTGGCCTACCTCAGAGCATAAGCTCGTACGTGATCATCCAGGTCGTTGTGCTAGAAACATGTTTGAATGCACGTGAAGCATTTGCACCGTGTCGTCGCAAACCGTGTCGTCGCAAAACGCCCGTTAAATTCGTAGTTCGGACTCGTTCGGACTCTTGATTTTATGGACAGCCGCAGAGGAATTGTCAAGTGTTTTGTTTTGGCTTTCTGAATTAGCCGAATTTCAGCGGGGATTTATGTCTCCCTGATCGCGGTAGTGACGGCTGTTGCCAGCATCCCCCGCACAGATCGCTACTCGAGCGTTTTCCGCCTTGAGTCGGGCGCGAAATCGTTCACTCGGGAACGAATTTGAGACTGTCCAGCGAGACAATTGATACCCACACTCGCGTTGCCTTAGTCGATGAGGGCATCAAAACGGAACCACCGAAAAGACGCTGGTATTGCTCTCAGGTGGGCAAGACACTTAGGTTAGCGGGCGTGAGCGTCACGAACATCGAGACTAAGTAGGCTCCGGTAGTCCAAATGATCGACGCCGGGGCGATACCAAGTGTTGCGAGGATCTTCCATCATGACCGACGACCTTACCGCTACCAACGAGGGGCGGGTGCAGTCGGGCAGGTAGCACGTGTTTCCCTTGGGTTTCAGCATGATTCCAATCGATTTGTCTGAGTTATCGGTGGAAGCTCGGCCTGGGGCATCACCAGCCGATCCCAGATGCGGTTCCAGATCCCACTGCGATTGGCGGTGCGTAGATCGACAATGTACTGACCTGTTTGGCGATGCCAACGCATTCCCGATTGCTTAAGCCGCTGGTTGAAGATGACTTTGCAGCCAGCCTCCGTAATGCCGCTACCGATTGGATCACCTCTGCGTTTTCGCTCAGCGAAGTCCATGTGGCTGCGGTACTTCTTTAGATAGTTGATCGCGGTGTGATAGTCGTCCTTCGTCCCTTTTAAACCGTTACGACGCTTCTGCTGTGCAGCACGAGCGACTACTTTGCTCACCGCATCGTCCTCGTGACGTAGTGTGTGACGCTGTTGCTCGGCCCACTCGCTGGCTCGTTCGCTACCTTTGCCGAAAATCGAAGCAGCAAGCAGAGAGACATACTCACAAGCGTGAAAGAAATCCACACCCCAACTCCACTTCAAACGTCGGCCCGTCACCGGATCTTTCATCTTCGAGAGAACCTTCTTGAAATAGGACTGTGGGTGAGTGCCAGCATCGGTTACGTAACGCAGCGATGGCGTCTTGCCACCGATCCGAGGAAGCACACCTTCAATCACATGGGTCAATCGCTTTGTCATCGTAGGCTGATCACGTTCAGGCATCTGCCCCAGGTAGATGGTCCCCAATCGCTTGCGATTGCGATCGTAAACGGCAATCGTTCCGCAGGAGGCTTCCTCCCAACAAGGCCTCGTTTGCACAAAGACACCATCACGCCCCACCTGAAGTAAAACATCGTGTTTTCCGGTACTTTGACGCGCCTGCTCGATCCACTTAGCTAGCTGCTCAATCGCCTCGTCATCATGCACCACTCGAACTTGCGTTGCCAGGTCCGCAATCACTCGCCGGTAGGCTTCGACCGATGGCCTTACCCCAAAGCGTTCGCTGATCATGTCCAAGGTGGGTTGCTGGGGCAGATCGGCGGCAAGCCGCCCGGTGACTTCCGCTAACGCGGGTGTCATCCGACCGGCGACCAAGCCGAGGCGGACATCCAGCGGAGCGACGCCAGATGATTTAGCTTGGGTGTTCTGATAGAACCAACGTTGGTAAGTGACTTGGCCGAATCGTGTGTCGACTTCTTTGGGAGTGCGTCGATTGCGGCGGAAGGATTCGCCGTTGAAGTCAAACGAAGATACCGTTTGATCTCGGTCACGGGATTCGATTCGTCTGAATGTTCGCTGCATGATCACACGAGCCAATTCGCGTACGAGGCGTTCGAGTCGTCTTTCGAATCGATCGGTGCTGGCGGGAGTGATTTCCCTTCTGGAAAAAACATTGTACCACTGCGATGACTCTCCAGATGACGGCGATTACCTCAGTAGCGAACTGTGGCTCGAAGTCATCGAAGAGACGTTTGAGAGAAGCGAAAGTTGTGATAGGCTTATTCATGGCGTCCGTTCCGATTGAGATGTTTGGCAGCTAACCAAAAACGTTCAGTAGGACACGGACGCCATTTTTCCCCAATAGCAATCTGAAATTTTTCAAATTTCAGATGCTGCTACCTGCCCGACTGCACCCCAGGGCAAGCGTAACAGGATTCGGTGCCTGCAGCTGCGTTTGCTTTTTGCACTTGACTCACGACGCTGGTGTTAGTTGATTGCATTGCGGCAGGTGGCCAGCCAGAACGCTACGAATAACGGGGTATGCGGGCCAAATCGAAATAGTACAAATGGCGAGTAAACTCGACGACGTGACAGAGGTTGAATTGCCGCAAGAGCAGCATACTCCCGTTCATTCGATTGTTCGTAGCGTACCCTGGGTCAAGCGCGTAGCGACACGCTACCCACGGTCGGCGATACCGCAATCGTATCGAGTCACCAAGCCGGACGCAAGCAAATTCGGGCGTCGGATTTCAGGCGTTGGTTACCGCTGCCGAGCACCGCGGTCACTGGATTCGGGCGTTGGGCTACCGCAACCGGGCATCGCGGGTGCTTGATTCAAGCGTTGGACGTTGCGGCAGTCAGTCCTGAGCGGTCACCAGCGCCTACGAACGCCACGAATCACGGGGGATGCGAACCAAATCGATAAGATTCAAATCGCGATTAAAGTCGATGACACAAACAACGGTGAATTGCCGCGAGAGCAGCATCCTCCCGTGCATTCGATTGTTCGTAGCGTACCCTGGATCACGCGCGTAGCGACACGCTACCCACGGTCGGCAATACCGCCATCGTACCGAGCCGCCAAGCCGGATGCAAGCAAATTCAGGCGTCGGGCTTTAGGCGTTGGTTACCGCTGCCGAGCATCGAGGTCGCGGCCGCTAGATTCGAGCCTTGGGCGTCGCGGCAGTCAATCCTGAACGGTCACCAGCGTCTACGAACGCCGCCGATCACGGAGCGGCCATGTGTTGATTTGAAATTCCCATAAACGCTTCCTGGCCGCTGCCGTGAATCGGAATGGTTCGTCGTCTACGATCGGCGACGTGTCAAATGCCGTGGCATTAACAGAAGTGTAACGAAGTCAAACGTGCGATGGAAACTCAGCACTGAACGGGACCTGAACGTCGGCCAGGGGCTGGGCGTTGGGTTACCGACGAACGGCAGCCGTCACCGGGCCGCCGGAGTAAAACTATCCATTTGCAAACCGCGCGATCGGCGGCTCCGTGTGCACGGCATTGTTATCCGACAATCCGTTCGCGATTTCCGTTTGATTCTACCGTTCAGGGCGATGCCGGTATATTCCATGACAGATTAAGTGTCTTGATTTGGATACCGTAAGGTTGACTAGCAATCGATAGCTTCGGGATCACGATGGTTCGTGTTGGGACAAGACTGGGGCCGGGAGCACCGTCAAGATACCCCTGTGTAATCGTGTCCGATTTCAGGGCGAGGTGATTGACGGTGTCGCAAGTTGGGCAGTGGTACGCGATCCACATCTGTTGTGGCCATGACTTGAAGGCGATGTCAAACGCGTACGACACAAGGGTTGTTCCCATGCAGTCGGTACAGTCGAGATATTGATTCAGCACGGAATGCGGAATCTCGGCCACGCGTCAGGTCTCACTCTTCGATCGGATAACGAATTGCAACGAATTGCGATCTATCCGCATGTCAGGCGTAGAAAAAGCTCAACTTTATCGGTTGAGCTGATCGCCTGACGTGCGGATAGATCGTGCGTTGAACTTTGTCGCCACACTGTGGGCTGCGCACCGAGTGATGCAGCTGTGACGACGATGATATTCATTCTATCGCGTAGTAACTGCCGGATTCTAGTCCCGGGAGCAGCGGTTGACCGCTTGAGCAACTCAGGGGTGCTGGCGTCGCCGCCACGCCTGCGTATGCACCTTCTACCGCATGTTCCAGGTACCAGTCGTAAAAACCCTCACCATGGGCACCGTCCCAGAACGTGCGATCCGATTCTTCCAACGAACCGGCGTACCAGGGCGGCATCGATTCATTGCCTCGCGAGAAAATCTCTCGCCAGGATGGACGTGGAGTCGTTGATACCACTCGCAGTGTTGCCTGCTCACAACGCGGGCACGTTGGCTCGGTCGATCGTGGTTCGGTGTTCTCGGGCTCCGCCGGGGGGAACTCCATCGCGTCCGCGGCATACGGCAGGCTGGCCGCGTTCATGTCGGCGGCGCAGCGGTGCTGGTAGCTCGCCAGTTGACTATTACTCCATCCGCCAAAGTATCTTGTTTTTGTCAGTTGATCAGGCTGGATATGGAGGCACCAGCTACGCACGAACTCGCGTGTTGAAAGCGTGATGGGGACCTGTTGCGACTCACCGCCCTGCTTCGTTCCCTCGCGTGCCATGAATGTCACTTCGTGTTCGTCTGCGGTGACGATGCGGGAATTGCTGATCGGTCCACCGGTCAAGTAACGCGTCAGGTAGCGTACCAAGTCGCTCGGACCACTCGATCCTGATGGTGGTGGTTGGATGTAGCTGACCCACTCCAGCGATGAAAGATGTTCGATTAGCGAATTCCAGGCAGCAACTTCACGCAAGTCACCAAACTCACTGTCTGTGTCGAGTTTGAGTTCGCCACGCTCCCGCAACCGGTCTAAGTGCGCGATCGCAAATTTACGAAATGATGCGCGAAGATTGATCGCATCGACCAAGTAGTGACTGTCGCTGTTGTCGGACTCGGGCGGTGCCTCGCTAATTTGCCAACCGCTGTTTTTAACGCCCGGTCCCGAGCCTGGAACGAGCGCATGGACGTGCCAGTGAGCTTCGAGTCTTTGATTCCAAGTGTGCAACACCAAGATCGCCGCAGGATCATAGCCCTGTTCACTGCGGATGGTCTTTTGCAAACTCTTCCAAGCTGACCGAAACAGCAAGTCGGCGAGCGACTCGCGATTACTGAGCGCCAACCGCGAAAGTTGGCTCGGTAATGTGAACACGACTTGGTAGTAGTCCACTTCATCGAGCAGCAACTTGCCCGCCCGCTCGGCAAAGTCGTATCGCTTGCTGCCGCTGCATTGATTGCAGTGGCGATCACCGCACGAATTGTAAACATGACAAGTCGCCTCGCACGTGTCACACTGATACTTGTGCCCGCCCAGCACCGAGGTGCGGCACAGCGATAGCTTTGCCAACACACTCTGCACATTGTAGCAAGCTCCGCGATCACAATACTCGGCAACGTACTGAGCCGCACCGAGTCGAATGATTTGAGCTACGCTGAGTTTCTCGTCTGCTGCCGTTACTCGGCTGGATCGCCAGGCGGCTTGATCTCCGGTTCGTTGGCCGGTTCCTCCTTGGGCGTCTCGGGGGTCTTCGGCTGGCAGTTCTCCGCGGGTGGTTGATACGTCGGCAGTTGCTGCGCCGGTAACCAGTCGAGTGGACTGGGGGTTGAAATCATGTGCTCTCGTCGGCAATGCAGATAGATCATCGTCGTGACGAAACTCGCGTGACCGAGCAGTTTGCTGATCGTCAGCAAGTCCACACCCGCTTCGAGTAGCCCCGTCGCGTAGGAATGACGAAGAGTGTGCGGCGAGATGCGTTTGCGAAGCTTCGCCAGACTGGCCGAGTGCTTGATCGCCTTGAGAATCGACGTGTGGTTGTAAGGACGGTCCGGCAGGTTGCCGGGGAACAAGAGAATGCTCGGTTTGTAGGACTGCCAGTAGTCTCTCAGCTCGGTCAAGAGTCTCGGTGAGAGCGGCACTTGTCGATCCTTGCCTCCCTTGCCGTGGCGGATGTAAATCTGCATCCGCTGGGAATCGATGTCGACGAGTCGCAGGTTGGCCGCTTCGGAGAACCGCATCCCCGTCGCGTAGAGCGTCGTCAGGAAAGTTCGCTGTTTGAGGTTCTTGGTGCACGTGAGCAGCTCGTTGACTTCATTTCGGCTGAGCACGACAGGCAGCGTTTTAGGTCGTTTCCCAAACGGCACCATGGTGACCGGCCATGGGACACGGATGGCAGTGGGTGTAGAGGTACCGTAAGGCACAAACCGCTTGGTTGAAGCTGCTATATGCCAGATTCCTGCTTTCGATTAGGTAAAGCTGGAAGCTTCTAACGTCTTCCGGGGTTGCCTGGTCAAGCGGCTTTTTAATGAAGTCTGCAAATCGCTTGGCGTGATAGGTGTAGGCATCGATGGTGGCGCCGGCCATGTTGCGGATTTTCATGTCCTCTGCCAAGCGGCGGGTGAGTGGGCAAAGACGTTTTTGGTACGGAGTCATGCTGGGCATTCCAGTGGATAGGTAACTTGCCAGCTCCCGAAGTGGGAGTGGCCAAGTAGGAGACCCAGTAGAATTGCCGTCACAAAAAGCGCAACCTCTTTAATCACTTTAATCGTTAAACGGAAGAAATAGTTGTCGCTCACATCCCCTACAATCGGCCGACTACCGCTGGCCTGGGCCGCACCCATCTCACGGCCTGATGGGTGTAATTACAGCACGCTCGTTTCGACATGCTGGCTGAGAATCACCTCAGCGGAGAGGTCGCGTATCCAACAGCGGCACGCCAAAGAAAAAAAGAAAACAGCGAGCGCAGCTCATCACTTCAGTTCTTGGCTGGCATGGATTCCAGCCCTCTACCCGCAGGGATGCGGCCAGGCACCTGGATGCTGAATACCCTGCGGGGCACCGGAGCAATTCGATTAAGTTCAACGACAGCCGTAACCGAGCGGCGACGAGTTATTGTCCATTTCAAAAACGCCCGACTTCGCCGCTTCGGTTCACGGCATTGTTCGTCGGCGTTTCCGTTTCGCACCAGTCTATCACAGTCTCCCCAATCGCGTCGCCAGTCAACAGTCCAGTTCATACAATGTGCAAGCGGTGTTTGCATCAGTGCGAACTACGACAACACGTGAAATCCCGCGCCAATTTGTTCCATTTGCATTTCCATCGGGCTCAATGACATTGTGAGAGGCGCAGAATAGCGAGACCGATATTTGATCTGCGCCGCGAGCCAGTACTAATTCGATTTCCGAATATGATTCAACGTAACCGGTAAACCATACTGAGATGTTACCGGCAACAAATTCAGCGCGGATTTTGCGTCGCTGCGATTTCCAAATTTGTAACAGGTTGCGCCCTTCGCGATCGCGAATCATCATGTTTCTTAATCCGTCGGTGCCGCGATCTCAATGTCGGAAGTTGAAGCCGACGAACGCTACGAATCACGTGGTATGCGTTCCAAATCGAAAGAGGTGGAACCGTGATTGAATTTGATGAATCAAAAAAGGTTAGTTGCCGGGTGAGCAGCATACTCACGTGCATTCGATTGTTCGTAGCGTACAATCGATTACAAGCGTCGCGACACCTCACCGATACAGCAATCGTATCGATTCGCAATTCCGAAAGCAAGCAATTTCCGGCGTCGGGCCTCAGGCGTTGGAAATCACAGGCGTTGGACGTTGCAGCCTGCGGTTCAGCGAGGTTACCAGCGCCTACGAACGCCAGCGGTAACGGGGTAATGGGATCGTAGCGGAGGCGGTAAAATGGCGTAGCCACACCGCCGTAGCGGAGAGCACATTACTCCCGTTCACCGCATTGTTCGTCCGGTGCCATTGCGACGAGTAGATAAATCCGCCCAGTAGATCGTCCCGCATTAGATCTACACCGTAAGTACTACGATGACTCCACCGATCACGATCGTGACAACGAGGCAAAGAAACAACTGAGCAATGAATTTCAGTCCTTCGGATCTGATTCGATCGAGTTGTGAGAAGGCGAAAAAAAGCAATGCGCCACCCAGCCACAAGACCAAATATCCGATCAGCAGACCGAAGAAAGATTCGCCAACAATCGCCCAAACCTTCCGCTGGCGAAGTGCGAACATCGCAGCGCATGTGACAGCCCAAAGTCCTAGCCAGCTTGCAGCACGAGCGAAATGGGACGTCGACTTGGCGGTGGTCTCCTGGTTGCTATTCATGAAATTGCCAGGCCTACTGAGCGGTGATGTATGGACGAACGTTTCGGATCACGTGGTCGCCGCAAACGACTCACCACTTCAAAAAACTCAACTCGGCGACTCACGTGCATCCGCTGGTTCGCCGCTTGCCCCACACGAATATCAGTTCACTCATGTCCCATTAGATGACCATTCTGACAATTCACTCGGTGCTTGGGTTGTCGATTTGAACGTCAGTTCCCATGAGCGGGAAAATGTGATGAAGACAGTGTTCAGTGAACACGGCTAGTTCATCATACTCCGGATTGCGAAGTGCAAATGCGTGAAAGAAATGGGCGGTTGAACCATCCAGGAAACGAAGGGTGACAATGCCATCAAATGGAATTGAACCGATGTCGTTGTGCGGAGGTAAAGAGTGTTGCTCGATGTAGTTGTCAAGCAATGCTCGCCAGCGATCGGATATCTCGTTGATCTTCATTTGCAATGCGGCTATTTGGACGCTTGTAATCTTTTTCAGTCGGCGAACGCTACGAATCACGGGGTATGCGGACCAAATCGAAAGAGGTGGGACCGCGATTGAACTTGATAAATCAGAAAAAGTTTGAATTGCCGCGTGAGCAGCATACTCCCGTGCATTCGATTGTTCGTAGCGTCCACTCGATCACGCGCGTAGCGGCACGCCACCGACGGTTGGCGATACCGCAATCGTATCGAGTCTCCAATCCAGACGCAAGCAAATTCGAGCGTAGAGTTTCAGGCGTTGGAAATCAGCAGCATTGAATTCAGGCGTCGGACATCTCAGACCCTGGATTCAGGCGTTGGAAATTCTGGACGTTGCGGCATACGGTGCAGTGCGGTCACCAGCGCCTACGAACGCTACGAATAACGGGGTATGCGGGCCAAATCGAAATAGTACAAATGGCGAGTAAACTCGACGACGTGACAGAGGTTGAATTGCCGCAAGAGCAGCATACTCCCGTTCATTCGATTGTTCGTAGCGTACCCTGGGTCAAGCGCGTAGCGACACGCTACCCACGGTCGGCGATACCGCAATCGTATCGAGTCACCAAGCCGGACGCAAGCAAATTCGGGCGTCGGATTTCAGGCGTTGGTTACCGCTTCCGAGCACCGCGGTCACTGGATTCGGGCGTTGGGCTACCGCAACCGGGCATCGCGGGTGCTTGATTCAAGCGTTGGACGTTGCGGCAGTCAGTCCTGAGCGGTCACCAGCGCCTACGAACGCTACGAATAACGGGGTATGCGGGCCAAATCGAAATAGTACAAATGGCGAGTAAACTCGACGACGTGACAGAGGTTGAATTGCCGCAAGAGCAGCATACTCCCGTTCATTCGATTGTTCGTAGCGTACCCTGGGTCAAGCGCGTAGCGACACGCTACCCACGGTCGGCGATACCGCAATCGTATCGAGTCACCAAGCCGGACGCAAGCAAATTCGGGCGTCGGATTTCAGGCGTTGGTTACCGCTGCCGAGCACCGCGGTCACTGGATTCGGGCGTTGGGCTACCGCAACCGGGCATCGCGGGTGCTTGATTCAAGCGTTGGACGTTGCGGCAGTCAGTCCTGAGCGGTCACCAGCGCCTACGAACGGCCCGCGTCACCGGGGCCCGTGAGTTGAGCATCCATTCGAAAAAACTGACCAACGGGCCTCCGCGTGCACGCGATGGTTATCCGAGGCTTCGTTGGCGACCACTGACGTCGATCATCAGAACGGCGTCCTCGTCTGAGGCCCAAGGGTACCGATCACGATCAAGCCATGGCGGCTCGCCTTCATGTATTTGGTGGAACCGAACGATCGGATTATCGTCACGTGTATAGTACACGCGGAATCGTCGTTCTGGATAGTCGAGCGAGAGTTTGTATGCCCACGAGTTTGCAAAAGCACGTCCGACATCACAGCCAAGCTTGAAGTGAGGATGGCTTGCGTCCCAGTATGGTTCATCATCGATCGATGCGTCGTGCTCGAAAGCATCGAGAATGTGGATGTGATTTAGTTGCGATTCAATCGCGGTTCGATCGGGGAAGATGTTGTTGTCGTAGCTCGTATTCCAATTGACGAATTCAAGAAAGACGAGGTCATCGTTTACCACAAATGTTGGCCAGAACCATGTCGCGAATTCGGCAGCGTCGCTAATGTGCATTCGTGTCAGTCGAAACCTTCATTCGGATAACGAATTGCGATCTATCCGCATGTCAGGCGTAGAAAAAGCTCAACTTTATCGGTTGAGCTGATCGCCTGACGTGCGGATAGATCGTGCGTTGAACTTTGTCGCCACACTGTGGGCTGCGCACCGAGTGATGCAGCTGTGACGACGATGATATTCATTCTATCGCGTAGTAACTGTCCGATTCTAGTCCCGGGAGCAGCGGTTGACCGCTTGGGCAACTCAGGGGTGCTGGCGTCGCCGCCACGCCTGCGTATGCACCTTCTACCGCATGTTCCAGGTACCAGTCGTAAAAACCCTCACCATGGGCACCGTCCCAAAACGTGCGATCCGATTCTTCCAACGAACCGGCGTACCAGGGCGGCATCGATTCATTGCCTCGCGAGAAGATCTCTCGCCAGGATGGACGTGGAGTCGTTGATACCACTCGCAGTGTTGCCTGCTCACAACGCGGGCACGTTGGCTCGGTCGATCGTGGTTCGGTGTTCTCGGGCTCCGCCGGTGGGAACTCCATCGCGTCCGCGGCATACGGCAGGCTGGCCGCGTTCATGTCGGCGGCGCAGCGGTGCTGGTAGCTCGCCAGTTGACTATTACTCCAGCCGCCAAAGTATCTTGTTTTTGTCAGTTGATCAGGCTGGATATGGAGGCACCAGCTACGCACGAATTCGCGTGTCGAAAGCGTGATGGGGACCTGTTGCGACTCGCCACCCTGCTTCGTTCCCTCGCGTGCCATGAACGTCACTTCGTGTTCGTCTGCGGTGACGATGCGGGAATTGCTGATCGGTCCACCGGTCAAGTAACGCGTCAGGTAGCGTACCAAGTCGCTCGGACCACTCGATCCTGATGGTGGTGGTTGGATGTAGCTGACCCACTCCAGCGATGAAAGATGTTCGATTAGCGAATTCCAGGCAGCAACTTCACGCAAGTCACCAAACTCACTGTCTGTGTCGAGTTTGAGTTCGCCACGCTCCCGCAACCGTTCTAAGTGCGCGATCGCAAATTTACGAAATGATGCGCGAAGATTGATCGCATCGACCAAGTAGTGACTGTCGCTGTTGTCGGACTCGGGCGGTGCCGTGCTAATTTGCCAACCGCTGTTTTTAACGCCCGGTCCCGAGCCTGGAACGAGCGCATGGACGTGCCAGTGAGCTTCGAGTCTTTGATTCCAAGTGTGCAGCACCATGATCGCCGCGGGATCATAACCCTGTTCACTTCGGATCGACTTTTGAAGGCTTTTCCAGGCCGATTGAAATAACAAGTCAGCGAGCGACTCGCGATTGCTCAACGCCAACCGCGAAAGTTGGCTCGGTAATGTGAACACGACTTGGTAGTAGTCCACTTCATCGAGCAGCAGCTTGCCCGCTCGCTCGGCAAAGTCGTATCGCTTGCTACCGCTGCACTGATTGCAGTGGCGATCACCGCACGAATTGTAAACATGGCAAGTCGCCTCGCACGTGTCACACTGATACTTGTGCCCGCCCAGCACCGAGGTGCGGCACAGCGATAGCTTTGCCAACACACTCTGCACATTGTAGCAAGCTCCGCGATCACGGTACTCGGCGACGTACTGAGCCGCACCGAGTCGAATGATTTGAGCTACGCTGAGTTTCCCGTCTGCTGCCGTTACTCGGCTGGATCGCCAGGCGGCTTGCTCTCCGGTTCGCTGTTCTCCGGTTCGCTGGCCGGTTCCTGCTTGGGCGTCTCGGGGGTCTCCGGCTGGCAGTTCTCCGCGGGTGGTTGATACGTCGGCAGTTGCTGCACCGGCAACCAATCCAGTGGACTGGGCGTCGAGATCATGTGCTCTCGTCGGCAATGCAGATAGATCATCGTCGTGACGAAACTCGCGTGACCGAGCAGTTTGCTGATCGTCAGCAAGTCCACACCCGCTTCGAGTAGCCCCGTCGCGTAGGAGTGACGAAGCGTGTGCGGCGAGATGCGTTTGCGAAGCTTCGCCAGACTGGCCGAGTGCTTGATCGCCTTGAGAATCGACGTGTGGTTGTAAGGACGGTCCGGCAGGTTGCCGGGGAACAAGAGAATGCTCGGTTTGTAGGACTGCCAGTAGTCTCTCAGCTCGGTCAAGAGTCTCGGTGAGAGCGGTACTTGTCGATCCTTGCCTCCCTTGCCGTGGCGGATGTGAATCTGCATCCGCTGGGAATCGATGTCGACGAGTCGCAGGTTGGCCGCTTCGGAGAACCGCATCCCCGTCGCGTAGAGTGTCGTCAGGAAGGTTCGCTGTTTGAGGTTCTTGGTGCACGTGAGCAGCTCGTTGACTTCATTTCGGCTGAGCACGACAGGCAGCGTCTTAGGTCGTTTCCCAAACGGCACCATGGTGACCGGCCATGGGACACGGATCGAATGGGTGTAGAGGTACCGTAAGGCACAAACGGCTTGGTTGAAGCTGCTATATGCCAGATTCCTGCTTTCGATTAGGTAAAGCTGGAAGCTTCTAACGTCTTCCGGGGTTGCCTGGTCAAGCGGCTTTTTAATGAAGTCTGCAAATCGCTTGGCGTGATAGGTGTACGCATCGATGGTGGCGCCGGCCATGTTGCGGATTTTCATGTCCTCTGCCAAGCGGCGGGTGAGTGGGCAAAGACGTTTTTGGTACGGAGTCATGCTGGGCATTCCAGTGGATAGGTAACTTGCCAGCTCCCGAAGTGGGAGTGGCCAAGTAGGAGACCCAGTAGAATTGCCGTCACAAAAAGCGCAACCTCTTTAATCACTTTAATCGTTAAACGGAAGAAATAGTTGTAGCTCACATCCCCTACAATCGGCCGACTACCGCTGGCCTGGGCCGCACCCATCTCACGGCCTGATGGGTGTAATTACAGCACGCTCGTTTCGACATGCTGGCTGAGAATCACCTCAGCGGAGAGGGCGCGTATCCAACAGCGGCACGCCAAAGAAAAAAAGAAAACAGCGAGCGCAGCTCATCACTTCAGTTCTTGGCTGGCATGGATGCCAGCCCTCTACCCGCAGGGATGCGGCCAGGCACCTGGATGCTGAATACCCTGCGGGGCACCGGAGCAATTCGATTAAGTTCAACGCTACGAATCACGTGGTATGCGTTCCAAATCGAAAGAGGTGGAACCGTGATTGAATTTGATGAATCAAAAAAGGTTAGTTGCCGGGTGAGCAGCATACTCACGTGCATTCGATTGTTCGTAGCGTACAATCGATTACAAGCGTCGCGACACCTCACCGATACAGCAATCGTATCGATTCGCAATTCCGAAAGCAAGCAATTTCCGGCGTCGGGCCTCAGGCGTTGGAAATCACAGGCGTTGGACGTTGCAGCCTGCGGTTCAGCGAGGTTACCAGCGCCTACGAACGCTACGAATAACGGGGTATGCGGGCCAAATCGAAAGAGTACAAATGGCGAGTAAACTCGACGACGTGACAGAGGTTGAATTGCCGCAAGAGCAGCATACTCCCGTTCATTCGATTGTTCGTAGCGTACCCTGGGTCAAGCGCGTAGCGACACGCTACCCACGGTCGGCGATACCGCAATCGTATCGAGTCACCAAGCCGGACGCAAGCAAATTCGGGCGTCGGATTTCAGGCGTTGGTTACCGCTACCGAGCACCGCGGTCACTGGATTCGGGCGTTGGGCTACCGCAACCGGGCATCGCGGGTGCTTGATTCAAGCGTTGGACGTTGCGGCAGTCAGTCCTGAGCGGTCACCAGCGCCTACGAACGCCACGAATCACGGGGGATGCGAACCAAATCGATAAGATTCAAATCGCGATTAAAGTCGATGACACAAACAACGGTGAATTGCCGCGAGAGCAGCATCCTCCCGTGCATTCGATTGTTCGTAGCGTACCCTGGATCACGCGCGTAGCGACACGCTACCCACGGTCGGCAATACCGCCATCGTACCGAGCCGCCAAGCCGGATGCAAGCAAATTCAGGCGTCGGGCTTTAGGCGTTGGTTACCGCTGCCGAGCATCGAGGTCGCGGCCGCTAGATTCGAGCCTTGGGCGTCGCGGCAGTCAATCCTGAACGGTCACCAGCGTCTACGAACGCCGCCGATCACGGAGCGGCCATGTGTTGATTTGAAATTCCCATAAACGCTTCCTGGCCGCTGCCGTGAATCGGAATGGTTCGTCGTCTACGATCGGCGACGTGTCAAATGCCGTGGCATTAACAGAAGTGTAACGAAGTCAAACGTGCGATGGAAACTCAGCACTGAACGGGACCTGAACGTCGGCCAGGGGCTGGGCGTTGGGTTACCGACGAACGGCCGCCGTCACAGGGCGGCGAGAGTGAAAGCTTCCATCAGAAAACGCATTGACGCCGCTCCGGTGCACGGCATGGTTCCCCGCGTTTTTGTGCATACACTCATCGTAGCACGCTTGATGCTACGTAGCGAGATAGCGCAAGCAAGGCAGGGATCACGACGAACAGTATTGGAACCAATAGCAGTGACCAGCGACTGATCACTGGCGACCGATATCCGCCAACCGGCGTGGAAAAACGCAGCAATACGTAGAGCGGGATCAGCAGAAAAAACGCAGCCCAGAGTGCGTGGTAACCGAAGGCAAGCGATCCGCATGTTGCGATTCCAGCGAGAATTGCAGACCAACCTCCAAATCGCCTATCCCAATCGCGGCGGGTCAGCTCGTGTTCTTGAATGGCCAATGAAAGCTTCGATAGGAGGTCGGTTCGCTGCGAGCTGAAGACGAGAGTTGCCGTCAGTCGGGGAACGCTACGAATAACGGGGTATGCGGGCCAAATCGAAATAGTACAAATGGCGAGTAAACTCGACGACGTGACAGAGGTTGAATTGCCGCAAGAGCAGCATACTCCCGTTCATTCGATTGTTCGTAGCGTACCCTGGGTCAAGCGCGTAGCGACACGCTACCCACGGTCGGCGATACCGCAATCGTATCGAGTCACCAAGCCGGACGCAAGCAAATTCGGGCGTCGGATTTCAGGCGTTGGTTACCGCTGCCGAGCACCGCGGTCACTGGATTCGGGCGTTGGGCTACCGCAACCGGGCATCGCGGGTGCTTGATTCAAGCGTTGGACGTTGCGGCAGTCAGTCCTGAGCGGTCACCAGCGCCTACGAACGCTGGCCGTAACCGGGGACGGCAGTGAGAGTTTCCATCCATTAAACCTAAACGCCGTCCTCCGGTTCACGGCTTTGTTATTTGACGGAGAAGTGTTATGCCAGAAGTCTTTAGAAGCGACATTGACGGTGTTCAGATGAAACCATCTGACAGCAAACTCACCGAATGGACATCCGACCCACCGATCGCACCTGGGTTGTATCTTTGGAGCGAGCCAAAGGGTCGCATCACGAGTTTGTGTCATGTGGTTGATCGTGGTCGAGACGTGATGATCGTTAAAGGGCACCCGAAGCCAGTCAGCGAATACGACGGGTATTGGATTGGCCCAATTGGAGACGATGGCTGCCATATTTTCACAGAGAGGTCATCACGTCACAGAATCAAGGAGTAGGCCAGTTTTCGACAGCGTACTTCCATTCATTCCAGGCTTCGCACACGAGATTCATGAGAGCCTCAAGTTCCTGGTCGGAAGCAAGTTCGTCTCCGATCTGCTCTCGAATGCTATCTCGGATGTTGTCGCCGAACAGTATTGGCGTTCCATTTTCATTTCGCGGAGACTTGCAAAAAATGTCAAACAGCGACGGCTTGTAGCCTTCCTGCTCCCAGTTATGCAATCTGGTTCGTTTGAGTTGACTAATCATCGCGTCCACGACTTCATGTTCATTCATGCGTCTAAATATCCTTGAATCAAATAACGCTAGCCATCAGCGGGTCGGGCCGTTGAGATTTCAATTTCCAATACGCGCAACGCCCGACTCCGTTGCATGGCTTTGTTATTTGACGGAGAAGTGAGAGTATGATTAAAGTCAGCCACGGATCAGAAGACGGTTTCACTGGGATTTGTGAGTACACTTCGATGTGCGAGGGCGATCCATTCGATCGGACGGGGATGCAGCTAATCGAGGGGGTGAATTACATCCACCGCGTTTTGACGGCAGCGTGCAAAGAACTTGGGCCTGCGTTCAATGACGTGGTGAGCAGGGGCCATTTGGCACTCTATAAAGACGGACCATGTCTTGCCATTCGATTCATGTCTGACGTGACTCCCCAGGAATCCATTGAAATCCGCGATCAGTTAGCACGTCTTTCAACGGAGACCCACAATCAGCAGCGTGTTACAGCGAAGCAATAACATCGGTCGCTGGACCTGATGTGGTTTCATTCCCGATAAACACGCGAATATCGATTAGACCGCCTATCGGCCCGAAAGATGTAAAATGGACATCGGATCGCTGCATGCCGATCCGCTCAGCAAGGGCGAAGCAATAGCAGATGGTCTCTACAGGAGATCGGTCGTCTTGCATCTAATATCCTTGAATCAAATAACGCTACGAATCACGTGGTATGCGTTCCAAATCGAAAGAGGTGGAACCGTGATTGAATTTGATGAATCAAAAAAGGTTAGTTGCCGGGTGAGCAGCATACTCACGTGCATTCGATTGTTCGTAGCGTACAATCGATTACAAGCGTCGCGACACCTCACCGATACAGCAATCGTATCGATTCGCAATTCCGAAAGCAAGCAATTTCCGGCGTCGGGCCTCAGGCGTTGGAAATCACAGGCGTTGGACGTTGCAGCCTGCGGTTCAGCGAGGTTACCAGCGCCTACGAAAGAATCCATGTAAGTCCTAGGTTTGATGGGTGGGAGCCATTCGTAAAAAACTGGCGACTCGGACCCGTGATCATGACAGAATGAGCTGTCAGTCACATTTACTCCACCCAACAAACGCAAGGACAGAATCACATGAACATTCTCGCACTCGATCTCGGCAAGTTCAACTCCGTTTGCTGCTTCTTCAACAGCGAAACTCGAAAAACCAGCTTCCTAACCACGCCCACCACGCGAGATCAGATCGCCAGCATCTTCCAGGACTGCAAAGCCGACCTCGTCGTCATGGAGTCGTGCGGACCCTCGGGGTGGATCAATGATGTGGCCAAATCGCTGGGCCTCGCCACGCTCGTCTGCTCGACCAACGAGGAGGCGTGGCGGTGGGCCAACGTGAAACGCAAGACCGACAAAGACGATGCTTTGAAGCTTGCTCGCATGTCCGCGATGGGCGAGCTCAAGGCCGTCCACATGCCATCGCCCGAACATCGCGAGTTCCGCTCGCTCGTCAAATATCGCAAGACGCTCGACGGACGCATCAACAAATGCAAAAACGCGATCCGTGCTTGGTTCGTCAATCAGGGCATCACGATCGACGCAGGAGACAAAGCATGGCACACTGGCCGCGAGCATATCAACTCCTTTCGCACGCCGCTGGTCGACTGTGGATCCAACGAGCTATGGAAGGGCGAGCTCGACATCGAATTGACGATTCTCGATTCGTTGATCCTGCAAATGGGCGTCGTCGTCAAGAGACTCGAAGCGATCGGCAAGACTGACCCGCGAATCATTCGGCTGCAAACGATTCCCGGAGTCGGGCCACGCACCGCCGAGATCCTGGTCGCTTGCATCGACGATCCGCATCGCTTTGAAAATGGACGCCAAGTCTCGGCCTACTTCGGTCTCGTTCCGCGGCAATACCAATCGGGCGAAACCGATCGCAACGGACGCATCACCAAGCGTGGCAATCCTCTCGCACGTACGATCCTGGTCGAATGTGCTTGGGCCTCGCTGCGGTACAACCCGTGGGCCAAAGGTGTCTACGAGCGGATCTGCGGCAAACAGAAGACTCGCAAGAAAAAGGCAGCTATCGCGTTGGCCCGCAAGATCGCCGTCATCGCCTGGGCGATGCTCCGAGATGAAAAGGATTGGGACCCGAAGCAAATGATCCAAGTCACTGAGTCGTTTGGACGAATGTCACCAGCACTCAAAGACTCGCTGCAAAACATGAAACCCAAAGAGAACAGCGATCAGCGTAAGAAACGCCATCGTCAGGAGGCCCGCTCGGCGAAAGAGGCCGCTGAAGCTCTCGCGTCCAAGACAACCCGATCACCCAAGGCCGCGACGCCAAAGCGTAAGCCAGCAAACTCCACATCAATGCGGTCGCCTCGGACCACATCCCCATCAAGCGAGAAACCCGAAACCAAAACACCCAAACCACGGCGAGCAAGAAAGCCAGCAATTTCCGACTGATGCTCAGACATCGGCGTAACGAATCGGCCTTGCTCGCCATTTTTTAAAAGCTCATCCATCGGAAGCGTGCGAGATGGTGACTGGAGGTTTTTTTAGGATCGCGGTAGGGACGGCTGTTGCCAGCCGCCCCCCGCACAGATCCGTACGTGAGCCTTGACTCATACGGCTCCTCCGTTGGGTCAAACGATCGCGACACACTGTGACGCTACCCGTCGTGATTTCCCGTGACGCTCCAATTGATATTTGTTCCGGCTCAGAGTCCGAAGCATCGACGCCAATCCGGCAATACTTCCCTTCAGTGAGGTCCCTTTCCTCGGCGGATTCCGCCACTGCGGTCGCAGCTTTGTTCACCCGCGTCGACGGTACTACGGCCTCATCTGCCATCCCATCCGCGTTCATACCAGAATTGCGCTCATAGAGGTTCGCTGGTCGCCCTGGCAGTGAGTCATCACGACTTGACCCCAGGGGCAAATGGGACTTCCCGGTTCTCGCGTTTGGAATTTTCCACGCATGCACAGGTTCTTCGACTCCGCCATGTCCAGACTACCCTTACCAAAGCGGTGTAGCTGGTGTTGCCTTCCCGACGCATATGACACGGTCGGCACATGGAAGACCTGATTTCGGAGCTCAATTAGCTGGCCTACGCTTCCCCCTGCACGGACGCTCAGCACGACGTTGTTACCTTCGTCGCACCTCCGCCGGAGGCCGAAGTAGTTGGTTAGACCTTCCTCGTAAGAAACTTTCATTCTCGATTCCAAACCGGTTTTATCCCGGCACTCCATGGCTCAAGTGTCCAATGATCTGTTTGAGAAATCGTCCTTCGCGAATCGAAACTTGTTGCGGGCGTCGGAACCCAGCATTGGATACTTGAGCGATGCCTGGAAAACCGCTCACGCAACCTTCCGTCGGCGGCGCTCTATTAAAACCATCGAGCGACGAGGACAACCAGTACCGGGTGGCTGATGCTTCGACATCGGCGTAACGAATTGGACCTCGTTGCTCTTATTACTCATCTCAACGATCAATTCTCACGACCAGCTCACCTCACATCGGAGTTTCCAAGAAGCCCACAACCGTTTCTCACCAAGACAACAGACCAAGGACAAGACCAACCCAAGTGTGTGAAGCACCGAGACAAGTGGACACTGAGGCTTTCGCATTAGGATCGATTCGCAGCAGCGAATCGTAGAAAGTTCAGACACGTCGCCCTAAAGAATGTGCCACACCAAGGGAAGGTAGCTTGCTGCTCAAAGCCTCATCACGAGACTGGGAAGCCTCCAGGCAAGCTGCACCCACCACGCAAACATGATCGTCCAAAGATCGTTGAACCGTGCATGGATAACTGAGAGGACACAGTCCGCCCGAGGCGGATCTATAAGAGTTCAAATGCGTCCACACCTCGAATAGTCGTTTAATCAACATCCTTGACTGAAGTTGCCTGTGAGTCGCTCCAGTGGATCACTTCCTCAAAACTCATCAACCAATCACCATTCGAGAACCCACGCGATGTGACAAAAACAATTCCTGAAAACATGGCAACTGGTACTTGTCAAACCTAGGACTTCATAGTCGCTACCCGTAACCGGGTCGCGTCGAAAAAGTTTGCCATCGTCAAAACGCTTGACACGCGACTCCGGTTCACGGGATTGTTATTTGCTTGCGTTTGAGAGTGACCGATAGGTTCGTGCGAGCGATTTGAACTTCGGAAAATAGCTGTCGCTCTCATTGAAGCCTACTAACCCAGTCATCAAAACATAGCCACCGCGTTTCGGGAATAACATGACCTGATACACCCTCAACTTACTTTCGGATTTTTGATCACGACCGATAGCCTCGATCTCAATCGCTTTGATGCCATCGATAGTTATCTCAGAAACACTCTCGATACCGTCGATATTGGTGTGAGCGGTCTGATTTAGTCGTCGCTCAGCAAATGTTCGTTGATCGTCGATTGGTACATCGCCAAGTGACGGCGATACAACAAACAAAGGGTCCGTAGGTTGGGTAGCCGGGATCGTCCCGTCTTTGGTAAAAGCAACCATTCTACCCATTGCTCCGATCTGCTTGACATTCGCTAACCCTTCGACGGAACCGATTTCGAATGGCAGTGATGGAGTGTCTCGAGTAGTGCGTGAGGGCGTCGCCGACAACACGACGATCTGCATCGCTTCGCTCAATTCCCCGGACTTTGAAGTCGGAAATGTTGCAGTAACCATCTGCGTCTTGGTTTCATCACCGGCAACAGAAATCCATTTTTGGAACTCTTGGCCGTAGGCATCCTGCGAAGCGTTCAGCAATATTCCTGCCCGACCAGCAATCCTAACGTCACGTTTTGAAAGCAAACGAATTCCTCGGGTCGCAAGTACCTCCTTCGTGAATCCCTTCGTAACTTCTGAAAATGGCCCAGGTATGACGGTCACCATGACAGACGAACCTGTGCCTTCTTGCTGGAAGCCATTAAAAGCTTCGGCTCGCTTGAACCCGTTAGGTTTCTTCAGGGACACGCCAGTTCCCTCGATCGCAACGAGCGACCGATCGGTTGCCTTCTCTTGTGCAAGGGCGTGAGAGGAGGCAAGCAAAAGAACGAAAGCGACAAGGTGAAACGGTGTAAATAATCGCATGCAACTTACTCCAAATAACGCCACGAATCACGGGGGATGCGAACCAAATCGATAAGATTCAAATCGCGATTAAAGTCGATGACACAAACAACGGTGAATTGCCGCGAGAGCAGCATCCTCCCGTGCATTCGATTGTTCGTAGCGTACCCTGGATCACGCGCGTAGCGACACGCTACCCACGGTCGGCAATACCGCCATCGTACCGAGCCGCCAAGCCGGATGCAAGCAAATTCAGGCGTCGGGCTTTAGGCGTTGGTTACCGCTGCCGAGCATCGAGGTCGCGGCCGCTAGATTCGAGCCTTGGGCGTCGCGGCAGTCAATCCTGAACGGTCACCAGCGTCTACGAACGCCGCCGATCACGGAGCGGCCATGTGTTGATTTGAAATTCCCATAAACGCTTCCTGGCCGCTGCCGTGAATCGGAATGGTTCGTCGTCTACGATCGGCGACGTGTCAAATGCCGTGGCATTAACAGAAGTGTAACGAAGTCAAACGTGCGATGGAAACTCAGCACTGAACGGGACCTGAACGTCGGCCAGGGGCTGGGCGTTGGGTTACCGACGAACGCTACGAATAACGGGGTATGCGGGCCAAATCGAAATAGTACAAATGGCGAGTAAACTCGACGACGTGACAGAGGTTGAATTGCCGCAAGAGCAGCATACTCCCGTTCATTCGATTGTTCGTAGCGTACCCTGGGTCAAGCGCGTAGCGACACGCTACCCACGGTCGGCGATACCGCAATCGTATCGAGTCACCAAGCCGGACGCAAGCAAATTCGGGCGTCGGATTTCAGGCGTTGGTTACCGCTACCGAGCACCGCGGTCACTGGATTCGGGCGTTGGGCTACCGCAACCGGGCATCGCGGGTGCTTGATTCAAGCGTTGGACGTTGCGGCAGTCAGTCCTGAGCGGTCACCAGCGCCTACGAACGCTACGAATCACGGGGTATGCGGACCAAATCGAAAGAGGTGGGACCGCGATTGAACTTGATAAATCAGAAAAAGTTTGAATTGCCGCGTGAGCAGCATACTCCCGTGCATTCGATTGTTCGTAGCGTCCACTCGATCACGCGCGTAGCGGCACGCCACCGACGGTTGGCGATACCGCAATCGTATCGAGTCTCCAATCCAGACGCAAGCAAATTCGAGCGTAGAGTTTCAGGCGTTGGAAATCAGCAGCATTGAATTCAGGCGTCGGACATCTCAGACCCTGGATTCAGGCGTTGGAAATTCTGGACGTTGCGGCATACGGTGCAGTGCGGTCACCAGCGCCTACGAACGATTGCCGTAACCGGGAACGGACAGTTGACTTTCCATTTGTAAAACCATGCAAGCCGTTCTCCGGTTCACGGCTTAGTTATTTGGCGTCTTTCGTGTCGCCAGTAGGTGTTGCGCTGCTGTAATTTTCCTCGATCATCGCTTCGCGATTCACAGGCGTCACGAGTTCGACAGTGTGGCCATCGAAATCCTTGACGACAGCACGGCGTCCCCATTCAGTGTCGGTTGGTTTCGTCACGATTGTAGCATCAATTTTGCGGAGTAGATCAATCACGCCATCCACATCGTCAACGTTGAACCCAATTCGCGTGTTGGTCGTGATGTCGTCAGTATTTCGTTGCGGGTAGATTTCAAATACGAATCCACAAACGTCGGAAGCGTAGTGTTCCGGTCCCTTGCCGTGCGCGTGCCGATCAAACAGCATGCCCATCCGCTGGTAGAACGTCACCGCACGATCGATGTCAGGCGATCGAATCACAAGCAGATTTACGACGGGCGGTGCAGCAAACATTCTTGAGCCAAATAACGCTACGAATAACGGGGTATGCGGGCCAAATCGAAAGAGTACAAATGGCGAGTAAACTCGACGACGTGACAGAGGTTGAATTGCCGCAAGAGCAGCATACTCCCGTTCATTCGATTGTTCGTAGCGTACCCTGGGTCAAGCGCGTAGCGACACGCTACCCACGGTCGGCGATACCGCAATCGTATCGAGTCACCAAGCCGGACGCAAGCAAATTCGGGCGTCGGATTTCAGGCGTTGGTTACCGCTACCGAGCACCGCGGTCACTGGATTCGGGCGTTGGGCTACCGCAACCGGGCATCGCGGGTGCTTGATTCAAGCGTTGGACGTTGCGGCAGTCAGTCCTGAGCGGTCACCAGCGCCTACGAACGCTACGAATAACGGGGTATGCGGGCCAAATCGAAATAGTACAAATGGCGAGTAAACTCGACGACGTGACAGAGGTTGAATTGCCGCAAGAGCAGCATACTCCCGTTCATTCGATTGTTCGTAGCGTACCCTGGGTCAAGCGCGTAGCGACACGCTACCCACGGTCGGCGATACCGCAATCGTATCGAGTCACCAAGCCGGACGCAAGCAAATTCGGGCGTCGGATTTCAGGCGTTGGTTACCGCTGCCGAGCACCGCGGTCACTGGATTCGGGCGTTGGGCTACCGCAACCGGGCATCGCGGGTGCTTGATTCAAGCGTTGGACGTTGCGGCAGTCAGTCCTGAGCGGTCACCAGCACCTACGAACAATAGTTTCAACCCTTGTCAGTAGGGTCGTATTCGGGAATTTTGCCAATACGACCTAAGTGAGTGGGGACGTTTGACCAATACCCCGCAGGCCGCTAGAGTGGTAGTTGATGATAGTCTTCCAAGGCAGCAAAGGCAACCCCGTCAACTCGAAGGATCATTCTGATGACACTTTTGAAATTTGAGATCGCTGTGGCGTCTGCCGACGGCGTGGGGGAGAGCGACCGGGTTTGGTTCCCGAAGTGGCTGCGGCGGTATGCGATGACGTTCCCTCAGCAAATTTTGAGGCCACCCATATTCTCACTTGGGTTAAGAAAATCAAGACGCCACCCAAGTTGCGACTCGTGTCCGGCGGCGGATCGCTTGACACCAAGAACTGAAAATCCAATGGGCTCTTGGCGAGCAATCGGCGATTTGACGCAGGTGACATGAGTCCGAATCGGTACGCAGAACCTGACCGCGCAGCAGTTATCTCCAACTGACTTCCAAGGCAGGCGGTTTGCAGCGGGCTAGATCGAAGACAAACCCAGCGGGTTCTCGCGAGCACACAGCCAGCCCTGCCCGCGACGGCACGCTTCGCCCGCGAGACTCTCGGGCGTGCCCGCCGCCCGCTTGAAAATGCGACCGAACTTCCGCACCACATCGCACCAACCGTGAGTGTCCAGTCCAATCCGCTGCAAGATCGGTTGTAGGTGTGCCGGAATACTGCCGATTTTATCGGCTCGCAACTGACGACCAGTCCAGTCGAGCAGCTCCAAATACCTCGCCATCGACACCGACAGGAAGCCTTTGCTGCTGGCCCGACGTCCTGACGTTTCCACGGCGGGGCCGACCTGGTCTGACTGTTCATCAATCTCGATCGGACTCATCCAACCGCTACGTCGCCGACGACGACTCCGCTCCCAATCGTGCGTGCTGGGCCGACTGCGATCCTCTCGCTCGCTCAGATCGTCGATCCGATCCTTCGCCCCGGTGTACTCACTGGTCTCCGGCGTCGCTGCCAATGCCGCACGGATCGGATTGAGGTCCACATACGCCGCACAGACGAGCAAACTGGATTCATCGAGTAAAATTTGCGCTCGGTATCGACCCTCCCAAAAGTGCCCGCGAACCTCGTCTTCGGCGTTGCTCCTCCGAGCAATATTCTCCGCTGCGCAGCGCATCCACCAACTGATGTCGGAGAGCCGTCGTCGCCTTTCCGCCAGCACGTCGGGCTGATTGAGGATCATGTCCAGCTCCGGCTTGCTGGGATCGGCGGGAGAACCATCCTCGTTGCGCCGTCGTGGAAATAACCGCAGCCAACGCCGCGCCACTTCCTCGTCGGACCATGCCGCCACCACGTCAGGCCGACTGCGCAGGACGAGGTGAATGTGGTTGTGCATCACCGAAAAAGTCAAGCAATCGATCGCGAAAACCGAAGCCAAGAACTCCAGTCGATCGCGAATCCAACCACGACGGTGTTCGTACGAGTTCCCCGTCAACGGATCGTCACCGCAGAGAAACGCTCGGCGGACACATCGCTGAATGCAATGCACCACCTGCACTTCGGACGGATCGAGAACTTCACCACGAGCTTGACGGGGCATCCGATCGTCTCCACTAGGAGGAACAGCCTGGCCGCGCAACCATCGCGACCGCTTCTATCGTACGCGTTCGAGCGGAACGGTCAAGCAGAAGATGCCTGTCCCTTTCTGTTCTCCTTTCTGTTCTCCCTTTCTGTTCTCCTCGTGCACGTGGGGCAGGAGCTTGGCAAGACGATCAAGAGTCCCGCTGATACGCTGATTGGCGAGAGGGACTCATCGCTGGGGTGATATCAGGGTTCCTGCGGTATGCCAACGCGCCGGGTGCGGGTGGGACGCTCGGGAACCGTCGGCGCGTCGGAGTGTGAGTGTGAGGCAGGAAGCGGGAGGCCTCGTGCGCAGCGCACCTCGGCTGGAGCTCCAGACGGGCGGAGCCGTCGGTCGGCAACTGGACACCGCAATACACGCACGCTTTCAGCTCGGAGAGCTGAGCGCCAATCGCCCCGATACGGCCGACGACGAGGCAGGCGTTGTGGCCGCCAAAGCCGAAGCTGTTGCTCATCGCGACATGAGCTTTTTCGGATAGGATCCTAGTCGCGGGCGTGCAGCAGCACGTAGTCGACGTCGCACTCGGCATCGGGTGATTCCCAGTGGATTGTTGGTATGATTTTACCCGTCTCGCATCATTACAGAGCGTCACTACGATCTGCTAGTGACCCGATTGGAGCACCTACCGTTCAAACCACTTCTTAATCGCGTGCAGCGTGGTGGCGCGTCCAGTACGGGCGATCGAGGTCGTCAGAGGGATTTCCTTCGGGCAAACCGCGACGCAGTTTTGAGCATTTCCGCAGTTTGTCACGCCGCCTGGACCGGACAATGCGTCGAGTCTCGCGCCAGCGAGTGCCTTGCCGGTCGGGTGGTTGTTAAAAAGCATTGCTTGTGAAATGGCGGCAGCACCGATGAAAGACTCATCGAACGCGGCGTTTTGACGCTGCTCGAACTCATCGTTGCTCTCGCCGTCTTTTTGTGTTAATTCGATCTTTTGATATTGGGGGCAAGCGTCGAGACAGCAGCCACAGCTCATACACTGACTCAGCGGATAATTGCGTTCTTGCTCGCTCTGCGAAATCCGTTCACCAGGGCCGAGGTTGTAATAGCTGTCGACTGGCACCCAGCCCTTGATTCGCTTCAGACTTCGGAACAGTCGTGCCCGGTCGACCATCAAGTCGCGAATGACTGGAAACTTCGCCATCGGCTGAAGCACGATTTCATCTGGGTTCTCGGCCAGCAGGCGGTCGACCAGCGCACTACAACTTTGGCGCACGTGACCATTGATCACCATCGTGCAGGAGCCGCAGACCTCTTCGAGACAGCCGCAATCCCAAGCAACGGGTGTGACTTTCTTGCCATCGACCGTGGTGGCCTGGGCAGCGATTCGCTGCAGCACGCTGATGACGTTCATCTCTCGTTCGTATTTGACTTGATGCAACTCCCAATATGATTTCCCACCTGGTTCATCCTGGCGGAGGACACGGACGTTGATGAACTGGGGACGATTCTTAATCGTGGTTTCCGACGCGGTCATCGTTGTTAAGACCCGTTAAGCGGCAAAAGTTGAAATAATGGATATAAAATATTGAATTAGTGCGAACCGGCGTACCGTTTGGATTGATTGTCGGCGGCCAACGCAGCGGCCCGTTCATTCCAAACCTCTTCGATCGCCTCGGCGCCGACGAGCCCGTAGAGACGGGGACGCGGAGGAATCAGTGACGTATCGACATCTTCATACGTCAGTACCGGCTGGTTGGTCTCGGCGTTCCAAGTCGCGATCGTGCTCTTAAGATACTTTTCGTTGTTCGCTTGGAACGCATCACACCAAGCTTCGGCTTGTTGGCGTCGCTCGACAGGATCGTCCGACGTCAACGGCGGTTTAATGAAATCAGGTTTGAAGTGGGCCCCCCGGCATTCATCACGCTGCAGTGCGCCGTGGAGCAACGCTTTGGCGATCGGGAACATATCCTGGAGCGCCTTGGCAAAAACCACGTTTTGATTCGTCCACGCGCCCGTGTCCGCCAGGTTCACTTTCATCACCCGCTCGTGCAACTCGTCGAGCTTCACGATCGCTTCGGACAATTGATCGTTTTTGCGAACCACCGTGGCAACGCGGGTCATGAGATCGCCCAGCTCTTGATGGATGAGATACGGGTTCTCGTGACTGTCCTTGTTTCCGTGCAGCAGGTGGTCATGCCGGTCCTGTTGGGCTTTAACAGCGCTAGCGAGTAGTTCCTCCGGCACATCCGCTGCTCCCGAACTCTGGGAGGCTGCGTAGTTGATGATTGACGAGCCGGTGAACAGCCCCGTAAAGATACACGAGAGCAATGAGTTCGCTCCGAGCCGATTCGCGCCGTGGTAGTGGTAATCACACTCGCCCATCGCATACAAACCTTCGATGTTGGTCATGTGATTGCGAGGCGCACCCGCTTCGAGCCCGCCGTCGGCGCTCTTGACGTAATCCGCCCACAATCCGCCCATGCTGTAGTGGACAGCGGGGAAAATTTTCATCGGCTCGTCGCGTGGATCGACGCCCTGGAATTTTTCGTAAATTTCCAGGATACCACCGAGCTTGCGGTCGAGTTCATGGCGAGGAATGTGCGTCAAATCGAGATACACGCACATGCGATCCGACTCGACGCTGAGTCCTTCATTCACACAGATATCGAAAATCTCACGCGTCGCGATGTCGCGCGGAACGAGATTGCCGTACTCGGGGTAACGTTCTTCGAGGAAGTAATAGCGTTCCTTTTCAGGGATCTGTTTCGGCTCACGCGGATCCTGAGCCTTTCGCGGCACCCACACTCGGCCGCCTTCCCCGCGAGCCGATTCGCTCATCAAGCGCAGCTTGTCGGCACCCGGAATTGCGGTTGGGTGAACTTGGATGAACTCGGCATTACCGTACTTCGCACCGGCCTGGAAGCAGCGACTGGCGGCACTTCCGGTGCAGAACACGCTCATCGTGCTGCGGCCATAGATCAATCCACATCCCCCGGTCGCAACCACGACGGCGTCGGCGGGGAACGATCGAATTTCCATGGTTGTCATATTCTGAGCGACAGCACCACGGCAGCGCCCCGTTTCATCTTGGACAAGACCGAGAAAATCCCAAAACTCGTACTTACGAACCGAGCCCTCCGCTTCGCGGCGACGGACTTGCTCGTCGAGTGCATAAAGCAATTGCTGGCCCGTCGTGGCACCGGCGAACGCGGTTCGCTTGAACAGTGTCCCACCGAAGCGGCGACGATCGATAAAACCTTCTTCGGTGCGATTAAAAGGCACGCCGAGGCGGTCCATCAGCTCGATCACCTTCGGTGCCCACATTGCCATCTCTTTGACGGGTGGTTGATGATTGAGGAAGTCACCGCCATAGACGGTATCGTCGAAGTGATTCCATTCTTCATCGCCCAGTTGACGGGTTTGATCGTTGCAACTATTGATCCCACCTTGGGCACAGACGCTGTGGGAACGTTTGACCGGCGTGAGGCTGATCAGATCGACCGTCGCGCCGAGTTCGCAGAGCTTCATCGTCGATGCGAGTCCGGCGAGACCGCCACCGATGACGACCACACGGGCGGGTTGATTGGACGCTGCCATGTTGAAAAACCTTCGTGTCCGAACGGAACCAGGAGAGCGAGTAAAGGAGCGGAAGAACGGGTGGAGCTACTGCGAATCGGGTGCGACGACAATCGTTTCTTCAATGAATGTCGCCTCAATGTTGCCCTTGCTCGGTGGAGCGGCGTGGTCGTCGAGGAAGCGTTTATGAGGATCATCGTAAGCTAGACCAGTGGCGACGGCAGCATCGAACATTTGCTGCTCTCGGTCGCGGGCCCTCGCAATATCCTCGGGGCCCATCGAGACTGCTCCCCACCAAGCTGCCAAAGCCACAATCCCCAATAGCACACCGAACACCGTGCAGACCTTGGTCGCACGCTGCATTGCGGCCGCCGAAGTCCAGAGTCCCCACGTGATCCCTGCTGTCCACAATCCATTGGCAAGATGATAGACGGTCGCCATCACACCGACCAAGTAAAACGCGGGCCAGAAGCCCCACACCCATTCATCCATCGCCAGCGCCAAAGACGAGGCTGCGTTGTAAGGATAGAACTGAGCAAACCCGAGAGGCCGCATCACCGCTAACCACGGCCCGAAGTGAAACCAGCCCTGAAGGTGTAGGACGTGAAACAACAGAAACACGAACGCGATCAATCCTGTCCAACGCTGCCACGTGTAACGCTTGTTGGCCGTGTAGGGGTATCGGCTAACATTCGACTTCCCTGTGCGAATGATCCAGACACCAATGATCGCATGGAACAGAAGCGGCAGAAAAATCCCACCCCACTCCACGATCGGCAACGCCGGACCGAGAGAATGTATATAATACACCGACCGTTGAAATGCTGCCGCTCCACCGAGCAAGCTAGCGTTCGTCGCTAAGTGAACGCACATATAGAGCCCCAGCGGCACGATGCCCAAGAGCGAGTGCAGTCGCCGAATCCCAAATTCGTGGCGAATGAAGAACGATTGAGAGCGGGTGAGTTCAGCCACGGGTGTCGGATGGGTGCGAGGGAGAAGTTTTGCGCAAGATCAGCTCAGCGAGTCCCATCATAAAGGGTTCCGTGCTCACAAGACAGGAGGGATAAGAGCTCCGAACAAGTAACGCTGAAACACTCTCTGGACGCATTCTTAACTGTTCCCCTCAACCGTCAACGAGCAGTCCTATTAACTCTTCTCGTCCGGATACAGGACAAATCGGTATCCCGCGTCGCGGAGAGTCAGCAAATGCACGGGTTCGGCAGGAGCGGGTTCAATCACTTTTCTCAAGCGCGCGATGAACTGGTCGACGGCCCGCGTCTGCAAGTTCCCCGACACCTCCCAAACGTGGACCAGTAGTTCCGATCGGCTAATGACTCGCTCGGGATTCTCGACGAAATACCTCAGTAAACGAAGCTCTTTTGGTGTCATGCGAAGTGCCTTCCCCCCCACGCTGACCTGATGCGTTCGGAAATCGACTGAGACATCGCCAAACTCAATCGATTCCACTTTCTTGGCGGGCGGCGTGGCTGCTTTGCCGCCCTGAGATCCCGTCCCGTTCACTGTGGCTGGCACCGCGTGCCGCGAAATCTGCAACAGATTCTTGACCCGGCTTAGTAATTCGTCGAGTTCAAAAGGCTTGCTCATGTACTGATTGGCCCCGACGTCGAACCCCCGCGTACGATCCTCCGGGAGCGTACGAGCAGAAAGCATCAGCACCGGCAGTCCCAACCCGGCGTCGCGGATTTTTTGGCAAACCGTGTAGCCGCTCATCCCAGGCAGCATCAGATCGAGGATGATCATATCAATGCTTTGTGGGCTCAGGTCAATTAATCTCAGGGCCGACGGGCCATCTTCGACCAAGGACACGCGGTATCCCTCGGCTTCCAGGTTGTATTTGATTCCGATGCCGAGATGCTGCTCATCCTCGACCACCATGATGTGCGCTCGCAACTCTGGTTTCCTCTACTGTTTCCGATGCATTGGACCCTGCTCACCCTCGGGGGCGACTGGCTCAAGATCATAGCATGTTTCGCCCGCCACGCCGGCTATCGCCTCGGTTCCTCATCGCGACATTCACGATGACTGGATCGATGACGAACATGACGAACTGGATGCATGTTCGATGAACCTTTCGAAAAATCGGCCGCTGATTGTCGCGCGTCCGGCCCGGGGCTACACTACCTAGTCGCTGGCAGGATACGGCATAGGCCCTCGCTTGCCAGCACCCTGTTTGCTCACCCTGACTCCACCCGAATCGCAGCCATTATGAAGTCTTCAAACGGTTTTGAGATAGAAGAAATCGACACGATTCAACTCCAGATGGGCGATCAAAGCTGTGAACTTCCGCTCATTGAAGGGTCCGAAGGCGAGCGAGCTCTCGACATCAGTCGCCTGCGAGCCGAAACCGGCGTGATCACACTCGACGAAGGCTTCGTTAACACCGGCAGCACTCGCAGCGCGATCACGTTTCTCGATGGCGAGAAAGGCGTCTTGCGATATCGCGGGTATCCGATCGAACAACTCGCCGCCAGTTGCGACTTCATCGAAACCGCGTTCTTGTTGATCTACGGCGAACTGCCCAGCCCCAAAGAACTCGAAACGTTTCGAGCGGGGATTCGCGAGCACACGATGCTGCACCAAGACATGAAATCGTTCTATAACGGTTTCCCACGCGACGCGCATCCGATGGCCATCCTCGCCAGTGTCGTGGGCGCCCTTTCGACGTTCTACCAAGATTCACTCAGCCTCGATGATGAGCGTCAAGTCGAAATATCGATCTACCGGCTACTCGCCAAATTGCCCACGATCGCAGCGTACAGCTACAAGAAATCTGTCGGTCAGCCGTTCATGTACCCCAAGAACAGTCTCAGTTACACCGAGAACTTCTTGCACATGATGTTTGCCACGCCCACGGAAGAATACGAGCTCGACCCGGACTTTGCCGAGGCCCTCAATCTGCTGCTGATCGTTCACGCTGATCACGAACAAAACTGCAGCACTTCGACGGTAAGGATGGTCGGCAGCAGCAATGCGAATCTATTCGCATCGATCTCCGCTGGCATTAGCGCCCTGTGGGGGCCTCTGCACGGCGGAGCCAACGAAGCCTGCGTGAACATGCTCGAACAAATCGCAGCAGACGGTGGTGATGTCAAGAAATACGTCGATATGGCGAAAGACAAAAACAACCCGTTCCGACTGATGGGCTTCGGCCACCGCGTCTATAAAAACTTCGATCCGCGGGCAACGATCATCCGTGCCTGCTGCGACAAACTGCTCGACAAACTCAATCTGGATGACCCCTTGTTCGAGGTCGCCCAACAGCTCCAAGACGTCGCGCTCAAAGACGAGTACTTCATCGAGCGCAAACTCTATCCCAACGTCGACTTCTACTCCGGTGTGATCTACCGCGCCCTCGGCATCCCCGTGCAGATGTTCACGGTCCTCTTCGCAATTGGACGTTTGCCTGGATGGATCGCTCACTGGCGTGAAATGCACAACAGCCCAGGTTTCCGCATCAACCGCCCGCGTCAAATCTACACGGGCCACACCGAACGCGACGTCACCCCGCTGCAGTCCCGCTAACTTGGCAGGATACTACGTACCTGTGCTTAACCGCTAATTTCAGGGGGTGTTTCGGTCGGCGCGCCTGCCGCCGACCCTTGTTCTTGACAATCTGAAATCGCGGGAAATGGTTGTTTTCTATCGCCCACCGTCGCGCTTCGCTCGGACGAGGCCTCACGCGTAGCGACCCCACGTCTAGTTTTCCCTCATTTCACGGACTGCAAGTATGTCCGACTACGAGGGTTCTCCACTCCTGCGCCTCGCTGGTCACTACCATGCCGCGTCCAATCCCTCGCAAACCCATGCCACTGCCGATGAAACGCCGCACTTTTCTGCAAACATCCGCTGCGGCCGTGAGCGCTGCGTCGGTATCTTCGCTTATCACATCTCTCGCCCGAGCGGCAGAACCGGGCCGCAAGCCGAAGATTCTGGTTCGCAATGGCTGGCAGAGCATCAACATCGGCGACATTGCCCACTGGATCGGTCTCTTCGAATTGCTCGACAAGCACGGCATCGAGGCTGACATCCGTTTTTGGTACGGGACGCTCGCCGACGGAGCGGATGAAATATTAAAAAAGCACTGGCCCAACGTGCAAACCGTCAAAGGCAACACGGAGATCGACGCCGCATTCCAAGAGTGTGACTTTTACCTGAGCGGATCCGGTTCTGGCTTTCCCGCGTGGAAAGATTGTGCTCGCTGGCACCAGGAAACGCGCAAGCCATACGGAGTACTTGGGGTGACATTGACGAGCGCCCCGGCAGCAATCATTGATGTCTTGAACAAGGCAGATTTTGCCTACTTCCGCGATGGCGAATCAGTGAAGCTGGCCAAAGAAAATGGTCTGACCAACCCACATTCCGGCTTCGGGCCTGACACGGCGTTTGGAGTCGTTAAGACGCGCGACGATGCGGCGGCGGTGAAGTTCTTGAAAGAGCATGAGCTGGAGACGGGGATGTTTCTAGTATGCATCCCGCGCTATCGCCAAACACCGCACTGGACGGTCAGCACAACGCACAAGTTCGATGAAGCCAAGCACGCGCGCAATGAGCAATTCAAAGACTACGACCACAAACCGCACCGGGAAGCAATCACGCGCATTGTGCGCGAGACCGGTATGAAGGTACTCGTCACTTGCGAAGACAAGACGCAAATTCCGCTGGGCAAGGAGATGATCGTTGATCTGCTACCCGACGATGTCAAGAACGGCGTCGTCTGGCGAGACCGCTATTGGCTCACCGATGAGGCGCTGAGTACCTATGTCCGCTCGGCCGGCCTGTTCGGTAACGAAATGCACAGCCCCATCATGTGCATCGCCAATGGAATCCCAGCGATCGTTTGCCGCCATGACGATCAGACGAAGAAGGGACTCATGTGGCGTGATATCGGTCTAGACGACTGGCTTTTCGACCTCGACCAAAAGGACGATTACCGCAAAATTGTGCCTGCAGTTCTCGCAATGGCGAACAACCCGGTCGTCGCGAGAGCAAAAGCTGAGAAAGCCCGCGCGTTGGTCCTTGAAAAGCAACGAATGGAGATGGATTCATTGCAGGCAGCTCTTTCTGGAAGACATGTGTAGACTAACTTGAAAAGTTTGCGCTGCGGGAAAAGCACGATACTAAGAGCCAAGATATGTGAGTATTCAGCAGCAGAAGAGGGAAAGGGGTCCGGGGGAAAATAAGGGTTCAGGGTTGCGTTGGGAGCTCGAGGCAGAGAAGGGTTTTGTCGCCTCGGACGAGGAAACAACTTCCAGCAATAATGGGAGCGGACCAGCAGGGATAGGTGATCGCAGGGCGACCGACTGCGGCTAGGTCGAGTGACCAGGTTGCGATGGAGTCAAACCGCTCGGGGGTGCAGCGGACCAGGTGCAGCTCACCTCGTTCCTCTAAAACCATCAGCACGTTTCCGATCCGCGATGCGGTGCTACGACGTCTCTCGAGCGATGTCCATCGAACCTTTCCGGTCGCAAACTCGACGCACCGAAAATCACTATCTGACGCATTCCGCCCACTGCATGCGTATAAAAATCCCTCGTGCAAAACGGGTGTCGATAAATGCGAACGCAAACTCTGCGCACGCCGATTGCCCGGCTCGTCTTGCCAGACGACTTCGAACATGGCCTCACCCGCATCGATCGTGACTTCCAAGAGTACCGCACCTCTCTCATAACATTCGCTAATCAAGACTCGATTTCCCTGCACAACGGGCACCATTGCATTAACGCTCTCGACGAGATCCGATCGAAAGCTGAATTTGCCGAGGCACTTGCCTTGCTGCGGGTCGACGACGTGCAACGCCTCGCGTGCGAACACTAAAACGTATTGACGATCGTCGAATAGAAATGTTCGAGGACTGCTATAACTGGCCAGATCCTCGCCACACTTCCAAAGTTCCTTGCCGGAGTGCCGATCGAACGCGACGACGAGCGAACCGTTGGGCGACACACGCTCGAGTCGACCGGGAGCGATCTGCTGGTCCACTACGGGACTACCGCCGATCATCGTGATCACCGCGTCACCGACCACGACGGGTGAGGAGCCAGCACCGAAGAAATTCTGCACGACGTGGTATCGCTCGTTCGTCTCGACGCGCCACTGCAACTCGCCGTCGCGAGCGCTCCGTGCCGTCAGGGCACCCGCCACGCCGAGGGTGAATATTTGCTCGCTATCGATCGTGGGACTGCATCTCGGCCCCGACTCGTATCCATACAGATCGCGATACGAAAGTGGATCGGATTTGGACCACAAAAGCTCACCCGATTGCATATCAATTTTTCGCAGCCGCTCTTGGCCCTCGATGGCATCGAAGTGAAAGTAGGCATCCTTCTCGATCACGCCGAGCCCATAGCCATCGCCGAGCGACAGACTCCATCGGCAGCCGGTCGGTTCCTGCCACGACCAATCCGAGACCCTTCCGAAGTCTGTGGCGACCGTGGCCGCACCACTAAAATCACGATTGAGAAATCGCGGCCACGATGCTACCGTCGGCAGGGGTGGTGATTCGGCGAACGTTGAACCCGCTCGGCTGAATCCAATCCACACCAGCAGCGTGAAGCAAGCAGTCAAAGCAGGTGATCGAGCGGCCTTCCAACTCATGGTAACTACCATAACCGTTGCAGAACTGGGGTGGGTTCGATAATTTATCAGTGTAGCATGATGAGTGTTTCGTCGTTGTCCTTGCACGCTGAAAAGGGGAGGTGAAGACTCTATTGTCGTTGAATCATTTTGGTAGTTCGCAAGGCAATGCCACTTGAACACTTTACAACAGACCTTTGATTGCGAGAGTCCTGTCGCCCTCATCACGGGCGGTGGCGCACCGCGAGTGGGTCGGGCCATCGCCGAGGAGCTTTCACGGCGTGGGTGCCATGTCGCGCTCCATGCGCATGCGAGCGCATCTGAGGCGTCAGATGCGGCGGCGTCTTGGCACCAACGTTTTGAACGTGATGCGATCGTGGTGAGCGGGTCGCTTGCTCAGGACGACACCTGCGACCGGATTGTCAACGAGACGGCGCAGCACTTCGGTCGCTTGGACATCCTCGTCAACAGTGCTGCGATTTGGTCACCAACGCCGCTCCATGCGATCTCGGGTGACGAGATTCGGCGCTATTTCCAGATCAATACCGTAGCCTCCCTGCTTTGTGCGCGAGCCGCTGGGCGGATGATGCTAACGCAACCATACGGTGGTTCGATCGTCAACATCGGCGACTGGGCAACGGGCCGGCCTTACGCAGATCACGCGGCTTATTTCCCGAGCAAGGGCGCGATCGAAGTCATGACGCGGTCTCTTGCGGTCGAGCTTGGCAGTCGAAACGGAAGCATCCGAGTCAACTGCGTTTTGCCCGGGCCCGTGATGCTGGCCGACGATGTCGATGAGGAAACACGTGTGCGATTGATTAAGAGTACTCTGGTGGGTCGAATTGGCGACCCGCACGACGTCGCCACCGCCGTCGCGTTTTTGTGTGAGAACACGTTCATCACGGGTGTCTGCCTGCCCGTCGACGGTGGCCGACGCATTTTTGCACCCGATGGGCTGCAGGTGGGCGCAACACCGGTTAGCATCGAGCGGTTATCCTTTTTGATGTCGACCTGACATTCGCTAAACACTCCCCAACTGCCTGAGTTAGAAACTTTGAGTGATTCGTCTTTACCGCCGATCTTGCCTCCCGCACCCGATGAGGCACCTTCGGTCGATCCTGAATTCCGTGCTGTCGGTGAACTGTTTGAACGGATTCAAGCCGAAGTTGCGAAGCTTTACGTTGGTCAAGATGAGCTCGTGCTCGGGACATTGACGGCGTTATTTGCTGGTGGTCACGTGCTGATCGAGTCGGTTCCGGGACTCGGCAAGACCCTGTTTGTCCGCACGCTCGGCCGAATTTTGGGCTGTGAGTTTGGGCGGATTCAGTTCACCGCCGACCTGATGCCGTCGGACATCACCGGAGCGCCTGTATTTGACATGAAAGAGAGCGAGTTCCGCTTTCGGCCAGGCCCCGTGTTCACGCAGTTATTGCTCGCCGATGAAATCAACCGCTCACCCGCGAAAACACACGCCGCGTTGCTGGAGATCATGCAGGAATATAGTGTCACAATCGACGGCGTGACCCATGGGGTGCCCCGCCCGTTCCTGGTCCTCGCGACCCAGAACCCACTTGAGAGTGAGGGTACCTACAACCTACCCGAGGCGCAGCTGGACCGGTTCATGTTCAAATTGAACGTGGATTATCCTACAGCATTGGAAGAGACCGAAATTCTTAAATTGCATTCGCGACAGGTTGATTTCAACCAGCGTTTAGAGAACGAAGTCAACCGGGTGACGAACCCGGAACTGGTCAATCAGACAATCCAAACGTGCAGTCGGGTACGGATTGAAGACAGGTTAGTTACCTACATCAGTTCGCTCGTGCGGGCGACTCGCGATTGGCCAGGCTTTCACATTGGCGCTTCACCGCGAGCGGGGATTTCGCTGATGCAAGCCGCCCGGACACTGGCAGCGTTCTCCTCCCGTGACTTCGCCGTCCCCGACGATGTCACCCGCATCGCCCTGCCTGTGCTTCGCCACCGTGTACAGTTGACGGCCGAAGCTGAAATCGAAGGCAAACAAGTTGATGAGGAACTGCGAGCAATGATGCGTGGGATCGAAGTACCAAGGTTCTAAGGAGCAGCGTCTCGCCGAGACGCTGAGGCGAAGTTGGATGGATACTACTGCCAATATCGCACATGCCTGACTCTCGGGGAGACCGGTCTACTCACGGACGATCTCGACTAATTCGATGGCAGGCTGGTCGTTGCAGCGGATCAGCGCGGTGCGGCCGAAGACAGTTTGGCCGGGATCTGTTTTTAAGAACGACGCCAATACCGTGCCCGGTGTGATCTTCCACAATCGATCCAGCTCGACTGAGCGAAGTACATTGTGATTAATCAACGCTCGTCCAAGCGGGATGCCCTCGCCAGCGATCTCCATCCAGACCTCGTGACCGATTGTCGATGGGTCGAGACGCACCAGTCCATACTGCACGACGCGCCCCGTTTCGTGGGTGACCAACGTGATTTCGCGTGCATAGGAAAATGTCTGCTCAGCAATCAATTGGCGCCCGCGCCTTGCATGGATGGATCGTCACCCCAGACGGTCCGGCCATCGCGAAGAAAATTGCAACTTCGGTGTACCACCACATCGACTTCTTCGCCATGATATGCCTCCACCGTGACCGTCATGTGACTATTGTGATCGAGCAACTGGTCGAACGGCGCCGGGCAGGAGGAAACCTGCTCGAACTTTGCCATCTGGTCGGCGTCGGGGTAGAATTGCGCAATCAGTGAATCGATATCAATGTGGCGGCGCAGCAGTGGATCGGTAGAGGGAGGCATGGCGCGGTCCAGAAGGGTGGGGCTTGTCAGGCGACCGGCATCGCCGCAGACAAGGTGACCGTGGCGGGAGTGGGCATCTCGGGTCGCTCAAGTACCGTGTCGACGAGAAAGTAGAACAGTCGACGGAGCGGTTCACTTTCCAGTTCATCGGCGACCTGCTCGGCGCGAGCCTGATGCTTGTCAACCAATTGGAGCGAGAGATCAAACACGCCAGCCCTGCGGTATAAACTCTCCGCTGTTCGCAGTCGGTCGCGCCCGGTCAGGTCGCAGTCATCGGTGGCGAGCCCGAGCAGCGTTTCTTGATCCTCTTGATCCAAATGCTGCAGAGCGAGCGCCCATAACAGTGTCGGCCGTCCCGCGATCACATCGGCACCGGCGGTGAGCTTATTGGAATCATCGCCGATCCAGTCATTCAGATCGTTGATGATTTGGAACGCGACTCCGAGGTTGCGTGAGAACCGTCGAATCGGCTCGACCAGCGCGGATGCTTCACCGGCGATCCGAACTCCGCTGTAGAGGGCGGCTTCGAAGGCGGGGGAGGTTTTTAAGGCATAGATTTTCAGTGCATCAATTGGCTGCAGCCGCCGATTCTTAGCATCCCGCCACAGCAACTCAGCACCCTGGCCTTCGGACAACCGAATGTGAGCGGCGGCGAGTGAATCGAGCAGGTCGACGCGCGTCGCCGCATCGACTTCATCACCGACCATGCCGCGACTGAGCAAGCGATAGCCCATCCCAATCAGATAGTCACCGACGTTGATTGCCGATGCGACCCCGAAGCGATGATGAACAGCGGGTTGGCCGTAGCGATAGGAATCGTCATCCTCGATGTCATCATGCACGAGGCTGGCCTTATGGAACGTTTCGATACTGAGGGCCGCCCGGCGCACCGCATCGGGCACCTCGGCAGCTTTGGCTTCGCCATCGCTGCACGTAGCTTCGCCGCCCCGGACCGCATCATATGCGGCGAGTGTAATGAACGGACGCGAATGCTTACCACCGCGAGCCAGGAAGTCGTAGGCAATGGCCTCGGTCGCAGAGATGGGATCGACACCTACCAGACGTTCGGGCGTGATCGCATCGACGCAATAGTCGGGTGTTTCGCCATGGAGACGCTGCACGGCACCGTCAACGCCCGCATCACGCGAAATGGAGGGTTGATCCTTCCCCTCGCCCACATTGGGATCGGCCAGTCCGATGCCACGCATGGGTGGCGCAAGCCGGTGCAGGTTATCGCGAGAAAACAATTGTCCCGCCGATCGCATCAAATGCACGTAACTGCGAGTTTTGGCCGCCGCAGGCACGTAAGGGGTGCGGATCATCTCTTCGACCCAGGGTTCGTCCACCTTCGTGTTTCGGCAATCACTCGAAAGCAAGGGCACCGCCATGCAGGGAATGCCCGCCAGCAGAACTTTGTCGATCGCCTTTTCGAGCACATTCAAACACGCCACACCGACAACCGCGTCGACATAACCACCAACGATGATTTTCATCACGACGGGTGAACCTTCGGCCACGAGCACCCGATAGCCCATGTCTTCGGCGACGCTACGGAAGTCCGCGATACTGCACGCACCACACTGCTTGCAATTCATACCAAACTGATCGTAGTCAGCAGGACAGCCCTCAGCGTGCTTGAGGCAATGCGGTAAAAGAAACAATCGCCGCTCGGGAGGGACTGACGAGAGTTGATGACGCCAAAAAGCACTACTGATGTTCACCATCGTCCAACCCAGCAGTCCTTCGGGCAGATCAGCTTCGACGAGCATCTGCCGAGCCACCTGTTCCATCTCGTCCTTGGTCAAAGGGTGATCTCGATCGAGCCGATCGGCGACTTCGCGGCAACGATCCCGCAAGCTTTCACGCATCGCGAGCGTTTCAGGAACGTCTTTCAAGCTGCTGGTATTGCGGCGTTGACGACGCGACGAATCGGAGCGAGGCGTACTTTGTCGCTGCGCATCGGTTCGAGCGGGGGGATGTCCAGTCGACAAAATGATAACCCTAAGGAGTGTCGTCGTGGTCGGCACCGCAGACGAAAGGCAACGTGGCAACGCGGCCGAGCGCAGCGGTGGTGAAAATCAGGGGGTAGAGGCGTTCGTGATACCACAATTTGGCAAAATAAAAACCGATCGGCCAAGGGATGCGGTGATGCCCTGCGGCAATCGCTCGCACCAGCCAATCCGAGCCTACCAGTATAGCGTCTCGCATCGACTCGGTCAGGGAAGGGGTTTGAATCGGGATTTCGCAGTTTTTTAAGAACTCTTGGCTGTGTAGATAACCCCAGAGACTGGACAAAGCCTCGATGGCCAACGCAGTTTCCTCGATCGTGCTGGTGATCGTCGACCGCCTCTCGTTGGGGGGAAAGGAGGTGGGTGCGCCGACGGCGTTCGACCTCGCGTTGCCCCCTAAGCTCTCGTTGCTTGCATGGTGGAACCAAGTCACCGAGGCGCCGCCACCCCACCCTCCATCGGCGTTCTGGCTTTGCAGAAGATAGCTGACCCCTCGCCCAATCACGTCCGCTCCCAAATTCGCTGGGGCGTCAACGAGCACCTTCGCAGTTCCGTAGACCGGATTGTCCTCGTCTGGGCGATCCTGATTGCCGAACCACAGCGGTAGCCATGAGCCATCGGGTCGCTGTGCAGCTCGCAAGAATCTGAGTCCTCGCTCGACCGCCGCCTCACCACGAGAACACGGCGGCAGCGTCGCGAAAGCGCGGATCGCGTGGGCGGTGAGATCGGTGCTGCTGCGGTCAAAGGGCAGCTTTCCCCAACCACGGCAGAAAGTCGGCCAACCACCATCGCGGTTTTGCAGACCGAGCAACCACTCTTTGCCAGCCGCACAGGCGGTGTCGATCCGCTTTGATTGGTGGTCATCCGCGCAGTCACGAAGTTTCGATAACGCGATCATCGCACCTGGCGTGTCATCCGCATCCGGGACAGCTCCCGACAAATTCGTCCAGCCCCAGCCTCCTGGGTCCGCTCCAGTAAAAGGATGCCGTATCGTATGCTGACAGGACAGCAACCAATCGATCAGCGATCCGCTCGACCATTCCCTTTCGTCGGAGTCGACATTCGCCAACGCGGCGATTGACAAAGATGTCACCCAAGTCGCTAGGTTCGTATCGATCGGCCAACTGCCATCTGCGCCGACCGACGCTTCGAGAAACGTCAATCCGCTCTCGATGACACTGTCGCGGCAGGCATTGGGCTGCGGCGAGGTGCTCCGCGTATCGAGCAGCGACATCACTACGAATGCCGTCAGCGGTGTCGCCTCGAGATACCCGCCGCTGTCGGGCTGCATTCTTTTTAGCACCCGCAACGATGGCCCGATGGCGGCTCGGCGAACCCAGGACCACGGCGGCAGGCAACCCGCGCGACAGAATTTGGCTTGCCCGATCGCGACCAGCGCAGGCACCGCGTAACTGACCACAGGCAGCCCTAAAAATCGATACATCGATTGCGGAAACACCGCCGCTTCAAACGGCAACGCGCCCACTTCTGACCAGGGCACGAGCCCCGCGATCGCCAGATTATTCAAGATCGGTACGACAAACGTTTTGTCCGTGCCATATCGCTGCCTCAATGCTGCAATCCCGCCAGCAGTCTGCAAATAGTTTTGCAAAGCCTCCTGAGATCCGTCCGGCCACTCGTCGCTGCCCGCCTCACCGAGCACGCGTGCGGCCAACGCTCGCGCCGCCAATACCAGGTAGCTGGTCGCGATGTTGGAATGGCTCAGGTCGGTATCACCGAAGCCCCCATCGGATTTCTGTTGCAGTTTCAACCACTCGCAACCACGCCCAATTAAATCCAGGTATCTCGCATTATCGACCCCCATTGAACTGCCCATCGACGGCTCCGCCCGTGGCGCGTCAATAGCGTCGTGCGTATTAGCACGGACCGGCGGAGCGGAACGGCGACAATCGCACGCCAAACTGAGCGCACTGATTGCGGTGGCTGTACTTAGCGCCGATGCCGACAAGCGCCCGGTCCAGTGAGCAGACTTGCCTCGATCGGCAATCAGCTCGCTGCGAAGCGGAGTGAGCGTTTCCTGGACCCGTTGTTCGAAGGAGACATCTCTCATCTGGGGATATCGTCTTCGTTCGCGTGCAAGCGGCCCCGTGCCTCATCGGCCCATGGGCTGCCCGGAGCGAGTTCAACGAACCGCTGCCAATGCCGCTCCGCTTCGCTGCGCCGATCAAGTTGATCGAGTAGCCGGGCGAGGTTGTACTGCACGTCGGCGTAATCATCGTGCAACGCCAGCGTTCCCTGATACGCCGCGACAGCGAGTTCCAATTGGTTTGTCTCGGCCAGCACGCCGGCAAGACTCGACCGTGCTTCGACGAAATCCGGATCGACTTCAATGGCGGCGTAATATCGTTCACGCGCAGCAATTGTTTCACCCAGGCGGTAGAGCAGCTCTGCAATTTGGAAATGCCACTCCGCGCGGCTACCATCGCGAGCCAGTAATGCGTGATAGCAATCGATCGCGCATTGGAGGTCCCCATCATCCTCGGCCGTGTACGCGGACATCAACAATTCGTCATCATCTTCCGCTTCGAACCCTGATGGATCGGTCGGTGGGAAAGCCACGGAATTACTTGCTGTCGGGCCCGGAAAACGAATCGACACAGTGGGTTGCGGATCAAGTGCCCGCGACTCTGCGCCGTCGGCGGATTGAGCGAGATGATCAAAATCAAATCGCAATTGACCTCCTGGTTCGATCAAACCCTCTCCCTGCCGCAGCAATACGTGCTTGCCTTCGACGAGGATCGACAATTGATCGAGCGGACGCCGGAGGTCGGGAACGATTTCGATCAGCTGCAGCAACCGTCGCTCGATCGCCTCGGGACTGGCACCCGAAGCCACCCAAGCCGCCAAGCGCCGCGCCGTCGCGACCTCTTGAAAATCGAAATAGGGCAGTCGGTGTAGCGTACGAACCGGTTTGATCAGCCCACGCCGATGCCAACGCCGGATCACACGCACCGAGACGCCCAGCAAATGCGCCAACATCGCCGGTGTGTGTAACTTGCGAACCGAGTGTTCGCTATCGACCAAGCCGAGCCGTTGCCAGAGATCTGTCTCATGCAAAACGAGCGATTGGCTCGACAGCCCCCGCCGGCGGGTCGCTTCCTCGATCAATTCCGCTTCGGCCAACGGTGATTCTTCGGCGCCAATCACGATCCAGTCCACGGCAGAGGAATCCGATTCAACCACGACCGCACCGTAGGACCGCAGCAGGTTTGTCGCCTCGCGACGATTCATCCCGCCGAGTCGACCGGCAATCGTAATCCGTCGCCCACGAATCGCCGCTTCCCCGACGAGTTCGTCTGTACGCATGACATCCTCCTGGTCAGCAAGCGTCACATCGCCCGCCTCCTCCGGTTCACCGTCGTCGAGATCGATTTCATTCATGGTGGATAAATTGGCAAAACTTTTCGAGGGATTTTCCCCAATAAAACAGCGTTTGAATCGTTCATACTGAGATGTGCTATCGCATTCTCCTCTTTTTGCTCTTCGGAACCAATCCCATGAACCGCCGCCTCATTCTGCCCGCGTTGCTAAGTCTTGTAGTCTCGGCAAACTTATCATCGCCATCCCACATGACCCGTGCTCAAGACGTTACGATCACCATCAAGCCCTCGCCCGTGTCGGGCGATGACGAAGTCTTGGGTGGCAAAGCCCCGTTCAGCGGAGACCGGCCCGCCGTCGATGTCGCGATCCTGCTCGATACTTCTAACTCGATGGATGGATTGATCAATCAAGCCAAAAATCAAGTTTGGAATATTGTCCAGCAGTTCGCCAAGGCGAAGAAGGCGGGCAAGACACCCCAACTCCGCGTCTCGATTTTTGAGTATGGCAACTCCAGTCTGCCTGCCTCCGAAGACTACATTCGACAAGTCATCCCGCTGACCGACGATCTCGATAAAGTCTCCGAAGCTCTCTTTGCACTGACGACGGGCGGCGGCGATGAATACTGCGGCGCGGTGATCAACGAAGCGATCAAACGACTCGACTGGAGTGGCGAACCTAATGCCTACCAAGCGATCTTCATCGCGGGCAACGAACCGTTCGATCAAGGCTCGGTTGATTTCCACGCAGCTTGCAAGAAAGCGATGGGTGAGGGAATCGTGGTCAATACCATTCACTGCGGCAACTACGATCAAGGCGTTCGCGGCCACTGGCAGGAAGGCGCGAAACTCGCCGAAGGTAAGTTTCTGAACATCAATCAAGACGAAAAGGTGGTGCATATCCGAGCCCCGCAAGACAAAATCATCATCGAGCTCAATACCGCGCTGAACAATACCTACCTGTGGTACGGTGGAGCTCAACAGCGAAAAGCGTACGCCTCCAACCAAGCCGCCCAAGACACGAATGCTGGCAGCGGTCTGAGCAGCCGCGCAGCAATCAAGTCGGGATCACTGTACAGCAATGTCGGTCGCGACTTGGTCGATACCTATGAGAAAGACCCGTCAGCGATCTCCCAACTCAAGACCGACGAATTGCCTGCGGAACTGCAAAAACTCTCACCGGAACAACGACTTAAATGGATCAAGTCAATGTCGGAAAAACGGGCCGAGATCAAACGGAAAATTGCGGAAGCAAGCCGCCAGCGGCAAGCCTACGTCGCTGCGGAGCAAGCTCAACAACCCGCCCCCGCAGGTGAATCCACCCTCGGCGACGCCTTCTCCGAAGCCGTCGAGGTTCAACTGCAAGATTCCGGTTTCGAGGTGGAGAAATAAGTCGAAGGTTTGATTACCTCGTGGTTCAGCAACGTCCCGCTATTTGATCGACATGAAAATCCGCAAACGAATTTCCGGGATTGTGGCTCGATGGCGATGCCCTGCGAACGGCTGATCGATTTCGATTGATCGAAAGACTTCAGCGAGGAATGGCGTCGGTCTAATCGCTCACGCCGTCAGTTTTACCTTCCGGGATCAGGCACTAAGCAATTTCATTGATGTCAATGGTAATACGAGCAGCCAGACGATCGGCGTCGTGAATCAGCTGAGTGAGCAGGGGCTCGATGATCGCGGGATCGACGGCTTGCTGTTGATTTTCGATTGCCTGAGCGGACTCCACGACAGCGGTGGCATTCACACACAAGGCTGCTCCTTTCAAAGTGTGCGCGGCGCGAGACAGCGCGGTGACGTCGCCAGCGTCCAAAGCCGAACGCATTTGATGGATCAGCGATTTCGACTCTTCTAAGTAGGCATTCGCCAATACCCGCGCCATCTCTTCACTTCCTCCTGCTTGCTGGACAACCACGTGCCAATCGTAGAGGGATTCCGATTCTGATGGCACCTCGGTGGGATCGATGGTGCCTGACAGATGCTGCTCGGGCGTACCATTTTCGCTCGATTGAGCAGTGTTCGGATCTGTGTTCGGACGTGAACGGACAACAGCTGGCGCAAGAGTGACGACTCGTTGCAATTCGATTGGATCGAATGGTTTGGCGATGTAGTCGTCCATGCCTGCAGCGAGGAATCGCTCTCGGTCACCCTTCATGGCATTGGCAGTCATGGCAATAATCCGCTGACGACGTCCACTTTCAGATTCCAGCGCACGGATGGCAGCAGTAGCTTCGAGTCCATTCATCTCAGGCATTTGAATGTCCATGAGAATTAAATCAAACACGTCGCGTTTGGCGGCTTCCACCGCCTCTCGTCCATTGCATGCCAGGACCACTTCGTGACCCCACTTCTTAAGAAATCCCATTGCAACTCGCTGATTGATCACTCCGTCCTCAGCTAACAATACTTTTCGCGCCGGCCCGGTCGCTGTTAGCTCGTTGGTCTCCCCTGTGCCGTCGTCCGCCTCGGTGATCCCCATCACTTCGAGCACGATGTCCAGCAATTCGGATGCGATGACTGGTTTCGTCATGAATCTTGCGATTCCCAGCCGCTGTAGTTTCGCCGGCGCAAGCCCGCTGGATGTCGACGAGAGCATGACTATCTTGGCATGTGATCGTCCTGGGGATTTGGCTAGCTGCTCGGCAAACTGAAGCCCATCTACTTCTGGCATATGGTAATCCAGGAGGATCAACCGAAACGGATCGTCCTGCTGCTCGGCGCTGCGAAGCGCACTAAGGGCCCTCTGGCCATCACAAGCCAACTCGGCTCTCAGTTTCCACTGCAAGAGCATCTCTTTGAGGATTCGCCGATTCGTGGCGTTGTCGTCGACGACAAGCACTCGCATGTCCTCGAGCCGAGATAACTCAGCTGGCCGCCGTGGCGTTTGATCCGTCGCTTTGGCGAGGTGTACTATAAAATGAAACGTGGTGCCCACATCGACTTCGCTTTCTAGCCAGACACGGCCACCCATCATTTCGATCAATCGCGTCGAGATCGTTAACCCCAACCCGGTGCCGCCAAAACGACGCGTCGTCGACGCGTCGGCCTGCGAAAATGCCTCAAAAACTTTTTGCTGCTTTTCTTTCGGGATACCGATCCCAGTATCCCGGATGGTAAAGTGCAGTCCGCCAGATGGCGTCGTAACCTGTTCAGGGTTGACGTCGACGACGATCTCGCCTTGCTCAGTGAATTTGATCGCATTGCCGACGAAGTTGACGATGATTTGGCGTAGACGACCGGGATCGCCGACGTGCCGAAGTGGGATGGAAGGATCAATGCGTGCCGCCAATTCAATTCCCTTGTCATCCGCTTTGATCATGAACAATTTCATCGCCTTGCCGACACACTCCCGCAGATCGAAGTCGATATGCTCTAACTCCAAGTGCCCGGCTTCGATCTTGGAAAAGTCGAGGATGTCATTGAGTAGACGCAGTAACGAATCAGAGGATTGCTGGACGAGTCCCAAGTACTCTCGTTGCTCATCCTGAAGCGGTGTGTCGGCCAGCAACCCCGCCATGCCGATGATGCCGTTCATGGGAGTGCGAATTTCATGACTCATGTTCGCTAGAAATTCGCTCTTGGAACGATTTGATGCTTCGGCCTCAATCAAGGCTCCTTGCAAAGCAATGTCGGTGCGATTGAGTGAAGCGGCACTCCAACAGATTAACCCACCGAATACGACGACGTTGGTGAGTACGAACAGGGACAGTCCCATCACGGCGTCAAACCAGCCCTGTTGCTGGGCCCACCATCGCAGCCAACCGATCATGACGGGAAGCAAAATCGCTGCGGGCAAGAGCCTGCGTGCCATCACTCCGCCCGCTCCACGCTTACTGATGATGGCCATCAATCCGGCGGTGGGTCGCGCACAAAGTATCCCGAGACACAGTACCGCAAACGTTGCCGCCGTGTTCAGCGCCATCGGGATGTAACTCTCGACCCCGATCAGGCTCAACGAACTGTACGCATAACCAATGATCGCGAGTAGTGAAACGAGTGCAGCGGCGAGTGTCAAGATTTCCGCAGTGCGTACACGTCTGGGCCACCGCAGATCCAAGAGCGCGAGCGCCGACCCACACAGCAGGAAATTCAGTGCCGTATTCGGGGCCATCCGATTAGGGATTCGATACGCTGCGAGTTTCGCTGGGAACAACCACCGATCCGGCCCGCTGTCGAGACCCAACCCGTACTCCAAAAACCGGAAGACGGATAACAAGATCACCAAGATGGACAAGGCAACGGCCCACTTCTGGGGATTCAGCCCAGCGAACGATTTGCTGGAGTCGCATCCAGACAGCCACAGCGCCGCCCCACAGAGCAAAAATCCGATGGCGGTGCCACCGGGGTTCATCGCGACTCTGCCGGGAAGAACTGTTTTGAGCGGTTCAACATCAAATGTCCACCCGATGAGTACGACGACACTCATCGCGACCACGCAGGCACTCGCCACACGCGACACCGCGAGAAACCTCGCGTCTAACTGGGGTGTATCGAATTCAACCATCCACGAAATCCCTGACTGAGCTATCCATCAGTCAGAATACCAGATGTGCTCAGGAAGTAGTTGCGACATCGCAATTTCAGCTTCCTTCATCGTGGTTGGGTTCGCAACTGCCAGCGTGTCGTTTGCCCGAGGTCGTCGGGTCGTCGGCCCGCTAGGCTTTGAGCGTCTTGCTCGCGCGGATATCAGCGGGTAGGCCCGCAGTGGCATTGCGGGTATCGACGATGAACTGCGACCACTGGGCGAGTTGTTGGATATCAAAACAATCGTGCCAGGTTGCGATGAGAACCAAATCGTACTTTTCAATCGTGGCTTCGTCCCACGAGACGCTCTTGGTTCCTGCCCAGTGACTGTGCTCGCGCGAAGGTAAGATCTCGGGGACGTAGGGGTCGTGGTAGCTAACCTCTGCACCCATTGCCGTCAATCGATCGAGCAATTCGTAGGAGGGTGACTCACGTGCGTCATCGACGTTTGGTTTGTAAGCGAGGCCAAGCAGCAGAATCTTGCTACCGTTGACCGCCTTCTTGACTCGATTGAGTGCTTCGCTGCAACGACGAACGATGTGCGTAGGCATTGCTCGATTGATCTCACCGGCCAATTCGATGAACCGGGTATGCAGGCCAAACTCACGAGCTTTCCACGTCAGATAAAACGGATCGATCGGGATACAGTGGCCTCCCAAACCCGGTCCTGGGTAAAACGCTTTGAAACCAAACGGCTTGGTGCTGGCGGCTGAAATCACCTCCCAAATGTCGATCCCCATGGCGTCGGCTACGACTTTGAGTTCATTGACCAATCCAATGTTCACGGCGCGGTAGATATTTTCGAGTAGCTTGGTGAGCTCGGCCACAGCCGTGCTACTGACGGGGACGACCTGGTCGAAGACGGACCCATAGAGCGCTTCCCCGGCCTGCAGGCAGTTCGGGGTATGGCCCCCAACGACCTTCGGGATATTGGTAGCGGCAAACTCGGGGTTGCCAGGATCTTCTCGCTCGGGTGAATAGACGATATGAACGTCCTCACCTACTTCAAAACCTGCAGCTTCCACCCGAGTGACCAACTCTTCTTCCGTCGTGCCGGGGTACGTGGTGCTCTCCAGGCTGATGATTTGGCCCTTGCTGAGATGCGGAACAATCGCCTCAATGGTGCTGACGACGTAGGACAGATCAGGCTCGAAGTGTTCATCGAGCGGCGTGGGGACACAAAGAATGAGGGCATCGACCTCACGAATTCTTGAGAAATCGGTGGTCGCGGACAAAACACCGGCCTTGACATGACTTTGGATGGCTTGGCCGTCAATATGCTTAATGTAGCTTTTGCCGCTATTGATGGACTTCGTCTTGAAGTCATCGATATCAAACCCAATCGTCTTAAATCCGTCACCGGAGTACGCGAGAGCCAACGGCAGGCCGACGTAGCCCAGTCCCACGACCCCAATCACCGCCGTCTTGGATTGAATTTTGCTAATTGTCGATGAGTCGGATACAGTTTCTGCCATCATTGCGGATATCAATTGTGTCGGAAAAGAAATGGACGTGGGATCTTTACGGTCGAGCGAGGCCACACGTGGCACTCTAAATTAGTCACTCCGAACGATTCCAGAAAGGGTGTACGGGAAGGCTAGCGTTTTTTGTTGGTTTTGGGACGCTTGCGATCGCGTGGCAGGGGTGCGGCCGGTTCTTCAGGGTTGATGCGTTGCCGCAGTCGCTCGGCCCAAGTCGGTTCCGATGTTGCGTTTGCCGAGGGAGTACCAGGTTGGTGGGGCGCGGGCAATCGACCGCCTTGGGGGGCCTTCGCGTGGGTGCCACCGCGACTATTCACTTTGCCTTCCAAAACGGACTTGTCGAAGTGCGGCGTTTTCGGCAGTGTTTTCTTAACCAGAATTCGCTCGCCAATCCCCCAGATACTGCTGGTGATGAAGTAGACACACAAACCCGCTGGCACGCGGAAGAAGAACAAGCCCATGATCAAGGTCATGTAGCTCATCATCTTTTGCGTCATCGCGGTCTGCTCATCCGTCGCGGGCGGCATGAACATTTTCTGCTGGGCGAGGAATAGCACCATCACAATGCAGGGCAAGATGTTGAAATAAGGGCCCAACCAGCCGGTGCCGCGACCGGCCAGGTAATCCCACATCCAGTCTCCCCAGTAGTACAGCATATCGGGAGCGGCGAGGTTCGATGCCCACGTCGTCCAGGATGAGAACGCAGCTTGCCGCAGCTCGATATCGACCGACAGCGCACGGTACAGCCCCATAAAAATGGGCAACTGCAAAAACATCGGCAAACAACCCGCCAGCGGATTGAAACCAACACGCTGCTGGAGTTCACGCTGAGCTTTGATGCGGCCCTCCATGTCGTCCTTATACTGCTCGGTGATTTTCTTCAGCTCCGGTGCAAGCTCTTGCATCCGCTGTGCGTTGACGGCGGCCTTGCGAGAAAGTGGGAACATCGCCCCACGGACGATGAGCGTGAGCAACACGATCGCCAAGGCATAATTGCCCGTCCCTGACAGGACATGCAGGAGGTTTCCTAGCACCTTGGCGGGCCAAGAGAACCAGCCGTAATAAATGCAGTCTTCCAAACCGTATTGAGCAAACAGCTCCGGATGCTTGGGGCCGGCGAACAGTCGCAAACTTTGTTTTAGACTCGAACCCGCCGGTACGTCGGCAACGGTGCTGTCGAGATAAAACGAGGTGTTAACCGCACGTTCTTGGTTTTTGGGAATCTTCTCCGGATCGGCGGCAAGCGTCCCGATCGCGCGGCGAAAATTGGTGAGTGATTCTTCACCAGCCGGAGGTAGATAGGCGACTGTGAAGTACTGGGCGTCAACACCGATGTACTCCATCGATCTCGCGGTGGCTTCAGAACTGGGCGAGAAGAGATTTTGGTCGGCCGGGACCGACTCCTTCCTCGCACGTTTGAGCAACCCGTAACCTGAAACGAGCGTGTGTCCTTCGGCGGGCGTTTTGTAAACGAGATCGCGGGCGGCTGATCCACCCCAGTTCGGGCTGATCTTATTGCTGTACCACCAGCCTTCGAGGGTGACGCCGTTGACACCTTCGAGCCGATAGGCGAGTTGCTGCGGTGTGTCGGCGCGGTTGTCAATTTGCACGTCCATATCGAGCACGTAGCTGCCGGGGCGAAGCGAATAGGATCGCTGCAACGCGACCGCGTGTCCGCCCGCCTCGGCCATCTCCTGTTCGCTCAATTGAAGTTCAAACGACACCGTTTGAGCGTTTGTGCTAGCAGCGGAATTCTTTTTCTGATCGCTGGTCTCGCCGGGGCTGTCGGCGGCGTCGATCACGCTCCAAATCAGATCACCGGGTTCCCGCAAGGCGGCCAGTGCTCGTTTGCCCGGAGCGATCTCATGCCGACCGACCTTGCTCACCGTGAGCAAAGATGACAGACGGGTCAGGTTGCCTTTGATCTGGTCGGGGCCGCCTTTGTCCGCCAGGCGAACCAGATCGAGTGGGTGCTCGGTCAACTCAGCGGTGAATTGAATCGGCTTGCCTTTACCACGGATTACCTCAAGCGTGATCTCGTCGCCCGGTTCGGTGCGGTTGAGCCAGTTGCCAAGCATTTCCGAGTTGCTGATTGAGTCTTCGTTGATGGCGACAATCCGGTCTCCGACCCGCAGCCCGTCAGGCACTCCAGGGGACTTGGCCACCGCCAACGCGGCGGGTGTTCCTGGGCCGACCACATTGACACCGACGCCCTCGATGGGCGCGTAGGGGTCCGCGGCGAGGTAGCCGAGGTAGCCACCACGGACATCCACGCGGCGATACTGTAATCGCCCATTTTTCTTTCGCTGCGTCAGTTCAATCCGCTCGATTCCACCGCCCCGACTGTTGAGTGTGACGAGCATCAAATGTCCGCTCGCCGGATCCATCGACCCGAGCGTTCGCCACTGTGGCGAGGTGGGGCGTTGGGGAGCCTCGTCTGCATCTTTGCCGGCGTTGTTGCTCGACGCCGCAGTGGAATCCGTCGTGGCATCTGGATTGGATGAATCGAGATCCGCCAACGGTTTCGAGTCAACAGTTGCGTCGGAATCGGCGATCTCCGCGGGCCCGCCATCTGGGGCAACCGGTGGGACCGGCGGCGGGACAAAGATTGTCCGCAACGACATGTAGACGAGGAAAAAGGCAGTCGAGGCAAGGAGGAAGGATGAAAAGCGGCGATCCACGAAATTATTGGCCGATCGAAAAAAGCGGGAGCAAGCGTTCAGCACCCCGAATCGGATGCTGGCGAAACCGGCATTCTTGCCGCTACTGCGATTTTTGGAAAGCCAAACCAAGCCAAGAACAGCAGAATGCCACCAATCAGGCCTTCAATCGCCCCCGATCGAGCGATTTTCTAGCCCACTTTCCCAAAAAATCTCCCGAGCGATTCTTACCAGGAGTAGAAGGGCCACGGGCCAGCGTGGTTGGCATCGGGCGGCATTTCGATAAATCCATCACTGGCGGCAAGCGACACCAGGTCCCCCGAACCTTTGCCGATCACCAATTCGGCACCGCCAGTTTGAGTCAAACGGACGGCACGGAGCCACACCAAAGGCAGCGTTTTCGGACCGATTTCATCCAGCATGACGCTGGTCGGGCAGCTCTGCCACCGCGTCAATCCGGCGAGTTTGTCGATTAGCGGACGGGCGAACCGAACCGCGCCCATGGTCGCGCTGACTGGATTTCCGGGTAATCCCAGGATGGGCGTCAGCTTCGCTCCCGAGGCCGTCGATTGTGAACGTCCTGTGTGAATCGCACCGAGGATCGGCTTGCCCGGTCGCAATGGCAGTTTGTGAAAGATCGTCTCAGCTCCGATCTCGCTGACGACTCGCGGCACGTAATCATGATCGCCCATCGAAACGCCGCCGGTCAGTATCACGATATCATGCTCGGCGACCGCAGCCGCGAGGGTTTGACGCAGTCGATCGGGATCGTCCACGGCGTGCAACAATGTCGGCGTTTCGACAAATTGGCGGCTTACCATCAGCGTCGCGATCGCGGGGGCGTTGCTGTTGCGGATCTTCCAAGCGGGAAGTGGGGCGTGGGCCGATTCCGCGTCGCCGCTGAGTTCGTCGCCTGTCGTGATGATCGCAACGCGAACTCGACGGTGCACCGAAGTGGAGATCACACCGAAACTCGCCATCGCAGCAATTTGCGGCGCCCTGATCACGATGCCTGCAGGTACGGCTTGCTCACCGGCAGTCAAGTTCTCGCCTTGACGACGGATGTTTGCACCCGACGGATTGTCACGCGCATCGGCGCGCCACTGAATCGATCCGAGCGGACAAGCGGTCGACGGGGGCCTTTCGATCGTATGTTCTCGTTGGATCACCCGATCACAACCCGCCGGGACAATCCCGCCGGTAAAAATGCGGATCACACCAGTCGGCAAAAACGGGGGCGGTGGAGATCCGGGGACGCTCTCGCCCCCGACCGGCACCTCATCATCCCTGTCGAGCTCGCTGCGCGAATGGGAGTCGCGACGCGCCACTGCGTACCCGTCCATCGCCGATACATCGCCGGCAGGATGATCGCGGTCCGCACGAATGGGTTCCGCCAGAACACGTCCACAAAAATCATGACACCGGGATTCGACCCCTACCGGATCCAGCGACGCAGCGAGCGCGGCGATGGCATCGTCAAGCCGTGCGAAGGCGTATGGATTCATGGGAGCAAGTCTTCTGGCGAATTAACATTGTGCAACACCGCAGCAGGTAGTTCGATGGGAAGACTATCTACGCTTTGAACGAAGCGATACACACCACGATACGCCGAATGAGCGAGTGCCTCGAAATCGTCTTCCATCGAAACGGGATAAATCGCCACGAGCGGCTGGACACGCTTGACGGCGGTATCGTCGTCCGAGACTGCCACGATAGCTCGGCCGGGGGAATGATAAAACGCTAAAACCAGTTGCTCAAGATGCTCGGTCTTCAGGGCGGGCAAGTCAACCGGAGTGACGAGCACTGCAGCGCAGTCGAGACTCACGGCAAGGCCGATTGCGCGCCGAACCCCTTCGACTGGACCACGCTCAGCTGATCGGTCGGAAATTGCATAAATTCCCGGCGGAAGGCTTGACGACAAGACCGCGGAATTCACTGCAAGGGAACAAGCTACCTGGTCGCAGCAACCGGACAGTTGCTCGATGGCGTGATCGAGAAAGGTCCCACCGCAGGCATGGGGCAGTTCGGCCTTGCACCGCCCCATTCGCGTGGAAAGTCCACCTGCGAGCACGGTGCCGAGGAGAGCGGGGCGGTGCATATTGGCTTAACTGCTTTGCCGATCGACTAGCGCTTATCCTTTTTCTCGATCACTCCGAAGGCCGCCCGAGCGCCCGCGTCTCCAGTTGGTTGAGTGAACTTATCTTCGCCCACGTGGACCACGATCGATTTGCCGATGATCGAATGGTCGCCATGCAGCGAGATAACTTTATCCTGGATATCGATTTTCGCAACTCCCTCGTCGTTGGCAGTGATGTTGCCGAGATCGCCGACGTGGCGTTCCGCATCGGAAGGTTTGCCGTGCTTCTGATCGGTCGGATTATAGTGACCGCCAGCAGATTTACCGGTCTCCTTGTCTGAAAGATCGCCTTTCTCATGAACGTGAAAACCGTGCTTTCCGGGTTCCAAACCCTTCACTTCGCCCGTAACAGTGACTTTGTCGCCCTTCTGGGAGAAATTGACGGTACCTTCGACGCCGCTATCTCCAATTGGCTCCAGACGACAAACCGCGACGTAAGTCTCGTCCGCTTTGGCTTCCCCGGTTTTTGCGTCGCCGGTTTTCTCAATGACTGGGGCGGCGTCACCGGTCATTGCCGGTGCCGATGCATCCGAAGTGGTGGTATCCGCCGTGGTGGTATCCGAAGTCGTCGCATCCGAAGTCGTCGCATCCGAAGTGGTGGTGTCCGCTGTGGTGGTGTCCACGGTTGTCACATCCGGAACGGTGGTATCCACGGTGGTCACATTCGGAGTGGTGGCATCTGGAGTGGTGGCCACGGAATTTGCTGATTTTTCACAACCTGCCATCACGAACGCCAGGTTCGCGGTTAGCAAGATTGCCGGGGTTTTCAATCGCTGAAACATTCAATTTCTCCTAGTCTGAGGTGCTGCAAAAAGCTATTGGCCAGAGCCAAGCAGAAGTTCGCTGGAGCAAATTCAATGCCGCTATCGATTATTGCACTTCTGTATCAAGATCGCTGTCGTCGGCATCAATCACTGGCGAGTGTTTCTCCAGGCCGAGTTGAGCAAACTGTGTGTCGTCGAGTTGGACGTAACCGAGCCCATGCAGCACTTCGAGCACTTCGCTGCATGTGGGGAACATTCGTCCCGAGGTTTGTTTGTAATCGTCCATCGCTTTCATGAATTCCACTTCGCCTTCGGAATAATCGCGCTCGCAGGTGGTTGGATCGATGAACCGGCGACGTTGTTGAGTGCGACGAGACTTCGTGGGAGCGTTGTCCACAGTCGTGCTGTCTTGAATGCGGCGTTCTTGCCGGCGGCGATCCATCGTAAGCGTGGAAGCGAGAATTGACTTCGGAGCAATGGGGGCGTCAACGGTAGAAACAGACATCTTGAGTCCTCGTGCGATAGGATGGTGATGAGAAGAAGGATCGAGCGGATCGAAACTTCTGGGTCATCAATAGGTAGCATGCTGACGGTGCGCATGGGGCAAGCCTGATGGACTTTGACGGCATTTCAACGAGCACGGAGCAGCGACCTTGCGGCCTGTAACGATTTTCGCGATCCCCACGGTCTTTTTGCGCCAATTGCGGTCATTTGGTGTGATCGAAATGACGCAAGCGCTCGCCTGGCAACAACCGTTGACCCTGCTCGCGGCCTTCGCCTGGCTGGGTGTTGTACTGGATCGGTTGACAACCGCTCCGCCCACGATGTGGCAGTTGCTGCTGGTCAGCGGCGCAATAGGATTGATCGCTTGCTCGAAATTTCCGCATCGAAGCCTGAGCGACTGGCGGCTACCATTTGTCGCTTTGTTGGTCCTGGGCATGTTCGCGTTGCGGCATCAGAGGGTCACTGCACAGTATGCTGATGCTACGGTACTCGGTGCATTGCCCGACCAAGCCGAACCGATGATCATGATCGGGTCGATCGATCGCCCTGTCCGCATGCAGCGGGATCCGCTCGATGCGGCCAATGGCTGGAGTGCAGGCGGGGCCACACGAACGATCAGAGCGGGAAAGTTTCAAACGATCTTGCAGGTTTCGATCGAGTCGCTCCGGATCGACTACCAGGGCGAACCGCTCTCGGGCCGGGCGCTCGTGCGGGTGGATGGTGATTGCAGCGACCTGTTGCCGGGTGATCGCGTCCGCTTGCTGGGTCAAATTTCACGATTTCCGCCGCCCACCAATCCAGGCGAGCGTGATGCGCGTGAATGGGCGGAGAGAAATGATTTGCAATGCACCTTCGAAGTCGATGACCTGGACGATGTGAAGCGACTCAGTGACTCCGGTGCAGATTCTGGTCACACTCTCTGGCAACACGGTGGGCGAATCGTCGCAAGTCTTGCCGCGTCGGCGCGGGCGTCCATATTGAACCAGATCGCTCCGGATCAACAGGGGCTCGCACTCGCTCTCATCCTCGGCCAACGCGATCTACTCGACCGGGCAACGGCTGAGTCACTGCTCGTCACGGGTACCGCCCACCTCCTCTCGGTCAGCGGCTTGCATCTCGGCATTCTGTTGGTATTAGCGAAAATCATTGCTGGCCTGTTGCGGTTGCCACTAAAAATGCAGTGGTTTTTTCTTGCGGCCGTCACGATCTTTTACGTTGCGATCACCGGGGGACGACCGCCCGTACTGCGAGCGGCGATTTTGCTGGCAACAGTGATTCTATCGACGGCGATGGCTCGCCCCAACCATCCGATCAACTCGCTGTCGCTCGCTGCGATTCTACTGGCATGGTGGATGCCTGCGGCAGTCTTCAGCGTGGGGATGCAGTTGTCCTTTCTTGCAGTCGCCACTCTGCTGACGTGCGGCCGACCGCGTGGCCGTGGACAGACCCTGGCCAGTCAAAGCGTGGAACTGGAAAACCAGTTCGATGAACTTGCCCGCCAATCTCTCGGACGCCATCAGCGGTGGCTGCGTTGGTCTGCTCGCGGCTTGGTAATGGCGCTGTGGTATAGCGGTTGTGTCTCAGTCATCACATTGCCGATTGTTTGGGAACAATTTCATGTGGTCTCACCCATCAGCGTCCTCGTCAATGTCATACTCTCTCCGTTGATGGTGGTCGCGCTCTCGGCGGGTGTCGTAACGGTACTGGCGGGATGGATTTCCGCGCCCCTAGCGATCATCCCTGGCTGGATCTGTTCGCAGATGTTGGGTGTGATGCGCTGGGTCATCGATCTCGCCGCTGGCGTACCAGGCGGGCATGCGTGGTTACCGAGCCCCTCGGTATTCTGGGTGTTGATGTACTACGTGATATTGACCGCGATTGTCACCTCCCGGCCGAGTGGCCGCAGGCGGATGCCACTGGCCGTTTGGTCCATCGTCTGGTTCTTGGCTGCGTGGTGGGCTGCGACCACTCCCAGCCCACTGCCTGGCGGATCTTACGAAGCGACGTTTGTTGACGTCGGACACGGCACCGCCACGATTTTGCGACCGACTCGGAATGAAGTCTGGCTCTACGATTGCGGGTGGATGGGTAATTTCCATCAGAGCAGCCGGAAGGTAGACGACGTGTTGTGGTCGATGGGCGTGACGAAGCTGAGGGGCGTTGTTTTGTCCCATGCGGATGCGGATCATTTCAACGCGCTGCCCGGTCTGGCAAAACGATTTTCGATCGGCTGCATCATCACACCGCCGGGCATGCTATCGGGTGAGGGTGCGATGCTGGCGCGAACTCGCGACGTGATTGGAGATCTCGGCATCCCGGTGTACGAAGTCGATCGAGAGAGCCCTCTGGCACGTCGATTTGAAGTGGAGCAGACGCCGTCGTGGCTGCGTGATGTCCGAGTACTCCATCCGCCTGCGATACCGCTGGAGGCGAGCGACAATGCCAATTCGCTCGTTCTGCAGATTAATCATGGCGGTCGGTGTTTGTTGCTTCCCGGTGATTTAGAGCCGCCGGGGACAGCGGTGTTGATTTCGACACCGAGACCCCAACCCGGTGGCGTCATGATGGCACCGCATCACGGCAGCCTGCACATGGATGGCGGCGCGGTGCTGCAGCGGGCGCGTCCTCGGGAGAGCATCGTCAGCGGGGGCAAGCGAGCGGCGCAGCCCGCTGTCACGCAGATGCTCTCGGCTGCCGGTGGCGGCGTCCACGTCACCGCCGCCGACGGCGCGATTCGAGTCCGCATCCACTCCGATGGGCAGCTCGAAATCCGCTCGTGGCTGGGCGATCCTTGGTAACACGCGGAGCTTTTACGGGTTTGCTGACATAACACTTGCATGACCGACAACGAAAGCCCCTCTCCGCGACTGATAAGTAGCGGCAAGCCCGCGCCCCAACAGATGGAATCTCAGATCCGTTTTGAAACTCAGGCGTGCAGCCAGACCTGGAAAACCTTCAGCAATCCCTTTTCTCGGAGGAGTCAAAAAACGGGCGATTGCCCCCTACACGAGCTGCCGTGGTCCGTGTGACAATGCGGAGACCGCGCGAGAGTTTGCTGGCGTGGTGATCTCGTTTCCGACCACTCTTTTAGCTCAATTTGTTATGAGTGACCCCTTCGATCCCGACTTGCCTAACATTGATGCGCCCGCGATTGGTACGCCCACGACCGATCCCGTTCTCGCACCATTCGAGGTCAAATTCGCGTCGCGCGTTGATCGTTTGCCGCCGTACATGTTTGGTCGAATCAATAATTCACTCTATCAAAAACGTCGTGCCGGCGACGATGTGATCGATCTAGGAATGGGCAATCCCTCCGATCCACCTGACCCCGTAGTCATTCAAAAGCTCACCGATGCGGCTGCCGACATCGGCAATCACGGCTACAGCAAGTCCAACGGGATCACGAATCTGCGGCGTGAAGTGGCGAGTAAATACCATCGCAAGTACGGCGTGCAACTCGATCCAGAGTCCGAAATCATCTCGTGCTTGGGTAGCAAGGAAGGTTTCTCGCACATGTGCTTGGCCCTGATGGGACCTGGCGACACGGCGATCATTCCGTCGCCTTACTTCCCCGTGCACATGTACGGCGTGATCTTGGCATCGGGCAATGTGGTCGCTCTCGACGTTGCCGATCCGGACAAATTTCTCAGCAACGTCGCTTATACCTGCGAGAATCTGACGCCGCGACCGAAAGTACTGATCGTCAACTATCCGCACAATCCGTCCTCGGCCGTCGTCGAACCGGACTTTTTTATCGAAGTCGTGCGGTTGGCCAAGAAATATGGTCTGCTCGTGATTCATGACTTCGCTTACGCAGACGTTGCCTTTGATGGCTACATGCCGCCGAGTTTCCTGTCGGCACCAGGAGCCAAGGATGTCGGCGTGGAGTTCACCACGATGAGCAAGGGTTACAACATGGCCGGATGGCGGGTTGGGTTCTGCGCTGGCAATTCGGAAATGGTGCGCGGACTCGGTACGATCAAAGGTTATTACGACTACGGAATGTTTCAAGCCATCCAGATCGCTGCTATCGTGGCGCTGCGGGATACGGAAGACAATGTGCTGCACCAATCAGAGATCTATCAAGGCCGCCGCGATGTCTTGGTCAGCGGATTGAAACGATTGGGATGGAACGTGCAGCCGCCCAAGGCGGGCATGTTCGTGTGGGCCCAGGTTCCCGAACCATGGCGGAGCAGCATGAGCACGATGGATTTTGCGATGAAACTGCTCGAAGAGGGCAACGTTGCTGTCAGCCCCGGTAGCGGCTTCGGCACCGCCGGCGAGGGCTATCTGCGGATGTCTCTGGTCGAAAACGAACATCGACTGCGGCAAGCCGTTCGACAGATCGGCAAATGTCTAGCCACTCCGAAAGCGAAGGCTGAGGCAGTCGGCACGTAGAGCCTATTCGAAAAGGAGTCTGGCCCTTTTTCGGGGATCCCACTACTTCCATCACCGTGGTTAGCGCCACAACGGCGCACGCTGTCGAACCACTTTTCGGCAGATGTGTCGTTCATCCGAGACACTGAGGAGACATCATGCGATTGGGACTTGCCTTACGAGCGTTCTGGAGAGCACTCTTCGACCGAGCGGCGGGCGAACGGATCGCGATCGTTTTGGATTCACCAGCCGATGCACGCATCACGCCACAACCGGCGGCGGGGCACGAACCGGCCAAGAAAACGCCGTCCCCAGCCCCAGTAGAAACGGCCAAACCGTCTCCGGCGCAAAGTCCCGCAATCACGCTATTGGCTACGTTGCAGCGAGATGCTCGTTTGATCGATTTGATTTATGAGAACCTCGATCAATATCAAGACGCGCAAGTCGGCGCGGCGGCGCGGCCTTGTCTGAAACAATGTCGGCAATCGCTCGACCGGATCCTGAAGATCGAGAAGCTCGTTCCGGCGGCGGAGAATGAATCGGTCGCGGTACCCGCAGATGCGTCGGTGGCCCGGTACCGCTGGATCGGCGAATCACCGGCGAGCGAAACAGGGGTTGCGAAGCTCGTTCACCCCGGCTGGCGGGCCGCCTCGATCCAGCTTCCGCAGTGGAGCGGACAAGCCGAGGACGCCAATATCCTCGCCCCCGCACAAGTCACAGCTTAGCAGCGTCATGTCCTCGTCGACCTCCAAGGCGTTTCGCCGCAGTGCCGCTCAGCTCTCCGCGCTGATAGCGGATAACGCACCTCGCGCACGCTTCCAGCTCGGAGAGCTGAGCGACCACCGCCGCGAATCGACATCAAGCTTGGCAATAACTGACGTCGAACGCTAGGTCACGTTGGTGACAATGACAGACTGGAAGTCTATCCCACGAATACAAGAGTTGAATGACGATGAACGACTTTCCATCACAATCGTGTGACGATACACCCGCAGGATTTCGTACGCGCGCGATTCATGTAGGTGGCGAAGTCGATCCTGCAACGGGTGCGGTTGTCGCGCCAATCCACTTTGCCAGCACGTTCCGCCAACCCGGCGCCGGAGAGTGGGGCCAATACGACTACTCACGTAGCGGCAATCCGACCCGTTCGGCGTTGCAAAGAACACTTGCATCGCTAGAGAGTTCGGAACGCACGCCGTGCGCCGGATCGCTTGCATTTTCGTCAGGTATGGCCGCCATTCATGCCGTCACGATGCTGCTTCGTTCGGGTGACCATGTACTTGCAGGCACGGATATTTATGGCGGTGCCTATCGCTTGCTGCATCAAATCTGTGAGGCCAGCGGCATCACGGTATCGCTCGTCGACATGACTGACACTGCGGCGGTCCAAGCAGCAATTGGGCCGGAAACCAAATTAATTTGGGCCGAAACGATCGGGAATCCGCGCATGACGATTCCGGATTTGCCTGCCATTTCGGAGATGGCGAATCAACGTGGCGTCCTGCTAGGCGTCGATAATACCTTTGGCACGCCCGCGCTGATCCGCCCGCTGGACTTGGGTGCCGATATCGTCATGCACTCCGCGACGAAGTATCTTGGAGGCCACAGTGATTGTCTGGGGGGCACACTCGCAGTGGCCGATCCTGACCTCTATCAACGGTTGTACTTCATTCAGAACGCGACCGGCGCGGTGCTCGATCCGATGACGTGTTTCCTGATTTCGCGAGGCTTGAAAACGCTCGACCTGCGTGTTCGGGAACAGTCTGCGACAGCGATGAAACTAGCGCAGTGGTTGGAGTCGCACGACCGCGTCGGCGCGGTGCTGTATCCCGGCTTGCCGTCGCACCCGCACGCTGGCCGGGCCTGGGAGTTGTTCGACGCAGGATTGGCGGATGAGGCAAAACGATTCGGTGCGATGATCACGTTTGACCTCGACGGTGATCTCGAGTCAGTGAAAAAGTTCTGCGGGAGCACCCGACTGTTTCATCTTGCCGTCAGTCTCGGTGCAGTCGAATCGTTGATCGAACAGCCTGCGACGATGTCGCACGCGTCGTATGCAGCCGAAGCGCGGGAGAAATACGGCATCACTGATTCGTTGATCCGGCTGTCCGTTGGGCTGGAGAATTTTGAAGACTTGCGTGGGGATTTGGAGCAGGCGTTCGCAGCGAGCATGTAGGGTTGGCCTTCCCGCTTAACTACCAAATACGATCCGGCTCACCCGCAAGACGACTTCCTCGACGCTCCCTGACGCTGAGATCACCTCACCGCGACCACCTGCATTGGGCAACTCTTGCAAGAACGCTTGCCGGACGCGGGAGAGGTAGTCACGTCCGCGCGCTTCCATCCGGTCGACTTTCTCACCGAGACGCTCGTAGGCTTGATCGACGGGCAAGTCCAACAGCAACGTGAGATCAGGGGACAGGCCGCCGCAGGCGAGGTGCCCCATCTGCCAGAGTGTCTCGGGTGCGACTTGTGGATTTCCCTCGATATCGTTCGTGCTTTGATAAACAACGTTGGCGAGTAGAAAGCGATCAGAGATGACCGTTTTGCCAGCATCCAGGGCGGGCCGCAAAACCGTTTCGATCATCTCACAGCGGCTGGCCATGAATAGCATCGCTTCGGTCCGACGGTGCATCGATATTTCGCCATCGAGCAAGATCGCTCGCAGCTTCACACCAATCTCGGTAGTACCCGGATCGCGGACGACAAGGACGTCGACACCTTGCTCGCGCAGAGCATGAGCGAGTCGTTCGATTTGGGTCGTTTTGCCGACACCATCAATGCCGTCAAAGGAGATAAAGCGTGGGATCGTCATTCAGATATTGTCAGGTGATGAAGCTATTGCACAGGTGTGGAGTATGCGTCGGCGGTACCGACGATCGGCAAGTGCTCGTACTTCGTCACAACCCATCCGCCACCAACCTGATTCGCTTTGGCCTCGCGTTTTTCAAAGGTCAGTAACAGTCGTCGAGGAACACGAAGGCTTTGCAATCCGCCACGTTTGCTGCTGACTTCCACTTTTACGGTCATGTCCACGTCCGCCTGAATCGGCAGGGTATCTTCAATGATTCGGATGCTCCGAATCCTGCCCACATCGGCTTGCGTGAATTCCCACTGCGGCAGTTCGCTCAACGCTTGCTGGCGAGTGGCCTCGTCGCCGATCACGGCGACGGCTCGCTCGTGGTCGTTCGCCTCGACTGCATCAGCGGTCTGGTAGATCAATTGCTCAATTTGTTCACGATCGGTCACCCAGTTCTCCGAGACGATCCAGGCAATCGGGATCAGGCAGGCGACGATCAAGCCCGCGATCACGAGCTGCTTTCGTCCCGACTGCAACCACCCGTAGATCAGGGCCGCGGCGAGGACACCGAGCATCAACGCGACCATGAGAGGGCTTTCGGCAAGAAGTCGTATCATGATGCGAACGACTCCTCAGCGACAGATTCATCGTGGATTGGGCCATCAGTATCGTCTTGAATGTAAGTCTTTTCCTTGTAAAAATAGCCAACGGGGACGAAGATGACTGCCGCCACGAAAATACATGCTGTCCAAAACCAGAAGTAATCAGCACCTTCGAGCAGCACGCGCCCGCCGATGGCATACTCGCGGGAGAACGTAATTTCGGTACCACCGCCACGGGCCTTGTCGATGTCGGCCTTTGCCTCCGCAATTTTTGCTGGATCGCCTTGGCCCCGAAGTTCGATTTTTCGCCGCTCCAGCCAACTGTAATTGTCTTGGTCTTTGTCGGCCTTTGGACGCTGCAAGCTGCCTGTGAGCGTTTCATCCCACTGGGTACCATCGACACCATCGGAACCGGCGGATAGGAGCTGGTAGCGGTCACGAGACATGAGCTTGTAGGTGATGGGATTGCCATGCGCGTCTTGCAGTCCATCGAGTACGCCGGTGATCTGCATGACGCTCGGCAGCGTGTCAGACGACTGGCTCGCCCCGTCGAAGAAGGCCTTTTCGATCTTGTCCGCAGCAGATTCAAAAATCGGCTTGGACTCATTCGTCATTGACTGCATCGCACCGTCCTCATTGACGTTGATCACAACATCGTCGTCGCTGCCGATTTTTCCATCGGGACCCGCGATCAACAGCTGCCGGATTTGGGTGTCGGCATTGTCCACGGGGAGGACGGTCGAGCTAAACCCGCCGTTAGTAATCTCAGCACCAGGAGTGAGTTTTGCTGCCGTCAGGTCGCTGACCAGGTCGGTCACTGCGGGCGTCTGGATGAAGTGGTTGACCGAGGCGGTAAACACGTTACCGAGGGAAACCGAGAGCAGGAATAGCGCCATGACGATGGACTTCATACTCTTCGGTGACTGCGTGTAGGCGAACTCCAAAGCAGTGATGGAAACCATCACTTCCGAAGCCGTTAAAACGATGTATGCCAAAAACTGCCAGCCGAGCGAAGGCTCCAGCCCCGAATCGATTTTCTCTTGCAGAACAGACACGACCGCAAAGCCACCCATCATTACGAAAAAACCGATCGAGATTTTTCGGATAGGAGTGAGGGTGAAGACTCGATTGACGAGCGGGTAGATAGCGAACTGAAACAGCGGAATGAGTATGAGAATAAAAATCGGATTGACCGCCTGGATCTGAGATTCCAGCCAGTTCATACCCAAGAAATTACGATTGAGATTCTTGGTTTGCAGTACCCACGACGAACCTGTTTGATCGAATAACGCCCAGAACACTGCGATGAATGAAAAAACAATCATCAGTTTCAGGATCGCGGAAATCCCGGTCCAACTGAACGTCTCTCGCACGAACTCCATTCCACCAGGCGGAATGTGGACAAATTCTTTTCTGCCCAGCCAGAACAACAGCGTGGCGATGGCCATCAACACCCCCGGAATACCAAACGCCCAGTGCGGACCGTAGTGCTGGAGCACCCACGGAGTCAGGAACGATGAAACGCACGCGCCCAAATTAATACTGAAGTAAAACCACTGGTAGACTTTTGTCAGCAAGTGTTGGTTGGCCCGACCAAACTGGTCACCGACATTGGCGGACACACAAGGTTTGATGCCGCCTGACCCGATCGATATCAGCAGCAGACCGATGAACAACCACATGCCCGCGCCAACCCCAGGCGTTCCCATCAATGCCAGCGCCGCGTGACCGATGCAGTACACGATCGACAGATACAGAATCGTGCGGTACTTACCCAGAAACACGTCCGCCAGCAACGCGCCGAAGACAGGAAAGGCGTAGGCGGCAGCAGTGAAAGTGTGAAAGTGCTCGGTGGCCTCGGCATTGCTCATTCCGGCGCCCCGCACCGGCGCGACGCTGCCCATCCAGTGCAGATACTCGACCATGAAGATCGTCAGAATCGCCTTCATGCCGTAAAAGCTGAATCGCTCCGCGGCTTCGTTGCCGATAATATACGGAATCCCGCTGGGCATCCCCGGCGTGGATGTTGGACGAGTGCGGTATCGAAATGACGACTTGCCCGAATCAGCTTCGGAGCTAGCGACCGGATCGACTGCTGATGATGACATCGAGATCCTCTCGGATGATTTTCTGGGTGCAGGGGAGAGCACCGAAGTTATGTGAGATGCGTAACTTAGCAAAAAACGGCGGTCCGCGAGCCAGACGAATCGATTCACCCCATGAAAATTTTGTGGGTCTGGCTCCTTTGAAGAAGAAGAACCATGCCAGCGCAAACATCGTGCCAGAAAATGCCTGGCCGATGAAACTGATCTAAGTAAGTGCCTATCCGAAAAGGGGTCTGACCCTTTGGAGGCGCGTCGATTTAGACGGTATTTACCGGCCCCGCCGGAGAGGGTCAGACCCCTTTTCGGATAGGCTCTAAGTGCCATTCGGCGATAGCCCCGGTGAAAGCATGCTGTGACGCTGCGCAACTGCTCGACAAGGAATTACGCGTATCTTTTGCGTAGAGTCAACAATGAGAACGACGGTCACTGCATTGCTTGCGAGCTGCTGAGAGAGTTCCCTAGGAGTTCGCGGCTTTGCAATCATCAATTCTCAATAGTCAGACGCGCCCCCCAGTAAACACCATCCCACTACACCGATGATCACGACCGCAAGAACGGCCACGACCGCCACGCGGACGTACGTCGGTCGGTTTCTCACCAGCCAATCGGCTGCAGCGATGGACGAGGGCGCTAACAAGATGAGTCCGTATAGCCAAACGGGATGGTCCTCGTATGTGTAGAAGCGTCCTGCTGCTGTGGAACTGGTCGCAAATAGCGTAGCTGGGTAAAATGCGCACCACAGGTTCCGCTGAGGCAGCCACGCGGCGGCGGCCGCGAAAACCAAGGTCGCGACAATGGCGGCGAATCCCCATTCCGCTAAGCCCGCGTAGGCGCTCGCGGCCAATAGGGTGGGCCCGGCCAGCCCTGCGAGCGAGACCAAAAGTATCCATCTCTCGGTTCCACGGCGGACCATCTGCTCGAGCATCCAAAGATTGACCAGACTCGTTCCCGCTACGGCCGCCATCCAAGCACGATGTTCGGGAAACAAATCAATCCAACCCTCGCCGCTCGGCATCGCCAACATAGCGAGGGCAATGCACCCCAGTGCCGCGGCAACCCAGCGAAATTCGTGGGAGCGAGCGTTCTGGAATGCCGTCAGTGCCAAAAACAACGCGGTGGCCGTGAGCGGTATGTGAACCTGTTGCCAGGCTTCCAGATTCCACCAACTGAGTGCTGAGGCATCGAGTTTCTGCCTGACGACCAATGTGATCGCGATTGCGCTACACCAACCGAGTGTGGCGAGGGCGGAAGCAAAATAATTCTTCAGCCAATGTTCGCGACAAGAAACCAGCAAGACGAGGAGCACGCACGCCAGCGCAGCGATTGCTGGCGCGGCTATGCACCACAAGAAAATTTCGCGTTCCATCGAACTAGCGCTTCAGCACGAGTACTGCAGTGATCGCTACTTCATCGTTAATCTTGCCTTTTCCGTAGACCATTCCCCATTTCGTACGATCGATCTTAAAATCGGTGGTCAAGGTGATTTTATCTTCGGCCATTTCAGCAACGACCGGGACGGTGATTTCAACTTCTTTATCCAGCATTTTAAGCTTGCCGGTAATTTTGGCTTTCACCTCATCAGTGGCATGCGTGATTTTGGTTGCCTTGAAGGTGATCTTGGGATGTTTTCGCACATCGAAGAAATCAGGGCTCTTCAAGTGATTGGTCAACTTTTCGTCGTCCGAGAACAGACTGGCCGAATCGATAACGATTTCTAGCGAGCCATCGCTGGGGTTCTCAACGTCAACCGTCGCGTCGGCGGTGAACGTCTTGAAGCCACCTTTGTGGCTGCCGTCAGGTTTGGAGCCGACAAAATTGATGCGGGAGTGTTCTTGGTCGAGCGTGAGTTTTTCGGCCGCGGTGGAAAGGCTAGCGGTGAAGCAAACCAGAGCCGTCATTACTGCGAAGCGGTGAAACATTCGAAAGTTACCAAAATCGAGGAGGGATCAAGTGAAGTCACATTGTAACAGGTATTCGGTGCCGCTCGTTGTGCCAAGCTCTGCAGCCCGTCAGGCTGTGACTGGCAAACGCGGCAAGACGGCCGCGAGCGCCCCGCCGCTCTTGCAGCGTCCGGGCTTGGATCAGGCGTCATGGTGTGAACTGGTCAGCGATTTTGGCAAGTTGTTTTGTACAGTCGCGAGAAGCCCTCAACAGGACTAAGCGAGGCTAGGAATCGAGAAGAGAAATCGCGTACCGAGCTCACTGAATCAGCAGTCTGTCTAAAATCCAGGCAGGCGAACTCTCGCACTTGGGGGGATGCGTGCGGTGAAACCACTACCTGCCCGTCGTGTACCAGCCACTGTCTTGGGATTGTTGGCGAACTTTTGTTTGCCAGTCGTTGGCCCGGCGCGTCGGTGGTGGCGAAGATTCGGCGATGCGTTGCTGTGACACAGCTCGCGAGGAATTCGCTGGTATCTGATTTCCGAATGCGTGAATCGAGGCTTCTCGAATACGGACGCTTGAACGCCGTGGCGGTTTGGAATGACTCGATGCACGAGGCGCTCCGCGGTAGTACGAAGGCGATGGCGATGGCAATGCCGGCAGCAAGTCGGGAGCCTTCAACGGTGCGGTCGTATCAAAGGGATTTCGATATCCGTCGGGTGCCGGAATCGGGCGTACTCGTGGCTCCGACTCACGCGACTCATACACCAAGCGATTGCTGGTCTGAGTATTCGACAGTCCCGTCGTCAGCTCCTGCAAGTCTTGCTGGTCGCGTTGGATCTCTGCCTTTGTCCGAGGGCGAGTGCCACTGGTCGAGGGACGATCATTACCCGGTGGATTGAGCTGATAATGCGAGTCAGTGGCAGGTTGCTTGGTCTGCGTATCGCCGTTACCGCGATTATTACCGTCGGGAGTATCATCCGACTTCTCCGGTGCAGCATAAGGCGACTTATTCGCTGACGCTCTTTCCTCCGCTTCCTGTTGTGTCCTGGTGCGTCCAGCTTCGTAGCCTTGGCGATAGGCGTCGTCGACCGCCGATGAGCTACTGGGCTGATCCGAGTACGCTGGCTTGGCAGCGTGAAGGCTGGGTGCGGCGAATGGCTCGAGATCGGACTCTACCTGACGCTGGTAAGTCGGCGAGCTACCCAACGAACTGCCCGTCAACGGACTCTGGTTGGAATAACCGTCGCTGGTATTGGACTCAGGGTAACTCAGTCGGCCCGAAAATGCGGATGATCGTGGCAACGTCGGCGGAGCAAGCGGCTGCCGGTCACCATTGCCGACCGCACTTCCACTTGGACTCGCATATCCATCGGAAACCCCCCCGTTGCCATTGGAGAATCCGGCATTGCCGTTGAACGACCCAGACGAACCGTCCGAAAACGAGGTGCTCGGGATTTGCGACGTGCCATAAAACGTTCCGCCCGTAGGATCGCAAGCGGAGGTGGCGTTGCAAGGAGCGATTCCCGTGCTCGGATCCACAGCACACGAAGTGCCGGGGGCTGCCGTCTGGGCATAGGATTGTGTGCCGTCAAACCGCGTGTACGGCGTTCGCTGAACTTGCTCGACCGTCGAAGCACATGATTGCTGCACCGTCACGGTCGTACCCGTGACCGGATCGACCGTGGTCGCCGGCCGATAGTAAGTGATCGGAGCCGTGTAATAGGACGTGCGGTATCCGGTTCCGAGCAACGAATTGAAAAACCTCGCCAATCCGCCTTGTGGGGGTGCAACATAGGTCGGCGTGACGGGCAACTGCACGGACGAACCGTAATTGGCTTGATAGGCCGTCGCTGGCAAGGCACCGCGATAACCCGAGGCGACCGACAGATCGGAGTACACCGATGGGTTATTCAGGGGCACGGCACCGTAGGCGGGACGCTGTACCGCGTAGGGCTGGGCATAGGTACTCGTCCCGGCCAGCGGCAGCACCGTCGAACTCGGCGGAGCGGTCATCAATGGCGTGTATCCAGCTGTGTAGGGAGTAGTTCCAGGCGCCAATGACACATCAGCTGCACTGAACGTAGTCGCAACCCCCGGTGTGACCGGGACGGCGGGGGTGATCGCATAGGCTGGCTGACGACCAAACAAACAATCCGTCAAGCAACACGCAGAAGCGGATGTCGATGATGTCGCGCAGACCAATAGTGCAGCGAGGGCGCGACGAGCCGGGGTCATTCGTGATAAGTGGGCAGGCATGGGCCATTCCAACGGTTGGCGTTCAAAGCAAAAATAAAGCAGCGTGAAACACGCGCCGCAGCGTTACCCAAATGCACACACTCGGGCAGGCTCCGGTCCAAGTGAACGCCGCGGCAGTCGGTTGGTCAATCGTTCTTGAGCCAAAATTTCAATCTTGGAAAGTTGTACGATCAACAGGATCGCGATCAAAACGATTGCAGGGATTATCCCACCTCACGCCGAGGGCAAGTGGACAGCTAGCCCCGCCGACTAATGATAATAATTGGTGATTGAGTTTGCCGAGCGATCCGCTGAGTGAAATCACCAAATAGTTTCTGCCTTGGCCCAAGTCGCTGTACGCCTAGCACGATCAGGCCATTCTCGCCCGCATGGTCCACGATCGTTCCAATCACATCGTCACTGGCGATCACTTCGACGTCACCGCCACGATTCGAATTCTCCTCCGCCATGCGTCTCAGACCGCGCCGCACACGATCGCAGTCCGCCTCCGACATGTTCGCGGGAACGACGCGGATGAACTTGACTCGTCGCTTTTGCTTGCGTGAAAGACTGCTGAGCAATCGTGTCAGCAGGTAATCGTGGCCACCCTGACCACCGACCGGCACCAAAATTCGGTCCGCCTGAGCCAGTTCCCAATCCTTCGGCGCCCGCAGCACCACGACATCAGATGCGAGCTGCCCGAGCAAACTCTCCAGCGGGGAATCGCTGCTATCCGCTGTGATCTCGCTCAACCCCAACAGTACTGATTCACAGCGGTGCAGCTTCGCCACCCGGGCGATTTCCTCGAGCGGCTTCGATGACACGGTAGTAAGCGTCTCGCAGCGAATCCCCAACCTCACCGACGCCTGCAGGATACGTGATTGCACGTGCGCCAAGCGTTCGAGTGGTTCCAGGTCAACCACCGGATCCCAGTCCACCGGCGCATTCACTACAGTCTGAACCAGCACGCGACCCACGTTCCACGGGACCAGAGTCTCGGCGAGCGCAACCATCGGGCCAGCATTATGCGGGTTGGCGATTGGCACGAGCATTAACGGCGTCCTGCCTCTCAGTCTCGCCAACTCAGGATTAGCGGCGAGATTGTAAACGTCCGTCAGTCTCGCTCGCCTCGCAAACAACGTTAAGAACAAGACGCCGCCAAGCGTCAACCAGGCCACGGCAATGTAACCGGCCGCAGGCACGGCGATGCCCTGAAAGGTCGCCAGTGCCAGACATGCCGCTCCACCAACAACTGGAACCAGCGGATACGCCGGAGCTCGAAATGGTGGCGGTTCGAGACTGCGCCGGCGAACGAGCATGGAGAGCCCATGAGCAATCGCAAAGGTCACCAGGAAAATCAAACTCGACGCCGCACCCGCGGCAGCCACATCGGGCAGCGCAAGGATCAGCCCGCCAATCAACAGCATCGTCACCAGCACGGCGACCCAGGGCGTGTGAGCCTGCTGACTTAACCGCGACATCCACGACGGCAAGGTGTGGTCGCGTGACATCGCCAACGCGATCCGCGAAGCCGCAAACAAATTCGCTTGAAGGGCCGTGAACATCGATAGCACCGCTGCGATAATCACCAACCAATATCCCGTCGGCCCAAGAAATTGCTCCGCCGCGATCGCCACGACCGCTTCGGGGTCGTCCGCGGCGAGCTGCGAGATCGACGTCCCATCAGGCGTCCCAACCACAATGATCACAAACAGAAGCGGCATGTAGATCAGCATCGCAATGACCAGAGATAGGATCATCGACCGTGGAATGTTCTTGGCCGGATTGCGGACTTCGCCTCCCACCGCCGCGATCAAGTCAAACCCTTGCAACGCGATAAAACTGTATCCCATCGCCTGAATCAAACCGCCCACGCCCGCAATCAAAAACGGATTCAACGCCCGCCGCGTCTGCGATACGTCCTGACCGGATACCGCCCACAAACCACCAACGATGACGACGGAAAAAACGACGATCTTGGCGATGTTCACCCACGGCCCACCACCGCCGCTGCGGAGCATCATGATCAGCCCAAGCAGCAGCGTTGTCACCAGCGCAATCGCGGGCACGAGCCTTGCGTCGCCGAGCCAGGCGGGTACATCGCCGCGAAGTTGTATGAACTCTTCGATCATCAGGACGGTGAAACTGCCGAAGCCAATCGCGTACAGGACCGCGGCGACGATGGATGCGAACCACACGACCCAGCCCACCGTGAATGCGGCTTCAACGGACAGCACCTTCCGACTGAACAGATACGTGCCCCCCGACTCAGGGAACTTGGATGACATCTCCGAGAAGCTCAGCGCCGTCAGAATGGCGATCACCCCATTGAGGGCAAACGCCACGATCGCCCCCGGACCCGTCACGGAAAAAGCCACACCCGCCAACGCCAGAATGCCACCGCCAACGATCCCACCCACCCCGACGCCGGTCGCACCGATCAGCCCGAGGTGTCGCTGGACCGGTTTGCGGTCCTCCACCGCATCATTCTCGCTCAGAATAGTGTTAACTGAATCGCCATTGCCCGAATCAACATCGCTCATCGGCTGGACGTCGATTGCTGGTCAAGTTGTCGTTGTCGCTCGCGGCGACGGCGACGCTGCTCGTCAGTGACATCGGCGGCGCAGCGCGGACAGGCCACACCATGCTCGAATCGGTCATCCGATTTCATCTCCTGTGTCACCGGCCAACCGCAGCCGTGACACAACGAGTGCTGACCCGCTTGTAGATGATGATCAACCGACACGCGGCTATCGAACACAAAACACTCGCCCTGCCAGCGTGACTGCTCCGGTGAAATTCTCTCCAAATAATTCAGAATCCCGCCCCGCAAGTGATAGACTTCGGAGAAACCGCATGCCTTTAGGTACGCAGTCGATTTTTCGCAGCGAATTCCGCCCGTGCAAAACATCGCGACCTTGGCATGTCGCTGCGGGTCGAGATTCTCAGCGACATATTTTGGGAACTCGCGAAAGGAGTCGGTATTCGGATTCACCGCTCCCGCAAACGTTCCGATTTCGACTTCGTAGTCGTTGCGGGTATCGATCAGGATCACCTCGGGATCGTCGACGAGCGAATTCCAATTCTCGGGGTCAACGTAAGTTCCGACGCTGTGGAGCGGGTCGATGCCGTCGACACCCATCGTCACAATCTCCTTCTTCAATCGCACGCGGGCGCGTCGAAACGGGATCTGCTCGCACGTCGACCATTTCACATCTGTCGTCTCGAACGGCAGTCGAGCGTCAAACTCGAGTTTCCGCAGCCAGTTCACAAACGCCCGCAATGCCGCAGGCTCACCCGCGATCGTGCCGTTGATGCCTTCGTTGGCGAGCAGCAGCGTGCCAAAGACCCCGCCTTGCCGCATCTGATCGAGCAGCGGCTCTTGCAACGAAGGATAATCCGCCAGCGGCGTGAAACGATACAGCGCCGCCACCAAAACAGATGGCGTCTCGGCCGAGTCAGTCAAATAATTTTCAGCGCGGTCGGTCACGGGCACCCTGGGTGTGAGCATCCCTGAATTTTAGCGTGCAGACTGCATGCAGTCCAGATTGCAGAGGAATTGGGGTGAGATTAGCAGAGGCGACTGTGATGCCTCTTGATTTCGTAGTCATCCAGTTGATGCTCCGATTGAGGCCAAGCCCAGCGACAGCCGTGTGCTCCTCGTAATCGATCCAGTGAACTCGGCGACTTTTTCGAGCATATCCGGAAATACTCCTGTGTAGGTATTCTTGAGGAGTCGCTGCGAGTGGCCTCAACGATCATCGCTTCGGTAGAACGATAGTGTCGGTTGTCGTCAAGCATCAAGCGACGCCATTCTCCGCGTGTCACGATGTGATAAGTCGCGTTCTCGAATTGCAACCTTCACGGGCCGGGCTTTGGCGACCCTCCATGTTGCGGGAGTGTGTCGGTTTCCATCCGAAAGTATCCCATGCAGAACCTCCATTCAAACCCGAAACCCAAGCCTAACCCCGCGCGAATCCCTGACCTCACGCGAATCGCTCTCTCGCTGGCGGTACGATGCTGGGCTGGGCATTCAAGTTCGTATCCAAAGAACTCCTGATCCGGTTCCATCCATGCGGAAACCTAACACCGGCTGCAAATGGCAGTGGTTTAGTCGACGCACGGTGTTAGCCAATCGCTCTCTCGCATCGACATCTGGACTTGGCAATAACGGATCATCGATGCGAAAAGGCCAATCAAGCTCCTGAAATGTCATCAACACAATCTCTTGATTTGGAGACCGATGCCGGAACGCCTTAACGGTTAATCCGTCAAACGAGAGTGTGCGACGATGCACGTCGAAGACGGGTCGCACCGAAAAATGAGTGGTTGCCGAAATTCGCAGCAATGCTTCCCAAGGTTCCATTGATTCTTCTCTTTCAATACAATCCCGAATCTGTGTCATGATTAGCTGAAGAGCAAAGCAATCTAGCATATCCGAACTGGGATAACCCAGTCAAAATTTCAGGGAATTCAAATCAGAGCAATTCCCCTCTCGAGAATCCGCTAAAGCCGCCGTCCCAAGCACGACGCGACAGCAACGATTTTCGGTCATGCGATAAACGCCGTATTTTCCTGATTCAAACTTTGCAATCACCTCGCGATTTTTTGCTAGCCGTTCGATCTGCAGTATGCTCTACAAGGACTTGCGGTTTTTCGTTCTGCTATCAACTGACCGGGAATGCCTAGCGACAGCGAACCGGTCGAGAGGACGATCCCTTAAAAAACGACGGAAGGGTCGAGGGATGGTCGCGCGTATGCCGCGAACGACTCTGGCACATAGCTGGCAAGCGACCCTGCCGCACATGGCACCGGCGAAAGGCGAGTGTAAAATCTTGATCAACCTCCCGCAATTAGTTCCCAGGAGCTGAGTACTCGAACTGGCAGGAGTGGCCCAGATGAACGAGGGACGACTTAACCCGTCACTGCTAAATTTCTCCAAACTAAACTGGTACCGTCGGAAACTTTACGATGCTTTTAAATCAGAAGATCGCATTCCCTGTAGGTTCTTGTTGGTGCATCCGCCTCCTGGCAGCGTTATCCCTCTTTCTCACTCTTTCAGTTTGCGTTAGTGACGAGATACAACAATCCCAAAAAGGCTTTCAACTTAGTGAAGAAAACGTCGCGAAGCTTCCGGTTCTGGGAGAGTTAATGATCGACCGAATCTCGCAAATCACGGAAATTCAATTGCCGAAGAGGTTTGTTGGAGACTCGCTGAAGTTCCGGGTACTTCTGGAGAACAGATCCGCCGACCCTGTAACCATCGACTCAGTCGAATCAACTTGCGGATGTACGGTAGCAGTTCCCGAGAGGAGAAAAATAAGGCTCATCCGACCGAAGGGTGCGCCGGAGGTTTTCAAGGATCGCGGTAGGGACGGCTGTTGCCAGCCGCCCCCCGCACAGATCCGTACGTGAGCCTTGACTCATACGGCTCCTCCGTTGGGTCAAACGATCGCGACACACTGTGACGCTACCCGTCGTGATTTCCCGTGACGCTCCAATTGATACTTGTTCCGGCTCAGAGTCCGAAGCATCGACGCCAATCCGGCAATACTTCCCTTCAGTGAGGTCCCTTTCCTCGGCGGATTCCGCCACTGCGGTCGCAGCTTTGTTCACCCGCGTCGACGGTACTACGGCCTCATCTGCCATCCCATCCGCGTTCATACCAGAATTGCGCTCATAGAGGTTCGCTGGTCGCCCTGGCAGTGAGTCATCACGACTTGACCCCAGGGGCAAATGGGACTTCCCGGTTCTCGCGTTTGGAATTTTCCACGCATGCACAGGTTCTTCGACTCCGCCATGTCCAGACTACCCTTACCAAAGCGGTGTAGCTGGTGTTGCCTTCCCGACGCATATGACACGGTCGGCACATGGAAGACCTGATTTCGGAGCTCAATTAGCTGGCCTACGCTTCCCCCTGCACGGACGCTCAGCACGACGTTGTTACCTTCGTCGCACCTCCGCCGGAGGCCGAAGTAGTTGGTTAGACCTTCCTCGTAAGAAACTTTCATTCTCGATTCCAAACCGGTTTTATCCCGGCACTCCATGGCTCAAGCGTCCAATGATAATTTGTGCGAGTTGTCGCTGGACCTTATACTGGGTCTGCCGGGAGAAACGGAATCAAGCTCTGCAGAGGTGCAACTTGACAAGGGATATCCCGGTCGACGGTGCGCCAACGGTGCCGACGGTTCTTGGCGAGTTTCGATTCGCCGAGGACGCTTTTATTAAACAAATCATTGGACACTTGAGTTATGCCTATGTACCAAAGATAGCAAAAAACTATCCCCCGGCGCATTCTGAGTGCTTTTATTGAAGGAATTCACTTTTCTTCAATCAAGGAACTCGACCATGGCAACAGCCACAAAAAAACGTCCGACAAAATCGTCAAAATCAAAATCACCCGCACGGCGATACGTCGGCAAGCCCGCTGGCGTGATCCAGCAACGGGTCGAAGCTGTCGGCCCGTCTCACTTCGGTGTCGTCTCGGTCGACTGTGCCAAACGTCGATCCAAATGGATGCTCTTGGACTTCTACGGCAGAGTGCTCGTCGAACCTACTGAGGTTGAACACAATGCGGGCTCCTTGGCTGCGATGAACGGCAGATCAAAGAGGCACTCACGGAGCATTCGATCGAGGATTCAATCGCGGCAGTGGAGATGACCGGCGTCTATCACAAGCCAGTTCAAGCGTCGCTTCGCAGAGCGGGCATGGATACGCGAACGGTTCATCCGTTTGCCTCCAAGCACTACCGACGAGCACTTCACCCCAACGAGAAAACCGACGACAATGATCTTGAAGCGATCTTTCATGCGGCGATCAATGGCTACGGATTGGCGATCTTGCCAGTCGATGAAAATTACCAATCGCTACAGCGACTTACGCGGCATCGAGGAATCCTCGTTAAACAACGCGCCAAACTACAAGTGCAGATTCGCACCATGATGCATCAGTGCATGCGTGGATACGACGACTTGTTTATCCAACATAAGTTCTTTAAGGGATCGGTTGCCATGCCGCTAGCCAAGAAGTTCTCGTCAGCCGCCGCAATCAAGCAAGCCAATGTGGACGGGCTAGCGAAGCATCTGAAGCAGCAGAAAATTCGTTTCCAAAAGCGAACGCTCGAACGGATCGTTGCGTGGTCCCTGACCGCTGCTGAACCAACAGGCCTCGCTGACATGGTGACGGATCAGTGGTCGGGATTGCTTGAAGTGTGGGAACTGTTGACCGAGCAAATCAATCGGACGGAGCGGGAAATGGCGAGGTTTTTGGTGAAAACACCGTACGTGCTGCTGCTTAGTGTTACGGGAATCAATGTGGTCTCGGCAGCCGGTCTGGCCGGTGAGGCTGGACCAATCGAGCACTACGCCAGTGCGCGGGCGATCAATGGTCGAGCTGGCTTGTACCCATCACGTTACCAGAGCGATACGGTCGATTATCAGGGTGGTCTGAGCCGCAGTAGCAATCGCCGCCTGCGCGGCGCGGCGATGATGGTTGCTAAAAATCTAATCAAGTGCCACTCGTACTATCGCGGGCTCTCTGCATTCTGGGAAAAACAGAAAGTGGATCCCCGAGACCGTCATTGCCGGATCGCCAACCGGGCGATGCGAATGGTGTTTCAGTTGGTCGGCGGCCGTCAGGTTTGGCGTGGCAAAGGTGTCGATCGTGAAGCGATCTTGTCAAAGCTACGTGAATTTCATGCTGACCATCATAGCGACTTGGATCGCATGATCGCAGACATGAACGAAGCGTTTGTGTGGCTTCCCAAGAGCACCTACGCCAGCGAAGGGAAACCTTTGGAGGAGCTTGCTGCTAAGAAGCGTCGTGGTCCCCAACGGATCGGCGACTTGCTGATTGGTTTACTAATTCGTCTTGGAGTGAAGACAGAGAATACGTTAGAATCGAAGCCGTCCGAAGCTCTGAAGTCTTAAGCTGCTTGTCGTGCTGCCAAGCACACTAGCAACGTCGTCGCATGCCGAGGGTATCGGCGGAGCCTCGCTCTGCTGAGCAAGCCCGTGCTTGAGTGAGATGCTCTGTTAGCGGTTCAAACGCCGGATGAGACAGTGTGGGGCTCTCAGAGCTTCGGATATCTAACCAGGGTGGCGAGAATGAACCAACCCAGCTAACCGAGCCGTGCTGGCTGGCAGGCAAACAGTGGACTTTGAGTGTCAAAAAAGCTACCCTACGGGTGGTGCCGCTGGATGTGTGCGCGGATCGCAAATTTCCATTCCGGATATGACAGTACTCAGAAAACCTCCAGTCACCATCGCGCACCCTTCGGTCGGATGAGCCAAAAATAATGCCCTCCGAAAAGGTACCGATGCTGATTTCGTTGAAAGCGGCGAAGCCCGGAAAATTCTCCTCCTCTATCTTTGTTACAGTAGGAGAAGTCCGACACACAGTACGATTGGCGAGCCACACCACTTATTCATTGACCCTCGCCGATGACAAGCCGTCTTACGATGAGTCCTCCGATACGTTTTTGATCGACGTATTGGATCGTCGTTCCAAAGAACCGACATTGATCCCAACATTCGTTGCAAATGGAACGGTAGTCAATCCTTCTGGGCGCTACCCACGCTATCGTATACCGGTGGCTGCAAACGATTTTGACGGTCGAAAAGTTTGCCGGATTGTCGTGTTCGAAGGAGCAAAGGAAATTAGCCACATGTCTGTGGAACTCCGAAAGAATGGCGAACTAAGCCTTCTGACTCCGCATGTGACGATACGCAAAGGGAAACTGAGGTTTGTAGTCGACGGGGATGTTGAGTCCTTGACGGATGCCTCCTTCGCCATACAGGGCGAGAACACAACGCACGCTCTGACAGCCGAAATAAGGTTCGTTGGTGCGACGGCAATAGTAACTGCCACTTTTGATTCAGCGTCCAATTCTGTTTCACGAGACGGTAAATACATCATGGCAGTTGGTGATTTGAAATTTCCCATTGATATTGCGGTGCAAAGACAATGAACGCGTTCAAACATATGCTCGCCGATATATTTTGTGCTTCTGTGCTAATGATCGGATGGATGGCGGCCCCCAGTGCTGAATCTGTTTTCGGGCAAACGCCACAATCAATCTCCGAGGATGCAGAAAACTGGTTTGCCAATGATACAACACAGCGACTCAGTGAACTGGTGTCAAACTCTGGTCGACGATGACACGCTTCTACGGCGTGTGGGACCGTACAAAAGCAATGCTGTTGATCCGATAAAGGATCCGGAAGAGCGTGATGAGTATCTGAAAACGCAAGTTCGTCTGCGACCACTCGACGCTATTTTTTCGTCTTATGCCAGCTTCCGTTCCGGTGGACCGCCACCAGGCTGCCATCACTCCATAACTGCAGGCGTGCTTGAACGCTGCAAATACAATAAAACTGGTGACATCGTGCAGATAACAAGCCCTGATGGGAAACGACTCGGCTGGAAATACGAAATCGTCTGGGGCAAGAAAAGCAATTTTTACCCCACTCGCGTCGAACGTTACAAGCTCGTTGAAGATGCTAACGGGAAAACGAGGAAGCAATGGTATTCGCTGAATACTGCCAAATGGGCGGAAATTCAGGAAGTCATGGTGCCAACTCACCTTTCTCTCACCAATCCAATATCCGGTCGCAGCGAAGTGTTCGATCTGACGCTTTCCTACAAAATGGGATCGGAGCTACCTGCCGACGGTCTGGTTGTCCGCGAACTTGACGATTGGCGCGAGCCAATCCGGAAACTCTTTGCAGCCGATTGGCAATGAAAAACTCACCTTCCTTCTCGCCCCCTAAAATGACGCGTGCTCGAGGCGGATGGACGTCCGACAATTAAACGACCCAAAAAACTTAGCAGCTCAGCCGGCAAATGTCGTCAAAGACGTCCGCTTCGCTTTGCATCCCGTCGACGGCGCGGACTAACCGTTGCTGTTCGTAGTGGGCCAGCAGCGGGGCGGTTCGCTCGGCGTAGATCTCAAATCGTTCTTGGATGAACTCGGGCGAGTCATCGCTGCGCTGTCCGCTCTCAGAACGCTTTAAGAGACGCTGGACCAACTCGCCGACATCGACCACGAGATGAATGACGTGGTCGAGCTGCTGACTGCATTCTCGCAGGACGCCGTCGAACGCTTGGGCCTGAACGAGGGTTCGTGGGAATCCATCGAGCAAATACCCGTTTCGACAATCATCCGCGCCCAATCGCTCGGCGATCATCGGCAGAATAAAATCGTCGGGAGCAAAGTGGCCACGATCGATCCGGGCATGGATGTCCTGGCCTTGCTCGCCTTCGAGCGAGCGTAGCATTTCGCCTGTGCTGATGTGAGGAATGCTCAGGTGAGCACTCAACCGCTCACACTGCGTTCCCTTGCCCGCACCCGGCGGCCCGATAAAGACAATCTTCACAACTGAGTCGCCCCCAGTGAGAGCTTTAGACCACCGGAGAGGTGCCGCCGCCTGCTCCTTCGAGCAGACCGCGATAGTTACGCATCACAAGGTGACTATCAATCTTCTGGACCAAGTCAAACGCCACACTGACGGCAATGAGCAGACCCGTACCGCCGTAGAAACCGGCGATTGAGTAGGGAACGCCGAGCGAGCCATACACGATTGTGGGTACGATCGCGATCAAACCGAGGAACGCGGCACCAACATAGGTGATTCGAACCATGACCTTTTCAAGGTAATCGGTCGTTCGTCGTCCAGGGCGATAGCCGGGAATGAACGTGCCGCTCTCTTTCAGGTTGTCACTCATTTCTTTGGGGTTGAACGTGATGGCCGTCCAGAAGTAACAGAAGAAGAAGATCAGCGCGACGTACAGCAGGTTGAAAAAATACGACGTTTGATCGCTCAGCGTGAGGCTAATGGTATTGAGTGCCCGGAATAGAGTTCCGGACGAATCAAACCGACCGGCCAGGAAGCTGAAGAACACTCCAGGGATCATCAACAGGCTGCTGGCGAAAATGATCGGCATGACGCCGGCCTGGTTGATCCGCAATGGCAAGAACTGGCGAGTACCGCCGTAAACGCGGCGGCCCCGAGTGAACTTCGCCGACTGCGTCGGAATCTTGCGTTGTCCCAGCGTGATGAACACGACCCCAAACACGACCACCACAAACAACACGACGAGGATGATGAGCGTTTCGATCCCGACATCCCCTTTAGAGAGACCCGTCAAACCGAGTTTCATGCCTGACACCAGTTCGAACAAAGCTTTCGGCATTTGAGCGAGGATGCCCGCCATGATCAACAAACTGATTCCGTTGCCAATCCCGTATTCATCGATCTGTTCGCCCAACCACATCAGGAACACGGTCCCTGTCGTCATGGTAAGGACGGCTACCACCTGCCAACCGAAGTAGAGTTGTTGGTCCGCATTCATGAAGCTCGGATTGATGTTGCTACGGCCGTCGGCGCCCGCCATCAGCATGAACTTCAGATACATGTAGCTCTGCACGAGGCAGATTATGACGGTGAGGTAACGCGTGTATTCGTTGAGCTTCTTGCGTCCTGCTTCGCCTTCCTTTTTCAGTTCTTCGAGCGGTTTATAAACGCTGCCAAGTAACTGGAAGATGATCGACGCCGAGATATACGGCATAATTCCCAGACCGAAAATCGTCGCTTGACGCAAATCGCTGGCTGCAAACAGGCTGACCTTCTGCAGAAAGTCCGCAGCGCCCCCGCCGGCCGCATCCTGCAGGTTCGTAGCGATCATCGGCAATGGGATATGAAACCCGATGCGGTAGACAGCGAGTAATCCGATCGTCAGCAAGATTTTCTTGCGGAGTTCGGGAATCGAGAAAATGATTCGGAGCTTTTCGAACATCGATCCGTCCGTCGTCGAGCGTTGGAGGGTGGGGTGAGGTATAGCAAGCCGGGGAGTTTAGCGATCGTCACCGTTGAACACGAGACCGGTTTCTCCCAATCAGCCATTTTAGCGTCAGCAGCTGGCTGTCAGCCGCAGCTCTCAGTCGTTTCAACTGCGGTCCGCGCCCAAACGGCTAGGAAAAATCCTTTAGCCGACGAGGGAGATTGTCTAAGCGTTGGCTTTCTTCAAATCGGCGACGCGTTCGTCTGGCGTTCGCTTGGCTGGAATCTTGTCGATCGTCCCACCGGCTGCCGCGATCTTTTCTTCGGCAGATTTGCTGAAGCGATGCGCCGAACGGTGAGCTTCTTGGTGATTTCACCATCACCGAGGATCTTGACCTCGTCGAACGTTCCCTTGGCAACATTCTTGGCGGACATGGCTTCGAGGGTCACGGTGTCGCCGTCGTTGAAAATCTCATTGAGTCGTCCCACGTTGACCGCGAAGACGGTCACGGACCATTTATTATTGAATCCGCGTTTCGGGATACGGCGGAACATCGGCATCGCACCCCCCTGGAAATTGGGCTTGCGGCTGTAACCGCTGCGGCTCTTGTGCCCCTTGTGTCCACGACCGGACGTCTTGCCGGTGCCGCTACCTACGCCGCGGCCGATGCGTTTTCGATTGCGGTGCTTAGTAATTCCGCGATGGATGTCGTTGAGTTGCATAGTAACGGTACTGAGTTGGGAGGACTGAGGGCTGAGACAATCTCTCGCTCAACATCCTTCTGTTATCTGTTATAAATGTTTTTCGAACCGAATCGACCGTGGAAACCCGCGGCTAGCGCCGTCGGTTCACGGCGTAAAGCGGACTAGGCTTCGATGAGTTCTTCCGGCGTCAGGCCACGCAGGGCGGCGACTTGTTCCCGTGTTCGCAGTTTGCTCATCGCGTCCAGGGTTGCCTTGACCAGCGTCACAGGATTATTTGTTCCGTACGACTTGGTCAGAATATCGTGAATACCACACGCTTCGCAGACGGCACGGACTGCTTGCCCCGCGATGATACCCGTACCAGCACCGGCTGGAATCAGGACCACCTTGGCGGCACCGAAGTGGCCCCATACTTGGTGAGGAATACTACCTTGGACGATCGGAATTTCGATCATGCTGCGTGAAGCCTGCTTGGTTGCCTTCTGGACGCTTGGTGGAACTTCGTTCGCCTTGCCGTATCCCCAGCCCACTTTGCCGTGGGTGTCGCCGACGACGACCATCGCAGCGAAGCTGAACCGACGACCGCCTTTGACGACTGCCGCGCATCGCTTGATTTTCACGATCCGGTCAACCAGACCGCTCTCCAAGCCGGGTTCTTCGTTCTTGCTGCGTCGGCTATTGCTGCGTGAGTTACTCATTGTGGCAAATAATCTGCTGAAAGGTTTGCAGAAGGCGAAAGTCGACCGACTGCGATTTTTGAGTGGGAATGGCGTTGATGAAGTTAGAACTGGAGACCGGCTTCACGAGCGGCTTCGGCAAACGCCTTCACACGACCGTGATACTTGTTATGACCACGATCGAGTTGAGCGGCCTGGATGCCCGCTTCGACAGCGCGTTCGGCCAACAGCTTACCAACCAATGCCGCCGCGTCACAGTTGCCACCAGCTTTGACCTGGTCGCGAATGCTCTTGTCGCGAGTACTGGCGCTGACAATCGTCTTGCCCTGCTCATCATCAACGACTTGGCAAGCGAAATGCTTGAGTGAGCGGTGGATGCACAGCCGTGGCTGGGCAGCGTCACCGCGCAGTTTGTTGCGGATGTGACGACGACGGCGAAGCCGCTTCGACTGAATCTTCTTGTTCTTATCCATGACGATGAACCGGTGAAAATGATTATTTGGTAGCGGACTTGCCGGGCTTGATCTTGACGTATTCGCCTTGGTAGCGAACGCCCTTGCCCTTGTACGGTTCGGGTTTTCGCAATGAGCGGATATCGGCCGCGAATTGACCCACTCGCTGCTTGTCACAGCCTTGCACTACGACGTGTGTTTGGTCGGGGCAGGTCACCGTCAAGTCGGCTGGAATCTTGCGGTGCAGTTCATTGGCAAAGCCGACGCGGAGCTGCAGGGTATCGCCATTGATCGCGGCCAGGTAACCGACCCCGACGATCTCGAGCTTCTTCTCGTAACCCTGAGTCACACCGACAATCATGTTGGCGAGAATCGCACGAGTCAAACCGTGGAATTCACGTGATGAACGATCGTCGTCATCACGGGTGACCGCGACCTCGTTGGCATCGCTATTGACGCTCGACGATGACTTCGGGACGGTGCGTGAACGTCAACTTGCCTTTGGGGCCTTCGACGTCGAGTGTGCGGTCATTGACCGAAACCGTTACGCCGGCGGGGATCGCGATGGGCTTTTTACCGATGCGGCTCATGGCTGGTTCGCTTGAACAAACTGGGAAGATGGAAGGATTTACCCGGACAAGGCCGAGTGTGAAAAACGAAAACGCAAGAGCCTAGGACACTTCGCAGAGAACTTCGCCACCGATTTTATCGCGACGAGCTTCTCGATCACTCACAACACCCTTGCTGGTGCTGATGATGCGGATACCGAGACCGCCGAGGACAGGCCGTAGTTCTTTGCTGCGCGAGTACATCCGCCGCCCAGGTTTACTGAGTCGCTTGATCGTTTGAATCACGCGTTCTCCGTTGGGGCCGTACTTCAGCTCCAAACGCAGCGTCTTACATGGCTCAGTTTCTTCCTCTTTCCAGTCCCAGATGAAGCCTTCTCGCTTCAGGACGTCGGCCAAACCGCGTTTGACGCGGCTAGCAGGAATGTCTACATAAGGCCGTTCAACACGCACCGCGTTACGGATTCGTGTGAGCATATCGGCGATTGGGTCGGTCATCATAGCTGTGGGTTCCCTTGTATTGTTTCCAAACTCACCAACTGGCCTTACGCACGCCGGGGATCAAGCCCGATGTTCGCATTCAGACGAAAACAGATCCGGCACAAACCGAATTTGCGATAGACCGACCGCGGACGACCACAGTAGTTGCAGCGGTTTTCTTTCCGTGAGGAAAACTTTGGCGTGCGAGCCGCCTTGGCGATTTTGGATTTGCTTGCCACGAAAGGACCTGCGGTGAACGGAGCGGGCGGCAAAGCCCATTTGGGAAACGTAACGGTGATGTTGGTGAGTGTGAACGATTCACGAGCACTGCTTTAGGCAGCGCCAGCTTTTTCTTTCGGTTGTTTGAACGGCATGCCGAACTGCTCGAGCAACGCCCGGCCCTCGTCATTGGTTCGAGCCGAGGTAATGATGCTGATGTTCATTCCCTGCGGCCGGATGAATTTGTCTGGGTTCAGTTCTGGAAACACGAGCTGCTCGTTAAGCCCCAACGTGTAGTTACCACGACCATCGAACGCATTGCGATTGATACCCCGAAAGTCACGCACCCGTGGCAACACAACGGAGATCAAACGGTCGAGGAACTCATACATGCGTTGACGGCGGAGCGTTACCATGCATCCGATCGGCATACCTTCGCGCAGACGGAAAGTCGCAATCGATTTTCGCGCCAACGTGAGGACCGGCTTTTGGCCAGCAATCTGAGTCATGGATTCAAACGCAAGATCAAGAACTTTCTTGTCAGCGACGGCAGCGCCCACGCCCATGTTCAGCGTGATTTTTTCAAGCCGCGGGATCTGATGTGGGTTCTCGAAACCGAACTGCTCTTTCAAGGCTTCCCGAATGGAATCCTCGTAACGAGCTTGCAATCGTGGTTTGTTTGTGGACATGGGAGGCGTTCGCGCCGATGTAATTAACGGTGAAATTTAAAATTGGATATCGTCGCCGGAGGATACGGCAACCTGGAACTTTACTTCGCTGCTCGGCTTGCTTTGGCGGGCGAGACCTGACCCAAGCTCGCGCCACTCTTCTTTGCGAACCGTTCTTTGCTACCATCTTGAAGGAAACGGAGACCAATTCGGCTGGGCTTGCCAGTTGACGGATCAACGATCATTACATTGCTGGCACAGATCGGCATCTCTTTGCTAAGACGACCACCCTGGGGATTCTTTTGGCTTTGACGAACGTGCTTCCAGACCTTGGCGGCACCTTCGACGATCACCTTCTTGGCGTCACGATCGAGCTTGATGATCTTTCCCTTGTGCCCTTTGTTGGCTCCGGAAATCACGATCACTTCGTCATCAATTCGAAAATTCATTTTGTTTGCTTCTAGCAATTAGCGACTAGCTGTGTTTTGGTCTTGGTTCCGAATCTCAATCAGACAACTTCGTTGGCTAAACTGACGATCTTGGTAAATTTATGTTCGCGAAGTTCTCGGGCGACGGCACCGAAGATACGCGTACCACGCGGGTTGCGGTCCTTGTCAACCAACACGACGGCGTTGGAGTCAAACCGGATGTAGCTGCCATCGGCGCGGCGCGTCGGCGTTTTGGTACGCACGATGACCGCGCGGACCACCGCCTTCTTCTTCACTTCGCTACCGGGGATCACGCTCTTGACGCTGCAAACGATCACATCACCGACCGTTGCGAACCGCCGACGACTTCCGCCGAGCACCTTGATGCACATCACTTGACGAGCACCGGTGTTGTCCGCGACGTCGAGCCGAGTTTCTTGTTGGATCATTTAATTTACTTCAACGACAAATAGATGGTTACCGATGCCTGACTTAATTACGACGCATCGCCAGAAGGAGCTTCGCCCGCGTGAGCGGCTTCAATGGTTTCACTCTCCGCAGCGTTGACCGCCTCTTTCCGCGCCGCCCGAAGGGCCACGACGTCGACAGCAGTGCTCTTCTCGAGCACTCGTACGAGCCGCCACCGCTTGAGTTTACTCAACGGCTCGGACTCAATGATTTCAACGCGATCACCCACACCTGACTCGTTGTCTTCGTCGTGGACGTGACAAACAGTTCGGCTGCGGACGTATTTCTTGTACTTCGGATGTTTGACCACGCGATTAATTTCGACGCGGCGCGTCTTATTCATCTTGTCGCTGGTGACGATTCCGGCTAACACGCGTTTAGGCATGACGTTTCGGACAATTCAATGGGAAGGGGTGTACTAGTGAGGCCCATGGAGAGCCTCGGTGGTTATTCGGTAGCAACGCAGACCGCAATTAAGCGGTCTTCGACGCGGTCGTTCGCTGGGTTTGAATCGTTTTGACCCGAGCGATCAGCCGACGATTCTTGCGGATTTCACTGGGCGTGTTGAGCCGCTCGGACTGCGACTGAAACCGCAGGCGAAACAAAGTTTCAGCTGCTTCTTTAGCCGTCGCGTCGAGCTGCTCATCGCTCATTTCGTGAAGTTCAGTCAATGATGATGTCATCGTTCAACAAACGAAAAGGGAAATAATATATTAGTCAAGTCGGTTCGAGCTACCGCTGTCGCTACCTAGGCGGTACGACGAGCAACAAAGCGAACCTTCACTGGCATCTTGCTGGCCAACCGAGCGAAACAAACCTTGGCTTGCTGTTCGGTCACACCACTGAGTTCGTACAAAATGGTACCTGGCTTAACGACTGCGGCCCAGAAGTCTGGCTCCCCCTTGCCCTTACCCATCCGAGTTTCCAGTGGTGTGCTGGTAACCGACTTGTCTGGGAAGATGCGAATGAAAAGCTTGCCTTCGCCGCGAACGTATTGCTGGGCTGCGATTCGGCCGGCTTCGATCGTCGTTGCTTTGATCCATCCGGCATCCAGTGACTGGATTCCGTAATCGCCAAATACGACCGTATTGCCGCGAGTCGCGTTACCTTTTATACGACCTCTTTGGCTTTTTCGATGCTTGACCCGTTTGGGCATCAACGCCATCGGTGTCGTCTCCGTAAGTACCTTGGTTAATCCAGACCTGAATCCCGATGTGCCCCTGTGGCGTCATCGCTTCAGTGAATCCGTAATCGATCTTTGCTTGCAGTGTGCTAAGCGGAATCGATCCGGCACTTTGTTTCTCACGGCGAGCCATTTCTGCTCCGCCGAGCCGGCCCGCCATTTGGATTTTGATGCCTTTGGCACCCGCATCCATGGTCTGCTCCAAAGAGCGTTTCATCGTCCGACGGAAACTCGATCGTTTCGCCAGTTGTTGAGCAATGTCCTCGGCCACCAGTTGAGCTTGCAACTCAGGGCGACCGACTTCCTCGACCTTCAAATTGATCCGGCGACCGACCAAGTTCTGCAATTCAGCTTGGAGGATTTCAATCTCCTGACCTTTCTTGCCGATGATCAGACCGGGTCGAGCAACGAACATCATCACGCGAACTTCGTCGCGCGTTCGCTCGATCTCGATACGGTCGATGCCCGCCGCTTTGTACTGAGTTTTCTGAGGATGCTTCGTGATGAAGTCACGAATCTTCTTATCTTCAACCAACAGGGCTGCATAGTCCTGCTTCGAAGCGTACCAGCGACTACCCCAGCCGCGCGTGACGCCCAGACGGAAGGCAATCGGATTGACTTTTTGACCCATGGTGAACTCTCTAAATTTCGTCGATGGGTGTCAAACCGACATGAATGTGACTGGAACGCTTCTTAATCATGAACGCCATACCGCGAGCACGCGGCCGGATTCGCTTGAACATCGGCCCGCCATCGACGCGAACGTCGGTGACCACCAATTCTTCGATGCGGAAACCACGACCGCTGTTTTGATCGGGGTCCTGAGCGTTGCCGACGGCACTCTTGATCACCTTCTCGAGCATGCGAGCACCGCGCTGCGGCTGATACTTGAGCGTATCGAGCGCCTCGTCGGCGAACATGCCCCGAACCATATTGGCCACCAGCCGCACTTTCTGGGCGCTGATGTGGGCATTCTTGTGATGTGCGTTGAACTGAGACATGTTTACGAACTCCTAAGCTTATCGCTTGCCTTTACCGCCGTGGCCCCGGAAAGTCCGGGTCGGTGAGAACTCACCGAGTTTGTGACCGACCATATCCTCAGTTACCAACACCTTAAGGTGCTGACGACCGTTGTGAACCATGAATGTCACGTTGACAAACTCGGGCACGATCGTGCAGGAACGTGACCACGTCTTGATCGGTTCATTCGAACCGGTCTCAGCCGCCTTTTGAACTTTAAAAAATACCTTCGGGTCAACGTAAGGACCCTTTTTACTGCTTCGACTCATAACTGATTCTCAGATGTTTGCTGGCCGGCTTACTTGTGAAGTTTCAATTGACCGTATCGACGACTCTTACGACGACGAACGATCGACGAGTTGCTCGGCTTACGCTTCTGACGCGTTGCTCCGCCCTTGGCACTCTTGCCTTGCGGGCTGACCGGATGACGGCCGCCCTTAGTACGCCCCTCACCACCACCGTGCGGGTGATCGATGGGGTTCATTGCGGTACCGCGAACGTGCGGCCGACGACCCATCCAGCGAGCTCGGCCTGCCTTGCCGATGACAACCTTCATGTGGTCATTATTACCGACCTGACCAACCGTTGCGCGACACGCACTTGGCACTCGGCGGACTTCACCACTGGGCAACAGCAACTGGGCCCAGTCAGCTTCCCGGGCTTGCAAGGTCGCTTGTGTTCCAGCCGATCGACACATCACGGCACCGCGGCCAGCACGCATTTCAATGCAGCACACCGACGTACCCAGCGGGATGTTCTTCAGTGGCAGGCAATTGCCGAGCGTGGGCGATGCATCAGGACCATTTTGCAGCCGATCGCCAGCCTTCAGACCCTGCGGAGCCACAACATATAACTTCGCACCATCGGCGTATTTCAGCAGCGCGATCCGAGCCGAACGGTTGGGATCGTACTGCACGGACTCGACAATCCCGACCACGCCATCTTTGACACGACGAAAGTCGATGACGCGGTACATTTGCTTGTGACCGCCACCACGGTGCCGCGCGGTGATCTTGCCCTGGTTATTCCGACCGCCAGTCTTGCGATTCTTACGCAGCAGCGACCTCTCAGGCTTGTAGCCCTTGGTCAGATCCTTGAAGTCACTTACCGACGCATTACGTCGGCCAGCGCTCGTCGGCTTGTAGATTCGAATGCCCATGAAATTTAGCTTTTAGCAGTTAGCAGTTAGCGTTTGGCTTAGTGGGTACGGTAGAAGTATGTAGTCTGTCAGCGGAACGACGAACTGCATTGCAGCACTCGCCAATCGCCAATCGTTAAAAGAAATCGATCCGGTCGTCGCTATGCAACTGAACGATCGCCTTCTTCCAGTCGGCGGTTCGCCCCGTGCGGTTGCGGAACCGACGGAACTTTCCCTTGCGTGTTTGTGTTCGCACGCCAGTAACCTTGACGCCGAAGAGCGACTCAACAGCCGCACGAACATCTAACTTGGTCGCGTCGCGATGAATCTGAAATGCGTATTGGTTATTGCGAGAAGCGCGGTGAACGCCTTTTTCCGTAACAAGCGGACGCAGCAGCACCTGATGTGGCTCGAGCTTAATCGCTCGCTCAACGGGTTTAGGTGGTAAAATGTGTGCCATGATTTTCCTTTCGACAGCCTTTAGGAGCAAGCGGGACCAACCCCGCCCATACCGACTTAGCTGGCGGCCTCCTCGGTTTGACGATTATCCGAACCAGCACCCGCGAAGGTGCCGTCTTTGACTTTGTCGAGAGCCGCAGTCGTGAACAACACCTTTTTCGGCGTCAGCAGCGACAGGGCATTGAGCTGGCGTACCGGCTCAACACAAACTCCCTGAATATTGCGGCCGCTCTTGTAGACCACAGCATCATCCTCGGAAGTTGCGATCAGCGTCGACACGCCGTCGAGACCGAGACGACGCAAGACAGCAGCCAACTGACTTGTCTTGGGCGAATCAATTCCAAAGCCATCAATCAACACCACTTCGCCGTCATCGATCCGCGAACGAATCGCCATACGGGTCGCCAACTTGATGGCCTTCTTTGGATGACGGTAGCTATAATCTCGCGGCTTGACCGTGCGAGCGACCCCACCACCGCGGCGAATGGGCGATCGCTTCGAACCAGCACGAGCGTTGCCGGTGCCTTTCTGGCGATACATCTTTTTCTTGTTGCCACTGACCTGGCCGCGGGTGCGGGTATTGTGTGACCCCTGGCGCCTGTTCGCCTGATACATCACCACAACATCGTGCAGGAGTTGCTTGCTAACGCGATCAGCGATCAGCGTGGTGTCAATTTCGTACGAGCCGACTTCTTCGCCCGACGCGTTTAGAACTGGAATAGTTGCCATTATTGTCGCCCTCAGACTTTGTTGGTTTGACGGATCGAAACGAAACCGCCGTTAGGGCCAGGAACTGCACCACGAACGAGCAGGAGATTATTCTCAGCATCGACACTGACAATCTGCAGGTTACGCGTCGTGACTTGGGCATTGCCGTACTGGCCAGCCATCCGCTTACCCTTGAAGACGCGACTCGGGTAGGCACTCATGCCCGTGCCCCCAGCATGACGGTGGCACTTCTTAACCCCGTGAGTCGCACGCTGACCAGCAAAATTATGCCGCTTCATGACGCCCGAAAAACCACGACCCTTGCTCGTGCCGGTGACGTCGACGCTCTTGACATCAGCAAACTGCTCAACAGTCAACGAATCGCCAATAGAGGCGGAGTCAACGGGACCACGAAACTCACGAATAAACCGCTGCGGCTCGCAATCAGCCTTGGCGGAGACTTCAACGCCAGCAGCGACCCGCGCCTTCGATCGCTTGCTATCAAGAGCAGCGACTTGCCCTCGCTCACTGCGAGCAGCAAGCCGACGTGGCTTGTCCTCGAAACCTAGCTGAACCGCTTCGTAGCCGTCTCGCTCTTTACTGCGAATCTGCAGCACGTGACAGGGACCGGCCTGCACGACGGTGACCGGGACAGCGGTGCCGTCCTCAAGGAAGACCTGAGTCATCCCTACTTTGCGGCCTAAAATGGATGGTAACATAACAATTCCTGCCCGCCGTTTTAGCGACGAGCTACTGAAGTTCGCTAGGAGTTCCGGGACCGCCCGACGATTCGATTGAAAACACCCGGCACGCCGAGCTGACTCAAACGGTATCGCCGCAGCTTCCGACCATACGGAAAACCGTGACTACAAAAGTGATGAACTAACCCACCGCCAACGGCTGACGAAGGGACCTGACTCAAACATGCTCCAGCGAAAACACTTCGCGAGAGAACCGACTGCACACTAGCTCGCCCAAGGCAAACTGGCGAAAGACACCGTGAATCACGTGCCGAGGAGAGCGAAGCCCATCTAACTCGAACGCACCACAGCTTTCGCGGCAAACCAGATCAGCGGGCGGAAGCCTTGATCTTGATATCAACCCCAGCCGGCAGACTGAGTTTATTTAATGCTTCAATGGTCTTGGCCGAAGCCTGGACAATGTCTACCAAACGCTTGTGCGTTCGAATTTCAAATTGCTGACGAGCCTTCTTGTTCACAAACGGACTCGACAACACCGTATATCGCTCAATGCGGGTCGGCAGCGGAATCGGACCGTGGACAATACTCGCAGTCGCCTTGACCGTGTCGACAATGTCACGCGCGCTCTGATCCAGAACTGCATGGTCGTATGCTTCCATACGAATGCGGATAATTTCACTGGCACCAGCTGACACGATCGTAACCTATCTACATTTGATGGCGAACATGGAACCCCAGCAACAAACCAATTTGCTGCGGGGAGGCGAGAATGTACGGGCCGGCGCGAGAAGCGTCAACGGGTTTTGGTAATTTGATCGAAAATTTATATACCGAGCTGCGGCTCGACTTGACGCGACGCTCGCGCGGTTGTTGCTAACGGGACAATTACAACCCGAATCGCGGCCGACGGACCTGTCACGGCCCCGCTGCGAGTCGACCGGTTGAGGATGTAGGTTCGCTGTTGTTTTTGAGAACACGGACCCAACGTGACTGCGAGGATACCAGGCACGGTCTGACTGGCCCGCCGGGTTAGTAGTCCCGCGAGCCAGAACTCACCTTACGGCAACAAAAACACCTGCAATTCGCGGCAGCCGTGAGCACCCAGCACCAGGGATTGTTCGATATCGGCCGTTTTGCTCGGTCCAGACACAAAAAGTCCAAAGCCGGGCGTCGGCGCTCCAATCCGCGCATACGCCTGATGCATGTTGTCCAGAATTTCCGCGCGAGAAACCACAATCGCGAGATACTGGGCAATGAAAACCATCACCCGGTGCGGCAGCGTCGCCCCGTCGACCCAGATCGATCCATTCTCAGCGACGCCGAATTCGCCGCGCACGATTGTCCAGTCCAGCGTTGATAACTTGTGTGGATCCGCGATGGTGGCCATGTCAACCGTGGGGACAACAGCCTCAGACATCGTCGAAGCGATCCGCTCGGCCGATCGAAACTCATCCAAACCATCAAGAATCTCAGCAATCTGCTGAGGCGATTCCACCCGGTGCGACTGGCCGCCAACGAGCCCGAGTGTCTGCTCGAAATGAGCGACGGGGTCATCGAAGTGAATCACCCGGCCTGGATCGATTGTCGGCAAATCAGGAGCATCGACAGCACGACCACGCAAACGATCGAGAACGACCTGGCGACTATGGTTTTCCTGGTTGGCTGCGGTGGAACTGCTCATTCTACGTCCTCCTGCTTCCCGGATGGTCGATTTTCGGCGTACCAAGCCCGAAAACTCTGGCGGGGCGGCTTGGGCAAATCACGGTCAATCGCCCATTCGTTGAGCCGATGATGAGTCAGCGATTTAGGAAGAACACGGAGCGCCGCCCGACCTGTATACCCAGCGAAAGTAAACAGCTTGGGATGGCTGAACAAAAACGACGCCGCTTTCATTCCTACCCGCTTGTTCCACGCCAGCAACCGCTTGCCAACAAGCACTTTCCGCCAAGCGAGTAGTTGATGGTGCAAGGGAATTTTTACCGGGCACACATCCGTACACGATCCGCACAGACTGCACGCATACGGTAGGCTTTTGTGGATTTTTGGCTCGCGAGCTGGCCCCAGCACGCTGCCAATCGGTCCGGGCACGGTCGCGTTGTAGCTGTGCCCGCCGCTGCGGCGGTACACCGGACACGTGTTCATGCAGGCACCGCAGCGGATGCAGTTGAGCGAATCACGAAACGTGTCACTGTCGCGAATTTGAGAGCGTCCATTGTCCACCAGCACAATATGCAGCTCGCTGCGCTCATCGCGTGGACCATGGAAATGTGACGTGTAACTGGTGATCGGCTGACCCGTCGCGCTCCGGGCCAGCAAACGCGTGAACACGCCGAGATCCTGAAATCGAGGCAGTAACTTCTCGATGCCCATGCAAGCGATATGGACTCGCGGCAGCGAAACACCCAGGTCCGCGTTTCCCTCGTTTGTGCAGATCACAATGCCACCCGTGTCGGCGATCGCAAAGTTAACTCCAGTAATGCCCACTTCGCCGTCGAGGAATTTGCTGCGCAAATGCCCACGAGCCGCCTCAGTGAGCACCTGCGGGTCGGATTCGCCCTCACGTGTGCCTAGATACTTGTGAAAGGTCTCACCGACCTCTTCTTTCTTGATGTGAATCGCCGGCAGCACGATGTGACTGGGGTGTTCGCCCCGCAATTGCACGATGCGCTCGCCCAAATCTGTGTCGACCACATCGATGCCGTTCTCGATCAAGTACTCGTTGAGCCCGCACTCCTCGGTCAGCATCGACTTGCTCTTGATGATCCGATGAGCCTCGCTCGTTCGCAGCAGTTCCAGCACAATCCGATTATGCTCCGCCGCGTCTGCCGCCCAGTGCACGACGGCTCCCAGCTGCGTCGCATTGGCCTCAAATTCCTGCAAATAGTCGCCCAAATTCGCAATTGTATGCTGTTTGATCGCTGACGCTTGCTCTCGCAAATATTCCCATTCTGGCAACGACTGGGACTGCCGATCCCGCTTGACGCGAACAAACCACAACGCATCGTCGTGCCAGTGCGAACGAGGCACGTTGTTCACGAAATCCCTGGCGGCCTGGGGGTGATCGACAATGGGAAGGGAAGCGGACATGGAGAGCGGGGGGGGGTGTGGGGGGGGATCGCGTTAGGAGCCGTATGGGCGCTAGCCCCGGTTATTACGACTAAACCATTTGGGCCCTAGCCCTATTAGTTTGGCGAAACCGTGGCTAGCGCCACAACGGCTCACCACTAGAAGCTAATTTCCGACCAGCGAGGACTTGGGCGATGTGCATGACTTGCATGGGCATTTTTCGGCGGCTGATAAGGCCTTGCATATGCATCAAGCAGCTCATGTCTCCCGCAATCATAACCTCACTGCCCGCAGCCATGTGGTCCTGGACCCGATCGACGCCCATCGACACGCTCGTCTCCCGCTCGGTAACCGCAAACGTGCCGCCGAAACCACAGCATTCATCGACCCGCGTGATCGGCATGATCTCCACATCGTCGAGCGACTCAAGTAGCGTTCGTAAAACATTCTCCCGAGGTATCGGCCGCTCGCTGCACGGACCCAAACGCAATTCCCGCAATCCGTGGCAGCTCGCGTGGATGCTGACCTTGTGCGGGAACTGCCCCGGAATGCTGCGCACGCCCAACTGATTGACCAGGAATTCGCAAAGTTCGAAGGTCGAATCGCGGACGCTGAGATATTTCGCGTCGTCGGGTTCGAAATATTCGCCGTAGTGATTACGAACCATGGACACGCAGCTTCCCGAGGGACACACGATCGCATCATAACCCGAGAACATCTCGACGAACTGACGTGCCACCGGCGCAGCATCCGCCGAACACCCCGTGTTCGCCATCGGCTGGCCGCAACAGGTCTGCGAGGGCGGGAAGTGCACCACGATGCTCTGGGCCTCGAGCAGTTCGAGCGTCGCGATCGCCACATCCGGAAAGAACTGGTCGATGTAACAGGGAACGAATAGAGCAACGTTCATGAAGCGAGCCAGGAGAAATCGGAGACCAAAAATGCCATTGTTTTGCCAAGCAGCATGAACGGATCACGCCCACGCTGCAAGTCAGGCCGCGCCGAAGTACGCATTGCCTCAACGAATCGGATACCGAAGAACTGCTCACTGAGGAGTGTCCGTTTCATCGATTGCTGACCGGCTTCCTCTTCACCTTCGCTTTCTTGTTCCCGCTCGGTTTTGGTTTCTTGACGGAAGTTGGACGGATGCCTTCCAGTTCAGGACGATATCGGGCCGGGTCAAAATTTGGATTGGGGATCGGTGTTACCGCGTTCGTGTCCGCCAAAAATTCGGTAATCAACGCATCCATCTGCTGGACTTTATCGGGGTTCGACGTTGCTAGGTTGTTCTTTTCGCCGACGTCGTGGGCCAGGTTATACAAGTGGTAGCGGTGGCCTCCGTCTTGTCCGGCATAGAACATGCGAATCAGCTTCCAATCGTCCTGGTGCACTGAAACCGATGGCGGAATCCAATCAGGCACAGGCGGGTCGTGCGGGAAGTATTGAAACACTGCCGTACGACCAAGCTTTTTCCCGACAAGCGCTGGGAGAATACTGATTCCGTCAAATCGCTGATTCGGTTCCGGCCTCAGGTCGAGTCCGTCGAGCAAGGTGGGATAGAAATCTTCACTTTGAATCATCGCATCACTTGCTGAATCCGCCGTTGTCTTTCCCGGCCATACGATGACACATGGAACTCGCGTGCCGCCTTCGAACATCGTCGCCTTCCCTCCACGAAGCGGTGCATTACTAGTCGGCGATTCTCCGTCGACTTCGTTGTACATATTCCCACCGTTGTCGGAAGTGAAGATGATGATCGTATTGTCGGTAAGTTGCAAACGGTCGAGCGTGTCCATCAGCGTTCCGACGGCGTCGTCCATGCTCTCGACCATCGCAGCGTACGTCGGACACCGCTGGGGATCGTTGGTGTCGACAGTCTCACGGTACTTCTCGATTAAGGATGGTTTGGCATCGAACGGAGCATGGACGCTGAACATCCAGTAGTTCATGAAAAACGGTTCGTCCTTGTGTTTTTCGATGAACGAAACCGCTTCGCTCGCCATGCGATCTTCGATGTGTTGATTAGGAACGTTGGGATCGTGGTCAAAGTCCTTGAATTTCCAAGGAGCGATATAGCTGCCCGCTGGACCGGGACCGGGCCAATGAGGAATGTCGACATCAAATCCCTGCTGAAGCGGCGAATATGGTTCGGGGCCAAGGTGCCACTTGCCAAAATGCCCAGTGGCGTAACCGGCGTTTTTGAGCGACTTGGCGAGTGTCGGATAGTCGGTCTTCAATCGCGTGATCGGCTTAGGCTGAATTGCATGTTTCGTCGCAGGCGCGGCGGTGCCCCGTGTGGCTTGCAAAACGACCTGCGGCAGGTGACAGTTGGGCGTGGTGAGGCCGGTCCGCGCAGGACTGAGTCCGGTGAGGATGGCCGATCGGGTCGGCGAGCAAAGTGGGCTGGCCGAATAAGCCCGGGTGAATCTCATGCCCCGTTTGGCCAGTCGAGCGATGTTCGGCGTTTTGTAGTACAGTGTCGTGCCATGCAGCGTCGTGTCGCTCCAGCCAAGATCATCCGCGAGGATAAACAGCACATTGGGCATCTCATGTTCTTCAGCTTTCACAACCGAAATCGAGACCGATACGAACGCAAGTGAAAGCAGGAGTGTGTGGATTCGTTGATTCATCGATCTATCAAGCTCTAACGAGAATTATTGTCAATCTGAGACGTCTCGGCTGAGTATTTCTCCCACAGCGCATCGAGGCGATTTGCAATTTCATTTTCGTCACCAACGATCAACCAGTAACGATAGCCGAAGGTTGACGTGGGGCCGAACAATACACGGTCGATCGGCGCGACGTGCATGCAAGGGCCGGCCAAAGGATCGTCGCTGAGTCCACGGCCATGCGGACCAAAATTCCAGCTCGCGCCGGAGGTGGGAGAAAAAACGGCGACACCGTTGCCGGATTTCTCGAACATTGCCATCGCCTTGCGGGGCGGAGTTGCTCGGCCCCACGGTGGACCCGGCGCTTGGTGTTCGGCTCGCCACTCGCCCCCGCCGAGGTAGCTTCGCACGGACTCGAAGTTGCGAGTGAAATAGCAGGCTGGGATCTCTTGAGGGCTCATTTTGGCTTCGCCCCAGAGATCGCCTTCGCTTCGCATCGCCTGGATTTCGCATTGCACACAAATGACACCCCGCATGTTTGCCTCCAGCGTCGTCCATTGACGCATCACAGCGTCCGCATCTTCATCGGGCATATCCCACAGCTTCGGAGTTGTTTCCGAGTACATGGACTCTTCCTTCTTCTCGAACACCGTCACTCGTGACCATGTTCCTTTGCCGCCTGCACTACCGACACCACCCCCCTGAATCGGATTCCATGACCAAGGGCTCCACGACTTGCTTTGTCCTTCCGATGTTCGGTCGAGCCTGCGACCGGCGTAATAGGATTGCTGGATCAGCCGTCCCGGATCAGCAAGGTTAACGATATTCTTCGGATAGCTTCCCGAGGACAGCCAAGTGATTGCTCCGCCTTTCTCACGATCGATGCCGACTTTCACTGAGCCGTCGCCGATCAACATTATGTCCTCGGCCGAAATAGCGTTGGCAGCGAGGACACTACCGACCAGGCAAATCGCTCGCCAGCGAAACGATCTCATCAGTTGGTTTCGTTTCTTGCTAGCGCGTCGACGTTGGGCGTCCTGATGTCGTCCAGCACTCTTTGACATGACAAGTCCGCGTGTCCGTGGTCATCGGTATTAAAAACGTCAATGTTGGGCCGCAAGTCTGCCGCATTGGCCCAGCTCGCCGAAAGCCAACCAAGTAGAATGAAGAGTGCTGTATGTGTTTTCACCGGGTTGCCTGAGCGATTCGATGGATGGGACGATGGAAAAGCTGGGTAACGAAACGTAACAGTTCCCGGCGAAGGCGGATGCTTGGACAATCTGATCTCGTGCGGGCGGTTTTTCAGATTATAGCGGCCCCCGCTTGATCGTTCCTCCCGTCTGATCGTTCCGCTGGACCTGCTAAAGTCTCGAACGCGTTCTTACTACTTCTGTTCCTGGTTCAGCGGCAGTAGCTTGACATTCTTGTACCAAACCGGGTGACCATGGTCTTGGAACCCGAGATATCCGGTGCGGGCGAAATCCCTCACCGCGCGCTTCTTGCCGTCTAATTTGAACTTATGGTCGCCTGCAATCGCACGCTCACCCGGCTGATCAAGGTCGTCAGCATCGAGCTGGCACACCAGCTCCCCGTTGACTTTGACTGAAATATCGGCACCCTGGCAGATGATTTCCACATTGTCCCACTCTCCGGGACCCTTCGATGCGTTCTCCGTTGTCGGCACGAGATCATAAATGGCACCGAAGTCATGGACGCCTGTGCCATTTCCGGTCGCGATTTGGACCTCAAAACCAGTGTTCACTGGATCAGCTGGATCAGCGACGCGGAAAAATATCCCTGAGTTGCAGGACTCCGGCATCTTGACGTCGCACTTGAACCTGAAGTCGCCAAACTGCTGATCGTAAATAATGATGTAACCACCCGATTTGTACGGCTGCATCGCATGGTCCACAACATCTGATGCAATTTCCTTACCATTGTTGCACTTCCACCCCTGGTAGTCTTCGCCGTTGAATAAAAGTTGCCAGCCAGCCTTCTGCTCTTGCTCGGTGAGTTGGTTCTCAGCGGCGATCGAGTTGCGACCGCACACGAAAGTGCAAACAGCGATAGCACAGAGTGAAAGAATTTTTTTCATTTTAGAAACTCTTGAGATGCGAAGGGGGAGAACAACTTTTTGTACGTGTATCAAACTGGCCTGACGCCGTAACATCACATCTCGCAGGAACCGGAAATCGCGGATCGCGGTCGACCGTGAGCTTGAATGAGGCCAGTTCTCTCAGGAGCGCCGTCCATGGCCCAGCATCGGCAATACGGATTCGCCGCATTGTCGATCATGCCCAGGATAACCGACTATGCCCTGGCTCGTTGGCCACGAGCAAGAAATTTTAGCGTCCCTGAGACACCCTTTCGTTCAACTGGAGTTTCCAATTCGTTCGAAACCACACACGATCCCCAAATTACGGTTCACATCTGAGAGTACCCGTCCCGTTAAAAAAAGGTTTAGCGGACTTTCACGCGAATGACCATCTGCGATGCTAACTGTCATTCTCGACCCCTCGCCTGCCCATAATTGACTTCCTCATGGGCAATTTCAAAAGAGATTCGAAATTGCGATCGAGCGGCCAAATGCATCACTGTGTCTCCCGATCGAAACACTTTCGGCAAATCGAGATTGGACGTAAGACGGATGTTGGGATCTGCGCCATTGTTCAATAAAAGAACAAATCTCTCCAGCTTGTTGTCAGGGAACGCCCAGAAGAGTGGTGTCACGCCGCCCTTTCCGATCGTATTAATATCAGCCCCTGTCCCGATCAGTCGCTTCATTTCCTTAAGATCATTGTCCTCAATGGCTTCGCACAGTTCTACGATTTGTTCATCGTCGAAGAAGTCAACTGCACGCAAATTGAACTTCTGATGAAAGGTTGCCGAAGGCAAAAATGGGCGAACCACCCCTGGCACCTCACATCCAAGTGTCATTGTTAGAACCAGCACTGTTCCGAACGCGATTTGCAGGACAGCAGCTTCGATCTTTAAGATCCAGCGACGTCGTAGTTTGCTAAAGATCATAACCATGAATATCCCATTCAGAACTTTCATCCACCATTGTGCCGTAGTGATAGTAAAGTGTTGTATGTGACAATTCCTCAAAAGGGGAAGGGGGCTTTCCTAATTTCACCACGTACTGCACCGCACCCAAGCAATAGCAAAACGGGTGCCGAGAGGCTGCCGGTTTTTGTTGTGAGTGGCTTAAGGATCGTGAATGACATTGGTCAAACATAACCGATTCCAAATTTTATAGGAGACGATCAGAACGTCTATTTCAGAGAGTGCAAGCAGAGACCGCCTCGTCTGTCTCATGGGCGTAATGGATTCTTTCCTGCTATATCCTACGATGGGCAGACCGTTGAGATTAATTTCTCGTTTTCCGCGAACCACGCGCACGACTCAAGCTTCACCATCGATTGAACTTTTCCTCGTTCCTTTTAACTTCCGCTTTTGAGTCTTCCGCTGTTTGCCGGCGATACTGAAGAACTGCGACAACTGGAACCGTCAGTGCAACGATGGCCGTACATCCCCAATCAACATAGGGGGACAGGTCCTTGTCTGGGCGATTGAAACCAAGGCGAAAGAACAGAACCAACAAAAAGAACATGACAATCTGAGCCGCGATGAACCCAACACAAATACTCCACGCGATTTTCCAGAATTGCTGAAGACTATTCTTGGTACTCATGGTGAGTCTATCTCGGTGCGCCAGAGGTTGATTGATTCACGAACGATTCCCATCTTATGCCCAGTTCCTGGGCCAACACCGAGCGTAAGAATGCCAGGAAGCGGGATTTGGACACCGGATGCGTTCGATGCAACGGTCCAGTTTTGAAATCCAGAAAGTCCTTCACCTCCGACAAAATAGTTTTGGATTGAGGGTGAGTTCGCAATTGGAGAGTTCCAGCTCAGAACCGCATTGATTGCGTATGATAGTCCACTCACCCCTGCCGCGTTGAAAGTCGTTGCGGGTCTGCCAGTCGCATAAGCCGCGAGTGCGGCAAGCCCTCCCCCAAGCGAGTGCCCGGTGAATTCGACATTTTCAGTTCCATATTTTTCCACGGCCCACTCCGCGATATCAATTGCGCTTGCGTACTGACCGGTTGGGATACTGAGACCATTTGCCACGTCGGTAACAATGTCTGCTTTGTCGTCCGTTCCTTCAAAACCGATTACGGCACGTCCGCTTGGATGCTCCCAGGCGACAACTCGAAACCCATTTCGTCCATCTTGATCAAAGCTGACCAGTGGGATCAAAATTGGGAGCGTTTTTTTCCAGGTTCCGACATAGGCCGCATCGAGTGTATTTCCTGTGTAGGTTGCTTGAGCAAGCGCGGCTAACTCCTCAACTCTGTCTATCTGCGACGCGTAAGAACTTCGATGGTCAACTTGCCCACGCACTCGCGGATGTGTGAGCACCCCCGCACCCGTTGAAACGCCAAAGATCAGCTTCTTATGTGTATTTAATACACGAATGGTGGTCGATACTGTCCGTAGAGCAAACATGGTGGCAGGTGCTGCGGAAGCACGGTTCACCGCGCCCGTTATTGATGACATCAAACCGCCAACGAGTGCTGCGGTTTCACCGGTGGGATCCACACGCTGTATTGGATCACCATGCACATACGCATATTTGTGCAAGCTCTGTGGGTCTTGGATGTTGCCGGTGAAGGGGTCGAGGCGGTTGAAGCGGCCGGTGGTGGGGGTGTAGAAGCGGGCGCGGAGGTATTGCTGTTGGGCGTTGGTGTCGAAGTGTTCGCCGGAGTAGCCGAGGGAAGTTTGACGAGTAAAGGGGGATGCGTGAATGCCGCTTTGCGTGTTGTGTGTCGCTAAAAGGACGCCGTAGGCAGAATACGTGGCCAGGGCTGTGATCGCTGTTTGCAAGTCGTAGAGGATGCGGACGCTGCCGTGACCGTCGTGGCCGAAAACGTGGGTTTGATCGCTGGCGATGGTGCCATCGGAATCACGCGTGACAACACGTTGTGATAGCTCGTCGTGGCCGAAGGTGTAGTCGCGGACTTCGGTTGTACCATCGGCATTCGTTGTGACCTCACGGATCGACTGCGTGTAACCGGTGTGGTTATGCGAGTGTGCCAGGAACCGGGTAGACGATTTTGGCGTCCAGTTTTCACTAGCGATCGTGCCTTCGGCGGTGCCTGTCTCGGTAACCATCTCGACTCGGAACGATTTGCTATCGTACGAGTAACTGGTGCGATCCCGGCTCGAGAGTGTGCCAGCGGCGTAGCCCTCGTTGGTAACCGAGGCCATGCGGCCTTGGAGGTTGTACGAAAACAGCTGTGAGCTTTTCTTTGCAAGCTGAGAGGCTGCAATGCCCGCGAAAACCTCTTTCCCGGTCTGCTGCGTGTGGCTGTAGGTATAGCTCGTGGTCATGTCATCAGTGTCGACGATGCTGTCGAGCACTTCATCCGATAGTCGATCGTTGGCGTCGTAGGAATAGGTGATCGCTTCGTCGATGGAGCCGTCATTGCCTTTGTCGCGATTGAGCTGAGTCCGGTTTCCGTTGAGGTCGTACTGAAAACTTTCGGTTTGATCGAGGTTGTCGTCCCAGTGGTCGATGACTTCGTCGGTGAGTCGGCTGAGGTTGTCGTAACGCCACACATAGCTATTCGCTTTTAGCTCGTCAGCTGTTAGCTCTCCGTCTTCGTTGAGGTCGAACCAGTGTTGTTCGTCCATGGCGGTTCGCTTGCCATCGGCGCGGACAGCGTAGTCGTATCTAGCGGTTGGCTCGTAGCCATTGGCAGTCAGCGTTCCTTCAGTCATCAAGTCCAGGCGACCTAGGGCGTCATAAGTCATGATGGAGAGGAGCGATGGCATGGTGTGGGTGGTGCCGGTGGTGATGGATCGCATTCTGCCTCGAAGGTCGAAGCCGTACGAGGCGTCCAGATCTTGACTGGTCGCATCGAGGGGCGCTGCGTCTTCTTGCACAGATACAAGCCGATTGAGAATGTCATAACCATTGTACGTGACTCGCTCGGCCGTCGTAGGATCGGCGGGAAGCCGCTCACCCCCAAACTCTGTTACCGAAGCGTGGAGAGGGGAGCCAGAAACATCATGGGTCGCGTTGATGGCAACGTAGGTCTGTTGGCCGGAGGTGTTGTAGCCATAGCTGAGTGTACCCTCGGCCGTGACTTCGTGGACGATGTGACCTCGCCCGTCAAACAGGGTGGCTTCGGTGCGGATGAGGGTAAAGGACGTCGATTCGGCGAGTGCGACTGGGGTGGCTGGCAGAGGGGAACCGGAAGGATCATTCGATTGGTAGCGGGTCCAGGAGACGCGGCGTCCGTAGGCGTCAAAGGCGAATTCCTCTCGCTCGAATACGAGGCCCGCCGAGTAGTCGGACTCGCTTCTGTAGTAGTTGATCGCGGACATTCGGCCGTAGTCGTCATAACTGTTTTCGCTGACGACTCCCTCGAATGAGATGTGGCGCGACCTACGGCCTCGCTCGTCATAAAAAAACTGTTCGGCGAAGTCGGGTACGGTGGGATCGTCGGCGGTATCCCGGCGTCCGTCGGGACCAAAGCCCAGCGGGAGCATGCGACTTGCTTGCTGGCCACGGTCGGTGAACGTGAAGTGGGTTTCTCTGCCGAGCGGGTCGATGATGCTGGTTTGGTTGCCGTGTAAGTCATATCCGTACTGGTAGCGTGGACGGGTAGGCTGTCCGTTTGGTACAGACATTCCTAGTACTGCGAGACTAATGGCCTCGAGACGGTCATCGGAGTCGTAGTGATAGAGTTTGGTGGGGATCAAGTCGCCGGGGACAGCGGTGGTCTCATACGTGGAGTGAGTGCCGGGGCTAACAGATAGGACGACGTAGGTTTGGTTGGATTCATCCCAGGCGGTGATGATGTTCCCAGCGGTCTGTTGCATTTCAGCGACGGGACGGTTTTCATCGTCGAATCGAGTTTGGGTGTAACTGTCGACATTGCCATCGATGACGTAGTCCATGCGGACCACGTTGCCAAAGGCATCGACGTGCCTACGCGACTCGATGGCTTGGGTGTCGTCGAGTGCGATGAACGTGCCGTCGGGTTCGCTGATTTGCGCGATGCCGCTTCGTTGAGATTCGGCTTGACCGTTTCGGTTGTAAGCGGTTTCGCTGCGGTGACGAACGAGCTTGCCCGGGTACAGGTCAGCGAGGCCGATGTCTTCGGCAGGCAGCGGGTGACCGAGTGAGGCGAACTGGCGGCCTCGGGCGTCGAAGAGTGTGTCGGTAACCACGCCAGTGGTGAGATTCTGATCGGCGTACCTATCGATGCCGTCGAGATAGATTGGGTACTGCGCCAGCGCATCCGATTGCAGCTGCGCAGAATGCGAGACAGTGGCGTAGGGGACTCGTCCGGAAATTGTTCGCCAGGCACGTCCGGCGGCGTCGTAAAGGGTCTCGCTAACGCTTTCCAATTGGCCGGACGACATGAGTGCATAGCCCCTCACGCCCGCCCCCTCTCCCCCAAGGCGGGGCAGAGGGGAGACGCTCGAATCGATGTACCGTTCGGTGGCGATGGTGCGATTGCGGTCGTCGTAAATTGTTTTGGTAACCTGGGTGTGGACAGGAGTCGAGAGGCCGGTGTCGGGATCAATCGGGTCTTCGCCCAACGGCGTGTCGGCGGGGACGAGGAAGCGGTCGGTCGTGGCGAAAACCTTGCCTTCATTGTCATAAAGCGTGCGGCTGACCAGCCACGATCGGGTACCATCGGAGGCGACCGTTTCGCTACGTGTTTCGATCACGCGGCTGTCGTCGTCGTAGAGTGTTTGGGTACGCAGGCCGTAGTCGTTTTCGGTGGAGGTGACGCGATCGTTCTCGTCGAAGAAAGAGCGAGAGAAGGAGACGACCGTTCCAGCAGAAGAAAGCACGGACGTGGGAGAAGGGGATGTGGAAGTGGGAGCGACTATTCGGATGTCGATGCCGAGTAGTTGTTCCGATTGCAACAGTCGGCCGGTGCCGTGGCCGGGTTCGTCCGCTTCAAAGACGCCATCACCGTCGAGATCGACGGAGGTCTTGCCATCGTAGATCGAATGGGTGCCGGTGACTTGGTCAGGAGAGTCGGTGAAAACGGATTCCGGGAAACTGTCGGTGGAATAAATCGTGCGGCCTTCGCTGTCGTAGACCGTACGCGTGACGAGCCACACGCCGGTGCCGTCTTCGTTAGGCGATTCAGTGCGGGTTTCGATCGCGAGACCACGGGCGTCGAAGACCGTTTCGGAAAGGCGCCCATTTTCGTCGGTGGTACGGTAGGGGCGGCCGAGCGCGTCGAATTCGACAGCGCCGGATTCGTTGCGGACGGTGGTTTCACCATCGAGATAGGTCAACGTGTTGGGGTCGAGCGTTTGCGCGGTCACATAGGTTCGTGACTTGGTAATGTCTCCGGCGAAATTGATATCGTTTTCGGTGCGGAGTTGGGTGCGGGCGGGTGGAAAGTCGGCGGCAGTGACTCCAGCTGGGACCGGGGAGTCTGGAGTAGGAAACGGAAAATCAGTAGGTGGGCGTTGGTCCGTGGGGTAATGATAGACGAGGGTGCCGGTTTGATCGCCGTTTTCGTTGTATGAGATTTCACGAACGTTTCCGTCTGGATCGACGACTTCGACGAGATCGCCGAAGTCGTCGAAAGTGAACCGAGTTGTGAGGGAGGTGCCCGCGTTCGTATTTTCCTGGGTAATCTGGTTGACGTTTCCGAGTGAATCGTAACCGAACTGGGTAACGTTGCCGTCGGAATCTGTTTGGGTAATCAATTGGAGCTGACCGTTGCCGGTAGAGTCGAACCAGTGATAATCAGTGGTTTCACCGGTGGCGAGATGGAAAACTCTATCGGGTGTGCCTCGGTCATATCCCCAGGTGTTATAGGCTGTCACGGTAGTGTTGCCGTCGGGGTCGGTTTCCTCGGTAACCGCTCCGTCAAAGTCAGGATGATATTGCCGCGTGGTGACGCGGTCGTCACCGGATCGCGTGCGCCATGAATCAGCACCATCGGGGTCGCCAATGATGCGAATGGTTTGATAGGGATAACGTTGATCACCCTGGTAGGTGTAGCGCGTTTCCTGACCGCTGGCGCTGACTTCGCTGTACAGTCGGCCGTAGGCATCGAACGACGATTGGCTGGATTTGTAACCCGTCGATTGACTGGAGACATCGGCTCCGTTGGAACTGACGTTGTAGTCCAGCGATGCGGGGTTGCCGTCGGCGTCGACCAATGCCAGCAATCGACCAGTTGCTGGATCGTATTGCGTCCGGAGCACAGCCACGCCGATCGGATCAATGATTGTGGTCAAATAGTTTTCGATACCGGCAATCGCGGAACCACCAGCGTCGGTGAAGTCGGGGCCGTACTCGAAGCGTGTGGGGGCAAATTCGTTGTCGGGGATGCCATCGGAAACGGTCTGCGTCGCTCGACGATCATAGAACTTGACCAGCCTTCCGGCGGCATCGTACTGGTAGACCAACTGACCGCCACGCGGATCGGTGATACCGGTGATCCGGCCTCGCGAGTCACGGTTGAACAGAACGTTACGGCCTCGGTTGCTATAGATACCGTCGGGGCGGATCTCCGATGAGTTGCCGTATTTATCCTTCATCCGGTGGGCAGTCATCTCGGTCGTGCCGCGTGTCCCAACGAGAATGTCATAGTCGATCTGTTGGCCGCGTGGATCGGATTGTTTGAGTTGGTAGACGCCGCCAAAGGTGGGGTCTTGCCCAGAGTACTGGCGTCCAAAGTCGTCTTGATAAGCCCCGTTTTCGGTCAATTTGCGGAATTGGCCCGTGCCGACGGGCGGAATCAGGCTGTACTGGTTGCCTGGATCGGGGACAAACGATGGGCGATACGTGTGCGATAGTCCGACGCCAGCAAGTCCATCCGAAGCGGCAACCCATTTGAACGTAAAACCTTCCGTATTGCCTTGCGGTGTGACCACGCTCATACGCGTTCCATTGACGAACGTCGGAAAGCCGGCAAAGGATGGCGCGCCGGTCGATGCTTGCGAGAGAAACAGTTTTGGCATATCGACTTCAATCGACCAGCCGAACCCAAAATCACCCGCGATGTCGGCGTTGAGAGAGTCATAGGTGCGTGTGACCGTGATCGGCATCCCTGCAACGGGGACTTGCAAGTCGGTGAAGCTGAGCGAGAAATTGCCGAGCTTGAGGTCCGTTTTCACGTCCACGATTTTCGTATCACTGGCAGTATTGTTGCCTGAGTCGATGGCAGACAAGGTGATCTCATAAGCGCCGTCACGGAGCATCGTAGGATCGAACAGACCAATCACGTCGGCGGTGAACGGCCCCAATCCCGAGGCAATTTGCCGAGGGGAATCCGCGCTACCGACCTCCGCGAGGCTCAGATTCCACATTAATCCGGTCGAGCTATCATCGGTGACCGAGCCAAGAATGTCAGTCGGCATCTGCGGCCGATCGCCCGTGGCCGGACTGAGTAGGGTGACTTGGGGGCGAGTTGAATCGCTGGGGTCAAAGACCAGAATGGTCAGTGGATCAGACGTTCCCACGCGGCCCGCTCTGTCGGTCGCAGTCGCCACCAATGAGATGGATCCCAAGTGACTCGGAAGGGTGTTCAGCCGGGCGTGGCTAGTGAGTGTCAAATCGATCGGCTGATCAAGCTCGATGACATTGCCTTGGAAGTCCGTCACCGATAACAGCGTGAGCGTCTCCGAGGCGACCTCGACATTATCGCTGGAACGGACGGCCAGATCGACGAACTCGCCCACCTTCACACTAGATTGTGGAGCTGTGAGTTTGACGACGGGAGCAACATCATCATCAGTGAGCGTGACGGTAAAGCTAGTCGAATCGGAGGAATAGCCATCGCTGGCTGTCACGATGATCTCCAGCGGCGAGTCGTCACGATCGTCGTCGGTGGTGGACCAGCGGAGTCGACCCAACTCGTCGATCGTGATACCTCGAACGGCCGATGCGGCATCCACAGTGTATTTCACGGTGTCCAAGTTCGCATCCGAGGCGTGGAGGTCAATTGCCAATCGAGCACCAGCGGTGAGTGTTTGGTCAGCAATCGACGAGACGACGGGAGCGACATTTTCGGGACGGACGCGGACGGACCAGTACTGAGTGCTGTAGGCTCCCGTTAAATCTGCGACCCGCACTTCAAATGAGAATAAACGATCGAGTTCACTGGCGTCCGGCTGCCAGTGCAGCGTGCGAGTCAGAGCATCCAAGGTGATCGGATTGACGGTTGCGGATGGCTGGTTCGTGAGCGACCACGTCAAGACATCTCCCCGACCGATATCGAAATCCTCGGCGGTGAGGAGATACCGATAGTCGGAACTCACAAATCCTATATCGTCTGGGACGCTGATGATGGTTGGGGCGTGGTTATTTGCGATCGACGTCGGAGGGTTGTTTGGGTCGACTACTGTAGATGCCGAATGGACAGTTAGCTGATAGAGCTGCGAGTCGATGCGACTGGTCGAGTCGATGGCGATAATCTCAATATTGTAGGTCGTTTCCACCGCGGTGGTCCCCGAAAGAATTCCCGAGACCGGATCGATCGTCAGCGGGAAGTCCGGATCTGTGTTTGGCCCGAGCAAGAATTTGACTGTATCGCCATCGTCGTCGCGTGCATTGACGCCATAATGGTAGAAGTCGCCAACTCGGCTGGTGACCGGTGGGGTACTGGTGATTCGCGGGGAGATGTCGCCCCGCATTACTTCGAGCGTGTAAGTTTGTGAGCTGGCGGCTCCGGCAATGTCGATTGCCGTGACGGTGATGGGATGCGCCCCCAGATCCGAAAGGGATGGCGACCACGCGATCAGCCCTGTGACCGAGTCGATCGAGACGCCCGCTGGTGCGGCATCAAGCTCAAACCGGACCGTGTCGCCATCCGGGTCCGTTGCATCGGCATTGTAGATGTAAGGGCGACCAAGCGGCGTTCGTAGCGAGGGCTTGCTGGTGATATTAGGCGACCGATTGCTGGAGGCAGCGTCGGTGGTCACTGAGTAAATGAAGGTCGCAGTATCCTCGCCACCACGTCCGTCAGTGACGCGGACCGTGTACGAACCAGTCGTACCGATGGATGAATCTTGAGGGGTATATCGGATAAGTCCTGCCGCCGTGATCGTGAGCCCGTCGGGGCCGGTGACGCGTTCGTAGGTAAGTGGGTCGTTATCGCCATCGACCGCACGGGCTTGGTAGTCCAGCGGGACGCCCGCGCTGACTTGATGGGCCGGTGGGCTGAGCAGATAGCGTGGAGCAGGATCGGTCAGCAAATCGGGTGGCGAGTTCTGATCGCTGTCGTTGATAATACTGACGAAGAATGACTGTGAACCCTGCGCGCCATGAGGATCAGTTGCGATCACGGTAACGAGGTAGTCACCTGCTGCATTTGGGGTCCAACCAAGCACACCGGTGTTTGGATCGACGTCGAATTCAATCGAAGGCCAGTAGCGATCGTTGCTACCGAAACTACCTACAGAAGGAACGATATTGGCTCGATAGACAAGATGACCGGTTTCACCGTCGTTGGGATCTTCTGCGTGAGCGGTGTAGGCGTACTCGACACCGATGGCCCCGCCACGAACGGGTGTGGAAACCAACCGCGGTCGTGCATTTTCCAGAATCGTGTAAGTCACCGTCTTGGTAACAATGCCCCCGGCCATATCATCGGCGGTGACCTGGACGGTCACATTGCCAGGCAGCGTGGGCGTCCAAGTAATCACGCCGGTATTTGAGTTGATTTGGGGGCCGCCCGTGAGATCGCCGACAACTTCGATTGACCACAAAATCGGATCCTGCTCAGGGTCATCCACCATCGCTGTGAACCGCACCGGTTGGTCGCGGTACAGCGTGGGTGTCGGCACAACCATATCCGTCGGCGATTGATTGTCGACAGCAAGCGCAGGGTCATAGGCGTTCACGACGACAGTGGATGTCGCCGCTTGACCGGCCGGATCGTACGCCAGAATGGGAAGGACAAATTCTCCAGCACTTGGGGGCGTGAAAACGAGAACGGTCTCGTTGACAGTGTCGCCATCGAGATCTCGCTGAACAATTCGAGCACCCGCTGCGATTGCCGAGGGATGAAGTTCAACGGTTACCGCGTCGCCCAACGGATCGCGGGCATCGATCGGTACTTCCACTTCACTTCCAATTGGGACGCGGACCGAGGGCACGATATCAAGGACAGGGAAGGCGTCGAGGGTGGGATTGAGTGTGAACGTCTGGGATGCTCGAGAACCGCGCCCGTCATCCACAATCACGGTCACATCCGTCGCCGTCGTGCTCGTGGGAGTCCATGAGAGTAACCCAGTGACCGGATCGATGTTCATTCCTCGGGACTCTGAGGCGGGGTCGACGGAATACAACATCACATCGCCGTCGGGATCAAACGCAATTACCTGGTATTCGAACGGCACATCGACAGCGGACACTCCGGATGGTTGGCTGGTAATAGAGGGGGCTGCGTTGGCGAAGGCGAATTCAGGGAAGAAATTCTGCCGAGCGGATCCCCCTCTGCCATCGGATACCCGCACAGAGATTACTCCCGCTTGAAAGACCTGAGGTTCCGGTAGCCAACGAATCACGCCAGTGATCGAGTCGATCGTGACGCCATCGGGACCATCGAGGAGTTGATAGGTGAGCGAATCACCATCGCCATCGGTGGCATCGACGTCATAGACGAACGGTTGAAAGAATCTAGCAGCCAGGGCTGGAGTGGTAGTGATTCGAGGATCGCTATTTAGCCGCGGACGCGGCTTCACCAGGAAGTCAAGTTTGTTGACCATTTCGGCTGCGAACGCCGTTCCCTGATGTACCAACGAGGCAGGCGCGACGGTCGCCCACTGCTCGCCACGTACGAATCCGATGCGATAATTACCTGCCGGTGAGTCAATCGAATACGTCCCTGTGGCATCGGTGGTGGTCGAGGCTTCCCCAACATCCAAACGTAGATTGCCGTTGGCATCGAGGTAGACGACCGTATTGGTCAGCGGACTATCGCCCGTGCTATCGAAACTCTGATTTCCATCCGCGTCATGATAGACACGGCCCGTGAGCGTGGTGGGAGTCGCGTCCACACTTGCAAGCGCAAATGTCTGGAGCGTGGAATTCCCCATACCATCGGTAACCTCAATGGTAAAATCGTAGGTTGCCTCGATACCACTGGGGACGTCGAAAGACAATAAAGCAGTGGCAGTCATGCTCGCACCCAAAGGAGCACTCTGAAGCGAAAACGTCAGTGGGTCTTCCTCAGGGTCTACGGCGGCCGCCTGATACAGAAAATGGGTTCCCGCGGCGACCGACAGAGCGGGTGAAGAGGTGAATACGGGGGCATGGTTCCCTTTGACTGGGTTCAGTCGTAGCGTGTACCGCTGGTCAGCGATTCCGCCGCGGCCGTCGTCTGCAGTGATGACGGCGGCGTAGTCTCCCGCGTCCGGTCCAGTCGGTCTCCAGTCGATCGCACCGCTGTTGGGATCGATCGAAATGACGGATCCACTTCCAGAAAGTCCGGCAAGCTCGGATGAGGACGGATCGTCGGCGCGGACGACCGATAAGGAATAGGTAAGTCTGTCGCCATCGGCATCACGGGCGGACGAATCGTAGGCATATTGTTGAGCGGCATAGGCTTCGGTGACTGGGTGAGACGTAAAAACCGGCGGACGATTTTTTGATTCATCAATGATTGAAATCACATAAGACTGAGTCGTCGCCGCTCCACGAGAATCGCTCACTCGCAGCGACACGGGATAATTAGCCAAGTTCGCAGGCACGTTATCCCAAACCAATCTTCCCGTGCCGTCTCCGTTGTCGACGAGGTTCATACCCTGAGGCCCGCTGGATACCTCGAGCGATATAGCGTCGCCATCAGGATCGCGGCTGGTCACTTCCGCAGCATAGATTTCGCCAACGCCCCCACGTGCCGAAATTAAGGGGATCGATGTAAATATTGGGGCTTCGTTGCTAGCTCCCAACAAGACCAACTCATAGTCGAAGGGTCGCCGCTCGGGCACCTTGAATGTAATGGCATCAAAGAGGGTGCTCGCACCGGGAAGTAGTTGGTTTCCATCGACCAAGCGCGACAGGTCATAGTACGGCGTACCATCCTCCCACCGTCCATCGAACCCGAGCACCTCCACACTTGGATCGGAGACATTGCGAACACCGACCCAGAACGGACCGAAGAGTGGGAATTCACCCTCGTTGACAATGCTTAGCTCGGCATCGAGTTGATCGAGACGTTCGTTAAAGGATGTCGTCGAGTAGAGATCGACAATGGATGAAACGTCCACCCGCGAATCGAAACTAGGCGAATGGTTGCCCGGAAGCAGACCTTCGAGGCTATGGGTCGTGGTCGCTGATGCACCGAGGCTGTTAATCACCTCAAACTCAAACGTTGATTTGCCGAAGGGTATTTCGATCGAGGTGAAGAAATTCCCAGTAGCGTCGACGGTCTCAATCCGCTGGCCATCCATGCACAGTGACACGATCGTCGCGTTCTCGTCACCACTGCTTGCTCTTCCGCTGATCAGCACGGTCCGTCCAGTTTCCGTTGCGTATCCGAATGAGGGCGACTTGACTTCGATAGTTGGTGTCGCACTGAACCACTCAACCTGTGCTGTGTCAGTCGCACCAATGGCGATTGCCGTGATGGTGTCGAGACCGGAAAGCTGACCATGGACGGCAATGGCCGCCAGACCGAACTCATCGGTGCGGACCGAGCCGATCTCAGCATTGGGACCGCTGATGGTGTAGTCGACGCGAACTCCGTAGAGTGCATTCCCCTCTTGGTCAGTCACCGTGGCAATGACGTCATGCTCATTGCCGACCGGTAGTCGTATGGAGTCAGGAGTGATTTGAATGTCAGCGGTTACGTCGATAGGTACGAAAGCCTGCCCGCCAATGTACCCATAGGACTCATCATAGCTAAAGCCGTAGGCCGTCACACCGAACGGCAATGGTCCCGTGACGGTGTTGCCACCTTCATCGACGCTCAGGTTAGCAACTGAAAATTCGCTTCCTGCGACTGCGACAAACTTCGCTGGATCGACATAGTCACCATTGATCTTGATGTCGCCGATAATCGAGTTTGGGACGGTCAATCCCAAATAGTTGTCATTGGTTCTTGGGAATTCCGATGAGAGGATATAGGACGAGAGAAATTGCTCCGTAGGGGGCACAAGCACCATGAACGGATCGCCAACCTGATCCAACTGTGACCCGGTCGCGAACTGTGCCAATTGGATTGGTTGATTCGAGAGAACCGCAGTCGAAGCAGCAAGTCTCGTTTCGTAGACCTCTCCTGCGCTCAAGGAGATCTGTGTTTCGCCAATCGAAACAATCGTGGAGTCCTCGACGGCAACGATTCGGATGACATCGGGGCTCTTGCCCGCAATTTTGTTGAGAACAAATTGTTTGCCAAGCGTCTCCAATGGGGGCAATTGCTCGATCAACGTATCACAGGTCGTAAAGCCGATTGGCACGTTGGCGCAAGTGTTTCCTGAGGTAACCGCTACTTTCTCAGATGCATGAATCCGCGTCCCCGTGAAATCAGCAAGGCTGCGAGCGTCTTTGAGCGAGTAGACGTCTCCGCGATCGAGCTGCACTTCTCTTGATGTCCCGTCGGCAGTAGTGATCACGACGCTGGTCTGATCCACCGTGCCGATGACCTGAAACTGAGTGCCGAGATCCCCGTCGAGTTGCGGATCGGTAGGATAAGATGTCAAAATATAGTGCTGACCGATCGTGTCGGTCGGTAATACCATGAAGCCGTCGGTCGACGCGAACTGAGCAGCCAATCCATAAACTGCAATTTCGTGATCCGCAGTAATCCGTATGCCAGTCGGAAGTACGAATCCGTCGTGAAGATTGCCTGATTCTGAAGAGCCAATCGGCTCCAGCGATGCAGGCAAATAGAATTGCTGTGTTTCACCGGCCACCAGATCAAAATCCAAGTCCACGTCGGCCCAAGGAGCCAAAATGTTTCCAGAGGTGTCGAACTCGCTGACGACGGCAACAAGAAATCCGTCACGATCAGGGTCGTCGTCTTGCTGATTGTCCTGATACGCAGCGAGATTTTCAGGGACTGCGAGAAAAAATTCTTTGCCAAGATTGTCGGGAATTCCGGAATAGTCGTCGTCCACGACAGTGACTTTTGCCGTGTTGTTCAGGATCGTCCCCGCGACGGGTGAGGAAAGGGCAACGACAAAGTCACGTGTTGGATCGGCGGTCCTGTTGCCGGGCACTGCGATCTCGACCACCGCGGCTGTTTGCCCGGCGCAAAAACGATGGTTCCACTGGACGGTTGGTAGTCGAGCCCGGCAATCGCAAGTCTATCTTCGGTCGCGTAGTCAATCGAGACAGGGTGAAGAGCTGGAGCGTCAAGGGTCACCGGGACCTCTATTAGTTGGTCGGGATCACTACCCTCATTTATTCGAACGTCACCGAGCTCAATCCCGGGTCCGGAGTGGTGCAAAATGATTTCGTTGCCAGTTCCTCCTTTGTAGGTAACTCGGAATACTTCGCCGTCGAGAATCCAGGGTTTCCTTTCGCTCTTCCCAGCGAATTCCCCCATTACGGGATCGACTATTTGCTGATTCAGGTTTTCGTCGAAATGATCGTCTTCGTTGATCAATAGAGTGAACTGGTCCCCCACTCGAGTTTCCCAATCTCGCTTGACCTCGAGTTCTCCGTTGAGGCTGATCAAACCGGCGACTTGAATTTGATCGTACTCGCTACCTGCAATCGAACCCTGGATATTGAGCCGAGTAGTGCCACGGGCGGTCTGCGTAAAATCGCCGTCTACTTTAAGAGTGGATGGAGAACCGCTTAATGTGAGAGCTCCGCCATTTTCGATGCTGCCGGAGATACGACCACTCACGGCGATTTCTCCGCCCTCGATCTGCAATCTGCCGTAGCTTCCTCCATCGTAGTTCGACGCCAGTTGCAATGTTGCGTTGTCGAGCGTGAATAGACCGTCACTGATGACCACTGGGTCAAGGGAGCCAAGTGAAAGCGTCTTATTCGGTGCAACGTAAACAGTCCCACTGGTCTGAAATGGAATATCAATCGCGAAGTAGTTCGTTCCGCTATGGTTGATCGTGCCCTCATTGATGAACTTCGCGATGGAGCTGGGGTTCTCGTATTCGTCAGAGAAAAACGTTGCGGAACCATCGCCGGTGACATTGAGCACGCCCGAATTGATTATTTGTGAAGCACCATCAACCGCGATGTGCCCATGAATCCAGTCGGTCGTTCCTTGAAGAAGGAGTGTGTGATCGATCAATTCAGGGTTGCCGGACCAGGGAACCGAATCGATCTGCATATTGCCAATCACCCGCGTCGCACCGTCTCCTTGGATGGTTGGTGTGCCACTCATCAAAAGTTCGCGTGCAATGGTGAGTCCCGAATCGTCGTCCAGCGTTCCACCTGAAACAGTGACATCTTCGATTGTGGTTGGCACAGTGACACCCATTCGGATCACTCCATCACTGACTTGGAGCGAATCGGTTACGAGCGATCCGTTGAAATTGCCCCCACCGCCATTGATGACAATCGCCCCGACGTTCACATCGCCGGAAATGTTGCTCACGCCTTGAGAGATTTCCAGTGTTCCGTCCCCGCTGATCGTGGCAGCCGACGTCAGCGTTATTGCCGGACTGTCGAGGTCCACGGTACCGCTGACATCGTTTTCAGCGAACCGAGGAGAGAGTTGCAAGGTGCGGTTTTCATTGATGAAGAAATGTCCTGAGGAAATGCCTGATCCCTGTATCTGGAGGGTTCCCGATTCCACACGCACCGAGGCATTAGCGTTAACACTGCTGTCGTTTTCAAAGGGAACTCCAATCATCGTTGTGTTGGTTCCCTGCGTTTTCCTCAGCATTCCTTCATTGTGAAACAAGCTCCGTGTGCTCGTAATGCCATTGACATTGTCAGGGGAAAACGCATCGGTGATGTCCGCATCAGACTGAATATCGATCGTGCCACTCGCTCGATTATGCAGAACGCCTGGATAGTACTCGTGTTCATAGTAGCTGCCAACGGATATCTTCCGGCCGATTTCGAGTGCCGCGTTGTCTTGCAGGATGACATCACCATCATTAAAAAATATTGTCCCAATTGACTTGGTCGACGTACCATGGATGAGACCTGCCCCCATTAAGGTAAATGTGCCATCGCCAGCAATCGCTCCACCGGCCCAATCGAGATTTTTTCCGATGGTGAGATCACCATCGCTCAGCAAGGTTCCACTGGAAATCGATAGTTGATCAATCTCCGAAGTGCCAGAGAGAGTCAGGCCACCATCATAGGTAATGACAATAGGGTCACTTGAATACAGCCTCGCGGCCTGCATTGCGGGCAGCGGATTGTAGTCGGCGTCGTAGCCGCCCGCGATGGTGACATCGAAATCCCCACCGACGATATCGATGAGGACATGATCGTTTGCATTGGGAACGCGTATCGCGTTTGGGTCCACGAGATCGGTCCAGTTGGCGGGATCGTTCCAATCGCCACCCGCTGCATTTCTCCAGGCAATGGTTGGTGTGAAGCCCGCAGACGGTGGATCGGCGATGCCGTAGGGGTTGCGATTATCGGCGTGCAGGGCGAATTCGCTGGTCTTGGCGTGGCTGCCGTTTCGATAGGTCGTTCCGTCAGGGAAGTAGTAGACTGCATCGGTCTTCTTATCGACCACCCACAGTTCGGTGCCGCCGCTGGGATTCGTCGTGATACCTTGCAAATCGTGATTGCCACCGCCGACATTCAATTCCCAATCACCAAGATATCGCCCTGAAAGTGAGTATACAAAAATTCGTGGTGAATGGTTCTTGCCGTTGAGGACGTACAGGTTGGTTCCGTCGGTGGCGATGCCAGATGCGTCTTTGTTTCTGGAATGTAAACCAAAGTAACTGGTGGCATTGAATGCACCCGAACGATGTGCCGCACCCTCTGCAAAATACAACACGGTGTCTTTGGCGCGATCGACCGTCCAGATGTTCGTGCCATCGGTAGCGATGCCTTCAGCAGCATTCAGTTTTCCTGCATTCTTTTTTTTGCCGTTCACGCGAGCTTGCCAACTCCCAATCTCGGCTCCCTCGGGGGTGTAAACGACGATATCGTGACCGGCGGTAACGGTCCATAAAGTGTCACCCAATGCGTTGGCAGTGATACCGCGTGAACGATTGCGGGTGTCGTAGCCCCAATTCTCAATGAAGTCACCATCATCGTCGTATCGAAAGACGTCATGTTGACTGTGGTCGACCACATAGAATTTAGCAAACTCTTGAAGGCTTGCGACCGTGATCGTGACGGTGCCGATTTCTGTGGAACCGAAGGTGTCTGTGGCAGTGTAGGTGAACGAATCGATGCCGACAAAATCGGGATCGGGGGTATAGGTGAACACTCCGTGGCTCGACAACCAGCTGACCGCACCGTGGGCCGCGTCATCATGCACAGCAAACGTGCTCGTAGCGATAAACAGATCGTTGGTCGAAACATCACCGTTGATCGGGGTGTCTTGGACAGTTGAGATGGCATCGTCGATCACGTCGTTGACGGATGTCACCGTGACGATCACGGAGGCCGGTTCCGATTCGCCGATGCTGTTAGTCGCGATGTAGGTCCACGTATCGCTGCCGAAGAAGTCGGCGTCGGGCACGTAGGTGAATGAGCCGTCCCGACCCAAGGTAACTGAGCCATGCACAGCTTGATCCTTGATGATCGCCGTCATTGGATCCCCGTCGATATCAGTGTCATTGATGAGCACGCCGGGCGCGTCGGCGGTGAGTTCGTCGTCTTCGGCGACGGTGTACTCGTCGTGGGTGCTGGTCGGAGGCGACGTTGCGCGACCGACGGTGATGTGAACCGTCGCGGCGGTGACGCTGGTGGAGACGCCATTGGTTGCGTGGTACGTAAAAGAATCGTCGCCAAAGAAGCCTGGTTCAGGGATGTACGTGAACTCGCCATCGGGATTGACTGACACGCTGCCGTGGGCGGGCTTGGTAACTGAATCGGTCACGACCGTGATCGTGCGTGCGTCCTCATCATAATCGTTGGCTGTTAACGTCGGATCGGTCGCGACCAGCACCGTGTCTTGCATGGTCGCGTAGAAATCGTCGGTCGCAGTGGGGATCGGATGATTGCAAGTGATCCGGAACCATGATCCAGTGTCGTCATCGTTATTGACCAGCCGCATGACCAGCGAGAATTCCTGGCCCGGGATCAAGTTAGAAATATCGAGTTTGATCAATCCGCTGAGGTAGTCGTCGGGATCATTTTGCACGTACTGGGTGTTCTCGCCTGCGATGGCACCGACGCTTTCAGTGATATTGAAGTAGCTGTCATGGTTCACGGCGATGGTCGGCACGACGCTGTACCCGTCAGCGTCGAGCAGTGCGACTTCGAAGGCATCGTTGATCCGATCATCGGTCGTTTCGTCAAAAGAGGCCTCGAAGCCCACCATCAACACGGTCGGACTGTCTGGGATCGATATCGACCTCGTCATTGTGACCAGCAGCGAATCTCCTTCGCTCGCTAGAATTCCCGCACCGTCTTCCAGCACGGTTCCATAGCCGGTATCCGAACCGCCGAACTGGTTCGTCGTCCAATCGGCTAGCGGATCACTGCCATCGCAGCCGATGAAGATCGAATTCGATATTTGCGATGTGTCCGAATTGACTGACTCTGCGATTGGTTCAGCGGCTTCTTCGGCGATCGCAGATTGCTCGTCGAGCGTCTCGGACGATGTCGGTACGATTGCCGTGGAATCGGCTTGGGCAGCGGCAGTCTCTGTCATCGTGATAGTCTCGCCCGTGGACGCGGCGGTATTGGTGTTGCTCACATCGCTGCTGGTTCCGCCATCACCACAACCGCTACTCGCCGGTCGTGGCGTCGCATTCATTGTGGAACCGGCTTGATCCGCCGGTTGGCCAGCGGGTGCTTTCGATCCACCGCTACCGCCACTTGCCCCGCCACCGCCACTTGCGCCCGCAGTCACGCTGGGACCAATTGAGGAACGTCCGGTGGCTGCGTCCACCACAGAATCTGGCAGGTGATCCAGACCTGCACTTACGAAGGAGTCCGAAATTGAAATGAGCAGCGGACTCGCCGCAGGTGGGCTGGCACTTGGAAGGTGCCGGTCGATCCGTCGATGGGCGGCCGCGCGTCTGGCGAGATAAGCGTCTCGGTCAGGGCTCGCACGTTTTGGCAAACCCGTTGTCTGCAACTGCTCCAAACCGTGGTGATGCAAAGGCTGACCGGCCTGGGCTTGTTTGAGGCTGGTCCGACGCTCATCGAGCTCGCGTCGGGCCAGCATGCTCTGAGCGGTGCGGAGCATCTGGTCGATGGGATCGGTGCTCTCGCCATTGGGGCGTCCCAACAAGGCGATCGCGGAGACTTCCAGCATGCTGCCGGGATGATCTCGGCGTTCGAGGGTCTCCACAAGATGCCGGCGGGTGCGGTTCTTGGGGTGCCGCTGGCGTTTTTTTCTGCCCGCCCGACCGTGATGGGTAAACGGTTTTCGACACAACAATTTCGACATCTGGGAGCCTCTTCAAGTTCCACCAACGGATATGAAGTCTGCCCAAATCCTGTTCAATGCGCCATCATGCCGCCTCAAGGCCACCTTAATGATGCAGGTGCTTCCTTTCGGTCGCACCGATCCAGGCAGGTGGAAGCTAAGGGGCCAGCAGGGTGGTGTCAACGAAATTCTGCGGTTTTTCGAAAGTTTGGTGTAAGTGTAAGGTTAGGGCCGTCCCCGTCGGGGCTTGTGACCCATCGACCACTCGACCTATCGACCCATTCGAACCCCAGGGCGGCGCCCTACGGACCCAGGGTGGCGCTGCGCTCTACGTTTAGCCCCAACGGGGCGGACCTAGAGGACCGAACCCGAGACGGGAAAGGATCCCGACGGGCAGAGCCATCGGACGACAAATCGCGCTTGGTGTGAAACTCGAACATGCCGGGAACGATCTGGACGCGTTGCTCTCGGACTTGCTAGGTTCGAACTTGAGACGAGTTTTCTAGTTTTTGGGACAAAGGACGGTCCATGCAGTCGCTGATGCGCTATCGAGATCTAGTGTTGCCGTTGGGCATCATTGGCTGCCTCGTAGTCATCTTGGTCCCGCTGCCACCGTTGTTGATGGACTTGTTGCTGGCCGCCAACATCACCGTCGGTGTGATCGTGCTGGTGACAACGGTCTACGTGCAAACGCCACTGGAATTCAGCATCTTCCCATCACTGTTACTGGCTACGACCCTCGCTCGGCTCGTCCTCAACGTGGCCACAACACGTTTGATTCTGACCAGCACGGAATCGGGCGATAGCGGCGCCGTCGGGGGGGTAATCCAAAGTTTCGGTGAATTTGTCGCTGGAGACCGGATCGAAGTTGGGATCATCATTTTTGTCATTATTGTATTAATCCAGTTCATCGTGATCACCAAGGGTGCCACGCGAATCAGCGAAGTCGCGGCACGGTTTGCGCTCGACGGGATGCCAGGCAAGCAGATGGCGATCGACGCTGATCTGAACGCGGGCAATATCGACGAGAAAACGGCCCAGCAGCGACGCGAGGACGTCGGGGCGCAGGCCGACTTCTATGGGGCGATGGACGGAGCGAGTAAATTTGTCCGAGGAGATGCGATCGCAGGCATCGTGATCACATTGGTGAACGTGGCCGGTGGTCTCTACATTGGCGTGATGCGGTACGACATGTCGGTATCCGAAGCGGCGGAGTTGTTCACAAAACTTACGATTGGCGATGGATTAGCCAGCCAAGTGCCCGCGCTGTTAATTTCGCTCGCCGCCGGGCTGCTGGTCACGCGAAGTGCGAGCAAGGCCAATTTGCCTGAGCAATTTTTGCAGCAAGTATTTAGCAATCCAAAAGCGTTAGCAGTTGCCGGCGGGTTCCTGTGTCTGTTGATCATGACCAATCTGCCAACCGTTCCGATGGCCACGCTCGGTGCCGGCTGCTTGGGGTTGGCGGTGGTGCTGCGGCGGCAGAACGACCAAGACTTGACTGACGAACAAGCGGTGGAAGATGCCAAGTCCGCAGCCGAGCGAGCAACGCCGAAGCGTGTCGAGGATTTCCTCGCCGTTGACCCGATGGAGTTGGCCATTGGCGTTGGTTTGGTTGCGCTAGCCGATCCGGAGCAAGGCGGCGATTTGATGCAGCGAATCACGGCTGTTCGCAATTCGTTGGCAGGTGATATCGGGATTGTGCTGCCCAAGGTGCGTATCCGGGACGATTCAGTTCTCGCCGATAACCAATATGAGATTCGAGTTGCAGGAAATCCCGTCGTGACCGAACGAGTCCTACCGGACCGCATCCTGGCGATCGATCGCGGCAACACGACGGGAATTGTCGACGGAGAACCGACCTCCGACCCCACGTTCGGATGGCCCGCGGTGTGGATTGATCCGGCGAGTCGTGAGCAAGCCGCCATCTTCGGCTACACGCCCGTTGATCCGGCCGCAGTGCTGGCGACACATTTGCAGGAAATTGCCCGCAGCCACGCGGATGAGTTGCTGACCCGCGATGCGACCAAACATCTGATTGATGAGCTCAAGCAAGCCGCACCAGCGGTTGTCGAAGAACTCATCCCCGACTTGCTCAGTGTCAGCGATGTGCAGCAGGTGTTGCAAATGCTGTTGCGAGAAGATGTGCCGATTCGGCAACTCGCGATCATCTTAGAAACGCTGGGTGATCACGCGCGGCACACCAAAAATCCCATCGATCTGAGCGAGCACGTCCGGCAACGGTTGGCTCGCACCATCAGCACGCGATATCGCGACACGATGGGAGTGATGCATGTGGTCGCACTCGACCCCGCAACCGAAGATCAGATTGCTGCGGGAATTGAACAGAGTGATGATGGGCTTTTTGTACGGATGAGTCCATCTGCGGTCGAATCGACTTGCGAGAGAATCTCTGATGGTGTTAAGAAATTGATTGCGTTAGGTCATCACCCGGTTGTTTTGGTCAGTCCGCGAATTCGTCCGGGACTGCACAGGATCATCGCCGCTTCGATGCCTCGCGTGAGGGTCCTTTCCTATAACGAGATCACGCAAGATACTCAAATCCAGTCGCATGGCGTGGTGAGTGATTGATGTCCATAAGAACTTTTAAAGCAGCAAACCTGCAAGCCGCGCTGGCCGACATTCGAGAACAGATGGGACCGGATGCCTCGGTACTGCACACGCGTCAGGTCCGAGACGGTTGGCTTGGTTGGCTCGGTCGCACTCAAGTCGAAGTTACTGCGGGCCTGCGCGGAACCGACAGTTTTCCGTCCAGCGTCGGCTTCGATCCGGCAAGCTCGCCAGCTCGAGGAGACTATCGAACTCTCGATCGCCTTCCTAATGAACACTTCCCTGGCGGTCCTCCATCGGGTCGGCGCGCGGGACACGGCGAGTCGATGACGGCGAGTGCTCGCAATCTTAGTGGTTCGACGTACGATGACCCGCTCACCATCGATCCTCTCGTTGGACCGCTCCGTCAAGCTGGTGTTCCCGAAGCAGTGGTTCGAAGGTGGCTCGCGTCCGCATCGAGCTTTGCAGGCAACCTCGGCATTGGCGACGTCATGGCTCACGACATTAGCGCGCAAATCGAACACTTGAAGCGCGCAATCGCTCGCGAATTGAATCTGTGCGGTCCTATTCGGACTCAGCCTGGAGAGCGGCACGTGGTCGCTCTGGTCGGTCCTACAGGAGTAGGAAAGACGACAACGGTTGCCAAACTTGCTGCTGGGTTTCGCATCGAAGCGAAGCGCCGCGTCGGTTTGTTAACGATTGACACATTCCGTATTGCTGCGGTACAGCAACTCCAGGCGTACGCAGAGATCATGGATCTGCCGATGCAGGTTGTCGAAAAGCCAGAACAAATGCGCCCAGCGATGGACCTGCTCGGCGATGTCGACTTGGTCCTCATCGATACTGCGGGACGTAGCCCACGCAGCGACGCGAGAATTGACCAGTTGGCCGAGTTCCTCCGGGCCGCCCAACCCGACGAGACTCACCTCGTGCTCAGCGCGACGAGCTCGAGTGAAAACATACAATCCACCCTCAGTGGCTTCACGCCGGTGCGCGCCACATCCGTGATCCTGACCAAACTCGATGAAACTCCGCATACCGCCGGCGTGCTCTCGGCACTGACATCCAGTGAACGGTACCTGTCGACGCCGCTGAGTTACATCACTCACGGCCAGCAGGTGCCGGACGACATTGCCGTGGCAGACGCCGCACATCTCGTTGACACCCTATTACCAATGACGCCGTTGACGGTAGCGTTCGGCGAGGCTGCTTGAAGAATCACGCGTTGCTATCGGTTTGCGTATCACGGTGTGAGCGGCGAGGCGCTCGCCGCCGGTTCCGGCCGAATGTTCATACCACCCTTACCGGCGGCTAGCGCCTTGCCGCTTATCGAATTCGCTGAACTTCCGCTGCGGCGAATGATTTTTGTCAGGACCGCAAAAAGACACAAGCTTTTTCCCACTTATCCACTCAAGAATTTAACAGCCCCTAGCCGATAACAAGAACTGTCGAGGCACGTGACAAACTAAACTCACTTGAGTTTATTTTTCGTGGTGCCGATTAATCAATTTGGGATACGTCGGAAGTGCAGTCGAGGCATGGATGCCTGGATTCATCTTCATTGACTACAACCAAACCTAACGTAGAAACATTCCATCGTCAGCCGTACTGAATTGTTTTGACAGACAGTTCGATGCTCTGGCGATCAGTGATCATCATGGAGGATTCGATGCCCGCCGCTGCCCCCGTCGACGAAGAAATCGCCCAAGTTTGGGACTCGTTCAAAGCTATCACGAAAGACCATCCCGACTACGAGGATTTGCGCAATCAACTCGTCGAACGATTCATGCCCTTGGTGCGTTACAATGGCGAGCGGATCTGGCAGCGGCTTCCTGATGGCGTCGAACTCGACGACCTGATCAGCGCTGGCATCTTCGGTTTGATGGACGCCATTGATGCGTATGACCGCGACCGCGGCGTCAAATTTGAAACGTACTGTGTGCCGCGAATTCGGGGAGCCATGCTTGACGAACTCCGCACCATGGACTGGGTACCGCGACTCGTTCGTAGTAAAGCCAGTAAACTCGGAGCGGCCACCAAGCAGCTCGAAACACGTCTGGGACGTACCCCCACCGTCGCTGAGATTGCTGACCACATGGAACTCGATATTCGCGAAATCGAGAAGATGCAAACGGAAGCCAACGCGGTCGGTGTCGTTTCGTTGAACAAGAAATGGTATGAAACGGACAGCTATAAAGACGTTCGTGAAATCGATATTCTCGAAGACAAGAAGGGCGAGGATCCTACCCGCCGCGTGCAAAAGACCGATCTCATGCGGTTGGTCACCAAGGGACTCAATCGTAACGAACGCTTGATCATCATCCTCTACTATTATGAAGAGTTGACGATGAAAGAAATTGGTGCCACGCTCGATCTTTCCGAATCGCGTGTCAGTCAAATGCACACCTCGATCGTGACCCGCCTGCAACAGCAACTCGGTGTCCGACGACTTGAGTTCGGTGCCTGAGCATGCGAATCGCCCATGTGATCACACGAATGATCATCGGCGGAGCGCAGGAAAATACACTACTGAACTGTCAAGACCTGATCTCCGATTATGGCGAGGAGGTCTTGCTCATCTGTGGCCCTGAAACCGGCCCGGAAGGCGATCTGCTCGGTCGCAATCCGATTCTGGGGCAGGGCAGGGCGGGGCAGGGCAGGGCGGTTCTGACCGAATCCCCAGTAGTCCCGGTAACAATCGTCGACTCTTTACGTCGTGCCATTCACCCGGCCCGCGACTACCAGGCTGCTCGCGAACTCGCTCGTGTACTGAGCGATTTCCGACCCGACGTCGTTCACACGCACAGCGCCAAAGCGGGATTGCTTGGCAGACACGTCGCGTGGAAGCAGTTTCGGGCTTCGGGTGAGCATCGGCCGATTGTCATTCACAGTGTTCATGGTGCGCCGTTTCACGAATACCAATCTTTCGCCGCCCGACGTTTCTTCATTTCGTGTGAGCGGTGGGCGGCCCAACGTTGCCATCACATGATCAGTGTCGCCGACGCGATGAGCGATTTGATGGTCGCTGCCCATGTCGCACCACTCGAAAAGTTCACCACGATCAGCAGCGGCATGGATGTCGAGCCATTCCTCGCAGCGGACGAGAATCGTGAGCGAATCCGCAAACAATTTGGAATTGAAGATGACTGTGTGGTCGTCGGTAAAATCGCGCGTCTGTTTCATCTCAAAGGACACGCGGACCTGATTCGTGCGGCACGACGAGTAGCGGATGATTGTCCTCAAGTGCGATTTCTGCTCGTTGGTGACGGCGTGCTACGCGAAAACTTGCAGTCACAGATCAATGATCTCGGTCTATCCGATCATTTCATCTTTACTGGACTCGTGCCCCCGAGCGACGTTCCCGCAATGATTGGCGCGATGGACCTACTCGTTCATACGTCGTATCGTGAAGGGCTTGCCCGAGCATTGCCTCAAGCTCTGATCGCGGGTAAGCCGGTCATTAGCTACGACATCGACGGTGCGCGCGAAGTCGTGATCAATGATGCCACCGGCTACCTCGTGCCCCCTGGCGATGTTAGCGATCTCGCCGCACGGATCATCCAGCTCGTCAACGATCCCGATCTGCGATTGCAACAGGGCAGGGCAGGGCGGTCGCGATTTACCGACCAATTTCGCCATCAGACGATGACTCGAAATATTCGAAATCTGTATAGTCAAATCCTTGCCAAATATTGATCAACCGCCAAGTCGTCGCAGCGGTGTTGGTGCATCGCGGCGAAACACACCCGGTTTCATCGACCCAAGACAAGATTCCCACTTGTCGAGCATCTATCGCAGTTCGTCGGTCATCTTTGCAAACACTTGGTAATAGCGATGCCCGAATTCACGCGCTGACTCGGCATCAAAGTGCACGCGGTCACCACGATGTTGCAGCCCCTTCGAAGAGACAAAACCGCAGTGCGGCAGCGTTCGCGCCACCGTCTGCTGAGCTGCATCGACCTGTGCGCGGTATTCGTTCCAGGGAAGCCCGTCGAATCGACCAAGCTGCCCTATCAAGAAGGGAATATCCGGGGCCGAAAACGTCTGTCGAAATCGCTCGATCAATTCTGTTAGACGTACTTCATACTTCGCCGACTCAAACTGGTGCGAATCGGATTCTCCTTGATGCCACAAAAACCCTTTCAGGACTCCGGCTTGCGTCGCTTCATTGACCCTCGCGACACAATCGTCCCAAGGGTGTGATTTGGTTTGGTCATGAAATCCGCCGGGTTGCCAAGTCGTGATCGCTGATCCGCCCACTGCGCAGGGAATCAGTCCGACCTGGACGCCGGGATGCGCATTGGCATAGTCGATTGCAAATTTCTTGCCCAACCCGACACCTGCCACTTTTGGCTTGTCGAAGTGCAGCGGGTCGACCGCAGGTACCCAGTGACGAGATTCATCGAGCATCCATACGCGAGGATCGATTTGCTGGTCCTCGTCGGTCACCTTGCCACGGCCAGCCATATTGGACTGGCCAGCCAGAACAAACAAATGGAACTGAGCCGGGTCGCTCGGTACTGTCGCAGGTTCCTGTCCCGAAACATTCCGGGAGAGCGGCACGACCAAACACACAGACAGACAGATGACGATTAAGCTGAGAGCATATCCGAAAAGGGGTCTGACCCTTGGGAGGCGAGTCATTTGATAGGCTTTTGCAGCGGCCTCGCCGGAGAGGGTCCGACCCCTTTTCGGATAGGCTCTCGGCTTCCAAGGTTTTACAGATTTCATGATGATTCTCTAGGGCATCGACAATTGTGAACAGCCCAGGCTAACGTCCGAACCGTCAATTGGCTAAAAACTAGCGTGGATTGTTCATGCTTTCAATAAAAAAATTGCCTTTAAGAGATGCCGAACGTGAGCCAAGAAACTGAAACTAACCCTGCAAGACCAAGGCGACTGAGGCTCAGCCGCATCTTTCGGCTGATCGTCGGCATTGTGCTGCTGTGGGCCGTCTTCGCGTACCTTGTCCTCCCGCTGATCTGGGACGGATATTCTCGGATCGATCCTGCACTCGACGACGTTCCCCGGGTCACGCAAACGAGCGATCACCATCCAGGCGACCCCTTGAACGTGGAGCTCGTCGGCACCGAGAGCCAGTTAAAATCAATCATGAAGGCGGCGGATTGGTATAGCGCTGCCGCGTTGGGGATCGACAGCGACTTCCACATCGCGGCCGACACGATCCTTTCACGACCCGACGATTCCGCACCCGTCAGCAGCCTCTACTTGTTTGGTCGAAAGGAGGATTTTGCTTTTGAGCAACCTGTCGGTGACAATCCGCGACATCGGCATCATGTAAGATTGTGGAAGATGAAGAGTTTGAGTGAAGATGGCCGTCCTAAGTGGATTGGCTCCGCCGTCTATGACGAGCGAGTTGGCCTGAGCCGCACGACCGGCCAGATCACGCATGTCACCGCTCCGGATGTCGACGTCGAACGCGACTACCTATTTGAATGCCTCGGTAAGACGGGCGATCTCGAATCGCAGTTCGTTGAACACGGATTCCACAAACAGCTCTCAGGACGCAATGGAGGTGGCGATCCGTGGCGAACCGATGGGGATCTGTATAGGGGGGTGATCAAGGCGACCGACGAGTAAGGGCGGCAAACTCACAACGTTTGCACTCGAGTCTCGTGTGGTTCTTAGACGAGCGGCAGATCTGCCGCTCGCCTTATTGGTCCACGCCTTCAATCGTTCCCGAAACCTTGTCCGACTCGAATGCGAATTCGGGTCCGAGGATGATGTGGATGTCATCGTCGCTAAGCGGGGGTTGTACCATGCCGAGATACCAAAAGTGCATCCGGTCTGGATCCGGGAGATAGAGTTTTAGCCAGACTCTCGCGTTCGGCAGGCGTTTGATAGCGAACCGTCCGTCTTTCGTAGACGTGGCAACGGGCTGGTCTCCGAAACCACGATCTCCCCCTAGAGCGTCAACCGAATGGGTCGCGTCGACACGAATCCCCGCCATACCCTGGCCATTGGAGAATTCGACATGGCCTTCGAGCGTCTGACTCCCATCGGCAGCCTTGGCGGGGATAGCGGCAGCGGCCGGCCTGATCGGCAAGACGAAACCGCGAGTCGACTTATCAATCAGTAGCTTGGTTGATTTTTCGGTCCACAGCATCGAATTCATTCGATCCGTATCTATGTCATATTGCTCGCTCGCGATAGCAAGTTCAAAAACTTCCGGTGCCAGACCTGAGATAGTGAACGAACCATCGGCTGCCACCGGTATCTTGATCGAATCGTAAGCAGGATCTCGTCCCAGCCGCAGAGAAATTCCCCCGGCGGGAGCCGATCCGTCTGGAAGAACCAATCGACCAGCAAAGGAAATGGGCTCGATGACTTCGAGCGTCCCAATATTCAACGACTTTCCTGAAGTGGGTGCATCGAATCGAACGCTTTCGATCATCACTGGAGATGCACTGCGGTCGACCTCACCGATGACTGAATAGACGCAGTATTCCAGCTCGGGCCGCAGGTGCTCGATTCTGAAATGGCCATCGGCATCGCAAATGGCTGAAACGGGACGGAGAAAGAAACTCTCTTTACCGCTTCGACGATCGGTCTGGGTCACGGCAACGGTCATCCCATCGATTGGCTGGCCATCTCGTTCGACTCGTCCTTCCACACTGAAACCCGCTGAGACCACAAACTCTTTCGGTTCCTCGCTAGGGACGAGGCCCACGATCTTGCTGTCGCAATATCCCTCGGCAAACACGAGCGCATCGATTCCTGTCGTTCCGTCGACCAAGTCAATCTCGAAACGGCCCTGGGCATTGCTGACTGCTGGGGAGGTGCCATTTGCCCAAAAATCTCGCAAACCGGATTCGCCAATCGTCGCATCCGGGTCGATAAGAGCACCCGATATGGGAACTCCCTGTTCATTCAAAATGACGCCCTGAACGACGCGTTGGGGGTCGATCGTTTTCGGTCTTGCTTTCAGCTTGATCTGCAGTGGAGCGTTGTCAGGTGCAATGCGATTGGTTTGCAAAGTCTTGTAGCCGGGCGCGGAAACCAGGAGCCGAAATCGAAGGGTCGGGTCCAGTTTGCCAATTTCGAAATGACCGGACTGGTCCGTCGTCGTCCATTTCTGACAATCAAGGCAACTACTTGGGCTGAAAATTGATCGACCCGATTTGGGAGCGGCGGTCGAGATATCGACGCGAGCACCCGACAGCGGCTCGAGATGCTCGTTGAGAACCTTCCCTCGAAACGCAGTCTGCTCGCCGACCTGCCCATGCGCAGCGTGAGCCCATATGGCAATCGACACATAGACCGGTAGTAGTCTCAGGCAGTATTGCCGTGGGAAATGATATCCAATCATTGTGACTTATCCTTGCTGGGTGAGATCGTGGGTGCTGAACGGCCGGTTGACCTACTAGCCTAACACGCCAGCGAGGGGTTCCGTGCGATCCCTCGCTGGCGCGTCGGGCAAATAGATACACGTTCGTCTCGCAGTAACGACAAAATCAATAAGCTGTGAAGCGTCAGCCAGTAAGGCTTCTATGCCCCCAAGAGCTCGAATCTTGCACGGAAAATCAAAATAACAATGGAAAATCAATGGATCTCTTGCTTGGCTTTTTGCAGGAACTGCAACGCGTCCATGGGCGTCATGCTGTCCAGGTCGAGATTGGAGAGCTGTTGGATCATGGGATGGTCGGCGTAGCCGAAGAGCGTGAGCTGGAATGTGTCGCCGGATTTTGCCGTACTTGGGGGGGCGATCGCGGGCCGGTCATGACTGTCGCGGTGGTTGGTCTCGAGCTGGAATAAAATGTCTTTAGCGCGGCTGTTGACTTCCGGCGGAATCCCCGCCAACCGTGCGACTTGGATCCCGTAGCTCTTGTCGGCACTGCCGCTGACGATCCGGTGTAGGAACACGACTTCATCTTGCCACTCTTTGACAGCCACGTTCAGATTGCGAACCCGTGGCAGCGTTTCTTCGAGGGACGCGAGTTCGTGATAGTGGGTCGCGAAGAGTGTGCGGCAGCCAATCTGCTCGTGCAGATGTTCGGTGATTGCCCAGGCGAGCGACAGTCCATCGTAGGTGCTCGTCCCACGTCCGATTTCATCGAGAATCACGAGGCTCTGCGAGGTGGCGGTATTGAGAATGCGGGCCGTCTCGACCATCTCGACCATGAAGGTACTCTGCCCGCGACTGAGTTCGTCGCTCGCCCCGACGCGAGCAAAGATGCGATCGGCGATTCCGATCTCGGCTGCGTCGGCGGGTACGAAACTGCCCGTTTGCGCTAACAGCGTGATCAGGGCGACTTGACGGATGTAGGTGCTCTTGCCAGCCATGTTGGGGCCAGTGATCAACAACACCATGCCGTCGGCGGGGCTTTGCACACAGTCGTTTGGCACGAACTGACCATGTTGCATTGAGACATCGAGTACGGGATGTCGTCCGCCCTCGATCCGCAGCGTGTTGTCGTCGGTGATTGTGGGGCGTGTCCAGTGCTGCGCCGCGGCGACTTCTGCCAACGCGGCGAGCACATCAACGCGGGCGATCCCGTCGGCGACTTCTTGCAAGACCGCGAGGCTCGCATGAGCCATCTGCCGCAGTTGCTGAAAAATCTCCTGTTCTCGAAGACTCGCTTTGTCGTCCGCCGCCAGCACCTTCTCTTCGTACTCTTTGAGTTCGGGAGTGATGTAACGCTCGCAGTTTTTCAACGTCTGTTTCCGAATGAACTCCGCCGGCACTTTGCTCTTGTGTGCATTGGAGACTTCAAGAAAATATCCGAACACGCGGTTGTATCCGACCTTCAAATTAGTGATGCCGGTCTCGTCCACCTGACGTTGTTGATACGCCGCGATCCACTGCTTGCCGCCTTTGGCGAGTTCCCGCAAGGCATCGAGATCTTCGTCGTAACCAGTTCGCACGAAGTTGCCATCGGCGGCCGAAAGTGGGCATTCGTCGGCGAGCGCGTTCTCCAGGTGCGTCCGCAATTCAGGGCACAGATGCAAACGCGATTCCAGCTCGCTCAAGCAGTGACTGACTCGATCGGTGAGTCGAGCCTTCAGGGTCGGCAAACCCGCCAGCGTGGCGGCGATCTGCTGCAGGTCACGTGGGCCGGTACGACCAGTGGCAATTCGGGCGAGCAATCGCGTTACGTCATACGTGTCCCGTAAGATTTTCCGTATGTCGCTGCGGAGAGAATGATTGGCAACGAGTTCGGAAACGGCATCGGCGCGGTAGGCAATCCCCTCGGGTGAAACGAGTGGTGCGGCGAGATAATCGGCAAGCAATCGCGAACCCATTGGTGTAACGGTACGGTCGATCACGCCGAGCAACGCCCCGTCGCGACCACCGGTTCGCATCGTGCGGTTGATCTCGAGACTGCGCCGCGTGGCCGCATCAATCTGCAACACGGGACTTCGGTTGTGACACGTCAGGGTGCGAAAGTGATCGAGCGACCCTCGCTGGGTTTCCTGCAAGTAGGACAGCACCGCACCGGCGGCCCGGATTGCGGGTCCTGAATCCGATTCGAATCCCAGTCCTTCGAGACTCGAGATGGCAAGTTGTTTGGTGAGCGCCTTTTCAGCTGCCTCGCGAGCAAAGCTCCATCCCGGCCTGCGCGTCCACGCCCACGGCATCGTGGTGTCGGGGGAGAGGTGCGGATCATCTTCGCAGTAGATCACTTCGGCCGGCGCAATCCGAGCGAGCTCATCATCGAGCCGGTTGCGAGGGAAGACGCCCGATTCGAAACGACCGCTGGAAAGTTCGGCCCACGCGATTCCCACAGTTGGTGCAGACGCACCGACCGGCGATTTACCGCTAGGTTTGACGACAATCACCGCGGCAAGATAATTGGGCTCGCGAGGATCGAGCAGCCCATCGTCAGTAAGTGTGCCCGCACTGACGACCCGGGTGACTTCGCGGCGTACAAGTCCCTTCGCCTGTTTCGGATCTTCGACCTGCTCGCAAACCGCCGCGCGGTAGCCCGCCCGGATCAGCTTCTGCAAATACTGATCGAGCTGATGGTGGGGAAACCCAGCCATCGCGGTCGGGTTCTCACTGTCTTTGTCGCGGCTGGTCAGGGTTAGCCCGAGAATTTTTGCAGCGACTTTCGCATCCTCGAGAAACAGCTCGTAGAAGTCGCCCATGCGAAAGAACAGCAATGCGTCGCCGCATGCTTCTTTCGCCTCGTGATATTGTCTCATCATTGGTGTCATGATGAGAATCCTAGCTGGCTAGCCTCTTAACGCACAGAACAGGCGACTCACATTTGCGAGTACGGCTTGGCAGTCAACACAAATTTATCGATCCGGCTGACCGTACCGGCATACTTCGGATTCTTGCTGAGCACCTTCCAATCGGCATCAGCGACAAAGTCACGCCACGCTTTCTGCCGGGCCTCTTCGTTCTTGTAAACGGTCAGGTAGGTTAAGCTCGGCATTTGAGGACCGAGTAGGCACTGGCCAATGAAGACCGGCGTGATGCCGACATTCAGAAAAATCGGCACTTCACCGCTATTAAACATCTCGACCTTCAGGTTACCGATTCTTTCGTTGGCACTCTCATAGACTCGAAGTTCGTAAACGCGCTGATCGTTTTCGAGGCTGCCATCGGCGACTTTGAGTTTCGGCCAGCACGCCATCGACGAGAGCAATTCGCTGCTCATTCGCTTGTAAGGGGGATTGGTGTGGGGTCGCTCAAGATAGGTTTTCGCAGACGCATGATAATCGTCGTCCGCAGCCAACGCACTTCGCACGGTGGCAATTTGTTCCAGCCGATCATAAGGGATGACAACGTAGATCGCCTTCGACCCCGACTCGTCATCCGATGAGGGTGAGAATACGCCGACCGGACCAACACCTTGACGTTGGAGGGCAGGCAGAAGTGCGGATTCCAAGTACGTATCCACGATCGCTTCGTCGCCCGTATCACCGAGCACATACGTTCGAACTTCATAAAATTGTGAACCAGGCTGGGGCTGCTCAGCTTGCGCGGGGGGCGTCAAAATCAAGGTTAACAAGACTAGCAGTAAGCAGGCCATCGGTACAAAGCGGAGCGTCATGGGGAAGCACTTGGGATAGAGGCAGGAGGGGATCACACCATCGCGGTGTGTCGAGTTACACCAGCATAACCGAACGACAGTCCACCGGGGGCGGTGGTGGCTAGGAGAGCTTGAAAAGCTATTTCGCAGACCGAGAGACCAAGCGAGCGTCCGCAACCGGGTACATCCTGTACCCGGCCCGTGAAGTCGTCGTGAAAAGAGACCGAAAGAAAGCAAATTACCTCAAAAACAATGTTTTAGAGGGATTTTCGTGTTTTTCGGCCGATTCAACGAACGTCAGCCCATGGCCGCGAGCTGACCGCGTTCGGCTCCACGCGAAGGCGAACTCGCGGAGGTATGACTAGCCTACGTGCCTGACTGGCCGGGTCAACATCTGTTTTCACGAAATTCACGATCACCCCCAATTCGAGTCCAGTTTCCTGGCCCGCGCGGGCGAGACAGTCGGTCTTCTAACGAGCGACCGGGACGGCGTTTGCGACGCCCTCCCCCGAGTGGGGAGCTTTTGCTAGCAAAGGCAGAAGATTTCACCAGAAATTCCAGCAGGGGGGGTCACCCGAGTTAAGTTGGGGCGCGTCGTTCCCATCCGGCGGTCGCAAATAGGGTCAGCCGGTGGCGTCAGTTACCGGTCTCGGGTTACAACAGTCAGCCCAGCCCACCGGGCGTCGCGATTGAAGTGGAATTCAATGCGTCATCGTCTGGGCGAAGACATAACAAACTTCTGTTGAAGGATGGATAATTTTGACTGACATGTTAGCCGGCGAACTAAGGGGACCGGTCCATCTGGCCGTCGATTTGGGAGCCTCGAGCGGCCGGGTGATCGCGGGCGGCATCCAGGACGGCAAGATCACGCTTGCCGAAATTTGGCGTTTCGAGAACCAGCCCGTCTGGGTTCAGCAGGATCTGCTGTGGAATCACCTTGGGCTGTGGCAGAACATCACGCACGGTTTGCGGTTGGCCGCGGATCAAGTGACGAGGAAGTCGGGAGGCAAACTGGAATCGGTGGGCGTCGATACCTGGGGGGTTGATTTTGGGCTCCTCGACGATCACAACCAAATCGTCGGACCCGTCCGGTGTTACCGTGACCCTCGCAATCAAGGACGCATGCAGGACGCGCTGCAAAGGGTTAGCCGCGAGGAGATTTTTGCGGAGACGGGGCTGCAGTTCATGGAGATCAACACGCTCTATCAACTGCTCGCCGCCCAGCAAGCTGGCGACGTCGGCTACCGGAACGCAAGCTCCTTCCTGATGATTGCCGACCTGTTCCACTGGATGCTCTCGGGCGAGCGGACGATTGAGGCCAGCAACGCGTCGACGACACAGCTCCTCTCCCCGGTCAGTCGAACGTGGTCGAACAAAGTGCTGAAGGCGTTCAACCTGCCCGCTGCTTGGTTCCCAGCGCCGACTCCCGCTGGGACCCAGATTGGCATCGTCCAGGGCAGCGTAGCCGCCGTGACCGGACTGCATGACGTGCCCGTGATCGTGCCGGCAACCCACGACACGGCGTCCGCAGTGCTCTCGGTGCCAGCCTGTGGGTTCGCACCGCCGCGTCCAGATTGGTGCTACATCAGTTCGGGCACTTGGTCGTTGATGGGTGTCGAATTGCCTGCGCCCAAGATCACGCCGCGATGTGCGGAATTGAATTTTACCAATGAAGGCGGTGTGCACGGCAGCACGCGGTTGCTGAAAAACATTGGCGGTCTGTGGATTTTCCAGCAGATCCGTGCGGCGCTCCAGCGTCGGGGTACGGCACCGTCGTGGGCCGAAATGGTTGAGCAGGCTGCCGCGGCGCCGGCCTTCTCACTGTTGATTAATCCAGACGACCCTGCGCTTTTGGCACCCACCGACATGATCGACGAGATCGTGGCCCTCGCGACTCGAACCGGCCAGCTGGTACCTTCGGACAATGGCGTCCTGTTCCGCGCGGCGCTCGAAGGACTGGCCCTGCGATATCGGCTGACGCTGGAGTCACTCGAGCGTTTGACGGAATCATCGATCAGCACGATTCACATTGTCGGTGGCGGATCGCTCAATGAGCTGCTGTGTCAAATGACCGCCGACGCCTGCGACCGCACCGTCGTTGCTGGCCCCGTCGAAGCCACCGCGATTGGCAATGTGGTCATGCAAATGATCGGAACCGGTCGTCTGCAATCGATTGAGGAGGCACGCGAACTCATTCGTAACAGTTTCCCTACAAAAACATATACTCCGCAAAACACTCCGGCCTGGGATGAGCCCGCCGCTCGATTTGCTAAGCTGTAGTTCGCCTCTTTCCTTTTCCCGACTGAAAACAATTTCAACTCCATGACCACCCTCGACCAAGACGAACTCGGACGTCGCAAACAAGAAATCCGCACCGCTGCTCATGCGGCCCGCAAAGCTCAGCTGGACAAAGAGAACGTTAGCAAGCAAATCACAGACAAGGTACTGGAACTTCCCGAATATCAACGAGCAAACTGCGTGATGTGGTACGTCGACGTCCGGGCCGAAGCCCGCACGCGACAGGCATTACCTGCCGCAGTTGCGAGCGACAAAGCGATTGTGATTCCATTTTGCGTTGACGGTGAACTCGAACTGTTTCATCTCGAATCGATGGACGAACTTTCCGAAGGCATGTACGGCATCCTCGAACCGCGCGAGGAACTACGCGATGTCGTGGCGAAGCGGTTTCCTGTGGAGCGTCTCGATTTAATTCTCGTACCCGGTGTCGCATTTGATGCTCAGGGCGGACGCACCGGACACGGCAAGGGTTACTATGACAAACTGCTCGAGAACGCACGCCCCGACACGCCGTTGATTTCGTTGGCGTTCGAGTGCCAGATTTTCGATGAGATCCCGATGCAGTCGCACGATATCTACATGGACAAAGTCGTCACGGAAGCCAACATATACACCGGCAAGGGACGGTTGCAGTCATGAGTTCGACGACCGAGCGTCTGCCATTGAACGAGCTTGTCGAAGACACGTACGCCGAAGGTTTCCGCAGCATCTACGGGGAGATTCTCATCACGGCTCGCGACCGTCGCTGGCTCGACCGCGCCACCGGGGCGGCGACGGGTCACGCCAGCAGCACGATTCTATGCGACTGCGAAGCGGGTGTGTCCGAGATTATCGCCCCTGATCAAACTCCCGACGGCCGCATTGGCGCAGTCGTGCAGTTCCATGTCCCGCGATTTCGCAAGGACCGCCGCGAACATCTCGAGCGAGTGATGCTGGCCCGGATCAGCCAAAACATCCTCACGTGCCCAACCGCTCGCTGTTTCAATCGCATTGATAGCGAGGACTACTTCAAGCTCGGACGCAAAATCGCGTACTTTGGTGATCGGCATCAATTCCGCGACGAGCGATACGGCGAAAAAGGTTGGGTGATCCCGATTCTCGGCGGCGAATTTTTCCTCTCGCGACGCTTTGGCTATTCCGACGGTGTGATGGGGGGCAACCTGTGGTTCTACGCGGGCCACGAAGACACCGCGATTGATGCCGCCGAACGAGCAGCGGTGGCGAGCGAGTCGGTGCCGGGTTGCATTACCACCTTCCCAGGCGGGGTCGCCGCGAGCGGTTCAAAAGCAGGCAGCAGCTATGATTTCACCATCGCATCGACGTATGCCGAGTATTGCCCCACACTGAAGGAGAAACTCGGCGAGAATTCAAAGGTCCCCGAGGGTGTCCACTGCATCATGGAGATCATTCTCAATGGAGCGGATTTAGATTGTTTGAAATCGGCGACGCGAGCAGCGATGTTGGCGGCGGCCGAGGTGCCGGGTCTGATGCGCATCAGCGCGGGTAACTATGGCGGTCGGCTTGGCAAATCATTTATCCATCTTCACGAGCTGATCGCTGGCGAATCATGGTAGTCAACGCGGCGGTGCATTATGCATGCCTGGCCATGATGGACCTAGCGATTCACGGCCTTGATGGCGAGCCGGTCCGTTCAAGCGAAATTATCCGTCGCAATGAAATCCCGGGTCCGTACCTGGTGCAGATTCTGCGAACGCTGAAATCGGCGGGCTGGGTCAAGGCCATTCGCGGCAGCCAGGGTGGCTATCAACTGATTGTCCAACCCGATGCGATCACGCTGCTGGACATTGCCGAAACGATCGGCTGCCACGATTCGATCGCCCCCGCTCAGGACGACGAGCCCTCAGCGCAAGCGGCCTTAAAAAAACACTGGCACGCCGCCGATGAACAGTCCCGCGTCCAGCTCAGCCGCGTCCGACTGGGCGACGTGATCCGCAGCGTCCAAGAGAGCGACCAACCGATGTTCTACATCTAGGCAAATCCTCCTGCGATTGTGATGCGCTCCCGTGCTGTGCGTGCCCCGGGATCGCGCTCATCGTCCACGTATCGAGTCCACACCATTCTTCCGCCCGATTCGGGGTGCGATGAGGGGGGCAAAACCAGAAGTAGCGGATCAGCCCGAGTATTTTTCGAGCAGCTTCGCCACCGCAGCTGGATCATCGGCCGCTTGGAGTTCGGCGATTTGCTTTTCGGAAACACCGATTTTCTCCAGATGGCTGGCTAGACGTTTCCAGACGGTCGCGCGCTTTTTACCTTCGCTCAAATACAGATCCGTGACCGCTTCCGAGGCCTTCTGCAAACCGATCATGTCGCGATTTTGGTAGTAGTTGCGAATGATCTTGTCTTGATGCGGCGTTCGGTTCATAGTTGATTCAACTTTTCTTCGGCGCGGGCGGCACGGAGTGCGGCGGCTTCTCGTGGCAGCTTAAATTCCGGCCCAGCAGGGAAATACTGGACATCGTCCTGTAAATAATACGGGCTCGGCAGCGTTTGACCATTCAAGGATGTTTGGCAGCCCGTTGTTGCGGCCAGAATCGTCGTCAGGGTGGTCAGTGCGACAACGGTAGTCACATTACGTCGTAGATTCATGATATTTGTCATCGTGGTACGCCTCTTGCGCGATTCAGGTCCAGCCAATCGGTGGCACAATCGTTATCGGCGGCACAACCCAACCAACTTCACTGGATTCTCGGGAAATCGTGTGTTTCTCGATCTGGAGTGTACGTGCTATCGTAGTGGGTGAGGATTGCTCATCGAATCGACGTAGTCACCGTGCCCCAAGAACCGCCATGAACTTCCCAGCCATCGATCGACGCCGATTTCTGCATGCCCTGGCTGCGAGCGGATGCGTCGCCGCAACCGCGGGTGTTCCGAGATCGGTCCAGGCAGCGATTCCCAAACCGAAGTGGCAGGAGTCGATTAACCGCGGTTTAGAGTGGTTGGCCAGCAAACAGTCCTCGCGAGGTCAGTGGAACACTACCGTCTATCCGACCGCGATGGCGGCGTTGTCAGGGACCGCGTTGATCGCTAGCGGTAGCACGACGACTCAGGGGCCCTATGCTCGTCAGATCGCGCGGGCAGCCGACTTCATTATCAGCAAATCACGCGGCAATGGGCTCATTGGCGACCCTCAAACCGATGCGAGGTACACCTACGGACATGGTTTCGCGATGCTATTCCTGTCTCAGGTGCTCGGTGAAGAGGGATTGATCGATCGCCGGGAGGAACTCGTCGACGTGCTCAGCCGAGCGGTGCAGTTCAGCGGCAATGCTCAAACCGCGGCGGGTGGCTGGGGGTATGTTTCTGCCAAAGAGGGCAATGACTTTGACGAAGGCAGCACGACGATCACTCAAGTGCAAGGCCTGCGGGGTTGCCGAAATGCCGGGATCCCGGTCAGCAGCGACGTGATCGAGAAAGCCAAAGAGTACATTTATCGGTGCAAGAATCCCGATGGCGGAATCAGTTATAGCAGCCGCCAGACGGGCACTAGCCGACCGGCAATCACTGCTGCGGCGCTGGCGGCACTCTACAACGCCGGCGATTACGACAGCACGCAGGTGCCTGAAATGCTCGCCTATACCAACGAAGCACTCTACGAATTCGGCGAGGCGGGCGGGGCGTTCGGCCATTGGCACTACACGTACCTCTACTACAGCCAAGTCGTTTACCGACAGGGCGACAAGGAGTGGTTCCCATTTCGTGACCGACTGTACGATCGTATTTCCGCGGAGCAGACGTCCGATGGCTCATGGAACGGACCGATCCACCCGGTATACATCACCGCGTGCAACCTCACGATGCTGCAGCTTGATCGGGGTTTTCTACCGATTTATCAGCGTTGAAATCAATCTGTCAAAAAATCATCTGACTTGACTTTTTTGGCTCAAGTTTGCTAACCCCACTGCTAACGCGATTTTTGCGTTAAGAATTTTTCACTGTGGGAGCGTCTATCGCGTTGCCACCCGTGTCCGGGTCCGAGGCCGTGATCATCACATGACGAAGCAAATCCATCGAGGCCGTTGCGCCCGCCAGCATGCCTTTGCCAAGCCTGATAGCCGAGTTCGGACAACCGCAGTCCTGTTACTGGTCTGCAGTTGCGGTCCGCTGAGCGTTGCGGCCCAAGAACGTTCTGGCCCCGATCCGTCGTCCGAGCGGCGGATACCCGTTCGTGGCTACGCGTCGCCCCCGCCGCCCAACTCACGAGTGCTCAAGGAAAAACCGGGAGTGCAGCCAGGTCGTGTGACCAGCGTCGAGATTCGCAATGCCGCCGGTGAAGTCATGGATTCCGAGCTTGCCGAGGGTGAATATTTCATGGGTTCAGCCCCGATGCCCGTCCAGATCGGGCAGACCCTTCCGGCACGCATGGCGTCTTCGTCCACACTCACGTTGAAATCGCCATTTGCAGATGACCCGGAACTCATCGAAGGACACGAAATCTACGAAGGCCGCGAGATCATCCAAGGCGAAGCGTACCCGGATCCCGATTGGAGGCAGTACGACGAGTACGCAGGCTCCGATGACTACTCGGACTTCGACGGCGATATTTTTTCGGGCGAACCCATGGACGGCGGATGTGCTGCCTGCGGCGAGAGTGTGACGGGTGTCTGTGACTCTTGTCGTTATGCCGATGATCTTGATGGACCGTACGACGAACGAGTCGAACACCTCGCCCGATTCTTGGCTCATCCGCTGGCTAATTTCTGGGCACGGGGCGAATATGTAAACGTTTCGCTCGACGGGCAAGTCGCCCCTCCCCTGGTGTCGACAAGCGGTCCTGGTACTTCGCTGGCCGATGCCGGCATCTTGGGAAGTTCAGGCGCCCGCACTCTCTACGGCGGAAACGAGATTGGCGGTGGGAGCCGATCGGGAGGTCGCTTTGAGATCGGTCGCTACTTCGGTGGTTTGGGACTGGGCTTATCCGCATCCATTCTGTTTGCTGACGACGCGAACAACCAATTCACTGCCGACTCATCCACCTATCGTATCTTAGCCAGACCGTACGTTGATGTTTCGCCGGCAGCAATGGGCAGCGATGCCGACCTCTTGGGATATCCTGGCCAATACGCGGGCAGCGTGAACGTGGAGTCCACAACACAGTTTGCCGCCGGCGATGTATTGCTGCGAGCAATGCTAGTCAGCCAAAATGATCGCCAGCTCGAAAGTTTTATCGGCTACACATACCTGCAGCTCGACGATAATCTGCGCATTGACGCATCACAACGGATCTTGGGTACCAGCGGTGGGCTACCCATTGGTACTTTGATTGATCGCACGGACCACTTTGAAGCCACCAACCGCTTCAACGGCGCGGCGTTTGGGGTGCGAACGGAAACGAGTTGGGGTCACTGGTCACTCGCATCAATGTTGAAACTAGGCATCGGCAACACCAGTTCCACGGTCACTGCCGGAGGCCTGAGCCGAACGAGCGGCCCCTCGCCAAGCATCCGAAACGGCGGATTACTGGTTCAAGGCAGCAACTCGGGATCGCGAGACTACGAAGAGTTCGCGGTATCACCCGAGCTGCGCTTATTACTCAGCCGTCAATTGCCGTATGGCTGGAGTGCTTCGGTCGGATATCAATTTTTGTACCTCAGCCGCGTGCTGCGGGCGGGGGAACAAATCGACCCGTTCTTGAACTTAACCCAGCAGAGTCCTGGCGGTCTGCAAGGCCTCGCCGCCCCACGAGCCAACATCTATTACAACGACTTGACCGCCAACGCGGTCACGTTCGGTGTGATGCGCAATTTCTGATTGCGTTTTGGATCGCTATTACCAATTTGTCCCTCGACAGCCATCGTCACGCAAACCGCCAGCGACGTGAAGGCGGCCCGACCGATCGTCACCAGCGGCGGCCTCGCTGCTGGTAGACTTAGCGATGAACGCAAACTCAGCGAAGGTTCCCTCGCTGAGTTTGTTGAGAAAGATACAGGGTAAGGGGCTGTGTTACAGGTTCGTCATATCCGCAACCAAGACCACGCGGTCCCCGACTTTCACGGGAACACCTGTAACGCTCACTTTATCACCTTTCGTGTATTTGTCTTTCTCAATGAGCGTCCCCATATCGACGGTCAGCTTCTTCCCGTCTTGAGTCTTCAGCTTGGCAACCGTGTGTTTTTCGCCCTGCACGTTTGCCACCTTAGTCGATTCAATCGTACCGGTGTACTTTCGGCCTTCGCGCTCGATCGGCAGTTGCTTGCCTCGCGTTTCAATCGAGGTGGCCATCAACACTCTCTTTTGGCCGGCTTTGACAACCGGGCCCAGGGCAGTAACCGAGTCCCCTTTAAACAGGCCATAGCTCTCGCCAGTGCCCATATCCACCCAGACCGCGTCACCCTCGGCAGGCTTCACATTGATTAGCCGAGCCAATCCGCCGAGCCGCTTCACAAATTGTCTCTCGGTAATTTTCCCGGAAATCTTCACTCGCTTTCCACTAAGGCCGTTCGCCGTCGTCTGCGCCACCTTGCTGCTAGGAAGATCGTGTTTTGTGTTACCAGTCAGTGCACTGAATTTATAGTCGTCGTACGTGCCGTCATTGTTCGTGTCCCGATAGGTAGCATAGGTATCATTCAACCCGTCGCCATCAGTATCGTGGTAGCGCGCGTAGCTTTCATAGTTTCCATCGCCATCGGCATCGGCATACCTTCCGTTTCCGTCGTCCCAATCTTCACCATAGAAATCGGAAGCGTCGATAACATCGCCAGTGTCGTTGTCATTGTCCGAACTTGTCTGTTTGTCGTAGTACTCGAACGTTTCGTTGTCCCAACGACCGATCGCCTCATCCGTAGGATTGTAGTCATTGCCGTCGAACCATTCAGAAACGTCGTACCATGCGTCGTCTTCGTAGCGGGCCGCAGTGTTCGACTCGTCAGCTGCCACAGGTGTCGTGAGCATCCAAATTGCTATCACGGGCACGGTGTTCATGGCCAGTCGCCTGAGTTGATTGTTCATCGCTTACATCCTCAAATGTGTCTTAGAAAAGTGAAGCGGCGCATGAATTGAACCGCAGCGTCACGCCGTAGTCATGCAAGCGTCATTCCATTGAGAGTGGGTAAAGCATCAAAAATCTGCAGGATGTATCCGCTGTGTGGCTACCCAAAAACGCGAATGACTGCGGGATTTTGGTATGTTCCCGTTGAAATCTGCCCGCGATATCTCCTTGACTCGCGCACCATTGAACCCACTTCAAAGACCGTTGACCCGAACCCACGACCGCCAACGTGATCGCTCATCCTACAAAACAACTCAAATTCTCTCCTAGTCCTTGCTGGAACGCGTAATTCTATCCGTCATCCATTTCAACCCGACTAACACAATTGCTGAACACATTGTCAACGTAACCGCCAAAAAGATGCGATCGACCGCGATCGCGACGCCGATGCCTGCGGTCAGGTAGATCGTCGCCGCTGTCGTCAAACCTTCGACTCCGTCTTTTTTTTGGTGCACGATCGTTCCGGCACCTAGAAAACTAATGCCGACTACGATGGATTGAAGAATGCGAATTGGGTCTGGGCTGATGATGTGATCGGGATACCGGTGCTGAAATTGATCAACGATGTCCTGGCCCAGGATCATCAATAGCGCCGATCCAGCACAGACGAAAATGTGCGTCCGAACTCCAGCAGGCTTATTCGCAAACTCTCGCTCCATCCCCAAGACACCGCCGCACCCCATCGCGATGGCAAGCGTGATGAGGTTATCAAGGTCATTGGAATGAATCATTTGCTGAGTCGTTTGGTAAGGCATTCAACAGCGTGTTATGATTCTACCTCAATCCAGCTGCACCCGCTCCGAGGCATCTGTCGGCGAACCTTGCCATCATCAGCAAACCAGGCAATTGGCATACCTCTTGTTGAGTTAACGCAGTTCGCCAAGTGGAATTCAAAAGCGAATGAGGTCATCATCGTTTTGTCGCCGCGAGGAAGCCGCGGTCGCCAGTCGTATCCTGATAGGCATGCACGTCAAAACCATGCGGCCGGAGGAAATCGTTGTACTCGCTGACACTGTAGCACTTGCCCTGAGTGATATTCATTAACAGAGCAGAATATTCAGCAACAGCGAGCGGCCCGGATTTGTCCGCGTCAATGATAGCGTCGTGAATAATGAGTAAACCTCCCGGCTGCAGGAGCTTAGCCGCGTGGTCGATAATCCAGCGGGCTTCGGCGACGTCCCAGTCATGGAGCATGTTTGACAGCAGAATCACGTCAGCATCGTCAGGCCAAGGGTCGCGAAACATATCGCCTGACGCGACCCGGACGTGTTCGCTCAGACCGAGACGGTCAATTTCACGGTGCGCGATCGCATCCACCGGCGACTGTTCAAGCACGGTCGCACGCAAGTGCGGATGGCGGGCTACCATCGTGGTGCTGTAGATACCTGATCCGCCGGCGACATCCACCAGATGTTCCCTATCTTGGATGTACGGCGTGATCGCCTCGGCAAGCTTTTGGCCGAACGTAATGCCGCGGCAATTCATTAGTTCGGTAAAACTATTGGCAAACGATTCCTCCTTCATTGACTCATGCCAATCGGCACCATCGGCTTTGGCTTGCCAATTGGCTGGCTTGCCTGTTTTCAGAATCGTGACGAAGTCTTGGAGAACGGGCGAGTCGGCGATGGGTCGATAGTAAGGGCCTAAAAACCACGGGCTGCCGGCCACCAAGAATTCACGCCCGACGGTGGTGAGCTGCACGCCTCCACCAGGATCGGTAGCAACAAAACCGCTGGCCCGGCACAACGTACAGAGAACGTCGGCGGGCCGAGAGTGCCAATGGAAATGGTCACATATCTCAGCGAAGGAGATGCCAGGTCGCTGACCCAGAAAGGTAAAGAGGTCAAATTCGAGGATTGCTGCTGCGATCAAATCCGCCGCATATTGTCGATCGCGAAATCGCAGAATCGTGGCAGGATCGGAAGTCGGCGGCTGGCTGAGATTGAAGCTAGACAATGTGTTTCTCTCGATGACGCGATGAGCTTTTCGGATAGCTGTTTTAAGTGCATTGTGCACCCCAGCACCTAGCCTGGAGCTTGAGCCCGACAATCAGAATAACACCAAACCGCCCAGCCTCAGAGGGGCGGCAGCGATCTATACCGAGGTGACCCGGTGCGTGGGTTCCGGGCGGCCGGGACGAAAAGCTTCTATTTGTTCGATTTCCATTGTCGCTACGAGTTCTTCAGCGACTTGATTGAGGGCATTTTCCACCACCCTTTGAAGCGCCTCCGGTGCCAAGCAAACACGTGCATTGAGGAACATCTTGGCCTCACCCACCGCGCCCTCGCTGGCCACCGACAGCATCGTATCAGAGTCGCTACTGACGAGATTGGCGACGCTGACGCCCGCTGCGGATGAGCATAGGATTTTCAAATGCGCCGGCTCTGCATCCATTTTTGCCAAGGCATTGCGGATAGCATTCACCGTGTCCGCAGCGAGATCATCGAGTGAAAATGTACTATTGCTCACGATTGTAGCTGAAGCATTGAGCCACCCCAACTCCGCTTCACCTGCAGCGTAAACGTCGTAATCAACGTCGATCAGCCGTTGGCGAGGTGCCGCTGACTCTTTTAGAGTCTCGTAGAGCTGATCGAGATTTTCTTCCGTCCGAGCGGAGATGCATATGATTCTCCTTCCCGGATACTGTTGGTCGACGTGGGAGCGCAGCGTCTGGACTTGCTCATCGCTGAGTTCATCGATCCGATTGATCAACACGATCTCGGATTCTTCAAGTTGTTTCCGAAAGATGTACTCTGCGCTCGGCGAGAACCCCGCTTGGCCGTTTGAGAGAATCCGCAATGCGTGACTCGGTTTGAGCACAACAGCATAGGGACTTTGGTCGAACCGCTCACCCGTGCGCTGCATCATTGGGAGGGCAATCGTGGCGACGAGATCCGTACAGCTTCCCACGGGTTCGGCCAGTACGACGTCGGGACGTTGACGGGTCTCGAACTCCGCCATCGCATCGGTGAGTCCGTCGAAGTTGCAGCAGAAACACGAACCCGCGACCTCGTTGACGTCGAGGCCTTGGCTACGGAGCAATTCGGTGTCGACCAATCCTGCAGCTTGATCGTTGGTGACGATGCAGACATGCTTACCATCGGCTTGAAACCGCCGCGCCAGTTTCGAAATCAGCGTCGTTTTCCCCGCGCCGAGAAAGCCGCCGATCATGATGAATTTAATGGGAGTGGACATGGAACGACGTGAGCTCGCAGCTGGGAATATTAGTCAGAAGTCGAAACGAACGTCCGAAGACTAGCAGAACATTCTAACAGACGCCAGAACGTCAGAGGATGTTTTATTCGCCCGCTCGTCGCGGCGAGGTTAAGTACGTATAACCAGAAAGTGCTTGCTCGTACGCGGCGATGGTCTGACCGGCCTGCTGATGGTTGATCCGGCCGCTGTCAATCGCGTTTTCCACTGCATCCTGAATCGCTTCGACCAATTCGCGATCTTCGTACTGCACATAACCAAGTACTTCCGAAACAGTGTCGCCTTTTACAATCGAGCGAATCTTGGTAATGCCGCCGTCAAGTTCAACGTGGACCGCATGCGTGTCACCAAAAAGATTGTGCAAGTCTCCGAGAATTTCTTGGTACGCACCGACCATGAAAACGGCGAGCTGATACGGTTCCCCGGCCCGTAGCGGATGCAACATCAACGTTTGCGTTCGATGTCCGTCACCCACGAAGGAGTCGATTTTACCGTCGCTATCGCAAGTGATATCGCCGAGCACGGCGTGGCGCGTCGGTCGTTCGAGTAACCGATGGATCGGCATGATCGGAAACAACTGATCGATCGCCCAGGAATCGGGCATCGACTGGAACAACGAGAAATTGACGAAGTAGATATCAGACAACATCCGATCGAGATCGCAAAGATCTTCGGGCACTTCGTCGAGCTGGGCCGCGAAGTCGCGTGCACGGTGGCAGATCGCAAAATAGAGAGTCTCTGCAGCAACTCGCTGCTCCAGCGGCAGATATCCGCCGCTGAACAAATTCATGCACAAATCCAGTGCGACCTGAGCATCGTGAAATGTCTCCAGCATATTGCCGGGCGTCATTAGTTTGTACTGTTCCCAGAGATCGTGGACGGGCTGTTCGAACTCAAACGGCGGTCCCTCGGGCTCATCGGTGCGCAGTTGCTGCTCGAGAACCTCCTCGCTTATTTCGCCTTCACCGAAGTTGTTGTCGTCACCCATCTCCGTCGTTTGGCCCGCCCCTCCGGCTTGTATTTCATCCGCCGGAACGCGGGCCCAACTCGGCAGATTTCCGCCACCTTGCGAGGTGACGCCCAGCGTCTCCATCACCAAAACGCTGTGCTGCGCCGCGACGGCCCGCCCGCTCTCGGAGATCAATTGAGGGTGTGGCACCTCCGCCTCGTCGCAAACGCTTTGCACATGATAGATCACGTTATTGGCGTATTCCTGGATCGTGTAGTTCATGCTCGATTCGTTGTCAGATTGCGAGCCATCGTAATCCACCCCGAGACCACCGCCAACGTCGAGATATCCCATCGCAGCACCGCGTTTCTTCAAATCCACATAAACTCGAGCGGCTTCCAAAATGGCAGATTTTAATTGGCGAATATTGCCAATCTGACTACCAACATGGAAATGAAGCAACTGAAAACAATCGCCCATGTCCATCTCGATCAGGCGATCGAGTTGGGCCAGCACTTCGGCAACAGTTAATCCAAATTTACTACGGTATCCACCACTGGCCTGCCACCTGCCACTGCCGCGAGTGGCGAGCTTGACCCGCATCCCAAAAGTCGGGCGCACCCCGACTTCCGCAGCGATTCTCAAGATTAAGTCCAACTCGCTGACTTTCTCCACAACCGGGATCACGGTTCGTCCGAGCCGCTGAGCATGCAGTGCCAGACGGATGAATTCATCATCCTTAAAGCCATTGCAGATAATCGGAAGATCGAGTGTCCCCATAGCGACCGCGGCGAGTAGCTCGGGCTTACTGCCCGCTTCGATTCCGAATCCGAGCTTGGACCCCTCGCCCACGATCTGTTGCACAACTTCGCGTTGTTGGTTGACCTTAATGGGAAAGACGCAGCGGTATCGATTTGTGTAGTCGTGATCATCAATCGCCTTCTGAAAACATTCTGCCAAACGGCGCAGTCGATCACGGAGGATGCCGTTGAAACGAATCAGGATGGGCAGTTCCAACCCACGATCGACCAAGCGGTCGACGAGTTTCTTCAAGTCGATCGATTCCGCTTGGTTTGGGTCAGGCGAGACCAACACCGTTCCATCTTTGGAAATCGAAAAATACCCGTCTCCCCATCGCTCGATCCCGTATTGCGCCGCTGAATCCTCGCGAGTCCAGGGCTCGTCCATCCGAGAACGGTTTATGCTCAAGTGATCATTCACGAGTTTCAAATCCAGGGTGCAGGGTGGGCGTAGCGTCCGCTTTTCGCCTTGATCCAAGCGGGACGTTTCTCATTATCCACGCACAGACGGTAACGACAACGGCGCTAAACCTTGATGTCAATTGAATTGATTCGCCCGTTCTCGATCAGACGCTGCCTATTTCTAGCGATCGGGGTACATGCACAGAGCAAAACGCCGCCGATACGATCTCCCCTCTTTCGATGGGAGATCGGAGAAATCTCAAGTCGCGAACATGAAATCTGTTATCGGTCTTTTTCAGCGTAAGTCGGAGGTTTCCACCCCGGTGGAAGTTTGGCCTGGGGGCGGACCAGATAGGCGGCATCCGGTATGGGGTGATCGCTGGCTATCAAGAGGGGTAAGTCATCAGGCAGGTTCTTGATTTTAAAATCCTTGTACTGGATCTTCATCGCAGGACCGACGTGGACTTGAACGGCCAACACACCCTCGAGCGAACGGCCCTTGGCGTCGAAATCAATCAAATCGGTCGTCAGGTGCCCATCAATCCAGTGTTGATAATGATTGCCGCGAACGAGCACACGGTAGTCATGCCACTGGTTGGTATCGAAATCTTTTAAGTCCGCTGGCATGTCGGGACGTGAATCGGCGCCAACATCGAACGTGCTGCCGACCACCCAGGAACGTCCCTGTGGATCGACGATCACTTTTTCTCCGGTGTGCGAGAGGATACGACGCCCCCGTTCTTCGTAGAGCATGCCATTGTAGTTGGGATTGTCGGGGACAACATCGCACTGGTAGCCCGTGACGACGTCGAGCCCGAGATCGGGTCGGGAGAGACCGCGATATTGAATTCCGCTGTTGCCGCCGTGACTGATTTTCACTTTCACTCGCAAGTCGAAGTTGCGGATCGTGGAATCTTCCCAGGTAATGAAGTGGTTCTGCTTTAAAGTTCCGTCCGTCGTACCGGTCAGGGCACCATCTTGAACGGACCAGTATTTAGAATCGCCCGACCAATGTCGCAGCGTCTTGCCATCGAAGACTGAGATGAATCCGTCCTGATCCACTTTGGCACCCACGTTCGCTGAGGCGACCGGATGTGGCACGGTGGACCTGCTCAATGGTGTCTTCAGTTTGTCAAGTGGACCACCGAGTTCCTTGACTCGCTCGGCCAGTCGCTGACGCATGCTAGAAACCGTCGAGGCGAAGTGAGGATCACCTGCGAGATTGAAGAGTTCCTCCGGGTCTTTCTTGAGATCGTGAAGAAACTCGTAGTTGTCATTATCGAAGTAGACGACATATTTGTACCGCTCGTTTCTCAAACCTTCGAAGGCAGGGATTCGGTTGCGGACAGCGAAGTGCTCGTGGAATGATTCCGTTCGCCAGTCCTCGGATTGATTGCCACCGACAATAGGCGTGAGGCTATGCCCTTGATATCGCTCGGGGATGTCAGCACCAGCCCAGTCCAAGAATGTGGCAGGGAGATCCAGATTCAAACCAATAGCGTCGGTTGTCGTTCCTCGTTGGCTCGCATCGACGCGTGGATCCATGATGATCAGCGGCACTCGAAGCGATTCTTCGTAGTGCGACCATTTGCCAGCCAAACCTCGATTGGCCATGTAGTAGCCATTGTCGGCTGAGTAGACAATGATCGTGTTGTCCGCCAACCCTTGCTTTTCCAAGGCATCGCGGAATCGGCCGATCGCATTGTCGATACCGGTAACCATGCGGTAATAGGCACGCATGTTGGTCTGATATTTCTTCTCGGTGTTCCACCGCCAGAAAAATCGTTCACGGTTGATTGTTGTCTTCAGGAAGACGGGCAGTGCATCGAATACGCGGGCAGCGTTGAGTGGAGGTGGCGCGATGGTGACGTCTTCGTACATTCCATTGGTCGACTCAGGCCAAGGATAGTGTCCGATACCCGGCCGGCGGTCACTGTCTTCGGCGTGGCACGCGTTGAACCAGAGATTCAAAGCGAATGGTTTGTCTTTGGGTTGTTTGCGAATGAAATCGATGCCGCGATCAACGACAAGATCGGTTTCGTGGCGAAGGGTACCATCGGGTTGTTTTTTGTAATAAGGATTCCGCCCAATCGCTTCGAATTCATCAAAATGATCTTCACGGCGAAATCCTTCTGGCATCTTGGCGTGCCACTTACCAAAGTAGCCCGTCCGGTAACCGTGTTCGCGGAGAATATCGGAATAGAGTTCGGCGACCGCCTCGGGGCGTGCTAGCTCGGGCTCACCGGGTGTGCCGTAAGTGCGTCCAGTCAGCCCCGAAAGGATGGTCGTGCGGCTGACCCAACAGATTGACTGGCTCACAAACGCATTGCGAAAACGCAAGCCTTGGGTGGCCAGGGCATCAATATTGGGTGTTTGAATGACGTCATTGCCGTAACACCCCAGGGTGGTGGTGGTTTGATCATCAGCAAAGAAAAATACAATATTCGGCGGCGGTGCCGCTTCCGTCACGGTTGGCGAGTCGGATGCAGCCTCATCGGCGAACGCCGACGCCATCAACAGCGTGCTTACGACAACGATCAGCAGAGTGAATTTCAAGGGAGCCTCTGGGGAAAAGGAATGAATCGGGAAGATCCCCATCTTACCAGAGATTTCAATCAGTTATTCTACACGATTGCGGCCGTTTTCTTTTGCATGCCGCAAGGCATGATCGGCTCTGGCGACAATCAGCGGGGGCAAATCACCCTTTTGATATTCAGCAACACCGAAGCTGACAGTCAAAGACTGGCCGCCGAGCCCGTCGAAGATTGTCTCAGCGACAGCCTGGCGGATTTCGTTGGCACGCCGCGAGGCAGTCGCGTGGTCACTGTTGACGGCAATAATGGCAAATTCCTCGCCGCCGTATCGAGCTACGAGATCGGAACTGCGAGTGTGGCGGCGGAGCACTTTCGCAAAATGAATCAGGGCTTCGTCGCCCACCTGGTGCCCGTGAAAGTCGTTGATGCGTTTAAAGTGATCAATGTCGCACATAATGAGACCGAACGTGGTCTGATGCTGCTGCGCATCGGTAGTACATCGCAGCAGCCATTGGTCGAATTCCGCCCGGTTAGCCACTCCGGTTAACGGATCGCTCATTGCTTTTTTGTGCAGCGAAACAATCTGACTCTGCATTTGGACATGCTCTGACAGATCGCGAACGATAATCACAGTGCCACCGCCATGTTCGGCACCGACCGGAGTGACGCGGACGAGCACCTCGCAGGTCCTCGTTTTGGGAATCACCCGATTGGGTAGCTTGCGATCTGGGACTGCGCCTCTCGCACTGGGGCTGTGGACGATGATTTTCATCGGTGTGGCAGTCGCCAGTTCGCGATCCAGACAAGCCGACACAGGGCACGGCCCCGGTTCGATTGATTCATCTGCTTCGTTCGATCCCTGCGTGACAAAATTGAGTTTCGCGGAATCCCAGCGAGTCCCGACGCATGCCGTCGCGGGAAGTCCAGTCAAACGGGCCATCGCATCGTTCCAGTACAGGATCCGCCCCGCCTGGTCCGTGAAAGCGACGCCGTCGGGCAGATGTTCGCCCAGAGTTTCTAAATGGCGTTGCGTGATCGGCCCTGTGTTCATGCCACGGGTTGCCGGAGCGTACACAGGAAAAGCCGATGTGGCGGCGGGCGACAGGACGTCAGCGACTCGGTCGTTCATAAGCTGGCAGGACGCGGGGGCGTGGTGTTGTCGGAAGAACGTTGTGGCAATCTTAGGTCAAGAATGGGGGCCTGGTCGAAAAAGGACCTAAGCTTGGGGAGGCAAGTCATTTTACCCGGTTTTTCCTAGCCTCGCCGGATGGGGTGCGGACCCCTTTTCGGATCGGCTCTTTGTCGCTTTTCCAGGAAATAGCGGTTCGCGGAAACGAAAACTTGCTCTAGGAGCCCGTTCGACTTAATATGCACTGATAACGGCGGGGGCCAAACATGGTAAAAACGGTTGGAATCTCATTGGCATTGCTCGGGATTTCCCTTGTCCGCCCCCACTAGTTCCCTTCCCCGCGAGTGACCCCCGTGAGCCTTTCCGACGTCGATCGACTCCTCTTGCAGCGTTGTTTGGACCGTGAACCACGGGCGTGGGAGAATTTTGTCGATCGTTTCGTGGGGCTGGTAGTTCATGTCGTCCACCGGACAACGACGGGTCGTGGTATCTCGATCGATGAATCCACGCGGGACGATTATGTCGCCGAAGTTTTCCTCGTACTAATCCGGCACGACTTCGCCGTACTGCGTCGATTTCGCCGGCAATGCTCTCTGGCGACCTATCTAACAGTGATCGCTCGCCGCGTTGTTGTACGTCGGTTGCAACGGGCCCAGCAAAACACGGTCGTAGACGGTGCGCGGGTGCGGGTTCAAGCAGCCGCACCAAAACAGTTAGCCAACAACTCGGCGACGGAGATCCAACGAATCGATAACGCCGAAGAAGTGGAGCATCTGCTCGCCAAGCTGGATTCTCGCGAAGCCAATGTGGTGAGGATGTATCACCTCGAGGGCAAGACTTACCAAGAGATCAGCCAAGCGGTCGGGGTGAATGAAAATTCGATCGGTCCGCTGCTGCATCGCGCCCGCCAGAAGATGAACGGGCAGCCCTAATTCGCCGAACCGTCACCATGATATTCGGCGATCCAATTTTGAATTTGACCGCCGCTCATGTATCCTTCTTCCTGGTCGAGGATTTTGCCGTCGCGGACGAGCATCATCTTCGGTATGCCGAAAATGCCGTATCGCTCGGCAAGCTCAGGATTTTCATCGACGTCAATTTTCAGCACTTCGACATCGGCAGGCAGTTGGCCGGCCAGTTGTTCGAGTTCACTATCGACCGCTCGGCACGGCGGGCACCACGTCGCTCCAAATTTCACCAGGATGAGTTTGTCGCTATCCATGTTTGTGTCAAAGTCGGTGGGAACGGCAACCGACTTGGAGAGTGACGGCTGTGGCGGCTCACAGCCAACGCTCGCCAAAGCAGCGAGACCGAGCAGCGTGGCGGCGAACAAGATCGGATTATACCGTGACTTCATATCATATTTCTCCGAGCAAAATTCGAAACAGATGTGTGCTGGCGTGGGTCGAATAGATCAATCATACATCATCAGAATGGGCATTGATCGACGGATCCCGCCGGATTTTCAATGTCTCATGGTTGATCAACTGATCCTGCCGGCGGCTGACGGGCCGATGGATCCATTGACCATTTTCAATGTCGAGCGTCGCTCGGCTCTCCGAGCTGTGCGAATTTCGGACGCGAACGGCTCGGAGAGCCGAGCGACAATTTTCCCTGCCGAACGAATTGCTATGCCTGATTCTGATCTTAGTCCTTTCTCCTCTTCAACAGCTTCGTCGGAGGATGGTGCGCCCGCGTGGCTGACCGCACTGCCGGTCTATAACGAGGTGGGCTACGTTGACGACGTGCTCGATCAAGTCCTGAGGTACAGCGACCGGATTCTCGTCGTCAATGACGGAAGTACGGATGGAACGGCGGCCAAGCTCGATGCTCGCCAGGCGGCTCGTCCCGATCGCATCGACGTGATCCATCATCCGCAAAACCGTGGTTATGGGGCGGGATTGCAGAGTGCGTTCGCCTATACGCTCGAACATGGCTATGCAGGGATCGTGACACTGGATTGCGACGGCCAACATCAACCTTGCCGCATTCCCAGTTTTATTGCGGCGGCGGAGTCAGCCGACATCGTTTCGGGAAGCCGTTATTTGGAGAAGTTCGAAGGCGACGATGAACCGCCTGCTGAGCGCATGGGCATCAACCGCCGGATCACCGCCGAGATCAACGAACGATTAGGCTTCGAACTCACCGATGCATTTTGCGGGTTCAAAGCCTACCGGGCGGAAGCCCTGCGAGCGATGACCATCACCAACAACGGTTACGCGATGCCGCTGGAACTGTGGGTGCAAGCCGCCGCGGCGAAGCTGCGCGTGAGCGAGTTGCCCGTTCCCCTGATCTATCTCGATCTAGAGCGGTCATTCGGCGGGTCGCTCGATCAAGCGGAGATACGGTTGAAGTATTACAACGAGGTTTTGGACGCGGCGATCGAGCAAGTTCGCAAGGAAGGTCGTACGGTCGGATCTCAGTCCCGTTAGGGACGAAAGCCTAATGCCGGGGACGCAAGTCCCCGGACCAAAATGTGCCTTCCGATGAAGCCCCGCGAGGGGCGACAGCGATCCGGGATGGAGACGCCAGGTCCAGTTTCGCTGTCGTCCCTCGCGGGACTTCGGTTGGAAACATGGGCACATCCGGCGACTGCCGTCCCCGGCAGAAAGCGATCGTCCCATTCGGGACTACTGAGCAAACTTGTGTGGAATAACAAGGCGAAGTGACGAGGTCTCGAACGCAGCATGACAAATCAACATTGGTGGCGACGCCCCTCCTCGGCCACGCGAAACGCGGGCCGCCTAGCTCCAAACGGCGTTTGGAGCGAGTGAAGTTACTTACTTCTCCCCGCCCCCAACATCTCTCGAACTCGCTCGTCGATGATGGCTTGCTTGACGTCGGCTGATCCTCGCTCCTGAATCTCGCCACATATTCTCCTGATTTTGGTCTCCAGCACTCGCAGCTCCAATTCCTGCAGCTCCCGTACGTGCACCAGACAGGACTCGAATAGCGATTGCACTTGACTAGTACTCTCGAACCGATCGACCGCTTCCTTGCAAAGCAACCTGTCAACGAGCGTCTCGTACCATGCTGGGATCGAAGGGGCGGTGATACAGAGTGATCGGTGCGGGTGATCGGTGATTTTACGCAGGATGCCATAGCTCGTTTCGCCCCGAAACGGCGCCATGCCCCTCGTCGCGGCAAATTCGTGACGCACCTTTTCGGCAGCCCAGACAACCAGTTCGTGATCATACTGCTGTTCGATCGCTGGATCGCTCGCGTGGACTTGCGCGTCGAGCATTCGAATTGCGTCCGAGCCACCAAGCGGGGCAGGGTGGCGGCGTACGCCTGCCATGAACTTGATCACAATGTGCCGGGCGATCGTGTCAACCCAGCGGCGGAAGGAGGCATCGCGTCCGTCGGCAGACCACTGATCAACGGACGTGGCAATGGCGAGCAAAATCTGCTGGGTAGCGTCAGCAACGTGGTGCGAAGGCACCCCGAGCCGGGTCGCCAAATGTTGCAAAAATGGCTCGTAGGCTTGCGCAAACGCCCACCACGCCGACTGATCGTTGGGATCGCGCAGCCGCACGATCAAGCTCGGTCGTGTTTCAGGATCCAGCACGGTTCGAATAGCACTCGGTGATGGGAGAAGTTGGGAGGTTCTACCCTTTGTAGGCTCCCACAATCGCCCAATCACACGGCCAGATGCCAAAATAAGTGGGAGAGGCTTACTTCGTGAGCGCCTCGACCACCTCGGCATGCCCATTCTGCTGGGCAAAACTCTTGGCGGTGTCACCGTCAATGTCTCGGCGATTTCGGTCGGCATGGTGCTGGAGGAGCAGCTTGACTACTGCGAGTTGGCCCTCAGCGGCTGCATGCATCAGGGGCGTGAAACCTTCACCGGTATCAGTTGCATTGACATCCGAGCCCGCGTCCAGCAGAGCTTCGCAGGCAGCGGCATTGTCGCCCGTCGCGGCGAACATGAGCGGCGTCCGGCCCATCGAATCACGCTCGTCGATCTTGGCACCGTGTTTGAGCAACGTCTTCACTGTCTCGGTATGACCATTGAACCCAGCAAGCATCAGGGCGGTGCGTCGTTCTTCATCACGCGCGTTGACGTCGACTCCCGCATCAATGGCTTGCTCCACCGCCTCGGTGCGGCCCTCGAGCGCGTCCTCCATGAACTTGGCGATATCAACCGTCGATTTGGCTGGTGGCTGCTGCTTGACTGGCGCTGTTTTCGTAGCGGAGTCCCGTTGAATGGGCTGCTTTTCGGTCACAGGATCTAACTGAGAAACCGTCCCATCCGTAGCTGCCGGCTGCGGTGCGGCGCTGGGCGGGGCGAGTTCGTCGCTGCGCTGGTCGAGTTCATCGCTGCGCTGGGCGAGTGTGGGTTCGGATGTTTTCCCGCAGCCCACCAGCACCAACAAGACGAGGCAAAGCAGAAAGGGTGACAAATCGTTATCCATGTTTTTCAGGAGAGGTTTATTCATGGACGCATGATAACATGGAAATTCCTTCCTGGTGCAGAGAGGCTCTGAAATTCACCGTGTTTCAGCAGGGCAGGACAGGGCGGTCGCCAAAGTTCGATCACCCGCTCACTCCATGACAATCTTCCAGTGACCACCGGAGAGTCGAAGGCGAAGTTCATCGCCCGCGCCTTGATAATTGAGGGATAGCTGATTCATCTTGACTTGAGTTGCCCAGACGGCTTGCTGCGATGGTGCCATCGCGATGACTTGGTCGAGCGCCAGAATCAGCCGACCTCGAAAAATCGCCAGTTGTGCGATTTGTTTCCGCCTTGAGTCTTCATCTCGATCGACCGATTCGCTCGGTACGACGCAATCATCCATGAATTTTTCGAACTCCTTTGTCTCCAGATAGCTCAACGCAGTTTTCATGTCTTCAACAAAGGGGTCCATCATCTTCGCCAGTCGATCTTGTTTTGTTCTGAGTGCTCGGTAGACATCTTTGCGATCGAGCTTCGACAATTCGATGCGGCGAACCTTGCCATCGGGCAACAGCAAAACCAGCACGCTCTCCTCAAAATCAACCTGTCGGGCTTCAAAGCTGCCGCCGCCCTTCGCCTCGTGCCAGATTTCCAGTGGGAAGGAGGCCATCTCTTTGAGTTGCGATGGGGTAAAGGATCGGTGTGGTGGCTGAAGCACCTTGAGGTCCACCGTCTCGATTCCGGCTCGCGTCCCGAGCGCTCCCCAAACTCCATACGGGCTTCGCAAATCTGAATTGACCGGTTTTCCATACTCATGGTCGTCCCTCGTCAAACTCGGTCGATTGGCTTGGCCTGCATCGATCGAGTTCGACACGAACGCGACCCTGCCATCGGACATCAACACATGCACGCCGCCGTGATGACTCGATGCCGACATGACGCCTTCGAGCACACCCTTATCAGACGTGCAAGACGGCGAGTTCGGTGGCAGAATGGTTTGAAATCCGATCGAAAGCAGCGATCCGTCCACCCACACAGCCGGTCGTGGATCGTCCCAAAACTCCGTCGCTGCCTCCTCATGGGCCGCGATGCAGCGCGATGGATCGTCGATCATTCCCATCACGTGCTTGGCGACCCGTTCACCCGAGAGCCTGCCTTCGGACAGCATCACAGTATAAGAAAGACCATCGAGCACATCACGAAATCGGATTGGATGTTGCCGAGCAAACACGCCTCGCGCGGTGTGCTTGCTATCGCCGTAGGGTGGCTGAGCAGCTTCCCATGCAGCGCCGATATTTTCGATGGCGTCGCCGTAATTCAGCAGGTAGCTCGACGCGACTTTGTTCTCTTCCTGCGCCGGATCATCAGGGCAGACAAATGCAGCGGGACGGAGAGACCATGGCGAGTATTTTTCTGGCGGATACCAAGGGACTGGCCCCATGGCGGGAAAATCCACACCGTTTTGAGTCAACGGATTCGAAAGCGTCTGCCACAGAACCTGATTTTCGATAAACGGCGTCAAACCGACCAAGCCACTCAATCGATGCGCATTGCCTCGCGTCGGTTCGGCCTCACTTCCCGAGGCCGTGCCACCGCTGCCAAATGGCAACTCGCCGTACGCCGAGTGGTAATTATGAAAACCGAGTCCGAGTTGCTTGAGGTTATTCGCGCACGATTCCATCCTGGCGGACGCTCTCAGTCGTGCCACGGACATCGACAAGAGCGACACTGCTACGAGTACCAAAACAGTTACCCCGACCAAATCAACTAATGTCACTCGTCGACTCATCACTGCATCTCCTCAAATGTTGTTCGTTATATCGTAGCGGATCGCCGGGCACTGATGTCAAATTCCATGAGCATCCACCGGGGCAGGGCAGGGTGGTCGCGGAAATTCAATCGCCCATTCACTCCAGCACAATCTTCCAGTGACCATCGAAGCGCTGGGCATGAAGCTCCGTGTTGGCAGCTCGGAACTTGAGATTCAACTGGTTCGCTCGGACTTGGGTGGCCCATGTAGATTCCTGCGACGGTGCCATCGCGATGACTTGATCAAGTGTAAGGATCAGGCGACCACGAAATGCCGCCAGGTGCGAAACGAGCTGCCGTCGTCCTTGTGGGTCATCCCCGAGAGGCTCATTGGTGACGACACATTGATCCAAAAAGTTGTCGAATTCTTTTTTTTCGAGGTATCCTAATGCAAGTCGCATATCGTCAACAAACGTGTCCATCATTTTCGCCATCCGATCTCGCTGGGTTCTCATCGCGCGGTAGATGTCTTTGCGATCGATCTTCGTTAGCGCAATCCGTTTGACCATGCCATCGGGCAACAGTAGGGCGAGCGTGTTGCCTTCAACCTCGATCAGTCGGGCTTGGATGCTGCCGCGACCTGATGCGTCTCGCCAAGTTTCCATCGGCAACGACGCAAATTCTTGGAGCTGGGATTGGCTATACGAGTTGCGCGGTGCCTCCAATACATCATGATCGACCATGTCTCGCGCCGCTCGCGTCCCAAAGGCTCCCCAGATTCCGTAGGGGCTCTCCGACCCCGGCTCGAGCGGCTCTCCGTTTTCAAAATTCCCCGTCGCGATACTCGGTCGATTTGCTTCACCCGCGTCGACCGAGCTTGATACAAACGCGACTCGCCCGTCCGCCATCAGCACATGCGCACCCGCCCCATGATGACTCGACGCGGACATCACCCCTTCCAACACACCCTTGTCCGATGTGCATGACGGCGAGTTGGGTGGCAGGATCGTTTGGAATCCGATCGACAACAGCGATCCGTCCGACCATACGGCGGGGCGTGGATCGCTCCAAAATTCGGTTGCCGCGTTCTCGTGGGCCGCGATGCAGCGGGACGGGTCGAGAATCATTCCAGTGACGTTTTTGGCGACACGCGGGCCAGCAATCTTTCCCTCGGCCATCATCAGGGTATTGGATGTACCGTCAAGGACATCTCGAAACCCGAGTCTTTTTTGACGGATAAACAAGCCGCGCGTGCTGGCCCCGTTGTTGCCATAAGGCCGCGGATCAGCTTCAAAGGCAAATCCGACGTTTTGGATGGCATCACCATAGTTGAGGAGGTAACTCGATGCAACCTTGTTCTCGTCCTGTGCAGGATCTTCCGGGCACACGAACAGGCCAGGTCGGCGCGCCCAGGGTGAGTACTTTGCAGGCGGGTACCAGGGCACGGGGCCCATTGCAGGGAAGTTTTCACCGTTTTCGATGAGCGGATTGGAAATCATCTCCCAAAGTGCTTGCTGTTCGAGAAAGGGCGTCACACCGACGAGGCCGCACAGTCGGTTGGCGTTGCCGAGCATCGGTTCGGACTCGCTTCCCGACGACGTGCCCCCGCTTCCAAAGGGCAACTGATCGAACGCAGCGTGGTAGTTATGAATGCCGAGTCCGATCATTTTGAGATTATCCGCACAGGATTCCATTCGCGCCGTCGTTCTCAATCTCGCCACGGACATCGACAGCAGTGAGACCGCGATAAGGACAAGAACAGTTCCTCCGATCAGGTCAACCAATGTCACTCGTTGGCTCATCGCTGTGTCTCCTTAAATGTTGTTCGTTATCATGAAATCCACCGCCATCGTCTGTCGTCCCTCCGGGACTGTGGTTTCGGGCGCCCTCGTGTCCGGGGACTTGCGTCCCCGGCATTGAGCTGTCGTCCCTATCGGGACTCAGAGCACAGGTCGGAAGTCCTTCAGTAATGAAATCGACGTCCCTCGGGATAGTTGGGTATCAATGACAGTCCTATCGTAGCGGATCGCCGGGCACTGATGTCAAATTCCCGGGTATCGTGAAATGGATCGCCCGCTGGGCTGAACTTTGTAATGCTTTGTTTCCGGTGCCTCACGCCAAGGCAGTTCATGTATCGCCCTCCGGGCTAGGATTGCCGCATTGCCGCTGTCGACTCAACTTCACACTTGACAGACGTGATTATTTCGCCGACCATGCATTCTCCGATCTTGATGCTCTATTCGATTTGTACCGAGCTTGCACCGTTCAAGCTCTTGGAATGCCTGCTACAAAACTGCGCCGCCAAATTGCTTGGGAGGCCGCACGTCTGATGTACTCGCGTGAAGTGAGTGAGTACTACACCGCCAAACAGAAAGCCGCACGGCGTCTTTGCAAGGGCTGGGTAAAACCCGCCGATCTGCCGTCCAACGCTGAAATCCGTGAGCAAGTCCAAGTGCTTACTCGGCTCAGTGAGGGTGCTGCGGGAGCAACGGCGCAACTGTGCAACATGCGATTGCGTGCGGCGTGGTGGTTGCGAAAACTCGCTCCTTTCCACCCGAAACTCATTGGCAGTGTGCTCAAGGGCAGCGTGCGTGCAGGCTCAGATATCGACATTCATGTCTTCGCCGCGAATGTCCACTCCGTCACCATTCTGCTCGATGATCTTGGTGCTGGCTACGAGCTGGAGCGGAAACGAATTCAAAAGGGCGGAGAGCAGCGAGTCTTCACACACCTGCATGTCAAAGATACCTTTCCGACCGAATTGACCGTCTATGCTCCCTCGCTGCTCGGATTTCGCTTTCGCTGCTCGATCACTGGCAAGCCCATTGCACGGGCGAGCTTGAACGAACTCGAACGTCTGATCGCGATCGAGCACGAGATCCATGCGCAAGATCAAGCAGGACGTTTGTCCGAGATGGATGTACGTCCCGATCGCATGAATGTCTTTTTGTCATTGTTGATGCCGCTGGAAAACGTGAAGCAGAACCTCCGCTGGCATCCCGAGGGTGACGCACTCTTTCATAGCTTGCAGGTGTTCGGGCTGGCGAAAGAGGCGATGCCTTACGACGAAGAGTTCTTGCTGGCCGCATTGCTGCATGACATCGGCAAGGCCATCGATCCGAGCGATCATGTTGCCGCGGGACTGGAAGCACTCGACAGTTATATCTCGGATCGCACGGCATGGCTGATCGCCCACCACATGGACGTTCATAAGCTGCTCAATCACACGATCGGGGCTCGCCATCGAAGACGGCTCGTGTCGCATCCGTGGTACGAAGACTTGCTCGAACTCGGCCAGTGCGATCGGGAGGGCCGAGTGCCAGGCGTCGAAGTGGATCAGCCCGAAGAGGCACTCGATTACATCGAACAGATGGAAGACATGTTCTCGTGAAGGCCGTTAATCCAGCACGTCGTCGGGTAGCGGTTCGCCACCTTGGGGCGTGATCAGCGCGTTGACGGTCATGGGCGACGTTGTTTCGTTTAGAAAATGGCCTCGCCCATCAACGGTGACAACACATACTCCGCCGTCGGTGACGCCCCCCAGATCAGTACCGCCCGAGGAATTAATCGTGCCTCCAGTTGCGGCAAAGTCGAGGTCGGCCGGCTCCGTCCAAATCGTGGACGCTGGACTCTCGACTAACAAGATCGTTTTGTCAGCTCCATCGGTTACTTGCCTAGGCCCGAGCGGCCCCGATTTAGGAAACAGCGTTCCCGCTCCGGTAACCATGTGATACACGGTATCGGTCGCCCAGGCGTCGGTGTCAGGATGGCGGTAGACCGATGGCATTTCGCCATATGTCACTTGTTGGTTTTGCATGTCATCCCACGCCGCGTTCACGTTGAACTTGTCGTACAGTTCTTCTTCGCCGAGGTAGGGCAGAATCAAAACCCGCCATGATAAGAGCGGTTTGCCCGTGCTGCTGAGGATCGCCGGGGCAGGGTAGGCACCATGGTCGGCGGCGTAGGCGTTGAGAGCCTCAGCAATCTTTTCTAAATTCTTGACGCTACCAATCCGCGTCCGTCCAGCCCGCAATTTTGCCGCCGTGCTGCCGCCAAGTCGCACGACCGCGACTGCTGCAGCCCCCACAATCAGCAGCATCACGACCGCAGCAGCCACCCAAGCTACCGAACGTTTTCGACGTCGTCGGTTTGCGATCCCGGGAGGCGTGACTTTTGCTCGCGCGCCCGGTGCAAAGTCTGGTAACGAGATGTCGTGACCGCAAACGACGCACTCACCGGTCTGGCCGCTGAACTCATCTTCGACCTCCGTGCGAGTGTGGCAGTGTGGGCAGGTGAATAGATAGGACATATGATTCAGGGCAGGGCAGGGCGGTTCAAAAACAACAACGAAAAATTGCTTCTCTTTATCTTAACGAGACTGATCCGTGAAAGTCATCCTGCAACGAAGCCGAAAGGCGTGCGTGCGAGTCGAGAACGAAATCGTCGGCCAGATCGATCATGGACTGGTCGCTTTGGTCGGGGTAGGGCAGGGCGACTGCGAAGAAACTGCTCGTGGTCTCGCAGACAAAACCGCGAACCTGCGAATATTCCCCGACGAGAACGGAAAGATGAATTGCAACGTCATCGAGTCGGGTGGAGGCATTCTTGTCGTCAGCCAGTTCACACTGCTCGCGGATTGCCGCAAGGGCCGCCGCCCATCTTTCATCGGTGCAGCTCCGCCGAATATTGCCAAAGAACTCTACGAGACCTACGCGGACCATCTGGCGGCGCGGAACATCGCCGTCGCTCGCGGCATTTTCGCCGCCGACATGCAGGTCAGCCTGATCAACGACGGCCCCGTCACGATCATTCTGGATTCCGCGGAGATTCTGACCTAGTGCCTATCCCAAAAGGGGTCTGATCCTTTGGAGGCGCATCGTTTTACAACGTTTTTGGCGGCCTCGCCGGAGAGGGTCAGACCCCTTTCGGATAGGCACTTCGCCGTTGAGAACATGTTCGTCACACGCACAGAATCTTTCACGGCGGTTGCATCCGACGGGGAACACGTCCCTCAGCGCCACTGATCGCCGGGGAGGGCAGGGCGGTCGCCTGGATCGGCGATCCGGTTGGACGGGGATGGCTTGGGGTGCCACGCATCCGTCGGCAAGAATCCAGACCCGGGCTGGCCGGACTCGAGGTCGGGCGACCGCCTGTAAAATGGACCGGTGGCTGACGGCCAACCTGAATCGGGAATCGAGTATCGTTCCCGCTCCAATCGCACTCGCTGGCGAAGGCGGTCGAGAATTCCAGAATCACCCCAAGCGATATAGCAGAGTAGAGCTAACTTGCCCCATACCGAAACATTTGCCCACCAATCCTTGCCAAAAAATTTGAGCGCGGTGCCGAACGATTTCTTGACACGCATCCCTCGAGCGCTGAAATCAAGACTCCAGATCTCATCCAAAATCAAATGAGTCAAAAACCCTGCCAAGACCGCGAGAGACTTGTAGACGCGAATCGCCTCACTCGGACTGGGCGTGATCAGGTAAGTCCCCACGCATGCAATCAGTGCCGCCGGGATGCTATGCCACATCCCGCGATGGACGGTATAGCGGCGAAAGAACTCGACCACGACAAAGCGAATCAGAATGTAAATCAACATCGCCGCTAACGCCATCGCTTCGTGAGACAGACCCATATCACGGAAACGATCAACCATCAGGATTGGAATGACCGCTGAAAGAAACAGCGTCGTTTCACGCAGCGGTACACCTGTATCGGAATCGAGATCGGGCAGCATGCCCGCCACGCTGCACAATCCACCGGCGAGCAGCCCGCTCTCGATCGACATTCCTTGCGTGGCCACACCCCAGTATCCATAGACTGCGCCCACGACCGTGCTTGTCGAAATATGGGTTTTGAAGCCAGCCACGACGATGAGCAACAACAAAAAGGAGAATGCCAACCGGAGCAGAGCAGGGCGGTCAGAAAAAAATAGAAAAAGTCACCCACGCGAATAGCACATTTCGCTCACTCATCGCCACACCGGAAAATCTGTCGATTGCTCTTCGCCCTGCTCCGTCCCATCTGGTACAAGTCGAGGGTTGCCCCTGTGGCGTCGTTTTCTCTAGCAAATCCGTTATTGTGCAAACCTACGACATCCTAATGGCGATCGTCTTGATCGGTGCGATGCTATTTGGCGCCCTCAAAGGATTTGCCTGGCAACTCGCATCGATCGCTTCGATCGTTGTCAGCTACGCGGTCGCGTACCACTATCGTGAACCATTCAGCCAGAATATTCAGGCCCAGCCGCCTTGGAATCGTTTCTTGGCGATGTTGATTTTGTACGTTGTGACGTCTTTCCTGATCTGGGTCGCTTTCCGGATGATCTCCGGGACGATCGATCGCATGAAATTAAAGGAATTTGATCGTCAGATCGGTGCGCTCTTCGGGCTCGGCAAAGGCGCCATCTTCTGCTCATTAATCACATTGTTCGCAGTCACGCTGCTCGGCGAGCAGTCTCAGCGAGCCATCACCGAAAGTCGCAGCGGACGCTGGATCGCTAGATTGCTCGATCAATCCGACGCGATCGTGCCAGAGGAGCTGGCCGCGATCGTACAGCCGTATCTCGAAAGCGCCGAGACGCAGCTCGGCGGTGAAGGCGGAGCGTCACCGTGGCTCGCCGAAGCATCGCCACAGTGGCCGGCGGCGCTCCCAGGATCCCAATCGGACCCCAGTTCAACTTGGCCAACCGCTCAGAATGCGACGACGAATCGGCCGCGTCCGACCACCGGTGACAACGGTGCGCCGCAGTGGCAACAAGCCACCGGGCCAGCACCGTGGCAGCGATGATTGTTGACCGACATCACGAGGAACGACCGGTCGCAGACAGCAACCAGACCCAGCCCGGGCGGGCGGAGCCATCCGGCTGCAATCAGCCTAAAACGAGCGTTCCAGGCACAGCGAATACAACATAAGAGGCATTATCGGACGTTGCGGGGCGGTCAAGATTGACTGCTTTAGTCTGGTGGTTGAGTGCTGATGGACTATCCCGATGGAGTCGCATTGGCGAGAAACCCGATTTGTTTTCATTCGTTTTCCAGTGCGTCCCCAATCTCTACGCAGCGATCACGCGAGCGAATCGCTAGCTTCGCCCGCTTCCAAAAATACGCCCATGCGCCGAAACTTTTCATAACGCTGCTCGACGAGCTCCTCGATCGGCTGAGACTCGAGCTGGACAAGTTGCCGCGATAGATAGTCCTTCATCCGAGTCGCCATCTGATGATGGTCTCGATGGGCGCCGCCGAGCGGTTCTTCGAGCACATCATCAACGATCCCAAGCCGCTTCAAATGCTCGCTCGTGAATTTCAATGCGGCGGCGGCTTTCGGCGCATGCTCATGACTCTTCCACAAAATACCTGCGCAGCCTTCAGGGCTAATCACGCTGTAGTAAGCGTGCTGCATCACAGCGACGCGATCTCCAACGCCTATGCCCAGTGCGCCACCTGATCCGCCTTCTCCGATTACAACGCAAATGATGGGCGTCTTCAGCCGGCTCATCAGAAACATGCTCTCGGCGATAACCTGAGCTTGGCCCCGTTCCTCGGCTCCGATACCGGGATAGGCACCGGGCGTGTCGATAAAACAGATGACGGGAAGTTTGTACTTTTCGGCGAGTTTCATTCGCAGCATCGCCTTGCGATAACCCTCGGGATGAGCACAACCGAAATGGCATGCAGCACGTTCCTTGTAGGTGCGACCTTTCTGATGCCCGAGCACCATCACTTTAAAGCGATCGAGCTTGGCGAATCCCGACAGCATGGCGCGGTCATCACCGAAATGACGATCACCGTGCAGTTCAACGAATTCATCGAATGCAAGGTTCAGGTAATCTCGCGTGTAGGGACGGTTCTTGTGCCGCGCGACTTGTACAGTCTGCCAAGGATCGAGCGAGCTGTAGGTTTCCTTCAGCTTGGTAACTCTTGCCATTCGCAGCGAACGAATTGCTGACTCAATTTCCGAGGTGCGATCGGTAGTCCGCTCGAGCGAAGCAACTTTCTCTTCGAGATCCGCAATCTCGTATTCAAAATCTAATCCAGGACCGGCCATCGTATTATTCCTGTTCCTTCCGTTTCGTGTCGGCTGCGATATTCTTTTGCTTCTCTTCTTCCGATACTTTGACCACGTCATAATTTCCGTCGGGACGCTTGATCATATCGTCCGCGGACTTCATGCCACCCATATCATCGAACACGCTGACCTCCGGTGCACGCGGTAGCTTTCGCCAAATCTCCATGGCGCGGAACTCTTTCAAGAACTCCCAGATCGATGCTGGTCGATCATCCTGTTTCTTCGCCATCATCTTTTTGATCAACGTCGCGAACTCAGGCGTCACGTTGTCGTTGTAAACGATCGGGCTGGGGATCGACCCGGTCAGGTGTTTCGACAGCAGATCATTGGGCGTTTGGCCCGTGTAGGGTGGTTTCGCGGTGACCAGTTCAAACAGAACGCAGCCGAACGAATAGACATCCGTTCGCTCGTCGCAGAGCTTTCCACGAATTTGCTCGGGGGCCATGTAGCTCCTCGTTCCCTGCACCGTCTTGGATCGGTAGAACAATTTCTTGATACCGGTGAGCTTCGGTTCGGCGATCGTGAAGTCAATCAATTTCGTCTCGCCATCGCGGGCAACGAGATAATTGTCCGGCTTGATATCGCGGTGAATCCAGTTCTTGGTGTGCATGTAATACAATCCCTCGGCCGCCTGCTCGACAATTTTCTTGAGCATGAAGGCGAGCGAATCGGGTCCTTTGCGGAGAGCCTGTTTCATGTTCAGCTCGCTGAACAACTCCAGAACGAGATAGGGTCTCCCCTTGTCCGTCTGCAAATCAATCATTTTGATGATCCGAGGACTCGTCAGCGCCTTGCCGACGTTGTACTCGTGTTTGAGCAGTCCAATTTCGGCTTTGTCATTACTGCAGCTTTCCCTGAGGACCTTCAGTGCGTATCGTTGGTTGTCCGAACTGGTTTCGTCGATCGCTTCCCATACCTCCGCCGTAGAGCCGATCCGGATCAGCCGGGCGAGTCGGTAAGGACCAAGGAAATCGCGGGATTTTGACATCAGGCTGGAGACAGTAGACGAGGACGGAAAACGCGGGTCAGGTAGATTATGCCGGCGCCATGATACTCGACACCACCCCCGCGCCGAAAGGGAAGTGCTAAACGCCCTGGCCGACGGACGATGTTTGAGACCGGTTGAGCACCGGCGGACGCCAGCGACGTGGTGCGTCCCCAGGTGGGAGTCTGGGGACCCGCCGTTGTCATTTTTCCACCGCCCTCCCCTACCCCACACTCTCCCTCCTGGTAAACCCGTTTTCGATGAACATCCTTATTCTGACCGGCGCCGGCATCTCGGCTGAATCTGGCATCTCCACCTTCCGCGATGCCGGTGGATTGTGGGAGGGACATCGGATCGAAGATGTCGCGACACCGCAAGGATTCGCTCGCGATCCTGAGCTCGTCCACGATTTCTACAATGCGCGGCGGCGCGACCTGCTTTCGCCTGAGATCCAGCCCAATGCGGCGCATCTCGCTCTGGCGGATTGGGAACGCGAGCACACCGAGCGGTCGGCGGGCGAGTTCTTGCTCATCACTCAAAATATTGACGACCTGCACGTCCGAGCAGGCAGCCAGAATGTCCTGCCGATGCATGGTGAGCTGCTCAAGGCGCAGTGCATCGAATCGGGAGAGATCTTCGATTGGCGAGACGATCTCACCGTTGACACGCCCCACCCAAACTTCCCCGCCGACGAGTCAAGATGTGGTTGGCTGCGACCGCATGTGGTGTGGTTTGGCGAAGTACCCATCGGTCTCGAGATAGTCTCGCGCGCGGCCGCGCACGCACACCTTTTTCTGGCGATTGGAACGTCGGGTCTCGTCTACCCAGCCGCAGGCATCGTGCAGTCGACGAAGCCTTCCTGTCGCAAAATCGAAATCAACATTGGCGATACTCCAGCATCCACCGCTTTTGACGAGCATCGTCGTGGCCAGGCGAGCGTCGAGGTGCCGAGATTAATTCAGGAACTGAAGGATGCAGGAAAGGAGTGAGGATGGAGGCGGGTGAGGTTCTTCACGGAGTTTAGGAGCCCATGCCTAGAAAATCCCGCATCGCGGATGACTGCCACTCAATTCCGAGAGGAACCGAGGGTGAAGAGGCGGTGTGACAGAGTTTTTCGACCGCCCTCCCCTACCCCGATGGAATCGCACCTTCTCCCGGCGTGTTGGCCCAAGCGTCTTACTCTTGTATCGATTGATCTGAATATCAAGTCGCCTCCGCGTTGGCGAGCCGGTTTGCATCCGCATTTGCGAATGCTGAGCGCCTAGCAGCGACGAAAGACCGGGGTGCGGGGCGTAAGGAAATATCGCTTCGCCGTGAAGTACCAATAATGATTCCGCCAACCGAGAATTACGCATGACGCTATTTCGCTCTCTCGCGATCACATCCGTTTACATTATATCTGGGCTTTCGGCGACGATGTCGCCAGCACAGAATTTTAATACGACGAATGCCAGCCAAAGTGAGCTGAGTGATCCGTGGGCGCTGACGCCCTGGTCGATTGATTCATCCAGCTTATTTTTGTACCGCTCGGATCCAGGGTCTCGACAACTGGTTACAGGACTTAACGATCCCGGTAACTCCGTAAACACCGATGACCTATCGTATGGATTTGCATATGGATATCAACTGCGTTTGGAACGCCAACTCACGCAACGCACGCGCTTTGAAGCCCGTTACTTTGGAACCGATGACTGGGAAGATAGCGCCACGCAGGCGACGACGCCGAACGAGTTTCTGGCCCCGCAGTTCGTGCAGGTAGGCTCGTCGGTGATACCCCGGCGGGCAGGAACGACCATTCAGACGCATCTGGCGTCGAAGCTATATAATTTTGAATTGAACATGAATCATGAAATAACGGAAAACATCGAAGCGATTGCCGGGTTTCGATATCTTCGACTGAAGGATAATCTGAGCCTAGACATACCTGATGCGAGCACTGGCTTTTTTAACTTCCCGTCCCCCACGTCTGCTCAGACGGAAGTCAGCAATGACTTGTTCGGTGGACAGCTCGGAGCTCGTGCGCGTCTATGGAGGTCTTCGCGACTTTCATTGACCACAGACTTCAAAGGCGGAATCTATGGTAACGGTGCCCATCAGCGATCGAGCATTACGACGCAAGACCCTTTCTTGGGCACTGTACAATCCACTGCAAATGATTTCAACGACACCGTCGCGTTCGTCGGCGAATGGACATTGCAGAGCAACTACAAGCTCACAGATCGATGGTCGGTGAACCTTGGCTATCAGCTGTTATGGATCGACGGTGTTGCACTTGGCACCGAACAGCTCGCTGCGAGCAATTACGAACTCGTAGGGGTCGGCGGCCCCGGTGACGGCATCGATTCGCACGATCACGTCTTTTATCAAGGCATCTTGCTCGGCCTTGACTACTCTTGGTAGACGTCGCTCTTTGGTAACAGCAGTAGACATCGCTCCTTGGCGACAGCAGAACAAGCATTCGCGCAGTGGACCGGGTTGCGTAGTGGACGGTGACGCGCTGCCACATCCACTACCATCGGTCGCGTTTTTGTGCGTGCGCACCTGTGCGTGCGCACCCGCCGCCGACGTCAACACAAAACGCAGAACGGCTGGAACAATACGTGTAGAATAGTCGAATATTCTTCACGTATGTCTCCGACATGAGCTGGTTTCATGACTGTTTTGCATCGCTGCTTTCCGCTCCGCATCGCGTTCACCGGTCGACTGTTTTGTGCAGGGATTGTGCTCGCTGGCCTAGTGAGCGTCGTCCAGGCGGATGAACCGCCGTCCACGAGCGAAGTTGCCGAGAATTCGGCTCCATCAACACCTCGTGCCTCGGTCGTCGATGCTGGCAAGATCACGAGCGTGACACTCTTTCGTGACTCAGCGCTCGTGACCCGAACGATCTCGCTCTCTGCGGATCCGTCGCTTCCACCCGGCACACACGAAGTCCTCGTCACCAAGTTGCCCGAACAATTGGTGACATCGAGCGTTTTTGCGGAAGGCGATGAGACAATCTCGATCCGTGCTGTTCGTGTCTTGCAAGAACCGATTGGCGAATCGTCGCGAGCCGACGTAAAAAAAATAGACGAGCAGCTTACAGAATTGAAGCTGGAACTCGACCGTTTGGCCTCGGCTCGGCAGGTGACCCAGGGCAATCTCACCACGCTCGACCAGATGATTGCGTTCACGCAACTGGCGGCCAACGCCGATCTGAACAATGGCGTGCTCAATGCAGAAGCTTTGACGCACCTGTTGGACTATTCCATGAAACAGCGCGGCGAGCTGAATGAGAAGCTGCTCGATATCGAAGACGAGACACAAAAACTCAACGAACGCCAAGCATTGCTCAGTCGAGAGCGGTCGCAGTTGAGCGAAAGCCATGGCCACACTCGCTACCAGGCCCGCGTGTTCGTCGATGTGCGAGAAAGCAAATCCGACGCGGTCGCGAGCGATGCCGACAAGGGAAACGACGCGAAGAATGAAGTGCGCAACACGATTCGGCTCAGCTACTCCGTCAGCGGTTGTGGTTGGTCACCGCAGTACTCGGTCAACAGTTCGGTTGATTCGGATCAATTCACCCTTCGCTACGGCGCCATCATCAGCCAGCTCAGCGGCGAAGCCTGGGACCAGGTTCTCTTGACGTTGTCGACGAGTTCACCGCAAGTCTCGGCGGCAGGACCGAGCCTGGCACCACTGCGTGTGCAAACCACTCATGCTGGCAACGCACCCGATCCGTCACTCGATGATCTATTCGGCGATCCTTTCGGTGCCCCCAATCAACCCGGCCAGATGCAAAGCAGAGTGGAGAAGGGGAACGCGATGCAGCAGGCGATGCCCAGCCAACTCGCAGCGAGTGGTTCAAGCTATGGCGGCACCGGTTCCTCCGTACTGCAGAGCAAGATGCAGTCCATCCGCAGCCAACAGCGCAGCGTTGAACAGTCCGTCGGCAAGGGAATGAAATCCAACGAGGCAGCCGCTCGTGACGTGCAACTAAACCGGCTCGCCGACGAGATGCAGGGACTCGAGTTCATGGCTTCGGCACGCAAGGCCCGCGGATTGGCATCGGATGCGTCTGACGAAGTCGCCAGCCAAACGTATGTGATCGATGGCCGCGTTAGTCTGGATTCACGCCGTGAACAACAGCTCGTCGAAATTGTTGAAAAAGATCTCACCGGCAAGTTGTACCATGTGGCCATTCCCCTGCTGAGCAGTTTCGCATATCGCGAAGCCGAACTCGTCAATGAACTGCCCTATGGTCTACTCAGTGGTCCAGCGTCGATCTATCTCGACGACCGCTTTGTCGGCATGATGACGATGCCGACAACTGCGAGCAAACAAAAATTGCTAGTCGGCTTCGGCGCCGATGGTCAAGTCCGCACGCGGCGTGAACTCGTCGAGAAGAGTGACGCGATCCAAGGTGGAAATCGTAAACTAGGTTTTCAATACCGCTTGGTGCTCACCAACTTCAAAGAGCGTGAAGTCGAAGTGCGGTTGCTCGATCGCATCCCGCTGAGCAGCCAAGCCGAGCAGATTCGCGTCGTTCTGGGGGACGTGTCACCTGCGCTCAGCGAAGACAAGCTTTTTGAGAGGGTGCAAAAACCATTTGGACTTTTGCGTTGGGATCTCACGCTGGAAAAATCGACTTACGGAAGTGACGCAACCGACGTGACGTACAGCTACAGCGTTGAGTTTGACCGCAGCCAAGTTTTGTCGGTAGAGGCCACGAGTGAGAAGGAAGTGACCGAGTTCGACATGGGCGGTGGGATGGGAGGCGGAATGGGTGTTGGTCGCTAGCGGACCGCCCTGCCCTGCCCCGCCCGCAACGAGATTGCAAATTGCACCATGCAAGCTGCACAACGCGAATTGGAAATTCGCATGGACTAGCGAGGCTCTTGGATTTCGAATCACTGCGTAACAGTTCGAAAAACTGGATTGATCTATTGTGCAATTTGCAATTCAATCGAACCACTCTCCCGGAATCGGATCCCCTATCGAAATGGGACTCATCGATTTTTTCGCGACCGCATCCAATTTCAGCTCAACGAAGCTGCGTAAGACGCCGATGATTGGGAGAATACGGCGTGTACACGCAATTGACACTATGGCAGTGAGATCGACGCGGTGCTTGGCTGCAACAATTCAAAAAGCTGCCAAATCGTCAGAAAACGGGCTCGCCGATCGCTCCTCGAATATGGATTTTCCTGATGGGGCTAGACGATCGCGTACGGCAAAGTCGCGAAGAATATATTTCAAAAGGTGAGGAGCCTGTTCCAGCAACGCTGTCTGGAGTGACCAAGCAAAAAGTTGGACTCGTGCTTGGCGCAATTGATCGTGCGACGTCCGATATGATCGATGTCGTCTACGCACTGCTAGATGATCGGTATCCTAATCTATTCACCAAATCCCCACGCGAGTCGCGGTTTCGAGATGGTGCCACCGTGGCACACATCGCTACTCATGTGGGCGTATTGCAGAGGGATGCTACGAAGCTAGACCGCGAGGGTCGCGATTACTGGCTAAAGCCACTTTGGGAGCTCGGTGCGGTTGAGAAAGTCTATTTCGACTCGAAGTCGAAAACATTTATCCTCGGGCACCCGGTCGCGAAATCTCCAAACAACGCCTATAGGTTGGCACCGAGTTTCGCGAGAATCCTCGCGCTGGAACATGGGTGGGAGCAAGCGTTGCAGGAATGGATCTCCGATGACCACAAACGAATACGGCTAAGCATGCAAGCCGAGATGGCAAAGCATTCGTCGTCACAAATCAGCTCCAAGCACAAGGATCTTATTCAAAACTGTGTTCTGGTTTTTGCGCAACATTTCCTCCCCAGCTACCGAGTTCTCTATGTCGACGATTCCGACGGAGATCGAATCACGGAGACCGAGAGGGCAACACTCGCTGCGGCCGGAATCGCAATAGGAATTGGTGATGCGATGCCGGACGTCTTACTTTGTAACGACGCGGAGAAGTTGTTGTGGGTTATCGAAGCTGTGACCAGCGACGGTGAGGTTGATTTTCATAAGCTCGATCAGCTCACTGTGTTAGCCGAGCGATCTGGGTATAAAAGTGTTTCGTTCACGACGGCATATCCAACGTGGAGAGTCGCTGCGGCACGGCAGGGAAAATACAAGAACATTGCTCCCGGCACATTCATTTGGATCGCGGAGGATCCATCAAAACATTTTGAAGCGCATGCAACTAGTTCCAACCAACCACCCGAGCAACAACTTGGTCAATAACTTCTTGGTCAACTTTCTTGCGCAGGGATATTTTTTTCCCAATTGAGATGAGTTGTGTCCGAGTCGGATATTTTAGTTTCTTGAGATCGGACACATTCACCTGCGTGTGTCCGTTAAATTGTCGAAAAAAAAGATCAACCGTCGACGTGTTTAAGAATGCTGCCATTCCCTCGGCCACGTGTTTGCCGAGTGGTCCGCCGTCCGTATGAAAGAAGTTCAGATGGTTCTCAAATCCAGCCGATTCGCAGCCGATGGACTCAGAATCGAAAACTGCGGCGACAATTCGCCTCGTCTCTTCTTTCGATGTGAAGCGTTTAACCAGAACATATTCCCCTTTGCCAACCATCAGCTTTGACGTTGCATCGCAAGAAACAATTGCCTGTGGCTTCTTTGTCTTTGCTTTGGGCCACTCGATTCCAGCCTGACTCATGTTGCACGGGTAGATTAACGGTACAGTATCAACATCTATCTTGTCGCGAAGATGTTCGCGAGCGCGGAAGTCAACAACGCGCCCAGTCGATACCGATGAGCCAGTATGGAGCAACGACGCTGGCAATTCAGATATCCGTTTTGCAGTTTGATCCGCATCCTCGTCCATCGCCAGATGAATAAACAAATCTGGATCGGTAGGTGAGACGACCTTTTCGTACGGAACGATGCGATTCGTGGAAGAGTTCTCCGATGGCGCGCGCGAACTCGATACCGCAACTCCCATTCTCACACACTGGTTGGTACGTGTCGCAGCTACGATGATATTTTCTTGCAGCACCGAGTCGTCGCTGAATGCATCCTTTCGCGAATCAAACAGATGCAAGCGATTCAAGTGCATCGCTTCTAAAAACGCCTTACGGAATCGCTTGAAGTACGGACCGTTACAAAAGCTACGCGGCGTAATGGAAACAAAATGGCCACCGATTTCCATGGCATCGACAGCCAGCGACATGAATGCGGTATAGAGATTACTCGTTTCAATCCCAACTTGACTCAACGATTTTCGAGTCGTCGAACTGCTGCGAATCTTCTTGTACGGTGGATTCATGATGACATGGGTAAAACCCGAGGTCTCGTCCTCGAATAAACGATGTGTGGCTTTGGCGACCATCGTTTCGATGAAATCACCGAAAATGATGGTGCTTGCAAATCGGACTCCAGCGTGATGGCATCGCGCTGCGCAGTCCGCAAGAGTTTGCTTCAGTCCGACCTCAAGCTTGGCGTCAATCTCATAGGCTGAAACATCGATCGATGTGGGTCGTCGCTTTCGGCTGCATGCTTCCTCTACGAATGCTGCCGTCAGTGAACCGACGCCAGCACCCGGATCCAATAGCCGCACGTCTGCGGTGATTGTCGGAAACAGGGTTGCCATGAATTCCGCAATCGGTTGCGGAGTTAGGAATTGTCCGAGCTGCGATTGATATTGTGCAACGGAATCTTCATGCAGTGCCAAACGCAATCGCTCCGCATTTGTCAAAGGGCTGACGGGAAGCTCCGGTTTTCGAGCGATGGTGGTGGCCATAATTGGACGCATTTTCCCTTTTGACGTCGTCTGTTTGTAATGCCCAGTCTACGAAACGCACTCTGGTTTTTCCATGGCATTTTGATCCTTGTTTCGGAAAGCGGGGTAACTCCGAACTGAGCGACAGTGCGGCAAAGTCGCCTTAAGACGGTTTATCTTTACCGATTCGTTTTTGCAGCCAGCGACGGGCTGAGGGCGCAGGTCCTTGTGAGGCGACCGCGTTGTTGGCTCGACTGTTAGCTTTACTGAGTGAATTTTCGATGATCCGCTCACGAGTTTTTAACAGTGTCGCGTCGCACTTTGGGCACGTTGTTGGTGGTGGGGGGACGCGAACATTGTCACAGTGCGGGCAATAGTGTTCGATTGTCGGTCGACGGGCCGCTTCGAACAATCCACCCACCGTGCTGGCGGCGAACCAGGATGAATCGTCTTTGCGGATCATCGTCTCGGGTAACACGCTGCCATCGCGGACGAGGGCCAACAGATCGGCGGGCCGTAGCGGGCCGACCTCTTCGTTTTCTCGTTGTACAAACCATGCAGTCATGTTTGTGCTCGTATCAGACGAATTGAAACGGGTGTGTCGCTCAAATGGATTCGATATGGAGACTGCGACGACGACGCTCCGTCCGCCGCACATCATCGATCAATCCCGCCACCTGGCCGACCTTGTCGATCCCCACCAATTTAAGCTCGGGATCGCTCCGGTCCGAACTGGTGATATGGATCGTGCCCACACCCAAGAGACGTTGCACCGGCCCCTGCTCGTAACTGACATCGTCGATATCGATGACCTCGACTCGATCGCTGCGCCGGGTGAGCAGTCCCGTTTTATGAATGAATCGCTGGCTCGTCAATTCATAGTGATACCCCAACCGCATGCGCGCATAGTTCGCTACGACGAGAATCCACAGGACCACAATAATGCCCAACGTCAACTGCCAAGTGAGTTGAGTGAACACAATGCAGGCAGCCAGCAGCGCGATCGTCACTGCGATCAGCGCGATCCACCACCCGGTCATCGCCTTCGGGTTGTAGCCGCCGCTCCACAATGTCTCTTCAGGATCATGATCATCGAGCGATTCCCGGCGACTGGCGACCTGCCTTTCGAAGCGGTCGCGGGGCGACTCGGGTTTACGCGACCGGGCTGCAACTTCAGGGGGCTCGATCGATGACCGGTCGACAGATGATGGATTTGCCTCGGTGCCGCCTAATTCGTCGCTAAATCGCTTGTCGTTGTCGGATCGGTCGAGAGGGTCTGTATCATTCATGTTAGGTCGCTTTTCCAGTTTGGTCGGTGTTGCCATGGGGAAACAAGGCACAATCGAATATAACACAGGGCGGTAAACTTCGTGAGTGTCTCGTTTTTCTCGTTTCTCCTCTGATTTTCGCTCCCCTGCCCTGCCCTGCCCTGCCCTTCACTCCTCGTCTCCCCTCGCCTCTTCCATGCGTTGCCCGTTTTGCCACTCCGATAACGACAAAGTGCTCGACTCTCGATCAGCGGAGGCCGGATATCGGGTACGCCGCAAACGGGTCTGCCAAGAATGCGGTCGACGGTTCGTGACCATGGAGCATATCGAGGCGCTGAATGTTCGGGTGGTCAAGAGTGACGAAACCAGAGAGCCTTTTGATCGCGAAAAAATTCGCCGGGGCATCGAACGAGCCTGCTCCAAGCGGTCGGTGGCGAGCGAAACGATCGAAGCGACCGTGCAGCAGATCGAGGCAGCCATCTACGCTGAGTTCGATTTCGAAATCCCAGCCCAGAAGATTGGCGAAGTGGTACTGCGGTTTTTGGCGGACGTCGACGAAGTCGCTTACATCCGTTTTGCCAGCGTATATCGCGAGTTCTCGGGAGCCACGGATTTTTTGCGGATCATCTCTGGCTTGCAGAGGAATCCCCCTTCGAGCACGCAGTACGACTCCGACGATCGGGCCCTGAAGGAAGACTCGATCGTCAGAGAAAAATTCAAGCGAAAATCACGCGCTGAGCGAAACGGCTCATGAGTCGCACACCGCTGGCCTGGAAGAATCTCGTCCATGAACCCCGTCGATTGCTACTAGCGTCCGCCGGAGTCGGCTTTGCCGCCATACTGATGTTCACCCAAAACGGGTTTCGAAACGCATTATTAGATAGCCCCGTGCAGTTGATCGCGTGGATGGATTGCGACCTCGTCGCGACTAGCACTGCCAGATACATGCTGCCGGTCAATCAACGATTCCCACGCGACCTGCTCCGCCGAGCCATGTCGGATCCTGGCGTCGCTGCCACCGAACCGCTATTGATCGAACGTTTGTTGGCCCGGGTCCGCGTCGCTGGACATCGTGCCCGTCCCATCCGCGTGATCTCAGTTCCCATTCGGCCGGGCTGGCTAAAAATCCCTGGACTGGGCGAGCAGAAGAAAAGCCTCCAGCCGCCCAGGACCGCTTTGATCGATCGGAAAACTCAATCCAGGTATGGATTCGAGTTCGATGCGCACGGCAACCCGCGGCCCCAACGGGTTGAATTGGCCGGAAAGCGAATCCATTTGGTAGGCACTGTCACGATCGGAACCGACTTCGCCAACGAAGGCTCGCTGCTGATTCGGGAAAATGAGTTTGCCCGCTATTTCCCTATTCGTGGAGGTGGTCGACCACTCGACGTCGTGGATGTTGGCATGTTTCGAATCCGCGAAGGTGAAGATCCTGTCGCGGTCGCCGAGCGATTGACGAGCCTGGCACCCGATATCTGGAATGTGGTCCGACGCGAAGACCTCGCTCGGAATGAGAAAAAATTCTGGAGCGAGCAAACGCCTGTCGGCGCGATCTTCTTTATCGGCACATTGATGGGTTTCGTCGTTGGCGTGATCATCTGCTACCAGATTCTGTACACGAGCTTGCAAGACGCGATGCCTGAGTTCGCCACACTCAAGGCGATGGGGTATCCCAATTCGTACTTTGTGGGTGTCGTCGTCCGGCAAGCCATTTTCCTGTCTTGGTTCGGCTTTGTCCCCGCCGTGCTGGTGACGTTGGGTTTGTTCTGGGCACTGGAATCCTATTCGGGTCTGCCGATGCGGCTGACAATTAGTCGTGCCGCCACAGTGCTCGTTCTAACGACGTCGATGTGTTTGATCAGCGGTCTGCTGGCTCTGCGCAAACTCATCCGGGCTGATCCCGCCAGTTTGTTTTAAGCACTACATTGCCAACGGGCGCCCCGTCGACTTTGGCCATTCTTTTGCTCCAATGTACGCACTCCTCCTACTTTTACTCCTTCAGCAATCGCGTGACTCGCATGAATCAAATCCACGTTGGTGCCCAGATCAAATATCAGGTTGCGTGCCCCACCACGTTTCTGTTCAATATCTCAGCCGTTAAGAACGACCATCAAACGATCCTTCGCGAGGCGTTTGAGGTGCAGCCGTTCCACCAGATCGAAGAATGCGCCGTGGGACCGCTGGGCAATCGACTCGTCCGACTGACGGTTCCGCCAGGCGAGCAAACGATCTCTTACCGGGCCGACGTCATGCTCGACGCCGAACAAGCCGACGTGAGCAATTTGGGTGAGGTCCCCTACGAACGACTGCCCGCAGATGTGCTGACCTACCTGAATCCAAGTCGCTACTGCGAGTCCGATGAACTATGGGGATTTGCTGCTGAGCACTTTGGTGAGTTGCTGCCGGGCTACTCCCGCGTCACGGCAATCTGCAATTGGACCTACGAACAATTGACCTACACACCTGGCAGTACCGACTCAACGACCACTGCCCGCGACGTCTTGAATCTTAAAGCGGGCGTGTGCCGTGACTTTGCTCACGTCGCGATCAGTCTATGCCGCGCGATGGGCATCCCGGCTCGTTACGTTTCGGGCTACGCAGTCAACTTGAACCCACCGGATTTCCACGGATTCTTCGAAGCCTATCTCGACGGGCGGTGGTTTCTCTTCGACGCCACGCGACTCGCTCCAGTTGGTGGCTTTGTCCGCATTGGAACAGGACGCGACGCGGCCGACGTTGCGTTCAGTACGATCCGAGGAGATGCGAGCACCATCGAGATGAATGTGTGGGCGAACCAGCAGAATGACAACGACGAGCTGCTCGATCCCAACAACGTGAGCACTGGCGTCAGCTCGGCTTAGGGGATGATGTCAAAGTATTGGTTGGCGGGGTGAGCCGTTACAACGCGAGCCTTGTCGCATCTCGGAAAGCGATGACGCTAGGACGCCTCCTCCGTGGTTGTCGCGACGATGCGTTCCGGGGACCGACATCCGCGGCAGAGAGCTGTCGTCCCATCCGGGACGATTGTCTCGCGCTTCTACTTTGCAAAGTCGACGGAGATCGTGAGTCTTTTCATGATGTACTTGACACAGATCCAGCCCCCCAGTTCCACGATGATCAATCCAGCCGCAAAGTACCAGCGATAATGTCGACGTCTCTCGTCGATCTGCATTCTCTCCCAGTACGCCAGCTCTGCTGCACGAATGACCTCGTCTTTTCAGTCCGCGCCATTGCATCGCAGCCCACTTGTAAAGCACCCTGACATTACGCATAATGCGTAACGCAAGTTGCGTAATTTCAACAGGAGACTGGCTCGATGAATCCATTTACTTACGGCGGCGTTGTCGGCAATGGTGAGTTCTGCAATCGGACTCAGGAGCTCGCCGATTTGACCGAGACGATGAAATCCAGCGGTCGGTGCTTTGTGTACGCTGAGCGGCGGATGGGAAAAACGTCGCTCGTGATGCGGGCACTCGAAAAACTGGCCCGAAAGGATTACATCCCCGTCTACGTCGATCTGTGGCCCACCGACGGTTCGGCAGCGTTCGCAACCGCGACCGCTCGCGCCGTCACGACGGCCGCCGAGACGAATACCACTAAGTTGCTGGAGCTGGGAAAAGCTCTCTTCGGGCGTCTGCGACCGAGCGTCTCGCTCGATCATTCCGGCCAACCAAAAGTCGAATTCGGAATCGATGGGCGGACCGCGACCAAGTCGGACCTGGCGGAAGTACTGGCGGCCCCCGAAGCCCTCGCGGCGCGAAGCGGGAAAAAAGTTGTCATGGTCTTTGATGAGTTCCAGCAGATCGCCGAGTACGACAGCGATCTCACCGAGCGCGAGCTTCGCAGTACGATCCAGCATCACAGAAACGTGGCGTATCTGTTTTTGGGAAGTCGCAAGCATCTGTTGCAGTCCATGTTCTTGGATCAATCGAGGCCGCTTTACCGATCGGCAATGCACTATCCGATCGGCCCCATCGAAACGAAACACTGGCGACCGTTTATCAGCAAGCGATTCGTTGATGCGAAGAAGTCATTTTCGAAACCGCTGATCGCCGAGTTGTGTGATCGCACACAGGGGCACCCGTTTTATACCCAGCACCTCTGTCATGTGCTGTGGTCGATGATCGATCCAGGCGGCAGCGTGGAGGCGGCGAACCTGGACCAAGCTGTTGGCGAACTGCTGCGGCGGGAGAGTCACGCCTACGTCACCCTGTGGGAAACGCTGACCAAGAACGAGCAACGCTTTCTGCGTGGCCTGGCCGACCACGAAACACCGCCAAAACCCTTCTCGTCCGATTTCACTCGCAAGTACGGTCTTCGCACAGCCTCCAATGCCCAGCGTGCTGCCGAATCACTTGTTGCCAGTGACGTGATCGAACGAGAGGCATCCTCCTACGTCATCAACGATCGCTTCCTGCGACTCTGGATCAGCCAGCTTCAATCGTAGTCGTGAACCCGCGTCTCCGCCGAGTTCGCCCTGGTCTGCTCAATCTTTCGTGTTGATGGGTCGTTTTGTAGATGCTGGTTGGATGACTATCGAATCCAGAGTAAACCGAGACACACGCCCGCCCGGTCTCCACCGACTCGCTATCTCTCCCAGGTAATGCTATCTTCTTATTCTGCCTATTTGAACTAAGAGCCTCTCCGAAAAGGGGTCTGACCCTCTCCGGCGGGGCCGGTAAATACCGTCTAAATCGACTCGCCTCCAAAGGGTCAGACCCCTTTTCGGAGAGGCTCTCAACGCGCAGGCCGCGACAACCAGGAAAACTAGAAGATGACGGATCAACTCCGACGCAAGCTCTCATCGCACTCTCCCGCGAAAGCAGGTTCGAAGCGGCGCCGCAGCCGGGCGAGCCGCGATTGCCGCCGACGCCTGCATCTGGAACCACTCGAAAGCCGCCGGTTGCTCGCAGCGGGCACGGACCTGGCCAATCTTTCCGGCCTCGTTTTCGCTGATTTCAGTGGTGACGGATTCACTTCGGGCGAGCAAGTCGCAGGCGCTTCGGTGACGCTCTACCGCGACGATGGCGACGGTCAGTTCGAGCCGGACGCGGGCGACACGCAAGTCACCACCGCGACGACCGACGTCGATGGACGGTACACGTTTGCGCGGTTAACGGCGGGGCAATACTTCGTGCTGCAGCCTGCTCAAGATGTGGACGCGAGATCGCTGCAGCGAACCGTTTCGCCGGCCATCACGATCTCGGTCGAACAAGTCGCAGGGCAATTGATCCGCACGATCGATGGTTTCGACGGTGACACGCAGTCGGTTTTTGATGACATCAACGATGGCGTGCCGGTCACATCGACGGCTGCGGCACCCGAGGCAATCGGTGGCTCACGAGATTTGATAGTCAACAAGACCAGCGATATCGGCTCGATTAGCTTGGTCGTCAACGATCCCGCATCACCGGGTTTTCTGCAGGTTCGATCCGATGGTTTTGGCGGCGGACAGCGTGGTGTGATTTGGGACGGTCCGGACGATGATCCAGCCGTCGTCAATGATGATGGGCTCGGTTCGATCGACTTGACCAGCGGCGGTGATGCCGCAGGTCTGCGACTGGTCATCGGTGCCGACTTGCCCGCCGGTTCAGCCACTGTGCAGATTTATACGAACGATGAAGTCGATGGCACACAGACACTCAGCAGTGTCGCGACACTCAACATTCCCCCAACGACGACTGAGCCTACCGCCGTCGAGTTCCTGCCGTTCACGCAGTTCACGACAGCCCCCGGAGCGAGCGGGCCCGCCGACCTCACGAACGTCGGTGCCATTTCATTCGACGTTATAGCGGCTCCAAACTATGACGCGCTGGCTGATTTGATCGGTACGATCGGTCCGAATGTGATTGCGGTCCCGGATTTCGACAACTTCGTCCCGATCGACCTGAACCTCTCCCAGGCACTCGTCACAACCACCCCGAATGTCAATTCACCACTTACCTTCCGGTTGACGCTCGTCAATGAAGGTGACAACACCGCGACGAACATCGTCGTGACCGATGTGCTCCCGCCCGGTATCACGTACAGTTCGAATCAACCTTCGGCGGGCTCGACCTATGTCCCGGATACGGGCCAGTGGACAATCCCCAGCCTCGCGGCAGGTGCCACGGCGACGCTGGACCTGACGGGCCTTCTAACCAGCAGCACACCCCAAACCAACACCGCCCAAGTCACCGCCGTCGACCAATTCGACGTCGACAGCACGCCCGACAATTCTGATCCCAGCGAAGACGATCAAGCGTCGGCCGTCGTGACGCCGCTGCAGATCAACCTCGCCCTCGACAAGACCGTCTCCAATTCACGACCCAACGTGGGCGATCCGATCGCATTCACATTGACACTGACCAACTCGGGCAACGATGACGCCACCAATGTGGTCGTTCAAGATACGTTTCCCGCGGGCCTGTTTATTTCAGGAAACGACCCCGCCTCGGGTTCGTTCGACGCGAGCACCGGGCAGTGGACGATCCCCTCGCTCGCTGCCGGCCAATCGACCACGTTGATTTTGAGTTCGACAGTCGTTGCGGCGGGCAACTATACGAACGTTGCTGAAGTCATCGCGGCGGACCAGTTTGATACCAACAGTACCCCCAATAACAACGACCGCGCCGAGGACGATCAGGATCAAGTCAGCTTCCAGACCCAGATCGCGGACCTGTCACTGGAAAAAACGATCGTCGGGCAAGTCTCCAGCATTGGCGACAACGTCACGTTCGCGATCACAGTCAATAACGCAGGCCCCGACCCGGCTACCAACGTTAGCGTGCGTGAATCGCTTCCCGAAGGACTGACCTACGTTTCAGATACAACGAGTGAGGGTGACTACGATCAGGACAGTGGCATATGGACGCTCCCCAATGTACCAGTCGGTACACCGGTGACGCTCAACCTCGTCGCGGTCGTTACGACGATCGGCACGAAGACCAACGTCGCTGAGATCATGACCTCGGATCAATCCGATCCTGATAGTACCCCTGGCAATGGTGCGTCCGGTGCAGCGGGAGACGAGGACGACATCGACTCGGTCATGTTAACGCCAGTGACGATAGACTTGGAGTTAAGCAAAACGACAGACACCGATCGCCCGATCCCCGGTCAAGTCTTCACGTATAACCTGACGGTTACCAATACCAGCAACGATGATGCGACGGGTGTGTTGGTTAACGACGAACTGCCCCCTGGTCTGATTTTTCAATCGGCGAGTGTCGACGAAACGTACTCAGCGGATACTGGCGTGTGGAACGTTGGCACGGTCCCTGCCGGCGGGACGCGAACGATCGCCATCAGTGTGATCCTCGACGCTTCACGAGCCGATTTATTCGCTCCGATCAGCAACACTGCTGAGATCACGGCCACGAACGAGTTCGATACCGATAGCACACCGGACAATCACAATCCCGATGAGGACGATCAGTCGAGCATCTCCGTCACGCCAGCCAACGCGGATCTGTCGCTCACGAAACGGGTCGACAATTCCACCGCCAACGTCGGTGAAGATCTCACGTTCACGATCACGGCGACCAATTCTGGCCCCGATCCGTCAGGAACGTTCGTCATCGCCGATCCCCTGCCTGCCGGTGCAACGTTCGTCGACGCGACGACGGAAACCGGTACGTATGATCCGGCAACGCAGCGCTGGACGATCGACAATCTCGATATCAGCGAATCGGCGACGCTCATGCTCGTGCTCCGAGCCTCCGCCAACGGCACGATTAATAACGTGGCCGAAATTGTGTCGGCCACCCTGCCCGACCCCGATAGCACGCCCGGCAATGCAATAGAGGGCGAAGACGATCAAGCCTCGGCGGCCGCGCAAGCAGAATTGATCAACTTGTCGCTGACCAAAGAGATCGATAATCCCACACCACGAGCTGGCGATACGTTTAGCTACACGATCACGCTCGCCAATAGCGGCCCCGATACGGCGACCAACATCGTTGTCGTCGACACGCTCCCCGACCAGGTCACGCTCATTGGCAACGATCCCGCCTCCGGGACCTTCGCGGCCAGCACGCGAACGTGGACGATCCCCTCGCTCGCCGCGGGCGAATCGACCACTCTACGTCTCGATGGTCTAATTCCTTCGGTCGCGGGTCTGCCCGCCGACGACCCGATCAACACGGGCTTAATCAATACCGCCGAAGTGATGTCGGTCGACCAAACCGATTCGAACAGCACGCCCGGCAACAACGTCGAGAATGAAGACGATCAAGACTCCGTCAGCGTGCGAGTACCGATCGCGGACCTTTCGGTCGAAAAAACGACGCTCACTCCAGCACCGAATATCGGCCAGACCGCCAGCTTCGAAATTGTCGTTCGCAATGATGGTCCCGATGTGGCGACCAATGTCGTTGTCGCTGATCTGCTGCCGTCCGGGTTGACATATCGCTCGAACAGTCCGAGCAGTAGCGACACCGAATATGACTCGGACACCGGTCTGTGGACGATTCCGACGCTCGGGGTGGGCCAAAGCGTGACGTTGCAAATCAATGCGGACATCACCGCAGCGGGCACGTTTACCAACACCGCAGAGCTCGTCGCCTCGGATCAAGATGACCCGGATTCGATTGCCAACAACGATCTGCCGGATGAAGATGATCAATCCAGTTCGACGCTATTCACACCGGTGATCGATCTGTCGCTGCTGAAAACAACCGCCCCGTCGCGCCCATCCGTCGGCAGCGAAGTCACTTTCACGCTCGAAGTCCACAATGACGGGCCCGATGAGGCGACGGGTGTCATCGTTTCGGATATCTTGCCCGATGGATTTGAATTTCTCGCGTCGAATCATCCGTTGGCCTTTTCAGCCGCCACCGGCTTGTGGAACGTCGGCGCGATTGCGGGCGGCGAATCGCAGTCGCTGGAAATACGCGGAACCGTGACCGCCACCGCACCGTTTGCAAACCGAGCTCAGGTTGTCGCGGCGGACCAGTTCGATAGCGACAGCACCCCCGACAACGGGTTCGAAAATGGCGAGGACGATACCACGAGCGTGACCATCACACCGGCGAGTGCCGACTTGTCGCTGGCCAAAACAATTGACGACGCCACACCCAATGTCGGCGACGAAGTCGTGTTCACCTTGACCGCCCGCAATGACGGTCCCGATACCGCCAACGATGTTGCGATATTCGATTCGCTGCCGCCGGGTTTAACGAATGTGCGTGCGGAAACGCAAACGGGTGTATACAGCTCGGATGATCAAACATGGAGACTCGACAAGTTGGATTCAGGCGAGTCTGCTACATTGACGCTCACCGCTACCGTCGACCGCACCCTCAACGACAGTTCCACACCCATCACGCGCACCAACTTTGCCGAGATTGTGGCGAGTTCCCAGTTCGATCCCGATAGCATGCCGGGCAACGGCAGTGACGAGGAGGACGACGATGCATCGGTCTCGTATGTACCTCAACTGATCGATCTCGCGCTCATGAAAACGAGCGATACCGAGCGGGCCAACGTCGGCGATACGGTCGAATACCATGTCACGGTCAGCAACGACGGCCCCACCGACGCGACCGGTGTCGTCGTCTCGGACCCATTGCCTGCAGGGTTGTCGTTCGTTTCGGCCGCTCCTGCCGCCGGAGGAACGTATAACCCACAAACAGGAAACTGGTCGATCCCGCAAATTCCCGCTGGCGAATCACGCGAACTGGTTTTGCAAGCGAAAGTTGCGCCCGATCCCGCCAACGTAGACTCAATTCTGACGGATGGCATCATGAATATTGCCGAAGTCATCGCCGCAGATCAACCCGATCGTGATAGCACACCCGACAACGGCCCGGGAGAAGATGATGATGCTGCCGTCACACTGACGATCGCTCAAGCCGATTTGTCACTCGCCAAAACGGTCGACAATGCAACGCCGGACCAGAACGATATCATCACGTTCCTGGTTACTGTCACTAACGATGGACCTGACTTGGCCACCAATATTGTTGTCAACGACGCACTACCGGCGGGTTTATCGGATGTGCAAGTCACCGCTCTGAACGGCGACTTCGATACCTCAAATAATCACTGGACAATCAGCGAACTCGACTCTGGCGGTGCGGCGGTGCTGCAAATCCGAGCCCGCGTGACAACCTCAAACATTGTCACGAACGTCGCCGAGATTATCGCTGCGGATCAACTCGACCCCGACAGCACTCCTGGTAACGCGGACCCGGCTGAAGACGACCGGGCGATCGTGCAGATCACCCCACGGGTCGTCGACATCAGCGTCACAGCATCCGCGATCCCTGAGGAAATCAAACTCGGCGACATCGTTGAGCTGACCGTGACGATTCACAACGGTCTCACAACCGCTCCGCCCGTCACCCGCGCGGCGTCCCCCGGCACTCAACCCATTTCCGATGCCACTGGCGTGGTCGTCGGCGTGACAATCCCCGACGGACTGACGTTGCTCGACGCGAGTCCGGCAGGCGTCTACGACGCTGCTACCCAGACCTGGCAGGCCGGCACGGTTGCCGCGAACACGAGCAAACAGCTCACCCTCAGTTTCCGTGTCGGCACGCAAACCAGGAAAACCTTTGATATTGAAGTGTTGGAAACGAATGAAGTCGACATCGACAGCACCCCAGGCAACCAAGACCCTGCCGAAGACGATCAAACCAGCGTCATGGTCTACCCACCCGCAACGCTATCCAAGCGACTATTCATGGCACGGTGATCGCTACGTCGGTTTCACTTGTCGAGACCGCTTTGCACGCAACTGAGTAGAGTCCTGTCGCGCCTTATCGGACTTTTGCTCGTTGTACCTGCGAGACTCGGGACAACGAGTTCGCTACTGAGGATGTTACCTGTTACCGGCCCCTCTCTGATCGCAGAACCGCAAGGGGCGGAACCGCAAGGTAGGGGAGCGCAAGGGGCGGGAGCGCAAGGAGCGAGGGGCGGGAGCGCAAGGGGCCACCCAAGGGGCCACCCAAGAGAGCGCAAGGGGCCACCCAAGGATGCAAGGGAAGGAGCGCAAGGGAAGGAGCGCAAGGGAAGGAGCGCAAGGGAAGGAGCGCAAGGGAAGGAGCGCAAGGGAAGGAGCGCAAGGGAAGGAGCGCAAGGGAAGGAGCGGAAGGGGCCAGCCAGAGCGGAAGGGGCCAGAGCGGAAGGGGCCAGCCAAACCTTTGACAGCAGAGCGGAAGGGGCCAGCCAAACCTTTGACAGCATCCACACAGAGTGCGCGCGACGAAAAGTCAAAAACCGGGCGGATCACTCGAAAGATCGACCGCCTACCGTAGGCGACTCCAGCAAAAAGCATTCTCCAGCGACTGACTGCGCAGCGGATATCCCAATCGGGGTCTTCGGTTCCAGAAGATAGGTGCTCTGTCAGACCGACGAGATGCCGAGTGGATTGTCTCGGGCACACAGCCAACCCTGACCGCGACGGCAGGCTTCTCCAGCAAGACTCTCAGGCGTCCCCGCCGCACGCTTGAAGATGCGACCGAATTTTCGCACCACGTCGCACCAACCATGAGTGTCCAGTCCAATCCGTTGCAGGATCGGATTCAAATGCTCCGGGATGCTTCCAATCTTATCGGCACGCAACTGACGACCCGTCCAGTCGAGCAATTCCAAATACCTCACCATCGATACCGGCAGGAATCCCTTGCTGCTCGCCCGCCGTCCAGATGGCTCGACACCAGGACCGACATCGTCCGACCGCTCATCAATCTCGACGGGGCTCATCCACCCACTGCGCCGCCGAACACGACTCCGCTCCCAATCGTGAGTGCTGGGCCGACTCCGATCGTCTCGCTCGCTGAGATCGTCGATCCGATCCTTCGCTCCGGTGTAATCACTGGTCTCCGGCGTCTCCGCCAACGCCGCACGAATCGGATTCAAATCCACGTACGCCGCACACACCAGCAAACTGGATTCATCGAGCAAAATCTGCGCTCGATATCGACCTTCCCAAAAGTGGCCGGTAACTTCATCTTCGGCGTTGCTACGTCGAGCAATATTCTCAGCCGTGCAACGCATCCACCAACTGATATCCGACAGTCGCGAGCGTCTTTCAGCGAGCACTTCGGGCTGGTTGAGAATGATGTCTAGTTCCGGTTTGCTAGGGTCGGCGGGCGAGCCGTCTTCGTTTCGACGACAGGGAAACAACCGCAGCCAACGCCGAGCCACTTCCTCGTCCGACCACGCAGCGACGACGTCCGCCCGACTGCGAAGGACAAGGTGAATATGGTTATGCATCACCGAAAAAGTCAAGCAATCCACGGCGAAGACCGAAGCTAAGAACTCCAGTCGATCACGAATCCAACCGCGCCGGTGCTCGTACGAGTTCCCCGTCAGCGGATCGTCTCCGCAGAGAAACGCACGACGCACGCACCTCTGCATGCAATGCACCACCTGCACTTCGGATGGATCGAGAACTTCACCGCGAGCTTGACGAGGCATCACATCGACTCCGACAAGAGGAACATCAGGGCCGCACAACCGTTGCGACCGCCCTTATCGTATGCTCTTCAGCGAGACTGTCAAGAGCTTATTGCCTGTCCCTTTCTGTTCTTTCTTTCTGTTCTTTCTGTCAAGAGCTTATTGCCTGTCCCTTTCTGCTCTACTGTCAAGAGCTTATTGCCTGTCCCTTTCTGCTCTATCAACAATTCGGCAAAAGGACCATTTCGGGCATCAAATCCATACAGTCACAATTCGGCAAAAAGTACGACCGCAATTCGGTCGGTAACACTTAGTCTTGTTCAGTGACAGCAATTCGACCGGTGACAAGAAACACATATTTTGCGCTTGTATTTTCAGGCATTTCGTCGTACCGTTGCATTTGTTCGAAATACTCGCTTGCCTTCGTGGATAGAAGTGACGAATTTAGACCGATGCGATTGCACAGCGGCGAATGTTTTTGAGTATTTCGAATAATACACGAACCAAGCTTCACTTTGCCTACATCTAAATCAAGCCTTCGCTATGATTAAATACAGCGCATTTCAGGTCTTGTCAACATGTGTGCTCGCGTTTTTACTTGCTGATGCCGAAGCTGCAGCACAAAGTGAGACTTGTGGCAACATACGGAACGGTGGCTTGTTGATGGTTGCAGTAAAGTTAAACAACCATCTTTGCCAGGCTGCAGTTGATACCGGTGCGAGTCACCACATTTTCGATCGAACGCTTATTCCGTTCCTCAGACAATTCGAAAGCAGTAGTTCTGGTGCATCCATAGAAGTGTGTCGTTCGCAACGGCTGGAAGCAGGTCTTTTGCGAGATACCATAGAGGCAGGCTCGGGCGTGGCCGACCTTTCCGGATTTAGCCGCAGTGCCAAAGTTCCTATTGACATGCTAATGGGCGTGCCGCTCCTGCTTGGTCGCACAATTCGCATAAGCCCGTCGCTCGAGAAATTTGTCATCACTGATAAGATAGCGGAGGACGAAGGGGGTATTAGGATCAGGCTTGACGAGAGTGGTCGCCCTTGCGTGCCAGTTACGATAGCTGGCAAAACTCTGATTGCGCTAATTGATACTGGCAGCAACGCAGACGTGACAGTTGATTCGAATGCTTTCCAAGATGTCTTAGACTACAACGCGGAAAATAATGTGCTGTCCAGCGTGCGCGAATTAAGCATCCAATCCACAACCCAGAGGCGACAGGTCGACGCCTGCGAGGTTACTCTAGGAAGCAATGTTATACGCAACGCATCAATCACAGAATCTGGATCAACAAGAATTGGGATGACATTTTTAACTCGCTTTGACGCCGAGATTGATTTACATAACATGCGTCTCAGGTTAGTATCTGCGCAGAGGCAGCCGTAATTTATGCGTTACCTCCGTCCGGGCAACTGTCATCGCCTATCCATAGAAAATCAACCTTGATTTCCTCAAGTTCGGGTGAGTCAATTTCCTCCCATTTGAATTTTGGCCGTACTTTAATTTCATCTGGTATGAAACGCTCCCACAGTGGCTTTCTCGGCGGCTTCCTGGGCGGACTGTGAGAATCAGTGGGTGGAGACGAATTGTCATCGTCGGGATCCTTGAATGGGTTGTTTTCGTCCCACCACGGTTTCACTATATCGTCCCTAAATGGATCTAAGATCTCCCGTTTTGCTTGCTCTTCTAGCAAATCCTTCAATTTATCTTCAAAATATTTCTTAGGATCCAAGGTACCGGGTTCAGTTACTGGTCCACTTGGCGGTAACTCATTAAAGATCCCGTAAGGGTCACTGTTCCGAGGGGGAAGAAGACCGCTCGGGTCAATCATCGTCGTCGAGCGATTGCTTACGTATCGATACAGGTTCGCGTCACCCGCCGCGAATCCGATTGGGTCATTGCTGAGCCAGCGACCGGTCGCTGGATCGTACCAGCGGGCCCGGTTGTACTGCAGATCGATATCGTCGTCCCACTCCCGTCCAGTGTAACCGAAGAGCGAATCGACGGCGGCGTTGGTTTCGCTGGTGCGGTTGCCGAAGCTGTCGTAGACGATGTGGTTGGCGATCGACGTGATGCCGGTGACGACGTCGTGCTCGGCGATGTCGCGGACGCTGCCGAGGTGGTCGGTCAGGGGCCAGAAGACGTCGCCGGGAGTGGTCGGGCTCGCGACTTGTTCGTCGGCCAGGATTTGATCGACGGCGGGGCCGTGGAGATAGCGGTTGGTGACATCACCACTGCCATCGAAGCGGAGGATCATCGTGTCGCCGGTGCCCGATTGCTCCTGGCGAAGGCCGTCGTAAACGTAGACTTCGGTTTGTGTCCCGCTGCCAGTGATGATCTTTTTCCAGATCTTGTGGTCGAAACCGTCATAGCCGTACTGGACCGTTTTAATGGTTACCGCAGAGGCGTTTTTCTCGACGACTTCGACTAAGTTGTTATGGTGATCCCAGATGTAGTTGGTGGAGGCGCCGGTGGCGATGTCGGTCATTTTGATTCGATTGCCTTCGGCGTCGTACAGATAATTGTACGTGCCGTCGGAGAGCAATTGGTTGTCGTCGCCGGTGGAGGTGCCGCTGCCGGTGCGGTTGCCGTTGTCATCGTACGTGTACGATTCGTCGGTTTGGGAGGCGTGGTCGGCGTCTGTCAGTTGACCGGTGAGGTCTTGGGTATAGGTGGTCGTGCCGTCGGTCAGCGAATCGATTTGCGACAGCTGACTCGCAGCATCGTAGGTGTAGCCGTAGCTAGCCAGCGTGGTCGTGCCTTGCGTGTGGGTGAGATCGCTGAGCCGTCCGGTGTTGTCGTATAGATAGTCCGTCGTGGCGACGGACTGCGTGCCCGCGAGATCGGCGTAGCGGCTGATCGTGTCGAATCGACCGGCGGCGTTGTAGGCGAGGTCAATGCGTTTGTTCGCGACAGCGTTGCCACCGCTGACGCCGTGCTGTTCGATCCCGGTCATGCGGCTGAGCGCGTCGTAATCGAAATCTGTAACAAAATCGTCGGTGGAGTCGATTGTGGCGGAGAGTTTTGTGCGGCGACTGTTGGAATCGTAAACACTGTTCGTGGTGACGCCCGGCATCGCGGTCAGCGTGAGGTAGTCGCGGCTGGTTTGCGTACGGCGACCGAGGTTGTCGTAAGCGAATGCATAGACCGCTTCGTCGCTGTTGACGCTGGTGAGATTTCCCATGCCATCATAGCGGAAGTCTCGGGTTTCTTGCAGAATGCCACCGATATACCAGCTCTCTTCGTTCATCTGGTTGAGATTGTCGTACTCAAACTCGATCACGCGACCGTTGCGATCAGTGCGTGTGGTCAGGTTACTGTTGGCGTCGTAAACAAAGCTGCGAGCATCGTTGAGTTCGTTGGTGTCAACGATCACGCGATTCAACGAGTCATAAACCCACGAGGTGGTGTTGCCCTCGGGATCGGTGATTGAGGTTTGATTCCCATTGTCGTCGTAGGCGAGCGTCGTCGTTTTGCCAGCGGCGTCAGTGATGCCAGTCCGCCAGTTGAGCGAGTTGTAGGCGTAGGTGGTTTGCCGGTTCAGCGCGTCGGTGGTCCCGGTCAGGTTACCGGCCGCGTCATATTGGAACTGCGTGAATGGAGAGGTCTCGGGGCCGGTGCCATCAGGATCGGGCAGGGTTTGCTGGCTCAGTTGACCGAGCGTGTTGTAGGTGAAGCTGGTCGTCCGGCTGAGTGGGTCGGTGGTGCTGGTTTGCTGTCCGGCGGTATCGTAGGCATAGCTGGTGACTGGAGCTGCAAGCGGGCCGCTGCCGTCGGGATCAGGCTGGGTTATCGACGTCAGACGGTTTTGAGCATCGAGGCTATAGTGGGTTACGCCACCGAGCGGGTCGGTTTCGGTGATCAGGTTTCCCCCGATATCGTACTGGCGCGTGAGGACTGGGGCGGTCAAAGGTCCCAGGTCATCGGGATCAGGGAGCGTGATCGTGGCCAGTCGACCGAGGGTGTCGTGGGAAAACCCAGTCAGGCGACCGAGTGCGTCGGTTTGGCTGATTGGTTGCCCGGCTAGGTCGTAGGCGATCGCGGTTTGCGGACTGACCAGCGGTCCGGTGCCGTCGGGATCGGGGTAGTTCGTGGTCGTTGGTCGTCCGGCTGCGTCGTATTGATAACTGGTAACGTTTCCAAGTGGATCGGTTTCGCTAGCCAGCAAGCCCCGAGCGTCGTAGATGTAGCTCCAGACCGGTGCGGCCAGCGGCCCGGTTCCGTCAGGATCGGGCTGGGTGAGCGTGGTCATCTGACCGTCTTTGTCGTAACCAAACGCGGTCACACCGCCGAGGGCATCGGTTTGTGTGGCGATTCGACCGACAGCGTCATAAGTGAACGCCGTCGTCGTGAGGTTGCTGTCGCCGTCGTGATCGGGACGTGTCACGGTGATGACATTCGCACGCCCGTCATAGGTGTACTCGGTTTCGCGACCCAGCGGGTCCGTTTGCCGAATCAGGTTATCGGTGGGGTCGTAATCGAAAGTGGTGACGGGCGAGGTCAGCGGCCCCGAGCCGTCGGGATCGGGCGGCGTCGTTTGGATTTTTCGATCGAGATTGTCGTAGGCGTAAGTGACCGTGCGTCCCAGCGGATCGGTTTGAGACGTTAGGTTACCAGCGGCATCGTGGGTGAAGGTGGTCGTGGCAGCGACAGCGGTGCCAGCGGCGATCGTGATCGCGGTGATTTCGCCAAAGTCGGCCGCGCTCGTGTTGGTTTGGTAGGTGTACTGCGTGGTGTGACCGAGCGGATCGGTTTGGCTCAGCGGCAGCCCGCCCGGCAGGACGCCGCCAATCGTCGTGTAGGTGAAGCTGGTGACGGCGTCGTCGGTTTCGCTCGAGGTGCGATCGTCGACACCGACAACTTGACGAATTTCCAAAACATCGCCGGTCAAGGAATCAAGCGTGTAGAGCGTCTGGCGACCGAGCGGATCGGTTTCGCTAGTGAGTTGGTTCCAGACTGCGTCGTAAGTGCGTGTTTCGATGCCGCCATCGGGGTTGGTGATTTGAGTTGCATTGCCCGCGGTGTCGTACTGGAACGAGGTCACTGGAGCGAGCAGCGGTCCGGCGCCATCGGGATCGGGGCCGGTGGCTTTGGTAACTTGCCCTCGATCATTTCGTTCGTACGTCGTTTGGTTTCCTTCCGCATCCGTCTGGGCGGTGGCGTAGCCGTAGCGATCCATCCCAGCCGTTGTTGAATTGCCGGATTGATCGGTGACCGTGGCGATCGGCTGGGCCAGCAGGTAGGACACATCCGCCTTGTGAGCCGAGTCGTAGCCGGTCAGGGAAACGTCGACGAACCCTTGGACGCGACGGGCGATCATCGACCAGGTTTCCCCATCCTGGGTAACGCTCGACACTCGGCCAGCCGCGTTGTGGGTGTAATCGATCACACGACCGGCGGCATCGGTTTGCTTGGAGATCCGACCGCCAGAATCGTGCTGGAAGTTGGTGACCGGAGCAGCCAACGGGCCCGCACCATCGGGATCAGGTCGCGTAATCGACGTGAGATATTGGTTCGTGTCGTATTGGTAGGATGTGACTCGGCCGGCGTGATCGGTCACATCATCAAGCAGTCCAGCGACGTACTGATAGCTGGTCTCACGTCCAAATGGATCGGTTTTGAGAGCCAATTCGTCAGCGACGCCATCGCTATCAGCGTCGGTATATTGGTAGGTCGTCTCGTTGTCGTGCCGATCGACATTGGCCGTGAGCAGTCCAATGGCATTGAATTCATCATGATCTCCCCAGCGGCGTTGCAGCGTGTAGGAGCCATCGTAATTCTGTTCCAACTCGGAGAAACTGCCTGGAGGCGAGGCGAAACCGGCGGGAATAATCTGGTCGCCTTGAACCGTTGCGGGCGTTGCTCGAAACCAGGCGGCGGTGCCGTCACCGCGAAGCAAGGAAACACCGTTGGGGTAGGCAATCAGCCGGTCGAGATCATCGAGCCACATGCGGTTGCCGAATTCGCTGTTGATGCGATTAAAAACTTCGCGGTGACCGGCATAGGTATGCGTTGGCGATCCGGTTCCGTTGCCTTCGAACACTTCGATCTGCCAATCGTATCGGCCAGTGGCCAGCAATGTCGCGTCGGCTTGCAGGACGATGCGAATGTCGTCGCCAGGGTTCAAACCCGTGGTGGCGTAATGGACCATGGGCTGGACGAGTCCGCCGAGGGTCAACTGCGCCGAGACTTCGCCGCTAACCGGCCCGGATGCAGACAGTTTGTGAGTGACCGAAATGATGGGGTGCGGGTTTTCATCGGTGTGGTAGACGGGAAAATCGCTATCGGGAGATGTGGCGGCGCAGGACGCACCGTTTCCGCCAATCGTGATTGAACCGCTATCGAGATCGGCCCGCCCGAAAGCGCCGGTGCTATTCAGCGGTCGTTCACAGACATCATCTCCACCGCCGTCATTTCCGTACTCGCCACCGTAGTCGGATGTGTAGTCGGAACCGTAATCGCCACCGTAGTCGGAACCGTAATCGGACCCGTAATCGGAGTCGGAGCCGTAATCCGACCCCCAATCGCTGTCCGATCCCCCCATCTCTGCATATGATTCGCCGAAGGCATCGTGTGTGTCGCCAGCACCAGCGTGGGCGTCGAATTGACGCTGTGTGGATGATTCGTCGTTCGAAGCGGGGGCAACTGCAGCGGATTGCAGCTGCGCAGAGCCAGCAACCTGACGCGGAGTACCGCTCGTGATCGCGGTCGGACTGAGCTCGTCGATTGACGAATTTGTTTTCGGCATGGCCGACAACAGGCCTTCTTCGTCCTGGTTAGCGTCGGTTGGGGAAATTCCGAGATCCGCGGCCATTAAAACCCGCTGAGTCAGCATCTCGACGCGAAGCGTCCGATGTCGTTTTCGTGTAGAACGTGTTAGTTCGCCACGTCGACCGCTCAGCACTCCGCCCATAAGATCGCTTCCGTTGATTATCCGAAGAAGGGGACTTGACGAACGCTTTGTCGTCAAGGAAGAACCGAATGTAACGAACTGAATGGTTGTGTCAATTTTTATTTCGCGGAAAATCCCAGAACTTTTCTAGCTTGCCAATTGTTTTGCCTGCTGTTTTTTTCTTCGTTGACTGGGTGCGTCAGATGCCATGCTGAGGATTGGATGTTTTACGGGAGTACGCGGGCGCGAACTTTTCTTGCGTCAGTGTTTGCTGCAGATGGCGGTGCAGACCCGTCCACCGGATCGTCACTTGGTTTTGCTCAATGGCGAGGACGCCGCCACTTACGACCGGCGACTGATCATTGACTTGCTGCGCCCATCAACATTGATTGAGGTCGCACCGTGGACGCTTCCCAACCGAGAGGTTTCCACGCTGGCGGTCGAGCGGTTGCTCGAGTTCGACTTGGATATCTTCTGCAAGATTGACTCCGACGACGTCTATTTTGCAAACTACTTGGCAACGATTGCGGAGCATATTGAAGCCTCGCCACAGCTTAAACCAGGCGATGGTTTTTGCGTTAACTTAAGCGAGCAGTTGCGTATCCATTCGGCCGGCGGTAACGCCTCCATCCATGCGGAATCGTTTCGCAACGGATTAGGACTGACCGCAGCAGAACAACAACGCGGTGTACGGGTTGGTGCGCCGCCAACGTATGCCTTTGACCGCAAAGCGGCGGAATTATTGGTCCTGCATTCTCGTCGACCACCGTACAATCAGATTCGATCCGACGACATCGCGTGGCGGACGATTTTGTTCGACCACGGAATCACGATTGATTGTCTCGCAACGCCGCAGCCAGTAATCGGCTACGTCCGTCACGGCAGCAACACGTGCCGCGTGCCAGGTGAAAGATTTGCAGATTCACAAACGACGGCTGAATCATTGCCCGAAACGAACGCCACTCCTTTCGAGAGGTTGCCACGTGTCGAAGTGGAGCAATTCGTTCGTAAGCAACTGTCAGGTGAGACGGCGACGCGGCCACCAACATCTGCAGCACGTGATCGCGTCGATGCGGTTCGCGTCACGGTACTCGATGGCGAAGATGAGCTATTGAGTGTATGGATCACCGACGGTGGATTGTGGGACTGTGTTGCGACGGGGCTCGGTGAATTTCGCCGTGAGCAGGGGAACGCCGCTGAGCGTGTCGAGTTGACAGTGGCGCGAAATCTGAAACTGCGCTCTTGGCATCCGTCCCTGAGTCAAGAAATTTTGCGAGAGGGCATCCACTCCCCGACCATGGGGTTGTGCTTGCGACTACGAGATGAGCCCGATTCAGCACGTTTTTTTGTGGGCGGCGCGGAGCCGATTAACGCTGACGATCTTGATGAATTGATCGACGAGTTTTGCAGAGTGCAGGAGTTGGCCGATTCCCAAAAGGCAATTGACGTGCAAGCGGGACTCTTTTCGATCGAAACGCTATCGGTCAATGTAGCTGATGAACGGGCGTCGCGTGACACGGTTCAGTCTGCTACGCATCAAAGAGCGAGAATCAATGTCATGTTCTTGAACGCAGAGTTTGGTGTCAGACGAACGGGAATCGAAAATGCGGCGTTGTTGAGGTCGCGGTTGTTTGCGAAGGAACTCGACGTGTTGCCACAGTTGTTAACCGTTAAATATGACCCGAATTTGACACTCACTCGATCGAGGTTGCTGGGACAGAAATGGATTGACGAAGCAGCTCAATTGCAAAACATTTACGAATTTTACCAACAGCGGGAATCCGTCTCTGCGTCAGGTGATCGGTTGATTGGTGAAGGGCCACGTGATCCGGACTGGCAAATCGTTGCGGTGTCGGACACGTGCGACAGCCGCGTTTTTGACAGCAGCGGTGAATTGATATTGTACGAGAAACGCTCTCGGCAGACGGGCCGTCTGCAATACATCAACCACATCCATGAAGGCCGCCTGTGGCGGCGGGACACATTTGACTGCGACGGTTGGCTGAGCCGAATTGAGCATATCGATGTTGAGTCATGCCAGACGTTGTTTGAGATGTATTTGCGGCCTGACGGCTCACCCGCGATTTTCCAGTTCTATACTGTCGAGAGCGGTCGACGTGAGCTTGCGAAAATCTCGCTATTGGACCGCGACGGGCTGTGCAGCCGTACCTTTTCCAGCCAGACCGCGTGGCGAAGGCATTGGCTCGGTGAGTTGACTGAGGATCCAACCGCGACACACGTGATGATCGTCGACAGGAATCGGATTTATTACGAAGCTGCGGAGCAGGTCAAAGCGAGCCTAGCGGACCACCGAGTGAAGGTAGTTCCGGTGATTCATGCCATTCACACCAAGAACGCCTTTGACATTGCCTCTGGAGCAACCAACGAAAACTATGTTGATGTTCTGAAATGTCTTGGTGATCAGGATGCGGTGGTGGTGGCGACGCAGCGACAACGCGACGACATCGCGGGGAGGTATGGCGATGGAAATGTGCGAGTGATCCCGCATGCCATGGACGTTGAGTTGGAAGGGGGGCATCCGTCCGGTGATGGGATGAGTGCGGGGTCTCCTCCCGACGGGCGGAGCCGTCGGTCGACTATGTTTTCTACTCCCGACGGGCGGAGCCGTCGGTCGACTATGAGCTGTCGGGCGACTATGCAAATCGTTTATGTGGGACGATACAGTGTTGAGAAGAACCACGAAGCGGCGATCCGCGTGTTTGCTGCGATCGTGGAACAGATACCAGACGCCACTCTCCAGCTTCACGGCAGCGGCAACCGGCGGGGCGCGATCGAACAGTTACTCCAATCGCTAAAATTAGAATCGAACGTGAGCGTGCATCCCTACGCCCAAGATGTGAATTCAATCTATCGTGGCGCGGGCTTGTCACTACTGACCAGTCGCGGAGAGGGGTTTTCGTTGTCGGTCATGGAGAGTCTGTGCGCGGGATGTCCGGTGGCTGCCTTTGACGTGAAGTATGGACCGCGCGAGTTGATCGAAGACAACCGCACGGGGCTGCTGGTGCCGTTTGGGGAGGAGTCTCAGATGAGCGATCGCATCATCGAGCTGCTGCTTGATCCGCCCCGTCACCAAAAAATGTGCGAGGATGCGTTGGCCGACTCGCCGCGCTTCAGTCCAGCCGAAACGGCAAAGCAGTGGCGGCAGTTGCTCGATGACCTTTCAGCGGAATAGGTCGGCACACGCGAAAAAGGTTACGACTGCGGGACTTTGCCAAGACACACGAGCAGGTCAGGGAGACCCTAGTGAGGCAATGAAATCAGCCAGCCTTTGCGGGTCAGCGCGTGGGACCGTTGATAGACCACGCAGGATTTCGATGGATTGGGCGCGGTGTCCGGCGGTCGTCTTGGGCGAGATGACTTGGAATACCGCTTCAGCGGCTTTGCCTTCGGGCGACGAGACATCCATTCCAAAGGGCGCGAGGGCATTGGCAACGCTCAGTGGCAAGTCGTCGAGCGTGTACGAGTACTCGCGTTTGTTCCGGTAGAGCGTGATCTGCTGGGCATTGGATTTTTGGACCAAGAACGTCATCGAGTCGGTCAGTTTGAATTCGTTGCCCGCAACGAGTTCGGACATGGCCTTCTGAACTCCCGAGCGATAGTGGGTGGCTAGGTCGGCAAACTGGTAGAGCGTCTTCGCAGCTTGTTCCTGCTCGTCCGTGACCGCTGTCTTTTCGGCGGTCTCGCTCAGCGATTTCATGTTTGCCCAGTCAGCGGATGTGATCGCCTCACGAGCTATTTTAATGGCGAAATCCCCCGCTGCAACTTGATCCGCCGTCGGGCCCGGTGGCGGGGAAGGCACGGGGGTTGGCGTGGGTGGGGTATCCGTCTCTGCAACATTCGCTGCTGGCGGGTCGGAAGTTAGCACCGACGGTGTGATGGGCGGTGCGTCCGTTGTAGCATCACGCTCATCCTGGTCATTTCGTCCAGGCAGGCTCGGTGGACCGCTCATCTTGGGAGCGGGCGACAGTCGTAGAGTGGGCGACGATCGAGCGGGCTGCGGCGGGTTCAAGACGCCATCGCCGCGAGCGTTTTGGGGAGTGGCGACACGGGAACCACTGGGTCGAGTAACACTGGATCCAGAATTGATTTGGAATCCATCACGACTTTTGACGACTTGGAAATTGCCACCATTGAGGAACAGGTAGCCTAGCCCGGCGACAATTAACCCGAGCATCACGACCACGAGGGATCCGAAGATCACGCCTCCCGAGCCACGTTGGTAGCGAGCGCGACGAGGGCTGGAGACCTGCACACTCGGTATCGCCGCTGGCACGGTCGTGTTGGAGGGTGCCGCAACGGGCATCGTGGCCGTGGTTGACAGCGTCTCAGACTGTCGAGGGAGCGACGCGGATTCGTGTGGCGCAGCGGAGTGTGCTGCGGCGGAGTGTGCTGCGGCGGAGTGTGCTGCGGCGGAGGACTGCGAGCCGGGTAGCAATGCCGCGAGCGGGTCCACGGCGGGCGAGATATGCTGGGCGTTCCCGTCCTGCTCGTTCAGAATTCCATATTTCGCATCCAGAGCGGCCTTTCTCTCCGGGTCCACGAGCACTTTCTGGGCCTTCTGCACGGCCCGCACGGCTTGCATCCAAACATCGGGATCGGACGAAGATTTGGCCTGTTTGATGGTGGAAACCCGTCGGCCAATGGCACCCCGGATAACCTGCTGGTCCGCTTCACCCAACGCCAACCCGAATACTTCGTAAGCATTGGGGTGGGTGACGTCGGATGGCAATCCTAATAATTCGTGGACCGAAGGACCAGACATCTCGTTGGCACTCGAAAGCATCGATTCGTAGAAGATGAACAACCACCCCGAGGACTGGCCGTTGCGAATTTATTTCTTACGGTGACGAATCTTAGCTCGCATCCGTCGTTTTTTCCGTCCTACCTTGCGTCGGCCTTTGCCAGTTCTCTTAGTACCCACCTAGTTCATTCTCCTCGACGATTCTGCTGGAAATGGGAAGTCTGTTAAAAATGCAATGATGACAAAAATGTATGCTTTCTCACCACGCGCGGCCCCTTAGCCTAGCAGAACGCGACTTGGAGGCAAGGTGGAAAACGAAGGCGATCGTTACTTGCTACGAGCATTCCAGGGCAGATCGATCTGCCCAGCTTGCCACCGGGCAATGAATTCCGGCAGACTCGGCAGGACATTTCGCGCCTTGGCGATGTCACAAGGCGTCATCCAGTGAATCTCAGCGACTTCTTCTGGGTTGGCGACAGGCTCGACACCGTCTTGGATCTCCGAAATCCACCATGCCAGCCGCGTGCCCCACGGCGTCACGCTGCGATGGCAGAGACGCACCGGCTCTACATCCACTGCAATTTCTTCCTGCATTTCTCGGATCAGCGCCTCTTCCTCGCTCTCGCCCTGTTCGATCCCACCTCCGGGTAGGCAAAGTTTGCCTGGGGCGTTGACCGTCATCGAGCGGCGAATAATGAGCAAGCGCTCGTCGCGAAAGATCACGCCAATGACACCTCGTTTGCGGTTGAAACGCTTGTTGACGACAGTTGGGGCGATATTTGAAGTGGACATGAACACGCTTCTACCAATCCAATCGATGCGAGGCAACCCGCAACGGCTTGGACGATAGCCGCTTTGGGCGTGAGCCGGCGGCTCACGGTGTCTGCCCCATCCGGAACAAACCGAAGGAAGGCAGCAGTAGGAGTAAGATGAGGAAAATCTACAAAATGTGTCAAGAACGGTTCGTCACCGCGTCGATCCAACAGGTGGCGTTAAAGCTTGCCTAACCCTCCCGACTGCGGCAACCGGCAATTCGCTCCCTTCCCCCCCCACGTTCTCAAAGTCTAGATCCATGCAACCTGCCCATTTTCCCGATGCATGCAGAATTCCGTCGTGTCAAGTTGTGGGGTTCGACTGGGCGTGGCGAGCTATTTGGATTGCAGTGGCATTATTGCCGGTAATGACGTCCGGGTGCGCTCAGTTCTCTCCTGCCGCATTGCACTTTCCTAGTCTGACGGGACTGATGCCGGGATCATCGTCCAATCCGGTAGACCAGCAGGCCAATTACGTTCCCGTCGGCGCAGGGGCCAGCCTCCCATCGAGTACCTTCACGCAAGAGGCCTACGAAAGCGTGCGAAATGCGAAGGCGAACAACTCGATCGTATTGCAAATCCTCGATAATGACGAGCCGATTCGCGTATTGCCTCTGCCTCCCGCGGGCGCCTCGGGGCCTGGATGCGACGATAATTCGGGTGCCGCTGCTCCGAGCGTATACGTCAGCACGCTGCTCCAGCAAACTGGCGTGCAGCGTAAACTCGGCAAGGTGCAAGCGGCTCTCTATCGTCCTGCACCGAACAGTTTAGACGGCGTTCGCATGGATGTCCTGTTCTCACCCCATGACGCCAAGCAAGTCCGTCCCGAATCGGACTATGCGCTCCGACCGGGCGACCGGTTGGTAATTGCGAAGGACAACCGACTGGGCATGGGAAGTTTGATCGACATGGTGCTAGATCGATAGCCCGGTCTTGACGAAACCTGCCGATCTGCGTCGTAATGATACGGATGCGCACTGATCTGGACCGCCAACGATTGCACGATGACCTCCGCGGCTTAGTCGATGGGGAGGTGTTGTGTGATGATGTGTCGTTGCAGCTTTACGCATCCGATGCGAGCATTTACCAGATCCGGCCGCTCGCCGTCGTCCGTCCGCGATCGGCGGCGGATATTTCCGCAACGGTGATCTACGCCCGCGACCATGGTCTGACCATCCATCCACGCGGCAGCGGCAGCGGTGTGGCAGGCGAATCACTCGGGCCGGGCATTGTCTTGGACATGTCCTGCCATTTGCGGCGTGTTTCGCTCCAAGAAGATGGTACCCGGATCACCGTCCAGGGCGGGGCGACGCTCGCGAGCGTCAATCGTTTACTCGCTCACGCGGGCCGTTGGTACGGTCCCGATCCCGCGACTCGCGCGATCAACACGATGGGCGGCGTCATCGCGACCAATGCCTCGGGCAGTCACTACCTGCGCAGTGGTTCCGCTCGCGACACGATTGAATCGGTGCGCGTGATCAACGCCCAAGGGGAATTGGTGGAGCTGGCCCAGCACTCACCTGGCGATTATCTGCCGTCGCCGAGTGCTGCGGCTGACGATGGCGGCGAAGGGTTCGCCAATCGAATCGCTCGCGGTTTATGCGAAATCCAAAATTCATTCCGCAAGCCGCTGCAGTCGCACCCCTCCCGTTCACCGGCGAGCAACGGTTACCGCATCGACGATTTTGTCGACGCATCGGGCGTAGTCGATCTCGCGAAATTTTATGCGGGCACCCAAGGCACGCTGGCGGTGATGGTCGATGCCACGCTCCGCACCGAGGTGATTCCTGCGCACCGCGGCGTGGTACTGCTGTTTTTTCGGCGGCTCGATTCGGCCATGCGGGCCGCCGTGATGGCGCTCGACCACGGGCCGATCGCCTGCGATGTGATGGACCGTCGGTTATTGCAAATTGCTCGTGAAGGTGAAAAACGTTTTGCCGACCTCGTTCCTCGGGAAGCCGAAGCAGGCATGTTGGTGGAAATCCAAGGCGAATCGCTCGGCGATCTCTATCACCGCTTAGGCATCCTGCGCAAGACGCTTGCCAGTGGTCCGGATGCGGCGTTCACGTCACAGGATACAGTTCAGAACGAACAGCGAGATCTTTTTTGGATCTTGTTTCGACGCGTCATCCAGAGGCAATATCGCGTCCGCGGACGCGCGATGCCGCTGCCCTTCGTCGAGGACATCTACGCACCGCCGGAGCGGCTACCTCAGATGTTACTCGCTGTCCAAGACGTGCTGAAGCGTCATCGGGTCACCGCAACGGTCTTCGCCCACGCTGGACATGGGCAGCTGCATGTCCGACCGATGCTGGATCTGGCCAGTACGGATGATCGGGATCAGGTTTATTCGCTGAGTGCAGAAATTGCGGAGGTCGTTTGGCGACAGGGCGGTCAAATCGGAGTCGAACACGCCGCAGGCCTCAGCCGGTCTTACCTCATGCCAACCCAACTAGGCGAACTATGGCCAGCGATGGGACAGGTGAAGCGTTTGTTTGATCCGCAGTATCGTTTTAACAGCGGCAAACTTTTCGGCGCGGTATTACAGAAACCCGACGAGAATCTGCGCCCCTTCAACCACACGATCGAGATTGTCGCCTCCGGGCGTAGCGTGTTGCCCCGCCGACGCTCCGACGAGCCAAACCTGTCACCTCACTCGGACGCTTTTCTTGCTCCGGCGGCGTCCGAGATCGTTCGAGCAGATTTGATCGAGTCTACCACCAGCAAGAAGGAGACGGATAATCAGAACGCGCCGGCCAACGATGACTCGAATAACTCGGAGACGTCTGGCGAACCACGTCTGGTCGAGTCAGCAGCGTCCAAGCTGGTATCATCACTCATGCCACACGAGCCGCCGCCGCAGCTCGAAGTTCTCCAGCAGTGGTCCGGCAACGCGCCAATCACAACGACAACGCGTGCCTGCAATGGCTGCGGTCGCTGTCGCTCACACAGTCCAGACGAGCGGCAGTGTCCGATGTTCCGGATTACCGCTACCGAAGAAGCGTCGCCACGGGCCAAGGCAAATCTCTTGCGCGGGGTGCTCAGCGGCGAACTCGCGGTGGACGAGTTGACCGGCGAACGCGTCAAGGCAGTTGCTGATCTTTGTTTCAATTGCCACTCCTGCCGGATTGACTGTCCGGCGTCTGTCAACATTCCCAAAATTGTCGGGGAAATCAAAGCTCAATATGTCGCCACCAATGGGCTGGCCCTGTCGGATTGGTTGATCAGCCGTATCGACTTGGTGGCCGCCGCAGCCTCGCGTGTTGCGTGGTTGTCGAACTTCCTGCTGCGTCGTCGCTCGATGCGTTGGCTGGGCGAAAACTTTTTTGGACTGTCGGCTGCTCGCGAGATTCCACCCTTGGTTCGTGAAACTTTTCTGCGTTATGCGATTCGCCGTCGCTGGCACAAGGCATCGCCGCACGGCGGCTTGAAAGTCGTTTACTTTGTCGACCACTACGCCAACTATCACGATCCTGAAATTGGTCGGGCGCTCGCCGGGATTTTGCAGCACAACCGAATTGGGTTCTACGTCCCCGTGGGTCAGGGGCTCAGCGGCATGGGACGGATCACCGCAGGCGATCTGAAGGGCGCTCGTCGCGTGGCGAGACGGAATGTCCGCGTGCTCGCCGACGCCGTCCGGCAAGGCTACACAGTTCTCGCCAGCGAACCGGCGGCGGCATTATGCCTGCAATACGAGTACCCTAATTTGCTCGATAGCGAAGATGCTCACCTCGTCGCCCGCCATTCCCACGAAGCCTGTCAGTACCTGTGGTCGCTCCATCAAGAAGATCGTTTAGAGCTTGAGTTTCAACGTGTCGATCATCGGATCGTGTATCATCAGCCCTGCCATAGCCGCGTGCTCGATAACGAAGTCACAGCGGCGAAGCTGATGCGATTGATTCCCGGCATCGAGGTCGACGTCATCGGTAAAGGGTGCAGTGGGATGGCCGGCACGTGGGGACTGCACCGCAAGAATTTTCGTAATAGTCTCCGAATCGGCTGGCCGATGATTTCGGCAGTGCGTAAAGCGACCGAGTCGGCACCGGCGACGGAGTGCAGTGCGTGCAAGTTGCAAATGGAGCACGGAGGCGATTATTCCGCCGTGCATCCACTGAAATTACTCGCCCATGCCTATGGCCGACTGCCGCGACCCCAGCTCAGAAGCTGATCGCTGCTTACGGCTTCGGAGGTTGGACGTCCTTGGTGGCGCCGGCGCCCGTTTGGGAAGCGCGGCGGTTTTCACGCTGGATCGCGTCGTAGACCTCCTGACGGTGCACCGGGATCGCCTGCGGCGCCTCAATGCCGAGACGAACTTTGTCGCCTCGAATGTCAACGATGGTCACAACCACGTCATCACCAATCATGATGCTTTCGTCGCGGTGTCTGGAAAGGACGAGCATGATGTCCTCGGCTTGCTATTTCTAGGGGGAGAATCTAGGGGACCAAATTGTTTGGAATCGTGATGCGTTCGGTTCGGCAATCCTTGCCGTGATCTGCATTCCATTGCAACAATCCAACGAGGTCTAAATCTTGGCGGCAAAACTGATTGCCTCCGCCTCGTTAATGGTTTGATCGTCTCCCACACTCCCGTTTGTCCACGATCCCCTCAGAAGGTCCGCCCGTACCGGTCGTGCCGATGTTAGCTTCTAGCTAGTAGCTAAGCACTCATGGCTAGTTACTTTCTAGGCAGCTCGGACTTGCGAAACCGGTAGCGGCGCCGCAGTTGACTTGATCAGTGTTGGCAGCGGTTGACGCAGCGGTCGATCGTCGTTGGTGATGACCTGGCATCCCAGACGCCGGTCGAGATTGAGCAACAACGGTGCACGTAGATTCGTTGTCAGTTTCCCAACATGTCCCGCAACGGTGGTCATGATATAAACCTCCGCGCCACTGCCCAGATGCAATCCCGCTAAGTCACGCCGACCGACATGCACACGATAGTCGGGAAAGAAGGCTCGCGGGCTCACCACCGCGAGCGCCCGGTCCCCACGTGCCACCGACTGCAACCACGCAACGGATTCGTTGTCAGGGTCGGGAATCAACGCCCATTGCTGCAGCGATTCCATTCCAATGAGACCCTGTGGAAAGACGAACAGTTGATCGGCGTTCAGTTCGAGGGTGCCGAAGCGATGTGTGTCAATCCGCATGGCTGGGTTCCGAGTAGCAGGAGACGTGCGCGTAACGAAAGTAGCGTTACTTCTCTATTCGGCAGATGCGGCCAGACATGATAACCGATTCTAACGAAGAATCCGAAAAAACCGACACCCGCAGAATCTCCTTACCGTCGACGATACGCCGTCTCAGCTTCGATCACCTCGCGGCACTTCCCCGTTGCTGTTGATCAATATCTGTTGGCAGTTCCCCTCGCGACGAACCGACTCAGAGGCGAGCCGCGAAAACAAGTTGCCCGAAATGACCACCGCTTCGCAGTCTTGCAACAAAATACCGGTCGCCTCATTGGGATTTTGTTCCAATTTTGAAGATTTGTTTTCACGTTTCTGCTGCGGTGTTCCTGCGAGATCGTTACCGACCCACGTATCACTAAAATTATTTGCACTGATCGTGATACTCGCAGAATTCAGCCGAACTGCAATCGCCGCGTTTTTGACAATCGTGAACGTGTTGGCTGAAATGGCGCAGCCATGGGCGTCACGCAGATCAATCCCGCCCGCGAAGTCGTGGGCGATGACGTTTGCGGATACCGTTGTGCCATAGCAGTCGCGATCCAGGACGATGGCCCAGCCTTGGCATTCCTCGATCATGTTCGATGCGACGACACTGCCATAGGTATTCTCGACGACAACACCATCGCCCATGTGGTCATCCAGATTGTTACCGCTCATGCATAAATTAAACGAATCGATGCAGCGAACGCCGTTCTGGTTCTCCTCAAATTGATTCGCTGAGACGATGATGTCGTGACAGGAATCGATTTGCAGGCCTGCGCCCTTGTTGTAGGTGAAAAGGTTGTCAGAAATCCTTGGATCCTCATAGCACTGATGAAGCTTGATTCCGTCTCCGCCGTGGTAGCTGCTGGTCACGCCGTGAACAAAAATCTCTTCGACATAGCGGGCTTCGATGCCCGCGCCACTTTTTTCGTTGCCTGTCACACGGAGGGTGGCAATACTGACGCGCCACAGTCGATCCTCAGTCGGCGTTTTTTTGCCAGCGAAATTGTGATTCTCGATCAAGATCGCAGGTCTGCCATCGGTGTTTTGGTTGACGATATGCGTCGCCGTACCATCGCCGACGATCCGCATGTCACCTGTCTTGATTCGCAGCGGCTCGGTAAGTTCGTACTTGCCCGCGGGAATGCGCAGCTCACCACCGGTGCTGGGAATCGCGTCGGCAGCAGCCTGCAAGGAGTCGTATTGACTGGCGTCGATGACACCCTGCGAGTGTACTGGTGCGGCAACGAACAAGCCGATCGCGGCAAAGAGAATGTACTTTGAGGTCATGTTGAAGTCTCATTTTGTTGAGCTGCTCGGCGAAAGTAACATTTCACGCAACTTTCACGGAGCGGGAGGCGACTATCTATTTAGTGCGGGTGACCTTGACGTCATCAACCCATGCTTGGCGGTTCACGGCGAGACGCAGTCGACTTTTCGTGTCGTGGCCGATGCCTGCGGAACTGAACTTACCAATCTGATTGTCATCGATTTCGACTGTCATCGTTTCTCCAGCGAGGGTGACCTTCAGCGTGTGCCAGGCATCCGTCGCCAAATCAACATCGAAGTATTTTGACTTTGCGGCGAGTTGTGCTTTGTCTTCCTTAGTCGCTTGTTCAGCGAGGCGGCGCTCTCGCATTTCCAGATTCATCCGCCCCGTTTTCAGATCGGTGATCTCGATGCGGTTGGGTCTGATGCGTGCCAAGCAAATGTGACCGGCGTGAACCAATTTTTCGTTCATGTCGGCAATGTTAATGCCGAGATCATCTTGAGGGCCGAGCTTGAAGCGAAATTCGATGATGGCGTCTTCGAAGGCGACTTCGTGAGTGACCGAAACTCCATGGTCGGCAACGGAGGCTTTGGTGATATGCATCGCGCCGTCGACCAGATCCACCTGCTTAACTCCCTTCGCACGAGACTTGCTGTTCGTGCTCCAGCCGTTTCCCACTTGTTCCTGGGCGTCGTCGGCTTCGCTGCGATTAAAATGATCGTCCAAGATGATGGCGCTGACTTGAGACGACTCGTCGGAAACGAGGGTCAACAAATTTAGCAGCGTTTTGCAAATCTTGGGTTCGGAATCGGGGGCGAGATAGGACGATTTGGCACGCCAGGTTTCGTATCCGCCGAAGGTGTGTTGCTTGGGCGTGGGCAAATAACCGTTGTAACCATTGGCGAGTTCAATCACGAATGTCGGTTGAAGCGGGCTGTGTTTCTTGATCACCAGTCCGGTTTCAACAAATGTTTCGCACGGACTGCTGACGATGCCAAGATCACCGATCCGGATTGCTTGGAGTTTGACAGCAACCGTGGCGGGAAACTTTGCCATGTCGAGTGTCTCGCCCGCGTAGATCAGTCGCCGGTCGCTCCACGGCCCAGGACCGGCTTGCTCGATAAGCTGCTTGGCTCGGGCAACCTCTTGTCCATTCGGGCGGCGGACGTCCAGTTCAATCTCCGTCTCCCGCATTTCAATGGGTACCCACTTCTTGTACTCAATGCGTTGGTAGGCGTCCCTGGCCGACGTGGCGATGTCGCTGGCGACAAGACGAATTTGCTCGAACGGCGGTTGGCTGGCATTGCCCTTGAAGAAATTAATGTTATTGATGTCTCCACTGGTTCCATTGGTCATGCACGCCACGAAAGGCGGTTTCGTTTCACTCGCATTAATCAAGCGTGTGAATTGACGTGCGAACTCACCGAAGTAGTCCGCCGAGAGGGACGCCGCAGGCACACCACCTACGTAATGCAATGAGTAGTTTGCCCACACCGCAATGGGCCGACCGTCAATGGCTTTAACGGACAGCACTGGGACCTGGGGGTCGATGTCTCCAGCTGGCTTGAGAAGACTATCGCCGGCAGGGGGTGGGTTCATCCTGACGCGATCGGTGCCGTGATCAAACGGATCGTCGATTGGTGTGCCGGGGCGCATGAACCAGCGGCGATTAAAAACTTGTCGCGGGTTTTCTCCGATCGCCCATCCGATCTGTGCGGACTCGAGTTGCGAGTGGGCGCGGATGATACATTCAGTGATCCGCTCAGTTAGAAACTCCACGTATCGCTCGTCTGTTTCGCTTTGGAAGACATCTGTGACGGTGACAGCGGTATGAGTATGCGTTGCCGAACAAAGTAGATGATTCGTGGGGATGCCTGTTGCTTTGGCGGCATGCTCTTTCGCTGCGTCGTAAATGCTCCGCGGAATCATGCAGCTATCGCACGTCACCAATGCGATGCTCGTGGTGCCATTGTCGAGCACGAGACAGCGGGCGTACAGCGGATCATGTGCCTGCTCGGCCAAGCGCGGCGTCATGCTCCCAGCCGAGCTGATCGGAAATTCGGTGGGAGTGATGTCCATCGCGTAGGCACCGGCGCGAAGCGTTTTTAATGGCACGTCCTTTACCGCCCTATCCGCGGCAAAGGATGGTGTGGACGCGCACGCGATCAAGAACCAACTGATGGATAGAGATCGAAGTTGTCGGTTCACGGTTGCTCTCGATGAGGACATTTGCGATAGGCCTAATTGCTAATGGGTTGTGAGATGCGCAGGTACGCAAAGAAATCTCGGAGCTGTTCGTCGGTAAGATTGTCGAGCAACCCGTCCGGCATCAGGCTGCGACCGACCGGCTCGATCGATTCAATGTCTGTTTGCTCGACGCGGATGTCCTCGCCTGATTTGCCTCGCAAGGTAACAATTTGGTTGTCTTGATCGGTCAAAAAACCCGTCAGGATGCGACCATCGTTCGTTAACAACATCACTTGCTCAAATCCTTCTCGAATCTCGGTGCTCGGTTGCACGATACTGCTCAATAAGGTGGCCAGGTTCCCGCGTTGGTACGGCGTTAAATCGGGACCGACGTTGCCACCTTTATGAAATAACCGATGGCAGGCAGCGCAATTCGTCATAAAGGTGGCCTCGCCCGCGTAGGGGTTACCGGTGCCTTCTTCGACGACTGCTCGAACTCCTTCGATTTCCTGCATCATTTCCCCTGCATCGTGGATTTCACTCGGTCCGAACTTCTGCACTGCGAGGCTGGCAACATGCGGATCGGTATGCCGTCGAAGTTGTTCGATGACATCGCTGGGAATCGCGGCGGTTGAGATTCTGTCGTCCGAAATGGCTTCGATCAACTGCCGAGTCCATGCAGATCGACTGAGCAAGCCACCAAACACGGCGGGAAGAACGTCATCTGTGAAAGTGTCAAACTTGTTGATCAACTGCTCACCGATCGATTCTTCCTCGAAGCCGGAAACGGCTGCCAGTGCGGCTCGTTGAAGTTCTGCGTCAGTCGCAGTGAGCGATACGTCGAGCAGTGGAGCAAGTGCTTCGCTGGACTTGATCTCACCGAGAATCCTTGCGATCGCGATTCGCTCTTGAGCGTCCGCGCCTTTGTTCTTCAGCAATTCAATCGCTTCTTGTCGCGCGGCGACATCGCCCAGACGCACATTCAACTCCAGCGAGGAACGACCGCTGTCGACCAGAGCGCGAACCAGTTCATCGGGCAAGCCCACCATTCGGCGTCCGGCATAGGCGAGTTCAAAGCCGCTTAGCAATGCGTCGATTTGCTCTTGCCCGTCGGCAAGGTTCAGTAACCGCGCACATTGTTGCAAGTCATGATGACCCCCTTTGAGTGCCAGCGCACGGATCATGCGAGGCAGAATGTGCTGGACGACAATCGGTTTTTGACGAAATGCGGGATCGTCGAACAATGTCATCACCGCGTCGCGATCCCGATCGAGATTTTTTTCAAACACCCACCAACACAGCAATGGCACATAGGCATCGTTGGAATCCTCGTCATGCGTGAGGACCGCAGAAACCAATCGTAGCGACTGATCGACGGGCAATCGGCCGGCAGAGGCAGCGATCTGAGAACGCACCTCAGCGTTATCCTCCTTTTTGGTCTGCGTTAAGAGCGCGGCTAAGACCTCATCGTCAACTCGATCCGGACCGTTTGCGGCTTGGTCGCCGAGGCTATCGGTCAAACCGACCACTTTGCGCTTATTGGCGAACCCAACATCGTCGCAAAGGAATCGGACGGTCCAGTATCGGACTAAGGGTACGTCGTGGGCGATCCCTGCAAGAGCAGTTTGGCGATCGAGCCCGAAGCCCTGATATAACGCCCACAACGCCCCTAATGACTGCCGCGCATTGCCATCGATGATTAACCGCCGCAGCTTCGCCGCAGATTCACGTTCTTTTCGTTCACCGAGTAATCGCACTGCGGTGTGTCGATGCCACCGGTTGGGATGGTCGAGTAGAGTGATTAATCTCTCCGAATCTTTGGCATTGAGATTCAAATCTGTTTCCAGCGGTTCTTCTTTGCCGCGGAGCCGAAAGATGCGTCCCGTCGTGGGATCAATCTGACTCTGGTAATGCTGGCCATGCGCGATGTACTGCTCGTAGAAATCCGCGATCAGGACCGATCCGTCGGGCGCGTTGGCGATGTACACAGGTCGAAACGCAGAATCGTTCGACGTCAAGACTTTTTCGGTATCGGACGTCGTGAAGGTCGCCCCGTCAACGTGCCGTTTGCTGGCGATGACAAAGTTATGCAGCGGTTCGACGCTGAAGAAAGTGCCTTGATACTTTGCCGGCAGCGCCGTCGCTTCGACCAGTGTGGCAAAGTGTGTGAAACGAGGAATTTCCTGTTCGCTCGCCATGTGCGGCAAATGCCCAAAAGCAAACTCGTTGCGCACCGGCCCGAACTTGTTCGGCGTCGTGCCCTGCATCAAGTGCAATCCACCCTGCATGTAATGCCACCCTCGTGTCTGCCCGCCGTTATTGCCGGTGAACAGTCGCCCACCCGAATCGACTTCTAAACCAAAATTATTCCCACCGCCTTCAGAGAATATTTCAAAGCGATGCGTTTCAGGATGATACCGCCATACCATGCAGCCTTGGAAATAGATGCCAGGATCGTCAGGCGCATCTATCCCCGGTCGAGTCACGTGGCAACTCGTCGTACTGCCCTGGGCACCGTAGAGCCAGCCGTCCATGCCCCACACCAAGCCGTTGGCGACCGAGTGCGAATCCTCCATACCGAACCCTTGCAAGTGAACCACGGGCGGCCCATCAGGCACGTCGTCGAAATCCGCATCGGTATAAAATAGCAGATACGGCGTATGCATGACCCACACCCCGCCGCGGCCACGAACGGCCGCGTTGGCCATATTCAGTCCGTCCTGAAACACCGAGTGCTTGTCGTACGCGCCATCGCCGTCGGTATCTTCATGAATCGAGATGACGTCGCGACCATGATCATGATGCGGCGGTGGAGGCGGGACGCGATCGTAGTGCGAACGGTAATACTTGTCTCGACTGATCATCTTCAGTCCCGCGGGGTACGGATACTGACGGTACTGCGAAACCCACAGCCGTCCGCGCGAATCGAAGCTGAAATGAGTTGGCTGGGCAACCAACGGTTCGCTGAGCATCAATTCCACGGTCAGATCATCCGGTGTTTTCATCGCTGCCAACGAATCGGCGGGAGACATTTTCTCACCGTGTACGAGCTTGTCGGCTTCGCCGAGCACGCGATTGGATTCGTGAAACGAATCAAACGCGGAGCTGGTCGGCCTCTCCTTAACAGCACCGCCCATCGCCGGTGGATCGTCTCCCCGGCGAAATTCCCAATCTCCCGCCAAGACACACTCCCAGAAGTAATTCATCACGAACGGAGCTTCGGAGAGAAAACCGCCCTGCCCTGCCGAGCCTTCGCATTTGGGGTTGTAGACCCGCACCGTGAGTTCATTCCACTGGTCGGGAACCAAACTGCCTGAGGGTATTTTGTAGCGATGGTTACCAAGGCGGCCATCGACATAAACGGGCGGAAACGATCCACCACCGCCAATTTTATTCCCGTTGAGATAGACTTCGTGAGCACCGGCGAGATCACGAATGTTCAGGATTGCCGATTCGCCGAAAAGATCTCGCTCGTGTTTACTGAAGAACGAAGGGTGCGGTTTGAACCAGGTTCGATACCAGGCATTGCCGGTGAAGTCTTGAGGTCCAGGGACAGTCACCGTCTCCCACTCAGCCGCCATTGTTGGAGAATTGGCTCCGAACAGTAGACAAATGAAAAATGCAAAGACAATACGCAAAGCAGCGTTGCTCATCGAAGATCAATCTCTTTGGGGAGTCCGTCGATTCTCTATCAGATGTCGACGGGTTGGATGCGATTTCGCGACGAATGTCGCTCAGCTCTCCGAGCTGAAAGCGCGCGTGAGGCTCGCCATCCGCTAACAGCTCGGAGAGCTGAGCGACATTGCGGCGAAGCCGCCTTAATGTTCAACGGTCAAGCTTTGTGCTTTCTGCATGACGCTCTCAAGTGTAACGGAAACACCACCTTGGCGTTTGCTTTCATCGGCGGCTTCCATGAACGCGAAAATCTCCAATGTCTGTGCTTGGGTGACAGGTGGTTTACCGGTTTGGAAAAAGCGGATGATCTCGACGATCAATGGCTCGTAGCCTTCAAACCCACCCGCCTGCACGATCCCTTTCCTTCCAAACACCGTCGCACCGTAGCCTCGCTGTCCTTCGCGAAGTCCTCGGAACGTGCCGATCCGCCCGTTCTCCCACACACCTACACTAACGTCGGTTCCATCGGTATGGGTGCGAGTTACCGAAACGCAACCGCTACCCATGATCGTGAACAGCGGCTCGACACCATGGATACCGTACCAGAAGAAATCGGGGTGGTGTTGTTCCAGCGTGCAGGGGGCGTACTGATCGCATCCCATGACCTCGCCGAGCTGCGAGTCCCGGACAAGGTTGGCCGTTTTCGGCGCGAAGCGGAGTGCGGAACTCGAGAAGCAGGGAACGTGATGCTGTTTTGCTAAACGAAAGATTTCGATTGCCTCGGCGAGAGAGCCCGCGATCGGTTTGTCGATGAATATCGGCTTGCCTGCGGCGAAGACCTCGCGTGCCTCGTCCAGGTGTTTGCGTCCATCGATGCTCAGCATCAGCACCACATCGACCTTCGGCAACAGATCATCGATCGAGTCAACAATCTCGACGCCGAGGTCTGCGATCGGTTGGATGTTGGTTGCAATGCGTTCCATGCTTTCAGGAATATCCGTACTGCCGCCAGGAAACCCGGCGACCACTTTCATTTTAGCCAGCTCCCCCTTGGCACCGGGACTATTGATGATCTGCACCCATGGCAATGCGTGCGCATCCATTCCGATGATTCCTGCTCGAATGATTTCGGCAGCCGCCGGTTCATCTGCGGACGTATAGCCGGTTGCTCCGGTAAGTAAACCTAAACCGACAAATGTGAGTACTAGGCGTATCAAATTGGAAATCATTGTCTCGCAGTTGAGATTGATAGCATCAGTGTCTCAGGCATAATCCAATATTGTAGCGGATGCGTGTTGGAGGTGGCTCGTCTTTCACGGCGATAGCCCTTTGCTGGAAAGTCCCGTTTGGTACGATAGCATTCAAGCACCACCGGCGAAATCTTTTTCATCGATCCAGGGGGTACGCTTTCACCGGGAAGCTGAGGACTTCTTGGGATTTCCGTATCATTGAATCCGCTAACCTTACCTCACCCGTCGATAGACCGCGAGCACGATACAAACCGCTAAGGTGATCGCGAATAGGATTGATGCGGTTCGCCAAGCAGAAGTGTTTTTCACTGCGGCACGATGCCCCAACCCCATTTTATCGGACTCGACGACGACCGATCGAATTTTTAGTTGCATCGGGACCGCCTCTTTTCCCGAAGTCACCCAAAGCTTGATTTGTCCAGGAGTGTCTAATCGGCCCGACGTAGTACTTGCATGGAATATCGTAGGCTGGGCGTTGCCGCGCTGGCCTGAAAAAGAGACTGTCTCGCCTATTCGGGAAATGGTCAATTGTGACAACGGTCGCAAAACCTTTTCGCGAAACGGAGTGCGTTCTGACGCCGTAACGAGTTGCCCCTTGACTGCCCAAGATGCGTCGTTGGGCCGAACCAATCCAATTGTCGCGAGATGTTGATCATCGCCAAAGGTTACCCGTAGAAAGATGCCGGGTTCACTATTGTCCGTGCCGCCTGTGCTATTGGGGGCGACGATTCTCATAACCGCAAAATCAATGGTCACTCGAAAGTCACCTTCGACAGCGAACATGCTGCGAAAGCCTCCGGATTTCAACGGCGTTGATGCGGTACCCGCCTCCGGCTTAAAGTCGATCACCCAACCGTCCCTTTCCAAGCGAAACGATTCCAACTCTGCGTTGTACCGACGCTCCCACATGGGGTCTCCAAAACTACCTGGACCGAAACGATGCACGACCGTTTCGCCGCTGTTCGCAGTCGGACTCATCAGCAACACTGCACAGCCTGAAATCACCATGATCCACAGCATGGTGCCGCATACAACTATAATACGGACCACGCGCGGAATGTTTCGGGCGGGCCCGTAATAGCCCGCGTACAGATTGCGAATCAGAAATGAATTCGGCGCAAACAGATTCGACAGCTTTTCCAAGCTTCGAGAGGCAAACATGACCGGATGATTCAGCACGAACTCCGCAATCCCTTCACGGCGATCGACGCGCTCTCGTAACTGCCTATTGGGGTTGCGAACATAGAAGAAATCGAACTGAGGCGGCGGATAGCAGTTCGTTCCTGCCCGCAACACACGATTTCCCTGGGTACTAACCATTGGCGGACTCGAAACCGTAGGCCAGCATGCTGCCGGCAAAGAAGATGTAAGCTGGTGGTCGAACCGGGATCACGCTGATCGGCTCGCCAGCCGCAAATTGCTGCGCCCGAGAAAATGGTCTACCTCGCCCCCCATCAGCTTGGTCGGTTCGACAGCCATCAGGCAGAGCAAGCGAACCGAAATTGCAACAACCACCACACCAATCAGCCCGTAACGACTCATGTTATTAGCTCTGATGCAGTACAGGGTTCACTCGTCACTTGACTTTCGCTCGCATCGAACAGCATGACTCGGGGAACGGCTGGGCAACCGAAGTTGGCATCTGGAAACCTCTGTTTTTCGGCTCATCCGACCGAAGCGTGCGCGATGGTGACTGGAGGTTTTCTGAGGATCGCGGTAGGGACGGCTGTTGCCAGCCGCCCCCCGCACAGATCCGTACGTGAGCCTTGACTCATACGGCTCCTCCGTTGGGTCAAACGATCGCGACACACTGTGACGCTACCCGTCGTGATTTCCCGTGACGCTCCAATTGATACTTGTTCCGGCTCAGAGTCCGAAGCATCGACGCCAATCCGGCAATACTTCCCTTCAGTGAGGTCCCTTTCCTCGGCGGATTCCGCCACTGCGGTCGCAGCTTTGTTCACCCGCGTCGACGGTACTACGGCCTCATCTGCCATCCCATCCGCGTTCATACCAGAATTGCGCTCATAGAGGTTCGCTGGTCGCCCTGGCAGTGAGTCATCACGACTTGACCCCAGGGGCAAATGGGACTTCCCGGTTCTCGCGTTTGGAATTTTCCACGCATGCACAGGTTCTTCGACTCCGCCATGTCCAGACTACCCTTACCAAAGCGGTGTAGCTGGTGTTGCCTTCCCGACGCATATGACACGGTCGGCACATGGAAGACCTGATTTCGGAGCTCAATTAGCTGGCCTACGCTTCCCCCTGCACGGACGCTCAGCACGACGTTGTTACCTTCGTCGCACCTCCGCCGGAGGCCGAAGTAGTTGGTTAGACCTTCCTCGTAAGAAACTTTCATTCTCGATTCCAAACCGGTTTTATCCCGGCACTCCATAACTCAAGTGTCCAATGATTTGTTTAATAAAAGCGTCCTCGGCGAATCGAAACTCGCCGAGAACCGTCGGCACCGTTGGCGCACCGTCGACCGGCATATCCCTTGTCAAGTTGCACCTCTGCAGAGCTTGATTCGAATGGCGTGGACTTAGGGCTTTTCTGCCGGTTTCACGGGCTCGACCGTGATCCGCTTGGCTCGGCTGGGGCGAGGTTTTTTCATCTTGGGATATTTTGATTGATTTCGGCGTTTGAGCTCGCGAGGCTCTTCGCGACCGGGTCGATCTCGGACCAGCCGGGAAGTTGCCGACAGAACGATCCACATCAGATCGTCGGACGTTTCAAGTTCGTCGCTAAAGTATATCCAAGCATCGCGTGAACGAGAAAAGCTGACTTCACGCGGATGGATTTCCAGGACCGCAGCAGCGTCGTTGGTCAGTGAGCGTACCAAGTTGTAGGCCAGCACTCCGACCGCTATTTCGCGGTCAAGGTTTTCGGGAGTATGGCAGCGTAGATCACAAAATCCCATCGTGGTCTTCCAGCAAGCAATGTCCGTTTCAACGTCCCATCGCAGACCATAGAGCTCCGCGATTTCGTCAGCGCTGAAACGCTTCGAGTCAACAAGCGTGGTGACGATCGTAAGCACCTCGGTGCGACCAGTCAGACGGTATCGAATGCAGCGATACTGGATTGATTCAGGTAGCTGTTGCCACTGCTCGGGTGTAAATCGATTTTTGTTATTCTTTGGTTTCTTCAGCGTGATTGTCTTTTCGTCGAGCACTTCGCAGACTCCTTCAAATGGTGAATTGCGACAGCCCTTAATCCCGCAAACCAGTTCAACACCTCGGCGATTCAGTAGCACCGAATCATAGAACGATTCGAAGTTGCTATCCGCGACGACGATATCGCCGGCTAAGAAATCACCGTGTTTTTCACGGAAAAGGCTTACCTCGCCGGTCAGTTTCCCCTTCATTGCTGCGGTGTTGTAATTGACAATGCAACCGGTCGCCAAGCAAGTCGTCACTACGCAGCGCACTTGAGGAAAGCCAAGCCCTTCTTTTTGAGTCGAAGGCTGAGGATAGACCTCTTGATTGGCCTGCGTATCAGGTGCGCGAAATACCAAACCATCGACCAAGTAGACATTCAGCCCGTGCCATTTCCACTGCGTAGGGGCTTTCCCGCGAAGTAAATCGACAATGCGTTTGCCAAGTCGATCGATCAGTTCAACGGTGAGCTTTGCCCTCGCCTTGCAGTAGGCCGAAGCATCTTCGCAGCAGGGCGACTGGCCTCGCCGTTTTCGCTCACGATTGAACTTCGTGAGGACGGTCGAACAGGCATCTCCGCGACTGAGGCACTGCGAAACGAACAAGCCGAGTGTGATCGCCGGGGTGAACTCCCGCTCACGGAACTTGATTTCGAGTTCATCACATAGCTGATGGACATCGTCGTCACTGAAGATTTCGGTTAGCCGGACTTGATCGAGTTGGATCAAATTGTCAATCCGCTGGACCACCTCGTGCGGATTGAGTGCCTGACGCAATTCGGCTCTGCGATTGGTATCGACAGGGGTTCCACGAGGTGGCAGAATCATCGACGGCATCCTTGCTGTGTTGAGATTTTTTTGAAGAAAAACCACGATGCAACAAGGATGCCGTTCTTCGCTAGCTCAAAATTGTTTCACGCGAGATCCGCCTTAAGTCCACGCCATTCGAGCTTAATTCCGTTTCTCCCGGCAGACCCAGTATAAGGTCCAGCGACAACTCGCACAAATTATCATTGGACGCTTGAGCCATGCCTTGAAAACCTCCGGCGCACCCTTCGGTCGGATGAGCCAGTATTTCAGAAGTTTCAGCTGGAACGCGGACAACAGCGTCCAACCCGCACACCGCAGGGAAGCCAACCTGCCATCGACCGTTGACCGCCACGTCGTATCCGTCGAAATTCCCTTGATATTCTCAAGTAATAGATCCGACTGAACCAGCGAAGAATAAAAAGATCCATCATCGAACGTTGCTCTGAATGCCGATACAGCCAGTCGATCCATCCGGGTCACCGCTATTCCCCAAGGGTTTCCCGGCATTGGGGATGCCGGATCAGTGGTGGTTGATGCGACCGGGGAACGAATTGAGCTCTCTGATTCGTGGGGTCACGTTGCGACGGGCGGAGATCTTGGCTTGGGACTTTTTATTTCAGGGTGGGTTGTCGACATTCCTTGCTGTTGCTGCCGTGCCGGTGGTGGTGATGTGGGGAGTGTTCGGGGGGCTGGCTCGCAATCGCAATCTATCTCGCTATGTGGCTGCGGCAATTTTCGGAGCAATGCTCGTTTACATTTCGATGCCGAATGTCATTGAGTCGGTAGCGGGGACTGAAAACATGCTTTCGTCGCAGTATCATCCAGTTCGATTTGGGACTGCATTTTGGACGATGGCAACGGTAGGATCGGTGGCGTTGATTGCGAACGTTCGCACAGTTTGGTTGCGGACAGCTTTGATGATGGGGTTCGTGACGTCATTGGTAGTCGATGTGGGATTTCAATTACTCTATCATTTTAGTTTTCTCGCCCTGCTGCGTGATCTGGGAATTTCAATCTACCCACCCAGACACGTCGGTACGCCGTGCCATTATCCCGGAAGGGTACGACCCAGCGAATTCTGTGCTAGAGCGTCGTCCTGCCGCCCCTCGCGGGGCTACGTTGGCATCTACGCAAGCAACCGGGGACTTGCGTCCCCGGCGTAGTGCCGTCGTCCCATTCGGGACTGGGGTGCTGCCGATTTGCAAGGAAAATCAAGCACCGCCGGCCGGATCTTTCCCATCGACCCAAGGGCCACCGTACTTCATGTAATCCGGGTCGGACTGCGTGCTGCCATAATCACCCGCGTTCCAACCGGGGATGTGGACGGGTGGCCCACCGGCCAAAGACCGAGCCTCCCATTTCGCCGCCCAACCCGGATCAACATCGGTGATCTTGCGGTCGTCGACGAAGTACACTTTGCCCTTGCGATAGCTTTGGGCACCCAAGTTCACGACCGCCATTGCGGCCGCGCCCAGGTCGGGTTGGTTGTTGCACATTGATGGGTCATTGGCTTCGCAGGCGTCGAGCCAGTTTGCGAAGTGCGCCACCGTGGTGTTGTTGACCGGCTTTGTCGTGATCCGTTCGGCTTCTTGACGCACGTGCGTAACAGGTCCACGTTCAGGAATGAAGTCAAACCCGTCAAAGCCCTCACCGTTTCCAAATGTAAAGGTCCCGTAGTGGCCGCGAATCAATTGGTTGACGCGTGACTCCTCGTTGCACATCGTGGCAGTGACCAATCCCTGGACACCCTCATTAAAGTCAGCCGCCACGGTCGCCACATCGGGGACGCCGCGACCGTCGTACTCCAGATAAATGCCGCCTGCCCCGACGACTCGTCCAGGAATGCGCAGTCCCGTCGCCTTCAACATCGACGTGGTGCGGTGTACGAAGAGATCCGTGAACATCCCGCTACCGAACGGCCAGAACCGACGCCACTGCTTGTAAACTTCGCGATCAAACGGCATGTCGTCGGCGAGGTCATGTTCGCGTCCGAGCCAGCGATCCCAGTCAATCGTTTTGGGGGTCATGTCGGGAGTGAGCTTGTAGTACCGCCATTGCCCCACGTCAGAATTGCGGAAGTATTCGGTTTGGAACCCCAGAACCTTGCCGAGCTTGCCGTCACAGAGAAGTTTGTTCACCTCGTTCCAAACAGGCAGGCTGGTCGATTGCACGCCGACCTGCATCACCTTACCACTGGCGCGCCATTTGTCTTCGACGTCGAACGCTTCCTGGACCGTCTTGGTCATCGGCTTTTCGCAGTAGACGTTCAGCCCTGCGGCAAGCGCATCGATCGTTTGTTTGTGGTGCCAGTGATCAGGAGTACCGATGCAAACCGCATCCAAGTTCTCTTTTTCGATCATGTCGCGATAGTCGACATAGCGTCCCGGATCGGTACCCGTTTCTTTCTTGATATGATCAGCGACCCGGTCGCGTTGGACCTGAAACACCTCAGCGACACCGACCAAATCGATCGCACGACCGGCCGCATGGAGTTCGCAGAGCGACTTCACGTGAGCCCCAAAGCCACGGCCACCGGGGCCGATGAACCCAATTCGCATCCGCTCATTGCTACCCGCAGCAGCGGAAGCAGACTGGGCCGAAAGTGTGGCCGAACCGAGGGCCGCCATGGTGGCCGAAGTTTTCAGGAAGTTTCGTCGGTCTGTCATGTGAGCAGTTTTCAATGAAGGTTGGTGAGAACGGTGAACGCTGCGCAGATGCAGCGTTGCGAGGGCTCGCTAGCATAACCGTCCAGTAGCCGGATTACAAATTTGGGTATTCCGCTGTGTGATGTTCTCGATTTGCTACGTGTCTCGGCAGACACCGCTCAGCAGGTCCCATCGCTCCCGCAGGGTAAAGGAGACGCTCACGGAATTTCCGTGACAACGCGATGCGTTGCCCCTAACCTGGATTGATTAGGACTGCGTTCGTGAGCGAAAAGGCGATCATCCATGACATCATTGATAAACAGTGCGGTACGTGGCCCGCTAGCCGGCGAACGCTCGGAAGAAAAACATGCACAACGAGTTGTGCGCGAAGACGAATTGCGAAGACTTCTGGCTCATCCGACCGAAGGGTGCGCCGGAGGTTTTCAAGGATCGCGGTAGGGACGGCTGTTGCCAGCCGCCCCCCGCACAGATCCGTACGTGAGCCTTGACTCATACGGCTCCTCCGTTGGGTCAAACGATCGCGACACACTGTGACGCTACCCGTCGTGATTTCCCGTGACGCTCCAATTGATACTTGTTCCGGCTCAGAGTCCGAAGCATCGACGCCAATCCGGCAATACTTCCCTTCAGTGAGGTCCCTTTCCTCGGCGGATTCCGCCACTGCGGTCGCAGCTTTGTTCACCCGCGTCGACGGTACTACGGCCTCATCTGCCATCCCATCCGCGTTCATACCAGAATTGCGCTCATAGAGGTTCGCTGGTCGCCCTGGCAGTGAGTCATCACGACTTGACCCCAGGGGCAAATGGGACTTCCCGGTTCTCGCGTTTGGAATTTTCCACGCATGCACAGGTTCTTCGACTCCGCCATGTCCAGACTACCCTTACCAAAGCGGTGTAGCTGGTGTTGCCTTCCCGACGCATATGACACGGTCGGCACATGGAAGACCTGATTTCGGAGCTCAATTAGCTGGCCTACGCTTCCCCCTGCACGGACGCTCAGCACGACGTTGTTACCTTCGTCGCACCTCCGCCGGAGGCCGAAGTAGTTGGTTAGACCTTCCTCGTAAGAAACTTTCATTCTCGATTCCAAACCGGTTTTATCCCGGCACTCCATAACTCAAGTGTCCAATGATTTGTTTAATAAAAGCGTCCTCGGCGAATCGAAACTCGCCGAGAACCGTCGGCACCGTTGGCGCACCATCGACCGGGATATCCCTTGTCAAGTTGCACCTCTGCAGAGCTTGATTCCGTTTCTCCCGGCAGACCCAGTATAAGGTCCAGCGACAACTCGCACAAATTATCATTGGACGCTTGAGCCATGCCTTGAAAACCTCCGGCGCACCCTTCGGTCGGATGAGCCATTATTTCAAAGAAATTCAAATTCGGTTCAGTATTCACGGTCTCCAAGGGGATGTAAGACTTTGGCATAGGTCTTTGCCAGAGCACGAGGCAAAGTCAATCGTCAGTCTTGATGAGCGGATTTCATTAAATGACATTGGGTTCGATGGAGATAAGCGTAGTGCTACCCTCTGGCTAGAAGCAGTTGACGCTGTGCCCGAACTCAACTCTAAAGAAAATGTCGCCCGGAACGGACGACCGGATGTAGTGTTGAAAGCAGAGTTATTCCGTATAGGTTCTGAGTGCCTGGCAACCGATTGCGTAAAATTCCTGCCTGTACGACCGAATAGTTTTCTTGGGGATTTTGTGAGACCTGAGAATCGCTATTTGCGAAACGCCATCACAGCGACCCTCGTTAACGGCGAAGCGGAGGTCCACGGAACCACGACTGCCGTTGACCCAAAGGAGAGTGTCACCTACGGCCTTCAACTCGTCTCCGAGGCAGAGCTAGCCAAAATACTCGAGTATTCTGCACTCAATGACGGATCGACCGCGTATGTTCACGATGTACTCTTTTACCATCTCCCATCTTTGCTTGATGAATCCCCCAAGGGTATTCGCAACCTCCGCCCTGGTTTGTATCGTGACATGAACACAGGTTTATTCCGGGAGTACTCACTCGCCTGAAAAATGCGAACTCGCTTGTGCATCCGTATCAGCTTTCTGCGTCACCTTTTCAGGTCCAACGCGACTGGTCTTTAGTGGTTATTGATTAGCGGCCTTTGGTGTAGCGTAACTATTCAGCTCCTTGAAATTGATCTTGGCTGAAACTGGGGAATTGGTTCTGATGTTGTCGCCATGGAAGAGACCCAAGCCACTGCCATGGTTGATCCACCGGTCATTCCGCCGTATCAAAAGCCGACGGCCAGGCCCAAGCCGTCCAAGGGCAAGAAGAAGAAACACGGCGGACAGCCCGGACACGTCGCACGCACTCACTCAACCGCCAGTGCCCGGGCCTGACCGCTCACGCGATCGTCCATGCGAATCCTGTCCCGACTGCGGTGGAACTCAAACGGACCACGCAGACACGAACGCGGCGAAGCGAAGACATTCCCGAAGACCTCAAACCGGTCATCACCGAAGACACGATCCACTCACAGACAACACTTTGCTATCACTACGGCACAATGGTGGACGAAAGTTCTGAATGGGATATTCATGGTTATGATCTCTAGCAAATTACGTCGTCGTTGGATCTTAAAGATCGAAGCTACTGTCATGCAAATCGTGTTCGGGACAGCGCTGGTTCTAACAATGACCCTTGGATGTGAGGTGCCAGGGGTAGTTCACCCGGTTTTGCCTTCGGCACCCCGGCTCTTGATCGAAACGATCCAATCGCGGTATTCCTCGCTCGAAATGAGATCACTCATGACGAAGCCCCCTCACCCCCAGCCCCTCTCCCCGAAGTGGGGCGGGGGGAGCCAGTTTGGATTGGCTCGCCGGTTCGCCAACCGTGGTACGTCGCGGCAATCCGGTTGATGTCCTCGGCGGAAAGCTCGCGGGTGCGGCGGTTGATCAAGTGGCCCAAGTTGCGAGCGTCGACGAACAGGATCTCGCCTTTACGCGGATGACCGTTCGCTCTGGCTCGATTGAAGAACCACAACGCCGCCGAAATCTGAGTCTAAAGGAACAATTTGGCGGTCCATTTCTTGCGTCCCCGGCATCGGGCGGCCGTCCCTGACGGGACTCAGGGCAGTCATCGCGTTGCTGTGAATTCGCTAGATAAAAAGGCGAAGCTCGCGACGGGAGGAGCCGTCGGTCGACGATCAGAATTTGCGCGGCGTCACACGGCCTTGGACTCGGCACGGGAGACCGTGAATTCGCAGGAAACCTTCCGCGTCGTCTTGGTTGTACGTGCCGCCGCCTTCCATGGTCGCGATCTCTTCGTCGTAGAGACTGTTGGGGCTTTGCCGCGAGGACACCATGATGTTGCCCTTGTAGAGCTGCAGCGTGACTTCGCCGGTGACCGGTTTTTGGGCTTCGCGAATGAAGGCGAACAACGAATCCATTTTGGGTGTGTACCAGAACCCGTAATAAACCATTTCGGCGACTTCCGGAGCGAGCCGGTCGCGCAGGTGCATCAGGTCGCGATCCATGGTGAGTTGCTCGACATTCATCAGCGCGTTGTAGAGCACCGTCATGCCGGGTGACTCGTAGACGCCGCGGCTCTTCATACCGACGAATCGATTTTCGACCATGTCGATCCGGCCGACGCCGTTACGGCCAGCGATCGTATTGAGTTGTTCGACCATTTCCAGAGCTGACACTTTCTTGCCATCGAGCGTCACGGGGACCCCCGATTCGAATCCGATCGTGACTTCTTCAGCCTTGTCGGGGGCTGCTTGGGGCGAGACGCCCATCCCGAAATCGACGAGTTCGACTCCGTTAACGGTAAGTTCTTCGAGCTGGCCAGCCTCGTAGGAGATATGCAGCACGTTCTCGTCGCTGCTGTACGGCTTCGAGGTCGAGGCTTTGACGGGGATTCTTTTGGCGTCACAGTACTCGATCAGTTCCGTGCGGCCGGGGAAGGCGTCTCGGAACGATTTGATGCGCCAGGGGGCGATCATTTCGATATCCGGATTGAGAGCCTCGGCGGCGAGTTGGAAGCGGCACTGGTCGTTGCCTTTGCCGGTGGCCCCGTGGGCGTAGGCGGTCGCACCGACTTCGCGAGCGACTTCGAGGCAGACTTTGCTGATCAGCGGGCGGGCGATCGAGGTACCGAGCAGATAGATTTGCTCGTATTTGGCTTGCCAGGCGAGTACCGGGAAAGCGAAATCGCGGCACAGTTCTTCGCGGACGTCGACGAGCCGAGAGGATTTTGCGCCACAATTGCGGGCTTTTTCCATGATCGCATCGCGATCTTCACAGGGCTGGCCTAAATCCACGTAAACGCAGTGAACTTCGTAGCCTTGGTCTTGCAACCACCCGAGGATGACCGAGGTATCGAGTCCACCGGAATAAGCCAGCACGCAACTTTTCATATCGAATCAGCATCCATATGCGGGGTAAAATTGTCTATTGTAGGGGGAAGAGAGCATTTCACAACCGAATCGAAAAGGGGGCCTGCTCGCAGGCGTGATTGCCAATCGGTCCAAGTCTTCGGTTATTGTCACCCCGCCCGCCGGCGACACTGTTAAATTGTGTATCGTTCGAGCTCGAATTTCCCCCCTTCTGTGCCCACCCCACGTAAGATCTCCGATGAACTCCCCTGCCCTACCCTCGACGCTCGCCGGCCATGAAGCCCCCTGCCCTGCCCTGCTGGAAGTGTTAGCGGCGGTCGCCAAGGGAACGTTGGCGATCGAAGAGGCAGCGGACGATTTGTCAGGTATGCTTGCTCTGAAACATGACGAGACATCCGTTACCGACAGCATGGCTCCGATCCTTGGAGCGACCGTTGACATCGGACGTCGGGCGCGATGTGGGTTTGGTGAAGTGATCTACGGCGAGGGCAAGAGCACGGAGTTGATGATCCGGATTGTCCAGACCCAGCTCGATGCTGGGGAGCATTGTTTGATCACCCGGATTGATTCCACGGCGGCGGCGCAGTTACGACGCAATTTTCACTGCACGCACCATAACCCCCTCGCTCGAACGATGCGGATCGCCAGCACCGCAGCTCAACTCACCGCTCCGGTGCGTGAGGAAAATGTTGCTCACGTCGCTGTCGTGACGGCGGGCAGCACCGACGCGGCGGTGGCCGAAGAGGCCGCCGAAACACTGGCGTGGATGGGCGTTGCCACGGACCGGATCGATGATATCGGTGTGGCGGGGCCGCAACGTGTTTTGGCCGCAGTGCCGGAGCTCCGCAAGGCCGCGGCGATCGTCGTGATCGCCGGCATGGAGGGAGCACTCCCGCCAACGGTCGCTGGGCATGTCGCGGTGCCGGTGATCGCGGTGCCCACGAGCACGGGATATGGCGCGAACTTTGCCGGTCTGACGCCGCTGATGGGGATGCTGACTTCATGTGCCCCCAACGTTGCCGTGGTGAATATTGACGCTGGGTTCAAAGGCGCCTATTTGGCTGGGTTGATTGCGGCGAGGCTCAACGCCAAGAATAGTAGCGAAACGTCTCCACCTTCGCGATGAGCTGAAAGGCTGAACAATCATGAGTGAGTCCTCTTTGCCCCCCCAGCATTTGCCGTCGCGTGAAACCGCCGATCACAAGGGCACGTTTGGCCGTGTGTTGTTGGTGGGCGGATCGCGGGGGATGGCCGGATCCATTGCGCTATCGTCGATCGCGGCGCTGCATACGGGATCAGGATTGGTCGCCGCCGCGGTTCCCGACCGAATTCTCGAATCGGTCGCGAGTTTTCATCCCGCGTTGATGACGACCGCCCTGCCCTGCCTCGATGGAAACTTCGCCGCCGAAGCGTGGCCCGAACTGCGTGATTCTGTCTCTCGTCAAGATGCGATCGGTGTGGGACCGGGAATGGGAACCGGCGAAGGTAGCACGATCATCGTCGAGGAGTTGCTGCGGCAGCGTCGGACTCCGCTGGTGATCGACGCCGACGCCCTGAACATCATTTCGAAAGAACATTTTTTTGACGATGACGCCTTTGCGCGTGCGTCGGAGAGCTCACCGGTGGTGTTGACCCCTCATCCAGGCGAACTTGCGCGATTGACGGGGGTCGATGTCAGCGATGAGCAAGCTCAGCTAGCCGCCGCCCAGCAGATGGCAGAGCGACTCGCGATCACGATCGTCGTCAAAGGCGGTCCCACCCATGTTGTTGACGGCAGCTTGAAAGACCAACCTCGCCCCATTTACGTCAATGACACCGGCAATCCTGGGATGAGCACAGCGGGCTGCGGCGACGTACTGACCGGCGTGATCACGTCGTTGCTGGGACAGGGTTTGTCCGGCTGGGATGCCGCTCGGCTGGGCGTTTGGATTCATGGACGGGCCGGCGATGTTGCTGCGGAAAGTATTTCCACGGCGGGCATGACGGCATTCCATTTGGTCGAGACGCTCGCCGTTGTCGCCGATGAGATGGTGCAATCGTAGCCGGACGGCTGCGCCCGTCTGGGCGGGGAGGAGAGAATGCTCATGAAGATCGATGGCGGAACCCCTTCACCGCGCCGCCCCTGCCCGCAGCGAGCAGAGGGGAGGCTGATTCATGGTAGGTGCATGCGAACTCAAAATCGGGTTTCCGCTGCGATTGACGATCCGCTAAGATTGCGTGGTTCGGTTCTCTCATTTCGTCAAAGAAGTCCATATTGATCTCCAATTCGCCCGCCGCGATCTCCGTGAAGGATTTGCGCAAGTGCTACCCGGTGGCGGGTTCGGGATGGGGATTTGGAAACCGTACAGCGAAGCCGCACGTGGCCCTCGACGGGATCACGTTTGAACTGCGTCAGGGCGAGCGACTGGCATACCTCGGACCTAACGGAGCAGGCAAGACAACGATGATCCGCTGCCTGTCCGGGCGTGCTCAGCCGGATTCCGGCACAATCGAATTCCTGGGTCAGCGGGTCCAACGCAATTCCCCCCGTCATATGCTCGGCCTCGTCCCCCAGGAAATCGCGCTGTATGTCGATTTGACGACGCGAGAAAACCTGCTTGCCTTCGGTCGCTTTTATGGGCTGCGCGGGGCAACGCTGAAGCGGCAAGTCGAGTGGGCGCTAACGTGGACAGGACTGGCCGATCGGGGCAATGAACTGGTGGGAACGTTTTCGGGGGGCATGAAACGTCGAATCAATTTGGCTTGCGGCGTGCTTCACGAGCCAGAAGTGCTGCTCCTGGACGAGCCCAGCGTGGGAGTGGACCCGCAAAGCCGCGAGCGGATTTTTGTGATGCTCGACCAGCTCAGCGAACGCGGTACCTCGATCCTGTTGACGACCCATCATCTCGACGAAGCCGAGAGACAGTGCGATCGGATCGTCATCGCAGATCATGGACGCGTCGTCGCTGCCGGCACTTTTGAAGAACTACTGCGATCCACGATCGGCATCGACCGTGTGGTAAGGATTCAACTTGCCCAACCCTTGCGTGGTGAGGGCAATGAGCCCCTCGCCACCGCGGGTCTATCGCTGACGGCACGGCCAGGCGAGTGCGTCGTGACGGCCAAAGTGCCTGAGATCGCGGTAGGACTGCCCCGATTGATCCAGGCCGTCGGTGCGGCACGCTACTCTGTGGCTGACGTTGAGGTGCAGAGTCCCACGTTACATCACGTGTTTTTACATCTCACCGGTCGCGAGCTGCGGGATTGAACGTTCTGTGATTTGGAAAGTCATTGAGATACATCTGCGTCGACTCCGTCACAACCGTGTCGAATGGTTGCTGACGTTCGTCGTGCCGATTGCGTTTTTCAGCATCTTCGCGTGGATCTTTACACACGGCGTGGGCACGACACCGAGAGTCAAAGTGGTGCTGGTCAATGCGACCCAGGCTTCGGTCACCAACACGGATGCTGCCGAGCGTTGCCAGCAGGTCATCGACCAGCTCAGCGAAAGCGAAGGTCTGAGGGTCATGCCGGCACCCGACGACGCCACCCTACTTGATCGAAAAACTGCCGAGACAATGGTCCGTCGCGGCGTGGCCACGATCGCTGTCGTAATCAACTGGGACGTCCAACACGGCAGATTGTCGGCCGAACTGCTCAATGATGCCTCCGACAAAGTCGCCAGCCAAGTGGTGGCCGCCCTCGTCACGCAGACCATGATGGGCGAGGCGATGCCATCGGTCGCTCCTCCCGTCGGGCCTGATGGTGATGCCGGTCCATCCGACACCCTGGCTCGCCAATCCGACAGCGAGCTTACACCCTTGGTCCGTAACGGGGCTGCAAAATCGCAACCGCAAACTGAATCGAGTGCTTCCCCGCCAGCCCCACCAACGTTCGGCCCGCCTAAAATTGAAGTGGTGAATATTCTGTGTGAAGGCAAATCCAATCCGGTCATCAGTGTTTATGCCGCTGGGATCGCGGTCATGTTTTTGCTCTTTAACGCGTCCACCGGTGGTGGCGTGCTGCTGGAGGAACGCGAAAACCAGACGCTCGAGCGTTTACTCGCGACGCAGTTGACGATGGATCAATTGCTGCTGGGCAAGTGGTTTTATCTGACGCTCTTGGGCTGCGTGCAGGTAACAGTCATGTTTATCTGGGCCCAGCTCGTGTTTGGATTGGATTTGCTTGGACACATCGATGGGTTCACCATCATGACGATCGCGACTGCTGCAGCAGCGGCATCGTTTGGTTTATTTTTAGCAACGCTATGCCGGACACGCGGTCAACTCGGCGGCCTATCCGTGATCGCCATCTTGACGATGAGCGCGTTGGGCGGGTCAATGGTGCCGCGTTACGTCATGAGCGAATCCTTGCAGCGTGCGGGGCTGTGGACGTTCAATGCGTGGGCGCTCGATGGCTACGACAAAGTTTTCTGGCGTGAGCTGCCGGTGGGCGAACTCGGCCCTCAGCTCACCGTACTGATGGCCGCCGCGTTCGGGTTGCTGGCCGCAGCGCGGGTGCTGGCAATTCGGTGGGAAACGGCTTAGATCCGGTGACTTCGAGCCGATCCGAAAAGGGGTCTGACCCTTTGCAGGCGAGTCGTTTTTCCAAGTTGTTAGCGGCCTTGCGGGAGAGGGTCAGACCCCTTTTCGGATAGGCACTGAGTCTTACGGCTACCAGATCCGAATTCGGTTCTCCGGTGCAACGTAGAGCTTGTCAGTTTTGTCGATATCGAAGGACTCGTACCACTCGTCCATGTTGCGTACGATGCCATTCACTCGAAATTCGCTCGGACTATGGGGGTCGGTGATCAAGCGTTTGCGAAGCTCTTGCTCACGATACAACCGACGCCAAATCTGGGACCATCCTAAGAAGAAACGTTGATCACCAGTCAGCCCATCGATGATGGGTGCCTCTTTGCCATCGAGGGACAGTCGATAGGCAGCATAGGCGACAGCGAGGCCACCGAGGTCACCGATGTTCTCACCGAGGGTGAGTTCTCCGTTGACATTCATGTCCGGAAATGGTTTGAACTCGTCATACTGGGCACTCAGGCCCGCGGCACGTTTCTCAAACTCTTCGCGATCGGTCGGTGTCCACCAGTTGCGTAGGTTACCATCGCCATCGTACTTGCTGCCTTTGTCGTCGAAGCCGTGGCTCAGTTCGTGACCGATGACGGCGCCAATGCCTCCGTAATTCACCGCATCGTCGGCGGCCATATTAAAAAATGGGGGCTGCAAGATTGCGGCGGGAAATACAATCTCGTTCATTGTCGGATTGTAGTAGGCATTGATCGTTTGCGGCGTCATGTGCCATTCATTGCGGTCGATCGGTCCGCCCAGCTTGTTCAGATCGCGATCGAATTCAAACCGGGCGGCTGCTATCATGTTGGTAGCGGGCGAGGCGTCCGTGATCGTCAGCTTGGAGTAGTCTTTCCATTCGTCGGGGTAGCCGATTTTGGTGGTGAATTTGTCGAGTTTCACCTGGGCCTGCTTTTGGGTGCCTTTGCCCATCCAGTCGCGGGACTTAATCCGCTGGGCGAATGCTACCTTGAGGTTATTGACCAACTCATTCATGCGGGCTTTTGCCTGCGGTGTGAAATGTTTTTCCACATAGAGCTGCCCGACGACTTCGCCAAGGACCGATCCAGTTGCATCAACGGCACGTTTCCACATCGGTTGCTGCTCGTCGGTGCCCGAGACCGCTTTGCCGTGAAATTCGAAGTGTCGTTCTTCCAAATCTTCCGTCAACGCCGACGCATAGGAGTCCACAACGTGAAAAGCGAGATAGCTCTTCCAAGCTTTGAGGGGCGTGTCGGTGAGCACGGCATCAATTTCGGTGAAGAAACTCGGTTGGCTAACAACGATGGCGGCTTGGTCCTTGATCTCTGCGGCATCCAGCATCTGATCGACTGGAAACTGATCGACCAGCTCGTCGAGCTCGGTCATCGTCTTGCGGTTGTAGGTCGCGTCGGGATCACGATTCTCAGTTTTAGTCCATTGTCGCTCGGCGATCTGCTTTTCTATCTCGAAGACTTGCTCCGAGGCCTCCGCTGCGTTTTCGGTACCGATCGCAGCTAGCATGTCGGCAATGTAGGTCTTGAGTTCACCGCGTAACTCGTTGTAGCGGGGCTCGTCCTCGAGATAATAATCGCGATCGGGCAGCGTCAATCCGGCCTGCGTGAGATAGACGATGTACTCATCGCTGTGCTTGGCATCGACACTAACGTAAGGGGCGATGGGACCGTACACCCCTTGGCGGACAAGCCTGCCCATTGCAGTAGCGAGATCTTTTGGGGAATCAATATTCTCAACGATCTGCAACAGAGGCTGGATCGGTGCGATTCCGATGTCATTGCGTTTGCTGACATCAAGCACCGAGCGATACATGTCGCCAACCTTCTGACTGGGGGTGCCCTCCTCCGCGTCTTCTTCCGCCGCCGCTTCGATCAGTGCGCGGACCTGCTCGCGAGTCTCGTCATCGAGGACCGTAAAGATGCCATAATTCGATTTGTCAGCGGGAATGGGTGTATCGTCCAACCACTGCTCGTTGGCATAAACATAAAAGTTCTCGCCCGGCTTGACCGATTTGCTAAATAGCGACTGGTCGATTCCCGAGACCTTTTTATCGGGAGCCGCCTCTTTTTGAGCGATGTCCGCTGCGTTCACACGGTATGTCGACGTGAGCGATCCCGCTATCAATAGCACAAAAAGGGGCGTGCAGACGGTGCCGCCTGAAACACGGCGTGGTAACTGACAGATGCGTTTCATAGGTGCGTCGCGATCGAAATGAAGGAGCGGAGTTCGAGCCGGAGAATCGATTCTGGGATAAAGAAGGCTCACATTAGAAACCGGCGATAAGAGTTTACCAACCCAGCACGTGGGCAAACACAAGCGGCGCACAGATGGTAGCGTCACTTTGGATCATGAACTTGGGTGATTCTGGATCGAGTTTGTACCACGTGATTTTCTCGTTGGGGACCGCCCCGCTATAACCGCCGTAGCTCGTCACCGCGTCACTGATCTGGCAAAAGTAGCCCCACAACCGGACATCCTTTTCCAGATCTTGCTTGAGCAATGGAACGACACAGATGGGAAAATCGCCCGCGATTCCGCCGCCGATCTGAAAAATACCGATAGGATTATCACTACTGTTTTCCTCATACCACTGAATCAACCGCTGCATCTGCTCCGTTCCCGGTGCGAAGGCCGTGTGATTAGGGACGGTACCATCGTGAACGCGGGCGGCGTAGATATTACCGAGTGTCGAATCTTCGATGCCCGGCGTATAGATCGGAATGCCCGCATCCTTCGCCGCAGCGATCCAGCTATTTTCGCGCGGCACCTGAAAATGCTCCGTGAATGTCGGATCATCAAGCAGCGCGAACATGAAATCGCACGGCATGCTGGTCCGGTCGCTCGCTGCCTGCTCCACCCACAATTTCGTTAAGCGATGCTCGAGGTGTCGCATTACCGTTTCGGGAATGCACGTGTCGGTGACGCGGTTAAAACCAGCGTCTCGAAGTTGCACTTCATCCTCCACTGACAACGCACGCCAGTTGGGGATCGTGCGGTATTCGTCATGGGCGACAAGATTAAAGAGATCCTCCTCCAGGTTTGCCGCAGTACACGTGATCGCGTGTACCTTACCTTGGCGAATCATTTCAGCAAGTGAGATCCCTAGTTCCCCAGTACTCATTGCCCCTGCGAGGGTTACCATCATCTTGCCTCCGCCGGCCACGAACTCCCCATAAGACCGGGCGGCATCACGCAGTTCGCGCGCGTTGAAGTGACGGAAATGCGTTTCGAGGAAATCGGTAACTCTCATCGGAATCTCAGGGGGCAAGGACAGGTGCTAAGACCGCTTGTTTGTAGCGAGATTCCGCTGAAATACAATTGTGCTGGAAATTCCTACCGCCGCAGTTAGCCGCGTAACTTCCAGCCTACCAATACACCCGCTCCGAATAGCCACACTGCGGCCACGTCGGGTCGGTCCTTGGCGTAGTCTCGCAGCAGGCCAAAGACGTCTTTGGCAGGCTCAGCGACGTAGTGACTGCCGTACGCTTGTAGATTTTCAGTCGTCGTGTGAGTCGCACCATCGAGGCGATTCCGCATGTCTGCGACTGTCGAGCGGGACTGAGTTGATTGGGTGCTTGAGGCCATGATTTGTAGTTCCTAAATGTGAAATAGATGTGTGCGGACGGCGATCGTCTTACCGACCATTCCAACGTTCACGCCAGGTCGGCTCGCGGTAGCGATCTGCGGCCAGGGAATAACCAATCGCCACACCGATGAGGATCCCGATACCGAGTGCCGCCCCAACCGATTCAGCCGGATGGCTGGACACCGCCCTGGTCGAATCGCGATAGCCCTGGCTCAGCTTTTCACCGGTCCATGAGAAGCTCGCTCCGCAGTCGTCATAAATCTTGCTCAAAAAATCCTCGACTTCGGAACGGGCAGCACCGACTTTTTGTTGAATCAAGCCAATCAACTGCTCCTGATCGCCCTCGACTTGACTCAGCTCGTCGTCGGTGATTTGACCGTATTTCTCTTTGACGGACCCGCGGATTTGATTCCACTGGCCTTTGGTTTCTTGCTTAATAGCCATCGTTATTCCTTTCATGGTGTCGTGTTGTCGCCCGGTAGAACTCAAATGTTCTGGTTAGACAGCGAGCGAATGATCAACGGACCAATACAGGAAGCAAACCGTGTACCAAAAAAGTGGCCTTCAGGGTCGGTGATCGCGAACTGCAGCGCGTCGAGGCAATCGTCACGCATATGAGTTGAGACATCTGGGCGCGAAAGTTACCCAGGGCGGTTGCGGCCACGACGAGACCGAAAAAGTGGGATTGCAACACCCAATTTTTTGCCGCCCTTATGATAATGTGTGCACGGAGATCACGTTGTCGGCACCCTCGACCACATTATTGCCGCTGACAACAACCATTGTATCACCCGGGCGGATCACGCTCATGCCATTTTCCGTTTGGTCACATGCCCAGTGGGAGACTTGTTCGATGAGGTGAGCGAGGTCCGCGATATCTTCACAAAAGATTGGCTCGATCCCCCAGAACAAATTCATCCGGCGGACTGAAGCGAGGTGATCGCTGACGGCGACGGTCGGTATCAGCGAACGAGTGTTGCTTTTTACCCACGCTGTGCCCCCACTATGGGTTGCGACGGTGATCAATTTGCTACCAATCGCTTCGGCCACCTCGATCGCCGCGCGCGTGATCGCGCGTGTGGTGCGGTGCACGTCCTCGACGTTCCCGGTGCGAACATTCAGATCGACGACCATGCTCTGTTCGGTCTTGAACATGATCCGGTCCATTGTCGCAACGCTCTCGCGCGGGAAGCTGCCGATCGCGGTCTCGCCGCTGAGCATGCAGGCGTCGGCGCCGTCGAGCACCGCGTTGGCGACATCGGACGCTTCAGCCCGCGTCGGCCGCGGACTGTGGTGCATCGATTCCAGCATCTGCGTGGCGACGATAACGGGTTTCATCAGCCGTTTGCAGGTGGCGATGATCCGTTTTTGCGCAACGGGGGTTTCCGCGACGTCAATCTCGACACCGAGGTCTCCGCGGGCAACCATAATACCATCGGCCTCGTTGACGATACGTTCAAGATTAGCGAGTGCCTCGGGCTTTTCAATCTTAGCGATCACGAGTGCCTTGCATTCGTAGCTATTGAGCAGATCCTTGAGGCTGCGGACATCCTCGGCCGAGCGCACGAATGACAGACTGATGAAGTCGACCTCATGCTTCGCCGCCCAGATCGCATTTTCAATATCCGAAGGCAACATCGCCGCGACGGACAGTTTGACGCCGGGTAGATTGACACCCTGACGGCTGCGAATCTCGCCTGCCGCGACCACCACACATTCCGCCCTCGACGACGTGACGGATTCGACCTGCAGTGCCACCACACCGTCTGCCAGCATCACGCGGTCTCCAGGTTCCAGCTCGTCGATCAGCCGCGGGTAGGTGCTCGTCAACTCGTTTTCTCGCTCGGAATCATGGCCTCGCACAAATGCAAATCGAGCGCCGAGTGGGCACGCAAGCGGCTCGCGAGACAGTTGCCCCAATCGGATCTTTGGCCCTGCCAAGTCGAGTAGCACGCCGACGGGGAAGCCTGTTTGCGCCGACGCCGCCCGGATATTGGCGAGTTTTTCCGCATGCTGATCGATGCTGCCGTGAGCACTGTTGATACGGAACACATCGACACCCGCCTCAATCAGCGCGGCTAGCTGTTCGACGCTGTCAGAGGCTGGGCCCACTGTGGCGACGATTTTCGTGCGAGCTTCATTCAAGCGTGGACGTGACATACGACAAGTTTTTGATGAGAGTATCGGAAGTGGGACAGGCCGAGAACAATAATGTACTCAATGCTCACAGCCGGGCTGTTCGTTTAGCAACCCGCTGTAATCATGAGGGAGGTGATGTGGTCCCTGGCTGACGGAGTGGGTTATGATTTGCACGCTCTTTCATAAGATTTACCAAGAATGGTTCCAAATCCTTGCGGTAAGCGGCCTGGGGTCGGCTATGGTGGCAAAACGATGATACTGATGCAACAAAAAACCTCGAATATGAATAAGGCTGCCATCGTGAGTGGCGGCTCGGCGGGGCTGGGGCTGGCGATTTCGCGAATATTACTTGCTCGCGGTTACTCCGTCACGATTCTTGGGCGCGATGCCGGACGTCTCGCGACGGCACGAGAAACACTGCTGGAGGAGGCGGTCGATGCGGCGTGCCTGCAGACCTGCGCTGCTGATGCCTCGTCACCGGTGGATTTGAAAATCGCGGTCGACTCCCACCTGGATCGCTTCGGGCGGCTTGACGTGCTCGTCAATGTCGTTGGTCGCAGCGATCGCGGCCGGATTGAATCCCTCGACCCCGCGCTGCTCCGAGAGCTTTTCGAAGCCAATGTGATCACTGCTCTGGTCTGCAGCCAAGCGTGCTTGCCGGCCCTTCGTCAATCCAAGGGAGTCGTCGTCAATATCGGATCACTCGCCAGCCGCGTGGCACCGCGGTTCTTGGGGGGCTACGTTATCGTCAAGCACGCGTTGGCTGGCATGACAAGGCAGATGCGACTGGAGTGCGCGGCCGACGGAGTGCATGTCGGATTGGTTTGCCCGGGGCCGATTGCCAGTTCACGTCCGCCCAACCGGTATGGCGTCGAAGACGAATCAGGTCTCCCTGCCAGTGCTTCCAAGCCGGGCGGGGGAGCTAAGTTGAAACTTCTCACGCCCCAAACCGTCGCAGCCGCAGTGCTGCAGTGCATCGAGAAACGCGAGATCGAAATCATCATCCCTGCCAAGACGCGATTGCTGATGAGCTTGGGCGCGATCTCGCCGCGTCTAGCCGACTGGATTCTCAGCCGTAAATCGTCGAAATAAGCACCTACCAGCCTCTCAATCGTGAACGCTGGATGAAGACCGGAGCGACGATTTCACGCAGGGATGGGGCGGGTGTACCGTGATAGTGCATTCGTCGGACGGTGTTTCCATAGAAGTGCAGCGGTCGATAGGGCCGCTGTTCCATCGGCAGCGATTTGATCTGTTCTCGATAGTCGCCTCGAGCGACGACGACCGGCGACCAGCCTGGTTCGCCTGCTGTGGCAAAATCCGCGTTCGCTAAGGTAACCAACATTGCCGCCAAAACGGCGTAGATAACTGACTTCATCGATCCTACTTGTAGCTTGGGCTCGCCAGAGCCAACGAGATATTGAAATAGCAATCTCCCCCGAGACTGCCTCCCTAACAAAAGTTTAGTTTGATAAACAGAAAGTGCGAGCAGTTTAGATCGCTTCTCGAACCATCGAAACCGCTACACCGAGCATGTCTTCTCCCCCCCCCGGTCGATCACCCCATACCGACAGGGACGCTTGGCCACTGGGAAGCTGACGAACGATGAGGTCCCCTTGCTTGCCTTCGCGGTCCGAATCAACGATGAGATAATCGCCGTCATGAATTCCCCGCTCTGAAAAAGAATTTCCGGACACCTGAACCACGAATCGCTCGCCTATCGCGAGCGCGCTGCCCAAATCAATCATGTGGGTAGAACCCGCTTCCACTGTCGAGGGATGCTCCGAGACAATGCCCAACAGGGGCATCGCCGAGACGCTCCGAGCGTGCTCTCCTGTCAACTCGATTGCCCGCGATTTGTTGGCTTTTCGAGTGATCAATCCCTTTTTCTCCAGCGCACGCAAGTGGCACATCACACCGTTGGGGCTCTTAATCTCAAAATGCTCTCCGATCTCCCGCACAGTCGGACCATAGCCACGACTCTGAATGAGCGAGCGGATCAGCTCGTAAACATTTCTTTGGCGCTCGGTAAGTTGTGTCTTGGCCATAAATCTGCATGGGCGAGTAAATCGATCACGAGTGCCGTTGCATCCTACACCAGCGCGACCGGCCTCGATAAGTGTCGATTACATGCGCATGCAACTCGCGTGCCTCAGTGGCCAACATACTCCCAATAATACAGCGTGAAGACGATCCCGACGGGAATGCACCAATAAGCAAACCAGTGTAAACGGTCCTCTTGGCTCCATCGAATCAACCATCTCAAAGCTGCAATACCGACCACGAAAGCACTCAGCGCCCCGACAAGCAGCAACCAGATCGGCAACGTACTTGCCGCCTCACTCCCGTCGATCAAATCCTTGATTGCAAGCGTCACGGCACCGCAAATTGCGGGAATCGCGAGCAAAAACGAGAACGTGACGGAGTCCTCCTTGCTCAAACCTATCAGCCGGCCAGCGAAAATGGTCGATCCGCTGCGGCTAATCCCCGGGAGAATGGCCACAGCTTGAAAACATCCGACTAAAAACGCGCTTACCCAGCTCATCTGATTGTACCGACCGAAACGATCTGGCAGTTTTCCGAGCACTACCAGCAGCAGCCCCGTGCAAATCAACATCGGGGCAGCAATCAAGGGCGCCTCAGTGATCCATGGAAATCCTTTCTTGATCGTCAACCCGACGACAACGGCCGGCAGCGTACCGATCACCATCAAGCCAATCACGCGGCGATCACGCGAAATTAAATCGAGGATCCGCCGCCAATACACGACGAGTATCGAACCGAGAGTGCCCGCATGGAGGATGATTACCAGTGTCGCCGATTCTCCGAGTCCGCCCAGTAGATTATTGAGGACGACAAGGTGGCCCGAGGAACTGATCGGCAGGAATTCTGCGATACCCTGGACCACAGCGAGAATCAAAACACGTAGAAGTTCAGTCACGTCAGAGAAGTCTTTGCAAAAAGTGAAAAGGGATGCGGCATTGCCAACAGCTTGTAGCAAACTACCTTAGCCGCTGTGCCAGCCCACCCTGGGCCCAAGATTTTCCGCATAACCTCTCGGTAACAAGCCCCCACTGTGACGAACGCTTCTGAAATTAACGATTGCGACGCCTCGTCTGCTGTCCAGCCACCCGCATCGAACGCCGGCGGCTCACCGGCGACACCTCGGACAATCGCAGGCGATGTGATTAACGTTTTTCGGGGATTCTGTATGGGAGCTGCCGACACGGTTCCGGGTGTTAGCGGCGGCACGGTCGCACTGATCCTCGGCCACTACGATCGGTTGATCGCATCGATCAGCCATATCGACAGTGACGCTGCCAAACTGCTTGTCTCAGGCCAGTTGAAAGCACTTTCAGATAAACTCGACCTGCGTTTCCTGGTCGCGCTCGGCGTTGGCATCGTTGTCGGCATCGGTACGCTCGCCGGGCTGATGCACTGGCTGCTGGTGCACCGCATGAACGAAACGATGGCAGTTTTCTTCGGGCTGGTGGTGGCCAGCGTGTGGGTGGTCCGGCGGAATGTTGTCGGTTGGAGCCCCGAGCGTTTCGTCGCTCTAGGCGCTGGCGTCGGGATTGCGTTGGGGGTCTCACAGATACCCGCCAGCGCGGGCGAGATTAATTTGTTGTATTTGTTTTTCAGCGCATCCATCGCGATCTGCGCGATGATCTTGCCAGGCATCAGCGGCGCGTTCGTGCTCCTGCTGCTGGGCGTCTACGAGCCCGTGATCGGGATGGTAAAGCAATTCTTCAAACTCGACATCGACCCCATGCTCCTTGTCCGGCTCACCGTCTTCACAGTTGGCTGCGGCTTCGGCTTACTGGCCTTCTCACGTGTACTGAATTACCTGCTCGACCATCATCGCGACGTCACGATGGCAACTCTGATCGGCCTGATGATTGGCTCGGTCGGTCGGCTATGGCCGCTTCAAGCCGTTACACCGGAGACCGCGGATCTAGAACTCAAATTCCAGAAGACGACGTTGATCACACCGGACCAGTATGATGGCAGCCTGATGTTGCTGATTGCTCTCGCACTGATCGCCGCCGCTGTCGTTCTAATCGCCGATCAATTGACGCGGAGATTGACGAGGCCGAGCGGCGTGAGCGAAGCGGTGGATTGATAGTGTCGAGGAAGGCTATCCAATGTAGAATCCACTGTTTTGCGGGTAGATCATGTTCAAGCGAGCTGACCTCAAATTTTAAATTGTTGGCCAACCCGCTGGGTTCGAGGCTGCGACATTTCGTGAAACAGTTGTGTCGCCGTCTCCGCTTTCAATCTCGCAACGTCGTTGATGTCGCATGAATCATCTGGCTTCAGGAAAAGATGCCCGAGTGAGTCCTGGGTCTCATCGACGGGTGCGTTGTCGCGGTCGGCTTGCACGCCCGCAGCGACGTAGAACCAATCTTGGGTCGTGATCGCGGCAGCTTGGTCTCCGTGCCGGGTGACCACACCGGGCTGCTCACTGGCAAGTTCGTGGTCGCGTTTGGCCGCCCATGTTTCAGGACTCACCGGTGATTGGCGTGGATGTATTGTGATCGCGGCAATAACCTCCGGTAGCGAGTCAGCAGAAGTCACGTCTCGATTGCGAATGCCCATCGCCCCGCGGCGCCGGTCAGCGTCGGTGACCGTTGATTGCTCATTCAAAGTAGCGGCGATCAACGGCACGTGGAGGTGACACGAACGCAGCGGACCGGTGCGATGGCCGATCGCTGCATTTTGTCCAAGCGAGAATCCGCTGGTGCCCGCCAGGACGATGGCCTTGTGCCCGGTCTCGCCAGCGACCGAGTGCAACAGTCCGAACAGGGCGTCCACGAGCCGGATTTGACATCCATAGGTGCGCATCCATGCCATCACGAGATCGGGATCGTCACTTGGCTGGCGTGAGAAATGGGGTGGCCTCCAGTCCGGTAAAATCCCAGGAACGCCGGATCGATCATCCGCCACGCTGCTTTGGGCGAGTTCCATTTCGAGTTCGAGGGACTCCGACGCATCCAGGGGTGCCAGGTCGGGCTCGTCGAGCTGGTCGACTGGGAAGAGGTCTCGCGGCGCATCCCAACGCCGAGTCAGGAACCGACTGTGCAGCCAAACGTGAGGATTGTCGGGCAGTTGCTCCGCAGCGATCGCGACGAGCGACGCGAGCGTTGTCTCCTCCATCGAATTGGCGACGCAGTCGTTGCCTGATTGGGGAACCACGATCAGCTCACCAATTGCGTCGGCGGAGGGCAACCTGCCGAGCCGTTCATCGTCCGTCACGACGACCATATCGGCCGCCGGAAGTTTTTCGCAGGAGAGCCAACGATCGAGCAGGGCAAGCGGATCGGTGAGAGGAGTGATGACGCGGTCCCAGGTCGTCCCGATCGACGACAGCGTATCAATCGCTTCGGTGCGGTTCCAAGACGATCCATAGCACGATAACGCTGCGGGCGTAAAACCTTCCAACGTGAGCAGCAACATGAACTAATTTCGTGTTTGTTGATGGATGGATGTGTTGTCGCCCAACTGTACCTGTCGGCACACTATTTGGATATGACGACGGGCTGTCCTGGTCGGACGCGTTCGTTGCCACGCGTGATGATGGAATCACCAGAATGGATCGCGGCTTCATCGATCGGAGTGATCGCGATCAATGCTCCGCTGGACGGACCTGTGCGGATGGGCACTACCACAGCTTTACCATCAACCACTTTCCAAACCACTGGCGTTGCCCCACCCAACTGCAACGCGTCTTTGGGAACCATCCAACGCTTTTGTTGTTCGCCCGATGGCAACGCAACTTTGGCGAGCATCCCGGGCAGCAGCCGAGGCCGACCGCTGACTTTGGGATTGGGCACGAGGACGCGGACGGGAAACGTTCGCGAGCGTTCGTCGGCCACGGGAATGATTTGATCGACGCTACCCGTGAACACTTCACCATCGAGTGCTTCCACAACCACCTCGACTTCCATGCCTGTGTGGACGAACCGGATATTGGTTTGGGGCACAAACACTTCGACTTCGACCGGATCAATTTCAACGACTTCGGCGACCAAGTCGCCCTGATTGACCCACGCTCCCGTCTCGGTCAGTTCTGCCGAGACGTAGCCATCGAAAGGACAGCGAATCGTGTACTTGGCCTCGCGATCTCGCAGCCCCTCGACGGTTTGTTCGCTCACGGCGACTTGGGCAGCGGCTTGTTCGATGCGTTCGGGACGAGGTCCCTCTTGCGCGAGTTCGAGATTACTTTGAGCGATCGCGAGCTCGGCGTTCGCTTTGAGCGCCTCGGCCTGCGAGGACTCGTATTCATCTTGCGAAACGCTCGACGCTTTATTGTAGATTCGTTCGAAGCGGCGGAATTTTGCCTCCGCATATTTCCTCGCTGCATCGGCGGCTTGAGCAGTCGCTTCGGCGAGTTTGATTTCGGCAGGCCGAGAACCGTTTTCCAATTCGGCGAGTTCGGCACGCCGCAGGCGAAGTTCGGCTTCGGCAGCCGCGATCTCAATCCCGATCGTTTTGATTCGTAGCTGTGCTAGTGGCTGGCCCTGCTCGACTGCCTGGCCGGCATCAACGAGGAACGCTTCCACGCGGCCAACGACGGCACTACCGATCGTGCTTCGTCGCCGCGGGCGAACGTTGGCGACAAAGGTCTGCTCGGCGGCCAGGTCTTGCTGCTGCACCTCCGTGACGATCACGACGGCTGGGCCGCCCTGAGCGGTCGCCCGCGGAGACATTGCGACAATCACCGCCATTGCAAACGCGCCGGCGATTAAATGGAGTGGGCGTCTGGCAATATTCAAGTTCATCGAAATAGAGTGGCAGCAGGAGAAAAGCGTTGAGATGGATCATCGATGCGGTTGAGCGACGATGGCACTGGCAAACGATTCTAGTCTCTCAGCGAGGAGATGCTGCTGCTCCCGGCGAGCGAGCGAGCGTTTCTCGCCTTTTTCCGCACTGATGCTGTGTGGCTTCCCTGATTTCCTGGTCCAAACCCACGGAACAGCGGAGAGCATGAAAGATCGGTGATGGGCCCGTCCTGGCTGGGTCGACGGATGCTCTGGCTGATGATGCACGTGCGGGCGTGCAATTGAGTCAGGGCATCCGTCCCAGGAGGAGTCCACCACCGATGTGTGCGAGATCGACTGACCGATGCTAACGGCGCGTCGTCGCCGGTTGGGCCGCCAGTTGCATGTGCCCGTAAAGCGTTTGATCGCGGCGGACGATATAGAACTTCGCATTAGGTCCTTGGCGAATTTCCGGTTGCTGAAGAATTTCGGCGAGATCCCCCACACTGGACGTTTGCCATGAGTGAATACCCAACAGCACATCGCCGCTGCGTAAACCCTGCTGATTCGCGGCCGAGCCGGGTCGCACATCCGTGATCAGTAATCCCCCCCGATAATTCGTTTGCAATTGGCTGTTCATTCGCCGTGTGAACGTGTCACCCGCGGGCCGGACGGCAACACCAATGACCTGCCATGCCAAGTCCGCGACTGGATCACCGGAGGTTGAGGTTGCTGGCACTGTGGCGACAAACGTCTCATAGGTCTCCTCGCCGCGCTGAAACTCCATGCGGAGTTTCTCGCCGGGGACTGCGTCGAGAACCGCCATCGCATACTGAAGCTGGGAGCTGATCGTATCGTCATTGATTTTGATGATTCGGTCACCGGCTTGCAATCCGCCACGCTGGGCCGATCCATCCCGACTCAGATCGACCACGCGGAGCCCACCCTGTTGCTCTGTCGCGCCATGCAAACCGATGACGAAGCGTCGGTCATTGTGGCGGTTAATCATCTCGGTGACCGTTTCGAGCACTTGGTCGATTGGAATTGCAAAAGCGATCTGTTGAGCGCCGACTCGCACGGCAACGTTCAGCCCAATGATCTCACCATCAATATTGAGCAGCGGTCCGCCCGAGTTGCCGGGATTGATTCCAGCGCTCGTTTGGATCAAATCACGATAGCTCTGTGTTTCATTAACGGGGATATCCCGGTGGAGTGCACTGACGATCCCAACGGTGCTGGTGTGGACGTACCCAAACGCGTTTCCAATGGCGATCACCGGCTCACCGATCATCAAATCGTTGCTGTGTCCACGAGGAATCGTTTGGAACGGACCTGGTCCTCGTAGCTTCACCAACGCCAAATCATTGGCGGGATCCGAGACGATAAGGTCTGCCGTGGTTGTCGATCCATTTTGCAATGTCACGTTGATCTCGAAGACATCCTCAACGACATGAAAGTTCGTCACCACGTAACCGCGAGGATCGATCACCACGCCCGTCCCCATCCCATTGACCTGTCGGGCCACGTCCGAGGTCGACCCACTCATGGAGTTGGCGGCTTGGTGAACCGTTTTATGTCCATGCAAGTTCACGACCGAGGGTGAAGCGCGTCGAATCGCTGTCACCGTGGGCGTCTCGCGATGCGAGTGAGCCGCACTCGCCGCCGAAACGGTCTGTAAATCAGACGCAGTGACAGAACTGACGAAGCCGGCAGCAAAACTCGCGTGAAGGGCGGCAACGCCGCATAGCACCATCGCCCCCCAGACGGACTGGTGAGATCGCGACAGAGCGATGCCTTCGACCGCGCCCGCCAGGCGGGTATGCGTGTTGTGTCGATAGAAATTCATGCAATCCCCGCACCCGAACTGAGCCGACCGTAACAATCGGAAGCTGCGTGCCAGCCAGAGTGACCGGCACAAGGGTTAGCATCGGACATTGGCGTTGGATCGCTTGATCACGCATCATCCACCCCGCAAGGTTTACCAAGACCCGAGACGCGGCCCGCTCGGGAAAGATGCGTCGACAGGCGAAAGAAATCGGATTGCATTGGCGAAATGGTGTCATCGCTCCCTCGCCGATCCTCCACCGGAGCAGGAAAGTTGCTCTGCCCTACAGGAAACGCTGATTAACAGTTACAACATGCAGTACCACGCTGGCATATCACTGGCCACCAATCGTCGGACGCCCCGGCACATTAATAAAGTTCTGAGTACCCCTGTTTAACGTGATGGCGAGAATCGGAATCGTTTTCGGGCTGGTGCTTTTCGGACTGACCATCGCCGCACTTAGCCTAACCACCCATAAGAGTTACACTCAGTTTGTCCCGATGATGTTCGGCATTCCACTCCTCTTCTGCGGCGTGGTCGCTCTGAACCCCCATCGCAGGGGAGACGCGGTTCTATGGGCGTTGATCCTGATGCTGGGGGGGCTGGGATTTAGCGTAATTCGTACGATTGTCCTGGGGGTGAGATGGATGACCGGCGGTCACGTCAACACACTGTGGTTTGAATTGGTGGTGTCGATGTCCGTCGTCTGTCTTGTCTTTGTTGTCATTGCCGAAAATTGGCGGCGGCGGCGAAAGGCGGAAAGAAAACGAATCGAGGAGGCGCGCCGCCAGTCCGCCGCCGACGCGATCAGCCCCCTCACCGCGAACCCACCCAACGGCCAAATGATCCAGCCGGCCCAAGGTGACCGCGAGAATCCCTATCAAACACCCGCCATCCTGAATGAGCCGACTTCCTCTCCACCGTCTGACGATCCCACGCTATGACTTCTGCCTCCTCACAAAACCTGCCCGCGCCGCACTCTGAAGCCTCACCTCGCACGTCGATTGCCATTTACGACACGACGCTGCGCGATGGATCGCAGGGTGAGGGCGTTAGTTTTTCGTTGCAGGACAAACTGAACATTGCCCAACGGCTCGCTGAGATCGGCATTGACTTTGTGGAGGGCGGATACCCGCTCTCCAATGAGAAGGACGTCGCGTTTTTCGAAAAGGCTCGGCATCTGAAGCTTGGCAATACCCGGCTCTGTGCCTTTGGAATGACGCGGCGGCGGAGCATGAAGGCGGCCGACGATCCAGGCATGCGCGCCCTCGTGGCGGCGGAAACACCTTGCTGCACGATGGTCGGCAAAACCTGGGACTACCACGCCACCGACGTCCTCAACGTCACGCTCGACGAAAACCTCGCCATGATCGGAGAGAGCGTTGAGTACTTGGCCGCTCACCGCGATGTCCTGTACGACGCTGAACATTTCTTCGATGGCTACAAAGCCAATCCGCAGTACGCCATCGAGACGCTGCGAGCCGCTGCGGCGGCGGGCGCAAAATGGCTGGTGATGTGCGACACCAACGGCGGCACCATGCCTGAGGAAATCACGACCATTTCCACGGCCGCCCGTGATGCTCTCGCTGACTACGACGTCGATTTCGGGATTCATTGCCACAATGACTGTGAACTCGCCGTGGCCAACTCGCTCGCCGCCGTCGACGCGGGGGCGTTGCAGGTCCAGGGCACCATCAATGGCATTGGTGAACGGTGCGGGAATGTTGATCTGATCGCGGTCATCGCGAACCTCGGTTTAAAGAAACCGAACTACGAAGTGCTCGGCGGTCGACCACTGACCTCGCTCACCGAACTGAGCCGGTTCGTATACGAAACCGCAAACCTGCAGTGGCGGGGCGGCCAACCCTTTGTCGGTCAAAGTGCGTTTGCTCACAAAGGCGGCATGCACGTCCACGCGATCAATAAGGCCGCCAAGACCTACGAGCACGTTGACCCGGAACGCGTCGGCAACGAACGACGCATCCTCGTCAGTGAGCTGTCGGGCCGCAGCAATATCGAAGCCGTTGCAGGCAAACACAACCTGGGTGATGACAAAGAGTTGATGAACAAAATTTTGGCCGAAGTCGTTCGGCTGGAGAATCAAGGCTACCAATTCGAGTCCGCGACCGCTTCGTTCGATTTGCTGATCAAACGCATCAGCGGCACGTTTCATCCGCATTTCGAAACAATCAAATACCGCATCGTCGCCGGCGACCGGGACGTTATGCATCACGTTTCATTTGCCGAAGCAATCATCAAATTGAAAGTCGGTAACACGCTGTGGTTCGACGCCGCCGAGGGGCACGGCCCCGTCAACGCGCTCGATGCAGGGCTTCGCAAAGCGCTCACGGGTGCCTATCCACAACTTAGCGAAATCAGTCTGATCGATTACAAGGTCCGCGTGGTCGACTCGGCATCGGGAACCGCCGCATCCATCCGCGTGAACATCGAAAGCACCGACGGCAAAGAAACCTGGGGCACCATCGGTGTCAGCGACAACATCATCGAAGCCAGTTGGCAAGCCCTCGTCGACAGCGTCGAATACAAACTTCACAAAGAATAGAAAAGAGTTAAGAAAAGACGGTTCATTGTGATCCATCAATGCCATTTTTTCCGAACCCAGCACTTTGTCTTCCTGAACCCTTTCTACTGCACCCTCTGTCCTATGATTCCCATTCGATTCGACCACGCTGATGCCGCTGCTGGAATCTTGCAGCAGTGGGAGACGGCCGAGTGTTCTCACGCCGACGCCAGTAGTGATAAACCTCCTTTTTCCATCGTCATCCCGCCGCCCAACGTGACCGGGGCGTTGCACCTGGGCCACGGGCTCAACAATACCCTTCAGGATATCGTTGTCCGCCGCAAACGCATGCAGGGTTTTGAAACTCTGTGGATGCCCGGAACCGATCATGCCGGGATCGCAACGCAAGCCGTCGTTGAAAAGCGTCTAAAGGAAAATGAGAATCAGACGCGGCACGATCTCGGCCGTGACGCTCTCGTCGAGCGAATTTGGCAGTGGAAGAATCAATACGAAACCCGCATCCTCGACCAGCTCAAACGCATGGGATGCAGCTGCGATTGGCAGCGATTGCGTTTCACCCTTGATCCCGTTTGCGCCGCAGCCGTGCGGGCCACGTTCTTTGACCTCTTTCAAAAGCAACGGATTTACCGTGGCAAGCGGCTCGTCAATTGGGACACGTTCCTGCAAACCGCTGTGTCCGATGATGAGGTTTTTAACGAAACTAAAAAAGGTCATTTTTATCACCTCCACTATCCCGTGATCGACCCCCGCTCCGGCGAACCGGAATCGCTGGAGATTGCCACCACGCGGCCCGAGACAATGCTCGGCGATACCGCCGTGGCTGTTCATCCCAATCCCGCGTCGGCATTTGATCAGTTGGCTGCCTCACTGCGAGAAAAACTGGTTGAGGCGAGCGAGAAGGAAAAGCCACTGATCGAAAAACAAATCGTTGCGCTGGACAAACGCCGCGCCAAGATGCTGCCTCAGCTCGAACGGTTGCGCGACATGGCAGCGGACGGGCGAACACTGCGTCTTCCACTGCTTGACCGCGAGATCCCCGTTGTGGCCGACGAGTGGGCCAAACCCGAACTCGGCACCGGTTGCGTGAAGATCACACCGGCTCACGACCCAAATGATTACGAAGTCGGTCTGCGCTGTGGGTTGGCGATGATCAATGTGCTTAACCCGGATGGCACGATCAATGCCGAGGGCGGTAAGTACGAGGGATTGACGATTCCCGCAGCGAGGAAAGCTGTTGTTGCTGATATGGAAGCTCTCGGACTGCTCGGAGAAATTGAAGATCGTGAGATCGAATTGCCGATCAGCGACCGTAGCAAAACACCAATCGAACCGTATCTGGCCGATCAGTGGTTCGTCGCGATGAATGAACTCGCTCAGTCAGCGATGGACGCGGTGTCGGACGAACGCGTGCAGATTTTCCCCGAACGCTACCGCCGCGGCTATCTCGATTGGCTGAGCGAGAAACGTGACTGGCCCGTCAGTCGCCAACTCTGGTGGGGCCACCGCATTCCTATCTGGTCGACTGGCGGGCTCTCACCATCCCAAGCCCACGAACTCAGCGACAAACTGGAGAACCTCGCTCAGCAGCACCACGATCAAATCAGTCACCGCATCGATGCCGACGGCGATGACACCGTGGCCGTTTTCGTATGCGTGCGCGATGAAGACGAGACGGTTGAAGCAGACGTGCATGCGCTGGGACTAATTCAAGATCCCGATGTGCTCGATACCTGGTTCTCATCGGCGCTATGGCCGCACAGCACCCTGGGATGGCCCGCGAAAACAGCAGAACTCGCCAAATTCTACCCCACCTCGACTCTGATTACCTCGCGTGACATCATCACATTGTGGGTGGCGCGGATGGTATTGATGGGTCTGAACAACGTCGGTGAGGTGCCGTTTCGTGAGGTGTTCATCCACCCTAAGATCCTCGATGGCTTTGGGCAGACCATGTCCAAGTCCTCAGGCAACGGCATCGATCCCAACGACGTGACCGACAAGTTCGGCCCAGACGCCTTGCGTTTCGGACTGGCGCGGATTGCGGGCGACACCCAAGACGTACGAATGCCGGTGCAGTACGAATGCCCGGCATGCGAAAAACTGATCGATCAAACACGCAAAACTCAAAAGTTGCCTCGGCTGGAGTGCCCGGCGTGTGGAAAACCGTTCTCCACCCAGTGGGCCGAAACGGAGGAGGATATGGCACTCCCCAAGGGAGCCGTCGTTAGCGAACGCTTCGAGACGGCACGGAACTTCGTCAACAAACTCTGGAACGCATCACGCTTCACGCTGATGAACCTCGAAGGATTCGAGCCTCAGGAAATTGACCTCGCGTCGCTGCCGATCGAAGACCGATGGCTGCTCAGTCGACTGGCCAGCGTGACGCAGCAGGTTAGCGAAGGAATCGATCGCTATCAGTATAGTGATGTCGCGCGCATTCTATATGACTTTGCCTGGGACGAATTCTGCAGCTTCTACGTCGAGATCGCCAAGCCCCGGCTAAGTGATCCCGCACAGAAGCAGGTGACGCAAAACGTGATCGCCCACGGCCTTGATCAGCTCCTGCGACTACTGCACCCGATCATGCCGTTCGTCACTGAATCGGTGTGGGGCTACCTCGGTGAAGTCGCGCCGCGCCGCGGAGTACCTCAGCCTGTCGAAGTCGGCCGGTTTGTAATGACGAGCGAGTGGCCGTCCGTCCATGTTGAGCACCATGACGTGCAGATCGAACGGCAGTTCAGCGAGTTCCAAAAAATCGTCGCGGCGATTCGCCAAATACGCGCTTCGCAGAACATTAAACCGAGCGACACCGTCCCCGTGGCGATTCGTTGCGACGATTCCTCGCGTGAATTGCTCGAGCCGATGAAGGCCTATTTTGCAGGATTAGCATCGGCAGACGTCGTCGCAATCAACAGCAACGTCAAACCGTTCGAAACCGACGCCCACCTCGGACTGCCCGAAGTCGATGTGGATGTGCATGTGGACTTGGAAAAGTTCATCGACGTCAACGCGGAACTCGGACGCCTGGAAAAACTACTCAGCCAAATCACTGGCCAAATTTCCGGCAAAGAGAATAAACTTAATAACGAAAGTTTCGTTAGCCGTGCACCCGCGGAGATTGTCGACAAGGAACGCGAATCGCTCACCGGTCTCCGCGAGCAGTATGCCAGCGTCGAAAGTGACATCAAGCGCCTGCAAGCCAAGAAGAGTTAGAGCCTATCCGAAAAGGGGTCTGACCCTGTGGAGACGCATCGTTTTACAACGTTTTTAGCGGCCTCGCCGGAGAGGGTCAGACCCCTTTTCGGATAGGCTCTTAGTTCCGCTCGAGCCGCTCGGGCTGGATCTTAAATGGCAAAGCAGCGGCCACGCGTGCTCGCCGAGAGGGCGCCGATGACGGCGTCCACAAGAGATCCGCCGGTTCGGACGAGCACAAAGGAATTGGCACCGACTCGAGAGCCAATGCCCTCCCTCTCTTCTTGCTTCCGTGGTTCCGATCGGAAAAGCCGGCTGCGTGGTTTAACGGTCTGCTAGCCCCGCCTTCTCCGGCGCAACAAGTGGTTTTCTTGTATTGCACACCTTCATCTCAATCGTCGTTCAGCCCGACACGTACAGGTCAGGTCGGAAGCGGTAGCTGGAGACGCGACCCAGCTCGGCGCAGTAATTGCACTGCTGCCGCGAGAACTGTGCGTTTGCAAGCCCCTTTTCACGCGGCCTGGGGCCGCTCAACTGAAGGAAAAATGATCATGTGTCGACACGCTTTTTTCGTTGCCTTTGTGGCAGCCCTGGGCGCCGTGCCCGTTGCTGCAGATGAGCCCGTTGCATTCTCGCAGCGGTCGTCCCAACGAACCACCGGACACACGACCGTCCCGGCCCAAGGGATTGGTCGCTGGGCGCGAGAGTTGGTGGATGAAATCGAACATTTAGAGGAGGACCTGCACTACGAGCGAGGAAAGGCCAGCCGGGAGTTATACGGGCAGGTAGACCAGACGCTGCAAACGGCCCTGCATTTTGAAAGGGTGGTACAACAGCAGGGAGACCGTGCGCACTTGGCTCGCGATTTTGAGGAGATGGACCGAAAAATTCACCAGCTAGTCAACTCGTTATCCTCCACGGATCAGGACTGGATGCATCGCGCGGTCAGCCGCATCCAGTACGCCGATCAGCAACTGCACTACCGACTGTCTCCACGCAGTGACGACCAAGGCAACACCAACTTTTCGGAACTCCTCGCAAGACATGCGCACGTTTTGGAACAGGAAAGCCGACAACTCGCCCAGTCCATGAGAAGGCCTTTTGGACGAGCATCCCAACCAGCTGACTTGGCTGAGGCCATCGAGTCGTTCGCGGATGCAGCAGAGCATTTTCATGCTTCCGTCGAGCGAGGTGCCGACCGTGAGCACCTGCGATCGGATTTCTCCGAGCTCGATAGCCAGTGGCATCAAATTGCCGATCGGCTCAATCGGTCGCAGTACGGAATGTTTTTGCGCAGTCGCGCAGCACGAGTCAACCAGGTGCATAACCAAGTGCATGATTTGGTTGGAGCCGCGGATCACCACGTCGCGGATTATCGTGCCGACGAGAGCCGCGCCGCTGAACGGCGCGGTCCAAATCGCCGCGCGGCACAGGAAACACGGCGAGACGGGCGACAACGCCCCCGCATCCAGTTTGAGATCCCCGGTGTGGGGCGGTTCCAGTTCTGAACGTCACCGTCGGAATGACATCTCACCGAAGGTGTCCCAGAAACGTCTCATGCAAATCAACAACGTGGACATTGTCGTACCGCGAGGCAACTTCGCGAATCGTTGCGTTGTAGCGGGCATGGATCGCGAGGCCATCGGGCCAATCGGGTAGGAAGATGCTCGGTGCATCTCCTACACCATCGGTCGGGTCGTAGATGTCGCCGATGTAGATGGCACACCCGCCAGGGAATCGGGACTGGAGTTCCTCAAATATCTTTTGCAGCCGCGTTTCAAATTTTTTGATCCACGGTTCGGCTTGCTCAATCGTGGCACCGTACATGGCCCCCTCGACCGGCGGTCGACGACCGTATGAGTGAATCAAATCGTTGCCGCCGGTGGTCAGCACGACCAAGCCAAATATATCGTCGGGATAGGGGAGGAGTTGCATTTGCAGCGTTTGCAGATGGTCGATCGAAGTTGAACCGGAGATGGCAAAGTTTTCTGCCAATAGATTCGGCAGGACGACAGTCAGGCATTTGCCTTTCATATCGGCGAATTCATCATCAGGATTGTTTTGCAATCTTGCGAAATACGTGTGGTTTTGCGTCTTCGCTCCCAGTCCTCGCGTGACACTGTCGCCCAGTCCGAGTAGCAATACTTTGCGATCACTCCAAGTTTCGGCGAACGGGTCAGCCAGACCCCTTTTCGGATAGGTTCTTAGTGTCGCGATCGCGGGTGCCGAGCGTTCGTCAGATCGTCGGCAGCCGCTTGTTCCTCTTTTAACTGAGAATGCTGATAGTCAGCAGCTTGCTTCTCGCGCAGACGTTCGAGCCGTTTGACCTCCACTTCGGCTTCGATGAGAAAAGATCGTCGCCGTTCGAGCTCGATTTCAAGTTGATCGCGAGATCGTTGTAGCCTGGCTTGGTCGGCTGTGAGCTGCTGGTCGTATCGCGATTCTTGTCGCAGCCGGTCGACGGAGACATTGCCAGCCGAGTGACCGAATCGCAGCGCAGTGTCAGCTCGCGTGGCATCGCGTTGTACTTGCAAGCTGGAGAGCTGTTCGTCGATGTGTTCCAACGCCTGATAAGTCTGGGCGAGATCGCGACCGAACTCGTCTCGTTGTCGACGCCGGAGGCTCAGTAGTGATTCCAAGCGATATTGAAAGGGTGGCATGGTGATTTCAATCGTCACGCGGTTGCTTCGTCTCGGCATGTATTTGTTAATGGGGCGAGGCCGGCGATTTCGACGCGGCATTGATCGCCGTCTCTTAAATAGCGTGGCGGCGTGCGGGCGTCGCCCACGCCGGGTGGCGTGCCAGTGAAGATCAAATCGCCAGCTCGCAAAGTGATGAATTTGCTTAGATGGGAGATCAAGGTGGGAATGTCGAAGATCAACTGAGCCGTCGTACTCGACTGAACAACCTCTTCACCGGCATCGTCGCTGAGCACCATCTTCACACTCACGTTGCCCGCATTACCGAACTGGTCCGCTGTGACGACGGCGGGGCCAATCGGCGCAAACGTGTCGAAAGTTTTCCCGAGTAGCCATTGACCGCCCGGTCGCCCCTTCTGCCAGTCTCGCGCTGACACATCATGTCCGGCGGTATATCCGAACACGCTCTTCAATGCATCAGCGGGACTGACGTGACGTGTTGTCTTGCCAATCACGACGACGAGTTCCGCTTCGTAGTCAACCTTCGTACTGAGTTGAGGTAGCACGATCTCTTCGCCACTGCCGATCAGCGTGCTGGCGAACTTACTGAACACGACGGGTTCGGTAGGTGGCTCGGCGCCGGTTTCGATGGCGTGATCGAGATAGTTCAGTCCGATGCAAATTACCTTTTCGGGTGCGTTGATGGGCGGTAAGAATTTTTCGGGTGCCGGCTGCCACAGCGTCGCAGTGGGCTGTGGTATGCTCGCGATCTGCTCGGCGGACCACTCAAAAATTTCGTTACTATTTGCTAGCAATTGTTCGGTCGACGCGTCCAGCAGCGAAGCGATGGGACAAACCTGCGTCGTTGCTGTTGAATTCGCGTTGCTGTTGCGATGAAGCGCGAAACGAACTCGTCCAGAGGGGTCGCGATAGCGACAGAAAGCAGCCATGATCGAAGCAGTAAGTCGTATGTGTGAGTGGATAAAAATAAGCGGAGTTTTTCGTCGCGATTCTGCTTCGGATGCCAAATTACTTTGAAACAAATCTTTACACGGCGCGATGATCCCGGCATACTGCCGACCATCTTACCGTGCAGTAGCGGCCGGCCCAACCTGTGTGGGATGGATCCATTGGCGGCGTCCGTTTGCCTTGCTCTTTTCGTGTGACCCCACTTGATGATGAACACCCTCGCGGTCAATCAGTTATCGACATTTCGGTGGGATCTCGAAACGGATGCTCAGGCTTATGCGGGTCACGGATTTGGCGGTATCGGTTTATTCCGCCCGAAAGTCGAAGACTTCGGAATCGATCGTTGCGTGGAGCTGCTCGCCGACCTGAACCTTGCGGTGACTTCGCTGAGCTGGGCGGGTGGCTTTACCGGCAGTGATGGACGTGGATTCAATGAGGCGGTCCGCGACGCGATGTCCGCGGTGACGGACGCTGCCAACCTGCGGGCCGAAACATTAATCGTTCTCGCGGGCGGTCGTAACAATCACATTCGTCGCCACGCCCATCGAACTCTTTGCGAGGCGTTGGCAAAAACATCAATCATTGCCGAAGAGTTCGGCGTGCGGATCGCGCTGGAGCCTTTCCACCCGGGCTGCGGTCATGAGTGGTCCTTCGTAAACGACCTCGAATCGACGCTGGAGATTATCGACATGGTCGGCAGCCCCAGTCTGGGCATTGTGCTCGACACGTACCACGTTGGCATGGACGATGAGGTGCTCGAGTGGCTACCGCACGCCTCTCCCCATGTGCATTTGTTGCAGCTCGGCGACGGCCGGCACAGCCCGTTGGGTGAGATGAACCGCTGTTTGCTAGGTGACGGCTGCGTACCGATCGAATCGATCGTACACACGCTCCTGGACCACGGTTATCAGGGGCCGATCGAAGCCGAGGTGATCGGCGAAGATGTCGAGCCGCTCGACTATGAGTTGGTGCTCGATCACACGCGGCGATATCTCGATCAATTGACACAGTCGAAGGTCCATTGAGCGGTCACGGTTTAGGAACGTGACGGTATTGTCCGAAATTGTTTTCGGCGATTCGTCGCATGCGGGCTTCGCCTTCGCGGCTGTGATAACTGATCGTATGGATGATGCTGACCGGCACTGAGATGTACGAGCGACTGGTGCAGCCCCTGGTCGGAAGCATCTACACCGCCGACCCGACCCGATTGAGCGTCGCCGCGACGATGCCTCGCTTCTTGGACATGGAACGTGAGCACGGCAGTTTGATCTGCGGCATGATGGCAAACCGCCGGAAACAGAAACATAGCACCGAAAGACGCGGTGGTGCGAGGTACAGTGAATTCATGACGCTACGTCGCGGTATGTCGCGACTCATCCGTGCCCTCGGCGACAGCTTGCCAGCCCATCAAGTTCGGTTGAATTCTCGAATCCACGAAGTTTCGCGGGGTTCCAACGGCGGGACGTTTCGTGAACATGACGGCGAAACAACGCATGCCGATGCGGTTGTCGTCGCGGCTCCCGCCAACCACGCTGCTGCAATGCTTCGCAGCGACGATCCCAGGATAGCTCGGCGTTTGCGCTATATTGAGTACGCCAGTTGCGCGGTGGTGTCTTTAGCGTTTCGCCGCGATCAAATTAAAACGCCGTTCCATTCGTTCGGGTTCGTTGTGCCTCACATCGAAAACCACTTGATCCTGTCATGCAGTTTTTCCAGCGAAAAGTAGGCCGGGCGCGCTCCCGGTGCAACAGTGTTGATGCGAGTGTTCATCGGCGGGGCGGAGCATGGTTGCCAAAGTTCATGAGAAAATTTCCTGACAAGCTCAACATACACCTTGACGTATACTTTTTAAAGTATACCTTTAGGTACATGTTGTAGTTTTGGTAACAAAGCTCGCTATGACGTCGCCAAGACTACGAGGTTTTCAATCCAAACTCTTGACGGTTTCCCGCTATCCGCCCCAGGAATCCCATCCCGTGCTGAGCGATAAAACGATCCGAATTGTCAAAGAAATTACTCCGTTGGTGGCCGCCAACGCGGAGACGATTACCACGCGGTATTACGAACGGATGTTCGAGGCCAACCCGGAAGTGAAGGTGTTCTTCAACCAAGCTCACCAACACACCGGCGGTCAGCAGAAAGCCCTCGCTGGTGCGATCTGTGCCTACTTCACCCACATCGACAACCCCGCCGTCCTAATGCCTGCTGTCGAACTGATCGCTCAAAAACACGTTTCGCTGGGCATCAAGGCGGAGCACTATCCGATCGTCGGCAGCAATCTGCTTGCTGCGATCAAAGACGTGATGGGCGACGGAGCAACCGACGAAATCATCGAAGCGGTCGCGGAAGCCTACGGGTTCTTAGCTGACATTTTCATCGGAGGCGAAGACGCGATTTACGACGAACAGGCGGCCGTGCCGGGCGGATGGAACGGAACACGAACGTTTGTGGTGGCCAGAAAGGTTCGCGAGAGCGACGTGGTGACTTCGTTCTACTTGAAACCCGAAGACGAAGGTCCGCTGGCACCGTTCAAGCCCGGTCAATACATCACCGTTCACATCGAGCATCCGCACACGCCGACGTCACCGCGTAACTACAGCCTGTCGGATTGCCCAAGCCAACCGCACTATCGGATCAGCGTCAAACGCGAAGAGCGTCTAGATCTTGACCAGTTTCGCGTTCTTGTGTGGGCAAGTCTGGATTGGTGTGCAAAGTCTTTTCCGAAAAGAACAGTTCGAACCCCGGGAGATTGGTAAGGTGAGTGACGTGCGGGTCGGGGAGTCCATTCTGTTTCACTATCCGACCACTCGTGACCCTTGCCTGTTGATGCGAACGTCGAGAGACACGTTTCTCGCATTCTTCAATGAATGCACGCATTTAATGTTTCCGGTGCGCCCTGATCTGGAACACGACCGACTGCACTGCCCCTGTCACGAGGGCTATTTCCAAGCCAGTACTGGTGAACCGCTGGCGGGTCCGCCGCGACGTCCGTTGCCAAAGATCGAATTGCGAATCGAAGCCGGCAAAATCTACGCCACGGGAATCGTGCGGAGGAATTCATGACCGACCGTTCACACGTGCGACGTCAACGACTGGTAATTGTTTACGCGATCATGATGATCGTATTGTTGTTGGTCGTCATGCAGCTTTGGTTATTAACCGCCACGATGAGTTTGTGGTTGGGCGGTACGTCGCGGATCGTTTGGCCTGCCGCCGGCGCAAGCTTGGTTTGCTTGGGATTGAACATCGGCTTGATGCGCTACTTGGTTCGATTGGATCATTGATGGAAGCTCCGACGTCTCGAATCGCAACTCTCAATCCCGCGTATTTCGCGCTCGTGATGGCAACCGGTATCGTTTCGATCGCCAGCAGTTTGCTGGGAATGCCCCGCATCGCCAACGCACTGTTCGTCATCAATATCGCCGCGTTCGCGACGCTCGTCGTACTTTCCATCGCACGGGCGACGTTTTTTACTCGCGAGTTTTTTGGCGACCTCGTCGATCACAAACGCGGAGTTGGATTTTTCACCACCGTGGCGGCTTGCTGCGTTCTCGGTGTTCAGTTTCTCAACATCGCCAAGCTTCTATCCGTCGCGATCGTCTTGTGGATCATAGCACTGATTCTCCATCTCACGCTGACCTACACGATATTCACCAGTTTTACGGTCAAGGAAAACAAACCATCGCTTGCCGAGGGACTACATGGAGGATGGCTTGTTTCGGTAGTTGCCACGCAGGCGGTTTCATTGCTCGGCGGAATGCTGGCAGTGACGATGGACCAGTGGCGCGAGCCGATGCTCTTTTTCGCGTTGTCAATGTGGTTGGCTGGTGGAATGCTTTATATTTGGATCATCTCGTTGATCTTTTATCGCTACTCGTTCTTCTCGATGAGTTCGGCGGAGCTCTCGCCCCCGTACTGGATCAATATGGGAGCGATGGCGATATCGACGCTGGCCGGTGTGTCGTTGGTGTCGCTCTCCGGCAAGTCGGCGTTGCTTCCCCAACTGCTGCCGTTCGTGAAAGGTTTTACACTTTTTTTCTGGGCAACCGCGACTTCGTGGATTCCGATGCTGATTGTGCTGGGAGTCTGGCGGCACGTTTACATGCGATTTCGGTTGGTATACGACCCACAATACTGGAGCATGGTGTTCCCCTTAGGCATGTACACGGTGTGCACTTACCGATTAGGAATCGAGTTAGAGCTACCCTTTTTAGCAATCATCCCGAAGATCCTCGTACTCGTCGCCTTACTCGCGTGGTGCGCGACCTTCGGAGGCATGATGTGGTCTTTGGCACGATGGAAAGCACCGTGATGGGTGATTGGCTCTTCGCAAACGAACTTTCAACCTCCATTTGACAGGACAAACAACGATGGCACTCAACCATGCCCAAGCCGGCGAAAAAATCAACGTAAAACCACTCGGGGCGGCGATCGCCAACGGCAAAACTCATTCCCTGTTCAAGACCGAATCGCTGGAAGTGATCCGATTGGTGCTACCCGCCGGAAAGCACATCGCCGAGCACAAAGCTCCCGGCGAAATCACCGTTCATTGCTTGGAAGGTCGAGTCAAATTCGCAACCGGCGGCAAGACTCACGAGTTGACCACCGGCGAGATATTGTATCTGAATGCCAAGGAACCGCACGCGCTCGACGCACTCGAAGATTCGTCGGTGTTAGTCACGCTGTTATTGAACAAGGAGAGTTAACAATGTCCGCACAACAAGTATTGCGAGACGATTCCTCCGTTGGCCAGTGGGTGGCCCAGCATCCCCAAACGGCGAAAGTGTTTGATATGCTGCAAATCGACTACTGCTGTGACAGTGACAAACCGCTCGAAACCGCGTGCTGGGAAAACGGGCTAGAGGTGCTGCGTGTTCATACGCTCCTTAGACACACGGTTGCCGAAGCGGCCGACGCGGCGAAGGTCGATTGGACAAAGGCGTCGCTATCGGAGCTTTGTGATCACATCGAGCACACGCACCATACGTTGTTAAAGGAAACGCTGCCGCTGTTGAGTGACATGGTTGCCGAGGTGGCGGAGCTTCACGGCAGCGAGCATGAGGAACTGCGAGACGTGCAGCAGAACTTCATTGTTTGGCGAGATGAAATCATTGCGGTAATGGCCGAGGAAGAACGTTCGCTGTTCCCCGCCATCCGTGAACTCGAAAGCTCGGATCGGCCAAAAAGCGACGCCGCAGATTCGGTCCACCGAATGATTCGTCGCTTGGCGTTGGAACATGCGGATATCGGAGAAGCCTTGAAGAGCGCACGTGCCGCTTCGAATCGGTTCAAAGCTCCCAAAGATGCGTGTCCGAAGTTTGCTCAGATGTACGGGCTGCTGCGTTGGATTGAAGCCGACGTGCGGCAACATGTCCACAAAGAGGAAGCGATTCTGTTTCCGCGAGTTAACACGCTGGTCGGGGTATGACAACGAATATTGCCGAAGTCGTCAAGACTTTGGATGATCCACTCTCTGGTCGATCGTTTGCTGCAAGACAATCCGGCCGGAATCGAATTGCAACCGATGAGTAAATTCCCGGTGATCCGCGACCTGTGCGTCGACCGCTACCGGTTGTTTCGGGCTCTTGAAAAACTGCAATGCTGGGTTCCCCTTGACAATTACTACGACATGGGCAGCGGGCCAAAGTAAACGGTCACACAGCAAGAACAGAACTACCCCCTGAGTCAGTGCATGAGTTGCGGTTGTTGCTTGGACGCGTGCCCGCAATATCAACAGGTTATGGTCTGTGGCAAAGCGGGCAATTGCCAAGCGGTCTGCCCCAAAGGAATCCCCTTGATGCAATCCTGGGGACGAGCCAACCGTGCAGCCACCATTCACGTTGTAAAAAGGTTTTTCGATGGTTGAACACATCCTTGAGCCGGCTCGCGGCATCAAACTCACCATTCGATCACACGCGGCGATATCTCGATCAATTGTAACTATTCAGCTTTCTGATGCCTTGGAGGCAGCGGCGGCATGACTCCGGTGGCCGCGTACGTAACTAGTGCGGATAGGATTGTGTCGAGCGGTTGGTGGCCGCGAACCCGCAGGGTTCGCAACACCGACATAAGTACCGATTGAGTCAACGCACCTTGGTCGCTGTGATTGCAGTAGCTGTTCTTGCGAATCATCACCGCCGGGCGGATCGCCCGTTCACCGGCATTGTTGTCCGACGGAACATCGTCGTACCACAAGAACGTGAGTAATTCACTGCCATACTTTGCCAGCCGCTTGGAAAGTCGATTCGCGTCAGGGTGCTCCCATGATTCACTGCCTAGCTTCGCCAAACGTTGCTCCAATCTGGCCACTGCCAGATCGTAGTCATGCTCCGGCAGCTTGTCCTTCGCTGCGTGCAGCTTCTTCGAGTCACGAAAGACACTGACCAAGCGACGCGAGAATGATTTCCACTCCGGATGTTCGCCATGCTTCTCGCTGACCTTGGCGGCATCGCGCAGCAAGTGAGGCCAGCATTTCTGCTTGTCAGCGCACACGACGGCATCGTACGGTGACCAGAAATCTGTGATCAACGTGCCTTCGAAAACGTCGTAAAAGAACTTTTGAATCGCCGGCGAACCGCGGCTTCGATCAATCATGTAAAAGACACTCTGGTCGCTCGCAAAACACCACAGCCAGTGTGTTTTGCCGTTGACTCGCCAACCCGTTTCGTCGGCATGGAGCTTGCCGCTGGCCAAGCTTTCGCGATGAATCTGCTCGTACCAAACAAACAACAAGTCAGCCAATCGGTGCCACATCTGCACTAAACCACCGGGCGTGACCTTCATTCGCAAGTGAAAGTTGAACGTGTCAACAATCTGGCTGATCGTCAGACCCTGCAGGAAGTGCAGCAACGCCGAAAGGACCAAAGTTCGATTGCCCAGCGTGCAGCGAGGCAGTACGTCGGGCAGCTTGGGTTCGACGCGTTTTTTGCAGTTTGGACAATAATCTCGATGAAGAGTGTCTTCGGTGATAACTGGTTTAAGGTCTTCAGGAATGTCTTCGCTACGTCGTGTTCGGGTCTCGCCCGTACGCTTGAGCTCGCCGTCACAGTCTGGGCAGCGGTCATACTGGTGCTCTCGTGTACGATCAGGGTCGGGCAATGGGGGGCGTGTTCGTCCCGTGTGGCCCGGCTGCCCTCCACGTTTCCGCTTGTTTTTAGGAGGCACCGCTGGCGGCTTCGAGTAGGGTGGGATCGTAGCCGGAGGCGTGTTGGGTCCGGAAGACTGAGTTGTTCCGGCGATTCGCTGTTGCAGCGCCAACATCGTGAAGGCGATTATCTCTGGTTCGGAACGCGCAAGCGCGAACGCATCGCATTCGCTAAGCTGGTTGTTCATCACCTTGTCGAGCAAGGTGACGTCGATCGGATGATCGAGAACGATAGTGACTCCGGTTCCGTCCATGATTTGCAAATCAGAACGAAAATCCCAAAATTAGCCAATACCAATTTCAGGCGGCTGAATAGTTACGATCAATTGACACAGTCGAAGGTCCATTGAGCGGTCACGGTTTAGGAACGTGACGGTATTGTCCGAAATTGTTTTCGGCGATTCGTCGCATGCGGGCTTCGCCTTCGCGGCTGTGATAGCTGATCGTATGGATGATGCTGATCGGTTTGGTTTCACCGAAGAGATTGCTAACTCTGTTCTCGCTCTGGATCAACTCTTCCATATGTTTGGGAAACTCACCATCGGACAGCAAAAAGATGACATCGGGCTTGAGTTTTTGCAGGGCGTACTCGAGCGGCTCATAGGGTGCCCTGCCGTAATTCATCTCCACCCGCATCGCCCAACTGCGGAGCCTTTGTTTATTGGCAGGCGTCGCTTGGACGCTACGTGATTCATCTTGATCGGCACGAGTGATTCGCATGTAGTCGCATTCGGTGTCGTAGAAGATCACATAGAAGCGTTGCTCAGGTGTCAGCATATCGATCGAATCGAGCAGCGCTCGGCGTGCGGAGATAAACGCATCCCCCATGCTGAGCGAACTGTCGACGATATACACAAAATGATTGCCGCCACCTTCGACACCGCAAAACTGCATTTTGCTAGCGGGGCCGCTGGGGCGGGCCATCATTGCTGCCGAAGCGGCGGTCGCGTGTTGAGAGAACTTGCCTGAATTGAGGGCCGGTGCCGACATTGTGCCGAGAACGCTGGAGTTGACTTCGACCATCGTCATTTCGCCTAACGGATCCAGTTCGACTGCTGTTTCCTCGGTCGCCTCGGATGTCACCGGCTCCGGCTGGGCGGCTTCGATTTCAAATGTTTGAATGGGTTCGTCGGTGGATTCGCTTGCCGACGCAGCCAGTGCGATTTGATCCTTCGGCATCACCGTGCTCAGGGTGAAAACGGCCAAGCAGATCATGAGGACGAGATGGACGATGATGCTTGTGATCACGGCGGTGGGGCGGCGTCGCTGAAGCGGCGCTCCTGTTTGTTCCTCAAGAACCAACGATTCATCAACTGTCGTCGGTGCCCGTGTTTCGCTGTCGCCATCACTCGCATTTCCGTCCGGCTCGAGAGGCGGCGTAGCAGGTGATGCAACCGATGGTGGTTCATCGCCATCTTCGTCGCTTGTCCGCCACCGATTGCGAGGCGGTTTGATACCGTGGTGGGGACCTTCCTGGCGAGTCAGCTTTGATTCCAAGTGAGAATAGATCCCTCGCGATTGGGCTTGGCGGATCGCCTCCCAGCTGGCAAATCGTGTGAACGCAGGGACAGTCTTGGCGGAAGCGCCTCCGGTTTTTTCGACGGTCTGAGAGACTCGACTTTCCAATCGAGCCGGTGCACTGATTGAGGAGCGGCGAGAGCCTTGAGCGGGATCGGTCGCTGTCACGTCATCCATTCCAAGTGCCTGGAATTGCTCGGCTGAGATCGTTTCGCCCGCGTCGATCTGTTTGAGGAGCGATTCGAGTTGTTCGGCCGAAGCGTCCAGCCGAGAGGCTTGGGCTTCGAGCCGCGCCGCTTCCGCTTCGCGTCGAACACGGAGCAATTCGTGCAAAATTCTTGCTCGTTGGCGGCTCGACCGACCCGTCTCACTGCCATCGCGAGTGGGCGGTGAGTTGGGCGCCACGGTGGTAGGTGGGCGGAGGGAGCGGCCCGACGCGGGAGAGGTCATGTCGATTCGCTCATAGCGTCCTCGGAACTCAGGTCGATTCGAGTAGTTTCTGGAATTCTCGAATCCACGCGGGATGCGCAGGCCACGCAGGTGCGGTTACGAGATTCCCGTCGACGTGGGCGGTGTCCAGGTTTTTGCCGGGGGTGACATACTGGCCGCCGACGGCGGTGATTTCGGGGGCCACAGCGGGATAGCTACTGCATTGGCGTCCGGAGAGCACGCCAGCGGCGACCAAAATTTGCGGGCCATGACAGACCGCGGCAATGGGCTTGTCGGCTGCGGCGAAATGACGAACGATGTCGAGGACGCGTTCATTCAGCCGCAGATACTCTGGGGCGCGACCTCCGGGAATGATCAGAGCGTCAAAGGACGATTCGTCCAGACCTGAAAAATCCGCATTGATAGCGAACCGATGTCCGGGTTTTTCCGAATAGGTTTGGTGACCCTCGAAGTCATGAATGGCCGTCGCGACGCTGTCACCCGCCTTTTTGTCAGGGCATACCGTGGCAACGTCGTGACCGAGCATCACTAGCATTTGCAGGGGTACCATCGCTTCGTAGTCTTCGACGAAGTCGCCGACGAGCATCAGGATTTTCTTACCCGAACCAGCCATTTCAATTCCATTGCTTCATGTCAGGAGAACACGGAGATGTCTTGAGCTTACCCGATACAACGGGTGTTGGGGCAATGAAATCGAATAAAATTGGCGACGGCTGCAGGTATGAACTATACTGAACAGCACTCTTCCTACTTTGAACGCTTTTCCACTGATCCTTGGATCCATCGCCATGCTACGCATGCATCTATCGTCTTGGCTTGATCGCCGCGTCCCCGGCTGCGTCGCGTTGCAGAGCCGCAGCGCGTTCTCCACACCAGTATTGCTGGCCGGGTTGTTCGCGGTGGCCGCGATTGCGATCCCAGAGCCCGTCGAAGCAGTGGAACGGGACGTGATGTCGCATACGGAGATGGACCAGGTTGGACTCGTTCAAGCGTGGCGGCGGCACCTGAGCGTGCCCTCGGGCAGGCACTCGATCGTCGATCATAAATTGTATGTGCATCGAACCGCTCCTAAGCAGTATATCGAGGTCGTGGGCAAAGCTGCCGGCGTTGAGAATGCGGAAAAATCCGCAGATGCAGAAAAGCCGAAGGGCGCAGCTAACCCACCTGCCGAAGACAAGAAACCAGAGGAGCCCAGTACCCAGGACACGCCAAGCGTAACCGCCGAGCGACCGGTCTTTGCCAGATACCTGCTGGAAATCCCACATGTGCCTGAGGAACAGAAATCACTCACGTCGACCTCCTCCGACTCACCAGTCGAATCGATCCTTGACCGGATGAAGCTGAGTGGCAAGGCGAGTTTTGCCTCGAGCGGATTGCTCGATCGAGCTGAGGCCGAGCGGCGAGCTCGCAACGATATCCGGCGACTCAAGCGACGCGGGACCGAGGCCGAGATTCAATTTCGCGAAGTACCCAACATCCGCATGTACACACTTGCAAATGATGGGACGCTCGAAAGCCGAGATGCCGAGACCGGCGAGATTGTGTGGCTCCAACGCGTGGGACAACGCAATAAGGGCTACAGCGGGTTCGGGGTGGACGACAAGTATCTGACTGTCATCAACGGCAGCGAGTTGATTTTGCTCGACACGCCCAGCGGCGGTCTCTACAGAATCGATGAATTGAAGCTAACCCCGACACGGGGACCGGAGCACTGTGGCGATTTTGCGGTGGTTCCCTCAGTTGGGTACCGCATGGTTGCGTATCCACTCTCGGACAAGCACCGTGATACCTTGACTGAGACTGTCTATGGCGACGCTCTGTCATCGCCTACGCAAGCAATCGGTTCGGATAAGCTTGCTTGGGGAACATCAGAGGAGTTCGTTTATGTGCTCGAACTCTCGGGCAAGCCCACGATGGATTTTCGATTGAATACAGATGGCAATGTCAACGGGCGACTGGCGGCCGCATCAGGCGAACGTTTTTACTTTGGGTCAGCCGCCGGTCAAATCTATGGGTTGCGGGCGACGCGGTCAGGTGAGGTCCTGTGGTCGCGTCCGACGGGCGAGCCGATCCATGAGGCACCGGTCGTTTTCGCTAACCATGTGCTGTTTCACTCGACCGACGGAAATTTAATCTGCGTCGACGCCGCCACGGGGGCGGATCAATGGGATCACATGGCACGTGGCATCGAGCAGGTCATCGGTGTCATTGGCGACCACATCTACGTCCGGACCATGAGCGGCACGATGGAGGTTTTGGATAGTGCGGATGGGAAGATTGTGCATCAGCTGACGGGCGTGAGACCTGACATCTGGTCAACAAATATAGTTAGCGACCGGCTGTACCTGCTCGACAAACAGGGCACCATTCAGTGCTTGCGTCTACCCCATGCAGAGATGCCAACGTTGACCGTGAGCGCCGAGCAAGCACCCGCTGACGATCAGCGGGACAAGAAAGAAAAGAAGGCAGAGCCGAAGTCAAACGAAGTCCCCAATACCGACGATCCGTTCGGCGGTGGTGCCGATCCGTTTGGCGGAGCCGGCGATCCGTTTGGCGGGGCCGGCGACCCATTCGGCGGCGGCGACCCATTCGGCGGTAACGGCGGAGATGATCCATTCGGGGGCTGAGAGGCCGATCTTAAAACCGAATTCCGCCACCAACATTGCTAAAGAAATTCGGTGCTTGCGGGTTCAGTGCCCAACCTACACGGATTCCGATCTCGAGGTTGCGTGTGATGAGGTAATGGATCCCGGGGCTGAGGAAGCTTTGTGAGCTTTCCTTAGCACGGCCTTCTGTGTTGACGCTGAAGTACTCGGCGTGGATTTTCCACTTCTCGCCGACGGAAATCTGGATGACTGTTGATGGAGACCACACGTTAAAGTGATCTTCCTCGAAGGCTCCGGTTCCGTAGCGAATCGCGGAGTCCCATTGCCAAGCATTCTGGAACTGCCAGCCGAAGGCTTACGTAGCCGAAAATTGTGTCGCCGTGTCGATACCGCTCAACGGTGTGAAACTATTGAGTACCAGCGAGCTTTGCGGAATCCAACCGATCTGTTGAGTAACGCGCCATTTGGTGCCATAGATGACGCGCGCCTCCCGTTCGAGCTCGGATGTCTCCTCAAACTCATCGGACACGTTGCCCGATACGGGACTACCCGCTCCACCAACTTCATAGTTATAACCCAGACGTAGTTCGATCGCCTCGGTGATGCCATACCGGGCAATTAACTCGGGCAGGCTGTGCGTTTCAGGAACATTGCGGTTGTCAATAAAGGAGTACGTGTCCCTCTCCGGCGAGGTCGCTAAAAACGTTGTAAAACGATGCGTCTCCAAAGGGTCAGCGCCCTTTTCGGATAGGCCCTTAGGCAAATTGCGCACTCGCGTTGACGTCGGCTCAACCTGTCATTCGGCAGTGGTCCAGAATTTCTTGCCCATCGGCTCGATAGCCGACGAAGAAGGGGCCGAACTCTCCGTACTTGGCACTGGCCTCGTCAAACCGCATTTTATAGACGATCTCTTTGAGATATTCCGGATTGCGTCCCCACAACGTGACCATCCATTCCCAATCATCGAGTCCGACGCCGACCGAGATCAACTGCGTGACTTTACCCGCGAACGCCATCCCGCTCTGAGCATGCTCAGCCATCATTTGATTGCGCAAACTAAATGGCTCGGTAAACCAGTTTGCTCCCGGCACACGGCTCTTGTTCATGGGATAGAAGCATGCGGCTGGCCAGTCTGGGATGTCGGGCTGCAGGCGATTGCGATTCATCATCGGCAAGCGTCGCTCATACGCGCCGACTTTCGCAGCAAGTTCCGGCGAATTCGGATCGCCCCCCTGCAGGATCAGCCGCTCGCGATAGGACTCCACTGACGGAACATACTCGCTGACTTCGCTGATCGAGGTGAACGACCAAGCCGGTTCAATCCAGCGACCGATGCCAGGGGCAAGTAAGGCCTGGTGAATGCCGTCGACTTTGCCGGGATGGGGGTCCATCACGATGATGCCAAAATCCGCTTCATGACCACTGGTCCAATACGCTGCGATTCGCTCCGGCGCGCGATCTCCTGTTGGCGTTAGCGCGTCACAGAATTGCTGGCATAACTCTGGCGAAAGAGGTGCGTCGAGCTGGTCGCGACGAAATCGATAAAAGAAATGCCCGACGTGCCAGCCGCTCTCGGGAACCAGCGAGGGCGCAGGCAATGATGCGTGGGGCCGAACACCCGGGGGCGGGCCACCTGCAGACGGGCCACCTGCAGCCGGGCCAGGGTTGGATCCGGGTCGTCCGGCCGGAGCGGGTTCAGATGGATGATCGGTCAAGGGAGTGGCTCCGCTCGTGGATTGGGGAATGGATATGGGAGACCTTGTTTGTACCGTTTCGAGCGATGCAGCGCAAGCGTCTGAACGATTCACTCAGGCGAGGAATTCGTGCCCAACACCTACCAGCAACGAAAATAATCAAAAACATCCATGCAACTCAGTGATCGGTGACGCGACTTTCCAAGCTCGCCTTCGGGGCCCTCTCGCACTCTGACAGGGACTAGCGGGGTTCAGGGGCACGCTGCGCATGCGCGTAGGGATAAGCATCCTTTCGATAGCGGGTCGGATAGCCTCGATCGAAGTTGACCGATCGTGTCAGGCGGCTAATATCGGCTTCAAAGCTCACAAATTTCGATATTTCTTGCTGACACTTTCATGCTGAATTTTTTCCGTCATCAATCCAACTCCTTCAAAAACGACGTGCTATCGGGACTGACGGTTGCGTTGGCGCTCGTCCCTGAGGCGATCGCATTCGCATTCGTGGCGGGTGTTTCCCCGCTGATCGGGCTCTACTCCGCCTTCTTCATGGGTTTAATCACAGCGGTGGTGGGCGGTCGTCCAGGCATGATCTCCGGTGCCACCGGCGCGATGGCGGTCGTGGTGGTCACGCTGGTTCAACAAAATGGTGTTGAGTATCTGTTCCCAGCCGTCATGCTGTGTGGGCTGCTGCAAATGGCCATCGGCGTGGGACGACTCGGTAAACTCATTCGGATGGTTCCCCACAGCGTGATGTTGGGTTTCGTCAACGGACTCGCGATCGTGATCGGGATGGCTCAACTAGGCAGTTTTAAAACGCTGTCCGATACCGGTGACCTCGTGTACTTGAGTCGCACGCCACTGATAGTCATGGTGGCGTTGGTTGCTCTGACGATGGCGATCATCTACTTACTACCCAAGATAACGACGGCTGTCCCAGCCTCCCTCGCGGCGATTCTCACGGTTACTTGCCTGTCCGTGGCCATCAATCAGTCCATCTCGACGCAGAGCGGCAAACACATGCTCGCCACCGTTGGCGACATGCTGGAGACCAACACCCAGGCTAAATTAATCAAAGATGCCCGCGAGGAGAAAGCTGCCCCCAAGGAGCTCGCAGGTCATCCGGTGGGCAATCGCCAAGCCTCGAATGCGCCTGCGGCGACCCTGGTCAGTTTGCAAGAGCCAAAGCGTGAGAATTCGCTCCGCGCGAGTGCCAATCGAAACGCTGCGGACGCCCACGGGACGCACGGCGTGGTGATTCCCGAAGTCGAATCGGGGATCAGTGGTGGCTTGCCCCTGCCGTTCTTCATGGACAAGTATCCTGTGGCACCGCTGAATTTTGAAACGCTCAAGATCATATTCCCTTACGCGATCATTCTCTGCGGAGTAGGGCTGATCGAATCACTGATGACGCTGACGCTCATCGACGAGATTACGGAAACACGGGGCCAGGGCAACCGAGAGTGCATCGGCCAAGGAGTCGCGAATATAGTCAGTGGATTTTTCGGGGGGATGGGCGGTTGCGCGATGATTGGCCAATCGCTGATCAACGTCAATTCGGGCGGTCGCGGGCGACTTTCGGGTATCACTGCTGCGGTTTGCTTGCTCGCGTTCGTCTTGTTTTTCTCGCATTGGATTGAACAAATTCCAATGGCGGCACTTGTCGGCGTGATGTTCATGGTCGTCATTGGGACTTTTGAATGGGCGTCGCTGAAAATGTTCCGCCGGATGCCCCGGAGTGATATGTTTGTCATGGTGCTCGTTGCGGCCTACACCGTGATCATGCATGACCTCGCCTCGGCCGTGATCATCGGCGTGATCGTGTCGGCACTTGTCTTCGCTTGGCAACACGCCACGCACATTGCTGCCGACGAGAAGTTCAATGAGTTTGGCAGCAAGATTTACCAGCTCCACGGCCCGCTTTTCTTCGCCTCGGTCTCATCGTTCAAAGATATGTTCAACGTCGCCGATGATCCGGAAGACGTCGTTATCGATTTCTACTACACCCGGGTCTACGATCAATCGGCGATCGAAGCGATCAATACAGTTACAGAAAAGTACTTGGCGGCAGGCAAGCGAGTCCATCTGACTCACTTGAGTGAAGAATGCCGCCAGTTACTCGACAGGGCCGGTGATTTGGTCGAGATTAACGTCAGCGAGGATCCGCACTATCACATCGCCACCGACCGACTCGGGTGATCAGTCGAGCGTTACGGGCAAGAAGAAATTGACGTTGAGAATGGACTGATCCGACAGCGTGGCTGCTCCGGTGAAGGTGGCATCCTCATCGGTGCGCGCATCATCGCTGGTCCCCATCGCGCCCCGCGTCACTCGCCGTCATCGTTCACATCCGCATCCCTCATTGCAGCGCAGCGAACGTGAGATAGCCCCCCCAAAGTCAGCTGCACTACTCAGAGAGAGAAACTGTCGAACGCGACTGTGATCGCATCGCAATCTCTTGGCGGAAGCTATTCGTTGCTTTCCACCCTCTCCCACCCTCCCCCGAACTCGCTGGTCGGGGTAAAAATGGAGCACCGCCCTGCCCTAGCCTGCCCTGCTTCAACCGAGAACTCGAAAGTTTTAAAAATGACTGCCACGCGGCTCGATGGTAAACAGATCGCACTGGAGATTCGCGCCGAGGTCGCGCGGGATGTACAGCAATATGTCGCTGCTGGGCACGCGCCACCGAAGCTAGCGGCGATCTTGGTCGGTGATGATCCTGCCAGTCAGGTTTATGTGCGGAACAAAGAACGCGCGTGCCAGAAGGCGGGCATCGCCAGTCAACTGGACCGAATGCCTGCGACGACGTCGCCGGACGAGCTGCTGGCGAGAATCGACTCGCTCAATCAAGATGATTCTGTGAGCGGCATTTTGGTGCAGCTCCCGCTACCAGAGGCACCTGCTGGTGAGCCGTCGTTGGATGAGCGGATGGTGCTCGATGCAGTCGATCCCTTAAAGGATGTCGATGCGTTTTCACCGATCAACGTGGGACTGTTGATGCAAGGTCGGCCTCGGTTCTTGCCCTGCACGCCGCATGGGATCATTCAGATGCTACATCGCAGCCAGATTGAAACGTCGGGCAAGCACGTGGTCATTGTCGGGCGCAGCGAGATTGTCGGCAAGCCGATGGCGATGATGTTGGCGCAGAAAGACGGGAGTTGCGGCCCTGAGACCGCGAACGCGACCGTGACGTTGGCCCATAGTCGCACTCAAAACCTGGCGGAGATCTGCCGCTCGGCGGATATTTTGATTGCAGCGGTGGGGCGACCGGAGATGATTCGCGGCGATATGATCCGCCCCGGCGCAGTGGTGGTGGACGTCGGGATCAACCGGGTCGGCGATCGCCTGGTGGGTGATGTTGCGTTTGCCGAAGCCGAGCAGGTCGCGTCGGCGCTCACGCCTGTTCCAGGTGGTGTCGGTCCGCTGACGATTGCGATGTTGCTGCATAATACGTTGTTGGCGGCAAAGCTGCAGACCCGCGACTCATCGATCGAGTAGGATGTGGGTATGAAATTCAGTCGCCCCCACTCCATCGCCGTGTCTCGGTTGAACGCCACGACTACTCGGTGTAACGCATGAACGCATATAGGAATCCCGCTTGGGGACTGAAGAGGTGTCGGTCAGCGCGAGACCCAGAGCGATCACACCGCCTCCCCTGGCCGGTCGCGGGCACGCAGTGCTGGCCGCTCTCTGGGATGCTACTCGTCTGCTTGACGTCCGCGTCCATCGCGTCGGCACAAACGGTTCACCTGCCTGCGATTCGGCAATTTTCATATAGCGGTAGCGTTCTGGTTCCAGATCGGGGTTCGGCCATTCTTGGCGGTACTCGCTCTGCGGCGATGGCTTCATCGTCTCGCGGTGTTCCTGGCGTGGGGGCTTGGCCGGGGGGCCGCTCTCGCAGCTCCCAGGCGAGTGCTGGCGGCATTTCAGTTTCGGCCACGATCATTGATCTTGATCAAATCGATCGGCAGATCCTGGGTTACGACCCACGCCAGGCGATGCGGGTTCGGCACAAGGGTGCGGGCTTCGTCTCGTCGGCCGCGGAGATTGCGGAGGCGAAATCGCTCGTCCGCAATGCTCGGCAGGTGGTCAGCCAAGGCCAACGTGAAACCGCTAAGCATCTTTACGGGTTGGCGATTGAGAAGTTAGGCCGGCATCCGGAGGCAGGAGCGTTGCTCGCTTATGCGCGTGCGGAGTTTGTGGGTGAGTTTGGTGAGAAGGCTGGGTGTATGGCCGCCAGGCGCCGCCCCTCTGAGCTGGATATCGTTACCGGACGGCTCCGCCCGTCTGAACTGACAGGCGTTGAAAAGTCCCGACGGTCGGAGCCGTCGGTCGATTATGATGGACGAATCGGTCCGGCGGAGCCGCATGAGTCTTCCAGATCTGAAAGGGTACGGCCTTGATTGGCGGGCGGATGGGCCTCAAGGCGGCTCGGGATTTTTGCCACCGGTTTGCCACGGGCATGCACGCGGGCGTCGATCTGCTGCGGATGCTCGACAGCGAAGCGAAGATCGGGCCGCCCAAGCAGCGGCAAGCGGTCGCGGATCTACGGGCCGAAGCGGCCGCTGGCGTGACGCTCGCCGATGGCATGAGAAAACAGGTCAAATTCTTTCCGCCGCTGCTGCGGTCGATGACCAATGTGGGCGAGACGACCGGGACGCTCGAGCGGACGCTATTCAAGCTGGCCGAGTATTATGACCAACAGCTCACATTGCGGAACAACTTCCAACGCGCGATCGCGTGGCCCGCGATCCAATTTGTGATTGGTGTGGGCGTCCTGTCGCTGGTGATTTGGATCATGGGAATCATGAACACCGGCGGTCGCCAAATGGCGGACATTTTGGGTCTCGGACTACAGGGAACGTCGGGTGTGCTGAAATTCTGGGGGCTTCTGCTTCTTTTTTTTGGTTTTGTAACGGCGGCAATTGTGGCGTTCCAGAAAAACGTGGGCGGGATCCAAAATGCGATTCCCCTGCTCTATAAAATCCCCGGCGTTGGCAATTCGCTGCAAACGATCACACTGTCGCGGTTCACGTGGACCTTGTCGCTGGCCCTTGGAACGGGCTTGGATCCGATCCGAGCGATCCGGTTGGCGCTAGATTCCACGGACAGCGATTTCTATCGTAGTGGCGGCGATGATGCCGAAGCTGCCATCCGCAGCGGGGCGACATTGACCGAGGCATTAGAGGCGACGGCGGTTTTTCCCGAGGAGTTTCTGACCCAGGTCAGCGTGGCGGAATTGTCCGGCACGGACGCCGAATCGATTGCACACGTCGCTCGCGACTACGATGCGCGGGCGAAGATGGCAACCCGCGTGATCGCGGGAATTGCCACCGGTGCGATCTGGTTGATGGTGGCGGGATTCCTGATTTTCTTCATTTTTCGGATCGTCATGATGATAGCGGGCGCCTACCAAGATGCGAGCCAGCCGATTTGACGGCGACAGTCGCCAAGTTGATGCTCTATAATGGGCGCTCTATCTTTTTGAATCCACCGGGAACTGACCTGCATGATTGCTTCCTCGAACGCTGCCACCTCCGACAAGAACGCTGCTGCTGAAAAAACGCCGTTTTTCGTGGACAAAAACGCACCGAAGAATGACGCCGTTGACTATCCAGCCATTGAGCAAGCGGTCCGTGTGATTTTGCGTGCCGTCGGCGAGGACCCCGAGCGAGAGGGGTTGCTTGAGACGCCAGCGCGAGTTGCCAGGATGTACGCGGAGATGTTCGCGGGGCTAAAATCGGACCCGGGTCGGCATCTCGACAAGGTTTTCGAGGAGGATTACGACGAAATCGTACTCGTGCGTGATATCAGTTTTTGCAGCATGTGTGAGCACCATTTGCTGCCGTTCACCGGAAAAGCCCACATTGCTTACCTACCCAGTGGCAAGGTGGTCGGCCTGAGTAAGCTCGCAAGGGTCGTGGAGGAAGTCGCTCGACGCCCGCAGGTTCAGGAGCGGTTAACCCACACGGTTGCCAATCTGATCGAAGAGCGACTGTCCGCACGTGGCGTGGCGGTGGTGGTCGAGTCCACGCATAGCTGCATGACGATGCGAGGCATTCGCAAGCCGGGCAGTCTATGTCTAACGAGCGCCATGCGGGGGGCGTTCAAAACGGATCCGAAATCGCGTGCCGAGGTCCTCGGGCTGATCAACCGCAGTTCGGTTTGACCGCGGACGCCACAGGTTTTCTCTGCGCAATGAGCAGGTGGGCGGCTTCCGTGACGTTTTATCAGCGGGCGTGCCGGCCTGGATTAGAATAGTGGATCTGAGTACATCTTATTTGCACTCGCGTTTGAGGGGATAGCTGCGGCGAATGATTCGCCTGCGGGCTGTCAAGGGGTACTCCTCACGGTCCGTGCGTGGAGTTCCGTCGCGATTGCAATCTAACCCAATCGAGTCAAAACTGATGCTTTTCCGTCTTCCTGCTCTACCACGAACTTTCTGGCCAGTAGGATTTCTGGTGTTGAGTAGCAGTATTTGGAGTTTTGCTGTTCTGGGCATTGCGATCGGATCACCAACGCTCGCTGCGGGTCCATCGCTTCCGCCTCAGGTCGTCATGATCAATGAAGCGGTGGAACAGGTTTGGCGTGACTATGAGATTCGCCCGTCGGCCGAAGTCGACGATGCGCAGTGGTGTCGCCGTGTTTTCCTCGATGTCATAGGTCGGATTCCCACATTCGATGAGTTGCGGCAGTTCATGTCTGACCGAGCCCACGACAAGCGAGCGTCTTTGGTGCAGCGTCTGCTGTACGATGATCGTTACGTCGAAGAGTACGCCAACCATTGGGGCACTGTTTGGACCAACCTCTTGATTGGACGCAGTGGCGGCACTGATCGCCGTGACGTGACCAACCGGACTGGCTTGCAAAAGTACCTTCGTGATTGTTTCGCTGAAAACAAAACATACGACCGAATGGTCTATGAACTCATCTCGGCAACGGGTTCTTCCACACCCGGCAGTCCTGGCTTCAATGGCGCGGTCAACTTTCTAATTGGCAAGGTCAATTCCGATAAAGCGACCCTGGCGACGAGCAGCGTGTCACGTATCTTCTTGGGGCAGCAGGTGCAGTGTACCCAGTGCCACAACCACCCGTTCAACCAATGGAAACAGCAAAAGTTTTGGGAGTTCAATGCGTTCTTCCGACAAACCCGAGCACTGCGTCGATTCGTCGATGGCACCAATGATATCGAGTCGGCCGAACTGGTGAACGAAGACTTTGCGGGCGAAGCAGGGACACCAACCGATGCATTGGTGTTTTACGAGATGCGAAACGGACTTCAGAAGGTGGCCTATCCAGTATTCACCGATGGTACGGAAATTGGCAAGAGCGGCTATCTCGAAGACGTCAATCGGCGTGAAGAGCTAGGGCGATTAATGCTCGAGAGCGAGTATCTCGACAAGATGATTGTCAATCGGATGTGGGCGACATTCTTAGGTTATGGTTTTACTCGACCGGTGGATGATTTGGGCCCCCACCAGGCGCCTTCGCATCCTGTGTTGCTGGAATCTCTCAGCAAAGAATTCCGCAAGTCGAGCTACGACCTCAAGGAATTGATCACATGGATTACCCTGAGCCGTCCCTACCAGCTCGAAGCAGCGTTGGGCAAGCAGAATGAAATAGATGATCCGACCATCGGTGAATCGCCAAAATTTTCTCGGTTTTATCTGCGTCAAATGAGCGCCGAGCAGCTCTACGAATCGTTGGTAGCCGCTTCGGATGCCAAGGGCAAGGGCAGCTATGCTGATCAAGAAGCGGAGCGACGAAAATGGTTGTCGCAGTTCGTAACCGCGTTTGGAACAGATGAAGGAGGGGAAACGACGACGTTCAATGGCTCGATTCCGCAAGCCTTGATGTTGTTCAACGGAGAACTGACCAAGAATGCCACGAGCGAAGAAGCGGGCGCATTCATTGACCGCCTCTCCAAATCGGGGCGGTCGCCTCGCGATCGCCTAACCCAGCTGTACCTCACTGGATTGGCCCGTCGACCGACGAAAAATGAAACCGCGATTGCTGGGAAGCTACTCGTCGCACGCGGTGGAAACGAAAAAGACATGCTGCAAGACTTGTGGTGGGCGATCATCAACAGCAACGAATTCATCATGCAACACTGAATACTCCTCCCTCGAAATCGCTTCTCCGTTTTCTCAAAGGCAATATCATGGATTTTTCCACCCCGATGGGCATGACCCGCCGTCACTTCATGAGCCACTTGGCTGGGTCCTCGGCTGCCGCCGCTGCCGCGTTCACGCTCGGTAACTCGATCCAAGCGAATGCGGAGGAGATGTCTCGCAACCGCAAGTCGGCGATTTTGTTGTGGATGGGGGGTGGTCCGGCCACGATCGATATCTGGGATCTCAAGCCCGGGGCACCGACGAGTGGCCCATTCAGGCCGATCTCGACGACCGGCAACATGCAAATTTGCGAGCACATGCCGATGGTGGCCCAGCAAATGAAACATCTATCAATCGTGCGCAGCATGTCGACCCGCGAAGCCGACCACGAGCGGGGACGCTACTACATGCACACCGGCTACGTCCCCAACCCCAATGTGGAGCACCCCGGCTACGGCAGTGTGGTAGCGCATGAACTCATCCACCAACGCCCCGAGCTTGAAATCCCTCCATTCGTGACGGTGGGAGGCGCCGGTACCGGCCCTGGTTTCCTCGGCATGGCGTGGTCGCCATTTTCGGTCACGAGCAGCGGTCGGGTTCGGAACCTCGAGATGAAAATGAGCGACCAACGACTGATGCAGCGGATGGCGGCGCTGAAAATAATTGAAGATGGATTTGCGAGCCGCACACGTGACATGCCTGCGATGGAACACGCGAAAGTTTTGGAAAAAACCTTCGATCTGATGACGAGTGACCAGATGAAGGCATTCAAAGTCGATGAGGAGCCCGCTGCGGTAAAAGAACGCTACGGTGTCAATGGTTTTGGCCAAGGGTGTTTGTTAGCCCGGCGATTGGTCGAAGCGGGAGTCCCGTTCGTTGAGGTGGACCTGGGCGGCTGGGATAATCACGCCGGCATTCACCCCACGCTGAAAGATCAAAAATTGCCGCAGCTCGATAAGGCGATGAGCGCCCTGGTCGAGGATCTGGCCCAGCGCGAACTGATAGACGATACGGTGGTGATGTGGATGGGGGAGTTTGGCCGTACCCCCCGAATCAACCAGGGTGCAGGACGCGATCACTTCGCCCGGGCCTGGTCCTGTGTGGTCGGTGGTGGTAACTTAAAGGGAGGGCTGGCTGTTGGCGAGACCAGCCGGGACGGCAGCGCCGTGGAAACCGAACCGTACAGCAGCGAAGATCTGATGACGACGGTGTGCAAAGGTTTGGGCATTTCCACAGACACCACGTTTACCAGTAAAAACGGTCGTCCGATGAAGATCGCCGGAGGTGGGAAATTGATTAATGAATTGCTTGCGTGAGTGAACTTTCGACGGCCGAATTAATACAGCGACACCAAAATGGGGTGTGGCGATACCTTCGTGCCCTCGGATGTGACACCAGTACTGCTGACGATCTGACGCAGGAAACTTTTCTGCGGGTACTTCGCCGCGAGAACTTCGTTCAACATTCAGACAAAGCGACGTCGGAATACCTTCGCCGAACTGCCTACAATTTACTGGTTTCTTCCCACCGTAAGCTCGGCCGAATGCGAGTCACTGATTCCGACGCGGTGCTCGAAGAAAGCTGGCAGCAATGGGCGGGCAAGGACCTGACGGGTGACGAGGCGGTCGATGCTCTCAGGGAATGCTTGAAGCTGCTCACCAACCGGGCTCGAAAGGCTCTCCGGTTAAGGTTTGTTGAAAATGTTCCACGCGTTCAAATCGGTGAATCGCTGGGCATTACTGACCATGGTGCCCGCAATTTGATGCAGCGTGCCAAAGCACAATTACGAGATTGTGTCAGCGAACGGCTGAAGAAAATGATCGAGGCCCCAAACTTAACTATCGAGGCCCCAAACTTACAGTGTAGAACGGATGATTCCTGACGGACACGCCTGAACCCGCTCCCCGTCCTTAAAGGCGGACCAATATGACCCCCCCCGAATCCAGCCATCGCACCCCATCTGGCAAGAACGCCGGCGACATCGAACTTGCCGACGCGATGCTCGATGTGTTGTTGATGGAAGTCCTCGCAGGGCAGTCACCGCCAGATCAGCGTGAGAGGATCATCGATCGGTTGCAACAACCAATTGTGCCGAGTGTCGTGACAACGACCCAAAAACCAAACACTCGGTCGTCGTCGCGTAATCGCAGATCATCTGGAGACCGCGGCGTCTCGTCTCGGAAGCTGACGTGGGTGACCGCTGCGATGCTTCTAGTGTGTGCGGGGGTGACAGTCGCGGTTCGCTATCAGGGCGATGCGATGGTCGCTAAAGACGAGCATGCTCAACAAGGCGACAGTGCAGAGGCGGTCAGCGCCGGTCGCACGAATCGACCTGCAAGTAATCCTACGACACCAGTGCCATCCACGTTCCCAGAAAACGTGCCCCCCCCGCCGATCGCCCTCGCTGACGCGTCGTCGAATGCGGATGATGCCAACCCGGACGCGACTGAGGTGTTTCGTGATGCGAATTCGCAACCGCTGATTGCGTCAGTGCCATCGCCCAAGCCAGCGTCGAAGCCGCTGACGTTGGTATCAACCTCGATGTCGAATCACGTCAATCAATATTGGGAACGCATCGGCGTCCAGCCCACCAAGCAATTGCCCGCGGATCACGTCGCCAAGCGATTATCTGATCGACTTGGTGTGAAAGTGGAGCCTCAGGCGGTTGGCAATACGGAGGCCATGCTCTCACTGCTTTCTCGTCCAAAAAATACAGAGTCGCTTGCTAGGCCGGTCTTGGCAGCGATTTCTTCGCGACGCGACGCGAGCCTGACTCGGCCAGTCGATCAACAGATGGTCGCGCAAGTTGAGAAGACACTCCACCAAGGACGAGGTTTTGATCGGCTTATCGTGTCCTGGTTCGTTGAGCCTGCAAAGAGTGAAGTCACCACGGGCGACGAACATGCTGATGAGGCGGATACTGGTGGCGTGCCCTCGATCGGTGAGCTGTTGCAACCCATTGGGCAGCACGAAGCGATTGTAAGCACCGCGGCCCTCACACTTGGTGCGGACATGCGATGCGTACGCTGCCATGATTTGCCGACCAGCGGTCGTGATGCGATCGGGTCGCAACACGAGTACTGGCAATTCGCTGCCAATATCTCGCCTGGGCTGGGGTGGAAGATGAATGGCAAAACCGGTTGGTTCTATGACACCATCGATGGACGCAGGCGTCTGGCAGAAGCCAATCTCAGTCCGGATTGGCCGCGAAGCCTTGTCGGTTCACGTCCCCTTGCCGAAGGTTTGGTTGGCGCGATGTGGGAGATGGTCCATGGTCGTCCGCTAACCTCGGCGCCGTACGACTTGTCTGGGAGCGCAGACGATTCCGATCTGCAGCGACTCCGCAACGAACTGACCAATGATCTGATCGCGAACGATTTCAATCTGCTGCGAACGATCTCGTTGATCATGACGGACTCGATTGTGGGACGTAGCACTCCCGACGCCATGACATCGAGTGGCTTACTGACTGCGAGCAGCGAGCAGTGGATTCAAGCGGTCACAGCGGTCGAGGCATTTGCCGCAGCGCCCCCGGAGTCCATGCCATTATCGCGCCATGATCGAGTGAATTTGGTGCTCGCTGAACTGCCCAGTGCCGGATCAGTTGCATCAGGCAGTTCGTTGCTAGCCCAGCCGCTAGGTGCCGGAGATATCGGTTTCGAGGAGTTGTCCGGACCCAAGAAGTTCCTGCCCGCGGAAATTCCCAAGCCCTCGCCAGCGATGGTCGCAGGTTTGCCCGCACGGGCCACGATTGTGATGCCTGCCTGGATGGACAAACTACCGGACTTCGACAGCCGACTCGAGCACATCGCAAACCTGGCGGGGCTGAGTAAAGTTCCTACCAGAGTCAAAACTCTCGCTGAACAGATGCGAGCGGCCGACCTCAACGAGACACTGATTCTGCAGCGGATTTGGTGGATCATCCGCCCGCAGAACTGAGTCGCCAGTAACGGTAACCGCTATCTCACGTGCGAGCGTCGCCGTAGTATTAAAATCAGAGCGTCGACGACGGTCGAGACTCCATTGGGCACCGGGCGGTCTTTCACGCAATTTTTCGACTTTTTGCTGGCATTGCGGTTCTACAACTCGCTAAATTGAAGAGCTGCCATCGAGCAAGGGCGAGAGATCAAACATGATTCGCGCCCCACATTGATCGCGATCGGGCCGATTTTTCTTGTCGATCTTGCACCCTTCTTGGAGATTTTTGTGATGTCAGCCGCTCTAAAAACTCGCGCCCTTGTATCGAATCGCCCCGCCCCGCCACGGGTGCTTCCCAGTGCTCGCGTTCGACCTTCTGTTGGCGATCCATCGGCGGCGACACCTTTTACTCTCGAACAGGAGCTCAAGCAATTTGGGACTTGGGCTGACAAACCGATTTGGGTGCCGCCCAAGGACTCCAGCGACAAGATGGCGAAATCCATGCTGCAACACTCGTCTTGGTTTGCGTCTCAGGAGAAGCGTTGGAATGACGTGATCTCGCGACACCGCGATTCGTTTACTCAGGTGCGCGAGATCCAGATGACCAAGGCGTCGATACGGTTACCTCGACAGCGCCTATTTGTCAGCGTGACCGATCCCAAAGATTTCGATTCGATTACCGACGAGATCCCTCGTTGCGTACAGACTCGCCTCGAGGAATTCATGAGCGGTCTTGGCCAGCGTCGTGGCGTAAAGGTTTCTTACCTCAAGCCGTTGTGCATCGAGGTCGAGGATCAACTGCATTTTACTTCACGAGCGGACATCTTTGCCGCGATTGCTCACATCAAAGCCGAAGTGTTCTCGCAATATCGCCGCTGGTTGCCGCTCTATGCCGCCATGGACATTAGCAAGGCGGCAATGCAGGCGGCCATTTTTGTGCCCCGGGTTTGTACGCAGTTGGTGGCCGACCGTCGCCAGAGGGCGTTGAATGCGTATCGTGCGAAATTGGAGTTTCAGCGCCGTCGTACTGCGCTTTGCGCCGTCAAGGCACATCACCAGTGTCGCTCCCAGGGATGTACGTTTGATGAGATGCTGGCGCTCACCAATCCGCTGGAAACTGCTGACGTCATTCGCCAGTACGGCATTGAAAAACAATTGACCGCGTCGCGGCAAGACGAACTGTTGTACATCGCCGCCGGCGCGCTTCCCTGGTTCACTGCCCTGTCACTGGGCCTATCGAGTATTGCTTCCGTCACAATGCTGATGCTAACACCGCTGACGGTCTGTGACCCAGCATTTGTCGCGGAATTTCCCGAACAGCCAGGTGTACTCTGGAACATCGGCCACTTCGACGAAATCAACGGTGTTCGGCACGTTGAGATCTAGGCATTCCCGCCATCCGCGAATCGGGGATACGCGGTTAACTCGTGGGCTTAGCGGCCCGCGCTCCGTTGGATTATGCGAGGGCGGGGGCGACACTAGGTTGTCGCGAGGCGACGACGAGTAGACGCTTCCGATGGGCAAACAGTTTCATCGCCGAAATGTTGCACCCCTCAGGCAGCGTATGTTTGCGCATCTTGTGGGATCGAGCGCATCCCAAGTAGTTCAAGCGTACGTTCATAGGCGCCGCGATGCTGGTCCACGATTTGTTGGGCCGCACGACCGAGGCTGTCGGCGGCCGGGATGTCGTCGAGACAGCGTCGGAGGAAGGCTTCGAGCTGTTTTTCATCTGCGACGCGGATGGCCCCATGACCATCGATCAGTTGACGTGCGATTGTGTCAAAATTTTTCGTGTTGGGGCCAAATGAGACGGCGCATCCATATCCCGCTGGTTCGAGCATATTCTGGCCGCCCCGATTGCTGAAACTGCCGCCGACGGTTGCGATCTGGGCCACACCCCACCAATGCCGCAGCTCGCCGATCGTATCGACAAGAATAACTTCGTCGCTTTCCCACTGATCGTTGAACTGGCTCTCATTGCGGCTGCGGCGAATCACACGGTCGCCACTGCTCACGACCAGCTCGGCGACTTGGACGAATCGTTCGGCGTGGCGAGGTGCGAGGATGAGTCGCAGTTCGGGATGTTCGTTGCGTAGGCGATGATAGACGTTGATCGCCATTGCCTCTTCTCCCGACTGAGTGCTGCCGAAACACCAGACACGGTGCCACGCGTCGACGCCAGCCCAATTGATCCGAGCGGTGACCTCGGGCGTGTCGCGGGAACGAGGTGCGTTGTCAAATTTCAGCGAACCGGTGACGCGAGCGCGCGGTCGTTCGACGCCACACGCGACGAAACGCTCTGCTGTTACGTCGTCCTGGCAGCCAACGGCGGTGAGCGAGGCGAACGTGGCGCGAAGCAGCCACGCGAACTGCTGGTATCGGGCCGAACTTCGTTCACTCAGCCTGCCATTGATCAAAGTGATAGGACAGTTCATGCCGGTCGCAGTCGCAATTAGGTTCGGCCAGAGCTCAAGTTCGGCGAGAACCAAATGACTGCACTTGAGGTTCTGCAGCGTCCGTCGTACGGACCAAGTGAAGTCGAGAGGACAGAAGAAAACACGCTCAGGCCCAAAATGTTTGACCGCCAGATCCAAGCCGGTGTCGGTCGAGGTACTGATCACGATCGCTGCGTGGGGTGATCGGATAGCGAGTAGCCGGGCGAGCTCGGGTAGCAAATTAACTTCACCCACACTCACTGCATGCAGCCAGATCGATTCGTCATGACCGGCGAGGAGCCGCGCGGCACGCGAGCGAGACAGGCCAAAAAGTTTCTCTGAAGCACCCCGGCGGTATCGTCCATAGCGGACGCTACGATAGAGGATGACCGGAGCGAGGAGAATCAGTGTGATGACGTAGAGGAGATTGAGAAACATCCGTGTTTCCTTGGAGGCACAACGAGGCGGAACGGTTAATCTGTCACAAACGAACCTGTGACCTCCGAAGCATTCAGGAAAGGGGCGACTGGATCGCGTGTTGATTGTCTGTTAGACCATCTTCCGCATGCAGCAGGATTTATATTTCTTGCCGCTGCCGCAGGGGCAGGGCGAATTTCGACCGATGCGTGGTTCGTCTTTGCGGATTGGTTCCGGTTTAATCTCTTCGTCGCCGCCGCGTCGTTCGCTTCCCGACGCTGCTCGCTGGGCTGCCGTGTCACTGGGCATGCGAGCAACCGAGCCCGCTTCGTGAGCGTCATCGTGACGGGGGCGAGCGTCCACCCAAGTACTGCGAATGAATGCTTCATTAAAAGACTCCATGCGGAAGATCAATTCGGAAACGCGTTCGCCGATCGATCCCCACATCGTCTCAAACATCCGCATGCCTTCGCGTTTGTATTCGACTTTGGGGTCCATTTGAGCATAGCCCTTCAGTCCGACGCTGCTGCGGAGATGGTCCATCGTGAGCAGGTGATTCTTCCAAGCGTCGTCGACAATATTGAGCAGAATCTGGCGTTCCATCCGCCGCATTTCAGGATAGAAACGGTCGTCCACGGCGCCTTGCACCGCGAGCGTTAGCTCCGCTCGATCCATTCGCGCGAGATCCTCAATCTCAGTCTCGTGATTCAGTTCGGTACTGAGCCACTGAACGAGCGATTCGAGCTGGCCGCTGTCGCCACTGGCGAGCAACGCCGTCGATTCATCATCGGCGCCGGAGAAAATCTCCGCGACCTTCGCGGTCGCCTTTTCCTGCACTGCCACCGACTGGCTCGCCGTTGATTTACTATGCTGGATCAATTGTTGTTTTAGGTCATCACGATTGAGTTTAATCTCGTCGAGTGACAGCTCGGTATTGAAGCGACCTTGAACCCAAGCGATCAAGCCTTCACGGTCCAGCGATACCTGCGAACCCTGTTTCTCGGTGAACCGCGAAATGCCGGTCAACACCGGATATTCGGCTTCCTTTTCAGTGTAGGCGGCTTCGGCGCGATGCATCAAAACGTCGGACACCTTGCGGCTGTCGTCGACATCGCGGAATTCGTCCGGTGTGGTTTCGATACCGAATTTGTTTCGCATCCACGCACACAGAACTCGCAGGCCGTATTCCGCATCGAGCAGCGTTTCACCTTCGCTGAGGTCAGTGCTCTCGATCAGCGAGTGAGCCTTTTGAACCAACTCATCAATCATCTCCTCGCGATCGAGATTCTTGAGCTGGTGGTCTTGGTAGTTGGTCTGCAACCGCGTGTTGGCCCACGTCGTCATCGCCTTCCAGTTCCACTCGTCTTCCATTCCGCTAGGCAGGTTCTCTTCCACTGCTTCGGCAACGGTGACTTCCGCCTTCCGCTCCGCTTGATCCTTGGCGTAACTATCGGCCATCTCGAAGTCCATGTTCGAGAAGTCACGCGAGTCCAGTTGGCACTGCAATTGAGTGCCAGCAAAATTGGCGAACGTTTCGATTCCGTAGTTGGGTTCGAGGAATGTCTCGACGTGGGATTCGATTTCGGCGCGGATCAAGCCGAGGATCATATTTCGAGAGGAGTGACCATCGAGCAGATTTTGGCGATAGCGGTAGACGCGTTTGCGTTGTTCGTCCATCACCTCATCGTATTCGAGCAAGCTCTTGCGGATTTCAAAGTTTCGTTCTTCGACTTTCTTCTGAGCGGCCGCGATGCGGCGGGTGACGAGCGAAGATTCAATCGCTTCGCCCTCTTTCATGCCCATGCGTTCCATCACGCTTTTGACGAAGTCACCGGCGAAGATCCGCATCAGGTCGTCTTCGAGCGACAAAAAGAAGCGACTGCCGCCGGGGTCACCCTGACGACCACAACGACCGCGAAGCTGCAAGTCGATCCGGCGGGATTCGTGACGTTCGGTACCGAGCACGTACAGCCCGCCGAGGTCGCGAACGACCTCGCCTTCGGCGCTCATCTGTTCTTTTTCATCAATTTCGTCAACAAGTTTTTTCCACACATCATCTGGCACTTCCAGACGAGTTGGGAAAGTGTGTTGCAGTTGTGCCCACGCCATCGTTTCGGGGTTACCACCAAGAATGATGTCGGTACCGCGCCCAGCCATATTCGTAGCGATAGTGACGGCACCGACCCGCCCGGCCTGAGCGACAATTTCGGCTTCGCGACCGTGTTGTTTCGCGTTGAGCACGTTGTGCGGAATGCCGCGTTTTTCCAACATGCTGCTCAGCCGTTCGCTCTTCTCGATACTGACCGTTCCGACCAACACGGGTCGACCCGCCCGTTCGTACTCAACGATCTTTGAGCGTGGCACGGTCTCCGCCTGCTTTTCGTTCTTGGGCACGATCGTGACCGAGTCATCGGATTCGCTTTGGATCTTGCCCCAAATCTCGCTGCCGTCCTTGAGCGATAGCACGTCCCACTTGTGAGCCCGTTCGACATCGTCCGCGATCGCGCGGAATTTGTCTTTCTCGTTCAGATAGATCAGGTCCGGGTGCTCGATCCGCTGCATGGCTCGGTGCGTGGGGATCGCGACCACATCGAGTTTGTAAATCTTCCAGAACTCGTCTGCTTCGGTCATCGCGGTACCGGTCATCCCGGACAGCTTTTTATACATTTTAAAAATGTTCTGCAACGATGCCGTGGCGAACGTCTGTGTTTCCTGCTTAATGGGCACGCCCTCCTTCGCCTCGCATGCTTGGTGCAACCCATCGGACCACTGGCGGCCTTCCATCAAACGGCCTGTAAATTCGTCAACAATCACGATCTGCTGATCTTTGATGACGTAGTTGACGTCGATTTTGTAGAGGTAATGAGCCTTCAATGCGTTGTCGATCAGGTGCGGCCATTCCATATTGCCGGCCGTGTAGAAGCTCTCCACCCCAGCGAGTTCTTCGGCCGCCCGGACGCCTTCGTCGGTCAGCGTCACGTTGTGCTGTTTCTCGTCAACAGTGAAGTGCAGTTCCTTTTGCAGTTGCCGGGCAACTCGATCGGCATCGGCATAACGACCGAGGTCGAGATCAGCGGGGCCGCTAATAATCAGTGGCGTACGGGCTTCGTCAACCAGAATATTGTCAACTTCGTCAATGATGGCGTAATTAAGCGGTCCTTGGCACTGTTGCGCGTCGCTGGGGAAACGATCATCACCTTTGGCCGCCGGACGCATGTTGTCACGCAGGTAGTCAAAGCCGAATTCGTTATTGGTTCCGTAGGTGATGTCACATTGATAGGCAGCCTGTTTTTCCTGCGTGCTCATGCCCGACTGGATCGCGTTGATTGTCAGGCCGAGGTTCATGCACAGCGGGGCCATCCATTCCATGTCGCGGCGGGCGAGGTAATCGTTAACCGTGATGACATGCACGCCTTTGCCTTCGAGGGCATTGAGGTAAGCGGGCAGCGTCGCAACCAGTGTCTTCCCTTCCCCGGTCACCATCTCGGCAATGCCTCCGGCGTGCAGCACCATGCCGCCGATCAATTGGACGTCGTAATGACGCATGTTCAGGAATCGCTTGCCGCCCTCGCGACAGACCGCAAAAGCTTCGACGAGCAAGTCATCGAGCGTTTCACCCTGGCGCAACCGTTTCCGGAAAAGTTCGGTTTGGGAGCGAAGTTCCTCGTCCGTGAATGCCTCGTACTTGGGCTCGAGTGCGTTGATTTGTTCGACACGTTCTTGTAGTTTGGCGACATGCCGCGCGTTGGCTGACCCGAAGACGCTCGTGGCAGCATGGCCGACCCGTTCAAAGGTGCCGCCGAAAACGAGACCGAGGAGGTCCCAAAGACGCTCGAAAATGGACATAGAGTTTAGTTAAGGTGGGTGATTTTGGGGCGAAGCGGTGCGGTCGAGCCCAGGTAAAAAGCCTTCGGCGTGCGTAAACCGTGCCAGTGTTCCACGTTACGGGTTTGGCGAATTTCGGTCAACTGCGATCACATCGCGCTCGCAGCGGCTCGCCCAGACACGAAAGCTGTCTCCCGACGCCGATTTGGCATGAACTTTGAGCAACTGGGGCAGGGTTTGCAAACGCTGGGCCAGACTCTCCATCGCAAACCGCTCGCTGGCGTAGTGTCCCACCATGGCAAGCGATATTCCCGTGTTTTCCGCTTCCAGACACGTGTGAAAGGTAGCCTCACCAGTCAGTAACAAGTCGCAGCCGAGCCGCGCGCGGCGGCAACAAAGCTGCCGCCACTGCCACAGGCGACCCCGATTCGTCGAACGACGCGCTGGCCATCGCCCACCATCCGCGGACGTGTCGCACCAGAAAATTCTGCTGCCGTTTTCAAAATTTCGTCCGCCGACTGGGGTTCCGCTAAATCCCCGTACCGCCCTGCCCCAATATTTCCCGTACGCTCATTGTCGCCGGACCGCTCCGCCGGTCCGAGCTGCTCACCGTCCGCATGCGCACTGGGAATTAGCGCCCCCCGTCTGCTGAGTTCCAAGGCCTCACACCACTGATCATTAATCCCGCCAATCGCGGAGTCATAGGCAGTATGGGCGCTATAGAGAGACGTCCCGCCGCGACACAGTCTCCAAACCAGTTGACCAGCGGCCGAATCCGCCGTGATTTTCCGCAAAGGTTGGAATGGCAGCGGGTGATGAGCGATGAGCAGATCCACCTTTTCCGACTCCACCTCGTCGACGACCGCGGGGGTGACGGTCAAGCACGTCATCACGCGAGCCGTAGGCGCGGTGCGATCCCCTAATAGCAAGCCCACGTTGTCCCAATCTTCGGCGAGCCGCAGCGGAGCGATCTCAGCCATGGCCTGGCAGATGTGTTGAATTTGCATGAGCGTCGTCTGCCAGAAAGGTGCGATGAGCGGGGGCTTGCTGATCCGGAACAGAGCGTTTTTGATCACGTCGCAGGGGACTGTATCCAGCCAGCGGCCCCAGGTCAGCCGGCTCATCCGTCGGATCAGCAAGAAACGTGCGATAGTATAGCGCGAGCATCAACAAATCGAAGTCGACGTTGCGGACAAATTCGAATCGCTCGATCAGCGGAATGGCCAAATGGCGGGCGATCTCGGCTCGACGGCCTGGAGTCAGGTAATGTCGCCGCTCGACATAAATCGCCAGCGTCCGGGCCATGCTGCGAGATACCAGGTAGTCGCCGGGTATGAAGGAAGCCAACGGGGCAACACGCGGATCTTCAATTTTAGCGATCGGCAGTTGCCACGTCCTTTCATCGACGATGACCATCGTTCCTGCCGCGATGTCGCCGAGTCTCTGCATTCGTCGCGTGCAAATCACGCAAATCAGCCCGACAATTCCTGTTGGAATGAAGAACACCGGCGGTACATCCATGGCCAACTGGGGCAATGTCGACATCGGTGCCAAATCGGCAACCCGCAACAGATTCCGGATGATCGCCCGTCGCCCAGTAATCGGACAGCCATCGACGTCAATGACGCGAATTCCAAACATCCACTTGCCTACCGTTCGACCATTGAAATAGGTCTCCATCCCTGCCCCATAAAACCAGCTGATCAAAAAATAACTGACCAAGATGGTGCCAACCGCGAACGCGCCGAGGATCTCGATGGCCAACATTCCAACCATGAATCCCAACGCCAGCACGATGCAAAACATGATTGTGTATCGCACCAACACATCGACGATGTAGGCGGGCAGTCTCCGAAACGGCCCCGCCAATTGATACTCAAAGGCGATATTCTCAGGTGTCACCACCTCAATCGTGGTGTCGAGCGGCCGCGGTGGCGCATCTGTTTCCCAACCCGAAGTGGATCTGCGGTCGGGCTCGCGTCGGTCGACGCGTTGCTCCGCGCTCGTATCGATGGGTGGGGGAGTGGTGGCGATGGACATGCCGCTAATTTACACCAAAACAGCGTGAGATTGGCCACGGTCAGACGATTTTCAATGTCGGATCCAGACGACATCAACAACGCAAGATCGAACTGCCCTCCCTCGTCACCGAGATGAGCGCTCGAAAGCAGCGAAGCACCTCTCTCCCGAATTCTCAAAAATTCGGAAATGGGCCGTAGGAGCGCTTAGAGCCCATCGAGAACGCCCAAAGAAGCCCAACTTGAAAAACGAACCAAACCACCCAGCAAAATCAAAGCCAGCGATCGAATGGAAGCGCGATGGGGCTAACGCCCAAACGAATCACAGAACCAAGCCGGATTTTCGTGTCTGACAAACCACTAGTCGAAACTCGCAACCGCGGGCCCGGATCTACGCTCACACTCCTGAGCAACGCTAAATGGACTGCTGTCGTCGCTCCGCGTCTGGCTGTCTGGTAGTGTTTGCTGCCAAGGGCGGACTGAAGGGCGGGGCGAGGTGTCACCGCTGCTACCGCGAGCAACAACTCCTAGCAAACGGCGCATAAAAAAACCCTCCAGTTTTACCTGGAGGGTAGTCTTAAAAATACAAAAATCTGGCAATACCTACTTTCACGCTGGTGGGCACTATCATCGGCTCACAAAGCTTGACTACTGTGTTCGGGATGGGAACAGGTATAACCTTTGCGATATGGTCGCCAGAAAGACCATCCGACGGGTATTTCGCCGCCGGATGGCCAAGTTGTTTGGTAGCTGCACTTCTAGTAAAGAGACTTCTAAATTCTCACGGTCGCCATCGACTGGCACTATTCTTGAGTGCGGGATATCGGTGGCCAAACTTTCGCCCATTAGTATTGGTTTGCTGAATACCTTACGGTACTTACACGTCCAACCTATCAACCTGGTCGTCTTCCAGGGGGCTCTCGACTAATGTCTACGAATCTTCATCTCGAGGCGGGCTTCACGCTTAGATGCTTTCAGCGTTTATCCTTTCCGAAGTTAGCTATCCAGCCGTGCCGCTAGCGCGACAACTGGTACACCAGAGCTTCGTCCAACTAAATCCTCTCGTACTAAAGTTGAATCCTCTCAAGATTCGAACGCCCACGGCAGATAGGGACCGACCTGTCTCACGACGGTCTGAACCCAGCTCACGTACCACTTTCATTGGCGAACAGCCAAACCCTTGGGAGCTTCTACACCCCCAGGATGTGATGAGCCGACATCGAGGTGCCAAACCGCATCGCCGCTGTGGACGCTCGGATGCGATAAGCCTGTTATCCCCGGAGTACCTTTTATCTGATGAGCGATAACCCTTCCATTCGGGATTACCGGATCACTAAGACCAACTTTCGTTCCTGCTCGACTTATGGGTCTCGCAGTCAAGCACACTTATACCTTTACGCTCTACGCCTGATTACCGACCAGGCTGAGTGTACCTTTGCACTCCTCCGTTACTCTTTGGGAGGAGACCGCCCCAGTCAAACTGCCCGACTGACACTGTCCTTTGCCCCGATTCAGGGGTTCAAAGTTAGAACTAAAATATAACCAGGCTGGTATTTCAACAACGGCTCCTCGATGCACTAGCGTGCAAAGTTCAAAGCCTCCCAGCTATCCTACACAAATTATATCTCAACCCAATATCAGCCTACAGTAAAGGTTCACGGGGTCTTTCCGTCTAACCGCGGGTATGTGGCATCTTCACCACAACTACAATTTCACCGGGTCGGTGGTTGAGACAGTGCTCCAATCGTTACGCCTTTCATGCAGGTCGGAACTTACCCGACAAGGAACTTCGCTACCTTAGGACCCTCATAGTTAGGGCCGCCGTTTATTGGGGCTTCGGTCGCGAGCTTCGCCGTGAGGCTAACCCTCTTCCTTAACCTACCAACACCGGGCAGGCGTCAGACTCTATACATCCACTTGCGTGTTAGCAGAGTCCTGTGTTTTTGATAAACAGTCGTTAGAGCCGATTTTCTGTGGCCTGTTCCAGCGTGAACCGGACCAGGCGCCCCTTATCGCGAACTTACGGGGCCATTTTGCAGAGTTCCTTAACCACCGTTCTCCCGAGCGCCTTAGAATTCTCATCTCGCCTACCTGTGTCAGTTTTAGTACGGTCAGTTGCTTAACTTCGCAGCTTTTCTTGGACGTCCTTCCAATGACTTCGAGAACTTGGATGCTCTCGAGCTTGACCTTGGCTATATCCGGTATTTTAACCCCAGACACCTCAGTGTTCGCTACGGACATTTCTATTCGTACCGCTCACTTTCCGGACGCCGTCCCTGCGACTAGATACACAACCGGCGAAGGAATATTGACCTTCTATCCATCCCCTACGCTTTTCAGCCTCGGGTAAGGTACCGGCTAACCCTGGGCGGATTTACCTTCCCCAGGAAACCTTAGGCTTTCGGCGAACAGGATTCTCACCTGTTTTATCGTTACTCATTCCGGCATAATCACCCGATGACGCCAACACCGCTCGTTACCGTACGGCTTGTATCTCGTCATCGGCGCTCTCCTACCACTCTAACAATTAAGTTAGAATCCGCTGCTTCGGTGAATTACTTACTCCCGTTCATTATCGGCGCAGAAATGCTCGACTGGTAAGCTATTACGCACTTTTTAAATGGTGGCTGCTTCTAAGCCAACATCCCAGCTGTCACGGCACTTCAACTTCCTTAGTGACTAAGTAATTCTTCGGGACCTTAGCAGGCGATCTGGGTTGTTTCCCTCTCGACCCTGGAGCTTATCCCCCAGGGACTGACTGCCGAGGTACGGCAACCGGTATTCGGAGTTTGGTTCAGTGGGGTACCCCGGGAAGGGCCCCCATCCGATTCAGTATCTCTACCCCCGGTTACTAATTTACTCGACGCTATCCCTCAAGATATTTCGGAGAGAACGAGCTATCTCCTGGTTTGATTACACTTTCAGTCCTCCGCACAGGTCATCCCCTCGGTTTTCAACCCAAGTGAGTTCGGTCCTCCACGCAGTTTAACCCGCGCTTCAACCTGCCCATGCGTAGATCACACAGGTTTCGCGTCTGCAGCAAACGACCAACGCCCTATTCAGACTCGGTTTCCCTTGGGCTTCGTTCCGTCAGAACTTAACCAAGCCGTTTACCACAACTCGCCGGATCATTATGCAAAAGGCACGCCGTCACACATTAAAATAGTGCTCCGACCGCTTGTAGGCACATGGTTTCAGGTTCACATTCCTCCCCTAGCAGGGGTTCTTCTCACCGTTCACTCACGCTACTGGTTCGCTATCGGTCGTTAGAGAGTATTTAGCCTTACGGGATGGTCCCCGTGGATTCAGTCTAGGTTTCACGTGACTAGACCTACTCAGGTGCTTCTAAGGTGCGATCCGGTTTTCACGTACGGGGCTGTCACCCTCTGTGGCCGGCCTTTCCAAGCCGTTCCGTTAACCAATCACAATCCTACATCGAAGTCCTACAACCCCGAGAGGGAAACCCCCTCGGTTTGGGCTATACCGATTTCGCTCGCCGCTACTGACGGTATCGATTTTTCTTTCTATTCCTCTAGTTACTTAGATGTTTCAGTTCACTAGGTTGTTACAGATATGCCTATGTATTCAGCATACTGCGGTCGGGAATCCCGGGATCATCACTTGTGTGTCAACTTCCCCAGGCTTTTCGCAGACTTCCACGCCCTTCTCCTTCTAACGCCAAGACATCCCCCATGTGCCCTTGATAGATTGGCCACCGAAATCCCGAACTCAAAAACCACCCGTTTCCTTTGCGGCTAACCGCTCCAGCAACAGACAGCGATCGAACTCATAGACCTCAATTTAAATCTATTAACGATATCACACAGTGGCCAGGCTCTTCTAAGCAAGCCTGACCGCTCAAGAATCCAATCGAAATTTATCACCAATACAATCCCACTGCCGCACGAATGCGATTGCGAAAACTGGACTGGCGACGCTTCCGAAGAACTTATATAAAATTACCTTGTGAATGCTCACTGTACCCCGGAAAAAGGCTAGCTCCCATTCACATATGGTGCTCTTTTCAGATGCCAACTACCAAACAACCAAATTGTCAAAAATCAATTTCGCGGATGAATCGCTTTCGCAATCGACCCGCGAGTCGCTGCCGAAGACAGCCGGTTAAGATCTCCTCTGGTGAGGTGATCTCAGCCGGTCGTTTTCGGGTGAGCGGAGAAGTTAGCGACTCGCCAACTTCGCGTCAAGCGGAACAGTGAAGGAAATCTTAAAAAGGTTTTCATCAAAGTTTCGCTTAACTCCACAACTAGAAACTTGCTGAGCAATGAAGCTCGCGGCCCGTTTCTTGGCTGCGGGTTGAGAAGAATAGCGTCCCGTTGCCGGGCGTCAAGTCGACTTCGAGACAAAGTTCGAAAGTTTTTCTTAACCGCGTTTTCTTCTCGTTTTCAAAATGCTTCGCCTCGCGAAACACTCTCGTGTGAAGCCCCCGGGGACCAAAGTCTCCTGGCGTCACGGCGGGAAGATTACTGCCCCAACGAATTCTTCGCAAGCGGTTTGTGAGGTTATCTTCTTTTCTCGCGACAAAGGCGGATCATCTCCCCTTATCCGCTAGGTGATGTTCTCACATCGCCTATCCAGGTCCCTGCCTAAGTTCGTCCAGAGGGCACTAGGCTTCGGTTTTCTGGCTTTGCAGCCTGGCGACATCCCAGTTTCCGCCACGCAGCACATCGCTTTCGCCTCGTTTTCCCTGCCACGGGGACATTTGGAGCAGTGAATATCGCCGGGAAGATTCTTTTCGGCGCGCCAGCGGGGTTTGCTTGATCGAATCCGCCGGGATTTCCCCACCTCGCAGCTTCGCCGAGAGAACGAGCTAACGCGTTGTCTCGGCAGAACTTTCACGCTGCACGACTTCAAACGCGGCCAGGCTTCCGCCTCTTTGGTTTGCCCGGCGGCTTCGAAGTGGGGATGTTTACCGCGTCGTCCGGCTGGCCTTGGAATCGATATGGATCATCAAGCCGACGCATTTCATCAAGCAACAACTGGTTCATTTCCGACAACTTGCGAGCGAACCGGGGATCGCTGGCGAGGTTGACCTGCTTTTCCAGCAGTTCAGTTCCGGTAAGGTCCATCACCTTGGGATCCCGATGCTCAACAAGGAATTCATGGGGATTTTCTCGAAGGTTAAAGAGTTGCGTCTCGCTGGATCCACTCGCTGTTTCGTAGCGGATCAGTTTCCAATCCCCCTTCCGCACGCAGCGCATCCCAGGCTTCTGGCCACCGCAGTAACAGCCATACAAAACGTCGCGAACCGCATTCTCTCGCCCCATCAATACAGGCTTAAAACTCTTCCCTTCGCTAGTTGCGGGTGGGTCGATATGGGCCAATTCGCAGAGCGTCGCGAGCACGTCGAGCAGATAAATGTTGCCTTGAGCTCGCGACCCGGGCTGGATTCCCGGCCCTTTCACGACCATCGGAATCCGCCACGTGTGCTCATAGAGATTCTGTTTTCCCTGCAATCCATGCCGTCCAATCGCCATCCCATGATCGGCACAATAGAAGATGTAGGTGTTGTCGAGCTCACCCATCGCGTCAAGTTTTTCGAGCACACGGCGGATTTGGATGTCGATGTTCTCGCTGCACGCGAACTCCCGACCGAGTTCATTGCGGATGGTTTGCTCGTCCCGATTCTTCCAGACGCCGCTGACGGCCACCTCATCTCGAACGTCAATGTGCGAGTTGTCAAAGGGGTGCTTGGGTAGATAGTTGACCGGGAGTCGCGGTTGCTTCGGATTCGCTGGCGGCAGACTTGATGGGTCGGTGTGGTTGACGGCACCGTATTTGTCCAGCAGTTCGGGTTTTCCATCACGGGTATCGTGCGGGTGAGAGAAGCCGAAGTAGATCAAAAACGGATCCGCGTCATCGGTCGACTCGCGTTTGCCGAGATAGTCGAGGACTTGCTCGGCATGCCAGGCGCTGCCGGTTTCGTCCGTTCCTCCTCGTTTGGTGGCATCGTGAACCACCGAAAACAGCTTGTTCGCCGCCGGATAGCTATTTCCTTGCTTGCACGTCCGCATCGTGTCGTAACCCGCTGCATTGAACACGGCAGGCATCGTGTGACCAGGCATGTCGGTGGGCACGTACTGGGGATCAGACGAGAGCGGATTGCCACCGGGTAGATGCCACAGCGTGCGGCCACACATCACCATCGTTCGTGAGGGCGTGCAAACGGCACCACTCCAAGACCCCATCTGGTAAGCCCCATCGAAAACCATGCCTTCAGCGGCGAGCTGGTCGATCGTTGGCGTTTCGAGGATCGATTGAGGATTGTAAATCTTCAAATCAAAAGGTGATTGGTCGTCTGCAATGATGAAGAGAATATTCGGCCGGTCCGGTTCGGCAGCGTGCAAACACGGAGCGGAGCAAAGCAGGATGATCAGGGCGAGGTTTTTCATGACAGGTAGCAAAAGTGGTAGAGTGGGAGCGGGCCACGGGTATCGCCCATTATTGTATCACTTTGAAACTTCACGCCGCGAACGTTGCGAGGAGAGATTCTTTCGCAGCGACACTCTGAATCGATCCCTCACCCCAAAATCAAACGATGGCGCGATCCGCAGCTCAATCGTTCCCACAACCTCCCCACCCCACTCGGATTCCATTCCATGTCACGAACGACTCTTCTTTGCTTTTGCCCACTGCTTTTCGTTAGCGCCGCGATGATCCATGGCGCAGGCAGCCACCAGGCGAGTGCAGCGGAAATCGATCCCTCTCAGACCGCATGGTACGAAAAATACAAAGGCCAAGAGAATGTGCCGCAGCCCGATGAGATGCTGCTCAACACGGACCCTGAACCGAATGTGACCGACGGTTTCACTCCCCTGTTCAACGGCAAAGACTTGACCGGTTGGACGCCGAGAGGGGGCACGTGCAAGTTTGCAGCGAAGGGCGACCTCGTCATTGGCGAGTGCGTGCCCGGTTCCGACAGCACCTACTTATGTACCGACAAAAATGACTACACCGACTTCATTTTTTCATGCGACATGAAATGGGAAGTGGATGGGAACTCGGGTGTCATGTTCCACGCCCAAGTCAAAGGTGACGGCAGGTCAAACAAGGAAATCGTGTACGGCCCGCAAGCTGAAATGGAGGGCATCACGGGCGATCGTTTTTGGAACGGCGGCATCTACGGGCAGAGCTGCGGTGGATACTTCTACCCATTATGGCTGAGCGACCATGAAGGCGCACGAGCAGCTCTGGACCGGGAGGGGTGGAACCGACTCACCATCCAGACCGAAGGTGATAACGTGAAGACGTGGATCAATGGTGTACCGGTCGCGAACTGGAACGATGACGGCACCTACTCCAAGGGTTTCTTCGGCCTCCAAATCCACAAAGGAAAAGCTGGAAAGGTCCTTTGGAAAAACGTCCGAGTGAAAGAACTCAAACACTGATTCGTCGCGTTCGTGCGGGGAACTTTGCGCAGGTGCTTGCCTGCTGTTTCATTCGATTCACTCATAAACCAGTTGAGCCGTTGCGGTGCAGTCGTCGGCGGCGATGAACCGCACCCAATGAGCGCTGAAGGCGGGTGGGAACGCGTAGGTCAAACCCTCGCCAGCTTTCAGGTTCAGCGTCCGGTACTGGTGCCAGCCGCTTTGGTGATCTACATCAACCTCGATCGTTACCGCGGTGTCTCTGTCACTGAGTAGCGTCAGCGTCTTCTTGTCATAGCCAGTCATGAGGTAGGCGTCTGACGGATCGCCGCCGGCGATGCGAGAGTTTTTCCAGGGGCCGCCCTTGCCGACGGGCTTGCCAAATTTCCACAAATCGTCGATACCACCCAACCATAACGAGATATCGTTATCGGGGTCGGCAAAGATGTGCCCGCCGGGCTCAGCACCGCTTCGCACACCCGCCAACACCAGCAATCCATTCCACGAACAGTAGTCAGTAATCTGTTTTTCGTGGCTGGCGATGGGCCGCACTAAATCCAGCGCCGGTGGAGCACCATTGATGACCAGCGGGACTTCATAAAAAGTGCCGTGAATGTTAGCGAGCTGCCGCTCCGACTCCACTTCCCGCAGGGCTCGCGGCCATCCCGACGCGAACGGTTTATCAAACGCCGCATTTCCCTTAGGCAGCCGGAGACGCTGCCCATCATGAACGACGACCACTGACGCATCGTCCACGGTGAACTCCAAATCGACTTCGAGAAGTTTCGCAAGTGCCGCGTCAGGCTGGTGGGGCTGGAACTCAAACCCGGCCTTCGTGAATTCGAATTGGCGTCCATCGCCATCGATGACTCGCAAGTTACGGTTGCGGTTGGCAGCATACACGAGTGCCGCCTGCGCGTCTGAACCACCCGCGTCGGCCAAGCCAGAGAACATCTCAAGATTGTCGTCCTGACGATGGAAATGACTCGTCGTTTGGTGCAGAACTGCAGTCGCGACACAATCACGGTCAGCTGACAGTCGCAACCACGTCGCGTGAAAGTCGTCGGGAAACGATTGACTGACAAAACCTCGCCCGGCGACTTCCACCGTGTCGTATTCGATCCATTGGCCATCGCCGTGAACGTCAACCTGCAATCGGAACTTGACTGACTCGCCACCGGGAACCAATGGCGGTAGATCTGTGAGTGAATAGGTGACAGTGGCATTGGGGGAGGGATCGACGGTAATGTTGGAAGCATTGCTCGATATGAAAGCGGTGTGCGGCATTCCAAACGAGCCTGGAGTATGCTCCGTGTCATTGCCCGGAATCGTCACTCGGCCCGCTGGGAATTCGCACTTGTAAACAATATCGGAATGGCTATCACCCCACGCGAGTGTCATGTCGGTCGCCTGCCACTGCTGCGGCAATGTTGGCTCGCCCCGCTGATCGACTGCCAAGTAAACCGTGGCTCGTTGGTTGACGGCAAAGTGATAGCCTGGCGCGGGCTTGGTCCAATCACCGCGAGGTATCGTCACACGTGGCAGCTTCGCGAGCTTTTTCGGCATCATCCGGATGCGCTGTTGACCGGTGGCACGCATCGCCACGCTGGTATCCAGCGGCGAGCTACGCCCCACCGCCAAGTGCAGCACACGCCGATCAAAGCCCGCGACCAGGAACGGATCCGAAGGTGCGTGGGCCGTGATCGAATCTTCGATCCACGGACCACCATAACCGCTCGATGGTCCCCAGGACTTCAAATCGTCGTAGTCGCCAAACCACAGATTCGATTGCGGTTGGCCAGCCAGTTTGTTGCCTTGGATGCTCGTCTCATCGGTAGCCAAGACCAGTTTCCCGTTCCACGCGCAGAAGTCTGGCACGTATCGCAGGTGGCTGCCGATCGGCTTGATGCCCGCTGAGTTCGCTGCCGAGAACGACTTGGGGAAATCAAAGAACATACCGTGCATGTCCATCATCCAACGGCCATCGGTGATCTCGCGGATGCGCGGCCACTCGGTGTACCAACCGTGAATCGCATCGTTGCAGAACGCGGCTTTGGGCAGCAAGTACGTGTGCCAAGTTCCTGAATCGAGCACCTTCAATCGCAAGCTACGTCGGTCCCAGCCAATCGCCCAGATGGGTTCGTTGTTGTCGCTGCCGCCCGCAATTCCGGCAGGCCCCGTGACGTCGGTGTACTGGCGACGCTCAACGATCCGCCAATCCGCGCCATCAAATTCCGCCAGCACGCCTCGCTCCTCGCTGTTCCTCGCAGCACCCCCGACAAGGATGTCGTGATAGGTGCCTGCGGCACGTTCGCCATTGTTGGAAATCACCAGGCGGCCTTGAGATGAATAGCCACCCTTGCTGTGCCAACCCGGAACCGGTTTCTTAAACAGTCGTTTGACTTTCAAAGTGTGGACGTTGGCTTCCCAGATACTGCCTTCCATGTCGATGTAGTAGACCCGATTCGCTGGATCGGTCAGATGCCGAACGATCGCGGTCACCCGGATCGGCATCGATTCAATTGGAATCACGCGAACGTTGCCCGCCGTGTCGACGGCGTAGTGACCAATGAAGAGTTGATTCGATTCGCGATGGATCATCCGGCCCGCCGGCGTTCCGCCGACACTTTCAGGATAGACGGTCATTTCCAAATCGCCATCGATTGAAAAGAGCTTGTGCTCACTGCCACGCGGTCGATGGGGCGCCTAGTTCACCATCCACAGCTTGTTCGCCCACGGCACGACCGCACCAATCCCGCATTCCTCATGCCCCGGCATGTGGTGGGCTCCGTGCTGACTGTAAACGCCATACGCCGTCAGATGCGGGTAGATCCCGCTGATGTGAATATCGCTGCGAACAGTTTCCTGCGCCGACGGATTCGCTGGCCCCTGCTCCGCATTCGCTGGGGGCGTCAGCAATACGCAGGCGAGCAACGTTAGTAGGGTCGCATGCAGCGTCTCGCGGTTCAGCACAGTCATCATGGATCGGGGATTTCGGTTTCGCGGTAGTGAATCGTGTCAAAGACCCTCAGGCAGTTGGATCTTCAGCATGATACCGATCTTACCGAATTCTCGTGACGTACCGGTGAGTCAAGTGCGACAGCGGCCCGTTGATTTACTAGCCCGACGCGCCACCGAGGGATTCGATCCGGTCCCTCGCTGGCGCGTCGGGATGGTCGAAAGCCTGCCGCCCCCGCTTTTCCTCGCGCAACTGGCCATCGTCACACCTTCCACATACCAAGTTGCCGAGTACTTGCCGGGTCGGGTATCCTGGATGGGATGGATGCCATTACTAAAAATTTGACTGCGACCCAGGCCGAAGCGGTCACGCATATCGACGGACCGTTGCTCATCATCGCCGGCCCAGGCAGCGGCAAAACGCGGGTGGTCACCCACCGGGTGGCCCACATGCTCAGCCAGGGCGTGCGGCCGTGGCAGATCGCGGCGTTGACGTTCACGAACAAGGCCGCCGAAGAAATGCGGACGCGGTTGGATCTGCTCGCGCCCGGACAACCGGTGTGGATGGGAACGTTTCACCGGTTCTGCGCCCAACAACTTCGCCGCTATGCATCCTTCGTGGGACTCGGCGAAAATTACTCGATCTATGACATGTCCGATTCAAAATCGGCCATGAAACGTGCGATTCAGGCTGCGGGGGTCTCGACCAGCCACGCCACGCCCGAACAGATTGCCTCGTCCATCTCCAACGCGAAAAACCGCCTGATCACGCCCGAGATCATGCAGCAGCAATCCGGACGGGCCAGCGACAACGTCGCGGCGCGTGTCTATCCGGTTTACCAACAGCAACTGCTGCTCGCTAACGCAGTCGATTTCGATGATCTGTTGTACCACTTCGCTCGTCTACTGCGTGAAAACCCCGAGGTCCGGGGCGAGCTCGATGCGAAGTTGAAGTACATCATGGTCGACGAATACCAGGACACGAATCTGGCTCAGTACGCGATCGTGCGGGCGATGTCCGTGGATCATCCCAACTTGGCCGTGACCGGGGATCCGGACCAGTCGATTTATGGATGGCGTGGTGCCGACCTGAATAATATTCTGGATTTTGAAAAAGATTATCCGAGCGTCAAGACGGTTCGACTGGAACAAAACTACCGCAGCACGCCGAATATTTTGGCGGTCGCCGACCAGCTCATTCGGCACAACCGCCGCCGCAAAGCCAAGGAGCTGTATACGGAGAACGCTGACGGCGACAACGTGATCCTGAGGCAATACGAGGACGGCTATCAGGAATCGGACGCGATCGCCGATGAGATCGCGTCGCAAATGATCGCGGGCACGGCAGAACCGCGTGACTTTGCAATTTTCTGTCGCATGAACGCGCTGACCCGTTCGCTCGAACATGCCCTGCGCAACCGGGGCTTGCCGTATCAGATCATCAATGGCGTCGAATTTTATCAGCGTAAAGAGGTCAAGGATCTGCTGGCGTACCTGCACTTGATCAACAATCCCAACCACGACGTGGCTTTGCAGCGGATCATCAACACGCCGACACGGAGCATTGGCGCGACGACGCTTAGCCGCCTGCAAGCGTTCGCTGACATTGAGCGGATTCCGATGTTGGAGGCGGCCCGCCGGGCGTCCGAAATCGACACGATGTCGAAACGTGCTCACACGATGCTGCGTTCTTTCGTCACGCTGTATGATCGTGTCCACAAGAAAGCGACCGCGTCGCTCGAGGATTTGCTGCGGTTTCTGATCGAAGAAACCAAGTACATCGAATACCTCGAACGCACCGGAGTTGAGAAAGAGGATTCCAATCCGATCGCTAATGTTGACGAACTCGTTTCGGCTGCGGTCGAGTTTGATCGCATGCATCCCGAAGACGGATCGCTCGAAGCGTTTCTAGAACAGGTTGCCCTCGTTTCCGACACAGACAAGTTCGAAGACTCCGGCAACCGGGTCACGTTGATGACGCTGCACGCCGCCAAGGGGCTGGAGTTCCCTCGGGTGTTTGTGATCGCGGTCGAAGATGACCTGCTACCGCACTATCGCAGCAAGCAAGACGACCAACAACTTGAAGAAGAACGGCGACTGCTGTTTGTGGGGATCACACGGGCCAAAAAATGGTTGCAGCTCAGTTACGCGAAACGCCGCAGCGTACGGGGTGAGGTTCGCGTGGTCATTCCCAGCATGTTTTTGAGCGAACTGCCGCGAGCGGACATGACCGTCATCGAATCGCAGACCGATCGCGACTTCTTCGACGATAGTGCTGACGATTCCTATCCTGATTCTTGGGACCTCGTCCAGGAACCGGCTCCGGAAGAGCCAGCCGAGCTGGAGTATACCGGCGACAACGATTCAGTAATCCCTGAAATCTATCGCGACCCGTTCGCCTGTAAGCCGAAACCGAAGCGTGCCCCTGCCAAGATCACCACGCCACTGCAAACGGCGAGTGATCTGATGTCGTCCGAGCGTGTGCCGATCGGGGCCTACCGCGAGGGCAGCGTGGTCAGGCATCCTGAATACGGCGACGGGACGATCACGGAGCTCACCGGGCGAGGTCCCAAACGAACCGCTAAAATTCGCTTCTCCGAGGATCAGAGCGAGCAAACATTTCGCCTCGCGTTCGCGAAGTTAGAATTGCTCGATACCGAAGGAAGATAGGCGGGCTAGCCGGTAGTGCATCGCGAGATTTTCGCGTAATCTACCAACTCCACATCGACTACGAAGACTTTTGGCTAGCAGGTTGTTGATTTACTCCTGCGACGGGCCAGCGAGGAAACCTATCCCCACTCCTCGCTAGCGGTTTGGGTTCGTATTTGCAAATTAGAATCGCAGCATAGCGTCACTCAGTACCTCGCAAACGCCAGCGGCTTACAAAACGCGTGGCCCCCGCGGCTAGCGCCGTCGGCTCAGAGACGCACGCATTCCCCTTCACCATTTCCGGCAGAAAACCATGGCAAAAATTGTATATACGATTACTGATGAAGCTCCTGCCCTGGCGACTCATTCACTTCTGCCAATATTACGTGCATTCACAGCGGCTTCGGGGCTACAATTTGAAGCGTCGGACATTTCGCTGGCGGCTCGCATTTTAGCGAGTTTTCCTGAACGGCTCGCCACCGATCAACGCGTGCCCGACGCCCTCGCGGAACTTGGCAAGCTCGTCAAAGAGCCAGCCGCGAACATCATTAAACTACCCAACATCAGTGCATCGATCCCGCAACTCACCGCTGCGATCAAGGAGCTGCAAGCAAAGGGTTACGATGTTCCGGATTACCCCTCCGCCCCGAAGACTGACGAGGAAAGAGAGATTCGGTCGACCTACGCGAAGGTGCTCGGCAGCGCCGTCAATCCTGTCCTGCGTGAGGGCAACTCCGATCGTCGCGTGGCGGCACCGGTGAAAAAATACGCTCAAAAAAATCCGCACTCGATGGGCAAATGGTCTTCCGACTCCAAAACTCGCGTCGCTCACATGCGCGAAGGTGATTTCTACGGCAGCGAAAAATCCGTCGTGTTGCCTGCTGCCGATACACTCCGGATCGAACATGTCTCCGAGTCCGGCAACGCGACCGTGTTGAAGGACGCGATCCCTGTCGAAAAGGACGAGGTGTTTGACGCCGCCGTGCTCAGCCGCAAACAGTTGCGAGCGTTTGTCGCCGAGGCTGCCGCTGCTGCGAAGGCAGACGATATCCTACTGTCGCTGCACCTCAAAGCGACAATGATGAAAGTTTCCGATCCGATATTGTTCGGCCACGTTGTCAGTGTTTTGTATGCGGATCTGTTTGAGAAGTTTGGCGATACGCTGCGGAGTGCTGGCGTTGATCCGAACCAGGGTCTCGGCCAGGTCCTCGGCAAAATCCAGGCACTGCCTGCTGACGAGCGTGCTAAGGTCGAAGCGACGATGGCGCGGATTGAGTCGGAACTGCCACGCCTAGCGATGGTCAATTCGGATCGCGGCATCACGAATCTGCACGTCCCCAGCGATGTGATTATTGATGCGTCCATGCCAGCGGCGATTCGAGCAGGCGGCAAAATGTGGGACGAGAACGGCGAGCTGCAGGACACGATCGCCATGATCCCCGACCGCAGCTACGCGGGTGTCTATCAAGCCGTGATCGATGACTGTAAAGCCAACGGCGCTTTCGATGTCTCAACGATGGGCAGTGTGGCCAACGTAGGCTTGATGGCTAAGAAAGCCGAGGAGTACGGATCGCACGACAAGACATTTGAGATCACCGAGCCCGGCGAAGTCCGTGTAATCAACGCCGCCAATAAAACCCTCCTGAGCCACCGCGTCGCTCAGGGTGACCTGTGGCGAGCCTGTCAGACGAAGGACGTCGCGATCGCCGACTGGGTCCGATTGGCCGTTGCCCGCGCCGCGCGACCGGCGCCGCAACCGTCTTCTGGCTCGACGCCAACCGGGCTCACGACCATAACTTGATCAACAAAGTCGAATCCTACCTGAAACAGGAGAATACCAAGGGACTCGATATCCAAATACTCTCTCCCGTCGACGCGACTCTGCACGCCTGCAGTCGTTGCCGCCAGGGACTCGATTCGATCTCTGTGACCGGCAACGTGCTGCGAGATTACCTCACCGACCTGTTTCCCATTCTGGAGCTCGGCACGAGTGCGAAAATGCTGTCCATCGTGCCATTACTAGCGGGCGGCGGCATGTTTGAAACAGGTGCGGGCGGTTCGGCTCCCAAGCACGTCCAGCAATTCGAATCCGAAAATCACCTACGATGGGATTCGCTCGGCGAGTTCCTCGCCATTGCCGTGTCACTGGAAGACTTGGCAGGAAAGAGCGGTGACGATGAACTCGCCGTGCTCGCGAAAACGCTCGACTCGGCGACGGATCGATTTTTGGAGGAAGACAAGTCACCGTCGCGCAAGGTGAATGAACTCGATAACCGCGGCAGCCATTTCTATCTCGCACTGTACTGGGCCGAGGCGTTGGCTGCTCAAGAGGAAAACGCCACGCTCAAAGAACGATTCACGCCAATCGCACGCCAGATGGCTGAAAACGAAGCCAAGATTGTGGACGAGCTGAACGAGGCACAGGGCGTGGAGATAAATATTGGAGGTTATTACTTCCCCGACGATGCGGCCACTTCGAAAGCGATGCGACCGAGCTCCACGCTCAATCAGATTATCGACGAACTGGCATCGGCATAAAGGCTGACCAGGCTCGAGGGCAGTGACCAACCCCGAGGACGACAGAGGAACTGCCGGCGGCGTCCGGCGCCCATTCGTAAGCAGGTACGTACATCGACTTTTTTATTGATCGTCCTCAGCGGCGCGACGTTGGCGTTGTACAAATCGTTTGCATCAGGGCCGGTCAGCAGCCGCGATCGAACTCTTTCCGAGTCAGCCGTGGTGACCGAGAGCTCATTCGCGGAGTCTTGTTCACCGACGAAGAATCAGAATCTGTCATTGATCTCCTGATTGCTGGTTGAGAACGCTGTCTCGGTTCGACAACATACCGAGCGCCACAGACTGGCGTCAGGCCCGACCGATGCGAGGCGGGGTGAATTGTCTCGGGCGCACAGCCGTGAGTGTGCTGCACGCACAGAATAGACGACTGCGCCAAGCCAGCGTTCACATCCGTAACAAATCACCGAGATGAACACTGAGTCGAAACTTGCTTTCCTATTCGCCTTCGCTTTGTGCGTCAGCGATCGCTCCGTCTTGAGCTTCGATGGCTGCCCAATCAATGCCCTCGGGAGCGTTTAACTTTTCCGCGTCGCCGCCGCCCTGTGAACAGGCCGGCAAACCCATCAGCCCTACCGCGAAACTGAGCGTTGCAAATAGAGGAATCATCTTCATTATTCGAATCCTTGGATCGTTTCTCGTGACGAAATGGACCCCAGAGCTCCCCACAATCCGTAGGGACTCTTTTGTCCGACATTGCCGTAGTTCTTCGAAATGCTTTGGGCTTGCTGGTTGCCAGCTTCGATGGAATCGGTGGTGAACTTCACTGCCCCATCCGCCATCAATACATGCACGCCGCCTTGATGGTGACTTGCTGAGCTAAACACACCTGACTGCCATGCGGTCCCCCACTGCATTGCACAGGTGGGGGAGTTCGGTGGCAGCACCGTATTCATCCCGGTAATCATCAGGTGGTAGTTCCACCAACGTCCTCAAAAATGCCAGCTTCGGCATAGAGCCGCAGTTTCTCCGAGCGATCAAACGCTTGGCTACTCACACCGACTTCGATCTGGTTTCGATGCGGGACACGCTGGCGGATTCGAACGAAGGGCGCACTGCTTTATAGCTGGTGCGTTGGCACGATGTGCGCACCGAGGGCCGGGCAGCTCGTAAAGCAGGATGGCTTTACTCCTGTTTCGGCTTCGTAATTCTTGATCAATGTGTCGATCAAGGCTGGCGCGGAGTCGGTCTTGACGAGGGTGACCGTACACCCGCCGAAACCCCCGCCAGTCATCCGCGAGCCGATCACGCCGCCAGCATCACCAACTTCGCGGGCCAGGTCGACGAGTAGATCGAGTTCACGGCAACTGACTTCGAAATCACTGCTGAGCGAATCGTGACTGGCGTACATGAGTTCGCCGAATTCAGCCAACCGGCCCGCTGAAATCGCTTCTGCGGCGCGGGTGGTTCGGTGGATCTCACCGACCACATGACGAGCTCGTTGGTACTCATGGCCGCCGAGTTTGGCGCGTGATGCCTCGACATCGTCTGCGGTAACGTCGCGCCAAGATGACTTGCCGATTTTCTTCAGTGCCGTATCGCACTGAGATCGCCGCTCGGCGTACTCACCACCAGTGAGTGCATGTTTGACGTTGCTGTTGGTGATCAACAACGTCACGCCGTCGTCGGTGAACGGCACGGCGGTGATGTCATGGGAGCGACAATCCAGTAGCATCAGTTCGCCGGCCTTGCCAAACACGCTGCTGAACTGATCCATGATCCCGCAGGGAACGCCCGCGAAATCATGTTCGGCTTTCTGACAGATCAGCGCCTTCTCCCGCATGTCGAGCGTCGTACCTGTGGCGGCTTCGAGCAGCGTGGCCGTTGCGACTTCGAGTGCCGCGCTGCTGGATAATCCGCCGCCCAAGGGCACGGTGGAATCGAAAGAAACATCGAGGGTTGGAACTTGATGGCCGAGTCCAGCGAATCCCGCCAAGACGCCTTGGACATAACAGGCCCAGCCGGGGGTGTCGGGGATATCCGCGGGGCTGCCGTCGGTCGCTAAGAAGGCGTCCGAGTCCATGCTGATGCTGTGGAATCGCGAGTGGACATGCTTGGCGTCCGCTCTCGAACCCGCCATGACAACGTACCGCTCGATCGCCATCGGCAGCACAAAGCCGTCGTTATAATCGATGTGCTCGCCGATCAAGTTGACGCGTCCTGGTGCGGCAACCACAAATTCCGGCGGCTTTCCGTAGATTTCTTCGTGCGTTTGACGCACGCGGGTCACGAGTTGGGGTAGGGTTTCGGAAACCGCGTCAAGTTCGTCAGAGAAGTTCATGATGAGTGTGAGAGAGTAGTTCGAGTGGGGTAGACGAGAGGAGTTCGTATTCAGCAACATCTAAACAGCGTGCCAGACGGCACGGCAGCTTCTTACAGGGACATCAGCCACGGCCCCTACACGCGGGAGCGGTGCCCGACCACCCCGCTCGTGCTAGACCTGTAGCTCATTGTAAAGCATAGCCAAAATGCTGGTTCTCAAGTGCCCGCGATCTCGAGAATTCAGCGAACGGCGGTTGAAATCCCTTACATGAAGAGGATCATTTAATCCATTTTAGCCACGCGTCAACATAGGAGGTGGGGGTATCCCCACGCCCGCCTGAGCCGCTCGCTCGGGGCCGCGATTTCCGGCGAAAACTTCCGGAATCCATCGTGCCGACTGCGAAAACGAGTTCGGACTGCATTTTCGCCAGTTCCTCGCGATAATGCTTCGTGGCCCACGCGGCGACTTTTCGAAACCATACCTCAGGAACCGCGCGACCGGCTCGCATGGGACAGCTCGCTGCGCTGAAGACAGCCAGTTCGCGCTTCGGTCAAGCAAATGAAATTTCACACATGCTTGGTCAAGTTTAAAAAGGAGGGCTCATCCGACGGAATCACGCGGACACTCCCGTCCGACCACCCCTTTTCTCGTCCAGGGTCTCATTTGACCCATTTGAGCCAAGCATCGAAATAAGCCGTGGGCGATCCACCCATGCCAGCCTGGAAGGCCTCATTGAAGGGCATGCCTTGGCCGAGATTGCGAATTACCGCATCAAAACCGCGTTTTCGTTCGCGGGTCAAGAAGGACTCGCAGACGGCGGCGGCAATGAGGTCAGCCCGCTCGGGAGCGAGCTTCCCAGCGAAAAACTCCTTGCCGGAGTCCATCGTGCCGACTGCCAGCACGAGTTCGGACTGCATTTTCGCCAATTCCGCGCGGTCACGCTTGGTTTCCGAAGCAGCGACGACGTGACCCAAACCATCGGCGAACCAGCGTGGCAGGGTATTGCCGCGACTGGCAACGGCGAGGCTGGCGACCGGGGCGGCGAGCCGCTCAGCAATCGATTCCGCGCCGTCATTATCCGAGGCCACGACGGCGACGTAGGCCTGGATGCCGTCGTAAAACCAATGGGATTCCCAGTCCGTGGGGAGGCTTCGTTGCTCGACCATTTGAGCGAATTCGCTGTAGTCGTAGCGCCGCGGAAGTACGTAAATGGAGGCTTTGCCATGGAAAAAGGCTTCCGCAGCAGTGCCTTTCACCGTCAGCATTTTGGCGGGCAGCACCTGGGAAGACCGCAGCAAGTCCGCCTCGGCTTGCTCGCCGACGAGCTTCAGTGTATCCGGTCCGACGGTGCCCCAGACAACGAAGTGGTCGGTGGCGGCGGACTGCAAATTGCTCGCACTGCCGCCAGCGAGAGCAAAATGTTCTTGAGCGATTTCTTTGCGACGCGCGGTCACTTCGGCGGGAGACGCACTGGCCAGCCAAGCGCGCTGGGTCATCACCTGGAGCGATTCATCCCGCTGATTCTCCGGGACGGCAGCACCTTCGTCAATCCATGTGGAGATGAGCGCGATATCCGCATCAGCGAGTGGCGGTCGACCACCCGCCGGCATCCTCGCCCCTTCGGTGCCACGAAGCTTTTTCACGAGCAGGCTGGCTTCACCCTGTCCAGGCTCGACGACCGCTCCGCTGTCACCTCCGCGAAACAGTCTCGCCAACGTATCCATCTGCAAGCCGCCCCTGGTCTGCATGGCTGCGACATGACAGCCACTGCAGTTGTCCACCAGGAGGGGTGCGATCTGGCTGGCAAAATCCACGGTTTCCCCGCCGGTGGGAGCGGACATTTTTGGCATTGGCGGTGGCGTTGCAGCGTCAGCCTCTGGGACCGGACGCGGTTGGGCAGCGGACGTTGCCTTCAGGCTGGTCAGCTTGATCGCCGGATCGGCGCCGTCAAATTTGGCACCCTCGGTGATCCAGCGTTTGAGCATCGCGAGTTCCCGTTCGCTGACCTTTCCGCCGCCACGAGGCATGTCGCCCGTTTCGATGGTTTCGACCAGACGACTGCCGATCGTGTCGCCAGGGAAAACCACCACGCCTTCACGGGGGCCCTTCATGAGAACAGCGTAGCTTTCGAGGGAGAAGCCGCCTTTCTTGGCCCGGACGTGGCATCCGCCACACTTGCTCGCTAGGATCGGTGCGACCTGGGAAGTGAAGCTGACACCGTTGCCCTCACGGCTAAAAGGGTCGGGAAGAGTTGCTGATTTCCCCTCGCCTTGCGGCGTCATACTCGCCCCCGCCGCGGTTTTTTCAGAAGCAGGGCGAGGCGGCAGGACAAAGGGGGCAATTGCCGCTCCTTCAAGTTCGATCACGATTCTGGCGTCAGTGATGTTCTTCATTTTCGGCAGTAAAACGTCGTATAACTCAGGCGAACCGGCCTGGACTGCGACCTCGACCTGTCTCATCGCATTTTCCAGAGACCGGGCCGAAGCCTCGAAATCTCCCGCTATGTATTCTGATCTTGCTTTGATGATGCTGGCCCCTACGGCGGCATACGCCTGACGAGACCGCAAATCCATCTGCAGGGGAGGATCAGCCGCACTCGCGGCAGAAATGGCCAGCCAGGAAGCAACCAAGTACACAACGCTGGTTGATGAACGATTAGCAGCAGACATGGGAGCAAAGGCCATCAAGACGCCGAAGAACGCGAGCAAACGGATGAATTCAGTTTCATCATAAACCGCAAACGCCTAGGAATCCAAAATGAACCCGTCCGGCGCCCCTGGGGCTGGGATACCGCCGTCCGCTCAGGCGGGCATGCCGCCCCTTGGGAATTCGTCAAACTACTTCTAAACTGTTGAATTGGCCCGCACCATTGACCTTCGGCGATACCGATGACGACTCAAACAACCCACACCGATTCTGACTCGATTGATGGTCGGAAGAATCCTGACGGGCGGAGCCGTCAGGCGACAGAAAATGCCGACGGGCGGAGCCGCCAGACGACAATGGACGATCCGGCGATGCAGTTGACCGACCAGCGGATTGTGGTGCTGGATTTCGGCTCGCAGTACGCCCAGTTGATCGCCCGGAGGGTTCGCGACCAGCATGTCTACTGCCAGATTGTGCGTCACGATATCACAGCTCAGCGGATGGCTGAACTCGCTCCCCGCGGCATCATTTTGTCGGGGGGTCCGTCGAGCGTGTACGAAGAAAACGCCCCGCAAATCGATCCGGCGATCTTCGATCTCGGCATCCCGATCCTGGGAATTTGTTATGGGATGCAAGTCGCCTGCCAAGCGCTCGGTGGCAAGGTCGATCACACACCCAGCCGCGAGTATGGCCGGGCGATGTGTGAGTTCATCGATCACGATTCGATCTTTCGCGGCATGCAGTCATCCGAGCAGGTTTGGATGAGCCACGGGGATCAGGTCTTGCATATCGCCGACGACTTCACTGTGATGGCGCGGACGTCGACGTGTCCCTATGCGGCGATCCGGCACAACACGCGGCCTGTTTTCGCGATGCAGTTCCACCCGGAAGTCACCCACACGCCGCACGGTGGTCAAATCCTGCATAACTTTGTTCGCGACATTTGTGGCTGCGACGGTAGTTGGCGATTGGGCGATTTCGCCGAAGCCGCAATCACGCAGGTGCGCGCAGCAGTCGGCAACAAGCGCGTGATCTGTGGTTTGTCGGGGGGCGTCGACTCGTCGGTCGTCGCGGCGCTGCTCTACAAAGCGATCGGCCCACAGCTCTCATGCATTTTGGTCGACAATGGGATGCTGCGTAAAAACGAACAGCGTATCGTGATCGATGAATTCTCGAACCATTTCAAAGCCGACCTGCATGTCGTCGATGCGGAGGATCGATTCCTGAGCGACCTAGCTGGGATTGAAGAGCCGCAGGAAAAACGACGGCGGATTGGCTATGCGTTCATCGACTGCTTTAAAGCGGAAGCTGAAAAGATCGAAGATGCACACTTCCTCGCTCAGGGGACGTTGTATCCCGACGTGATCGAGAGTGGCGCGGACAAGGACGGCCCCGCGGCGACGATCAAGCTGCATCACAATGTGGGCGGGTTGCCAGAAGAGCTTGGGTTCGAGCTGATCGAACCGCTGCGAGATTTGTTCAAAGACGAAGTCCGCCGACTTGGTCTTGAGCTCGGATTACCTGAACAGCTCGTGTGGCGTCATCCGTTTCCCGGTCCTGGGTTGGCCGTTCGATGTCTCGGCGAAGTCACCCGCGAAAAACTCGTGGTGCTGCGGGAAGCTGATGCGATCGTCGTGGAGGAAATTGAGAACGCGGGTTTGTACCGCGAAACTTCGCAAGCATTCGCGGTGTTGCTGCCGGTGCAAAGTGTCGGGGTCATGGGCGATGCCCGGACTTACGACAACGCAGTCGCCGTTCGCTGCGTCAATACGGATGATTTCATGACCGCAGACTGGAGTCACCTCCCTTATGACTTGCTCGCCCGCATTAGCACGCGCATCATCAACGAAGTCAAAGGCGTCAACCGCGTGTGTTACGACATCAGCAGCAAACCGCCCGCCACGATCGAATGGGAATGAGACGACTCGCTCGAAATCCCAGAAATCCAACCAACATTCCGAGTGAAAGTTAGCGACATTTTCAGCGATTAGCTCCTTCTCTCCGAACTCCCGTCTCCACTTCTCCCGCACTCCCCCACTGATTTTTCATGGCCGGACAATTCATCTATCAAATCACCGATCTGACCAAAAAGCATGCTCAGAAAAAGGTGCTCGAAAACGTTAATCTTGCTTTTTATCCCGGTGCAAAAATCGGTGTGCTCGGTCCCAACGGGGCTGGTAAATCGACGCTGCTGAAAATCATGGCAGGCTACGACACAGAGTTCGAGGGCACGGCGCGGCTGGGCAAAGGTTTTACAGTCGGCTACCTCGAACAGGAACCGCCGCTCGACCCGACCAAGACCGTATTTGAAAACGTGCAAGTCGCCGTGGCCGAACGGCAAGCGATCATCGACCGCTTCAACGAAATCTCGGGTTTGCTCGGTGAAGTTACCAACGATGAAGAGATGACGAAGCTGTGCGATGAGATGGCGGAACTGCAGGACGTTATCGATGCGAACAATTTGTGGGAACTCGACCGGTTCGTCGAAATGTCGATGGCAGTGATGAACCTGCCTCCCGGGGATGCGGAGATCACCAACCTTTCCGGCGGCGAGAAACGCCGGGTAGCCCTGTGCCAATTGCTGATCCGTCAACCCGATCTGCTGCTGCTCGATGAACCGACCAACCACCTCGATGCCGAGAGCGTGTCGTGGTTGGAACAACACCTCGCCAAGTACCCCGGCACCGTGGTCGCGGTCACGCACGATCGCTACTTCCTCGACAATGTGGCTCAGTGGATTCTCGAAATTGATCGCGGCAAGGGCATCCCGTTTGAAGGAAACTACTCGGCATGGTTGGAAAACCGAGCCAAGCGGATGGCTCTCGAAGAGCGTCAGCAGAAAGCACGCGAGAAGAACCTCGCTCGCGAACTCGAGTGGATTCGGATGAGCCCGAAGGCGCGGCAAGCGAAATCGAAGGCGCGGATCAAATCCTACGAACAGATGTCCCAGGAAGTTTTCGAGGATCGGCCCGACGAACTCGAAATCCAAATTCCTTCCGGCAAGCACCTCGGCTCGCTCGTGATCGAAGCAGACAAGGTCAACAAGGCATTCGGCGACAAGGTGTTGATGAAGGACATGTCCTTCCGCTTGCCGCCCGGCGGGATCGTCGGCATCATCGGCCCCAACGGAGCTGGCAAGACGACGTTGTTCAAAATGTTGACCGGTCACGAGCCCGTCGATTCGGGTAGTATCAAAATTGGCGAGACCGTCGACCTCGGCTACGTCGATCAGTCGCGTGACGCCCTCGATCCGAACAAGACGATTTACCAAGAGATCAGCGGTGGGCATGATACGCTCGAAATGGGCGGACGTCCGATGCACTCACGCTCGTACGTGTCTCGTTTCAATTTCAAGGGGCCCGATCAAGAGAAAAAAGTGGGGATTCTCTCCGGTGGAGAACGCAATCGTGTCCACCTCGCGTCGCTGCTCCGCAAGGGCTGCAACGTGCTGCTATTGGACGAACCGACCAACGACTTAGACGTCGATACCCTGCGTGCTCTTGAGGAAGCAATCGAGAACTTTGCGGGCTGCGTCGTCGTGACGTCGCACGATCGCTGGTTCCTCGACCGCTTGGCCACGCACATTTTGGCGTTTGAAGGAGACGGCAAAGTCGTGTGGTGCGAGGGTAACTTCGACACCTATGAGCGCAACCGGCGAGAGCGGATGGGTGAGGATGTCGACGACGATTCCAAGAAGGCTCGATACAAAAGCATTCATGCCGGATAGTGTGGCACTTATTAAGCCCCTCGTTAAATATCTCAGATGCGATAAAACATGGGACTTGATCGCGACGCATTTTGTCTGATGCGTCGCACTTTCCCCACGCACCTATCACATCACACACTAGGCAATCGACACGATGACGATCCTACGAGTCGGCCCCAACGAGAAGTACACCGACGGCTGGGCAGCCGCGTTCGGCGGCGGTTCCACCGCGAGCAAGCGGAAGTCCGCGACAAAATCTGCGAAGAAGTCCGCCAAAAAATCCGTCAAGAAGAGCGTGGTCAAGCCCGCTGCTGCGGGCAAGTCCACCAAGAAGTCGGCCGTCAAAGCGGCTGTGAAGTCGGCAAAAAAGTCGGCGAAGAAGTCCGTGAAGCAAGCGGTATCGGTCAAACGACCCACCGCGAAAGTCAGCAAGAAGTCGGCGACCAAGACTGTCAAACGAGCGGTTGAAAAATCGGCCAGAAAGCCACTCAAGAAGACGTCGAAGAAAGCATCGAAAAAGAGCGTTAAGAAAGCCTGATCCATGCCATCGAATCCTCCCAGCGAACGTCCGCAGGACTCGCCTCGCCGTGAGGATATGGGGGCGAAGGATCGAGCGGCCTCTCCGCTGCACTCGATCTTGTCTGAAGATGATTTCGAGGCGACGTGGCAGGCCGCGCTGGAGGGGCCTTCACCAGCCGGGCGTGATGCTCTGCATAGTTTATTAGGATATCTTACATTTTCCTCCGGTCCCGCCGCGCCCGCGATTCTCAAAGCGTGGAACCGGGTGCACGACGAAGCCGCCGGTGGGGACATTCTGTCCGGGCCGCCGCCCTTCTTAATCGTCCGGCACTGGCTCGAGGAGACCACCGAGAAACTGCAGTCGGGCGAATCCTCCGCGTTTGGCGACGTCAGTCGCGCCCGGACGGTGATCCGTATTTTGTGGTCCAAACTGCTACCCGCCTATCTGGATTTTCACCGGGACCTGCTCTTTCATCTGGAGCCGGAGGTGATCTTCAACGGGTTCTTCCTGGCTCGCTGCGCCGAAGCCGTGCTTGCCCATGTCGGTGAAACAGCGACGATTGAAGACGAGAATGAACTCGTCGACCGAATCATTTCTCAGCTCAATGACTACGTCGGATATCGCCCTGTCGCGGTGCTGGAGAATCACGCTTGCCAGCCTTACTCGCATGAGTTCGTTCGTCCAATTCCCATGATGATTCACGGCGTTGGGATCACGGCGGGCCCGTACCGAGAAGTGATTCGCCGGTCGCTCAAAGCCATCACAGAGGCACCCGAAAACATCCTGCGAGCCGCGGCGATGGACCCGAATCAGATTCGCGAGTTGTGCCTGGACCCTCGTGCCTACGACTTTGATCATCCCGTCAATCGTCGTCCGAACTATCACTTCGGTGGTTGGGATGAGCGATCCATTGATGGTGACGGACGCTATGATCGATTCATTCTGCGCAGCGTCACGCTGGATGCCCTGCTGCGTCGACTCAGTGAAACATCCGAAATACCGACGGACGAACTGCTCGACGAAGCCGCGTCGGTACTCGCCGGGACGATGCTCATGGCGTCGGGCGTTTCCGGTTGGGGGCCAGGGGCCTATTCGAGCGACGTGACACTGCGGTCGCTGATGGTGCCAATCGCGAACTATCGCGATGATTTTTATCGTTGGCGGATTTTGCAAATTGGTGGTCCGCACGGTAAGCGTTTGCTGGCCGAAGCGGAGACTCGGCATCAGCCCTTTGGTGCCGCTCGGCAACACCTCAATGCGTCGCTGGCTCGGAGCCGAGCGGTGCAGTTGCAGCACGTGCAGCTCGCCCGAATTTACGCCCGAATGGGCTATGCCGATTCGGCAGCCAAGCAAGCCGATGTGGTCTCGGCAGCCTCGGCGCGACTGATGTGCCGGATTGATTGCGGTATGACCCTCGGGCTGCGTTCACTGCGAGCAGGCGATCTCGAGGCCGCGACGGAAGTTCCTGCAGCCACCTTCGATTTGATTCGCCGTGCGATCGAGTGCGGAGGCTTGATGGACCCTTGGGACATCCTCGGCTTTACCGGCAACTTCAGTCTCTATCCCGGGATCGAGAATACGATTCACGACTCGCGGCTGGACGAACTGCTCGTCATCATCGAAAGCCTATTCGGTTACATCGCGCGGGTGTGGAGCGAAGCGGCGGCGCGAGACGATGAAGCCGCCTACGATCAAATGGATGCTCAGTACCGCGCCATCGCAGAGTGGTGGCGAACTTTCGCGGCACACACGGTCGAGTCCGTCGATGCTGCGGATCCTTGGGAATCATACGAGTCGGCGCGGTTGGTTGCCCAGGCCCTCCGGCTCTGGCATCGCGGCGGTGCCCGCCACGGTGATATCGCATTTTGGGCACCCCATGCCGAGCTGTTCGATTCACCGCGTGCCTACATGCTCGTGATCTCAGCCCTGCTTGAACGCAAAGATTTTATCCCAGCCCAGGCACTCCTGATTTACTGGCTCGGACAAGCCGAGCGGGTGGGGCTGCGGACCGGTGCAAGTTCTTTACCACGTCTGGCCGAGCGATGGCTGTTGCAGCTCCGCGAGCATCTGCGTGACGAGCCATCGGAGTTGTGGCCGCGGGTAAATAAGTTCTTTGACTACCTCGAAGCGAATGCGGAATCGTATTGGTCGGCACCGCATTTCGAAGTCGGTGACGCAGCGTTGGGCAATCATTCGGCCGACGATTGGAAGCGCGAGCTCGCCTCCGCCACCGACGATCTGCCCGATCCCGATGACGACCCCGACGAAAACGAAGATATCTTCGCCGCTGCCTATGAGGGCATGAGCTATCAGGACACTACCGACGACGGCAACGAAGGAGCAATTTTTGATGCCAGCGGTGATTCCGATGGTGTTGGCGAGATCGAAGCGGAAGTAAAACGGCTCGACAGTCGCCTCGACTTCCTGCAAGCCCTCGCGCGGATGTGGGCGGTTGGTGCCGATGTCGCGATCACTCATCATCTCTGCCCGCATGATCCGTTGACGCCTCAGCCATTGGATGAAGGTGAGGCGATCACTTCCGCCCAGCGCACGCAACAAGAACAACAAATTGAGTCGCTTCAGGCGTGGGCCCGCCGGGCCGTCAAGAATCGCATTGGACTGCTGCAACTTCTCAGTGACGTGCGCGCGTACAGGGTCAAGCCCGCTGGAACCGACAATGAATCGATGCGGAGCTACGACCGCCGACGTGTCCTGCGTGACGGTTTGATGGAGCGCATCATCGAAACGGCCGTGGAGATGTCCGATGCACGCCGGTTGATCAGCAGCGCGTTATGTGCCCTCAAAGGGGAACTCTCAGCGGATCTGGATGAAGAGTTTGCTGAGGACGACGCTGGGGCGATCGAACTGTTTGCCGCTCTGATCGCGGGCGACTCGGATTTGGCTCGGGCGTCGTTTCCAGCGTTCGTCGAATCAATTATCCAGCGAAACCTTTTGTACATCCCATTATCGCGTGGTGGCGATCCAGTCAAAATTTACGTCGCCCGACTGCGTGAGCGAGTGCTCCGGCATCTCCTTCACTGGATGCCGCGTCGCGGCTTGATCGTCGAAACCTGCCGTCTGATCGAGACCGCTCGTCAGATGGAACAGCGCAACCCCATCGGCGCTGGCGCGGTCACCGAGTTCGATGGCCTCTATCGTGCAGGATATCGCTCGCTCGTAGGATCGTTTGCGGACTCCGTGCTGCATTGTACGGCGTCGCTGCCACACCATAGCGGCCAAAGTTTGGGCAAATCGATTGAGGACGCTGTCGACAGTCGCGAACTGACTGCAACGGATCAAGAAGCCATTTCTCAAACCTTGATTCCACTACTCGAAAAACTAACGGAGGTGATGCTCGGTAGTTGGTTGGCACATAGTCAAACGCTGCGACTCTCCCCGCTGGAATCAGTCAGTGATGGCCCACGCTGGAAGCGTCTCGTTGAATTCGTTCAAGCTTTTGGCGATCCGATTTTCACACAAGGCTTCTTGCAGCTCAGTAATATCCGCGCGGTGTTGCACCAGGGAGTGGAGAGTTGGCTCGGTCGTGCTCTTCAGGATGGCGATGACTTGCTCGACGATACCGCGCTCATGCGGGCGATCGAAGCTGGCGAAATTGGGCTGGACGAAGCGGCTCGCTGCATCACTTTGGTATTTGAATCGCTGATGGATCATCATGCCGAATATCAAGACTACAACAGCACGACGACGCAGAGCGATCGTGGGGAAATGGTTTACACCTTCCTCGATTTCTTGAGGTTGCGAGCACGCTACGAGCGAGTTGCCTGGAACCTCAAACCGATCATGTGGACGCACCAGGTCCTCGTACGGATGTCTCTCGGGGAGGCGGCGCTGGCGTGGCGTCACAGTCTGAATGAACGGATCGCTGCCGAAGCCGAGTTGTACGTCAGGCGATTGAGAGAATTGCAAAGTCGCTACTCGATGCGGATGCCCACCGTCGCCGATCGCTTGGAAGAACGGTTTGTCCAGCCGATGACGATTGACCGCATGCGAGCACTGATCGCCCCCGCCATGGCCGACGCGGAAGCTAACCGGGAACACAGCCCCGCGTTTGACCAGCTCGAATTCGAAGCTCGCCAGCTCTCGCAAAACCCCGTCGGTGTCGGCTTGGACTTGCCGCCCTGGCTGAGTGAACTCGATAAAGAAGTCGAGAAGATTGGTAAGCGAAATCTCGTGAGCGAGATTGATCTGCAAGATCTGATCACCATCCCCGTCAGCCCGCTCGGCTTGGACGATCTTCGTTCGCAGCTCGCGATCGCCGCATCGCAAGGCCGCCGGCTGCCACATATGCGCGGGAAATCGACGTAGAACGAACGTCTGGCGATCCTTCGTTCGCTGACCCGCACTGGCGGACCGCCGGAAAAGAAGGGCGACGATATCATTGTCGCTCGGCATCATTGTCGCTCGGCCTCATTGTCGCTCGGCGTTCTGAGCCCGAAGGCGTTCGTTCAACACGCCTTTGGTTCGGAGTACCGGACGATAAACCCGGAGGGACCGGAATTTTGGGGATGTTGAAAAATCTGACCGTGGCGACGATGCTAGGTGTTTGCTGTTTGACTTTCTATCATCGCACCCATGGTCCGGCTTGTGAGTTTGCCTCCCCTAAATCCCGATCCGCCGGACGCTTGTACTGCTGAAACGGTGGGCGCCCAGTCAATCTTGTTGGTCGACGATACCGAAGTCCTGCGCGAGCGGCTTGCCATGGCCATGCGAAGCCGCGGCTTGGAAGCTCGAACAGCGGGCAATTATGACGAAGCCGTGACGGTGTTCATGCAGAACCCCTGCGACTTGGCAGTGCTGGATTTGCGGATGCCAGGCCGAAGCGGATTGGATCTGCTGCGTAAACTACTGCAGATCAAACCCGATTGTCGGATCATCATGCTCTCTGGGTTCGGCAGTATTCCCGCGTCGATCGATGCCGTCCGCGCTGGCGCCGTCAACTTTCTGAGCAAGCCGGCTGACGCGGACGATATTTTGTCAGCATTTGTTCGGGGGGACGAACCCATCGTTCCCGAAGGCGGATTGGCGTTTCCCGCCCCATCGCTGGCTCGCAATGAATGGGAACACATTCATCGCGTTCTCGCTGATTGCAACAACAATATTTCCGAAGCGGCACGTCGGTTGGGAATCCATCGCAGATCTCTCCAGCGGAAGCTGCGGAAGCGAGCGCCTATTGATCCCAAGACTCCGGGAGCGAACGATTTCTTCGAAGGCCAGGACGAAGAGTTCGAGGATCTCGAAGAGTGAAATCGTTGCTGCTGTGGATGATCGCTCTCGTCCTAGTGTGCGTGATTTCGGGGCGTTGGCAGCCGCACTTAGTCTCCGATTCGGCGAGCTATCTCGATTATCCATTTTCATCGTCAGAAGCAATGGCACGTTCGGGGCGATTGCCAGTGTATCCGGCGATATTGCGTATCGCTCAAGCCATCTCGCCGAGCGTGACGGCGGGGCTGCAAGTGGTCGTCGTCCTGCACATCGTGTTACAAGCGTTCACGGTCTCACTGCTCACGATCGAACTGCTGGGTTGGGGACTACAGCGTTGGACGGTCGTTGCCGCTGCGGCAGCGGTCGCGATCGGGTGCCCGTTTTGGGACAATGTGTCGACGATCGCGACAGATTGCGGCGCGATGTCGTTGGGCGTCATGACCGCGACCTGCATCCTACGAGGTTGGCGGATCGGAGTTTCAACTCGGCTTGCAGTGGCAATTGCAATTTGCACCGTAGTGGCGATCAGTCTCCGTCCGGCCTATTTGTTTCTCTTGCCGTGGTCGATTCTCATGCTGCTGGTTCGCCCGCATGATGCAACCCCTACACCATGGCGTCGTCGCTGGCGTGATGTCGCCACGTTTATGACGCTGCCGTCTATCGTTCTGCTTAGTTGGTGTCTCTTTCGGTTCAGCGTTGCCGGTGATTTTTCGCTGCTGCCATTCGGGCATCAAAACATGGCAGCGGTGACGACACAGCTACTCGACAATGACGAACTGAAGCGAATTCCGGGCCGAGCCGGCAAACTCGCGAAGCAAATTGCCAATCGCCGCGTGCAAGTATCGGGAGGAGCAGGCGACTTCATGGGAAGCAGACGCAGATCTGCCGACGGGCTTGATTTGCGTGCCACGAGTGATCCGTCGCTGCGCAGAATCGTACATGACGATCGAAAATCGCTGGGATGCGATGACGTACCTCGTTGTGATTCCGGCCGCCACCCAGATCGCAGGTGATGATCCCATCGAGCAACATCGTCTCTTGGCGCAACTCGACCGGCAAATTGTCCGAACCTATCCATCGCGTTATGCACGGTGGTGGCTCTTGGCGATCCGGCGCGGGATCTGGGGATCGTTGGCCAACATCGTCATGCACCCCATCTTTCTCGTCGTGATTTTGTTGGTTGCCAGCATTGCGGTGGTGTTGTGCGTCTGGCCGCAGCACTACTTGAATCCCCCTGTGTTTGAAAAAACAGACGGTTCAGCGCCCGCACGGCATGCGATCACGCTCATCGCGATTTCCTATGCCGCCTTTGGGCTGGGTTTCGTTTCCCTCACCAGTCCAACGATCGGACGATTCTCTGACGCCGCCTTTGTTTTCATCCCTAGTCTGGCAGTGATCGCAATCGCTCGCAAAAGTCAATGACTTGTTTTGAGTCGATCCGAAAAGGGGGCTGACCGCTTTGGAGGCTAGGCGGTTCCTTGCCAATCGACACGACGGGCTACCCCTGTTTTTTGGTTCTTCACGGAATTTAGTGGCACGCCACCGATCGCCCCGACCGATCCAGCGTGGTGGATTTTCTAGGCATTATGCAAGTGAGCGGACACTGCTAGCTGCAAGTTTTGAACGGTAATCCGGTGTGAAGAACCCGCGGCTAGCGCCCTCGGCTCACTCAGTCCACGCCATTCGACTCAAGCTCTGCGGGGACGCTGGCTTGGGAAGGGATAATCCGGTCGATAGCGCGCCAATGGGCTTGGGGGTGCCGGTCGCAAGTCCTCGCAATGCAAGGAGTTAAGGAACCGGGGCGACAAGACACGGTTAGAACCTAACGAAAGCTTCAGTACTTCGCGCAATTTCCAATGAGGCAGACTGAAAGACCTTTGCTTCGGCATGTTTTTTGCCTGGAGGTATGAAGGTCACCGGCTAGCGATATGCATCCAAACGTTTTCCAAACTCGGAGATTTTCTATGTTGGATCCTATTCGTTACTCACCGGCTGTTGAAGAGATAGGTGTAGATGAGTCGCAAATCGTCAGCGATATCCTCGCAATGATGGCTGCATCCCAATGTGCTGGCATGGACCGTCATCGCCATGCTCACCGCGATGCGCACGCGAAGAGCCATGCAATCATCAAGGCACAGCTCGACGTACACGAAGCCCTGCCTGCTCATTTGGCCCAAGGGATCTTCTCCCAGCCGCAGAGCTACGCGGTGATGATCCGCTTATCTTCGGCACCCGGTGACATTCATTCCGACAAGGTGCCGGCCCCGCGCGGATTCGCATTGAAGGTGATCGGTGTCGAAGGCGAACGACTGGTTCCGGAACTCGGCGGACGAAATCAGGATTTCCTGATGGTGAACTTTCCGGTGCTGGCTTTCGGAACGGTGGCCAAATACAAAAAGCTTCTCGGGATTCTGGAAAAGACCGCTCAGGCCCCCGACTTTTTCCAGAGGATTGTCGCAGGGACCGCGCGCATGACAGAGGACGTCGTGGAGGCGCTTGGCAAAACGCCCCCAGCGACACTTCAAGGCCTCGCGCGCGACAACGACAACCTACTGGGCGAGACATACCATACCCAGGCGGCAGTCAGGTATGGCCAACACGTCGCGAAACTGTCGCTGGCACCAAAGTCTGAGAATGTCCGGTCGCTGACCGGCGAGTCCGTCAAGGTTGACGAACACTCCACCATGCGAGATATGGTGCGGGAGTTTTTTTCCACGGCAGGAGCAGAATACGACCTGCGAGCACAGCTCTGCGTCGATCTTGAAAAGATGCCGGTCGAGGATGCTGCCGTGCTATGGGAGGAATCGCTGGCACCTCATGAATCGATCGCGACGCTCAAGATCGGTCCTCAGGATACCTTCAGTCCCGCCCGACAAGTCTATGGCGACGACGTTCTTTCATTCAACCCCTGGAACGGAATCTTTCAATCGTGGATGTACCAACTGTCTCCAACGCTGGGAGTTCCTCCGTCACAGTCGTCCATCGACCACAGTCACCAGGAGGAGTTCGACATGGTAACCGGCACAAATTGCCGATAGATCCACCGGTCCAGGCGGAGTTCTCTCTCCCTGTTAACCACTCGCAGAAGTGTGAAACCAAGCAGCTTTGTTTAACAGCAATTTGTTAACCGGCTTTCTTTTTTGATGAGGCTTGGAAAGAAGCGAAAGAGACGGGAGTCGCATCAAAACAGCTATTCCAGACGGAAAGAGTGCGCAAAAACTTAGAGAATCTCTTCGAATCAGTTGCGTACGGGGAGGCCAGGATTTGCGGTGAGATACAAAGTTGATGATCGAGTTTTTTGACCTCACGAGGCCAAAAAGTTTTCGACTTGGAGTGACATTCGAAGTTCGTGCGGCACGTTTATATTGGGAAAGAATTTTTTTGACTCCAATGGTCAGCTAAATCATCATGACATCCTCACCCTTATCTTCACCGGCAAACGATCCTCGACATGTCTCGACATGTGCACTACCCAGCGATGCTGTGGCTGCTGAAATGCTGGAAATTCTCGATCAGCACATGGAGGATCTCAAAGCGGGGCGAGCTGTGTCGCGCGCGGAATTGGTCGCTCGTCATCCCCATTTGGCTTCGCAGCTCGATGCCTGTCTGGCAGGTCTGGAGTTCATTCATGGAAGCGAAACTCAAGCACCAGGAAAATTTCAGCGTTTGGGGGACTTTCGGATTATCCGAGAGGTCGGGCGCGGCGGCATGGGGGCGGTGTACGAGGCAGAGCAGATCTCGCTGCACCGAATCGTAGCACTTAAGATCATGCGATTCGGAAGCGTCTCGGATCCGGAGGCCATTGAGCGATTCCAGCGGGAAGCGGAAACGGTGGCCAAGTTTCACCATACAAACATCGTGCCGATCTTCGCAGTCGGCGTCGACCATGGTGTCAACTACTATGCGATGCAGTTCATCGAAGGGCAAAGTCTGGCCCAAGTCTTGAGTGAGCGCCAGCAGTCACTCGATGCGAATCAAGTGGCCCAGTGGGGATTGCAGGCCAGCGAAGCACTCAGCCATGCCCACTTGCGTGGTGTCGTGCATCGTGACGTCAAGCCATCGAATTTACTGCTGGACGCCGAGAACCGACTGTGGCTGACCGATTTCGGATTGGCTCGCAAACTCGACAATGTCACCTTGAGCATCGCGGGGGCAATCATCGGAACCCCACGCTACATGAGCCCCGAACAGGCGGCTGCAGCGGTCAAGCGAGTCGATTATCGAAGCGATATCTTTAGCCTGGGCGCGACCCTGTACGAGTTGCTGACGGGGGTTCCTGCGTTTCGTGGTGATACTCCGATGGCCGTGATCCAAAACATATTGACCGCGGAGCCAGTGCCTGTTCGTACGCTCAGTCCTACGACGCATCGCGACTTGGAAACCATCGTGATGAAGTGCTTGGCTAAAGAGCCGCGCGATCGCTATGAATCGGCCGATGATCTCGCCGCAGATCTGCGCCTTTATCGACTGTCGCCCCATTCAAGCCCGACGCGCGAACGCTATTGAACGATCCGTTCGATGGCTCCGCCGGCAGCAAAGCAGCGTTAAACTCGCTGCGGCGGTCGCAGGCGTGACACTGCTTGCCACCTTTGCGAGTATCGCTGGCTGGTTGAGATATGATGCGTCGCGTCAGGGCTCACTGCAACTAAGCGCAGCGACGCCACCACTACTGGTTGAGATATTAGACCAAGCTGAGCAAACGCTGCGTGTCGAAACCGCACCAATGCAGAACCCCGTGAAATTGCCGGCAGGAGTCTATCAAGTTCGCGCCTCCGCCGAAGGTGCATTGAGCGAATCCTTTGGCGTCACGGTCACTCCGGGAAGGGAGCTGAAATTTTCGCTGGATACACAGGATCAACTACTTTGGCCGCAAAATGAACTTGAAAGCAGCTTTGACATAACTCCTTTTGAGAATAGCCATGCGCTGGTCACCTGGAACAAAACTGGGCTCGTACTCTCGAAGCGCTTGCCGAGGCAGACGTCAACCACTTCGCTGTTGGCGGCGAGCCTACCTGACCCCGCACAAGCCCCAGGACTCCAGTGGCCATGGCCCACAACCCTATCCGAAAATTCTGGCTACGGTCCCTACGACCTGCGTCCCTGGGTCGCGCAGCAAAAAATTGACGCCGATGGTGATGGTCAACTCGATTTGATTATGGCCGCGCGCCACCAGGCTTGGTTGGCAGCCATCTCGGTCAACACGGGGCAGGTTTTGTGGGTGGCAGCCCGCGGGCGCGACGTGACTGAGGTTATTGCTCGAGCGGATAGTTTCCCAAATTCGCCGGTGATAAGCTCCGTGTTAAGCGATCCGATCATGGATCACGATTGCGATGGTGATGGCACTCCAGACATCGTGGCGATATTTGCCGAAATGGAAGCCAGTACGGACTTGAATTCTAGTCGACCAACCGTGAAGTACTGGATGGAAGCGATCTCAAGTAAGACCGGAAATACAATCTGGCGCTATGACGTGCCTAGCCAATATTTCGCTGTTGATCCCAACGACGTCGTGCCGCGAGATCTGCGCTGGTTCGTTGGACATGAGAGCGGCTACTCGGCCGGCAGTATGGGCAGCGGCATGATTGGTCGCCACCGAGTTCGATTTGGCGGTTGGCTATTTGAACGCCGAGGACCACACGGCTATCGCCCGGCCGCGTTTGCATCGATCACCATCGGGTCGGCGAAGCGTCTGGGAATAGTCGCCGGTAGAAGCTTCTTCAGTATCGACCCCGTGACTGGCAATGCGGATCGCGAGCCCATCGATTTGAGTATTCGCCCTGGACACGTGTGTCAGTGGGGAGACCTCGACGGCGACGGTGACACGGACCTGGTGATGCTCGAAACCGTCACCATGGCAACCACTGGCGGCCAGATTCGGCTGTCGGCCTGGTCCCCCACCAAGCAGAAACTGTTATGGGACAGAAATCTTGACGCGGAATGGCCGCGGATGCCTGCCGGCTCGATTGAAGCGCCTCGATGGCCATTGGTCACGGATCTCGACGGTGATGGCAAGTGCGAGGTGATCGCCCCGGATGGACGAGCACCCGTCGCGAAAGGTAGCGCCGCCATTGCTTCCCAGGCCCCCTGGGGTGCGATTTCCATCTTCGACGGAGCGACCGGGAAGGCCCGCTGGAGCCAACGCCTGGTCACCATGGATTGTCAAATCGATCACGTGCTCGACGGACCAGATATCGATCAAGACGGCTGCCGAGACCTGTTTGTGGTAACCCTGTCAGGCAATGAATTCCACGCATACGTGGATGCATTGTCTGGCCGTTCCGGTGAGAAATTGTGGACCAACAGCACTTCGCCGCCGAGCCAAAACAATTCCAGCGATGAATATCTCTTGGCGCCCCTCAAGTGGTGGCAGTCAGGTACCGATGGCTGGCCGCAATTGCTGGTACATGTCGTCCCCGGCGGATATGCATCGCAGCAGAATGTTGTCGGTGGTTTTTCAGCGCGAGATGGCCATATAACGCGAGTCGGCCACAATATAACCTCCTTGCGTCCCGCAGATATGGATGGGGATGGAGTTCAAGACCTGCTGGTTTTCAACTCAAAAATGCCACCTTCGTTGGACAATGGCGGTGAACTCCACTGCCTGCGTGGTGTGGCTTCCGAACCATGGGCGCAATTGGGAGACCGCGGTGAACCACTGTGCGATTGCGATGGGGATGGAGTTCGTGATCTGATCGCAGGTTGGCCGAACAGCGCGTTGGTGGCGACCAGCGGCAGCACGGGGAAGACACTTTGGCGAACTGAGATCAATAGCGATTGGCGCGAATTCCAGGCACGATCGGCGGCCGCCCGATCAGGCGCTACGGGCGACCTCGACGGCGACGGAATTTGCGACCTGCTCGGTTGGACCTTTGTCTCCCGCTACCAGGAGAAAGAGCAACCCTTTTACGCGATCTCCGGAAAAACGGGTAAGCGATTATGGAGCGCGCAGGAGATTGAAGTGCAAATCGTGCATAAGGTACTAACTGCGGAAACGCACGATATCGACGGCGATGGTCAGCTCGAAGCACTGTTCATCGCGTCACTCGACTATGGCTATCGCGTGAGGCCCAGCATTTCGACGCATGAGTCGCAGTTGTGGATGTTCGTTTGCTCGGGACAAACAGGAAAACTTCGCTGGGCAATTCCGCTTAGTTCAGCCTACGACGGTACCACCCGTACGATGCTGCAAGTCAATTTGGACGGTCCTCCGCTTTCTCCAACTGTCGCGGACATCGATGGAGACGGGTCGCAGGAAATTCTCATCCCCTTTGTAATGCCCGATGGCCGCAGTTTTGTGACTTCAGCACGACGCGGCAAAGACGGTGCTGAACTTTGGTCGCGACCCTATGCCACCGAGCCCAATCGCCAAACAGCCTTCGCCAACTGGATTCCCCCCACGGTATGCGACCTTGATGGCGATGGTCGGGCGGAAATCGTCGTGGTGGAATCTCGGTTCATCGATGCCACAGGACAACTGGCCGGCCCATTCCGCGAAGTGGTCGCGCTGGCGGGAGAAAGTGGAAACGAGATTTGGAAATCTTCAATCGAGATGCCCGCGACTAGTGCCCACCATCAAGTCTATCGATCTACGGAATTTGCTCGAGCGCAAATATTGCGTGCCCAGGGGAATACTCAACAGCTTGCCGTGCTGACCCCGGGTGCTGCCGATCAGATTTCGGTTTTCGCTGGCGCCGGTGAGCGGCAGATTTGGGGGAACACACTAGGGCCTACGATCCAAGAGATTTGGGTGTGTGATGCGGATCGAGACGGCCGGGACGACGTCGTTGCTCTTGAGCAAAACCGACTCAGCGTTCTAGCGGCCGCCGATCCCATGAGTCCGCTATGGACCTATAGCCTAGGTTCTAGTGGGCCATATCGCGTGCTGGGCATTCAAACCAAGGACCGTAGCGCACCGCCCATCGCGGCCATTGGCTACAATGCGACCGACAACAGTGTCGTGGGAATCGACCTATCCACCGGCCAGCGAATGTGGTCGGTTGCGGGAGTCATTTCACGCTTCGCCGATGGCACTTATTCTGTCCCGAGGCAGTTAGAATGGCTGAATGATTTCACCAACACGTCGACCAATGCTAATCCGTTTATCTACACGAGCTACGATTCCGTATCTCGAGTCCGGTGCGGCGCGGTAAGCACAGGCGCCCATGACATGGGGGAACAGCCCTCGATGGGGAACAGGATAGGGGGCAACAGCAGCGTCGCTACTCCAAGCCGCGGGTGGCCAATACGCGAGCACGCCGACGAACGATGGGCACGAGCCCTACCGTGGGTTGTGGAGACAATTTCGCTGGCCGAGCTAATGTGGAATATAGCCTGGCTGATGCTTTTGTCCGCTCTGCTAATAGTTATTCCAGTCGTCTTCTTGTACAGACTCGTCCGACGGCAGTTCAGTCTACAGTCACTGCTCGGATTGCCAATCGCCGCTGGGCTGATCTCGCTGGGGATTCTAATGGAAGTCCCAATTGCCGAAGATGTGCATACGCTCGGCGAGCGACTGGGAATGGCCACCATCTACACTCCGTTGGTGGGCTCGATCGGGTTCGTGATTTCGTGGATGATGCGCCGTCGTTGGCGTCGGGTTCTGACTTGGCTAGCGTGTACCTGCCTGGCCAGTTTGGTATGCGCGGCGGTTATGATGTGGTTCGACGCGGTGGTATTCAACCCCATGCTTCCCGAAGAAAGCTATCGCTTCCAGGGCTGGCCATTGATCTGGTTGATTGGAACCTACGCGACCGCTTGGCTGTTATTGTTGGCGTTGACTGGCGAACGACTGTTGCGCTGGATCAGGAATTGGTTTCGCTCAGCACCGAAGCTCAATAGCGTAGCTCCGTGAGCGAAGTGCTTTGCTGTTTTCAGATGCGAGTTTGGCTGTTTTAAGTTGTGATATGTCGACTTTCAATTCACCAGAGGATGCTACATCGCAGGGACGCACAGCGTGGCTAATGAGCTATGAGGCGTGGTTACGGGTTCTGGCGCGGTGCGAGATTGATAGTCGCTTTGCGGGCAAATTCGATGCATCGGATGCCGTGCAGAATACTTTACTGGAAGCTTGGAAGGGCTGGGACCAGTTTCGAGGAAGCGAAGAACCGCAGCGTCGAGCATGGTTGCGACAGATATTGGCATTTCAGCTAGCCCATCTGGCACGACAATATGCTGGTACGCAAATGCGCGATGTCACCCGCGAGGTAGCTCTGGAGCAATCGCTGGGAGAATCGTCCAGACGACTTGACAATCTGTTGGTCGCACACGATTTGTCCCCAAGCCAGCAAGCCATGGCCAATGAGCGAAGTCTACGACTTGCTGCCGCTTTGGAGTTACTACCAGTCGACTATCGGAATGTGATCACACTTCGACACATCGAAAACCTTTCGCACGAAGAAGTTGCCACGCGAATGCAGCGGAACAGTGGCGCGGTACGCATGCTGTGGATGAGAGCTCTAGCGGCGCTTCGCGATGCCATGTGCTGCGTGGATGGCTCCGCTGATTCTCAGCGTCGCCGGGTGCAGTGACTCATCTGACGAACGGCTTGCTGAGTTCGCTCAACAATCGATGGCCGAACAAAGCAAGCAAAATCTTCGGCTCGCTGATCAGTCCCAAGCCGTCGTCGCAGAAAGCCATCAACTCGCGGAAACCGCGAAGGAACTTGTCAAAAGCGACGCGGCAGCTCGCCGGGAACTGATCGCCGCCCAAACTGAGATGACTTCGCAACTCAATGAGCAGCAATCAATCATCTACAGCGGACATGATCAGCTCGAACAGGATCGTCGCAATATCGCATCGCAACGTCACCGAGATCCCATCATCGCGACCGTGATTCAGAACTTGGGACTGACCGTTGCGTGCGTGCTGCCGCTCGTCGTCGCGGTGTTTGTGATCCGGCAAATGCATTTGCAGGAACCTGATCATGCGGCCGTCGCGGAGATGCTGGTTCTCGAAATGACATCGGATGAGCCAAGGTTGTTGCCCGCTCCCATGACTCGGCGTCCAGCTTTGGATCACGACGACGAGGAAACCAATCACGCATTGTTCAGTGGTGACTCGACGGATGACGTCGAGCCACCCCGCTAACCATTTCACTCAACACAAGGAGAACCAATCCATGAGCCACATTGTGGAAATCAAAACGGAAGTCCGAGACGAGGTCGCTGTTGGCTCCGCCTGTCGCCGGCTCCAACTTGACGCACCAACGCGGGGCACGGTCAAGCTGTTTAGCAGCGAGGCCACCGGCGTGATTGTTAACCTTCCCGGCTGGCGATACCCGGCTGTTTTCGACACACAGACAGGCGAGGCCCGCTTCGACAACTATGGCGGCCACTGGGGCAAGCAAGTACAGCTTGATCGCTTCTTGCAAGCCTATGCCGTCGAGAAGGCGAAACGGGAAGCACACCTGAAGGGCCACACCGTCACGGAGATGTCACACGCTGACGGCTCCATCAAGTTAACCGTCACGGTGGGAGGTGCCGCATGATGCCAAACATCGAAATCGTCGTCTCGCCCACGGGCCAAACGCAGGTTCAGACCAAGGGTTTTGCAGGCAGCCAATGCCGTCAGGCCAGTCAGTTCATCGAACAGGCACTTGGTCAACGCACCAGCGAGCAGTTGACCGCAGAATTTCATCAATCGGCAAGTCAGCAGCAATCCAACCAACAACACCATTAAGAAAGGAGATCTACCTTGAAACTCAACACTCGCCTCACTGAGTACGGGAGAGCCTGTTTTACGGGCATTTGGATCGAGTCGCACGAGCACCAAGATGCCCTCACCGAAATCGCTCAGCTCTGCCGCGATCAACAATGGCAGCTGGCTACCTGGGACATTGAATCCGGATTGAACGTTCCCGATCAACCGCAGCAGGATACGATCGGCAATGACCCGTTGGCGGCGATCCGGTCGATCAACGCTCTCGCCTCGCCTGATGGCACAGCAATTCTCGTACTGCAGAACTTTCATCGGTTCCTGCAGTCCGCTGAAGTTGTCCAGGCACTGGCACGGCAGATCGTGGCTGGCAAACAGAACCGCACGATCGTGGTCGTGCTTTCGCCGGTGGTGCAGATCCCGACGGAACTCGAAAAAATGTTCGTCGTGATGGAGCATGACCTGCCCAACCGCCAGGAACTCGATGAGATCGCTCGGGGAATCGTCACCGAAGAGGGTCGGCAGTCTGATGGGTTCGCTTGTCGGGCAATCGGAGGAACGGACACGGCAGGCACTGAAAATAGTCGATGCGATGGCGCCCTGCGTGGCGATGATCGATGAAGTCGAGAAAGCGTTTGCAGGGATGAACGGCAGTGGCGATTCCGGAGTTGCGTCACGGATGTTCGGCACGTTCCTATCGTGGCTCCATGATCACGAGTCGGATGTGTTCGTGGTTTGTACAGCGAACGACGTTTCCAAGCTGCCACCTGAGTTCAGCCGCAGCGAACGTTTCGACGGTGTGTTCTTTCTCGATCTGCCCAGTCGTGAAGAGAAGGATGCGATTTGGAAGCTTTATCGGGATCTCTATGAAATCGACTCCGCACAGCGTGCTCCCGATGACACCAACTGGACTGGGGCGGAAATCAAGTCGTGCTGCCGTCTGGCAGCGTTGCTTGATCTGCCTCTGAATCAGGCAGCACAGAACGTGGTGCCGGTAGCTGTGACGGCGTCAGAATCCGTGGGCCAGTTGCGTTCCTGGGCCAGTGGTCGATGTCTGTCAGCCAGTCGCTCAGGCATCTATCAGCAGATCAACGGGACGCCGGGGCGATCGAGCTTCACAAACTCGGGAGCATCGATATACGCCGTGGATCACACGTCGAACCTACAGGCAACGGCCAATGGATGGCCGAGCCTCTTCAAAGATCGGCTGGGCCAAGGCGGCTACGACAGTGGTCCTGGCGTAGCAGAAAGATCAGGGCTTCGCCCCTTTGGGCCCGGCCTGGGCTCGAAGCTGTCCGTCAATTAACCAGGCGTTAAGCCTGAAAGGACGGCGGTCTCCAGCCTTAGCGAGAGCGTAGTCGAAGCGATGAAACTCGGGCCATATACAGGCCGTGGCGACACATCTCAGCAGCATGGGCTGAAAGGCAGTTTCAGGGTCGCCCAGCTACCCTCCGTCTTCCCAAAGGTATCTCCGAGAGTATCACCGAAGGTATCACCAGTGAATTGGCCAAAAAGGTATCACCGACAACAAGTCGTAAGTCCTTGCCGGGAAATAACTTACGAAATCGGGGCGACAAGATTTGAACTTGCGACCTCTGCGTCCCGAACGCAAGGGTGATGCGACGGAAACCCCGCAAATCGCCGAGCAAATCGACGCGGGCGATCTCCGTTGCCCCAGCGGTTGCCCCAGCGAAGACAGTTCCGCCACATTAAAGCCAGCTTCGAATGGAAATAACCTTCCCCAACAACTCTCGTGGGAGCCGCTTCAGGAAGTGTCCACCATACAGAATCCTGTCTCAGAATATTTGCAGATGCTGAGCGGCACCCATGGATACTCAATGGCCCCGACCGAGCTTGAGCTTGCTTTCCTGCTCACTCGCTGGCAGAATCTGCCACAGCACATCCGACAAACTATCATGACGCTGGTTCGGTCTGCTGAAGCTCCCGCAGCGAAGTGCGAGGTCTGGTGATTCAGGATAAGTGTCAATCGCGCCAAGCCCATGCCCGCGCAGTATCCGCCGCCGCTCACGGCGTATCCGATTCGGAAACCCAGAGCATCGTACGTCGGCTCAAAGATCCCCCTGAAACCGAATACCCAGGATGCGGCCAAGGCCAGCGGTTGAAAGGGACCGAAAATGGTCACGACAAGTTTTACGAAGTCTCTGCTTTACCGCCACGAATCTTGCGGCACTTGTCGCTGCAATACTTCACCTCGTCCCAAACCTTCGCCCATTTTTTCCGCCATCGGAACACTCGTCCGCAAGAGATGCAAATCTTCTCTGGCAAGTTGGATTTTTGATGGGACATGGCTTGTTTCGAATAGTCAGAACGACCGAGTCCATCGTGGCGAGTTGCCTGCTGCAAACTACCGATAGCAACCTGAGTATCAAAATCCGGAATTTAGAACATCAACAGTTACTCTCGGACGCTCCTCACGAAACTGCTAACCGCAGCCAAGTATTCCTTTTCATTCGCACCAAAGATCGTGTTGTGGTTCCCACGAGGGAATCGAACAAGTTGTTTCTGGCGTGACCCTGCCCACTTGTGATTGCGTTCGGCGTGAGAGATGTCGATCATGCCGTCGTTCTCTGTGTGAAGAATCAGCAGCGGGTTCGTGTATCCCGACATCTTCTTCTTGTGATCGAAGTATCGTTTGACCTCTGTCCGAACATCAGCCTCATCAAATTCTGCCGATTTTAGATCAGCGGAAGTCAGGAATCTCTCGGCAGGATCGGCGATGCCGCTTTCGATGATCAGCCCCGCAATAGCCGGCTGACGATGTGCCAATTCAATCGCATAGTGCGACCCCATTGAACGTCCAAACACGATCGCTTTCTCTGCGACAATGCCAGCGGCGTTCATTGCTGCTTCGCCATCGCCGAGCATCGCAACGAGTTCTGCTTGTCCGGTCGATCCGCCGTATTCTCGATACTCGACAAAAAGAGAGTTCAGCCCCAAGTCAGTGAACACGTCCGCCATGAACGGCACGTAGTCAGCAACGGTTTCACCGTTGCCGTGGAAGTGAATCACCGTAAGTGCCTCGGCGTCGACGATCCTGTGATAGCACGCCAACTCCGCACCATCGGCTTTTACCCAGAAAGGGTCATCAACGTTGCGATCCTGTGGAAACAAGTAGCGACCGCTGATCGCTGGATCGTCCAGTATGCTCTTCATTTTCGCATGTCCTTTTCGCTTGGGGTCAGCCCAGTGACTGGTCGGGCTATTCAGACAACGGTTTGCCACCATCAATGCAAGAACTTTTGCCGCCAGAGATCTTCGATGTACGTTGCGGCATCAGGTGGTAATTCAATTTCTTCAGCAATCGCTCTGTCCTGACTGGCCTCGTATTCCTGTTTGTTCATGTTCAGACGAAAGAAAATCGCATCGGCGTCAGCAATTTTTTGAAAGCCCATTTGAGCTAGATCTTTCTCCGAAACAAGTGTTTGACTCTTCCACAGGACGAGGACCGAAGCCTCCGAAAACAAGGTCGAGACTTGATCCAAGATAAAGCGTTCGCACGGATGGAGCATTGGATGCAGGCAAACGTCATCTATCAGCATCAATCGCGAGACGAAATCGTCGCTCAGTTCTTCCCGCAACTCGCCATCGTCTGTGAGCAGGGTTGTCCCCACATATTCCAAGTCTCCTGAATGAGCATCGAATACGTCCCAAATGCCTCGACCAATTCCCACCACACGAAAGATATCGAGATCGTACCCTTTTATCCGTCCTCCAAGCACATGTTCATCTGTGTCCACGTTCCAGCACAGAACGTCGACCGTGAATGGGCACAGATAGTCATCCGGTTCTGACGGGCAGGGACGATAATCGAAGGAAACTTGAAACAGCACTGGAGTATCTCGAACTGTGGACGGCAAACGTTCAGGCTTAGCATACCGCGTCAGAAAAGGAATCAAATCTGGGGGTAACGATATACACCGATCTTATTCTTCCCATTCGTGAAGAGAAGGACGCGTTTGGAGGATTTATCGGGATCTCTATGAAATTGATCCCTCGCGGAGCATTTCCGATGATACGAACTGGACGGGTGCCGAGATCAAGTCTTGCTGTCACCTGTCGGCACTATTGGATCTTTCACTGAACCTGGCGGCACAGAACGTGGTTCCTGTCACCGTCAGTGCGTCTGAGTCCATGGATCGCCTGCGGTCCTGGGCCAGCGGTCGATGTCTGTCGGCGAGTTGCTGCGGCATCTATCAGCAGACCAACGGTTTGCCAAACACTCCTCGCCGAGTCAGCCGCGCACCGTCGATCAACTGAGCCAGGTTTTAAAATCCGGATTTGAAACCCATCCGGACGGTGTCGATCGGCGAGTGAACGACTTCGCTCGACCATGGCCGCGGCTCGGTTGAGTTTCAATGGGTTGGTGACGGTGACACGTCATCGAGAATGTCGGAGCGACCCGCGAGAGTGTTACCGAGCAGGCGATCGAGAGCGGATTTGGCCCGACGGCGGAGAAAGGTAGCAAGTGGCGACACTTTGGCCACATCGAAGCAGGATCTTCCCGAAGTGGCACCACCGCCTATGACGCGTATTGCTATGCACGAAGGGAGCAGCGACGGACCGATTCGGTAGCTGAGGATGGCAGGTGAGGTGCACCAGTCCAATCCCAGTTTTTAGGAGCTTGGGTAGCTGCACATCTTATCGTGCTGCCCGTCGACGCTCGCCGAACAACATGCAGCAACCACCTGTCCGATCAGCTCAATGACAGGAAGCAGCCCACTACGACTGAGGCCCGCTGGAATGCCCTTGCTGCGTGGCTCCACCACCTCAACCGAGTTCGCGGCGGCCCTGCCAATGACGCTGCGAGTGCGGGTCTCGCATCACTCACGCGTTTGGTCGCCGCGTCGCTTGGACCTGCGTCGCTTGGACTTGCGTTGCGGCTCTTCAGCGTGTGACCCTTGGGTGCTGACAGCTCGCTCTCCAACGCTGTGAGCTTGCGAGCAACTCCGACGTTCTCGCTAGCCGCGACATGCTCGGGATTTGCTGACTCCGCTTCCGAGCCTTCGACTGCCCCCTCACCGCCACACGATTCCTCCTGCGCCGAGTCTTCCGTGTCAGCCGCTTCGTGGTTGGGGGCAATCGCAGCGTGATTCGACGCCATCCGATCCAGCGGACTGACCACCTTCACGTCCTCGCGGTTGAGCGAGTGCAAGTAAATCCGCGTCGTCTTGATGTCCGCGTGACCGAGCAACTCCTGGATCGTGCAAATATCGGTTCCCTCACGCAGCAGATGCGTGGCAAAGCTATGACGAAAAACATGCGAGCTGATGTGCTTGTGGATCCCGGCCTTCTGCACCGACGCTCGCAAGTTCGCTGGGAACGTGTCTTTGTGCAAGTGATGACGTCGCAGCACCCGGGTCCGTGGGTCGCGTGACAGGCGGTGCGACGCGAACAAATATTGCCACTTCAGCTCTCGTGCAGCAGCGGGATACTTCCGCTCCAGCGCCTTCGGTAAGCACACCGACGCTTGGCCTTGTTCGAGATCGTGTTCGTGCAGCACGCGACGAGACTCCATCCACTTACGAATGTCTGGCACGACGCTCGCTGGCATCGGCACGATTCGACTCTTCCCTCCCTTGGAGGCGTGGACTTCGATCACCATCCGATCAAAATCGAAATCCTTCATTCGCAGCCGCAACGCTTCACTGATCCGCATCCCGCAACCATAGAGCAGCTTGGCGATCAGCAAATGAACGCCGCGAAGGTGGGCGAAAATCTGCTCAATCTCATTCACACTCAGCACGGTGGGAATCTGTTTCCCCTTGCTCGAGCGAATCGCCTGGACATCGCCCATTTCGCGTTTCAAGACATGCTGAAACACGTACAAGAGCGCGTAGAACGCTCGATTCTGAGTCGATGGGGCAACATTCCCATCCACTGCGAGATCCGTCAAATGGGCCTCCACATCGGCCGCGTGAATTTCAGCAAAATCCGCTTGCCACTTGAGCCCTCGATCGCGCATGAACGCCTTCACATTCGACACGTAGGCTCGTTCGGTCTCGAGCGTGTCCTGCCGCGCACGAACGGCACGACGCAAGTTCTGAATAATATCCGGTTCGCTGGGGTCGATATGGCCGATGACGTCTTCGATCTCCTCGGCCGTGACGTCACCTGATTCTCTCAGCCGTTCTTCTTTGATCTTCTCCGCCCGCGCAAGATCTTCGAGTTTCGTCCGAATGAATGTCAAGTCATCAAACGGCGCGGCCTGGACGTAACGGCGATAGCAAATCAGTGACTGAATGATTTTGAGACGTTTCCAAGCGGGCGTCTTGCGGCGTAGGTGATCGCGGAGGAACGCAATCACATCGTCGGCTGTGAATTCCCAGGTCGCCTGGGGCTTGCGACCATGGAAGCGACAGAGCTTCTCAAACCAAATCTTCGCCCACTTATCACGCTGCTCGTGCCACGTGTCTTTCGAGTGACTAACCTGTGCCATGGCTTCGTCCTTTGCAATTACCCGACTCGGCAAAAAAGAGAAACTCGCCAGGTCGATCGTACGCAACAGATTCCGTCCCAGTGTCCCGCAGCCTCCCAGCGAAGACCGCCGCCCTCTTCCACGGCCATTTCAATGCGACCCGTTGGCGTTTCCCAGGAGTGGAGTCCTCCCTCCCCGCCGTACCGCATCGCCGCAGCGTTACCGAGCCGATTCTTCGCGTGTCCTCAAAACAGGTCAATGCTTTGGCAGCAAAATTTGTGCAAGATTTTGCTTGACCCAAGAATCCAGACCCCTCATACTCGCCAGACGCCAACCGGCGATAACATTCCCTCGAACCGGCGATAACACTTTCCGTGTCACCGAGGGAACCGAAGGTCCAACCGGCGATAACACCCCCGACGATCAGCTTATCACCCCACAACCGGCGATAATTACCTCGTTCGCCGAATATAATCACATGGGCCTATTCCTGTCAGCTTCTGGAGTTCTTTCGCCAGACGGCAATGCCGTTCGGAACGCTATTGCGTCGTACGTTGCAACTACCGGTGGCACGTTCGAACCTCGTTCAGGCACGACGAATGACCGCAACATCGGCGTAATGCAGACATCCGAATCGACAACAACCGTCCTCTACCCAGGCGGGTTTTCGGATTGGGACGACCTCTCGAAGTTCCTGTCGGTGGAACTGAAACGGCCCGTATTCTCGTTTCACATTCACGATGGCGACCTCTGGATGTTCGTCGCCTTCAGTGACGGCAATGAAGGCGCGTGGTTTAATCCCATCCCTGACTACTGGGAACAAGTTGACGACGAAGAACGAAATCGTTGGGCCGGGAACGCGCAATCAGTCGCTTCCCTCGTCTCTGGCCTCGCTCCGGGTTCAATAGATCGATACTTCGTTCCGTGGACTGAAGACGCTCTCGCAGACCAGCAGGAATCGTACGACGACGATGAGTTTGCAATTGGCGTTGATTGGCAACTTACCGACTTCATGCGGCGGCTTGGATTCGTTTACCCTCTGGATGATACTGGCAATCCTACCGGCGAAACGTTCTACTTGAAAATCCGCCGGAAGAGGCAACCGCCAGGGGATGTAAACGCTCCAACAATTCAACCGGAAACACCATCGCCGGCACCAAACTCACCGGCCAAACCATGGTGGAAATTCTGGTAGCGGAACAAATCGGCGAACCAGACGATGCACGTGAGTCGCCGAGTTGAGGTTTTTGAAGTGGTACGTCGTTCGCGGCGACCACGTGATCCTAAACGTTCTGTGCTTCAAAACCCTTTTCGGAGAATCGAAATGAAATCGCTTAAGCTAGCATTCGCCGCGTCGACCCTATTTGCGTTCGGTGTTGCCACGTACGTCCATACGGCACGGGCCAATCCAATTCAGGATGCCGCCAGTATGCCAGCCCGACTGATTGACTTCCTGCCGCAGGGAACTGTGATTGATCTTTCGTTTTCGAGCGGGCTGACGTCCGTGAAGATTTTGGAGAATGAATATATCGAGCGATGGGAAACGGAAACTGCTAGCTTAATAAAAAACTACGAAGCGATTTCCAAAGATCAAACTGCTGGAAAGAATCAATTGGCTGAAATCGAATCTAGCTTGTACAAAGTTTCGTCTCCGTGGAAGGTTACTGCGGTAGCTGAAAACTATGTTCGCTTAGAGCCAATTCTCAATCTCCCTCTCCACGAAAATACGCCTTGGATTATACTCCCGGAGTCGTCGATTTCCTACATCAAGCCAAATTGACCTCGGCACTCCATCCTTACTTTCCGCTCAAGCACAGAACCAGACGATGCACATGAGTCGCCGAGTTGAGTTTTTTGAAGTGGTTAGACACTCGCGGCGACCACGTGATCGTTAACGTTCGTCGATGTAGAAATGTCACCATGCGATGCCAAGCGGATTGGCGATGGAGGCCCAGCATTTTGCGACTGGGGTCCAACGCGACCACGTGCCCGATCAATGCTCGTTCAACTGAGACCGAACTCTCGCTGTCAGGTCGCTTGTCAGTGGTGAGCGATTCGAGTTGTGAGCGTTAACATCGGTGCGCCGACGGCAGTGCTCGTTTACCACAATGTCCGTTTACCAGAGATCGGGCTGGCGAGGAAACGGCCGCGTCGGTGGAACACGATGCGTGACCGAAACGTTACCATGTTGAGTGCCCGTGGCCTGCCGACTAACACCAACGCCCGAAAACGCGTGACGCACACTCTCGCGACCGCAGCAACGAACAATGCACGACGAACCATGGAATGCATCGGTCGGCGTGAAACGTTGCTGGCTAGTCGAAACTCAACCCCCGCCGACCGCTGATTCCCGCCGTTCTGCGAAATCGGTATTACACATATTTGGACCACGCATGAGATTGCTAATATTCCTCCTTTGTTGCGTCGGATGTTCAATCCTGGCCGCTGAAGAGCAGCGATTCATCACAGTTACAGCGACTGGCGAAGTTAAAGTCACGCCTGACGAAGTACTACTTGGACTCGACGTTCACACACGTGAGAAAAAGCTCTTGGAAGCAAAGCGAAAAAACGATGCGGTGTCACAGTCACTTCTAAAACTGCTGAGCGACCACCGAGTCCCAAAGGCCAGTGTGAAACTAGACGATCTCGACGTTTCACCGTACTACGGAGAGTATGGCGAGCGACAGCAGGCTCCCATTGCTTACGACTATTCCAGATCCATTTTGGTTCGACTGACGGACTTTGACCAAATCGAACTGCTCCTATCCGATGCATTCGATGCGGGACTTACGCATGTCTCACGCGTGCAATTTCGACTCAGCAGTCAGCGAAAGCACCAATTTGAGGCGAGACGCCTCGCGGTAGCCCATGCCAAAGAGAAGGCTGAGCACCTGACGGAACTTGCGGGCATGAAATTGGGTTCTGCGTTGCAGATTGAAGAACACATTGAACACAATGAAGCAGCGGCAGACTTTTTTGCGGTTGCCGTTATGCCGGGTGCGGAACAATTGGTTGCGAAACGCACGGCGTCAAAAGGATCGGAGATTTCATTCGTTGTAGAACGTGACAACGCCAACGAGGCCGAATCCATAAATCTCAATACGCCTGGCCTGATTTCCATTTCGGCCGAGGTTAAAATCAAATTTGAGATGTTGCCCTGAGAGACGCAGAACCAAAAAATGCACACGAGTTGCGAGTCACGCGTTTCCTGATGGTGAATCACTCGGCCGCAACCGCGTGATTTCTGACGTTACCCGACTGAAATGCGCAACTGCAAAGTAACCCTGGCTTGTTTCGCCCTCGCGATCATCGCGACGTTTGTACTTCCTTCAGTCGCGTCCGCGCAACCGTTGGCTCGTACCGATCACGACTGGACGATCAACGTCGTCGGTAAACTCTACGGCATTGATCGGCTAACCGTCGAACCTGGGCACTGGGTTCAAACTCGGATTTGGGTTGCCGACCATCTTTTTCACCCCGAAACTGACGCGTCCGACCGTATTGTGTTTTTGTTTCCAGGGGCCAAACTGCTGTACATTTCTCACACTTACTGGCGACTAACGCTTGACGGCGCAGACGCTTGACGAAACCAAATTCCGCAAGACGGCGGGTGAAAAGCGAGTACGCCTGAGAACATGAGCCTAGCGGTTTTGCCGTTAGAAACTTTTCCGCACGTTCCCAGTGACGTTACCCGATCGACCTCTACTTACTCAGAGATGAACATGAAGCCCAAGGCTTTTATCGTTGCGATCGTTCTTGCATTCGGATTCTTTGCGGTTCAAGTGCGATCTGATGAATCGCTAGCCGATCACGACACGGTCGCCGGTCTCGCCGCGATCGAACCGCCGGTCGAAGTCGCCCGCCCCGTCGCGCCGCACCGCACGGTTACGCTAACGCCGTCGCTCCGGGCGTCCGTCGCCACCGACGGGACGCTCGGCGGCGCCGTCAAGTTTCAGTTCGCCCCGTCGCGAAAGGTATCATACGTACTCGCTTCTGAAGGAGAGCGACTGCCCCTTTCGGCGGACATCCAGGCGACGGTGCTGCTCGGGCCTGCCGGGGACGGAGGGAGTTCTATGTCGTCCAGGAACGGCGGCGGAGCGAGCCCGGCGGGGACGGGAGGCATGAGAGCCGCCTGTTCGGGTTCGCCTTCGAGGGCGGCCGGGCCGACCGACTTACCTTGCGGATCGCGACCGACGGGGAAGTGAGCGTCATCCTGAGGCACGCAGCGGAGGACCCGCACGCGGACCTGCGGTTTGTCGGCGCCGAGGCCCCGCCCGTACCGGACCCGATTGACCGGGCTGGGGCGAACGAGCCGGTCCACCGGGGCAGGACGCTGACGTCGTGGCTCGGCGATCTCGACTACGGCCGGTTTCCCGACCGGGAAAAGGTGGACGCCGCCGAGCGGGCGGTGCTGGCGATCGGCCCGGACGCTCTCCCGGTGCTCGTCGAACGGCTCAACCCGACGACCCCCTACGCGGAGCGGCTGCTGGAACGGATCGCGGCGCTTGAGCGGCAGGGGAAGTCGGAGGAGGCGTCGAACCTTGCCGGTTCGGACATGATTGACGACATCGCCACTGTGGAAGCGTTCCGCCTCCTCGAGGGACAGGGGCGGTCGGCGATCCCCGCTCTGATCCGGCTGTTGCCCCTGCTCCGCGACGCAGTCCAGGGCAAGGGCCCGGCGACGGAGTTCGCGAGCCGCAAGGCAACCGGGGCGGCAGAGGCACTCGCCTATGTCGGCCCGGCCGCCGTCCCGCTGCTGATTGAGGCACTTCGGTCCGAGGACGTGAGGATGCGGTTCGGTGCGGCGGAGGCGCTCCAGTCCGGCGGCGGCGGGCCGGAGGCGGCCGGGGCGTTGGTCGCAGCCCTCCAGGACCCGGACGAGAACGTGCGGTGGCGGGCGGCCCGGACGCTCGGTAGCCTCGGCGCGGCTCCCGAGGACTGCGTCCCTGCGCTCAGTGATCTGGTGCGTGTCGATGCATCGACGTCGGTTCGCCTGTACGCGCTTCAGGCACTCGGGAAATACGGGGGCGCGGCCGGAGCAGCGGTGCCGGTCGTCACGGCAGCGACGGAGGACCCGAACCCCGCCGTCCGGCAGAGGGCGACCGAGACGCTCGAGAAGATCCGCGCCGCAGGGGGCGGCTGATCCGGCGAGTCCGAATGGTCCGGCGGTACCGGTCCGCCGCGAGGGGACGTCGGGAGTCTCGGCCGCGTGTGGCGTAGGAGGGACCCCCTCCGCCGAGATCGCAGCTGAAACGGAACCAGTTCGCGCGGCAACCTGAATCCTTAATTCTCACATCCGGCTGCTGAGCGGCATCCTGCTACGTGACGAAAATGTGCTACATTGGACGACCTGCACCAGCGGGTAACAATGATCGAGATAGGGGCCGCATTGCTGCGGACCCCTCTCACACCACCGGACATGCGGGTCCGCATCCGGCGGTTCGTTTCTTGGAAGCAAACTTGCTCCAGATTTCCTCAAGGCTCGCTAGTCCGTTCTTCTTAAGATAGTCGATCGAGATCGCGACGTGCATCGCAGCACTCGATGACATCACCCAGTATCCTCTTCCACTGCATCCGTGCGAGATGGCTTCATCCCTACGCACTCCTAGTTTCAACAGCATCCGTACCCGCGTGCGGACTCGGTACCACTGTTTCCAGTAGCAAGCGCGGATGCGCCGTCGAACCCATTTGTCGAGATACTGCAACTGCGTCTTGCGTAGGCCGTAATGAAAGTAGCCAATCCATCCTTGAAAGTACCGTCGTAGTTCAATGAAGCGTGATGACATCGACCGGCCTCCGGTGCGGCGTGTTATCTCCTTCACGCGATCTTTGAATTTGCGAAGGTTCTTCGCACTCACCTCGAATCGTCCGCCGAAGCCACGAAAGCGGTAGCCGAGATACTCGACGTCCTCCGTGCGGCAAACGCTGCTCTTGTCGTGGTTGACCACGAGTTTGAGCTTTCCGGTGAGGTAACGTTCCACTGAACGAAAGACTCGTGTTGCTGACTGCTCAGTTTTGGAGAATACTAAGAAGTCGTCTGCATATCGCACAAAACGATGGCCTCGTTGTTCCATTTCCTTGTCGAAGTCATCTAACAGAATATTCGCAAGTAGTGGCGAGAGCGGCCCGCCTTGCATGGTCCCTTCGTTCGATGGGTGGAAGTCGGTATCGACCATCACGCCAGCCCGTAGGTAGTTCCCGATCAGACGCAACAATCGCTTGTCGCGAACCTTGCGAGCGACACGACACATGAGAACGTCATGTTGAACCGTGTCGAAAAATCTCGAAAGGTCCATGTTAACGCACCAGCGGTAACCCGCCCGGATGTGTTGCTGAACGAGATGGATCGCTTCATGGGCTGAGCGATAAGGCCGAAAGCCGAAACTTGACTCCGAGAAGTTCGGATCGAAGATCGGCGTTAAGACTAGCAGAATGGCTTGTTGGATTACGCGATCGATCACGTTTGGAATGCCGAGATCGCGAGTACCACCGCCATTGGGTTTTGGAATCGACTTCCGGCGTACGGGGCCGGGCTGGTAAGTCCCCTCCAAGAGTTGTTGACGCAGGTTCGGCCAGAGGTCTTGGAAGTGGTCGGGGAATTCGTCGATGGTAATCCCGTCTGGTCCGGGCGCGCCACGATTGGCTTTGACTCGTTCCCAGGCACATTCAAGGTTGGCCGGGTCAACAATTTGTTCCATGAGGTTCATGGCCACTGTGTCCAAGGCTGGCTTCTCCATGATCGCCGAGTCGACGTGACCTGTGAGGGACTCCGAAGAGCACGGGCCGTTTGCTTCCTCCGCTCCTTTGTGGTTGTCGGAGGTCGGTTCTGTGTGTTTCGGATCGACTGAGTTCATGGATGGTTCTTCCTTGTCAAGAAACGTTCGGTCCTTCCCGTCTCCGCTGGCTGCGAAGAAGTGCGGTACTACGACCTCTGCTGACTTCTGCTCGCACGAGTCGGGTCACCCCGGTCGCCCCGCCTTTCAGGTCAAGCCTTACTCACGGGTACGCTTACAGATCTCCCCGAATAAGGGACGTGAACTTTCGCTGCGCAAGTGCGTCGCCTACAAACGGACGTTGTCGGAAAACGGCTTCGTGGTCCTGGGGCCACTCGCCTCAACATCCGCCTGCCTCCACGACGTTTCTGTTCGTCACCTCGCAGCTTTGGCGAGAACGTGTGCCAGCGACGGTCCTTTGCTGACTTACCGACCACATTCGCAGGCTTCCTCTCCACGGTCTGTCACCTCGCCACAGTTGCCTTCGCCTAGTACTTCTTCTTGATCGATTACATTTGGTATGCTGTCCTTCGTTCAAGTTCCGTTTTCGTACAGGGGACTGGCTTCCCGAAGGAAGCGGCACCCCACAAGTTCACGCCCATGTCGGGCGTACCCGTGAACCGGAGGACGGCATCGCGCGTTCACACATGGAAAATCAACCCGCCGTCCCCGGTTACGGTTGCCGTTCTGTCGATGAGGTAGGTATCGCGAAATTGGCACCGATCGTGTTGTTGATCGCCGACGAACCAACACGCCGAAGCTTGGACCTGTGTCGAACGCAACTAAAATCTTTCTGACATGCGTAGTGCCACCGGTCGCAGTTGTGGTGATCGTCACGCTCAACTATTTTAGCGGTGAATTCACTGAACATGCACTTCTAGCTCTAGCGATGGTTTGGCTAATCGCAGTGACTTGGGGCTACACAGACTGGCGGTTTCGTCGTACCCGCCGAGGCAAGGCACGTAGCGAGACTGCCCCAAACCATAGTTTCGGAAATGATCAGTCCGATCCTGTCGATCGCGGGTAAACTAATTCTCGCCGCCGCTCATCAAGGCTTACGTGAACCCGACAGAACAATGCCGTGCACCGCAGGACGGCTGGCGACCGTTTTGGCAATTGACAATCAACCTTCCCGGCCCGCTGAACCGTGTCGTTCTGTCTACAAGCGAACCTCCGTGCAACATCTGATTTCGATTGCCGTCGTTCTAATCGCGAGCGTCGGCTATGCCAACCTTGCCACCTCTGATGATTCGGCGAACTCCAAGACCCACGACGACAACGTAGTTCTCGAAATGGTGTTAGCCGACCTTACGACGTACGACAGACCCAATCTACCATTGAGTATTGGCAATAGAATTCCACGCAACGTCTACTTTTCACGATCCGCCATTAACAGCACACCTGATGCATCAGAGCCCCTCACGCGCAACGAAGTATGGGCCACCATGACCGATGTGGAACAACGGACAGTGCGTGATGCGATAACGGACATTAGCAACCGTCACGGTTCGGATTCCTTCGCCCGCGATTTTGCCGCCAAGAATCCCGCGATACGCATAGTTGATAAGCCGACTGAACGCAGCAATGTCGGGTCCAAGGTTCCGTATGGAGCCCGTTTTCCAATTCAAGCATGGCCACCTGGTTACTCAGGCGATAACATGTACGTCGTTGTGCATCTGTACTTTCCTGAAATCTTCCATCCGTCGTATGCAACCTACGTGTTGATTTCGGAACACGGCAAATGGATAATCAAGTTCCGTGGATTCGTGACCTACCTGTGATGTATTCCAAACAAAAAAGGACAGAACAATGCGATGATGCTGAGCGGCGGTGGTTGCCGTTCTCGCAGTGGTTGAGCCGCTCGCCGCCGCCCGCATATCGCTGCCGTTACCCGACTGAGAATCGCCCATGGCCACTCCCGAATCTATCGCGGCACACTTCGGGTACACCGACGACTGGCTTCGCCTCGGCGTTGTGACGCAGTCCGAGCTTCAGCAGCAGTTTGCGGAGTTTCAGACATCGGAAGACAAGAATACAGAGCACTACCGTTGCGCCGTATTTCTCAATTACTTGAATCGTATTGATGGCGTTTCGGACGAGACGCTTCATGGATTGCTCGCGCTCACTGATTCTGGATCTGATGGGTGCGACTTGGCGCTCAACCGGGCATTCGAATTGGTTCGCAGTGACGTACTTACCGATTCACAATTGCAGACGTTGCGTGAGCAACCTAGACTCGACGAACACTCGAGCTTTCGACGAGCGGTTGACCGTGTTGTAGTTGATCGTCGGCTCGCTTCTGATGGCCTCACCGATCAGATATTTCATGATATCTGTGTGCTAAACGACGCCAGTACGATTCGACGATTGCTTGACCGGGATGACCTGACTCGCGATCATGTCGCTTGGATCGTTGAGCATGCGTGCAATAAACGCCTGCGGAACATTGCAACTCAACGCCTCAATTCACGACGCTTCAAAGCAAGCGGGTAACAATGCCGTCCACCGGAGTACGGCATCGGGCGTTTTGCCAATTGAAAATCAAACTGCCGTACCCGGTGACGGCGGGCGACTATGAAGTCCAAGGTTCGACAAGTGGTGTTGGGTTGTTTTTGTCTTACTTCATTTTTTTTCCGCTGGTGGAGGTGAGGTGCCGTTCGCCGGAGGCTTTTTTCGGTCGCTCGCCCGTAAGTGGCGACCGAAAAAAGGCGCAGGTGAATGGCACCGGTTTCCATCTCGGTTGATGTCGATCGGTAATGCATCAACGGCTTCTGACACGAACGGGTAAGGAGCTGGATTAAACGACTATTCGAGGTGTGAACGCTCTGATTCCTAACGGGCCAACACGCTTCGTGCTGGCGGCGTCCCCTCAGTTATCCTTGCACGGTTCCAGCCACTTGATTCGGACTGGATCGTGTTTCGGCGAGCACTTGCCTGGAGGCTTCAATGAGCAGCAAGTGGTCTTCCCTCGGTATGGCACATTCTTTAGGGCGATGTGTCGGATAGTTCTAACGCTCCTTTGCAAAGAAGCGATCCTAAATCGAACGGTCCGCATCAACTTGGGTCGGTGCTCAGTACAGAGGGCAGGTCTGTTCCTTGGTGGTTCGTGTCGTGGGCTGGCAGCGGGCTCCTGGGGTGATCGGGGGTGGTGTTGGTGTTGGCTGAAAGAATGACGCTAAGGTTGGAGTAATGAGATGGTTTGAATGGCCAGCAGGTCCGATTCGTTACGACGATGTTTTTACATCAGGTGCCCGGTACTGGTTGTCCTGCCCGGCCAAAGGGCTTTCAGTTTCAAAAAGGCGAGCAAGGCCGATTCGTTACGCCGATGTCGGAGCATCAGTCACGCGATACTGGCTTTCTTGCTCGCCGTGGTTTGGGTGTTCTCGCTGGTCGTTTCTCGAGCGGTTGGGAAGTAGACCGAGGCGATCGCGTCGCCGGCGAATTGGTCGGCTTGCGTTTGGAAGCGGTCGGCTTGGCAGATCCAGTGGTCGTTCTCTTCACGGGATTCTGCCCAGTTGTTTTTGAAGCACGGCTCTCGGCGGCCTCTCTGGCCGCGCGGGCTTCCTTGCGAAGACGACTTTTTCGCTGATCTGCATTTTTTTTAGGTTTCATGTTTTGCAGTGAGTCTTTGAGCCCCGCCGGCATCCTTCAGAACGATTCAGTGACCTCGATCATCTTGCTAGGTTCCCAGTCAGTCTCATCTCGCAGCATCGCCCAAGCGATCACGGCGATCTTGCGAGCCAACGCGATCGCCGCTTTCTTCTTGCGTGTTTTTTGTTTGCCACAGATCCTTTCGTAGACGCCCTTGGCCCACGGGTTGTACCGCAGCGAGGCCCAAGCACATTCGACGAGGATCGTTCGGGCCAGCGGGTTGCCTCGCTTGGTGATGCGTCCGTTACGATCAGTTTCGCCGGATTGATACTGACGTGGAACCAAGCCGAAATAGGCCGACACTTGTCGTCCGTTTTCAAAGCGGTGAGGGTCGTCGAGACACGCGACGAGGATTTCAGCGGTTCGTGGTCCGACTCCGGGGATCGTTTGGACTCGCTTGATGCGTTCGTCATTCTTGCCGATCGCTTCGAGTTTCTTGACGACACCAGTGATCTGTTGGGACAGCGAATCGAGGATGGTCAGTTCGATGTCGAGCTCTCCTTTCCAGAGTTCCTCAGGTCCACAGTCGGCCAGAGGTTTGCGAAACGAGTTGATTCTCTCGCGACCGGTGTGCCATGCTTTCTCTCCCGTGGCGATCTCGATCCCATGATTGACAAACCAAGCACGGATGGCGTTCTTGGTTTTGTTGATTCGGCCGTCGAGGGTCTTGCGGTATTTGACGAGCGATCGGAATTCGCGGTGTTGCAGTGAAGGCGTGTGGACGCCTTTGAGTTCGCCCATGGCGGCCATGCGAGCGAGCTTGAGAGCGTCGTCTCGGTCAGTTTTCCGTTTGACGTTGGCCCACCGCCAGGCTTCTTCGTTCGTAGAGCAGACGAGTGTTTCATGTCCTTGATGTTGTGCCAGATCATTGATCCAACCGGAGGGGCCGCAGGCCTCCATGACGACGAGGTCGGCCTTGGTGTCCTTGAAGATGACACCGAAGTGTTCTCTCGTAGTGGGCGTCGTTACAAACTTCGTTTTGCGAGTTTTCGAGTCGAAAAAGCAGCAAACGGAGTTGAATTTTCCGAGGTCGAGTGCGAGAATCTTCATGTGATTTCAGTCCATGTGTTTGGTGGGTGGTGTGAATGTGACTGGCGGCCGCACGCCGCCGTGATCACGGGTTTGAGTCGCCAGTTTTTTAACGAATGGCTCCCACCCGTCAAACCTTGGACTTACATGGATTCTTTCGTAGACTGAAATATTTTGAACTCAGGCTGTAGTTGCTGATAAAATGACGTTGAACTGTCAGTCCGGAGACGGTGTCCCGTCGCGTTTGAATCGACGCGAACGCATTGTCTATGGAACCGCGTTCTTTGTTTTATTTTCGCTCTTCGCGACTATGGTTTGCTTGCAATTGACCATATGGTTTATTCCTCGCGTATTCCACTGGGTCGGCTTGCTCACCATGCTAGTAGCCGGAGTAGTCGGCGGATTAGCTGGAGTTGGAGTTTCCCATCGGCTTCCGCTCCTCGCTCGTAGACTGAAATCATTCCACTTCGCAACACCCCACACCGTTCAGCGTTCGAATCCAACGCACGATCCAGGGTGGCCTACGAACAATTGCGATGAACCGCAGTAATGTGCTCTCCGCTACGGCGGTGTGGCTTCGCCATTTTACCGCCTCCGCTACGATCACATTACGCGGTTATCGCTGGCGTTCGTCGGTGCGGCCAACACAAACTATTTTGCTCAAACGCCTTTACTCCCGGATTTTGCGATGCTTTCTAACCACGCTCGTTCGACATTAATAGCTGTTGCGCTGCTGGTTTCCGCAACTGTGTCCTATTCTATTGTCATCGCGGCAGACGGTTCGGATACTGCGTCCAGCGAGATGTCGGGGACCTTCCTCATTTATACAATTGACGGCACCAACCACGTCAACGCTCTGGTTGATCCCTCGGTGTTGGAGATTGTGGAAAACAATTTTTGACGGGTAAAGTCAGTGGCGGGATCGGCGATATTTGGGCAGGTAACGCGTTCTCGGGTAGCCGCACCTTCATCGCAGTAGACGCAATCACTGTGATGCAGGAGGTAAAAATCAAGTAATTTCCCCGGTAAAACCGACGACGAACCATGACATTCATGGGAGGACGGCTTGCGGCGTTTGCTACAATTGATGATTAACTTTCCGTCCCCCGTGATGTCCAACGTTCGTCGTATCGCAGTTTCTCTCTCCCAATTCTGGAACCTTTTGGATGTCACACAAAACTCTGAGTAAAGTTGTTGTCGTTGTACTGGCAGCGATTCTTACGATTTCCGCATGTCAGTATTTGATGGCGGGAGAATCAGCGACAGACGCTAGCAAACAGGTACTCCCCACCGGAAACTACACGGTCACCCTTACGACAGGACCAATGGACGCAAAGTTGATATCGAAGGCCGAGTTGACCGAAATCGGGGGGAGGCCATTTTTGAAATGCACGCTAATCGATACGGACGCATTGAAAGAAGCGTACCGTGGAACGGTGTGCTTTGTCGCCGTAGACCAGATCGTGTCGATCCAGGAACTCCCAACGCGAAAATAGAGTGGCTTTAAGCTGCCCAAAGATTGCGAGCGGATGATCTCGACGAACAATGACATGCACGTGCGGACTGGCAAGGTATGTTGCCGAGCGGGTGTGACTCCCATCTGGGTAACTGCTAGCCACACGCCCGGTATCGCGTGTTGCAGCCAACGGATAAGCGGCGGCCCGAGTTGTTGGTTGGAGAGCACCCAGCGAGGCGGATTCGGTTATGTCGTATTGGACGCCTTTCATTGGTTTGTTCTCACCGTAAGGATACAATGTGTCGTCGTCAGTGGGACACCGGAGATAGCCATCACTTGACGTGATATTCATCGCGATCGCACCACCGCGTGATGAACCAACGATCACATCCAATTGGTGCTCATCGAACTCCGCTTGTGCCGTTGCGACCGCAGCATCGAAATCGTCGTCATCAGGTTTCGGATTGATGACGTCATCACAAGCGTTCTTGAAAAACGTCGGTTTGATGCCACCGACAACGCTGTGCCAGCCGTGCAGGAAGAGGATTTTCCATAGGGATCGTTGAGGCTTCATGTTCGTCGACGAAACTCTCATTGACGAATCCTACTGCAATGCCGCACGCGACATTCATGCCTTTTACCCTAGTTGCTTCGACCATTGGGCGTGCCTTCTCTCTCTGAGGCTCCGATTTCAACCACTTAGTCTGAAATGCCGAAAACAGCTTGATTTGCGTAGGAAACACGTAAATCCCGCGTCAGAAATCGAAATTTTGGCGTTTTTGGTGTCACTATTAATAGGGAAGACTTAGATTTTCTGAGTCCCCGTAACCCTCTCCAAAGCCCCGTCGCTCAGTCATCTCACTCAGAGATGCCTGGATTGCGGGGCTTTTTTCGTTTCCACACCCTTTCGCAAAAAGAGGTCCGTATGACCACAGCTTTGATTGCGGCCAGCAGCGTGCTGATCGTGCTACTCACCCTGGCTTGGGCTAAGGAGATTCGACTCAGACGTGCCCTGCAGTCGCTCCTTGCCCGAGTCTTTTCCCAATGGAGAAATCCTCGTGAAGCAAATGAAACATCTTCGACGCGTCACGATGTGTCTGGCTCTGCTGATTCTCAGCGTCGCCGGGTGTAGTGACTCACCTGACGAACGGCTTGCTGAGTTCGCTCAACAATCGATGACCGAGCAACGCAAGCAGAACGAGCGGCTCGCTGATCAGTCCCAAGCCGTCGTCGCAGAAAGCCACCAACTCGCGGAAACCGCGAAGGAACTGGTCAAAAGCGACGCGGCCGCTCGCCGGGAACTGATCGCGGCCCAAACTGAGATGAATTCGCAGTTCAATGAGCAGCAATCAGTCATCTACTCGGGCCACAACCAGCTCGAACAGGATCGTCGCGATATCGCATCGCAACGTCATCGAGATCCGATCATCGCGACGGTGATTCAGAACTTGGGACTGACCGTTGCGTGCGTGCTGCCGCTCGTCGTCGCGGTGTTTGTGATCCGGCAAATGCAATCGCAGGAGCCGGATCATGCGGCCGTCGCTGAGATGCTCGTTCTCGAAATGACATCGGAGGAACCAAGGCTGTTGCCCGGTCCCATGATTCGGCGTCCATCTTTGGATCACGACGACGAGGAAACCAATCACGCATTGTTCAGTGGTGACTCGACGGATGAGGTCGAGCCACCGATTTAACCATTTCACTTAAGCAAAGGAGAACCAATCCATGAGCCACATCGTGGAAATCAAAACTGAAGTCCGAGACGAGGTCGCTGTTGGCTCCGCCTGTCGCCGGCTCCAACTTGACGCACCAACGCGGGGCACGGTCAAGCTGTTTAGCAGCGAGGCCACCGGCGTGATTGTTAACCTTCCCGGCTGGCGATACCCGGCTGTGTTCAACACACAGACAGGCGAGGCCCGCTTCGACAACTACGGCGGCCTCTGGGGCAAGCAAGTTCAGCTTGATCGCTTCTTGCAAGCCTACGCCGTCGAGAAGGCAAAACGGGAAGCTCACCTGAAGGGCCACACCGTCACGGAGGTGTCACTCGCTGACGGCTCCATCAAGGTAACCGTCACGGTGGGAGGTTCCGCATGATGCCAACCATCGAAATCGTCGTCTCGCCCACGGGCCAAACGCAGGTCCAGACCAAGGGTTTTACAGGCAGCAAATGCCGTCAGGCCAGTCAGTTTATCGAACAGGCACTTGGTCAACGCACCAGCGAGCAGCTGACCGCTGAGTTTCATCAGCAGGCCAATCAGTCGCAATCCCACCAACAACACCACTAACAAGGAGATCAATCTTGAAACTCAATACCCGTCTCACGGAGTACGTGAGAGCATGTTTTACGGGCATCTGGATCGAGTCCCACGAACACCAGGATGCCCTCACCGAAATCGCTCAGCTCTGCCGCGATCAACAGTGGCAACTGGCAACGTGGGACATTGAATCCGGCTTGAACGTTCCCGATCAACCGCAGCAAGATACGATCGGCAACGATCCGTTGACCGCGATCCGGTCGATCAACGCTCTCGCCTCGCCTGATGGCACGGCGATTCTCGTGCTGCAGAATTTTCATCGATTCTTGCAGTCCGCTGAAGTCGTCCAGGCACTGGCACGGCAGATCGTGGCTGGCAAACAGAACCGCACGATCGTGGTCGTGCTTTCGCCGGTGGTGCAGATCCCGACGGAACTCGAAAAGATGTTCGTGGTGATGGAGCATGACCTGCCCAACCGCCAGGAACTCGATGAGATCGCTCGGGGAATCGCCACCGAAGAGGGAGAATTGCCGAAAGACTCCGAACTTCAAACGGTGATCGACGCTGCGGCTGGTTTGACTCGTATGGAAGCGGAAAACGCCTTCAGTCTCTCATTGGTTCGTCAGGAACGGATCACTGCCGATGCAGTTTGGGAAATGAAGACTCAAACGCTAAAAAAAAGTGGTCTGCTTTCGCTGTACCGCGGCGGTGAAGACTTTAGTAGCCTCGGGGGCCTATCGGCACTCAAGGCGTTCTGCAAACGAGCCATGCTGCAGTCGCACCGAGGCAACTCACGCAATCGACCGCGTGGTGTTTTATTGCTGTCACCACCGGGCTGCGGCAAGTCGCAATTCTGCAAAGCCCTCGGCAAGGAAGTCGGTCGGCCGGTGTTGAATATCGATGTCGGCAGCCTGATGGGTTCACTCGTCGGGCAGTCGGAGGAACGCACGCGCCAGGCACTGAAGATCATCGATGCGATGGCTCCCTGCGTGGCGATGATCGATGAAGTCGAGAAGGCATTCGCCGGGATGAACGGCAGTGGAGACTCAGGCGTGGCATCACGGATGTTCGGAACGTTCTTATCGTGGCTCAATGATCACGAGTCGGATGTGTTCGTGGTCTGCACAGCCAATGATGTCTCCAAGCTGCCACCTGAGTTCAGCCGTAGCGAACGTTTCGACGGTGTGTTCTTTCTCGATCTGCCCAGTCGTGAAGAGAAGGATGCGATTTGGAAGCTTTATCGTGATCTCTATGAAATCGACGCCGCACAGAGTGCTCCTGATGACACCAACTGGACGGGGGCGGAAATCAAGTCTTGCTGCCGTCTGGCAGCGTTGCTTGATCTGCCTCTGAATCAGGCGGCACAGAACGTGGTACCGGTGGCGGTGACCGCGGCAGAGTCCGTGGGTCAACTGCGTTCCTGGGCCAGCGGTCGATGTCTGTCGGCCAGTCGCTCCGGCATCTATCAGCCGACCAACGGGACTTCAAAGGCTCGTCGCCGAGTCAATCGAGAACCGTCGAACAACTGAAGTCCCTTTCTAAAATCCGTCTTTTAAAATCCGGATTTTAAACCTAGCCGGACGGTGTCCTCACGTGAGATGCCGTCCGGCTGATCTGCCGCATCCACAGATACATTGATCTGTGGCTCTCGCAAGGATTCGGCATCCGTGTAAACCACCCTGTTACCAGGCCAGTTCCAATACTCGTCACTAAGCGTTTGGCTGGTACTCACCCTGACGGGAGTCGCACTCGTTCGTCTTCAAACTACTTCCCGTCCCGCGATAGCCAATCAAGTACAAACTCAGAGTATCCATCCCAAATCTCCTGGAATCGCGTGACGTTTGGGATGTGGTTGACCTCGAGCAAATGAGGCACGCCTTCGGTATCGACGATATAGTCATTCGCGGCTATCTCTAATCCAAACCCTCGAGCTACGGCCCATGTATCGTCGACGAGAGCTGAATCGAGGTCAATCAAGGTCGCAGTGTCATGATGTATTGACTTAAGCCAATCATCACCTTCAAGTCGGATCTGCCAAGCGTTGTCGCCAATCACAACAACACGAATCGCATCGCCACTAATGAATGGTTCAACGATTGACGCATCGTTGGTCACAAACGAGTTTTCGAAACGCTCTTTGTTTTCGCCACAATGCCAGTTACCCCATTTCGCGACTGATGGCCGATTGGCAATATACTCAAAGCCCGGCGACGAGTAGCCCCGCAATGGTGCGGCGTAAGATGTAAACTGCAAGGCCCGAGCGAGGCAAGGAAGCTTCAGTCGGCAATCCATCATTGCAGCGGCATTTGGCAGGCATGGCCCGTCCCAAATTGCTAGCCCCGTAATAAAGTCATGATCGTCAGCGAAAATGCCGTGAAAAACAACTCGCGAAACAGGAAGTAGCCGGGCACCGCTCGCAGACTGCACAAATAGTTCTCCATCGCGAACCATCATTGCCGGCAGCAATTCGTGACAAACCATCGGACCACCAAATCTGTTTTTAATTTCGGTGAGTTCTGCGGAATCCAGTCCGATCAGGCAGGGTAGTCGATTCATGTCTTGTTTTCAGTCGAATTGAGATCAGTCGGAATGCCAGGGCTTAACAACTCTGTCGGTTGAGTGGATCGCCTGACGTGGGATAGATCGTGAATTGAATTTTGTCGCCTGTCCACGTGGGAGACCGACGGCTAGTGATAGCATCAGTAGTAGAACGGGACGATCTCTCAATTGCAATTCGTTAGGCCGCTAGAGTCTTCGCCAAAGCACGGCGAAAGAAGTTCTTCACACGCAATTGGCCAGGAGCCTATCCCTGCGGAGGTGCCCGTGCACCGTTTAACGCCGGTTTGTTGCTCTCGTCTAAAAATCGCTAAAGTCTTCACTCATCAAGCCGTACCACTCCGCACTGTCAGCAGCTTCAACGGACTCGCGACGCCAATGTGAATCTTGTGCGATTCAGCACTGAACAACATTTCCCCGAGATTTCTTGGCACTCTCCCTGACCAACCGAGTTCCACCGCCCATTGAATCGTGAGTTCTCGAACAACTAGCGACCGCTAGCTGTTCTTTCAACTCGTTTTTTGCCACCCCTGCCGGGAGTCGATCATCACGATCGGCTTCCGGCATTTCTTTTGGAGATTTTTAATATGTCCACTGTCCTCGAAGAACCGACGTCCCAAAGCGTCACCACCTCCAGTGATCGACTGCGGTCAACGATGGCTGCGGCCAGGCTCAGTTTTAACTGGCTCGGCGTTCGCAAGACGCTGACGTCCGAACAGAAAACTCAGGCGGCCGATTCCTTCGACGCGGAGTCGAAGTATCTGTCGGCGTCGAAGAAACTGATCGATACGACTCATCCCCCGTACAAAGCGGTCACGTCGGTGCGATCGCGAGCGGTGTCGTACTGGAAGACGGTGTCGCTACCCTATCCCGAACCGGGATTGCGGCTCATCAAACGTGAAACCATCGGTGACTTTGACTCACAGATGGAGGCGTTTCGCGATGAGTTGGCCGTTGCCGTTTCCGAACTCGATCTGCATTTCACGGAAATGCGTGACGCCGCTCGTGACCGACTCGGCGACCTGTTCGATGTGAGTGATTACCCAGCCACGCTGGTCGATGAGTTCGCGATCACGCATGACTTTCCGGCTGTTGAGCCGCCCAACTACCTACGGCAGCTCAATCCGGAAGTCTACGAGTCGGAATGTCGTCGCGTGCAGTCTCGCTTCGTCGAGGCTGTCGAACTTGCCGAACAAGCGTTCTTGGAAGAACTCGCGAAGCTCGTCGAACACTTGACCGAGCGGATCGCTGGTCAAGAGGACGGCAAGCCGAAAGTGTTTCGCGACTCGGCTGTGACGAACCTGAACGAATTCTTCGATCGATTCCGATCACTCAACATCGGATCAAACGAACAACTCGATCACTTGGTCAGCCAGGCCCGAGCGGCAGTCAATGGAATCGGACCCCAAGAGTTGCGAACGAGCGAACAACTTCGCCAGAGTGTTTCCACTCGAATGGCGTCGGTGCAAGCTGGTTTGGATCAACTGCTGGTTGATCGTCCACGCCGTAACATCCAGCGACGCCCCCGATGAGCGGTGACATGGAAATTGTTGTCACGCCGGCAGGGGTTGTGCGAACCGTGTACTGCGAAGCGATTGAGCTTCACAGACTCGGGAGCATCGATATTCGCCGTGGATCACACGTCGAACCCACAGCGGACGGCCAATGGATGGCCGACCTTTCACCCGTCGACGGTCCGATGCTCGGTCCGTTCGACATCCGTAGTGAGGCACTCGATGCCGAACTTCAATGGCTCAACGAGCACTGGCTTTTGCCAGCGTCCCGCTAAGCCTTCACCAATCGATTCGTTTCTTTCCTAGCCCTCGCGGATTGGCACCATGCCGATCGACGGGGGCTTTTTCGTTGACATCTTCCAACTCAGGAACCATCCACATGTTTCAAGCTGAAATGTACCGCAATATCGCTCGTACCACCGGCGACTCTGTCTCCACCATCAAGCGTCTCGGCTTTCTGATCGCCAATCCCTCGCAGCCGATCAGCGATCCGGAAGCCGAACACCTCGGCCCCCACGTCATCGACTGGGACGAGTTCGAGGCCCACCAAGAGGACTTCGATGCGACCACATCATTCGATTTTGCAGCGTTGTAAACCGCATACCGATTTCACCACTGCGACCCACGACCGGCGGCACTCTGAACGTGTCGCCGGTCGTTCTTTTGTCTCCCGCGGAACCCGACGGCGACGACACCAGCACACGCCGGCGACAACCGCACATCTCCATCACAACAAACCCAGGAACCACAAACCATGAAAATCCTTTTTATCAACAACGACGGAGCCGGATTCGCCAACCACATCGACATCGAAGCCGATACGACGGTGCAATCTCTGTTCAATCAGCGTATTGGCGAAGGCAGGGAATCGAACTACTTGATTCGTGTCAACCGCCAGCCTGTCTCGGCAGACCAAATTCTGGTCGAAGGAGATCGTGTCTCGATCACGCCAACCAAGATCGAAGGTGCGGCATCGTGAGTTGCTGTACTCCACAGAGCCGACGCACCGTCAAGCGTGCGTGGCGGATGGCGGGACTCGTCAAGGCGGCCGTTGATCGTAATTGCTCGCAGCAGGAAAAGACGCTTCGAGTCCCATCCGCGGATAAGGTGAAGCGATGGCAACGCTTGATATCAGTCGCTAGATCACGTCAATATCACGGTGCTGAGCGGTCGCTTGGCAAGCGTCTGCTTGACGCTCTGAACGATCTTCAACGCGAAGTCGATGACGCCATTTATGTGGCAGCCGCGTCGATGGCTCCACGACGTAGCATTTCGCTAGCTGATGTCACAGCCGACCTGTTGGCGATCGAAGCTGAGTTTCCAGCCTGCGATTTTGACTTTACGAAGCAAACCATCGCGGTCACCACTGAACCCATCGAGATCGAGTACACCGACCTCGGTGCGTTCCGAATCGAATTGGAGCTGCGATACCTGGGACAGTCATGTCCCTATCGCGCGGTCGCAGTCGATCCAAACCCAGCGACCTGCTGTGACTCGACGACTCATCCGCACGTGCAGTCGGAAGTTCTCTGCGAAGGCGAGGGCCACGGGCCGATCAAGTTGGCTCTGACCGAAGGGCGGTTGCATGACTTTTTCACAATCGTGCATCAGGTCCTGCACACCTACAACCCACACAGTGCCTACACAACGCTGGGTGACTGGTCGGGCACCGAGTGTCGGGACTGCGGCAGCACCGTTGATGAAGATGATATCTGTTCGTGCGATCAATGTGACGCCCAGATCTGCAGCGGGTGTACGTGCTCGTGTGACGGTTGCAGCGAAACTCACTGCGACGACTGCATGACGAAGTGCGAAGGCTGCCGAGACTCATTCTGCGGAAGCTGCATTTCAAGCTGCGACCGATGTAACAAACCCTTTTGCCAAGACTGTCTAACGGAGGACAAATGCGATGATTGCGTTAACGAAGAAGAAGGGGAGTCGACGTCGGACCCCAGCGAGGAATCGTCAGAGCCTACGGTTCACGCCCTATGCGTGGGCGAAACTGCTGTTCCTGCGTGACCTGGGGAATACGGAGGTCGGAATGTTCGGTATCACCAGTCTCGACGATCTCCTGTTGATCGAGTCGGTGATGATGGTTCAGCAAATCTGCACGCCCGTTACGGTGTCGTTCGATGATTCCGCAGTTGCGGACTATTTCGACGATCAGATCGACGAGGGGCACACGCCGGAAACGTGTGGACGAATTTGGCTGCACACGCATCCCGGCTCGTCACCGCTACCAAGTGGCACGGACGAAGAGACATTCCAGCGTGCCTTTGGCACTCCGGACTGGGCCGTGATGTTCATCGTCGCACGCGGCGGTGCCACTTACGCTCGGCTGCGGATGAACGTCGGGCCGGGATGCAATAAGCGGCTTGCCGTCGAAGTCGACTACGACACCGAATTCCCGGAGTCCGATCAAGATCTCTGGGAATCCGAGTACGAAGCCGCTGTCACGGTTCATGATCCGTTTACCCGTCGGCCGCAAACGCTGACCAGTGATCCCTTTGAGTGGCGCGATGACACGGGCTGGTCGGAAAGCGAATGGGTGGCATCTTGAATACCAACCAAGATCGCTTCGACCGTCAGGCGAGTCTCGTCCCGCGAGATCGTATTCGGGAAACCAGCGTCACAGTGATCGGCGTCGGTGCGATCGGTCGTCAAGTCGCTCTGCAACTCGCGTCGATCGGCGTCACGAAGTTGCAATTGATTGACTTCGACACCGTCGAGCTGACCAACGTGACCACGCAAGGCTACCGGGCCGATGAGATCGGGCAAGCCAAGGTGACGGCAACGATGTTGGAAGTCGAACGCATCGATCCGTCGATCGAGATCGATTTCATCATCGACCGCTTCCGCTCAATGCACACCGTCGGTGATGTCGTGTTCTGCTGCGTCGACAGCATCGCGACGCGGGCTGCGGTGTGGCGATGCCTTCAAAGGCGGATCCAACTGCTGATCGATACCCGTATGAACGGCGAGACGATTCGTTTACTGACGGCTGAGCCCAGCAAATCACGTCACGCCTACGAATCGACGTTGTTCGCCCAGGGTGACGCTCACGCAGGAACCTGCACGGCAAAATCGACAATCTACGCAGCGTCGATTGCCGCTGGCTTAGCCGTGCATCAATTCACACGCTGGCTCCGTGATATGCCACTGGACAGCGATTTCACCTTTAACTTACTCGCCAGCGAACTGAACGTCGCTGGCGAATTCACACCCTCATTTCAGGAGAACAGATTTGCATAATGCGATCTCACTCGGCATTACGGCCGAAAGCTCACATGGACAGTCAGGACCAGCCGTCCGAGTGTCCGTGCCCCTGGACGCTCAGGCGAGCAATGACGCAATTCTTGCTGCCGTCCGGCGTTGCCGGATGCTGGCGGAACAATCACTTCCGAACGAGCCGCCGCAGCGGGATTCCTCGCAAACAGCACCGACCGGTCACCAACAGACGGTGAAGCGTTTTGCGACTGAAAAACAGATCAACGCGATCGCGGTCATGTCAAAGCGACAAGGCATCACGCTCGACCGCACGCTTCACGATCGGTTTGGTGTTTCGGAACTCTCAGCACTGACCATCAGCGAGGCGTCCACGTTGATCGATGAGCTGAAGGGCAAACAACCCGCGTCGAAATAACGTTCACCACACCCCGACTCGCGAGCCCAGCCGGATCACATCCGGTTGGGCATCGTGAGCCTTTTTTTAGCTATCAGCCAAATATACATGGCAATAACTGATCGAGTTTGGAAATGTTAACTAGCACTCGTTTGCCCGCAGAGGCGAAGGTCCCTGGCGTCTCTCGATGACGTCCGGTGTCGAACATGTGGCTGCCGCAGCAAAGCTCAAGGGGCGTTGGGTAAGCACCGGGCTTCCTGAACAAAGGACTTGAGCTTCGGCTAGGCGTTCGCAATTCTCCGAGGAACGGAAACCAATTTCACTGAAATCGATTCGCTCGCGATCCGCGTGCTGAGGTGGTGTGGGAGGGGCTCGGACAACCGTTCTCCGATCCCGATCCGACTGGTTCGCTGATTGCTAATAATCAACTGGTCGGTAGTCATAGACATCATGAAGCTCGAGTTCTGATGAGACGGCTAGGTCATCACGCTTCGCCACGAATTCCACCTCGTTCAACGGACCAAATGTTTCGCCGGTTCTAAAATCAATCGCTTCGTGGGGATTTTACATCAGCGACAATAGTAGGCCGACGAACATTGGATATTGGTGGGGACGGGCAAACGGCTTGCAAGCCGACGAGAAAACGGACCACCTGTCCTTTTCATGGTTCGCCGCGAAGATCGTGATCTAGATCAGTCATCGGATCGTCGCCTACCGAATTCTGTATCGAGTCAAAGCTTACGGCGGGAACACGACTCGGGAAATGCAGCAGTCCTGCCATGCCAATAGCAGTCAGCAGCAGGCCGACTGCGACGACCAATGCGGCCTAGGGACGTACGTTTGCAGCAATCCCAAATGGTCCAAAATAAGTAACGACTTTTGCGGCACCGTACCCGGGATATTCAACGGTCTGGACGACCGTGCCGCTATCCAGCGTACTCTGCATAGTCGCAACATCCGTATCGGGATCATCATCGAACTTATAAATCTCGCTTGCGTGGAACGCAGACGCGGCAACGAGCAGCAACGGAATTGCCAATGCAGCGAAGACTAGCCAGATAGGTGCGGAGAATATCGCTGACATTGCAGTTAGTGTTTCTCAGTCGGCGAACCGGAAGAATATCGCCAGGTGGGGCGGTGATAAGTCGGTCCAGGAACAACTATCGCCGGTTGACACCTTCGGTGCCTAGGGTGACCCGTCGAGTGTTGTCGCCGGACTGACGGGACGTATCACCGATAGGCGGTTCCCGAGTATGGGTGATCCCAAATCGTCGGTCAAGCAAATGTCACCCCAGTAATCCCTCTGAAACCATTGACCTGTCCGGTAGTGGTGCGAATAGTCAGCCCCAATGCTGCTGCGGCTGTGGGATATGGCGTGGAAGATGATTCAGGTGAGCGGCACAGGACAAGTTCCGGTGACGCTTAGTCCTCTCCCATGGGCGTAACACCGACGAACGAACTTTTTTGTTCTCTATAGGTGAACCCTGCACACCTTACACACCCAGCACGGCGACTGAGGCTTGTGCCGCGAGGATTCGTGTGTCGCCTTGATGCCCGAACCGACATGGAGGCCAGTGAAAATTGTCGAGAAAAGCAGCAGAATCATGCTGAAAGCCTCGTCCGAGTGGGCGTTTCGCCGGGGAACGTGATGATTCACTGAGCTCGCCAGCAGAGAGCACGCTCACGACAAAAGCCGGATTTTGCAACACAGTTTGTTGGCTAACGTTCGCCGGTTCTGACGCGATGATCGAAAGAACCACTGCGAAGACGGTTCGTTCGCCCAAGCTCTATCGACTCGACATCGAGAGGAAACACGTTCACTGAAATCGAGTCGCGTGCGATCCGCGTGCTGATGTGGTGTGGGAGAGGGTTCGAGAAACGGCGACCCTGTCCCGCTCGAGATGGTCACCTACTTATGCGTCGCGATCCAGTCGAAGCAAAGGTCCGCCACCGTAGGCGAGAAGAGCAATGAGTTGTGAGTCTGTTTAAGAACGCAGGTATCGTCAATGCAATCGCAGCGAGAGCAGGACATTGGCACGGCGTAGTCAAATCGACCGAAGATTGATTTTGTCGAGCAATTGAGCAGATCTGGCTGGCAATCCGACGAAACGGGTTATTCAGGAGACTTCGCTGCTCAGTTGTAACGCGTGGCTCGTCGCTTTCGGTTTGTCATGAAAAGCGACAGTCAAATTTGGCTTGGAAAAACGTTCACAGATCAGGGATTAGTCTTGAATCGATTCCGGAACTCCGATATCGCGGCGACAAGCAGCACGCACAGGCCTGAGTAAACCAGTCCGAAAACCCAACCGGCGACGATTGAAATCCCGGGTGCAATGCTGTTGTACTGGGGATCGGTGGCAAGATTGTATTGTGCCCCAGCAATCATGAGCATCCAGAAAGTGATGGTTCCATAAATCACGGCTCGAGCCTTACTGCGAATCAAGACGGCAAGGATAAGCGGTAGTAGTAGCGATAGTGGTGCGAAGACGGATTCCAATTGTGAGCCTCAACTGTGTGGTTGAACGCCATGATTCATGCGGTCGGGCCGTGAAAACTTTGAATTACCGAAACGCGTGACGCCCGACTCGCGTGCAATCCGATGGTTGTTCGCCTTTGATTCGCGATGATTAGCTGCCAATTCAGTCCGACCAACCGTACCATGCGTTCCGAAGCTCCTGTGATGTCGCCGTTGAAACAATCCGCTGCGACTTCAGCCAGTCCATTACAGCCGCTCGATCAAGGTCAGTTACGTACGGGCGACCCCGACGGTCGACGATACCCGTCATGCCATCAGTGGTGTGACTGCCTCCGAACTGCAGGTTCGATGCCTCTATGTAGTCGATAAAATCGTCTATCAAATGATCGGCGTCGGCATCGGTGGTTCCTGGTGTGAACTTTGCCGACATCTCGAAGCAAAACTCCGTGAACTCACCAAGATGCCGTTTCTTACGGAGGCGTCGTCTCATAGGAATTGCCCAATCGAACGTCTACGATCAGCCGGCGGCGACAGAAGATCAACCACTTCAAAATGCCCGACTGTGCCGCTCGGTTGCATCGTTTGGTTCGCCGCCGTCTTCGTCACCGACGTGCAGTAAATTCTAGTGCCAGTCGTGCCCACACCACAAGCATTGTTTCGCAACAGGCGTACGGGCAAGTCGCTGACACTGTTTGCAACGATTTTCGATGAGGTCACCACGCCGAAATTCCAATACGCGATCTACCGCATATGCAATTCGGTCGTCGTATGGCGTTTGAAACGCCGATATCACGTCATCATCGTCCACGTGCCCGTCGCGTTCCTCAAGGAATTTGTGAAGCGTGAGGATCTTTGAGTCTTCGGCATCGCTAACTATAGGCGAGATGTACTCGGTCACACGCCGTTCAAGTGGCGTCATCAAGTGTGGAAAGTGCCGCGAGACGTACGCCCGAAACGCAACATTGTCATCATAGGTGTCGGCCGTCATAGGGACGCCGCAGTATGATGACGTTGGGTGTAGCGACATGATGAGGTTCTAGTCTTTGTCGGCGAACGAGGTAATTATCGTCGGTAGGGGAGGTGAGAAGTCAGTCCTGGGGTCGTTACTGTCGGTTGGAAGGGACTTATCAACGGTTGGGCGTTTGCCGAGTATGCGTGATTCCCATTCGGGGGTCAAGCAAATCTCTGGACGTAATTTTCCTTTCGACGAATTGACCTGTTCGGCAGCAGTGCGAACGTTTCCGCGGCAGTGGGATATGGCGTGGAGGATGATTCAGGCAAGTTGCACTGACCATTTCCGTTCACGCTCAGACCTCATCTCGTAGGCGTGATGTCGACGCAGTCAGTTGCGATTTTTTTCTCTCTAGGTGAAACCCTACACACCCAGCACACCCTACACGGTGGCTTGGCCGTGTGCAGCGAGGAATCATCTCGCTATGACACCCACGCTGGCACGAGGGTGTACACTCCGGCCGTAGAAAAAGAGCTCGAAATGCAACGAAATCCTGGCTATACTCGCATCCGAGTGGGCTTTTCGACGGGCAACTCGGGGATCGTCGGCAGATTAACACGCGTTCTAAAATCCGGATTATAAAACACCGTTTATGACCTAACGTTCGCCAATTCGGACGCAACTTTCGACAGAACCACTGCGAAGGCGGTTCGTTTCGTCTGTGCTGGATCGAGGCTCCCACGAGAGGAAACGCGTTCACTGAAATCGAGTCGCTTGGGATCCGCATACTGAGGCGGTGTGAGTGACGCAACCGTCGCTTCTACGGGAAGTCAAAATCACATTGGCTATCCGCCGGTTTGGGGGAACACGGGTAGGTCAGCACCGTCACTATGCACGCCAAGTACCCGCCCAGCAAGCAAGCCAAGGTTCTGCCAAGTTTCCTCGAATCGGTAGCCGTATGGAGTCAGACTTGGATTGGACCAGATAAAGCCAACCGGCCGGTAGATGTCGTATCCGCGGGTGAACCAATCCGGAGCGATAGCAAGTCCCCAAAACATCCGTTGTGTAGCGATGAACGGCCCCATTGAAACAGCCCATGGAGGAACGAGGCAGATACCGATTACGGTCCAGAGCAGCAATCGCCGACAACGTCGTGGGCGGCATAATATCACGAATGCGAGTGGGGCAAAGGCCAGCATGGATACGGCGATGCCGAAAAGCGGACGCAAGAGTGCGAGGCCGATCGCGATAAACGCGGTAACGACGAGAAGCTTAGCAATGGTCATTCAACGACATGCATTTCAGTCGGATGTTGGTAAAAATCACGGGAAGCGGGCGAGCGACAAGCGGACCAGAAACACCACTTCCGTGGTCACGTGCATTTCACGATTCGCCGTTTGGTGAGTCATTTCGATCGACGTCACCTGGAAACATTCCGTCGGTATGAGTCTCGGTGATCACGCCTGTTGACGTTTCGTTCGAGGCAACGATCCGATCACGGTTAGCTGGCGTTACGAGCTCGATTGTGTGACCGTCAAGATCACGCATGACAGCTCGCCGCCCCCATTCCGAATCTGACGGGCCCGACAGCAATGTTCCGTTGTGGTCACTTAGCACGGCAACGACCGAATCGACATCGTCGACGGAGAATCCAATACGAACTGTTGACGTCGGGCCCGTCGTCCCAGCTGGATAAATCTCGAAAACGAATCCGTTGACCTCCGAAGCGTAGTGCTCCGGCCCGCAACCATGCCGGTGCTTGCTAAATATCAGCCCCATAGCTGTATAGAACTCGGCGGCTCTCTCGATATCGAAAGACCGAAGTACAATGAGGTTCACGATTGGAGGTGCTGCAAACATTTCTTCAGCCGAATGAATTGTGATAATTGAGCCACCGGGATTGATTTGCTAGCGTAACAAACCACGCTCGTCGGCATTTCGATTATAGGAAATTGGTGTGAAATCACAGCGACGCAATCCACTGCCATAAGTAGTATACAGCGTAGCCGACGAGAACCGCACGAGCGAGAATGCTGATCGGCGACATCCTCAGTCTTGTTTGCTGACGCGAAACCGGAAAAGGAAGGTCACCTTTCCAGTACTGCCGGCCATTCAGTCCAAAGTGGTATGTGTCATTTTCCGTCCGCACCGCCAGAACGTATCCGGGGATTCGCAGTATCGGTGATCGAAATGACGAAAGTACGGCCTCATGAATGTCGCTGTATGGGATTGTCCAATCGCCACACTCAATCCGGTCGGAATAGAGTTTCAAGCGTCCGCGTCGAGACGTAATCCACTTCGGTCCGGTTCGTAACTGGTCGCCGTCGGCAATCACAGCCTTCGTCATGCAACTATGCAGCGGTTGGTTCATTTTCAGTCCGAGGAACGTCCAGAACTACTCGGTTGCCGCCACGTGATTCTGATTTGTCAAAACGCCCGATCGGCAACTCGGGTGCCTTTTTTGCCCCGTCGCTACCGGTCAGCTTGCTGTCGAGAAGTCTCGGCCTCTAATAGGCGTCGACACCTCAAACTGCCGACTACGAGAACTGGAATGAACAGTGGCATCAACACGATCCCCAGGCCGAGCGTCGACCGGATGAACGTCGCGATCGTTGGATTAAGAACCGGATCGTATCCAAAGCAAAGGTACACGACGAATAGAAATAGAATCACCACGTATGCCAGTGCAGCGACCTGCTGTGGATTAGCTATCCCTTTGACTGCGGTGACACCGACTAGGACGGCAAGCAGCAAGAAAAGTATCATAAGACTCACCGTCTTCATAATTCTTGCCAAGACCTTCGACGTGAACTGGGCCGAGTACACATCGCCATCGTGTGTCTGAACGAGGCTCAAGTATGGATAACGGACCACAACGTAGGAAGAAATGCACAACGCGAAAATAACGATTCCGCCGATTACTGACGCGAATAGCCATCTTGCAAGAATCGGCCACTGAGGCATGGCCAAGCTTCGCGAGAAAAGCAACGTCGCAACCGCAGCCAGCATCGCCCGTTGAGACAGGCGATAGGATAAAGGCAGATCGTCAAAGCTAGGATCATCCATTGTCGGAGAGTATGCGGCTTCTTAGTGTCGAAGAACGAAATGCAATCTGTCCACTGTTCAGGCCTAGGAAAAACCCAACTTTGCCGGTGGGCTGCTTGCCTGACAGATCGAGCGTTGAATGTTGTCGTCACACTGGGCGATCTTGGACTGGGAATCAGGACAGCTGATGCGTCCGAGTGATTCTAGCAGACGCAACCCTTGGCGTGCTGACCAGACTTCCAAGCCGAGACGGTGGTTCGGTTGCCGCTCGATCGAACGAGATTGTTTCCTAGTGACGAACCGTGCGAGTAGCGGTCCCGCATGCTGACGTGTTGTGGGTGAGACCCCGGACAACCGGGGCCACATACCGAATGACGTTGTTATTCGTTCTTCTGGTAGTGAAATTTGGATTTGGCGACAGCTAGGAGTAAGGCGTAGACTTCCCGCCCCTCTGGCGTCTTGCGTCGATTAGCTCTCCGAAGCGGAGTGATTTGCATCGTACCGGGCATCATGGGATTTGCCCCGGCGTCTAACAGCGTCTTTGCCATCGCCAGCGAGCATTCTTGCACAACATATCCCAGCGGCGTGTCACCTGCCGTGGCGTCATCGATGGCGTTGACATCGGCACCGACCGAAAGCAAGAAGCGGACCACGTCAACATGTTCGCCCGCGGCAGCGTAGTGAAGAGGTGTTAGTCCGAGGTCCGAATCTTTGGCGTCGACGTCTCGACCGTCGCTCACGAGAAATTTGACCTCTTTGAGATCACCATCTCCAGCAGCAAAGTGTAGCCGTTCAAGCTGGAACCAGTCGTCCAATGTTCGATCGAATAAAAGAATGCGATCCATCCGCTTGTGAGGCGTCGAAAAAGTCCAGCTTTGCAGGTTGGGCTGCTTGCCTGACAGGCGGTTCGATCGTGTGTTGAACATGGCCACCGTTAATGGGTGGCGTTTGACAGTGAATTAGGACGGCTGATTCATTAAAATTAGTCTAACAGCTCGGCCTCACACCATGACCAATTAGCGTTTTGGACGCCCATCCGTAGGTTGCAACTGCGAGGACAAGCGATAGCAGCACCTGGATCGATGAGAGTTGACGTTTTAGGTCAGGCATGGTCGAGAAAGCTCTGATGCTAAGAAAGCGTCGGACAGCAGGTTTCGGTAACGGCCAGATGGCTGCGATTGTCAAAGGCTCTGGTGGTACGGAATCTCGGAGTAGTTCCGTGCGATGCTTCAGTTTACCCCGGGAAGCAAGCCGAGAAGAATTCCCGCAAACGAGTAGGCGACAAATCCGTAGAACGCACCGAGTTCCGCAGATCGCCGAGTTCGATATGAATCGTAGGCCATGCTTGCGACAGTCATCGGAACGACGATGAACCCGCCGAGAACGCATGATAAGGCAGTCGCCATCCGTACATTCTCGGAGTTCGCATTCGCAGATGCGATGAATGCCAGGAGGCCAGCGACCGACAGCGTCACAAGCAATAGCGAACGTATTGAGATTCGAGGAAGGGTCAAAGTACTTCAGCCGGGGACGGCTGGCGAAATGGGGGACGGTCTATTGATTTCCAACTTCTAAACGCCTGATATTGTTCTCCGCTGCTCGGCGTCGTCCACCCAACCCAGCTGCTATCGAGGACCGAATGAAGTCGTTTACTTCCGTTGGATGTGTGAGCGAAATCACGTGGCCGCCACCTGGGACAACAGCGTCAGGTTGAGTGTACCGCATTGGAAGGACAAAGTCGCAATCACCGTGAATATGAAAGACCGGGCATTCAACCGTGGGTGTGGATGACCAATCGAGTAACTGCGTGAGCGACCATCTAAACACAGTTGGATTGGAATCGCGGAATTGTCGTGCGAGGCCACACCAATGCGGTACAAGGCTTCGAGCTCGCCTGGATGCAATTGGAACGCAACAAAGCTGCAAGAAACGAACGGGGATCAATCGGATGAGTGGCTTGAGATGGCGACAGAATTTAGCAACAAGGTTTAGTTCAGTTGGCGATCGAACGCTGCCGATCAGCAGTACAGCCAGTGGATCTAGACGTTTAGCAACATGTAGTGCGACGATCCCACCGAACGATGCCCCGCCAATAATCGCATGGCCGTGTGGTCGCAAGTCGTCAGCGAGACGGTCACAGTAGGAGTCCAGCGTGTCGCCAGATTCTGGAGTTGGCCATTGCGGGACCACGAGTTGCGGGAATGCAATCTTCTGTGGGACGAAGACGTTGGCATCAGCAGCGAGCCCCGAGAAGAGTATCAGCGGCGTTGATTCGGGTACTGCCATTAGTGTTTGCGAGTTGAGCGAACGCTTGCGAAACGTGATCGTACTGAGGCGTGAAATAGCGAAGGCAACCGCCGTAGCGGAGAGCACATTACTGCGTATCATCGCAACTACCCAGCTCGTATCAGGACTGCGATGTGCCAAAAGTTTGCCGGTTTGAGCGTTCCCGAGAGCCAGGACTCGCTATCGCCTGTACGTAGGTGCGGGTACAACGGACTCATCATTTCACGAGCCTGTGCTGTGGCGACCGACATTCGGATCTATTTCGACCTTCTTCCGGGACTGACGTGGATCGGTAGCATCGAGGTCAATGTAGCATTCACCGTTACATCGTTCGCAGTCGCGAGCGTTGTGACCGCCAGTGGTGTACCGATGCGGTAAGGAAGGATCGACTCCGGTTCCCTTACACACGGGGCAGTGACGGCGTGTACGTTGTGGAGTTTCGTGGGTCAATTGTAATGCTGGCAATGACATCATAGAAGGAGCTGAGCAAAAGTGCATTTGCACCCAGTGGTAGAAATTGATTATCGCTGGTCGAACAGGTCGGGCCAAGTGATTCTACCGTAATACGGACGCGGTACCGGTAGTAATGAGTCGCTTAACCCCAGCTTTCTACCACTCAGCAGAGGGCCTGTTTACGCCGATTTGGTCATGGCGGCAGCACTTCATTATCGCTGCTGTGCCATACCTGAACGCTGTGTTATTTCGAACCAGATCGGACTTCTCACAGGGCAAAGAATGCGTGCCCGACTCGCGTGCTGATGTGGTGTGAGTGACTCGACGGTCGCGTCTACACGAAGTCAAACCTACATTGGGCATTCGCCGTTTTGCGGGTCAAGAAGACCGCAGGATCTTCTCCATTTTGCGACCCTTGGCAAGTTCGTCGACAATTTTGTCCAAGTACCTGACCTGTTGTGTCAATCGGTTTTCGATTTCTTCGACGCGGTAGCCGCAGATTGTGCCAGTAATGAATTGTGCATTGGGGTTGAGAGTCGCCTTGTCGAAGAATTGCTGAAAGGTGACATCATCTTCGATGAGCTTCTTCAGTCTATTCTCGCTAAACCCAGTCAGCCATGCGATAACCTGATGCAGTTCGTCTACAGTCCTCCCCTTCTTCTCAATCTTGGCAACGTAGTGCGGGTAAACCGACGCAAACGTCAGGTTTGCGATTCGTTCGTTGTGTTCTCGTGTGGCCTTCATGCGTAGCTGCCCATCCATTCGGCGGTGATCAATTGTGGATTTCAGTCCGAGAACGAATCGCGATCGATCCGCAAGTCATGCGTGGCCAGAGCCTAGCACTGTCGCCCGATGGAGCGTGCATGTTCCCACGCTACGAACCGTGCGAGTAGCGATCACCGATGCAGAGGTGGCACGGAATAGGGCTCGGTCGACCGGGCCAATATCCCGATTGCGATGGTTACCCGCGTTTTGGAGTCAAGGCAATATTCTACATCACGTTTCGTGAAAGATACATTGTACCGTCCTTGAAGTACGCACGTGTTTGTCCGCCGTTCGAGGCAGACTCGGTTGCGAATGCAGCGTCAGGATCGGTAAAGCCGAGCCGATCCTCGTCAAATTTTTGAAGTTGTGAGTCGTATTCAGACATAGGAACAGGGAATTGAGCAACCCACACATCGAATTCGGTACGTGACATCGAGTACGACGCAAAAAGATGCCCGAAGCTTGGCTCATAGGTCAAGCATCCGGTCGTCGGAACATAGTCGTTGTGAGATTGATGCAGTTCGACAAATCGGTCGTGATGAAAAAGCCTCATTCCCATGTACGTAAACGCGATCCACAGAACGAATCCGAGTAGCAACAGTTTGCCAACATGAATCTGGCGGAAGATCCGTAAGAGTGCGGCCAGAACAACCGCCGCCAGCATTGCAACTTTTGCGATGTCGAAAAACACTTCGAGGGAAGCTTCGCCTCATCCCATGTTAGTTGAAGCACGCATGTCGGGGAACGTCGACAATCACGGGGATGGTTAAACTGAATTTGAACTTGCGAAGAGACGTGACGAGCCGTCCCACGTGCATTGTTTTGTTCAAGTAAGCGGTGTACTCAAATCGGAAACGCAACGTTCAGTATGCGTCAAAAAGTTGAATTGGTGTCAGTCGTCGTCACAATCATCGTAGCTCTCATGCGAATCAAGTCCGTTTGTCCAAGATCGATCCGGAGCTGAAGTAGTTAACGAACCAAGCGAAGACCCGAATAGAATAACGAAAACAGCGATCGCGACCGAACTTCCGAGAAAAAGAGCGGTAGCCCCGGCAACGCAAACTGTCGCTCCCGTGCAAATAAAGAACCAACGCAACCTGTCTTTGTCATGGTCATAAGCCATGGGAATTTACGTATCGCTGTTGTTTTTCAAAATTGACTTTAAGATCGACTAACGAGGTAATTATCGCCGGTTCGGGCGGTGACAAGTCAGTCCTGGTGGCGTTATCGCCGGCTTGAGGGGGCCTGTTACCGGTTGAGCGTTTACCGAGTATGGGCGATCCCAAGACGTCGGTCAAGCAAATGCGAGCCCTGCTTTCCCACAAATGCATTGACCCGTCCGGCAGTGGCGAGAACACTCAACGCGTGTTGCTGCGGCAACCGGATGTGCTTGGATCATGATTCAGGCAAGTTGCACTGACCATTTCCGCTCGCGTCCGACCGCCTCACATGGGCGTAACACCGACGAACGATTTTTTTGTTCTCTATAGGTGAACCCTATACACCCAGCACACCCTACACGGTGGCTGATCCTCGTGCCGCGAGGATTCGTCTCGCTTTGGTGTCCAAACCGACGCGAGTTTCGGTGCAAACGGCCTTGAAAAGCAGCGAAATCATTCCGCAATTCGCGTCCGGGTGAGTTCTTCGACGGTCAATGCGATGATTCGCTCGTCTCGTGAGCAGACTGAAAATCCTTCTAAAATCCGGCTTTTCCGCTCGATGGAGCGAGCACGCGACGAAACGCCTCGTGAGGATCTGTATGCTGAGGTGGTGCGGGACGGGTACCGTGCAACGGGCGTCTATCCCGATCGACCGGGTTATTTGCCGAGTGCTAACGGATGCCGCAAACACCGTCGCCGACGTGGTTATGGGCGTGTGCCGCGAGGAATCGTCTCGCCTTTACGCTTAAACTGTCACGGAGAGCAGCGAAAATGGCATTGAAATCCAGCAAAATCACTCTGAAACCCCGTCCGCTTCGGTTTTTGACGGGCATAAAGATGATTCGCTGGACTCATCATCCGAGAAAAAGCTCGCGACAAAATCCGGATTTTAAAACACAGATTCTGAGCTAACGCTCTCCAATTCCGGCGAGACGATCGACAGAACCGCTACGAAGACAGTTCGTGTCGCCCAAGCTTAAACGACTCGACGCGGAACGGAGGCTATCTTCACTAAAATCGACTCGCTCGCGATCCGCGTGCTGTGGTGGTGTGAGTGACTCAACCAACGCGTTTACGCGAAGTCAAATCCGCTCTGGTCATTCTCCGTCTTGGATGGGTGGGCAAGCATACGAGACGCTATCCAAGTCGATGGCCAAACATCGTGCGGGTTGCGACAGCATCCTCTAAATCTGGGTCAAAACAGAATACCGAGAAATAGTCATTCATCAAGTAAAGCATTGTGCCGTTCACCCACTTGATGCAAATAACCCCGACTAATTCCGTGCCGGCATACATGCGAACTGCGTGCTCCGGAACGGTTCGGACAGGCTTGCGTTCGGCAGTACGTCGGCAATCGAAAAGTCGCTCGATTAGCGAATAGAGTTCAGACTTCGTAATTGGAAAGGAACTCAAGACAGTGAAGTGTTGGTTGCTAATTGTATGAATGTCGGAACACTCTACGGAGCAGGGTCGAATGCTGCAAACCTCACCGGACGTCACGGCTTCAAGATCGAAGCATACGGCGTCACCTGGGTGTTTTCTATCAACGCTTGAAAGGTACTTCATCTCGGATTTAGTGGTTCATTGCCTTCAATCGGGTGCGGGAGGAGCAAGTTCAATGGACGCGTCGCTTAAGACGCGATCGAATTCCGGTTGGGGTGAGCCCGTGGTCAAGAACCCCCGGTTTTGGTCGCCGTCCGTATACCAACGAGCAGAATAGCAATGAAAGCAAATCACATAATCATATCGTCGTCCGTCGACCGTCAAGCGAATTCCATGGCGTGGATCAAAGCATGCAGCAACCATCCCGTCGTTCTCATCGATCCCAGATGACAGAGCATCCGTTAGTATCGCAAGCGTCGCTACGTCATCAACCTGGGTTGACCCGAGAATTTCCCAACCATGAAAGCCTGCGTTTTCGTCGAATCCGGTTCGCTCCATCGGATCAAGCGAGTAGAGTTCGAATGACGTTGCGTTACGGAGCGGCACCATTGGGTCAGCTGGTCCCGAACAACCGGCAAACGCTGCAAGAACAATCAACGCTGTGAATCGCATCATGCTGCTATCGGCGAACGAGGAAGTTATCGCCGGTTCGGGCGGGACTGAGGGCTATCGCCGGTTGGAACTTCGGTACCTCGTGCGACACATCGAGTGCTACCGCAGGTTGGGAGAGCTTATCACCGCTTGGCGATTTCCCAGTATGGGTGATCCCAATTCGTGGGTCAAGCAAATGTGAGCCCCAGTTTCTCCACGAATGCAACGAGCTGTTCGGCAGTGGTGCGAATAGTCAGCACGAAGTTGCTGCGGCTGGAAAACCCGAGCCAGCAGTCCGAGTGTCCGTGCCCCTGGACGCTCAGGCGAGCAATGACGCGATTCTTGCTGCCGTCCGGCGTTGCCGGATGCTGGCTAAACAATCACTTCCGAACGAGCCGCCGGAGCGAGAGACCTCGCAAACAGCACCGACCGGTCACCAACCGTCGGTGAAACGTTTTGCGACTGACAAACAGATCAACGCGATCGCGGTCATGTCAAAGCGACAAGGCATCACGCTCGACCGCACGCTTCACGATCGGTTTGGTGTATCGGAACTCTCAGCACTGACCATCAGCGAGGCGTCCACGTTGATCGATGAGCTGAAGGGCAAACAACCCGCATCGAAATAACGTTCACCACACCCCGACTCGCGAGCCCAGCCGGACCACATCCGGTTGGGCATCGTGAGCTTTTTTTTAGCTATCAGCCAAATGTGTTTGAGCGAAATCGATTGTGTTTTGAATTGTCAATTCCGTACCCGCTTGCCCACAATGGGAACGGTCCCCGGCGTTTCTCGATGACGCCCAGCGCACAGCGCGCGATGTCGAAAACTCGGCGGACTGGTCAGCCAATGTCTCGACATTCTCGTGCAGAACGTATTCGCGATCGGAACACCAGACGGGTACCGACTTGCTGAGTCAGGGAGTGCCGCTGGAAGACGTCCAAAACTTGGCCGGCCACGCCGATCCTCGAACAACGCGACTCTACGACCGGCGAAAACGCAAGATCACGCGGAACATCGTCGAGCGAATATCGGTCTAGCTCCTCGTCGCTTTCACGCTGTGATTGTCGTCTCCCGATTTTCCTGCGCCCCATCTTCGCTATAGTGATGCCTGAAACAACAGCAAAATGAGAATTTATGGACGCGGAAATCACAACAATCACAGTTGCAGCAGGCGTTGTTGCACACGACGCAAGCAAGAGGGTTCTTGGGCCAACGGCAGACCTGATGGGGCAAGACTTGGCGAAGGCCTACGAGTTTGCCAAACAGAACATTTCGCGGGTCATCAATGTTGCCGATGGTAAGCTGGGCAGCACTGCAAAGGCTGGAGGCGGAGTTCACCCACGAATAGCAAGGCGAGTATTCAACGAAGCTCGCGACATGAACAGCGCTTTCGCAGCAGAATACTTCGGCGGCATTCTTGCTTCGTCTCATGGTCCAGAGTCAGACGATGACTCCGCTGCTCCGTTTCTGAAGATGCTCGAAAACCTGTCGGCGAGGCAGATGCAGCTTCATTTTTTTACTCACTATCTGTACTGCCAGGCTCTCGCAAGATTACCTGAAAATCGTGTTGAGGAGTTTTGGAAGAGTTACGGCATTGAAATGGAGGTTGAGGTCCTGAAGGAGCTTTACGAAGAAGATAATTTCTCGTGGCGGCTCGCCGAAGACCTGCGCAACCTAATCGCCGAAGAAGCGATTGGCCCTGATTTTACCCTTCGTGACGGCGATCAAGTTGTCGGGCGTGACCATCGAAAGTTTCAGCAGCCCGGCCTGTATGTGACATTCCGTCCGCCTGGACTCCGGCTATTCCTTCGAGCACTTGGACAACGTGGCCAGAACCCGGAGGTACTCCCATTCATGGAAATTGACGAGAGCTTGTCACCCGAACTTCGACCAAGTTTGGTCGAGAATGCCCACGCCCGTTTGTTCAAAAACCCGTTCATCGAAGCCACTTCGATGCTGGCTTCCGAAATCGAGGACGTTCGCTCGGAGAGTGAAGACAAAGTTGAAGACCTGAAATCAGAAATCGAATCATTGCAATCAACCATCGAAGAACTTCGGGAGCAAATCACCGAGTTGCAAAATTCACCGACTGACGAGGATGGAAATGCAGGCGACCCGGAGGTTTGACGTCCTTGGCTAGAGTCCAGTCGCTGTTTCGATCGCCACTCGGTTTTCAATTTCATTCGCGATCATGCTGACCAAGTCGACTTTGGCGTCGTCGGTTGAGATGGTCGCGATCAATGAGTAGCGAGCTTGTTTCTCAACGACAGGCTGGTCGCGACGATAACGCCACCATCCGGTGACGGGATACACCGCAATCAAATTCGATGATGCCAATTGGGCTGCCGTTCCACTCCAATAGTCCGAGTGAATTGAACCTCGCGTTGCGACCGTTTCTTTCAGCTCCCAACTGCGGTCGTCGCTCACGGTTCCCGGTGAATGTTTTTTTCCGTCTTCACCGATAGGCCATATTGCCCGCGACAATCGCTGAGTCATCCGTTTTGGAGATTCTTGAGGACGGCGAACCGAGAACCGCAGCCCGTGAGAGGCGTATTGGTACTGAGCAACATAGCCGCGACGCGGTGGGTTCGGCTCGATGAAGTAAGAAAGCGTCACTCGCATCTTGATTTGTGTGCTGCCCAACTCTTCCAGCACTTCTCGCGGCAACGGCATGTCATGTAAGTGCATCTCGTGACTTTTGTTCTCAGACGAGCCGTATTTGAATGGCTGCAAGCTATCCTCGATCACCATCGTTGCGATTCCACGAGCGGAGCGTCTCGCCCGCTGCAAGTTGGGAACGCCCATCCCATACACACGAACGCGATTCCGACGCTCGCTCTTTGGAAACTCTTCGATCATTTGCGGTGTCCATTCTGCGGAATGAACGATCAATCCTCGAATCGTTTCGGGCCAGAAAGATGGGTACTCGGATTGCAGCATCGCCGCCATGTGGGCAGCCTGTGCGGTCGCGGCACTGGTGTCTCATGTCGTTCCAAGCAATGCGTTCGAATTGGGTTCAGAGCGAGTCGTGAGTAACTCAAGGTCATCCGCGTTCGTGATGAACCCGCTTGCGTCCGCCGCGTAATTGCCGCCCTCGAAAACGACATCTGGCTTGTATGGCCACGTTGATTCGCCCCAGCACATCGACGTGCGACTTCCGGGAGAAAGTGTTCCCGGCTTGGCGATGGGCGAATATCCTTCCAAGCCCGGTTCCTGCACCCAAGCAAGCTCGGTATAAGCCCCAATGGTCATAGCGTTCCAAGACTGTGACGGGTCTTCGATACTTGAAACGTAATTCTCGTGCGGATAGTTCTTGCCTGTGTCTTCACGAATGTTGCCAGTTGAAATGGCAATCAATCGACGAACTTCATCATTTGCTCCGCTGGCCGCTTGGTCGAGCGACGCCGACCACAGCGTTGGTCTCCACTGATCATCGCCGGGAGCTGTAATCGCCATGCAGTAAACGCGATTGTTGTTCGGCGACACGATTTCCGCGAGTGCCATGGCACCGACGGTAATCGGCCCATAGTCGGGTGCATCGTTCGATCCATGCGGAGGAAGAATTTTCACCGATTCAAGACGATGTTTCAGTTCGACATCTTCATCACCGTAGAGCGAATCACGGAGCAATCCATACAGGCAAACTCCCGCCATCTCCGTTCCGTGCCCGTCATGGTCACTGGCTCCCCATTCAGCTTCCCACGTTTGCGCGTCTTCGGTGGTCAAAGACTGTTCCAACAACGGATGACCACGATTCACGCCAGTATCAAGAACGCATATGCGTCCCTCGTTCGGCGAGGCAACGGTTGTCCTGCCGATTAGATCGTTGATGAACTCCGCTTGTCCTGATGCCGGCAGGCTTGTGAATTCACCCGCGACAATATTCGCCTTGCGTAGTTCCGCTAAGAAGTTGAGCAAGCCGGGAAAACTCCGCCATTGGTTAAAACTCGCGTAGCCAATAATGACAATCCTGTCGGGAAAACCAACTTGCTGCGAACTGACGGTGATTTTCTGTTTGCCCGCCGTTTCCCGAAACCACGCTGCAACATCTTTGTCAGCGTTTTCTGTGTTGAGCCAAACTTCCCACCACAACGACTGGTCGCTTGGAGGCAGCGTTTCAGAAGCATCCGTCCAATAGTCCTCAAGCTCAGCGGCATCGATCTCAGTGATGCTCGACGCCAGCTTTTCATTCAGCGGCGTCTGCTTCTTGGTGGTCTGCTTGTCTCGATAGTCTCTGAACTTGTCCGCGAACTTGCTGACTTCGCTATTAGGCACAGCGACCAGAAATTCCTTCTTTCCGTCTCGCTCCTTCGCACTGACGATTCGTGTACCGGGCGAAGTGTTTTCAAGCTGTTCGATCTCAAGAGCAAAGACGGAACTCTGGTCGAAAACCATGGGGATGAACTGAAGCCCTTCTCTTGCTGGCTCAGTTGATTGACGAGCGGTCGCCTTTTTCTCCGCTTGCTCCAGCGACTTTAGAAGTTGATCGGCGTGAGTTTTACGTTCTGGGCGTGGCGGACTGGTCTTTGGAGTGCCGCCACGATTGACCGCTGTGTAGTCCACCGTTTGTCGCGTGTTCTTCAGAACAAAGTGAGGAGAGTCAGCCATTCGTTTTTGCGTCACCTATTTGACGGTTTGTTTTCGTTTGCTGAGTGTAGTGATGGCACAAGCCAAATCATCGGGACCGATGTTTCGTCGGTCTGCCAAAACCGCAATTTTCGCGGCTTGGTCGCATGCTCGACATACTTCTGCATGGCTCAATCCTTCCGCCATGCTAGATGCCTCCTGAATGCTTTGCTGGTCGATGGAAAATGCAGCCAACCGATTCTCGATCAATCGTTCAAGCTCGGCTGCCTTCGGAAGTTCGTAGCGGATGTAGTCGTCAAACCGGCCGAACAACGCGTCGTCCAAGATCGCTTCCAAGTTAGTCGCGGCGACGATGAGGCTATCCGATTCATCCTGCTCAAGGAACTGAAGAAACGAATTGAGCACGCGACGAATCTCACCGACGTCGTTGCTACCTTCTCGCATCGAGCCGATCGCATCAAACTCGTCGAACAGATAGACGCCCCGAGTGTGCCGCATTGACTCAAAAATGGCGAACAACTTCGCGGCAGTTTCGCCCATGAACTTCGTAATCAACGAATGCAGTTGAACTGTGAAATGAGGAAGCTTCAATTCACCGGCCAGTGCCCAAGAAGTCATTGTCTTCCCGACACCCGGCGGGCCAACCAGCAGCAGTTTGCGGCGTGCCGACAAACCGTGTTCTCGTAGTTTGGACTGTTGGCGGTATTCGTGCAGAACCAGTTCCAACGACTGGCGTTGCTCTGGTGCCAGCACCATTTCAGAAAGCTTCGTGCCGGGGTACGTTGCGGACAGCAGGGACGCCAGTTCGCCAGCCGGTCGCGAAATGGGTACCGACCCGCCGACCTTTGCTTCTTTGTGTTTGATCTTGATGTCGTCAACCAGACGCTTGATCTCAGTCGCAAGCCTTCCCTTGCCTGCTTTAGCTTCGTGCGCGGCAATCTGCAACGCAACCGAGACGAACATTTCGCCATCGGCTTCGCTGTAGCTTTGCAGCAGTGCTTTGAGTTGTTGTGCGGTAGCCATCTTGGCTTTACCCTCTCTGGTTTACGTCGCTTCGCAGTCGTTGCGTTGCGTCTTCAATTAACATGGCGGCAACCTGCATCGGGCTGACGCGTCGGGAATCCGTGCTGACAGAGTCGGCAATCAGTTCCAATGTTCGCAGTGTCTCGTCGTTCATCGAAAGCTTTCGCTGAACCGTCCACGACGGGTCGCTTGGTCGCCCCGGACGCTCACCCTTGCTCGGCTCCAATCGTCCGCGAATCCGCTCCCCCAGTTCGTTCACTTGGTCAGTACCGAACCTCAGAGCGATTGTCATTGGAATTCCCTTCGAAAGCGTTGCTTTTCCATAGTATCGGACTTTCGGTACCGAAAGTGAAGTGGGTGCTTCAAAATGAGGCCGACAAGCGGCCTCGTGCTGTTTGGCTAATGCTCAGAGGGATGCTCCTCTCTCCGCTGCCCGGCAGGCCTGACTTGCGGATAGATCGAGCGTTGAACTTTGTCTTTGCACTGCGGACTGCGTGCCGAGTAACGCAGCATGATGGTTCACCAGTTCACACGCTGGCTCCGAAACATCCCGGCCGACGCAGACGCAAGCGTCAATCTGCTATCGGGCGATCGGACCGTCCGCGACACTCCATTGGCAAACGCTCAAGGCATGTGCTTTCACCACGGCACCCAGCCCATGGCAACGAGTACTTTGTTGAATTGTCAGTGTTCCAAGTTCGTACGAGGCATTGTCGCGGAGAATGTTTTTACGGAATCTGACATTTTGGCGAACCATCCGGCCGCGAGAGAGTCTATCTCTTCGAACACACAAGTCACATTCACGCCACGAGCGAGTAACGAGCTTTCTGATGTTATCAAATATTCAATCCAGTCGACTCGAACAGATACACGAAGGCAGTCTCTTCGGCGGGCAACCGTTGAATATTAATAATGCCCCGGCGTATCCGCGTCTGATGTGACACTCGCTTTCATTAGCGAACGACTTCTTCATGAAGGCTCGGTGTCACGCAGACACCTGAGCCTTTTTTCGTGCCCGCATCGCAGCTGGCAACCCCAACAACGAACCCAATTTGGGCTGGTAGCTGAGACGGTCTAGCGGCGGTCTGAAGAACCGCAGACGAGGATTCGATGCCTCCCGGCCCACTGACAAGGAAGATATGCGCCGACAGCAAACGCTGCGGTGATCGAAGCAAAACAACATCGGATACAGGTGCAGATGGAAGCACGCCTGCTTTGGGACCAGGAGGGTCTCGGTTCGACTCCGAGGTGTCCGACTTTTTGAAACGACAACGGTAGTCGAGGGCTGGTCGCCCAAATCCGCCTGATACGCGGGTCGCGCTGAGTTCGATCCTCGGGGCTACCACTTACGACAACGACTCGAAAGGAAAATCAACATGCTGCCTGCACTGCGATTGAAACGCATAGCCGCGATTGAACATCGGGGCTGTGGTGTAACTGGCAGCATGACGGACTTTTAATCCGTTCGGTGAGGGTTCAACTCCCTTCAGCCCCATCGCTACACATCGGCGTGTAGCTCAGGGGTGAGAGCGGCGTCCTTATAAGGCGACGGTCGCGGGTTCAATTCCCGCCACGCCGACTGAAACGAAACAACGACGACACATGGGATTGTGGCAGACAAGGTAATGCATCGGACTCTTAATCCGAGCGATGTGAGTTCGATTCTCACCGATCCCACTTGAGACATTTTGAAACAAGCACTGATGGTCTAACTGCAAGACTCCTCCGTCGCGAGCGAGGTGAAGCGGGTTCGATTCCGGCTCGGTGCTTTTGAACGCTTCGGCGTTTTTGATCTTTGACAATTTGGTAGTGATGCATTTTTGCGCCCATGATGTAGCGGTAGCCTGCTGCCTTGCCATGGCGGAAGTGTGGGTTCGACTCCCACTGGGCGCTTTGCAAAATCCGGTGTGGCCCAATGGTAAGGCGGCTCCCTGTTAAGGAGACGAGTGATGGTTCGAGTCCATCCGCCGGAGCTTCGCGAAGTTTGAAGGGTGAAGCGAGAAGTGTGAGATAGCTCGCTTCGTTTCACACCTCGCCCTTCAAACTTCCGCATATTCAGTGTCCTTGGCCGAGCGGCAAAGTTTCCGGACTTCCAATCCGGCTAGGTGGGCTCGACTCCCGCAGGACACTCTTTTGTTTTGAAAAACTCTCTCTCCGGCGCGTAGTCGCGACGTGAGCCTTTGAAGCTCGCAGGTCGGGTTCAATTCCCGGACGGAGTGCTTTGCAAGTTTGATGTACGCCGGAGTAGCAGTTGTTGGTCGCTGCACCTCGCTCTGAACGAGGAGTTCATTGGTTCGATTCCAGTCTCCGGTGCTGTGGCCAGATCTGGTGTTGGTTTCCAGAGACTCACTGTGAATGAGTTTGTCGCCGGTTCAATTCCGGTTGGTCACCCTCGTGTGAAATTTTTCGGTGGCAATTTCCTCTGGGAAGGAAGCTTGATTGTCTATCAAGTCGCTGCGGGTTCGAATCCCGTTGCCATCGCTTTCAATTCGCCGCATTCGACTACTGGCTAGGTCGGCTGCTTCTCAGGCAGCAGGAAGGAGATCGAAACTCCTATGCGGTACTCGCTTCGATCGAAGCAACAAAACGGCGTGGTAGATTCTGATGGCAGAATCGTCTGGTTTTCATCCAGGAGTCCGCGGGTTCGATTCCCGCTCACGTCACTGCGTCGCGATCGCGATGCGACTACGGAAGTCACCCGGCCGGATGAGGACACTGTCTTGAAAACAGCTGCGGTCAAAAACCGTTGTGGGTTCGAGTCCCACGGCTTCCGCTTGTTTGATGAATTCATGGGAGCGTTTCCACACGGGAGGTTTTTTTAAAAGCCTTCTGCGTTGAATTGTGTGGTAGTCGGCGAGAGGTGCGATTCCTTGCGTTCCCACTTTTGAAATTCACACACGTCTCTGGTGTAACGGTAGCACTGCTGATTCCAAACCAGTTAGTCAGGGTTCAAATCCTTGGGGACGTGCTCTTCGGATCGACAACATGGTCCTGTGGTCCAACGGCGACGACACCTGTTTTACACGCAGGAAACGATGGTTCGATTCCATCCGGGACTACTGCCGGCGTCACGGTGACACCGGCCCGCAATTAACCAAGGAGAACGACGATGTCCAGAAATGTGAAGTACGTGCAATGTGCGATGAGACGCAACATCGCCGGCGGATCAGTGCGAACGACATCGTACATCCCGCAAGAGTTTGCGAAGGTCGGTCGCGTGCTGAGGCTCAAAGACGACAACGTTGGTTGGGTCGACGGATGGGTGGTCGAGTGTGTCGGTGACGTGATCGTCGAAGGCGACCAGATCCCTGACTCGCACAAAGCGATCAAGAACCACCGCAAGTCGACGGGCGACAGCACTCCGCGACTGTATGCGTAACACGTTGGCAGCCAAGGGAAGGACGCGGTCGGTCGCGTCCTTTCCAGCGGCACCAATCAACAACGCCTAGATACGCCAACCGGCCGAGCGGCTCGACTTAAACCCGAGTGTTTGCAGGTTCGACTCCTGCTCTGGGCACTAAAACGAAAGAACATTATGGGGCGCTCGTCCAACGGGAAGACGTCTGTTTTGCACGCAGAAAATCGGGGTTCGATTCCCCGGTGCTCCACTTTTGCAAACGCTGAGGTAGGCCAACGGCGAGCCGCTTGTCTTAGGAACAAGTGCTTGCGGGTTCGACTCCCGCCCTCAGTACTGATTCGACATGCTGTGGTACGCAAACCGGCAAAGCGGCGAATTTCAAACGTTCGTGTTTGAGGGTTCGACTCCCTCCCGCAGTACTTCGCCAACTCGTCATGCAGCCGGCAACTTTCCAAGGTACAAGAACGAGCGAACAAGCATGACGACAACGCCAATTCCATAAGTAGCCCCAACGATGCCAGCGTAGACGCCCAAATCCAAATTGGGAATCAAGAACGCGCCAGCAGAAACAACGATTCCTGCGACACCGACCCAGATCATTTGCCAAGCAACGTACACGTTCGCCGGGTACCAGATGTTTGGGTCGCTCAACGTACGACGCACGCGAAAGCCATACCAACGATTCGGTGGAACTTTGCCATAAACCAACGGAAGACTCAAGCCAATGAGAAGTGCACCGACGACGAGAAATAGAGACAACAGGGCAGTGTTCATCGAGTTTGTCCGAAAGGTTTCGATCCATGATACCAAAAGCGAGACGATTGCTTTGGTCACTCATCAAATGCGAACAACGATGCGGGTGAGCCAGGCTCATCCGGGCCTCATAAGCCTGGACCGTCGGGTGCGACCCCCGAACCCGCTACTTCATTCGGCCGGGTACGCAAACTGGCAAAGCGACGACGTCGAGAGCCTCATGACTTTGTGGGTTCGACTCCCACCTCGGTCATAAAACACGATCGCGTGGTCCAGCGGCTAAGACGCCTGCGTGACAAGCAGGAGACCGATGGTTCGATTCCATCCGTGATCACTGAAACGACAAGGTCTGTAAGTGTTGCGACAGCACGCATCTGTGGTATGGACGAAGACCGGGTTCAATTCCCGGACGGACCTCTGAGTAAAAACAAATGGGCTGGCATGTTCCAAGGCGGCGACTGACTCTTGCAAAGTCGGTGGAGGGGTTCGATTCCCTTCTGGTCCACTCGCAATTTTTGTTCACGGAAGGCAGCCGGATACGGTTTGCCGGGCCGCACTGCTAACGCGTGCCACCTTCGGGTGATGAGGGTTCGACTCCCTCGCCTTCCGCTTGTTTACGAAACGGCTCGATGGTGAAACGGACATCATCTCTGGCTTCTAACCAGAAGTTCCGGGTTCGATTCCTGGTCGGGCTACTGCCGATATTCGCAGTCACGTTGGCTGACGGCATCCATTCGCTTGTTTGACACTTTTGAAAGGTAATGTCATGAGCACGAGTCAGATTGAGCGTCAATTCACGCGGATTGGTGCTCGAGCAAGCGTTCATCCGCCGATCGTTCGGCGTTGGGGAACCACGTCTGAAGTTTCGATCGACATCGGCAACGACGCCGAAGGTGAGTTCTTCGACATCTCGATTCAGCCAATACAGTTGGCCGAAACGCAAGTGATCGACGTTCAGCCTTCAATGCGGCACCTGCTGCTGATGTCGCGACAAGGCGACGGAAAGCACAAGTTCTTGTGCGGACACGACGAGCGACATTGGTTCGTTGCAGCTGTTCCTGAACGGGAAGCCGTCTCATCTGTGAAGACAGCTTTCGACGCGCTCAAGCCGGTTGCGGTGCGAGCACTCGAAAACCGTCTCGGCGTGAAGCCGCGAAAGCGGGATCGTCGACGCAATGAAGCGTTTATCCGTCAGGGCGAGTGGTTCTTCGTCCCGATCGAAAATCCGGCGTTAGTCGATGAGCGTCTAGTTCTACGGAACGAGCCGATCGCACGTGGTGGTGGAAAGCCGCACATTTGCGAAGAGGTGGTTCGACAGGGCGGACAACTGGTTTACATCAGCAATCAACACCCTAACGGACTGACCGAAGAACAGCGAATGCGATTGATCAGTCGCAAGCCTGAGCTTCGTCACCTGCACTGGGTCGCTCAACGTAGAAACCCAAGCGTGTTTGTTCGCGGTCGTGTTCGCCATCCGGATCACAAGACAATCATCTTGAACGGTTGGCACCAAGTCTTGATGAACACTGAAAATGAGTCGATCGCAATGCGACATGTCGCATTCATCGACTGAAGTTTGGTCCCGCACTTCGGTGCGGGGCCATTTTCCATGCCGACGTGGCTCGATGTAGAAAGGCACCGCTCTTGTAAAGCGACCCATGCTGGTGCGAACCCAGTCGTCGGCTCTTGTGACTTTTAATGATGAAGACAATCAAATGACTCGCGGGTGTGCTGGACAGCATGGCAGTCTTCGAAACTGTCGGACCAGGTTCGATTCCTGGGCGGGTTACTCGGCTTCAACGTGAAGCCGCTTTTCAAAAATGTTCTCGGAGTGTGCCGGAATAGCACGCGACTTTGCGAAGGTCGTAGACCAGGTTCGATTCCCGGCGAGAGCACTTACTGTCAACGAACGTATGTCACTCAAACTGGAGCAGAACGATGCGCTACGAACAGCAATATGACGACGACAACGCACAGTGCTTTCGAGCCGATGAGCAAACGTCGTAAAGGCTACCCGTCGGAAACGAAAGTCAAACGCGGAGTCCGAATCATCCAAGGCAAACAACTCGAGGAAAAGCTCGGCCGCAACGACCTATGCCCATGCGGCAGCGGTAAGCGGTTCAAACGTTGTTGCCTACGATCGGGGCGTCTGTGATGGCGTCAATCGTGACGACTACTTTTAGAGAAGACGACTGAACGAAACACGCTCGCGGAAATCCCGCGAGCAACAAAACGCTGGAGCCAGATGGCCAGGCAGCCGCTTGCAACCCGGCTTAAGTGGGTTCGACTCCCACCAGCGTTTCTTGATCGACCAACTGACGAATCGGAATACATCTTTGGTAAAGAACCGTCTGATTCAAAACCTTCGCTGGCCGATCACAACACAAAGTCCAACTGCCTGCCCGGGAATACATCGTAACTATGACGAGCCTAAGGTATCGAGCTTCGGGCGACTGGAGCAAACGTGAGCGCTGACGAGTCTCTCTGAGAAACGTCGGCGTGTGCCCGCTGTCGATGGCGTTGCTGTCGATAAGAGCGGTTTCTCGGCAAACAACTTCGTTGGACTTTTACAGAACACGGCGACTGCCGCCTCGGAATACATGCACCACCAATGCTGATGCGTCCAGTGAGTCTGGGGATCGTGGCGACACGATCGGTAGGTTCGATTCCTACACGACTGTGATCTGACCACAACTTCGTCGCCGCTTTTACAACACACGACTGACTGCCGATTTGGAGTACATGGATTTCTGTGGTCGAAAGACTTTGCGGGTTTGAGTCCCGCCAGCGATCGCAAGATCGTTGTGGTGGAATTGGAAGACACGCAGAAAAGATTCTCTGGTCACAACTTCGTCAGTTGTTTTTGATCAACCAAACGTGGGGAATCCCTCAACCGCACACGATTGACTGCCTGATTGGACTACATCACCTCGACTGTCGTGGGTTCGAGTCCCACCGAAGTGAACCTTGCGTTCGCTTCGTAGCTCAGTTGGTAGAGCATCGAAATGTCTGATTAACAAACTTCGTCAATCGTTTTTACACACAATACCAGAAGAAGGCGACTGCCAGTTCGGAGTACATAGGTAGAGCGCGTCGCGAGAGCGACGAGGTCGCGGGTTCAAGCCCCGCTCGGTATCCGCAAGGAACACCGGTAGCTCAGAAAGAAACCTCCGGCCAAAAAATTCGTCGCCCCCGTACACGACGAACTGCCGTTTCGGAGTACATCCTAATTCGGAGGTTGCGGGTTCGATTCCCGCCGGCATTGCCAAGCGGTGCCGTAGCTCAATTGGTTAGAGCATCGAAGCGATTCTGATTCAACCACTTCGTTAGTCGCGTTTTCCCCCAATCGTCTCGAGAGATCGAACTATGCGTGTTTTACATTCCTGTTTCGCCATTACGACCGGCCGCGAGTAATCCAAACTCGCTGCCCGACAGAGAACACACCTGCACAATTCAATCTTTCAACGATTACGGAAACATGAAAACCACAACCGAAACTCAGTCCAAAACCGTGACGACCGTCGCGGCCAGGATCGCAGGCGAAGACATCGCCAAGGGTGACTACATCACCATCCTCAGCGAGATCATCGAACTTCCCTCCTTCCTCTGGAGCTGCTCGGGCATCTCGCTACCAATCGACGAACCCGTTCGGACTCGCTACCTGCCGCGTGCAGTCGGCGAACCGCACAAAGTCGTCGCCGTTTGTTTGCCATTCGTCTACGCGAAGCGACCCAAGGGAAACCTGATCGCTTTCGACACGCGACAGCAACAACTCGTCCGGCTCGACCGAGACAACGGCCGTTCCCTTTGGAAAAAAATGGGAAAGACCACCAAGAAGAAAACGAAATAGAAAGCACACACGATCGACTGCCGATTCGGAGTACATGCTTCAGGAGCCGGGTGTCGTGGGTTCGAGTCCCACCGGCGCAATTGCCATTCGCAAGATTGCAGCGCCGTAGCTCAGTGGTAGAGCACCGTAAAACCTCTGGTCAACACTTCGTCGATCGCGTTTATGCATCACTACTTCAACAGAAGATAACAACACATCGAAACACACTCGGCTGCCGGCTCGGAGTACATGGCACGACCGAAAGGTCCAGCGGGTTCGAGCCCCGCCCCGCTAGCTTTGTCGAAAGCAACACGGGTCTCTGACCAACACTTCGCCGAGTGCTTTTCGATTTAACAACATAAAACCATCGTGCTGCGAAACGGCCCCACTTCGTTCGGGGCGTTTCCACGCGGTGGCAAGACACACGATCCGACTGCCGGAGTGGAGTCCATAAGAGTTCGATTCCCTTCGTCGCCGCTGTCCATTACGACCCAGCCGTCTTGGCTGGTCAAAAATCGGCGACGTGGCTCATTTGGGAGCCACCTCTGCACCAAACTTCGTCGGATCGCTTACTTCGTCGTAGCGCAGGCTGCCAGCCTGCCGCGACTGCACACGCAGGCTAACAACCTGCATTACTCAGGAGGTCAACATGGCCAACAAGTCTCTATTCCAAAGCATCACAAGCATCCTGCCACGAGCAACCGTCTTCAACGAAGCTGGCGGCCCAGCGTACAAGTTGTCTGCGAAGCACGCACTCGCACAAATGGCTGCGACCGGTACTTTCGGCAACGTCTACTACGCGACCGCGCAAAACCAACTCGACGCAATGCGAAAGCTGATCGACGAGATCGACGACAACGAATTCCTAGCAAAGCTGGCCGTCTATTCACGTGAGCGTGCTTACATGAAGGACATGCCAGCGGCTTTGCTCGTCGTGCTGTCAACGCGAGACACCAAGCTCATGCACCAAGTCTTCGACCGAGTCGCCGACAACGGCCGCGTTCTACGCACCGTTTTCCAAATGACTCGTTCAGGACAGTTCGGTCGCAAGGGCCTGTCGTCTTCGCTGCAGCGTGCGTTCCAACGTTGGCTCAACGACGCGTCTGTTGGCAAGTTGCTCTCAGCTTCGATCGGAAACGATCCAAGCCTGCGAGACATCTTGCGAATGGCACGTCCAACGCCAAAGGATGACGCGCGTCGAGCGTTGTTCGGATGGTTGACCGACAAGCCAGTCGAGAAGTGGGCACCAGCTACGGCTGACCACTTGTCATCGACGGTTCAGTCGCTCGTTGCCTACCGAGCAGCCGACACGGCCGAAGCCCAAACGCTAATTGCCGGCGACCTTCAAGTTCGATGGGACTTGTTAGCCGACGCTGCCAAGGGACCGTTGGTTTGGAAGGCGATCGCCCGACAAATGGGACCGCAAGCACTGCGAATGAACCTCAACACGCTATTGCGTCACGACGCATTCAAGAAGCCTGGAATCCTCGGCTTTGCAGGAACCGACAACACAATGATCGACTACGTGGCCGGCCAACTGGCTGACCGCGAAGCGATCGCTCGCAGCCGTCAGTTTCCGTACCAGTTCCTGGCGGCTTACATGAACGCATCGGACGAGGTTCCGAGCAAGATCAAGACGGCATTGCATGACGCTGCCGAGATCGCGTGCGGAAACGTACCAACGCTACCTGGACCAGTCATCATCGGACTCGATACTTCAGGTTCGATGGCAAGTCCGGTCACGGGTAGTCGAGGCCGTGGAGGAACGTCGAAGATGCGATGTGTCGATGTTGCGGCACTATTTGCAGCAGCGATCCTGCGTCGCAACCCAGACAGCGTCGTGATTCCATTCGATACGCAAGCCTACAAGGCAAAGGTCGATCCAAGCGATACGATCCTGTCACTGTCAGCACGCTTGTCGAAGTACGGAGGCGGAGGAACGGACTGCTCGTTGCCATTTGTCGAAGCCAACACACGCTACGCGAAGCAAGCCTTCGCCGGCATCGTGCTGGTCAGCGACAACGAAAGCTGGATCACCTCGGGACGTCCCCACTACAATCGTTACAGCGGCTACGGCCGAAACGGTTCAACCGGAGTGATGACGCAGTGGGAGAAGTTCAAGAAGACCCAGCGTGGACTTGGCGTTGCCGATCCAAAGCTAGTCTGCATCGACATTCAACCCTACGGAACCACGCAAGCACCCGAGCGAGACGACATCCTGAACATTGGCGGCTTCAGTGACGCCGTGTTCAACGTCGTCTCATCGTTCCTAGAAAACGACGCATCCCGCTTCGTCCGCGAAGTCGAATCCGTCGAACTGTAAGTCGAAAGACGAACTGAAATCCGAGACGCCCACGGGGCAGCAATCCCCCGCGGGCGTTTTCTATTTCAGTCGTTTGTTTCGCTCAGCCCATGCGTTCAAACGTCCCATCGCCCATTCCCAGCCGAGCATCACCCCAAGCGCGGCTGCCATCAGAACAAGTAGCGAGGCTACGAAGCCGACGAGAGGCACCACGGTTACCATCAAGATCGGCCCGATCGCGAGTGACGCACCTTGCGTTTCCGCATCTCGGATCAGCCTTCCGAGTTCAATGATGCCCAACATCGCTCCCGGCAGCACAAGCATGCAGATTTGCATCCCGCCGTATTGGTCCCTGGCAATATTACGGATTGCTATCATGGCGGCAGTCACAATCACCGTCGCCCACCAAGGCAACAGCGAAACAGACGCGAGCACGCACGCAAACATCATCACGATGTTCACTGGAATGATTGCTGAAGCTCCATGGTCTCCCATCGAATTAGACTTTCTCGCACCTGATAAAACACCAGACCCATTGTAAACCTGATGACCATCGCCTGCATCGACGTCGGCTACACCGAGTCGGATACCGATCCGACCACGGCGATCGCTGCCTGCGTGGTCATCAACGACTGGAGCGATTCCGCGACGGTGTCCGAGCACGTCGTGAATCTCTCGAATGTCCGCGACTACCAACCCGGTCAGTTCTACTTGCGAGAAATGCCATGCATCGAGGCCGTTTTGGCAGTGCTTTCAACACCGCCGACCTGCATCGTGATCGACGGATACGTATGGCTGGACAATCAACACCATCCAGGTCTCGGAAAGTATCTCTACGATGCAATGAACCAGCAGATTCCTGTGATCGGTGTCGCAAAGAATCCGTTCTAGCGGTCGCGTCACGCCCACGAACTGTGCCGCGGCGGAAGCACTCGACCGCTCTACGTCACGTCTGTCGGCATCCCGATCACAGAAGCCGCCAGCAAGATCGCCGCAATGCACGGCCCGCACCGCTTCCCCGCGATCCTCAAACGCGTCGACCGTCTCAGTCGTGGCGATTCACCTGCACGAAAGCAACTTTAATGCCCCACGCCATCAAGATTCGAGACTTCACAGAAAGCGATGAAGTCGCGCTCGTCTCGCTTTGGAACACATGCGATCTTACGCGCCCGCGGAATGATCCTGTTCTCGACATTCACCGAAAGCTCTCTGGTCAACCGAAATGGCTTTTGGTTGGCATGCTAGACCAGAAACTCGTTGCATCGGTGATGGTTGGCTATGACGGCCACCGCGGATGGATCAACTACCTTGCGGTTCATCCGAGTCACCGTGCTTCTGGGATTGGTCGCATATTGATGTCCGAAGCTGAGAGCCGCCTTCGCGGTGTCGGGTGCCACAAGATCAACCTGCAAGTGCGTCGCGACAACCGGGAAGCGATCGCGTTCTACGAAGCCATCGGTTTCATGCAAGATGACGTGGTCAGTTTCGGAAAACGTCTGGCCGACGAATCCATCCGGGAGAACCAACGAGAGTCGAAGCCGTGAACGCTGTCCTGAAACGCTTTGCTGATTGCGACTGGAACAATATCGCCCTCGGAGCCATTTAGAAACGCTTCATTGCCGAGGACCAAACGATTCGACTGGTTCAATTCTCGCCTCCGTTCCAAAATCTTGAACCGTGCTTCAAGGGAGTGCTAATTAGTGAAGTTTAGTGTTTAGGGGTTTTCCCGCGGTGGAATCATCCAGCATGACTCGTGTTTCTCCATTCCGATGTGCGGGTAGTAGCTCGCCGCCGCAGGAGCCGCCAACAGAATCAGCCGTGTATCGAGTCCGGCGTGTTCATGAGTCACGCGAATCAGCTGCCGACCGATCCCCTGGCCCTGGCGAGCCACGTCAATCGCCAAGTCCGACAGATAGGTGCAATATGCGAAATCGGTGATCGCTCGCGACACGCCAACCAGCGTCCCATCTTCATCTCGCGCCGTCACGACCAAATCTGCTTTCGCCAGCATCTGGGCAATCCTCGCCGCGTCATCCACTGGCCGCCGTTCCGCTAGCGTCGATCGTCTCAAGACGTCGATGAAATCCGCGGGCGTCAGATTCGGTTCGATCGCATATTTCATGATTTGACTCCTTCGATTTCCACAACAAAACCTGGGTTCAGCAGCTTGCAAGCCAGGTCGCAGCACGAACAATTGATGTAAGTCGTCGCACCGCGAGTCACCATGCCGTAGTTTCGATGGCCAGCTTCGTCGTGGATATGACCGAATGCGTGGAACCGTGGTCGGATCCGCTCGGTGACTTGACGCATCAATGACTTGGAACCGACATGAATCGGGGCTTTCGTTTCAATGTCTCGGGTGATATCGAGCACGCCCTTTGGCGGCCCGTGCGAAACCAATATATCGACATCGCTCGGGATCGAATCCCAGACGATGTCCATTTCGCCGCGGGGTTTCATATAGGCCCAGTCAAAGAACTTAGGCGTGTACGGCGTCCCGAAGATTCTCAGCCCGTTCCAAAGCATCTCGTCATGGATCAGAAACCGAACACTCGAGTAGTCCTCCGCACGAACCAACCCTTGCTCCACTGCCGTCGAGTGATTCCCCGGCACAAACACCTTGTCAGGAATAGGCAACTCCGAAAACCAATCAAAGAACGGCCGAGCCTCCAGTTCATTCATCCAAGCATTCCCATGCGTCGACTCATCGCCGCAGTGGATCACCATATCGGCATCAGGAATGGTCAGCTCCCGATGCCGATTGTGAGTGTCAGAAATAAACCAGATTTTCACCCCGTCATTCTCCTCGCTGCGTTTATCCACTGTACTTGGCGAGAAACTTGTTGGAAATCGTTTTGAAAGAAACGCGATCATCCCCAGAGCCGTGGACCCAGACCAACCCTTCTCGCTGCGTTTTCGGATTCAAAACGCTTTTGGCGCCCCCCACGGAATTGCCGCCCATTTCCCGATGCCAACGGAAGCCACCGCGAACCAATGATCATTCTCACAAAGCACGGGGAGCAACTCGCCTCCCAGTTCTTTGAGCTGTCGCTCGAGCTGCTTCGCTTCCGCGTCGCGCATCTTCTCGGCAGAACGTTCGAGGTAGATTGTCAGCAGTCGCGAACAGACCGACCAAAACTCTGCCCACTGGCAAACTCTGTCATCGCTCACGTTGCTACTCATGTAGTTCTGGCTCAACTATTTCTCTTCCGCTGAATCCGACTGGCTCGACGCGCGAGATCGTTCAGGTCTTCATCGCGTAGCTCGGCAAGCAAACGAAAGACCTCAGGTCGTTCGATCACGCGCCGCCGGATGGGTTCTGGTACCTTTTCAGCAAGCAGCAGTAGCTCATCCTCGTCCCCACCGAGTTCGACGGCCAACTTGTGAATCAATTGTTCGGAAGCTTGGTGGCCATCTTCCAGCTTGTCGCTCTCGATCTTTGATAGGTACGTGAACCCAACGCCAACTCGCTTCGACAAGTCTCGCAAGGTCCACTGCTTGCCTTTCCGCAACTCTCGGACTCGCTCACCGAACTGGATCTTTTTTGTTCCGGTTCGTTTGGATTTGACAGCCATCTTGTGACCTCGCCGGGCGGGGCGTAAATTAATTGCACTTCGTAGGAAACATAGCACCCGTGATGTGCTTGGGGAAGTATGGAATTATCCTGCGGCATTTCACCCACGACGTCAAACAAGGATCTGGCAGGCGATGCCCCGCGTTTTTGACAATATCGACCAAGCACTCTTGCCGGCCCTGAAAGAGACGCTTGCTGTCTCGGAGCGAGCCGACTTCTGTGTTGGCTACTTCAATCTTCGTGGTTGGAAAAAGCTCGACGGTGTCGTCGATCAGTGGAGTGGCAATGATGGCGAGTGCTGTCGGCTACTTGTAGGTATGCAGTCGCTTCCTCAAGAGGAGCTGGAAGAAGCCTTTGCGATTGTTCATGACGATGGCGGAATTGACAATCAAACCGCGATTCAGAAGAAGCGAGAACTTGCGACCGAGTTTCGAAAGCAGCTCATGCTCGGTGCGCCAACCAACGAAGACGAGGCCGGTCTACGTCGGCTGTCGAAACAGCTCCGCGCTGGAAAATTGCGTGTGAAGCTATTTCTACGACACCGACTGCACGCCAAGCTGTATCTGGCCTTTCGTCAAGATCCCAACAATCCAATCATTGGTTTCCTGGGGAGCAGCAACCTGACGTTTGCGGGACTGCAGCATCAGGGCGAATTGAATGTTGACGTGCTCGATCACGATGCCTGCGAAAAACTAAAGCAGTGGTTCGAGGATCGCTGGACCGACCGGTGGTGCATCGACATTTCGAAAGAACTCGCCGATATCATTGATGAAAGCTGGGCCAGCCCCGAAGATCGGCTGCCGTATCACATCTATCTGAAGATCGCTTTTCATTTGGCAGAGGAAGCTCGTAGCGGCCTGAAAGAGTTTAGCTTACCTCGCGAGTTTGAGTCGATTTTGTTCGACTTTCAAACCGCAGCCGTGAAGATTGCAGCCCACCATTTGAACAAACGCGGCGGCGTCATGATTGGTGACGTTGTGGGTCTCGGCAAGACGATGATGGCGACGGCGCTCGCACGAATGATTGAAGACGAGCAAGGCATCGAAACTCTTATTCTTTGCCCCAAGAACCTTGAACCGATGTGGCTGGATTACCGCGAGCGGTTTGGGTTGCGTGGCAAGGTCATGTCCACCAGTCGCGTACAACATGAACTGCAACATGAACGTCGCTATCGCTTAGTGATGATCGACGAAAGCCACAACTTGCGCAACCGGGAAGGCAAGCGATTCCTAGCGATTCAGGACTACATCACCGCGAACGACAGCAAAGTCGTTTTGCTCACCGCGACGCCCTACAACAAAAACTACGTTGACCTGTCTAACCAGTTGCGATTGTTCTTGAAAGAAGACGCCGATCTGGGCGTCCGCCCCGAGGAGTACATCCGCCAAATCGGTGAGACTGAATTCATTCGTCGTCACCAATGTAGCCCCAAATCACTCGCCGCATTCGAAAAAAGCGACGAAGTCGATGACTGGCGAGAACTGATGCGGCTTTACATGGTGCGGCGAACCCGCACCTTTGTCAAAGAGAATTATGCGGACGTCGATTGTGGAAAATGCGGAACACGAATTCTGGCTAGTGAAACGAAGTGCTCGTCGTGTGATTCCATTCGCAGTGCGAGCGGTAGGCCCTACCTTACCTTCAGCGACGGCACACGCGCCCCCTTTCCAACGCGAGTTCCGAAGACTGTCCGCTTTGAACTCGATGACAATGACCCGGCGGATCAGTACGCTTCGCTTTATTCAGACACCGTCGTCAATCGAATTAACCGGCTGGAATTGCCTCGCTATGGACTCGGCAATTACATCTACGAGACGCCTTCTGCGCCCCCAAAGCCAGCCGAAGCTCGCGTGATCAAAGATTTGTCACGTGCTGGCAAACGCTTGATGGGATTCTGTCGGACAAATCTTTTTAAGCGATTAGAGAGCAGTGGGCTGGCGTTTCTGCAGTCGATCGAGCGACACATTCTCCGAAACTATGTCTATCTGTACGCCCTCGAAAATGACCTGGACGTTCCCATCGGATCGCAAGATGCATCGCTGCTCGATGCCAGCTTTCACGATGAAGAATTGGACCTGTTCGACGACAGCACCAACACTGGGCAATCGTCGACCGGCGAACAGTCGGGAAGTTTTGCCAACTTGGCTTCCCGCAGCGAAAGTGAATACGAGGACGCAGCCTGGTCCATCTATCGACTCTATGCGGACAAATTCAAACGCCGATTCAAATGGCTGCCCGCGTCCCGGTTCGTTCCCAATCTTGAACATGATTTGCGAAAAGACGCCGAATCGCTCATCAAACTGTTGCAAGATTGCGGTGCATGGCAGAGCGACGTCGATGCCAAGCTGAACGCACTTCACCAGTTGGTATCCCAGCAACACTTCGCTGAAAAGGTGCTCGTTTTCACTCAGTTCGCCGACACGGCCTACTACCTGAAACAGCAGTTGCAATCGCGCGGCGTTGATGACGTCGGCGTCGTGACTGGGCAAACTTCCGACCCGACGTCGGTGGCGTGGAAGTTCAGTCCGATCAGCAACGACAAGCAGGATCGGATTACCGCCAGCGACGAGCTGCGGATATTGGTTGCCACCGATGTGCTCAGTGAAGGCCAGAACCTGCAAGATTCTGCGGTCGTTGTCAACTTTGACATCCCTTGGGCCATCATTCGATTGATCCAGCGTGCAGGGCGTGTCGACCGCATCGGACAACAATCCGAAGAAATCCTTTGCTACACGTTCTTGCCTGCCGCTGGCGTTGAACGGATCATCAACCTGCGTGGTAGGGTTCGCAAGCGATTGCAGGAGAACGCCGAAGTCGTTGGCACCGACGAAGCGTTCTTCGAGGACGATCCGACGCAGCCCAATTTGCACGACCTGTACAACGAGCGGGCAGGGATTCTGGACGGTGAAGATGACACGCAGATTGACTTGTCATCGTACGCGTTTCAAATCTGGGATAACGCGATAAAGGCCGACCCATCGCTTGCCAACATCATTCCAAATCTACCCAGCGTCGTGTATGCGACGAAGGCTCACGAACCAACCGATTCGCGTCCCGATGGTGTGCTTGTCTACGCACGCACCAGCGAACGAACCAATGCCTTGGCCTGGATCAACCAGCAGGGCTTCGCCGTATCGGAATCGCAATATGCGATTCTCAAGGCGGCTGCGTGTAAACCCGATACGCCCGCGCTGCCGCGACAAGACAAGCACCATGAACTCGTCCGCAGCGGTATCGAACTTATTGCAAATGAAGAAATTCAGGCCGGTGGTCAGCTCGGTCGCCCGTCGGGGGCGCGGTTCCGAACCTACGAGCGAATGAAGCGCTTTGTCGACGATGTCGGTGTCGATCAGCCTCAGTTTCCGATCAAAGACCTGGAACGAGCGATCGGCGACATCTATTCCAACCCACTGCGTCCTCTGGCTGTGAGCATTTTGAATCGACTGCTTAAGACTGGCATCACCGACGCCGACCTGGCCAATCGTGTGCTGGAACTTCGCGCCGAAGGCCGGCTCTGCATCCTCAGCGGCGACGATGACGACCACCACGAAACCCAAATCATCTGTTCGATGGGGCTGAAAGCAACATGACCGACATCCCTAAAATCCGACGACTGATCAAAGACTTCAATTTTGAAGGCATGTTTGAAGAGCTGGGCTGGGACCGATTCCGTCGTGAGTTGCCGGTCGTGGTCGATGAACGTGAATACAAACTCAACGGTGTTCGCGAAAAGAAGGGGGTTCAGGTATTTCACTATTTGGTCCCCGTAGCGGATGAATTCCCCAGTGCGGCCACGATGACCAAGATTCAGCGTGCCGTCGCCAAAACGGCGCACGAAAACATCGTGATCTTCTCGAATGAATCCAAAACTCGCCAATCCTTTCGTATTGCAAGACGTGAAGAAGGCAAACTGCTGCGCAGCACCGGACTGGACTTCCATCAAGGGCACTCCGGGGAAGCCCTCGCCGGACGTCTCAGCAAACTTGCGATCTCGCTCGACGAGGAAGATGAGCTGACGCTCGTTGATGTCACCAACCGAACCAGCGAGCTGTACGCCGAACGGGTGACGAAAAAATTCTTCACAAAATTCCAACAACAGCGAGACGCATTCAAGGACTTCATCAAAGGCATCAAGGACATTCAGCAGCAAGAGTGGTACGCATCCTTGATGCTCAACCGGTTAATGTTCGTTTACTTCGTTCAGAAGAAAGGCTTTCTCGACCACGACCGCGACTACCTCAAAACCCGGCTCGCTCAATCGCGGAAAGCGAACAAAGATTTTCATTCCTTTTACCAGTACTTTCTTCTGCGGCTTTTCCACGACGGGTTGAACAAGCGAGTTGCCGATCGCGATCCTGATCTCGAAACATTGCTCGGGCAGGTTCCGTATCTCAATGGCGGCATTTTTGGCGAACATCAGATCGAGCAGAACAACAAAAAAATCAAGATTGCCGACGAGGCATTCGAGAAACTGTTCGCTTTCTTCGACGAATACACTTGGCACCTCGACGATCGCCCGTTGCGCGGCGACACCGAGATCAACCCCGATGTGCTGGGCTACATCTTTGAAAAGTACATCAACCAAAAACAGATGGGGGCGTACTACACCAAAGAAGACATCACCGAGTACATCTCCAAGAACACGATCCTTCCCTATCTGTTCGACGAAGCGGCGAGACGGAACACCGAGCCGTTTCGTCCTGAACGAGAAGTTTGGCAACTGCTTCGCGACGACCCCGACCGCTACATATACGATGCAGTAGGTCACGGAGTCTTCACCGATATTCACGCCCATGACGAGTTGGATTCGCCAGTTACATTGCCAGCCAACATTGCGGCGGGCATCACCGACGTTGCGAAGCGTACGGACTGGAACACCGCCGCACCACCGGAAGTCGCCTTACCGACTGAAACTTGGCGAGAACACATCGCCCGGCGTGAGCGATGCTTGGAACTGCGACAGAAACTGGCCGCGGGAGAAATTACGTCGATCAACGAATTGATCACGCTCAATTTGGATATTCGCCGTTTCGGACAGGACGTAATCGACGGTTGCGAAAGTCCAGATTTACTCTCGGCGATCTATACTACCATCGCAGGTCGACCCGCCAAACTCGGCAGCAATGCCACTCCTTTGTTGCCGATGAGCGTGCTGGACCCAACGTGCGGTAGTGGAGCGTTCCTGTTCGCGGCACTCAACATTTTGGAACCGCTCTACGCTGGCTGCTTGGACAAGATGGAAGAGATGGTCGTCGCCGCCGAGGAAACGGGCACGGGCAAGCTGACCAAACGCTTAAAAGAATTCAAGGAGATACTCGTCGACGCGGCCAGTCACCCAAATCGGCAGTACTTTATTCTCAAGTCGATCATCATCAACAATCTATTCGGCGTCGACATCATGCCGGAGGCCGTTGAGGTATGCAAACTCAGACTGTTTTTGAAGCTAATGTCGACGGTTGAGCCACAGTACGATCTAGAGAACCTCGGAGTTGAGGCACTTCCCGACATCGACTTCAACATCCGCGCTGGCAATACGCTGGTCGGGTACGCAACGCTCTCGGAAATCAAAGATTCCTTTCAGCGTCGCTTTGGGTTGTTCGATAGTGTCGAATTAAAGAACCTGGAAAAACAAGTGAAGATCGTTTCGCTGAACTTTGAGATGTTTCGACGCCAGCAAACGGAATTGAACGGTCAAGTCAAAGAAAATGACAAAATAACCTTGCGACAAGAACTTTGTACGCTGACGGAAGAACTCAATGAATTCCTCGCAGGGGACTACGGCATTGATTCCAAGAAACAAAAGAAGTTCGCTGACTGGAGAAAGTCACACCAACCTTTTCATTGGTTCGCCGAATTCTACGGGATCATGTCCAGCGGTGGCTTCAATGCGATCATAGGAAATCCACCATGGAAGGAATACTCTGCCGTCAAGAAATGGTACACGGTGCGAGGGTATTCCACCGAACGATGTGGGAACCTTCACGGGATTTGCACGGAACGGGCACTAGCTTTGAAATCACGAAACGGACAAGCCAGCTTTATCGTTCAGCTTCCAGTGGTATGTTCAACCCGAATGGCGTCAGTTCGCTCCGCACTGCGAAGTAAATCTGAATCATTGAACGTGATCACATTTGACGATCGACCTAGCAAATTGTTCGATGGATTGCAACATTGTCGTTCTACGATTTGGATTTCTGCTGGAGACCGTTCTGCTGGCACATCTCATTTGGCATCGACACGCTATCAACGCTGGAATTCAGATGCCCGGATTAATTTATTTGAGAAATTAGAGTTTGCCGCTGATGTTTCAGGCACGATCTTTCCGGAACTGATTCCGAAATATGACCAGTCACTTCACGCGAAAGTTTTTGAGGTTATCAAGGGAAAATCAAAGAGGAGTATCGCGGACACGATGTCGCTATCCGGTCGAAAACACTTTTGCTTTTATCAAGAAGCAAGTCAATATTGGATTAAAGCTGTCTATGGATTGCCACACTATGCTAAGAATGGTGTGGTTGGAGCACCGGCGCACGGCAGGTACGTGTACTGCGACGATAGAAAGACAGCCAATATTGTTACTGCTGTTCTGAACAGTAGTTTGTTTTATTCGTATTTTGTTGCGTACAGCGACTGTTTTCACTTGAGCCAAACGCTCGTCGAAAAGTTTCCGTTAACTGCCGAGATTCTGGATGATACCGAGCTAGCGAGTCGCAGTAGTGAGCTGATGGCTGATTTGGTTGAAAACGCCGAACATAAAATCATCCACACTAAAGCCGGAGACAAGATTGAGTATGCTGAATTCGTTGCAGCAAAGTCGAAGCCCATTATTGATGAGATCGACAATCGACTGATGAAACTCTTTGGGATCGACGAAGAGCAACAGGAATTCATCTTGAACTACGACATCAAATATCGGATGGGATCACAAGATGAATGAACATACCGATTCCATGAACAAACCACCACTTTCGATGTTCCAGGTCCAGCAATTCAAAGCGATTCAGGATAGCGGCGAAGTCAAATTCGGTTGGCTGACTTGCCTGATCGGAAACAATGGCGCTGGCAAAAGTAGCCTCATCGAGGCGTTGGAAACGTTTCGTGACATTATTGTCGAAGATCTTGACGTTGCCATGGGGCGGTGGCGTGGGCTTGAGCATGTGATGAACAAGGTACCTGAGCGCCACCTGATTGAGCTTGAGCCGGGACTGTTTCGAATGTCACATCCACTGATGTTTGGTTTTGAGTGGTCGTGGTTGGGTGATTCTTTTCGCGGGGATCAATTCATCGCTGCCGACCAAGGCGTCAACGAGATTTCGATTTATCGGGAGAAATTGAGCAGCACCATCAATGGCGATACCGAAATCTGGACACGTCATTACGATGGCCGCTGCGATGTTGCCACCAATGGGAAGCCCACCGAAACCCATGAGGAAATGGCAGAGCGGATGAGAGTTCGCAAACTTGGCCTGGGTGAATCGTTATTTGAGATGCGGCAGTTTGCTGACTGGCAGTTTCTGGCACTCAATCCGGACTCGATGGGCCAACCCAAGCGACCGCGAAGGGCAACGAAGCGCGTTCATCTGGAGCGGGACGGCTCCAACATTGCCGAATACTTGAACGAGATTCTGGAACTGGATTACCGAGCCTTTTTGGGCATCGTGGAATCGCTGTCGTATGTATTGCCGTACGCCAGTGATTTGCAGCCCGCCATCACATCCGAGCTAGAGCGAGCCTTTTATCTCAACTTGAAAGAAGGGTCTTTTGAAGTTCCCGGATGGTTGCTATCCAGTGGTACATTGCGAATTGTCGCAATCCTCGCGTGCCTGCGTCACCCGAACCCGCCACCCTTGTTGGTAATCGAGGAAATTGAAAACGGACTCGATCCACGGACACTGAATCTAGTTGTCGAGGAAATACGCGCCGCCATTGCGGCGGAGACAACCCAAGTCATCATCACCACGCACTCGCCCTATTTGTTGGACCTTCTCGACTTGTCGCACCTGATCGTGGTCGATCGCGTCCATGGCGAGCCAAAGTTTTCTCGGCCCAATGAGGTTGAGCTTTCTGCTTGGTCTAAATCGTTCTCACCGGGACGACTCTACACGATGGGACGACTCACACGGGATTAATGCAATGAAGGTAGGATTGCTAGTTGAGTGTGGACGATTCGGTTTGGAGGCTGTCGTCTGTCAGCGCATTTGCGAGTTGCTCCAACAGGATCATGGTGCGGACATTGCGATTGACATCGTACCAATGGACAACAAGAAACGGCTAATCGAAGAAAGTGGAGCCGCAGCGAAGGCGTTGCTTAGCTCGGGCTGCGAGCGCGTCGTGATTCTATGGGATGAGCGGCCAGCTTGGCCCAAGACCAGCGACAAACTTTGCTGGCACAACGATCGCGTCGATGTCCTTGCGAGTCTGGCCGCACACAATGTCACCGCTGCCAATGTGGGCCTCGTTTGTATCGAGCGGGAATTTGAGTCATGGTTGCTGTTCGACCATCCGATGCTCAGTCGATTGCTCTCACGCCCGACTCACAAAATTGATTTTCCGAAACAGAACCGCCCGGATCGTTCTGCCAATCCAAAGGGTACGATGACCAGCATCGTAAAGAAACTGGCTGGTGAAACGTACGTCGACGTCCAGTTTGCTCCGCGTTTTGCTAAATCACTTGATTCATTGAACAAACTCAAGAGGTGCAAAACCTTTAAACGCTTCGCCATGAAAGTTTCGGACGTGATTCTATGACTGAACGGACCCTGCAGATCCTGCAAGACTTGGAAGCGGTTCGAGAGAACTTGCTTGCATTGTCGGACGACATTTGGTTATCGATCGACCACAACGATTCCGACGCCTTGGAAGAGGGCGTCGAGTTCAAACGTACGTATAACGCCAAGCTGGCGGCGTTTGATGCGCTGTCTTCGGAGTTGTCGCAGCTCGTTCAACAGTTCACTCGCGTCGACTTGGCCGAGGACGAAGAGTCAGGTGACGCCGACTCACTGAGCAACGAACGGATCATCGAGCAACTCAATCGTGAGCAGCCACACTCAATCGATGAGGATTTTACATTTAAACGCCCGCACGGTTTCATTTTGGACGGTGCGGCAACGACTGGCATCACCACGTGGCGTCGGCTCTACGAGTTGGTTTGCATCACGCTGATCCGTGGCAACCGCGATCTCTTTCTCACCTTGATCGACCACGACAAATTCGTTTCCAGCCGCGGGCATCGCCAATTCACCACGGATGCCAACGAGCTCCGCAGCCCAAGCCGGCTGAGCGACGGCATCTTCACCGAGATCAACCTGTCCGCCAATGGACTCCGTGACGTGATCCGCAATATGCTCGAAGTTTTCGGCATCGAGCGTGAGAGTCTGCAGATCTTCCTGCGAGAGGACCGCGATGCTGGATGAAATCTTTTGTCGCAGCGGGACCAAACGTGTGACACCGAGTGGTAAAATGAAGGCGGGAGAACTCTGATGTCGATTCCAAATTGGACCGCCTCTGGCGTATTGCCGCCGATTGATATGGTTGCGCCGGTGTCCGAGGCTCGATCACCCTATCGCTCCTCAATCGATGATTTGATCCTTCGGTTTGGCACGTCCAAGCCGAGGAGAGAGATTCTGGCCGGCTGGTTGAGCTATCGGGAATCACTTCACGAAATTGGGATTGTAAGTGGTTTTCAATGGCTTGACGGCAGCTTTCTCGAAGATGTCGAAATGACCGAGTCTCGACCACCCAACGATATTGACTGCGTCACATTCTTTCACTCTCCATCCGGGAAATCGGAGTTGGAATTGGCCAAGTCGTTTCCCGACTTGTTCGATACCCGGCAGGTCAAAGCCAAGTTCAAAGTCGACGCCTACACAACAAACCTCGCCCTCCCCGCTCATCTGCTGGTGAGCCGGAGCTGTTACTGGTACAGCGTTTGGTCGCATCGACGGGATCTTAATTGGAAGGGGTTCGTTCAGGTCGACTTGGAACCAAACAACGATACGACGGCTTTGCAACTTTTGAACTCACTTACCATGGAGGACAATTCATGATGATTTCCGATGAAAGACGCCTCCGCAGTGAGATTGAAACAGTTCGTCGAATGCTGGGGGAAGTTCCCGAGGAATTTGCGATTGACCGTTTGAGCCTTGAATCGCGAATCACGGAGCTTGAAAACGAACTATCGAGATTGCCGACCAAACCGTCAGCCGCCAAAGCACGACTCACCTTTCGTGGTCGTCCGGTCATCGGATCAACGGGGATCTTTGCGGATTTCGCTTCCAAGGCGACGGCGGCATTCAGTGAGCTGGTCACGGTATTGGCCGCTGCGCAATCTAAACCGGTCGCGTGGACCGGGCCGATACCCAACCGAGATGAAACTCAACTACTCGTCACGGGGACTGCTACGGGGTCGTTTGGGTTTGAACTTCAAGAGCATGTTGTCCAAACAATGGTTCGAGAAATTGAATCGCCGATCGCCAGTGCATTGTCGCAGAGTCGTGATTTGCTGGAGAGTGTCGTCGGCGACGATGACGAATTGACGGATTCGATCGCGGGTTTGGACGAGCGTGCGGTCACGAATCTGCGTCGATTTCTGGAAGTGATGGTTGCGCATGACGCAGTGTGCTGCTTGTCGTATCGTGATCGCGACTTTGGTTTTCGAGACGTGTCACAAGTTCAGCAAGGATTGAAACGCCTGGATCGCGAAAATTTTCATGAGGAGACTGAGTCATATTCAGGAGCCTTCCTAGGCGTATTGCCGAATCGCCGGACGTTCGAGTTTTGTGTTGCAAGTGAAGAATCTGTCATCAGCGGAAAAATCGCCAGCGAGATTTCAGACCCGGCCTCTATCAACCGAAATTTGGGAACACCGGTTTCCATCAAGTTGACGGCGACGCGTCTCGGTCACGGACGAGCCAAGTATGTCCTAAGAGAATTGCCCGTATGGGATGGCTCTGAGTGAAAGACAGAAAACGAAGGCGGGAATAGTGGCTGCCCATTCGCGCAAATTTGAAGGAGGTGATTTCACCTGCTTGTCTCGACCACTAGCCTTCGGTTTGCAAATGAACAGTGTGAGACGCACAGGAAACGCCGTCCAAGAATAACTCGAATCGTAAGACGCCATCCTCGCCAACTGGTGGCATTCCCACAAATCGCATGATGATGCGCTGCCGGTTGCGTTCCATTTTGAACTTCAATTCGGGCACAGGTTGTTGCGTGTCCATCGAATTGAATCGAAGCGACGCGCTGAATTCACGGTCGCCGTCATCAGACTGGCGATTGAACAGAGCCACAGCAACGCACTGGCTCAAGATGTATTGAGGTGCCTGTGCTGTCGAATCTGCCGTTTGCTGCGGCGGTGTTACTTGGAAGTCTTCGAGAACATTGAACAGGCTAATTCGGTTCGTTTCCTGATCGACTGACACGGATTCGCAAAGCAAGAAGTATTCCAGCTTTGGCATCAGACCAGTTCTTTGTCAAAAGTCTGCGTAATCTGGCCTACGCTCGACTTCGCCAAGCGATCGACCATCCGCCACTGGGTGTTCGGCGTGGAAACCGTAAACGTGCGTGTCGTTGTGGTTGTGATCGACCGTCGGGCTTGGCGTGCAATCAGGGAGGCGAGTGACAGTTCGCTGGCCTGCATGTTTGCAAGGAAGTCGATGTAATCGCGAGCAAACTTTTTGTTGATCGTTTCGCAGGCGACGGCAACAGCGGCAATCGTGACCTGATCCTTGAATTGTTGGCCAGGAACGAACGACTTCAGTAGCGATCGAATGAAGCGATCGAGCTGCGACTCGCCGATGGCCTCTTCACGCAGCCCAGAGTTCAGCGATTTGACTTCTAGACTGCGGCGCATCGCGTGATAGATACCCTCGGCCGAACCGATTTGCAAGAATTGCTCGCGAAAATCGTCGGTGGTGAGTGCTTCAAGCTGTCGCGGGATTTGATTCATGGTTTGATCTCTCGGTCCAAATTTCTTCTTCCACATTGTACGTCGAGGGCAGCCCGTGGTCTCGGGACAAATGGAAACATTCGCCCATGTCGTGGCCCCACTTACTGAGGACAACCGGCAGCAGTGCCGATTTTTCCGTTAATCCTGGCTTCAAACCCACGATTCTGGCCACATGAAGGTACGAATTGTCGTCTATATCACGATACAGAACAAGATCGTCTACTTGCGGGGTCTTCGTCCGGCGATAGCCGTCATCGACAAGGATTTTTCGCCAATCCTCGGATTGCGAAATGCCCGTCCGCCGGCTTGCCCAGACCAATCCTGCGCAATTGTAGAGTCCGCCGGCGTGCCGTCGGAACGTCCATTGACGCTGTCGGCATTGGTCTTCGAACGCTTGAATCCGTCCTGCGGCGACTTCCGTTCCTTGGTGATTGGCAATCGGGTTGCCTTTGCTTGTCACGAGCGGAATGCTCTGCGGACTGGACAAGGAAAGTTCTGCCAATCCAAACATGCAATCGCTTTCGCTATAATGTTGAAGCCGGGGCTATTCGGCCCGACCATCGAACCAGGCGGGATGCACACCCCCGCTCCAAAAGTATCCCGTTTCCACCATACGCGTCAACAAGATGAATCTCTCTTTCGGTGTGACCCTCTCGCGATGACTATTGACCCGAGTTGCGAGACCCTTGTTCCCGGACAAGCTTGCTGGCCGAATAGGCTTTGCGAACAAGCTTATCCAACCCTCAACTTCCTCGGAAACTCATCGTTGCTGACCAGACAACCGACCGCGATTTTCTGTTCATCGAAGTGTCCTGGCGATATGATCCTGAAGACGACGAAGTGGATCGGTAGACTTGCGGAAGACGAAAAAACAACAATCGTCGGCGGATTTCATTCGGCAATGGAAAAGAGTTTTTTGGACATACTGCTCGGTGGGAGATGCCGGTTGATTGTTTGCCCGGCCCGTAGTCTGGTTCGTTATCGTGTTCCAGCGACTCTGAAGCCGGCGATGTCTGAAGAACGCTTGATGGTTATTTCGTCGCTTTCCGAGTCGGTTCGCTCGAATTCGGCATCTTCTTCGCTGGCCCGCAACCATTTGGTCGCGGACTTAGCGTCCGATGTCATTGTCGCGCACGCGGCGGAGGGAAGCCGTACGGAGAAGTTCGTGCTTGGGCTTTTAGCAAAACGGAAATCGGTCGTGTGCCTCGATCCTCGCTGCACCACGCTGCTGTCCGCGGGTGCTAAATTGATGGCCTGAACGTAGGTCTCGTTCCCGGGCTCTGCCTGGGAATGTAATACACCGCAGGCTCCCACCTGCCGATTGCATGGGACGGGAGGCGGGAGCTTCCAGGACATTGTGTTTCCAGCCGGGAGCCTGGGAACAGGTTGTTAGATAGGATTCTGGTTTTCATTGATGATCGCAGTTGGTGCACGGTCGATTCAGCGTTTTTTGTGTGACCATGCCCTGCGCGAATTGTTCATCGACGAACTTGGTTGGGATCACGTTTCTGCGGAATTTGAGCTTTCGCTTGAGGATGAGGTCTTCCGTTTTGAAACGCTCGCGTCGAAACGTGGATTCATGGCGCTCGCGTGTGAGGTTCATCGCACGGTCGTTGCCAATCGTGGTTTGTTGCGGCATTTGCAACGACTGCTATCACGTCGATACCACGAGCACATCGTTATCTTCTACAGCGACGAACCAGCCAAGCAGGTTTGGCAATGGTCTACGATCCGGGAAGACGGGAAGCGATTGCGGCATCGAGAGCATCCATTCTTTTCCGCTGAGCCACCGGCGGCGCTCTTGTCTCGTTTGAAGTTACTTCGGTTCACGCTGGACGAAGAGGAGTCGGCGACGATCGTCGGTGCGATTTCGAGGGTTCGGTCGGCACTGGATGTCGAGTCAGAGCAAAATCTTTTCGCACGCTATCCTAACTTCTCCCGCCAGAGCGATTCGTTGGCGATTCGGATGCGAGCGGGGGATCAGGATGCGTTCGACGAATTCGTTCTGTTTCATCATAGGCTAGCGAAGAATGCATCACGCATGTTGATCCGATGGGTCGGGCTGGATGCTGAAGATGCTGAGCAGATCGCGATAATGGGCGTGATCGAAGCCGCCAAACGGTTCGATCCCGCGAAGGGCTATCAGTTCTCGACCTACGCGAGCTATTGGATTCGGCAGAAATGCCAACGCTATGGCGTCAACGAAGGGCTGCTCATCCGATTTCCTCCGCACATTTTTTGGCCGGCCTACAAATTTGAATTCGAGCATCGACGCCTGTTGGCGACGCACGGCAATGATTTGCCGGACGAAGAGCTCGAATCTCAACTTGAAGAGCTTGGGATTGCACGAGCACATTGGGAAACGTATTCCTGCGTGAAAGAGGCATTGTGTTTCTCGGAATTGGACCGTGAGCAATTTGACGAATTGCGTTCGATCGAATCGACAGACGAGCCGATTTTGGATCGCGTGGTTAAAGACGAAATGACGCAGGCGGTGCTGGGAGAGATGGTTGATTTACGCCCGCGAGATTGTCAAATCATCGGAGCTAGGTACGGATTGGTGCACGAAGAAATGACGCTCCAAGAATGTGCTGGTGTCCTGGGAATTACCCGCGAGCGTGTCCGCCAAATTCAAGCACGCGGTGAGGAGGAATTACGAAATGCTCTGCGATTCAATTTCCCCGATTTTTTCGAGGACGATACTTGTTCTCTAGATCCCACCTTTGACGGCGGTGCCGCCAAGCCTGTGCCTGACAGAATTCCAACAATCAGGCAGGAGCCTGAGGTCGATTTCGTTTCCAGACAAGAGTCCGAAAAACAGCATGAGCCGATTCAGCAGCCAGAGAAACCCCAGCGAGACCCCGAACACATGAGCCAATGGATTTTTGCCGAACTATCGGGTGCTGCGGTTCGTCGCGACCCGCAAGAAACTGAGCTTTTCAAGACCGAAGATGCGGGTGAGAATGAGTATGCCGGAACCGACGCACTCGTCAGAGAGGTCATCCAGAATTCAATGGATGCTGGAACCGGTGACGGACCTGTACGGCTGCGATTTGGATTGCACCCGCATCACAAACTGCCATCCAAGGATGTCTTGCCAACGTACTTCTCAAGACTCGAACCGGCGCTACGGCACCGTGATGTCGGATTCAGTGCTGGTGGTGTACCACAGCTCGATTTTGGATTCCTGGTCTGTGAAGACTTTGGCACCTGCGGACTCGGGGGAGATGTCGCTCTCGCGAAAGATCCACCACCTGGTCACCCTCGACGTGAAGACTTCTTCTGGTTTTGGCGCAATATTGGTCGAAGTGGAAAAACGGGTGACGACCTCGGTCGATGGGGCCTCGGTAAGACGGTCTACCGAGCGGCAAGTCGAGTGGGCTGCATGCTCGGATTGACGATCCGCGACGAAGACAATCAGCGATATCTGATGGGTCAGGCGGTGTTACGACTGCACGAGCACGAGGGCACCGAGTACGCACCGGAAGGATTTTGGTGTGGCGGTACAGGAACTGATGGCTTGCCAATTCCCATCAGCGAGAACTCTCTTGTTGATCGATTCTCTTCCGATTGGGGGTTGACGCGGACAACGGAGCCTGGGCTTTCGGTCGTGGTTCCGTATGTAACCGACGCGCTTCGCGCCGAGAGCATCTTACGGCTGGTGGCCATTAATTTCTTCGTCCCGATCCTGAAGGGTGACTTGGTCGTGGACATTGCCGGCCCCGGTCTGCCCAGTGGACAATCCGAAATTCGGGTCGACGCGAATTCTATTGACAGTGTTTGCTCTTCGCTGCAGTGGCGTGGCCGCGTGACTCACAAACAGAGTTGTCCGCCCCCGTTATCCTTGGTGCGGTCTAGCTTGGCCGCTGCGAATGAAATCGTCTCCACGAAACTATTGGGGACATCGGGAATGCCTGTTATCGACGATGAATCGTTCGCGACCGAAGATCGAGACAAGCTTCGTCGGATGTTCAAGGAAGAAGCGTTGGTGGCAATTCGAGTCCGAATGGCGTTGCCGTTAAAAACCGGCGGCTATGACGAGGGCGAAATGCTCGTTTACCTTCAACGGCAAAGCGGGACAGAGCGATATGAGAGTTACTACGTTCGCGAGGGAATGACGATCACCCGGCTGAATTCCAAACGCAGCATGCGCGGCATCAAGGCATGGGCCATGGTGGAACCCGGTCCGCTAGCGTCGCTGCTTGGTGACACGGAAGGTCCATCTCACATCAGTTGGGACACTTCCAACGATGAACGCCCCAATCGGAAATGGAAGACCTGGAAGGGGCGTGTCAAATTCGCGAGCAAAGTAGTGGACGCTCTCGCGGAGTACCTGACGCCTCCGACCGAAGAGGCCGATTTCGACCTGCTCAGCGATTTCTTTTCGATTGAGAATGTTTCGTCACCAGCGCCGGGTCGTCGTCCCAGCGAGAAAGGCAAGTCGGACCGGTCGATCACGCCGCCCGCGCCGACGCCACGGTGGTACCGCAGCGCACCCAAGCCGAGTGGCTTTCGGGTAACTTCTTCGCCATCACTTCCCCTACCCGACGATGCGGTCTTGCGTATCTCGGTTGCCTACGACATGGCCGGCGGGAACCCGCTGAGACACTGGAGCCCTTTCGACTTTGATTTCCGTGCGAAGGATCAAAAGCAAATTAACTTCAAGGGGAAAGGGATTGCAGCGACACTGCGAAGTGGAAATGTGATCGATGTGAAAGTGACCGACCCCGAATTTGAGTTGACTGCGACGGGATTCGATGTCCATCGCGATTTGTTCATTCGCATCGACGAGATATCGGGCGAAGAAGGAGACGGAACATGATTCAGCGTGTGAATTCATTGGGACGTAAGCGCATCAACCAAAGTTGCGTCGCGATCGAAGTCTATGACGGAGAACCACGCACGTTCGATGCGGAGATCAATATTGCCGACGTGGGTTTTCCAGAGGCTGCGTCGGTTGTGATCGAGGGGACATCGGCAGGCTCGTCTGTCGTGCAACGATTTGATTGCGGCACCGTTGGAACTCTGCGCAGCCTCGTGGCGAAGTTCTTGATCAGTTGACGGGTCAAAACGTGTTCTTTTCACTCAAAGTGATTGATCGGAGCGAACAAGTGGGGCGCCTGTTGGGAGTCGCCGACAGCATTCGTCCTGAAAAAACCGGCGAACAAACCGTCAGCGGGCGGAAAGGGATTCTTCCCGTCGAACGTCGACCGCTCGGGCAGCAGCTTTGGAAGCTCGATTTCCAAGAGCATGACGTGTTTCTGTTCGTCAACAGTGAAGTGCCCGGGTTAAGCGAAAGCATTCGCAGCGACCCTGTGTTCTATTCGCTAATCTATCCTGAAATCGTCCGGCAAATACTCACTCGCGCAATTGCGACAGGCGGCGATCCGGAAGCCAATGACGACACCTGGTCAACACTGTGGCTCAGCTTCGCGAGAAAGATCCACCCGTCCCATGACAATCCGCCCGATGCGTCGGAGCTTGAAGAAATCGACGAATGGGTTGAGCTTGTCGCTATTTCGTTTTGTGAACTACACGGGCTACGGAATCAGTACGTTGCATCGGGCCATAGCAACTTGGAGGAAACATGAACGGTATCGAAGTCAGATCCTTCAATCAAAAAGGAATCGCAGCAGTCAAAGAATTCTTGGAATCACTTCGTGACGGCAGAAAACAGCAAAATCCTATCGAGCTGCTCGACGACCGCAGTCTCACCAAATTTGCCTACGACGACGTCTGCATTGAATCTCGTGGATTCGCGTCCCGACGGGAGGCAGCGGATTACTTTCATGAGAAATTCGGCACGATTCCGTCGATTGACCTACGTAATGATGCGGGTCTGTGGACTTGGTTGTCGTTGTTCTATTTTGATCAAATCTGCCCTGAAATCGACGGGCAGCGGAAGGTGCGAAATGACTATACCTACATTTTCATGCCCGATCAGTCGCTGTACTTTTACCGTCACTTATTGTTTGTCGCATGGTATGCGAAGGATGTCTCGCCAACTCACAATCGGCTCTTCTTGGACACAACGGTTCATCAACTGGACAAGTTCACTCAGGATATTTTCAAGCGACTGTATCTCACGCGGATCGACTGTATTTTCGAGGTGCTTGACCGCCTGTATTGGGATCGCAAAACGAACCGACCGCGGAAGGGAGTTAACAGTCCTGGCAAGATCACCGCCGGCGATTTAACTCACCGATTCCCGACTCGCATTCGTCAGTTGGAGAAAACATACGACCTCCTCAGTTTGACTGCCGATCAGTTACTGCACTTGTTGGGCGATGAATTTGCATATCTTGTTGCACCACGTTAAAACAATTTTGTTTTTAGTTGATTTGTATAGTGTTCAACTTTTTTGGAAAACCCAAGACACCGATCGAAGCTCTCTCGACGGTCGGAGGCGATACACTTCCGCGGAACTCAGGGCAAGGGGTTCCGGATCAATCATCGGAGGATGAGTCTTTTGACTTGATCAGCAAGGTCATTGAAGATTTATCGCCTGCTCAGCAGTTCCAAAAAGACGTTGAAAAGCGTCTTCTAGATGAACTGTTCGTAGCGACGTCGCAATACCGCGGAGCCGAAGGCTACGCGGAACTACTCAAATTCGTTGCAGGATTCAAACGCTATTCCGCGTACAACGCAATGCTTGTGCACGTTCAAAAACGCGGTGCTCGATACGTCTTGACTGCGAGCAAGTGGAAAAAGGAGTACGATCACGTCGTGAAGCCCGGTGCACAGCCGCTGTTGATTCTCCAGCCCGGTGGTCCTGTGATGTTCGTTTTTGATGTGAGTGATGTTGAGCCAGGCGACCCTAAATGCAACAGTCTTCCGGAGAAGATCACGAACCCATTTGCGGTCCACGGAGCCGACGTCAGCAAAGTCGGTCATCTTTTTCAGAATTTGAAGTGCAACTGTAAACGTGATGGGATTCGTGTGCGAACCGTAGCGCATGGCGTGTCAAATGCTGGTTCGATTCAACCTGCGGAGCCGACCAAGCAAATTGAATATCAAACCAAAACTTTTGCCGTCCCACGCAGCTATGAAATGCTGCTCAACTCAAGCCATTCCGAGGCCACACAGTTCGCAACCGCTGTCCATGAATTGGCCCATCTGTATTGTGGCCACCTTGGAACGCTCGATAGCCGGTGGTGGCCGGATCGAAGAGGTGCCTCAATCGAAGTCCGCGAGTTTGAGGCAGAATCTGTCTGCTATCTTGTGTGCAAACGGCATGGACTGGACCCAGGCTCAGACAAGTACCTATCGGGCTATCTCGATAAAGACAAACAGATTCCCGAAATCAGCGTTGACACTGTCATGAAAGTGACACGCCAGATTGAACTGCTTGTCGCGAAGTCGTACACACCTCGTAAGCAGCATCGAATCGCCAAGTGAGATGTTAGTGCGAGATTTGAGACCCTTATCTTCTATAGACCGTTCGGATCACCTAGCATGTCATTTTCGTGTATCCACAGATGAGGCGGAGGCGGTTTTTCACGAAGCATTTGTTTGCTGGAAATTTGTGCCGAACTCTGCTGCCCACGCGGGATTCTACTCCCGCAATTGCCACGAGTCCCCCACGCGTTTCGTCTCATTAATCCACCCAGCACGCAGTTCGCTTGATCCATGTCACCACAAAACCCCTCCGCCGCATCACGCACCCGCCTCATCCTCGAAGACCTCGAAGCGGTTCGTGAGAATCTGTTGGCGCTCTCGGACGATATTTGGCAGTCGATTGACCACAACGATGACACAGCTCTAGAAGATGGGGTGACTTTCAAACGGGCCTACAACCAGAGAGTGGCGGCGTTTGACTCCGTCGCCAGTGAGCTTTCGGAGTTGGTTCAGCAATACACGTCGGTGCGTCTGGAATCTGAAGAACAATCCGGCGCAGACGATCACGAAAGCAATTCGCGAATCATCTCCGACTTGGATCGAGAGGTTCCCCACAGCCTCGACGAAGATTTTACATTCAAACGCCCGTTTGCATTTGTGTTAGAAGGCCGTGCGACCACCGGCGTCACCACGTGGCAGCGACTCTACGAGCTGATTTGCCTGCAGTTAGTTCACCGCGACGAAGATCGGTTTCGTTCACTTGTCGAGAACCCCGATTTTATCAGCAACCGTGGCAAACACACGATTGCCACCAGCCCTGTCGGTTTGCGAAAGCCCATGCGATTGGCAGACGACCTGTTCATCGAAAGCAATTTGTCGGCTAACGGAATTCGAGATGTGATCTTGCGATTCTTCGGCTGCTTTGAAGTCCCAGCAGACTCGATCCACGTCTATTTGCGAGAAGATCGAAACGCGACCGACGTTCAAGCTTAGCGACAGACTTAAGTGGAGATTTCAGTCGAGCCGCGTAACGAGATGAGTTCCTGCTGTTGGTCAGAGAGGTAGCGGAACTGCTGGGGCGGGTGGAAACCTTGCCAGCGCTCACGAAGATCTCCAAGCGGAATAGGATCGTCAAATCGGCGAACTTGGCAGAAATGGATTCCGACGGCAGTGTCTGTACCCGCGAAGTATTCGTCGTACGCTTTCTTGCTCACCGCAGTAGTGTCACGAACGTGCCGCCAAAGCTCCGCTGGCTCGTCGGTTTGGACTCGCGCCACGATGGCCGTCGCGACAACTTTGCACTGAGGCGTGGTTGCGTAGATCACTACCGTCGATCCCACTTCGGCACGGGGCCGCCGCTTTCGCAGTTCGACTGTCTTTCGGCCTTCCAGGATCGCCTGGACGTATTCGGGGTGGATCGAGAGAAAAAGCATCGAAGCTAATTGGCTTTCGTGAGTTCGGCGTACAGTTGGTGAAACGTAAGTGGCGTGATCCGCAAGGCCGATTGAAACTGATTGGGTTTCATCCCGGTCGCAGCAAGGATCTCGTTGGCACGGTTGAAGCTGACTGGATGAGGAAGCAATTCGGTATCGCTGAACTCGATGGCGACCGCTTCCGCCGTGGCGCTTTTAAAGTGCTCCTTGATCTGCTTCCACTCAAAAACACCCATCCGTTCGTATTTTCGAAAGACATCTTTGACCGGCCCGGTGACACGTTTGGTCATGACGCTGCAAGCTCGTATGGAATTACCGCCTTTTTCCACTTCCCCGCTGACGTACCACAAGATTCGACCGAATTCGCCAGTTGGGCTGTTGCGAGGTCGTTTGTAGTATACCGAGTCTGGGTTAATGACCAAATTGGTTTCGGCCGCAAAGAGCGGTCGATTCCACAGGCGAATGTCGAAAAGCTCCTGCGCCCATTCGGGCTGTATCGGAACGATCCAGGTAGGCAAATCACCGAAAGTCACTTTTCCAGGGTGAATTTGCTGTTCGAGCTCTCGAATCGAAGCCACATCACCTAGGACCGCCAACGCATGCAGACGATCCGCAAGCGACTGCGGAATTGCGTTTTGCGCCAGCAATTGACCGAGCTGTATTTGGAGTTCGGTGTGCGTCCACATTCCGGGCATCGAAATCCTGACCAGCTCACGGCCTTGGTACGTGAAGCCCCGGTTGGAACACGACCTTGCAAAATCACTGGAAAGCCACGGATCCTCGACGACGGTCACGGCGCATTCGCGACAGACGTTCGCATTACTCCATGCGCAACCCAGCGGTCGTTCGGCAAGATGTTCGATGAGGGCGCCAGCAAGCCTGCTTCCCTCCAAACTGTGGGCAATGCGGAGCCTTTCGATTCGGTGCTCGATTTCGTTGGTCCGACGAGCGACGATGAACGCAAGTTGATTGCCGTCACCGGACCTGATGGCGTCGACTCGGTAAATTTTTGGAGCCGCCAAGGCATCATCCAGATAACGACGAAATTCTCCGATTGTCTCGCCGTGAGTCGACTTCATGAACTGCTCCGCATCGACCTCTCCAATGGAAGTGACTTGAGTTCTGAAGATACCTGCATTCTTCAAGTCGCCGAAGTGAGGCTTTCCAGCAGACTGGAGTGAATCAAGTTCCGCGATGATTTCCGAAGGGCGTTGTACCCGCAATCCGGTTTTTGCGAGCAAGTCGGGTGCTGCATTTAGAATTCGTCGATCACGAGTGGCGAACGCCGCAGCGTTCACTGCCGCCGCGATCGCTAGGTGTTTCTCATCGGACAAATCATCGTCGCGTTCAGGTTTTCCGAGCACTTCACGAACGAGCGTTCGGTAGCGTGAAATCTTTTCAGGATCCGCATCAACCTGATCCCAGTTAGATTGAACAACGGATGTCATCTGGTTTCGAGTTAGAGTGTCTTGTCGATCAAAATCATTTAGAATTTCTTCAGTGACTCGCAGTTCGATCTGGTCAACTAGCCAGTCGGCCAGCAGGCCGCAGGAGGACTCGTGGTTTCCGCGTTCCGGATACTCGATGTCCATGCAGATGTTTGCGTCACAGACGATGACGGGTAGCCGGCTTTCATCCTCAAGAATCTCGAATAGTGGCGTGTCATTGAGCCGATACTGGAAGACCGTCAATTCTTGCCCTGCTTTCTTTGCCGGTTTTCGACCGCAGGCTACGAAATCAAGTTTGGGCCAAATTTGAGCGGCTGGGAAATCAGACCTGCAATTTAATCGAATGCGGCTACACATCGAGTGGTCTTGCTTCACGCGATCCAGCAATGCGCTTGCAACACCAAGGCGCTGGCAAGACTTCCGGACCGCCAAGTGCGCGATTCGAACCTCGTCAGAGCGGTTTCGCCAGAAGAGAACGTATCCCGCAGCCTCGCCTTCCGCGGTCGCAACGTAGATCTGACCGTTTGCAAAACGATCGTCAAACGCCCCGTCAGGCATGAAGCCGAGAATGGACTTATGTTCCCGATAGATTTCCTTGACCGAGTCCAGCTGCGCCATTGACGAAACTCGCTCTACGACCACCGCCCTCGCCAACGCCGACTCATTGCTCATGCTTCCGTATTCCTTTGCGAAATTATACCGCCAATTCTAGTTGCAATCATGCTAGGCTGCAGGTCCATGGCTCAACATTCGTCAAATTGCTGCGTTTGCCACGGTTTCGCTACGTTAGAGGAAGATCGGTTGTCGGTTGGTTAGTCGAGAATTCGCATCTTTGGTTTGGTATCTTTGCGGGTAAATTGAATGAGCGAATCAAATTCACCATCGGATGCGATACTCGAATTGGCGGGTCAGTTGGTCTCGTTGAATGCCTTACACGCGAGCGAAACCAGTAACGCTTCGCCGCTCTCGATTTCTGATCCCGCCATCAGGAAGTACAATGCGATGAAGGCAAACACGATCGCAGCGGCGACATTCAGCGATGGTCGTTTGTCAGGCGGTTGCGGCTCACCCGGTTCATCGACCTCGGCTGCTGGATAGTACGGGTTGATCACGTCTCGCCATCGCTGACCGATTCGCTTCTTCATAGGCTGGATCCCAGCCGAGTTCTTGGAGCAGGTCACGCCTTTTTTTGAGGGACCATTTCGGTTCAACGGATTGCCGGCTTTCCTCGAGTAATTCCAACGCTCGCCCAATCTTGCCGGCTCGCCGCAACATCCGATTCTGAAGGAGAACGAACTCGGGCAGGTCTTGACTCGCTTGCGTTGTCAGTCGTTGATAGGCAGCTGTAAGCTGTTCTTCATAATGATCTGGATTCGAAATCGGCCATCGCTCTCGCACTTCCGGCAATTCGCGATAGGCCAACGCTCGTCTTAATCGGTATCGAGCGTACGCCAGGACCCAAGCTGTCGGTGTCGCGAACTGCTGCGACTCAGACGGAAACTTGTCGGAAAGGATTTTTTCAAGTTGTCTCGCCAATCCGATGGTTGCCTGCAAGTGTTCTTTGCGTTCATCGTCAGTATCGACCGTAAGCAAACGCCTCTGCAAGGCAATCAACTGTTGCCAATCATTGGGGTCGACTCCCGCTGGCCTAACCAGTTCGGCAAGCAAGGGCTCCTCGACCAGTTCCGATTCGACCGGTGCATCTGTTGGCGAGAGAGTCATTCGCTCAGGTCTCCATCGAAGAGGGTGCATTCCCATTCTACGGACATGTTTGCTAGCAAATCGAATTGGCCTTTGGCCCGTTTTCGCCTGATTTCCCGAGGTTAGAATTGATTGCCTTGATGGATCAATTCTAACTCGTGGCAAGGATGCTGGTGACCTAATGGAGGGAATGACCGTGGATGGATCGCATGGCAAATTGATCGAATCAAATCAAGAAATGATTCTTCGCTTTACTTCTCAGATCAGTGTCGACGCAGTGCAATGGACACAGCAACTGATCAACTGCCCAGGCGACCTGGAATCCATCGAACGCAGGGTGCATCGGGCGTACGCTCACGGAGCCGACTTGCTGGTTGCTGGTTTGATGGCGGCGACTATCAAAGAAGGCAAGGTTTTGGAGGCGGCTGAACAAACCAGGAGAGAATTTTCTCGTCCGCTTCAGAAGGGTCGCGAGCGCTCCGTCGCCGTTCAACTACTCGGGGGCATGATCGTTTGGGCGGTCACCTTGTACTGCGCTCCCAAGAAGAAACGCTTTCGTAAAGACGACGCGCCGCGGGTCGGGCTAGACATTACTTTATCGCAGTTCGGATTTGGCAAAGGCGTCTCGCCGGGGTTGCAAAGCAAGGTGGCCCGTCAAATGGCATTGTGTCCTTCGATCGCGTTTGCTCACAAGAAGCTAACTCGCGAGGGGATTGATATCGACATCAAGACAGTCAAGCGAATCACCTATCAGTGCGGTGCAGGATTGTTGGCATTGCGACGACACCGCATTGCACTGTTGCGGAGCAAGCAACTCAAAGCGTCCGGCGAACTATCGGGCAAACGCGTGTCGGTGCAAATCGACGGCGGGCGAATGAAAATTCGTGGCGAAATGAAGCCAAAATCCACTGTCATTGAACCAACCGATGAAAACGGCTTGCTGACTGGTAACGCACCGGGACGTTCCAAGAGCACGCCACGTCGAACGTTTTCGGCGGATTGGCGTGAGCCAAAGCTGATGACGATCTTCATCCATGACGAGCACGGCAAGATGGTCAAGAAAACCAAAGCGACCATCGACGGGACGCTGCTTGGTCCTGATGCGATCGCCGAGGTGGTGGCAATGCATCTTCATCGGCTTGGTGCGGCGGAAGCCCTCAGTGTGACGTTCGTCGCCGATGGTGCTCCCTGGATCTGGGATCGTATCGACCGCATCATCCAGCTTGCCGGACTGAAGGATGTCCCGACCTATGAAGTCTTGGATTGCTGCCATGCAGTGCATCACATTTCGCAGGCACTGGCTTCATTGGGCCTGAGCGTCGAGGAACGAAACCCGTTGTATCGTCACCTCCGCAGCCAGCTTCGAAACGGCCAATGGCAACAGGTCGTTGACGACTTAAATGAGCTACAAGACACCGACCAACCGAACGTAGCACTGGCGACTGAGATTTCTTATCTTCATCGTCACGGCGAAGCGGGTCGTTTGAAGTATGTACGCTTCAAACAACTTGGTCTTCCTTGCGGAAGTGGTGCGATCGAGAGCGGTATCCGTCGAGTGATCAATCTACGGCTCAAGAGCAATGCGATGTTCTGGAAGAGTGAACATGCCGAGTCGATGCTTCAAGTACGCAGCCAAGTGGTTCCTGATCAATGGGATCAAGCAATGTCGGACTTATCGGAGTTCCGTCGCACCGAAGCCTATGACAGGTGGGACTGGGAACCGGAAAACATGAGCATCAAAGTTGAAAACTCTCCTGCCTTGGCAACCTAATCCCGTAAATCGCTTGTCTTCAGCGTCCTTTTTAGGGGAATGCACCCATCGAAGAAGCCATGATTGTCTCGCGACGTACTCCAGACGTTCGTCGTCCGAATCAGCCTTTTGAATATTCTCGGCAACTATCGCCAATTGTTTGCATCTCCAGTTTTCCGCATCGATCTCGCCGGTCTCTGCCGCAGTGGCACCGATACGAGTTCCGCCTTGCTGCCTCTGGGAACTCATGAACAACGCACCGTGGGGATGCTCCTCTCTCCGCTGCCAAGCAGCTTGAAGAGCGGTTTAAAATCCGGATTTTACAACACCGGTTGCAGGGGACCGCCTGCCGAGACGGACGTGACCCAGACTACGGAACAACGTCTGATCGAGTCCTGGATCGCGTCGTGCGTAACTGGACACGCCTTCGGCTGTTGAATCGCCGCTGGTCGCCGGAGTCCATGCTTTGCATGTCCGGGATCGGGGCAATAGCAAAAGCCTGCGACCCCTTTGGGGATCGCAGGCTCCGTTTCAGCTATCAGGGACTGCCGCTCAGACCGTTCGACTGCAAGCATCCGCCCGCTTCCAGGTGTGGTGGAAGCACGCCTTTCAAAAATATGGCATGGCCCATCGAGCATCGCGCTTGAAGGCGGGGTGCTCGTGGATCTCTTGCCGTTACCATCGATCGCTTCACCAATCCTATTGCGACGCGGTGCTCGATTACGCGCTCATCGATTCACCGTCGCTGGAATCCGTATGCTTGTGATTTAGCTTCTCCAAGCGTTCGGCTACCTCACATTCAAAATCCTTGAATTCGGTTTCTCGTTGATTCAGCCTGGCTTCGTCATCTAAGCATTCGGCTACTCCGTCCCGATGGAATTCTTGCATCGATCTCAGGGAACTCCAAGATGAATCTAGCTCCTTGCGTTTGGAGGCAAGCTCTTGGCGTGCTTTGGCAATCTGCTCATCAACAGAGAGCGTTTCTCCTTTATCCGATTCAAAACGAACCCCGTCGCTGGCCAAGGTTTCAAACACTGCCTTTGAGGCACGCCTTCTCGCAGCTTCGTTGGGAAACTGGGCACGAATAGTCCCGCGGCCAAAAGCTTTTTCGAAGTCTTGAAGTTTCATGCATGGTTCGGATAGGGGCGCGATATCGCGTTGGATTCGTGTTACAAATCCATCGTGTTTGGCGATAATGCCTAGCAAGGTTCGTTCGATGCGACCGACTCCGTCACGTCCTTCTTGTTCTCGCGGAAGGCTTCCTTTTGAGTGTCCGAGTTGGAATTCATAAGAGAAGCAGCGTGAATTCTTTCCCTCGCCAAAAGGGATCGAGCGAGTCGTGTAGTCAAAACGAGTCTTTCGATCTTTGCTCTTAAACTGGATGCCTTTCGCCGACAGGTCATCGATTTCGGCCAAACGTTCTTCATGGGAGAGTTTGTCAAACTTTTTTCGAAATTCCTTCTTGTCGAAATTGGAATTCCGAATGTCTTTTTTCGTGTAGTGCACGTCACCTCCGTCGCGATAGGGTTCGGACCTGACTCCATATTGGCCCCATTCAGATGTCACCTTCTGGATCGCTGCGGTGCGACTTACTTCTGAGAAGAACATGCCGACCAGATGATCGTCGCTCCCGAATCCTTCCTGGAATCCGTGGAAGCGACTGGATGGCTTGTCTAATGGCAGGTACCCAAAGTCAGGTCCGTCGTCCTCTTTGACGACGCCGCCGAGACGACAAATCGTTGCCGCGATGGAGTCTTTCACGTCCTGCACGGCAACCATGGTTTCTTCATGCGTCGAGAGCTTCTCTCCTTTAAAGCTGAGATAGCCTTTTGCCAGTTCATCGTGGCAGATTGTGAACACCCGCATGATGGGAGTACTGCTGTAAAGGCAGTCTGCCGCTGGGTCCAGCTCCGTGGCTTCGAGTTCAAACTCCCAGAACCTCCGAAATTCGTCAACTCGTTCAGCTTCGCTCATCTTGGGGAAACTGGATTTGATTTTTCGCCAACGGCGAATGACTTCGTCTTTGCTGAGTGCTGCCCGCGCCGATTGTTCTTCACCTTCTGATGGGGTTGAACTTGGATTTTGACGTTTTTTCTCTTTCATCATGTATCTCTTCTACGAGGTTTTTGGGTACGGCGTCGCTTCAGTAGCGTACGGACCAGTCATTTCAAACCGCTCCTGCCGTTGACACTCATACCTATCGCGAGCGCGTAACACGGAATGCGAAATAAATTTCTGAAAGCCAAGAAACGCCGTGAAAAGCGGGGTTTTCGATGCCGGGAGGGCTACCAAGAGGGCAGATGGAGACCGTGACGGAGGCCGATGTTGCCGCTGCGGGATGTCGGCGCTCGCGAAGGTTGCCGCGGGCGTCATATGCGGTTTGGTGTTTGCGAAGCTCACTCACGTTACGACGAGTGTCCCATTTGCCCGCCCGTCGACGATCGCATTGCTAGCATGCATCATCCTGCCGGACGCGTGGGTCGTGCGGCAAGCCGAACATGATCGCATCTTGCCGACGCTCCTTGAGATGATCGCCCGCTTACCCCGCAGCCTTGCTCGGCGGCTGGTTCGGTCAACCGTTTCAAGAGTCGCACTGGATCGCGTTGCTGATAGCCGCAAACGGATCGCTTGAGTTCCATCTGCTCTGCATTTTCTAAGCTGTTAGTTTATTCTTCCTTCGATAATCGCGCGACGAGGGCATCGACTTGGTCGTCAGTTATTGAAAGCCGCGTGTCGAGCAACATTTGCTTGAAATGCTTTTGGCCGTCTTTGCTTGAGGGGAAGCCAATGTTGTCGCCTGATTCATCGTTGGAGGTAGCAAGCTTCTCGCCGTCGGAGTCCAGGATCGCGTACCAAGGAATACCGCCGCTCGCACCGTCGCGCAATTCGGCCATGACTTCGCGTGCCCCGGTGAAGCGGTGGTCCATTTTGATCCAGATGTAGTCCGCCTCCCACTGGCGGTTTTCGTCGAGGAAGTCTGACAGCATGTGACACGGGCCACACCACGTGGCCGTTTCTTGAACGAGCACACGTTTGTTTTCTTGCTTTGCTCGTGCGAGCGTTTCCGCGAAGAGCTTCCTCGCGTCGATGGGTTCGTCGATGTAGGAGCGAAGCCACTCGATCACAGCGCCTTTGGACAGCTCGTCCTCCTCAAGCAGATTTTCATCAGCGCTTTCTGAGATTAAGGCTCCATCAGAATCAATCAAGAGAAGCGAGAAATCAGTGGACGCGTCAGTTGTTTCCACGTTCAGTTCACCAAGAAGCTGCTCGACGTTCGCGACGTTTTCCAGACCACTCGTTGACAAAGCCATGATCAGGAAGTCATCCCGAACCTCGCGGAAGTCGGGGTCCTCGTATCGAAGTTCCATGAATCGACGCAAGCGATCATCATCCGGCTTGCCGACAAGCACTGACGATGTGAAGCGGTTTGACTCCGCCGACCTTGGAACGACGCAGTGTTTTTCCGTCGATCGCGATGACGTTGCCAAGTTCTTTGCGAAGTCCCCTCAGCCACTTCAGGAACGCTTGCTGGAAGGCTCCAGAATCCAAACGCGAGAGCGTGCGACGCAGCGTGTCACGCGAAGGAAGCCCGCCAGGAAGTTCGAGGAACCGCTCAAGCCACTTGCGATGCGTTTCGGCCCAGGTTCGCATATCGGACCATCCATCGGCATTGCAAATTACCGCACAGATCGCGATGACAATCATGTCGATGAGATTATGAACCCGACGCCGATTGATTCGGGGGTCTTCGATTTCATCAAAACATTGGACCAGTGATAGGATGGCCGAAAACTCATCGGCCGCGACTGGCTTGGCCTGGGCAACTTGCGTCTTGGATTTGCCGGTGTTTTCAGAGGTTCTCCGGAGAGCACCTTCTGCTTGTCCGACTTGTTATCACAGGGTTCGTGCCAGTGCCGATTTGTGTCCCGCACGGGCTCAATGTCATTTCCCATCTTCGCGACTCCGTTCGCTCATTCGGTGTTCGTTTCAGTTCCACCGAATGCTACCGTAGCCAGCCAGAATCAGCCATCGCGACAAGGAGGTCAATCCTCGATAGAGTCGTTTTTGCTCCCCAGAAACGTCAAATTCGGCTGAAACACGGGAAATTTAATGCGCTCACCCTGATCCAACTGTCCTCTATTCTCTGCCATCAAACGCAGTCCGTGGTCTGTAATAGTGCAGTGATAGAGCATCGTGATCTCTTTCATCGAAAAGTATTGCGAACGACCGACCCATACCGGTCTCCAAAGCGATCGCAATCAAGGTGTTACGAATCATAATTTCCTACTGACAGGAAGCAAAATCCTCGACGAACGTCTCCACCGATGTGCCCTGAGTTTATCGGAACGCAACCACATGGGGGACAGCGAAATGGTAAGCTGGGGCCAAATTCCTCACTGCTTTCGCCATAGAAGCGGCGAAAAAACAGTCAATGACAATATTGAGACCGCAGCCGTGCCCGAACCCAACCATTCTTCCGTTCCGACATCCGGCGGACCGCCCGCCGACAGAGTGTTTCCTTATCCGCTCAATCCGCCGGCTGACGATCCGGAATCTCGCTTGCTGGTCGACTGGATTCGCAATCATTCCAGCTTCCTGACAGTGGGGCATCTGGCCGCAAAGCTCGGTCGGATGGCGGCGTTTCTGGGCGGCACGGTTGGCAATTGGCTATTCCTGGTCCCATGGATGTTAGCCGCTTCGCTTGTGATCGGCTACTTGCATTTCTATTTTCTGGATCACTGGCTCCGCAGTTGGATCGCTTTGTCACTGATCATCTGGTGGCCGGTCGGCAAAGCATTCCGCTTGAAAGAACGTCGGTCAACGCGCACCCAGTGGAACCCAACTTGGACAGTCACCCGCCGCGGCGGATCGCTATTGTTGTCCTCGTTCATTGCCGCAGGCATCGTGGCAATGCCACACGTCGTCGAAACGCTTCGAGATTGGCAGCGAACCGGCCCCATCCAAGCCGGGGCCATGCTGGCGATCGCGATGGCGGTCTTGCGATTCGCGCAAGGGTTTGTGTCGCAGCGCAGAGGTGTCGTCATGATACTGTTACAGATCGCAACGGCTCTGTTGGGAATTTTGTTCTTGGCCGGGATGGTGACATGGCTAGAGAACTATGTCGTGTACGGCAGTCCATTCAGGGTGCTGAAGTTAACGTCATGGCGACGGGTTTCGCTGTTCAACCCGATGGTGGTGTTTGGAGTTGGATTGGCTTTGTCTGCAACCGTCTTGTTATGGGCGAAGTTTAAACGCTACCAAATCTTTCAGCGCAGCACGCCCTGGTTGACGTGGTCGATCCGTTGGCCACTGGTGTCTTTTTTGGGCGTTGTCTTCAGTTGGATTGCGCTGTCATTCTTGCTGCTCGGAAAAGTTCCGTGGACGAACAAGGAAGCGGAATGCGAGCTTGATAGAGCACGGCAACAGATAGGAAACTTGACGCTTCCAATCAGTCGCATGGTCGCGGCGTTAGATCATGCAAAAGCCATTCCATCGGAAGCGGAAGTGAAGCAGAAAGATTGGAATCCGGAGGACTACGAAGTGCGGTTCGGGCTGTCGGAAGGAACGATTGCCATACTCAGGCAATTGTCACGGCAGAGGCGAACCATGGCGGGTTTCTACAATGCCAAACCCGTTGGCTTCGATTCCTCTGATGAGGCCACGCAAAACCGAAGCATCTGGTCAATCGAGTACTTCAGTGACGCCCAAAGGTTGGTCGATACTGCTGGCGAACTCGGCGATCAGTCGTGGGCTGAGTTGGCGCAATTGCGTTCGGTGCTTTCTGAGGCTTATCGAAGCGAATGGTTTGACCAACTTAAGCGACGGTCCGGGAACGAACCAATTGATACGGAACCCCTCATTGATGCTGCGATTGCTGAAGCGGCATATCAGGTTGCGTCCGACGAAATTAAGCGGGCGAAGGAAAGGCAGCCCGATATCAAACCGGCGGCTTTGCTAGAAATTTTGTTGTCAAGCAGGTATCAAGACGTGATTTTGGCCGATTTGAAAGAAAGGACAGTCAATGCCTATCACCAGCAAGAGTACGAACGACTGGTAAGCAAGAATGAGCAAAAGCCAACAGCGCCCTCGCGGTTAGGAAAAACGATCGCGAGTCAAGGCACCATCTCTCTCGTCCAAGATCGGGGACATGCCGAGCTGCAAAAAAGCATTCAAACGCAAGCGCTCAACGCGATGGTCGATCAGAGTTCGCCCTTGAAGCTGGATTCCCCGACGCTTGAAAAATTGTTTGAAGGCGTTTCGTCCGATTTGATAGAAACCGAAAAGGAGCGGCTGCGGCTGAACGATATGGACATTGCCTCGTTGACGGACGAAGCTAGGAAATTGCTCGGTAACGAAACGCCGCTTGAACAAGTACGGCTGGCGTTGGTGATTGATCTGCTCTTGCGTTCCGCGTTTGACGATCAGGACTCAGCAAGGCGGAATGCCGCATTGGAATCAATCAGCGAACTGTCGCGCCCAGTGGTCACGGGGCCGGATGGTGCAAGTTTGCAACGTTATCAGCAGGCACCCGCCGCGTTATGGCCGGGAAGCATGTTGAGACGCGGGATGATGGCTAGGTTCGGCCAACCTGCGAATCGAAACAGCGAGGTCGCAGCAGCCGATGATATTGTCATCGCCATCATGCAAGGTGGTAAACCTCTTGGCGAATTGACCACGGTCAGAAGCGATCTGATGAGAGTGGTTTTCTGGCCCAAGGTTCACCTGTTTCTTGCCACTGGACTTTTAGTTTTGTTCCTGAGCTTCTACGCCGACGGCAACGGGAACTCGATGCACGGCTTTTATCGCAATCATCTCGTGAACGCATTCTTCGTCAGTCGGCCGGAACCGGATGAAACTGAAACCGAAGAAGTGGCAGACGACGAGGACGCGGATGCGGAACGCTCGAAGCTACCGAAGATTCACCCGGACTTTCGGCTGACTGATTTGTGTCCGCCAGGCAGCACTGCTCCGTACTTGTTGGTCAACGCAGCCTTAAACCTTCAAGGTGTCGATGACCCAAGTCTGCGGGATCGAGTGAGTGATTTTTTCTTCTTCAGCAAGTATTTCTACGGAAGCGAACGAGTTGGTTTTGCCCGCTCGGAATTGCTGCATGCCGCGCACCCAGAGATGACGCTTGGTTCCGCGATGGCGATCAGCGGTGCGGCTGTATCGCCAAATATGGGTCGCAGGACAAACGGCTTTTTGGTGATGGTATTGACCCTTTTGAATGTTCGACTGGGTTACTGGGTTCCAAAACCAAACGTTTTCCGCTGCAAGAAAGCGAAAGGCCCGCGGCAAAGTGGACGGCTGAAATGCAGCAGGTGCTCGATCTTGAGATTGAGCATGCAGTGCTTCCCAGGAGGAAGGCCGAGTATGCCAACGATGCCGAAGGTAGTCCTGAGAACGAGAACCCGCACGATCAATCGGAACGAAACCTGGTTGGCTTGGCCCTTTCGGGCGGCGGGATCCGATCGGCCTCCTTTGCCCTAGGGGTAATCCAACAACTAGAAGATTGCGGTGTTTTCCGTCACGTCGATTTCCTCTCGACCGTCTCAGGCGGCGGCTATACTGGATGCGGCCTAAGTGTTTCGATGGCCAAAGCCGATGAACTGCGTCGACGACCTGAATCCGGTTCAAAAAAGACCAAAGCAGATGCGCCAGGCGAAACGCTTCCGCAGGTCAATACTGACTCGGTGCGGCCACGCCGATTGTCGGCCGTGTATTACGGTCGAGAATTGATTAGCAACATTCATGATCGCGGCGACTGGGTAAACATTAGCGATGGTGGCCATATCGAGAATTTCGGAGCCTTTGAATTGTTGCGTCGTCGTTGCAGGCTGATCATTGTCAGTGACGCCGAGGCGGACCCCGACTACACGTTCAATGGACTAGCGGTACTCATTCGGCTCGCGCAACTTGAGCTTGATGCCGACATCACCATCAATGTGAATGCTATTAAGCCCAGCAAAATTTCAACACAGGAAGTGAAGCCTGAACTTCCGCATGACGAAGACACGTCCAAGAAGCATCACGCTGTGGGTGAAGTCGTTTACAGCGACGGCACTACCGGGAAATTAATCTACCTGAAGTCATCCGTCACCGGCGACGAAGATCTACCGATTCTGGAGTATCGAAGCCGAAATCCGATTTTCCCCCAACAACAAACACTCGACCAGTTTTTCGATCAGGACCAGTTCGATTCGTATCGACTTCTGGGGATTCACGTAGCAACACAGGCACTGACGAGCTTCGTTGACGGCAGGCATCTGACAAGCGATATGTTCCGCTCTCGCCCTCAGTTCGCTAGCACGTTCTTGCTACGCAAATCGTCTGAGGATGAGAGTAGTTCCTAACGAGACTCACTTTTGGTGATCGGAATGGCATCAAAATCAATGTCGCCGAGACTAGGAATATCGAAAATGGGACGGAGGTAATATTTCGAGTTCACGGACGATTTTGACTAACGGACGCCACTTCCTCCGGTGGCCGACACGAATGGCACGTAGTTATCGCTAACCCGTTTGCCTGAAACGACATATACCAAAAAAGACTCATTTGCTTAAATGGGTTTAACACAACTTCATCTTCGGCAAGGAGGCCTTCACGATGGGCAGTTTGAACCATAGTCGCTGTCGAGAACCGATCAGTTTTTTGCGACGGGAGTTCTTGCTTGCAGGATGGCGCACTTCCCTTCACGGAAATTCTTTCCGAGGCGTCGATCTCCAGTGCGATCTTGCAGAATGAGATCTGTTGGAAGGAGAGAGTTTATTCGCCCTTGGTGACACTATGGGTACCTCTCGCAAGCGCGCTCATCAAGTGGCTTAGGACTCCGAAGTTCCCCGAAACTCCTTTCTGGATTCCTCCTTCGACATTTCTTCGATCGTTGAGCACATTAATTCCGCGAGCGCCGGTTCACTCCAGTAGTTTGTATGTCCGCCGGGGCCAATACAAGCGTCGTCATCGGCGACTGGAATACTGCCACCGATGTAATCGCCGTGCCTGAAGCAATTCGACCACGGAATAGTCAGTGGTGATACATCCCATTGAAGAAATTTTACGTAGAGTGTGGAGATCGGAGATCCTACCGAAACAAAGGAAATGGGAACAGCTGACTCATGCGACTTCAGCACGTCGTATGAAATTACCGATCCTTGACTATGCGCCAGTACACAAATGCCGTCGTAGATTTGATTCGTACTGAGAGAGCATAGTAGTCGCTCTAAACGTTTCTTACACAAGCAACGTGTTCCGATCATGTTCTCGGAATTCGCTGAATCGCCCTTCTCTGGAAGTATGTAGAGCGCGACATCTCCAATTGTGTCGAGTACTATCGCAGTCGGTGCAGCGACTAGAAGTAGCCAGGGGCCAATTCGTAATGCTGACCAAGTGTAAATCAAAAAAATGTCTCTTTCACCAGAAACGTTTTGCGAAAATATATACGTTGTAATCAGCGCGACGACCGGCACGATTAACATTGCTGGCGTAAGCCAAAGCAGCAAGCCAACCGCATTGTGGGCTGTTTTGCCATCCTTGGAGAATGTGTAGCGAACGGCGGCTGCAGACACGACCGCCGCAATCAGTACAAACACACCCGCGAGAGTCCACTCTACGAGAGCAAGATCATATCGAATTCCTTTCAAGAAGACACTTTGAAAATCTTGCATTTGTTGCTGAAAGTTGGGCGTGAGCAAATTTAGAATATTCAGCACGGCAGCCCAGACGCAAGCTCCAAGCATCGAGAGAATCAGAAGCGGACCATATGAGGTTGCGACATAGGCAAGCGCAACCTTCCGTGAACACAATTCAGGATTGGTGTACCGTTTTGCAACGATTTCGCCCACGATCAACGTTGCTAATGCTGCGGAGACTACTTGTGCCCCCCCGTAAATCGATGCGGAGCAAAAAGAAAAGGCAAACACGAATTCTTGTGTCGAGATTTGATGCAGAACGATGATGGATAGGAAAATTGCCGACAACCAAATAATTCCACTGTATCGTAGCAGCTTCGTCCAATTCCGTGTGAAGAAGAATGTTCCAAATGCCATTGCAAAGACAGCGATCTCGGCGACCACAAGTTGGATATGCCGCTCTCTTAGCACAACGTGCAAGAGGCCAATAAGGACTGGATACAGAACCCACGCGAATACGGCCTGAATGATAAAACACATCAAGCCAGAAAACACACTCTGTATCCCGATTAACCACTCGAACTTTGCGGTAGGTATTCCGTATGCTAAACGCAGTAAATGCAATAATGCCCCGAATGCCGAGCGATCGGGGCGCCGAATGTCAGACCAGTTCGCCTCGAAAATGTCTGGAAATGATCCATCCAGCGATCGAATGCCGGGGTAACGATGTCCATCGGCGACGTAGGCCGTTTCGCAAAATGCTATTGGACGACCGTCAGGTTGCGATTTCTGAACGCCTTCAACAATTCGATCGAGTAGCTCACCGCGTCTAGCATCGCCCACACCGTGCACTGCAATGATTGCTTTCATAACCGCACTCCGTTCTCGAACAACATTTATTAGTTGAATAGTATATGGTTAGTACTCATGCATGCATATCGCAGTCACTCGTTTTTCGAAGCGTCGCTGCCTCTTCCCACACAGGCAGCAATGTGGCAGGACGCCCCGTCCAGTTTTGTCTTTCCAAAAAAAGTACCAGAAAGCCCATTGGAGCGGTCGAAGATGGGGCAGCTGCATTGCTAGGGTTTTTGCGTGCACCGGCGGCCGACACCGGAGTGTCTTGCACGGTTTTTGGCTGCCAAGGTGACCTTCCGTGCCGATCTCATCTCGTTCACTCGCTACTACGAATTCCTGTCTCAAATCGTCGATTACGACAGCACCGACCTCGAGTAACTGAATCTGTGCGCACGGCACCTCGCACCACTGCTTCGCGAGGAAGCCGCCAGTGATGAACCCATCGACTTGGCGTCAGTGGACATGCCCCACTTCCGCCTCTCGAAGATCAAGCAGCAAGACTTACTGCTGGTCAAAGAGGGTGCTGCAGGTCTCCAGGTCGGACCCGACATCGGGGCAAGCAAGCCAAAGTCCAAGTAAGAGGTGTGGCTCCCCTCTCGGCTGCCAGGCAGATCGAAGAGCGGTTTAAAAGCCGGATTTTAAAAGACCGATTGCAGGCGACCGTCTGCCTAGACGGACGTGACCTAGACTGCGGAACATTGACTGATCGAGTCCTGGATCCCGTCATGCGTAGCGGATTACCATGCGTACGAATCGCGATCTATCCGCTGGTCACGTGATGAAAAAGCCAACTTGCTGGTTGGACTGGCCGCCTGACTTGCGGATAGATCGAGCGCTGAACTTTCGCGCCACACTCTGGCCTGTGTGACGAGTGATGCAACAGCGGCAACGAATATCATTCTATTGCGTAGTATCCGCGGGATTCTAGTTCCGGTTTGAACTCGTGACCACTTTGGGAACGCAGATGCACCGGCGGTTTCGCCCATCCAGGGAAAGAAAATCCCATCTGATATTTTAAGTATCTTCGCCATTACCAGAGTGCAAAAAGTCGATCCCCCAGGTCTGGTTCGCGAACGATTGAACGTCGACCGTCTCGAAGACATATCGTTTCGCGAAGCTAGCACCCTGATTGGCGACCTCAAGCGTGGACCGGGCGATGTGCGGTGCTGCCTATCGAGCATCGCGTTTGAAGGCAGGGTGTCTACCTATCTCGAGCGCGTGACACGGAGACTGCAGAAAATGGAAATCGCCCTGAAATCCAGCGAAATCCGGTGCCACCGAGGGCAGACGGTTACCGGGCAGACAGCTCAATGACGGGACGCAGGCCGATGTTGCCGCTCCGAGTGTCGGGCTCGTAACTTTGCCGCCAATAGGACGTCGCAGAGAATGGCGGGTTGGAATAGCCGCCACCGCGGATCACCTTGCGGGAGCCATTGGTGGGGCCTCTGGGGTTGGCTTTGCCGGATGAGGCGTAGAAACCCGGGGAAAACCAGTCTGAGCACCATTCGGCAACGTTCCCGTGTACCTGGTAGAGGCCGAATGGATTGGGTTGGAATGAATTAACGGGTTCCAACTTCATCGCGCGACCGCTGATCCTGAGGCTGGCCTGATGCGGCCCGATCTCGTCACCGCTCCAAAATCGAGTCGTCGTGCCGGCTCGGCAGGCATACTCCCATTCGGCTTCGGTCGGCAGTCGCACTTTACTGCCCGCCGGGATGTTCGTTCCGGAATTTAATAAGCGATCGCAAAAGTCGACGCAGGCGCCCCACGGAATCTGTGTGGCGGGAAATTTGGTTCCGTCGCCCGTGACGGGTGTCAATCCGCCTCCCATGACATCACGAAACTGCTTCTGCGTCACCTCGTAGGGACTCAGGTAGAACGGCTGCGTGATCGTGACCGGATGAGCCGGTCGACTGGCGTCAACCCATTCCTGCTTGTTTCCTGGCATCATCGGCAGCGTTGCCGGCATGCCCATTTCAAAAGTGCCCGGCGGAATGAGAACGAACTCAAGCTGAAAGGCTCGATCGTTGGGCATCCCAACCGTGATCATCTCCGGCAGCTTTCGGTCGTTGCTCCAAGCCTGGCGAACGGTTGGAATGTCCGTCGCGGTGAGAGGTGCCGTTAACGGAGCCGAACCGGGGCTGGTTCCTTGGCTGGTCGGCTCCTGCTCAATCGGGGTCTGCACGGTGTTCTCAGCAACCATCGGCTCGGCAATGGTCGGCTCGATATCGTTGTTGTTGGCAGGGCGGTCCTCGATTCGTACCGTCAGCTGGTCTTGGCCTGTGACCGTGATGCTCGCGGGGCTGAGTCGACGGTTACGCTTCCGTCTTGGTGAAGCGTATGGTGGGAAAACTGAAACGCAAGGCTCTGGTAAGGCCTCAAGCCACGATGAAGCGGAACGGGGGGCGTCGCCGTTTCGAAGTCAATGAAATGCAGTGGGAATCTCCATTCCCCAATTGCTTCCCCTAGCCCTTCAGTGTCGGCAAAGGATTCGTTACTGCCCGACTTAAGAGAATTCAGCCGAACCCGCTGCATCTCTTTGGGGTGCAAGCCGGGTTTCGCGTCTGTTTGGAAATCAAGGTCGTCCTCGGTCAAATCCTCGAGTGCGATACGACGCTGATCGATGAAATCCTGAGCTTGTCGAAAATTGTTAAGGTCAAAAACCGTCGGTCGGTCAAAATCAGCGTCAGACCAGCCGAGTACTTCTGACCAACACTCCCGGAAGCCGTCCCGGTGGCCTTTCTCGCTCTGCTGCGGTGTGCAGCGAAATTCGCAATCTCGGCAATGAACCCCAATTTCGGGAGGGACTTTCGTGTCTTGTTCGTAATTGTCGGCGAGCCAACGGACGTACTGATCGAAGTCTCGACCGCCGAAGTCGTCACTGCACAATTCGTCAATGTGTCCGTCGACCCTTCGTCTCTTCAGGATTTCTCGGCAAATCGAGCCCGCAGGGTCATCGCCGACGAACACGCAGGAAGTTCGCGAGCCGTCGCTTTCGATTTTGAAAAGTCGATACAGGCCATCGACGGTGCATTCTTGGCTTTTATCAACGCACATCAACCAGGAACTGACAGTAAACTCAGTGAGTGCCTGCTGTAAGACGAAACGTTGAAAAGCGACGTCCAGCAGGTAATCCTTCCAATTCGAGAGGATGCCACCTCGGGTGCCCCGAAACGGATCATTCTCATTTCCATCGATCGACTTGGCCTTCACTTCGATCAGTTGGACCTCGTTTCCTTTCTTAACCAATACGTCGATCCGGCAGAACAGATTCTCGAAAGCTACTGCGGCCTCAAAGATCACGACATCGTTCTGAAGAAGAAGTTGCCTGGTTTCCTCCAGTGCCTTGTCGTAGTCCAAGGTCGAAACGTCATCCACCGGGATCACGACGAAGTCCACCGCCAATGTCCCAGAATAATTGCCTCCAAGCCAGTCCGATCCCGAATCCATCGGAGTGGTCGGCGAGACCGTAGCGTCCAAGGCGGACAACGAAAAGGTGGGAGCGAAGTGGCATTACAACGGAAATCGAGACGTGGTCGAAGACTTCATCGTCAACGTCGCTCATTCCTTTGCCTCAGCAACCTTCCAGTGGCTGATCTCCGCGCTAATTTTCCTGAAGAATGGGCCAGCAGTCGTGCGCGCCGAAAGAAATGCATCGCCGACCACCCTGCCAAGGGAGTCGATCGAGATCGAAATCAAAAGAGTCGGGCCGAATTCACCAAGAGGCTCAATAAATGAGCTGAAAAGTGTTTCCGTCCAGTTAGAGATGACGGTCATGTAGACGCTTCCCAGACTATTTGGTAGCGCCTGCCAGAGGGGTTTCGACGCCGCGGACGCACAACTCAACATTATTGGGCCACTAAAAGAACCTGCGAGTCTGGGAAGAGTTCAAAGTTTTTTCGAAATTCACGCAAAAAAAGTTTTTTGTTGAACTCCTTTCTTATGCTACCAGCATGGCGAAGTTCGATTGTCGTGCTTTTCTGATGCGCGAAACATGAAGTGGACCCCAATATTTGGACCACGAGCTAAGATAGAAATATTTCGTTTTGAGCGGTAAAACCAGGACTAATCCAAGATCCCATTTACCGAGAAGAAATCATGGCAGGGAAACGCCGTTCATTCGCTCCCTCTTTCAAGGCCAAGGTAGCCTTGGAGGCAATCAAGGGAGTTAAGACGATCGCTGAAATCGCCCAGAAGCACAAGCTGCACGCGACTCAAATCAACCTTTGGAAGAAGCAGTTGCTCGACGGGGCCGAGGACGTTTTCCTCGATGGCAAAGCCAAGACGCCGCGAAAACCAACCGACGAACCCGAGTCGGCAGAACTCTACGAGCAAATCGGTCGGCTCAAGGTGCAGTTGGAATGGCTCAAAAAAAAAGTGGCCCAGGACAGTGACTGAGGCCAGGACTTGGATTGACTTTGAGAACACCGAGCTAAGTGTGCGTGAGCAGTGTCGGCTGCTTGGAATCCATCGAAGCAACATCTATTTTGAGCCCCAGCCGGAGACCGAGGAGAATCTTCAGTTCATGCGACTAATGGATGAAGAACACCTCAAGCATCCGGCCCGTGGATCTCGGCAGATGATCGACTTTCTTGAAGACCAAGGATTCATTGTCAACCGCAAACGCGTTCAGCGATTGATGCGAAAAATGGGCATTGAGGGCATCTCGCCTCAGCGTCGAACGACGCTGCGAAACGCGGGGCATCAGGTCTATCCGTACCTTTTACGAAACCTCAAAATTGAACGTCCCAACCAGGTCTGGTGCAGTGACATCACGTACATTCCGATGCGTCATGGTTTCATGTACTTGGTCGCCGTGCTGGACTGGTATAGCCGACAACATCCTTTCAGCATGAGCTAATAAGCACATCCGGTGAATTCATTCGGCATAACTAAAAAGCGTGGGCATATACGTCACGTCTCCGAACTCACAGAGTGTTTTCGTAAGCGTGTTTAGCAGTGTACTGAATCTCTCCCATGCCTCCACAGGGAGCAATTGGTACTTCAGTTTTTTCCAAAGCCCTTCGATCGCATTTAGCTCTGGGCTATAGGGCGACAGATGGTAGGTGTAGCCCTTTGTCCGCCCAGTCTTCTAAGCGAGCTTGAAAGGCTCCGCTGGTGTGCACCGAGGCATTGTCGAGGACCACAACGGTTGGTCCTTCGATTGTTTGGCAGTAATCATCAAAAATTGCAATCACCATTTCGCTGTTCACGTAGCCTTTGTGGAGATAGGTGTGCGTGTCCCCGTTTTGACTTTGGAACCCAAGCGTTTGAACGTTGCTGCCGTGTGCACCGGTGACGGGGATCTCGTAACGCCGACCGATCGGTTGCCACCCATAGGGAACAACTCCTTTGAGCGAGAAACCCGCCTCGTCAAAGTAGACAACGTTCAGATCGGGTTCTTCGAGAAACTCGGCAAGTTCTTCCTTGGCCAATTGAAATGCCTTTTCGTCCCGTTTTTGCCGCAAGCTTCGACGGTAACGCTTCCAACTCAGCCGAAACCGCATCGCATAACCCCGCAGGGTGGGGCGTTTGATGTCCTTACCGGTTTTTTCCTTCAGCTCTTTCAGAACCTTGGCTGGTCGATTCGGGTATTTTCGAAGCAGTCTCCGAAGAGTTAGCTGTTCTGCGTCGCTGAGTATCGGCGGCGCACCGGGGTGCTCGGAGTCCTCAAGTGCTTCGGGGCCACCTTCGGAAAACCTGTCAATCCAACTCGATACCGAATCTCGATCGACGCCGAAGATGTCGACAATGGCACTGATCTCGTATTGTTGATTGCTAAGTAGGATTGCGTGAGTACGGACACGTGTATAGTGGCAATGATGGGTCTTCCACATTTCAGTTAGTTGCTGTTCCTGTTGAACTGACGTGATTTTTGCAAATTTCATAGATGGACGTGCCATTGGAATCTCCCGGTTTGTGAAACAGGGAGAATCACGATGCCGTGCATGATTTCGACCATCGAACATTTGCTAGCAAAAGAAGAAAAGATTCCCAAGAAACATACGTGCAAAACTTTTGCCAATTACACCGAATTATTTACCCAGATGTGCTTAGCAAGCCACTTGGATGGATATTGGCATAGCAGGTAAAGTTCTTCGCATCCCCACTTGGCGAATTCGTCCCACGGAAATAACATATCGCTTGGGTTGAGCTGAAAAGTGTGCAAACCAGCAGAAATACCAATCGCAGAGCCGAATTGCGTCGGGCCCTCAATCCACAGGAGGTGGTCCAGCGGATTGACAATTTGATCCAACTCGATCAAGTCCGGCTAACCGAAATCTTCAGTGACGACGATGTCCATCAGCTATGTGATGAACTTGGAATCAAGTTCCGTGAGCGGGAGTTCACCCCGGCGATCACACTCGGCTTGTTCGTTTCGCAGTGCCTCAGTCGCGGAGATGCCTGTTCGACCGTCCTCACGAAGTTCAATCGTGAGCGAAAACGGCGAGGCCAGTCGCCCTGCTGCGAAGATGCTTCGGCCTACTGCAAGGCGAGGGCAAAGCTCACCGTTGAACTGATCGATCGACTTGGCAAACGCATTGTCGATTTACTTCGCGGGAAAGCCCCTACGCAGTGGAAATGGCACGGGCTGAATGTCTACTTGGTCGATGGTTTGGTATTTCGCGCACCTGATACGCAGGCCAATCAAGAGGTCTATCCTCAGCCTTCGACTCAAAAAGAAGGGCTTGGCTTTCCTCAAGTGCGTTGCGTGGTGACGACTTGCTTGCCATACTCCCGAAAACCTTGACCGCGAAATAGCGGTCGGAGTGTTAGCCTACAACTTGGTACGCTCACTGACCAACGACGCTGCTGCGGTCCTGGAAATCCATCCGCGTGAAGTCAGCTTTTCTCGTTCACGCGATGCTTGGATATACTTTAGCGACGAACTTGAAACGTCCGACGATCTGATGTGGATCGTTCTGTCGGCAACTTCCCGGCTGGTCCGAGATCGACCCGGTCGCGAAGAGCCTCGCGAGCTCAAACGCCGAAATCAATCAAAATATCCCAAGATGAAAAAACCTCGCCCCAGCCGAGCCAAGCGGATCACGGTCGAGCCCGTGAAACCGGCAGAAAAGCCCTAAGTCCACGCCATTCGTAACAGAGTCTGCGGAGCGATACAGCTAGGAAGGGGCGGCCCTCCGGCACCTGAGGCCCCAATCCCAAGGAGCCCTTGAATTGCCGCCGTATGCCCGTCAGCCACAACTTCGGCCTCGGGTCCATGAAATGCCAGTTCGGTGCCCCTGAGGCTCTGCGAATATCCAGGCCCATACATCGACTACGCCTCGCGTCGGGAAACAGGGAGCTTCGAGGTAAAGTGCATGGCCCCCATCGACGTCACGCAGCCGGATTGGGCTCATTGACGCCTTGACTGCTCGGCTGCCTGTCGGCGGATTTTGATCTGAGACGGAATTTCAAAATCCGGATTTGGAAAGCGGCTCGTAGGCAATCGTGGGGACCAGTCTTGCCTCAATCAGACGCGGCGTGCATTCGGGAAACCGTCCGGCAAGCAGGCGGCAGAGATATCTGAGTTTTTGTTTGCTCTTAACAGCCCGGACACACCGGTCGGTCCCGGAGATCTTCAAAACTGATCGTCTTGTTGAGTGCTCTGACTCGCCTGTCGACGTTCCCTTTGCTGACCTTGCCGTTGTCGCCCGTCACTTCAGCCATCAAACCCTCTTCGCCCGCGTGCTCCTCGACCAACTCATCCAGTTCGCTCGACTTGCCTTCCTTTTCGATTTCCAGTTGCTGTAGGCGTTGCTGCCTCGTTCACCGCGAATGCAGCCGGCGAATCCGGACAAAGCATGCATTTCGTCATCATCAATTGCGAAGTTGGCGTCAGCTCTCCTCAACAGATGATCGACCGGGAGATCCCAAGGATCACTTGATTCTCGACTTCGATATGATGGCCTAAGTTAGGCCTGTCGGCCCGCTGGCTGCATGATTCGCAGTTGGCGGGCCTTTTTCGTCTGGGCCCGTCAGGGTCGTCGTAAGTCCTGGCAGGCGTAGGAAGCCTCTCACGCCACGTTGGGCCCTACTTCGACTCCAAATTCCACGCGAGTCAGTTTGAGGCCCTGAGCGAGCCAACTGGCCCTGTCTCCGTAGATCTCTACGGCTGACCGTCCTGCGATGCCGCGTTGGTGCCATACCATGGCCCTACGGCTCACGTAGAGACCGACCTCGGCCTTGGAGACCCAAATGTTGTCATCGACGTTGCGTCGGGCTCGGTGTTGTGCTTCGGAAGAGATCCTTCCTCATCGGTATGGCCTCCAGTTTGGAAGTCCACGTCGCATTTTCTTCGTCACCTTCTCCGAGTCAAACTGCTTGGGATCGAACTCGCCTCGCCACGCTAGCAAATCTTCGTGTTGTTCATGTTTTGGATCAGCGATGGCTTCGAGGTATTCGGCGTACACCGTCAGTCCGAACCGATACCTGGTCTGGAGCCACACGGATGAAGGCGGTATCGATGATATCGCATTAATCGCGAAAAGCTGCTGGACTGACTTCGCGGAGACCGTGGCCTCTACGCTCGGTGAGGTTGTTGACGTTGAAGTAGGCGAGCACTTCTCAACTCACGGCGTTCAGCGGCCAGAATATGCTCCTGGCATTTACAACCAAGACGGTTTTCGAATCGTCGTGAAACGCCGAGGGTAATCTTTAACCGGCAGGACCCTAACCTTCACGGGGTCCCGCTTTTTGCTTTTTATGTAGAATTAGTGTACTCCATATCCTTCAGATATGGTGAGCGGGGCTCGTTAAGTTGCCCATGCGCGTCTGTGTTAGTATGAAGACATCGTCCAACAGAGTCTAAGATTAGGCGTTTCAAAAGCCGGATTTTAGACGACCTTCAGGACTGCGAAATTAGTGGCCTGAAGGTGAGGTTAGATTCGACGTTTTTTTTAGAGCGTGAATTCTAACTTAGCCTTCAGGTGAAACGACTTGAGTTAAAAGCCAGGATCCAAAAGCCGGAATTTAAAGAGGCGATTGACGACGTCTACCCACATACTAACACGGACGCGCATGGGCAACTTAACGAGCCCCGCTCACCATATCTGAAGGATATGGAGTACACTAATTCTACATCAAACTACCTCCTCTAACCCTGAAGGTCCCTATGCGTAAGCCATTTGACCTCACGGCCCCTGTTGTCATGAAAGGGGCCATCAAGCACAGGTTTGCAACACCTGAGTTTCCGAATCTCGCTAAAGTCGCGAAGGTCTGTGTTACTGACCCGATAGTGGCTGATCCCGTGACGACTTCAATTAAGAGCACACTCAGTGCGACGTTGGCCTTGCAGTTCGCGATACGTGGTCATTACTTCCAGGCAACGAAGTTCAATCCATCGAAGGCGTTGGATTATGCCTACGCCTTGAACTGCCCGCCCAGTACCTTCCACGTCACCCCATACACTAAGCAGTGCGGGAACTACCGGGTATGTCCTTGGTGCTTCTCTCGGCGAATGTTTAAGGTGTTTTGCGTGCTGACCAAGCCTCCGCTTAAAATCCGGAAATCGAGCAAGCTTCTGCTTTGGAGACGTGACTGTCGTGTAACCGATGGGTTGCCGTTTCTTCCTTCAACCCGCGGCCCGCACCAATGGTGTGACGCTTCGGTGACTGTTCAGCTGATGCTGCCGATCTTCAATCCGCATATCCAATCGTTCCATCTACGGCATATTGGGATTCAGGTGGTCCCAAAAACCACCACTAACTCCCATATCAACCGTAAGGTGAACCGAAAGAATGGCCAACAGCCGCTGGTTGTCGGAACGTTGCCTTCGTGCACGCACGCCGACATCCTCAAGGCGTTCAAGGCCTCTGTGCAGATCCCTTGGATGACCTTGTACGAACCTGAAAACTTCCCTCACTTCATCGACTTACTCGGCATGTTCCCGCGGCAGCAACTGCTGCGGATCAGCCGATACAAACCATAAGGAGATCTCCGTGGAGATTGACTCACCCCCATTTCCGAAGGACTCAACGAACCCGGAGCAACTGTTCTGGACACTGAGTGCCCTTTTTGACTGGACACTGAATCAGGAGGCCTGGGCGAACATGGAGGCGTCAAGCCTGTTATGGCCGGTGTGACGGATAAACAGAGCTTCGTTTCTCAAATACTCACCGAGTCGCGGCACGGATGGAGATGGGCCGGCGGTTCGGCGAGCATCCTGGCAGTCCTGCGACACCAGGAGCCGCTGGAGGCCCCTGTGAGCGTCTTAATGGGCCGAAAGTGTATTCTCGTCAATGGCCGATCCATCGCCTCCCTGAGGCCTCCAGTGGGCTTCTCGTGGCCGGGTCGCTCTTTGGTCCTTTTCACCTTCCCGCGGCCAGGAGCCCGGCCTGAGGGTGCCTGACGCAGTGCTCAACGTCGCTCTGCGAGTGCAAAAGCGATCAGCGATGTCGCTTCGACGGCGGTGGCGTCCATAAACCAGTTCACCGTCGCGATGTCGTCTCTGGCTTGGGTGGTGTAGTTGCTGCTGAATTCACTGCTGTGATGCCTCTTCACAAGCCGATCGCGTGTCGGTGCCGCCATCAATCAAACGTTCGCCATGGATCATTCTTTGAACGTAAAGTCAGGATATAAGAATGTCGTTCGGAAACTGGCTGTTCTCGTCTGTGAACCATTCGTCAGGATCACCCCCAGCAATGTACCGGCCGTTCCATGTCCGATTGAGGTGCCCGTAAACATGGCCAAGTTGAATGCCAAAGTCGATCACACAGATGTGCTTCTCTGCAACCATTTGGTCGATCAAGTTCCCAAGATGTTCACGAGCATCTTCAAGTTGTTGAATCGTGTTCGCCCATGCGAGATAGTCTGGTTCAGCTGACAGATTGTCGTCGCCTTTGAGCATAAGTCTTCCTTCACGTGATTTGGTGGAAATATTGGGTCATGTATTCAAACCCGAGTGACTCGCTGCTCATCGGTCGGCCCGGTGGAAACAGAATATCTTGCGATCTCGCCGGCCTCAGCATAGGCACGGTGTGCGTTACCCAAATATTCTCACCGATTCGCGAGATCGCATCGTTGGTATTCTCGTTCGTGTCCGGTACCCCGTCAACAACAACCAGGGAACGCACTCTTCGCGGTCCTCGCTCGTTACGACTGGGTTTCCACCTTAGCGAACCGATTCCTGCACGTTGCCGAGCAGGCAATGCTCGCAAGCGTGCAGTCTCGGCGATGACAGACGGACCCTCGGAAATGCATTTTAAAATCCGGATTTTGAAGAGCGTTTTCGGACACACTCCTGTTCAGTAGTGCATTCCCACCTCTCGCCAATCCAACGATTGTTTGGGGTCGGTCACCGATGACTCGGACTGCGTTGGAAGCGACTTCATAATAGCATCGAGAGCGTCCGGCCAAGCAATTCCCGTATCCAGAGTGGTCGATTGTGCCGCGGTGAATTCAGAGGCTCCCGAGAGCAGAGCCCCGGTCATATTTTGTCCTCCCATAAGAGACCCTCTGCCGCCCTACACAGCCAACACGGCGCCGCGAAAGAAGGGCGAAGAGTCGCTCGGCAGGGCACTTCGGGCCCATTGCGGTGCTTCTAGCAGCATGTTCCCCGCGACACGCGGCAACAGGCGCCGAGCCACCGAAGAACCCCGGCAAAACGTCCGCTCAGTGGAATCCATTGATCATTCGCATCCGTCGGTTCAATTGCGGCTGGCATGCTCTTCGACGAACTGCTCGATTTCGCGACCAGATTCAACGGAAAGTCCGCTCGGAACCGAAAGGGCGTCGAGTTGAATGTTGTCGCCGAGCCAAACATCCACATCCGTCAAAAGCGACTTCGCGCTGGATACGACTTCGAGTTCTTGCTGGAAATTCTAAACTCGGTGCCCGTCGTCAATTAAATGCGCTCACCCTGGCGTCTTGACGCGTGCGAACTATGCGTCGACTCATCTAATATGTTCAATGGGTGAAGCTATAGTTAACTTTGCCAGATCGATATTGCACTGACTCCGTAGACATGTAGATTGCTGCCGCATCGCTCAGCAGAGCGTCATGCAAACCCATCCTCTCGGTGAGGTCAGCAAGGACCATCAATGTCATTTCGTGCAATCGCAGTTCTCTATCAGTGGGTCTGTAGCGTCGCCCAGCGAAGCGTGAGCTGGCGCTGCGAACAACCACTTCACTCGGCGACGCGACGACATCGCCGTCATCGACTCCTGAGAGTCGAAAGGTGTGAGTCGCGTCGATTGATGGCGGCCGATTCTCCACCAGGAGTGCCCCCTGATGAAGAACCCGACATCGGGTGCAGTCGGGCAGGTAGCACGTGTTTCCCTTGGGTTTCAGCATGAGTCCAATCGATTTGTCTGAGTTATCGGTGGAAGCTCGGCCTGGGGCATCACCAGCCGATCCCAGATGCGGTTCCAGATCCCACTGCGATTGGCGGTGCGTAGATCGACAATGTACTGACCTGTTTGGCGATGCCAACGCATTCCCGATTGCTTAAGCCGCTGGTTGAAGATGACTTTGCAGCCAGCCTCCGTAATGCCGCTACCGATTGGATCACCTCTGCGTTTTCGCTCAGCGAAGTCCATGTGGCTGCGGTACTTCTTTAGATAGTTGATCGCGGTGTGATAGTCGTCCTTCGTCCCTTTTAAACCGTTACGACGCTTCTGCTGTGCAGCACGAGCGACTACTTTGCTCACCGCATCGTCCTCGTGACGTAGTGTGTGACGCTGTTGCTCGGCCCACTCGCTGGCTCGTTCGCTACCTTTGCCGAAAATCGAAGCAGCAAGCAGAGAGACATACTCACAAGCGTGAAAGAAATCCACACCCCAACTCCACTTCAAACGTCGGCCCGTCACCGGATCTTTCATCTTCGAGAGAACCTTCTTGAAATAGGACTGTGGGTGAGTGCCAGCATCGGTTACGTAACGCAGCGATGGCGTCTTGCCACCGATCCGAGGAAGCACACCTTCAATCACATGGGTCAATCGCTTTGTCATCGTAGGCTGATCACGTTCAGGCATCTGCCCCAGGTAGATGGTCCCCAATCGCTTGCGATTGCGATCGTAAACGGCAATCGTTCCGCAGGAGGCTTCCTCCCAACAAGGCCTCGTTTGCACAAAGACACCATCACGCCCCACCTGAAGTAAAACATCGTGTTTTCCGGTACTTTGACGCGCCTGCTCGATCCACTTAGCTAGCTGCTCAATCGCCTCGTCATCATGCACCACTCGAACTTGCGTTGCCAGGTCCGCAATCACTCGCCGGTAGGCTTCGACCGATGGCCTTACCCCAAAGCGTTCGCTGATCATGTCCAAGGTGGGTTGCTGGGGCAGATCGGCGGCAAGCCGCCCGGTGACTTCCGCTAACGCGGGTGTCATCCGACCGGCGACCAAGCCGAGGCGGACATCCAGCGGAGCGACGCCAGATGATTTAGCTTGGGTGTTCTGATAGAACCAACGTTGGTAAGTGACTTGGCCGAATCGTGTGTCGACTTCTTTGGGAGTGCGTCGATTGCGGCGGAAGGATTCGCCGTTGAAGTCAAACGAAGATACCGTTTGATCTCGGTCACGGGATTCGATTCGTCTGAATGTTCGCTGCATGATCACACGAGCCAATTCGCGTACGAGGCGTTCGAGTCGTCTTTCGAATCGATCGGTGCTGGCGGGAGTGATTTCCCTTCTGGAAAAAACATTGTACCACTGCGATGACTCTCCAGATGACGGCGATTACCTCAGTAGCGAACTGTGGCTCGAAGTCATCGAAGAGACGTTTGAGAGAAGCGAAAGTTGTGATAGGCTTATTCATGGCGTCCGTTCCGATTGAGATGTTTGGCAGCTAACCAAAAACGTTCAGTAGGACACGGACGCCATTTTTCCCCAATAGCAATCTGAAATTTTTAAAATTTCAGATGCTGCTACCTGCCCGACTGCACCCCCGACATCTATGATCAATACGAAGAGGTGGCGCAAGGCTACGCGGATCAGTACACACAAACCAACGACGGAAATGATCCGGGATACGGTGACGCTGAGTATGCCTATAGCGATGATGAATTGGCGGCGATGACGGAAAGCTTCGAGGACCCTGACTTCTGGGATGCTGCCCAGAATAGTCCAGTGGCGTCCGACATCGAAGACTACGAAGACGAGTTTAACAACGCTGAAGATTCCGCATCAGAGTATTTCGAGAACGAATGGGACGAGGCCGAAGAAGAGGAAGAACAAGCTGCCGATGATGAGGATGAGTCCGAGGACGGTGATGAAGAAGACCCGGACGAGGCGATCGACGACAGCGAAGAGGATTCCGATCCGACGCCGGATCCGGAATCGCCCGCTGAAACTGATCCCCGGTTTGATTGGGAGGCGTTCGACTTCATCGACGGGCCACTGGAATTTGAACTGCAACTTCCGACTCTCGATTTCGGTGACGATCACCAAACTGTTTCACCTGAGAACAACGAAACAGTTGACGTCGTCACTGACCAGGCATCCGATCCACAGGAGTCGACGACCGACCCTGACCTTGGTACTGGTACGAAAACCGTCAGCAGCGATCGTCAATCGACTTCGTCCCAGCAATATACTGGGCCAGATCAATGGTCGATTCACGAGTCGGTGCAGCGAACCTACTCCAGCAACGAACAGTCGACCAATGCGGATGGTCAAACCGTCACGTTTCAACGAACCGGCACAGAGTCCCTGAGCATCAGTATCGTCGACGGGAAACAAACCACCACGATCTACACCATCGCTGACACATTTACGTTCGATACCGGGACGCTGCCTGATTCGGATGCAACCAGCGATGATCCGGCGTACTGGCAGGTTCCCGAAAGTTGGATTGACGATGCTGGTGGCTCCGTGGATGACGCTAGCGGTGAAAGCGGTTCGCAGTCAGGACAGAACGCCGGTGCGAACACATCGAGTGGTTCATCCGATCCATTCTCACGGTTCACCGGCGATGCAGCGGGCGGTGGCGACCCCGACGCTGAGCCCGATGACGGCCCCGCCCCCGCCCCCCAGCCCATCGGCGGCAATGACGGAAATCAATCGGGCGTGCGATTCCGCATCGACGTCTCGATGACCGTCACGGTCGTGGAATCCGATGTCGTGCTGCCCGATGGGACGCCGGGTATATCACGCACGGTCACGATAGCGACTTCTCGCGTTTCGACACTGATGATGGGCGGCTCGTTCACGTTCATAGTCAGTGAAGGAGAACTCAACTCGCTCGCACCTGTGGATGACGCAGGGGACGAGCCTGATGCGGACGGTGCAGCCAATACCGCTGATGCGCTGGCCGGCTCGGCAGGCCTGCAAGACAGTCTCAACGGAATCCAACCGGGCGGCAATGGCCTGTACCTGGAACTCGCGTCCCGGGCTCGGTCCTTTCAAATCGTTTCTGAAAAGCTCAGCCTCACCGTCGCGGTCGTGTTACCCACCACTGACCTGAATCTTCCAGACGAGGGCGAAGAAGGCGGCGAAGAGGAGGATGAACCCTTGCTGCCGCAATCCGGTACGCTCACCGTCTCGTCGGACTTCCGCGTCCAGTCAGGTTCCGCCTGGTCGGATGCACTCTTCATCGCTTTCCAGACCTCCTCAGGCGATCCTGCTGCGGGTCCGAGCGTGCCCGACGCCAGCACCGACCCGGAATTGGGGCGTGATGCTCTGGAGGGAGCATTGGCGGATGAAGATGAGGGTGAACTGACTCCGACCTACAGCGACGAATCGCTGTATTTCGCTGACCTCGCCAAGGGGCACGGTCAAACCGATTTCGGCGTCGGTTTCACTGCCGAGCTAGACGATCTGGCAGCACTGCTGAGGTCTCAGTTGGAGGCGCAATCTGACGACGATCCCGAAGAGGATTCCGGCAGTGACGCAGAGTCTGATCACGGCGATGATGATCTGCCGATCGACGTCGACTTCACGCTTCATTACAGCACCGATCAGGGCGTCGACTTCGCCAGCAAACTGCTCTTCGCCAGTCAAGCCCGTCGCAGCTCGCTGCACGGGCACGAAAATGAATTCGAACGCTTTGCTGGAACGCGTAGCGGATCGAGCCAATACGAATTCTCCGTTTCGCCGGATGACGGAATTAAACTCAGCGATGAGGATCAATTCGACGAAGCCCTGCTGCACCTGTTCGGCAGTGACGCTCGGTCAATCGGATCGGATGAGGAACATTTTCATCAGAACGGCGACACCTCGGGCGGACTATTCTTCTCCACGACAAAAATCCGCAGCAAGTTCGCATGGACAGCAGGCGAAAACGAAAACTCGCTGATTGATACCTACTCGGTAGAGGACCGCGGCATCGACCAGAGTTTCAACGAATTTGCCGGGTATACCTGGATGATTATCCCAGGTGATCAGCCGGGCATGGCGACGTATGTGAAAGGCGAGCAATTAACGTACACGTGGCACTTCACGGCTGATGAGAATTCCGAGCCGCTGCTACGTGAACGTGACGAACTGGTGGACTGGACCGACGAAGCCGACTTCGGCATCACACCGGAGCACTATGTCGGTGTCGAATTTGAGGAGAGCGAACGCAACCCCTTCGATTCGGGCGAAGAGGAATCCGCTGACGATCCCGATGAAGAAGACTCACCGCCTGATGACGACGATGAGGGCGGCGGCGGCGAACCCGTGCCCTACAACGACGAGGGGGGTGGCAGCGCCGCCTGGGCGGGTTTCAAAGCATTCATGGCCGAAGGAGCCTACCAGGTCGCCAACGCCGTCGCCGATGAACTCCCCGTTATCGGTAGCATCAAAGGAGGGCTGGAAGCTGGCACCGGCTACGATGCCCGATTCGGCGAACTCTCTGGCACCGACCGATTTCTGTCGGGACTCGGTGCCCTACCAGGCGGCTCCACCATCCGCCGCGTAGGAGGCGGCCTCGGCATCATCGGCAAAGGTGCCATTGGCTTAGTTGACGACGCGGTCGATGCCGTGTCTGATGTGAAGAAGGCGATTGCCCCAAAGGGTGGAGCGGGTGTTGTTGACGATGCACTTACCAACAGAATGCGGTTCGAAAACACCGCACAGCAACTACGCAACGTTACTCCCAACGCACCACTACGACTTAAGTTTGGAGCGAATCCAGATCAGGTGCATCATACCTTCCGACATATTGAAGGAACGGTAGATATCTCTAAGGCAGCGTCTGCGATATCGCAGGACTTGAACGCGGCTGCAAACGCATTGCAGTCTGGACTGAACATCCGTCGTGTAACGGTGGATGGCGTCGAGCTGACGTACAACGCATTCAAACTTCCCGACGGCACGATCAACATCGGTCGAATCACACTTCCGTAGGAACGATATGCGAACGATCAGCAGCGAAGAATATGGCTTTCTGAATCGTGTTGAGAAACTAAGCGAACAGAATCTTCACGCGGTCGGATTATCGCGGCGAGCGATCGTAGAGCCGATGTCTGATGGTGGCATGGGAAGCTTGAAGTTTTTCGATGCGCATTCTGATTTATCAAGTCGGCGATTGGGAAGGCAACTCGTGCAAGGTTCGTTCGCCGATGACGACGGAGTCCCTGTTAGCTTTGCGATCAGTGTTGACTGCGACGGCAAACTGTATGAGCTGGATATGTGGCGTGTGGATTTCAATCCACTGCAAAAACGCATTAACGGAGACGTTGAGATTCAGATAGAGAATCTGGAAGCTGTGGCACACCATAGTTGCGATAGGTCGAATGAAGCGAGACTCACGAAAGCCAACTTTGTCGTTGAGCAAAACCCTGACAGTGCCAGCGGATATATCGAACGATCAATGATCTACGCCAAACTAGGCATGAACGCGGAGCGCATTGCGGACCTTACACGTGCGGTTTCGCTCCTTTCATCTAGTCCGGATAGTTCAGCGATGTTGTGCGAGGCGTTCTATGCTCGTGGTCTAACGTATCAGTCGATGGAAAAACATGAACTTGCCATTTCTGATTTCAGTTCTGTGTTGGAACTAGACGAGGCGTACTCTAGCGCATTTCAGGCGAGAGCTTATTCGCATCTTCAAATCGGACAACTAGACTTCGCGAAACGCGATGTCGATCGAGCTGCTGAACTGTCGCCGAACGACGTGCACGTTGAAGAACTGCGACGGCGAATCCAAACTGCGAACTAAAAAAGGTGGCCGGAACCGATCTTTTCGGATCCGGCCACCTTTTTCTCGGTCGTTTCTACACCTATGAGGACCACCCTGCTTGGCTACATGGACTCATCCTGCTGACCCCCTCGTGCATCGGTGCAGCCGATTGGCTGGTGAGAAACCGACCGACGTACATTCGCGTTGCTACTGCAGCAGTACTGGCCATCGTGATGATAGGAGCGATTGGGTGGGTCTTGTTAGGCGGGGAATCTGAATACTGAGAAGAATGCGCTGAATGTAGTTTCAATGTGTGTTGAGTGAAGCCTTGGTTAACTGGTGCGGATCGATGTTGCACTGACTTCGCACGCATGTAGATTGCTGCTGCGTCGCTCAGCAGAGCGTCATGCAAACCCAACTTCGGCATCACACCGGAGCACTATGTCGGTGTCGAATTTGAGGAGAGCGAACGCAACCCCTTCGATTCGGGCGAAGAGGAATCCGCTGACGATCCCGATGAAGAAGACTCACCGCCTGATGACGACGATGAGGGCGGCGGCGAACCCGTGCCCTACAACGACGAGGGGGGTGACAGCGTATCGACCTTCGTCGGCAAGTATCGGCAGGGAAAGATACTCAAGGAGTTGCCACGCGAAGTCCTCGACATGTCGATCGAGGACGCCTTGAGCCACAGTACGAAGGTCAGAAAGTTGCTTATCGATGGGAGATTCGTGAAATGACAATTGACAAAGATCCATCAATCATCGACTTGCTAGCACGATTGAGACTTGAAGAGCGAGGCTGGTTTATCCGTGACTACTGGGAAGCCGACTTATGCGCGGTCGGCATTTCGTCCCGCACCCAACCGTCAAGGTTGGTTTACGTTTCTACGTTCGATAAGTCGGCAAACGACTATGATTACGAGCTCGAACAGCTTTGTTCCAGCACAGGAGACGACTACGATTGCGTTAGCGAAGAGCAGAGCGTAGGGTTTGAAGGATTGATCCGGCGAATGGAGTCGTTTTTGAGCTAGAGCCTAGCCCCAAAGGCGGGAGGAGCTCTCTCAGGCGGCTGTTTCGTACCCGGCGCACTGGTTCGGCTGTGTGCCGATCCAACTCATTGAAATCAAAATAGAAGTTGTCGCCGTTCCAGTCCAATACTTTGGCTATCTGTCGTCTTCGAAGTGCGGTTCAGGCGGCGTTAATCGCCGGCTTGGCTCGCGTCCGTACCGTGCATCGTAGCGTGAATTTCCGCGACAGATGACAGGAACGCTGGCGAAACATCGTGCGGCGAGTCCTGAACGATCGTGGAAAGCGAATCGTCGAGCGAAGCACCAGTCAGCAACGAAACAGCGGCGGACGCGACCACGGGCGACCGGCTCATGCCTGCGGAACAGGCAACAAGAAGACGAACGTCGTTTAGCAAGAGTGACCTCACGCAATCGATGGCAGCACGCAACAAGTGCGGCGAGTTGGATCCATCATCGTGCAACGGAAATCGGCAATAGATTAGGTCACGCCCAAGTTGTGCAGGAGGTTCATTCGCGGCGAGATCAACGACGGCGGCAACTTCACGATCGTAGAGTTGACGCAAATCGCGAGCATTGATCGCGTCGCCGATAAAGAGCAGACTATGGTGCGTGGATCGAATCAACGTGACGTTACCGCAGCGGAGATTTCTGTCGAATAATGAGGCAAGCACTGCCAGCTAAGGCGGAGGTAAGTCGGTCCAGGGATTGTCACCAGCGGTTGGACCTTCGGTGCTTATGGTGACCTGTCGAGTGTTGTCGCCGGATTGACGGGGCCTATCACCGGTTGAGCGCTTACCGAATATGGGCGATCCCAAAACGTCGGTCAAGCAAATGTGATCCCAGTTTTCCACGAATGGATTGACCTGTCCGGCAATATGAGCGAGAAAACGCATTCCTGTCGGACAAAACCGACGCTCGCTGCGACAGCGTTCCCCAGTTAGTGATCCTATCGATTCAAGTTGCCGAGCACGTAAACTCGGCACAATCCGCCTCGACGCCGACCCTCGAACTTTCGGAAAGCGTTTTAAAATCCGGATTTTGTAGTGTGTGTTCGAGCATGAGTTTGATCAGACGCGACCTCCGCTTTCTTAGGGTTCGGTTGGAGCATTGGATCGCTCAGGTGGCTTTGCCGCCCAGAACCCAAGCCCAAGTAGAACAAGAACAATGGGAGTTGTGACGATGATAGCTCCGGCAATGTCTCCACCAATCGCACGATATCGTGATAGAGCGGCGATCACGAGTTGGCTGGCGGCTGCAAGGAACGCGAGGTTACCGGCAAGTTTTCTTGACCAAAAAGCCGTGAGCAACATGGAAGTCACGATCGGTAGGTTCCAAGTGAACATGACGCCGTGTCTTCGATCAACTGGAGTCGACGACAGTAAAATCAGGGTAAAAACAAAGTATGCGATCGCGGCACAGATGAAGGCGAGCAGCAACTTCGGCGATGCATTCGCTCGTCGGTCGGACGCGACCGGCTCGATGCTAGCGGGCGTCGAGTATGGATTCGGATCAGATGACATACCCAACCAGACGTGCGAAAAAATAACCGCTCCACATCGCACAGATCGACGCGTTTCGCTAACCATGATTTCGAGACTGAGCTCGGCGATCAACCACAAAAGCATGTCCCAGTAGGCCAAGAAACCCAGAAAAACCAAAGAAACCGAAAAAGCCCGACAGCCGCTGCAGGCCAAATCCATTGAGGCCCGGAACATACGCGAGGAAGCTGAGGAAACCTAGGAATCCAATGAACATCGGTAGCGACAGCTTGATCGAGAATCGAGCGATTCGAATGGCATCTTCGTTTGTGAGCCCAAGCCGCACGGGAATGTCAAAAAGGTTCATCGCAATCGTTCTCCGCTCGTTGTCGCTACACAGGACCGGACCAAAGAAAGCGTTCGGTGTGAATGTTGCCACCCCGGATGCCAGTACGCGAACTGCCGACAGTATCCAGGGTTAGATTCTCTGAGTCAAGAAAAAAGTGACTGGAGCCTATGCAGCGACCATCGAGGTAGTCGACGGTCACACAAACACCGTCAGACATCACCGCGAGAACGAAACGAGCCGCGTCAATTGCTGCCCTGAAAACGTCAGTTGTGTCCGGGTATTGAAATCCGCAAAAGTGCGTGTGATGAAGGGTGCCAACATCGACAATGAACCCGTCGCCGTCGTCGTGAACGACAATGGGGCCGAGTTTGCCGGATGCGGCCGGCAATGTAAGGCGATGGCCGCTGTCGTCGGCGTAAATCCAGGCTGAGGGATCCAGCCCAAGGTCGATGCACGCGCCCAGGTACAGGCTTAGGTTGGGGGTCACCGATGAACTCGCTGCGACGCCACTGGTCCATTGGCATGAGAGTATTCAAGAATGCAAAACCACGCGATGATGACCGGGCAGATCAACACGGCCAATATACTAGGCATGGCATGTTGCGGCCAGTTGAGCGAGGCAAGCGACTCCGGGGTCGCGTAGAGCGAAGTCGCGAACCAAATGAGTGGCGTTGAGACAGAAAACGCAGCAAGCAATCCCATGAGGGCGGGGAACGGAAGAAGCCGGTCACGTAGATACCAAAGAACACCGCCCAGGAGGTTCATCAGCACGCAGCTCCCGGCAGGCAATATTGCGAGTTTCGGTTGGCCATTGAACGCGAGTATTGCGGCAATTGGAACGAGCCAGGCCGATCCACCGAACACGCCACCGAACCAACCGCTAACTTGCCATTGGAAGCGTCGTGGCCCAATCATCGCTGATTTACAGTCCGATTTGTTCATGGCATATGTCTCGGGATACGGTTTGATTCATTCGGGGAGCGGTCGTCGTTAACGGGCACGGCAGGCTAATATTCCAATTCTAAACGTCTGATACCGATTCCGCTGCACAGCATGGCTACGCGCAGTCTGTTCTCCGTCTACGACCGCAGCCGCGTGTTTCCCTTGGTCAGCGATGAACTGCCGAACTTATCACGCACCGCATCACTAATCGCATCCAGTTTCCGTTGCTTCGCGTGTTCTTGGCTTTCTGGGTCCGCATCAAACAGGGTCTGTTGGACCAACTGATCACCGCTGAAATTGCTGACTCCGACACCGATCAATCGCACGCTTAGCTGATTCCCGGAAAGGGCTGCATCATGCAGATCCTTGGCGACATGCCAAATCTCGGCCGTCACGTCGGTCGGACTTGAGAGCGTCCGAGATCGAGTAATCGTCCGAAAGTCGGCGAAACGGATCTTCAAATGGACCGTTCTCGCTCGCTCGTTCTTCCGCCGCAATCGTCGCATGATCTGCTCAGTCAGATCCAGCAACCACGCCCGTGACAGATCTCGGTCAGCGATGTCTGTTGCATACGTTGTTTCGTGGGAGATCGATTTCGCTTCACGATCCGGCACAACGGCACGATCGTCGATCCCACGAGCCAGTTTCCAAAAGTGCTCGCCCTGACTTCCGAAGTCTTGTTTGAGTGTTTCAACCGAGCGTTGGCGCAGTTGCTCGATCGAGTGAATGCCAAGGCGATCGAACACGCCACCGGTGACCTTCCCGACGCCCCAAATCCGTCCCACCGGCAACGGATCCAGGAAAGATTGGATTTTATCGGGCGGGACGACGACGAGGCCGTCAGGCTTTCTCACGTCACTGGCGATCTTCGCTAGGAATTTGTTCGGGGCAACACCGACAGATGCGACGAGCGACGTCTCCTCCATGATCTCGTCTTTAATCAGGCGAGCGATTTTTGCGGCGGTGCCAAACAGTGATTCACATCCGGTAACGTCGAGAAAGGCTTCATCAAGCGATAGCGGTTCAACGAGCGGTGTGTAGCGAAAGAAGATGTCCCGGATCTGGCGCGAGACTTCGGCGTAATAACTCATCCGAACGGGCAAGACGACGACATCAGGACAGAGTCGCAACGCTGTGGACGTCGCCATGGCACTATGTACGCCGAATTTCCGAACGGCGTAGTTTGCCGCTGCCACAACGCCACGCCCCTCGGGAGTTCCCCCGACAACGACCGGACGCCCGACCAGTTCAGGTCGCTCGCGTTCTTCGACGGATGCGTAGAACGCATCCATGTCAACGTGCAGGATCATTGCGGTGCTGTCTGAGGATTCGGCGTACCCTGACGCGGGAACGCGTCGGCGACGCCGCCCAAGATACACAACATCTATCCGGGGTGGGACCGAATTCGAAGTGACTGAGCATTGGACAAGCGACACACGGTGTCAGTACCGTAAACTACGTCGGCTGGCGTCTTCGCCGGTCACTCAGCTTAGCCGCGGTACCGAACCCAATCCAACCCAACAAAGCTAGAAAGATTACGTTTCCAGGCATGCATCGGGGATCAATCATTCCAATAGCCCCGCCAGCTGCCGCGAAGAATGTTGAGCCAAGCGTTCGCCGCCAATTGTTGTTGTTGATGGACGCGACCAACACGGCAAGCAATACGGCACCGATGAGCGGAGCTGGATGTCGGAACCAGGAAAACGATGCGTCTGCGTAGATCAGACCAAAGCCAGCCGCCAACGAGAGTAAACCCTGGGTGACCGAGAATCGTCCGTGCAAGACGTCGTATAGGCTAGGTCGATGAGACGGCATAGAGTTTCAAGCCTTCAGTCGGGTAACCGTCGGATTCTGGATGTTTTGCATGGTGTACAATGAACGACCCTACCATTTCGTTGAGCTCAGTGCCGACCAAACTGTCCAAAACCTACTGCCGCCAATTCGAGTGACGGGTGAATCGTTCGCGTCAGGAAAGGCTCGCAGAGGGATGCAGCCAGGGAGGGGAACAAAGGGCGTGACGGGCAAAGTCGCCCGGGCGGCAAACTCTTTGGAACAGATTTCTAAAATCCGGATTTTGCACGGTGTTCTCGGGGACGCGTCGGTTCAGAGGACACATCGCTCGCCGCATTACCGCTGACCCGGCTCGCGTGTCACGCCACTTCGGAATTCACCGAATGAGTCTGGCCGGGCAAGATTCACCTTTCGAGTGGACGACCGGGCACTGGTCGATGATCGTGGCGATCGACATTCGACCACTTGAACCAAGTTTAGTTGTTCGGTTTCACTATCCCGATTGACATGGTTCGCAGCCATCTTGACTTGATGTGCTTGCAGTGAGTGGAGCAGCCAGTGCCTCGACCTCACGAGAATAGTCCGCGCAGATAACGGTCGCGTTCACGTGACGGGCGAGTGACATGCAAAATTTTAAGAATTGGCGTCGTCGCCCGTTCGCGTTCAACGCCCTGGTTATCGACCATCTTTTTGGTCTTTAGCGTTAGGAAGTAGTTCGCAAAGCAACCGTGTAATAGCGTTCAGCAGGCGTCCAGCTTCCGCCGAAGATGCCGCTGAATTGATGGCCCGGTACGAACCCGCCGCTATCAGTCCAGCGAAGTAGGTAATCGCCAAGCCAATAGTCGAGAGTACGCTGTAGGAGACGACGTCGTTGTATGCGAAGAACATCCATGCCAGAAAGCCAGACAGGAACGCGAGTGATGCGATGCAAAAGGGACGCCGATGCCCATCGTATTCGACTGCCCCAACGCAAGAGATGATAAGTACCGCAACGTGAATCAGCAAAAGGTTGACCCAAAGAAAATACTCGAACCCAGCGATGGTCGAGACCGCGAAACCGATGGCACAGTACGCGGTGCCCAGGAGAAGGTTGCGGATCGAGAATTGCAGCATTCGGAATTAGTGTTAGAGGCGTCGGAAGGATGTGGTGGGCCGATGGTCGAGTTAGAGTGAATTTCAGTCCGATAACGCTAGCCGCAACCGGGTCGCGTCGAAAAATTTTACATTTTCCGAAACGTTTGATACGCGAGTTATTTGCCATTTCCGGGATTTGGCGGCGGCCGGAAGACAAATAGCCGCAGGACGTCGCGTGAAAACACTGCGGAATCGAGCAGGCCAAATGCGATATCGGGAACGTCAAAGTCAGGTCGTTTTATCGACGATACGCGATCGTCAGTTGTCCAGTCAATGACGAGGTCATCATCAGCGTATTCAGCAATGCGAAGATTCACGGGAAGCGGGTTTAGCCATGGGAGGCCGGGGACGAAAACATAGTCGAGGTTGAGTCCGGTTCCGTACATCCATTGCTTCGGTCGGGGACCTCCATGCCACCATGTTGCGATTACGCTGCGTTTCGCGTACTCCGCTGCGGGGTCACCCAGGATCGCCCTAACTTCAGAGGGTGTCATTCCATCGTTGACCGCAGCCGACACTGCAACCAACCGGTAGTGGGAGGCGTGTTCGATCGGTTCGGCGACGAAAACAAAGGCGAACCAGACGGCGAGGAGTGCATCAGGAATCATTTCATCTCGGTCAAATAAAGAATCCATGTAAGTCCTAGGTTTGATGGGTGGGAGCCATTCGTAAAAAACTGGCGACTCGGACCCGTGATCATGACAGAATGAGCTGTCAGTCACATTTACTCCACCCAACAAACGCAAGGACAGAATCACATGAACATTCTCGCACTCGATCTCGGCAAGTTCAACTCCGTTTGCTGCTTCTTCAACAGCGAAACTCGAAAAACCAGCTTCCTAACCACGCCCACCACGCGAGATCAGATCGCCAGCATCTTCCAGGACTGCAAAGCCGACCTCGTCGTCATGGAGTCGTGCGGACCCTCGGGGTGGATCAATGATGTGGCCAAATCGCTGGGCCTCGCCACGCTCGTCTGCTCGACCAACGAGGAGGCGTGGCGGTGGGCCAACGTGAAACGCAAGACCGACAAAGACGATGCTTTGAAGCTTGCTCGCATGTCCGCGATGGGCGAGCTCAAGGCCGTCCACATGCCATCGCCCGAACATCGCGAGTTCCGCTCGCTCGTCAAATATCGCAAGACGCTCGACGGACGCATCAACAAATGCAAAAACGCGATCCGTGCTTGGTTCGTCAATCAGGGCATCACGATCGACGCAGGAGACAAAGCATGGCACACTGGCCGCGAGCATATCAACTCCTTTCGCACGCCGCTGGTCGACTGTGGATCCAACGAGCTATGGAAGGGCGAGCTCGACATCGAATTGACGATTCTCGATTCGTTGATCCTGCAAATGGGCGTCGTCGTCAAGAGACTCGAAGCGATCGGCAAGACTGACCCGCGAATCATTCGGCTGCAAACGATTCCCGGAGTCGGGCCACGCACCGCCGAGATCCTGGTCGCTTGCATCGACGATCCGCATCGCTTTGAAAATGGACGCCAAGTCTCGGCCTACTTCGGTCTCGTTCCGCGGCAATACCAATCGGGCGAAACCGATCGCAACGGACGCATCACCAAGCGTGGCAATCCTCTCGCACGTACGATCCTGGTCGAATGTGCTTGGGCCTCGCTGCGGTACAACCCGTGGGCCAAAGGTGTCTACGAGCGGATCTGCGGCAAACAGAAGACTCGCAAGAAAAAGGCAGCTATCGCGTTGGCCCGCAAGATCGCCGTCATCGCCTGGGCGATGCTCCGAGATGAAAAGGATTGGGACCCGAAGCAAATGATCCAAGTCACTGAGTCGTTTGGACGAATGTCACCAGCACTCAAAGACTCGCTGCAAAACATGAAACCCAAAGAGAACAGCGATCAGCGTAAGAAACGCCATCGTCAGGAGGCCCGCTCGGCGAAAGAGGCCGCTGAAGCTCTCGCGTCCAAGACAACCCGATCACCCAAGGCCGCGACGCCAAAGCGTAAGCCAGCAAACTCCACATCAATGCGGTCGCCTCGGACCACATCCCCATCAAGCGAGAAACCCGAAACCAAAACACCCAAACCACGGCGAGCAAGAAAGCCAGCAATTTCCGACTGATGCTCAGACATCGGCGTGAGCGGTTCGGCCTTGCTCGCCATTTTTTAAAAGCTCATCCATCGGAAGCGTGCGAGATGGTGACTGGAGGTTTTTTTAGGCATGGCTCAAGTGTCCAATGATCTGTTTGAGAAATCGTCCTTCGCGAATCGAAACTTGTTGCGGGCGTCGGAACCCAGCATTGGATACTTGAGCGATGCCTGGAAAACCGCTCACGCAACCTTCCGTCGGCGGCGCTCTATTAAAACCATCGAGCGACGAGGACAACCAGTACCGGGTGGCTGATGCTTCGACATCGGCGTAACGAATTGGACCTCGTTGCTCTTATTACTCATCTCAACGATCAATTCTCACGACCAGCTCACCTCACATCGGAGTTTCCAAGAAGCCCACAACCGTTTCTCACCAAGACAACAGACCAAGGACAAGACCAACCCAAGTGTGTGAAGCACCGAGACAAGTGGACACTGAGGCTTTCGCATTAGGATCGATTCGCAGCAGCGAATCGTAGAAAGTTCAGACACGTCGCCCTAAAGAATGTGCCACACCAAGGGAAGGTAGCTTGCTGCTCAAAGCCTCATCACGAGACTGGGAAGCCTCCAGGCAAGCTGCACCCACCACGCAAACATGATCGTCCAAAGATCGTTGAACCGTGCATGGATAACTGAGAGGACACAGTCCGCCCGAGGCGGATCTATAAGAGTTCAAATGCGTCCACACCTCGAATAGTCGTTTAATCAACATCCTTGACTGAAGTTGCCTGTGAGTCGCTCCAGTGGATCACTTCCTCAAAACTCATCAACCAATCACCATTCGAGAACCCACGCGATGTGACAAAAACAATTCCTGAAAACATGGCAACTGGTACTTGTCAAACCTAGGACTTCATAGTCGCCACCGATCAGGCGGCGGCAACGAAAAAATGTGACATTTGAATCCGGTCGACCGTGCCGCTGACGTGTATCGGGCTGGCTATCCGTCGCCTACGGGTTCCGAGGATCTTGCGAGCCGGGCTGCAAATACAAGCAGCAATGAGCCGCAAATCGTTAGAAGAGCATATAGGTAGAACAAAATACTGGACACCATCGACACCGAATACCTTCCCTTCCTTAGTCCTGTCAGCTCACCCCGGACTTCCTCGATACTCGTAAGTACATCTCCGCGAGAGTAAACCGCCTCGTCACCATCGACAAGGCTATCCAGCTGAAGAGAGATTGCATCAATGCGATCGGAAAGACCATCAATCTCACGACGCAGCACAGCTCGTGTTACGGCGTACATGCCGAGGACAACGATGCCACAGGCCAGCAGTGAAGTCCCAACGCGAAAGCAGCTCTTGCGGTTCATATCAGTGAAGTTGTCTAAGCCGGGTAACGAATTGCGATCTATCCGCTGGTCAGGCGATAAAAAAGCTCAACTTGGTCGTTGATCTGACCGGCTGACTTGCGGATTGATCGCGCGTTGAGCTTTGTCGCCACTCTGGAAGGTAATGGCTCGCGAATTAGCACGGCAACTTCATCAGAGTGAGTTTAGCCGATGGGACTCTTGGCGTGTCGTCCAGACTTCCGAGATGGGAAGGTGTAGCTGGAGCACCTGGCAATTGACGCTCGATGGATCGTGCTTGCTCCGAACCGACGAACCGCCCAGGGCGGATTCGCAATCTGAGGTGGTGGGTGAGGGGTCCCGGGCGACTGGGCTCCTGTCCCGATCCTCATTCATTATTCGACGTCGTTTAGCGGATGTTTCAGTTTAAGTTTCGTTTTGGTCAGTCATGTTTTTTCTCAACCACTGACAGGATGCAACTAACGATGGATTGGAGTTCGTCAATCCTGCCGGATGTTACTAGACCTAATTCATTGTTCAAGATCACCCCAATTCCAGCGTTGAGATCTTCGATTCCATTGACGATATCGACATCGTAGTTCAGCACATGGCGTTTCATAAATGCATGCCATTCTGAAGCCTCAGAGACGACCGACACAAGCTCGAATCCTTCTATTTGCTGCTCGGCGATTTTTCCATCTAGTTCTTCAGGTGAACCGGCCTCTAGTCGAACATGCAAGTATTCGGTGCGGTCGTTTGGGTCTTCGTCTGTCATAGGTTCAGCATTCTGTTTGAGTCGGGTAGCAATGTAATTATCCCTGGTTGGTCCGGAGACAAGAGCGAGAGAAAGGTGTTTTCATCGGTTCGGAGGGTGTTTCCACCGCTGACACCCCCCGTTTGGCGTGGTTTCAAGGTAACTGGTGCGGGATCCGATTGCAAGGCGTATCCAGCGGCACGGGTCGCGAGGGGCGACTAGGCGACTGCGATGAACGAAGGTCATGGGGAGAACAATTGACTCATCCGTCGCGTCGACGCGAAGTCAAATCCACGCTGATAATTCGCCGTCTTCGCGATTAGCTGAAACCTCATTGAGCTCGGAGAAGTCTGGGCTCCATGGGTACCTTCGTGGGTCAACGCATGCGGCGTTAGAACAGAGCTTCAGGTGATACGTTGGGCATCCGCTTGGCAGCCAGTTCCGCAATCTCAGCATCCATTCTACGCTGCAGCTTCCATCTGCGTGCTAGGCTTGCGGCGTTCCATTCGTCTGCGTACTTCGCCTCAACAAGTCGCCGGGCGTCTGAATCAACTCCTGCGGCGACGTTCGAGTAACCATTGGCGACAATCCCCGAGCGGCAAGCAATCGTCGTTCCGCGAGACGCTGGATCGTTGTCTAAGTGTTTGGACGTCATTATTTTCTGCCACAGGATCAGAGGGGTTTTGTTCATTTAACGGCGGCACCGCGTCGAGTTTTGGGATCATGCCAAGCATCGGGGAATTCTGATTGGAAAAACGTGAGAATCGATTTCGCTGAGCAGCGTTTGCCGTCATTGGCCCCGCGACCGGTCAGCCGTTTGGAAACGCGTTGTCGACGGTTGCGGGGCCTTCGCTTGGTTCATTGGCTTTCAGGCGATCCAAGTACTGGTAGATCATACCATTTGGGTCGCTCCAGTATGCGTGCAAAGGCGAACCATCTGGCCTCGTCACGGGCGTTGGATTCTGAGGATTTGCGGTGTCAAATGACCAGTCGATCTTGATCGTACGTCTCATCCGTCCCATGTAGTCGGGCTCCTCGGGGTGGCGTCCCCGCAAGAACAGCTCAGGTTCACTTTCAATGGCGGACTGAAAGTCATCCCAGCTGTTGGGCCAGTCGTTGTTGTGGGAACGCATGTACCAAAGCAGCATGTCACCGGCATCCCACGCAGCATAAGCCTCAGAAATGTGCCACCACACGTAGGCAACCCGGCCAACGAACCCGGCACAAAGGGAGAGGATGAACAGTCCAGCGATCAACCATGGCCGTTTGAAAATGTTCATGCACAGACCACTTCATCTGATGACTTCGTTTCTCAGCGGTTGGCCCGGTGAGAAAAGAAACTACCCGCGTCCGCAAGGCTTGTCTCACCGACTCGTGATTGATTCTCGCTGGTGCCTGACCCTCGGTCAACAACAACGGGGAAAGCACTCCTTGAGGAAGGGACGCTGGGTGAACCAGACGGTCTGGGTCCTGTTTCTGAATGGTAGGAGTGGGCTTACCCGGGAGGGAATGAACTTCGGGACGAGCACTTCAACGCTGCCGGAGAGATTCTTGAACCGGAGCGTCAAAATCCGGATTTTAAACTCGTTCTCGGGCATTGCCTCTGGTCGGAGGCAACAACGCCGGTCTGGATCGCTGGCAAACCGCTCCATGTCGATTCTCGTCAAAGGAGCCCAGCGAAGCGATTGAGTTTCGGTTCAGAGTGGACAGCCATGCTGGTGAAAGAGCGGATCGAGGAAGCGAACCCGGAACTGGTGTCTATTCTCCTCAAGGACTCCGACACACCCGGCACGGTCACTCGACTGGAATCCCCAGGCCGCGTTTACGACAGAGGTTGTCATCACCCGAAAGCACTATCGTAGCATCGGCACCGATCAAGTTGTTCAGGATCAACTGGGCCAACAGTTCCCAGAGCGGATCGATGCCCCAAGTCGCTTGCGAGAAGAAGCGGTGGTGATCAGAAAGTGTCCGTTGCCACCGGAGTCGCTGGAAATCATCAGATCGGTGACAAAGCGATGCCGAACTGAAAGAATCCAGCCACTCATCAGCGGGAGAAACGTTTAGAAGTTGGTGTTACCGGTGAAAGCTGGGGAGAACGTGTGAAGCAGCGTCTCGAACGAACTTGAAGTCCATGGTGGGCGAATTGCCATCTCTCAGCCAACGTTTTCGTGTGGTGGGCGAGTGCCGGGTGCGATCGTGCAGAAGGCAATCATCGGAGCAGCATCCACGATTTTCCCTACATCGCCTCGCCGAAACTATACAAATCCGGAACATCTTATTTACGCATTTTGGCAATATCCTGCTCGCTAATCGACCTGGCCAACCACTTTGATACCGAAACCAGACAGATTCGACTGGATCAGCGACCGCTTTCAGGACTTAGTGGCCGTCTCTGGCAGCCACTGTAAAAACACTTCTTGAAAATTGTCGCCACGACTGCCAGGCGTTTAAGGCGTGCTTGTCGGTGAATTCGGCAATCGGATCGCTGGCTAGTTCTGCTTCTTCAAAGGGGGAAATCGCGAAGGTGAATGCCAGACATCCATTGCCAACTCGATCAGTATGTCTTGCCGATCATCAATACTTTTCGCATCCCAACGGTCAAATGACCGCACCTTTTGTTGATACGGTTGATGCTGGAGTTTTTCCGGCGACTCATAACTCAACAATGCCACTTGCCAGATAGTCTTTACATTTCCGGCACTCGACCGGCGTCACCAATCTTAGACAACTATCGAATTTTGACTCTAGCACTTAAATTGGCGTTCACTAAACACCGCTCGTGCGGTACAATGTTAAGTGAGTAGATTTTGTACAACCGGGAACTTTAAAGGGTGTAGTCCACGTGGCATGGGAGAAGCGACGAAACGGTCGGAAGTACTTTTATCTTTGCCGACGCATGCCGGATGGCCGAATTCATAAACAGTACTTCGGCAAGGGACTGCGGGCTGAGATGGAATCGCTGCGTTTGGAGTCGAAGGCTTTTCAGAAGCAAATTGACAAACAGCTTCGAGAAAGAATTGTTGAGCTCGAGTCGATGGCAGAGGATTACGCGAGCTCAACAAGTTTACTTTTTCAAGCCCACCTTTATTCGACCGGATTTCACAACCCACGAAGCCGAGGATGGCGAAAGCGACGGAGCGTTCAGATGATTAAATCTGCAGAGTGCGAGAATCAGGAGCAGGGAGACAGCGATTTGGAACCAGGTGAATTGGTTTCCGAGCAAGCGAATCTGGAGGAAGTGGTTCGCCGGTGTAGTAACGGTGATCGAGACGCGTTAGTCACGCTTCGCCGAGCGATGCAGGAAGATCCAAACCTCTTCAGCCAACGTGGCCACATCGCTACTAAGGTTCAAACGGAATGGGTTCGAGCCATCTCCGGCAATGATCTGTTCGAGCGAGAGGTGATATTCAAGAGGACGCGAGAGCTTCGGCAAGGATTGATCGAAGAAGGCACCGGCAGCCATCTGGAGCGACTGATGGTCGACCATGTGGTTGCCACGCATCTTGAGCAGGGCTTTCACGGCCTGATGGAGGCGAGGTGCGTCGGTAAAGGCATGGAGTTGCCCAAGTTCGAGGTTGAAGCGTCACAGCGTGCTGCGCACCGCCATGAGAAGGCTCTCGCGGCTTTGACCACGATCCGTGCTCTTGCCCCGCGAATGGAGTCGCACGTGGAATTGGTCAGTGAGGAACCCACTGAAGAAAAGGCTTGCGAGCAAACCACATCGCATGCCCATGCCCATGCCCATGTTGAGACCAACCGTATGACAGCCGTTTTCGATAGGACACGACATCCGGTTCCATTGAACTGATCAAGCCGCGGGCAACCATTGCGGCACCTTGTTTTGAGTATGTTTAGGTAGATGCGAAGCGCTCAAGCTTCGAGCCAATCACGACCGCTACCGGTCTGAAGGCAATCGAGCATTGGCTTTTCACTTTGCTCGATCATTGATCCTTCGGTCGGAATGGCTTTCGAGAGATTTCGCGTTGATAATAGGATCTCACCGCTTGGTTGGCATATGTCACAGCGGCATTGCGCAAGAACTCCGCGATCGTTATTTCGAGTTCTGCAGCAGCCATTTTTACGAGCTTGTGCTCGTCTGGCCCCAACTGAACCTTCAGGGTTACGTCTTTGCTCGTCGTCTTCTTGGCGGCTTTTTTAGGGGGCATCTCGCACCTCGATTCTTAGATACCAAATTTAATTTTTCCCGAAAGGTCCATCAGGACACTTTTGACTATTAATTCCTACGGTATACTTTGGATTGTCGATGGTCAATGCTGAGCCAGCGTTGATTTCATTTTCCGAATCGCAAGCTCAAGGATGGAGTTGTTCACCACTTTTCCCGGGGTTTTCAACATGCCTACGTCAGGTCATCAAACTGACGCCGCTCGACTCATGTCAGTCGATGCAGTGGCCGCCATGCTGGCAATTTCTACTCGACATGTTTACCGACTCGCCGATTCCGGTCGAATGCCGCGACCGGTGAAGCTCGGCGGATCCAATCGCTGGGATCGTGACGTCGTCGAAAACTGGATCAAAGAAGGCTGTCCGGTCGTTCGTTCTGTGAAGCACCCTCGGCGACGAGGAGCGTGAAAGCGTTTCCCGAGATTCGAGTAAAACCGGCAGCCGCCGAGCAAGGGACGGCTCTGCAGCCCGGTACTTTTCTTTCCAATTCAAAACTCGTGCGTACGATAGCGGTGCTCTCAGCGCGACTGGCCAATGCAGTCCCAGGGCAAGACGCACGAATTGTTCAACTATGAGGGGATAAGCCCAATGGCATCCGTCAAACGAAAAACCGTTACGCGATCGCTGCCCAGCGGTGCCACGGTCACGACAAAGAAACGCCCAGTTAACAAGAAAGAGCTAGAGCAGGATCCATCGACGACGACGATCATCGAAGAAATTGCTACCTGGAAGGATCGCAACGGCAAGAAGCGAATAGGAACGGTCGTCGTCGACAAGCAGGGTGAGCGACGCGTAAGAACCAAATCGGAGACCTACTACGCGAAATACCGCGACGGTGACGGCATCGTCAAGGAAGTCGCGACTGGGTGCCGGGACAAGCAAGCGGCACAAAAGAAACTCGATGAGCTGCTCTCGATCGCTGACAAGATTCGGGTCGGATCACTGTCGACGAGTGACCTAGAAATCGGCGATCACAGTAGAACGCCAGTTGCCGATCACGTTGCTCAGTACATCACCGATCTGAAATCGCGGGGCATCAACGCCGATCGGATCAAGACGAGCGAAACACGTCTGAAAGCCGCTTGCGAAGGCTGCGGGTTCCGATGGCTGAGAGACCTGAATTCGGAAGAGTTGCGAAAGTGGTTACGTCAAGATTCAGAAATGTCGGCCGCGACCTACAACTGGCATTCGTCATTGTGGGTTGCGTTCGGTTGGTGGCTGACCGGTCGACGGTTGGAGGGTAAACGCCAATCGCAAACGGGCGAGCGTCGTTTGGCGTCTAATCCGTTCGACGGTTTCGGTAAACGCGACGAGAAGAACGACCGCAAGCGGATTGCACGGGCGATGACGCTCGACGAAATGCAACGTTTGCTCGACATCGCCCAGCGTCGTCCGCTGGAGGATGCCCAGACAATCCGCACAGGACCACGGCAAGGTGAACTCGGAGCCAACGTCACAAAGGAGCGGCAGGCCGCCCTGGAGCGATTAGGGACAGAGCGAGCGTTGATTTACAAAACGCTGATTTTGACGGGGCTGCGGGCAAACGAACTGCGAACGCTTCGAGTTGCTGATCTGAGCTTCGGAGATGTTCCGTTCCTGGTGCTGCGAGCGAGCAATGAGAAGAACCGCAAGGGTTCTACTGTCCCACTGAAAAGCGACCTTGCCTCGGATCTGCGGCAGTGGTGCGTCGACAAAGCAACGGCGGATCTAGTCTTCAGCGTTCCGACCGGGTTGCTTCGGATACTCAACCGAGATCTGATTGCCGCCGGGATCGACAAGATGGACGAGAACGAAGGCCGGATTCACCTTCACGCGATGCGGCACTCGACGGGCACTCACCTGTCGGCGGCGGGCGTCTCGCCTCGAACGGCCCAGGCGGTCATGCGGCACAGTGACATCGCATTAACGATGAACACGTACACCGATGAAAAGTTGCTTCAGACATCGGCCGCAGTCGAGTTGCTGCCGGAGCTTCCGATTGGCACCAAGAGAACGGAGGCCGAAAGTTTCGTTGCCCCAGCGGTTGCCCCAGCTTCGTACAAAAGGAGTCAAAACGGGTCAAAATCTGACAAAATGGCAGCCGGGCGAGAACGACCACAGGAACGAGAAAACCCCGTAAAACACAAGGCTTTACGGGGTTTTGATGAATCGGGGCGACAAGATTTGAACTTGCGACCTCTGCGTCCCGAACGCAGCGCTCTACCAGGCTGAGCCACGCCCCGAGGTTGAGTGTTTATCGTCGTCAAAGACTAATGTTTCGTCAAGAGTTTGGTTCTGCTTCTTGGACGGTGGGCGAGGGGAGTAGGCGGTTTCTGAGGTGAGCCGACTCCGCTATTCATGCTGCGAGGCGATCTCGCTGATCTGGGCTTGTTGCTCGGGCGTGATCCAGCGGAGGTCGATGATCAGCTCATTGTTATCGACTCGGCAGAGGAGGCCCGTCGTGCCGTTGGCTAAGCTTTGGGCCAGAGCACTGGCATCCCGCGACGGATCGATCGTCAATACGACTTGGCGAGAGGCGATGGAATCGGTGGCTGCGTGTTCGCTGGCCGGTTCAGCGGCATGCAACGGACCGCATCCATTTTCGGCAAGACCGATGCGTGCGGGGTACTCGGTAATTCGTGTCTCCGTGACCCAGTTGCAACCGGCGAGCTGGATAGCCAGTCGCTGCGCCCGGTCCGTTAGGTTGTCTTGCGAGATGCCCAGCAACTGGCCCACTGGGCTTCTTCCGTTGGCTTGAGCAGCAACCGATGCGGCAACGATTGCAATCATCGCCGTCGGAGTATTGACGAGCTCGAATGTTGGGCATTGGCGCAGCCGCTTGATCGCCTCATCGCTGCCAACGATCAGGCTAAGACCAGGCATCCCAGCCAGTACACTGCCAGCGAGCACGACGACATCGGCACCACGATCGAGCTGGTCGATCACGGAGGCAACGAGGCTCGATTGGTCAAGTGGAAAGATACTGCCGATGGGCAATACGATCACTTCGGTCCAGTCGTCGAGGGGATCTGCGTCAGTGCGTTCGCGTTTTTTCGATGAAGACAGTCGCACGAGAACGTTGTGGCTGGTTCGATTAGGTTGTGACGGATCAGTGGCAGCCCGACGTGTGAGCGGGCGGCCGGGATGATCGCCATGACGGTGCAGCAACTGGTCACTCGGCCAGTCTTCACTGCCGCTGGCATGCCCGAATTCTCGAACGGCGCCACGCGAGAATCGACGCAGGCGATCGACCAGCAACAGGTCGGGACACGCCTCCCCGGAAATGGACTGATACATCGGATACGCGGCGCTGCGTGGAACCCAGATACAACCGCCGCGGCCACCGAGTGTGGCGACGAGTGCGAGTGAGGCGTCGAGAGAATTGGTGACGATCGCGCCGAGCGACGCGGGACTCGATTGATTGCGGCGGCGGGCGATCGTCGCTGCGATTTCGTCACCCAGTCGCGCTGCTAGGTCTGGATCACGGGCAGCATCACCGGATAGATGCGGAATTGCGGTCGCGAGGGCATCGGTGGCCAGTCCCACCCCGCTGCCACGGTCATCGAGCAGGCAGCCCGTGGCGTTGATGATCCGCGAAGGCGTCAGCGAGACCGAATTGACGCCCCACCAATCGCCACTTTGCCAGGCATCTTTGAGCGGTTGCGTTTTCGCTTCGGCTTGACGCAGAATCGACCCGACTTTTTCGCGGGCGGCTTTGGGCAGCTCGTCCACAATCTTGCTCGCCTGCTCCTTCAGCGAAGTGGCGGCTTCGTGATCGGTGACTTGCCGAGCGAGATCGGCCACACCACGGCGGAGGAGGTCAACAGTCCAGGGAGGCAATGCCATGAATGAATATCTAGAGCTTGGTTGGGGACTAGAGCTTGGGGACTAGAGTTTGGGGACAGGGCGTTTGGGGGCACGCTCAAGCATGCGACGTTGGTCGTCTTTGGGAACGTTATTATTATTGTTGTTTCCGCCACCACCTTCTTTCGGTGGATTCAGTTCCGTATAGGCTTCCTTCCACTGCCATCCGATAGGAGCTTCCAGTTCACGCTTGGCCAGCAGCGCCCAGGGCGTACCCGGATTCTCCTCGACGACTCGGGTAAGAAATTCGCGAGCCGTATCGGCCTCACGCTGCCACTTGCTACCGACACTAATTTCGTCACTGGGTTCGAGAATCCAGGTATTGTTCTTGGCGTCTTTGAACGGCATGCCTTGTTTGGCTTGGGCCAGCACAGCATTGTAGGTTTCGGTCCTCACTTTTTGCGCCAGCACTCGGCCATAGGCGAGATCGAAACCCGCTCGCCAACGGGGACTGGTTTCATCCTCACGTCCATTGAGGCCTGGTTCCAGAGTCGCCGCCAGCCGCGCGAGCGTCGGTTCAAGGGGGGCGGCGTCTTGTTGCGCGTTGGTCAGAGCACCCGCCAACTGAGCTTCGCTAGTTTTGACAAAACGCAACTGCGGACGTCGGATTCCATTGACGTTGGGGATGGTTGCCGCTTGCACGAGTGCCATCCGGAGCGGGCTGCGTTTGACCGCGGTAACGTAATCTGCCTGCGAGAGGTAATCCGGGCTGTAGCGTGCCATGGCGATCGGATCGAAGAAGTATTTCATGTCAGCGGAAAACGCTTCGATCTCACCCCGCCGGACTTGGCGGGACGTATTGCGATTGGGGTGGACGGTAAAATAGGTGCCTCCGGTTTCGTAACACAAACGCGTTAAGCCGTAGGGACCGAATCCGCTATCGATCACCGGCTCGGCATCAAAGTTACCACTGAAGCTTAACTGGATACGTTCGGGCAAAAATGTTTCGGGGCCTTGATCGACCTGCGCCCATTGCGGTGACTGGTCGTACTTGGGATCGGGATCGACGTACTTGACGAGCGTGTGCTCGCGACCGAACGGGGCGGGCACGCCGATCACGTACACGGGCACACCGAGTTCGCGACAGGAATTAATTGACGTTTCCAGCCGATTGTAGTCATCGCCACGTTCGTCGGTGACGACGACAAAGAGCACGTTACGTTTGGGTCCACGCGGCCCCACGTTGCGTCGTAAAGACTTGTATTGTTTCGCTGCCGACTCGATTGCGGTGAACACCCGTTCGACACCGGAATGATCAACGGGCAGCTTCTCGACAATCTGTTTGATCTCACCGAGATCCGAGGTCGGTTCCTCCGTGTACAACTCGACTTTCTCGCCGAAGCCAATGATGGATGTCAGAATGCGTTCGTCGTCGGAGTTTGATGTTTTGTCGTTGCGAGACTTTTGAAGGATGCCAAGTTCATCGTAGATGCGGTCGAATCGGTCACGAATATCGGCGCGTTGCCGTGTTAGCGATCCACTCTGGTCGAACAACCACACCACGAGCGTCGGCCGTTCTTCGGCCGCGAGCATAATTTCCGCAGTGATCTGGTCGACGGCACCCTGAGCACCAGCGACACCGACCCCCGTGCTGCCTTTGACCGTGTCGACCCTTTTCTGCGGAGCGACGGGCTGGCTAAAAATCTTATTGACCATGATTTGCCCCAATTCGGTGGGCACCAAATCAATGGGATTGGGGATGTCGGCGACCTCCGCATAGACGTCCGCTGACGCCGCCGCCAGGTCGAGTTCAGCCAGCGCGTCGACACCCACTTCGGTTTGGGGCGTGTCGCTGACGACGATCGCCTCAATCATTTCCAGCTTTTCCTCGTACTGCGGTGGTGGCGAAACGACCACCACCGCATTCTCATCAAACGGCTTGTGAAACTGCACGAGCGCGAGCGAGAGAAAGATGATAATGTGAACCTGCATGCTGCCGAGCATGGCAATGGTTTCGTCGGAATCCCAAATTCGCTCGCGTTCCGCTGGCTCGTCACCGGGAATTTCAGGTGTGCTCGACGGGTCAACCGAAGGTGCAGTCATGTTGCTCAGTTGGGCCATGAGGAGTGGGGATGAAACGCGATACGCACGATTATTGCGAGTGGGCTTAACATTGGAACGTTTTATGCGATGATTTGTACTCTAGCCGAGTATACCCGAATCGCTCGGGGGGCTCGTAGAAACGCGGAGAAACAACTTGAACGGACGACTGATCGCGATTGGGGATATTCACGGCTACAATGTGCCGCTGCAGACGCTGCTGGAGGCGATCGAACCCACCCCTGAGGACATCATTGTCGCCTTGGGGGACTACGTCGATCGCGGTCCGGATTCCAAAGGCGTCATCGACACCCTGATTCAGTGGGGACAAAAAACTCAGCTCATCGCCTTGATGGGCAATCACGAGGAGATGATGCTGGACGTTGTCCGCGGACTCGAGCCGCACCATGCTTGGCTGAAATTTGGGGGCATCGAGACGCTCGACAGCTACCATTTCAACGGCGATCTGGATTTCCTCCCGGCGGAACATTTGGCGTTTTTCGAGTCTCTGGGAGACTATTACGTCCACGGCGACTACTTTTTTACTCACGCCGCGTACGATCCTCACCTGCCACTGGAAAAGCAACCGGTCGAGATGCTGCGTTGGTATTCGCTCCGGGGGGGGATCCCTGAGCGACACGTTAGTGGACGCACTGCGGTCGTCGGACACACCGCCAACCCGGACTCACAGATCATCGATGTGGGGCATTTGATCTGCCTGGACACGCGATGTTACGGGGGGGGATTGCTTACAGCCATGGAACTACCTTCGAAACGGGTTTGGCAGTCGACGCCCAACGGCGTACTCCTTCCGCAGGATTTCGAGGAGCTGGAAGAGGAAGCGAACTAGACCCGCCCGAGAAGAATCCTGTACCTGAACGTCAATTCCCCGAAGCGGCAAATCCCCCGAACCGGCAGTCGCTTGCTGACGTAGCGAGCAGGGCGCCCGTTGTGGCGATTTTCTCGAGCTCGTTCTCCCGCTGCCCAGTTTTCTTTGCCTGCCATGAAGACCTTCGTCGCTTGCCTAGTTTTTGCCGCAATTGGCGTCGCGGTCGCACTCACCATCAATGACCGCCGCTTTGCACACTATGAGCCCGCGTTTGGGCCGATCAGCTATCGCGGTGACATTGATGCGAGCAACGCGATGTCCTCACTCGAAGAGGAGTGGTCGGAGACGTTTCCCAAAGTGGAACTTCCCGATGGCAATACTTACGACTTTGGCGTGATGCGGCCTGACGAAAAAGGCGAACATATTTTCGTCGTCAAAAACGTCGGCGACGACTCATTGATCCTGAAGGTCGGTGCTTCGACGTGCAAGTGTACCGTCGGTGAACTCGGTAATGAACTTCTGGAACCGGGCGAACAGACGGAAGTCAAAATGAGCTGGACGGTCTCTACCAATGAAAAAACGTTCGGTCAGTCGGCCGAACTGCGGACGAATGACCCCAGCAATGTGGCGATCCGGTTCGAGATCAAAGGTACCGTCGTCCGCGACGTCCAACTGTTCCCTGAGGAGATCACGATCGGCGACGTTGCCGCTGGCGAAGATATCGAACTGGATGTCAACGTATTTAGCTACATGAGCGAAGCGATGATCGCTGGCGGAGTGAAGTTTAGCGATGACAAGATCAATGAACTCGCCGATTTCGACGTCACAGCATTTGATCCCAACGAACAGGACGGCGTTAATGAAACCGCCACGCAAGGTTTCCATGTCCACGGGACCATCCATCCAGGGCTCAAGCAAGGCCCGATCTCGACGAACATCATGTTGGCTTTGAAACCTGAGCCGACATCGAGCGACGGCGACAAAACAACGTCGAATGACGCAGCGAAAGACGACGAGAACGCCTCCTCACTCGATCGCACCGCGTACATTCCCGTGAGCGGTCGCATCGTGGGCGCACTCAGCATCGTGCCGCACCAACGACTCAAGGGCGTCTCGGGCGGTGGCTACGTCTTTGACTTTGGGATTCTCGATAAAGATGCACCGATGACAGCCAAACTCTTCATACGCATGAAGAGTTCTGAGCAAAAATCGACAAAACTGTCGCTTGGCGAGATCAGCCCAGCAGAAAATGTGCAAGCCGAGCTCGGCGAACCTATCGGACAGGGAAAAATGGCGATCTATCCGCTCGAACTGGAGCTCAAACCTGGTTCGCAAGCGATCGACCGATTAGGAATGAACAAGGGCGATTATGGATTCGTGATGATTGAATCCGATAATCCCGATGTCCCCGCGCTGAAATTGACCCTGAAATTTGCGCTGCCGGCGCGGTAGGCTGGAGGGATTCACCGATCGCATCGCACTGATAAAGGAAATTCATGCGCACCTCCGCTCAACAAATTGTCAGGCCCTGCTTGGAGTTCCAGCGATCTGGTTGGATTTGCCTCGTGCCAGGTCTGATAGTCGGTGTGCTCGGTTGCTCGCCCGCCGATCGGATAGCCTCCTCGCCGATTGACCAAAGCAATCATGCGTCTGAACTCGTCCCGCCGGTCGATGCGATTACCTTTGTCGCCACGCCCTCTCGTGAGGACGAAGCTCAACAGAAAAACTCAGATCCCGCGCCGTCGCACTCCGCACGTAAACCTCCGGTTTCGAGCGAGCCAAAGGCTCCAGCGAACGCAGACGAAAATTCCAGCTCATCGCTGCCCTCCCACGGCTTGACGGGCCCAGTCGACTATACCCAATGGCCGGTGCCCGATGTCGCACTCTTTGTGACGGGACAACAGCATGGTTACATTGAACCCTGTGGGTGTACCGGATTGGAAAATCAGAAGGGCGGAGTTGCGCGGCGAATGACCTTTGCGAGCCAACTCCGAGAAGCTGGCTGGAATCTGGTCCCGATTGACGCAGGAAATCTCATCCGACGATTCGGTCGACAAGCAGAAATCAAGTTTCACCGGTCCATCGAGGCACTCCGTGACATGGGCTACGTCGCCGTCGGTTTCGGACCCGACGACGTGCGAATCGGCGTTGGTGATCTGATTCAAGAAGCCGCTGCGGAAACACCTGAGGATTCGGTGTACTGCTCCGCCAATGTTGTCTTGCTCGACCCATCGTTGATGCCAGATCACCGAACTGTTGAGAAGAATGGGATGCGCGTGGCGGTAACGAGCATCCTCGACCCCGACTCACTCGATGCACCGTTAAGTGACGACATCACTCTCAACGATCCTGTGACTTCAGCGAAGTCTGTCATGAAAAAATTTAATAGCGATCGTCTGAACTACAAAATCTTAACCTTCTACGGCAGCGAAGCGGCGGCTCGGCAGTTGGTGCAAAAGGTGCCTGGATTCGATCTCGTAGTCGTGGCGGGCGGCTATGGTGAGCCTACCTATCAACCCGAGTCGATTCAGGGCAGCGCGACGAAAATGATTTTGACGGGCGACAAAGGCATGTATGTCGGCTTGGTCGGCCTCTATCACAATTCCGAAATGCAATACGCCCGCGTCCCGCTGGATGATTCGTTTGGCGATGCTCCCGAGATGCGTCAATTGATGGCCGACTATCAATCCCAACTGCGAGACCTCGGGTTAGAAAACCTCGGTGTCAAACCCATTCCGCATCCAACGGGCGAGAAGTTTGTCGGTTCAGTGACCTGCGGCGAATGCCATGCGACGGCATTCGACATTTGGAAAAATTCCCCGCACTTCAATGCCACCGAGAGCCTCGTACATCCTGGTCAGCGAAGCGATGTGCCGCGACACTTTGATCCCGAGTGCATTTCGTGCCACGTCACGGGCTGGAATGCACAGAGTTACCAGCCCTACGTGTCGGGATACCTCAACCTCGAAGCTGACAAACTGCTCCACGGTAACGGTTGTGAAAACTGTCATGGGCCCGGCTCAGCACATGTCGCGGCTGAAAACGGCGACATCAACGTGTCCAATGCACGCCGCGATCAACTCCGCGAGTCCATGAAGTTGCCGCTCGCCAAGGCCCGGGAAAAGTGCATGGAATGTCACGACCTCGATAACAGCCCTGATTTTCATAAAGAAGGTGCCTTCGATGACTACTGGGCCGAGATCGAGCACGAAGGTCTCGACTGATAGCGTCCAGAAGACAACACGCTTTGGAAATCAGCGAAGTAAGCGTCGATGCGAGAGAGTTGACTACGGGTTACCGGATCGGGTCCAGGTGGAAGTGTTCATATCGCTTAGAGTTACCGACTCCTTGCCCACCCAATGACGACTGCGTAGGGGAGCTCAACAAGGACGGCCAAGACGATCCACTTGTGACCGTAGCGAAAGGTCGAGGGATTGACCGGTTCGATCAGGCTGAGTAACCGTAGTACTGCCGACACGGTGCGATCGCCCACGACGAGGACCGCAGCAGAAAAGAATAAAACCAGTCGCCTGGCGGTCTGAGGCCTCGCAACTGCGGCTGACAAATTATCGACAAGTGGTTTAAAATCACGAGCCACGCGAATCATGGCGGCTTCCTTGCCTGGGTTTGCAACTGTGAGAAGTCACAAATTCTTGTGCAGGGAAGCCGCTTTCACCTATACCAATTCTACGTTTTCATCGGCCGCGAAAACGGAAAAAGTCGAGCTTAGTCTGAGAAAAGCCACTTTGTCCGCTGATGCACGCTCGTTCGCTGATATGCTGGTGACGCTCTGGCGCGATCGTCGGCACAGGTGTCAAAGATATTAGGAGAGAATCTCTTTCACAACTCGGCCATGAACATCGGTCAGCCGGTAATCGCGTCCGGCATGACGGTACGTCAAGCGGGTATGGTCGATTCCCATTTGGTTGAGAATGGTGGCGTGTAGATCGTGAACGTCAACTTGGTCTCGGATGATCGACTTGCCAATCTCATCGGTCTCGCCATGGACGATACCTCCTCGGACGCCACCGCCAGCGAGCCAGATGGAAAAGCAATCGCCGTGGTGGCCTCGTCCGAATTTGCCTTCCTTGGTCGGTGTGCGTCCGAACTCAGTGGCCCAGACGATCAGGGTATCATCCAACATACCACGTTGCTTCAAATCCTTGATGAGTGCCGCGATCGGTTGGTCAGAAGCTTTGGCCAAAGGCACATGTTCTTTCATGTCACCGTGAGAATCCCAATTCGGTCGCGATCCGCTGTCGACCAGTTCGATAAATCGCACACCGCGCTCGGCCAACCGCCGAGCCACCAGGCACTGCCACGCGAATGGCTTGGTTTCACCTCGGGAGAGGCCATACATTTCGTGCGTCTTGTCATCTTCGGAATCCACGTCAAAGGCTTCCGGACCCGCGGTTTGCATGCGAAAGGCGGTTTCGTAGCTCTTCATCCGAGCAGCCAGTTGCGAGTCCTCACCCGATCGACGGAGGTGCTGCTGGTTCAGTGTCTCGACCAGATTCAGTTCCATCTGTTGGAGATCGCGGGACGGCCCGGGTGGAATCAGGTTTGCAATCGGCTCAGAACCGGGAATCACGCGAGTCCCCTGGTGGTAAGCTGGGAGGAAGTCGTTGGCGTAGACCTGCGTCCCGCCATAGGGAAGATGGGGCGCGATAACGATGAACGAGGGCAAGTTTTGATTGACCGTCCCCAAGCCGTAGCTCATCCACGAGCCCATGCTCGGGCGTGCAAACGTTGCCGAACCGGTGTGCATCCCGACGGCAGCTTCGGTGTGATCAAAATGGGCGGACTTCATCGAACGAATCACGCAGATATCCTCCATGGATTCGCGCAGGTGGGGAAACAGATCGCTGACCGTCGTCCCACATTTCTTATTGGCGCTGGAGGGAAAGACGCTTCCCATAAGCTTATCCTTGCCATTGCCATCATGGCCCTTCCCCGACGATTTGGGGTCGAACGTATCAATATGTGAGACGCCCCCGGTGGCGAAGATCATGATGATTCGTTTCGCCTTGGCGGGAAAGTGCGGCGATTTTGGGGACAATGGGCCCTTTACCGATGCCGCCAGCTCATCCGTCGCCAACAGGTCCGAGACGATTGCGGGAAAGAAGAGCGAACTGCCTAGCATGGAACGAATCGCAAGCCGGCGGGAAATGCTATATCGGTTCATTTGGCTTTACCCCATGGGATTCAATAACGGAACACCGGTCTAATCGACATATAAAAACTCGTTCGTCCGCAATATCGAGCGGATGAATGCGGTCCAGGTCTCGTGCTCGCGCACGTCGGATGATTCTTCCGACTCATGCAATCGACCGTCCATCTCACGCATCCACTGCGTCACGCTCTGATATTCGCTATCGAGAGGCGGTCTGCCGACCATGAGTTCAAACGCAGCGGAGATCCGTTGATCGTGATCATCACTGAGCATGAGTATCCTCGCAGCAAGCTTGTCTGCCTGCTGTTGCAGAAATTCGCCGTTGAGAAGGTACAGTGACTGAACCGCCGTGACGCTGCTGTCTCGACTGGACGTGCTGGCGTTCGGATCGGCACCGTCGAACGTCGTGAAAAACGGACGTGCATTCAATCGGGCCATCATCAAGTAAACGCTCCGCTTATTCGAATCATAGCTGTCTCGAAACGGGTGATGTTGCGTGTATTCCCACTTCTCAGAGCCCGGAAATGGATGCGGCTGGCGCGGCATCTCAAGATCCAGATCGCCGCTCAGTAGTAGAAGTGTGTCGCGCAGAGATTCTGCGTCGAGCCTTTGACGGTTGAACCGCCAGTATCGCTCGTTGTCGGGATCGGAACGCTGTTCTTGGTCACGATCATGCACGCTTGAACTCAGTTGATAGGTACGGGATAGCATAATCGTTCGATGCAAATGCTTAATCGACCATCCGTCCTCAATAAACCGTGAAGCGAGCCAGTCGAGCAGCTCAGGATGCGTTGGAGGGATTCCACGCACACCAAAATCGTTGGGCGTTTTCACCAAGCCACTGCCAAAGTGATGCTGCCATACACGATTGACCATCACGCGTGCAGTACGCGGATTGTCCGGTGCGGTAATCCACTGCGCCAGTTGCCGGCGACCGCTGTGATTGATCTCATCACCTGAAAGCATCTGGCCACCGAGCACTTCAGGAAATCGTCTGAGAATCACGTCGCCGGGATGATCGGGCTCGCCACGAAGATGCACGGCAGCGTCCTCCGCATTGCCCTCCGCCATCGCATATACGAGCGTCTTGGTTGGTTTGCCATTTTTCTCCAGCGGCACAAAATCACGTGGCTTCTTGTCGAGTTCGATTCCCGGAAACGGATAGCGAGAACTCGCGAAGATTCCATAGAGACCGTAGTAGTCGTCTTGAGAGATTGGGTCAAATTTGTGATCGTGACATCGCGCAGGTGAACGTCATCCCAATCATAGTGCGACTAAGATTATCGATGGTGTCTTCAATCGTGAGGTGTTGCGGATAGTCCTTGATCACCGAGCCAAAACGTCGCGAAATGGCAAGGTATCCTGTGGCAATGATCTGCTCGTTCCGCTGTTCGTCGGTATTGGCGGGCAGCAAGTCTCCCGCAATCTGTTCTCTCAAAAATTGATCATAAGGTTTATCGGAATTGAATGAATCAATGATATAGTTGCGATACAAATAGGCTTGCGGAATCGGATAGTCCGAGTTGTCTCCCGCTGTGTCCGCATAGCGAACCTGGTCCATCCAGTGTCGCCCCCAGCGTTCGCCATATCGTGGCGACTCCAACAGCCGGTCGATGACTTTAGCGAAGGCGTCAGGAGAGCTATCGGAAATAAACTCTCGCACTTCCTCCGGCGAAGGGGGCAGGCCGGTCAGGTCGTAAGTCGCGCGGCGGATCAATGTGTAGTTGTCAGCATCACCGAGCGGACGCAGTGAACGAGATTCTCGCTCAGCCGCGACAAAACAATCAATTTCGTTGTGCGGCCAATCACGTTCGGTGGGCGTTGGCACTTCGGGATCGATCAGGGGTTGCAACGACCAGAACTTTCGCGCCTCTGCAACGTCGATTCGCTTCCGCACAAAATGAGTGGGTTTGGCTCGCGGATCGGGAGCGCCCATTGCCACCCATCGCTGCAGGTCCGCTATCTCTGAATCAGCGAGCTGTTCGTCAGGAGGCATTTCCATCCCGCCTTCGTATCGCACTGCCTGCATCAACAAACTGTGATCGACGTCACCGGGTATCACCGCAGGTCCGCTCTCTCCACCGCGTAAGAGCGTGGGCCGCGAGTCCACCAAAAGCCCGGCCTGCAAATCCTCACTTTCGCTGCTGTGACATTCGTAACAGTGCTTGACCAACAGTGGGCGGATTCGCGTTTCGAAAAACGTCAACTGCTCTTCACTCATCTCTGGATCGTCGGATCCGTCGTGCTTACCACGCCATAGTTCGATACCAGAGAAATTTGCCGCACCACCGGTGCTCGTCACGTCAATCGATCCGTTGGTGATGTCGACATACCACGGACCCAATTTCTGCCACGTACCAGCAGGTCCACTTTCCAAATGCGATACCGTGGACTTGCCATTGACAGCGATCGCGTAACTCTCCGAGTTATTGTCTTCCCAAACATACAGAAAAACGGTGTAAATTCCCTTGGGGATCTTGTTCAGCTCGACATGGTTTCCGCCCCAGCGACTGCTGCGGATCATTTTCGCACGCTCAACATCGGTGACGGGAATGAGTCGAACCTGCTGTTGCTCAAACGCCTTGTCACGGCACACGTAGGTCTTGGAGTCACGGCCTTCCCAAGTATTTCCGTCAATCACAACACTCGGACCATTGAGATTGAGCCCACGAAAGAACGTGGCATTCTCGGCTGCCCGAAGTGGCGACCCTGATGTGATGGCGGCCATGACGGACACGAAAAACATCCGCCACGCGACCAGCGTGGCTGGCAAACCAGAACAAACTCTCATGGAAGTACCCCGCCCAGTGAAATTCAATACTCGCTAAGCATACTCGATTTTTTCAGTGAGTCTCGCTGGAAAAAATGCCAAACTCACTGTATTCTCATGCGATGCAACAACTGTTCGATCCCAACCGCGGAGACTTCGAACCCTACGGGTTGTCGGTGTGCCGCTGGCAGCCGACAGCGATGAATCGGACCGATCGACACAACGAAATTGAACTGAATTTCGTCATATCTGAGCCGGTCACGTTCCAGATCGGCGGGCGCCGCGTGGTGGTTCCAGCTGGCGGGATCACCGTTTTTTGGGCAGCGATCCCGCATCAACTCATCTCGCCAGTTGGCAAAGATTTCTACTACGTTGCGACTGTCCCGCTGAGCACGTATCTGCGTTTTGGGTTACCCGATGCGATGGTGCAAGAATTGTTTGGGGGGGTCGTTTTGACAACACGCATCGACTCGGTATTACCTGCAGCGGACCGGCAAATTGAGATGTGGATCGAAGATCTTAAAAGCCCAGACGCGAGGAGGCAGATGGCGACCACACTAGAGATTCAATCACTCTTATTAAGGATTTGGTTGGTAACCACGGCAGCCGACAAATCGTGCGGGACAACGTTCTCGCATTCACTCCAACATACGGACGTCTCGGCCGTGGAACGCATCGCGGCATACATCGCGCTGCACTTCAAGCAACCGTTAACGGTCGACGAGATCAGTGAGGCCGTCGGATTGTCGAGCGGCTACGCGATGACGTTGTTCCGAAAGGTATTTGGAAAAACCGTAATCGGTTATCTGCTCGATCACCGCCTTGCCCATGCCCAGCGACTGCTGATCAGCACCGATGATCAGATTCTCACCATTGCGTATGAATCGGGATTTGGTTCCGTGAGTCGCTTCAATACAGTTTTCAAACAGCACTGCCATTGCTCGCCGCGAGCCTACCGACAACAGCACCGCCATGCATCGGAGCCCCGCCTGCCTGGAGTGTGAGCTGAGCGTACCCCAATCAGCCACTGATCCCCATCCAGCCATTAAAATGGGTTCTTCTCGGAGTTGAGTGGCAGTCATCCAGGATGCGGGATTTTCTAAGTTCCTTATTTGAAGGGAGGCTGGTTTCCTTCAATAAAAGCACTCAGAATGCGCCGGGGATAGTTTTTGGCTATCTTTGGTACATACCAGGCGTGGGCTCCTACGTCCAGTGAGCAAAAAGGAACCCGCGGCTAGCCCGTCGGCTCACTAAGTCCACGCCATTCGAGCTTGAGTCCGTTATTTCAGGCACGTGAATTGGAAGCGATTCCAGGATGAATGACAAAATGCAGGAGTACACGCCTTCGAAAATCCACCACGTTGGATCGGTCTGGGCAATCGGTAGCGTGCCACTAACTTCCGTGAAGAACCTTACAATGCACTCCGACAGTTGAGTTTCGAAAACGATTATCCGGTCTCGTAACGCGGCTTTGTTATCTACTTTTCCTTTGCTGAGGTTCATCACGATGCGATTTCAAACGTTCCGATACAGTCTGCTTGGCTTAACCGTTGCGGCTGCGTTAGCGCCCAACCTCCAGGCGGACGACGCTACCAAGCTCAATGTATTATTCATCGCCGCTGACGACATGAACTGTGATCTCGGGACCTACGGGAACCCACAGGTCAAGACTCCGAATCTGGATCGATTGGCGAAAATGGGTGTCCGTTTTGATAACGCCTACTGTCAACAACCGCTCTGCGGGCCGAGCCGGGCGAGCCTGATGACGGGGCTGCGACCCGATACGCTCAACATGCACACGCTCGCGAACGAACTGCGCCAGAAAAATCCAGATGTCGTCACCATCGGACAGATGTTTCGCAATCACGGATACTACTCTGCGCGGGCTGGCAAGATTTTTCATTACGGCAATCCAAGCGACATCGGCACGAATGGCAACGACGATCCAGCGACGTGGGATGAACGATTCAATCCTGCCGGCATGGATCGGCTGCAGGAAGACAAAATCACTCGCTACAACAAGGGCAAGGGTCTCGGGATATCGATGGCGTGGTGGGATCCGGTCAGTGAAGACGGCGCGCACACCGACGGCATGGTGGCCAGCAAGGTAATCGAGCTGATCGATGAGCATCGCGACGAGCCATTCTTCCTTGCGGCCGGGTTCTTTGATCCGCACTGTCCCTACGTCGCGCCAAAAAAATACTTTGATCTCTATCCACTCGACGAGATCACGATCCCCGATCTCGATCAGGCCAAAGCGGACCTGGCCGACGTGCCCGCGATGGCAATCACGCGCGACATCAAGAACTGGCCGTACTACTTTGCCGGCATCTCGGTCGATGAGGCGCGGCGATGCAAACAAGCTTACTATGCGTGTGTTTCATTTGTGGATGCTCAAGTCGGCCGGCTACTCGATGCCCTCGACCGCAATGAGTTAATGGAGAATACGATCATCGTGTTCTGGTCAGACCATGGTTACTTCTTGGGCGAGAAAGGCTTGTGGTATAAACGCAAGGCGTTTGAACGGTCTGCGCGGATGCCACTGATCATTGCCGGACCGGGATTGGCCAAAGCTCAAACGACCAACAAAACCGTTGAGTTACTCGATCTCTATCCGACACTCGCTGATCTGTGTGGACTGCAGGCGCCCGGCAATCTGGAAGGGCAATCGCTGCGGCCCATCCTGAACGATTCTCAAGCTGCGTCGTGGGACAAGCCAGCGGTGACCCAGGTGTGGCACAATCCAAAATCTTGGGGCTATTCCATCCGCACAGACCGTTGGCGCTACACCGAGTGGCTCCAAGGCAAGGCTGGCCGAGAATTGTACGACCACGAACAGGATCCCGACGAAGTCATCAATCTCGCGGCCGATCCAACACACGCCGAGATCGTTGCCGATCTGTCGGATCAGCTGAAAAAGTTTACAAAGGCCGGCAAGGATTAAGCACATCAGTTCAACTCATTCAGCTTACTCCGGCATTCCGATTGCAACCACGTCAGGAGTTTTCGCATTCGCCGGTGCATCATCTTCCAGATCCGGGTCTTGATAGCGGCTGGCATCAAAATGCTTCGCGTAGGCACCGAAATCATTGAACGCATATTTCTTGGCCCAGCGATAGACGAGACTACGCTCAGGAATCTCGTCGCCCGGTTGGTACTGGCTACGGCGTGGTGAGACCGCTTTCAATTCGTCCATCACGACGCCTCGCGCGGTCGTGTCGCGGGCGCCATGTTTCTCGGCGAGTTGGACCAGTAGGTCGGGGCGTTCCATGATCACACAGCCACGCGTGGTTCCGGCGGTAAGCTCACGGAAATCTCGAAGGAATTCAGAGTTATTGAAGGTTTCAGCGAGCGGCTGGCGATCGTTAATCGAATCGGTTGCGAGCTGGATCACAGGACACGGTTCGATATCGCCCCAAGGACCGATATGGTGGGTGAACCCGGTCACTGCGGGGCATAATGCGTTACCCGCGTCGTCATGATAGGCATCGATAACCACAATCGGCTTCGTCGCTCGCGTGTCGACGACGAACTGACGCACCCGCCGCTGCTCTTCACTGGAGAGTGCAAGCTGTGGGTTCGGTTCGGGACCGACCGGCCGGTAGATATGAAACCAACAGTACATCACGCCCATCTCGATCAACCGATCGACCCAGCGATCGGTGACGAGATCGTCGATGTTGGATTTACAGACGCTCGTGCAGACGCCGACAAGCAGTTTGTTGCGAATCGCCGCTTCAATACCCTCCATCGTTTGATTGAGCACGCCGTCCCGGCCGCGCCTCGTATCACTGATGATCTCACTGCCCTCCACGCTAATCAAAGGTGTAACATTGCCGCACTTTCGCAGTCGCGCGGCGACTTCGTCCGTAATGAAATGCCCGTTGGTGAAGACTTGGAAGTAAACGTCTGGATGATTTTCGAAGAGCGTCATCAAGTCTTTATGCATAAATGGTTCGCCACCGAGAATGCCGAAAAAGCTATTGCCCATCGCTTTGGCTTCGCGAATCGTGCGGCTGGCGGCATCCAGTTCGATCTTGCTCTGCTTGGCAGCGACATCAACCCAGCAGCCCTGGCAACGCAAATTGCAACTATTGATGACCGACATGTAGAGGAACGGCGGGAAGAACTCTCCCTTCTTCAGACGCCGTTTGTGTCGATGAATACTACGTAGTCCTTTCACCCCAAGCATCCAGACAGCTTTGGCAAGCAGCCGTTTGTCGGTTTCGAGTGCGAACCGGCGAGCCATTTTGAGATACATGAACGAAGACAGTTGGGAGAGGGGGAAGGAAAGAAGAGTAGGAGCAGGCGAGTCGCGAGCGGATATTCTAACAGGTCAGCGCGTGAAGGCAAAAGTGAACGCGTCGTCGACCAACGGCTCCGCCCTTCGCGAGAAGATCGACAGCCGCAGCTCAGACGGACGGAGCCGTCTGGCTACAATCCTCCCATACATCGAGCAAATGGATTAGGATGGTGTTACCTACCCTTGACCCACTGTGATGGTTATCATGGTATCGTTAAGTATCTGAACCTGTTCCCACCTCGCCCGCCCCATCTGCATCATGAAAAATCCGAAAAAACCATCGTCACCGCCGCTATCCGCTTTGACTCAGCCGCAGAAACCCGCTTCGATCGGGCGGCGCAGTACGCTGCAGGTCGCAGCTGGAGCGGCCGTCACCACTCCTTATTTTGCTTGGTCCCCACGCTCATTGGCGGATGAAACCAAGAGCAAGAACGACCGGCGATCGATCGGCGTGATCGGTGCGGGCGGCATGGCGACGGGAAACCTCGGCGCTGCTCGAGAGTGGGTTGATGTGGTCGCGGTTGCCGATGTCGATTCAGGCCGGGCCGCAGCATTCAACAAAAAATTCAGCGATGGCAAGGCCGACGTTTACAACGATTACCGCCCGATGCTTGAACGCGACGACATTGATGTTCTCCACATCGCCACCCCCGATCACTGGCACACCAAACCGCTGATTGAAGCAATGCTCGCGGGCAAGGATGTGTACTGTGAGAAACCGCTGACACTGACGATTGACGAAGGCAAACAGATCCGCAAGGTACAAAAACAGACCGGGCGAATTGTCCAAGTCGGCACGCAGCAGCGGAGCACGTTTCCGCTGTTTGTAAAAGCGCTGGCGCTCGTCAACGAAGGGCGAGTGGGGAAAATCCAACAGGTCCAGGCCGCCATTGGGGGAGCACCGACGAGTCCGGCGATCCCCGTCGCCGACGCGCCCCAAGAACTGGATTGGGACCGTTGGTTGGGACCCGCACCCGCTGTCGACTACCGCTTTTTACAGAAGGACCGAGCGACCTTCACTAATTGCCATTACGAATTTCGCTGGTGGTATCAGTATTCCGGTGGAAAACTGACCGATTGGGGTGCCCACCACGTCGATATCTGCAACTGGGCCCTCAAACTCAATGGCCAAACCGAAGGCCCGACGTCGATTAGCGGTACGGCGAAACATCCGGTCGAATTCAAGGATGGAAAACCGCAACAGGATGACCGCTACAACACGGCCACCTCCTTCCAATTCAACGTTCAATATCCGGGCGGCACGGAGATGATCATCCGGGACGACACGCGAAACGGCGTGCTCATCACGGGAGACAAGGGCAAAATTTTTGTCAGTCGCGGCGCGTTGCAAGGCAAGCCGGTCGAAGATCTCGTCGATAACCCTCTGCCCGACGACGCCATCGCGAAGGTCTACCGCAACATGCCGATGGAATTCAACGAGCGGAAACAACATTGGGCGAACTTTCTGTATTGCCATGATCAGCAAATCATGCCGATTTCGGACGTTCACTCGCACATGGAGATGCTCAACGTATGCCATTTGGCGGGCATTTGTGCCCGATTGGGCCGTGAGCTGAAGTGGGACAACTCCATCGAGCAGATTGTTGGCGACGATGAGGCCAATGCGATGCTCAGCCGTCCCTACCGCGACGGTTTTGCGATCGAAATGGGCTAATATCCCTACCGGGTAGGTGCTTTGGAAAAAACCTTCCGTCCGAACGGGCGGAAGGCCTTGTCATCGTAGCGGTGTATAAGCTACGCTGTGCGATTCAAATTTTTGATGACCCTCCGAGAAAAGTTCCCACCGTGGCTGTTCAGCGAACCTACATGGCCAAACCCGGCGAAGTCCAGAAGCAATGGCACATCGTCGACGCAAGTGACGAAGTGCTCGGTCGCCTCGCCAGCGATATCGCCGTTATTTTGATGGGCAAGCATCGCCCCGAATACACACCTCATGTCGATTGCGGTGATTTCGTCATCGTGACCAACGTCGAGAAAATTGCGATGACCGGCAACAAAATGCAGGCTCGCCACTACACCTGGTACACCGGCTACCCCGGCTTGCGACTGGAAAGCTACCAAGATCGCCAAGATCGCAAGCCAGAAGACCTGTTGCTGCATGCCGTTCGCCGTATGTTGCCCAAGAACCGATTGGCTCGCCAGATGCTGGCCAAATTGAAAATTTACGCTGGTCCCGATCATCCGCACGCCGCTCAACAGCCAACTGAATTGGTTCGTCAGAGCAAGAAAGTTAACAATTAGGTCCGAGTGTCGAATCCATGATTGCAGTAAAAAAAGACAAAATCAACGGCGATGCACTCGGAACGGGTCGTCGCAAAAGCAGCATTGCTCGCGTTCGTGTGCGCTCCGGTAGTGGCAACATTGTCGTCAATGGGAAACCATTGAACGAGTTTTTCGTCAACGATCAACATCAACGCGCCATTCTCGAAACTATCGAAGCGACAGGGTTGACCGATTCCATCGATATCCATGTTCGCGTTTCGGGCGGTGGCATGACCGGCCAGAGTGGCGCGATCCGAATGGGCATCGCTCGTGCACTGTGCTCGCATGATCCAGCCCTGCACGATCCGATGCGAGAAGGCAGTTTCCTGACACGGGATTCACGCATGAAGGAACGGAAGAAACCGGGTCTTCGTGGTGCTCGTCGCGGCGTCCAGTTTAGTAAACGATAAAAAGGCGTCCGTTTTGAGCAAGAAAGAAGAAGCGTTCGAAGTCGAGGGGACCGTTACCCAGGCCCTGGCCAACACCCGCTTTCGTGTCCAACTTGAAACCGGCAACGATGTGCTCGCGCATGTCGCTGGCCGGATGCGAAAACACTTCATTCGAATTGTCCCTGGTGACAAGGTCCGAGTGGAGTTGTCGCCCTACGATTTGACCAAAGGCCGGATCGTTTACCGCGAACGCTAATGGACTTTTCTTGCTTGTGCCTGCCAGATCCAACATCAATGTCGTCCAACATCGATGCTGTTCTTGCAGTCATCGGTATCAATACTTCTTCCAAGCAAGCTCGCGCAGAGCTTCGTTCACTCTCACCAGGTAATTTGTCGTGGCCAAACCGCACCACAAACTGAAAAAAGCAAACCACGGGCGGCGTCCCGCGAACGCCAAGGCTCGCAAGGCAAGACGCAGGAAGGTCAAGACTTAGTTTCATGGTGAAGAGCCCTTTCATCATTGAGCCCAGTGTGCTCGATTTTGACCATCCGATTGCCGACATTGAGGCGATTCGGAAGCTCAATCCGCAGCGCTTTGAAATGGAGCAGTTAACAGCAATCCTCCATGAGGATCTCGATACACACTCCTGCGCCGCCTACAAAGAGATCACCGACAAAGAATTCTGGGTTCGCGGGCATATGCCTGGTATGCCTCTGATGCCCGGTGTGGTGATGCTCGAGGCAGTTGCGCAGCTCTCCAGCTACTACACCCAGAAGCATGATCTGCTCGGAGCAGCAATGGTCGGTTTCGGGGGTGTGGACGAAGTCCGTTTTCGTGGCGTCGTGGTCCCCGGCGATCGATTGATCGTGATGGTGCGACTTGAGAAAGCCCGCCGTGGCCGCATGATTGTGGCCCGTTTTCAGGGCGTCGTGGGCGAGAATCTCGTTCTCGAAGGCTGCCTCCGAGGCATCCCCATCCCGATTGAAGCTGTCACCGCCCAGTTGACCGGCGGCTCTAAATAGTAGCGTCGAGGCAGCCCGGTCTGCAACGTTCTGGAAGTGCTCAATAATTCCATGGCGAGGGCTGAGATCTCGGCGATCGACAGCGTCGCCGATGATATCAACTTCAGTGGCGACGCAATGGCTCCTCTCCAACATTTTGTCCGGACATCGCCGATCCGCTACGCCTGCAGTGTCATGTTTTGATGCTGGACAAGCGAAGATAATGTTTTTGCTTAGCAGATCATCGCAATTGGTTGTACAATACTAGGGATAGTCACTGCACCTTTACATTGACGCATCGTTGCTGTGAGATGCATCTGTCACGCCGCGACTAACCCAACCACCTAAGCTCACCACCGCTTGAGAGAGTCTATGTTGAAATCTGCTTTGCTGTATCGACTGCCCATTTTTCTGAGTCTGATCATGGTGCCTTGTGCGGGCTGTGGTGGTTCGAGCAAGCCTGAGGCAACCTCGGGCGACGAACTCTCTCAGTACCTCGATGCGCATCCCGAGCTGAAGGAGCAGCAAGTTGAAACGGCTCCGTCGGACCCGCGGAAATAAATAGGAGCCTCGATTTGTTTAATAAAAGCGTCCTCGGCGAATCGAAACTCGCCGAGAACCGTCGGCACCGTTGGCGCACCGTCGACCGGGATATCCCTTGTCAAGTTGCACCTCTGCAGAGCTTGATTCCGTTTCTCCCGGCAGACCCAGTATAAGGTCCAGCGACAACTCGCACAAATTATCATTGGACGCTTGAGCCATGGAGTGCCGGGATAAAACCGGTTTGGAATCGAGAATGAAAGTTTCTTACGAGGAAGGTCTAACCAACTACTTCGGCCTCCGGCGGAGGTGCGACGAAGGTAACAACGTCGTGCTGAGCGTCCGTGCAGGGGGAAGCGTAGGCCAGCTAATTGAGCTCCGAAATCAGGTCTTCCATGTGCCGACCGTGTCATATGCGTCGGGAAGGCAACACCAGCTACACCGCTTTGGTAAGGGTAGTCTGGACATGGCGGAGTCGAAGAACCTGTGCATGCGTGGAAAATTCCAAACGCGAGAACCGGGAAGTCCCATTTGCCCCTGGGGTCAAGTCGTGATGACTCACTGCCAGGGCGACCAGCGAACCTCTATGAGCGCAATTCTGGTATGAACGCGGATGGGATGGCAGATGAGGCCGTAGTACCGTCGACGCGGGTGAACAAAGCTGCGACCGCAGTGGCGGAATCCGCCGAGGAAAGGGACCTCACTGAAGGGAAGTATTGCCGGATTGGCGTCGATGCTTCGGACTCTGAGCCGGAACAAGTATCAATTGGAGCGTCACGGGAAATCACGACGGGTAGCGTCACAGTGTGTCGCGATCGTTTGACCCAACGGAGGAGCCGTATGAGTCAAGGCTCACGTACGGATCTGTGCGGGGGGCGGCTGGCAACAGCCGTCCCTACCGCGATCCTTGAAAACCTCCGGCGCATCCTTCGGTCGGATGAGCCGTTTTTTCCCGTTTTTTTGCCCTTAAGGGCTAAGGAGTTAAAAATGAAATCTATGATAAAACGCAGCGGTTTCACGCTGGTCGAATTGCTGGTGGTGATTGCCATCATCGGCGTGTTGGTGGGTCTGCTGCTACCAGCGGTCCAGGCGGCTCGCGAGGCCGCCCGCCGAATGAGCTGCAGTAATAATTTTAAGCAGATTGGCTTGGGCATTCACAACTACCATGCCTCTTATAACAAACTGCCCAAACACGGCTCGGGTACCTATACCGACTTCCCGACTGATAACGGCATTCAGCCTCCCGGCGGCAATCGTAGTGACTTGTCGATGTTGGTTGGTCTACTGCCGTTCATTGAGCAACAGGCATTGTGGCAAGTGATCAGCAACCCGACCGCCAGCGGTTTCCAAGCGATGGGACCGTGGCCTAATCGTCAATTGGCTGACAACACCACTACACCGTACGCGCCCTGGATTACAACGCTCCCCAGCTACCGTTGTCCGAGTGATCCGGGTGTGGGTCTGCCCGCTCATGGACGTACTAACTACGCCGCTTGTCTTGGTGACTCGGGGACGCTTGGCGATGTGGGTGACACCACGGACTTTGGTGGCTCACGGGGGCTTCGCCAATACCAAGATAGCGCCTGCCGAGGAGCCTTCATCCCGAGGACGCAAACTAGCTTTAACAGTATTCTCGATGGCTTGTCGAACACGATCTGCATGGGGGAAATCCTGACGGATCTCGGCGACAATGACAAACGCACTTATGCCGTAAGCAGCCCCGCTGAGATCTGGCAAGCGGGCAATGCCCTTTCGTGCCGCCAGTACGTCGATCCGAATCGACCGTCATTTTGGTTGGGTACGGCGCCGTTTACTGGCAACGGTGAACAGAGACGTGGTTCGAAGTGGGCCTTAGCCCGTCCACTCTACACAGGAGTGTTCACCATCCTGGCACCCAATTCAGAACTATGTTTTTCGGGTGGTGGGAGTCAGGAACGCGAGGGCGACGTGATGCCTAGTAGTCGGCATCAAGGCGGTGTCCACGTTCTGATGGGCGACGGGGCTGTCAAATTCATCACTGATTCGATTGATGCCGGCAATTCGGGCAGTGGTCAAGTTTGCGCGGGCGGTGGGACTTTTCTGCCACCCGGCTCGGCCAGTCCCTTCGGCGTCTGGGGTGCCCTTGGTACTCGCGCCGCCCATGAAGTGATCGACACCGAATTTTAGTGTTTGAAGTGGCGCCGCCCGGTGAATACCATCGGGAGTTCAAACTCATCGCAGGCGGCGATGACTTCATCGTCACGCCGCGAGCCGCCGGGTTGGATGATCGCCGCCACACCGGCTTTGGCTGCCGCTTCGATGGAGTCCGCGAACGGAAAGAACGCGTCACTGGCCAGAATCGATCCTTCGGCGCGTTCGCCAGCCTTCTCGATAGCGATTTCGACGCTATCGACGCGGCTCATCTGTCCCGCACCCACACCGATCAATGCGGTGTCCTTTGCCAGTACGATGGCGTTGCTTTTGACGTGCCTGACCATTTCCCAGCCGAACGAGATATCGTCCCACAACTCATCGTCAACGGGCGTGTCGGTAACGGTCTTCCACTGCAAAGACGAGCTGCTCAGGCAATCGGCATCTTGGATGAGCATCCCACCGCTGATGAATCGGCGAGAGATTTTGGGACCGATAGCATCGAGCCTTCCCACCTGCATTAACCGCACATTGTCCTTCCACTTGGGCCGGGTCGTCAGCAGGCCCACTGCGCTGGCTTCGAAATCGGGTGCCACGATGGCTTCGATGAACAGGCCTGGCTGGCATAGCAATTCAGCGGTGGCCACGTCCACGGTCCGGTTGATCCCGATCACACTGCCAAATGCACTCAGGGGGTCACCAGCTAAGGCGCTCTCGACGGCCTCGACAAGCGTCTCGGCGGTCGCTGCACCACATGGATTGTTGTGTTTCATCACCGAGGCTGCGGGTTCGGCAAATCCTCGGACGATTTCCAGAGCGGCATCCAGGTCGAGCAAGTTGTTGTAGGAGAGCTCTTTGCCGCTGATTTGGCGTGCTGACACCAGGTTAGCCGAGCGATCAGTGCGATCGCTATAGAGGGCGGCTCGTTGGTGCGGGTTTTCGCCGTAGCGAAGCTGAGTCTTCCTCCGTAGATTGAGATGCATGTTTTGCGGGAACTCGCCGCTAACCGTTTCGCCTTGCAAGTATTCCGCGATCGCTCGGTCGTAGGTGGCAGTGTGTTCGAATGCTTCGGCGGCAAGTTGACGCCGAAGTGCCTCCGTCGTGCCGCCTTCGCTCTGCAGCTGCTCGATAATTTCGCCGTACTGCTCGGGGTTGGTCGCGACCGCTACGTCATTTTGATTCTTCGCTGCGGCACGCACGAGGCTGGGGCCGCCGATATCGATCTGCTCGATGCATTCTTCTCGGCTAGCGCCTGCTCGGCTGACCGTGGCGGCAAACGGATAGAGATTGACGACGACAAGATCAAAGGGTTCGATATCGTGCTCAGCGATCGTCTCAAGGTGATCGGGGCGATCTCGACGGGCCAAAATTCCCGCGAAAATTCGCGGATGGAGCGTTTTCACTCGCCCGTCAAGCATTTCCGGGAAGCCGGTGTAATTGGAGACGTCCTCGACGTCGATCCCCGATTTTTCCAGGTGAGACCGGGTGCCGCCAGTGCTATAAATCGTCACCCCGGCTGCCCGCAAACCAGCAGCCAAATCCGTCAGCCCCATTTTGTCACTGACACTGATCAACGCATTGCGAACGGGCACGACATCGGACACGAGCATTCACTTCGGGTAAGGGAAAAAGCCTAGGGGTGAGTTTGCGGACATGTTCCTTGCGAATGCCCGCACGGTCAAGGTGTCAGGGGCAACCGTACGTGGATTCCCATCTCTCGCATTCGCCGTTTTGTCTCTTCAATGGTGAACGTACCAAAGTGGAAAATGCTAGCCGCCAAAGCCGCGTCAGCTTTCCCATCGCGGATGGCCTCACCGAGATGGTCAGGATTTCCCGCACCGCCACTGGCTACGACCGGGATCGAGACCGCTTCGCTGACCGCCCGCGTGATCGGAATGTCGTAGCCGTCACAGGTCCCATCGGCGTCCATACTAGTGAGAACAATTTCGCCCGCCCCTAGCTCTTGGACCCGCATTGCCCACTCGACCGCCTGCAACCCGGTTGGTTTGCGACCGCCGTTGATGTGGACCTCCCAAAACTCTTCGCCATTTCGCTCAACACGTTTGGGATCGATGTTCACCACGATGCACTGGCTACCAAAACGATCAGCAGCCCGCCGTACGAAATCCGGGTCCGTGACGGCTGCCGAGTTGATCGAGACTTTGTCACATCCAGCCGATAACAGCGCCCGCACATCCTCGACCGTCCGCACACCGCCACCGACGGTCAGTGGCATGAATACCTGCTCGGCCGTACGCCGCACCACGTCGAGCAAAATGTCGCGTTCCTCATGGCTGGCAGTGATGTCGAGAAAGACCAATTCATCTGCTCCCTCTGCTTCGTAACGCCGGGCGACTTCTACAGGGTCACCCGCGTCACGCAATTTGACGAAATTGGTGCCTTTGACGACTCGGCCGCCGTGGACATCGAGACAGGGAATGATACGAGCAGCAAGCATGGAGGAAGTGGTTCGGGTGAGTAGGCGAGTCTCTCGGAGACTCGGTATGGCTACTGGGATGCGAGTTTCGAAGAGGCTCGTTTATTTGGAGCCTCTCCGAAAAGGGGTCTGACCCTTGGGAGACGGGTCAATTTTCAAGTTTCTACAGGCCACGCCGAAGAGGGTCAGAGCCATCTTCGGATAGGCTACTTCATTTGCGATTGCAAACGAAAACGGACGTCAACGATTTTGGCTTGTGGATGGTCGATGCTCAACGCCTTCAGTATTTTTCGTTTTTGAAAAGTCAGTTCCTGCATCACGACGCTGTCGACCGCGTACACATGCAGCACGCCACGACTGAGTTTGCCCACTGTGATGCTGCCCGCGAGCGTCGGTCCCACGCTCTGAGCGATTGACTCCATCATCGCGTTATCGCTCGCGACGCTGGCGTATCCCCTTCGACTCATCAACTGGGAAACGATCGTCCCGATGCGACGAGCACTGTTGCTGCGTTCGTTCTCGTCCTGGAGGAGCTTCTTTTTCAAACGATCTTCTCTTACCGGTCGCGAGCCATCGGCATGATCACGTACGCGTAGCCATCGTCGGTGCTCAGAAGCGCCGGTGATTTGGACGATTCGATTTCCATCACAAAAGTTGATTCACTATCCATCACCTTGCAGAAATCAGCAAGGTAGCGATGGTCCATCGTCAGTGTGATCGATTCGCCCGCATAGCTGATTGGAAGTTCAATTTGGGATTCGCCAAGATCCGCCGTCGAAGCTTCGAGCTTCAACGTTCCATCAGCGAAAGTGAAATCGACTCCACGGCTATCGATGTCCGTCACGATTGCGGCTTGCCTCAAGGCTGCGAACAGCGGTCCCACCGTGACATCAATCTGCACCGCATTCTCTCGCTTGGGCAACACCTGCCTCCAATTTGGATACCGTCCCTCGACCAACCGGCTCGAGATCACCGCTCGCGGTGTGCGAATCAGCAAATCGTTTCCCTGGGAGGACACTTCCACCGAGTCGTCCTTGTCGCTGAGGGCTTTCTCAATCAGCGAAATCGCTCGAGTTGGTACGATGGTGGTCATGCCGTTGGTTTGGTGACCTCCCACTGGTTCGCCCGTGCCCTCCATCCGTGCCAAGCGACGCCCGTCGGTGCCGACGGCGATAACTGAGTTCTCTTCCATTTCCAACAGCACGCCGCCGAGAGCGTAACGACTGGATTCCGAATCGGTCGCGAAGGCCGTCCGCCGCAACATTTCGCGGAACAGTCGCGTGCTGATCTGATGATACTTTTCTTGATCGAACTCCCGCACGGTTGGGAACTCATCTGGATTGTTTCCAGGCAAACGAAACTTGCTGCGGCTGCCGGATATTCGGATGCCCGACTCATCGGTTTCGATCGTTATTTTCTCGTCGCTGCTCTCCCGAAAAATCGCGCCGGTTCGCTGCACCGGCAAGAGGGCGGTCCCTTCGGTTTGGATCTCAACGCCCTCGGTCACGTCCAAGCGGATGCCCACCTCCTGGTCCGTCGCCGACAGCGTCAGCTTCGATCCAGCAGCGGTGATCTTCACGTTCTGCAAAATCTCCTTGGGCGAACGTGTCGGCGCGATGCTTGCGGCCAGAGCGAAAGCGTTGGCAAGGACATCTCGTTGGCAGGTGATCTTCATGAGCGGCTGATGGGAAAGAGCGGTGAGCAAGGGCCGACGAATGTTTTACCGCCGCCGCCCCGCCGATGCACCCCCACGTTTTCTAATCAGAGCGATTCTCATCGCTCGTAGATTGCTAGCAAGGCTTACCGAACGCGCGGAGGTTTGCCATCAAATGACTTAATACTTTTCTTCGTCGTCGTCGTAATGTGCAGCCGAGAAGTGTCTCGAATCGAACAAACTTCTAGGAAAACAGAGCGAAACCCGACCATTTTTGAGTACAACCGGATGTGGAAAACCGGTCTGATTGGTGTCGCAAACCTGTCGGTTTTTGGTCAATGTTGAGACGATGTCAGACATGGGGCAGAGTGGTCGGCTGAAAGACCGGACAGTTTTCGACAAATTTCAGACAGGGTGCAGACAGGTTATCCACAGGTGAAAAAGGCCATCGGAGCGGCAGAATAGGCAGCGAAAAAAAGGAGGAAAAAAGGTCCAAATCGTTCGCAGACTCCGGCCTGGGTACGCAAGGCACGGCAGGCTCAGCCTGCTAAAAGCCGATCCGGAAAGGGGTCTGACCCTTTGGCAGGCGAGTCGTGTAGCATAGTCCTTAGCGGCCTCGCCGGAGAGGGTCAGACCCCTTTTCGGATCGGCTCTAAATGTGAGAGGAGGCAGCGCATCCAAGACAGCGTGTTCTCAGGCAGAGCCAGAGAACAAACGCTTGGAGAGCGGAATGTCTATCCACGGCAGAGAGCTAGGATGAAGTGAGCACAGCGGGAGGTCCTGAACTCACTACGCTGCCGCCCTCGTCGGCGGCACCAGGACCGATATTGATGATCCAGTCGGCGGCGGCAGTGAGCATGGGATGGTGCTCGATCACGACCAGAGAATGGCCGTCCGCGATCAGGGCTTCGAAGCAACCCAGCAGGCGAGTGATGTCGGCGAAGTGGAGTCCCGTCGTCGGCTCGTCCATCAAAAACAAAGTTCGACGTCTGGTCGACCCAGCCAAAAAAGCAGCGAGCTTTAAACGTTGGGCTTCCCCGGAAGAGAGCGTCGTGGCGGCTTGGCCGAGGGGGAGGTAGTCCAGTCCAACGTCAATCAAGCGTTTCAATCGGGCTTGAGCCTTGGGCATGCTGCGAAAGAAGCGATACGCGTCGCCCACCGTCATCTCCAGGACTTCGGCAATTGTCCTGTCGCGATAGCGGACTTGCAAGACTTCGTCTCGATACCGGCGTCCACGACATTCGGGGCACCGCATCGATACGTCGGCAAGAAACTGCATGTCGACCGTCTGCACGCCAGCCCCCTCGCAAGCAGCACACTGGCCAGCTGCTGAGTTGAAGCTGAAATGACCCGGTTTGAAATTGCGGATACGGGCATCGACTGTGTCCGCAAAAGCTTTGCGTATTTCATCGAAAGCTTTGGCAAACGTTACCGGGCAGCTCCGTGGACTGCGGCTGATAGGTGACTGATCGACGAGCAAACAATCTTCGATCCGTTCAACGCCGCGAATGCTTGCGTACGGCAGCGTCGCAGCAGCACTACTCGGCGGTGACTCGCCCTGTCGACGGGCCAGTTCTCCCGCGATGGCCCCGAAAAGGGTGTCATGAATCAGGCTGCTCTTCCCGCTCCCCGACCGACCCGTCACGACGCACAGCGTACCGAGTGGGAACGACACGTCAACGTTTTTGAGATTGTGTCCCGATGCGCCCTTGAGTTCAATGAAGTGGGTGGGTGTTCGGACACGACGTTTCGCAGCCGACACCATGACGTCGGAATCGTTGAGATATGGCCCCGTGAGTGAATCAGGGTCGTCGAGCAACTGTTGAGGCGTGCCGGCGAACGTTTTCTGGCCACCGCCTACACCTGCTTCGGGGCCAATTTCGATCACATGATCGGCAGCGGCGATGAGTTGAGCGTTGTGCTCCACGGCCACGACGGTATTGCCTCGATCTCGCAATTGGATGATGGTTCGAATCAGATTGCGGACATCATCGGGGTGCAAACCCGCCGTCGGTTCATCGAGCACGTAGAGCACCCCGATAAGGGTACTGCCGAGAGCGGACGTCAAGGCAATCCGCTGCGTCTCGCCTCCGGACAAGGTTCGCAGCGGCCGATCGAGCTGGAGATAGCCCAGCCCCACGGCATCAAGATAGCGCAGGCGATCGAGGACTTGGCGTACTGGTTCGCGGGCGATCGTGTACTGCCGATGTTCGTTCGCCTCAGCCACCATGGCGAGTGTCGTCGTGCTAGTGTCGTCTTTCGCTCCGCGAAAGGAACGATCCACGCCACTTTCGCGGAGCGAAAGGCGACTATCTGCGAGAAAATGGGAGACTTGATCGCAGCGCATGGCGAGTACGTCGGCGATACTCTTGTTTGCAATCTGGTAAGCCAGTGCTTCGGGTTTGAGTCGTTGTCCTTCACAGGTCGGGCAGATCGAGTAAGTCCGATAGCGGGACGCGAACACACGAATGTGCATCTTGTATTTTTTGCGATCGAGCCATGCAAAGAACCCATCGAGGCCGCCAAATTTTTTTGCGGGAACGCCCGCATGGATTTTTTTAAGTTCAGATTTGTTGAGCTTGTGGAACGGCACGTCGACGCGAATTTTGTACTCATCGGCGAGAGCGAGCAGTTCGTCGAGTTCATGGCTGTACGACGGTGTGTTCCAGGGAGCGATGGCGCCTTCGCGGATCGATAGCCCAGGATCAGGCACGACGAGCGACATGTCGACGTCCAACACATCTCCAAACCCTTCGCAAGTCGGGCAAGCCCCCAGGGGATGGTTGAAATTGAACAACCGCGGTACAGGGTCGGCATATTCGATATCACATTCGTCGCAACGTCGACGATCACTGACGATCCGCTGCTGCATAACCTGCCCATCGACGGTGATCGTTCTCTCGGGTGTGGGCGCCAGCGGCAAGTCGGTTTCGGTCCCACCGGCATCCTCTTTCGCAACATCTATTTTGCTCAGCTGAAACAACACCACGGCGCGTCCGTTGCCTTCAGCCATGGCGGTTTCGAGCGACTCGGTCCAACGCGACAGTTCACTATCGCCTGACAAACGGTCAACGACGACGAGGGCGGAGACGCCACGGCTGCCGATCCGCTTGGCCAGCGGTCCACGATCCTCATCGGAGAGTTGAAACGTCTTTTCCTTAAGAATTAATCGCAGATAACCTTCTTGTTGCAGTCCCAGCAGGATCTCGCTGGCGGTGGCTCGATTGGGCAGCCAGATCTCAAAGCCCACCATCGCACGCTGGACACAGCTAGCGGGATCAGCCATTTCAGCTGCGACACTTTGCGGGCTATCAATTTCGACACGTCGACCGCATCCATAGCAGATCAGATCAGCGGCCTTGGCGAACAGTAATCGAATATGCTCAGCGATCTCCGTAGCGGTCGCAACGGTGCTGCGATTGTTCTTCACCGCAGCTGCCCGGGTGACCGCAATGGCGGGTGGAATCCCGGTGATCGAATCGCAATCCGGTTTCTCCAGACGAGCCAAATATTGTCGGGTGTAAGCCGAAAAGCTCTCGATGTAGCAGCGTTGTCCTTCCGCGTAGAGTGTGTCCAAAGCCAGCGACGTCTTGCCGCTACCGGACAGTCCACAGATCACTGTCAAGCGCCCACGCGGGATATCGACGTCAATGTTCTGCAGATTGTGAACGCGGCAACCACGCAGCTCGATCGGTGGCCCATTGTCTCGCGGGGCTACCGTTGATTTTCGGCTCGAGAGGGAGGGCTTCACGTGGAGGACTCGAATGTTTGTCGGCGGAAGTTGGTAGGCACTGATTTCTAGCCAGCACCCCAGGTTAACGCACGGCTGCGGCGACCAGATAGCCTGACGCTGCTATCAACCTGGTATATTTTGTACGGAACTCGTCCATCTCAGCAATTGAGAAAAATACATTGTCAGGATTTCCGCAACATCACTACTGCGGACCGACGCCACTCGTTTTCCGTTTTCCAGAAAGTTACCGATGCCGATTCGACTACGTACTCTTGCGTCGCTTTTTACTCTGGCGACGAGCATTGCATTTGCGTCGCGCGGGCACGCGAAGCAACCGCCGAACATTGTTATGATCTTCGTTGATGATATGGGACCGATGGACCTGGGATGTTACGGCAGCACGTACCACCGGACGCCGAATATGGACATACTGGCCAACCAGGGGATGAGATTCACCCAAGCCTACGCCGCCTGTGCGGTTTGTTCCCCAACCCGCGTTTCGCTCTACAGCGGTCAGTACCCCGCCCGAACGGGGACCACAAACTGGATCCCAGGCGCAGCAAAAAAGTTTCCTAATGAGAAACTCAGCGAACCTGCGAATTGGAACAGGCGAGGGTTGAAGGAGGCTTGGACAACCCTGCCCGAAGTACTCGAGACCGCTGGCTACACAACGGCAACGTTCGGAAAATGGCATGCCGGCGGCGTGCCCGCGGATCATGGCTTTGACGAAAGCTATCACGATTGGGACTTCAATCGCGAAGAAAATCAAGACGATCCCAAAGGCGCCTCACGTCTGACGCAAATGGCCACGAAGTTCATCCAAGATAACGCCGAACAACCCGTCTTTGTCGTCATCTCTCACTTCGCGGTCCACACGCCGATCCGTTTCAACAACGAGCTCCGCGACGCTTATGCCAAAAGGGTCGACCAAAACAATCCCCAAACCAATGCGGATTACGCGGCGATGGTGGATAACTTGGATCGTAGTGTCGGCGAGTTACTCGAGTTTCTCGACCAATCGGGGACAGCCGACAATACGCTCGTCATCCTGTATGCCGACAATGGCGGGTTGGATCTCGGTGAGAAAGGTCCCGCGAACAATGATCCGCTCCGAGGAAGCAAAGGTTCTCAGTACGAGGGCGGATTGCGGGTGCCGCTGATCGTCCGCTGGCCGGGCCACGTTCGAGAGCATCAAACCAGCGACGAGCCGATTACCACGCCCGATTTCTTACCCACGCTGGCCGAGATCGCTGGCGTCGATCCAGCGGAACTTCCGAAGCCGCTTGACGGCGTCAACTTTGCCTCGGTCTTAACGGACAACGCGGCACTGGCTGAACGTCCGCTATATTGGCACTTCCCCCATTATCACGCGGGAGGTCGCCCCGGCAGTGTCATTCGTGTCGGGGACTTGAAGTTGATCGATCGGCCCGATGACGACTCCACGGAACTCTATGACCTCGCCCAAGACCCAAGTGAGACCACCGACCTGTCGAAAAAAATGCCTGATCGAGCCCAGCAGCTCAACGAACAATTGCAGGCTTGGCTGGATGAGGTCGATGCCCCACGCGCCACGCCGAATCCCAACTACAAACGACGCAAGGCTCGGTATTAGCGACCTGTTAACTCGCAATCATTTCGTCGATGCGTTGCTGCAGTTTCTCGAACTGTTTTTTGTCGGGCCAGTTGTAAAAACCTTCGATCTTGCCTTCCGCATCGACTAGCACAAACCGCTCGGTGTGGAATTGCTTGTTGACGGGTTGGCGGAATATTTCTCCTCCGACGCGGCGGATATAGTTTAGATCGCCTGTTAAAAACAACCATTGGTCGGGGTCCGCGCCGAACCGGGTGGAGTACTCCTGTAAGACTTCGGGTGTGTCGGTTTCGGGATCGACGGAGATGGCGACAAACTTCACTCCCCGATCTTTGAACTTTTTCTGCAACTCCTCGATCTTCTGGTTTTGTTGCACGCAAATACTTGGGCAGGTACTGAAGAAGAAACTGACGACGTAGGGCTCGCCTTTGAGATCTTCACTGGATACCGTTTCGCCGCTGCGTTCGATCAGCTCGAACCGGCTGAGCCATTCCTCATCTTCGGGCGGTTTAGTCGGCGTATCGTTTTCCACGTCCGCTGCCGTTAAGGAAACATTATCGGCGTCCGCATTTTCATTCGTGTAAACGATTTCACCGGGTCCGGGACCGGCATGGCGTGGGGTCCGCATTTCGCGAACGATGATGCCCAGGACGAAACCAGCGGCCAAGATCAGGGCGACGTTGATGGTGGTTTTCATGATTGTGTGCAGATGGGAGGGAATGTGAGCCGGAGTCAGACCATTGTGTCGGCGCGGCGGCTGCCACGCATCAACATCCATGCGATCGCGACTGTGACTGCTGTTGCTACGAGCGTCACCGTCCAACAGGTCACCGAACTGGGGGCAAAACCAGCCCCGGACAAGTCGAGGCGGGGATTGATCAGACGGCGCAGTTCGAGCATCGAGTAGCTCAATGGGTTCGCTTGCATGACCCCAGCGAGTGCCCAGCCACCCCAGCCTGCACCGTCGGCTGGCCCGTGAATGCTCCAAGCTGGAATGGGGAAAAACGTGCCCGCCAGCAACCACATCGGCATCAGGCCGAGCATCATGATGGCGTGGAATCCTTGGGTGCTCTCCATCGGCCAAGCCACAATCATGCCGAGCGCGCACATCGCGATTGCGATAATCGCCAACAGCAACATCAGCAGCGGCAGGGACGTGCTGACCGTCGGCAGTGAGGAGGAATGCGTTACCCCCGCGACAAGATAGACCAGGAAAAGAAACAGCAGAGCCTGCACCCAAGCGATCGCGCCCCCGCCAAGCACCTTGCCGATCAGCACCGGAAAACGTCCGACTGGCGAGACGAGCACTGACTGCATGAACCCTTCACGACGATCTTCAATCACCGAGATGGTGGCAAAAATCGCGGTGAAAAGCACGATGAGCGCGACGGTACCCGGCAAGAAAAACTGTAGGAAATTCTCGCCACCCGCTGATGCGAATGATCCGCTCAGTCCCGTGCCGAAGAGCAACCAGAACAGCAGCGGTTGCAGGACGGCGGCGGTGACGCGGTTTCGCTGGCGAAAGAATCGCGTCCATTCACGCCGGGCCAGCATCCAGGCGGCGTTGAGACGGGAAGGAAGTGAGAGTTCGTTCATGGTGACCGACTCTAATCAATCGGACGCCATTTCGGTAGGGCCGCCGAGGGGATCAGCGAGCTGATCGACCAGAGTCCCGATAGTTGTCGTGAGTCCCGCTAGGGACGGCAGCACCCTGCCGGGGACGCAAGTCCCCGGACGACGAAGGGTACAGCGAGCATAGTCCCGAACGGGACGACATCGGACAGCCAAGGGGCGAGCTGTCTGAATTGCTGCCGCCCCTGCCGGGGCTGTGTGGTCAATGGCAGGCTGGACCGGGGACTGGCGTCCCCGGCATTGAGCTGCCGTCCCTACCGGGACTCGAGGCACGTCGGTTTCGGACGATCCATACGAGTCCCGGAGGGACGATAACCCCATGCCGGTGGCGCGAGCCACCGTGCCCCTGCTAGTCTGATTGCATTGAGTCCCAAAGGGACGACAGCCTCAGTCACGCGCAATGGACCATGTCAATGTCAGGTACCCATCACCAACTGCTGTATCACCTGGTCTTCAGCACGAAGAACCGTAAGCCCTACCTGCAAACGAAAAGGCGAGAAACGATGCTCGAGTATCTGGGCGGAACCGTGAAAGGGCTCAATGCTGTACCGATGATTATCGGTGGTTGGGTCGATCACGTCCATTTGCTGGTGAAGCTGAGAACGACACATCGCTTGAGTGATTTCATGAGAGAGTTGAAAGCATGTACTTCCAAAAAGTTTCACGAAGAATCCGGAACGCAGCAAAAGTTTGGATGGCAGGATGGATATGGAGCATTCACCGTCGGTCGGTCTCAGTTGGATACGGTTACCCGCTACATTCAGAGGCAGGAGCAACATCATTCCAAGGAAACATTTAAGGAGGAATATGTGAGGATGCTCGACCTCTGCGAGATCGAGTATGACCCACGGTACCTATGGGATTGATCTGGCTGCCGTCCCTGCCGGGACTCAAGTCTCGTCTTATATTATCCACCGGTGGCTCGCGCCACCGGCATCGAGTTGCCGTCCCTACCGGGACTGTACACAATTGCTAGCAAACCCGTGTCGATAAGTAAGGGGCAAGCCCAGTGGAAATCTTGCGGAAATAGAATCGACGTCCCTCAGGATCAATCGATTCGCTAAGGAACGGCCCTCCGCGGAATTCTGGCACTTTCAATCAATTGCCGTAAGATGAGCCATAACCATCGCTCATGCCTCCACTGTTACTCGAGCCCGACTGGAGGCCGTTCAGATCCAACAAACCTTCGGCGGCTAGGATCACGGACTGCATTTGAAGTTTCACCACACGGTCCTTGGCGGCGGCGCGTTTTTGCAGGTCAGCGTCAAGCTTGGCGAGACGCTCCTTCAATCGGTCGACGTCCTTGGTTCGACGCGCGATCATCGCGTCGTATTGCTCTTGCAGCGCCGTCTGAGTGTACTTCAAAAGAGCGGCTTTCTCGTCGGCACCTTTGGCTTCACTGATTTGTGAGATAGCGGTTCGCAATCGGTAACGAAATAGTTTTTCATCGGAGATAGGTGGCTCGTCGCCTATAATGTCATATCTTCCCATCATGCTGCTACCCAAAACCGTATCCATCCCCGTATCCGTCCCCATATCCATACCGTAGCCGCTACCCATCCCCATACTTTCCATCGAGCTGGATTGGAGGTTCAGGTCAAATGGATTGGCGACTGAAACGGCCGGGGTAGCTGTTGTCGAGCTTGCTGGATCGGCGGTCTCCTGAGCGAACGCAGGCATGACGAACAGTAGAGTTACGCATAAGGTGATTACTGAAATCTTCATTCGAAAATTACCTGGAGTGGGAGGAGGATGGGCTGAGAGGAGACGTGTCGGACTGCATGGCTCGCTCGATCTGGTCGTCGATCGCAGTGACGTTGCGGTTCCAGACGTCTTCGGTGGGAAAGGCGTCGCCGAGCAGCACATCCGCTTTGCCTGACGCGGCGGAACGGATCGCGGTTTCGATACTTCGCTCCAAATCGCGGTAGCGATGATCGAGCCGTGGGTCGTCGAGCGAGGACGCGATACGCTCCGCTGCTGGCGCGAACTTCCGACCACGCTCGTACATATCGTCAATGACAATAAGTGTCGGTGCAGGTGCTTGAGATCCAACACCGTGTACCCATGGAACGGGAACATAGGTGGGCGTCTGATCGGGAAAGATCAATTGACGAATGCCCCACGTCCAAACCGGTAGCAACCCTCCCCCAACCGTCAGCCGGAGCACCCGAGGTTGCGAACTGAAATCTCGCCAGCGGGAACGAAACCATGAGGATCCCGGCACGCGTTGTTTTTCCGTTTGTGCTTTCGCTATCTCGTTAATCACGGCTGAGCAATCCTGAGGTCGGTGGTCGATGGATCGCTGCAAGAGCGCATTGACCAATCGGACAAAACGGGGTGGCAAGTCACCGCGCGATCGCGTGAGCGAGGGCGGGTGTTCGGTGACAATTTTGTGCAGCACCGCGAGCGTGTTGTCGGCGTCAAAGGGAGGCTCGCCAGTGCAGAGGAAGTACAGCACGCAGCCAAGACTGAACAGGTCGCTGCGGTGGTCAATCGGTTGACCACGCGCTTGCTCGGGACTCATGTAGTGCGGCGTTCCCGCGATCACGCCCGTCTGCGTCAATGTGATCGAATCGGCGGCCCGGGCCAGCCCAAAGTCGGTGATCCAGACGCGTTCGATATTCTCTCCGACGAGCACGTTGCCAGGCTTGATGTCCCGATGGACAAGTCCACGGCGATGGGCTGCAGACAAACCTTCGGCCAACTGGCCCGCGACCCGCAAGATCGTGCCGACGCTGAGGGGGCCGTGCGTTCGCACCCAACGCTGCAGCGTCATGCCGGGGATGTACCGCATGACGAGGTAAGGTAATTTCGCGTCGGCATCGACGTTGTAGATGGGAACCACATTTTCGTGTGCGACACTGGCGGCGGCCTCTGCTTCGCGAGCAAAGCGCTGCCGGGCCATCGCTGACATGGCCCAGTGCGGCGCGAGTACTTTAATGGCTACGGCGCGTTGCAAGTCACTATCGTGAGCCCGAAAGACCACCCCCATGCCGCCGTGGCCCAGCAAGCTCTCCACCTCGTAGCGACCAATTCGCCCTAACATCTCGGGATGAGTTGCCGGTTCTAGAAAACTTAGGTCAACGGGTGGTTGCTGCGGATGGGATTCGTCTTGCTCGTGGATGTCTGGATCAGCGTGGGAGAGGCACGTTTGCGCCTCGATCCAGATCGAATGTTTGCCGCCGAGTCGGGCGAGTTCACGCCGACATGGTTCGCACTGTTCGAGGTGTTCAGCGATCGAGTCGACTTCCTCGCCCGGATCGGCACTCTGGTGGACGAGGGTATTGAGAATCTCGAGGTTGCAGTTCATGAGTCACCTGCCGATTGATAATCAACATCGGAGACAACTTGCCACTGGGTAACCAACTCACGCAGCCGTGCCATCACGCGGCTGCGCGCGACATACACCATCCCTGCTCGCAACTGCAAATCCGTCGCGACGTCGGCGACGGGTTCCCCCAGCACGCTGGTTCGGTGAAACGCTTGCCAAGTCGCTGGGTTGACCTGCTGTTGGACCTTCGCTGCAGCCCACAGATAAACTTGTTGTTTTTGGTTCCAGTCCCAAACGCTCGCATCGAAAGCGGGACCGGCTACTTGATCGAGCCAACGCTGGACGTTGGAGTCGCCCGAGGCATTTTCCCTGCGTCGGCTACGGCTTAGGTGGTTGGCCAGTTTGTGGCGAGTGATTGCCGCCAACCAGCCTCGAAACGCACCGGGATGTTGATCGCGATCGAACGAGGGGATCGCCTTGGCGACGGCGAGTAACGTTTCCTGGACAACCTCCAAAGCGTCAGCCTGCGGGAGTCCCCAACGGCTTGCCAGACGCAGGAGGAGCGGTTCGTAAATTTGCAGGAATTCGGACCAAGCCTCGTCATCGGCAGGGTCGCCCAGCCGCAAAATCAGGCTCGCTCGCGTTTCAGGATCGATCGTCAACAAAGTATCAGCCTCCAGTGGGTTAGAAGCTAAATCCTACCAGGAGCGCGAATCTTGCACGGAAAATCAAAAAAGCTGAAAAAAAAGCCTAGAGTTGTGATGAATCGGCAGCCACATTCACCACCACGCGGCCGCGAATGCTGCCTCCCAGAATCTCATCGATCTTCGGTGAAAGGTCGTCGAGACGAACTTCGGTCGCCAGTGAACTGAGATCATTGGGTTTCCAAGCATCTGCCAATTTTTCCCAGATCTTCAAACGTTCTTGCATTGGGCAAAGTGCCGAGGTGATCCCCGCCAGACGCACGCCGCGGAGAATGAAGGGGAATACGCTGCTATTAAACTCAGTGCCGCCCACCATTCCACATGCTGAGACGCAGCCGTTGACGTCGACGGATTTTAACAGCGATGCCAGCGTTTCACCGCCAACGGTATCGACACCGCCGCTGAATCGCGCCGGTAGCAAGGGCTTCGTCGAGGTGGCATCGAGCACGTCGCGAGCAACAATTTCGCTCGCACCCAGATGCCGCAGCCACTGGTGAGCATCGGATTTGCCCGTCATCGCTGTGACCTGATAACCGAGCTGACTGAGCAACTTCACCGCCAACGAACCGACACCCCCGGTCGCTCCGGTAACGAGAATGGGTTTTTCGTTTTCAGGTACTTCGTTGCGGACGAGTTCGCGAACGCACTGGGCGGCCGTAAATCCAGCCGTGCCAAGAATCATGGCTTCGCGCATTGTCAGAGTCTCCGGGAGCGGCACGACCCATGGCTCGGGGACACGAATGCGCTCCGCCCAGCCACCCCAATGCTTTCCTCCGAGATCATACCCCGTCACGATCACTTTCGTGCCAGCGGGAAATCGATCGGTGCCCACTTCCACAACGCCCGCCGCATCAATGCCGGGAACATGTGGCAAGTTCGGTGCAACGCCTGGATTACCGGTCGCCGCCAGTGCATCCTTGTAGTTTAAGCTCGACCACTGAACCATGATGGTGACATCGCCGCTGGGCAGTTCGGTCACTGGCCGCTCGGTGACTCGGCGCGTGACCGCGTCGTCGGCTCGAGTGACATACAGGCAGCGAAAGTGCGATTTCATGGATGTTCCGTCGTGCTCGTGATTCGAACGGGTATGTTAGCCTACTGCACACTCTGCTTCTTGTACAAAGGCTTCTTGTACAAAGGCTTCTTGGACAAAGGCTTCTTGGACAAAGTGAAAGCCACCCTTCCCAAATCTGGCTCCCCTCGCCCCGCTTCGGGGAGAGGGGCTGGGGGCTGGGGGGTGAGGGGCCACACTTTCCTATCCGGCTGTCATTTCCATCGCCTCGGCAACGGTCTTGCGACCAGCAGGCGCATGATTATTGAATGGTCCATCTGATCCACCCTTGGGCCATGTCACCGGATCGGCGTACAAACCATCGTCCTTGAATTCCTTTTGCAACCGCGAAATCTCGGTTTTGAGCTCTTTGAATTTCGCCGCGATCTCTGGTTGTTTGGCTTCCTCAGCGTCAAACAGCAAATTGTGTTGCTCGTTGGGATCCTGGCCCAAATCGAACATCTCGTAGGCGTCCTGCTTCCAATAATAGATCAGCTTGTGCGTCTTGGTTCGCACGCCCAGGTGGGCCGCCGTGTTGTGGTGGCCAGGATCGTGATAGTAGCGATAATAGATCGTATCCCGCCAATCCGACGGCGATTTTCCTTGTAATAGTGGAGCGAGTGAGCGACCCTGCATGAATTCAGGAACTGACAGCCCCGCAAGATCGAGAAATGTGGGAGCGAGATCAATATTAGCGACGAATTCGCCTGGAGTGGTGTTAGCTTCAATCCCAGGACCACAGGCAATCAACGGCACTCGCAAGCCCGGTTCGTACATAAATCGCTTGTCGTAAAGTCCGAGTTCCCCCAAGTACCAGCCATTGTCGGCAGAGTAGATGACAATCGTGTTCTTGGCTAAACCTGACTCATCGAGGTAGTCGAGAACTTTGCCAACACCATCATCAACGCCCTGAACGCAGGCGAGATAATCCTGCATGTAACGTTGATACTTCCACTTAGTCAGTTCGTCACCAGTGAGCTTCTTGCCATCCACCATGACTTCGTCCGGTTTGGTGCTGTTCCACTGATTCGCCTCGCGGCCTTTCAGATCTGAAGGCGGCAAGATTTTCAGATCGCGGCGCGTCAAATCGTGAGCAACGGTTTGCTCGTTCCGTGGCAAAGCGGCAGGTCGGGTCGCATAGTCATCCCACAGAGTCTCGGGCTCGGGAAACGATTTGTCTTTGAAGATGGCTTTGTTGCGTTCGTCAGGCTCCCAGTCGCGGTGAGGTGCCTTTTGATGCAGCATCAGGAAAAACGGTTTGTCTTGCGGACGTGTTTTCAGAAACTCGATCCCGAGGTCAGTCGTGATATCGGTGCAGTGACCTTCGATTGTCAACCGCTTGCCTTCGACGAGAAACTGCGGATTCCAGTAGACACCCTGACCGGGCAACACGATCCAACGGTCAAAGCCGACGGGATCTGAACCGAGGTGCCACTTGCCGATCACGCCCGTATGATATCCCCCTGCTTGCAAATGCTTCGCGACGGTATCACGTGACGAGTCAAAACGGTTGAAAACCGGTACGCCGTTGAGATGCGAGTACTGGCCGGTAAGAAGGGTTGCACGGCTCGGTGTGCAAATCGAGTTGGTGACGAACGAATTGGTGAAACGTGCCCCTCGTTCAGCGATGCGGTCGATATTCGGAGTTTTGTTTACTTTTGATCCGTACGCGGAGATCGCCTGCTCGGCGTGGTCGTCTGAAAAGATAAATAAAATATTGGGGCGTTCGGCAGCGGCAAGGTTTGCTAACCCTGTCGCGAGCAACAGCATGCTCAAGAGTCGTGGTATCGTCATCAGTTGGCTTATCCAAGGAGGGAAGTTCAGGTGAGAACGGCACAGTGTACCGCAGTCAGGACTCACAAGCCAACTTTTAGTCGACGAGCGATTGCGATAGACTCGCTCGGACCAGTTTCATGAGTGACTGGACGGATCTTGCCCTTACTTTCCACCTACAACGAGAAGAGCTGAAAAATGATTTTGAAAAACTGGATCGCCGCTTCGTTTGCCGCCATGAGCCTGACATTGGTCGGAACGAGTCAGGCGGAAAAGCCTACCGCCGAAACGATACTCAAAGGTTTGCAAAACCCTTCCGGCGTCAGCTTTAACCAGTCCGGTGAGTTGACCGTATGCGACGCACGCGGCAGCGTCATGGTGCTTCCGTTGGGCCTGCTCGAGGATAAAACGCCCATTGATTATGTCAGGAAGTTCGACACCGAGTTTTGGAAGAGTGACGAGAGTGGCAAGAAATGGTACGGAGTCGGTCCTCTGTCGGCAGTGTGGGTTGGTAAGACGTTGGTCGTGACGGATGCGGGTAAACCCGATGGCGAAGAAACATTGCTGATGTTCACCGCACCGGGCGAAGCCTCCTCGGGCGTCGCCACTAACTCGGTAGGTCCGACCACCGACGATGAGGCTGACAAGGGTGAGGGTAATTTGACGGGCATGAGCGTCTCCAAAGATGGCCAAACGGTGTTCGTCTGCGGCCAGGGCTTCGATGGCAAAACATGGGTCCTATCGGCGGATGTTGCTACCAAAAAACTCGAGCCGTTGTTGTCTGCTGATGAAAATGGAATCGAGACGAACTCGCCCATGCAAACTGTTGTCGGACCAAACAACACGCTCTATGTGCTCTATTCCGGCAAAGGCGGCGAAGCCGATGGCTTGATTGTCCAGTGGGATTTGCAGACGAAAAAGCCGGTTGCCCAGTGGAAGTTGGGCGATTTGATCAATCCCATGGGCATGGCTCCTATCGAAGGCAACAAGTTTGCCGTTGTCGAGAACAACTGGGCGCTAACTAGTGTGAACGAGGGCCGCGTTGTCACGGTCGAGCTCGGTGATGACGGCAAAGTGGATGTGACTGATTCTGGCGTCACACTCAAAGGCCCGGTGTCGTGTGCCTTCGGTCCCGACAGCCGTCTGTACGTGACCCAGCTTGGCGACGAGTTTGACACCCCTAGCGGCAGCGTGGTAGCGATCAGTGGATTGAAGTAATTGCCTCGCAGGGTAATTAAACTAGGTCGTTTGGACGGGTACGTTCATCCGGCTCGCAGCCTTTGGTACAACATGAGGTGCGACTCGATCATTGCCGAAACCGTGAACTCCGTTTCGATCCGTGACTTGGCTGCGGTCGTCAGCTGATCGGAGATTGCTGAGTTGTTCAAGAGATCGTTTGTTTTGCCCGCAAGTTTGCCGGTGTCACCGAGTTCGAATAGATAGCCGGTTTCCTGATCGATCACGAGGTCTCGGTTACCGGGAATGTTGGAGGCGAGAACTGGCACTCCAGCCTGCATCGCTTCGATGACCGCGTTGCTCTGGCCTTCGTATTCACTCGCGATCCAGAACGCGTGGGCATGCGGGAGTAGTTGCATCACGTCATCACGGTCGCCCGCAAAACGAACGTGGTCGGCGCGGGAAACGGCATCGCGGTGCCGCAGCAACTCGGGCCGCTGGGGGCCATCACCGATGATCACCAGCGTGGTGTCTTGACGAAGCGTGCCGAGCATCTCGGCTGCCCAGATCAGATCGCGAATACGCTTTTGCGGCCACAGTCGTCCAACTGCTAAAATCAGCTTGCGATCCTCCCCAACCTCCAATCGCTGCAGTGCGGTGACTCGATCAATGGATGCTGCCGGAGCGTTGGCTGGCAGGGGTTCAATGCCGTTGGGGATGATGACAAATTTTTCAGGCGAGATACCGTGATCGCTGTAAAAATCGCGGACGCCTTCGCTGTTGGTGGTGATCGCGTGGGTCCATCTTTGCAGTTTGCGATCGATGAAAAAGTGCCAACCTTGTTTCCAAGGATCCACGCATCGCTCGCTCGCGATGATGACGGGCACGCCAGCCCGCTGGGCAGCAACACGACCGAAACTATTCGCCGCAAATAGCCAGGTATGCACCACGTCAGGTTGCCAATCGCTGAACCACTTGGTCAAGCGCAAGAGAGCCATCGGATCAACTTTGAATTTTTTGCCAATCAGCACGACCTCGACGCCCGCCTGGCGAAGTGATTCGCTGCGGGGACCATCGCGAGTCAGCAGCACGACGCGCACAGCATGTCCCGCCTTCGCCAATCCGGTTGCCAGCAACACGAGCTGTTTTTCAGCGCCGCCCCGGTCCATCGTCGGGATGACCAGGGCAATTTTCAGCGGATGTGCGAGATGGGTGGCAGGCAATGAACTGTTCCGTGAAGATAGCGGTATCGCCCGCAGATCCGGGCGATCATTTTCAAACTGTTTCTGGCGGGTAGTTAGCAAACGCACTTTAAAATCGTAATTACGACAAAATCAACAGTCCGCTGGCGGCGCCGACAAAATCGACGCCCACTGATGGAGTTCTTCCCCAGCACTGAATCGTCGCGCCGCGTCCTTCGCGATTTCCCAAGCAAGATCATTTGCGGCGGGCAAGTTGTCCCACAGGTTGCGAAATGTCCTGCGAAAGGACCCGAGTTTATTCGCGTCGTACCAGGCGACCGAATCGGCAATGTCGCTGGCGAACTTGTCTTGGACCCACGCGCGGATCGGCGCGTGATCCGCGATGAGTATCGGCAGCGCGTGAGCAATGGCCATCGGCAAAGTGTACCGAAGCTGGTCGTCTCCAGTCACCACGGTGCCTTCAGCGGCATCCCAAATGTCGGTCATGTCAGCGAATGTGCCCGGAATCGCAACGACATCCCGCGCGCCTTCGGCTTTCAGTTCAGTGTGTACCCAGTCATGCAGCGGGCCATCACCGAGCATCCAGATTTTCAGATTAGGGTAGCGTTTACACAACAGTCGGGCACTACCCACGATCGACCCTACACCACTGTCATAATTCGCAGGTCCAGCCATGCGTCCGCACCACAGTAACACGTGATCGTCTTTGTCGACTTTCAGATCTCGGTTGATACCTGCCAGCGATCGTCGGGCAGCGAGCCGTTGATCCAAGGAAACGCGAGTTGGCCGCGCGAAACCAGGAGCGATGCGGTGAATGCGTTGTGGCGAAATTCCGTTGGAGATCAGAAAACGATCGAGTGTTGAGTGCCGCGTGATCACTTGATCCAGATCTGCGATCGATTGCAAACATCGCTTTCCGCTTCGCGATTGACGGCAGAGAACATCATCGCCGTCGCTGCCCCATCCATCGCACAGCACCGCAGCTCGCAATGGTAAGCGCGTTCGGCGAGTGGGGTCGCGCCGAGAATGCTCCCTCGCGATGGCAACGCTGCGGACGTCATCGTTGATTCCATCGCAGACGATCCAGTCAAATCGAGCGGACTGCTCGGTCAGCCAGTTGCCCAGAAAGCGAACGTAGCGCTGCGTCGACCAGTCCCCTTTGGGAGCGGCGAGAATGCGATGTACACGAATGCGACCGTACAAAAATTCATGAGACCAGTGGGTGCCGTAACGCGGCGTCACCACTTCGACCCGCATGCCCATATCGGAAAATGCTTGGGTCAACGCCAACGAAGTGGCCGCTTGCGGATATTCGCCAGCACCATGGGGCCAGTACCGCCTGGTCACCCATAAGACGCGAGGTGAGCTGGACGCCAACCGGTGTGGTGGTGGCAGTACGATCGGCGAACTCATCCGAACTCATCCGCCGTCGCCGCGATCTCGACAGGTTCCAGGACAGCGATATACCGCAGGTTGCGATACATGTCGAGATAATCCAGCCCGTAGCCGACTACAAATTCATCCGGTATTTCGAACGCGATAAAATCGGGTCGCAGTCCGTGCTGGTCCGGGCGAGATTTTCGCAACAACACCGCTGTGGCAACGCTCGCCGCTCCCATCGCCAACAACATCGAACGCAGTTTCGCAAGCGTCGCTCCTGTGTCAAAAATATCGTCGACCAGCAGCACCTCACGATCTTTGACATCGATCAACATTTTCGAATCGATCACCAACTCACCGGCTTGTGTTCCGCCGCGATAACTCGAGGCCTGAATCACCCCGACCCGCTGTGGCATGGAAAGCCGGCGAATTAAGTCCGCAAACAGCACGAGCGAACCCGTTAACACGGCTACCACCGTGATCGGACGTCCCTGATAGTGGGAATCGATTTCACGAGCGAGCTGGTCGACGCCCGCGGAAAGTTGCGACTCGGTGATCAATGTACGCAAAAGGAAATACTCGAATAGCGCAAAATGCGTGTTCTGGGGGGAATGTGTTGAGATTGCCGCTAGAATCGGTCTCACCGATCAGCGGCGGTGGGCTCGCCGATACATGTCATTATCCGGCAGAGACCGGCGACTGCATTTTGCCGCATTCTAGCAAGGTCGACCAGACGCATGACTCCGTCGCAACAGCTCACTCGCGCCCGCAACTGCGTTCACGTCTATTGCCAATCGCATTTTCCCGAAGCAAAGATCGAGCTGCGCGATTCCATTTTCATCTGTGACGGATTCTACCGCGGCCGTCGTTTTCGCAGCGATCAGGTCACAGCGGTTTGGTTTGCCGAAGAGGACCAGCTGAAAATCCATATGCCTGATGGTGAGTGTGTCGCCAGTTGGGATGCGGCCGAGATGGCGGCGAACCTGGAGCGATCGAAGCACACAGATCAGACGGCGGAGACCGAGAAGGTCGAAGTGGCGCATCCGCCGACACTGCCAATGGTCATCCGGCAACCCCAGACTCAGGTCGCGATTCGGCGGGCCGCGTAGCACTGTTAACCTTCCACCTCCAGTTCGGCGATTTCGTAAAGTTCGTCCCAAAGGTCTCGCAGGTTTTCGATTTCGTCTAGATTGATCTTCTGCAGATGGTTTCGCACGCGCTCACGTAGCCCCGGCGCAAAAGCGCGGTCTCGCTGGGAAAGCAATTCATCGACGAGCTCGTGGATCAGAATGGGCGTCAGCCCGGTGCGATAGAGCGTTTCAAAACCGGCGAGATCATGATGGCTGGTCGCTAGCAAATACTGGTGTGATCGTCGGCATTGGCGCGCCATCCAGCGGCGGAAAATGGCGGGGATCTGCTCGGCCCCGTCGATCACGAGCACACCACCCGGCGCAACGGTTGGCCGCAGCAGCATCAGGTCGCGGATGTTGCCGAGAGTGTCCCGGTATCCGAGGCTCTGCGTCAGTTGAATCCAAGCGCCGCCGGGCATGTCGCGTTCTAGCTGGCCGGCCAGTTGGCGGAGTAGCGTCGATTTTCCGGTACCGTGATGGCCGACGATCACCCCACAGCGATTCTGGCGCAGCCGTGTGAGGATGTCCCCAAATGCGGGCGTCCCGCCCGCGTACCGGTGCGCGGGCGTCCCGCCCGCATCGCCTGAACCCGCACCAAATCCGTCGTCAACCGTTTGGACGACCGTCCGAAATGCCACCGCTCCGGGTCGCACGTACCGGCTGGCGAATGGGTTGGAGTACGTTAACGGCAGGTTTGTTTGGGTCGTATTCACGCGAAATCGATTGATCCGCCCCCTATTGGGCAAGAAACACGTAACCGGGATCCATCGTGAGGTACCAATTCCGCCATTCCCGTTGGGCTTGTCGAAGTTCGCCGTAATCTTGTTTTTTGCCGGGCTCAATTTTCATTCCAAAGCCCTCGAACTTGCGGCTAATGAAACGCAGTCCGTCGCGGGCGTAGGTACGCACGCGGGTGTCGGGGTCGTCGAGGGCAAAAATCAAGGAAGGAACGACGCGAATTTCATCGCTCTGGCCGAGCAATCGTGCGGCCACGCGGCGCGCTTGGTAGGACGACGAACCACGCACTAGTCGCTCAAGCCTTTCGATTTGTGCCTTGCGAGCCTTGGGTTCTGTGGTTAACTGCATGTCTTCGGGCAACGACTTGCCTTCGAGCGCATTGGGATCGTCGCCTTCGAGCATGCCGAGCAAATCATCCACCGCCTCAGCCACCGGTTCACCCTTGATCTGGCCGTTTTCGGCGGTGATTTTTGTGGTGTCGACAGGCAGTTTCCATCCGCCCGCTAATGCACCTTCCGCCTCCTGTTCGATGGCTTTCTTGGTACCGCGGATCAAGAACAGCATCGCGAAGGAGCTCGACACGGAACTGGTGGTGTAGGATTGTCCCGGCCATCCTCTGCCTTTGTCTTCTTTCGATTTCAAGTAATTGACACCGATATCATACCAACCGGGCAGCTCGCGGTAGTTCTCCCCCATGATGACTTCGCGGAAGCTCTCGTATCGTTCGAGCGTGTAGAGCTGGTAGTAGGGCCACTGTGAAACCACTTTCCCAGGATCTGGTGAGTTTCCGCTGGTGCTGAGATAACGCTGGCAATCTTCGATCGCCTGGCGAATGGGTGCTGCGTCGTACTGGGGTTTGTCCGACGAGGTTTCGTCTTCGACCAAGTCCGCTTGAAACAGTTTGACGGCCTTGGGCAGTCCCACGATGCCTGTCTGTCCTTCTTCCATCGCTTCGCCCCAAACGCCGAGAATATCGGCAGCGATCATCAATGCACTGCCGCCCGCGACTGCCATCGAAGGTGTCAGACCGCCCTGTTTGATGCGGGTCATGCTGCCGGGATCCTCCGCCAGGTATGGCCACCCGCCACTGGGGTCCTGGGTGCGCAGTAGCCAACCAATTGTCGCCTGCACACCCTTATAATCCACCGCGATTCCCGCCCGGTCCAATGTCCAGAGCGCCAGCACCGCGTATTGTGTTTGTGAAACGTCACCCTTGCGATCGCCCGGATACGCGTACCCTCCATAGGACTCCCGGTCTCCCCGCAGGTACTTTTCGTACGACTTGAGCTGGGGGCGATACTTTTTGCGATCGACTTCGGCGAGCACGAGGACGGCAGCCGATACGGTGTAGAGCGTCTTGTTCTCCGAACCCAGGAAGTTCCGCTGCTGGGCATTATTGAGCATATTCAGGAACGACTTGGCCGCATCGACACCACGAACAACGACGGGGTTATTTTTGTCGTGGTGGACTTTCATCACCGCGTACCCCGCGAGGCAAAGTTCGCCGTGGCCACCCGAATAGGTCTTGTCTAGGTCATAAAACGGTTTGTCTTTGGCGTTGGCCAGCATTCCAGCCATGCCTCCTTCCACCATATTGACGACGACAGCATCGTCGACGCTGTACGCGTGAATCGTCGTCACACGCGCTGCCGAAGCGAAGAGCGTGGCTGCGAACAGAAATGCCGGACCAGCGATGCTGAAACGAGGTCGACTGGAAACAAACATGGTTTTTTGACCAGCAGATGATTGTGAGAAGAATAAATGCGGAAAAGGCTCGCGGAATACGCTATTTTCAACCAATAGACTAGCGTCGTCCAGGGTGAAAGGCAATCTTTTTAGTCGTGCTCGTCTACTACTATCGTGTGGCGACCAAGATCGTTCGTTGGACGTCCGAGGATTCGTGCGACCGCTCGCTTGGAAAGCTTTCTATTTTCGTGAAACATCGCATCAATTCGTGATGCCATCGATCCAAAGCGTAGTCTTCCTGCCGATGTGGAACGTTCCACTGCCTGATCCAGTAGTCGTCACTCGGAACATATTCCAGAACGAGCGTGTGTCGCGTCACGGCAGCAGCCATCTCCACGATGGTTGAAACTTCGTAGCCTTGTTTAAAGAACAAATGATGAGCGAGCGCTAACATCAGCGTGTGATCGGCTTGGAAACGTTTCTCGAGTGAGTCGTAAAACCGAGGTCCATGCGCGATCGTGGGGCTGAAAAACGAACCGACAACGGGGGTGATCGCAAGCTCGTGCTGCTTGGCGTAGCGATACAGCGCGTCAATGCAGGTTCGGTCCGTATCCATGCTGACCACGCGCAAGTCCAACTGCGCCGCCAGGATGCTGTACCAACCCGTGTTGCACCCGATATCCAATAGAGAGCCGCCGCCGATGGATTGCAAGATTTGGGCCACGCTGCGTTGCTTATCATTCCAATCCGATTGCGGCTCGGCGCCTGCAAGGGGGAACGAGCCCGCGTAGTCGGACCATCGTGTCTGAGGTTGCGGGATTGAAATTCGCTCGGTTTTTCGCCGCATCAGCTTGGCTAGCTGAGACGCTGCACCGGGGCCACCGCTGTCATTGATCGCGAACAGCTTTGCGTATGAGCGCTGCTTTCGCTTTCGCATCCATTGAAATTGCAGCGAGTTCAAGCGCGGGATCGTCGCCTCAAGCGTCACCCAGTTATCCCGCCCCAGCAGGAAGAACGCATAGTCGGCGGCGTGGGCGTGAATTAACTCCAGCGGATGCAGAAAACAATTCAGAAACTCATTGAGCGGCTTCCATTTTTCACTGTCGCCAAGCGGGATGATCGAAGAGAAATCGATGTAACGTAGTTTGGCACCGTCGAACATCATATTCCAACCATGGCTGTCTTGAAGCTGCAGACCCTGAGCGGCCAGCCACTCACTGATTTCGCAGAACATCAGCGCCGCGTCGCGGAGCATTTCGGGCGACCACTCACTGACCAGGGGACTCGGCGGTAGCGGCTCATGCTCGACCACGACGTCATAGCCTTCGATCGTCGCGTCTGCGCGCCAGGTTTTGACGATATGCCGATGCGGCAGTTCGTCGAGCAAACCGGCGCTTTCGAGTTGGCAGAACGCTTTGGCCGATTCGCCACGGAGAGCACGAAACACGCGGTCGCCCTTCCAAAACAAGCGTCCACCGGGATCCTCAAAAGAATGCGGAGACCAATCGACGGAACTGAAATCGAGTTGCTCGGTAGAGTCGTGAGTCTTCATGGAGAAACGTTTTCGTTGGCTATTTCCCAGGAGGCATCGGGAATCAGGTGACCTTGAGTGGATGCATCGGGCAGCGAACCCGTACCGTAGACATCGCGCATCTCGACCTCGAAGTGGGCACACCCCAACAGCGATTCAAGTTCGCGGTCGTGGCGCCACAGCACCGCGTCAACGCTGTACTGCCCGACGTTCAGCGGTGCCATTTTCCAAATCGCTCGAACCTGCGTCCATCCCGAGATTGACCACCGCGAATTGTACTGAATGTCGGTGTGGAGGGTCGCAATCCGACCTACGCCGCGTTTGGAGATAACGAAGCCAAAGCGTGGATCCTCAATCGGTACCTCCGACGTCAAATGGGCTTCGAACGTGATCGTGTCATTGACGAGGAAGCGGTCGCGGGATTCGCCGTGGCAATTGAGCAGCCTCACCGACTTGATATGACGCGATGTCTGCGCCGATAGCTTCCGCTGTGTGTTGTCGGCTTCCTCATCCAGATATCGGTGTACCACCTCGGTTGGCGATCCTTGATCGAGCAATCGGCCATGATCAATCCGAATCGCCTCGGTGCACAGGGTTTCCACCGAGCCCATGTTGTGGCTGACAAACAAGACGGTTCTTCCCGACTCGGCGACATCACGCATCCGTCCGATGCACTTGCGCTGAAATTCCATGTCGCCTACGGCCAGCACTTCATCGATGACGAGAATCTCACACTCGAGATACGCGGCGACTGCGAAGCCGAGTCGCACGGTCATACCGCTGCTGTATCGTTTGACGGGGGTTTGGATAAATTTTTGGCAGCCTGAAAAGTCGACGATCTCATCGAGCCGCGACGTGATCTCGTGCCGGGACATGCCGAGGATTGCGCCGTTGAGATAAATATTTTCCAGCCCTGTTAACTCGGGGTGGAATCCAGTGCCCACTTCCAGAAGACTCGCGATCCGTCCCCGCACACAGATTTTTCCCGTTGTGGGCGCCGTGATCCGGGAGAGCATTTTGAGTAGCGTTGATTTTCCCGCACCGTTGCGGCCAACGATCCCCAGTATCGTGCCCTGAGCGACGTCCAGCGTAAAATCCCGAAGGGCCCAGACCGCCTTGCGGTTTGAGTCCGTTCCCGAGTTCGAATCGTCGATCTTCGACAGGGGATCAGGTCGACCCCGTACCTTTGCCCAGGTGCGATCCAGATCGCTCGATAGGGTACCCGAGCCAATGTCGCCCAGTCGATAAAGTTTTCCAAGGCTTTCTACGCGAATGGCGATGGACATAGAGACAACGGAAAATCGTGCGGCTGTGAGCGAATGCGAAGCGGAGTATACTCCCTGGGGTGGCGAATGTCGTCAAGACTTTTATGTTCAGGAGGAGGTGGCAATGCTAAAGAATAGCTTGATCGGCGTTTGGCACGCCGTGAAATATGACTCGTTTATCTGGAGTCATGGGCTGCGGCGGGCCGACAAAATCTCTACTGATATGACCGGCCCAGAGAAAATCGCCCTCTACCGACTCGTCCGCGAGACGAAGCCGCAGACAATCGTCGAAATCGGATCCTACCTCGGCGCGTCGAGCTGCTTCATGGCCCGCGCGGCCCGATCGACGACGCCAAATGCTCACTTGTACTGCATCGATACATGGCAAAACGATGCGATGCCCGAAGGGAACCGAGACACGTTTGCCGAATTCAATCGTAACACGCAATCGTACCAGCCAATCATTCACCCAATTCGTCAAAAAAGTAACGATGCAGCAGAGGCCTTTGACAAAAAAATTGATCTGCTGTTCATCGATGGTGACCACGAGTACGAGGGCGTGAAAACGGATTGGGAGAGCTGGTCCCCCCATCTCAGTGACCACGCGACCGTGGTCATGCACGATGTCGGCTGGGCTCCAGGAGTCCAGCGCGTCGTTGACGAATCGATTGTGCCGATTTCCTCCGATATCAACCGTCTACCGAACTTATTCTGGTGCAAGGTAGCGGCTTCTGGCTGAACCGCTACTGCGTAACCAGCGATGCCTTTCGAGAGTCAATCGCTCTGCTAGAATCGCCGGTGACGATTGATTTCCAAGAGTCAGTCCGCCCCCATTTCTGACTCGATTTCTCTGCAAGATTCATCCGACCGCATGGCCAAAGCTCGACCCGCATCGAAACCAGACGATCAACTGATGTTCAGCGAGTTTGAGTCTTCGGACGAATCGCCCCCGCGCAAGTTTTCGCCGGGCGAGGGGGTTGTCCGAGAGGCTGCCCGTGGACCTGCTTCAGAACCACCCAAGCCAACCGCTGGCGATGCGGTGGCCGTGCCAATTTCGCCTGCTTTAGGTGTGGCGCTTAATGATGATCCAAAGCCTTCGCGTGCGGGTCAGGACGCGATTGCAAAGCAGCAACGAAATGACGCAGTCGGTGTAGCCGCGGAGTCGTTACCCGAAATCTTACGCAGGACAATCTCGCCGTCACTCGACGAGCCTACCCCCGATCTTGCCGGTCAACTTGTCGTCGTCATCGATTCCCACTCCCTGATCTACCAGGTATTCCACGCGTTACCCCCCATGACCAGCACGGGCGGATTGCCCGTCGCCGCCGTCTACGGCTTCGTCGGTGATATGTTGGAATTAATCCTTCGTAAGAATCCTGATTACTTGATCGCGGCCTTTGATAAGGGTTCGATCACGTTCCGCAATGATCTCTATCCCGAGTACAAAGCGAATCGGGAGTCGATGCCGGATGAACTGCGGCAACAGATACCGCTGATCCGTCAGATCGTCGATGCGATGGGAATCGGGATCATGGAGCAAGCCGGTTTTGAAGCTGATGACTTACTTGCGACTGTCGCGGCGAAAGTGCAAGCGGCCGGCGGAAATTGTCTGATCGTGACCAGTGACAAGGATTGTCGCCAACTCATCACGCCGCATACTCAGTTGTACAACTTGAGAAGGGACGAACTGATTGATGCCGCGCGGCTGCGAGAACTGTGGGGTGTCCGCCCGGACCAAGTCGTCGACTATCAATCGCTCGTTGGCGATCCGACGGATAACGTTCCCGGCATTCCTCTTATCGGCCCGAAAATCGCCCAGAGCCTGCTCGAGCAATACGACACGCTCGAGGGAGTGCTCGCGAACGCTGACAAACTGACGGGCAAGAAACGCAAGCAAAACTTGATGGAAGGCCGCGAGCTGGCCATGCTCAGCCGCTCACTGGTGGCGCTGCGAGCGGACGTCGAATCACCGATCCCATGGAGCCGCTCGGTTCGTTCTGCTGCGGACTTGCCCCGCGTCGATGCCTTATTACAGGAGTTCGGATTTCGTCGTCTGCGGAGTCGCGCCGCCGAAGTCCTCGGTGGCGTTGTTAGCGATTCCAACAATGACGAACTGGCAGAGCCCTCGTGGACAACGAATTACCGCACCATCACCACTGAACAAGAGCTGCGAGACCTAGCGAAGTTGTTGGCAGAAAAGTCTCGCATCGCCATCGATACCGAAACTACCAGCACGCATGCTCGCGGTTGTGATCTCGTCGGGATCTCGATCGCATGGGACGTCGCAATGGCGGCCTACATTCCAATCCGTGCACCGCTCGGTGATGGCACGCTCGACGAGACGTTCGTGATCGAAACCTTACGCGAAGTTTTGGAGTCCGACGAAATTGAAAAGGTCGGGCACAACATCAAGTTCGACGCCATTGTGTTGCGATCGGCAGCCGGAAAAGCTGTGGCCGAGGAAGCCGGCAGCCACGCCGTCTCCGGCGTCGTTCTGGGAGGTATCCGCACCGATACGATGATCGCTGACTACTTGATCAATCCAGGCCAGCGGAACCATACGCTCGATGATCTGTCGCGGCGCCGCCTCGGCCACACGACGACGCCGATCAAGGATCTGATTGGGACGGGTAAGAAACAAATTCGAATGGACCAAGTTCCCGTCGACGTGGTCGCTCCGTATGCGTGCGAAGACGTCGACGTGCCGCTGCGTATCGCCGAAACCGCCCATGCGGAGCTCGCGGACTTGGGACTCGACGAACTTTATCGAACGCTCGAAATGCCGTTGGTGGAGGTTCTCATCGAGATGGAAACCAATGGCATCCGCGTCGATTCAGCTGCCCTCGCGGAAATGAGTGGTCGGTTCGAAAAGGAAATCGCTGACTTGCAGGCGATCGTTTTTGCGGCAGCAGGACACCCGTTTAATCTCGACAGTCCCAAGCAACTCGCCGGTGTCCTGTTTGATGAACTCGGTTTACCGGTTATCAAGAAAACCAAAACCGGTATCAGTACCGATGCCGACGTATTGTCACAGCTCGCCGTCAATCACCACATCGCTCAACATCTATTGCAGTACCGCCAGGCGACCAAGCTCAAGAACACCTACATCGACGCGTTGCCGCAGTTGATCTGTGAGAAAACAGGGCGTGTGCATACGTCTTATCGCCAAGACGTTGCCGCGACCGGTCGACTGAGCAGCAGCGAGCCGAATCTACAAAACATTCCGATTCGTACCGAGCAAGGCAAAGCGATCCGGGGTGCGTTTATGGCGAGTGAGCCGGGATGGGTGCTGCTCGGGGCTGATTATTCACAAATCGAACTTCGCGTTCTGGCGCATTACAGCGGCGACGAAGCATTATTGCAGGCCTATCGTGACGACGCTGACATTCACACCCGCGTCGCCGCGGAGGTCAACGGCATTGACGAAGCGGACGTGACGAGTGACCTGCGACGGATCGCCAAAACCATCAACTTTGGCATCGTCTACGGGCAGAGCCCCTTTGGGCTCGCCAAGACGCTCAGCATCCCCAAGGAAGAAGCACGAGATTACATTGAACAGTATTTTCAGCGGTATTCTGGCGTCGAACAATTCATGATGGACACCCTCGCGCGGTGCCGTCACGAAGGTTATGTCTCTACCATGCTCGGCCGGCGCCGAGAGTTACAAGGCGTCCGAGACCTAGCAAAATTGCCACCCGAGAAGCGCCGCAGTCTGACCGAGGTCGAGCGGATCGCTATCAACATGCCGATCCAAGGAACCGCTGCGGACCTGATCAAACTCGCGATGTTACGCGTCCATAGCGAGCTAAAACGGAGTCCGTTGCAGGCGCGGCTGCTCTTGCAAATTCACGATGAACTCTTGTTGGAATGTCCCGCCGATGAAGTCGAAGCGCTGACAGTATTGATGGTCGAGGCAATGACGAGCGTGATGCAGTTGGACGTGCCGCTGAAAGTCGACGTGGCGTCGGGATCAACCTGGGCAGACTGCTGAGACAGCTCGCTAGCGGGCCATCGATTAATCAGTACGCTATAGGTCCAGCACAGCTAGCCTAGTCTTTTCGCCTCACCGCTCCGTCACCGCAGAATTGCTCATGTGGAACGCTCTCGCCAATCATTTGCCGCACTTCAATGCGTCCCTGAACGTCGTCGCCACCGTGCTGCTAGCGATGGGTTTGTGGAATATTAAACATGGGCGTGCCAAAAAACATAAAAAGCTTATGCTCAGCGCGTTCTTCGTCAGCATTGTGTTTTTGGTCTTCTATCTTTTCCACAAACTGACATTATTTGAGGCCACCGGCCAGTGGAATCGTCCCTTCCCAAAAGACGCTCCGCAGGGAGCAAGGATCACATATTTTTCGATTTTGATCCCGCACATTCTTCTGGCGATGGCGGTGCCCTGCTTGGCCATTCGAGCAATCTACTTGGCCAAAAACGGCCGGATCGTAGCGCATAAAAAATGGGTGCGTTACGCATTTCCAATCTGGATGTACGTCTCCGTCACCGGAGTGCTCGTGTATCTGATGCTGTACCAGCTGTATGCCTAGAGACCGCTGCCGCAATGTCGCTCAGCACTCTTCACCCTCCCCAAACTTGTTTGGGGAGGGTCGAACCGAGCGAAGCAAGGTTCGGGGAGGGGCCGAACATGGGCCACCACCCAATTAGTCGCGACAACACCCATCGATCCCTCCCCGACAAGCTCGCTAAAGGCTCGCTTTTCGACCCTCCCAGCGTCGCTGGGAGGGTGAAGCCAGGAATAGAATCAGCATCAATGAAATAATCTGTCAACCCCGAAGATTGAACAGCCCAGGCTAACGCTCTGCGGCTGATTAAACCCAATGACTTGTTCAGAAAAGACCGCAAAACAGAAGGAAAGGGGTGAAGGCCAAATGTTGCATCGTTATTCGTCCGCTGGTCGGGTGCACTCGGTTCTGAAATAAGAAGGCGTCACAACGTACCGTTGCCAAGCCATCGTCAAAAGGTTATCGCTGCATTGGCAGCATGAGGGTTTTTTTTTCGCCGTCTCGCAAGACAGTTACGGTAACTTTGTCGCCCGCTTTCTTATGCGTGACGCCGTACCTCAACAGGTCCGTTTCGCTTCGGATATCCGTTCTCCCGTCAATCTCCGTCACGATATCGCCCACCTGAAACCCCGCTTCCTTCGCTGCGGCATGCGGACCGTATTGGCCCACGTTCTTCACCTTCATCGCGGCAGGACCCGGATCCAATCGGAGCGCAGCGCGATCCTCATCGCTCAGACGCTCTAGTCTCAAACCGCCGGTCGCCATTCGCCGTAGACCCCAGGTGCTGGCGCGCCAGGAAATGTCATCGTGTTGACGCCAGCCCGAAGCAAGCACCAAATCGACAGTTTGCTCGGCCTGCTCTCGCTCTATCAGCACCTTGATCGTGCTGCCCTGCGGGGAAGTATTGTGCAACACCCACTGGATGTCAGCGATCGAGAGTATGGGTTGGCCCTGCATGCGAAGGATTCGATCGCCGTCAGTGAGTCCGGCGCTCTCAGCCGGAGAATCATTCAGCACCGTGCGAATCGTGCCGCGCGTGTCGGGATCCAGCACCAAACCAATCGACTTGGGATGGGGATAGGGATAGAGGATCTCTTCAGGGATCGGTTTACCCGCACTGCGGAACTCATCGCGTACCGCATCTCCGATTTGGTGGCAGTGAATGCAGCTTTTCACCACGTCTCCTGAGTAATTTAGTTTGGAAGTGTAGGCGTTTTTATGCTGCAACGACGGAAACAATTCCGGCCGTGCGTACTGCGGCGGAGCTCCAACCTTCGATACCAACGCATCTTTTTCCGCCGGCCAAGTCTGATGCAGTTCCAACGCACCGCGCAATGCTTCAGCGAACCCGGTCATCGAAACGTCCCCAAGCCACTGCGTACGGTGCGAGCGCGTTCCAAAGCGACCGTAGATCGTTTTCTCGTCACGTAACATGAAGACGGCGAAGGATTGGTCAGTGTCGAATTGAAACAGGGAGAGGTCCAGACCATTGGTGGAAACGACGCGAACGCAAACAAATTGCTCCAGCAGGGGACGAACGATTGGATCCTGATCAACGACGTCGTCATCGAGCTTCACACATTCCTCGCAAGGCAAACAACGCAGGACCATAAGGATCGGTTTGCCATTCTGGCGAGCCTGTGCAAAAGCAGCATCCATATCGTTGTAAATCCAAAAACCCTCTTCCGTGATTTTGGTGCGATCGGCGAGCACCTTCCTCGTTCGTTCATTGACCTGCGCATGTACGACCGGGCAAGCCAGATGGAAAGTCAGGAACAAAATCGCGGCCGTTCCCGGTCGGTTGGAACAACGACTCGCAGCGGAGAGATGGCGAAACATGATATGATGGGTCCTGAACGGAAGAAGTGGAGGTTGTCGAGCGTGTTAACCATCGTAATTGATTTTCAGGCCACGCGAGGCTTTCGTTCGCCAAGGCGAGAGCTGTATGAGTCAAAGCTCAGATACGGATCTGTGCGGGGGCGGTTGGCAACAGCCGTCCCTGCCGCGATCCCGGTGAGTCCCGCACACGGCGTTCACTGGCTCGGAACCCACGATCCACCCGCATGGCCCCCAAAAAAGTAATAAGTATGGCAACGCACAAAGTCAAAATGACACTTCCACCGCGCGAGATCAAGCGAGCGGACGCAACGTTCGATGTCGAACGCGACGGTAAGAAATTCGGGACGCTCGAGATTTCTAACGGTTCCATCGTTTGGTTCCCGCCCTACACGCAGGACGGACTCAAGATGAGTTGGAAAAACTTCGCCAAGCTAATGGACGAACACGCCACGCGGGTGGAAAAGCGTTGAGCATCGTCGACCGACCGTTCCGCCCATTGTAGGCAACGAGGGCGTATCAGCTTAGACGGGCGGAGCCACCCGTCTACAGCGGGTAGGGAACGGCAAACTTCCTAGCCAATCGCTTTTTTAAAGATTCCGGGGCGGTTCGTTGTCCGCTTAGCAAGCCTGTTCCTACTAGACTGCACCGGGCGATACGTCTCGCTCCCTTCTCCGTGTTAGGAATCAGTCTCACGCGATCTCACACTTCAGCGTCAAATGATTCCTGACAACTAGTCCTTGGTGGATCCGTCATTGCCCGCCAGATCGTAGTTTTGCTCGAGCCATGCAAAACGAGCCAGAATCTCGAGCATGCCGCCCTGCTTGACTAGGTCCTCTACGCCGTCTCGCTGCGTAAACAGACCCTGCTCGTTCTTTTTGGTCACCAAGGCGTGGTCAAGACACTTCTTGAACCCACGAATGTACTTCAAGTCTGGGTCGTGCTTGAGTAGATGCTGGTACGCTCTAAGCAACACTGCGTTGAACCAATAGTCATCTCGAAATCTGCCTCGCCCATAAAAGTATGAAAGCGAACTGTCCGCGATCGTTTTTGCTTCTTCCAAATACTTTTTCTCGCCGGTGACTTCATACAGGTACAGATTGGCTTGCAGCATCGTCCCAGTGTTGTACGAAAAAATTGCTTTTCCGATACGACGGTCACTCGTCCTGATGTTGTCATAGAAGAGTTTCGAAGGAGTTTGCAGATTTTTGTTCGTCCAGTTGTATATTTTTAGCGCCGAATCAAGGTATTGCTGGTCCTTTGTGGCTTGAAACAATTTTATTGCCACCAGAATACCTGGTCCGTTGGAACACGTATTTTTCGTTTCCTTTGAAGAATCCTTCCAGTATATTCCACCACCCAGCGAGTCGTCGTAGCCACTCATCATGAAGTCATACATGGATTTGCCTAAGTCTAAATAGGATTGCTTTCCCGTTCGCTCATAGGCATCCAGAGCGGTGATGCCGATCCATTGATTATCATCGTAGTAACGCTCGCCGGGTTTCAACTTCATGATGTAATCAGAATAGCCCGGCACCGGCGGGGCGGGGTCTGAATAGGGTCTCATGTTTTCTATCAGCGCATCGAGCAGCTTCGCATCGGCATCCACTTTTTCAATCTCGTTCGCCGCTTGAAATAGCGCGCACAACGCCCAAATGTAGGTGTATTCCCGGAGATAGCCATTCTTTGTCTCACGTTTAGCAGGATCCACCACGATCAAGTAGTTGCCCGATTTCTCATCCAAGAAATGCTGCTGGATCGCCGCTTGGAGTGAGTGCATTTCTTGTATGTAAGAAACATCAGCGTTGCTGGCAGGCTGTTGAGCCCACCCTGGCGCAAACATCAAACCGCTGAAACACAAACAAACTAAAAAAAAGGACGTTTTCATCATTGCACAAGGGGCAAGAAGGATGGGGTTCTAGGGAAAATTTTTAAACCTGCTTAACTGTTTTCAATTCTCTCACGGAGCTTCTCGCAGCCTTCCGACGGTGAGCTGCATAGCGAGCAGCGTGACACGCCGTCTGTATCGGTGCGGGCGTTCAGTCCGCCGCACGAACCGGCAATGCTGTTGCGGCCAAAAATGACGCCGATGGCCATCGCGACTAAAATTGCTGCGAAGCCGATCGCAGTCAGTAGAACGATCGGACCCATCCGATCAAGAAATCCTCCATCGCCAGCAGCCGCTGGGCTCTGGGCCAGTACACTACTTTGCTGAATTTGAGCTGCAATCGACGCTAGTGTGCCTGTTCCGACATAATTCATTGGATGCTCCTGTGCTTGGTTGATGCTGTCGTCGCCGGCTCTGGGCGAGGTGCCGCGAGTGATTAAAAGCGTATCGAGATCGTTTCTGGACGCCAGCTCAGCTGCCCGCTCAGGGCCGACGACATCGAGCGCCGTCGCCCACGCATCGGCCACCATGCAGGTAGGCGCAATCACCGTCACCGACGCGAGATTGTGTTGCACCGGGCGGTGAGTTACCGGGTCAATCGTGTGCGAATATCGTTGACCGTCGACTTCGAAGAAATTTCGATAGTCGCCCGACGTGGCCATCGCACAATCTTCCATTGAATACGCCAGCACAATTTCGTTGTTCATCGCATCGGGTTTTTGAATCCCCACCTTCCATGGCTGCGGTCCGCCGGGAGTTTGCTTCTCTCCCGTGACACGGACTTCGCCGCCAATTTCGACAAACACGTTCTCGGCACCGAGCCGGGAAAGGACATCGACAACACGGTCGACTCCGTGCCCCTTGGCAATCGCGGACAAGTCGACTCGCAGGTCAGGGATGTCTTTTTTCAGCGAAGGTGGATCAAGCCGGACGGCCAAATGAGCTTGACCGATACGCATGCCGATCGCCTCCAACTCTTCATTGCTGGGCACGTCCTGATGGCGTTTTCCTGCTCCAAAACTCCACCGATCCACTAGCGGACCGACGGTGACGTCAAACGCGCCGCCCGATTTTTTGCCGACTTCTAAAGCATATTCAACCACTGCGGCGGTCTCGGGACTGACGTGGAACCAATCGGTGGAGGCGGAGTCGTTGAACCGGCTCAGCTCGCTGGTTTGAAGGTAAGTCGACATTTGATCGTTGACGCGGCGAAGTTCCGCATCGACGGCAAGCGAGGCTTCGGCTTTCCAATCTTTGCGATTGGGTGGTAGGGAGACCTTGACGCTGTACGTCGTCCCCATGGTTGCGCCGCGAAATAGCAGTGGACTGCCGGAGGGCGACTGCGCCTCCGCGCTGCCCTCCATCGTCGCCGCGTACTGGCTCGCCAGAAGTAGCACCGAGGTGATAATAAAAAACGCGACGGGGCGGAAACCACGTCGCGTCATGCGATCGAATTGAATCATGACCATTAGCCGCCAAAATCGTCGTAGGCGATATTCTCCGGTTCGACGCCGAGGTCATCGAGCATTTTGAAGACAGCCGCGTTCATCATCGGAGGTCCGCAGATGTAATACTCGATATCTTCCGGAGCAGGATGATTTTTAAGATAGTTTTCCAGCAGCACTTGATGAATGAAACCGGTGTAGCCATTCCAATTATCTTCCGGCGCAGGTTCGGACAACGCGATGTTGAACTTAAAGTTCGGGAATTCTTTTTCGATCTCACGGAAGTGGTCGACATAGAACAGCTCACGCATACTCCGACCGCCGTACCAATAGCTGACCTTGCGATCGGTTTTCTGCCGCTTGAACAATTCAAAGATGTGGCTTCGCAGCGGTGCCATCCCAGCCCCACCACCGATGTAAACCATTTCCGCCTGACTGTCCTTGATAAAAAACTCACCGTAAGGACCGCTAATCGTGGCCTTGTCACCGGGTTTGAGTGAGAAGATATAACTGCTCATCTGGCCCGGCGGGGTGCCTTCGGGGGCTCGCGGTGGCGGTGAAGCGACACGAACGTTGAGCATGATAATGCCCTTTTCGCCGGGGTAGTTGGCCATCGAGTAGGCGCGCACCACCGGCTCATCCACCTGCGAGGTATACCGCCAGATCTTGTACTGGTCCCAGTCAGGATGGAACCGATCCTCGATGTCAAAATCTTTGTAATGGATTGTGTGCGGAGGTGCTTCGATTTGAATATAACCGCCAGCGCGAAAGTTGACTTCTTCGCCTTCAGGCAGTTCGAGTACGAACTCTTTGATGAAGGTCGCGACGTTGTTGTTGCTGCGGACGGTGCATTCCCACTTCTTGGTTTCGAAGGCTTCGGCGGGCACTTCAACCTTCATATCTTGCTTAACCGCAACCTGGCAACTCAGTCGCTCGCCCTGGGCAGCCTCTTTTTTGTTGATATGACCGGTTTCGGTCGGCAGCAAATCCCCGCCGCCTTCGGAGATCTTCACTTTGCACTGGGCACAGGTCCCACCACCACCACAGGCACTCGAAACGAAGATGCCTGCGTCAGCGAGAGCGCCAAGCAATTTCCCGCCAGCCGGTACGGAGATCTCTTTCTGGTCGTTGATCATGATCTTGACCTTGCCCGAAGAGACGAGTTGTTTCTTCGCAGCCAAAATCAGCATCACCAGGGCGAGCACGATGATCGTGAACATCGCGACGCCGATGGCGACGATGGCTGCAGGAGCAATGGCCTCCGATGGGGCAGCATCCGGTGCGACGGCAGCCAGGAGAGAAGTCGTGAACATCACAGTGGACTCGTGTGCGTTGAAATGCGTGAAAATGAAATCGGTCGAGGTGGGTGAGGATCGCTTAGAGCTTGATGCCGCTGAAGGACATGAACGCGAGCGCCATCAACCCCGCGGTAATGAATGTAATGCCGAGACCTCGCAGCGGTGGCGGTACGTCGCTGTATTTGAGTTTCTCGCGAATCCCCGCCAGTGCCATGATCGCCAACGCCCACCCAACACCACAACCAAAACCGTAGGTGATCGATTCACCGAATGAGTAGTTGCGTTCCTGCATGAACAACGAGGCACCCAAAATGGCGCAGTTCACCGTGATCAACGGCAAGAAGATTCCGAGTTCGTTGTAGAGTGCAGGAATGAACTTGTCCAAAAACATTTCGAGGATCTGAACCAAAGCGGCGATCACACCGATGAAACTGATGAACGACAAAAAACTAAGATCAATCGTCGAAAAGTTGATGGTCGATTGTGGGATGAACCCATTCGCCCAGGTCAGAGCCCCTTTCTTCAATAGCAGCGAATAGATCGCTTGGTTGGCTGGAACAGTGATCGTTTCGATGGCCACGACGGCCATGCCAAGACCGATAGCCGTCTTAACGCTCTTACTGACGGCGAGGAACGTACACATGCCGAGAAAGAACGCCAGAGCGAGGTTCTCGACGAAAACTGCCTTCAGGAAAATGCTCAAATGAGCTTCGATTAGTTGCATGATAGCCTCAAGACTCTTCGATTTGTTCGGGTTTGTTCAGACGGATCACCCAGATCATGATCCCGATGATGAAAAACGCACTCGGCGGCAACAGCATCAAGCCGTTGGGGTTGTACCATCCACCGTTGCGGTCGAGGTCCAGCAGAGTCATCCCGAACAGCGAACCGCTGCCAAAAAGCTCACGAAAGAACGCGACAACCAACAGCACTAAGCCGTAGCCCAGCCCGTTGCCAATGCCGTCGAGAAAACTGATGCCGGGGCTGTTCTTCATCGCAAATCCCTCGGCGCGACCCATCACGATACAGTTCGTGATGATCAGCCCGACGAATACTGAGAGCTGCTTGCTGATGTCGAACAAGAACGCTTTGAGAAACTGATCGACCACAATCACCAACGAGGCGATCACGCACATTTGTACGATGATTCGAATGCTGCTGGGAATGAACGAGCGGATGGCGCTCACGGCGAGGTTACTGAAGCCAGTCACGGCCACTACAGCGAGCGCCATCACGATGGACGTCTCCATCTTGGTCGTGACCGCGAGTGCGGAGCAGATGCCGAGCACCTGCAACGTGATCGGGTTGTTATCGACCACAGGGTCAATCAGAACGTCAAGTGATTTATTAGCCATCGATTATGCTCCTACCTTCGTCGTTGAATTGTCGGCAGTGGGAGAGGCCGGGGCACCAGCGGCAGCTCTCTGCTCCATTTGCGACTTGAGCTTTTCCAGGAAAGGGCCGTAGCCCTGGTCGCTTGCCCAATACTGAACGAGGTCGGTCACGCCCCGGCTCGTGATCGTTGCGCCTGAAAGGCCATCGACCGCCGAGGGATCGTCCGCCGAAGCGGGGCCCTTGGCGACATGTGCGGCGGGTTGGCCTTGCTCATCGTAGAGCTGAAGTCCATCCCACTGTTTCTTCCAAGCGGGATTATCGACTTCGCCACCGAGTCCCGGTGTTTCTTTATGCTGATAAAACGTGATGCCTTGAACCGTTTTGAGATCACTCTTCAGGGCTAGGTATCCCCACAGGGTTCCCCACAATCCCTTACCGTAAATCGGCAACACGACTTGCTGGATCGGCCCTGTGCCCTCATGGCGAACGAGAAATACCTTCATTGTTTTGGGACGGGTGTCTTCGCCATTCCAATAAGGCTCGTTGACAATGGGTTCGCTCTTGGACTCGTCCGTGGCCTGCTCTTCGAGGTTGAAGGTGGTCGGATCAAAGTCGGTGTTGTACTCACCGGTATCGAGATTGACCATTTTTTCTTCGACCCACGTGTAGAGATTATCAATCTCCTTGTTGGAAAGGTTAGAGGCGGATTTCCCGAACTCATCGTTGGGAATGCCCGCCGCGTCGAGGATGTTCTTCTTTTGGTCGAGCCTGACGTTCTTTTCCTGGAACGGTTTCAGTGCGACCGCCGCAGCACTCACTGCGAGCGAGCAGACGACGCAGAGAATCGTCGCGATCAGGATGGTTCCTGAAGTGGAATCTTTAGCTGGCATAGCGAGCAACCCTCCGGCGGACGTTGGCTTGGACGACGAAATAATCAATCAAGGGCGCAAACACGTTGCCGAACAAAATCGCCAAACTGATGCCTTCGGGGAATGCGGGATTGATCACCCGAATCAGGATCGTCATGAACCCAATCAGCGCACCGTAGTACCATTTTCCCGTGTTCGTCATCGAGGCGCTGACTGGGTCGGTGGCCATGTACACGAGACCGAAGGCCAAACCACCCAGCACGAAGTGCCAGTAAAACGGGACTTCGAACATGGGGTTGGTCTCACTACCGACCGCGTTGAGCAACAGTGTGGTGCCGATCGCACCCAGAGCCACACTCACCATGATCCGCCAAGATCCAATCCCCGCAGCGATCAAAATAAAAGCGCCTACAAGGCACAGCAGCGTGCTTGTTTCACCAAAACAACCTTGGATCGTACCTAGAAACGAATCCATCCACGTGATCGAACCGGTGTCTCCCCAAACATACTCAACATGTTCGAGAGACTCCACAGCACTGCCCTGGGCAATGGCCATCTGGCCGAGCGCCGTGGCACCGCTGAAGCCGTCCACGGCCGTCCAAACTTTATCGCCGCTGATGTCTGGAGCATACGAGAAGTAGAGAAAAGTCCGAGACACCAGAGCGATGTTGAGGAAGTTCCGCCCCGTGCCCCCAAATACCTCTTTGGCAATCACCACCCCAAACGCGATCCCCAATGCCACTTGCCAGAGTGGGATGCCGGGCGGCAATGTGAGCGGGAACAATAAACCCGTTACCAAGAACCCTTCATTGATATCATGGCCGCGCATCACCGAAAAAACCATTTCGATATTGCCGCCGACAAACATCGTGACGAAGTAAACGGGGATGAAAAAGATCGCCCCGTAGACGAAATTATCCAGGAAATTCCCTGGATCGTGCCCGAGCCCTAAGGCTGTTTGCACCCAATTGTGCCAATCGTACGCGATCGGCACGCCCTCTTCGGTCATCTTCACAATCGCCGAGTTGGCCTGATAGCCCGCGTTCCACATGCCGAACAGCGTCACCGGAATCAAAGCGACGACAACCATGATCATCATGCGCTTCAAATCGATGGCATCGCGAACGTGAGTCCGACCCCTGGTCGTTTCACCAGGCGTGAACAAAAACGAATCGATCGATTCATAGATAGGGTAGGCTTTTTCTAATATTCCCCCCTTTGCAAAATAGGGGTGAACGCGGTCAAAAGCGTCACGCAGTGGTTTCATGTTTAGCCTTCACGCTCAATCGTGTTCAAGTTCTGTCGCAACAGCGATCCATATTCGTACTTGCCTGGGCACACAAACGTACACAGGGCCACATCTTCTTCTTCGAGTTCGAGTGCGCCGAGCGACTGGGCCGCGTCGGTATCGCGGACGATGAGCGATCGCAGCAACTGCGTCGGCAACATGTCCAGCGGCATGACTTTTTCATAGGTCCCCAGTGGTACCATGGCCCGCTCACTACCACCGGTCGAAGTCGTGAACGCAAACTTTTGCGATGGATGAAACGACGAGGCAAAAACGCGCGTCACCGAGAATTTATCAAAGCCCGGTTTTTGCCAGCCTAAAAATACTCGCTGATCCCCCTCCTCAATCACCGACACCTGCTGGTGGTAGCGACCGAGATAATTGTGCGGTGCCGCCGCTTTATGCCCACACAATACAGAACCGGAGATCAAACGAACTTTGCAATCATCGGCAATCGAGCCGGCGACGAGATCGTCGATACAGGCCCCCATCCGGGTCTCAATCAATCGAGGCTGCTTGACTTTGGGGCCGGCGAGCGAAATCACTCGCCGCACGTCGAGTTGTCCAGTTTGGAACAACGATCCGATCGCGACCACATCTTGATATCCGATATACCAAACCGTTTTATTCGGCCCCACCGGATCGAGATAGTGAATGTGGGTGCCTGCCAAGCCAGCGGGGTGCGGACCAGCAAATTCGGCGATGGTCACGCCTGTGACTTCTTCGCCCGCGACCGAGGCTCCCGCCGCCTTGCAGACATAGACCGCGCCGCCACTGAGCTGGGTGAGTGCTTGTAAACCGAGTACGAATTGGTTCTTTCGCTCGCTCAACACCACCGCGGGATCGGCCGCTAATGGATTGGTATCGATTGCCGTGACAAAAATTGAATTGGGCTTCGAATCAAGTTGGGGAACCTTGCCGTAGGGACGCGTTCGCAACGCCGGCCACAGCCCGCTCTCGACCAACACCGCTCGCACGGCGTCACCGCCGAGCGAAACGGGATCTTTCTCGCGAGCGCTCTCAAACGTCACCGCGTCGTCGCCATCGAGGTCAATCGTAATCGCTTCGAATTTTCGCTTCGCCCCCCGAATCACGTCGTCGACTGTGCCCGATGCGGGCGACGTGTAGATTACCCCAGGCGTCTTTTTGTCTTCGAAAAGTGGCTGGCCCAGCATCACGCGGTCCCCGGGCGCGACCAGCATCGTGGGTTTCATGCCCACGTAATCGTTTCCCAGTAACGCCACCCTACGCACCAACGGTCCAGCCTCAACACGCTGCTCGGGGCATCCGAGGATAGGCAGATCGAGACCCTGTTTGATGACCGTGCGGCGGGGGGAAGCAGGCATGAAGACGGACGACTTTGTGAAAAATGTAACAAAGTAAGGTAAAGAGGAAAGCTCACGTCAGGTGAGCTTTTACCAAACACTATGGCACGCGCATCGGGGTTTGACAACTGCGGAATCCCGTCTCATTGCCTCATATTTTCCGCATGCGCGAATGCGGGCGGATGGAACGTCCGTAGGTTCGCTTGAGGGCGGGGATGTTCCTCTACTGCGTGGAACCAGGTCGGGATCGCAACGCCGCGAGCGCCTGTTTTTGCCGCTCTCAGCGTGAAAGATAATGGCTGCGGGCGGGACCCCAGCGGGGTGAATCAATACGGACCGTCTTGCTTTTGAATCGGCTGCAGGGATTGATTGAGCTGGTCGTGCTTGCGGCGTGACAGTTCCTGATACCATGCTTCATCGGCGGCGTCGGAACCCTCCAGCGACGGCGACTCCGCTCGAATATCTCGAGTCTTCCGGGCGAGTGCCGAGAGAGATTGCGAGAGCAGTGTGAACTGATCGAGAATCTCACTGAGTTCCATGCTCGCTCGATCGCCCGTTCCGTTGATGAGTCGTTGCACGAGTTCCATCGATAGCACACCCGCAGAGCGGTAATGAATTTGCGTAACGACCGGCTCAGAGGGGTACATCCCCATCAAAATCATTTTGTCAAACCGAATATCGGCGGAGATGGTGGGCAGTGGTGAATTGACATCTGTGGATTGCAGATCGAGTCGATTCAAGGTGCGACGATCGTCGCTGGTGATAAAAACTTCCATCCCCACATCGGGCGCAGCGGATCGATCAGACGCCCCGACATCGACATCATCGGATCGTTCGGGCAAGTGGAACAGAATCAGTTCAGTCGCTTGTCGGTCGCCGCCACCCACTCCCGAAACGAGTTGGTTGCTTTTCTCGAACGTGAATGCCATCACGAGGGTACGACCGGCGCTTGATTTGACGGGAGCACTGTCGCTGGTCGCATTTTCCTTTGACACCAACATACTGTTTTGCACGGAACGAAATACGCCGAGTGATCGAAAACGTGCGACAGCGGATTCGACCATCGGTTCGGGCTGGAGTGCCGTGCCCGGTCGCTCCACCTCGAAAAAGGCGGCCTGGCAATCGGTGCCAAAGTAGTATTGGCCCGACGCATCACAATACACAACGGGCTGAATCGACAAGCGGTGCTGCTGAAAGTACGCGTCGACCTGACCACGAGTCACCGCTGGTAATTTGCTGCGTCCTTCACTCGCCATTTCCAATCCGACTGTAATCGATGGTATGCGGCCGATTGTCGACGGCTGATGGGGTTGCGGTGGCGTCACGTTAGGAATCACGGCGGCGCCGGGGGTGAGTATCCGACAGGTAGCCGCTCTCGCTCCGGCGTACATGCGATTGATCTCTGCGTCGAGCATCGGTAGGTTCTGAATCGTGGAAATTTCATCGCGTCCAGGCGTCGCCGCGATCTTGCCCACACGGAGGGAGATTTCCGTCGGCCGAGCCGCAGATTTCGCGTCACCGGAGTCGACACTTCCAGAATTGGCTCCCAAGGGGTCACCGCCTGGAGCGATTTTCCCGAGTTCCAGTGACGCCGGGTTGACCTCGCTGTGCTGCACCACCGGATTGTCTGCCGGGGCTGATGGCTCAATCGATGCCTGATGCACCACCATGGCGATCAGGACACCGGTGACGAGCACACATCCGATCTTCAAATAGAGTTGATTGATCATCGCATCGCAGTTGATAGATAAGGAAATGAGAGAAGAAGCCGAGCGGGAGGACTCACTCGGCCCATATCGACAATGTACCCGATCCTCCGTCGGGCGGAAATCAAAAAACACCGCAGCGTGAACGCAACGGTGTTTCGTGTGTGCCGGTATTGAGGAACACCCGGCTTAGTCGTTGACGCTCGTGATCAGGAGCGCGTCGCCGCTGAAGTAGTTCAGGAACGTGTTGAAGAACGCGGCTCCTGGTTTCTGATGCAACATGACGACGTCGTCAGGCATGATTCGAATGCGTTGCTTCTTGTCGTTGATCGCACGATCGAGATCGACGCGAATGTTGATCTGACGTCCATCGCTAAGCGTCCGCAGAATCATCACCTGAGTAGCCTCACGCACATAACCGGGTCTTCCGCCGGCCAGCACGGCACCACTTAGGCCTAGGGGACCGCCGGGTGAACCGGTCGCAAGAGCAATCGCTTCGAGCACATCGAGGTCCTTGTCACGCGGCAACGGAATTCGTGCTCCCGGCAGCAAACCACCGGTGATGAAATATTCGTCTCGCCGTGGGATGTAAATTGTGTCGCCCTCGTTCAGGATGACGTCATTGGGCTGGAACGTAATGCCGTCACAGGGGCATCCGACCAACGGAATGCGGATCACACCGGGGTTGCATTGACCGCCTTCGCCACCACTGACAATCCCCTGCAAAGATCCTCCGCTGAGGAACTGGGTATTGATTCCCGCACCGCTGCGAATGACGTACAGTTCACGCGCCGCGTCGGTCCCGGGTAAACCACCCGTCGCTCCGAGCGCATGCAGGACATCGTTTTCATAAATGGGCAAATCGATGACCTCGCCGCTACCCCGGTGCACCTGATCGACGACTCCGGGTGGCGTGATTGCGACGGCTTGACTCGGCGTGTCTTGACGCAGCACGACGACTCGCCGGACCCGTGGAATCAACAGGTCCACAGTGACCCGCTCTTTTCCTTCCTGCAGAACGTTTTCGTCCAAGTACGCTTGTTTGATCTTGGCAACCGCCTCAGGCATCTTCAGGCCAGAGATCTCGATATCGCCGATGAGCGGCATATCAATCGTTCCATTGCCTTCTACGCGAGCAGGCAGGCCCGTCAAAGGACCGACCACGGTGCCGCGGGGTGGATAGTATCGTTGATTGAGCGACTGGGCCCGGTTCTGTACCGGCGTTTCTTCCTCATTAGCGGGGAACACACCGTACACGTAGACCGACAGCGTGTCGCCGGGACCGATGATGTGTTGCTCCGGCTTGGTTTGACCCAGCGACGAAAATGGCACTGGAGCCAACGCTTCTCGAGAGCAGCCGAACAGAGCCGGATCGAGCCGGTTGGCGGGGATCGAATTCCGCGCCGATGATACCGAGTGAATGTGGCAACCAGAGCTGGCCAGCGTCGTGACCGTGAGCAATGCCGTGACGGCGATCGACTTTGGCAGGTGGAGATTATGATTCGAGCGAAACATTGCTGAATCCCTTCGCAATACAGGATTGAATAATTGGGATGTGGAGATCAAAAAAGGGACTCGCGAATCATTCGACGAGTTTGACAACGGGTTTGTTTTCCGTCTCGGTATCACTCATTTGAAAATGTCGATACGGGGCTTCGACAACGATGATCGGTTCGGCGCCCTCGCTCTTGCTTCGCGTTGCCTGAGCGTCTTGAACGGGCTCGACAAGCTGGATGAAACCAACCGCCTGAGCTTTGGCTGGACGAACTGCCGGTCGATTCCACTCCGACGTCGCTCGGTAACCGGGAATTGATACCAGTGGCGCATCCTCCGCAGGTTCGACCGGCACCGATACCGCATCGGGCTGCGGAGGCGGCGGGATCATGGGGAGCGTCGGAATATCCGTCAGCAGACTGACAGTCGGTGTCGACTGCGACCGATCCGCAGCACCTTGCATTGTGTTGAGCGGCGTGTTGACGGACGAACTGGTCACGGCGCGACCCGCAGGAGTTGTTAGATTGACAGCCGAGTCCTGATCGAATTCGAAGTCGTCATTCAGACCTGACGGTAGATCCACGTCCTCGATGATTTCATTGGTATCATCGTCGCTGCGAAGGGGCGTGCTCAGCGTGGGTGCGGGCGTCGGCGCGGCTTCGATCATTTGTGTCGTGGCAGTCATACCGACGAAGGCTTCCCGACAGGGACCATTTTGGCCGCTGCCACATGGCTTGTCGCAACTTGGGAAGGGGCACTCGTTGGTTTCGTAAATTCGCAGATAATGCGTGTTGGGAAACTGCGTCGCCCGCGTCGCCCCATCCTGCCAACCGCTGTAGTAGTCGTGACGCTTCTTGTCACAATATTTGAGAATTTCTTTCGGCTTATAATAACGCGCCGGAGCAACGGCGGGCGGGCAATCGCTACCCCCCGTTGCGACTTCGTAGAAGCCGTCAATCCAGCCCTTCTTGTAGTCGTGCGGATATTCCGAACATTCAGGTTTGCCGCAGTGGACGTACTCTTTGAAAGCACGCACCTTCTGCGTTTTTTCGTAGTAGCTATCGTTGAATGACGCGCAGCCTCCCAGCGTCATCAACGCTAGCAAGCCCAACGACACTCGGTGGATTTTGATCTTCATATCCGCAACTCGTCCGAGCATGAGTGAAATGGGTATTCACCTACTGTGTTCGGTTAGTCCGGTAATGCCAGTGCTGCTATTCGTGCGAATTACTCCATGTTTGCGACCGGGCAAGTAGATCAAATATCCTAGATAGCCTATTGTGAAGGTGCTGCTGGGTCAGTGGCGAGGGAACGATCCGATTTTTTCCGGCACCGCGCAGACGAAGAGGAGATACCCGCTGAAGCCTCTCACCGAAGCGGGCTGGGGAGAAAACTGAGTATTCAGCGAGTTTTCCGTGGGGGCCAGCCGTGCAATTTGGGACGTTGATCTGAGTGCACATTCCCCAAAATCGACACTAACGGCACAATTGGCGCCGGCCGTCTTTTGGATGCCGAATTCCGATGCAGGATTTGCCTTGGTTCACCAGGCCGGGGATTATGATGAACTGTCTCATCTTGTCTCATCCTCCTATCCTCCGTGAAAAGTCAGACTCATGCTGATGAGAAAAATCGATTTTTCCCCGGCCCCTCTTGCGATCTGCGGGACCGCTGCGTGAGCGGAACAATGAGCAGAAACGATCGATCCAGCCGCAATACGCTGCTGCTGACCGGCGCCACGGGGATGGTGGGCTCCTACATCATGGCGGACTGGCTGCGATCCGGACGATCGCTTGCCGTGATCGCCCGCGGCAAAAATGCGCAGAGTGCAACCGATCGAATCGAGAGCATTCTCAGCCGCTTCGAAGCCGCGTGGGATAGGACGTTAGCGCGCCCGCGGGTATTCCAAGGAGACCTCAATCAGCCCGGCCTCGGGGTGCTGTCGAGCAACGCGAGGTGGATATCGGCGAATTGTGACCAGATTCTTCACAGTGCGGCCAGCTTGAGCTTCGCACCGGCGAGTGACTCAGTCGACAACGAACCCTACCGAACGAACGTGGAGGGCACCGCGCACGTTTTGGATTTTTGCAGCGAGCACCACATTTCGCGTTTCCATCACGTTTCAACGGCCTATGTTTGTGGCCAGCGTAGCGGCGTGGTTTTCGAAACTGAAGGCGATATCGGACAGACATTTGCCAACGATTACGAACGCAGCAAAAGTATGGCCGAGGCGATGCTCGCGGACGGCCTGGATTCGGGAACGCTTGATTCACTGACGATCTACCGTCCGTCGATCGTGATCGATCGCACGGGATTGTCGCCGATATCAGGTGATCGCACGATTTACGGTGCATTCTCGATGTATCAGATGCTGGCGTCGCGATTCGGTCTTCCCGAACATGGCCAGTGGTTTCGCAACCTGGGTTTTGAAGGTGGCGAGCAAAAGAACATCGTCGATGTTGACTGGATCGCCCAGGCAATCCGTACCATCGTGGCCGAGCCTCGATTTCACAATCAGACCTACCATTTAACGTCTTCATCAGGCACCACGGTTTCCGATCTGGATGCTGCGTTTCGGACCGCCACGCAGGCTTGGTTGAATCGCCCCACACGAGTGAAACGCATTCAAGCGACTCGGCCAGCCCAGCTGAACGCGATCGACCAATCGGAACTCGATCGCTTGGCGGCTCCGTTCGTGAACACATTCCTGCCCTATTTTCGCGACGATCCCCGGTTCGGTCGAGATCAGATTGACCGCGTGATTGCGGCAACGAATTTGCCGCCGACGCCAGCGATCCAAACCGACGAGCTGCTAGAAATGGTCCGGCACTGGTCCGCATTCACGCCCCACAGAGGCAAGCCAGCGGACACTGCGGCCAGCAACACGACGGCCAGCAATCCCGACGAGGTTGTTGTCTGCGGGTATGAAGTCCGCCTGCCCGGTGGCGTGAACAATGCCCACGATTTCGCGGATTTGCTGTGGGCCGGGCGATCAGGAATCGCGTCGATGCCCGACGATCGGCTGGACCGCTCGTTATACTTCAGCTCCGAGCGAAACGTGCCGGGCAAAACCTACACGCAGCTCGGTGGCTGTGTTTCACCCGATCCGCTCGACGCTGAGCGGGAACGAAAAATCAGCGAGCTCGGTGAGTTTGATCTCACCCATCGGCAATTCGCTCAAGTCGCGATGGCAGCGGTCGAGTCGACCTTTGGCGTAACACAGATCGACGGTGTCAACGGGTTAGATCCGCTGCGGGCGGGCGTCTTGGTTGGTCACAGCGGCGGAACTCAGGCCGGAGGTCCGCTGGCAATGAACACGCTAGCGTCGGCGACCTCGGAATTGCTCGAACAAACGGACCTAAACCCACACGTCTGCGCGGAGCAATTCGATCGGTTGAAATCCGAACTGACCGCCGCGCTTCGCCAGGGGCGTCCGAGCTGGCGATCCGACGGATCGCCGAGTTTCAACGCCTACAGTGCCGCGTCCTTGGCAGCGAATTTACTCGGATTCCGAGGTCGCCGTGAAGTCATCGATGCGGCCTGCTCGTCGTCCCTGCTGGCGCTGAGTCATGCGGTTTCAGCGATTCACGCCGACCATCTCGATGTCGCCGTCGTGGGGGGGGCAACCTTCAATAACGTTGATAATCTCGCGTTGTTCTCTCAGTCGGGTGCGTGCAGCGATGAGGGTTGCTTTCCATTTGATCGTCGCGCCAGCGGATTGATCAGTAGCGAAGGCTACGTGGCAGTCGTCTTGGTCCGCCGTAGTGTCGCCGAGCGAATGGGCCTGCCCATTCACGCCGCCGTCGTGGGCGTCGGCGTCGCTTCGGATGGCAAGGGCAAGGGCCTATGGGCCCCCCGTAGCGAAGGCCAGCAACTCGCCATCCGCCGCGTTTCCAATAACTTGACAGGGAGCTTGGACGTCGATTATTTGGAGTGTCATGCCACCAGCACCCAGGTGGGCGATGCCACCGAACTGGCGACACTGACGGCGATCCTACAGGGTGGCTCGGGCATGAACTCGGACTCACAAGCGGGGTCCAATCTCCACGGAAAATCCAGACAGCGGCTCCCCATCGGCAGCGTCAAAAGCAATCTCGGTCACCTGCTCGAAGCCGCTGGTTTGGTCGGGATGGTGAAGTGCATCATCGCGATGCGAAAAGGAGAACTGCCACCATCGATCCATTTCGAACAACCTAACGAGACTTACGACTGGACCGACGCACCCCTTCGCATTGTCGACAAGATCGAGCCGTGGCCTCAAAACAGCAGGCCTCGTGTCGCAGGAATCAATGCCTTCGGCATCGGCGGGCTAAACGCTCACGCTGTCATCCGGCAATCTGGGAGATCTAGCCAACTGTCTCAGCCCGACGAGATAAAAAAACAGTCGCCTAAACCGATCGCCATTGTCGGTCGGGGTCTGGTCTTGCCGGGTGCCAACGGTGTCACTGCATTCGCAGATCTACTGGGGTCAAACACGAGCTGCATTTCTGATCCGCCACCGGGACGCTGGCCCCAGCGTTCCCACCATCGCGGCTGGATCGGTGTCGAGGACGTTTCTTTGGCGGCGGGCGGTGCAGGCATCGATGGGCGCATCCCACACTGCCGAGGCGGCTACATCGACGAGTTTCGGTTCGACGCGCAGTCGTACCGGATACCTCCCAAGACCGTGCGGTATGCCAATCCAGCCCAATTGATGCTCATCCACGCGGCCACCCAAGCGATCGAAGAATTCGATGGCGGGACTTGGTCAGTCGACCGAACTCGCGTTGGCGTTGTTGTGGGAACCATTTTCGGCGGTGAGTTCAGTAACGCTCTGCAAATCGGTCTACGGTTGCCGGAAATTCGCCAGCATTTCCTTCGAATTGCTCGCCGCGAAGGGTTATCGTCAGATCAAGCCGAGAAGATCGCCGACCAGTTGCACGATGCCGTGATGCAGCGATATCCGGCGTTGCTTGACGAGACCGGAGGATTCACCGCCAGCACATTGGCATCGCGAATCTGTCGTACGTTCGACCTCATGGGGGGGGCATGCGCCGTTGACGCTGACGAGGCATCGGGAGGACTGGCCATCCTAACGGCCATGGAACAGCTCCGTGGCGGTCAAGTCGACGCGGTTCTGTGTGGCATGACGCATCGCTCCATGGATTTGGTAGCTTTTGAACAGTTGTATCGAAAAAATCAATTGGTACTCTCTGGGCAACCTGAAGATGTGCCAAAGGATGGTTCTCGGATCTTCCCGGGCGAGGGAGTTGCAATCATGATGTTGCAGCGTTACTCCGATGCATTAGCACAGAACACACCGATTTTCGGGGTAATTGAACACGCTGCGGAAAGTTGGACCGAGGACGTGTCCCGGGCTCGCAGCGAAGATGCCCGTCAATCAGCGGCCCATTGGGAAACGTCCGCACCACGGTTGATTTCAAAGCTGGGGCATCTCGGTGGCGGACAGGGAATTGTCCGCGCCCTCGCCGCGACGATCGCGTTTGAACAGTCGGCGACGGTGCCGCCCGTTCAGCGCATCTGCGAAACGGCGCAAGACGGTTACCAAATTCAATTTCAAATTGCCAAACAGCCCACATCCACTCCCATGATTCGAGCGTCCGCCGCATCGACGACACGCCCTCATCATCAACGCTCGGTGAGCGCGAACGGTGCCTCTTCGCGTATCGCGGACTTCGAACTGCCGAAGGCTTCCGAGGCCAGTATTTCGCCAAATCATTCCAGTCTGCAAGTTCGCTTGCAGTCGAGTGATCCCGTCTGCATCCAGCGCGACCTGAGCTTGCTCGCTGAGAATATTGATTCAGCGCTGCCAAGTGCAGCTGCACTGGAGTCGGCAGTTGATTTGTTCCATGGACCGCATCCGGGATCTGAATTGTCTGATGTCCGCACGTATACACAAATCGCGATCGTCGGTCACGACACTCAGGTGATCGCCGCCGCTGCTCAGGCAATTCTCGATGGACCGCTTGCTCAACGCGAGACAACTGCCCTGCCTCAACATCACGCGTGGATTCGCTGCCGTGAATCATCCGGTAGCCGCGTGGGTTGGCTGTTTCCGGGACAAGGTTCCCAATATCGCGCCGTACCACGCTTGTTCACCCCTGAAAACTCCGGTGCAACGGCGGCTGATTCCGCATGGTCGTTCATGAAAGATGTGGACGCTCGCTTGCACCGTCGCGGAATCGAATGCGTCGGCGATCGTTTAAGCGACCCAGAGAACCAACTCGGGCGCGACGTTTGGTGGACCCAGTTGTGGGTATTGGCGGTCGGCGCCGCGATGACGCAATCACTGTTCCAACGCGGCCATCGGCCTGATGTGGTGCTCGGCCACAGTTTCGGTGAATGCACGGCGGCCTGGGCGGCTGGCGTGATGGACATGGACCAAGCGATTGAGTTTGCCAAATGCCGCAGTGACGCTGTTATCATGACGCACCAAGCCGGTGGCGAGTTGCTGTCGATTCGTGGCGAACCGTCGGCTGTACAGTCGGTGATCGATCGTCATCGATTGGCCACCGTGATCTCGCATCACAATTCGCCGGTAGGAACTGTGATCGCCGGCGCGAAGCAGGATATCGCCGCGGCCAAAGAGCGTCTCGCAGAGGCTGGTATGGCATCTGTTGTGATCAATGTGCCCGCCGCTTTCCATACCCCTGCGATGAAGCCCGCTCAAGATTTGCTGCGGGCTCGGTTTGGTGGACAGCACCTGCAACCGCCACGGTTCGGTTTCCTCTCGGCGGTTTCGAACCGGTATCTCGCCGAACCGACCGAAATGATGGATAACCTCATCGACCAACTCACCCAGCCTGTGTGCTTCAACGGTGCCCTCCAGCGGATCGTGGGCGAAGGCTGTGGCCTGCTGCTCGAAGTCGGCCCCGACAACGTGTTGACTCGCTTAGCACGCGCAACCGTGGACGGCCGCGCGATTTGTCTGAGTTCAGACGACCGACATCGAGATTTCCCGTTGCAGCAAACGCTCATCGATATGGGCTGTGAAGCATTTCACGGTACCCATGCCGGGGCTGCCCGGCCAGTCGCAGTGCAGGCACGACCGTTCGCGCCCGCCACGTCACTGCTCGCAGGTCCGCAACCGCTGAAAGCGGACAATCGTTTCGACGTGGTCGACGTGACCCGTGTTCGCCGCAGCACTACCCTTGAGCCGACGGAGCTCACCGCGGGTACATCCTCACCTGCGCCGACGATGCTTACTGCGGCTACTGCGCCTCTCAACGTGGATGCACCTTCGCCCTCCGACGGGCACGACGCTCGTGCATTCTTGTTCGACCTCGCAGTGGATCTGACGGGTTATGATCCCGAAATCATCGACTTCGAAGCCGATTTGGAAGCCGAACTGGGTGTCGACAGCATCAAGAAAGCCCAGCTCATTGGCGAAATCGTGCAGTGGTCTGACACTCCGATTGACGTCCAGTCGATGCAGCTCTCCCAATTCGAAACGCTCAACGACATTCTCGCCATCCTAACGGATACGACGGATCTAGCGCCGGATCCTGAGCGCACTCCACTCGACGCTCCCGCCGTCTCCCCAACCGATAACGTCGACCTCCGAGCTTCCGACGACTCACTGCGCCGGTTGATGATCGATCTGGTAGTCGACCAAACCGGCTACGACGAATCCATTATCGATATGGACGCCGATATGGAAGGCGAACTCGGAATCGACAGCATCAAGAAAGCGCAATTGCTCGGCGAGTTGGCTCAGCAATATCAGCTCCAATCGCTCCGTGACTCCGAATTGACGCTTGCCGATTTCGCGACCCTTGAGTCCATTCGTGCATTCGTATGGGAGCAGATTTCAGACTCGACTGACATCGTACTGAACAGCCCCTCGGTCGCGACGGCGCCGCCGGAAAAAAAAAACGATACTGAGCACCGTTTAGATACCCCGCCTGTTCCCGCAACGGGAACTCACCGGTTCGTCTTGGGGATGCGACGCACCCCGCGATTGGCCGACATGCCAACGCGTCCAGCGTGGAATGGGCCGGCACTCGTGCTTGGCAACAATGCCATGTCCGCAGCGATCATCGCCCGCTGGCGAGCCGATTCGCGAGCGTCGCATTACCCGATCGAAGCGATTGACCTCTCCGGCTCACGTGAACAACTTGATGCGAGATTGGACGAATTGTGGGCAGAAAACATCTCGCCGCATTTGTTCATCACGACTCCGCATGACATCGACGCGGTGTGGCCAACGACCGACGCAGCGTGCTGGCAGTCACGTCGCGAAGCCGCCCTGATCCATCCGTTTCGCGTCTGTCAGCGTTGGATGCAGGGTTTGATCGACGCGGACCGCATGTCGATCGCCACGCTCACTTCGCTCGTGCAATCGGGAGGCGACTTTCTATTTAATCCGACACAACTTGCCTCGTCCGAATCCGGTGGCCTGTCCGGTCTCACCAAAGCCATGTTGATCGAAGCATGGATGCGAGGATACCGGGACACACCGATGTTGATTATTGACACTCTCCCCGGTGCCACGCCCGCAGACGTTGTCGAAGGAATCTGGCGCGAGCTGGCGGTCCCTTCCTATGATGAAGAAGTCGCCGTGGGGGGCCGAAACCGCCACGCGACGACTGCTCGATACAGTCCTCTCCTTCCCTCGCCACTTCTCCCGGACTCCTTGTCTCCTCCTCTCGCCGTCTCGCCCGCTCCGCTCACTCGCGGGGGCAACTGGATCATCGCTGGTGGAGGTCGTGGCATCACCGCGATGACGGCGATGGAGCTTGCGTCGCGTCACGAATTAAAGCTGCATCTACTCGGAACCGCACCGGTACCACAGATCGATGACGCGATGCGCCGCCAGGCGGCCGCAGATCGACCGGCGCTGCGTCGACAGATCATGAACCAAACCCAGGCACAGGGGGGCAACCCCGTCACGACTTGGCAAAAGCTCGAGAAAGCGATCGAGATCGATCAAACCCTCCAAGCCTGCCAGGAGCGATCGATCAGCGCGGAATACCACAGTGTGGACGTTTCCGATGTCGCTGCGATCAACGAACTGGTCGAGAAAATTCGCCAGACCGATGGTCCGATCCGCGGCGTGATCCAGGGTGCGGGAGCGGGCCAGGATGCTCGTTTTGACCGCAAGCGTCCTGACAAAGTGGAAAAGTGCTTCCGTGCGAAAGTCGATGGGTGCATCGCGTTGGCCAACGCGACCCAGCATGATCCGCTGGAATGGTTCGTAGGATTCGGCAGCATCAGCGGTCGGTTCGGTGCCAACGGGCACACCGACTATTCCGCCGCCAACGACATGCTCGCCAAACTCATTGACAACCTGCAAACCGAACGCCCCGAGACTCGCTGTGTCACGTTCCACTGGCATGCTTGGGGTGATATCGGCATGGCGACGAAACCGGAAGCGAAACTGGCGCTCGACATGATCGGGATGGAGTTCATGCCCGCTCAAGAAGGCTTGCAACACTTCATCAATGAGATTGAATGTGGGGGTGACTCGACCGAAGTGTTGATCACCGATCGTCGTTACGTGCGGAAGTTTTTCCCCGAGGGTGAGGGCGCGATCGAGTCGCAGCCTGCCTATTCGGGTGACCCAGGCCAGATGCGTCTGCCACTTCCAATGCTCGATCCTGAGTCCGCTCTCCCAGCGCCGAGTAGTTCCTCTGCCCCGGCGTCGTACATTGTCACGCTCGACCCCACTGGCGATCGGTTTCTCAGTGAACACCTCGTGCAAGGTCGTCCGACGCTACCATTCGTAATGGCGATTGAGATGCTCGCTGAGGCAGCCCGTGGCACATCGAATACTGACGTGGTCGCACTGCGCGACGTTCGGGCTCACAGTCCACTGAAATGTCTCACGTCGGATCCATTCACTATCGAAATCGTCCCAATGAACGATTCCGATTCTGCACCGGAGTCACGACGTGAAACACAGCAGCGTTGGTCCCTGGTCAGCGATCTCAGACGTCGCGACGGACGTCTCGTCGCAGCCGCACGTCCACACTTCAGTGCTATCGTCGACCGACGGCTCCGCTCGGCGAGAGGTGATAGTCGCCTTTCGCTCCGCGAAAGTTGCGTCGAGCCTTCCGTTCGCGAAGCGAAAGACGACAATTTGCAGGTGACGATGCAGATTGTTCAGTACCAACCCATCGATGCTCCGATCTATCACGGGCCGAATCTCCAGTGTTTGCGTAAAATTGGATTCACCGCCGACGGACACACGGCAGTGGGATCGATCATCGCCCCCAGTCCGGCGCATCTAGCCGGCGAAAATCGACCGCTCCGCGGCTGGGTGATCTCGCCTGCATCAATGGATGCGCTGCTGTATGCAGCAGGGATGCTGGCGTACCGGATCAGCGGACGGCCGAGTCTTCCGATTTCGTTTGACAAGATTGAAATCGGCCGGCTTCCGGCGCCCGGTGAGCCGCTCCGAGCCGTCGTCACTTGCGAGAGTGAAGACGAAAACGGCGCGATCCTGCGGGCGAGTCTCACGGGGCTCAACGGAGATGGCATCCTGGAACTTGTTGACTACAAAACTGGATGGTTGAGATAGCAAGATGAATCAAGAATTGATGGGCAAACGTGCTCTGGTAACGGGAGCGAGTCGTGGAATTGGACGCGAAATCGCGTTGGAGCTGGCCGCTCGAGGCGCCAGCGTCGCGGTGAATTTCCTCAGTTCGCAGGAGAAAGCCGTCGAGGTCGCCAAGGAAATTGACTCCATCAACGGGCCGAATGCCGATGTGATGCTCGTCAAGGCTGATGTGTCGCGGCGCGAGGATATCCAGTCTATGGTGGAGGAGGTGCAGTCTCGTTTTGGCGGACTCGATATCATCGTCAGCAACGCAGCTGCAGGTGGTTTTCGAGCCCTAGCGGAACTGACGCCCATTAATTTCGAAGCCGTGCTGCGCACCAATGCGTCACCCGTTATCTGGTTGGCTCAAGCTGCTGCGGCGTCGCTCGGTGGCGGTCCGGACAATGGCAAAGTCGTCGCCGTCAGCAGTCATGGTTCACGCTGGTCGGTGCCCCATTATGGTGCCATCGGCGCGTCGAAAGCAGCCCTGGAGAGTCTGATCCGTCACCTCGCCCTCGAACTCGGGGGGAACGGAATTAATTTCAATTGCGTCCTACCAGGAATCATCGCCACCGACGCCATCGCCAGCATGCCCGACGCGGCGAACTTGGTCAGAGCTGCCACGGAAAGAATGATGCTCGGCGATCGAAAACTGACACAGACCGATGTCGCCAAAGTGGTCGCGTTTCTATGCAGTTCCGACAGCAATCTGATCCAAGGTCAAACAATCATCGTCGACGGCGGAGTAAGCATCCGAGTGTGAGTGAGCGAATCGCAAAAAATTAATCGGCGACGTCGTCGTGATCCGCTACGGCGATGACGTCGTCATTGGTCGAGACCATAGTCAGGTTGAAATCAGATAGAGCCCCATCACGGCGGCGGTAAATAGCGCCATGCTCAGTATCGCCAGCATCCACAGCGGAACGCCACCTGCCGGCACCTCGCCAACTTTTGAAAGTGCGTCGCGGTAAGCCCAGAACGCGAGCAAAAACATGCAAGCGCCGGCGACGATGAATAGAATCGCTAGGCATCGAACGAGCCATGTAGGCTCAGTTTTGGCCATCAGTCTCGCCATACCGAATCCCGTGGCGCTGGAGGCAAGCCCGGTCCGCACCCAGGCACTGTAAGTGCGCTGCTCGGCCAACAGCGTGCGGTGAAAGGCAGATTCTGTTCGCGTCTCTGAGAATGCGTCTCGACGATCTGAAGGAGTTTCATTCATGGTACTGCCTCTGAGCGAGCGGACTTAGCGGTGGCGGGTACTCATTAGCCGAAACGAGGCGGTAATCAATATTCATGAGCACGCTGTCGAGGACAAGCACGCGACAAGCCGTCCCCCGACGGCAGGTCGTCCGCTGCTTGTACGGTGGTAACCGGCCAAAGCGACAGTGTCGAAATAAGACAAGTACATCAGGGACGCGGTCAGAATGGCCGCTGAAAAGAAGATCAGCGAGAACAGCCAACTCGAAGCTGCGAGTTGCAAGTTCCCGCTGATGCCGTGACCGCTGGTGCATCCCTGTGCCAAGCGAGCTCCGAACATCACTCCAGAAGGCGAACCAGCTCAACACGCCGATTCCCACGCCGACTAGATAAGGGGACCACGATTTTTGGGTAAAGGGGTTGCGCATCAAGTGTCTCCTGGAACCTAGGCTCTACGGTTAAGTTAGTTCTCCACGCTGAAGCCGGCATTCTTCCAAGCCTGCATGCTCCCTGGGACGTTGTAGACTTCTTTGAAGCCGTCCCGTTTCATCAGGCTGGCGGCGATACTGGCGCGATAGCCACTGCCGCAATACACCGCGACAGGCTTGTCCAGATCCAGGCCGATATCTCCGTGGACGCCATCTCGCATCTCAGCCACGAATTTGTGCTTCGCGCCGCCGATTCGTCCCTTCTCGAACTCGCTGGTAGAGCGAACGTCAAGGAGCTGGAACTTGGCTTTTTCTTCGGCGAGCCGTTGGACCGAAACCTGCGGCAATGTCGCAATAGGCAGGCCCTTGTTATCCCAAGCCTTCATGCCGCCAGCGAGATACCCAGCGAAATTTGTGAGACCCACGTAGCCGAAGTGCCAAACGATCCAGTCCAGCTGCGTTTCATCTTCCACCACCAGCAGAATGGGCTTCTCGTAGGACAGCATGTCCCCCGCCCACACAGACAGCTCCGGTCGGTCGCCGATGTTGATCGCTCCGGCGATGTGCCCTCCACCAAAGCTGAGCATTTGCCGAGTATCAACAAGCTGCGATTTGCCTTGCTCAACCGCCTTCTGGAACTCTTCCGGCGGCAGGCCTGCAACCGTGGGGGCCGTACCAATCAACTCCGGTCCTTTGGCGTTGATCTTCTTCAAAATCGGATAATGGTGGGGCACCGGCGGAGCACCTTCTTTAACAAATGACTTGAATGCCTCGAAGTCCTCGTACTGGAGGAAATTGTTTGTCCGCCGCTCGTAGCCGATCGTGGACATCGGCCGCTCCCCGATGTCCGCTCCGCAGGCCGAACCCGCCCCATGGCACGGGTAGATCATTACGCCGTCGCCAAGCTTCAGGTAGTAGTCGCGAAGCGTGTGAAAAAGCTGCTTCGTGAGTTCCTCGGTCTCGCCCTCTCCAAGCAGGTCGGGCCGACCGGCTGAACTGACAAATAGCGAATCGCCGCTCAGCACACCCCAGGGATCTTTGGGGCGGTCTTTCTCCGCCAGTTCGTAGGACAGATGCTCCGGTGTATGACCTGGCGTATGGCGTACCGTAAGGGCGACCGCGCCGAACGTGAAGCGATCCCCGTGGTGAATCCTCTGTACCGCGAAGTCATAGGTAGCATCTCCTTCGCCGCTCGAGTAGATCTTGGCGGATCCGAGTCGCCGCTCCAATTCCCGCGCACCGCTCATGAAATCGGCGTGGATATGCGTCTCAAAGATATGGGTGATCGTCACTCCGTGTTTGCGGCTTAACTCCAAGTAGATCTCAACCTCTGGTCGCGGATCGACCACCGCGGCTGTCTGGCTGCCGTCATCTCCAATCAAGTACGAAATCTGGGCAATGCCTGCGGTCTGAACGCTCTCAAATACCATTGTCATAAAAAGATCTCCTAAATTTAGAGGGTGAGACCCACGGCGGCACGGGCTGCTCGCCGCCAAGAACCGTTGCCATCGACCGGCTGCAATCGTCGTACCATCTCGACCTGTCGATGTCTGTTGCGCCTGTCAGCCGCTTTCTGAGCGGCATATAATCTGCATCACCCCCCTCACTCAGCGCTGTTCTGTCACCGTAGACGGAGGACTGCCTATGACTTTGTCGCGCATCAAAACGAGGATCGGCGGAAGAATTTGGGAGGAGCGAAGATGACTCAGCGAAGGCTTGACAAATTGACACCGCTCGACGTGCTCGAGGAGGCCGCCGAATGTCTCAAGACGGTGGCCCATCCCTATCGGTTGCGGATGATACAGATGCTCCTCCGAGGCGATTATATGGTCTCGGAACTAGCCGGGGCCTGTGAGATTCAGCCGCACATGGCCTCCGAACATCTGAGGTTGATGCAGCGAGCAGGTCTGCTGACCAGCCGGCGGGAGGGTCGGCGGGTTTACTACTGCGTCGCCGAACCGCACTTGGAAGATATCATCCGTTGCATCGAATCGCGATATTCTTCAAGGTGATTCGTGCGCGTTGTCGTGACAACGTCGATCGACTCGCAGGCGTCGAACACTACTAGATGTGGTCGTATGTTCCGGTTGAGTCGCCAAACTGCGTCACGCCCCGAACTCCGAATTTTTCCAGCATACTGACGTACATGTTCGACATCGGGATGCCCCCGGCGTCAGTCACTCGTCCCGGATTGAGTGTCCCTCCACCGCCACCGATCAGAATCGCGGGGCAGTTGTCGTGCTTGTGCCGGTTGCCGTCGGAGATGGCACTGCCGTAGAGCATCATCACGTTGTCAATCAGCCGGCTGCCATCGATGTCTTGGGTATCGCGCAACTTCGTGATGAACCTCGCGAATCGTTCCATCCAATAAACCTCGATCTGGCCAACCTTTTCCTTGTACTCTGGCACCCGCAGGTTGTGGGTCAACCAGTGGTGACCCTCGGAAATGCCGAGCTGTGGATAGGGCAGATTGCTGCCGTCATAGGCCAACAACAACGTCGCAATACGCGTTTGATCGGTCTGGAATGCCAAGACGAGTAAATCGTACATCAAGTCCATGTGCTGGCCAATTTCTTCCGGGATGCCCGCTGGCGTTGGAACATTCGGATCGGGAATCTTGCCAATTTGCTCGGTATCGGAGATGCGTCGTTCGAGCTCCCGTACATTGGATAGATATTCATCGAGTTTGAGCTGGTCGTCGTAACCCATGGTGCGGGTCAGCGAACGGGTATCCTCCATCACAAAATCGAGAATGGATTTCTGGCGCTCGCGGCGAATTTCGAATGATCGCTTACGCTCACCGTGATCTCCAGTTCCGAACAATCGCTCGAACACCAGTCGCGGATTCGGCTCCGGCGTGACCGGTGTCGTCGGAGAACTCCAAGACATGTTGTACTGATAGGCACAGGCGTATCCTGTATCACAGCTGCCCGTATTTCGAATCGCGTCGCAGGTCAGTTCTAACGACGCAAAACGGGTCAAGTGGCCGACATGTTGGGCAGCGAGCTGGTCGATGGAGATGCCGCAACGAATATCTTTTCCGCCCGTCTTTTTGGCTCGCATGCCGGTCAAGTATGTCGCACCGGCGCGGGCATGGTCACCGCCGCCATCGTTTCCCGGGGTCGCGTTGAGCTGGTCGAGCCCCGTGATGACCTGCACATGCTCCTTGACCTGTTCCAGCGGTTTCATGGTACGGTTGAGTTCAAAGTCGTTGCCGTCGACGTTGGGAAACCAGTAATCTTGTACGACGCCATTGGGATGAATGAAGTAAGCCATCCGCAAAGGTGCCGAACCGTCACCGCCTCTCGGTTTGCCCGAGGTCATTGTCTTTTCGGGACCGGCCCCTGCGGCTCGAGCCACGGACGGAAACATCGGGACTGCGACGGCTGCGCCCAATCCGCGAAGGAACCGGCGGCGCTCCAATGAAACGGCTCGTTCGACTTGCTTTGACTGGTTGAGGCTGTAGTGCATGGCCGAATTCCAGAAGTATCAGGAGTGTAAGTGATTGAATGGTCGAGAGCGTGAAGGCAGACGCCTGCGTCATGAAAGTGACGCGTTAGTGTTTCTCATCTTGCGACAGCAAGTTGAGCTGGTCGGTCGTCAATCGACGACGCTGAAACTGAGGCGAATGAATGATGCCGTTGATCAGCACCGAGAATTGTCCCTCGGCTGTCGTCAGTTCGTCCACCAAATCATCGACCGTCGCAGTGTCTTTTACGTCGATGCCGCGTCCCAAAGCGTAAATCAGCATCTTTTCGGTCAGGCAACGATAAAATTCGGCTTGCTTGGTTTCCCGCAGGATACGTTTTAAACCTCGAATATCCTTGAACGTTTCGCCGGAAAGCAATTCGCCGGAGGCATCAATCGGTTGACCGCCGTCACGTTCCCGCCACATACCCAGTGCGTTGAAGTTTTCGAGTGCGAAGCCCAGCGGATCCATTCGTCCATGGCAGGACATGCAGACCGCGTTCTCGCGGTGAACCGCCAGGACCTCTCGCAGTGTGGGCGTTCGACCGTCGAAGCGGTCTTTTGACTCTTCGAGTTCCGGGACATCTGGGGGCGGAGCCGATGGTGGAGTGCCGAGGATATTGTCTAGCACGTATAGCCCGCGCTTCACCGGCGACGTTCGATTCGGGTTGGAGGTGACGGTAAGCAATGTTCCCTGAGTCAAAATGCCGCCGCGGGGGCTCTCCTCAGGCAGGTCCACTCGACGCATCTGATCGCCCGAAACACCCTCGATTCCATAATGCTTTGCGAGATCTTCGTTGAGGAAGGTGTAGTCGGCGTCGATCAATTCCAAAAGGCTGCGGTCGTTATTCATGATGTAACCGAAACACAATTCGGTTTCCTGCTGCATGGCTCGCTGGATCTCCGCATCGAAACGAAGCTGGGGGCGTCGAAACCCGCCGAAGCCGCGAAATCGACCCGCCCGTTCTTCACGCTGCCGCTGCTCCTCGGCCAACTCTTCGGCGGACTTGTCTCCGTCGGCAATCGCATTCGGATCCAGCATCAGATTCTCAATCTCACGTGATCGCAACCATTGTCCAACAAAGCTGGAAAGAAAGTTTTGAGAACGGCGGTCCTCCAGCATCCGTTTGACTTGAGCATTCAAATTGGACCGCAGCTGCCCATCCGACGCGAGCCTGATTAACTCGTCGTCGGGCATCGTCGACCACAGGAAGTACGACAGACGTGACGCCAGTGTGTACTCATCGACTAGCGCCGAAATTGGCGTGGCAGCCAAAGCGTCTGTGTGCACCGCGTCGCTCGGGGTCTCGGCAGCCTTCACGTCTTCGGCTAGGTAAAGAAACCGGGGCGAAGCCAGTACGGCGACCATCGCACGACTGATTCCCTCTTCAAACGTGTGACCGGGTTTGGAGTAGGTGTGCTCCGCCACTGAGACCAAGCCATCAATAGTCCGTTGATGAATCGGCCGGCGAAATGCCTTACTGGCGAACCGCTCAAGTAACTCGGCTGCGTATACCTTCCGTTCTTCTGGATGGGTCGGAGGCGTGCTGCGATCGAAATACCGCGCGTAGTTTTCTGGCGGCACCCAGGCGTCCACTGCTTCAGGACCCATCAACGTGACATGGTCCACCTGGATATAAAGATCGGTGTTTTCTTCCCGCGGCGCCGCGTCTTCCGCATCTGGCAACGGCGTCATTCGGATTTCAAAGGCATAGTCGCCCGGTTCCAATTCATATTCGAATTGAAATGGATACTCAACACGTTCTTCCCACACAAACTTCTGACGATGGATCTCCTTGCCATCGAAGTGAATCACCAACTCCGTCCTGCCGGGGTCAAAGAAGAAATTCCCGCGAACCCAAAGCGAAAGGTCAAGCGTGTATTTGCCCGATTTGGTGACACTCAGTGTCGTACCAACTCGAGCTGGATTCTTGAAATCAAGACGCTCTGTTCGGCCACGCTCACGCGGGACATTGGATTTCGACTCACCCCCCTCCTCATCGAACACATTCGGATCCAGCGGCAAATGAGTCAGCTGATTGCCAGAATATCGGATGCGCTTCACCACCCGCGAAACCACCGGTACATTGGCGGCCACGATTTCCTCGGCTGCCTTCAGATACTTCTCAACCAGGATCTGCGAAATGTTCAGCGCGGCGGCATTGTTATCGAATCCATAGCCGGTATCGTCTGCTGGGAACAGGAGATCGGCGTGGTAGTCGTATCCCATCAGATCACGGATCGTATTGCGATACTCATTCCGATTAATTCGGCGGACCAGCGCCGGACCCGGATCCGGGTTCGACTCGTCGATTTCAAACACATTCGATTTCACCCATTCCGCCATGCGAGCGACTTCGTCAGCGGACGGCTGGTCGATGTCCGCTGGTGGCATGACGTCGGCGCGGATGTACCGCAACAACTTGTCCCAAAACACCGTGTCCTGTTGAAATTCGCTGCGCTGCAAAAATTCGCCGATATCCACGTTCCCTTCCATTGCTCCGTCGGCATGACAGTCAAAGCAATAGGTGGTCAGAAAGCCCTTCACGTCGCGGTCATAGGACACTTCGTCAGCCGAGAAAGCCAACGAGTCCAACAGCAGTGCGACAGACAGGAGGATCAGGTATCGAGTCATGGACGTATCACAACTTTTTTCTGAAACGATGAAGGCCGGGAGCACGCACTTTCGACGTGAATGAATGCTCTAAGACGAAGCATAGAAGCATGATATCAATTATTCGCTGAGCGTGGAAAGAAACTTTGATAGTACGTCAAATGTGCGATCCAATTGATCGTGGTGAAGGTTATGTCCCGCGTCGTCGATGTGCACCAGAGTAACATTCGGCATCTCGCTTACGATCGCCTGGTGGGCCTCACGGGCTTCGGGCGGAGCATCTGCCTTGAGGACAAGAACTGGCACAGCAATCTTCGCCAGCGAATCACCGGTCCGCATCGCTCCAGACATCACCGCAAACATTTCTGGAGAATAGGCACCGTGATACTGCTTCTTCGAGAGCGCCCAGTACTGAACATCAGTGAGACTCCACTTGGGATGTCGGCGTTCGCCAGTCGCGACAAGGTCTTCGAAGCGGTAGTTATTCTGAGCTACTAGTACCTCCGGTGAACCGAACATATTAATTGAAAGATTGTCGGGAGCTGGCGATTGGTCGGACTGCGACGCCAGTGGTGCATCGGGAGCAGGGCGTCCTTCTCCACGTGCACCAGGGGGCGGGCCTCGCCGCGCGCCCGTTCTGCCACCGCCGGGGCCGCCGATGCCGGCGTCGAGCACGATGACTGCCTTCGCCAGGTCAGGGTACTCTGCCGCGACGCGGATCACCGTCGCCCCACCCATCGAATGCCCCATCAGGAGCGGCTTGTCAAATTTCATCACCTTGATGAACCCGACAACATCTTTAATGAGCGTGTCCCCGTCGTCGTCCGCCTTGATCGGGTCCGACAGTCCGTGCGAGCGAGTATCCAGCATGTAAACGTCGTAGTCGTCTTGTAGCTTCCACGTCAGGGTGGTCCAGTTCAGTCCTATATCGGTGACACCATGAACCATTACGATCACTGGCTTCTCCGGCGAAGGATCCGCATGGTAATAGTGAAGGCGTGCTCCGTTTACGTACGCGTAGCCGTCGGACCAACCATCAGGAATGCCTGGCGGATCGGCCGCGTAGGCTATCGTTGGAAAGGCGAGCAGGAGTGACAACAGGGCCCAGTAACTGAGCAAACAAATTCTTGAAGGCATGGCAGAGTTCTCTGGCTTCCATGGATGTTGTTGAGTCGTTCCGATGCGTGATGCAGAATCTAGTTATTGAGGGAAGTTCTTGGTCTCGACAGTCCAATCGGGGTCTTTCTTGAGTTGGCTCTCCTCCCCGAGAAACACTTTGGATTTGTCGAGCTCTCCCTTGAGTTGCCAATCAAGCCAAGCCAGCGCGACCGGAGTGAATTCGCCCCCGTGTGGTCGCGCGTAGGTACCGGCATGCCCCACGTCAAAGTTCGTCATTACGATCGGCACATGGTTGACGCGAGAAAAGTCGTCCATCGCATTCTTGTATGCGATGTCCGACGGTCCGCCCATGATGTACAGAACCGGCCCATGTAACTTTGTCAGAGTGTCCTTCTTCAGGGCGGGCATGCCTGGCAACGGAGAAGGATTTGGCAACACGCCACTGTTGCAAACCACGGTTGTACAGATCCTGGGGTCTGGAGAAATCTCGATGGCCTGTAAACCGCCGCAGGACATTCCCAACGCGGCCACCTTCGCAGCGTCTACTTTGCCCACCAACCGACTGCCGGCGCGGCCGTTTTCGGAAATGATCCAGTCGAGTGCTGTCAGCAGTTGGCTGGCCTGAGTCTTTTGACGCGAAGTCTCGTCGCGGTTTTCGATTTGATCGAGCAAGCCAATTGCCAAGACAACGTATCCATGCGAAGCAATCTCGTTGAGGAAGTTTTTGTGTTCTTCGGTCGTGTTCGCACAGGCACCGTTGCCCCACAGCAAGATCGGTAACTTCTGCGTTTCGCCGAACGATGACAAGTCACGCGGTCGATAGATCGTCATGCCCGGCAACGAGTCATCTTCGGTCGCGATTGCCGAATTCGGGCCGGTCCCACCGTCTTCGACGATGACCGCCGATGGCTCCGCTGATTCGGCTGCAGCCCCGTTTTTGGGCCGGGCGGGCTGGAGATGCGTTTCGAAAAATTCTTCGATCGCTGGATCGGTTCGCTCTCGTTTTTCGTTGTAGGCGACGCCGTGCTGGGCGCCATCGACGCGCAGGTATTCGATGTCCGCACCTGCGGCTTTCATCTTTTCGACAAAGTCATCGGTCAGCTCGGCTCGAACAATTCGGTCGTCGCTTCCCTGGATAAGAAATAACGGGGGGTGGTCTCCCGCGATATAACCGATCGGCCACCATTCGGTTTTCGCCATCGGCAGGTCGCGGCCCAATTCGGTTGGTGGTGAACCCGCAGCAGCGGCATTGACCACACTGGAATAGTCGTCCCAGCCTCCGTCACCCTCCAGGCCGGCTGATTTCGGGGCCATCGCTAGCATCAAGGCAAGGTGGGCACCGGCGGAGTGTCCGTAAGCGCCGATTCGGTCTGGATCAACGGAATACGCTTTGGCATGAGCACGCAGCCAACGCACCGCGCACTTGACATCTTCGATGCAGGCTGGAAACGGGGCTTCGCCGGTCAAGCGGTATTCGACGTTGATCGTCACGTAACCTTTCCTGGCATAATCCATCATCATTTTCTGATAAACGTCAACCGTTTTGGCACCGCCCGCCCAACCACCGCCGTGAACGATTACCAGTGCTGGACGCAAGGATTCGGTCTGTTCGGCCGGCATCGCTAAATCCAACCGCCAGGCTTTGCTGGGGCCGTCGCGATAAGCGATATCGCGGATGACCCTTAAATCACTCGCTTCCGCCTCCCGCTTCGGCTTGCTCGTCGAGCCTTTGGCCGTCTTCGTACCCTGACCCAGCAACTTTCTGTCGCCAGCCCAGTCGATGAAGCGGTCCACCCATTCCATGACCGATCCCGACTTTCCCTCACGCAGTCCAAAGCCGTGACCAGCATTGGAGTAGATATGCAGCTCGGTCGGAACGCCCGCGCGTTTGTTCTTCAGATAAACCTCTGCCATCCCTTCGGAGATATCGCGCCGATCCCCGAAGCCCGCCGCAATGAACGTTGGCGGTGTGTCGCTCTGGGGTTCATAGCGGTGCGATCGGCCGGGATAGATCAGTGCAAGGAAATCCGGACGTGAAGACTGTTTGCCAACTCCTTCTGCTGCGTTTGGATCGCCCGCGTCGAAACGCATGCCCGACAGCGCCGCGATTTCCCCACCTGCCGAGAACCCCATCACGCCGACGCGGTTTGGATCGATGTTCCATGACTTGGCGCGATCCCGCACCAGCCGAATAGCACGCTGCAAATCCCCTAAGGCATGCTCATCGACGGTGTATTTGGAATCGGGTTCCCCGGCGAGTCGATATTCCAAAACAAACGCGGCAAGGCCGCGTTGAGCGAAATATTTCGCCGGCGTGTGACCTTCGTGAGTCGACCACAGCGAATTGTGCCCGCCACCGGGAGCAATAATCACTGCCATCCCCGTTTCCGTTCCCTCAGCGGGCAGATAGGGATATACCAACGGTCGATGTACCTGAGTGACGACCCGGTCGGGACCCGGTCGGACTTGCTTCGGTATGTCCGACATGCCTTCGGACCCCGGGGCATCGCCTTCATACAGGTATACCGCCTTAGGCAACTCACTGTCCGATTGAGCCATCGAGGACCGGCCGACGCCACATAACGTGACCGCCACGAGGAACGCGGCCATTGGATGTTTTCTCATGATTTGTTCTCTCAGTCTTCGGTACGGGACTCAACGACGATCAAATTCGGATCTAGGGATGCAGTAAACTGATTCAGAAGTCTCACCAGCGTGCAGGCGTCATCAGCACTCATTTCGCTGATCGCCCGACCTCGGATCGACTCGCCGGCGTTCCACAGTTGGCGGAACTTTCGTCGCCCCGCCACAGTCAATGCTGCGGTCCGCGCCCTGCCGTCGGTGGGATGTGAGGCCCGACGAACCAAGCCTCGCTTTTCCAGCAAAACTAACATCGCACGAACAGTGCTCGGATCCGATGGCATCCGCATCGCCAGTTCCTTCTGTGTCAAAGCCTCTCCATCGAAAAGCCTTGCCAGCAAGACGAATTGGTCCGCCGTCACACCAAACCGTGCAAACGCCGCGTCGGATTGGCGGTGCAGCAGCAGGTAGGCGGCGCAAAGCGCCAGAGGAATCTCTTCCTGCGGATCCAAAGCACAGCTCCCCTTTAAAGTTGTGTGTATACGCAGTAAGATACGCTAAGGGGTTTCTTGCGTCAATAATCCATCCTGAAATTCCAACCCTCACTTCTCAGGAGAATCATGAGATGACTAGCACGCGATGGGCTCTGTTATTCTGTCTCGCCAGCAGTTGCCTGCCCGTTGCAAGAATACATGCGGACGACCCGACCTCGGCGATCAACCAGTCGCTTAGACAAAAGCTGACAAATGACGAACTGCTTCGTCGCCGCGGCAAACGCGACGTCGACGTTCATGACCCCTCATCCATCGTCAAGTGTAATAACGAGTATTGGTTTTTTTCGACCGGCATGGGCGTTTCGTCATGGCGATCAAGCGACCTTCAAACATGGCGGCCAGGGCCGCGGGTCTTTCCCGAGATGCCGGATTGGGTGACCGATATCGTCCCCGGTCAGCGCGGCCACTTTTGGGCACCCGATGTGATCCGCGTCAATGAACGCTACCTACTCTACTACTCCGTCTCCAGTTTTGGCAGGAACACGTCGGCGATCGCACTGGCATCAACCCGGACGCTCGATCCCAACGATCCCAGCTTCGGCTGGACCGACCATGGCGTCGTCATCCAGTCCAGCAGCAACGATAACTTCAACGCGATTGATCCGGCCGTTATTCGCACTGAGAACGGCGAACTATGGATGTCGTTCGGTTCTTTTTGGAGCGGTCTGAAGTTGGTCCAGCTCGATCCAGAATCCGGCAAACGCATCGCGGGCGACGCGACGCTTCATTCCATCGCCAGCTACCGTCAGATCGAAGCACCGCATCTCTATCAACATGCCGGATGGTTTTATTTGTTCGTCAATTGGGGAAAATGTTGCAGCGGTGTAGATAGCACTTACAACATTCGTGTCGGTCGCAGTCGCAAGATCACCGGGCCCTACGTGGATCAAGACGGAGTCGATTTGGCGAAAGGTGGCGGTACCGTGTTGCTGGAGACTGACGGCCCCTTTATCGGTCCGGGCCACGCCAACGTGCTTCACGATGGCGACCGCTATCTTTTGAGCTGCCACTTTTACGACGGTACGCAGCGCGGGCGATCGAAGCTATCAATTCAGGAACTGACGTGGTCACCGCAAGGTTGGCCCGAGATCGCTCAACCTTCCGCCTCAGACTAGTCACCTGATCAGGTATCAGACTCCGACGATGAAGTGCCAGCCGGTCGGGCTGACGCCAAGGCTGGGCACCGCATTGTGCGACTGTCGAAGCCGTCGGAATCCTCCAATCAGCTTTAGTCAGTTCTAGTCCGAGAATCGGTATCCAATGTCACGCACTGTTTGAATCCAGGTTGGATTTTGCACGTCGGGTTCGATCTTGTGCCTCAACGTCGTCACGCAGCGGTCGACGCTGCGACCGCTGACGATGAAGGGATCGCCCCAAACACGGTCAAGAATTTGCTGCCGTGTTCTCGCCTGACCGCGATGCTGCAAAAAATATTTCAGCAGTCCGAACTCTTTGTTGGTCAGGGGAATTTCCTGAGCAGCACGCATTAGCCGGCAGGCGCTGAGATCAAGTTCCCAGTCGCCGAAAGTGATGTGATCGATTTGTTCGGTTCTACGTCGTTGGACGAGTCGTTCAGCACGGGCCATCAGCTCACGGATGCTGAAAGGTTTGGTCATGTAGTCATCGGCTCCGATTTCCAGCCCACGAACGACATCGTCCTCCTGACCTTTGGCAGTTAACATGATAACGTGGCTATCCAAGCCCTTGCGGCGAATTTCGCGACATACGTGATAGCCATTCATCTCCGGCAGCATGATATCCAACACGATCAAATCTGGTGGCGAGGCGACTGCTAGTTGCAATCCAGTGTTGCCATCGAAGGCGACCCGCACGCGGTAGCCGGCGTCCGAGAAGTTGTCTTGCAACCCACGCTGGAGAACGCGGTCATCTTCAATGATCAGCACGGTCGACGTCATCTGCGTGCGACCTCTACGATCATCCTGGCAAAGTTATCGGGACGTTCGTCCGGATCATCTTTCTCGCGTCGTTCCGCGGTGCGTGCCGCTGGCAACCACACCGTAAAGGTACTTCCCTCACCGAGTTCACTCTCCACGGATACCCGGCCTCCGTGATGCTCAATGATTGTGCGCACGATACTCAGCCCCAAACCACATCCACGCTCGGAACGATGCAACGATTGATCGACTTGGAAAAATCGATCGAACAGATTTCGCTGGTGAAGACGTGAAATCCCGATCCCTCGATCGGATACGCTTACGGAAACCCCGTCCTCGTGAGCAACCGCGCGTATTTCAATCGCCTGCGCACTCGCACCGCAATACTTCATGGCATTGTCGAGCAAGTTTACCAGCACCGTGACTAACGCATCTTCGTCACCGCGAACATCGGGAATTTCGCAATCAATACCGATTGAAAGCAACGTGGATTGGCCATCGATTTTAGGGCGACAAGCATCGACAGCCGCCTGGATCCATCGGTCCACGGACACAAGTGAGAAAGCTTGACGGTTGTCGCCTGACTCGTGCCGAGAGAACGTCAAAAAGTTTTCGATCAAGCGGCTAAGTCGTTCGTTCTCGCCGCGAATCAGGTGGAGATATTCGCGTGTTCGCTTCACATCGAGTACTGGCTCGTTGTCGAAGGGTTCACCAATCAGGGTGTCGACGAGCAACCGAATGGAGCTGAGGGGCGTGCGGAGTTCATGCGAAACCGTACCTAGCAAATCATTCTTGAGCTGTGTGAGTCTGACACGTTGGTGAAAATTTCGTACCACGAGCGTTCCACCGACGAGAGTCAGTGCGATTACCAAACCGCACAGGCAGATCATGGCCAAACTGCGACGCTCGGCGACTTGAGAGAATGCGTTCGAGTCGCTGGGACGGAGCGACAATTGCCATCCAGGCAGCCGCGATGACGCCATCATTTCAAAGTCGGATGCTGACCGCGTACTTACTTCACCATCGGTTTGCACCACAACCGCAACGTCTTTGGGCAGTTTCACATTCTCAATTGCCTGATGAATCAGACGAGATATCGAATCGGTGGTCATTAACAATTCAACGGCGTCAGGTTCAACTGCCCACTGCCACAGTCCATCCACCCCGGTCGGCTGCAAGGAATCGTGGTCGGCAATCGCGCCTGGACGACCGGAAGGATCGTAGTGTCGCTGGACAATGCCGGTCTGATGAGCCGATTGGACGCTTGCCCCGGTTTTTTCGCTTCGTGGTCGAGAACCGTGGCTGGTGCCAAAACGGATCATTGGGTGGGCCAAGAACTGCGCAGCGATTTCTTCGGCGAGAAGGCGCCGTCGCTCAATCATGTTTGGCGCGAGCTTGTCCACTTGTCGCATCAGGAAGAGTCGTTGGTCAGACGACAGGGAATTGGCATCATAGCGAACGAGTCGATTGGCGAGTCGCTGAAGGATAGTTTCTCGTTTTGCACCCTCAAAGATCGACTCGCAGGCGAGCAGTTCCAAGTTGGCGAGCAGCGATTCGAAACGTGCTTCCGATGCACTGGCACCAACTGGTCGATCAAAAAAGCTCTCCAAAGCATGACGGGCTGCTTCCCGTTCCCCGCTTCGCAAACGGCAGCGAACTTCTCCTTGAACCGCCGAAATCAGCTCCGTAGGGTTTTGGGTCGATTCTGAGATGAGATGAAACGCATCCGCAGCGAGACTGGTTTCTCCCGTCTCTTCGTATTGAAGTGCGGCCTGCCAGTTCGGTTGATCAAGAAAGGCGAGTGCTTCCTTGTTACCCTCTTGGTTCGCGTCTCGCGCGCGAGGATATTGGTCTACTGGATCGCTACCCCAACACACAGCCGAATCAGCACCATCGATGGCCGTCATTTCGCGGAACCTTGCCTGGCCACTGCTTTGCCGCAGGACATCCTTCGTCTGCAATCGAATCTCTTCGAATCGTCTTTCAACTTGACTTTGCAAATTGGCCAGGTGACCACGGTAGGCTTCGCCAAGCAGCTGTTGGGTCGCCAGCCGTTGATTGGCAATCGCCACACCGACGAACGCGATCGCAGCTCCGATGGGCAGGAGCACAACGCAGCACAATGCCACGGTCGAGAGCCATGGAGAAGCAGAGGTCATTTTTTTCATAAGTCGGATATGGAGAGCCTACGCGCAAAGGGGGCTGACCCTCTCCCGCAAGGCCAAAGGGTCAGACCAGGTCAGACCCCTTTTCGGATAGGCTTTTAGAACTGGATCGACGACGTAATCGCCTGGAAGTCCGTCGCAGCAGCCTCGAATTCATCCGCGATGGTCGTGTGATGCACTTCCAAGGCTTTTTCACCGATGAACGCGAAAGTCGTCGTTCGTTTCATGGTATAGGGTCCAGACTCAAATGTTGCCGTTGCGGCATAGGCAGAAACATTCCCAATTGTAGCCGGAGCGATGGCGCCCACCGATTGAAAGTTCTTGAGTGCCCCAGCGGCCTTTTTCAGACGCAGTTCCATCCATGCCTCCGCGCTCGATCGAGCAGCTTCATCGAGTGTCGATTGTTCGCGGACTCGCACGATCGATGATGCCATCCCAGTCGACGCCATCAGAAACCCATCCGACTCACCTTCTTGCTCCCTAGGCATCGGCATCGAGAACCAGCCGTGAGGCAATTGAACCTGGAAATGGTGTGGTTCATTCTTAAGAATCTCTGCGGCACCATCGGCTCGTAGATTACTCAATTTTGCCAGCACGCCGCCGCCATCGAACGCGACCAACTGTCGCTCTGGCGAATCGGCGATCCAAAAAACTTGACCGATATTGGTGTCCACACGGAAGCTATCGAACTTACCAAGGGGGGTCTCGATGGTCTCTTTCTTCTCAACACGCACTTCCAATCCAATCTCATTCCCGCCGGTAAACGCAACCCGAATCGGCAATGTCGCTTTATATCCAATTCGCAGCGGCAATTGACGAAATCCAAAAAACCACTGGTCGTTGCAAAAGGCGTCGGAGGTCAGCTCAACTGTCTTGGTTTGGAGTTCTCCCGAGGCGTCCCGGCTCTTGATGACCAGCTCGTGTTCGGTCCATACCGCTGAGGAGTCGCCCAGGAGGGTATGCTGAAATCTGGTCTGGATCGGTTTGAACGTGGCCGCATCCACTACCATTGCGCTGGCACCCTCATTCATCGTGGGATTGACCATCCGGCGCACATACATTCGCCAAACTTTCGTGTCATCCAATTTGCCCGCCTCAGCGCCGACGCCGATGAAACCAACGACTTGCCCGCCCGCCAGTGTCATGATCAGCGTCTCACGCTGGCCCGATTGGTAGGGTGCAGGCAGAAAAGTCAATGATTTCCCAACCATTTTCTCGGCCTTCCGAACCCAGTCGGTCTGGTTGGGGAAGTCCTTGATAAGAGTATGGAATTCGGTCATTGCCGCATCCTGATCGCCCTCTTTGCGTAGGCATTGGCCCAGTCGATACTGAGCTTCGGCTGCCAGTTTCGCAGACTGTTTCGCTTGCTCGACCACCCTGCGATACATCTTTTTGGCGCTTGCCAAGTCACCAGCAGTCTCTTCTTGATAAATGCCGCGTTGTAGCATTTCTGCAGCGGTCGCAGTGTCGGAATCAGCGACCGCACTGTCGCTCGCTGGAGCATCGCCATTCGCCGCTATTGTCTGCGCAAACAGATTCGGTGTTGAGAACATGATCGCCATGGCAACGGCGATGCGAATACCTGCTGGCAGGTTGGAAATGGGAAGCATGAGATTGTCTCGCGAGGTAGGGGGAATGGAGACTCGGCGCGATCTTCACAATAGAGTGCAGCACCGAACTACCTCTGAATGTAGAGACGAACTGTGACGATCGTGTGACGCAGCTCATAAATTTTCTTGAATGGGTGACCAAAGAGATCGCCATCAAATCCATGCAACGCACCATTGAGCCATCGTTGGGGATGCTCGCCAAGTTTTTAAGAGATGCTGTATTACGCCCGCAGTAGCAGAAGGGAGGTTATTGGACGTATTCGCCCATTCCGTGTTTACTCTCGAACCCGTGAACCGTTCGGCTCACTCAAGTACGAATATCGCTATAATAACACAGTCGAACAGGTCTGCTCGACACGAACTACGCTCTTGCCGAACGAGACCACTTCATGTTTCGAATCATCATCGCACTGCTTCTCGCCGCTCACTTGAGTCTCGCTGGGAAGGCAGAGGACAGCTCGGAGATCGTGGCGGCTGGTCGTGTCGTGGATGGCGATGGCATGCCAATCCCCGAGGCAAGCGTCAGCGTGATCGGCAAGAACGCATCCTCTTACGTGACGCATCGGTATCGGTATCCAGGAACGATCCAAGGGAAATGCGATTCCAAGGGGCAATTTCGAATTGCCTGGAAACGTTCGGATCATCGCTTCTTGCAATCGCGTAGCGTATTGATCGCTGCCCACGCTGGCGTCGATGCAATGACGGCGGTCGAGGTGCCGCTACAAAAGTTGATCGCGGGGGTTCCGATCTCGCTGCAGCTGGTCGGGGATGCGTCCGATGCAATCCGCGTCGTCCGGTCCGACGGTCGAGCGATCACGGATGCTCGCGTATCGGCCGCCAAACTCGCTTCGCTTGAGTTGCCTTATCAGCCTAGCGGCAAGGTGCTCGTCCAGCACGTCGATGCGGATGGCTCAGCGACTTTTCCAGGCGTTTCGTCGCCATCGCTGAGCCATGTATACGTCACGTCGCCTTCGATAGGACACCAGTGTCTGGCGGTGACACGCGACGATCAAGGTCGACGCATTGTGATCGCCCAACCGAGCGCTACGATGACCGGATCGGTCACGTTGTCCAATGAGGCGCGTAGCGAGGAGGATGCCGAGGCGGAGGGCATTCAAGCGATTGATTGGAATGGTGTTGTGATCACATTCATGACCGAGGAGACCGACGATGGTTCCTATGCGTGGTCGGACACCCCCGTGTCATCATCGGGCCGCTTTGTAACGGGGCCGCTCCCCACCGGCAACTTGAACTTGGTTGCTGATGTGCCCGATCCACTCCCCTTCACGCTGTCACGAAGCGCCGTTTACAGTTTCAAACGTCCTGATCCCGGCCATTCGCTCGTGGTTCCGTTTGAACGAGCGACGATCGTGACCGGAAACGTGACCGAGGCTGGCAGCGACCTGCCCCTCGAAAACATCTTCATTCAGCTCACTGAGCCGGCACCACCCGTTTTCAGCAAGTCGGACGGGACGTTCACTTTCCGGCACAGTCAGAGCCGCATCGGTTATGGTCCCAATGACGTGCTGGGTCGGCATATCATGGGCGAGGCGTTCTTTCTTTATCCGCAAGGCTTGCCGGTCGATCACAAGCTGCTGCTCAGGCCGATCGCCATGCAGCCCGCATCTCAGGCAGTCGGGAAAGTCGTTGACTCAGAGGGAAACCCAATCGCCGGTGCAGTGGTGACGTGCGGTTACAAGGTGGAACGTTTCGACCGCCAGGCGACGTTTTACACCGATCAAGTCGGCGAATTTCGATTTGTCGAACTGACCAATTTTTCCGATGTGATACTGACTGCCACCACGGATCAGCAAATGACGCCCTCGCCTTCGCGTTTGGTTCTAGCTGACGACAGCCGGCCCGTGTTGAACGTCCAGCCGCGGTTCGGATTGCGAATGGTCGGCCGTGTCGTTGACTCTCGCGGGAACCCCATCGATTCAGCGACAGTAAGTATCCGTTATCCCAACGTCATAATCGAGGAGTCCCATCGCGGGCTGGATACCGCTCCAACGGACGCGTTTGCGGACAAAGGGCCGATCATGACTGAGGACGATGGACGCTTTACATCCCCAACAACGCTGGATTGGGAACGATGGTTTTCACTAATCATTAACGCACCAGGCAAGCGGACGATGGCGAATTATTGGCGGAATGCAGGAGAAGCGGGGAAGCATGAAACCGATTTCGATTGGGGCACTCTGACAATGCTGGATGAGCCCGCTGAGCGATCACGCACCGTGCGAGTTGTCAGCCACGAAACGGACACGCCGATCGAAGGGGCTCGCGTCGCTTTTCTCGGCTGTCTGCACGGCCGATCGACAGGTCGCACGGGCACCGACGGTCGGGCGACGATCAATCGTCACGACGGAGTTCAAGTGATCGCGGTGGAGGCCAAGGGATATCGGCCCATCATCCAAAGAGTGGATCTCAGTGCGGAGCCCCTGCCAATCCTTTCCTTAGTCCGGCCTGGAGCACCCATCACTCCACGTGTCGGCGTATCGGTCACCCTGGAGCAACAAAAGCGGGCGACGATGGAGCTTCTGAAGCTGCTGCCGTCTCCCTCGGCCGACGACACTCCCTACCGTCAGCGACTGTACAACACTGCGTTGGCTTTCGCCGACTTTGATGCGGTAGTGGGAACCGCCATCGGACGCATTCGCGATGACAAGGCAGCCGCCGATACCATTGTCTCCACGCTGGCAAGACAGTCCTGGCTGACAGCGGATCAAATGGCGTCCATCCTGCCGCTCGTCGACGAACGCGAGCGAGTGCAACTGCTGTTAAATCAGGCCGCTCTGACCAGCGATGCCGAGCAGAAACAGAGACTGCTTGGAGAAGCGATCACGTGGTCGCAATCTTTCCGAGGTGATGAGCAGCTCTACGCGTTGCACGCGATTGCGAATCCTCTATTGGGCCTGGGCGCAACCGAACCGGTAAAGGAGGCATACCGGGAGGCTTGGAATTCCCGCCAGAACTTCGCCGCCGTCATCCAACGCGGCGAGCGAGCCAAGATGACTGGCATCTCTCGCGTGTTCGCACCAGTTTACGCACTCGTAGATTTCGATGCGGCAATGGAGTTCATCAGGCTCACCGCGCTGAGCGATGAGATCGAGAAACTGCAAGCCCAAGCGATGATCTACGTCGCGGCCTACGACCCCAGTGCTTGGCGTGAGATCGCAGATCGATGGGGTATCAAACAAATCCCTACTGAGGGACTGCATGCGTTCCGGGAACCAATTTCGTTTGCCAGCTTTGACAGTGGCGTAGCAGCGCTGGCACAGATCGCACCGGGCAATGCTAAGATCGAGCCGCTACTGGACTTGGCCGAATCCAACCTCGTCAAGGCCGATGGCAGCGAGCCCACTGCTGCGGAGCGTATGGCGTTGGCGGAGCAAATCCTGAAGAATCTAGATCAAAAGGACACCGGTTATGCGAGGGAGCACGGCAGTTGGCTGGCCGCGAGAGCCGCCAAACTCGTCTCTCAGTGGGACCCCGAAATGGCGGAGCGGCTATTGTTTGCCGCGATCTGGAATTGTGATTTTGACGGTACCATCTTGCCGATGAATGTAACGTCAAAACTTGCGGCGGAGCTGGCGGTGCAGGATCGGGTGATCGCCAAAGCACTGGTGAGCCCGGCTTTGGAGGATTGGTCTTGGCTGTTTGAAACTTATGATCGCAGCACCATCTTTCAAAAAAATCCCCCGCTCAATGCCGCCGCGGCGATCGATCCAGAATGGGCCGTCGAGCTGGCCGCAGATTTATTCAGGCGGTATTTCAGTGACACACCCTCGCGGAAATATGAAACGATCGATTCCATCGTGGGTGAGTGGACACGCTGATCAGAGCGATAGCAGCGATTCCCAAACAAGCTCCTTGGCTGGCAAGGACAATCACTCTATTCTGCCTAGATTCAGAGAAACTGTTCGTGACAGGATCTCCGTAGAGATTTGGAGTCTTTTGTCTTTCGATTGAAAGCGTCAATCGCAGCGATCGATTCCAGACCACAATTAAAACTATTCCGCTTCGCCCAGCATTGACCATGAGCACTGACTTACACGCTTTTCGCACCGTTCCCAAAACGGGTGTCATTTATGTGATGACCGAAGCCAGTAAGCGCGGGTATGTTCAAAATCGCGGCAACTGGGCGAACCTCGGGCAGGGGGCACCCGAAATCCACGAGATTCCCAATGGGCCGCCGCGGATCACTAATATTCCCGTCAACGAAGATTCCTACGAATACGCCCCAGTCGGTGGGACGATCGAATTGAGGGAGGCGGTCGCGAAACTTTACAACGAACGTTATCGCGTCGGAAAAACGAGCCAGTACACGGCTGAGAACGTTGCCATCGGTAGCGGCGGGCGATTGGCTCTCACTCGCTTGGTTTCCACTCTTGGGCCAAGCCACATCGGCCATTTCCTACCGGACTACACGGCCTACGAAGAGTTGCTAGGCAGTTTCAATACCTTCATCCCGATTCCTATCACTCTGCAACCCAATGAACAATACGAATTCTCGGTAGACGAACTTCGCAAAGAAATCCTCGGCAAAGGACTCTCCACCATCCTGTTGTCAAATCCTGCCAATCCGACGGGGAAGGTGATTGGCGGCGAGAAACTGAGATCATGGATCGAGCTTGCCAGAGAGCTGGAGTGCGCCATGTTGTTCGACGAATTCTACAGCCATTATGTTTACGATCCGGATATCTCTACGCTTTCGGCCGCAGAATACATTGACGATGTCAACGCCGACCCAGTCATCGTGTTTGACGGATTAACTAAGAACTGGAGATATCCCGGGTTCCGAATCTCGTGGACTTTGGGGCCCAGGCACGTCATTGAAGGAATCACGTCAGCAGGAAGCTTCCTTGATGGAGGCGCATCCCATCCCATCCAGAATGCCGCGACGAAGATCGTGACGCTTGAACACGCCAATCAGGAAGCCGCCTCGATCAAAGCTCATTTCCGCACGAAAGCCCAATTCCTACAAAAGGAACTTGAGAATCTGGGGATCAAAACCGAAATTCCTCAAGGGTCTTTTTATTGCTGGGGGGACCTCAGCGAGCTCCCGGGCAACCTGCGATCGGGGTTTGAGTTGTTTTCCAAAGGGATCGAAAACAATCTCATTCTGGTCCCCGGTATTTACTTCGACATCAATCCGGGCAAGCGGCGTCCGAAAAATCTTTCAACGTTCGAGACTTATGCAAGATTTTCCTTTGGCCCCAGCCTTGAAGAACTCGAACTCGGGGTTTCGATCTTAAAGAAGATCGTCACGTAGTGATTGCTATTTTGAGGGCACACTCACTCGTTGGGGCAGATCACCACTTTCATTTGCTCGGGGTCGCCCGCGTACAGGCGCTCGAACCACTTGGGGCCATCGGCCAATGAGATTTTAGCTGTGATCAGGGGCGCGACGTTGATGATGCCGCGGTTCATTAAGTCGATGCACTGGGGGTATTCGCCGTTGCAGCCACAGGTGCCTTGCAAGCGAATCTCACGTGTGACGACGGATTGCAGTGGCAGCTCGATCGTGGGCGCGACGTTGCCGACCAGCGTTACTGAACCGCCTTTGCGTACCGATTCGATCGCGGTTTTGATCGTCGGTGTTGCTCCGACCACCTCGAAGGCCACGTCCGCGCCACGCCCTTCCGTGAGATCGCGAACGGCGGCAGGAACGTCGACCTGGTCACCACGCAAAATATCTGTCGCACCGAGCTGGCGGGCGGTCTCGAGGCGCTTGTCGTTGAGGTCGACCGCGATCACGCGTGTGGCTCCGGCGGCTTTGGCGGCTTGCAACGTCAACAGTCCAATCATCCCGGCACCGACGACGACGGCGGTGTCGCCCAGGCGGATGGGTGTGACGGCGGCGGCATGGACCGCGACACTGACCGCCTCGACCAAAGCCGCGTGTTCGAATGGCAGCGTTTCAGGCAACTCGTATACGATCCGACGCGGTACTGAAATCCGCTGCGCAAACGCGCCGTGACGTCGATACTCGCCACAGGACACACCGAGCACCATGCGGTTGTCGCAAAGGTTTTGGTGCCCATCGCGGCAGAAGTGACATTGCCCGCACGAGACCATCGAGTCAAAGGTAACGCGCGTTCCGGCCGGGAGATCCTTCACATTCACGCCGCACTCAACAACGGTACCGGCGGCTTCGTGACCCATGACCAATGGTGGGATGCGGCGACCGGTGCTGCCATCGTAGCCGTGAATATCGCTACCACAGATTCCGCACGCTTCGACTTGAATCAACACGTCGTCGCTACCGACGGTGGGTTCGTCCACGTCGGTGTGCTGCATTTTTTTATATTCAGTGAGGAGTAAAGCTTTCATGATTGATCTCAGTGGGAAATGGCGAGTGACAGGCATCTGACGATAAATTTCTTGCACTTCCGATCCGCAGCGCAGATCATGCCTGACATCACCGCACGCTATCGCGTTTGGGCGGATGAGTCTGAAGCGTTTTTTACAAGTCGGTGATTGAATGGCGAAACAACCGAGGCTATCGCCCAAACGGCTCAAAGATTGGTGGTGAGTACTTCCTCAACGACCGCCTCACGACTCGCACGATTTCCGGGCGGCGTGCGGACGATAGCGGAGATGGCTGTGACATATGTAGTCATGATAGCGTATGGGGCTGGCGAGTTTTCTTCGCTGGGAATTGGGCTGACGTAGGCGATGTTCTCGTGAACGGGATAGCGGATCGCGTCCAGCGTGGACGCCCGCCTGGCTCCGGTTTCAGTGAGAAGGTGCTGGATGTTCTCGGGGGCGTGGTCGGCGTCGAGATCGTGGATCTGTAGCAGCAATCGCCAGCCGGTAGTGGCGAGGTGGGAGACCACAAATGGCAATGCAGCGTTCTTCCCGAGACTGTGGTTATGCCAATGGAGGATTGAGTTTTCTGGGTGCAGTCCGGCCCGACGTAGTGCCGCGTCGACTCGTTCGAACAGTTTGCGACCTGTGAGTGATGCCTGTCCAGTATCAACTCGTCGGAATGCTTTGAGCGCAGCAACGGGCTGGGGTGGCAAAGATTCGTCTCTAGTCTCGTCACCAAGTTCGCGAATTTGAATCGTTTCAGCGTGATCAAACGTGGGGTGATTGAGGCCCGAGACACGATTGCCCGAAAGCAACACGATCTTTTCGATAGATTGTTTGTCGCTCGAACGCAGGGACTCGACATGGTTGCATACAACATCGGTCACTTCGCCAGGTTCAAAGTGGCTGTGGATGATCGCGATGTGAGTGGGATTGGGCACGGCGGATCTAGGTTGGACAAAGAGTCTATTTGATTGACGACAGTAGATTACAAACCAAGTGCGGACTCACCCTCAACCCCTCTCTCCAAAGCGGGGAGCCTAGTATGGTTTTCGAGGGTGAGAGGCAGCATTGGAGCAGTTAGAACTTGAGCTCAGTGAACCCGTTGACCTGGCAAAGCACCCTCGTCGACGCTGAGAATGAACACGTCGGCGCCACCGGGGCCGGACGCGGCGACCATGCCTTCACTCAGGCCAAATCGCATTTTGCGCGGCTTCAAATTGGCAACCATGACGACCAAACGGCCGACGAGCTGGTCGGGTTCATAAGCTGCTTTAATGCCAGCGAATACCTGGCGGGTTTCCTCGCCACCGAGACTCAGCGTGAGTTTGAGCAGTTTGTTCGCTTCGGGCACGTGTTCGGCGGCGAGCACACGGGCCACCCGCAAGTCGACTTTCATGAAATCATCGATCGTGATTTCATCGGCGAGCGGTTCGTCCTTCAGCGGTTGATCGCTGTCATGGAACGACGCCGTTGGCAGGTCAGCGACGTCGGCATCAGCGGCCGCTTCGGCTTTGCTTTCTTCAATCATCTTTTCCAAATCCTCTGTTTGAACACGGTCCATCATTCGAGTGAATTGATTAACGGACGAACCGATCAAGGGTGTTTGACTCTGGTCCCACGATTTGATTTTGTTTCCTAGCAGATCGCCACAGGCTTCAGCCAGCGATGGCAAAACAGGCGCGAGATAAACGGTGAGTTGACGAAAAAGGTTCAAAGCGATTGTGCAAACATCGCGTAGTTCGTCTTGCCGGTTCGGATCTTTGTTCATCTCCCAAGGCCGGGCATGCTCAACGAACGGGTTGGCCGCGTCGGCGAGCTCCATGATCAATCGCATCGCCTTGGAATACTCGCATTGCTCGTACGCTTCGGCAATCGCGTCGCCCTGCGCTGCTGCTTTGACGAACAGTCCACCATCCTCGGGATAGGTTTCCGAGAGTCCCGTACGATGAGCAAACTTACCCACACGGCTGGCGAGATTGACGACCTTGCCAACCAAGTCCGAATTGACTTTATCGACGAACTCAGAAATCGAGAGATCCAAATCTTCAACGCGAGAAGACAGCTTCGACGCATAGAAGTAACGCAGGGCTTTCGGGTCAACATGTTTTAGAAACGTTTCGGCTTTGACCAGTGTGCCGTCGCGTTTGGACATCTTCGTGCCGTTGACGTTGAGGAAACCGTGAATGTGAACCTTCGTCGGCAGCGAGTAACCCGCGGTCTTGAGCATCCCGGGCCAGAACAACGTATGAAAGTAGGTAATGTCTTTGCCGATGAAGTGGTGGATTTCGCAGTCGTCGCTCTTCCACCAATCGGCGAGTTTTTCAGCATTGCGATCGCACCACTGCTGCGTGCTGGCGATGTATCCAATGGGCGCGTCGAACCACACGTACCAGTAGTTGCCGGGCGAATCGGGGATTTCGAAACCGAAGTAGGGTGCCGGACGACTGACGTCCCAGTCCCGCAGTTCTTCGGCGAGAAAGTGGCCCTGCAGATAGTTGGCGGTCTCGCTCTGAAGTGCGCCCGAAGTCGCCACCCACTCTTTCAGGAACCCGTGCAATTTCTCCAGTCGCACGAACAGGTGAGGCGCGTCCTTGAGGATTGGCGTGGCACCGCTGAGCGTGCTGACAGGATCGATCAAATCGGTCGGCGCGTAGGTGTGGCCGCACGTGCAATTGTCGCCGGCTTGGTCTTTGCGACCGCATTTTGGGCATGTCCCACGGACGAAACGATCCGCTAAAAACGTCTTGGCTTCAGGATCGTAAAGCTGCTCAACGATTTTTTCGGTAATTAATTCTTCAGACCGAAGCGACTGCCAGAATTCGCCGCAGATCGTTTGATTCTCGTCGCTGTGGGTACTGCCATAGTTATCGAACTCGATTCCGAATCCAGCAAAATCCCGCTGGTGGGATTCGCTCATTTCGGCGATCAATTCGAGTTCGCTGCGTCCTTCCTTGCGAGCACGTATCATGATCGCAGTGCCGTGCGTGTCATCGGCGCAGATATACAGGCAGCGATGACCACGAAGTTTCTGGAAACGGACCCAGATATCGGTTTGTAAATACTCGACGAGATGCCCGATATGGATGGGTCCGTTGGCGTACGGCAACGCAGCAGTAACGAGTAGACGACGCGACATGAGCGGTAACGCAGTTTCAGCAATCAGGGCAAACGGGAATCAAATGAATGCGGCGGTGCTATTCTTGCAAAGTCCCTGCGAATCGACCAGGACGGGCAAAATCAGCCCAAAATCTGCGACTCAACCCTATCGGCAAACAGCAGCCCATATTCGGTCAAGCGGACGCGATCACCCTCTCGCACAAGTGTATCGGTGCTGACAAACCGCTCGACCACATCGTCAATCGTGGCGGCGAAATCATAGCCCACCCGGTGGTTGATGACTCGCAAATCAATCCCGTCGATTTGGCGGATTCCAAATGCAGCAATCTCGCGAGCGTGCTGGTCCAGTGAGATGGATTCCCGCTCGGCGACAGCGGAGCGGTGGGCGAGCATTTGTTTGATATATGTCGTTGGGCTGCGATGATTGACATCCCGGCGACCGCCGACGAAGCGAGCTGCCGAAGGGCCGATTGAGTACCATCCGTAGCCGTTCCAATAGACGCAATTGTGACGACTGCGGGATCCTTGCTTCGCAAAACTACTGATCTCATAGTGCTGAAAGCCAACCTCAGCCAGCATGTGACGCGAGGCATGGTACATTTCGATATCGGTATCTTCGCTGACCGGTTGCAGTGCCCCCCGCCGCCGCCGTGACCAAAACTCCGTGCCTTTCTCGTACGTCAACGAGTAGGTGGAAATGTGCCGGATCGGTAGACTACGGGCGATATCGAGGTCTCGTCGCCAGTCGGCGAGCGTCTCGCCGGGGGTCGCAAAGATCAGATCGATCGATAGGTTGTCAATCGATTCACTGGCCCGCCGCACCCGTGCGATCGCCTCGCGTCCGGAGTGACTGCGTTGGAGCGTTTTTAGTTTTGCATTGTCAAACGACTGCACGCCGAGGCTGAGCCGATTCACTCCACCCTCAACGAGATTGGCGAGAGTCGCGTCGGTCAAATCCTCTGGATTCGCTTCGCAGGTGAACTCAGCGCGTTCGGACAACACCACATGCTCGGACAGTATTGCGAGCAATCGCCGCAGTCGGGACGAGCTGAGCTGCGTCGGCGTTCCCCCGCCCAAGTAAAGAGTGTCCAGCTCGATGGGCTGCATTGTCGACCGACGGCTCCGCCCCTCGCGAGCCGTCTCGGCGACATCGCTCTGCCCGTCGCTCGCCATTTCCGACAATTCGATCTCGACTGCCTCAAGGAAACGATCTTGCAAGTCATCGCGACCCGCCAGCACGCTGAAATTGCAGTATCCACAACGATGGCGGCAAAAGGGCACGTGCAAATACAGCGATTTCGGAGCGGGCCAGCCGCCAGGTGGCGCATCGCTCAGCGGGAACGGGGGAGCACACATTTTTTCCATCGCCGCAGGTTGGCCAGAACGAAATCCAATGTCAAGACGACGTTTCTCGCAGCGCGGTCATGAATAATAGGCGATTGATCGGAAATTGATCTCTGACGTTGCGCCGAGATTCGGTCAAGAAATGTTTCCACTTGACCCGATCGAGTCGATAGGGAAGGATGAAGATCCCCCAACGACCTCCATTCCAAGGATTTTAAAACGGTGATTGCCGGCTTCTTCCAACGCTTGACGCTGATTGCGTTCACCGCTCATGCGGTGTTGGGTTGCTGCTGGCATCATTCGCACGCGACTGCTGAGGAAAACTGCCCTCGGCACGTTCATAGCGTGGCAGCCGTGTCGGAAGTTGGTTGTTGTGCCCACCATCCGGACCCGCAGAGTGGTCGGTCGACGATGGGTGAGTGTTGTCATGAGCAGGGTTATGCGCATGACACGTCGCGGGTGGCCGAGCCAGGTCACCAGCAGATACTCTGCGTGGGAGATGGGCCGTGCAGCCACTCGCACGGGTGTGACGAAGCCCAGTGCAATTACGTCCCTCGGGAAGTTCATCCGGCGGACGAATTTGCGAATGTTTGGGTCGGTGAATTGCCGCCTTGGGACGCCAACCTGTTCGCACTCGCCCATTTTCCTGATGATTGGAAAGATGGTGGACGCACTTCCTTGTTGCTTGCGACATCGTCCCGCGAGCGCTGCGCCAGTCTGCAATCCTGGCAGATTTGAGCCTCTTGCGCGCCTGTTTTTCACTTCGGCGGGCTGTCGCCGCGCACTGCGCTGCTTAGACCACGATCTCAACGTTGACCCGCATGGGGTTCGTTCGAGCTGCAGGCTTTCTTTTGATTTGTTTGGGTGATCGCGGCGCCCAAAGTGCGCTCGCGGCATGCTGCGATCCCATCAATCTGTCATTTTTCTCTTTATCGAGTTCATTCGATGCATCTGAATTCATCCAAGGTATCGTGGTCAGCGATCCGGGTCGTGGGCGGCCTGATTGTGATGGTGGCTGTCGCGGCCACTTTTTCGTTATGGTGGCCGCACCTCTCGTCCTGGGTCGACACCATGCTCGCGTCACGGCGTGCTGATGCAACAGCGGGCCATGTCGCCGATGGTGACCAGGACGCCCATGCCGGACATGACCATGCGGCCGACGCTCATCCGCCCGCATCGTTAGAACTATCGCGTCAAGCACTTCAAAATTTGGGGCTGACCGAGAAATTCCTTCAGCCGGTGAAATTGTCAGATTATCGACGGTCGATTACGGTGCCGGCAATCATCGTTCCCAAACCTGGGCGATCTTCGATCATCGTCTCCTCGCCCCTGAATGGTGTAATCACACACGTGCATGCGGTTACCGGCGAAGCCGTTATGCCAGGTGACCTCCTCTTCGAAGTGCGACTGACCTATGAGGACTTGGTTGAAACGCAGACTGCCTATTTGAAAACCATCAGCGAGATCGAAGTGGAAGATCGTGAGATCGCTCGGCTCGAGGACGTCACGCGTTCAGGCGCGGTTTCGGGCAAGTTACTGTTGGAACGTCGCTATGCGAAAGAAAAGCTCGAAGCGTTCGCGAAATCGCAGCGTGAAGCGTTGCGGATGCACGGGCTCACAGAACGACAAGTCCACGAGATTGGTGAGAACGGACGGCTGCTGCACAATCTCAGCATCGTCGCGCCCGATGTGGACACGCATGAGCACAACCAGGAGTTGCAGCTCACTCAAATCTCCACTCGCACGGTCTCATTTTCACAACTGCCGCAACAGGCGTCACCGCAGACTAATGAACACGATTCGGTGCCTCACCCGCTCGTGATCGACGACCTACTTATTCATAAGGGGCAAGCGATTGTGGCGGGCGAGAGGCTTTGCACATTATCCGATTACAGTCAGTTGTTCATCGAGGGCAAGGCGTTTGAAAACGACATGGCCGCAATCGCCGAGGCTGCCAAGCAAGGCTGGAGGGTGGACGCGGTCTTTAGCAATTCGTCCAGTCGCCATGTTGTCCGTGATTTGAAGCTCGCGTTCGTTTCGAACTCGATCGATTTGCAGTCGCGAACACTCTCGCTGTTTGTGGAGCTGCCCAATGAGATCATTCGTGACGAGAGAAACGACGCCGACCAGCGTTTTTTGTCATGGAAGTATCGCGTTGGCCAACGATTGGAACTGCGCGTTCCCGTCGAGCTGTGGGAGCAACAAATCGTATTGCCCGTCGATGCGGTCGTCGAATCCGGGGCGGATTGGTACGTGTTCGTCCAAAACGGACGAAAATTCACTCGCACTCCGGTGCATGTTCGCCATCGCGATCAGGACTCCGTCGTAATCGCTAATGACGGATCGCTCTTCCCTGGAAATGTTGTGGCCATGAAATCTGCACATCGGATGCAGATGGCCGTCACGAACCAATCCGGCGGCGCCGTCGATCCACACGCGGGACATAATCACTGATGCTCAACGCTATTATTCGCTTTTCGCTTCACCAGAGATTGCTCGTCATCGCCATCGCCTTGTTGCTGGTCGGTGCCGGGACGTATCAGGTATTGGTGATGCCGATCGATGTTTTTCCTGACTTGAATCGACCACGCGTCGTGATCATGACGGAAGCACCGGGGATGGCGCCGGAAGAGGTCGAGTCGTTGATCACGTTTCCGATTGAAACCACCATGAATGGTGCCAATGGTGTGGAAGCGGTGCGCAGTTCCTCAGGGGTCGGCATCTCAGTGATCTACGTCGAGTTTGAGTACGGGACCGATGTTTATACCGACCGGCAGATTGTCGCCGAGCGGATGCAGATGGTCCAGGACCGAATTCCCGAGGGAATCACGCCGCAGCTGGCACCCATCTCGTCGATCATGGGCCAGATCTTGATGCTGGGCATGTGGAGTGATGATCCCGACGTCAGTCCGATGGAGATTCGTACGGCTGCGGATTGGGTGGTGCGGCAGCGGCTGCTGACAATTCCTGGCGTTTCCCAGGTATTTACGATGGGGGGCGAGCGAAAGCAGTTTCAAGTCTTGGTCGACCCCGACGCGATGCTGCGCTTCGGCGTCACTCTCGATGAGATTGAAAAGGCTGTTGCGGGGAGCAATGCCAATGCAACAGGTGGTTATCTGGATCGTCAGGGGCCCAATGAATTGCTCGTCCGAGCACTCGGCCGGATTCAAAGTATTGATGATCTGAGAAAAGTGCCCGTCACGATTCGCGATGGTCGGCCTGTGCTGCTGTCTCAGGTCGCTAGTGTCGTCGAGGGGGCTCAGGTCAAACGCGGTGATAGTTCCGCCTTCGTCCGCGTCCACTCCCCGACTTCGAATTCCCTCTGGGCCGGTGGCCCCGCCGTCGTGTTGACGATCAACAAGCAGCCGGGCGCGGACACGCGAGCGGTCACCGACGCGGTGCTCCAGGCCATCGAAGAACTGCGTCCCACGCTACCCTCGCAGACCCAGTTATCAACGGTCTACTCGCAAAAGTCGTTCATTGACCGGGCGATCGAGAACGTGGTGGAGGCGCTACGAGATGGTGCTGTCCTCGTGGTGATCGTGCTGTTTCTTTTCTTAATGAACATCCGCACGACCTTCATCACGCTCACGGCGATCCCGCTTTCGCTGGTGATGACATCGATCGTGTTTGCTGTGTTCGGGCTGTCGATCAATACGATGACGCTCGGCGGGATCGCGGTCGCGATGGGAGAACTCGTCGATGATGCCATTGTCGATGTGGAAAACATTTACAGGCGACTCAAAGAGAATCGAGCGGCCGGTAATCCACTCGATCCGCTACTGGTCGTTTATCGGGCCAGCTCGGAGGTGCGCCGATCCATTGTGTTTGGCACGATGATTGTCATTCTCGCATTCTTGCCCCTGTTTGCACTGGGCGGGATGGAAGGGAAATTGTTCGCACCGCTTGGCGTGGCTTACATCGTTTCCATTCTCTCGTCGCTGCTCGTTTCGCTGACAGTAACGCCCGTGCTTTCGTATTGGTTGCTCGGATTGAGTAAGGGCGGTGGGCACGAGGGAGACGGGTGGGTTCTGTACTCCTTGAAGTGGTGCGCCGACAAGATCATTCGCTTCAGCCTCGCCTTTCCACGTTTCAACTTGGCAGTGACGCTGTTGTTAGTCGCATTCGCGGCGGTTTTCGCCTTGCGATTGGAGAGAGATTTTTTGCCGCCGTTCAATGAGGGTACCATCCAACTCAACGTCGTTCTCCCACCAGGGACGTCGCTCGCTGAGTCTGACCGGATTGCCGGAACGGTCGAAGAGTCGCTGATGAAAATTGATGACGTCCAGCGATTTGCGCGGCGTACCGGACGAGCGGAGCTCGATGAACACGCCGAGGGTGTGAATATGTCCGAAATGATTATCGAACTCGACCCCGAGTCACCTCGCTCGCGTGAAGAACAGGTCGCGGAAATCCGCGATGCGATGAAAGAAATTCCCGATATTGTGACGGCGGTCGAACAGCCCATCGCTCACTTGATCTCGCACATGCTCTCGGGCGTGAAAGCTCAAATCGGTATTAAGATCTATGGTGATGATCTGGACTTGCTGCGTCAGAAAGCGGACCTCGTCAAAGCGAAAATGGAACGGGTCCCCGGCGTGGCTGATGCGTTACTCGAACCTCAAGCACTCGTCCCCCAGCTGCGGATCGAGTGGGATCGCAATCAGTTGCTACGTTATGGACTGAGCACGTCGGAACTGAACGAGTACGTGCAGACGGCCATGAACGGTCGGGTCGTCTCGCAAGTCCTCGATGGAATGCGCACGTTTGACTTGGTGGTGCGAATGAAGGAGGACTACCGCGAAGACATCGATGAACTCAAACGACTATCGATACAACTGCCCGAAGGTGGCACGCTTCCGCTCGCCGGGCTAGCCAACGTCTACGAAGCGAAAGGGCCTAACTCGGTCAAACGCGAAGATGTTCGCCGCCGAGTCGTGATCCAGTGCAACGTAGCCGACCGTGGAGTGGTCGATGTGGTCAAGGATATACAAACGGCGATCCAACCGATCATCGCAACGCTTCCCTCGGGGTACTTCGTTGAGTATGGCGGTCAGTTCCAAAGTCAGAAATCCGCCAGCCGCGTGATTACAGCTTTGTTCGCGGTCTCCATGCTGGGTATTTTCCTCGTTCTATTCACGCTTTTTCGCAGCGTCAATCTGTCGTTGCAAGTCATGGCGGCACTGCCGATGGCGTTCATCGGTTCGGTCGCCGCTCTGGTGTTAACCGGCCAAACGTTGACGATTGCTGCGATGGTCGGATTCATTTCGCTGGCGGGAATCGCGTCTCGCAATGGTATTTTGCTGCTGCAGCATTACCTCCATTTGGTCCAGCACGAAGGAGAGCAGTTCACGACCGCGATGATCGTTCGGGCGGGTTTGGAGCGACTCGCTCCGGTGTTGATGACGGCCCTGACATCGGGCATCGGATTGGTGCCCCTGGTCCTGGCGTCGGGCGAAGCTGGGAAAGAGATTCTATATCCCGTCGCAACCGTGATTCTGGGTGGACTGATCAGTTCCACAGCACTCGATTTCTTTGTTCACCCCGCGCTATTCTATCTGTTCGGCATGAAGTCAGCAGCAAAAGTTGTGAACGATACAAATAGCGAGATTGATCTCGACGAGCTACCGATTTGACAATGTTTCCTTGGCGTTAGCCATGGTGGCCAACCAACCTCTTTTTATTGCCGGAGTGATACGATGTGATTTAATGAGACACCTCAACGACCGCCTATCTGTACAACTCGTAACAAATTTCCTCCAAATAACTGAGAACCCATGCGCACCTTCTACGTTTCGTCGATTACTTGCCTAGCCGTCTGCTCGATCATTCTCGCCGGTTGCGGTCCCAAACCCGCTGCCGATGCCACACCTGAGACGGCGGCGGATGCTCACGACCACGCTCACCCCCATGAAGGCCCTCATCACGGTTCGCTCGTCGAACTCGGTGATGAGGAGTATCACGCCGAAGTGGTGCACGACGCCGATACAGTCACCGTCTACTTGCTCGACTCCGGCGCGGAAAACGCCGTACCGATTGATGCCAAGAATCTGACCATCAATTTGACCCAGGCTGGCAAGCCCAGGCAGTTCACGCTCACCGCCAGTCCAGAGGACAGTGACGGGACGGAGGGATCATCACGATTCCTGACCAAGGATGCAGAGCTGGTCGGCCATCTTGATGACGCCTCGGCCGCACCCCAGTTGACTGTGATCATTGATGGCACGTCGTTTCAGGGCGCCATTGAGCATGATCATGACCACGCAGGTCACGATCACTAGGGATCGGTTCGGATTTCGATTCAGCGTGAGGTGACGCCAACTCGATCGTAATCCTAGGGGTCAAACCGCGTAGCCGAGTCTTTCCGAGACTCGGCTAAGTGTATTGCAATACGTGTGCAGTGCGGGCAGCGGCGTGGAGCTGGAACATCGACCGTTCTATCGTACTGGGTCGCGGTGGGACGAAACCAACCGGAATGCCCGCCGGTGGGCGGCACTTCTTGGCGAGTGGCGCGGTCCTCGCCTTCGCTTCGGCCTGTTTCTGATTGTTGGTAGAGAACTTGTTCTGCCGTTCGAGGTTGATCTCCAGCTTGACTTGCGCGAGTTCGATACGGAGGTTTTCGTTTTCCTTGGAAAGCTCACGATTGCGTTGGCGATCAGCATCGATCGTGCCGTGCACGTATCGATGAAACAGTTCGTTGTCGTTGCCTTGAAGGACCAACAAAGCGATCACCGCACCGCCAGCACGTGGGCAGTGATCAACGTTGGGGCAGGAATCGTTCGTCAGCTGGTAAAACGTATAGCTCGTACAACTGCACGAGGCGCCGCCAAAAGTGGTGCAAGACATCGGTGGGCAATCGCCGCATTCATTTAGAGCCTATCCGAAAAGGGGTCTGACCCTTTGGAGGCGAGTCATTTCGTAGGGTATTTAACGGGCTCATCCGACCGAAGGGTGCGCCGGAGGTTTTCAAGGCATGGCTCAAGCGTCCAATGATAATTTGTGCGAGTTGTCGCTGGACCTTATACTGGGTCTGCCGGGAGAAACGGAATTAAGCTCTGCAGAGGTGCAACTTGACAAGGGATATCCCGGTCGACGGTGCGCTAACGGTGCCGACGGTTCTTGGCGAGTTTCGATTCGCCGAGGACGCTTTTATTAAACAAATCATTGGACACTTGAGTTATGGAGTGCCGGGATAAAACCGGTTTGGAATCGAGAATGAAAGTTTCTTACGAGGAAGGTCTAACCAACTACTTCGGCCTCCGGCGGAGGTGCGACGAAGGTAACAACGTCGTGCTGAGCGTCCGTGCAGGGGGAAGCGTAGGCCAGCTAATTGAGCTCCGAAATCAGGTCTTCCATGTGCCGACCGTGTCATATGCGTCGGGAAGGCAACACCAGCTACACCGCTTTGGTAAGGGTAGTCTGGACATGGCGGAGTCGAAGAACCTGTGCATGCGTGGAAAATTCCAAACGCGAGAACCGGGAAGTCCCATTTGCCCCTGGGGTCAAGTCGTGATGACTCACTGCCAGGGCGACCAGCGAACCTCTATGAGCGCAATTCTGGTATGAACGCGGATGGGATGGCAGATGAGGCCGTAGTACCGTCGACGCGGGTGAACAAAGCTGCGACCGCAGTGGCGGAATCCGCCGAGGAAAGGGACCTCACTGAAGGGAAGTATTGCCGGATTGGCGTCGATGCTTCGGACTCTGAGCCGGAACAAGTATCAATTGGAGCGTCACGGGAAATCACGACGGGTAGCGTCACAGTGTGTCGCGATCGTTTGACCCAACGGAGGAGCCGTATGAGTCAAGGCTCACGTACGGATCTGTGCGGGGGGCGGCTGGCAACAGCCGTCCCTACCGCGATCCTCAGAAACCCTCCAGTCACCATCGCGCACGCTTCGGTCGGATGAGCCATTTAACGGCCCGCCGGAGAGGGTCAGACCCCTTTTCGGATAGGCTCTTACGTGGGGTGTAGTCGGTCTGGTAGCAGGTGATTCCGTGGGACTTCAAGCTGATTTTATGGTCGGTTTATAGGATATCGGTGGCAAGCCGGCTTTGGATTGAATCAGTCGTTGCCAGATGCGATGCCAGATGCCGAATCTCACCTTGCATCCCGCTTCTCGGGATCGCACCATCGCCCAAGAACACCGATAGCTCATGCCACTGGTTCAACGCATAACGAACCGCCTCGCCCAAAGTCCCCCGCCGTGTTACTTGGCGTCGTCGGCTTTATCTTCTTGCTCGGTCGCCATTTCTTTCATCTCATCCAGCATTTGTTGCATGCGTTCCTTTTGCTTGCCCTCGGACAACTCCACGGCTTTTGTCTGCGCCGTGATCGCTTCGTCAAAGTTGGACATGGACGCACTGATTTGCGAGATGCACACATACATCAGTGGCTTGATTTCTTCGTCGGCCTTGTCGATGTCCGCTTGAAGCGCTTTGATTGTCTCCTTCGCGAGGGGACCGGGGTCGGTACCTTGCTGCATCGACGACATCAAACCGAATGCGAACTGGGTAATGGCGCGTGGATCGCCTTTCGCATCGGCGATTTGCTTGCGAAAGAAGTCCAGCACGTCGTCGGACTTGTCACCCGCATCCAACCGCAGATTGTAACGGAAGTTGACGAGTTGCTCGCGAATCATGTCGGTCTTCGGATTGTCACCTTTGATCTCTTCGAGTGTTTTGTCAACGACTTTAATGGCGTCTTCGAACTTCCCAGTTCCGGCAAGTTGGTTGATCTTCTGCATGGCAGCCATCAGCTTCTGTTCTTGCTTCAACTGTTCCTTGTAGGCTTCGCGATCCCACGTGCCAGCGACGACTTCGTCGATTGGCATGGGACTGTTGGGGTCCGCTGGGTGTCCGATCCACTCGATCAAACCGGTTTTGCCCACCACGAAAGCGCAGGGGATGCCGTTTTGGCCAGCCGCGAGCATGTAGTCCGTACTGACCGAGCCATCGGGATCGGCTGTGATGGTGTAGGCGCTTGTGAGTTCGCCGTAGGTAATATCTTTGCCCGGATAGTCCTTCGCCATAAATGCTTTAACGGTGTCCAAGTCTTCGTCGGAGACACTGACGATCTGCACGCCTTCACCGCGATACTGGTTCTGCAGTTCGGCCAGGTGCGGCATACTTTGAATGCAAGGTCCGCACCACGTCGCCCAGAACTCAATGACGTAGACTTTCCCTTTCTTAAATTCAGTGACCTTGTCTCGGCCATCTTTGGGTTCGTGAATGTAGTGTTCGATATCCAAAGCGGGAGCTTTGTCGCCAATGTTCAGCGTCACCTCAGCCGACGTTGGCCGCGGCATGAGGAGCCCGGCGATGGCCATCGAACAGGCAATCGTGAAGACAAAACGAAAATTTCGGCGATTCATGGGGAAACCTGAGAGGTGGTGGAAGGGGAAGATGTGATGCGAGAACGAAATGGGAGAGAGGGCCGCTATTTTAGAATACAGGTCGACAGTCGTCCCGTCGAGAGCGACCCTCCCCCCGCCAAAAGGTCCCGTCACTGGCCTATGGGCTCACGGGACTCTTCCAAGGCAGGCATGCATTGATTGACTTCCCTGCAAAGACCGCGCCAGCTGTCGATGCGACCGCCAGCGGGCGGGAGGACTCCACCAGGAGGTTCTGCAGTGGAGTGTGCAGCAACCTTAAAATGCTTACCATTACACTTTAGTATACCCCTCACCCAAGTCGCCGGCATGCTATGAGCAGTCCATCGAGTCTCGACACCGCGTTTGGATTGGCGACTGAGCGATACCAGAGCATCGGTGTCGATGTGGGTACGGCGCTGAAGCGTCTCGCGAGATCCGCCGTTTCCATGCATTGTTGGCAAGGCGACGACGTGGCGGGCTTTGAGATCGATGGCGCGCTATTGGGCAGCGGCCTGGCCGTGACGGGAAATTATCCTGGCAGAGCGCGTTCGGCTTCAGAGCTTCGTCAGGATTTGGAGATGGCCTATTCACTGATTCCCGGGCGTCATCGCTTGAATCTGCACGCTCTCTACGGCGAGTTTGACGAGCCCGTTGATCGTGACCAGATCGGGGTCGAACATTTCCAAGGCTGGATCGACTGGGCAGGATCTCAAGACATTTCGCTCGATTTCAATCCGAGTTATTTCTCGCATCCTAAAGCCTCCGACGGCCTCACGCTCGCCCATCCTGATGCGGGGATTCGTCAGTACTGGATTGATCATGGAAAGACCTGTCGCCACATCGCTGCCGCGATGGGGGACGCACAAGGCAACCCGTGCATGAACAACGTGTGGGTTCCTGATGGTTACAAAGACACGCCCGCCGACCGGATGGCACCTCGTCAACGCTTGGCGGATTCGCTTGATGAGATGTTTGCCGAGTCGATCGACAAATCACGCATGCTCGATGCGGTCGAATGCAAGCTGTTCGGGATCGGCTCGGAAAGTTATGTCGTCGGCTCGCACGAGTTCTACATGGGGTACGCCATTACGCGACAGAAGGTCCTTTGTCTCGATGCGGGACACTTCCACCCCACGGAAGTCGTCTCGGACAAGATCTCATCGATGTTGCTGTACGTGCCGCAACTGCTTCTCCACGTTAGTCGCGGGGTGCGTTGGGATAGCGATCACGTCGTGACCATGACGGACGAACTTCAAGCGATCATGCAGGAGATTGTTCGCAGCAAGAGCCTAGATCGTGTTCACATCGGACTGGACTTCTTCGACGCCAGCATCAACCGCGTCGCGGCGTGGGTGATTGGGACAAGGAACACACTCAAGGCGTTGTTGATGGCGTTGCTCGAACCCACGAAAGAACTGCAACGGCTCGAAAGGGAAGGCGACTTCACTGCCCGCTTGGCATTGATGGAGGAACAGAAGACGATGCCCTTCGGTGCCATCTGGGATCACTACTGCGAATCATCCGGCGTCCCAGTCGGTCGCGAATGGTTAACAGCTGTCCAAAGGTACGAAGCAAACGTGCTAGCGAACCGATAAGAAAGCGTTCAGAATCACTCTGTTCCCGTTGACGCCGATCAGGTCAAAATCTGACTTTCAGCCGCGACAAGATTGCCGCCCGTCCCCGTGGGGCATGACACATACCAACTCAAACTTTTTTCAACGAACTCGAGCTGCTGATGCACCAGTCTCCATGCAACCAACGTTCTCAATGGACGCATCCACGCGATCAAATCATCGCTGCGATGCAAAGAATCTATCGTTCGCGGATGACAACGACCTCGGGCGGTAACCTGTCAATTCGCGACACTAATGGTGATATTTGGATCACGCCAGCACGGGTCGACAAGGGCCGCCTGCAACGTGAAGACATCGTGTGCGTGCGAGCGGACGGTACAATTGATGGCAAGCATCCGCCGTCATCGGAGTATCCGTTTCACAAAGCGATCTACGAAGTTCGACCGGATATCGGTGCAATCGTACACGCTCATCCCGTCGCCTTGGTCGCCTTCAGTATCTGTGGTCGCACACCGGACACGCGGATTTTCCATCAGGCCAACTCGGTCTGCGGCACGACGGGGTTCGCACCCTATGCTTTGCCGGGGAGTGAACGGCTCGGTGAATCGATCGCCAAGCAGTTTCTAGCCGGATGCGATAGCGTGATCTTGGAGAATCATGGTGTGGTGGTCGGCGGTCACTCGCTCTCCCAGGCGTTCGAACGATTTGAAGCGTTCGAGTTCTGTGCGAAGACACTGATTCACGCCAGCCAAATCGGGAAGATCAACTACCTCAACGAACCTCAGTTGAAACTGGCACGCGAGCGTAGCGTGGAGCTGGATTCGCTGGAAAATCATCAGCCGACGTCCGAAGAGCTCGAGCTCCGCCGCACGCTGCGCGAGTTTGTCCGTCGGGGATGTCGACAAGGTCTTTTGATCAGCACCGAGGGGAGCTTTTCGGCCCGGGTTGCGGCGGATGCATTTGTGATCACGCCGACGCAGCGTGACCGCGAGACTTTGGTTGCCGGTGACCTGGTCTATGTGGAAGGCTCTGCTCGGGAGGCGGGCAAGAAAGCGAGCCGCGCGGCACTGGCTCACCAAGCGATCTACCGAAAACATCCAGATGTCAACGCGATCGCGTTTGCGCATCCAGTTGCCGCGACCGCATTCAGCGTGACCGACGGAATGTTTGACTCCAAAACGATTCCAGAGAGTTACGTATTTTTGCGAGACGTCGTTCGGGTCCCCTATGGCGTCCAATACCTTGGCGACGGCTCGATCGCCAATCACGTTTCCACGTCGTCGCCCACTGCGGTGCTGGAGAACGATGGCGTGCTGATCACAGGAGGCAGCATATTAGCGACCTTTGATCGCTTGGAGGTTTTTGAATCGACCGCGGAAGCACTCGTTCAATCTCGCTCCATCGGTCCACTCTCGGCAATGCCCGAGACGGTCATCAGCGAACTGCGTGAGGCGTTCGGATTGAATTAGGGCAGCAAAGACTGGGCGTGCTATTCAAACTCGTTTGGCCACGAGTACACGGAATAGAGACAGCGGGTTGTTTTTGTGACAGCTCTCGACTTCAATCGGCAGTTCGTTCAGTAGCGAATTGACTTCTAAATCCGTCCGCCACCCCAGGCGGCGGGTGATGCCTCCGGCGGAATCGACGACGCGGGCAATCAGCGGGTTTCTGCTACGGAAATGATTGATTATCAGAATCCGGCCCCCCGGTTTGCAAACGCGGACCATTTCCCGCATCATCTTTTCGGGGCGAGAAACCACACTGATGGTGTGAAACGAGGTGACCAGTTCAAAACTGCCGTCGTCAAATTCCAGTTTTTCGGCGTTCATCGACCGCACCTGGATGTGATTCCAGCCTTGTTTTTCGATCAGAACTTCCGCTTCAGCGAGCATCGACTCTGATAGATCCACGCCGAGCACCCGGGCGTGAGGCGGGTAGGCGTCAAGCGACATGCCCGTACCGACGCCAACTTCGAGCACGCGCGTGCCCTGCGGGATATCCAGAGCCTCCAAATTGGCCTGAATTCGACGCTTCGCGACCGCTGGCCAGACCGCCTGGTAGGCGGGAACTAAATTGTGATAGAAATGGCTTTCGTGAGGCTGGCGGGCAGTCTCTGCGGTGTTGGATTCGACTTTCAGCATGAATGCCCTTTTCCCGATGCGGTGCTCGGTGAGCGACCGGCTCACGGATTTAGTTTCTGAGTTTAACTGATTTTTAATCGAAACCGGGGGTCGTGTCCCAGACCCCCTGCTCATTTCCGAACGAATTTTACGCTGCGATTACATTCCCGCTACCAAGATATTGTTTTGACGGCCTTTTACGATCGCTGGTCCATTGATAATTTCGATGCAGCCGCCCGATCGAGCACGAAATGAACGTTCTCATGCGACTGCAAGAACGATGCGGGATTGTTCGAAGTTATCGGTCCCTGGATCGCGCCCGCCACGGCGGTAGCTTTTTTCGTACCCGTGGCCAGCAGCACGATTTTTCGAGCTCGCAGGATGCTTTCGATGCCCATTGTGATCGCCTGCCGAGGCACGTCGTCTGCCGATTCAAAGAACCGCTGGTTGCTGCCGATGGTGCTGGGGGCTAAGTCGACAACGCGAGTCAGCGAGTCCGGAGCAGTGCCGGGCTCGTTGAATCCGATGTGCCCGTTCGTGCCGATGCCGAGCAGTTGCAGGTCAATGCCGCCCGACTCTTGTAGTTGCCGTTCGAAGTCACCCGCTGCCGCTTGCCTATCGCTTGCGTGGACATCTGGGAAATGCGTCCGATCGATGTCGATATCAACGTGATCGAAAAGATGCGTCCGCATGAAATAGCGATAACTTTGAGGATGTCCCTTTGGCAGGCCGAGATACTCATCAAGGTTAAAGCTTGACGCTTGGGCAAAGGACAGCCCCTCATCCCGGTGTCGGCGGCAGAGTTCGCTGTACACTTGGAGCGGCGTCGATCCTGTGGCTAAACCGAGGATGGAGGAAGGTTTTCCAATGAGGACATCGGCAATAAGTCCAGCCACGTGTTGGGATGCGGAGAGGTGATCGGGAAAAACGCTATACGCCGTGCTCACGAATGACACCTTGTGTCCTGGAAAGATTGTGTCGTGGAAAGAAAGAAAGATTGTGTCGTGGAAAGAAAGATGGTGTCCTGGAAGGATTGTCGCTCGGCCTCTTGATACCAGATGCGACGGCGTGGCCATAGTGAGCCGCGTGCGCGCTGGGTGCCGGGTACATTGCGCGTTCCTCTGGCTGTAAAATACGACGCATCTTCTTCCCACCACTGCCATCAGCCGTTCAGCATGACTATCAGCACCGCGCCTTTCGGGCAAACCGATGACGGATCGCCCGTCAAAAAGATCACGCTCGTCAACCGTCATGGCAATCGCGTCAGCCTGATGAGTTGGGGTGCGTCGTTACTCGAAGTCGAAGTACCGGACCGAAATGGCAAACGTGCGAACGTCAACCTCGTCTTCGATTCGCTTGCCCCCTATCTCACCAAACACCCTGGTTTTGGTAGCACAATAGGACGCTTTTGTAATCGCATTGCCTTTGGCAAATTCACGATCGACGGGGCGGCTTACCAAGTCACGGTCAATAGCGGGAAACATTGCCTCCACGGCGGCAAAGTCAACTTTTCACATCATAACTGGAGTACCGAGGTGATTCCCGGGGACGCCTCAGCGACGCACGCCGACGCCCGCGCAGACCGCGTAAGGTACACGCTTGTCAGTCCCGATGGTGACGAGGGTTTCCCTGGTGAATTGACGGTGACGACGGAATATTGCTGGAACGACGACAATGAGCTGAGCATCGAGTACACCGCATCGACGACAGCGGCCACGCCTATCAATCTCACCAATCACAGTTATTGGAACTTGGGTGGAGCTGACTCGGGCACGGCGCTCGACCACGTTGCCCTCATTCCCTCCGACAAGATTTTGGACGTGGATGCCGATTTGATTCCGACTGGAAAGCTGCGCAATGTCGCGGGCACAGCGTTTGATTTTCGCGAGCCCACGGCGTTTGCGAAACGGATCGCCTCGTTGGCAGCGACGAAAGGATACGACCATTGCTACGTGCTGGCGGGCGATGAACGAGAGTTGCATCCCGCCGCTCGGGTGATTGATCCTCATTCAGGCCGGGTGCTGCAAGTGGAGACGACCCAGCCCGGGATGCAGCTGTACACGGCCAACCATCTTCCCGGCAATCAGAGCAGTAACGGTCACGGACCGCATGACGCATTCTGCCTGGAGACACAACATTTCCCTGACTCGCCAAATCATCCGAGTTTCCCGTCGACGATACTGAGACCGAGTGAGAATTTTCGTGAAATCACCTTGCTTCGCTTCACTTGCTAGCCTCACGCGGTGGCGGAAAATAGCGTAAAACTACGACGTCTTCTGGCTTGCCAAGTCACCTCTCCTCACGCCCTGCTCAGCCATTTATGAACATTCTCGAAGTCGTGTTGTTTCTCGGATCCGTTATCGGCGTGATCACGCTGGGGATTTGGATGGCGAAGGAGCCCGACGACGGGGATCCAAGTGATGATGCGTCGGACTACTTTCTCGCCGGGCGTGGATTGACCTGGTGGTTGGTGGGGTTCTCGTTGATTGCTGCGAACATATCAACAGAGCAGTTCGTGGGTATGTCGGGATCGGCGGCGAACTGGTTGGGCATGGCCATCGCATCGTACGAATGGATGGCAGCGGTGACGTTGGTGTTGGTTGGATTTTTGTTTTTACCACGTTTCCTCAAGGCGGGTTTATTCACAATTCCCGAGTTCTTGGAATACCGTTTTGACTGGATCGCCCGCTTGGCAATGGCGATTCCCGCGGTCGTCACGCTGGTATTCGTGGCCACATCATCAGTAATTTATTCCGGTGCCAAGTTCATTTCAGAATACTATCACCAGATTCCTGTATTGAATAATTTGACGGCGATGTGCTGGCTGATTGCACTGTTTGCGGCGGCCTACGTTTTTGTCGGCGGTCTGAAAGCCTGTGCTTGGACGGATTTAGTGTGGGGTTCAGCACTGATTCTCGGCGGAGTGATCGTGATGGTGATGGCCTTCGTGCAACTCAGCGAACGCCCGGCAGAGGATTTGATCAAAACCAAGGTCGCCAATTCAGATGCCACCATCGCGGACCTTGAGAATGCAGGTTTTTGGCGTCGGTTCATCTTGCTTAACGATGGTGTCGACGATGAAGCTATCGCTGTCAACGGCGATAATGGCAGTGGTGGTAAGACGCACATGGTCCGGCCGAAAGAAGATTCGGACATTCCTTGGACCGCCCTATTGGTTGGATTGTGGATTCCTAACTTTTTCTATTGGGGGCTGAACCAGTACATCGTGCAGCGTACGCTCGGTTCCAAATCACTTGCCGAAGGACAAAAGGGAATTGTCTTCGCAGCATCCATGAAACTGATCATTCCGTTCTTGGTGGTCATCCCGGGCATTATGGCGTTCAACCTGTTCAGCGGTGACTTGCACGAGTCCGCTTCGAAACGCAATCTCATTGCGCTCGCATCGGCTGACGCATCGTCTGTGTTCACTGTCGACAAACCTTTTGTCGAACTACAGCCTGACCTGGCGTGGCAGGCATTGGAGAAGAACGCGGAACAGGCGGGGGAAGATCTCAACGTGTCGCCTACTGACGCACCGGAGCGCATCGCTGAGCAAATCAATGATTACGCCGCAATCGCTGCTGTTCATCGTCCCGATGACATCGCGGTCAGCAAATTAGTCGGCTATGACTACGACTCCGCCTTCCCGGTCTTGGTCCGCAATCTGATCAAACCCTATCCCATGATCTCATGGTTTATCTTGGCCGCACTTTCGGGGGCCGTGATCAGCTCATTGGCGTCGATGCTTAACTCCGCATCGACACTGGCAACCATGGATTTGTATGCCAAAGTGACCAAAGAGACCAACCAACACCGCTTGGTCGTTGTCGGTCGTGCCTTTGTCGTGTTGTTCGTCTTACTCGCTGCCATTGTGGCTCCCTACCTTGATAGCTTCGAGAGCATCTTCAAGTTTATCCAAGAGTTCCAGGGATTCATTTCGCCAGGGATCCTGGCAGTGTTTGTGCTGGGATTTTTCTCGCCCCGCACGCCACGGTACTTCGGTTGGCTTGGGATTCTGATCAATGTAGTCGCCTATGCGGCCCTGATGTTGTTTCTCGGCGACTGGATCGTACAAGGCGGCTGGTGGTATGCCGATCAAATCGCGTTCTTGGACCGGATGGCGATCTGCTTCTTCACAGTGCTAGCGACGGGACTGGTTGTGACGCTCATCAATCCGCTGGAGACGCCCATCACCATGCCGGTCAATGAGAACATGAACATGACATCGTCGCGAGGTGCGCAGATCGCGGGTGTGTGCGTGATTTTAGTAACCGGCTGCATGTACTACTATTTTTGGTAAGGATTTTCCATGGACTGGATGACGATTGACGCATGTCGTCGGCATAGTGAACTTCCGACTGCGACGGAAGTTCGCGGCTGGGTACGCACGCGGCGCGACAGTAAAGGCGGTTTCAGTTTTCTCGAAGTCAACGACGGGACGTGCATGGGCAACCTGCAGGTCGTCGTTCCTGCGGAGCTAGACAACTACGCGAGCGAAGTGCAAAAACTGACCGCCGGGTGTAGCGTGATTGTACAAGGCCAGCTTGTGCAATCGCCCGCCAAGGGCCAGGACAATGAGCTGCACGCCGAGTCAGTGCGAGTGCTGGGATGGTGTGATGGAGAAACGTATCCGCTACAAAAGAAACGACACTCCTTTGAAAAGCTGCGAGAGTGGTCGCACCTACGCGCACGCACGAACACGATAGGTGCGGTCATGCGGGTGCGAAATCGCCTCAGCCAATCCATTCACAGATTCTTCGACGAAGCAGGCTTTTACTACCTGCACACCCCGATCGTGACGGCAAGTGATTGCGAGGGGGCTGGCGAGATGTTTCGCGTAACGACGCTGGATCTGGAAAAACTCGCGGGCTCGAACCGGCCTCTCGATGCGTCTCAAGATTTCTTTGGCAAACCGACGCACCTGACCGTCAGCGGTCAGCTCGAAGGTGAGACCTACGCTTGTGCGATGTCACGGGTTTATACATTCGGCCCCACCTTTCGAGCTGAGAACAGTAACACGTCGCGGCACCTCGCCGAGTTCTGGATGGTCGAGCCCGAGGCGGCGTTCTTCGACTTGCAAGACAACATGCAGCTCGCTGAAAAATTTCTCAAGCATATCTTCGCCGATTGCCTCGAACACTGCTCGGAGGACATGGCGTTCTTCGATGAGCGGATCGAAAAGGGAAAACTTGCCCAGCTACAGGGCGTCGTCGACAAGCCGTTTGAGCACATGACGTACACCGAGGCGGTTGATCGTTTGACGTCCTGTCGTGAGGCGTTTGAATATCCAGTGCAATGGGGAATCGACCTCCAAGCCGAACACGAACGATATCTGACTCAGCTCGTGGGCGGTCCTCTGATCCTTACCGACTATCCCGCTGCGATCAAACCGTTTTACATGCGTGTTAGCGACGATGGGAAAACGGTTGCGGCGATGGATGTGCTCGTGCCGGGCGTCGGCGAGATCATCGGCGGCAGCCAGCGTGAAGAGCGACTCAATGTATTACAGCGACGGATGGCCGAAGCAGGGCTCGATGAAAAAGAATACTGGTGGTACGTCGATCTACGACGCTACGGTACCGTGCCTCACGCCGGATTTGGATTGGGGCTCGAACGCGCCGTCCAGTACGCCACCGGCATGACCAACATTCGAGACGTCATCCCATTCCCACGAACGCCCGGTAACGCTGAGTTCTGAAGTGATTCCGTCCTGAGACAGCGACGGGCGGAAAAATCCTCCAAGGCCTTGTGGGCGGTGAATCAAATTGCCTGGTTCTTTCTCTTGCGAACCCGAGATCACGTTCCGCCGTACTGCTTTCTGTTGGATGAGCGTAAATGAACCGAGATGCTTGCGCAAACCGCGTCGGGGTGATTCTCTCCCGGCGTAAATTTTAAAAATTTCACCGTCAGATTTCGGGTACAATGACGGCTTCCGGCTGACCCAAAAGCACCTCGCTGCGTTGCGTTTGGGAAGCATTTAAACAGACTTTTTTTCTCCCAAAGCGTGATGCCAGCTCATTTATCCTGTTTCATTCTCTCGTGGTGCGTCGGGCTCTCGTGGTGCGTCGGGTTGACGATTGCGAATGCCGCCTCTCCCGCTGATCGGTCCCAGCCCGATGGGGTGGAGTTTGAGACGGAGATACGGCCGATTTTCAACGAGCATTGTGTCGCCTGTCATGGCGGCGTGAAACAGGCCGCCGACCTTTCATTCATTCACCGGGATGCGGCGCTCGGGGTGATCGACCCCGGCGATCCCGAGAATTCGCTGCTGATCGAGCGGGTCACTTCCGATGACGAATATGAGATCATGCCCCCCGGTGAGCACGGTGCCCCGCTTTCCAAAAACGACGTGGCGACGTTGAGTCGCTGGATCGCCGAAGGCGCCCAGTGGCAACAGCCGTGGTCATATGAACGGCCTGTTGCCCCGGCGATCCCCGAGAGCGACCAGGATGATTGGTGTCGGAGTCCGCTCGATCATTTCGTGCTCGCTGCCCTACAAAACGAAGGAATTTCGCCTGCTCCAGCAGCCGATCCTTTGGCGTGGCTACGGCGGGTCACGTTCGATTTGACGGGTTTGCCTCCCTCAGCTGCCGACGTGACTTCGTTTTCAGCTGATGTTGCTGCGTCCAAGGACGACGAGGCGAAGCAAGAGCAGGTTTACGCAGCAACGGTCGAGCGACTCCTCGCTTCGCCTCACTATGGGGAACGCTGGGCATCGGTTTGGCTGGATCAAATTCGTTACGCCGACTCCAAGGGCCTTGGACTCGATGGCCGACGGGAAATCTGGAAATATCGTGATTGGGTCATCGACGCCTACAACAGCGACATGCCATTTGATCAGTTCACGATCGCGCAGCTTGCCGGCGACCTGCTCGATGACCCCACCATCGACGACCTCGTAGCGACGGCAGCGAATCGGTTGACTCAGTCCAACGATGAAGGCGGCACGGACGACGAAGAATTCCGGATCGCTGCCGTGCTCGACCGCGTCAGTACGGTTTGGCAGACTTGGCAAGGCATCACGATCGGATGCGTGCAGTGTCACAGTCATCCCTATGATCCGATCTCGCACGAGGAATTTTACCAATCGGTCGCGTTTTTTAACAACACCGCGGATAGTGATCTCGGGGAAGAATTTCCTGTCCTCCGGGTTCCGCTCGATAGCAAGGACAACGCGACCGCCGCGCGACTGGATCGAGAAATTCGCAGTCTCGAAGAAACGATCTGGCAACACGAGACCGATATTTTCGCCGACGATTACGCTCACTGGCAACCGATCACCGAGCTCGCTGCTGAAGCAGATAAAGAAACGGATATCACGGTGGAAGTTCGTGATGGAACAACTGAGTTTCTCACAACCGACACTCTCTCCAACGGAACCACGATCACGTTAACGGGTGAAATTCCCGATGGTGTCGATCAGCTCACTGCGATTCGCTTGACGCTGTCGCCACGAAATCTCGAGACCGCCAAAGCCGATTCGGAGTGGGGATTTGTGCTGTCTGAAATCAAAGCGAGCCTGCAAGTGCCTGGGCAAGATCCGGTCCCCATCGAGCTCGATCGCGTGATCGGTGATGAGCCGCACCCGTTCAAAGACCCGAATCAAAGTCTGAATGAAAAGTCCAACGATGGGTTCGCCGCCTACACTCGCATCCATTACCCGCGAACCGCTGTGCTCGTGCTCGCCTCACCGCTGGCGATTCCCCGTTCTAGCGATCCTGATCAACCCGTTGGTTTAAAACTCGATCTGAAGCACAGTGTGAGTGCCCTCGGCGCGTTCGCATTGGTTTCTCGCCGCGGAAACCTGGCGGTCTCCGGTGCAGCCGATTTGCAGACACAGCTCGGCGGCGACGATCTGGTCAAGAATCGCGAGAAACTCGCCAAGGCCAAAACGCAGCGAAAGAAAATCGCCAGCACCAGCGTTCCCATCATGCGAGAACGGCCTGCCAACCTGCGTCGTCCAACGCACATTTTCATTCGCGGTTTATTTCTGACCAAGGCAGATCAAGTCATCCCGGGCGTGCCCGCTTCGATGCCGCCGATGAATGCCGCTGACGACGCGGCGTCGGATTCGACACCAACCCGGTTGACTTTGGCAAAGTGGATTGCCAGTGACCAAAACCCGTTCACGGCCCGAGTTGCCGTCAACCGCGTGTGGGCAAGGTTATTCGGAATTGGGATTGTGGCCACCGAAGAAGACTTTGGGTCGAGTGGCGAACGCCCTTCGAATCCCGAGCTGCTCGACCATCTCGCCACGCGGTTTCAAGGCGAACAATCATGGAGCCAGAAAGAGTTGCTCCGCTCGATTGTCCTTTCGAGCACGTATCGGCAGGATTCAGCAAGTCGTCCCGACGTCAGCGCGAGTGATCCTGAGAACCGACTTCTGGCCCGCGGTCCACGCTTTCGTCTGCCGGCCGAGATGGTTCGAGATGCTGCCCTGGCCGAGTCTGGATTGCTCTCCGAAAAGCTTCATGGACCGCCCGTCCAACCGCCGATCCCCGACGGCATTTGGAAACCGTTTGCCGGCGACCCGTGGAAGACACCGGGGACGGACGACCCCGATCGGTATCGCCGATCCATTTACACCTACATCAAACGCAGCATCCCGTATCCGATGTTCGCAGCCTTTGATGCGCCGTCACGCGAATTTTGCACACCGCGCCGGCTCCGCAGCAACACTCCCCTGCAAGCGTTGACGACGCTCAACGACACTACGTTTGTTGAATGCGCCCATGCCTTGGCAACTCGGATGCTGGACGAGCGCAGCGAACTTGACGAACAGTTGCGATTTGGATTTATCACTGTGGCAACGCGTCAACCCACGCAGACCGAACTCGCGGCCCTGTGTTCGCTATACCAAAACTGTCTCGACGACGGTGACTCACCCGCCGATGCCATGCAGGCGGTTGCGGCAGTGCTGCTGAACCTCGATGAAATCATGAGCAAATAGAATGTTAAACAGAGAATCAATCGAACAGTCCGTCATCCGTCAGTCGCTCGAAAACACCACTCGGCGGAGTTTTCTCAATCAATGCGCGTCCGGCATGACGGCGGGCATGGGTGGATTGTGGCTCGCGTCACAAATGTCGGGTGGTGCACAGGCTGGATTCACGCCAAAACATGCCCCGACCGATCCATTGAGCTCGCTCGCTCCCCCAAAGCCAGCGAAAGTGAAACGAGTCATCTACTTGCATATGGTGGGAGCCCCCAGCCAACTTGAATTGTTCGATTACAAACCGGATCTCAACGCACTCGATGGCAAGGAATGCCCGCAATCGTTTCTCGAGGGCAAACGGTTTGCATTCATCAACGGCACACCTCGGATGTTGGGTCATCAGTACAAGTTTTCCCAGTATGGCGACTGCGGCGCCTGGGTTTCTGAAATGATGCCGCACACGGCGAAGTGTGTTGACCAACTTTGTTTCATCAAAACAATGCAAACCGACCAGTTTAATCACGGCCCTGCCCAGTTGCTCTGTCACACGGGTGCGACAGTGATGGGATCGCCCTCGATCGGATCATGGGTGACGTGGGGATTGGGTACGGAGAATTCCGACTTGCCAGGGTTCATCGTGTTGTTGTCGGGCGGACGGTTGCCTCGGGTCGGCAAAGCATTATGGAGTTCGGGTTTTCTGCCCTCGGTCTATCAAGGCGTGCAGTGCCGCTCGCAGGGCGACCCCGTTCTCAACGTCTCCAACCCCCCGGGCGTTTCACGGTCCCGGCGACGGCAGCAGCTCGACACGCTCGATACCCTCAATCGAGAATCCTATGAACAGTTCGGTGATCCGGAAACACTCACGCGAATCGCTCAGTACGAAATGGCATTCCGCATGCAAGTCGCTGCGCCGGAGGTGATGGATATCAGCAAGGAGTCAGCTGACACTTTGACTGCCTACGGTGCCGAGCCAGGCAAAGAATCCTTCGCCAATAACTGTCTGTTGGCACGGCGACTCGTCGAGCAAGGTGTGCGTTTCGTCCAATTGTTCGATTGGGGATGGGATACCCACGGATCGAGTAAGAGCGAGTCGCTCAACCACGGTTTTCGCGACAAATGCGAGCAGACTGATCAACCGGTCGCAGCGCTGCTAAACGATCTGGATCAGCGTGGATTGCTCGAAGATACGTTGGTGATTTGGGGTGGTGAATTTGGGCGTACGCCGATGCGGGAAAATCGCGGTGGCGGGACGATGGCATTCATGGGCCGTGACCATAGCCCCGATGCGTTCACGATCTGGATGGCAGGTGCGGGCGTCAAACCCGGCTTTACGTACGGCGAAACCGACCCCGTCGGATACACGGCGACGACCAATCCCGTCCAACTCCGTGATCTCCATGCCACGTTGTTGCATCTACTTGGTTTTGACTACCAACAATTGTCGTATCCGTTTAAAGGACTCGATCAAAAACTCACGGGTGTCAAGCCAACACGGTTGGTTGACGAGATATTGTTAGGCGATACCTGAGTCGCGACGTCTCTCGCACTCTCGCACTCTCGTTCACGACGCGCCTGCGGGTCGATCGATCGGGTTGAGCCGCTTTGTTCTCGGTGAATCACTCCCTATCCGACAAATCCTTAGGCAGAGGCAGCAGTCGCTGATACCGGGCGGTGCCGCCCCGCTGGGAAACGCTGTGACGCATTGTCAGTTTGTTCCCGCCGCTACCGCCTGGGTCCGCACTGCCTCGCAGGCTCCGCCTGCTGTCGCGATACGCGGCGACGGCATCGAGCCAGTCGCCTAGTTTGTCAAGCTGAGATCGGTTGGGGCGACATTCCCAGGCAGCGGTCTTGACCGTAGGGCCGCCCACTCGCTACGAAGTTGCCTGAACTCTCCGCTTTCCCAATCTCTCTCGTGCTCGAAGGTTTGCATCTGATGTTTCGATCCGTATTAATGGCGCTCGCGGTTACGTTGGTGTCTCTGGGTTCCGCGAACAGCGATTCCGCAAATGCCACGGAAGTGGTTGCCTACCGCTGTGAAAAATGGATGGCCCGCCATGAACACGATAAAAAACAGGCCGACCAGATCGTCGACACACTGAAGAAACTCAAATGCGAAGTGGATCTACACAGCCACGGCGACCACATGGATATCAAATATCGCTGTCCGAAATGGCTCAGCCATAAAACAAAGACGCATGAGGATGCTCACAAGCTGCAGGCGTGGTTGACCGCGTTAAAATTTGAGACTAAGCACGAGCACTAGAGGGTATTTGCTCGATCCAACTGAAACTTTTCCGGCTCATCCGACCGAAGGGTGCGCCGGAGGTTTTCAAGGCATGGCTCAAGCGTCCAATGATAATTTGTGCGAGTTGTCGCTGGACCTTATACTGGGTCTGCCGGGAGAAACGGAATCAAGCTCTGCAGAGGTGCAACTTGACAAGGGATATCCCGGTCGACGGTGCGCCAACGGTGCCGACGGTTCTCGGCGAGTTTCGATTCGCCGAGGACGCTTTTATTAAACAAATCATTGGACACTTGAGTTATGGAGTGCCGGGATAAAACCGGTTTGGAATCGAGAATGAAAGTTTCTTACGAGGAAGGTCTAACCAACTACTTCGGCCTCCGGCGGAGGTGCGACGAAGGTAACAACGTCGTGCTGAGCGTCCGTGCAGGGGGAAGCGTAGGCCAGCTAATTGAGCTCCGAAATCAGGTCTTCCATGTGCCGACCGTGTCATATGCGTCGGGAAGGCAACACCAGCTACACCGCTTTGGTAAGGGTAGTCTGGACATGGCGGAGTCGAAGAACCTGTGCATGCGTGGAAAATTCCAAACGCGAGAACCGGGAAGTCCCATTTGCCCCTGGGGTCAAGTCGTGATGACTCACTGCCAGGGCGACCAGCGAACCTCTATGAGCGCAATTCTGGTATGAACGCGGATGGGATGGCAGATGAGGCCGTAGTACCGTCGACGCGGGTGAACAAAGCTGCGACCGCAGTGGCGGAATCCGCCGAGGAAAGGGACCTCACTGAAGGGAAGTATTGCCGGATTGGCGTCGATGCTTCGGACTCTGAGCCGGAACAAGTATCAATTGGAGCGTCACGGGAAATCACGACGGGTAGCGTCACAGTGTGTCGCGATCGTTTGACCCAACGGAGGAGCCGTATGAGTCAAGGCTCACGTACGGATCTGTGCGGGGGGCGGCTGGCAACAGCCGTCCCTACCGCGATCCTCAGAAAACCTCCAGTCACCATCGCGCACGCTTCGGTCGGATGAGCCACTTTTCCCCCATTGCACGAAACGAAATGTCCAATTCAGCCATCACCGTGAGTCTTGTTGAGGAGGCCCGCGGCGGGCCATTCGTTTTTTGGGAAGGATTGCCCGATGCATTCGCGCGGGCTGCCGCTCTTGGTTTCGATGCTGTCGAGATCTTTGCGCCTGGCCCCGATGCAGTCGATCGGTCTGAACTGCGCCAACTCGTCAGCAGCACAGGGCTCCAGGTCGCGGCGGTGGGCACGGGCGCGGGCATGGTAAAACATGGGCTGAGCCTCACCGATCCCGATGCAGGCCGTCGGACTGCTGCACGGGATTTCATTCAATCGATGATCGATTTCGGTGGTGAATTTTCGGCGCCCGCGATCATCGGATCCATGCAGGGTCGCTATGGCGGCGAGGTTAGCCATGAACGAGCACTTGAGTATCTCGCTGAATCAGTGGAAACACTTGGCTCACATGCCGCGACCTATAACGTGCCGCTGATCTATGAACCACTCAATCGCTACGAAACGAATTTGATCAACACGGTCAGCGACGGTGTTGCGTTTCTCGATCGACTATCGAGCGACAACGTGAAGTTACTCGCCGATCTCTTCCACATGAATATCGAAGAAGCCCACGTAGCCGAAGCAATTGTGGCGGGTAGCGGTCACATTGGGCACGTTCACCTCGTCGATTCCAACCGCCGCGCCGCAGGGCTGGGGCACATGGATTATTCTCCGATTGCCTCGGCGCTCCGAGCAATCGACTACGATGGTTACTTGTGCGCCGAGGCATTCCCGCTTCCGGATTCGCAGACCGCTGCCCATAAAACGATGGAAACGATCCAGCGATACTTTGCATGAACGCTGCACCCTCCCCTGCGCCTCCTGAGTACGTATGCCGCTATGGCAACATGCGATTGCTCGGTGTGATGACCGCGAAGGAATTGTTTCGTTACGGTGACGAAGTGGTGATCCATAGTGAACGCGGCACCGAGATTGGCACGGTGTTGTGCGAGGCGACTCCCGCGGCGATTGGTGGTCTGCAGGATCCGACTGCCGGTCGAATTCTGCGCCGGCTCGATGCGACCGATCGTGGGGATTGGTCGCAAATGTCGGAGATGACTCAGCGAGACTTGGCCGCTTGCCAGCCACATGTGGACAAGCTGAAGTTGCCGATGCAAGTCATTGATGTGGAGCGATTGCTCGGCGGTGAGCGGGTAATAGTCTATTTCATATCCGAAACGCGAGTCGACTTTCGGGCACTGGTCAAATTGCTCGGTCGAGAATTCCAGACCCGGATCGAAATGCGTCAGATTGGGATTCGTGAGGAGGCAAAACTGTTGGCGGATTTCGGCGACTGCGGCCAAGAGGTCTGCTGCAGTCGTTTTCTCAGCAAAATGCCACCGGTATCGATGAAAATGGCGAAGCTGCAACGCGCCTCGCTCGACCCGACTAAGATTTCGGGTCGCTGCGGGCGGCTGAAGTGCTGTTTGCGATACGAATTTGACACTTATGAATCGCTCGCCGCCGAACTACCGCCCATTGGCAGCAAAATACTGACCCGAGAGGGGACCTGCAACGTCGTCGCGCAGGACATTTTGGCAGGTCAGCTCATCGTTTACACCGAGGACAAACGCCGGATCATGGTGCCCAGTGGTGAGGTGATCCAGGTGCTCGTGGTCGGCGCGGGGCCGCCCGTGCGGGGCAAAAAGAAACCTCGCCCGAGCTAGATAAAGCTGCATCTGGAGTGTCAGTTCCACGCAATCGAGAGTACAATTCACTTACGATCGGTGCAAACTATTTCCGCACATGGTTGATTCATTTTATCTCGTTGTCATTCTATTATCTGCCTAATCCACTGCCATGTCCTCGCCCCTCAAAGCCATGCGGGATCTCCTCCGGGACGATCCCCGCTACAAGCTCGAAGCGTATCAATTCATTCGCGAGTCGCTGCAATATGCTCACGAGAACCTCGACCGGATCGGGCAGCTGGGATATTGCCACGGAGACGAGCCCGAGATCGATTCTCCCCGTCACCTCACCGGCCAACAACTCTGTGAGGCTTGCCGTCTCTACGCCATCGACCAGTATGGATACCTCGCGCGGATGGTTCTGGGTCGGTGGGGCCTTCACTCGACGGGAGACTTTGGTGAGCTGGTCTACAATCTGATCCGTATCGAGCAGATGCGCAAGAGCGAGACCGATCGCCGCGAAGATTTTGACAACGTGTATTCGTTCGACGAAGCGTTCCAGCCGCAGTTCGAACTGGTCACCGATGATGCAGAATAAGTATAAGGATCTGTCAACCGGAGCCTGGATTGCCGCCTGTCTGTGGGCTGTCAGTGGACCTGTTCTTTGTGGCTCAACGACAATACGGGCGGACGACGAAGTGGGCTCGTTGCGAAGTGGCAGCGAGGTTTCCGCTGTCGAAACGCGTCCGCAGCAGGGGCCAACCGACCCACCGCGTCCACAAGAGCGAGCTCGTCGCACGTACATGGGCCGGATCGTGGCTCAGCCAATGTCGCATCTCGGCGCGAGTTGGCTAATTCGTCCAGAGAGAAACGATGAGGAAAACGCGCTCGAAGCACTGAGCGAACTGCGTATCAAGCCGGGCATGACGGTCGTCGATCTCGGCTGCGGCAACGGATACTGGACGCTACCCATGGCGAGGAAGTGCGCTCTCGAGGTGGAACAGGGCGAAGCAGCCACGGCAGAAGACGTGCAATCCGATTCTGGGTCCGAGGATATCGATTCACTTGCTGGTCAGGTATTGGCGGTCGACATTCAACCTCAGATGCTGCAGAAGTTGCAGCAGAACATGGCGCGAGCGGGAGTCAACAATATCCAGCCCGTTCTTGGAAAGGTCGACGATCCGCAACTTCCCGCCGGGCAGGTTGATTTGGTTTTACTCGTCGACGTGTATCACGAATTCTCGCATCCCCAGTCGATGCTATGGGCGATCCGGAGAAGTCTCAAACCCCACGGTGTTGTCGCGCTGTTGGAATACCGGGCCGAGGATCCCGAGGTGCCCATTAAGCCGCTGCACAAGATGCCGAAGAATCAAATCATGAAGGAGTACGCGGCCGCGGATATGAAACTCGTCCGCGAGTACAACGACTTACCTTGGCAACACCTCATGTTTTTCGCTCGGGACGACAGCCCGCTGCCGGAAATCGAACCGAAGTAGGCAACGCCGCGCCATGCAGGCCAATTCGACGTACTGGTGACGAAGATGCGTTCGACAGAGTGATCCGAACTGAGGATTTGCCTTCCAACGTGTAACGACCAAGAGTGCCGCCCGGTGAAAACCGTCACGCTACCGTGGGAGCACCCGAGCGGTTCCTCCCACTAGTTTTGTCTTGGCAATGAGCGGTTGATGAGATACAATGGCGGACTCCCCCCTTGCGACGATGTGGACGCGGTTTCGCACACCCTTCCGCCCCCTCCCGGTCGCCTCTCCCACTCGAGCCCAACGCATGCTGCTGATCGATTCGCGGTATTTGACGCTTATCGCACTGACTTTGACGTGGTTTGGCGTTCGTCACGCCGACGCGGCCGACCTGAGCGAGCGAGTTGATTTTGCTCGCGATATTCGACCTTTGCTGTCCGACCACTGTTTCGCATGCCATGGTCCGGACGAGAATAAGCGGGAGTCGGGCGTGCGGCTCGATACCGCCGAAGGAGCGAACTCGGTGATCGACCTGGAGGATTGGGACTCCAGTCCGCTGCTGGAGCGAATCGGTGAGGAGGATCCGGACATGCAGATGCCACCGCCGGACTACCACAAACCCCTCAGCGACGAAGCCAAGTCATTGCTGGCTCGTTGGGTCAAACAGGGCGCCGAATTCCAAGCCCACTGGTCGTTCATCCCGCCCGTTCGTCATGATCGTCTGGACGCTGCCGCAGATATGGATAGTGACCCGGTTGATTACTGGATCAACGATGCACTGGCAAAAAAATCGCTCATGCCACGCGGTCCTGCCGATCGTCACACGCTCGCTCGCCGCGTCGCGTTCGACCTGACCGGCTTACCTCCGAGCTGGTCGGATGTGCAGCGGTTTGTTCACGATGCCAGTCCTGATGCCTACGAAAAGTACGTCGATGGTCTGCTCGCTTCGCCGCGATACGGCGAACACATGGCTCGCTATTGGCTTGACCTTGTCCGGTACGGCGACACCCATGGCCTGCACTTGGACAACTACCGCGAGATGTGGCCGTACCGCGATTGGGTGATTGAGGCATTCAACGAAAACAAACCGATGGATGTGTTCATCACCGAACAGCTTGCCGGTGACCTCTTACCGGAAGCGGATCTCGATCAACAGATCGCATCGGGCTTCAACCGTCTGAATGTGACGACGAGCGAAGGTGGCTCGATTTACGACGAGGTTTTTGCTCGGAATGTGATCGACCGCACGGATGCGTTTGGGACGATTTTTCTCGGGCTAACGACTGGCTGCGCGGTTTGTCACGATCATAAATTTGACCCAATCTCGCAGCGAGAGTTTTATTCGCTATCCGCGTTCTTCAATTCACTCGACGGTAAGGCGCTTGATGGCAATGCCAAAGACCATCCGCCAGTGGTGCGCGTCCCTAGCGAGGAGCAAACGAGCAAGCTCGCTGAGATCGCAGCGGGGATGGCGTCGATCGAACAACAGCAGGCGGGACTGCTGCCCGAAGTCGACGCCGCTCAACAAACCTGGGAGAAAGCACTCGCTTCGGCCTCAGACAATAACTCTGCCGTGCTGGCACCGAGCAAGGTGGAATCGGCACACAAAGCGAAAACGCAAACGAGCATCGTCGACGGCACGGTCATTCATGTCGATGGCGAAATCGCAGCCAAAGAAAAGATCGAGATCGAGTGTGATTTGCCTGCCGGTCAGTGGCGAATGCTGCAGCTCGCAGCGTTGACTGATGATGAGCATCCCCGTGTGGGAGCTTCGTCCAATGGTAACGCTGTGCTGAGCGAGATTGTCATGCACGCCCGTCCCAGCGACGATGCTGAGTGGCAGCCGCTATCGATCCGGTCCGCGTTGGCGAGCCGCCAACAGGACAATGATGGCTTTGCGGTCGGCAAGGCAATCGATGGCTCGATCGATGCCGCCACGGGTTGGGCGGTCGCTGGACATCAAAGCGAAGGTCCGCGGACAGCTTGGTTCGAGCTTCGCGAGCCACTCGTTTCGCCCGCATCCACGCCGACGAAACTGCGGATTCAACTCCACTACCAATCGCAGTACGCCGCCCACATGTTTCGTGATGTGAAGTTGACCCTCTACGACAACGCCGAGGCTCGACTGGGCAAGGCATTCGCTGATCGGGCCGTGGATTTACCCGAGCCCTTGAAAGAGGCACTCGCTCATATTGCAAATGATCCATCGGCCGCGACCGACGTTGATGCGAAACCAGACGTCCAAGAGACGGCGACTGCCGACGCGAAACTCGCCGCTGACGCGGTGCGAGAGTTCTACCGCAGCGTCTACTGCGACGCCCCTCAGTGGCTGGCGTTGCAGGATATGCGGCGCGGCATGGAGAAGATGCAAGCGGAAGTGAAGGACAAAATACCCACGACCTTGGTTTGGAAAGAGACCTCGCAGCCTCGTCAGGCTCACGTATTGCAGCGTGGTCAGTACGATGCTCCCGGTGATGCAGTGGATCGTGGCGTGCCCGCGTTCTTGCCTGCATTGCCCAAGAGTGAGTCGGACGACGATTTTACCGACCGGCTGGCGCTAGCTCATTGGTTGACCGACGACACTCATCCGCTGACCGCTCGCGTCGCAGTCAATCGTTTCTGGCAATATCTCTTTGGAACGGGATTGGTCAAGACCAGCGAAGACTTTGGGAGTCAAGGTACGCCGCCGTCTCATCCCGAGTTACTCGACATGCTCGCAATTGACTTTCGCGAGAGTGGCTGGGATATCAAAGCGATGATGAAGCGATTGGTCATGACGGATGCCTATCAGCGTGATGCCAAAGCGAGTGACGCGATGCTTCAAATCGATCCCACCAATCGTCTGCTCGCTCGCGGGCCGAGATTCCGACTCGATGCAGAAATGCTGCGTGACCAGATGCTGTGCGTGTCAGGATTGCTCGTTGATCAGCAGGGCGGGCCGAGTGTGAAACCACCGCAACCAGCCGGTTTATGGGCGGCGGTGGGTTACACCGATTCCAATACTGCGACCTTCGTTGCTGATGAAGGCGACAAGGTCTATCGCCGTAGCGTCTACACGTTCTGGAAACGCACGAGTGCGCCAGCCGTGATGACGACGTTTGATGCCCCTAGTCGCGAGTCGTGTACGGCGCACAGAGAACGCACCAACACACCGCTGCAAGCGCTCCTCATGCTCAATGAACCGCAGACCATGGAGGCATCGCGGCAATTAGGGCGTCAGATGACCCAAACCGATCCCTCGAATTCATCGCAGTCGCTCAAGGAACTCTTCGAACGCATCGTGTTGCGTGTTCCAACCGAACAAGAACTCAATTCTCTCTCGAGTCTATTGACGGACTTAACAGAATTATACCGCGGCGCTCCTGATCAAGCATCGAAGTTGGTCGGTTCGGCAGATGCGAGTTTGGCCGCCTGGACGGTGCTCGCCAGCACCCTATTAAATCTCGACGAGGTGGTTTGCAAATGAGCCGTTCATCAAAACAACACGCATCCGATCTGATCGGCGCGTCCGAAGCCCAAATGCGATTGTCGCAACTGACCCGCCGCTCGCTATTCTCCCAGTCCTGTGCGGGACTCGGAGTGGCGGCATTGGCTTCACTCGAGGGCTCGCAGACTGCGGTCGCAGCAGAATCTTCGTCCGTCATCCCGGCATCGAATCCGGGCATCCCATCGCAGTCCGATCGCACCGGCGGTTTGCCCAGCCTGCCGCATCATCCACCGGCGGCCAAGCGAGCGATTTACTTGTTCATGTCGGGGGCGCCAAGCCAAATGGATATGTGGGACCACAAGCCCGCGATGGAGGACTGGTTCGACAAAGATTTGCCGGAATCGATCCGACAAGGACAACGCCTGACAACGATGACGAGCGGCCAATCTCGTTTCCCGATCGCGCCGAGCATCTACAAATTTTCGTCTCACGGTCAGAACGGCACGATGGCGAGTGAGCTGATCCCGCACATGGCCAGCAAAGTCGATGAGATCGCTCTCGTCAAATCGATGTACACCGAAGCGATCAATCATGACCCAGCGATCACCTATATCTGCACAGGCAATCAATTGCCGGGAAAAGCGTCGCTCGGTGCGTGGCTTAGCTACGGGCTCGGTACTGAAAATGCCGACCTGCCCGCATTTGTCGTGATGACCGCGTCGTGGACGGGACGCAAACAAGCGCAAGCCTTATACAATCGGCTATGGGGCAGCGGGTATCTGCCGAGCCGTTTTCAAGGCGTCGCACTACGCAGTAGTGGAGACCCAGTACTCTACCTGTCCAATCCAGATGGCATCGACTCGCGCGTTCGCCGCCGCATGCTCGACACGCTCGCGGAACTCAATGGAGATACGCTCCGCCGTATGGGAGATCCAGAAACCGATGCGCGAATCGCCCAGTACGAGATGGCATTTCGGATGCAGACGAGCGTCCCGGATCTCACCAATCTGAGTGATGAACCCCAGCACGTGCTCAATTTGTACGGGCCGGATGTTTTAAAGCCAGGAACATACGCCAACTGTTGCCTGATGGCCCGCCGTCTGGCCGAGCGCGGCGTGCGGTTTACCCAGATTTTCCATCGCGGCTGGGATCAACACGGTGCGTTACCCAAAGATCTGCCCAATCAATGCCGTGATACGGATCAACCTTCGGCTGGGTTGCTCACCGATCTGAAACAACGCGGTCTGCTCGATGACACCCTCGTTGTGTGGGGCGGTGAGTTCGGACGCACAATTTATTGCCAGGGCGCACTGACCAAGACGAATTACGGACGCGACCATCACCCCAAATGCTTTTCCATATGGATGGCCGGTGCCGGTGTTCGTGGAGGTGTCGTCCACGGCGAGACGGATGAATTCAGCTACAATATCGTTCGCGATGGAGTCCACATTCGCGACCTCAATGCCACCATCCTTGAGCGAATGGGAATCGATCACGAGCGTTTGACATACCCATTCCAAGGCCTCGAGCAAAAACTCACCGGCGTCGAGCAAGCCCGAGTGGTGCGTGAGCTGCTTTAAGTCGCCACGTCTCCCCGAGTCTCATCAACGCAGTTTTGAGCGACGAGATTCAATGACGGAAGCCAAAATGCTCAATCCGATTCTTCATCAAACGTGACCAGGATGCACAATCGCGCAGATAACCTTGTTCCGTTTAATAACTACTGGCGCATCGCTTTCATATCGCGGCCGTTTTGATGCAGCGTCAAGGCAGTTGCGCTGCCCGCTTTGGGCAATTCGAATGTCAATTTTCCCTCGACGTCGCGGTACGACCATTCGCTCAGACTGCTGGGAAACACTCGAAATTGGGGTTGGTTTGTCGCTCGAACGAACAAGCGATCGGACTTAGCGGTAACATTCAGTACGAAGTCGCGTTTGAAAACATAATTCCCGACCAATCGCTGAATTTCGTCTGCTGGCAGAACGAGGTTCGAAACTGTCATGGATGCAACGGATTCACCTGCGAGCACGCGAAGGATGGATTTGCCAAGTGCATCGATATCGCCACTAGCGGTATTGCACAACACACTGACTCCGCACGCAATCTCTCGGTTCATGAGCACGATGCAATGGTATCCATCGGTATGGCCACTGTGCCACCGTGTTTTTCCGTCGCGGGTGAAATGCCATCCAAGTCCCATCGCAACTCCGTCATCGGTGGCCGGCAAGTGCTGCTGCCAAGCTAACTCGATGGCTTGGGCGAGCGGCTGCTGCGTCGCGTCCTGAAGTGGATGCAGGTGTGCATCCATAAAACGCAGCATGTCGCTCGCGGTGCTGTGGATGCCGCCAGCTCCGGCAAACGCATCAAATGCCCACTCGTCGCCGCCATCGCCGTTGGGTTGGTGGGGCGGTGCAACGTGTGAACGATTGTCATCGTCCACTCGAATGGACGTCGAAGTCATCGCGAGAGGCCTCGTAATACGCTGTCGGAGCAACTGCTCGTAGGAGGCCCCGGCTTTCATGGCGAGTAATTCGCCGAGCAATGCGACACCATAATTAGAATAACCGCTGGCTGCGCCTGGCTTGCTCTTCAGTTTCGCAAGTGCGAGATACGCCATCATCAACTCTCGGGTATAATCCGCATACGGTTGATTCGCGTCGACTGGGTTCCAGTTAGTCGGCATGCGAGGCAGTCCCGAAGAATGCGTCGCGAGATGCCGCAGCAACACGGAATTCGCAAGCTCGGGGTTCGAATCGGTCAGCGAAGTCGCGATCTCCCCCACCGAGGTATCGAGCGAGACTTCACCTGCTGTGATCTCATTTGCCAAGAGAATCCCGGTGAAAACTTTGGAAATCGAGCCAATTTCGTAGATCGTGTTTTCGTCAGGAGTTGCCGCGTCGGACTCCGAGAGTGTGCCGTAGGATTGCGTCCACTTCCGATCATGGTCGATCACACCGATGCTGATACCGCGTACGATGCTGGACTCCAACAACGGCTGGACCAGTTCTTTAATTTTCACGGCATGTTCGAACGGGCTCTCAGCCATGACGGTGCCGAACTCCACCGATGTGGTCAACAGGCACGCTGCGACTACAGACACCCTTAAGAAGCATAATCGTTGTCCAGCTGATTTCACTATCCGCAACTCCGTCAGTGTCGAAAGCCACAGTGTAGTCGAATTCGCATGATGTTCGAACCGAGAATGCAACGATGACAGATTGGTTACAGAAACTATCGATCGCGACACTGTCGGTGTTTTTTATCGTCGCTGGCGCAAATCACTTCGTATCGCCGCAGATCTACTTGAAGATCATGCCGGACTATCTGCCCTGGCCCTTGACGTTGGTATACGTCTCTGGATTCTTTGAGGTGCTCGGAGGGGTCGGATTGGCGATGCCTCGGCTGCGACGGGCAGCTGGATGGGGTGTGATCGCGCTGCTCGTCGCTGTGTTCCCTGCGAACGTGGACATGCTGATCCATGCCGATCAGTTTCCAGCCATTCCGCCTTGGGCATTGGTCAGCCGTTTACCTTTGCAGGGTGTGCTGATGGCGTGGGTTTGGTGGGCATCGGTAAAGACGGGATGATTCCCTACTTCACTCGCACGTAGATTCGCAGTCGCTTGCTCTTGTAGGAAGCGGCGTTTCCCGTGAATGTCCAATCGCGAGTGTCACCGGCGCTACTTCCGATACCGATATCCGCCGTTGCTCCGGAAGTCCATTTGTTAATGGCGAAGAGCGTCTGTTTGGCACCGAAGTCGTGGACCTGCATGCTTCCGTACCCATCGACGGGCTCACTGGGCTGATCGCCAAAATCATAAACCGTTCCGCTTGCTCCCGGGACGTTGCCGTCATTGATCGGACCGTAATTATTGGGCCAGAATTCAATATTTCCTGTGGTCATGTCACGTCCGCTCGTGATCCCATCGACGGTTGAATAGACATCGAGTGACTCGACTCGCTGCTGAAAATGAGCTTTCGATGCCACGGATGGAATGCCAATCTTATGAATATCATTGGTGAACGCGTTCATTGAGACGAAGATGGCTTGGTCGCTGCCGTCTTCACCGCTGAGTTCTACGAGGTAGGCGATGCGATCGAAGCCTTTGATTTTCTCGCTATTGTCGACATCGTAGTCAATATCTTTGCCGAGTCGGGCGAGATCGAGATCGTAAACGAGTTGGTAACCATCGCCGAGCGGGAGGGTATCGACAAACTTCGGCACCTCGCCGCCGCGAAACGCGCCGACGGGCAATCCCGTGCCGCCCATCAAGTTCGGCTCAGCAGTTTTGTTCCAGGCGAATCGGAACGCGACGGGAGTTGCTACTTTGTCGGCCTCCAAGATTACCGCGTCCCCACTGATTTCTGCGATCGCAGGCTGAAAGCCGGCCGAACCGGGGCCGATCAATTCAAAATGAGTGGGAGTTTCGCCGTCGCGAGTCTTCAAGCCACCGCCCGTGCCTGTGAACACGATCTTCAATTGGCTGCCATCGAGCTCAAACGACTTCATCGTGGGGCTGGATGCAACGAAATCGCTGCGTCCGTAATCGTTTTTGAGTGCCAGTCGAGCCAATCGTCGGCCAACCTCTTGTTTGGCGGGTGGGTGGATATTGTCGGTGGTGGCGAGATCGTTGATAACAACCATGCCAGTGTTGGGAACCTGTTGCTCGACGGCGGCTTGAGCTTCCCAGAACCGCGGTAAAATCGTCACGTCTTCATTGCCATATTGATATGGCGCGATCTGGACATAGTAGAATGGGAAGTCACCCTGTTTCCAGAGCGAGCGCCAACCACCGATCAACGCCTTTTTCTTTTCGAGGTACAGCATACCTTCGTTGTGGTTGGATTCACCCTGATACCAGATTGCGCCGCGAATGGGAAAACCGAGTATTGGATGGATCATGCCGTTGTAGAGCATCGTTGGATCTTGATGCTGGCTGAACGGCAGCAGTTCGGTTGGAAATGCAGGGCTGGGGGATATCAGTGCATTTGTCTTCATGGACGCCTTGGCGGTTGCGATCCAGTCGCTTGTAGCCTCGATATGCTCGTTGAGTCGCAGCTCATAGGCGTCAGTGCCCGGCGTGCGCATGATGATTGACTGGTAAATTTTCTCAAGGGCAGGAACTTTTTGAAAGCCGATCGGTGGTGTCCATGGCTCGACGCGAGTTCCGCCCCATGACGAATTGACCAATCCGATCGGAACTTGGAGTTCTTGATAGAGATGTCGGGCCATGAAGTAGCCGCAGGCGGTGAAGCGTGCGACCGTTGCCGGGGAGCATACCTGCCAGTCGGCGGGAACATCATCGACCGGTAGGAAGCTGGAGGTCTTCGGAATCGCAATGTGCCGAATGAGTGGATAGTCGGCGGCGGCGACTTCTTTATCGGCGTCGGTGCAGTTCGCAACGATCCACTCCATATTAGACTGTCCCGAGCAAAGCCAGACTTCGCCGATGAGCACGTCGTTGACTTCAATAACGTTGCGTCCTTTAACAACGAGTGATTGTGGCTCAGCGTTTGCTTCCAAAGCGGGTAACTCAACTTGCCAGCGTCCGGTCGCGTCAGCTTGCGTGGTGGCGGCGTGATCTCCAAAGCGAACTTCCACGGATTCGCCCTGCTCCCCCCAGCCCCAGATGCGGATTTCCTGTTGCTGCTGCAGCACCATGTGATCGCTGAACACCGACGGCAGGCGCACGTCAGCCTGGGCCGGCGTAAAGGTGGCGAGGACGCCGATGGCGAAGGACAATACATAAAAATGCATTGGATAACGTTGGATGGGCATTGTTGACTCGGTGGGGATCAAAGAGGGGCGCGACCGGCTGAGTCGAGGACGTCATCGCTCAGCCGCAAGAATCGCTGCGTTATTGTAACCTAGAGCCTATCCGAAAAGGGGCCTGACCCTCTCCCTCCAAAGGGTCAGACCCCTTTTCGGATAGGCTCTCAATCGCGGACATTCGCGGGTGTGGGGAGTCTGGACAGCTTGCTATCATGCCGCGGTGTAGAATCGCTCCTAGCAGAATCCCAGGATGCGATTTCGTTCCGGCTCCACGAACTGGGTTTTGTCTTGTCATGGCTCATAAGAAAGTTGTCATTCTGGGTGGTGGGTTCGCGGGGATCAATGCGGCCAAAGTGCTTGGCGGTGATTCCAACTGCCGTGTGACCATTATTGATCGTGGCAATCACCATCTGTTTCAACCACTGCTCTATCAGGTAGCGATGGCTGGCCTGAATCCGTCCGATATCGCATCGCCGATTCGATCGATGCTGCGTCAATATGACAATGTGTTCACGCTGATGGCGGAGGCAAAGCATATCGACGTTGATCGTCGTGTGGTGGTGACGGATTTCGGTGAGCGAGAATACGATTATCTCATCGTAGCTTGTGGGGCGACCCACGATTACTTTGGGCATGACGAGTGGGAACAATTTGCCCCAGGACTGAAAACCATTCCCCAGGCTACCGAGATTCGTCGCCGCGTGTTGATGGCATTCGAGGCTGCCGAACGAACTTATGATCTGGACGAACAGAGGAGGTGGATGACGTTCGTGCTGGTCGGTGGAGGGCCGACGGGTGTTGAACTTGCCGGCGCGATTGCAGAGATGGCCCACAACACGCTGAGGAAAGACTTTAAAACGATCGATGCGACGCACGCCAAGGTGATTCTCGTGCAAGGAGGTGATCGTATCCTCGAGCAGTTTCCCGAGGCTTTGTCGGACTACAGTAAAAAAGCACTGGAGTCGCTGGGAGTCAACGTGCGGTTGGGCAGCCGGGTAACCAACATCACCGCCGAAGGGGTACAGGTGGGCGACGAGTTCATCGCCGCGAGAACGGTGATTTGGGCCGCGGGCGTGAAAGCCAATCCGATCGGCAAGACGCTTGGCGTGGAGACGGATCGAGAAGGGCAGGTTACGGTGGGTCCCGATCTAGCCATCGCGGGACACCCAGAAGTATTCGTGATCGGTGATTTGGCAAACGCCAAAAACGAAGACGGCACTTCGCTACCAGGGGTGGCACCGGTAGCTATTCAACAAGGCCGATATGTTGGAAATCTCATCAGGCGCGAGGCTGCCGGCAAAGGAGAGTCACCACGCAGCCCGTTTCATTATCGCGATAAAGGACAAGTCGCGACGATTGGACGCCGCCGAGCGGTCATGCAGAGCGGTAGGTTCCGGTTGAAGGGATCGTTAGCTTGGTTGGGTTGGCTATTCATTCACATCCTCTATTTAAATGGCTTTCGCAATCGATTCTTCGTCTTTCTCTCCTGGGCGTGGTCCTATGTGACCTTTGCCCGGGGAGCGCGGCTGATCGTGCCGAAACATTGGAAGAACAACGTTGACTAAGGGTCTACCCGAAAAGGGGGCTGACCCTCTCCGGCGAGCCCGCTAAATATCTTGTGAAATGACTCGTCTCTAAAGGGTCAGACCCCTTTCGGATAGACACTAAGCGGCTTCGGCAATCCAACCTTGCAGCACGCTGGCGGCAAGAGCAGGATCTCGCTCGACGCCAGCGATGAGTTCGGAGCGTAGTGGATCGCTGTGGAGAGTTTGCGGCTCGGCACGGCGGGGTGATTCCGCGAGCGGTCGCTCCCGAGAAGTCGCCGTATCGAGAGCAAGGCCTGGTGTGATCGGCGACTCACCCGCGGTAGCGGACTGAGTGGTTCGCGATTGGATTGCCGCTCGTACCGTTAGCAGCGCGATTGCCGCGAGCGAAAGGGTGGCGATGGTTTGCCAGGAGTCGGCCACCCATCGAAGAGCTGCTTGGCTCGTCGCCGCCGTAGCGACGGATCGTTCAGGTAGATCGGGATAGTCCCACACTTCAACTAAGGATGCGGCGTCCTCGCCGTCAGCCACATCGGGCAGCAGTGGTAAAACGGCCGACTGAATCGCGAGCTTAGTGGAATTTCTTAACGACTGAAATTGGTCGTCGGTCAGAACGTCCTGTTCAGCGGGCGATCTGCCCGGATGCTTCTGGGCGAGGTTCTGCCGGTGGACTTGGCGATAGTAGCTCGCTGGGAGCCCGATCGATACGCGAATGCGTTTGACCGTGAGTGCGGCCGTCCGTGTTGCTTCGTACTGCTGGCCCGCGAGTTGTTCGGTGGAGGTTTCATCGACTTGCGTGGTCGATGACGGGATTGGCGGCTCAATCTTCACCGACCGATTGCTGGTGATCAACGCACTGATCTGAGCGCCGATTCCTCCTCTGGAGGCGGCCTGGGGCGATACAATCTCAACCTTACGCCGCGTTCGGATTTGCTTGCTCGGTTGGCTCTCGTACTTCACGCTCGCCTTCTCGACGCCCATACTTGGGTCGATATCAGCAAAAGTCTTCACGCGAATCTCTCCGTATCCAGCGAGCTGGGAGCGGATTTTCTGTTCGTAGTAGGCTTCCTCTTCTCGCCGTTTTTTCGAGAGCGGGTCGTCGCTGTCCAAGACGCCTGTGAGGGACAAAGCATTCGCATCGGTGACTTCGACGTCTTCAATGACCATGCCCGCAAAGGCAGCCTTGATCATTTTTCGAATCGCTTGAACGCGGGCTGGGGAGATCGGTTCGAGCCCTTCGGGTTGAACAAAGACGCTCGCAGATTGCTTTCGTCCGCGTCCCAAGCCGATGCGTTCGCCCTCATCGTAGGTGACGCTTGCGGAGCGAATATCGGGGAATTGGGCGATATAGTCGCTGAGGTCACGCTCTTTCGCGTGGCTGACGCGAGCAGATCTCTGCTCGCTCGATTCAAAAGGTGTCGACGAATCAATGGCGGCTTGGATGTGAGAGCGGAGTGACGTCGGCAGCGCTGCGGATTCCTTCAATGCCTCCAGAAATTCGCTGCGTTGTGCAGTGGGAATGAGCATCCGGCGCCCATCCCGCTCCCACCCCGTCAGGTGCGCGCTTCCAAAAGCCATCTCAGCCGCGTCGAGATCGTTGTCGTCGAGCAGCTTGCCCCCGAGCAAATACTCGGTTTGTGACGTACTGCTGCCGCGAATGAGAACTCCCAATGCCATCACCATCGCGGCGACGAGCAAGACTGCGATGACACGCGAGTGAACCGGCATCGCATGGAAGCTGCTGCGGAACTGTTCGAGGGCTTGAGGGAGCATGTATTTAAGTTTTCAAGCAGCCCGGCGTTGAGCTTGTCGGTAGCGGGGGAGGTGTACCGTGACGGCGCCTCCGCCTTGAGGACAGTTTTGCCAAACCAGGTCGGCGGCCATCGTTGCGGCTACCATTGGCAGCTTGCAAATCCGATCACCTACATCGCGTCCCGTGTCGGCGATCTCCAGCTCCACGCCCGTGTTAGTCTCACAAGCAGTGATTGTCAAATCGCCGCCCGCGGGCATCTCCACGAGCGCTTGGCGAACGAGGCTGTCAATGAGCTGGCTGAGCGAAACCGAATCAACATTGACACGCAGCTCCATGTCGATATCAACTTCCAGACAAACCGGCGCAGGATGCTTGAGCAGAAGGTTGGATGCAACCGATTCCACTACAATAGCGAAAGGCTGCGTGGCATCATTGCCGGGCTTGAAATGTGACATGGTAGGATTCCGTTTCCTCCGAGAACGACTGGATTCCAGATCGGTTGGCGATCTGGTATTTCAACGCTTCCATACGTTGCGTCTTGGCTGTTAGCATTTTCTGGCTTCGTGACGCAATACCAATTTCCTCCGCTCACGGCGATCGAGATGTTCGCTCCGCTGCCACTTCGAATCCAACGCCGCCATTTTTGCAAGGTAGGCGTCGGAGCTCTGACGGCTGGACTGGGCGGACTCGCAGCCCTTCGCGGCTGCGGCGGCAGCCAAGCAGAAACGGGCGCGGTCAGCCGTTACCGTGTCTCTGGCCCCTCGATGAACCCGACTCTGTGGGGGCCGTCGAGATCCGTCCGCTGCGAAATTTGCGGCGTCACGATTCGAATCGACGAGGCAGTGCTGGCGCAAGCAAACGCGAACAGGACCGCAAAAACATCGCCACCCTCCTCGGTGCAGTGTTGGCACTGTGGCGGCTCGATCGCGGGCGAGCGGCTCATTGCGGCGATGCAACATCCTCCGCTGTCTCCAGATCTCGTGGACGTCACCGCCTGCCCACCCACCGAGCTAGATGCAGGCGATATGGTGCTCCTTCAGCATAGGGGATTGCACATCAAACGGTTGCTCGGTAAACCCGGCCAGACCGTATCGTTAGACGAGTCGAACCGACTGCTCATCGACGGATCAAAACCCTTGTTCGCCGAGATGCCCCGAGTCCCGGTCGACGACGATCGCTTTCGCGACTCATCTCGCTGGTACGGCGCTGCGGCATCATCTCATTGGCAGCGTGATTCCGATCGAACATGGACGGCGAGCGGCGACGCGGGCTGGCTCGTCTACGAACATGCAAATGTCTATCGTGGTAATCGCCCCAGTCGAGTGCTCGACGACTATCCGGGAAACCTTGGCGTGCAACGTCCCCTCTTGCCCGCGACTGGCCTAACACTCCATTTCAAAATCACTGCCCCCACCGATCAAAGACAAACCGAGATGCATGTCTGGGCCGCCTTCTGGACCGAGGGTGGAATCAACCTCCAGCATCAGCTTGTGCCGGTGAACAGCGAAGTCTCAATCCAGGCCCAGTCGCAGGTTGACCCGCCCGCCGCTTCGCAGATAAGCAATGCCAAAGAACTCACAGCCATCTCGGGCAATTCACTCACACCTGAGCGTCCGATTGGATTGCGACTTGCCTCGACAAACTACGCAACCGTCGCTGTCCAAGATTTGAGCGTGACTCGCGAGGTACTGTATCGAATCGATCCTTCCCGTCGCCCACACACATACCCCGCCGAGAACTCGTCGCCAACGTTCCCGTTGCCGTTAGGTGATGATGAGTGGTTCGTTGTTGGCGACAATGTTCCCCTCTCGATCGACAGTCGGCACTGGGGGCCCATCAAAACCCATCAAATACTGGGACGCGCTGCTCAGGTTGAGTGAATCCGTTAGAATTGACCTACTCGAATCGTTATTAATTTTTGCCGCCCTTTGCAGACTCACTTTAACCGCATGCGCGAGGCACGAGATGATCCCGAAAAGTTACGAGAAGATGCATGAGGACTTCCCCGAGTTCATGCAGGCCTATGAGTCGATGGGGAAAGCCGCACGCGAAGCCGGACCACTTTCGGATCGCGAGGTGGCACTGGTGAAACTGGCGATCTCAATCACCGCAGGGCTCGAGGGTGGGGCGCACTCCCACACGCGGAAAGCGCTCAAGGCTGGCTGCACCGGAGACGACTTGCGGCACGTCGCTCTTTTGACCGCCCCCACCATCGGCTTCCCCACCATGATGCGGGCCAAGAGCTGGGTCGAGGATGTGATCGACAAGTGACGATGGAGGTGCACACACCATGCCGGGACTGTGGGGCCGCCCGGGTTAATTATCCGAACATCGTGCGGTTGGAGAGAAATGAGCTCATCAGGCACTGACAAAAAGTCCCCAATACTGCTGACCGGCGCGACCGGGCATGTAGGTGGTGCGTTATTGATTGCACTGCGGAAGGCGGGGTTCCACGTGCGCTGCATGACTCGAAACCGCAGTGAATGTACGATCGTTGAAGATGAGCGGGTCTCGGTGGTGGAAGGGGACGCCTTTGCGCCTGAAACGCTCAAAACGGCGATGTGTGGCTGTCAGTTGGCTTACTACCTGATTCACTCCATGTCAGGTGATGGTGGGTTTGCTGAGCGAGATCGCAAGGCAGCGATCCATTTTCGCGACGCTGCGGCCGACGCTGCGGTGAAGAGACTCGTTTATCTCGGTGGACTCGGTCGTGAGTCCCATGGGCTATCGGAACATTTGCGTAGTCGCCAGGAGGTCGGTCGAATTCTGCGTGAGGGTGAAGTGCCTACCATCGAGTTTCGGGCGGCCATGGTGATCGGTGCTGGCAGCCTCTCCTACGAAATGGTCAAGAATCTCTGTCATCGCTTGCCCGTGATGATTTGTCCGAAGTGGTTGTCGACGCAAACCCAGCCGATCGGCACCAGCGATCTGGTCCGCTATCTTGTGGCCGCAGCGGCGATTGATTTGCCGGAGTCGGAAATTGTCGAAATTGGTGCCCCCGATACAACAACCTACCGCCAGATATTAGCGGAGTATTCGCGGCAAAAAGGTCTGAGGCGATTGATGATCCCGTTTCCTTTTTTGACCCCTAAGTTGTCGGGGTTGTGGTTGTCACTGGTGACACCCGAAACAGCTCATATCGGCTCGGACATGGTGACTGGATTGGCCAACCCGACGATCGTCACAGACGATTCAGCAAAGCGATTTCAGATCGATGCCATGTCCGTATCGGACGCCATTTGTGTGGCGATCAAGGGAGAAGCGAAGATGGGGAAGAAGGCGATCGCTGGATCATGATTTCGCTGCGACCTCCGTCGGAACGGCGAATCGATGAGCTGATTCAAAGTCAGAATGATTTTGATTTCACGTACCAGGAAATCGGTCAGACAAGCGGTGAGTTGCCAGCCAAGTACTTCTCCAATGAGCATGTTGTCGAATTGGGATGTGGCATTGAGTGTTTTGACGCGGCTCGTGAAAACCTCCAACAGCGCCGCTGTCTACAGCTCGACTGGGCACGTCTGAGCAGCGACGGACCTCCGCGTCTTGGACAGAACATAGCCATCGTGGCGCGAGTGATGCGCGTGTGGACAACTAATTTCTGCCGCGTTGTGGACGTTCAGTCTCAATGCGATTCCGGCGGGGGTCTTTGTTATGCGTTTGCCGTAGGGACGCTACCCCGGCATATCATGATTGGCGAAGAACGGTTTACCGTATCGCTGGATGGGCAGACGGAAATTGTGCGGTTTTCCATCCGTTCTTTCTCCCGCGGGCGGACACTCGCAGCAGTCGTGAGCGCCCCGCTGATTCGTCACTATCAGCGACAGTTTGTCGATGACGTCGCTACGGCCATGAAGAGCGACATGACGGTATGGAAAAATGGTAGGTAGCGGAATTGCTACTTGTCCGGCCATCGGTCTGGATCGAGCCAGAGTGGCGTTCGGACCTCGCTGCACTGCCGCCAGGTTCACCTTCCTTTCGCTTTCACTACAACGGGAAATCGTCTTCTTCACTGCGCTGCGCATACAGGGGCATGTGCCGGTAGTAGACTTCGAGGATCATGGTCGCGAACGAGGTCATGCAAAGGCGGCCAGCGGCCGATACGTGAGCACTCTCGAAAAACCAGCTGCCCTTGGCACCGCCATCTTGGGACTGGGTCTCCACTAGCCAATCTCGCAGCTCGGTATTGAATTTGTCCCACTCTGGGCCCCCGGTTTGGCGGAGTATCTGGGCGGCATAATAATCGTAATAAATATCATTTTTGAGCACACCGGTCTTCACGATGTCCGCCACACCTCGCTGGAGTGCTTCGTTATTTTTCTCCCACCCTGTATACATCCGACACAGCAAACCGACCGCCGTCATGGATGCATTGAGCTTGGTGTCGGGGCTTTTGTAGCCGTACCGCGATCCACCATTGGACTGGACCGAATCAAGAAACAGCAGCGAACCCTGGATCGTCTTGGGAGGCACCATCAGGTGGCCCATGTATCCACTCTTGAGCGCCATGATCTGCCATCCGACGACTGATGTGTCACCACCGTTGGGGTCTTGGTATCGGTATTTCCAACCGCCATCGCGGCATTGTGCTGCGACGATGTAGTTCAGCGCAGCTTGGGTCGGTACGGCGAGCGTGGGGTCACCGGTCATCGCGTACGCTTCGCTCAGGGCGATCGTGGCAAATCCATGTGAATACATGTTGCCCTGGGCTTCGCTCAAATCCAGAACCGTCAGTCCTGCTTGGGTACCGGGTTTGCCGCTGCGAATAAGGTATTGCAGTCCGCGTCGCACCACGTCTTGATAGTCACCCGATTTGTGTGTTTGTCCAGCGCCGAGGAATGGCAGGAGTGCCATGGCGGTAGCAGCGTTGTAAGCTTCCGCTCGATTCGGCTCACACGCATCGCCACATGCGTTGTTGCAGACCAGATTGTGAGCGAACGTCCAGCGGCCATCTCGCCTTTGATGCAGTGCCAGCCATTTCAGAGCTTCGCTGACCGCTGCTTCGCTGGCCGAGTTGCCCCCGAGTTCACGCAGCAAACGTTTTTTCATCTGATCGGAGCGGCTGTCCATGGCTGAAGCTTGAACCGACGCGAGTGTTTGCAGAACAGCCGAAGTGGGAGCCATTTCTGCGGCTAAGTCCGACATGTCGAGTGGAACGGCGGCAATGTCCATAGGCACATCGACCGAAACCGGTTCGGTCATCTCCGTCGATTCAGCGACCGCGACCGATTCCGAGATCTCCTCGACGATTTCCAGGTCACCGGGATCGATTTCCTCGATGGTGAATTCTTCGATTTCTGGACCGTCGTCGTCCGTTGCCGTGGCGGAAAGCACGTTCACTAATTTGATCGGATCGGCGAGGGTAACCAATCCGAGGGCCAGCAAAATCGCCGCATGCACGAGCGTGCTGATCAACCATGCAGGTGCCGTTTTCAAAAATCCGCGCCGTCGCGGCGGTAGCAGACCGTCATCCTCGCCATCCCCCCAGGCGGACGAATTCGCTGGAAGTTTCGCATCCAGATCAGAAAATTCGTGGTCCGTCGTGGTCGACATGAAAGGATCCGAGGAGATCAACGGCTGGAAATTTTAAGTGGTAAGAGGTGATGAAAACAATATCATCTTAGTATAGGCAGATGTCGCCCCATGGGTTCATGTTTCTTGCATGCTCACTGAAGTAAGAAACGCGATCAGAGAAAGGTTGTACCCGCCTAGGTCGGGGTGTCTGAGTGGCACCCTGCTGGCTCTTAGTGGATTCTGAGGCCTTCATGGTGTCCGATCGAACCCCGGGCTGTTTCAACAATGGGGCTGCGAACGAGCGGGTCTCTCGGGGGGGTCGGTCGCGTTTTCGTGGCAATCAACACATCTTCCTCGTGCACGGCCCTCCCCGACGGGGCTTCGCCGGTCTGGCAAATGTCGTATGGAGTGGATGGAATCAAACGCTGGGGCACGCTCAGCGGAGCGTCAGTAGATCAGGATAAAACGGTTCGGACTCACGCCCAATCGGCCAAATAAACCACATGAGCATCCCGTGTGGGGGTCGCGCGGAGGGTGGTGAGCGTCCGTGCCTGCTACCTACGGGTGTTTGGATCTGTTACTTTACCGCACCATTTCATGGACCGATCCGAGCCATTTCACCACCTCCAAACCCTCGCGAATCCTCGATGTCTGAAGACGCCACCGCCAACCATCGCATCGCCACGCAAGCTCTTCATGCCGGCCAGGTCGCTGACCCGACGACTAAATCGCGGGCGGTGCCCATTTATGCCACCACGAGCTACCAGTTTGACAGTACCGATCATGCGGCGGCATTGTTTGGGCTCACTGAATTCGGCAACATTTACAGTCGGCTGATGAACCCGACCGTGGATGTTTTGGAAAAGCGATTGGCGGCGATGGAAGGTGGCGTGACCGGGCTGTGTTTTGCGTCGGGTCAAGCGGCGATCACGGCGGCGGTGTTAACGCTCGCTCACAGCGGCCAGAATATCGTCAGTAGCACGTCGCTCTACGGGGGCACATGGACTCTATTTTCGCAAACGCTCAAGAACCTCGGCATCGAAGTCCGCTTCTTTGATCCGGATAAACCGGAGGACATCCACAAACTGGTCGACGAAAATACGCGACTCGTTTACATGGAGAGCATCGGCAACCCTCGCAACGACGTTCCCGATATCAAAGCGATCACGAAGGCCGCCCATACGGCTCCTCACGGTGCCCTGCCGGTGCTCTGCGATAATACCGTGATGACACCGATGCTGCTGCGGCCGTTCGAACACGGCGTGGACATTGTGATCTACAGTACGACGAAATTCTTGGGCGGACACGGCGTCCATATTGGTGGCGCGATCATCGATAGTGGCAATTTCAAGTGGGCCGATCAGCCCGAAAAATGGCCTGAGTTTTGTGCGGCATCGCCCTCCTATCACGGAGCGATTTTTGAAGAGCACCTTCGGCCGATGGGTAACATCGCCTACAACCTTCACATTCGCACCCACTGGCTGCGTGATACCGGAGCAGCGATGAGCCCCTTCGCTGCGTTCTTAACTCTGTTGGGCATCGAGACGCTGCACCTACGGATGCCACGCCACTGCGAGAATGCCAAGACGATTGCGGAATTCCTCGAAGGTCACGAAGCGGTGGAGTGGGTCAATTACCCCGGTCTGAAGTCTCACCAGCACCACGCCAACGCGCAGAAGTATCTGCCAGACGGCCAAGGTGCGATCCTCGGTTTCGGCATCAAGGGTGGAGCGGAAGCAGGCAAGAAATTTATTAATGCCTGCCAGCTATGCTCGCACCTCGCCAATATCGGCGACGCGAAAACGCTCGTGATCCATCCCGCCAGCACCACGCACCAACAGCTCACCGAAGACGAGCAGCGACGCGCTGGCGTGAGCCCGGAGTACATTCGCATGTCGATCGGCATCGAAGACAGTGCGGATATCATTGACGACCTCAACCAAGCGTTGGCAGCGGCGACTGCATAAGGCGATTCCTTGAGCGAAGAAGGGGCCAGTACCGACGACATCCGCAGCGACGAACCGCTCACGCATGCGCAGACGGTTTGGTTGGAGGCGCCGTTGCTGCTCGAACGTGGCGGCGAACTACCACGAATTCGGTGCTGCTACGAGACTTGGGGGACGCTCAATGACGATGCCTCCAATGCGGTCTTGGTCTGCCATGCGGTCTCGGGCGATTCCCATGCAGCCCGCCACAGCGATACGGATCAGGCGGGTTGGTGGGACGGCTTGATCGGACCAGGCATGTCGATCGACACGAATCGCTACTTCGTTGTATGCCCCAATGTGCTCGGAGGTTGCCGTGGGACGACCGGGCCGGGCGATGTGTGTGGTGAGGGTGAGCGGCCCTATGGCGCGGATTTTCCACGGATCACGATCGGGGATATGGTCGAAGTCCAACGGCGATTGGCTGATTATTTAGGAATCCACAAATGGCGGGCCATCGTGGGCGGATCGCTCGGTGGGCATCAAGCCTTGCAGTGGGTGAGCCGGTATCCCGACTGCACACACACCTGCATCGCCATTGCCACATCGCCGCGTTTGACCAGCCAGGCACTCGGCTTCGATGTCATCGCCCGCAACGCGATCCAAACCGACCCGCACTTTCACGGCGGACAGTATTATGACCGTCCCCACCGGCCCGTCACGGGCCTGGCGATCGCCCGCATGCTCGGTCACATCACGTATCTAAGCGTGGCGGCGATGGAAGCCAAGTTCGATCCGGATCGTCATGACCCACGGCAGATTGCATCGGATTTCGAACAGCGGTTCAGCGTCGGATCGTATCTTGCCCACCAAGGACAAAAATTCACGACGCGGTTTGATGCTAACAGTTACATCACGCTCTCCATGGCGATGGATCTGTTTGATTTGGGTGGCAACCGTTTACGATTGATGGAAACGTTCGACGAGTGTACCTGTGACTTTTTGCTGATCAGCTTCAGCAGCGATTGGTTGTTCCCTCCCGATCAATCCCGTGAGATTGTCAACGCACTGACGGCGCTCGACAAACGCGTGACGTACGCAGAGATCACAAGTGACGCTGGGCATGATGCGTTCTTAATCGCTCGTGACATGGCGACCTATGGACCACTCGTGCAAGAACGACTGCGACCGTTGGCAGTGCGATCCCCCGTCGATGCGGGTACGAATGCGGCGCAATCATCCGATATTACTCCAGTGCAGCTTACGGTTGCTGAGGAGTCAATCCTCGATATGATCCCGGCGGGTAACAGCGTGCTCGACCTGGGCTGCGGGTGCGGCGAGTTATTGGCCGCAATCCGCGATCGGCACTCGGGTCAATCGATGCGATTGATGGGCGTCGAGGTCGCCCAGGAGAACATCCTGTCCACCGCGATGCGTGGTATCGACGTGATTGACTACGACCTCAATAACGGGCTACCTGCTTTCATCGATAATCAATTTGATTTTGTCGTGCTCAATGCGACCTTGCAGGCGGTTGATAACGTTCTCGCGTTGCTGGAGGAGATGTTGCGAGTGGGTAAGCGCGCGATTATCAGCTTTCCCAACTTCGCGTATCGGGTGCTCCGCGAGGACTATGTCACCCGTGGTCGATCACCACGGGCGGCCGGTGAATTCGATTTCGCTTGGCACGATACCCCCAACCGGCGGTTCCCCACGATCGCTGACGTGCACGATCTGCTGATTGAAATGGGCGTGACGATTGACCGCGAAATCTACTGGGACGTCAGCCAATCTCGCTACATCGACGCCGGCGACGACCCCAACCTGAACGCCGACACCGCCGTGCTCGAATTTCACCGCGAGTGACTTCGTTCTGCCCAAGTAGGGAGCGGACTTTCAAATGTCTGCAGGATAGGCTTCCAATCTGTCGCGTCTTCGGAATCGACCTGCCTCAGCACGTCGGGATGAATCAAACCGATCCGCCAGGCATGCAGGCACATCACGGGTTGATCGATGCGAAGCGTCTGCGTCCGTGGGTTACGCGGCCCAGTAGGTTTGCTTGGCAATTGGGCATAAAACGGATCCCCCACAAGAGGAAATCCCATCGTGGCAGCATGCACGCGGATTTGGTTGGTGCGTCCAGTGATCGGTGTAACTTGCAGGAGAGACGTACCGTCCGCGAAGCGGTCGAGACACCGAAATAGTGTCTCAGCGGGCTGCCCGTCCTCGTGGACAATGCGAGCCCCGGACGTATTCCTACCGCCAAAATGCCTTGCATCGCCAATCTCTAGGTCACAGCGGGTTTCCTGCCACGGAACATGTCCTCGAACGCGAGCGAGATATTGTTTCTCAACGTGTCGCTGCTCGAATTGTGGCTGGACGAGTGCAGCGGCAGCGGCGGTACGACAGAACACAACGACGCCGGTCGTGTTGGCGTCGAGCCGATGGGCGATCCGCAAAAATTCGTTGGGATAGACCTGTTCGAGTAGTTTAGTGAGCGTATTGCGATTGAATCGACCGCTCGGATGAACGGGCAAGGGCGCTGGTTTATCGACGACGAGCAGCGACTCGTCTTCGTAAAGGATCTTGATGCCAACATTGACCTCCGGTTCCACATAGTCGGGCATGACGTGGAGATAGCGTTCTCCTGCCCTGACGATCATGTCCGACGATACCTTCCGCCCGTCGAGAGTGATCTCGCCTCGGTCGATCCAGTCCAGCCAATTGGCATGGGGCGTGGGCGGGTGAAACTCGCGAAGGAATTGGATCAGCGGCAAACCTGTCTGCGACTGCCGCACCCGCATCAGTCGTTCGTTCCGGTAGGGAACACAACCGGGTAGCGGGTCGATGTGGATCGATTTCATGGGCAGAGCAACACTGAGAGCTCATCCGAAGAGGGGGCTGGCTCTTTAGAGCAGAGTCATTTTACAGGGTTTTTATCGGCTCCGCCGGAGACGGTCGGACCCCCATTTCGAATAGGCGCTTAGCCCGGTTGAGGAGAACGTGCCGATCATCGACGATAGGGCTTTGCCATTCATCTCGCAACGTCTCGAATATGAGTTCTCGCTATGACAATCACCGCTACCGATGTTCGACCTGTTTTAATTGCCGGATCCTGGCGAGATGCCTCGTCGCAATCGACATTCCAAGCCACTGATCCAAATCGTAATGCTGCTCTCGACCCAGCGTTCCCCGTGAGCGACTGGCAGGATTGTGACGCGGCCCTGGATGCGGCCGTTGATGCGGCAGCCCAGCTGCGGCGGATGTCAGCGGCAAAGATCGCCGAGTTTTTGGAGCTGTACGCGGACAAAATCGATGCTGCCAAAGACGCGTTAGTGGAGTCGGCATTTTCCGAAACCGGGCTGGCCCGCTCGCCTCGCTTGGCCGATGTGGAACTCCCGCGCACGAGCAACCAGCTCCGCGCCGCCGCAGCGGCATGCCGGAGCGGAAGTTGGGCTTTGCCGACGATCGATACCAAGGCGGGTATCCGGTCATGTTTTCGGCCGCTCGGACCGGTCTGCGTGTTCGGGCCTAACAATTTTCCGTTCGCGTTCAACGGCATTTCTGGCGGCGACTTCGCCGCCGCGATCGCGGCGGGGAACCCGGTCATTGCCAAAGCGAATAGTTCCCATCCCGAAACCACACGTTTGCTCGCCGAACTCGCCCACGAGGCCGTCGCCGAAAGCGGCCTGCCAGCGGCAACGGTGCAGTTGATTTACCGGACCAGCCACGCCGATGGCGAGCGATTAGTGTCCGATCCACGCGTCGGCGCGACGGGATATACGGGCAGCCGCGGCGCGGGACTCGCACTCAAAGCCGCTGCCGACCAGGCTGGCAAGCCGATCTACTTGGAACTCTCGAGTGTCAATCCCGTGGTCATGACTGCCGGAGCATTGAAGCAAAAAGGCGAAAAAATGGTCGACGAATTCGTCGGCAGTGCGCTGATGGGGACGGGCCAATTCTGCACCAATCCAGGAATCGTCATGCTCGTAGCGAGCCCGGAGACGGACAAGTTCCTCGATGCCGTGCAAGCCCGCTTTGCTTCCACCGCCGCTGGCACGCTGCTCTCACCCGCTGTGGCAAGTTCTCTCAGCAAGAGCGTGCAAACGCTCACAGGACTTGGCGCTGAACTGTTGACCGGGGGCGGTGAAACGGAATCCGATCGCTGTGCGATGGCCAATACGCTGATGCGCGTCGATGGTGCAAAATTCCTGAGCGACCCTGAAGGCTTTCAAACCGAAGCGTTCGGTAATGCCTCGTTGATGGTCGTGACGGAAGACGTTGACCAGCTCTGCCGAGCGATCGATTCTCTCGAAGGCAACTTGACCGGCTGCGTGTACTCGAGCGACGACAACAGCGAAGAGGCAGAGGTTGAGAAGATCACGTTCTCCCTTGAGCCGAAGGTCGGTCGTCTGCTCAATGACAAAATGCCCACTGGCGTGGCTGTGAGTGCTGCGATGAACCACGGTGGACCCTATCCTGCGACCGGGCATCCGGGCTTCACCGCGGTGGGAATCCCAGCATCGATGCTGCGGTTCGGAAAACTGACCAGCTTCGACAACGTGCGGCCCTCGCGCCTGCCGTGCTTGCTGAAAGATGCCCCACCCACCGGGCAAACGGAGCGTTTGATCGACGGACAATGGCGAGCGGGCAGCGTGTGAGCGATTCGCGTCAAGGGTTAACAGCTACTCGGCTGTTGACTGGCTTGCAGCGACGAAACGAATGACCCCCCTTTGGCGGGCGACCAGTCGCTCGCACAAATCGTCAGCGAATTTGGCGAGGGTACCCTTTCGGATGGCCGAAGTCGACGACTTCGCTACTGCTGCCCAATCTACCAAAAATGCGATTTGCTCCGCGTCAGACTTGCGCACGCAGCACTCCCCAGCGACCAGACGTTGCACCCAGCCACGACTCCCGGAGATTTCGCCATCGTAGTCAAGATAGCGAGCCCGATGGTCAGGCAAGTGACGCGAAATATTTTCTCCCAGGTGCGGCAAAGATACCGGCGTCGACCAAGTCACCAAAGGCGCGTCGGCACCATCCTCCAGCGAGAAAAACCAATCCAGATGATCTCCGCGTCCATCCTCGGTACGTCCTCCCTCGAGGCGTCCTCCCTCGGGGCTTTCGCCCTCGGGGTTTTCGCCCACGCCGATCCGGTGCAACGAAACGGTGAACCGGTGGCTCACGACATCGGTGGCAACTGATGGCCCATCTTGTCACGTTTGGTTTCGAGGTAGCGTTGGTTGTGCTTGTTCACGGTCGAAACGATAGGAACTTGATCAACCACTTTTAAGTCGAAACCGCGCAAGTTGAATGCTTTCGTTTTCTTGGGGTTGTTCGTCAGCAAACGCACTTCGGTCAGCCCGAGGTCTTTGAGAATCTGCAAGCCGATCCCGTAGTCGCGCATGTCGGCTTTGAAGCCGAGGGCATGGTTGGCTTCGACTGTGTCGAGGCCGTTGTCCTGGAGGGCGTAAGCCCGAATCTTCTGTGCCAGTCCGATACCGCGTCCTTCTTGGGGCAGGTAGACCAGGACACCGCGCCCCTCATTGCTGATCATCTCCAACGCCATGTGCAGTTGGTCGCCACAATCGCAGCGCAGCGACGCGACCACGTCACCGGTAAAGCAACTGCTGTGCATTCGCACGAGCGGTGGTGGTCCGGGGGCGGACAGGTCACCGAACACCAACGCGATCGGTTCTTGAGATTCATACTCCACATCGTAAACGATGATCCTGAATTCGCCGTAATGCGTCGGCAGGGTCGACGTGGCTGCCCGGCTGATCAGCTTTTCACTGACCCGCCGGTGTGCGATCAGGTGTTCGATGCTGATGATTTTCAAATTGCGTTCAGCGGCGAGTTTCGCCAAATCGCCGCGAGATGCTCGATCCCCGGATTCATTGAGAATCTCGCAGAGCACACCGACTGGTTGCAAGCCAGCCATGCGTGCCAGGTCAACGGCAGCTTCCGTGTGCCCGGCCCGCCGAAGCACACCACCCTCCATCGCGAGCAGCGGATAGACGTGCCCGGGGCGAACGAAGTCATCCACTTTCACATCGGGATCGGCCAAACGGCGAATGGTCGCACTGCGTTCCGCCGCAGTGATGCCCGTCCTCGCCGTCGCGATATCAATGGGAGTCAGGAACGCGGTCTGCAAGGGGGCGTTGTTTTGCGCCACCACGGGATTGAGTTCCAGGCGTTTGCACAGGTCCGGCAGCAGGGGGGCACACAACTGGCCGCGCCCACCCAGAATGAAATTAATCGTCTCGACGCTCGCCTTCTCGGCTGCACAGATGAAATCACCCTCGTTTTCCCGGTCCTCCGCATCGATCACGATGACCACCTCGCCGCGCGCAATCGCCTCGACGGCTTCCGGAATGGTGTTCAATTCGATGGAAGATGTCATGAGAGCCATTTTCTTCTGTGGGGAGCGAGCACTTCGTCGGTATGCCTCTATGATGGACCGATATGCTCCGCCTGAGAAGTCCAGATGATAAGGTCGTTCGGCTGTGCGAGCCAAAACCCGCCGGCGATGTCGCTCACGCAATAATATCGCGGCGATTTTGCACGTAGTCCCACAAGACGAAGCGATCCAGATCCTGACCACTGGTGAAGAATACCCGTCCGCGAGTCGATTGGGCCATGCGGTAGGCAAACCGAATGTCCTCTTCACTCTGGGACCAGCTTGGCACTAAAAAGATATTGATCGTGATGCCTTCCTTATGACACAACGCCGCCTCCCGCATCGTGGCCGCCTCCGTTTGCGGGTCTGGCGGATAGAGCATGTAGAGCGTTTCGCCCTCAAAGTGAGCCGTTGGTAAGCCATCGGTGATCAACATGATTTGGCGATTGGGCGTGTCGCAATTGACCAGGTTCTGCCGGGCTAATTGCAACGCGTGCTGGATATTTGTGAAGTGCGGATGGATCTGGTGCTCACTGATATCGGGATTGCTCATGTCGCACTTCAGTCTCACCCATGGATCGTGGATGGTGACCTGTTTGGGCATGCACTCGATGATCTCGCCGGGTGCTCGCAGTTTGGCAAAGGTATACATCTCAATGAAACGCAGGAAATCGCCTGGATACTCGCTGTTAATCAACCCCTGCAGCCCCAGAGCCATGCGTTTTACATTGATATACTGACCATCGTGCCTCATCGAACCGCTCATATCCATGATCACTGCGGTGGCGCACTTGGGATGATTGCGGGTCTTGTGGACGACGATGTCGTCGCTGTGCAGTCGCAATGGCCGCTGGTCTTTGTGACGGATCAATGCGTTGATGACAGTTTGCGGCAGATCCAAGTTGGCGACGCTGTCACCGAATTCATAAGGTTTGGTTTGCTGCAGTTCGACGGCACCTTCGCCGACCACGTCGCCCTCGTGCCGACCGCTGCGAGAGGGTGCCAATTCGCTGAAGATGCGCTTGAGCAATCGTCCCTGAAAGATTTTGTACGCTTGCGGTGTCAGCCGGAACCCGTTGCCGTCCTGGTTGCGTTCGAGTCCCTGCCGCTCGGCTTGCTCTCGCAGCAGATTCTCGACTTGGTTTCGCATCTCCTCGAGCTGTTCCATGTCGCCAGGCTGGGCAAATTCCGAGAGCATCTCCATGTCGATGATGCCGATCTGGGCCGTCTTCTCAGCTTTGTCGAGCTGGGCGAGCAGCTCATCGATCTTCTCGAGCTCCTCTTTGATTTCGAGAGCTTTGGGGACCGTCATCGACTCGTTACCCGTGAACTCGTACTTGCTCGCGAGTTCCTCGATATTGTGTTTGTCGGCCATTGCCGATCCGGTAGCGAGCAGATTGCGAGCGAGGTCGCTGTTGTCGTCCCCCGCGTCGTACCACATCCGTTCGATCAGGAACGGCTGCTCTTGATTAACCGCGATGCGGAACAGTTTTTCCATTCTCGCGGGGGGACGAACCCGGTCGGCGGCTTGTTGAAACGCCTTGCGCGACTTCTTCTGGACCCGCCGAGTCTCGTACGTCGCCAAGATTTTCCGCTTGCGCTCCTCGAGTAACGCACGCAGAAAATCGATGCTCGGTCCCAAGCCCGCGATCTGGGAAGGGTCCAGCCGTACGGCATTGGCGAGTTCCTCGTCGCTGAGCTGGCGAAAATTGCCATACATCATCGCCTGCTCGAAAGCTGGCGTGACTAGATCCGGTGGCGGTTGGCTGGGCGGTGGAAACGCCACAGGATCATACTTCTGATAGGCGTGAATCACGCCGCCGATTCGATGCGAGGTCATGTGCGATATCCTACGTGTGGCTGGCCGGCTGAAAACCTATCCTGCCGTGATGCGAATCGCGTTGTCGGCGATTAGCGTGGTGATATTGTTGCGAATGGGGTAGAGGCGGTCTCCCGCCGCGTTGACGACCCCCGCATCGATGGGTTCGTCAATGCGAGCGTCAAGTTGATCCCGCGCCGTGCCGTTGCGAATCGCGGCATTGACTTGATCGACCAGTTGCCGATCGGCTAGTACGAGCGATCCTCCGTCGGCGGGGCAACGCAGCATTTGCAGAATATTGGGAGTGATAATCATGCGTTTCTTGGTCAGAGGCGATGTCGAAGTGATGCGGGGCGGGCGAACGTCCGATGAATCATTCCATTGTCTTCTCTTCTTGAACACTCGCCAAGGCGGACTCGGCTGCGGCGATGCTTCCCCACGCTAGACCAGGGATTGTCATGCGAACCATCGCCAGTTTTCGCAAACAAATGTTCACCACTATGGCCGCCACGGCGGTTGCTGCGTCCGCCCCGACCGCTCTGAGCGCGGAGGATACACCGGGATACTACACCAATCCAGACACCGGCATCGTGTACCGTCAAGTCGTGCGAACCATTGAGCGACCCGTCGTCGAGACTAAGATGACCCAGCAAAAGCAAACCGTATACCAGCCCAAGACAGTAACCGAAACGAGGCCCATCACGCGTCGCACGTATACGCCAGTAACCGAATTCCGCTGGCAACCGCACGTTGAGGGTCGCTGGAACCCCTTTCGCCAACCCACGGTCGCCTACCACCATGTGCCCGAGACCCGCTGGCAGGCACGCGACGAAGTGATGTCGGAAACGACCACTCAGGTGCAGTGGGAAGCTGTTACCCAGACTCTCCAAGTCCCCCAGCGCTTAACGCGAATCACTCACGAGCAAAAAGTCGATTTTGAACCAGTGGGCCGCGTTGCTCCTTCGTCTACGACAAATTTCGCCAGCAACGTGTCACCCGAGATTGCGGCTCGGTTGCGACCCCTCGACAGCAATACCCGCTACCAGCCCCTATCCAGCAATGTTGGACCAGCGAACACGAGCCTGGCCACCCACCACAACCGCTCATCGCTGCAAACGGGGCTACGGGCAACCGAGCTAATGCCCCAATCGCCGCCTTTGACGCAGCCATTGGGCACGCAGAACACGAGCGGGATCGCCGGGTTAGCGCCTCCGAGCATCTGGCGTTAGGCCCGACCGTCTCCATGTCCGCCAGCTAAGAGCTTATCCGAAAAGGGGTCTGACCCTCTGCGGCCAAGGGTCCGACCCGATTTCGGCTAGGCGCGTAACTTTTAGTGACGCACCCATGAACAATGCCGGTTCGAGAAGATAAACTGGAAGCCTGTCCGAGCAGGGATTTTCGCCTCTCCGGTCGTGGGGTGCGCCCGAATCGGATAGAAAGTCGTCGAAAACTCGTACCTGCGATAGGTTGAAACTGGTGGACCTTCAAAAATACTTCACGGGCGACATGCCGCCTCGGGATCACTTTGTGTCGATCCTGCGGCACTGGGAACAAGCTCGTTCAGACAACACTTCGTTTTCGTTCACCGATGGTGACGGTAGTGAAGAGTCGTTGACGTACGCGGAGCTGTGGAACGAGGTCCGTGGGCTTGCTGGGTATCTGCAGGGCCGCTGCGGCATCCGGCCGGGTGACCGTGTGTTGCTATTGTACCCTCCGAGTCTCGATTTTGTGGTGGCACTGTTTGCTGTGTTTGCCACCGGCGCGATCGCGGTGCCGGCGTTTCCACCACGCCGAAATCGAAAGGCATCGCGGATCCGCTCGATCGTGCTCGACGCTGACGCTCGCTGGGCCCTGTCGACGGGGGCGGTGATCGAACAGCTTTCCGGTCCTGAGCTGCACGAGGATCTCGTCGGCGTGCAATTGCTCGGCACGGATTCCCCGGAACATCGAGATGGTTCTTATTGGCGTTGTCCTCGGCTGCGCAACGATGCCTTGGGCGTGCTGCAGTACACATCCGGCTCAACGGGTTCCCCGAAAGGGGTGATGTTGACTCACGCCAACTTGATCGCCAACAGCGAGCTGATTCTGCACGCCTTTGAGCCATCACGGACCATTGTGGGTGCTTCATGGCTGCCAACCTATCACGACATGGGCCTGATCGGCGGCGTCGTGATGCCGATGTTCATGGGCTGTCCGAACGTTTTGATGAGCCCGATGGCGTTTCTCCAGCGGCCCGCCCGCTGGCTGCAGGTGATCTCGAAATACAATGTCACCGTCAGTGGTGGACCGAACTTTGCCTATCAACTCTGCGTTGACAAAATCTCCGATGCCGAGATCGCGGGCCTCGATCTCTCGTCTTGGGAGATCGCCTTCAATGGTGCCGAGCCGATTCGCGCGTCCACGCTCGACGCATTCACGCAGCGTTTCGGTAAAATCGGGTTCCAGGCAACGTCGCATTTACCCTGCTATGGCATGGCCGAAACCACGCTGATCGTTACCGGCGGACCCAGGGATAACGGTGCCGATCAAACTCGCCCGGTGCTAGCCTATTTCGATGGACCGGCGCTCGATAAGAAATCTGCTCAGCAGGTCTCTGAAAGTGATTCTGCCAGACAACTCGTCGGTTGTGGACGCATTCTGCCCGGCGAGCGAATTGAGATCGTTGACCCCGATACCCGCAGCATCCTGTCCACGGGCAGCATCGGTGAAATTTGGGTGCAGAGTCCCTCCGTGGGGCGCGGTTATTGGCAGCGCCGGGAAGAGTCAGCGAAAACGTTTGCGGCGATGACCGATGACGAGCAAGGCCCATTCCTGCGAACGGGTGACCTCGGGTTCTTACACCAGGGCCAGCTCTACATTTCCGGACGCCTCAAGGACATGATCATTGTACGTGGCGTCAATCGCTATCCGCAGGATATCGAAGCGACGGTGGAGCGGGCCAGCGACGTGGTGCAGGCCGGATCGGTTGCCGCCTTCGCGATGACCGATAGCGATCGCGAGCAACTCGTCATTGTGGCCGAGACGATCCGCCGCCGTGATCTCGATTGGGACGAACACCTGCAGGCAATCCGCCGCGCCATCACCGAAGAGCACGATCTGCCGCCCGATGCCGTCTATCTCGTCCGCAACAGTAGTGTGCCCAAGACCAGCAGTGGCAAGATTCAGCGACACGCTTGTTTGCACGCCGTTCGCGACAACGATTTGAAAGTTGTCGCGCAGTGGGTTCGTGGCGAAGAGGCATCGCAGCAACCCAGCGGTACACGCGGCGAAACGATGATGAAGGCCGCTGCCAGCAGCAGCGGACTGAACGCGCCGGCCGATCCGGTTATCATTGATTCGATTGAAATTCACGTTCGTCGGGTTGCCGGGGAACGCGCTGGGCACATGTCGACCGATACCAACATCGTTCTGGATCTTGGCCTGGACAGTCTGGAACGACTTGAGATTGCCCGCAATCTCGAACGGACCTTTGGTGGTCGATTCCCCGAGCAAGTCCTCGATGAAATCGAGACGATTGGCCAGATCGCGGCAGCCGTCGAGCGATACCTGCCCGCCGGTGCTCGCAGCCGTGCCGAATCATTCCTCTTCGATCCTAATGCCCAGTTAGGGTTGAGTGACGACCAAGTCGATGGAGCGGATCTTCGGGCGGCCATCGGGGAAAAGTCCGCCGACGGAAGTGTCTCACGTCCCATTCGCAATCTTGCCGTCGATCCCGAGGACGAGGTGACTCAGTTCACCGAGTATCGCCGGCTCAAAGCCACGATGAGGCAAATGCAACTGACGGGTTGTCCCAATCCCTTCTTTACCGTGCATGATGGCATCGTCGGTGACACCACCGTCATCGATGGCGAATCCTTCATTAGCTTCGCCAGCTACAACTATCTCGGTTTGAGCGGTCACCCGGAAGTTTCGGCAGCGGCGTGCGATGCGATCGCACGCTATGGCACGAGCGTCTCGGCGAGCCGGTTGGTAAGCGGCGAGAAACCGATTCACGGTGAACTCGAACGCAAGATCGCCGATTGGGTCGGTGTCGACGCGGCCATCACCATGGTTGGCGGTCATGCCACCAACGAAACCACGATTGGACATCTCGTCGGCCCGGAAGATTTGATCTTGCACGATGCGCTGTCACACAACAGCATCGTGCAGGGTGCGCTGCTCTCGGGTGCGAAGCGACGACCGTTTCCACATAATGATTATGACGCTCTTGACCGCATGCTGTCGACGTTACGTTCGCAGTACCGACGCACGCTGGTGGTGATTGAAGGCGTCTACAGCATGGACGGCGATTTCTCAGACCTGCCGAAGTTTGTCGAAGTCAAGAATCGCCATCGCTGCATGTTGATGGTGGACGAAGCTCACAGTTTTGGCACCATGGGAAAAACCGGTCACGGGATCGCGCAACACTTCGCAATGGATCCACGCCGAGTCGACATTTGGATGGGCACGCTCAGCAAATCAGCGTCCTCGTGTGGCGGATACATCGCGGGGTCGCAAGCCCTGGTGGAACTGCTCCGCTATACCGCTCCGGGATTTGTATTCAGCGTCGGGATGCCTCCTGGCCAGGTCGCTGCGGCTATCGCCTCACTCGATGTACTCGAGCGTGAACCGGAGCGAGTCGAGCGACTCCGGCACAACAGCCGGTTGTTCTTGTCGCTCTGCCAAACCGCTGGACTCGACACCGGCGACAGTGGCGGCACCCCCGTCGTGCCAGTCATCACAGGCAACTCGCTGGTCGCCCTGCGATTGAGCAACCGGCTGAAAAAAGACGCGATCAATGTGCAGCCCATTCTCTATCCAGCCGTCGATGAGTCAGCCGCACGACTGAGGTTCTTCATCACGAGCGAACACAGCGAAGAACAGATCCGTTTCACCGTCGATCGCACCCAATACCACCTGCAGGAGTTACAAGAAGTCTCGCCCGCCAAGTTGGCCGAGACGGGGTAGCCGTCCCAGTCTGAAACAGCGTGGCTGCGACCCGTTAGAGCAAAGACGATCCCCGGACAACGTTGCGATACATACGGAGAGATGCAGATCTCGAACTGAGTCCGACCAACACCATTCGCTACAACTGGATTCGCACTTCACCTATCACCGGTCGAAAAACCTTCAACAACCGCTCGAAGAACAGGTCGCTCATCACGGCCCTGGGCATCGTGAAAGTGCTTTTCTTAGGGTTCCTGAGACGATTGGCGGAAACGCGAACTTACTCGTTCACGGAGCCGCCTTAATTGCAATTTGACGATAGGCAGCGTGCGTCGTTTCATCGTGGCCCTGGACCATGAGAGACCCCGGTTTGATGCGACTTCCCCGTCGAGGATTCTCATCGGCGGGGCGGTCATCATCAATGTCAGTGACCTGAATCCCGTTGACCCACGTGGCAAAATGCGGTCCGTCGGCGGTCAGTAAAATCGAATTCCAGCGACCGGGTTCCCCCGCGACAATGCGAGCGTCCTGGCGGCGAAAAATGCCGCCCGGTCCACAGTCGGCCGGCTGCAGTGGATCGCCATCGGTCATGGCGTTATTGACTTGGCACTCGTATCCCATCATGACGTCGCCGGGAATCGCGAAAGAAAATCCCCGAATTGGACGCCGGTTCATCCATCTTGTAATCTGTCAGCAGTGTGAAATCGCCATAGCTGTCCTTCGATTCGAGCTGCTGTTTGCCGCCATCAACAATCAGTTCCCCATTGTCGCTGAGCGTGAAGCTTCCAGGCATGTCCTCGTATTGCTTCCACTTCGTGAGACTCGCATCGAGCAGAGTCTCCAGTCCTAACGGCCGCAATCGGATATCTCGAAAGCGAATCGCGCCGCTGCGAAATTGCAGTCCGATGTGTCCGTTTCGAGGGGACCCCGCATCGTCACTTTTGCACATCAGCATTCCATCAACCCTGACCGTCAGCGAGTCCCCATCGCAGACAAGGTTCATCGTGTGCCACAGCGTGGTGTCGCCCTCAAAGAGGTCGCACTTGTTCCGCTGGACAATGCTACCGGTTGGAAACGGATTGTCGCTCGGAGCAATATTGATTTCAAAACAATCGGTGCTGGGGTCCTTGGGGTCGATTGGGCTGCGCAGAAAAACTCCCGAGTTTGTTTCAGCATCGCCCTGGAATTCCAGTTCGAGTTCATAATCGGACCAGCGTGTCGACGTGCTCAGCAGGCACGGCTCGCCACGATCGGCGGTGAGCGTGCCTTCGTCGACTCGCCAGTTCGCCGTGCCAGCAATCATCCATCCGAACATCGTGTGACCATCGAACAGGCGGATCCACCCCTGCGTGGTTTGCTCAATCGGAAGTCGTGCGCCGAGCAGCTCGTCCGCACTCGCTTCGTACAGCTCCGCCTTAAACGAGAGCGACGGCTCTTTCGAATCAGCATCGCTCAGTGGAGTGCGGCTCTGCGGATTGCTCGGTGGAACATCCGACTGAACCACCGCATGATCACCCGAATTGTCGTTCGGCTCAGGCGTGCGTGAGCAGCCACTCATTGCTCCGAAAAAAACGATGGTGATGACTGCAACGATGCGACATGATGACGTAGACAAGTAGGGTTATTCCTCAAACAAGCAGCGATTGACAACGCAGTGTTGACAAGAAATCAAGGGAGCGCGAAGGTTTCGGCATGCCCGCAACGCGAGCAGAAATTTCGGGTCATTGTATCAGATTTAATTCTACCTCGGCCCGCAATCGCTGTCGCGAGCAATGGAATTGGCGGAAGCGGCACTCATAGGAACGTGGGGGCGATGGATTCAGCAGTCGACGACGCCAGTAAAATCGATGTCTGGTAGCGAATTCGCGGAACGACGATCGATAACGGCTCAATCGCACGAGTGGACGTCGGTGAAGTCCACGCCGTATCGTCGCGTGACAATTTTGTCGGGGGAAGCCGAAGTGCCAGCCGATGCGCTCGAAAACCTGAAGGCATTCGCACTTGATGAGGCGGGTAATGTGGAAAGCAATGCACATCACGTGCGGCGAGGAGAGTATTTGGAAAAAGGGGGGATTTCACGAAAATAGGATGTGCATCGAATAGGTCAACAATCCGCACGAGAGTGGTTTCCGCCTCGTTCGAACGCGGGCTTACGGACTCTCCGAAATCATCTTCAGCCAGCCATCGTCAGACAGCAACCGACGTCTCGCGGATTTTGGAATGTGGGTCGCTTGCTGGACCGGTAACCAGCGCTGCGACCATTCTGGCTCGTGTTCTTGAACTGGCAGTTGGCTGGCGGCAGCCTCGAGAATCTCAAGGTGTCGTTTGCAAAAATCGACGTCATGCAGCAAGCGATCAAACCAATTGTCAATAGACGACTTGTTTCGAGCTTCATTGAGTTCGCTGATCCAATGTTGATGACGATCGAGTATCGGTTCGACGTCTCGCTCGCTCGCAATGTGAAGTAGCCCCCATTTTGCAAAAAGTTGCCCAATCCGGCGGCTTCCCATCGCCACTGTCAATGGGATCGATAGCAGCCAGCCGGCAATCACCGGGGAGAACCATACCAACCACATGGGCTGCCAAGCTGCCAAACCGACCAACAGGGCGAATCCAGCAGCCGTGAGCTTCCACATTTGCGAGGCTGCTTCGGACCATGTGACGGCCATCTCACCCCGCTGCTGAGCATTCCACTTCACGTTCTGTCCAGCCAGAATGGAGACAACGAACCGTGAGTGATAGACAGCGACGAGGGGTGCGAACATCGTTGCGATCAGCGTTTCGACGATCGCACTTCCAACGATGCGAACCCCACCGCCGAGTCGTTGGCGAAGTGGACGCCGCATCAAAACTGAAAGGATCGCTAGCATTTTCGGTATCAGCAGCAAAACCATCGATGCGATGAACAGACCGATCGAGAGGTACGTTGATCGATCGGAGTTTGTCCATGCCCCTGCATGTTGATTCCAAACCGCGGCCACCAAACACGCGGTCAGGAACATCAGCCACAGGGGCGCGGCCACATAGGCGAGAATGCCACTGAAAAAATGCATTCGCGAAATCGGATGAATTCGATCGGCGAGCAAGAGTTGCCAGTGTTGCAAATTGCCCTGGCACCAGCGGTTGTCCCTTTTAACGAAATCCAGAATCGTTGTGGGGCACTCCTCGAAACTCCCACCGAGATCATTAGCGAGCTTGACTTTGAAGCCGGAGCGAACCATCAACGCGGCTTCTACGAAATCATGGCTCAGAATCTCTCCTCCCAGCGGAGCACTCCCCTGCAGTACCGGTAATTGGCAATGTCGCATGAACGGTCCGATTCGCAAGATCGCATTGTGCCCCCAGTAGTTACCGTGGTCACCGGCGAAGCGATCAAAGCCCTCGGCGAAAGTCGATCCGTATACCGCTGCGGCGAACTGTTGCATCCTTGCGAATAAGGATGAGCGGCCAACGGGCACCGGCGGAACCTGCAAAATCCCCAATTGCCTATCCATTTTCATGCGCCGAACCATTTCAACGATCGTTTCTCCCGTCATCAAGCTGTCCGCGTCGAGAATCACCATGAACTCGTAGTGGCTACCCCAATTCTCACAGAATTCAGCGATATTGCCTGCTTTCCGAGCAGTGTTCTGAGATCGATGTCGGTAGAAAATGCCGATTTCGTCGGAATCAGGATCCGCGGCTGGATTCCGTAGACCACCCATTTTCGACAATTCTGACCAGCACCACTCCTCCTCCAGCCACACATCGGGATCCGTGGAATCGGAGAGCACAAAGAAGTCGAACTTGGAAATTCCTGACGACGTAGGGACCGCCCATTGCAACTGCTCCCTCATCGCTGCCACGGCAGCAAACACACGCGCCGGCGACTCGTTGTACACCGGCACCAGGATCGCAGTTCGAACAGGTGCGTTGATCGTGGGTGGCATCTCCGGCGCAACACGATGCGATCCATCCGGTGAATCCGAATTTCCCCCCACCCGGCAGCGTGCACTCAGCTGATAAGCGAACCCGACAACACCGAGGCTGCAAGAAAACGAGATCCAGGTAAACAAAACTGCAAATAATCCGAGACTCACTGCCTCCATCGGGTTGATTCGCCCGTCGTTGGCCACGATGTGGTAACAAGCGATGCACCCGAGGCAGCTCAACAGCACCGTCGAGGTCAAGACTAAATAACGTACGAGCGGGGCAGACCGGTTGCTCTCGCCCACAGGTTGGGAATTCATCACGAATCGATCTGCCGAAAAAGAAGACTTTTGGAAAGCTGCGGTTTTGAATCGCTACAAAAATGAATCAGCGGTTGGGATTCTGTTGCGCGTGCGATTAGGCGTCCGTCTTTCCGATGGGCTGGGTCATGATTCGGTAGATGGCTTGGCTGCTGTCGATTAACCGCTGCGCCCACCAACGCCATGTCAGCTGCTTGATCATCTCTACGGGTTCGGCACGGTGCATGTCGCGGCGCAGGATTTTGGGCATGCTCCGCAATGATGGGTGACATCCTGCAGCGTGGGTGTGAGCATGCAAAGTGAAGTGATCGAATGGCCGTGTCGGATGGTCGGTCATGAACATGAGAAGGTTACCGTAAACGAAGAAAAGAAGAGAGAGACAAGAAGCACAGCAACGTATGGCGATGAACCGGAGTGCTGCGGAACGGACTTGCTCGGCATGCAGACCGTATCAAACCACGTGCCAGAACTCGTTCGCCGTTATCGCTGACAACTCGGTTCGTATCGGACGCTCAGACCCAGTCCGTTTCCGAAATCTTCTAATGTTGGTTAGTGCAACCTTGATCGCGATGCGAGGGTGGGAATCACCCGCGATTGAAATAATGCAAAGCTTCTGTTAACAATCTCCCGTGGCAATTCAGCCTTCGAACTCCCCATCGCGATGGTCGAATTCATTCGCGCCTTGGCAGAAAATCGGTCATGTCGCTTAGGCCGCTTGCGGTGGGTGCGCAAAAAAGAGGCATCACCGTGTCCGCAGCGATCGTGCGGTCAATTTTCTGCCTATCGCGACATCAGGTTCCGTCTCCTCGCGCGCCGTTGTTTCTGCTAACAAAAGTGCTCCAACTCCCATGCGCCGTTATCGTAAGTCGGAGGCTCACCTGTCCCCACCGATCGAGGTCGGTGATTTCTTGACGGATTTGAGGCGCCGTACCTATCGTTATTTTTTAGAAGGTGCCGACCCCACGACAGGATTGATCAGTGACCGCGGACGACTCGATGGCCGGGGGTTCAGTGAATACGCCAGTTCGGCAGCATGCGGTTTCGGTTTGGCCGCGTACGCGATCGCTCCGGAATCAGGACTCGAATCGTACGAGCGAGCTCGCGAACGCTCACGGATTCTATTGCGCTCGCTACTTGAGATGGCTGAGCACCATGATGGTTTCGTCTACCACTTCCTTTGTCGCAGCGACGGCCGCCGGTGGATGAAATGCGAAGCATCGACGATCGACACGGCGCTGATGCTGGCGGGTGTCATGTGCAGTGAGATCACATTTAGCGACGACGTCGAAATCGCGAGTCTGTGCCAAGAGTTGGTTTCTCGTACTAATTGGCGCTCGATGTTGAGTGAGAGCAACGTGCTCTCCATGGGGTGGACTCCCGAGCTAGGAAAGCTGCCCTACCACTGGGATCGCTTTAGCGAATTAACGATTTTGGTTCTGATGGCGATCGGGGCGCCGCAGCATGAGATTGATCCCGTTTCCTGGCAGGCTTGGCACCGGGGTCCGATACTGAATTTCGACGGAGATTCGTTTCTGGCTTACCCGCCATTGTTCGTTCATCAGTATCCGATGGCGTTCTTCGATTTTCGATCGCTGCGAAGCCCAAGCGGGCGCAGCTATTGGAAGAATTCAGTGACGGCGCACCTGGCGCAGATTGATTTCCTCAAACGTTTGTCGCGTCGCTATCCCTCGCGGTACGGACACTATGGTGACAGATTGTGGGGACTGACGAGCAGCGATTCCGCGACGGGATATCGCGACTGGGGTGGTCCGTACGAAGACGACCGGAGCGAGCCCGATCGCGGCATCGATGGGACCGTCGTGCCGAGCGCGGCCGGTGGCGGACTTGCAATCGTGCCCGCCCAGGCCGTCGAGACGCTGCAGTATCAGCGCGCCGAGTTTGGTAAGCGCGTGTATGGTCGGTACGGATTCGCCAACGCATTCAATCCGGCGACAGGATGGGTCGCTCCAGACGCGATTGGAATTGATACTGGAATCACGCTCTTGATGGCTGAAAACCTGCGCAGTGGTGGTGTGTGGAATGCGTTCATGCAGCACCACGTCGCCCAGGCCGCATTGAAAAGGGCGGCTTTTTCACCCGTCTGAGCCGGTCGTGGTGAAGCATCGAGGCTTGTCCAAAACCTCCGCACGTTCGCATCGTGGAGGCACTTAAAATGCAGTCGCTGATCGATCTTTCGAGAGTCTCCTCTTCACGCGACGCAAATCAATGATCTGTCCTCGTTTTACTTCGCGAGTCCTCCTCAGCACCGCCGTCTTTTGCAGCGTATCGCTCGCCAGACCCGTCTACGCCGATGAGTTTCGCGTGGATGAGTCATCCTCCCGTCGCGTTGCGCAAGTACGTTGTTCCCAGTGTCGCTGCAGTCACTGACTTTAGTGACCTCCAGTCGGTCGCCCGGCATCTTGCAACGAAGAGTTATGTCCCTGATCCCCCGCTGGTCCCGGCGCTCGCCAATCTGAGTTACGAACAGTACCGCGATATTCATTTTCGCAATGGGCGCGCTTTGTGGAGCGATGACGAACATCCCTTTTGGTTAGAGTTTTTTCATCGCGGGTTTGTGCAGCGAGATCGTGTCGATATCAATGTGATCGAACGTGGTCCAACGATGAACGCAGATCGTACTCGTCGCATTCCATACGATTCCGAGTTTTTCGATTTTGAGGGTGCCGCGTCGGAAGTCAAAATCAAGGAGCCGATCGGCTTTGCCGGACTTAAGGTAGTGGGACGCTTCGAACGAGGTGGTTTTGGACAAGAGATGCTGACATTTGTTGGCTCGAGTTACTTTCGCGCCCGCACCGGCGAGACCGTGTATGGGACATCGGCGCGGGGCTTGGCCGTCAACGTGGGGATGAACCAGGACGAAGAGTTTCCTGATTTCTGTGCGTTCTGGGTTGTCGAGCCTGCCGAGGGAGACCATCTCGTTCAAATACTTGCTCTGCTGGACAGTCCGAGCTTGACGGGCGCGTACCGCTTTGAGTTCGATCCCACAATGACCGTGTCGAAAATGCGGGTCGAAGCCAATCTCTATTTTCGCTCGGTACCAGACAAAGTTGCCATCGCACCTCTGACGAGCATGTGGATTTGGGGTGACGGATTGGCACCTCCGCCGTTGGATAAACGTCCTTCCTGCCACGATTCCGATGGCCTACTGATCCACGCGGACGGAAAGTGGACGTGGCGTGCCTTCGCCAGACTTCCGTATCCTTCGGTGACAGAAAGCCCAGTGGAAGACCTATCAGGATTCGGACTGCTACAGCGAGATCGCGACTTCGATCACTATCGCGACAGCGGAGCACGCTACAACGAACGCCCGAGCGTCTGGGTGAAGCCGCTCAAAAGTTTCGGCGCAGGCCGCATCGAACTAATCGAAATTCCCGGCGCTCATGAGGGCATTGATAATATCGGGGCCTACTTTGTGGCAGATTCGGCAGCCGACCCCAATCAACCCCTGCACTTGAAGTATGACGTGTTCTTCTTTGGTGACACCAAAACGTTGGCGAAATGCGTGGAGCCTATCGCCGGGAATGGATACCGCTTAGCCACATGCGATTCGTTCGACGTTCGTCGCGATGACAATTCAATCAGTTTAAAAATTGCGTTTTTGCAGAAGTCAAAGACGAAGCCGAGTGCTGCCCCCCCGATCCAGGACAAGTCGAATGGGGATGCCCTGGCTGACGCCGTAGCTTGGAAACCCGTCGGCACTGATCGCATCATTCCGGATATCACAACGGTTCGGGGTGAAGTCGCGTCTGTCGCGGTATTGAAGAACGACAACGGTTATTTGGTGAAACTTCGCGTCATACCCACACAAGACGCTCCGGTGCAGGTCGCGGTGACACTACGCGATGCTAGCCAGAAAATGTTGTCCGAGACGTTCGAGTATCTGTGCCCCAACGAACAACCCGAGTTCGTCTATCCCGCAGTGTACACTCGCCAAGAGTAGAAGCGGCTCCACGTTTTTTGTTCGAGCCTTTCAACCTCACAAGCTGCGCTGGGGAGGGTTCGCTTATACAAGCTTCGTTCCGCTTCCCTGCCGATCCAGCTCACCCGGTCTCCCCTCTGCCCCGCGTTTCGTGGGGGAGAGGGGCGGAGGGGGAGACTGGATAGGTTCGCGCCGCAGGAACCGAAATGCGAACAACATAATGCATTACCTCAAAAGTTTAGCGGCCCAAGCTAGTTCCCAAACGGATCCCAGAGCCCACCCGCGGGATCGCCTTTTGCAGATCGCCAATGAAACATCCTGCTTGACTGTTTCGCAGTTGCGGTGTACCATACCAGCAACACACAAACGGCAGAGGTTAAGCGGGCGATGTTTTTTTCCATTGATAGTTCCAACGGCGTGCCGATTTACGGGCAGTTGATCCGTCAGGTCAAACTGGCGGTTGCCGATGGAGTGCTCAGCGGTGGCCAAATGGTGCCGAGCGTGCGGCATCTTGCGGGGGAGCTGGCGATCAATCCCAACACGATCCAACGCGCCTATCAGCAGTTGCAGGCTGACAAGGTGCTTGAGGTTGTACGCGGTCGCGGCTTGTCGGTGCGGCGAGATGCTTTGGACCGCTGCACCAAAGCACGCAACACGCTGGTCGCCGACGCGCTCGAGCGTCTTCTCTCCGACGCGCTCGCTGGCGGAATGTCGCCTGATGAGTTGCGGACGCTCTTTGAGCATGAGATTCAGCGACAAACGAAATGATAGGCACCCACCTATGAACAGAAGATCAAGTCCATGTCAGGCGGAGCGCGTTAGCGTGCAGTTCCCACGAATCGTGAGCAACCGCTTTGCATCAGTAATCGCCCGGCTTGACACTATTTGGCGGCGATTGTCGCTCAGCTCTCCGAGTTGAGAGCGTACGGGAGTTGCGCTGCCCGCTCAGGGAATAGCGGCGAAGCCGCCTGCAGGCTGATGAAATGTGTCAATAGTTGTCAACCAAGCCCTTTTCTTTACCCTTTCGGGAATTCGCAATCAAGATTCTCACGGGGTTCGTGGCGGCGGATTACGGCTCCGCTTCCGTGCTCGGTCACGAGTGCGCGACTGAGTCGATGGACATTCGCCGCTCGATCGGGTACATGTCCGACACGCCCGCTCTCTACGACTGGATGACGCCGTGGGGTAGAACTGCGGCGGGGTTTCTGACGGGATCGTTGATCGCGAGCGATCACACGCTCACTTCTTCGCACGATCCGGTAATCTCAAAGCCCAGGTCGGTGATCATGTCATAGTCTGCCTGCGGAGCTTGCCCCTTGGTCGTTAAGTAATCGCCGACGAACAAGCTATTCGCCACGTACAGGCCCATCGGTTGGAGCGAGCGCAGATGCAGTTCACGACCGCCTGCGATTCGCAGCTCGCGATTGGGCGCGACGAAGCGGAACATCGCCAGCGCCTTCAACGCATCTTGCGGGGACAGTGAATCAGTTCCTTCGAGCGGCGTGCCGTCGATGGCATTCAAGATGTTCACGGGAATCGATTGCACTTCCAGTTCAGCGAGATCAAACGCCATGGAAACAATGTCGGCGCGAGACTCTCCCATGCCGATGATCCCGCCGCTGCACATTTCCATGCCCGCATCTCGCACGTTGCGAAGCGTTTGGACACGGTCGGCATAGGTGTGGGTGGTGCAGATTTTCGCGTAGTGTGTCTCGCTCGAATTCAAGTTGTGATTGACGCGGTCAACACCGCATGCCTTCAATCGTTGGGCTTGCTCGGCCGTCAACAGCCCTAAACACGCACAGATATCAAGCCCGTATTTTTGCTTGATTTCGGGCACAATCGTTTCGACCGCTACCATCTCGCGTTCATTCGGACCGCGAGCGCTAATGACGAGACAGTAGGTCTTGGCACCCCGCTCGGCGGCCACGCGTGCGGCCGCCATCAAGTCATCCCGCTTGAGGATATTGTATTTGGGTACCGGAGCCTCAGAGACCTTTGATTGGCTGCAGTAATGGCAATCCTCCGGGCAGAGTCCGCTCTTGGCGTTCATCAAGAAGTAGAGCTGGACCGAGTTGCCAAAATAGTGGTGACGGATGCGGTAGCCCGCCGCCAGAATCGCAGGCAGATCCAGATCAGAGGCCTCGACGATCGACAGCGCCTGCTCGCGAGAGATCGGCCGCCCCTCGAGCACTTGAGACGCCATGGCATCGAAGGTACCCGCAGGCGAGAACGTGATTGGAGCAGCGGAAGTGGCGACACTCATCGGGATCGACCCAAGGAACAGGCGAAAGAAATAGCGAAATCTGGCAGTAATTGTTCAACAGCCAGCTCAGGATGGCTGGCCATCGTGCCCTTTTTCGCAATGATCGGCAAGAGGGGCGATCGACAACTGTCATCCCGTTTGGGACTAGGCACAATCGCTGCGGCTCACCCACCGGTGGCTCTTGCCACCGGCAGTGGGCTAGCGTCCCTACCGGGACTGACGATGTAGTCCCGCAGGGACGATAACTGAATGCCGGTGGCGCAAGCCACCGGTGAGCCTGCTAACCTGATTGCAGCGAGTCCCGCAGGGACGGCAGCCTCCAAGACACCTCGCTATTTGGTTGTCCACACGGGCGGCGGTTGGATTTCGTCCGCGACGGCGCCGCCTTGGTCTTTGCGACCACTGCCTTCGAGGCGGCTGATCAATCGCACGCTCATGTCATGATCACACGCGATCTGGCAGCTCAGCCTCACGCCCGGGTCGGTGACTTCGCGCGCTTTCAAAACCTCTTTCTCTGCGGCAGTCATCTTCTCAGGCTCCCCTTCGATAAACTCCACGCGGCAGGTCGTACAGCGTGCAGCTCCACCGCAGGCATGCAATTGGTCAGTTCCGGCATCGTCGACCAAAGCGGAAATAAGGCGTTTACCTTCAGCAATATCGAAGGTTCCGACGTTCTCTACGGTGAGTTTTGGCATAAGAAAAAGTTTAAAGTGGGAAGGGTGGAGTGGGAAGAGTCACGTCGATTGTTAGACGCTCGCGACGGGTTGCTTGCAGGCCGTTTTGACGCTCTCGAAATCGACGGTGGCGAAATAATCGTCAAACGTCTCGGCGCGACGAATCTCGCGAACTTCGCCCGCGTCGTTGTATAGAATTTCCGCTGATCGTAGTCGACCGTTGTACTGGAAGCCCATCGAATGACCATGGGCTCCCGCGTCGTGGATGACCACAATATCGCCAACCTCGGTTTTCGGCAGTTCGCGATCAATCGCGAACTTGTCATTGTTCTCGCATAGCGATCCAACGACATCGACTGTTTGAGTGGCCGGTTCATTCTCTTTGCCGAGAACGCTGATGTGATGATAAGCACCGTACATGCCCGGTCGCATCAAATTGCTCATGCAGGCATCGACCCCGACGTAGTTTTTATATGATGTTTTCTGATTGATAACCCGCGTGATCAGAAAGCCGAAAGGGCCCGTCATCGCGCGACCATTTTCCATCATCAGCCGCAGCGGAGCGAGTCCGGCGGGCACCAATTTGGCATCGTACAACGCTTGCACGCCCCGGCCAAACGCCCGAAGATCAATGCCTTGCTGCTCGGGGCGATAGGCCACGCCGATGCCGCCACCGAGATTAATGCACTCGACCGCCACCCCGGTTTTTTCGTGGATCTGGATCGCAAGATCAAACAGCATCTCAGCTGTCTGTAAGAGTGCGTCCACGTTCGTTTCGTTCGAGACGACCATGGCGTGCAGCCCAAAGCGGGTGATGCCGAGCTCGGCGCAGCGTGCGTAGCCCTCGAAAATCTGCTCACGCGTGCAGCCGAATTTCGCTTCCTTGGGGTCGCCTATGATCACGTTTCCCTGACGTTCGGGACCGGGATTGAACCGAAATGACACCATCTCGGGCAGGCTGTCGAGCTGAAGAAGTTGATCGATATGATGCGGCGTGTCGAGATTAATGATCGCGCCAAGACGGGCTGCCACTTCGAATTCTTCCACCGTGGTATTGTTGGACGTGAACATCACATCGTGCCCGGTGATGCCCAGCCGTTCACAGGTGATTAGCTCCGCCACACTGCTGCAATCGGCGCCGCTACCCTCTTCGGCCATCATGGCCACGATGTGCGGATTCGGGGTCGCTTTGACAGCGAAATACTGCTGGAAACCGTCGTTCCAAGCGAATGCGTCTGAAAGCTCCCTTGCCCGGCGGCGGATACCGTCCTCGTGGTAGAGGACAAATGGTGTGGGATGGTCGGCAACGATCCGCTCGACGAAAGAGCGGTCAAAGGGCAGCGTTTTGGTGGGCGATGTGTTTGCCATGGAGGTCCAAGCCGGAAAAGGTACATTTCAGACGTCAGCAACCGGCATTTTGGCGATCGAAATACCGGTGCGAGTGAATCAGGATAGTCGCCATCGCCGATTTGGAAAACCTCACCGCCTCGTCGTGACTCTCCAGGACCCAGTTCCCTTCTTCTTCCTGCCCTCTGCGAAGCGTGACCCATTGAGATCCCGGGGAGCACTGACCACGCCGAGACGTTAGACTCAGTGAGTGTTCCACACACATCAAAAATCGGAGGTTCAAGAAGATGTCGCACACGCTGAAAACGGCTTTCACCTTTTCCGCCTTCTGCTGCCTGATGGCGTGCCACTCCGCCTGTCGCGCTGATGACGCCACAACCGGAGTTCGCGATTCGGCCGATCCCAAGACGTCCACGATGGCGGACACGTTCACCAATCCGTTGTTGCCCAGTGGCGCCGACCCGTGGACGATCTTTCACGATGGAATGTACTACTACGTCAAATCCGAAGGCACCTCGATTGCGCTATTGCGAACGCCTGACATAACCGAGCTGCGCAGTGCTGAGAAAAAAGTGATCTGGACCGCACCGCCGGGGACCGATCACTCTAAAGAAATCTGGGCACCTGAAATTCACAGTCTTCGCGGCAATTGGTACGTCTACGTCGCCGCCGATGATGGACAAAACGCGAACCACCGCATGTTCGCGTTAGAAAATACGTCACAGGATCCCTTTACCGGCTCATTCAAAGTAAAGTCGAAGCTGGAAACGGACGCCGACGACAACTGGGCAATCGATGGCAGCGTATTCGAGAAACGTGGTGAGCTTTACTTTATCTGGTCAGGTTGGGCCGAGCCTCCGACCGATAGCGAGACCCAAAACATCTATATCGCTCACATGTCCAATCCTTGGACGATCGACTCCGACCGGGTCATGCTCAGCACCCCACAACTGCCCTGGGAACGGCACTGGGAAGGCCTTCCGCGGCCGGTTTACGTCAATGAAGGACCACAGATGTTGGCTCATGGCGACAAGATGCACATCGTCTACTCTGCGAGCGGCTGCTGGACACCCCATTACTCGCTCGGGATGCTGACTGCGGATCGTGAAGCCGACCCGATGGATCCGAATGCGTGGACGAAATCACAACAGCCCGTTTTTAAGCAGTCACCCAAACGAGGCGTGTACGGACCCGGACACAACTGTTTTTTCAAAAGCCCCGACGGGACAGAAGACTGGATTCTCTACCATGCCAACGACAACGCCGTTGACGGGTGCGGTGACAAACGCTCGCCTCGTGCCCAACCGTTTCACTGGAGTGAGGATGACACGCCGATTTTCGGCGAGCCCGTCGCGACGTCGACTCGTCTGGAAAAACCGTCTGGAACGCCGTGACTCGCCTCAAGAGGGTCAGACCCCTTTTCGGATAGGCTCTTCATGGCGCCTGCAGGTCAGTGCTGACATGCAGGTCAATTTCAACGGGACAGTGATCCGAGCCGAGAATCTCATGACGGATTCTGGCAGCGGCGACTCGCGGCATGAATCGTTTGCTGACCCAGAAATAATCCAAGCGCCAGCCAATGTTTCGTGCCCGGGCGTCACTGCGATAGGTCCACCAAGTGTATTTTGCGGGCGAGTCGTCGAAATGACGAAATGAATCAACAAACCCAGCGTCCGCCATCCGGTTCAGGCCACTGCGTTCTTGGTCGGTGAAGCCCGCGTTGTTGCGGTTGGACTTGGGGTTGGCGAGATCAATTTCTTGATGCGCGCAGTTCAAATCTCCGCAAATCAGCACCGGTTTGCGTCGGTTGAGTCGTTTTACATAGTCCAGAAACTCGGCGTCCCAGCGGCCGCGATAGTCCAGTCGCGCCAGTCCTCGTTGGGAGTTGGGTGTGTAGACGTTGACCAGGTGGAAATCGTCCCAGGTCGCCGTGACCACCCGTCCTTCCCGGTCATGTTCGTCGGCGCCGATGCCGAACGTGTGCTTTCGCATGGGCAGTCGTGTCCACACCGACGTACCGCTATAGCCAGCTTTGTCGGCGGAGTTCCAGACAAACTGATATCCGAGCGATTCCGCCCAAATCGCATCGACTTGCTCGGCACGCGCCTTGGTTTCCTGCAAGCAGACAATATCGGGTTGTTCCGATTCGACGTAGTCACGAAATCCCTTGTTCATCGCCGCCCGAATCCCATTGACGTTCCAAGAGACTAGACGAAGCGGGGGGGACGAAAAAGTTGAGCCGGTCAATCGAGAGGTCGTCATTGTCGCAGTCAAAGAGGAGGGCGCTGAAATCCCATTTGTTGGATGAAATTCAAGCTTCAGATCGTTAACGCTCAGTAATTCGGCAAACGATTGTAGCAAACCCGAAAGAATGCGACGAACCCAAACCGCGATGTCTTACTGGGTCACACGGAAAGCAACCGCTCGAAGAGCTGGCGATTGGACGCGCGGGCTTCCTCGCATTTGTGGACGATCTCGGCGGGATCGCCTTCGCCTAACAGGGCGGCGAGTTGCTTCATTTCCAGCGTGTCAGATTTGCCATCGGATGATAGTGGCAGTTCGTGCCGAGCGGGCGTGTTGATCAGCCGAAGTTTGGTTTCAACCGTTCTCAGGTAGCGATAGTTGTCGATCAGTATTTCGGTGTCAGCGGGAGCGTACACGCCCGTCGCGGCGAGGTCGCCGAGCGCGGCGATGATGCCGGTGTCGACGTCGGTGCTCAGACTCACAGCGGATTTCAAGACTCCCGCTGCAACGATGTACTGCACGTCAACGGTGCCACCGACGCCGCGTTTGAAGTTGCCGGGGGCGGCAGTGGACTCGCCACGCTGGCGCAGTGTCTGAAACTCAGCCAACTGGCTATCACGCCACGGCGTCTGCCGAATCGCTTTGGCGATCGCATTTCCGACGAGTTGGCGAGTCCGCCGGGACCCAGAAAAAGGTCGGGCCTGACACAACGCCGCTCGCCGCCACAACGGTGCTGCGCCCAGCCGAAAGGGCTTGATGAACTGATCGATCGAGTACGCCAATACGGTTTCGTCTGCCCCCTGGGCGAGGGGCAGATCAATTTCGTAGAGTCGAGCTCCTACCGAATCGGCCTGCCGGATCACGTTTTGCGCCAGCTGATTGAAGAATTGGCGGTTTGACAACGTTGCTTTTGGACCGCCGACCCGCCGCCGGGTTTCCCCTTCGGCAGTATACAGAAACGTCAGGTCAAGATCGCTGTGGTAGTTCGGTTCCCTACCGCCAAATTTCCCCAGTGCAACGGCAACCATTTCGACGGGTTCGTTTTGCTCGCTGAGCGGATCGCCAAATCGAGCGGAAAGCCGGTCGTGTTCACTCTCAATGACGCGTCGCAAACATGCCTCCGCCGTGTCGCTGAGTGAGTGCCCGATCGCATCGACGCTCTCCTTGCCCAACAGATCGCGTGTGCCGATCATCAGATGGCACCCGGCACGGAACGTTTGCAGGATCGGCCCCAGATCATCGGCAGATTGGCACAACCGAATCGTCTGGGTGTCGAGACGCTCCGCTGGCGGTAGTCGATCCATCAGCAGCGAGTCGACGAGCTCTTCGATCATGCCCGGGTTCTCAGTCAGAATGCCTGTCAGGTACGGAGCCAAAGAACAGAGTTTGACCATCAGGGACAACGTGGCCCGGTTCGCTCCCAATAGTTCCCATAGCGTCGCTTTGGCACCGATCGAATCAGCGACTTCGACCAGTCGATCGAGTGTTCGATCAGGCGCGGGCGTCCGAGCGATTTCATGCAGTAGATGAGGAGCCACGGCCGCAAAAAAATGTCGACACCGGCGGGGCGAGAGAAAAGAGACCGTTTCGTGACTGAGCGACGAAATCTGATCCATCGCACGGTCGAGGTCGCGAAAACCATGGCCTCGCAACACGCCCGCGAACGTATCGGGATCGGGATCGGGATCCAGAATCAGCTCGGTTTCGATCGCGACGGCATCGCCGTCGGGCGCCAAATTCGCTGCAGCCGCTGGCGTCGATCGATCGGTGTCGACAACCATCGTCGGACTGGCCGCTACGTCTTGGGCCATCAAGTGATTGATGATCTTGCGGTTGACGTCGAAGGTTTCATCGAGCAGCTTTTCAAACCGCTCGCGGTCACCCGTCGCCAAGTTGGTATCGACGACGCTGCTCGTATCACCCTGATCGGCCGGCGTTCGGCGCACACCCAGACGCCAGGCCAAGCGAGTGCGAATCTCGTCGTCGTCGGGAAGATGTGCAACGCGGTGTTCCAGGAGAACAGCGAGATGATGCTCCAGGCGGCATAATCGGGCGTGGTTTTCCGCAAGGATGGAGGCCTCCTGCTGCGTTAAACATCCATGGCGATTTAAAGCCGCAATTGCATCGAGCGTGCCAGGCACGCGGACTTCGGAAAGTTCACCGCCGTGCAATAATTGCAGGAATTGAATCGTCAGTTCAATATCGCGCCGACCTCCCGGGCAATCTGCGATGGGCGTACCGTGCTGAGTGTCGCCGGACAACGCACGCTTTTCAAGCTTCCTTCGCAAAACGCGGATGTCGGCAATCTCGCTGCGGCTGAGAATGCGGTGGTAGACCCAAGGTTCGATGCGCTTGAGAAACCAGTCGCCCAGAACCCGATCGCCGGCCGCCACGCGAGCCTTCACGAATGCGAGTCGCTGGAACGTTTGATTCTCGCGCTCGTAGTAGCTTGCCGCGTCGCTGGCGGAATGGAAATCGATTTGCCGCGACGACGAGTCGCCACCGCGAACGAAATCACTGAGGCGGTGGGTATCCGAGGCTGCAAACTCCTCCCCGGGCTGCTGCACGAATCGCAAATGGATAGACACCACCCTTCCGCGATTGGGACCGAGCAGACTCAGCAGTCCGGCAACGATGTGACGATTGAACTTGAGATGACTCTCGTTCTTGCGGTCGATCTGATCGCACAGCAGCAACAGGTCCAGTGGTGAGTCGTAGCCGATTTCTTCACCGCCATAGTTGCCCAACGAAATTATCGCATACTTTGGATTGCTGGCGTCAATTCGCTGGGGGAAGCCGAGCTGTGATGCGACTTGATCGATCGTGAAATCCAACGCCGCCGACAGCACAGCGTCGGTCAGGTGACTGATCTGCTTAGCGACACGATCCGGAGCGAGACCACGAACGAATTCGCCGTAGGCGATGCGCAAGACTTCGCGTCCGACGTAGCGCCGAATCGCGACTGCGGCGCGGGCATTGGACGCGACCGTGCGAAGCTCAGAGCCCAACTCGCCGCGGAGCACCTCACCCGATGTCGGTCGTCCATCACTGGCACGAATGAGATCGAAACTCTCCGGATCGCTGATCAACAGTTCTGCGACCGCAGGGCTCGTCGAGAGTACCCGCAGGAGCGCAGGAAGGGCCTGGGGATCTCGATCGAAAAGAGCCAACAACGACGTCGGGCTGCGAGAAACATCGACGAATCTGCTGAGCCGTGCCACCGCGTCGTCCGGGTTGTCAATCTCACCGAGGTGCTCCTGCAAGGCCGTCCACAGGCTTTCAAGCAGGTCCGGTGCCACACCGCTCGCGGCAATCTGCCTGAGCGACTCGATGGCCTTTGCTGAATCAGCAAAACGTTGCTCACGCAGGGGCGCGTAGTCGTTGAACGAATTCACATCGGTCGTCATCAGGGCGTTTTGAGCAAGAGGATGAAGGTGTTCTCAGCAGTGGTAGGGCGTCGCCGGAATCGGGAACTTTCCCAATCGACCCGCATCTAAATGAGCTAGGGACGTTTTGCCTCCGAGTTTACGCCTCCGCGATGAATTGGAGTAGCGGGAGGCGGCAGCGGCCGAATTCATCCGTTTTTTTATCGCTTGCGCCGTAAAACTTGACCTAATCTTGATCATGCGACGCGGGGACACGCCGAATCAGACACGAGTCGGACGTGGGGGGACGGATTCATCAAGTGTTGCGTGCGAGCAACATCCTGGTGAATCTCGTCCACACCCCACGTCGCAGATCTTTTCTGATTTCCAGGCTTCATTATCGCCTAACCTCTTGTGTGGCAATTACTTGCAATGATCCATGCGTTACCTGAGTTCGCCGCTGGCACCGACAGTGCTTGGTTTTCCTTCCCAAACAGCTTTGACGATCAACCGGGAGACGAGGAGAACCTGATGAGCAAGAAGTTTAGCAGTCGCAGTTTGCAGGATGACGCGTTTGATGCTGAGGATTCCGTCTCCCGTCGCTCACGCACGATGGGTCAAGATTTTGCCGATGCCATTTCCGATGATTCCGACCTGAGTTCGATTGCCGAGGACGATCTGGTTGTTCGTCGAGACGAAATGCCAAGCGATCCCACCGAGGATCCCGTGCGGATGTATCTGATGCAGATGGGCCAAATTCCACTGCTGACGCGCGATCAAGAAGTCTCCGCAGCGGTCCAGATTGAAGCCACGCGGGAACGGTATCGGCACTGCATGATGGCCACCGATTTCATGTTGCAGGCGGCGCTCAAATTGCTTCAACAGGTCCGCGATAAACAGCTCCGACTCGACCGCACGATCGAGGTCAGCGTGACCAATGCAGCTGAGAAAAAGGCGATCATGAAACGCATCGTCCCCAACACCCGCACGCTGGGTCATCTACTCGACGACAACCGGGGCGATTACCTGACGGCGATCAACAAATCACTACCGATGCGTCGCCGCCGCGCCGCGTGGCGCAACCTCGTCGTGCGTCGGAACAAGGCCGTGCGATTGGTCGAAGAGATGAATCTGAGGACCAACAAACTCCAGCCCATTTTTGAGAAATTGCGTCGCAGCGCCATTCGGATGAACGAAATCCGGAACCTATTGGCTGAACCTCATCGCCTAGCGCTGGCAGGGATGCCGACTGTCGAAGAGCTGCAAAGCGAGCTGCGTCACTTGATGCGCTTGACTTATGAAACCCCCAGAACACTTTCTCGACGTGTCGACCGCTGTGACACGCTCCGCGACGACTACGACGCCGCCAAACGTGTTTTGTCAGCGGGCAACCTGCGCCTCGTGGTCTCCATTGCGAAGAAATATCGCAATCGAGGTTTGTCCTTCTTGGACTTAATTCAAGAGGGAAACACAGGGCTGATGCGGGCCGTCGACAAGTTCGAGCACGCCCGCGGCTACAAATTTAGCACCTATGCGACGTGGTGGATCCGTCAAGCCATCACCCGGGCAATCGCAGATCAGAGCCGCACCATCCGTGTGCCGGTTCACATGATCGACACGATGAATAAAATTCGTCAAATCACGCGAGATCTCGTCCAGGAATACGGTCGCGAACCGACCCCGGAAGAGGTCTGTGCTCGCAGCGGATTGTCACTCGACGACACCCGTGTGATTCTGAAAATGTCGCGTCAGCCGTTGTCCTTGGATCAGCCTGTCGGCGATCACGAAGACAGCGCCTTCGGTGAGTTCTTGCAAGATCACCGCGACCAAGATCCACTGCTCGAAACGAATCGCGAGGCGTTGAAACGTCAGATCGAATTGGCAATGGAAACGCTCAATTATCGCGAACGCGAGATTCTGCGGCTGCGGTACGGTCTCGCCGACGGATACACTTACACGCTCGAGGAAGTCGGCCGAATTTTCCAGGTGACCCGGGAGCGAGTTCGCCAGATCGAGAGTAAAGCCGTTCGCAAACTCCAGCAGCCCTACAGGGCTAAGTCGCTGGTCAGTTTTCTCGATGGTGCGGAACTAATGATGTTCGAAAATAGCGACGCCGTGTAACGATTGTCGACCGACGGCATTGTCGACCGACAGCTCCGCCGGTCGGGAGAAACGAAGGCAAATCCAGCTCAGACGGTCGGAGCCGTCTGGCTACAATGGCAGTGCGATCGGCTCCAACGATTGGAGCCGTCTGGCTACCGTGGCTCAACGGTGTCGCGAAGTTGCCGACAGCCCGTCAGACGCCTATGCTGAACGGGCCGCCGAACGCTGCATTCGCGCAGAAATGGTTTTTGCCGACTCGATCTCAGCCTTCGTCGACGTCCCCCTCCTGAGACAGCGCCATGCCTTTGTTTGAAATCGAAACCGACGCACACATCATCATCACGTGGTCGGAAAACGAATCGTCGGCGCAATCAGTCGTCGATGACGCCTATCCCGAAGATGAAGTGTTGCGGATTACCAAGCGTCCCCGCGACTCCTGGGTGATCAGCAAGGGAGCTCTGGGGTTGACCGACCGGACACTCGATCCATGCATGATCGCGCGGGACTGTCTTAGTAAATCGGCTGGTGACAAAGTCAATGCGATTCGCTTGTACCGCATGGAAACGGGATGCGATGTGGACCAGGCTCGTCGCGCGATTGAATCGAATATGGTGATGGGATGGTAACCTCGCTCGCTCGGGCGTGGTGGTGCATTCTGATCTGTTTACCATTAGTCGCGGGCTGTGACGGTTGTCGGTTCACGAGACCGCCCGACGAGGAAGCGAAGCAGAACGGAGAACAGCAGCCACCCTTCACGTCGCGTGCCGCCGATGCGTACCCAGCGTCCCGTCCTGATGTGCGAAGCGGTGGGTCTCCCAACGGGTCGGTGAAACCGGGCCACTGGACGAGCGCCCGGTTGTCCATGCGCAGCAACCGCGACGATCGTCGCGGCGTTGTGCAAACACGCACTGAGGTGGGCGATTCACAAAACAATCTTGACGAGAATCCTCGGCGCGATGCGTCCGAGTCGCCCTTCTCCAACTCGTTTCTCGTCCGCCGCCCCGCCGTTCTTCCCAAGGGGCAGATGCGGCGGCTGGAGACTCGTTTTCTCGCGCCGAGTCGTGGCAGTCAGATGATTGACAACGTGATTTTGGACGGTCAGTTCTTGGGCCATGATTCGAACGCCCGCTTTGACTTGCGGCCCGCGCGATTTGCCGCCATGGCGCCGCAGACATATTTCCTCGTCATCCTCACGCAACATCCCGAGCGATTCACTCGTTGGCAAACCGCCGACTGGATTCGCCCGATGCAGAGCACGCAGTTCGGCCGAGCGCCGCCCGACAACTATCGAATCGTCATCCCGCCTACTGACGGCGTACTCCCCATCGCCGAGACGGTGCTCGACTGGACATCTACGGCCGTTGTGCTGTGGGACGATTTGTCGATCACAGCACTGACGCCTGGACAACGTACCGCCATCCTGGATTGGCTGTATTTTGGCGGATTGATCGTCGTCAATGGTCCCGCTGGCGTCGACTCGCTCACCGATAGCCAATTCCGAGAACTGCTCCCGATCACGCCGGGTGGTGCCACCGAGTTGCTGGCCGAAGTCGCACAGAGTTTTGTCCGATCACAGAGTGTCGCCAGCGATCCCTCCACCGCCGACGTGATCGAAGGCTTCGATGGGAACGCTTCGCGTGTCGCTACAGCGGGTAAAAAACGCGCCGAAGCTTTCGAAATCGGTGCGGGCGAATTGGTGCTCGAACGTCGCGTCGGTCGAGGACGGATCGTTCAAACCCGCATGGACCTGCTGAGCCCGTGGTTGATGCCTTGGAAGTCCTACGACAGTTTTGTTAACTCGGCCATCTTGGCGAGACCACCGCGCGTGTTTCGGCTCGACCCCATCGACCCTGATCTTGCTCTGCCAAACCTCAACGCGGTCCTACCGGGGCAACCGAGCGTTTCACCGGATGAGTCGACCGAACCCAGTGTGGCAATGGATGCGTCACTGCCATTGCGACAGAATTTTGTCGGAGCTGACATCCAATCAACCTCACCGGCGATGAATACAGGTGTGCGACTGTTCTCTCGTGATGCCAGAATGCGGGCCCGACCGAATGCGTCTGTTGGCAGCCAATCGCAGACAGTTGAAAAATCATCGGCAGCCGCTTCGCCTTTGGCAGCCTGGCGGAGCGACGATGTCGCCCCGAACCCCGTCAGCGGTCTGGGTGGGTGGACGAACGACAGCGATCTGCTGACGTGGAGCCAATCCCAACTTCGCAAGGAGATCGGCGTATCGATTCCCGAATCATCGCTCGTCTTTCGCAGCCTGCTGATCTACCTGTTCGTGCTGATTCCACTGAACTACCTTGTCTTTCGTTTACTGGGGCATCTCGAATGGGCGTGGTTGGCAGTCGTGCCGCTGTCGATCGTGGGTGCGTTCTGGGTGGCACATGCTGCCCAGCTCGATGTTGGGTTTGCTCGGAGCCGCAATGAAGTGGCGCTGCTCGAAATCCCCGTCGATTATGCACGCGGACATTTGACGCGGGTCGTGGGTCTCTACAACTCTCTGGCGAGCCAATACCGCGTTGATTTTGACAGCCCCGACGCCGCGATCGACGTGATCCGTTCGCGCGGGAGCGCTCAATCACAGGCCAGTCTATTCGGAGCCACCGAAGCTGAGCTGGAACTCGGCTTCGAGTCGGGACCCTCGATGAACAATATCGGTGTGGGCAGCAACTCGTACGGCGTCGTGCATGCCGAACAGATCATTGATGTCGACGGAGCGATCTCCGTCAAACCCGCTTCGCTGACGAGTGAAGAAGTGTCCTTTGACGAGGCATCCATCATGAATGACTCATCGCTGGAGCTACTCGACGCCTTCGTGATCCAGCGTGATGCCCAAGGACGAGCGCGAATGGCGGCGATGGGAACGATCGGCAGCCATGCCAGCAAATCAATTCGCCTGCAAGCGATCGACCGGGTGGTCGTGCCGAGCGATTTGCCGATGGGAATGACCGACGCGATGGACCGCTTACTCGCGATCGATGCGATCCCGGCGGGCTCCGCTCGACTGGTCGCCCGACTGGAACAACCACTTGGCGGAATGACAATCTCGCCCGACTGCAAACAAGTCCGAGCGCAAACGCTGGTCCTCGTTCATCTGAGTCATCCCCGCCGTCCGCCTGTCACCAGCGACAAAAATCTCGTCGGTGATGTGTTGCCCTAACCGGTCGGCTGACAGGGATTTTAAGAAATAGCGATGAGCGGACTCGAACCGCTGACCTAAGCCTTATGAAAATTCCCTGGTAAAACGAGTTCGCGTCGTTTTCCTTATAGATGAAACCACACAATAGCAACCTTTTCGGGTGTTGCAAGAGCGCTCAAACAAATGCAGCAAAACGCACGGAAACCGGACATACTGTCCGCGACTGTCCAAAACGGCGGACATCGTGTCCAAACTGGTTTCGCCCTTGTTGGCTTCCAAGTGGCGACGTCGCCACCCCCAGCGATCCCGTCACCGTGGAAGATTCTTCCAGGCTGACGTCCGCTGTCCAACTTGGACACCTGCCCGCGAATATGCACCTTTAGGTGTAGTGTGCCACGGTGGCAGAGTACGCTCCAGGCTTTGACCCAACGCAGGAATCGTGAAATACTTGTCGTATGATTACCACTGCCGCCCAGATCGACGCCTGCGACGCTCCCGCTGGCCATGAATCCGAACCCGCGTCCCTTCATCCAAGTGCCTTGGCGCTGCCGCCTGGCCTCGCTTGTGGCTCCTCCCCTGTCGTCGCCACTCGCGTACGTCAGTGTCCAAGGTGTCGCGTCTGGGTGCCTGCTGGCTGTTATCGCCTGCATACTCGTAGGGGTGGAGAGTCTCATCGGTTGAGTATCTGTGATGAGTGTCGTTGGCAAGCTGAGCGGGATCGTCGTCAGAACATTGCTCGCTCTCGAGAGCGTAAGGCAATGCACCGCACCTGGGCTGACTTGGCTCGTTCTAAGGAACAGCGTCGTGCTATCACCTCGATCATTGGCCGCTTGTGGCCAGTGCTGGGTGGTTCTGCTGGGATTGCCAAAGGATGGGCAGACGCGTTGAAGACCGCATCAGCTGCGCAGAAGGTCCGATCCTATGAAGGCTATGTGCGGATGGTCGCTTGGCTCAGCGAGAATCCCGAAGCGATTACCGAAGCTGGACGACTCAGCGACGAGGAGCTTGCTGTGGAATTAGCAAACGCTCGAGCGGCCGCGTTTGTTGAGTTGCTGCTGAGTGATCCCGCCACCGCTGGCGCCATCGCCGAGAAGTGCGGTTACCAGATCTCTGCTGCCACGAAGGTGGAGTCGTGAAGTTGGCTCGCTATAAATGAAATTCCCTTTGTTCACCCCCCACCACTTTCGAACCAGCTCCCGGGTTGCTCACAGTCACGTCGGACTTCTTCGTCTTGCCGCCCGTTGCCACGCGAAGCCAGCTTCCCTGTCGCCAGAAACCGGCGACCGTCAAGGCCAATTCCCTAGGTGGGGCTATCTCATTTTGAGAAAATGAACAATCTGGCTGTTCGACTCATCTATAATGTTGGTATTCGTCGCTAGCACCCATGTTCGGCACCCGTTTAGCCGATTAGTGTGTTAGGGAGTATTTTCGCAAGGAAACCAAGCAATGATCACATATAAAACAGTTGCCAGCAAGCGATTCACAGGGCGGCAAATTACGAAAACTGTGCAGTTCTCACCGCACCAATGGCAGTTGATTCGTGGACAGTTGTCGCCTGGCGAGATTTCTGATGTCTCAGTGCCACCGCCGCGCTTGGGGCATCGTCTCTCGCCATCAATTTCGGTCACGTTCCGAACCCTCACGACAGCTAAAAAATTCCGTGAGCTTGTGAAAGCGATGTCGTGAGCGCAGATCCCCAAAGCGATGAGAACGCGAAACTCATTCGACACGAACGCGACGATTCTCAGGAGATTCCGCCGATTACGAAGGACTGGATTGAACTACAAAAGTTCGACCTTGAAAACCGTCGAATCGCGTTAGAAAATGACAAGGATTTAATTGACGCACAGTCGCGAGACCTTGCTTTGAGCGTCGATGCTTCGCTCAAGGATCGGGCGGACGAACGACTGAGTAAGCGTCACACCACCGACCGCATCTTTCAGGGGGCCGTTGGCATTTGCGTAATCGTTGCTGCCGTTGCCATCGTCGCAGTTATATACGATAAGCAGGAAGTGGCCCTTGAGATTGTTAAAATGGTCGGGGCCGTCACTATCGGTGCGATTGGTGGATACGGACTGGGCAAAGGACAGTCCAAGGCCGACTCGGAAGGATCACCGAACGAGTAGACGGTCGCTGTTACCGTTGCATCTTCTGTTCGATTGTGATTTCGCCTGCCGTCCATCGTCGCCAGATCCAGCGATGAAGGCCTTCGCGATCGCACGCCGCTGGATCCAGCGGCAGAGTACTCAGGCAAGCATCGGCGTGACCTGCTAGAGCTCCATCCCCCGCCATCGGTCGCGGCCGGGTCGTTCAGATCCGCAGGTCGCATTTTCGTGACCATCTGCCCCATCGGGAATTCGGAAGGTCTGGCGCCGGTCATTTACGCGGAGCGCAAGACGGAACACTCAACGACGTGGAACTTACCAGGGCGAACAGAGACGCCCGGGTGTCAGCTACAATCGAGCTCTTCCAGACTGATCCCAAAGCCGCTGCCGTGATCGCTGAGCAGTTTGGATTTCGACGAACGGCGAGTGAATAACACCGGTCACCTTCCACCCACTACCTGCAAGCAAAAACAACTATCCAACGGCAATGACACGCAACCCTAAATCCTGTATCGCACGCCTGGCTCGCCTTGGCGCAATCATTCTGCTCCCTGCACTGATGCGTAATCACGGTCAGTCCGCGGACATCACCGACCTAAGTTCCGAACACACACCGTATGTGTGTGTCGTTGACCTAGCGCAGATACGGAAATCTCCCGTCGTCACCTCTCTGACGAAAGGGGACTCAATCACTGCCTATCTCACCAACCTCTTAGTCTCAGGAAAGCCAGCACTTGGTCCAATATGGGAAAGCTTCCCCGAAGGGCCTGAATTGGTGAAGCTATTCGATTCAACCGACACACTGATGGTATACACGACAGAAGCGTACCCCCATCGTGAAGTCATGGTCTGCGAGGGAAAATACACCACCGAAAGCGTCATTGCTTCGCTTAATTCTATCGCAATAAAGCGTGGTATCAGGTTCACAAAAAGGAAGCAGCCAGACGGAACACACACCTTTTTCGTTATGGCGAGCGGGCTTAGCAATTCTGACGGAGTTACAGTTTCACTTCTTTCGACCGGCCAACTTGTTATGTGTGACGTTCGCGATACTGCAGCGGTCGCAAACACAAACCTGCAGGACCAAGGGTACACGTCAAAGAGTCGGTGCGCCAGCGTTGTCGCGGCAATGAGAACAAAGCCTTCGGGGCTTGTCGCAAGTGCAGAAGTGCAAGATCCCACGAAAGCTGGAGCCATTACGAGGTTTGACATTCGACGGCGGGGGATCATCCAGCGAGACGGGTCTCTTATGTACTACACCGACGTGCGTCATGACGCGCTTTTGGCGACTCAGGAAACCGTCATTGATTTGACCAATCAACGCAATGCTCTCGTGAACAGCTATTTCGACCTTCCTGTGGCCCGGATATTTCACCAGTCTGAAGTTGAGGTCGATGACAAGATTGTTCGGTTCAAAATTCAGATACCAAATGAAGTTGTCACAGCGTCGTTTCCAGAAATGGTTCATCTTCATTTAGAGCGTTTTGAAAAATTAACCAGTGATGAATAGCGGCTCAATGGGTCCACTGATGCCGGTCGCTGCTCAACCTGGTGACAGTGACATCCTGTAGCCGTTCTGCTCAAAGGCTCGCTCGAACTCCCCTGTGATCGCTTGCATGTGATCCTCGGTGCTGTACAGGGCATCATGAAGGCTGACGATAAACATCCTGGGATATCGGACACGCAGCCCCTCACAAACCTGACCAATGACCAGGGACGACTCAGCCCGCTGCAGTTCCCTAATTAGGTTCGCGTGCTCCCAGCCGTCGTTGTTCGTCGCGCGGATGAACCGGTATATCGGTGGCCAGAGCCGAGCGAAGACATCCTCAACATTGCTCGGGTACTCGTCGCCTCGCTTGTTCGCTTTGCGTTTGGCGAAGACATCACAGAGCACCTTGCCCTTGATTTTATCTTTAACCTCCTCGAAGGCGAGCGTCTGAAACTCATCGAGATGCCGATGAATGAACTCGTACAGAGTGCCGTCCTGGCAATGCTGCTGATAATGCTCAATGCACGCCGCGTCATCGTCTGAGTCGTCTGACATCGTGGCATAGCACCCTATAGCGGGGTGTTTTTCGGAATCATATAAGGGTTGCTGTTTGTCCTGCCCTGTTCCCTCCCCCTGCTGCCTTCGCTACGAGGTGCCCTAGCAAGGCTGGTTGGCAGCTTCGTATGTCCACGCTGTGCAGCGGTTTTCCCTTGTGGCGAAGTGCCGGTCGAAGGTCACGCGAGAGATTCGTGATCGCGTTCGCCACTCGTCCGTACTGGCCTACTGAGAAGTGCATCCGGTGTTTCGCGAGATTGGAAACGAGCAGCCCTTGCGTATCGAAAAGGTTCTTGTCTCTGGGGAATGTCGCAAGAATCGACTTGGCGTAGTCGACATCGATCTTGAGTCTCTGCTGTTGTCGCTCGAGATGGAAGTGAACTTCACGCATTCGCGATCGCTGCTTTTCCTTCCACGATTCTTGGAACTTCTGCAGGCGACCGATCAGCCTGCCATCGGTGGCGTTCCTGCGGATGTGCTGGTCAAATCGAAACCGATCTCCCAGCCAATAGCTGTAAGACTTCTCGCCGCGGATGTAGTGGTCACGGTGAATCACGCCGGCCTCGCAAAGTGAACCGATAACCTTGGCGGTGTAATCCTTCGCCATGATGTTGTTCAGGCTCTTCGCGTTAAGCACGACGCGTCCGCGATCATCAACTCGCCCGATGGCGGTCTTCCAGAGGATTGTTGACGCAAGGTATCTCGCATCGTCCGCGCGGCGATGAAGCTTGGCCGACAGAAACTCTCGTGGCTCGAAACTCTCAGGCAAAACAAACTGATACGGTGCCGGTTGTTTGGACGGCGATCTGTGCGATAATTGCATGGAATTGGTACTCCGAAACCGTCCGTCTCCAGTCGCCAAACTTGGACGGGCGGTTTTTCTATTGGTGGTCGATATGTCAAAACAAACCGCCGCGGGGATCCTTCCAGCGACATCGCATCTGAAGAGGAAGGCCACGGTGACCGATCAGTCAGTCGCCTCCGTCCGAGCCATTTCGGTTAGGCAAGTCCTTCGTTTTGGAACATGTCTCGAAACGCTTCTGAGGCCTCTCGCTTCATCGCTTGCAGCGTCACTGCGTCCGACTTCTCAGAGACGATTTCTGCATTGAAGGCGTCCAAGTCAATCACGGATTCAATAGCCTGCACGATGGCTGATTGCATTTGCTCCGGTGGAACGGCCTCAAGTTCGTAAACTTCGTTCGCGCAGTATCGCTTCATGAACTTTTTGTACTGTGCGCTCGTGACCTTGGCCTCCATTCGGTTCGGCGGCAACGACCAATCACTGATCTGATCTTCACGCAGAAGAATCTTGTGAGCAACCAGGGATCGCTCATCAATGTCAAAATCGTCACGCATCGACCTTGCGAACGATTCGGCAATTTCTTCCCCGTCCGGGTCGAAGTCAGACGCGATCAGCAGAATCAGCCGATCCTTGCCAGACTGTCGGTATCGTTGGGCGAGTTCGTACCTCGGATCAATCGAGCAATATCCGCGCCCCACTGTCATCGGGAGACAATATCGGTTGGCAACAGGCTGAACGATATTTTGCACCGTCAGCTTCTCGACGATCAATTCAACATGATCCGCCTGGGATTGCAGCAAGTCGCGACGGAACCCGTGGAAAAGGTTTTCAATGTCGATGCCGGCAAACGTCGCAACGTCGGCATGAAAGTACGTTCCGGACCGCGGGCGGGTAGAGTCAGTGATTGCATGGAAGGGTATCGCTCCATTTAGCCGGGCTCGTGCTAGCAGGTCACACAGAGCCTTGTAGCTCTTCTGATCGTTGGCATACCTGGCTCTCTGCTTGCCGTCTGACGAGTTCCGCAGCGGCGGGTCATTTAGCAATCCGTAGTGAACCTGACGCACCGACAGCGGCCAATATTTCTGCAGGTCATCAATTACTTGGATCGCTGCGTCCAGAAACTCCTGCTTGCGGTCGCTAAATCCCGCACGGATTTTCTCGCCGGTGATGATGATCGACGGCGGTGCATCCTGACTACGCTTCTCTCGTTCCTCGATCAGCTGACGGTGGGCTAGCTCTGGGTCGATGTCCAATGCCATCTCACGCAGCCGTACGGCCTTCGACTTGACTCGCTGGTGATTGTGGCTGCGTAGGATTTTCTTCCAGCCGTGTTCATCGTAGTCCGACCATTTGATATCCAAATAAACTACAGGAACTTCCGCTAACTCGACCATGTTCGCTGCGGCGTACCGGCGGTGGCCGCTCACGATAAACCCATCACTCGACACTTGCAGCGGTACACGAATCCCATCACGCGCGATGTCACGGCCCAGGTCGACCAGATCAGGGTTTCCTAAGTCGATCTCACCATAGATGTCGTCATTTTCGGGGCTGGGCCGGATGCAAACAACAGGAACCAACTCAGCGAGACGAGCGTATTCGCGGACAGAAACTTCGCTGCCACTTGCCGCGTGGGGCGCGTCCGGAATAACATCAGAGACAACCTGTTGATTCTCTGCCTGGGAATCCGTTCTGGCCTCGTCGGATGTGATGAATCCGACGGGGCTTTTCTCATAGCTGGATCCTGAATCCAGCGTGCTCACATTGCGCATGGTGAGCTACTCCTAGTGTTGTGATCGCGACTACCGATCGGGTTGAAAAATGAATCATTTGAAAATCATGCCGAGTGGGGGAATCGGTGAAAGTTGAGAGGAGTACGACAGGAACTATCGCACGTTGAAGTAACGATCGTTTGCGACGCCGTTGTACGGGTCGCGCTGCTTTCGCTCGTCCTTGAAATCGCGATTCAGAACACTGCCGAGGGAATCGTAAAAGTCCAAGTTCCGTTGATAGCCGGGATTGGCTCCGATCGCATTCATAAGGCCACCTGCGAATCGCCGAGGTGCCCAGGGTGCCTGGTCCATGACTTCGTTCAATGCGTTCTGTGGAATGCCCAACCGGGCGGCTTCCGAGGCCAACTCATTGCCGCTGAAGCCCCGCGCGACGAGTTCACGCAGGACATTCTCTGCGGCGTCGATCGGAACTTGTCCGGTCGCTGGATCGGGCCGTAGCGGTCGGATTGCCGGTTGTTGAACGGCGACCTGAGTCGACCCTGACGGCAGCACGTCCGCGAGTGACTGTGGACCATTGCCGACACCCTGACCCGCAAGTTGCGAACGAAGATGATCGCCAGCCATTTGCATCAACTGGGGATCGCCGGACTGCATAGCCATGTCCAGAGCATCCTGCAGCGATTGTTGATCTCGCACGCTCGGATCGCTGAGGAGCTTCGTCTCCGCGTCATTCCTCCGTGCCGTCGATTCTGCTTGCAAATAGTTCGCGTCCGCTGTGCGACCTGCCGCTTGGTTCTGCCCCATGCCCAATTGGGACCGCAGGTTAATATCTGCCGCGGTGGCAGAGTTTGACGCTTGCAATCGGCCTCGTCCCTGAAGTGCCGAGTTCAAGTCGTTGATCGCGCTGAAAGCAAGCTGCGGGTTCTGCTGCATGGCTTGCATGGCATCGGATTCATGAACGGGTTGATCACCTGCATCTGGTTGCCCTGCGCCGCCATCTGTTGGCGACGGATTTCAGGCACCGCTGCACGGCGAGCATCGCGCCGGTCTCGCGAAGCCTCAAACGCAGCGCGTCGAGCAGGGTCATCGCCCGCCGAGAACAACTCACCGAGTGTTGATCCTTGCGCGTGCATAGGCTGACCATCGCGACCGGCTCCGACCCTGGCGATTGGACCAGCAGGCCGAGCCAGGCCCGCTGTGATCGCGTCTTGATTACCCATCGACGGACCTGCGGTGCCAACGCCGTTGCGGGTGGTCACGTTGTATTGATCCGTGTAGCCCTGGGGCGAACCCGCTTGCTGACCAAGTGCCGCGGCTGACGTCATGCGATTGTGCAGGTTGTCTGCCTGAGCGCCAGCCTGGTTTGCATAGGCTGTGGTGCCGGTCGGCTCGGTTGTCGCATTGAGTGACGAGAACGCACCACGCAGCGATTGTGCAGCGCCACGACGCCGGTTCGCGTAATGCTGGCCTGCATGGTCCGCGTCGATTCTCACGCCGATTGGGTCGCTCTGTAGGGAATCCGCAAGGTTGCCCGCCGCCGCAGGTTTTCGTCTCTGCCGTTGTTGATTCAATTGCTGGCTCAATAGCGACGATGTACCTCCCTGTTGATTCAGCGAAAAATGCTGACGCTGACGAGCCTGATTAGATAATTCGTTTGGTGTGCTGAGCATCATTTAATTCCATTGCTATAGAAGGTTGGTTCTTGCGAACTATGCCCCGGTGGCAGAGTTGAAGTCACTCGAGGTCTTCCCGTGAAAATGGGTCCCATGGCTCGTAGGCGGCCTTGAGCTCGCCATCACGAACGTCAGCGGCAAGATCCTTCAGTCGCTCAAGGCAATCCGACTCGAGGAAGTCAACATCATCGCCGACTTCGCTATTCCAGCATGCAAACGCATTCAGGCTGCGTTCCATAATTTCGCGAGTTGCCGAGTAGCCCGATCGCTTCGGTATAGCGTTGTCGCTTGCCATGGTTCAGACTCCTGCCCGTTCGAGTGACTTGCTAGCACGCTGGACGTCACGCTGACGCTTGGCTGGCGATCGTCCCGACACCTTCAATGGCGATGGCTCTTTGTTCGCAGTGCACGCCGCTACAAACGCCCGGACATCCGCAACGCTGCACATGCGATGGCCGCCCACCATGACACTCCGAAGACATGGCTTGCGATCGGGTCTCGTCCATCTCCAGAACGTACTTCGGTCAGGACGATAGCCCAACACTGTTTCAATAGTGTCGAGGCCTCGCTGTAGCTTTTGGTCGTCTTGCATTGAAAATTCCTTAAGGATCGAACTGGGTAAGGATCGAACTGGGTTGAGTGCCGTCAATATGGGCACCGATCGACGACGATTGCAACACTGCGAACCCTTTAGGATTCGCGTTTTCCAAAAGTATTCCTGGATTGCTCTCGTAGTCTGACACGGTGTCATACTACCTTTAGAGGTGCATTATGTTTACACGCTCACTCAACTACGGGTGTGGCCATCATCGTTCTGTCAGTCCACGAAAAGACCCACCTCACAACAGCAGGAACGTCGAGCGAGCGACGTAGGGCTATGCCCTTGCCATGAGATGGATCTGTGTCATGGAGTCGAATGATTCGCCCAGCAGTCACGTCATCGTCGTACTGGGGTTATTCAAACGGTGTTCCACTGCTGTTGCTCTCGGGGAGAGTCAGCGCAGCTCTTCCCTGATCTTGCGGACGGTATCGTCAATCTTGGCGGGCAAGTCCTTCTCGCACAACTTGACCGTACGCATCAACTCGTCGATCGATTCAGAGTATTCATGTCGCTTTATCGCCCGCATACTGGACAGCGCCATCGGATAGCCGTTCCTCGGGTCGTCCTCGTCCTCGTCCAACGTGGTCGGATCGAAGTCGCAAAGCTCCACCACTAGGGATTGACCTTCAAATGCAAGTCGGTGCCATCCAAGGCGTTCGTCAGCACTTTCAACGTAGCCGAGAGGCACGCCTGGACCGACTCCACACGGGTGCTTCGATAACCAGGCTTCGCCTTCGCGAACGCTGCGCTCCTGCTACGCGTCCGCTGCGGCTCACGACGCGTGGTTCCTCCCGTTGGTCGGAATCGGGGCGAATCGACCTCGCGCTGGCCGCCCCCATTCACTACGGACCGGGGACGCGCCATCACGTCCATGTCGATTCACCCCGACGACATCCATGTCGCCACGCTTATCATAGGGCGGCGTCCATGCCGCCTCTCGTTCAATGCCGCTCGCAGTGCGTATGGTGGGCCTAGCACATGTCTTGGCGGCGATGGCACACGGTTTGATAATGGAGAACAGTTTGCGCCGCCGCTTAAAACATTGCACCCGCCACCGAACCGAACATCGACCAGCCGACGTTCCGAGCGTCTCCCTCATTCGGGGTGGGCAAGATCCATGAAACCGTCTTTAATGGACGGTTGCTCTGATCTGCGTGACCGGCCCTGTCTCTCCCACACGCAGCCGATAGCACCCAAGTTCAACCGCCCCCATCGCGATAAGCCCAGTGATCCCGCTTCACGCCATCATTCCCTACGTCTGCTCCCAGTGCAAAACGCAAACTGAGTTCTCACGTCCGGACAATGGCTGGATGCTGTGGATGGGTTGGATCATGATCGCGCTTGGCATGGTTGGTCCTCCTCTCGTGTTTTTGTGGCCTCCGGGAGCAATTCTGGTCTTCATGGCATATCGCCAGCGGAAGCCAAACTGCCGATCATGCAATTCTCGCCATATGATTCCGGTCTATCCAAAACTCGAGCGCCCAGTACCGAAGGATGCCGCTGCCCCCACTGCTCAACCCGCCCCAAGAGCATCTGCGTCGAAAGCCAAGGAACCAACACAAACACGCCCGCGGCCGTCCACTCCTCCCCAGCGAGCAGTCCAAAGTGGCAAGGACAATTCAACCGCCTACAACTCATCGGCAATTGTCGCCGCATTAGTGACGCTTGTGATCGTCATTTTGCTTCTGGTCGTGGTGCCATGGAGTACGCTTCGGGATCTCCGGGAACGCGAAGCTTCTGAGGTTGCGAACACCAAACCCCAGTCAGCGAGCGAAACCCAGAATTTGGCAAGCCTCAGCCAACTGAGCACTCTTGGCGGAGAATCTCACACGCCAAGCAATTCCGAAAGCGAGAGATCAGAGACGCCAATTAACGACGGGGCTACTCCGAAGCCCTCTTGGCCTCCCGAATTGTTCAGCATGCGAACTTGGACATCGACTGACTCGCAGTACAAGACGACTGCGAGTTTTCACCGACTCAAAGGCCTGAACGTCGTCTTACTCAAGTCGAACAATTCATTCACCACGGTTCCCATGTCAAAGTTGAGTGATCGCGATCTACAGTTCTTGCTCCACTGCGCTGGCCTGGACAAGGCGGAATCGCCCCTCGTTCCGTAGGCAAATTGCCACCGAACCAACGGTCGCGGCCGCCCAGGCGGCGACATGGTGAGTCCAACGCCTCGACGCTATCGCGGTTCGGGCCTGCGGATGGTCTTGGGCGGGGATTGCACCGGGCGACGCAATGGAACGTTGAATGCCCGCCCGCATTCGCTGTCGCTCAATCTTTGGGAGGTTGGTTGGATTTCCTTTTTAAGAAAGCATGATTGAACATCCCTCGCACAAACCCAACGTTTTCCGCATCCGCTCCCGGCTCCAGGTGCGGCTTTTCCGCACCTGACTCATTTTGAGACGCCCAAGTCTGCCACGGTGGCAGAGAACGAGCCAAGGCGGACGCGCCACACTAGGTGACGCATCCGCGCGAGCTCAGACGGTGGCCATGCCGCTCGGTACGGGTCGCGGGACTACTGGCCGATCGTCGTCATCGCCCCACCAATCGCCTGGATCTGAATCGCCACTTACTTCGTCTTCAATGCTAAGCTCGAGATCATTCAGGAATTGATATTCGCCGATCATCTCGGGCTCGAAGATCAAGCCCGCTACTGCATTCTCAAGCCCTCTGAGTACCTCCGCGATCTTCTCACGGCTCGTCTCACTGTCCCGGTAGTTTGACTGCACGCCGTAGACAATCGCTTTCGCCAACTCGCTCGGATCCAGCACGCGTCGGTAGTCGTTGGCCTGGTTGAGTGCTGCCTCCTCTCTCATTCGCGAGACCGCACAATCCGTACAGAGCTGTTGTGACCATCGCGGGTAATAGTGAGTCCATCGCGTGTAGCTGGCTTCCCCACACTGCTCACACGGGGTTTCATAATCAGGCTTGTGGTACGACATCGACTTGGTTCTCCAGTGCCGGTGAAGGTGAAAGCAGGATCATCCAGCCCAGCACGGCACCGGACGATCCTGTGTGATTCGTTGCCCGTCACCTGACGCGGTGGCGGGTATTGCTTGCCCTCGTCTCCTGTGCGGGACGCTGACGCGGTTTCGCTGGCTTGTCCATCTGAGAGACCAGACGCGCGACGCAGCACGGTAAACAGAGCGTAGCGGCCTCGCTGTCGTAGTGGCGTCCGCGTGGGTCACCGCAGGATTCGCAGGTTGATTGCTCGGGTAGCTCGATAGGCCGGGCTGGCTTGGTTCGTGTCATCGCATCACCCTACCTTTCGTGCTGCGTCGACTGCCTTCTGACGATCAGCCTCAGCATAGATTTTGGTGACCTCGATATCGCTGTGACCCAAAAGCAAACTTGCTGCTTCGATGCCACTTGTTTTGCGGATCTCCGTTCCAAACAGATGCCGTAGCCGATTGGGTGACCACCGGTGAGCCTTCTGCCATGCCTTCAATTCCTCCGTCTGCTTTGGCGTCAATCGTTTCCATCTTGCCAGATCGCTCTCGTTCTCCTGGCGCAAGCGGCGCCGGTGGCGGGAATGCTCGATCACATCCCCGGTGAATCGCTCGAGCGAAACTATCCTCCCCGTAGAAGTCCCGAGGCGATCGCTTCGGCTTTGATTTCCGGTTGGAGCCTGGCCGATTGCCGCAACTCATTGGCGTCGCGCGGGCCGATGCTCTGGCTTTCAGACGTGCACGCTCTGAGTCAATCGGGCGAAAGCAATGCTGATCTGCTGGACGAAGCAGGTACGGCGCCAAGATCGCTTGGCCTCGCGGACCTACGTAGATCGTCCTGGTTCGGCCTTTGTGAGCTGTCTTATGCTGGTCCAGCTTGATTTCCCAAACGTCGTTCGTCCGGTCAATCATGTTGGGCTTGATCTTGCAGAGCTCTCCCGGGCGACAACCGATGATCGCTTGTAGCTGAATCATGTCGCCGACAGTTTTGGACACGTGCAGCAATGTTGCTTCAACCACTTCCCGTGAAACAACGCCGATTCGTGGATTGTCCGGTGCTTTGGTCCGTCCCTTCTTGAGACGCTCGATCATGCCCAGCGATTGCGGGACTGATGGCGCGATCAGCCCACGACTCGCCGCCCACTTGAACGCTTTTACCAGGCGATCCATCGAAGCATTCACGTAGCCACGTGTGAGCCCCTGTTCGACCATCGATTGCCTGATTGCCTCGAACTGCTGGTACCCAAAGCTGGACGCCTCAGTGCCACGGTACCGGTCCCTCGTTCGTTTGACGATCAGCTTGGCTTTCCCGAACTCGGTAGCAGCCTCGCCGTAATTCTGCTTGGCCCAGGCAAGGTAGGCCGCGAACATCTCGCAGATCGTCAGATCAGCTTTGGCAGCGTCCGTGATAACGACGCCCCCGGTTGCAATGAACTCGCCAACAAGGCGGTTGTATTCATCTTTGCTGGCTTTGCTGCCGTACTTGCCGAGATAGAAAACTTGTCCGCCAAGACGCACGCGAGCTTGGCCAGAGGAGTGCTTGCTGTACTTCGGGATCTTCATCGAAACAGTCTCCAGTCGAGACGTAATGGACATGATGTCCAAAATCGTCGTCAGGAAAACGCCGTTCCGAGATCCACTCTCAGGGCAGTTTGGTGTCGTTAAACACAGGGATTTTAAGAAGTAGCGATGAGCGGACTCGAACCGCTGACCTAAGCCTTATGAAGACTCCGCTCTAACCAACTGAGCTACATCGCCATGAAATTCACGGTCAAAACAGTGAACACTTGTTCCCCTCATCGGAGTTCCGAACTCTGGGAAGGTTCGCGACGAAATGGGGAGTCGTCGTCGCGATGGCGGAAACTTACGACAAATCGGCCGGTTTGAAAAGACGTCCTTTGCTCGACATTTTCAGATCCGCTCTTTCGGATCGATGACTTCGCGTGCCCCGCTGGCCAGATTCGGATGTCGCGTTGGCTTGCCTTTTCGGTATATTGTCAAATTGGTCGCTCGCGGCCACCTATTCACGCTCCTTCCCGAATGTATTGAGGAAAGTTGGTTGCATACTGAACCGGCTCACGAATCGCCCAAATCGTCCGTTCCGTCATCGCAACAACAAGCTTCCGGCGGTCGCCCCGCAGGAATCGATTCAGGTGGAGCGACGCCTTCGTCCGGTGCCACAGCGGAAGCTGCTTTGTCGCGTGGGCAGGTTACAGAGCATGGGCGCTTGGGCCGTGTGAGCGGTATCCGGATTGCCGGGACGGGATCGTACGTCCCCGATCACATCGTTACCAACGAGGATCTCGCGGTGCTGGGCTGTGACAGCGAGTGGATCGTCCGCCGCACCGGCATCCGCCAGCGGCGGCATGCCGCGAAACACGAAGCCACCAGCGATATGTGTTTCGTTGCCGCCTCGCGCTGTTTAGAAAATGCGGGAGTGCCGGTAGGCGACGTCGATCTCGTACTCGTCGCGACCATCACGCCTGATCATCAGACCCCTTCCACGGCGAGTCAATTGCAAGGCCGACTGGGGATTGCGGCTCCGGCCATGGATCTCGGTGTGGCCTGTTCTGGGTTCACCTACGCACTCGTGACTGCGGCGCAGTTCATTGCGACGGGCAATGCAAAAAATGTCCTCGTCGTCGGCGCTGACCTGATGACGCGCACCGTCGATCCCGAAGACAAAAAAACGTATCCACTCTTCGGTGACGCAGCAGGTGCAGTTTTAGTCACGGCAACATCGCCCAACTGCGAGGGCAAATCTTCGGATGCCAGCAATCCTGGACCCGCCGCTGACGGCCTTGTCTCCTACCAGCTCGGTAGTGAAGGTATTTGCGGCGAGATGCTGTGCGTCCCCGCAGGAGGCAGTCGCCAGCCACTCACGCCCGAAGCCTACGCGGCTGGCGAGCACTACATGAAGATGGACGGCCGCAACGTCTTCAAGTGGGCAGTGCGAGTGATTGACGAGAGCGCCAAGGATGTCATGCGTCACGCTGGAGTCTCCGCCGATGAACTTGCATTGTTGATACTCCATCAAGCGAACCAGCGAATCATTGATTCGGCCGTCGCAGGTTTGGAGGTGGATTCCTCGCGTGTGTTCGTGAATCTGGACAAGTACGGAAACACGTCCGCCGCCAGCATCCCGCTGGCCCTGGACGAAGCCGTCCGCGGCGGACGTCTGAAGCGAGGCGACTTGGTGCTCATGAGCGGCTTCGGTGCAGGCCTAGCCTGGGGCACCCTGCTGCTCCGCTGGTAGCTGATTGGTTTGCCCGCACGCGAGGTGAAAAAACGTCCCGTCGGTGAGTTGTGCTTTCTCCGCGATCCCGAGCTGCCTTCAGCTTGCCCTTTTCTATTACTTTTCACCCACCGATTTGGCGGAAGAGCCCAAAGCTTTGCTCTCCTCGTGATAATCCTCTTCCGCGTTGACTTGCCAGATATTCGATTTATCTCGACGACCTGCGATGATATTGTCGACCGCCACCATGGCCGAAAGCATCGAATGGTCTTGGTTGTTATATCGGTGCATTCCGTTTCTCCCAACCAGAAACACATTCTCAATGCCATCGGTCCACTCGCGAATGCGATCAAACCTTGCGTAAGTCCCCCAATAAGCTGGGTAAGCCTTCGGAACTCTCAACACGACTCGGTCCAGCACATCCTCGCGATCGGCAACTCCCATTTCAACCAACTCATCAATTGCCATCGAAGCGATCGAATCGTCGGAGAGTTCCCACAACTCGTCTCCCTTATTGCAAAAATACTCCAGGCCCAACCAAGCCAAACCCGAGTCGCACACCAGCCACGGACTCCAATTGTGAAAGAGCTGGATGCGACCTACGGTGTATTTCGCATCCTGGACATAGATCCAGTTGTCGGTCATTGATGAGTCGTTCCGATCCAGGCTGCGCATCTGCTTCAGCAGTACGCCGACGGTGATGAAGTCACGATACACTAAACCCTCGGCAATTTCGCAAACGTCTGCGGGAGCGTTATCCATCGCGCGAATGAGCTTGACGACTGGCATCGAGCTAAAGACATATTTTGCGTCAAATCTCCGCTCCGTACCGGTAGCGGTATCAGTGGCAATGACGCTCGTACACTCGCCACCTACGGATTCGATCTTGGTGGCACGTGAGTGGAAGTGAACCTCGCCGCCGAGCTTGACAATCTCGCTGGCGCACTTCTCCCACATCTGCCCCGGTCCAAATTTTGGATACAGGAATTTTTCAATCAAAGACGTCTCCGTCGCCTTCTGTGTGACCGAGTCATCGGCGGAGTTCGCTGGGAGACGCGGCATTGCCCGCTTGAGAGCATGCGCCAGAGCCAATCGGATGCTCACGCCCTTAATGCGTTGAGCGCCCGAGTCCGCGCTGATTCGGTCACAGGGCACACCCCAGACCTTCTCGGTATAAGACTTGAAAAATGTTTGGTACAGTTCTCGTCCGAATCGATTGATGAAAAACTCTTCCAAATTGCTCTCGGGTCGAATCGGCCTCACGGCTGAGCGGAAATAGCTCGTCGCAATTCTTGACATCCGCGCCAGACCCAACCCTCTCACCGTCGCCAGACTCAGCGACAGAGGATAATCAAACAACTTTCCCAGAAAATAAATCCGACTCTTACGAGACCGAACGAGCATCACCTCATCAACGGACTGGGGATCTGGCCCCGCATCGTCGCCTTCGAGCTCTCGTGTCTGTCCCTGATATTTCAGTGCGATGGACTCATTGGCATTGATACCTTGCAGTGGCATGAACCGCTGCCACCATGTCATCACGCGATCCGATTTGGAGAAAAAGCGATGCCCACCGATATCAATTCGATTGCCATTATGAACGGTGGTGCGGGAAATCCCACCCACGCAATCGGTCGCCTCCAGAACGATCGGTTTCAAGTTCGTCCGAGTCAAAAGTTCGTACGCAGCGGTCAGCCCGGCTGGCCCTGCACCGATAATGATCACTTGATTCGTGGACTGACCGTCCGCGTCGGGTAATGGATTGGTCAAGTTGCACTTCATGGAAGAATCGAGTGATTTTATGAGTCGTTCATCGCTCAACGAATGGAACCTTTTACGCAACTTTCGCGGTGCGAAAGGCGACCGTTTTTTGCCTTCTTTCCTTTGTTCATTGTCATTACTCAGTCCTCCTAATTGCCTGTGGCTCTTGTTCCGCGCGAACCTCGTCGCCGCGGCTTCCATCGGTGTCGGGGTTATCGCTCGGCAACGATTGATCCGCATCCTTCTGCTGTGAGTATTGGAAGCGATACACCAACATCGTCGGCGTTATGAACTCGTCGGGGTAAATGGTCGATGTCCGATGAATCAGATCATGGAATCGCTCGGTCTGGCCCCACAATCGATGCCAGGGTGCGGGCACCTGCAAATCTCGTGAAATGACCACTTCCGCGTTCACCAACTTCCCAGTTTTACCCGGCGCGACATTGGGTACTACGTTTTCAGAGCTGGTTTTCGCGTTCACCAAAGCTGATAAGATTATCTCGGGAGGCACCGCGTCAGGCAATTTAATCACCGATCGCGCCACATCGGTATAAAAAGCATAATATCGTTCGGTGCCCTCCGGCACCGGATGTTCGCGATGCCACTTCTCCAGTTCCCAAACATCCTGTCCACCACCGAAGTTGCTGTCATGTAGTGCGGCAGGAACGTGATAGCTGCCGCCAAAACAGGGATTGATATAAGCGAACTGATGCGGCGTCGAATAAAACAATTCCGTGGCAATCACAATCAATCCGCACGTTAAAATATGACGTGAGTAGTTGGGCACCGATTGCAAGAGCGAATCCACTCCTAGTCCCAGTAGCAAGTAACAAGCGGGCATCGCGGGAAACAGGTATCGGACGTTGAGCGCCATTTGTGTTTGGTAGCTCAAAATGCCGAACACCATAACAACCACACCAACCAAAAACCACGCCGCAGCGCGAGATTCTCTGACGGATATATCCTCGTCATCTAGCTCGTACCTCGGAGTTTCCTTCCTCCGCTTCGGCTCAGTAAGTCGATTAATCCGCGACCAGATAAACCAGGCAAGCGAAGCCAAGGTCGCAACTAAAAAGACCACTTGCTCTTTCGCGAAGACCCCGACGAGATAATACCACCACATTCCCTCGGGATAAACCTTCCCAGCGAAATATGTCGGCACGCCCCGCTCGAGAAATAAGTTCTGTTCATCTATGCCAATCAAATACTGTTCGGGAAACGGTGATGGAATTTTACCCAACGCACTTCCCAGTGATTTCATGCTGCTGCTAGCAAAGGAATGATCCTCCATGGGCACTCCGATATCCCGGCCTTCGTACATAATCATTGTAAAAAACAACGCAATGAATCCATGGAGCGTATGCGCCAGCGCCATCCGTAGAACGTTGCTCCAAGATAGTCTTTTCGCAATCAGCTCGTGAAACACCAACGGTACCGCCCACAATAGATACATGGGGCAGAACGTAAACTTGGTGTTTAAGCATACGCCCCAGGACAAACCAACGAGCAAACTGTTAGACCAGGTCCGGCAATTAAGCCAACGCAGGGTTGAAGCCATCAGTAAAGTTACGGCGGCACCTGACAGTCCGTCCGGCATCGTTGTCCAGCCATGTCCGAGAGTCAGCGGACTCGTTAAGTAAAATATCGCCGCCATCGTCCTCGCGCGATGAGGCAGCATCGGGAACCAACTTTGTAATGCCCAAGCAAACGCAACAAGGATAAGAATGCGAGGAACCCGTCCAACGAAGTAATGCCAACCGTAGAGATTGGGCGAAGCTGCTATCGCTGTTGTTCCCATTGCATACTCTGGACGGTCTCCCGACGGAGTTGCAGAGGCGGCGTAAGGTCTCGGGATCGGGACCTCACAGAATGCGTCAACTACCAGACCGCTTACCCAACGATGGAGTGGCGGATTGACTCGATAGTACGCGGGATCGCCGAACCGAACGGTAGCAATGCATGAATACAGCTGCCCTACCTCGTCATGAACTGGTGATTTGCATTCTGCTTGCAGCAACATCAATGACAGTGCCGACAGCCCTACGAAAGGCAGGAGTAGAGTGCTCCCGTGAACTACGCAGTATTTTTGCAGCTTTTGGAGTCGCGTTGTGCTCGACATGTAGTGTGATAACATGAAAAAACAGGGAGATCGAGAAAAACAATTGCAGCACAAACCGATCACCAGGAGAGCGTTCGTAAGCATCGGCTACATTGAACAGCAAGAGCTGCGACTAAGGCTACGCGCTGATCTAGGGAAGCTCGGACTCTCAGTCGAACTGGTTAGGCGATCGATGACGCTGCTCCACCATCTCCTCAGTAACTTCGAACACTTTCGTGCTTACGGTCAATTGCTCGTTCGGCTCATGCTTTTCAAACCACTCGTTTCGCAAATTTAGTTGGGCATTTGCAAAAACAATCCACCAACCAGGCTTGCGCGGTCCGGACGGGTCAAGTTCCGAGCGTCCCGATTGCGCCGTGATCCCAAGCTCATGGAACTGGGTTAATGGGGTGGAATACAGGATGTATACGGGACGTTTTTCCGGGTGGCCCGAGATCCATTTTTTTACCGCGAGTAGATCCTCACCCCAGTCCAAATTACTGTCGGCGAGATATTTCCAACCCTCGCTTGGCCCGCCGATCGCTTCAGTGAAGAAGCTGTGGCTTCGCGGCACGACAGAGACGCTGCTGAAACAATACCAGATTAATAGCCCGATAGTCGCGAAACGCAGTGCCCCAGTTAACGGTGCTACTCCAATGGCGATCACGAAGTAAAGACAGGGTAGAAATGGCAGTGCATATCGCAGGTGATGGCTAAATCCAGTTTGACTGCTCACAAACGCAAGTAAAGCCGACGCGGGCATGAACACCATAACGCAATTTTCCATGCGTGCATCCCATCTCAATTTCGTTACTGCGTACAATGCTGCAACACCTCCCATGACCGCCAAAATCCACAGTGCTAATGGCTCCTTCAACCAAATCCCGACCAGATAATAGTACCACCAGCCACCCGTCTGCCATTTCCCGAAAAAATACGAATCGAGTCCGTCTTCAAAGTCTTTGTGGATAATGTCGATCCCGTGGACGTAAGCAGCGGGTAACGGCACAGGCAACTCGCCCATCCATGAACCACGAAAACGGTTTCCCACCTGCCTTTGATTCTCTTCGCTTACCTCGCCACCTTGCAGCGACTCGCTCACAAAGTCGTATTCTTTCAATGGCATGTTAACCCCCTGGAACTCGTACATCGCGCTGACGCAAAGCCAGCACGTCACCGCTGCGAGTAGGACCTGACCAAGACGTTGCCTCCACCGCCAACGTCTGCGATGTCGCACCGCGTAGGTGATTCCAATCAAGCAGAGAACCGCTGGCAAGATCAGCCACGTGGCCTTGCTCAGAATCGCCAGACCGCAAGCAAATCCCACCATGCACGCGGTGCGTGGCGAGGGAAGCTTGAGCCAGAGGTAGTTTCTCCAGGCGGCCCACAATCCGAAAAGCGTCGCAGTGACGTCCGGCGTGATCGACGCACCAAACGTCAACGCCTGCGGCGAAAAGGCCCACAGCCAAGCGGCAAGAAGCCCCACTTTGTAGGACGAAATCCTGCAGCCAATGTACCACAGCAATACCGTTGTGGCGACGGAAAACGGGATCGCCGCCGTTCTTGCGACTGCTCCATAAAAAAACACATCCGGCCCATGTTGCGCAATGTACGGATGAAGCAACGCGAACTCGCTACGCAGGCCAACGCCCTGAGGGACCAGCGTCAGCTCCATTCCACCACCACACAACCAGACCGGAATGGCAACCAGAAACCGTGTAAGGGGTGGATTCACAGAATACGGGGAGAAATCGCCCGTCTGCAAGGATATCAAGCCACTTGGCAAATGCCACCATTCATCTTTTCCAAGTCCAGTCAACCAAGAATTCGCGAGCAATAAACAAACCTGCCCGAGGCAAATGAGGGCTATCCAGATTCGTCCGCGGTCATCTACCATTTGACTACAGCGAAAACTCGACTTCAATTGGACTGGGGTACTCGAATTGGATCACCCCGCTGTGCGAGTCAGCATCGTCGACCTCGTACTTCCAAAGGTGTTCTTCTATCACCTGTTCGCCACCAACGGGCGACATGCGATAAGCCTCGTCATTGCATTGCTGCAGCTCCAGGTGGATTCCATTGCGAGTAAACTCACGAACTTTCGGAATAAACTTGGGATGTCCCTGTTCTTTGAATCGGAATATTCTCACGATCTGCTCACCGTCAACTGACCTGTCTCGACTAGCGATAATCAATGGTGTGCTCGTTGCAAACTCGGTCGCAACGATCCCCGTAATACTTGCGGAAATAAAATCGCCACGCCCGTTTCGAGTATCACATTGCCGCCAACCACCTCCCGGCCCGCAGACAAAACCTCCACCATGATCGTGCGTTCACTGGATGGACCAAGGGTCTCCCCTTGAAGCTCAGCTGGGGTGCAGTCGGCTGAGTAGCAGCGGTTTTCAATTAGTTTGAGGTTAATTCTTTCGCGTTTGTTTGAGTTATCGGTGGTAACTCGGCTTGCGACGAAGTTAGTCGATGCCAAATGCGATTCCAGATCCCGCTTCGGTTCGCTGTCCGAAGGTCGACGATGAACTGGCCCGTCACGCGGTGCCAACGCATGCCCGATTGCTTGAGCCGTTGATTGAATATCACCTTGCATCCCGCTTCAGTTATGCCGCTGCCGATCGGATCGCCGATCTTCTTCCGCTCAGCATAGTCCATGTGCCCCTTGTATTTCTTCAAGTAGTTCAGCGCCGGCGCAAATCTTTCTTGGTCCCTTTGAGTCCGCCACGTCGTTTCTGTTGTGCCGCTCGAGCGATAACGGTCTTGATGCCACCTTGCTCGTGACGCAGGGTATGGCGCTGCTGCTTGGCCCAGTGGTTGGCTGCGTCGGTGCCACTGCCGAACAGCGACGCGGCGAGCTGCGAAACGTATTCACAAGCATGAAAGAAGTCCACGCACCAAGTCCACTTCAGCCGCCGGTTTGTCAGCGGGTGCTTCATCTTGCAGAGCACATCGCGATAGTACGCTTGCGGGTGGCAGCCAGCGTCGGTGACGTAGCGAAGTGTCAGCACCTCCGATCCAGCCCCACGCAGCACGCCTTGAATCACTTCGGTTAGTCGCCGGGTCATCGTCGGCTGTTCGCTCTCGGGCATCTGGCCCAAGTAGATCGTCCCGACTCGTTTGCGATTGCGACCGTAAACGGCAATCGTTCCACACGAAGCTTCCTCCCAGCATGGACGCGTTTGCACGAACACTCCGTCGCGGCCCACTTGCAACAAAACGTCGTATTTTCCATCGCGTTGGCGGGCCTCTTGGATCCACTGGATCAGTTGTTTGACCGCTTCTTCGTCGTGCACGGTGCGGACTTGTGTGGCCAAGTCGGCGACGACGCGGCGGTAGGCTTCGACCGATGGCGTGACACTGAACCGCTCCGCCAGCATCTCTCGCGCTGCTTGCTGTGGCAGGTCCGCAGCCAAACGACCGGTGACTTCCGCCAATGCCGGAGTCATCCGCTTGGCCACGATCCCCAGTCGCACGTCCAAGGGAGCGATACCTGGAGCTTCGCCTTGTGTGTTTTGAAAGAACCACCGCTCAAACGAGATGGGCCCGAAGCGGGTATCGATCGTGTTGGTGGTGCGGCGATTGCGTCTGAAACTTTGGCCATCGAAGCCGAACGAACTGACCGTCTGATCGCGGTCGTCCGATTCGATGTTTCGAATGGTTCGCTGCATGATGAGCCGCGCAAGTTCTCGAACGAGACGTTCCAATCGCCGCTCGAACTTATCGGTGCTGGCGGGCGTGATCTCTGCTCGGGAAAAAAGATTGTACCGCTGCGATGACTCTCCAGATGACGGTGACTAAGTTGCTTGCGAACTCCAGTTCGAAGTGAACGAAGAGTTGTTCAAATGAACCCAGCGATGTGGTAATCTGTTTCATGGCGTCCGTTCCTTTTGAGATGTTTGGTCAGCTAACCAAAAACGCCCATTGGGACACGGACGCCGTTTTTCTCCAATAGCAATCCGAAAAATTCTGACCACGGCGAGCTGCTACCAGGCCGACTGCACCCCTCAGCTGGCTTGACCCTTAAGCAAGTGCAACTGGTCGACAATGATTTGATCAGTATCTCGTTTGCGGTAGGCGAAGTTCGTAAAGTCAGCGGGACGACGAGTGTTTTCCCGTGCTCAATCCGCCGCTTTAGCACTACCACATCATCTTCAAAATAAATCGGTTTTGGTGGCGATGGTGAGTACTTGGGGGCACAACCTTGGATGCAGGGAAGTATCCCAAGAATTGCAATAGCCGCAACGGTTTTTCTTTTCCGCAACCAGGAAATGAATAATACAATCGCCGTGGCAAAAATGACTGCTAAGACAACGCTCTCCAGCGTTCGAAGCCAATTCCTCCGATGCACAACGAGCGCCGTGCCATCCCATAATGCCGCAAGTTGGCGAGTCGAAATCCGCCTTTCAACTGGGACAGAATCCGAATCGACTAGCACAACGCGATCAGGCTCCACGTCTTTGCACATGACAAAATGGCCGTGGGAGCTCGTCGGGAAGAGCAGCAGGATCGCTGACTCCCAATCTGCCGATGGCTTGTTTGGGTCAAGCTTCACCGCATCAAACTCAAGTCCCATCCGCGCTGCGACGTCACGAAGTACATAAATCGGCACTGGCGTTTCATCCCGGAACTCAGACGGAAACTGAGACGCCACAGTTTCAGAGTCAATCTGCGTGTCGAGTTCACGCATGAGACTTTGCCGCAGTGACGCATGAGCACAATTTCCTTCGTCCGCCCACAAAGTTGTCGGTCCCATCGTCATGTAGCATAGCGTAATGGCAATCAACCTAATCGCAGAGCAAGCGAGACATCTGGAATTCGCAAAGGCACTCTGCCTTTCAGCTCGACGACAGGGGTATTGAGAGGCCTGAGTCGAACGCAGCGCGTCAATCAAATTCATAACTCATTTCCGCTTGTAGTACCAGACCGAACCAATCAGAAGCACTGCAATCGCCATTAGCCATAGGACAGAACGTGCGAAGGAACGATCTCGCGCAATCGGCGGATCGGTTTCGCCAATAATCCAGCCAATCTTGCGATCGTAGTCGTAATAGCTACTTCCATCTTCAATCGTCATCGCGTCTCGATCCGTCGGACGTATGGTGAGATCCCTGATCTGCATTCGAAAATCGAACAGCGGCGCGTTCACGACAAAACCTGCTTGGCTTGACTCCCAGTGATTTGGCCCCAAGAGTCGTATCGATCTGGGATAGCCCATGAATTCCTCGACATCAGTTCGCTCCTGAAAAAGGACTAACGAATGGATGACTTTCTCCTTTGGCGATAATGTCGACTCGTTTTGCGGTAGCTTCGCGACGACGTCGCTGATGTACGGAAGAAATTTTGCGTCTAAACCATTTTGTTCTCGTGCAAAAACCTCTACTAACCACAACGGGACAATCGATTCGTGTGGGTCTTCAAAGCACGCCACTATCCAATTGGAAGCATCATCAGGATCTTGCTTGATATAGACATCGCCTTCCTTCGCTTTACCCAAAAATGCGATGGAAGGGTTCTTCTCCCAAAATCGAGCAAATCCGGAGGAGAACTTTTGCTCAAGGGACCGATAGATCGGTCCGTTGAATAACCCGACCGGCAGCATTCCGGACAAGGCAACTTTCGACTCCGACATGATACTCGCTCGATTGTCTTTTTCACTGAATTCTTTGATTACCCATACATTTGGGTTTGAACGGCGAAGCTTTGGCTGTTCGACACCAAACTGAAGTGCTCGCACAAGGTCATCATTGGGCGTGTAGCGGCGAATTTCATTAAGATTCCCGTCGAAAAATTCGAAGTGACCGACTGTTCGTTGTTTATCTTGCGCGGCTATGAATGAAGCCTCGTTTTGATCATCGACGAACTTCAGAAGAGCATTTTCTCCCGGCGACAATTTGAAAAGTTGTCGAATTTGCTCACGTTCCTCTGCTGATGAATCGAATACCTTCTTCATGCGCGATGCTGAAAAGAATTCGAAGCGGGACCTGAACTCATCTTCAGTAATCACGGTGCTAAATTGTGTGTTTACTGAAAGCGGCGGAAGCATTTGAATCTGGCGCTCGTATTGATCCCGTAATTCACTATTGTTTAATTGACTATGCGCGGGTGGAGACGCGATTGTAACGGTGAGCAATGCGCAGCTGAATTTTAGAATTGCATTTAGAAATATTCGCATGGACCCATCCGTTAAACTTAAACAATTAACTTACTGACAACCTATCCAGGAACCATTAATCATTGGCTAGCCGCTATCGCGAAAGTCGAGGAGCACTGCCAACGCAGCACGGACATCCGGTGCCGGAAATGATTCTTATTCTAGCTGCGCAGCAACACGGCTATCAGCTGCATCCCTACCTATCACCCCGACGAGTCAGCAGAGACACGATTGGACACCTCGCTTGCGCATGAGGCCGTGAGTTGATCACGCGAGTCACAATCACGATGATATGACTGAAACGGCTGATATTAACAATACAATCAATATAAGCTACATCGCCGCAATCTAACGCATCTCCGCTGCTTCACTCGCGTATCAACATTCACAGGTGCATGGCTGCTGTGTGGAACTGTTAATACAATCCCCTTCGCAAATACCAAGGCTAGCGCTATAAGAACAATTCGTATCCTCCACCATCCCACACGTACATGGGCCAGTGCAGCCATCTTTGTAATAGCATTCCTTGTGCTTGCCAATGCATCCAGAATTACCCCCGGTACTAGAGCAAAAGCTCCAGAAAACAACAGTGCAAGTCGGCTTGTTGCACTTAACACACGGAATCTCGGTTTGGCTGCAAAGCGCACCCCCTGCCCCTCCTTGGAGCATCAAGTCCGCCTGATCATCTCGGGTCATCCCGCAGATATCCTGCACCCAAAAATAAGGAGGCAGTAATAACAGCGATTGAGCATAGAGTTTTCAACATTTCTTCAACTTTCTAACTGAGAGTGGAGAGGGAGAGACAGTAATAACGAGTGTCACACACAATTCACGCCTATGACAGCGACAGGGTGCTAACCAAAGGTAGCGACTACCTTCAGCGCACGACGATTGACTGCAAGAGTTGACTCAATGAATTCGACGAAGAACCGATGAGTTCGGCCATCCGACAATTCAAGGCCGACCTCGATTCGCAAACTCGAGGGCGAGAACTTCGCCTCGGAAGTCGGCGCACCTCCATCGGCATCCCGAACGCTTTCAAGTAAAAATGCAAACGAAGTGGCCTGACGCCCGCTTTCACGGAAGTTAACTAACTGCACGCGAACACAATCGCATGAAGAATGTAGGGAAATGATCTCCTCGTCGGAACGTAAACCGACTTTCGTCAAAGGGATACATAGATAAAATGGGCGATCGGCCAATATCACGCCAGCGTCGATGGTTGGTGGCTCCGTATCAATGGACACACTCTCGCGGTCGATTGCGACTGCGGAGACTGGATTACCACACCCTCCCGAAATTAACAGCAAAGCTAATGCGACACTGGCAGCAAATAAGTTAACGGATCGCACCTTATTTCGCCCGATTAGAGGACGTTGGTCATCTCGGCCTTTGCGAAATGCACGCGGGTACACCGCTACTCTTTCCATCCGGTTGCCGTCGTTGTTTTCGAGAGCGGTGGACATCGCAATTCCCAAAGGCAAAAAAGTGCAACTGATTAGGGTTTCGCGCGCATCCAGATTGCGTGCGATTCAACAACATAAGCTATGGGGAAGGGGGGGGGGGCAAGCACCTTGTTGAGATTTTCTGAAAGTTTTTTCATGGTGTCGGGGTTTGACCACGGGAAAGGGCGAAGTGGTGGTACCTCGAGTACCGATCGTCGAACGGAAAAACTGGCACAAAAACTGGTGCCACCCAAAATCCTGCCGGAGTTGGCGAAAAACTGGTGCCACCCAAAATCCTGCCGGAGTTGGAAACGAGATGGCAGACGTCGTCGGTTCACATCGGCTTACCTGCTTGACGACTTTGGGCTCGAACCTATGACCAACATCTCAAATTCGCAAGATTCGCCCGTCATGGCGCAGCGGTGACCAAGGCAGATGACCCTTTTGATCGATCGGCGAAAAACTGGTGCCACCCAAAATCCTGCCGGAGTTGGAAACGAGATGGCAGACGTCGTCGGTTCACATCGGCTTACCTGCTTGACGACTTTGGGCTCGAACCTATGACCAACATCTCAAATTCGCAAGATTCGCCCGTCATGGCGCAGCGGTGACCAAGGCAGATGACCCTTTTGATCGATCGGTCGTTGCCGCGACTCGCGTTAGCCCGCAGACAGGCCGAGCGGGTTCTCCTTCGCGCACAGCCAACTTTGCCCACATCGGATGGCTTCCTGTGCCAGACTTTCAGGGGTGCCTGCAGCACGCTTGAACACCCGGCCGAATTTCCGCACCACGTCGCACCAGCCCGGAGGATCCAGCCCGATCCGGCTCAGAATCGGTGCCAAGTGCTCTGGGATACTACCAACCTTGTCCGCTCGCAATTGGCGGCCCGTCCAGTCTAATAACTCCAGATAACGGGCCAGAGAAACTGCCAAGAAACCCTTCGAACTCGCCCGGCGGCCGGACCCTTCCAAGCAGGGACCAACCGGATCGCTGCTCTCGTCAATTTCGATGGGACTCATCCAGCCACTGCGGGATCGCTGCCGACTCCGCTCCCAAGCATGCGTACTGGGGCGTGATCGGCTCTCACGCTCATCCAGATCATCGATCCGATCCTTCGCCCCGGTATAGTCGCTGGTCTCCGGCGTTTCCGCGATCGCAGCACGAATCGGGTTGAGATCCACGTAGGCGGCGCAGGCCAATAGACTCGCCTCATCCAGCAAAATTTGCAGCTTGAATCTTCCTTCCCAAAATCGCCCGGTGCAATTGTCCTCCCGGTTGGCGCGTCGGGCAATGTTCTCCGCAACACAGCGCATCCACCAGCTCACGTCACTGAGCCTGCGGCGTCGCTCGGCGAGCACTTCAGGCTGATTGACGATCATGTCCATCTCAGGCTTGGTCGGTTCCTCGGGCGTGCCATCGTTCTTCTTGCGGTGCGGAAACAACCTCAGCCATCGCCGAGCGACCTCTTCATCGCTCCACTGGGCAACCACATCAGGGCGGGTCCTGAGCACGAGGTGAGCATGGTTGGAGAGCAACGTGTAAGTGAGGCAGTCGATCGCAAACACCGAGGCGAGGAACTCCAAGCGGCTGCGAATCCAGCCTCTACGGTGTTCATAGGACTGGCCTGAGACCGGATCGTCCCCGCAGAGCCACGCACGACGTACGCATCGCTGCACTAAATGGAAAACCTGAACCTCGTCTGGGTCAGCAACTTCGCATCGTGGTTTTCGTGGCATGACAATCTCGAAAATGAGGAGCGATTCGGCGCATACCCGCCAGCCTAACCGACCGACTCAACCCCATCAATCGGGAAGAAAAACTGGTGCCACCCAAAATCCTGCCGGAGTTGGAAACGAGATGGCAGACGTCGTCGGTTCACATCGGCTTACCTGCTTGACGACTTTGGGCTCGAACCTATGACCAACATCTCAAATTCGCAAGATTCGCCCGTCATGGCGCAGCGGTGACCAAGGCAGATGACCCTTTTGATCGATCGGTCGTTGCCGCGACTCGCGTTAGCCCGCAGACAGGCCGAGCGGGTTCTCCTTCGCGCACAGCCAACTTTGCCCACATCGGATGGCTTCCTGTGCCAGACTTTCAGGGGTGCCTGCAGCACGCTTGAACACCCGGCCGAATTTCCGCACCACGTCGCACCAGCCCGGAGGATCCAGCCCGATCCGGCTCAGAATCGGTGCCAAGTGCTCTGGGATACTACCAACCTTGTCCGCTCGCAATTGGCGGCCCGTCCAGTCTAATAACTCCAGATAACGGGCCAGAGAAACTGCCAAGAAACCCTTCGAACTCGCCCGGCGGCCGGACCCTTCCAAGCAGGGACCAACCGGATCGCTGCTCTCGTCAATTTCGATGGGACTCATCCAGCCACTGCGGGATCGCTGCCGACTCCGCTCCCAAGCATGCGTACTGGGGCGTGATCGGCTCTCACGCTCATCCAGATCATCGATCCGATCCTTCGCCCCGGTATAGTCGCTGGTCTCCGGCGTTTCCGCGATCGCAGCACGAATCGGGTTGAGATCCACGTAGGCGGCGCAGGCCAATAGACTCGCCTCATCCAGCAAAATTTGCAGCTTGAATCTTCCTTCCCAAAATCGCCCGGTGCAATTGTCCTCCCGGTTGGCGCGTCGGGCAATGTTCTCCGCAACACAGCGCATCCACCAGCTCACGTCACTGAGCCTGCGGCGTCGCTCGGCGAGCACTTCAGGCTGATTGACGATCATGTCCATCTCAGGCTTGGTCGGTTCCTCGGGCGTGCCATCGTTCTTCTTGCGGTGCGGAAACAACCTCAGCCATCGCCGAGCGACCTCTTCATCGCTCCACTGGGCAACCACATCAGGGCGGGTCCTGAGCACGAGGTGAGCATGGTTGGAGAGCAACGTGTAAGTGAGGCAGTCGATCGCAAACACCGAGGCGAGGAACTCCAAGCGGCTGCGAATCCAGCCTCTACGGTGTTCATAGGACTGGCCTGAGACCGGATCGTCCCCGCAGAGCCACGCACGACGTACGCATCGCTGCACTAAATGGAAAACCTGAACCTCGTCTGGGTCAGCAACTTCGCATCGTGGTTTTCGTGGCATGACAATCTCGAAAATGAGGAGCGATTCGGCGCATACCCGCCATCCTAACCGACCGACTCAACCCCATCAATCGGTGGGTGGCCCCAGATTTCCCCCAGCCCCAGATTTCCCCAGATTTCCGCCCCAGATTTCCCCCCCCCAGATTTCCCCCCAGATTTCCCCAGATTTACCGCGTCGTGTTGACCAACACTCCATCGGCGTCGATCTTGGCTTCGTCGAAGAAGGCATCGTCTTGCTGCTTCCAGACATTCAGTCTTGTCTCGTCGATTGCTCGCAACAAGCTCGATATGTCAAACTGATCGAACCGCCTGCAAAAGTCACCAGCGGTGGTAGGATCGGGAATCGAATCGGCACCAACGGCATCGAGCAAGGCCGGATCATTACGAAGCAGTTCGAGATGTTCCAGTCGCGTGCCGCCGGCCAAAGCGTTGATGACCAACGCCATGACATGATCGGATTCACGGTAGGGCGCGTGGCACTTCAGTAGACTCACTCGCGAATCGATCTGATCAACCAATCCGGTGTGCTGAGCGAGTTTGACCATCGCGCCGATGCCGCCGTGATTGATTGCTTGGGTTCGATCGGCGAGCTCATACTTGATGTTGACGTCACCGATGACCTTGCGTGGTTCCATTCCGCGAACGAATCGATCGCGACGCGCCATGGCGAGACGCTTGAGGTTCTTCCGCTTGCGTCGGGCGATACGACTTGAGATACTGAATTTCACCTGAGATCTTCCTTGTGGGCCGAGGTTGAGAGTTTGTTGATACTCACTTAACCCCGCAAAACACGGAAGATTTCGGGTTTTTTTATGATATTACAAGGAAAATTCAACAAGCGTTCGCTTGTTTGAGGACTCGTTTCTGAGATGTGTTCTGTGGGCACGCGATTTGGTATTTTGCCGTGTCAGACATCATGAACGATCAACGCCTAGGCGACCTGCAGAATTTCCGAGAAACGTAGATCGCCAATCGACGAATCGCGCGAATGCAAGGCAAAAAATGCAAATGACTGTGCCATACATGGATGGCCACGGTTCGCGTCCTGTTCGAGGTCTCTTAGCCGCACGCGTGTCGGCGAAAGGGCGATCTGTTGCCCATATACGCGGTTTCCATCAACCCGAGAATGCTGTGTTCGCTTCTTTTTCGTAAATTTTCCCGATGATTTCGCGATGCGCCTTGCGTGAGCGAAATCACCACACTAGATTCATAACGTGAAATCAAGCCACTTAGCGGATTGCCGAGCATCTCGAGACGACCGCTGCCCAGGCGACCGCTGCCCAGTAGATTGTCTTGATCGGGGAGCGAATGCCATGTCGAATCCAGTTGATCCTGCCATCGAGCAAAACCAGCCGCAACCAGCCGCAATCAGCCGCAATCAGCCGCAATGTGCTGGGCTTCATCTATGTCTTGACGCGGTTGGTGATTGGGGTGGCGTTGCTTTATGCGGGCGCTAGCAAGATCCTTAGCGATCAGTCGATGTTAGTTGGCGGTCATTGGATTGTCCCCGCTGCGTTCGTAGTCATGATCGGCGTTCTGGAATGCGTGGTGGGTTGGATGGTCATCGCTTTCATCCCTTCTCGGGGACTCTTGGCGGTCGTGGTTTGCATGTTCACCGTCTTTCTCGGCGTGCTCGCGCTTCAGGCATATTCCGGGCTCCATCGCTGTTCATGTCTGGGCAGCAGCGGCTTACCTGTAACGACTGTGATGTGCTTTGACATTGCAGTGGTTTGTAGCTGCGTTTTGTTTCGAGACCGTTGGTGTTATCCGATAGAGTTGTCCGATGGGATGGCAAGGGATTTGATCGGCGGATTGAAAATTGCGGTTCCTGTGGCATTGGTAGCAGCGGTCTTATGGTTCGGATCGCTTGAGGCTGCATCGGACTTCTTGGCAGGAAGTGCCGTGCGGGTTATAGCCCGTGAACAGTTTCTGGGCAGCGTTGAGCCGGATACTGAGATTTCCGCCGTTTTCACGGTGCGAAATCCAGGTTCACAAACGATCAAAATTCTCGGTGCCAAATCATCGTGTCGCTGTTATGCGGCAAAAGATCTTCCGATCGAGTTGGCACCCGGCGAAGAGAAGCAAGTAGGGATGACGCTTTATAGTGGTTCCTTGGCGGGCCCGCAGCGTGAGTCCGCGTTATTGATATTCGATAGTTCTGCGCCCGGCATCGTGCTGGGGACAACGGTCTTAGTGCATCCGGGCCGCGTTGATAAGGATGCGAAATCTCAATTGGAGAAATTCTAATGGTTAGAAGTGTCATGAGTTCGCTCGGATCGCTGGGGTTCGTATTGGTGCTGTCGGCGGTGATTCCGCAGCAATCTGCGTTTGCCTCTTATGAGCCAGCTGGATGCAATCCAACGGGCTGCCAAAAAAAAACCGAAAATGTCAGAGAATGTGAGAAAACTGCCACGGATGGATGTGCTGGCAGTATCGGTGGCACGGATTGCTTCTGCTCTAAGCGCGATGGCGTCAATTGTGGATGTGATGTCGGAGGCTCTGCAGGTTAACGACATTGCGTTATGGTCCGGCAGTTCAACTGTTGAGGTGCCGGACCAAATTTTGTTAGAAGCACTTTGCCATCACGGCCCGTCCACTATTTTTGGATATTGCAATTGTTTTTCAGCGCAACTGGAATGAAAACAAGTTTTATTTTCATTTCGCTAATTCTTGTATCAGTGGCTACGGAAACCGCAGTTTCCTCCGCAGATATCAACGCCCAAGACTTAGTCGTTTTTCAAGCGATCATAGAGGCACAGCGGCAGAGAGAGCGGCTTTATGGGAACATGCATGGTGTTTGGGAGATTTCAAACGCTAAATCAAGCGGTGAGATCTCCAAGGCGAATGTCGAATATTGGGCGAGAGACGGTGCTTACTATCGTGTGGACTGGCTGCCGGTGTCATCAGCAGGAGACTCCAAGAAAGGGACTCGTGTGATTGTTCGCCCGGAAGGATATGCGCGATTGCTTATCGATTCGAGCGAAGATGTCGGAACGGTCATTCAGTTTGATGAGTCTGAAGATTTTTTCTGGCGCATCACCGGTGGCAACTTTTATGGGCAGGGAAATCGCGCTTTAGATGAGCCGGTCTGGAAAATATTAGACGCCTGGATCGATGGCACATCCGCCTATGAAAAAGTTGAACTGATGGAATCAATTGATGGAAATATAATAATCAATATTCATGATAGTAAGTTTCAGGAGAGAGGTATAGCCCGTGACGTGACGACTATCACATTGGCACCAGACAGTTATGTATGTCTTTCTGCTATAAGAAAATTTAACTACAAAGACGGGGGTGAGGGCACGAATACAATCGAGTATCACTACGATTCCGATCAACCAGAGATTCCGACTGACTTCGTCTACGTAGCAATTCCTCACAGTGATAAAGAAGGTGAGAAAAACACCGAGGTCCAAGCACGTAAGGAAATCTCTCTTGATCCCGCCGAAATGTCCGTGTTTGAAATAGACACCAGTATATTTAATCGTCGCGTTATTGGCTGGAGTTGGTCGAGGCGGATTGTCGTCCTGCTAATTGGAGTCGTCTTGATGGGCGTTTATTTCGTTTGGCGGCGCAAAACGAGTGCATAATCTCAATTCGGAAGTGCGACTGTGGATCGATGGTAGCGGCAGCACGTTAGCGGGATTGTGAGTTGTTCTCGCGTGAGGTCTAGAACGCATGCCATCGGGCTGTGGAACTGTGAAGGTTCAGACCGCATACCTCATTCGCGTTTCGAGTAATTTAATTGTCGCCGTGCAAATACGCTACTGTAACTCGAGATTGGTCAACTCGCGATGGTTTGCTGACGACCAAGGGAAAGGGCTGTCTAAAATGACTAGACGTACTGCATCTCAGTGCATCCTGCTTGTCGGGATGTGCTCGGCTGCCGTGATGGTGTTACAGGCATGCGTGAAGGCACCGGTGTCGGATGAAGTCGGGCAGTTCTACGCTTCGGTGGCGACGGTTCGCTACGGCGATCCAGCGTACTATCGCGTCAATCCACCGTTGCATCGTTGGATCAGCGGAATCGTCGTCGAAGCTTTCTGTGACGTCCCTCTTCCCCGTCCCTATCCCGCGTCCTTGATGGCATCGGGCGTACGCAATGAATTCGAGATGGGCACACGCGCCATCGCGGCTTCCCCTGATCAATATCACTGGCATTTCCTCGTTGGACGAACTCCGCGGATCGCGATCGTTGTCGCATTCGCCTGGCTTCTGCTAAGCGGATTCCCCATGCTTTCGCAGCGGGCCACCGCAATCGCATCAGTATTTTACCTGACGAGTCCTCTGGTTCTAGGGCACGGCTGGACGATGATGCCCGATGCGCTGTCTGGCTGCGCGATGATCCTATTGATGGCTCTCACCCTGCGTTGGCTCAATGACCGTACATTGATGAATAGCATCTTGGTTGGTTTCGCGTGGGGAGTGTGCCTGAATATCAAGTTTACTTTTTGTCCAATCTATGTTCTTTGGCCGATCGTACTGTTGGCTCACGAAGCGAGTGCTGGCCAATTTGGTTGGCGTGGCCTCTGGCATCTCGGAGCGAATCACTTCGGTCATGGCCTGATTGCGCTCGTCGTTACGATCATCGTCTACGAAGGCAACGACATCGGCGTTCCGATGCAAGACCATCCATTCGTCAGCGAGATGTTCAGGTCGCTGGCCGCGAGACTGGGGGGTCTCCCTTCGCCGCTGCCTAAGCAGTACTTAATGGGAATCGACGAGCAACAATTATTTATCGAAAAGGGAGTCCCAAGTTATTTCGCCGGAACATTTTATCCGGAGGGGATGTGGTGGTACTACGTCGTGGGTGTCTTCGCAAAGGAGCAGCTCGCTTTTTTGGTGGTATGCGTTGTATTGGTTCTGTGGATAGTGATGCGCACAGCAAAACACTTTTTCGCCTTACGGAATGGCCTTCCGATCGCACAGGATACTCGTGGGGGTGAACGGCTTTTGCATGACACGCAGCGGATTAGGCTGCGATCCGCAGTTTGGTTTTTACTCGGTGTCGCTACGATCGTGTTTGCTATTCTTAGCTGGAACTCGCAGATGGCGTTGAACATCCGTTATCTATTTCCTGCTCTTCCGGCTTGTTACCTACTGATTGGATTCGGACTGGACGCATTCTTGGAGCGAACACGGATTCCCGAGCGTCCGGTGTTCGTCATCGGACTGCTGCTGATCGGCCTCGAGGTTGCCCTCGCTCTCCCTCATCAATTCGCATACATCAACCCGCTATTTGGCGGCAGTTATCGGGTCCCACAGCTACTGCACGATAGTAATTTTGATGGCGGCCAAGACGTTTGGACTTTAGAAAGATGGAATCGGAACCATCCTGTCGGCGACAATACGAAACGCTACTTTGTGTTTTTCACCGAAGTAGCGAGGTCGGCGATTGAGTTACCAGACGCCGTGCCATCCGAACCGATGCTCGAAGCGTTGATTCGGAACAAGACGACCGATACGTCGCAACCGAATCGAATCCCGAAGAACGAATCTGGCGATACGCAGCACGTTGAGATCATTATCGCGAGGTGCATGCAGAGCCCTGCTCCATGGCATCGTCTGTGGGACGAGTCTGATCATTTTCATGACTTGATACATCAAACCGCGACAATTGAACCTGACGCAGTCATCAGCCCAACCATGCTCCTGTATCGTTTCGACATGATCGTCTCCAACGATGACGATAGTAGAGATTTACCGTGAAAACAAATGAAAATGACGTGAAGTCGGGTAAAGACTGCAACGTCATCATTATCGGTGCCGGACCCGCTGGCCTGACGGCCGCCTATGAGATACTAACTCGCACGGACCTGCATCCAATCGTGCTGGAGGCCACGGATTGCGTCGGCGGAATTTCACGAACGACGGTGCATCACAACAATCGCATTGATATCGGCGGGCACCGATTCTTTTCTAAGTCAGACCGCGTGATGTCATGGTGGCAAGAGATGATGCCGATGCAAGGGATCCAAGCGGAATCTCTTTCTCTGAACTATCAGGGCGCCACGCGAGAAATCGCAAGTAGCACTCATGGTCCCGACCCTGAATCAACCGACCTCGTGATGTTGGTACGGTCGCGAAAAAGCCGAATCTACTATCTCGGCAAACTATTTGACTATCCGTTATCGCTGAGTGTCGCTACGATCCGCGGACTGGGATTGCCGCGAATGTTCCGCATTGGTACGAGCTATGCGCGGTCCTGCCTGCTGCCGATCCGCCGTGAAGTCAACCTGGAAGAATTCTTCATCAATCGCTTTGGCCGGGAACTCTATCGTACCTTTTTCAAGTCTTACACCGAAAAGGTTTGGGGCGTTTCGTGCCGTGACATCAGCGCGGAATGGGGTGCCCAGCGTATTAAGGGGCTTAACATTCGACGGGCAGTGGGGCATGCCCTGCAGCGTTGTTTGCCTCGACGGCGTGTGAAGATGTCCGCTGACACAATCGCACAAAAAGGAACGGAAACCTCACTGATCGACCAGTTTCTTTACCCCAAATTCGGTCCAGGCCAGATGTGGGAAACATGTGCTGAAAAAATCATCAAGTTGGGTGGCGAAGTCCATTTCAATTCTCGTGTCACGGAGATTCACCTTGACGGTAATCGCGCGACCGCAGTGACGGCGACCGACACGGGCACAGGAATTGAACGTCAATTCGAGGCGCAGCATGTGTTCTCCTCCATGCCCGTCGTCAAATTTGTTCGCGCAATCGATGTTGCCCCACGCCCCGTTCGCGAAGTCGCCGAGGGTTTGGTGTATCGAGACTTTATCACCGTGGGAGTGCTACTTCGGCGGATGCACAGTTTGGATATCGACCGTCAGCCCATGACCGACAACTGGATCTACATTCAGGACCCGCGTTTTACTGTCGGACGCATTCAGATCTTCAACAACTGGAGCCCCTGGTTGGTCGATGACGAATCGTTCACTTGGCTGGGAATGGAATACTTTTGCAGCAAAGGAGATTCGTTGTGGACAAAGTCCGATCAATCCATCGCAACATTGGCGGTCAATGAGCTGATTTCGATGGGTGTAGCGCAAGACGGTGATGTGGTCGACCAAGTGGTTTTGCGGGTGCCAAAAGCATATCCAGCGTACTTGGGTAGCTACTCACAGTTTGATGTCATTCGCAATTGGACAGACCGCTTGGAAAACACTTACCTGGTGGGGCGTAACGGAATGCACCGTTACAATAACCAAGACCATTCAATGTTATCGGCCATGGTTGCGGTCGACAATATCGTGAGCGGACGGCTGGACAAATCGAATATTTGGAACGTGAATACTGAGGACGAATACCATGAGACCGGCAAGTCCCGCACGTAAACACTTTGAGACAAAATTTCAAGGTATTCCGTTGCATCAATAAGCTGCACTCTTTCAGAATTTGCAAGCCAAATAGCGAGACGTGGGAATTTGAGCCTCAGCTACGAAGCCAGCATTTATTTCAGGAACTGTGATTATGCGGCACCGTCCTTTTACGCATCGTATTAGCGAGAGTGAGTGATCCTCAATTTCAAACGATCACTACGCGGGTGCGAGTCCAGATCGGTTTTCATTGCCTGACTCAATACTCCTCCACCACTCTGCCCGAATGCACATCACCCAGCGCTGACCAGGTTTCCGAATCGATGCTATCGGACACGAAGCGCACCGTGCCGCTGGCAAGTAGCATGAACACGCCGCCCTGATGCCTGCTGCTCGGTGTCATAATCGTTCCATCCCAGGTGATCACGTTTTTGCAGCTCGGTTGGTTTGGGGTGGCGACGTGGTTGTATCTCGTCCAGTTCATATTGCCTTCCAGCCAAGTCATGCCGCTGTTGGAGTCCTGGAGTGCGAGCGACGATGCGGTATCGGGAGTCAGCCCGGCGCACCAGGTTCGCAGATTCGGCTCAGTCCATTGATTGCCGTCACCGAACAGATCACTTCTCAGCTCAATGCCTGCATTGGTACCATCACCCATCATCCGCTCGCTGAAGGCGGCCACGTGATTCATCCCGTCGATAATCTCCGCAGGCCGTAGCAATTTGGCTTGCCCAAAAATTCCGTTTCCCGTCCGGCCCTCCCAAGTGCTCCCGTTACACGACCGGTAGCTGTTGCCGCCCCAGGGACGTCCCATGATGTTGAAATCCGATGCACACAAGAACAACGGTACAACCGTCTGAGCCGCTTTTTCATTGGGGCCCAGGCCAGTGACGCGGTCAGGATTGCCGCTCAAATCGGGATAGAACGGGCTGTAATTGAAATTGATTTGCTCATAGAGCGCTTGCAATTCAAGAAACGGCAGCAACTGCGAGTGGGTCGAGTAGCGCCGATGGTTGAGCGATCCAAAGGTAGAAACGACTTGGTCCCCGTCGCCGCCGACACCAAACGGGAAAGCCTGGAACGCGGACAGGTAATTGTTGACGCCCAATCCGATTTGTTTCAGGTTGTTGCTGCACGTCACGCGGCGGCTGGCCTCACGGGCGGCTTGAACGGCGGCCAAGGTGAGTGAAACCAGGATACCGACAATCGCGATGACCACGAGCAGCTCAATGAGCGTGAAAGCGCGTCGCGTTCTCATGGATCGCGTCTTCATCGTCAAGTCTCTGGGGTTGAGCAGGTATTGGCATTGGTTGGTGTATCACGCATTCTACCGGCGGCTAGCGCCGTGCCGCTCACAGGATTTGCGGTCGCACGCTGGAAGCGCGTGACCATGACGATCTCCTGGAATGGCTGTGTCCCGTAAAAGTATTGTCGTTCAGCGATAGTCCACTGATTACCGGGCGCAAAGTCCATGCGGCCTTGCGACGAAACGACCCATAAACTCTTACGTTCCGCATTATCAATGTCGCGCCAAACTGCGAAATCCGACTCCTTCGCAACTGGTATACCCGTCGAAAACACGAGTCCCTCAACGTCCCGCATCATCCGCCAAAGCGATCGATCTTGCGCATAGAACGAAGCTGGGAAATAGATCAGACTCGAATCCACGATGACGATCTCGTCGGGACTGAGTTCACGCTCCACACACGCCACCGCATCGCGTATCCCGCCATGCTGCCAGACATCTTCATCATACAGGTGCGCAGGCCAGCGCCGCCAGCGAAAAAAAGATGACTAAGTCCCGGACCGCGTAGCGGGCAAAGCTCCCGGGAATGCTCGCAATCGTGATCGCCAATCCCATCAACCACAAGATCTGGATCGGCGCAAAATAACGCGACACCATCAAATTCGTTTTCAACAATGAATAGCCAATCACCATCAATGTGGGAAACAAAATCATCCACGCCAGGTAGTAACCCGTCACGCCACCGACGGATAGCAACCGGATCAAAATGATGACGGTAAGGGTGGCAAACAATATGGCCACGATGACTGTCGAGGCGCCGACGGCGCGTGTGGAAGCAATCCACTCGTCGGCGAGATTGATGAAATGCCAGTCGTGCAGCGGTCCCGTCCACCAACTATCCTGAACCCGTTGCCGTTGATCCAGAAACGTCGGCAGCCAAACCAACCAGCCCAACGCCACGATTCCCGCCGCGATCAGCACTCCCTTGATCGCCTTGACATCCACATGTCGCTCTCGCCCCAGCACAGGGACGCACAACCAACCCGCCAGAAACACGAACTGGGCCATCACGAAAAAAAGCGCAAAATAATGCGCGTACATCATCAGCAGTGTCACCACTGCAAAACTGACCCAACGCCGCAACCGAGCTGGACGGGCAATGGCGCGGAATAGTAACAGCGAGGATAGTAGCGAAAAGATCGTCATCATCGGATACATCCGCATCTCTGACGCAACGCGGATTTGGAACGGGCTGACGGCAAAGAGCAACATCGCGATCACGGCCGCATCCCGCCCCGACCATTTCGAAACGGCAATTTCGCTCGCTCCATTTCCGTGTGCTGTTCGAACAAGTGAGTCAGAACGAAGCGGCTCGACCGCGCAGCGTATGAACCAGGCAATCACCGGCAGCGTCGCCACTGCCAGCAACACGTTCAAACTGCGTAGTGCAACAAGCGACTCGCCCCACACACCGACCCAGCCTTTGAAGACGACAAAGAACAGGGGCGCATGGGTATTGAGTTGCACCGACTCGATCATTTCCTGCCAAGGAAGAACGACGGTCCGCCATGACATCGACTCGTCGAACCACATGCACCGCGCCAGCAATCCGACGCAGCGGATCGCGATCGTCAGCGCCGCCACAGCGGCCAACGACTTCCAATTCCGCGCGATCATCCCGCGATCGCTCCGTTCCGTGAGTTCAGAAGAGGTTTGCAAACTTTCTTCGCTCTCGATACTCATCGGTTCACCGCCACATCAGACCGATCGCGTTGAAATCTCTTCACGCCGGACTCACTGAGTTGGCATTGCCAAATCGATAATCGTTTCAGTTTCGGCAGTGACTTCAGCGCGGCGAGTCCCCGATCGGTGATCATGGTCTGGTCCAAGGCCAAACTCGTGAGCGTCGAGATTTTGGCAATTTGTTTACAGGCAGCGTCGGTCACCGGGACACGGACCAAGGACAGCGACTGCAACTGCTCGGCGTCCGCGAGATTTTGAAAGCCTGGATCGGTAATGACGGTCTCGTCAATACGCAGAGAAACCAGCTCAGGAAAGTTCGCTACGATTGTCTCGATTCCTGCGTTGGTGATCCGCGTCCGGACCAGCGACAAGTCGTGCAAATTCGGTAATTTACCGATCGCCGCCAGTCCTTCGTCAGTGACTGGTGTTCGATCCAGGTTCAAACTCGTTAATCCATCGAGTCCCTGCAATTCGCTCAGCAGCGAATCGTCCGCCATCGGCCTTGCACTCAAATCGATTGCAGTCGAACTCCCGTCGCGTACCTCCCTCACTGCTGAACGAAACTGATCCTCATTGCTTTGGCGGCAGCCCATCATCAAGAAGCACGCCAGCATTACCCAAACGCCCATCCATTGACCTCTCAAGCCGACAACTTCGAATTCGTCGCTGCCGCGTTCGCTGCTCGCTCGCATCGCTCACTCCAGGTTTGCGTTGTTTCCGGTTCCGGCACCCAATGGCGCCAACGCCATACTGATTTTAGCGCTGTCCAGCCATACCGCCACGTCAGCTTCTTGCCCTCCGCTGCGGACCGCGGGCGGTACGAAATCGGCAACTGATGGATCGTGACGCCAGCCCGCATCAACTTTGCCGTGATCTCGACACAGCCTTCAAATCCAGCCGATTGCAGATCAAGGTCACGTAGCATCTGCGTAGGCATCATTTTGTAGCAGGTCGCGTGATCTCGCACCCAGCGTCGATAGACGACTAGCAAACAAAGATCGATCAGCAATACACCCGAAGCCAAAAACCACCGACTTGGTCGCTCCCACATACTCGGTCGTCGTCCGAAAACGGCACCGCCTTTCGTCTGGGCCACGCTCAGCAAGCGGGAAAGATCGGCAGGGTCATATTCGAGATCCGCATCCTGAACGACCACATATTTTCCGGTTGCGATCGCCAACCCACTTCGCACCGCACTCGTCTTGCCAGTATTGACGGCGAGACGCAATACCACGCCGCTCGGTGGAACGTTCATCTCAATCAGCGATGCTGTTGAATCCGTTGAGCCATCGTCGATAAAAATGATCTCACATTCGCAAAAAGATGTGTGCCTAAGCCGCCGGATTATTTCTACGACATGCCGTTCTTCATTGAAAACCGGGACAATGATTGTCAAGAGACTCATTTCGAAACACTCGTATCCCTGTGCCGCAGAACTGGCGTGTGACGGGCGGAGACACAGCAAGCGAATTCGTGCGTTCGTACCTCAGCGAGAGCCAATTGTACATCGAAGCAGCAGCAATCGTGGGCAGTGCGGTGGGATTTAGTAGGTAGAAACGGCTCATTGAGGACCGAACAAACGTCGCCGTGAGCACAACGATGCCCCCTCACCCACAACCCCTCTCCCCCACGAAGCGTGGGGGAGAGGGGAGACAAAATCGATTGGGAGAATGCCTGCGGGAAATGATGGAGCGGAACAAAAGCTGCGAAAGCAAACTACTCGCAACCCCAACGATTTAGCGGCCCAGGCTGCCGCCCAAACGGCATATTGGTGGTAGGTTCCAATGAAAAAATCGTTCAAGGCGTTGGGCGGGAGCCCGGGAACACGAGCGGTCAGCGGTTGTTGATTCTTGTCGCGCCAGCGACGATGATGGGGCCTCCCCACCCCAACTCCTCCATCTTGATTTGCCTGCCATGAAGTGTTTAATTGCCCTGAGTCTCGTTTTCAATTGTGCGATGACCTGCTGTTGCCTCGCGGCGGAACAACCCGATGCGATGGATCGGGAAGTGCAGCCCGACGTGCCGCTTGGCAAGATCACAGCAGGGGTCTTTGATCAGAGCGAGATTTTTCCCGGCACCACGCGCGACTACCGAGTTTACGTTCCCGCGCAGTACAAAGCCGATCAGCCTGCAAGTTTAATGGTGTTCATGGATGGGGTGAATTATGCCAAGATGGATGGTGCGTTTCGTGTTCCAGTCGTGTTTGACAATCTAATTGCTCAAGGTGCGATGCCGGTCACGGTCGCGGTTTTCGTGAATCCGGGCACGATCCAGGCGACCAAGCCGGGAGCCAGTAATCGCAGCAACCGCTCCTTCGAATATGACTCGTTGTCGGATCGATACGCCAAGTTTTTGGTCGATGAGTTCTTGCCCGTAGCGCTCGAGGGTATCGAGGTCTCCAAGGATCCTAAGCAGCGAGCCGTGTGCGGGATTTCGTCAGGCGGTATTTGTGCTTGGACCGTCGCTTGGGAAAAGCCAAACCAATTCGGGAAAGTGCTCAGCAATATCGGCAGCTTCACGAACATCCGTGGCGGATGGGCTTACCCAGGTTTAATCCGGAAAACAAAAGGCAATCCCAAGCCGATCAAGGTGTATCTGCAAGATGGTGAAGACGACCTCAATAACCTGTTTGGGAATTGGCCATTGTCGAACCATGACATGTCAGCGGCACTTCAGTTTGCCGGATACCAGAATAAACGGGTCATCACCGAGGGCGGCCATACCGGGCAGTACGCTGGAGAGGTTTTCCCCTCGGCGCTGCGCTGGTTGTGGGATGAGCATGCGAAGAGCGACGAAGCGGAAAATCACGAAACAAAACCCGCCTGGCAGCCAGCTCCCGAGGCGATCGTCAACGATGATGTTCCGCATGGCAAAGTAATCCAGATGCCAGTTTGGGAATCCGAGGTTTTCAAGGATACCGAGCGAGATTGGTGGGTCTACGTCCCGGCCCAGTACAACGCAGAAACGCCCGCAGCGCTGATGGTGTTCCAAGACGGGCAACGATTTGCTGACGTCAAAGGACGCTGGCGCGTTCCGATTGTATTTGACAATCTGATCGCCCGTGGTGAGATGCCGCCGACTATCGCCGTGTTGATTAATCCAGGACACGACAAAAATCGAAAACGCGTCCAGAATAAACCATCCAATCGTAGTTTCGAGTACGACGGACTGGGCGATCGTTATTCCCGTTTCCTGTTGGAGGAGATCTTGCCCGAAGTCGAGCGACAATACAACATTTCCAAAGATCCATCGATGCGAGCGATTGGCGGTTCAAGTTCGGGTGGGATCTGTTCGTTCACAGCCGCCTGGGAACGGCCCGATCAATTCTCCAAAGTATACTCGAGCGTTGGTAGTTTCACGAACCTTCGAGGCGGAAATGTGTATCCCGCATTGGTGCGAAAAACCGAACCAAAACCGATCCGCGTTTATATGGCCGATACGAGCGGCGATATCGACAACGCGTTTGGCAGTTGGCCGTGGGCGAACCGCCTCATGGCGTCCAGTCTGCAGTACATGGGTTATGACGTCCGATTCGATTGGGCCGAAGGATATGCTCACAACGCGGACTACGGCAGTTCACGATTCCCCGAGGCGATGCGTTGGTTGTGGCGAGCTGAATCGCCCACACCGACGATCGACACTGGGGATGATCTCCGAGGTGATCTGACACTGCTGAATTTGTTAATCCCTGGCGAGTCCTGGGAGGTCGTTGCTGAGGATGTCGGATTTGCCGATGCGGCATGCACTGATGCGGACGGGAATTTTTACTTCTCTGACATGCGGGCTCCTGCGGTGTACCGGGTCAAGGCCAACAACCGAGGCGAGCATGAACTGATTGCGCCGGTTGCCGTCAGCGGACTGGAGTTTGCAGCCGACGGAACGTTGTATGGCTGTCAGGGTTCTCAGAAACGTGTGATAGCGATCGACACGAGCACGGGGGAGGTGAGTCAAGTGGCCGACGGCGTGACGCCCAATGATCTCGCAGTTACCAACGATGGGATGATCTTGATTACCGAAACGAAAGAGCAGCAGGTGACTCGTGTGAACCCCCAAACTGGCGAGAAGATAGTCGTCGACACCGGAATCACTCGCCCCAACGGAATCGTGCTGTCTCCCGATGGAGGAACTCTCGCAGTCTCGGACCATGGCGGTCCGTTCACGTGGACATTCCGGCTGGGGGAGGAGGCTGTACTCGATGCCAAAATGCCAACGATGACGATGCGGCTTCCGATCGATCCCGATGGTGAATTTGCATTCAATCAAGCGCCACCCTACCAAGCCGCATCCCGTGGTGATGGCTCGGCCGTTGATGCGAGCGGTCGTTACTATGTCACCAGTGCCGTAGGCATTGCAGTCTTCGATCCGACCGGACGACTTTGCGGGGTGCTTCCAAGTCCGAATCCATCCAAGCCGGTAACCAGTTGTATCTTGGCGGGCCGGGGACATGAGTATCTTTACGTCACCAACGGTGACGCGGTCTATCGTCGCCACCTGAAAACCTCACCGCAATCGAACCCCTGAGTTTAGCGATTGTGCCGGATGAGCCGATTGGGTTTTGAGACGTTTTCGAAAAGTGACGCAGCGGTGACTTATTCCACTTCAACGATGGAGTGATCGCGTCGAAAGCATTTTGCGAGGGTTCACTACTGCGCAGCCGATCGTTCGGTCAGCCAGCACGGAGCATCCTCGAACCAATCGCAAGTGAAAACGACATGATCATATCGCGGGCGGCGAGATGATGAACGGTCCTGCTACTAAGCGGCAAGATCCGTTACCCAACACACGCTACCGAGCAAGGATGCTCCATCGATGACTGTTGAACTCATTCACTGCCGAAGCCTACTTCTGGTGATCTCGTCGTTGGCACTCGGAGCCTACCACAACGCACAGGTCGATGCGCAGGAAATTAGCGAGCTGGGGCTGGAAACTGTCACTGTGCAAGCGCCGGCAGAGGAAGCAGAAAGCGTCTCCGCCTCGTCCAATCCCAACTCATCGGCAAATCCATCCGAATTGCAGTTGCCTTCGGTCGATGACGGGATCGATTCAACTAATCAGCAAATCGAGCAGGAGTATCGATCGATAGCGTCTCCCACGCCCGAACAACCGGCGTGTCCGAGTCTATCTGCGAAGACTATCAAAGAGAAGCAAGCCGCAGCGATGGCAAACATGAAGAATGCCTACGCGGGCGTTTTCTATGCCAACGATTTTTCGTATTTGGACGACCCCTACTACAATGGTCCTCGGTTCTTCTCTGACAATTTTAAAAACATGCAAACGGGGCATGGCACTCTGAGCCTCGGCGGCGAGACTCGCTACCGCTATCACGACGAACGCAACTTTCGAGGAACTGGGATCACCGGGCTCGATGACACTTTTTGGTTAACTCGAAATCGGTTGTATGCCGACTGGCATATCAACGACACCTTTCGCATTTATGCGGAAACCCTTGATGCGAACTCTTCGGGAGAGAGAAATCCGGTAAGACCCATTGATGAAAATGATTTCGATATCCAGAACTTGTTCGTCGATGTCAAATTGCTTGATGGAGCCGACGGGACGTTGACAGCGCGGATTGGTCGTCAGGAATTACTCTATGGTGCTCAGCGTACTGTGTCGCCGTTAGACTGGGCAAATACGCGGCGGACGTTCCAAGGTGTTCGGGGTCTGTACAAAAAGGGCAACACCTCATGGGACGCGTTCTGGACCGAGTTAGTGGTGGTCGACCCAAAGGGTTCCGACGACGTCAGCTCCAACATCCAGTTCTATGGTACGTACTTGACCCAGCAAAACACGGCACTCGGGACATGGGAATCGTACTATCTGGGTTCTGACAATCGTTACGTCGGATTCAGCGAGCACACCGTAGGCAGTCGTGCCAGCGGTGCGACGGATCGTGGAACGCTCTACGATTTCGAAGGTGCCTATCAATTTGGTTCCGACGCGACGCCCGATCCTCACTCAGCAGGTTTCTTCACCGCTGGGTTGGGGCGGAATGTTGAAACCAATTTCTTCAGTCCAGCAGTATGGTGCTACTGGGATCGCGCTTCGGGAGAGAAGAACTTCAACCAAGTCAGTCAGGGTGACGGGGGATACGACCATCTCTACCCACTCGCTCACAAGTACTTAGGTTTTATGGACTTGTTCGGCCGCCGCAACCTAGACGATTTCAATGTCTACACACAAACGCCGTTGACCGAGAAAATTTCGCTAATTGTGTGGTATCACTATTTCCGTCTGGTCGAAGCTACCACGCCATATAATGTTGTGATGAGGCCCTACAACACGACCACGCCGGCCCAGTCAAAAGATTTGGGCCAGGAGATCGATTTCCTACTCAACTACAACGTTAATCCACGCAACAACGTGGTTCTCGGATACTCGCACTTCAACGCGGGAGATTACTACAACACCGCTGGAATTGGCCCTGCGGATGGGCAGAACAACGCGGACTTCTTCTACTTCCAGTTCACGACCCGCTATTAATAAGCAGCTTCTATCGTTTGATGTCGAAAGCGAATAACAGATTTTGATCACGAATGAACAGAGTTTGGTCGGCGATGACAGGAGGCGTCCAGATCGCGCCACGGTTGCGTGGAAGAGACGTTTCACGTGGCAGTTGCAACTGCCCGACTTGCTTGAATTCCTGCCGACTCGGCTCAAGTAAAATGAGTGAGCCATCGCCATCGTTGTAGCAGTAGAGACGTCCGTCGGCGTAAGCGATCGACCCGCTCGTGTTGCCGCGGAGCTTTTTTTGCCACAGCGTCTCGCCACTGGCGAGGTCCTGCGCCATCCAAGTTCCTCCGTCGGTTTGGGTGAACCCGTAAATCACGCCATCGACAAGCACGACGCCGCCATGGTGGTTCTGCATCGATTGTCTGTTCAGGTGATAAACCACCTCGGCAGAAGTTCCATCGCCGTTGCCACTTCGTTCCTTGCCACGTAGTTTCAGCAGTGCGTTGCCCGAGCCATAATCACTCGTGTGGTAGATCTGGTCATTGCCGATAATCAGCGGCGTCGGGATCGTGGCAATGTCATTGCCAGTCATAGAATTTTCGAACAGTTTCTCACCTGAGTTACGATCTAAGCCGATGACACCGATCCCCGCCGCGGTGACATAGTAATCCGTTCCGGCGAAAGTTCCCTTGAGTGCCGAAGCGTAATGAGCGAGTGCATCGATGCCTTGGGACTGCCATAGTAGGTCGCCGGTTTTACGATCGAGCGCCACCATGAATTTCTTGCCACCGGGCTTCACGACCACGCGGTCACCGTCAATCAGCACGGATTCACTGTAGCCCCATTTCGGGATGCTACCACCATGGTCAGCGACCAGGTCGACTTTCCACAAGAGGGCTCCCGTGTCTCGCTGAAGCGCCGCCACCACCCCGATGGCTGATAGAACGAATATCTGATCCCCATCGACGGTGGGAGTGCTCCGTGGACCGCCGCCCCAACCTCGGTTGTAGTCGCGACGGACGCCAGCACGAGCGATGGTCGTTTGCCAGAGAGGCTTGCCCGTGCCCGAATCAAGACAGATCGCAACCGACTTCTCATCGATCTCGCCCATCGTGTAGAGCTTGCCATCGGCGACGGAAACGGAACTATAGCCCACACCGAGACCGTTGAACTCCCATTTCAATGCTGGACCTTTGCCTGTCCACGACTGTGCGAGTTTCTGTTCTGCGGCATGCCCGTCACGCTTGGGGCCTCGCCACTGCGGCCAATCACTCGGACCCGCGAGGGCGGTTAGACTTGTCAGAACACAAAGCGTCAAGAGACCCCAGACACTCGAAACCCACGTGGTACGCATCGTGACACATCTCGGCAGAGGAAGAGAAGATTAGATGATGTCATCACTCTACAGCACACCCTTGGTGCTGGGGATGGCCTGGTTTCGAGGATCCTTTTCAATCGCCATCCGAATCGCGCGCGCTGTGGCTTTAAATACGCACTCGGAAATGTGGTGTGCGTTGCGGCCATGGTGCAGCAAGACGTGCAAATTGCAATTTGCGTTAGCGGCAAACGATTGCCAGAAGTGTTCTACGAGCTCGCTGTCGAACGCCCCGATCTTGTGAGCCGCAATCGGGGCGTGGTACTCGAACGCGTAGCGACCACCCATGTCGACAGCCGCGGTCGCGAGACACTCGTCCATCGGCAGGGTGAAGTGACCATAGCGATAGACGCCCGCGCGGTTTCCCAACGCTTCGTCGATCGCACTGCCCAACGCGATGCCGATATCCTCACACGTGTGATGATCATCGACGTGCAAATCGCCCTTGGCATCCACATTCAGGTCAATCAAAGAGTGTTTCGCGAACAGATCCAACATGTGATCGAGGAAACCAATGCCGCTGTGACGAGTGCCCTGGCCACTGCCGTCGAGATCGACGGAAAGTTGAATTTGAGTCTCGCCCGTGCGGCGATCAATCGAGGCAGTTCGTGACATGGGTGAGATCGGAGTTGCAGGAGAAATAAGTTGGAGATGATTGGTTGCCCTGTGAGCACGATTAAGTCATCAGACCGTAACGTTCACGGCTCGGTCAAGACTCGCAAAGCACTCATTCAAGACGTTAACGCACGTTGAATCATCAACAAACACGCATCGATTTGATCGTCCGTGCCTACACTGACGCGAAGTCCATCGCCCCAGTCACCGAAATCCATGTAGCGCACCAGAATCTGATTCGCTTTGAGAAATTCATAGATCTTACGATGTTGACCCGTGGGGTGGGTACACCAGACGAAGTTCGCGTGGGAGGGCACCACGTCGAACCCGAGTCCGGCGAGCTCCACCTGCATGCGCTCCCGGGTGCGTTTCACTGCTGCGACCGTGTCGCCCAACCATGCTTGGCTCTGCATCGCCGCCGTGGCAGCAGCGATGGAGATCGCGTCGCAATTGTAACTGTCTTTGATCTTCGCAAGCTCCGCGATGACCTGCGGCTGGGCGACGAGGAAACCAAACCGCACTCCTGCCAGTGCGTACGACTTGCTGAGCGTACGGGTGACGAGGATACGTTCGTGTTGCTTCACCAAGTCCAAGCAATTTTCCTCCGCAAAATCCGCATAGGCTTCGTCGACGACCAATGGACACGACAGTGAATCGGCAATGGCTTCGATCTCGGTGGGCGGCACCACCGTACCGCTAGGACTGTTCGGATTGGGCAGCAGAACGAGACGTAAATCCTCGCGTGCCTCGCGGAAATGTGCTGGTAATTGCCAATCGTCGTCGAACGCAACCTGCTCCCACTTCGCCCCCTGGATGTCAGCGAGCGTGCGATACAGGATGTAGCTCGGCGATGGCAGCCGCAATGATTGGCCTTCCCCAACGAATCCGCGGACGAGCAGCGTCAGGATTTCGTCGCTGCCGTTACCCGCCAGTACCCATTCTGGGCCGGGCAATCCGAGGGCCTCCGCAGCGGCGCGACGAAAACTCGTCGCCAAGGGATCCGGATACCGGTTCAGTGGCCCGCTGGCCGAGTCGGTGATGGCGCGAATGACCGCTGGCGGCGGTGGGTAAGGATTTTCATTCGTATTGAGCTTAATGAACTTGCCCGGAGGCGGTTGTTCCCCCGGAGCATACGGTTTCATCTGCGTCAGAGCGGGCCGAAATTGCAAGTCAAGTCGATGGTGAGAGGGGATAGCTGCGAGCTACTAGCGATTAGCTACTAGCTCCAGGCTAAGTGGACGTTGTGACGAAGTACTTTACCTTCCTGAGCGAAGCTTGGGAGGGTCGGATAACGAGCTTTCAGCGAGTTTTCCGGGGAGGGACGACCTCCACGAACGATTTCATGCGTCCAATTCGCATGACCGTGGGCCGAGACGAACTGAATTAACCAGAGAGAATCTAGCGAGCTACGTCGACTTATACCGAAATTTTGGTATAATTTGCAATAAGTCGCAATTTCTGGAGGTGAATCTGGTGGACCCTTTTGGAAATCCCTACTCCCCAGGGTGCCGGTGCGCCCCCGCCAGAACTAGTGGGACGGGAGCCTGTTATCGAACAAGCCAGGGTGTTGCTAGGCCGCGTCCGCCAGGGGCGTGCCGAAAAGAGCATGTTGCTCACGGGCTTGCGAGGGGTTGGGAAAACCGTGCTGCTCAATGAGGTCGAATGCATGGCACTCGGGTTTGACTGCAGCACGATTGTCGTCGAAGCGCATGAAGGCAAAGGGTTGGGTGACCTGCTCGCGCCTCAGTTCCGCAAGCACCTTTTCGAGCTTGATCGCAAAGCTCGGATGAACGCGACCGTGAAACGAGGACTGGCTGTACTGCGGGCTTTCATCGGTTCGATCAAACTCTCGTGCGGCGAGTACTCGATCGGATTGGACATCGAACCAGAGAAAGGGACTGCGGATAGCGGGGACATGGAGTTGGACTTGCCCGACTTGTTTGTCGTGATTGGTGAAGCGGCCAAGAACTGCGGGACAGCGATTGCATCGCTGATCGACGAGCTTCAGTATTTCGACGAAAAAGAACTTGGTGCGTTGATAATGGCAATGCACAAACTTCAGCAGAAGCAACTTCCGTTCGTCCTCCTTGGTGCAGGCTTGCCGATTCTTCCCCGCTTGGCTGGTGACTCAAAATCATACGCAGAACGACTTTTCAATTTCCCTCCGATTGGAGCATTAGACCAAGGCGATGCTTCCAAGGCGTTGCAGCAGCCTGCTCCTGATTCAGGCATTGCATTCACGGATTCGTCCCTTGATGCGGTCCATGAATCCACACATGGATATCCGTACTTCGTGCAAGAGTAGGGGGGGTATCAGTGCTGGAACTCAGCCGATGTCTCGCCGATCGACATTGACATCGTGCAGAAGGCATCGACCGTCGTTGGGCCGCGTTTAGACCAGAATTTTTCTCGTGTTCGCTATGATCGCCTTAAGCCCGGTGAAAAGAAACTGGTTCGCGCCATGGCTGAACTAGGAGAAGGCCCGTATCGAATGGGAGATGTGGCAGAAACGATCGGCCTGAAGGTCACGAGCCTTGGTCCGCGCCGAGCAAGCCTCATCAAGAAAGGAATGATCTACAGCCCGAACTACGGCGAGATCGCGTTTACCGTCCCATGTTCGACGATTTCATGAGCCGCGTAATGCCGGATTTGGAGGTTTAGCGAAAATAGCGATGATACCGTAACAGTTTAGTCTCTGGGTATTGATTTTGCATCGGCATCGGCCGAGCCTGGCGACGGATGGCAGCTGATCTCGGCGAGTCGCTCTCCGCGGGATGCGGCGGTTCGTCGGAGGCACGCGATGGTCATCAACAAAGATCAGCCACTCGGTGTAGTGACGGCTGATTCTACCTTGCAGCGTTGCAGCTTTCTTGTGAGAAACTCTCACTTTACTTAGGTGGTTCAATCGTTCGCGCAGCCAGAATTCTTCGGCGAGTAATTGCTCCTCATTGAGCCCTCCCGCAGCACGCCCGCGATGAAACGTACAAGCGCGGGTGACGAAGTTACGAATGTCTTTAAATGTTACCGGCCTCGCTTTGGTCGCACTTCCCGCCGGTTTTGGGCCAAGCCAAGCTGATTGCGTTCATTGATGACGCTAGCCGCGTGCTGTGCCACGGCGAGTTCTTCTTTGAAAGAACGTCGACTCGATGGTCAAGGCAATACGCTGTGCGTTTTACAAACGCGGTCTTCCCGACTTCTGAGTCATCAACAAGAGATCCATGACACGCTTCGCGTTCACAGCCAACAAGGCGGCTTGTGTCTGGTCGTCGGACGCCCCGGCACCGGCAAGAGTGTTATCAAAGAATCTCTGCGGGTTCTGCCCGACAAAGATTACCTCGTCGCCACCGTCGCCCGCACCCTGCATACCTACACCAACAGGGTAAAAATACTCTGCGAAGCGTTCAAGATCGAGTTTGAATCGAGCGCGTTCAAGTGCGAACGCAAACTGATCCAGCAAGCGTTCGCTCTGAATCGCAGTGGCAAGATGTTGGTCACAGTGATTGACGACGCCCATCTAATGGAAATGGAAAATCTTCGTCGATTGCGACTGTTGTTGGAGGATTTTCCGAAGAACCACAACTTGATTCTTGTCGGCCAAGTCGAGTTGATGGCCAGCCTGGACCTGGCGATCAATCAAGACATCAAAAGCCGCGTGACGTACTCCGTCATCACCAAGCGTCTGAACGACGATGCAATGCGAGAGTTCATCGAAGGCCAGTTGGATCGGATCGGCTTAGCCCACAACACGTTCACCACCGGAGCGACCGAACTGATTGTCCGCACCGCTGATGGGGTGCTACGTCGGTGCCGCAATCTGTGTTTGGATTCGATGCTCGAAGCGGTCCGTAGCTCCTCTGGAACCACGATCGACATCGACGTGGTCAACCGCGTGTTGCTTCAACCGCACTGGCAAAAAGAAGTCGATCTAACGGACTTCTAAATCACATGGCCTATCTTCCAACTTCACCCTTCCACCTTCGAACTTTCAAAGCTATGATCACGAGAGAACTACTGCGAGCGATTCGCAACGACTTACCGATGAAATTGACGGTCACTCGACTTGGTCAGCACGGTCCGATTTCAAAGCAGAGCGATGGCTACTTTCGTTTTCAGTGTCCCCATTGCAAAGAGTTGCGAGCGACCGTGAATCCGAAAAACAACTTGGCCCATTGCTTCTGTTGTCAGAAGAACACCAACAACATCGACCTGATGTTACTGCAGGGTCACGACTTCGTCCCGGCGGTCACGATTCTGCGTCGTTGGTTGGAAGACTACCGAGATGACCTCGGCGATCCGACGCCATCGGCCAACTCCGATTCCTTGCAGACATCGTGAGTGATGGCAGTCACTGTGCGCGAATGCTGACATCGTGAGTTCAGTCCGAGCATCGGTTCAGCATCATCGAATTGGAACCCACGTCCATGCGATCGTTCGCTCAGAACGATCGCATTTTTGCTGCACGGTTAGCTTTTTGCTGCGCAGTTGGCATTAATCGTTCCCTAGCGATCGCAATCGGATTTCGATCAAGAGTCCGAATCGCCGAGCAGATCAATCGGCGCCATCCATTCTTCACGAAGTCGGTCCAGGATCATCCAACTCTCCGACACCAAATCGGCCAAGAAGAGCGGCGCGAAATGCTTCTCCAAATTTCGCACCAGTTCGGCCAACACGCCAAAATCACCGCCAAATCCCTACAGTCTCAATTCGGCCAAAAAGGCGACATCAAAAAGGCCGGTAACAGGTAGCACCTACGGCAATTCGTTAATCAGCTTGAGCCCCAATTCATTAGCTACCTTGTCGGCGATGCCGATCAGCCATTGAGACTCTGAAATATGGCTCGTAACAAGCCGATACTGAATGCTCTCACCATCGTTCACGACAAACGAAAGGACTAGAGCTGCGAATTTTTCACCATTATTCACTAAAGGCAAAAGCGAAACTCCAACCACGCACTCTTTCTTAACGGTCAATTCGTTGTCGTCGTTCCGCCAAACCAAATGATCATTGTTGACCTGAACGCTCAACTTCGTTTCCGAAGGAGCTACCTTTGCGAACTCGGCACAGCCTACGTTGTTGGCTACGTCCTTCAACGTAGACAAAACTGTAAACGGTGGTGTTTCAATCGTACTTGTCATGGCGTTACCGGTTTCCCATCAATATAGAAGATTGTTCGTGAAAGTAACTCTGGGTCTTGGTGTATTCTCCAAATTTCCCAGTTCGTGATATTGCCTCCACCGCCGGGCGGAACGTAGTCCATTCCCCGGCTTCCGCGTTGCACGATGCTTGGCAAATCGCCAATTGACTTGCACATTCCATCAAGGTTGACATGGAGCCGGCTAGCCCCTCGCATCATGCTCTCAAGCATCTCCTCAGTCGGAAAAATTCTTGGGTCGTAAATCTGACCATACGTTCGCGCACCAACGTGTTCAGCAAACCGATCTAGCAAACCGCCAGCTCGTGTCTGTTGGTGACGCCATAGACCAAAAGCAACGTCGCCAAGATCATCCGCCGGAATCGAATTGGCAGCACCTGCCGTATGCTTTACCACGTCAGTTCTTCTCGGAATTTAGTGGCAGTCGTCCAGGATGCGGGATTTTTTGAGGCATGGGCTCCTGCGTCCAGTGAGCAAATAGGAACCCCCGGCAAGCCTAAACACACCGAGGGTTGACCGCACCACTGGCGCGCTATCGACCGGATTATCCCTTCCCAAGTTGCGTTCCCGCAAAGCTTGAGTCCGTTATTTCCGGCACTTGAATTGTACGCGATCCCAGCGTGAATGGCAAAATTACTGGACGCAGGAGCACATGCCTCAGATTTGGGTCGTCCCATGGCAAGCACTCCGGCAAAGGAAAAGAAGATTCAAAACCAGAACTTAACCGAAAACGTCCGGCTGGCCAATGTAAACGGAACCGGACACCTTTTCTTCTCCTAAACGGTACCGGACACGAATGGCATTGTCTACGGCGATTTACGAGTTTTTTAAGTCCGCGACGGGTTCGTGCGTCGTCTTCCGCGAGCCACACTTTACAAGCGGAGACCCATGACAACTCCGGTGTTGCTTGTGGGCTCAATACGGTTTGATTTTTGTTTTTCTTTTTTCTGTGTGTCCTACCGTTCATTTTCGACCGCGCTCGCGCAGTAGCGGACTCAGCAATTTCCGAGGCTTCCCGTGGTTGCTCAATCGAAAGTCGTTCCGTTTCGACATTCAGTCTAACTCAACGCTGCTTTGACGCCGCGTTGTAATCGCCGTGGTGTCGTCATGAGCTTAATTGTTTTTGGACGACGCTTGTTTTCTCGCGGTTCGACCCGATCAGGACGGTTGCCGACGATCCTGCAAACGCCCTGCTGTTGCGATGACGCTGCCATCGGCTCGCTCACACTAACGCATGCAGTCAGCAGCCAGTTCGTCGACAGATGTTGATATGTCTCTGAAAAGCTTAAGCTGCGTGTGTCGCGTTCAGCAGACAATGCGTTTTGGAGAATCTTCAGTCGAACCAAGTTATACGTCAACATCCCCGTCCACAGTTCACGTTCGATTCCCTCGGGTGATTGACTCCTTAAGTGCTCGATTCCCATCGTGCATTTGAGTGATCGTATGTCCGTCTCCACGATCCATCTGCCCTCGTAGAATGCGCCAATCCATTCCGCTGGTGCGGATTCATGATCTAGCATCGTTGTCGTGACAGTGAACCGCTCACAGCGAGATTCCGATTGCTGGGGGCGGAAGTCGCAGAGGCGAACGGTGACTGAATCTGGGATTTTTCGATATGCTTTCTTGCTCATCCATTTTGGTCGTTGTGGGCGTTGCCAGATTGCAGTTCGTTCACGCTCATTGAGGATGTGAGCATCATGCGGATAGTCTTCTCGCTTATGATGATTCTTCATGACCAGTTCCACGCCGATTTCCCTGCACATCACGATCAACCAATAGGTGCAGTAGTAGCAGTCTGCGACAAGGACGTCACCTGAACGCAACGATGCCCTGAGTTGTCGTAGCAGAGAAGTTTCACCCGTGCCCTTGCCACTATATGCGGCCACTGCCAAGTCAATTAGCAAGCCTGTGGTCATCGAGATCAAACCGACGCAGCGGAGGAGAGGGAATCCAAGTCCCTCTGCCTGCGCGGGATTCTGCGGGTACTTCGCTTGGTTCTTGGGTGTATCTGGTGCGTCGACAGTAAAGCCATCGACATTGATAATGCGACCCATGACGGGTTGGCTGCGGATTGTGGAGATTGCGCGAGGACACAATCGATCTTCGGCCTGATCGGGTTCGATGGGAGTTCGAAAATTCTCTCGGGCAGAGGCGTCATACTCGGCGCGGTGCGCTAGCGACCGAGCCAGTTTCTTGATCACCACGGCTGGGATCTTCGCTCTGGCTCGACAATAGTTACCCGCGTTTTTGGCAACGACTCGACCTTCCAGTTGCGCATAAAGCGAAACGACTCGCCCTGCGGCGGCTTCGACAGACCGTCCGGTCCCGCTAAAAAGAAACTGCGAGATCATCGCCCAGAGCGTGATTGCGGGGGTGAACACATCTTCGTGCGCATTTCCGAAATCAACTTTTTCATCGTCGAAGACATCCCTGATCGACTGATCGTCGATGATGCCGGTCAATGGCAAGTCATCGCTCTGTATCATGGACCGCTTGAACAGGGAGAAGCAATCCGGCGCGCCAGCTGTTAGAATAGACATGAACCTTCCTTGGTCGAATATTGCAAAACTCCAAACCAAGAAAGGTCACGTCATCGGCGAATTGTATCGACCATTCGAGTCACGCCAATATCAATATTATTCAAACGGTGACAAATTGTATTAATTCAGACACGCGAAGGATCGCGTTTTTCAATGCTGCGCGAGAAGTGACCGCCCGTCACGAAAAGCAGGAAAAAAGCCGTAGACAATGCCATTCGTACCGGACACCTTTTCTTCTTCACCTTTTCTTCTTCCGGACACCTTTTCTTCTTCCACCTTTTCTTCGTCCGCAGCCCGACCGCGATGCCCGGCTTGGTGCAGACGCACGCCCTGCGCAAACATTTCGCCAATCTCTACCGTGTCCATCAGTAACCGCACACCGTCCTCCCGTGGTCAGAATCACCTTCCCAAACGTAGTACCAGGACGACCAGAGTCTCCAGAAGTTCCGTCGCAACCCGAAAATTACCATTGATCGTTTCACCGAATAAATTCACCCGACGTGCTTATGAGACCCGTGCGAGCGTTGAAACCCCGGCTTTCAGCGAGTTTGCTGGGCGGCTACTGGCCTTCGGAAAAAATCTGCTGCGGCGACCTGCTAAAATCAGTGCAATCGGAAAAATCCGAAATACACTAAGCCCGAGTTGAAATGGATCATTCCTCCTGCGGTAATCAACCATGTGGCCACTAACCAACGGCATGCGATGCCTCACGGACGCCGAAGCAGCGTTGTTTCGTGGCGGGGTCGGCATGATGCTCGACCAGCTGACGACGGAATTCAACGCGGTTCCGGCTGAGCAGGACTGGGACGCAGCTTGCGATGAGTCGCACGAGGGGTACGGTTTTTTGGCACCCCAGTGGTTTGCGATGTGGGAGCCCGAACAGCGAATCTGGCTGCTCGAACGAGTCACCTTGTCGCTCCTGACCGAGCGCTCCCCGCCGCCCCATTCCGCGATTTTCGAAGCCACCGTCGAAGCGGTCTACATTGAGCTGGCGGACCTGATCGCCATGGAAATCACCACTGGTTTGCCGATTGAACGGGGCAGTTGGCGCGGCGCCCTCCTGGATGCCTTCGTCCAACGCTGCCCCGAAGACAGCCTACTCGGCGCGCTCCAGTTTGAAGCCACCACACTCGACCCCTGTTTGCCCCCCCCGTTGGCCCGGCAGTGGAAAGCCGAGCAAGCTCGCTCAGAAACTGATTCCGATTCGCCCAAGAACGAATCTCGTCAGGCTGGCAAACCGGATTCCGAACCCGACTGGATGGCATGGTGGACCAGCGTGATCGAGCGGCTCGTTGACGCCACCTACGGCGTGCGTCTCTATCAAGTCGCCGAGCGGTACCGGGACGACGACCCCCAACAACTCCGGCGATTTTTACAGTCCAAAGGGGTCAATGACAAGTTTTTGCAGCGGATCCCGCCCCTGCGCTCAAAAACCCAAACCCAATCCGCGATTGACCGGTTGCAGGCTCTCGTGTTTCAAGATGATTGAGCGGCGCCTTTGCCCGCCATGCCGCAGGGCGTAAACTTCGGGTTTGCATTCATTCCCCGACATGCTGCTGATCAGCGCAGTCGTTTGCGTCGCAAAGGCCCTGTATGAAATTTCGTTTCCCGATTCTGATCATTGACGAAGACTACCGCTCCGAAAACACCTCGGGGCTGGGCATTCGTGCGTTGGCCGAGGCGATCGAGGCCGAAGGCGTGGAGGTGATCGGGGCGACCAGTTACGGGGACCTGTCCCAGTTCGCTCAGCAGCAATCTCGCGCGTCCGCGTTTATCCTCTCGATCGATGACGAGGAAGTCTTGTCGGAGGTGGACGATGAGGGGCCGGCAATCCAGAAACTACGGGAATTCATCCAGGAAATTCGTTTTAAAAACAACGATATCCCCATTTTCTTGTACGGCGAAACGCGCACGTCAGCTCACATTCCCAACGACATTTTGCGTGAACTGCACGGGTTCATTCACATGTTCGAGGACACCCCCCAGTTCGTAGCCCGCCACATTCTCCACGAAGCTCGGGCGTATACGGACGGGCTGGCACCGCCCTTTTTTCGAGCATTGCTGGAATACGCCAGTGACGGTTCCTATTCGTGGCATTGCCCTGGCCACTCCGGTGGCGTGGCGTTTTTAAAGAGTCCCGTTGGCCAAATGTTTCATCAGTTTTTTGGTGAGAACATGTTGCGGGCAGACGTCTGTAATGCCGTCGAGGAACTTGGCCAGTTGCTCGACCACACCGGACCGGTCGCCGCGTCGGAACGAAATGCGGCCAGAATTTTTGATGCCGACCACTGTTTCTTTGTCACCAACGGGACATCGACGAGCAACAAGATGGTGTGGCACTCGACGGTGGCTTCGGGCGACATTGTGGTGGTCGATCGCAATTGCCATAAATCGATTCTGCACTCAATCATCATGACCGGGGCCGTACCAGTGTTCCTGACACCGAAGCGCAACCACCTCGGTTTGATCGGTCCGATTCCACTCGAGGAGTTTCATCCCGACAACATTCAAAAGAAGATCGAAGCGAATCCGTTTGCCCGGGCCGCTCAGGCTGCTCACCCGAATCGCAAGCCACGTATTCTGACGATTACCCAGTCAACCTACGATGGCATCGTCTACAACGTCGAGATGCTCAAGGAGTTACTCGATGGCGAGATCGACACGCTGCACTTTGACGAGGCGTGGTTGCCCCACGCAACGTTCCACGAGTTTTACCGCGATATGCACGCGATCGGTCATGGCCGCGCAACCTGTAAAGAATCGATGGTGTTCGCCACCCACTCCACCCACAAACTGCTGGCTGGAATTTCTCAAGCGTCGCAGATTCTGGTCAAGGAACCCCAGAGCCGCAAACTCGATCGTCACGTTTTCAATGAAGCCTACCTCATGCATTCGTCGACGTCGCCACAGTATGCGATCATCGCCTCATGCGACGTCGCCGCCGCGATGATGGAACCGCCCGGCGGCACGGCGTTGGTGGAGGAGTCGATCCTTGAAGCTATGAACTTCCGCCGCGCGATGCGGAAAGTGGACGCGGAGTGGGGCGACGATTGGTGGTTCCAGGTGTGGGGTCCAGACGAAATTCCCGAAGGCGACATTGGCACGCAAGCCGATTGGATCTTGAAGGCCGATGATGAGTGGCACGGTTTTGGCCATCTCGCTCCCGGATTCAATATGCTCGACCCGATTAAGGCTACGGTCGTCACGCCAGGGCTGAACCTGAACGGGCAGTTCGCTGAATCAGGCATTCCCGCATCGATCGTGACCCGCTATCTCGCTGAGCATGGTGTGATCGTCGAGAAAGCCGGACTGTATTCCTTCTTCATCATGTTCACGATCGGCATTACGAAAGGCCGTTGGAACACCCTCGTCAGTGCGCGTGCAGCAGTTCAAAGATGACTATGACAAGAACCTGCCAATGTGGAAAATTCTACCTGAATTTGCGCAGCACTTCCCGCAGTATGAAGGTAGTGGGCTGAGGGATCTCTGCCAAACGATTCACATGACCTACAAGGAAAACGACATCGCCCGGGTGACGACGGAGATGTATCTTTCGGACATGCAGCCGGCGATGAAACCGTCCGCGGCGTACGACATGATGACCCATCGCGAAATCGAGCGAGTGGAAATCGACGACCTGCTAGGTCGAGTTACCGCCGTACTCTTGACGCCTTATCCGCCCGGCATCCCGCTATTGATTCCCGGCGAAAGTTTTAATCGCACGATCATCGAATACTTGCAGTTCGCCCGCCGGTTCAATGCTAAGTTTCCAGGCTTCCATACCGATATTCATGGCCTCGTCGAAGAAACCGTTGATGGCGTACGCCGGTACTACGTCGACTGCATCCGAACCGAAACACCGGCCGCAGGTCGTTGATTTTCAAACTGTAGTTCGTTCGCGAGTACCACCATGAAGAGGCAGATGTTGAACGCTTCCATTGTTACCTTGATCGCCGCCGTACTCAGCGGCGTGATCTGCTCGGCGAGTTCTGTGGCCCATGACCGCCCCAATATTTTGTTCGTCCTGACTGACGATCAGGCCCCCTGGGCAATCGGATGTGCGTCCCGTGACCGGGGCCATGGCTCGGTACCGTTGCCTTTGACACCCAACATGGATCGACTTGCCAGTGAAGGTGTTCGCTTTCGTAATTTTTTCTGTGCCACCCCGGTGTGCAGTCCCGCCCGCGTGGCGATCGCAACGGGACGCTATGCCAGTGAATTCGGAGTGAAGGACTTCATTCCTGATCCCAGTCACAAGCTGTTCGATCCTGATCATCAACGGTCGCTTGATCCGGACGCCAGCGTGACGTTTGCCGAAGTGTTGCACGACGCAGGATACTACACGGGCTTGATCGGTAAATGGCACCTGGGCGATTGGACACTTCCCGGGCATCAGAAATTTCATCCAACCAAACAAGGCTACGACTACTTCATGGGCCTGACCTCGGGAGGTACATCGCCCTTCGATCCGATGCTGGAGCAGGAAGGGGTCGAGCGAAAGCGTAGTGGTCTCACTACCGATTTGCTGACCGACGATGCACTCCAATTTCTCAAATCTGCGGCGGATCACGATCAACCGTTTTTGCTAAGTTTTCACACTCGGGCGCCTCATGCCGCGTGGCTGCCCGTTGCACCCGAGGACTGGCAACCCTATGCGGAGTTGGACCCGGCGGTTCCGAATTATCCTGGTCTGGACGTGGCCAAGGTCAAGAAAAGCATGCGCGAGTATCTGGCCAGCACGTCGGGTGTGGACCGCAATTTGGGACGTATTCTCAATGAGCTCGATCGGCTCGGCCTGCGTGAGAACACGATTGTGATCTTCACCTCCGATCATGGCTACAACATGGGGCACAACGGGATCGTGCACAAAGGCAATGGGATCTGGGCGACACTCAAGCGTCCGCCGGGCGAGTTTCATCGTGGCACACGTGTGATTTCGGACAAGTACCGACCCAACTTGAATGACCTTTCGCTGCGCGTCCCAACCATCATCCGGTGGCCGGATGAGATCAAACCCGGCCGGGTGATTGATGCAACCGCCACCCATCTCGACCTCTTCCCCACCTTGCTTGCGATGTTGGGCGTCGATGCTCCCGCCAATGTGCCGCTACGTGGTCGTAGCTTGATGCCGTTCCTCCAAGGCGCGCGGCCCGAAGATTGGGACGACGAATATTTTGGACAGTACAGTATGATCCACTACGCCGACGCCACGCTGCGTTGTCTGCGGACGCCCAAATTTAAATTGATCCTCGATTTCCACAATCAACAGCGAGACGAGTTTTACGATCTCCGCAATGACCCTGAGGAAACAAACAATTTGATCGCAACAGACGATTCCGATCTTCGCCAAGTGATTAGGAAGATGCACGAGCGATTGCTCGACCGGATGAACGAGATCGGCGATTCCGCAATGGCGAAGTAGAAGCCGATCTGTGTGGCGACTCACTATCGCTCGGGTGATTTTGCCACGGGTTCTTCCAGGGGCCCTCGGCTCGGCCATCGACAGTGTGCTACAACTGACCGCGACCCATCCAGTGAGAGGTTTGGTTTCGTAGCTGGACCTAGGACCGGCCGCCCACGATAACGTCGAACAAACGATCGATAGAAATGCATTCAATACTTGCTCAACATCGCAGTATCATCGTCACTTTATGCTTGACGCTATCACTCATGAGTGAGTCGCTCGCCGAATCGGCTGGTGTCGCCCTTTTCGACCCTGTCGTACAAGACATTCAAGGTTGGACGGTTCACGTCGACCCATCGCTACTTAAAAATCACGAGTCGCAGCGGGCGTTGGCGATGCTGAAGAATCATTTGCAACGGATCGAGATCGTCGTCGCTCCCGAGCGATTGAAAGAACTGAGGACGATCGAAATTTGGATTGAGCGAGAGCATCCAGAGTTGCATGCGATGCAGTACCATCCCAGTCGAGGTTGGTTGATCGCCAACAACTACGACGAACGATTGACGAGAAAAGTCCATATACCAAACGCGTCACAACTCCTGTCGAAATCACAGATGCTAAAACATCCCGCGGTTGTCTTGCACGAACTGGCTCACGGGTATCACGATCAATTTCTCGGGTTCGACAATCCCGAGATCATGACAGTCTTCGAAAAGGCTCAAGAATCCGGACGCTACGAAAGAGTGCTCGATCATTCTGGTCGCCAAGTCCGGCACTACGGGCTGAGTAATTGCAAAGAATATTTTGCAGAGGGCACCGAAGCGTTCTTCTACCGAAACGATTTCTACCCATTCGTTCGCGCCGAATTGCAGGATTACGATCCTGCTCTTTACGAGCTACTGATGCGAGTCTGGAAAGAACCACGCTGACGCACTCGCTCGCCAAGGATCGAACGGTTTTTAAGGGGCGTTTTTCGCTCTGCGGAAACTACGCATCACGCAATTTTCACGAGGCGATAAGCGACGATTATTTTCCTCGCTATTAACTCGTCCGTGTTCCACCAACCACAAGTTACCAGGCTTTCAGATGAGCAGAGCACTCTTAGTGATTGATGTGCAACGCGAATATTTTGAAGGAGCGTTCCCGATTCGGCATCCCGTCGGTCATTTGGACGCGATTCTCCAAGTGATGGACGTGGCGAAACAAGCGAATGTTCCTACTGATGGGATTCATGAAATGTCGGCGCCGATGTCGTCATCGGATATGTGCGGGGACGCATCCGGTGGAAGCTGGACGTCCTCGGAAGTGGGGGCTTCGTAATCGTGCAGCTCGTCGGCATGCAAGAGTTCCAGCAAATTTTGCTCGATCGTGATACAGATATCATCCAGCGGCAAAAAATTGACTCGTCGGGTGTCGAATGGGTTTTGCAGTTCCATGCCGATGCGGTCGAGCGACAAGAGCATAAAGGCAATCAGCATGATAAACAGCGGCACCAACCAGACGCGAAGGTCTAGCCCCGTTCCAAAGAAGGCATCAGAAACCTCGCCATCGAAATCTCCCAGCAACGTGAAGGGCAGCGCCGCCAACAGGATGAAAATGAACTGGCGCACTTGAATAGCACCTGAGCGCGCCAAGGGCGTTTTCAAAATCCGCTCGCAGCCGCCCAGATAGTCGATCAACAAGCAACGTTGTTTCTCGGCGGAGTAAAACGCGAATCCATCCATGCCGCTCTGTTTGGCTTCGGCCAGCAGCGAGGCGATCTGGCGAGAGACGGCATCGGGCAGATGGTCGTGGGACAGCAGGTGTTCGATTTCCTGCTCGCTAAGCAGGCGAGCCAGTTCGGGGACTTGTCGCTCACCGCGAAGGGAACGCCGTGTCGCATGCGGAAAAGAGGCAACCCATTTGACGAACTGGACTCGCCACTGGTGGTCGGTGGGGCCATAAGCCAGACCTGCGATGGCGAGGTTACGCGACTCGTTGACGATGCCGCCCCACAGCTTGCGCGCTTCCCACCAGCGGTCGTAACCCGCGTTGAGCCGCAGCACCAGCAGTAAACCTACAATGGCTCCGGCCGCTTCAAAGGGGCCACTCGGCAACGCCAAACTGACTTGAAAATATTTCGTAGCCAGTTCGCTGGCCCCGACTACGACTGCCGCCAGCAGACCAAACCCGAGCACGTCGAGAATGATTCGCGGTGCTACCGAGCCGCGAAGAACGAACGTGCCCAGCCAGTAAGAATACGAAAGAGGTTTGGGCTCGGTATAGGTTCTTTCGGGCGTGCTCAAGAATTCATGTGTCAACAGCGTGGTCTCAAATCGTCAATTGGCACAATAGAGTTGTTCATCAAAAAGGGGCTCCACTCGGCCCGAGTGAAAACCCGATGATTTGTTCCGTACGGATGAGAGGTTTCGAACCTCCACGACCTAACTGGACACGCGATCCTAAGGCCACTCATCAGGCACGGGCCTTGCAGTGTGCCAACAGAGAGACCACCAGAAAACACGTCGTTTTAAGCGAATTGCGGCGCGAAGGCATTGTAAACATATCTGTCTCACATTGGCAATCATGACACTTGTTCTGTCCCTCGCTTCCGGTCCTTGCTTCCGCAGAGATGGTCCGTCACGTCGCTTGACAAGTGATTGCGCGGAATCCCATCATTGGGTAGGCTTTTGGATCGTTGGCACTTCTGCCAAGTTCATTTTTTAACGCACCGGGAGTGTCGAAGCCGTGGATTTGCAATTGCGAGAGAAGCTGAACGAGTTCTTGTCGACCTATGGGCTGAGTGACTATGAAGGGCGATGGATTGCGGCAGTCGCCGTTTTTCTCTTAGCGCTCGTCATCGTCTATTTCATTCGCGGCATTGTGGTTTGGCGAGCTGCTAAATTCGCCGAGCGAAGTGCGTCGGTTTGGGATGACGCAGCTGTTGAGTCGTTGCGACAAACTCGCTGGTGGTTCGTCATTGCATTTGCCCTCTTCTGCGGCAGCTACGTAATCGATTTGCCGAGTGAACGGACTCGCGATGTGGTCCAGGCGGTCATGGTGTTGATTCTCCTCATTCAGTTAGCAATCTGGGGGAACGTGCTGATCACCGCCGGGGCCAAAGGCTACGTCGAACGCCGTCGACCCGATGATGCGGCGGCGGCGATGACCGTGTCGGCACTCGCGATGATCGGAAAACTCGTCCTGTTCACCATTCTTTTCCTGCTGGCACTCGACAATATAGGAATCGACGTCACCGCGCTCATTGCGGGACTCGGTGTCGGAGGGATTGCCGTCGCTCTTGCACTGCAGAACATCCTCGGTGATCTCCTTGCATCGCTTTCGATTGTTTTTGATAAGCCCTTTGTGCCGGGTGATTTCATCGTGGTCGGCGATAAGTTAGGAACGGTGCAGAATATTGGTTTGAAAACGACTCGTGTTCAAAGTCTCTCCGGCGAGCAGTTGATCTTTGCCAATAACGATCTATTGCAAAGCCGAATTCAGAATTTCAAACGGATGTCGGAGCGTCGTGTGGTCTTCAGCGTTGGGTTGACCTATGACACGCCGCGGTCGGTATTGCAAGAGGTGCCAGCGTTGTTGCGTGCGAGCGTCGAAGAGCAAGACAACGTCCGTTTTGATCGAGCCCACTTCAAAGCGTTCGGGGATTTTTCACTGACTTTCGAGACCGTCTACTACGTTTTAAGTCCTGACTTTGCTGTCTACATGGACATCCAGCAAGCGATCAACCTTTCACTTCATGAGAAATTTGAACAGGTCGGCGCCGACTTTGCATTCCCCACGCAAACCCTGTATGTCGAAAAGGTGAGTCCCGACTCGAATGCAGGGGCCTAAAGGTCTCTTGAGAAAGAACTGTTCGGCAAGCTTGTCCGTAGGGGATTCCAGTAGTTCGGATCCTGAGCGGCGTTCAGGTTCGCCCGAGACCGCCCCATGGTAATCGCCAACGTGAGAAACGTCATCGGAATGACAAACAGCAACAGGACGTTGCTTAATGCGTGTCGCAAATCATGGGTTGCCTCTCGAGACGTGTCCGTCTTTGTTTTCACCGCGAGTTAGGCAGCTAGTTTCCAAGAAGATTTGCCAGTTTTGGCGGACTGGTCGGGGAGCTGACTCTGAACTTCAAGGTCGAATTCGCCAGCCTCGAAATCAAGGATGACTCGGCAATTCGCTGGTTCGACACCATTGAGCTTCCAATCGAGTCGGCGAAACCAAGACAACGATTTCTCCCATTGCTTGATTGCCGCGTACAGACGAACCGCCATGGGGTGGTCGGGTTCTCGAGTTTTTGCCAGCACCGACAGCGCCCCGCTCGGGAACCCCTTCATTAACAGCGCCGTGGCAAAATTACGTTTGGCGACATTGCTCACGTTGGGACGTTCGAGCACCGTACCCGGTATCATTACAAACGACCGGAAAACGTCGACAGCTTTATCGACCTGTCCCGCCCGCATCAAGCAAACGCCTAATGCGTTGCGGACTTGAGGATCACGTCCCGCGGATGAAAGCAAATTGCCTGCACCAACATAATCCCTTTTCTGAATCAGGACCCGTGCTTGCTTGAGCTTGGGGTTGAGCGCCGAGGTATGGCTGTCAGCTTTGGATGGACGGGAAGTCGGGACTTCGCGTGATAGTTGCTTCTTCTCATTCTTGTTCTTAGCGCGCGCAGACATTGTCTTAGCTTTCATCTTGGGTGGAAAACGTACGTTGATCGATAACAGTCAGAAACGCAAAGCGTTGCTAAATCTGTAGTCGTACGTTCAGTTCCAAAAGAGTTGCAGCGCAGCAGGAATCGCTGTCGACGGCGCACTGTCTTTTACAGCGTAACATTCCAATGTGACAAACCAATACACGGTCGCACGTTGTCCCGGCAAATTGCAACGGCTTGGCGTCGTTTGGCCGACTGACGGTCAGACGTGTTGCAGCCGTCGGCTGCGCCATCCAGGATTCAACTGCATGCGCGTTGCAAGTCAGTGATTCACCGACAGACGCATCGGATATAGAAATCGCAGCAGTGGCTTGCGTGGATGCCATGCCATCGGGTAACGCTTGCACCAACGCAGCCATCAAGACCAAGCCGGTCAGCAAGCAATTTGCGGCAAATCGCCACCGATTGGGGAGCAACCCAAAACGAAAAGAATGGTGGCGGGTTTGGCTGTGTGCCATGTTTTTGCGACGCATACGGTGAAACATTTTGATTAATCGTCAAAACATTCACCCGACTTGCCGAATTATCACTCTCAATGCACGGCGTGCAAGGGCAGCATTCAAAAATTGTTCGAAAATCGGCTCATCCGACCGAAGGGTGCGCCGGAGGTTTTCAAGGCATGGCTCAAGCGTCCAATGATAATTTGTGCGAGTTGTCGCTGGACCTAATACTGGGTCTGCCGGGAGAAACGGAATCAAGCTCTGCAGAGGTGCAACTTGACAAGGGATATTCCGGTCGACGGTGCGCCAACGGTGCCGACGGTTCTCGGCGAGTTTCGATTTGCCGAGGACGCTTTTATTAAACAAATCATTGGACACTTGAGCCATGGAGTGCCGGGATAAAACCGGTTTGGAATCGAGAATGAAAGTTTCTTACGAGGAAGGTCTAACCAACTACTTCGGCCTCCGGCGGAGGTGCGACGAAGGTAACAACGTCGTGCTGAGCGTCCGTGCAGGGGGAAGCGTAGGCCAGCTAATTGAGCTCCGAAATCAGGTCTTCCATGTGCCGACCGTGTCATATGCGTCGGGAAGGCAACACCAGCTACACCGCTTTGGTGAGGGTAGTCTGGACATGGCGGAGTCGAAGAACCTGTGCATGCGTGGAAAATTCCAAACGCGAGAACCGGGAAGTCCCATTTGCCCCTGGGGTCAAGTCGTGATGACTCACTGCCAGGGCGACCAGCGAACCTCTATGAGCGCAATTCTGGTATGAACGCGGATGGGATGGCAGATGAGGCCGTAGTACCGTCGACGCGGGTGAACAAAGCTGCGACCGCAGTGGCGGAATCCGCCGAGGAAAGGGACCTCACTGAAGGGAAGTATTGCCGGATTGGCGTCGATGCTTCGGACTCTGAGCCGGAACAAGTATCAATTGGAGCGTCACGGGAAATCACGACGGGTAGCGTCACAGTGTGTCGCGATCGTTTGACCCAACGGAGGAGCCGTATGAGTCAAGGCTCACGTACGGATCTGTGCGGGGGGCGGCTGGCAACAGCCGTCCCTACCGCGATCCTCAGAAAACCTCCAGTCACCATCGCGCACGCTTCGGTCGGATGAGCCCGAAAATCGGGGTCTTGGCGGAAGTGAGAGTAAACGGGTGGCGGAGCACACTTGGCTGCGATTCCACCCCATTCCAAGCTCCCAGCCGGCCCGTTTGTATCGGCGGACGCCACCCCGATACTATTATTTCAAGATCGATGTTCGAAACTTGTAGCGCGACCTATTACGGCTTCCATGGAACTCGGCCATCTTTCGGTTGCAGAAATTGTGCGTCAACTGTTTGATACCAGGCATGCAGGCGACCGCGCATTTGGTCCACTCGCTCAGGCATCGCATCGGACAGATCGTTTTGCTCGCCAATATCCTCCTTCAGGTTGTAGAGATGAACGCGGCCGTCCTCATACCGTTCAACCAATTTGTAATCGCCTTCGCGAATCGCGCCTCCGGGAATGCCACCCTGATTGCTGTAGTGTGGGTAGTGCCAATAAAGAGATTTTCGGTCGAGTGTTTTTCCTTCGAGCGCCGGACGGATGTCGATGCCGTCAACGGCATGCTGTACCTGCACACCCGCTGCAGCCGCCAGAGTGGGGAACAGATCAATGGAGCAAATTGGTTCAGATGACTCAGCGCCTGCGTTGGTGACACCCGGATAGCGAACAATCCATGGTTCACGGATTCCGCCTTCATAGACCCATCCTTTGCCGCCTCGCAGTGGCAGATTGCTGGTTGGCGATCCTTCTGATGTTGATAACCCGCCGTTGTCTGACGTGAAGATCACGACCGTGTTGTTGACCACACTTGAATCGTCGAGCTCCTGGAGCACCTTGCCAACGGCGTCGTCCATCGCTTCGACCATGGCGGCATAAACCGCATGCTTTTGCAACACTCGGACCTTGCGTCGCTGTTTGCCAAAAACCTGTTCTTCTTCAGCAAACTCAGCACCACCAATGGAAGCCGCCTTCTTTTTATACTTTTCCACCAGATCGGGCCGGCCCATCAGTGGCGTGTGAACAGAATAGAAGGAAAGATACGCAAGAAACGGATTGTCCTTGTTCTCCTTAATGAAGTTCACGGTCTCACGAGCAAGCCGATCAGGTAAATGATCACCAGCGGGGCTTTCGACTCTCATTTCGGGATTCTCAAAGGGCGCGAAGTATTTATTTCCTGTGTACGGCCCCCCTCTGCTGTGACCACCAATGTTAACGTCGAAGCCTTGTTTCTGAGGATAGTATTTCTCGCTCTCCCCTAAGTGCCATTTCCCGGCAAAAAAAGTTGCATAACCTTTGCGTTTGAGCATTTCCGCGAGCGTGATATCCTCCAGCGGCATGTGCTCGCTGAGCGGTGCCGGATTGTATCGCCCACTACGCTTTCCCGAGAAGAAATTGGTTGCTTGAACCCGTGTAGGATACTTTCCAGTCATCAAGCTATAACGGGTGGGCGAGCACACTGGGTTGGCAGCATAGCCGTCCGTAAATCTCATCGCAGAGTCAGCCAACTGGTCGATATTCGGCGTTTCATAAAAACACTCCGAATTATTGGCTCCTATGTCCATGAAGCCTAAATCGTCAACAACAAAAACGACGAAGTTCAATGGTTTCGAATTGCTCGACTCATCGGCCGCCATGCCCGCGACAGGGCAGAGGCCGAAGATTGCCAGAGTGAAAAGCAGCCGAAATAGACAATGATTCATATTCATTTGCGTCATGAGAGTTGTGAGTTACTTCTATGGGTGGCGACCGCTCCGCGGTCAGAGTAGATCAATGCGACCGTAGAGCGCCTCCCCAGAATATCAGACTTGATTGCTAGTTTGCACGTCCTCCAGAACCACCTTCTTAGAGCTTAGAGCCTACCCGAAAAGGGGTCTGACCCTTTGGAGGCGAATCATTTTACAACGTTTTTAGCCGCCTCGCCGGAGAGTGTCAGACCCCTTTTCGGATAGGCTCTGAATACCCCTCGTTCACCCGATGAAACCGGAGTCGCTGTGGACACGGAGGGCAGGATCGACGCTGTGTGCCGCGAGTGGGCTGAGGATTCGGGCGAGCCGTTTGTGACTCTCATCGCGCGCTACGATCATCACTCACGAGGCTTTCTGTTCTTAAAATGCTGCCCTGAACCGTGGAAGAAATTCATCGAACTCAATGCAGCCAAATCGTGAACGCCCCTCTGCCCGCGATTGATAATGGGAATGTACTGCGCCGCAGGCTCGTTTGCTGCTTTGACTCGAGGGAGGCGGGAGCCTGGGACGAGCGGTTGGCGAGTCAGGTTCCACAGAAGGTTGCATGCACCACTTCATCCGGCAGCGGCGCAGCCTCGTACTCGGCGAATTCCGGCTGCGCGGTGAACGGCTGCTGCAGCAATTCAGTGAGGCGATGAAAGGGCGCGAAGTCGCCCTCGTTTCCGGCGACGATCACTTCCTCGATACGATGGTTGCGCGGTATAAAGACGGGGTTGGTTCGCCGCATCAATCCAATCGCTTGGCTGTGATCGCAATCGCTCAACCGCGCCCGCCATTCGCCCAGCCAGTGGGTGACCGCCCCGGGTTGGTCGAAAAGTGCAATGACTTCACGATCGTTGCCGCTCTCAAGAGCGTCTGACAGATGCCGGAATACCAGCGTGAAGTCGGCACTGCCTTCTGACATCGCCGCCAGCAATGTTTCGACCATCTGCCCGTCGCGAGTGTCACCTGCTTCGATTCCAATCTTGTCCGTCAAACGCCGTTGCAATTCGGTATGATGGATTGCGTCGAATGCGTCCAGAGCACATTCGGCTTTGTCCACCGCTTGTTTCGGATCAGCGTCCAGAAGCGGCAGCAAGGTTTCGGCGAAGCGGCAAAGGTTCCAGTGGCCGATCGGGGCCTGATTCATGTAAGCGTAACGCCCCTGATGATCAATCGAGCTGAATGTTTTCATCGGATCGTAGACGTCCATGAAAGTGCAGGGACCGAAGTCGATCGTCTCCCCGGAAACGTTCATGTTGTCCGTGTTCATCACGCCATGAATGAATCCGAGTTGCATCCAGTGGGCGATCAGTTTGGCTTGCCGCTGAATGACGTGATCGAGAAAACGAAGATACGGGTTTTCGTCCTGGCGTACGTCTGGATAGTGGCGTTGGATGACGTAATCGGCGAGCACCTTCAGGTTCGCGTGATCCTGGCGGGCGGCGAACCACTCAAAGGTACCGATCCGAATGTGTGACTTTGCCACGCGCGTGAGGATGGCCCCAGGCATCATTCCTTCGCGCCGTACCTGCTCTCCGGTCGCGACGGCGGCGAGCGCACGGGTTGTTGGCACACCCAGGGCCGAGAAGGCTTCGGAGACAATGTATTCTCGCAGGACGGGGCCGAGTGCCGAGCGTCCGTCGCCGCGGCGCGAGAACGGAGTTTGCCCCGAGCCCTTGAGTTGGATGTCGTGGCGAACCTCGTCAGGACTGACGACCTCACCGAGCAGAATCGCGCGACCGTCGCCGAGTTGCGGCGAAAAACCACCGAATTGGTGCCCGGAATACGCCATCGCGAGCGGCTGGGCGCCCTCGGCGAATTGGTTCCCCGCCAGGATAGCGAGACCCTCGGGAGAATGAAGCCGGGCGATGTCGATCCCCAGTTCAACTGCCAATGGATCGTTCAGCCGGATCATCACCGGTGCCCTAACCGGAATGGGTTCAGTCAGCGCAAAGAAAGCACCCGGCAACTCGGAGTAGCTATTGTCAAAAGCAAAAGGCATCAGTGGCAAAATCAGAGAGGAAGATGTTCGCTAGGGACCGGTAACATCATTGGCGTACCATCGACCGGGATATCCCTTGCCAAGTTGCGCCGCGGCAGAGCTTGACTCCGTTTCTCCCGGCAGCCCCAGTCTAACGTTGGCAACATAATAATTGACGTCTCGGCGAGGCGTGCTATCGACTGCACCAACCTTCGTTTTTATTATTTTAGCAATTGCAAAGGAGATTCAAAATGGCATCCACCAACCTGATGGAGAGGTTTGAGAAAGCTCAGGCAGTCGTGAAGGATGGCAAACTGAGCTCGCCTCAATGATCGCGGCAAAACAGCCCACCCCGGTTTATCGTGGGTAAATCCCGCATTTCCACCATTAGCCATCAAATCACCATGTCCGAAACAGCCCACGACGACGCCTTTGACCTTACCCGGTTTGTATCGGCCCAACAGAACACGTACGACACGGCTCTGTCCGAAGTTGCGGAAGGACGAAAGTCATCCCATTGGATGTGGTACATCTTCCCGCAACTTCGTGGTCTTGGTTTCAGTTCGACGGCCCAGTACTACGGAATTACTGGTGAGGCCGAGGCAGCCGCTTACCTCGCGCATGATATTCTGGGACCACGGTTGATCACGATTTGCGAGGCTGCCCTGTCGGTAGATGGGCGATCAGCAACCGAGATATTCGGAAAGCCAGATGACATGAAGCTTCAATCGTGTGCCACTCTTTTCGCTCACGTCTCCAACGACGACTCAGTTTTCCACAAACTTCTCGAGAAATACTTCGATGGGAAAACTGATCCAAGAACACTCAGCTTGCTCGACATTGGCTGACGTCCGCTCTAAGTTGGGTGCGTTAACGCCTGACGCGATGACAGAAAGCGTGCATCAGGATCGCATCGATCAGCGCATCGACGTGATCAATCTGGTGTGCGGCCGACAACGAAAGCCTCAGCCGCGCGGTACCCTCAGGTACGGTCGGTGGCCGGATCGCTGGCACAAAGAATCCTTGTTCTCGCAGTTGACTGCTCAGCGATACGGCATTCTGATCACTGCCCACGACCAGCGGCACGATCGGTATTCCCGATTCCAGTTCGCTCGCACTGAATGTCGGCATCAGCGTACTGTCATTGTCAATACGTGTGCGGGCATGTCTCGCTAGTGACGCGACGTGCTCGCGTCGATCGTTCCAGTTGCCCATTTGCTCGATGACGTGGCATGCTCCAGCGGCGGTGACGGGGGCGAGCGAGGTGCTGTAAATCAGGGGCCGACAAAACTGAATCAGATAGTCGATAACAATGCGAGGGCCAACCACAAACCCACCTTGGTGGCCAACTGCTTTACTGAGCGTACCGATGCGAATCGGAATTTTGTCTTGCAGTGCAAGAGCTTCGCACAGACCACTGCCTCGCTCGCCGAGTACACCCGTACCATGCGCCTCATCGACGAGCAGGTTTGCGCCGTATTGCTCGGCAATCTGGGAGAGCTCCTGCAGCGGTGCGATATCGCCGTCCATACTGAAAACACCATCGGTGACGATCCAGACGTGTTTGAATCGGCCGCGTTCGCGGGAAAGAAAATCGCGGACGAAATTGAAATCCCGATGAGGGTATACCAAGCGATGCGCCCGAGAGGCGCGGCATCCGTCGATCAGCGAGGCATGATTGAGCTCATCACTCAGAATAAGGTCACCGGATTTGCACAGCGTTGCTACGGCGCCACTGCAGGCGGCGTAACCCGATGGAAAAACCACCGCGGCTTCACTGACTTCCGCTTCCGCAATCGCAACTGCCAAACGCTCGTGCTGCGGTGTCCACCCACACACCAAGGCACTCGCAGTTGCGCCGCATAAGATTCCGTCAGATTCACTCCTACTGGATTCCACCAATCCCTCGGCGACGACACCGAGGTAGTCGTTGCTGCCAAAATTCAATAGTCGCTCACCGTTTTGGTGGACGATGAAGGGGCCCTCGATTCGTGCTGAACGAAGTTGACGGCGGCGTCCCTGGGCCGACATTTGTTCGAGTGCGGCAGCGAAGTCGAGTAATGGATCAGTGGAACCCCAGCTCACATGGTGGCTTTCTTGCTGTAATCGTCGAGACGTCGATAGAGGGTGCGGGGAGCAATTTTCAGCATCTTAGCGGCTTGCTCGCGATTATCGCCGGTGAGTTTGAGCGTTTCTTCGATCGCCCATCGCTCGATGCTCGCGAGGGATTTTCCAATCAATGCCGACGGACCGGTTATCAATTCAACTGGCGCATCGGCAGCGTCGCCACTTTCGGGAATGTCGTCAGTCAGTTCTGGCGGCAGATCATCTTCACCGAGTGACCCGTCGGTGTCGAGAACGACCATCGTTTCGACGAAGTTTCGCAATTGGCGAATATTGCCCGGCCAGTCGTAGGCGTAGAATTTTTTTGTCACCGACGGCGTGAAGTGGGCGGCCGGTTTGCTGTGTCGTCGCAGAAACATTTTACGAAAATGGTCCATGAGCGCAATCACGTCATCACGCCGCTCACGCAGTGGCGGCAGCTCAATGGTGACCACTTTTAAGCGAAAGTACAGGTCGTTGCGGAACGTACCCGCCTCGATCATCTCTTCGAGAGGCCGATTGGTTGCCGAGATCAAGCGCACGTTGACTTTAATTGATTTGTTGCCACCGACACGGGTGATTTGATTTTCCTCTAGCACCCGCAGCAGCTTGATCTGCGTGCTCATGGGCATATCGCCGACCTCATCGAGAAACAACGTCCCTCCGTTGGCATATTCAAAGGCACCTTCTCGGTCGGACACTGCGTCGGTGAAGGAACCTTTGACGTGGCCGAACAATTCGCTTTCGACAAGACTTTCCGAAACGGCGCGGGTGTTGAGCGCGACGATGCGTTTGTTGCGTCGTGGACTGTTTTGATGAATCGCTTGAGCCACCATTTCTTTGCCCGTCCCGCTCTCTCCGGTGATCAGCACGGTGGCGTCGGTCGCGGCAATGCGTCGCAGACGATCGATGACCGTCTGCATTTTGTCGCTGGTGTAGATGATGCCTTCGAAGCCGAACCGCTCGTCGAGCCGCTGCATGAGCTCCATGTTCTGTCGCCGGAGGGCGACTTTCTCCGCGGCTTTTTCAGCGATCGCCCGCAGTCCCGAGGGGGTGATGGGTTTTTCGAGAAAATTAAAGGCCCCCATTTGCATTGCCTCGACTGCAATCGGAACCGTCGCGTGGCCGGTCACCATCACGACTTCGCAGTCGGGCAGCCGTTCACGAGCGAGCTTGAGCACCTTCATACCGTCGATATCGTTCATCACCATGTCGGTGATCACGATATCGAACGTTTCCCGCTGGATAGAATCCGCCGCCTGGGGTCCGCTCGTGGCGACTTCGCACACATATCCCACCTTTTCGAGACTCTCGGTCATTGCCCGCGCGTGAGCGGCCTCGTTATCGACGACGAGGACCCGAAAGTCGCCATGGTCGAGCGCGGGTTGGGCATCGGTTTCCGGATTCATCGAGGTACCAAGACGGCGTGCGAGAGAGGACTGGACAGGGAGTGACTGCCAGAAACCTTAACGCACGGAACCCTACTTCTTCAATTCCGGCTTGATTTTATCTCGAAAGTTGTAGTTGAACTTGCGAACTTTCTGGGCAACAACTCGCTGGCAGTAGTTGGCGTACGGATTCCGACGATAATAGTCCTGGTGGTTCTCTTCAGCGGGATAAAACTTATCGGCAGGTTCGAGCTTGGTCACGATGGGGTTGCGAAATCCGCCGTGTTTACCCAGTTCTTCCATGTAGTCAGCAGCGATCTTCTTCTGTTCATCGTTTTGATAAAAAATCGCGCTGCGGTACTGGGTACCCTCATCAACGCCTTGGCGATTGAGCGTGGTGGGATCGTGGGTCTTGAAGAAAACTACGAGCAATTCTTTGAACGACGTTTTGCTGGGGTCGTAAAAAATCTGTGACGCTTCGGCGTGTCCCGTTCGCCCTGTGCAAACCTCATAATAGGTCGGGTTCGGTTTATTCCCGCCGATGTACCCTGAAACCACATCGGTAACGCCGTCCATTCGTTCAAAGACCGCTTCGGTACACCAGAAACAGCCACCGGCCAGGATCGCGACCTCTTCCTTGGGCTTCTCGGCGGAAGAGTCGACCGCCGAGGATTTTGATGCCTCATCGTCCGCCGTCGCGGGGCGGAAACACGCGGAAATCGTTACCAAGAACAGCGTCAGGATCGCGATTGCGGGACGCGCGGAAAACATTGACTCAGGCAGTAGGGAACGGCGGGGCATCAGCAGTCTCCAATCGGACGGACCGGTTGTACGGGAAGATGGGTGGGTTATTTTTACGCGGCGTTCACCCCAACGGGTCGAATCGGCTGCTCGAAAATCTCAAAGATTTACTTTTTTTATGTTGTCTCCCTCCCATTCCCCCCTGTTCTGACATGTCCTCGGATTTTTTTGATCTCCATCACACGGTCTCCGCCGATGAAGTTGACGCCCAGGCTCACGTTCATAATCTGCGATATTTGCAGTGGACATTGGGGGCTGCTCGTGATCACAACAGGGCCAGCGGCTGGGATGCGCCTGCCGCCTTGAAATCAGGGTTTGGCTGGGTCGTCCGGGATCACCAAATCTCGTATCGAGCCGCAGCGTTCGGTGGCGATGAAATCGTCATCCGCACTTGGATTAGTGATCTGCATCGCTACGCATGCACGCGACGGTACCTGATCTGTCGCCCTGCAGACCGCAAATTGTTGTGCCGCGCCAGCACCCGGTGGGTGTTCGTTGATCTCAAAAAGCACCAAGCGTTGGAGATTCCCGCAGCAGCCTCCGCCGCAGCAGTCGTTCGCACGTCGCCTCCACCCCTGCCATGGGAGTGATTGATCATGCCGCCGTTCTATTTGAAAATCTACCTGCGTGTGATTGGCGCGGCAGCGTTGCTCGCTTTCGGAGCTGCGTTGATGCCAAGTCGGTGGATGATGGACATCTCCCATTGGCTGGGGATTGATCCTTTCCCTGACTCGCCGCTGACGTTTTACTTAGCCCGCAACTTGTCGCTAATGTACGGCTTTGTGGGCGTTTTCTTGCTCGTAATTGCTGCGGATTTATCGCGTTACCGGCCACTGGTTTGGTGGATAGCAATGGGCACGATTTCGTTCGGAGGGTTGCAGTTGCTGGTGGACTCGATGGCGGGTTTGCCCACTTGGTGGGTCGTTGGCGAGAGCGGCTGGACATTTTTCGGCGGCGTCCTCCTGGCGTGGCTCGACGCCCGGACTTCAACAGACGGTGGTTCTTGAGTATTTTCTGCGCCAGCTACTTAACCCCCTTCCGCACTCGAATTCCATCGAAGATATGCAACGCTCACTGATTCTGCTCAAACCTGATTGTGTCCAACGCCGCTTGATCGGCGAAGTTTTGTCCCGTTTCGAATCGAAGGGGTTGCAAATTGTCGGGTTGAAAATGCTGCAGGTCACCCCCGAATTGTCCCGTCAACACTACGCTGAGCACGTCGATAAGCCATTCTACCAATCGCTCGAAGACTTCATCACATCGGCCCCGGTTGTCGCCGTGGCTCTCGAAGGCCTTGAAGCGATCGGTGTTGTGCGGGACATGCTCGGCGCGACCAATGGTTTAAAAGCCGCGCCAGGGACGCTCCGGGGGGACTTCAGCAGTAGCCGGCAGATGAACCTCGTCCATGCGAGCGATTCCGAAGAATCCGCCAAGCGGGAAATGGCTTTGTACTTCCAAAAAGAAGAGATCTGCGATTATTCGCTCTGCCTCACCGGATTCATGCGAACTTCGGACGAGTGATTGGCGACGCGGTAGAATATGATTTGCAAATCCATGATTTGCGAACCACCTGTCACCTTTCTCCGGAGTACCCATGTGTAATCGATCTTCACGCCACCGTATTCGTACCATTTTTTCGTTGATAGCGGGGCTGGCAGTCGCGATGCCGTTCGGTCTGGGTACCTGTTCGACTGCGCTCTGCCAGACGAGACCCCTCGGCGGTTTCGCCGGAGGCGCGGCGGGCGGATACGCGGCGGCAGGATCAGCGAACGAGGTGACCCAATTCACCGCAAAGCTGAAGGATGCTCGCGGGAACATCATCGTCGTGACTCGGGAAGATGGTACGGATTGCATGGTCCAGCTCCCCGACGACATCACGTCGCTGAATTTTAACGCCAAGGCTGTTCCCGGTTTTCTACGCCGGGGCACGCCGGTTCGATTCGCCATGACGATCGGCCCCAACGGCGCCCCGATGAGCCCGGTGGAGAAAATTGAAATTTTTGCGCCCCTCGGGCCGGGGGTAGTTCCTCGCAACCAAGCGACGCGATTCACCCCTGGCATCCACCACGCAGGCCGACAGCAGCGTCGGCAGGCCCAGCCGAACCAGTCGATGGGAGGTAAAGTCGATGTGGTCGGTACGCTCATGATGATCAGTCCGCAGGGCGCTATCGCCGTGCAGGCTGGTGGCGCTCCGGTCAATACGATGGTTTCCCCAAATGTGGAGATCGAAGTTCAGATGAATAACCTGTCGCTCGCCCAACCAGGCGATGAAGTGGAGGTGGCGGGTTTTTACAACCCGCCCGATGAGACCAAAGTCAAAGCGCAGCGGATCACGATTACCACCGAACGTGTGATCGGGGACACTGCTAATCCTGCCAACGGCAAGGATCGCCTCAAACCAGGCAAGGGCGTGAAAACTGAAGAGGGTCAACTTGACCCCGCCGCACCAGGCAAGGGAAACGCGACAGGCGACGCTAACATGCCGGGCAACGCCAATCTCCCAGGCCAACAAAATATTCCTGGCGGTGTCGACTCGCCAGCCACCACAACTCCGTAGGCGAATAACTTTCCATGTTGCTCAACCAACTCATTCATCCTGAGATCTCCGCGATCCTAGCCGCCTCCGGGCACCACAGCACCATCCTGGTCGCGGACGGGAATTACCCAGCTCTGAATAAACGCGGCCCACACGCGAAACTCGTTAGCATGAATCTGATGCCCGGTCTGATCACCTGCGATCAAGCATTGCGAGCATTGCTATCGGCGATTCCAATCGAGGCGGCGATGACGATGCAAACGGAATCCGATGGCCCCTATGCACTCGATGGTGATCCGCCGGTGTGGAATGAGTATCGCGCTTCATTCGCGGCAGCGGGGTCGGACGTCCAGCTCCAACCGCTCGAAAAATGGGCATTCTATGATCACGTCATCACGCCCGACCACGTGCTGACGATCCAAACCGGCGATCAACAACGCTACGCCAATCTGTTATTGAGCGTGGGCGTGCGGATGGATTAGCCGAGCCTCGTGGAGACTCGGATCAGGCAATTCAAATGAATTTCCGGGAGCGGTCGGCCTCACGGAAAGACGCTGCTACTCTCACACGCCCAGCCACCAGGCGCCCAGCGAGATCCAAATTGGAATCAAGATGAGTCCGGCCAACGAGGTTGAGAGCACGACTCTCAGCGCGGTGGCGGTATCGCCGTGATAGAGCCTCGTCAGGACGATCGGAAACACCGCTGATGACATGGCCGCCTGCAGCAATAAAACATGCTTCATGTCCGTTTGCGTGGCCCATGCACCCGCGACGGCGAGCATGATCACCGGCATCAGAAGCTGACGAAAGCCGATGGATAGAAGGATCACTGGCGTTGCTCCCGTCCACTGCGCCGCACGCAAGAAATCAATGATGATCGCGCCGCTGAGCAACAGCCCCATTGGGATCGATGCTCCAGCAAGTAGATGAATGGATTTCATCAGCGACGGAGGAATCATCGTGTCCCAGTCGAGCGAGCGGATCGCCAGTGCGATCACAACGGCGACCAAGGGCGCACTGGTGATCGCGGGGAGAATTTTGCCGACAATCCCCCATCGCGGAAAACCCTGACGCAGCGGGGCGTCCTCGCCTTCCTGCCCCGAGGTCGTCCTCGAACGATTACCGCCCGAGATGATGGCGATCCCGACGCTCCATAGCGCCAAGTCGACGCCGACATTGTGCAGAATCAGTTCCACCTCCGCACTGGGATAAAAGATCTGCGACAGCGGCAGGGGAATGTAGCCATAATTAGTAATGCCAGCGCAAATGGCAAACGCCCGCTGCTGAGCATCGGTATTCAGTCCCACCCACGGCCCCACCGCTCGAGCGATTCCCCACGCCAGCAGCAACCCGCCGGTCGTCAGTCCGAAACCAAACAGCGGCGGCACCCAAGCGGTCGATAATGCGTCGAGGGTCGCATCGTTGAGAATGCGATCGAGAAAGAGCGATGGCATCAGCACGTTGGCAGTGATCTTGGCCAGCGAGAAGTCCGCTTCGCGGGACAACCACTTTTGCGATCGACAGAATGCGCCGATGCCAATGATCAAAAACACCCCGAGAACGCTGGCGACGATCTGAGTGAACTGCATCCAGAATGATGCGTGGGCAATATCCGTCGCCGCGATTTGGCAGCTCGTCTCCATCATCATCGCAGTGAGCGGTGTCATGCCGGCATGCAGTCCTGTAGCAAGAGTTGCCACTCAGTCCACTGGATCTGCTGCAACACAGCAATTCGCTCCGCATCCTGTGTCTTGCGGGCTGCTGCGACCGAGTCAACGAATTCAAAGGGATCACGATAATCACGTGGGAATTCGCCCGCCAGATCATCGAAGACCGGATGCGAGCCGACGCGGCGAAACCAATAAGCGGCGTTAGAATAATCTGCTTCGCGGCGGTGCATGATCCCGTGCCAAAAGCTGCCGGCCGGTGTCGAATCGTCTTGGCTGATCGTATGGCTGCGATCCAAATCACCCGCCAAGAGCCACAATCCCGATAGAGCCAGCGACGAAAGCGCCGCATCGGCACCATTATTCATCGATCGCCGCAAGGCCGCAGGATCATTGAGCAGCGCCGCCAACGCGGGTGCCTGCGGTCCAGCACCGAGACTGGGAAGGGGAGCATTGGTGATCGCGCTGCGAAGTTCACTCGGAAGTCGATCGAAGGTCGGGGCGAAGAATGCGGCGGTGATGGGCATGGGAGAGTCGGGGGAATGGCGAGAAGAGAAGAGGAGCGGAGGGAGGAGGGAAGCGTCACCCTCCCGAGCGAAGCTGGGAGTGGGAGGGTCGGTAATCAAGGCTACAATTAGAAGTCCGGGGAACGATCGTCCACATTGCCTGGCTACTGAGCGGCTCCAGTGGTGAAATTCAGCCGAATTCCCCGAAGGCTACCGGTTGAGCGATTGGATTGCTAGACTGCACGCACAAGGACCCTTGTTTCATACCCCTGCTCCTGCTTGCCGACGCCGAACCCATGTCAGTGACCGAGAATCCGGACTCCAATCCGCCTTCCGCTTCCCCCGCCGACCCATCCGCTCAAGCTGCCGAGGCGCCGACGGAAACCTCTCCGCCCAACCCGGCGTCGACTAGCGAGCCTGATAGCCAGAGCAGCCAAGGGGAGTCGCAGAATCGCCCTGCCCAGCCAAAAAAATCCAAGGCGCCCTTACCGCGCATCGGAAGCGGTCCGCTCGCTGCTCGGGGACTCGGCGTCGCCAAACCTCAGTCGCCCGCTGCCGTTTCGACCGAAGATCTCGAAAAAGCGAAACCGAAATCGGGCGGCCAGCCGGGTGGCGGCAAGAAGAAAAAGGCTCCCCGTCCCCGTTTGGCGGGAGAGTCGGATGAGGACGTGACGGCTAGTCAAAAAATCGAGAATCCTAAACCCGGTAAGGTCAGCGTTCCTAATATTCGCCACGGCCTGTCCGATGATTTGCAGGCGGAACTCGACGCTAGCTTGGCCGATTCCGATCTGGATTCGTTCTACGGCGGCACCGCGGGACTGCCCGATCGCCGCGAACCGCTTGAGGAAGGTACACGTGTCCAAGCGACCGTGCTAAAAATCAAAGAAGACACCGTGTTCGTTGCGTTAGGTGGTCCGGATGAGGGCACCGTGCCATTCGAACAGTTCACGGAAGCCGAACCGACGCCAGGCACGTCCGTCGAGGTGCTCGTCCGAGGTTTTAGCCGTGAAGACGGATTGTATTCGTGCACCTTGCCCGGATCGGCAATCGAAGTCAGTGACTGGGACGATATCGACGAGGGGTCTGTCGTCGAAGCACTCGTGACCGGTCACAACGCTGGTGGACTGGAGTGTCAAGTCGGATCGATCCGCGCGTTCATGCCCATCAGCCAGGTCACCGAATACCGCGTCGAAGATCTGTCGGAATTCGTCGATCAGAAGATGGTGTGTTTGGTCAACGAGGCCAACGCGCGACGCGGTAATCTCGTCATCAGCCGGCGGGCGATCCTGGAGCGTGAGCGTGAATCGAAACGTCAAGAACAGCTCGAACAGATTGAGGCTGGCGATATTCTCGAAGGCATCGTCCGTAGCGTTCGCGATTTTGGTGCGTTCGTTGATCTGGGTGGGCTCGATGGTTTGATCCACGTCAGCAAGCTGAGCTGGGACCGTGTCAAGCATCCCAGCGACGTCATCAAAGAAGGCCAGAAGGTAAAGGTCAAGGTCGACAAGATTGACAAACAGACCGGTAAAATCGGCTTGTCCTATCGCGACCTGCTCGAAAACCCATGGGATACCGCCGAGAGCGAATTTGCTGTCGGTTCGCTGCATTCAGGCACCGTTACCAAGACCGCCGATTTCGGTTGCTTTGTGCGACTTGCCGCTGGCGTCGAAGGCCTCGTCCACATCAGCGAATTGGCCAACCACCGGGTGTCCAAGGTCAGCAGCGTCGTCAACACCGGCGACACGGTTGAAGTCAAGATCCTCAGCTTTGATCGCGACGCTCAAAAGATTGGCCTGTCAATCAAAGCGGCCCTGGCTGCTCATGAACCGGTCGTGAAGGCTGAAGAGGACATCGACGAGCCGCCGCGAGACGTTTCCGTTCAACCGCAGCACAGCGGCCCGCTCAAGGGCGGCAACAATCGTGATACCGGTGGCGAGCGTTTTGGGCTGCGTTGGTAGGTGATGTGTCCCGGTGCGATTTCTGTTTCTTGGCGATATCGTTGGTAAACCGGGCTACTCGGCGGTGCTCGCTCGCGCCGCTGCCCTCAAAGCAGATCACCGCCTCGACGCGGTCATTGTCAATGCTGAGAATGCGGCCGACGGCGCGGGGCTGATGCCACGTCAGTATCGACGCTTGATCGACGCCGGTGTCGACGCGATCACGATGGGTGATCATCTGTACCGCCGCGCCGAGATCATTCCCATTCTGCAGAAGAGCCAGCGGATCGTCAAACCTGTCAACTATCCCGCTGACGCAGCGGGACGTCCATGGGCGATCGTGTCCACGCCCGGGGGACGATTGGGCGTGATCTCCGTTCTCGGCCGCGTTTTCATGCGCCCAGTCGATTGCCCGTTCACCGCGCTCGATCGCGCCATCGAAGCCATGGCCGGGCAAACCGACGCCGTTCTCGTCGACGTTCATGCTGAGGCGACCGGTGACAAACAAACGATCGCCCGCTATCTCGATGGCCGCGTCACCGCCGTTTTGGGGACACACACCCACGTGCCGACCGCCGACGCCCACGTGATGGCCGGCGGCACGGCGATGCAGTGTGATGTGGGGATGTGTGGTCCATACGACAGCATCATCGGTCGAGATGTCGGACGCGTGACGAAAACCACGCTCACGTTTGAACCCTGCCACTTCCACGTCGCCACCCGCGACGTGAGGCTCTGCGGCGCGATCGTGGAGTCGAACGACGATGGCCTGGCAGTATCGATCGAGCGTTTTGAAGAGTCAGTCGAATCTTTCACCGGCGCATCGGGTTAGCAATTCGACAGGTCGGTAACTGAGCCACGGCGAAACGCATCCCGACACCACAGCCAAGCGAACAGGACGATGATGGCAATGCTCGCCATTTGATATCCCGTCAAGCCACACCACTGGCGAGCCTCGGGGCGGATGAATTCGGTAGCAAAACGATAGATTGCGTAACCAATAATGTGGAGTTTGATCAGTTGCTGGCCACTGGCACTGCGAAGCTATCGCCGGTTTTGGTGTGAACCTGCAGGGACCACTTTGCTAACTCCACACCAAGGTATCCGCCAACGAGACCGCAAAGAATCGTCTTTCGGCAGGTGCTAAATCTTCACACATCGCACGTGCGAAGAATGACTTCGCCAGCGCCGCGTCCTCTCCTTTGAAGGAATTTACTTCGACCGCGTGTTCACGCTGTTGGACTGTTCCACGATCGCCACGATTACATCTGGAAAGATCACGCGATCGTCGAGCGACGCGGGTGTTTGATACCGTCCCACATAAGTTGCCGGTTGAAAACTAGCGCCGGTGATGGAGGGACTTCGCATTTCAAGCTCAATAATTCGTCCCCCCTGGTCCAGATTCCCGCGATTGACCGTACAGACCAGCGTCGTATTGATCCCGTGTTGAGCGAGTCGATCGATTGCTCGCATTTTGACATCGAGCAGCGGTTCGCCACGCAGAGTGTGTACCTGGAGCCCACATGACGAAGGCACAGCTGGGGTGAAATTCGCGAAACAATGGGGTGGTGTTTCCGGCCTCACGGCGGTTGACCAACCGGCAAACCGCCCCAGTTTTGGATGCCGCCAACTCGCTCTTGACGGCGATGACGTTCTCATCGACCTTTTAATGATATGAAACTCGCTAATCCAACCATGTCTGATCCAGTCCAACGGAGGACTGAACGACCACAGGCGTCGCAGGTCGTTCCTTCGCCACAGGCAGCTTTCGCAGGCGACAAATCGCCCTCGATCAAACCGAAGCTAGGTCCCGAACCATTTTGGGAACCGCTCAGGCTGCGTCTATTTCGATTTTTCTGGATCGCTTCGCTGGCCTCGAACCTCGGTACCTGGATTCATGAAGTGGGAGCCGGGTGGCTCATGACCACGCTCGAAGGCAGTCCCGAGATGGTCGCCGCCGTGCGAACGTCGATGTCGCTGCCGATCGTGGTGCTGGCTATTCCAGCAGGCGTGCTCGCGGATCGTTTTGACAAACGGCGGTTGCTGATGATGACGCAGTCGCTGTTGTTAGCGGTAACAGCGACGCTCGCGATGCTCACCTGGAGCGGTCACATTACCGCGTGGGGGTTGCTCGCTCTGACGTTTGTCATGGGCTTGGGGATGGTCGTGCATGTTCCGACGTGGCAATCAGCGATCCCTGAACTTGTGCCTCGCCATCAGATCTCTCGCGCCGTTGGATTGGGAAGTATTAGCTTTAACCTCGCCCGCACGCTCGGGCCGGCAATCGGCGGCGTGCTGATCGCACTGGTGGGGATCTGGAGCACATTTGCGATAAATGCTTGTACGTTCGCGGGCGTGGTCGTCGTGCTGTTTCTATGGAAGCGGACGGCAATCGAGAGCAGTCGTGGACGATCGTTCGCGGCGTCGCTGCGACAGGGCGTTCGTTTTGTCGCCATGCACCGCGTCATGCGAAACGTGATGGTTGGAGTCGTGTTTTTCGTGTTGCCCGGCAGTTCACTATGGTCACTCTTGCCCCTGTTCGCCAAAACGGAATTGGGTTGGGGCTCGGGTGGGTTTGGAATCATGGTGGCGTGCCTGGGAGCGGGCGCGGTGGCGGGCGCGGCATTACTGCCGCGACTGCGGCATCGTTTTGGTTCGGATCGATTGGTGGCCGTTGCGATGGGCATGTTTGCATCCGGGCTGTTCGTGATGAGCTACTCGCCGAGATGGGAGATTCTGTTACCCGCAGTCTTGGTGATGGGTGCGGGCTGGATGGCGACCTTAACGACCCTGAACGCGACGGCGCAGATCACGCTTCCGCCGCGGCTGCGTGCCCGCGGCATGGGGTGTTATCTAACAATGATGGCCGGATCGATGGCCATGGGCTCATTGTTATGGGGGCAGGTCGCAGGCCGCATCGGGCTGGGCGGTGCCTTCGCGTCCGCCGCCGCCATGATGTCCACGACCGCACTGGGCGGGCTCGCGTTTCCGTTGGCGACGCGACTGGACGATTGAGACGCATCGGTCTCAGTATGCAATTCGTCCATGCTTTTGCATTCGCAGGGGGGTGATTTGCCCCTCCCTCCCTGGCAAGAAACGGAGTCTCCCCGTCGCACGAGACCGTGTAGAAATGTCGCCGTGAGGCCCGATTGTGGAGCCGGAGGCGGCAGCATGCAAGTCAATGGCACTGCTCCCTAACCCGCTTTTTGCAAAATCCGCCATTGACTGGCGACAGGGTTTGGTTCACGCTTTCGAATTAGTTGAGCACCACACTCTCGGCGGTGTGTTACTTTTGGAAGTGTTTTCCAGTGATTCCGCCCATGAATGCGAGAGGCATTTTGTCTCGTTGGTGACGGTTTGTAAGGTTAGTTTTGTGACGAATATTTATGTAGGGAACCTGTCGTTCTCGGCAACCGAAGATGATCTTCGGGGAGCTTTCGAGCAGTACGGCGAAGTGTCTGCTGTGAACATCATCATGGATCGGGAAACAGGTCGCAGTCGTGGCTTCGCGTTTGTCGAAATGGCCGAGGCCGATGGTGCCAAGGAAGCCATTGAACAATTAGATGGTCAAGCGATCGCTGGTCGCAACGTGACCGTCAATGAAGCCCGTCCTCGCGCTCCCCGCACCGGCGGTGGTGGTGGCGGCGGCGGCTACGGTGGTGGTGGCGGCGGTCGCGGCGGCTACGGCGGCGGTGGCGGTGGCGGACGCAGCGGTGGGGGTGGCGGTCGTGGCGGCTACGGCGGTGGTGGTGGTGGCGGCTACGGCGGTGGCGGTGGCGGTGGAGGCGACCGCTACTAAGCCATTTCGCTGGCGATGAGCGGATTGACGATGACGACCACGGGGCGAGCTGAAAATGCTCGCCCCGCTTTTTCGTAGTGATTCCTGAAAACTAGTTGGGGTTGCCGAGACTGCACAGCAAAACGCGGGTTAATCTCTCTGGAAACTGCATCATCCGACGTCGAATACATTGCAATTCTGGTGTTTTTGATGTCAAATGAGATAAGATTGAGGTTCCAGGCCATCTACACGAAAAAGTGGGGGGCGGCCCAACGAAATGGTTCCTCGCCAAACGAATGAAATGCATCACCGGCGATTTCCTGCCACCCTGAAATTTATTTTCTTTTCCTTGTTTCCCCTTTTAAGTTATGAAACAAATTATCCTCACGACGGGCTTCACGCTGTTGCTTGCGGGTACTCTCTGCCTCTCTGGTTGCTCGGGATCGAGTGACAACAGCGTCTCAGCACCCCCGGAGAAGGTGCCAACGGCCGAAGAACTCGAGGCGCAGTACAAATCAACCCAACAAGACTACGCTGAGCAGCAGAAAAAAATGCAGCAGCGTGACCGGGGCCGTTAGTCCCACGCGGCCTGTTTTCAGGTCACAATCTGCTGAACACACGTTGTTCTTAAGAGCCTATCCGGAAAGGGGTCAGACCCCTTTTCGGATAGCGCAGTTTAATTATAGAGATCTTTCGTCGACTGACGATACGCCCGGTTCGGCGGATCGCACGATGCTAACGTGCATTGCTGCAACAGGATCTTGATTTCCTTTTCCTTTTCTCACTTTGAGGTTTTTTCCATGAATCGTTCTTCTCGAAGCCGGCCTGGCTTCACGCTCGTTGAGCTGTTGGTCGTTATCGCGATCATCGGCGTTCTCGTTGGCTTGTTGCTTCCGGCTGTACAAGCCGCTCGGGAAGCTGCCCGCCGGATGAGTTGCAGTAACAACTTCAAGCAAGTCGGCTTGGCACTGCACAATTATCACGCCGCCTATGACCGTTTCCCCCAAGAAGCTGGCGGTACCTACTGCTGCACAGGGGCGGGTGCAGCGGGTGACAACTCGTACATTTTGACGTGGATGGTAGGCATGCTGCCGTTCATTGAACAGCAAGCCCTGTGGCAGCAAATTAGCAACCCTTATGCCCTCAATGCAGACGGGTCGGTCAAGACCCCTCCTTACCAAGCGATGGGCCCTGTGCCCTGGGATACGAACTACACGCCTTGGCGGACTACCGTCGGCGCGTTCCGTTGCCCCAGCGATCCCACGGTCGGGACACCTGGCCAAACGGGCTTGTCGAATTACGCCTGCTGCATCGGTGACGCCATCCAGACCACGCACGATGGTGGCGTCAATAACTCGGGAGTCGTCACCGACGCGAGCGTCAAAACTCGCCTACGAGGGGTTTTTGAGCCTCACTACCCCACTAACTTCCGTGACATTCTCGACGGAACCTCCAACACGCTGATGTGCGGTGAATACGTCACCGATGCGGGTAATTTGGAAATCATTTCTCAGCCGAAATTCAATCAGCAAGACGGTTTTTTCAACAACCCGCAAATTTGCTATAGCAACAACATTAACCCGCAGCGCCCGCAGTTTTGGAATAACGGCAACGATACTGGTGCCGGGGATCAGCGCCGTGGGAAGCGATGGGCTGACGGACGCCCGATGTACAGCAGCGTCAACACGGTTCGTCCACCCAACAAGGAAAGCTGTCTGTGGGGCGGCGACGGCTCCGACGGCACGCTCACGATGGGCAGCCGCCACCAGGGCGGATGTCACATTCTGATGGCTGACGGTGCGGTCCGGTTCGTCACCGAAAGCATTGAGTCGGGCAACCAGAGCCGAGCGACCCTGCCCAAGGCAGGCGTTCCTGGCGAGGAGAGCCCGTACGGCTTGTGGGGTGCTTTGGGTACCAAGGCCGGCCGCGAAGTGAAGTCGCTGGAATAAACTTCGCCTGACGCCCTCGCAAATTTTTGAACGCCTCCGGATCGGACTGAATCGGGGGCGTTTTTTTGTGGGGAGTGTTGTCTATGTTCGATTCATGGCCGACCCTTCGCATCGACTTTATCAAGCGCCCATAATGGACACCGCTGTGTCGATCCGTTAGATACTAGGACGGCATATTCCGTTTGAATCTGTCGCCCTCTGGGCTAGCGATCCTCGGGTCAACCGTTCCGGTGGCTGACGCCACCGGTAAGGATCTGTCGCCCTCCGGGCTGACTGAGTAAGAACAAACCGTGATGGTTGAATTACCGGGTCAACCCGAATTTTAACTGTCCGGGCGAGTGCCCAAACGGCTTATAACTCTCGTTGCATGAAATGGTAAGAATATGGCTTCTTTAAAAATTCCCGCTGCTGGTGCTGACCTCGACTTTTTGGCGCTGGGTGCGTTGGTGCATCGGCTCGATCCCGGTGTCATTCCGTTTCGCACTGCGACCCATTTCGACGTGCATGTTTCAGGCGGCGAATACAACTGTGCCGCGAATTTGTCGGCCTGTTTCGGTCTGTCCACCGGTGTTGCCACCGCCATGGTCGACAACGGGATCGGCGAACTGATCCAACGTCAAGTCCTTGCGATGGGGGTGAAGCCTTTTTATAAACAGTTCAAGCACGACGGGGTCCGAGGGCCGAACATGGCCACGGTGTACAGCGATCGAGGGCAAGGCGTCCGGGCCCCAGTCGTCTTTTACAACCGCGCCAACGAAGCCGGCGGGATGCTCAAGCCAGGTGATTTTGATTGGGATCAGATTTTTTCTAGCGGTGTGCGGTGGGTTCACAGCGGCGGGATTTTTGCAGCCTTGTCCGAAACGACAGCGGAGGTCGTGATCGAGATGATGGAGGCAGCCGGACGCCACGGCGCGATTCGCTCGTTCGATTTGAACTATCGTGCCAAATTATGGGACACCATCGGTGGCTTGTCCAAGGGCCAAGAGATGATGGCTAAGATTGTCAAAAATGTCGACTTGCTCGTGGGTAACGAAGAAGATCTGCAGAAAGGCTGCGGCATCCAAGGCCCCGACGTGGAAGAGCAATCGTCCGGTGGACTCGACCCGAAGAACTTTTTTAAGATGATCGGCGACGCGGTGGAGAAATTCCCGAACGTCAAGGCGGTGGCGACGACGCTGCGGGAAGTTCATTCGACCAATCGACACTCTTGGAGCGCCGTTCTGTGGCACGAAGGTAATGAGTACGTGGCGCCCACTGCGGAGCTCGACGTGCTGGACCGGATCGGCGGCGGGGATGGTTTTGCGTCCGGATTGATCTACGGTTTGCTCGACGGTCGCAGTCCTGACGAAGCCCTGCGATTGGGTTGGGCGCATGGTGCGTTATTGACGACGTTCCCCGGCGACGTCACGCGAGCATCGCTCGCGGAGGTCGAGGCGTTTGCGCAGGGTGGCTCAGCGCGGGTCCAGCGTTAGGGTTCGTTCAGCTCATCGCCCGTTGCACTGCTTCGCGGACAACGGGCAAGACACGTTCTTGGACTTCGGCGAGTGATCCTTCTTGGAAAGCCCCTGCGGCAGCTTTGTGACCGCCGCCGCCGAACTGGCGCGCGATCTCGTTGCAATCCATCGCGCAGCGACTGCGGAAGGACAGCTTGAATCCGCCGCGAAGCTGTTCGACAAAGATCACGGCGGCCTGCGTGCCGCGTACGGATAGGGTCAGATTGATCGCGTCTTCGGTGTCGCTCGCCTCGGCTCCGCAGGCAGCGAAGTCCTCTTTGTTGACGTGCGTGTACACCAGCGCGCCATCGATCTCGGCGGTGGTGCGGGAGAGAATCAGACCGCGAAGTTTTAAACGACCGATCGTGTCACGCTCATACAAATCGCCGTAGACTTCGCTCGGTACCACACCGACTTCCATCAAACGTGCGATTGCCCGATAGGTCTCCGGTGTAACCGAGGGGAAACGAAACCAGCCGGTGTCTGTGGCGATCGCTGCGAAAACGGGAACGGCCATTGCGCGCGTGAGAGGAACGTTCAAGGCGTCGGCGGCTTGAACCACCAGTTGCCCCGTCGCTTCGGCTTGATAGTCCTTGTACATCGTTGCGCCCAGGTCGTCTTCGCCGACATGGTGATCGAGTACCATCTTATCGGCGCGACGCCCGGATCACGTCGCCCATATCGCCCAGTTGGGCCCAGGCACTCGTGTCGAGAATCATGATGCAGTCGGCCTGCACGTCCTCGGCTTCAACGCTATCGCCGAGTACGTCAATCTTACCTGCGGGATCCAGGAACGAGAGAGCCGGTGGGGTGCGGTGGGCGTTGATGATGCGAACGTCTTTGCCAATCGCTCGCAATACCTCGGCCATGCCCAGTTCGCTCCCCAACGCGTCACAGTCGGGACGAATGTGGCTGACCAGGACGAACGATTGGTAGTGACTAATTTGGTTGACGAAGGCTTTCCAATTGACTCCCACGGAGACACTTTCTTTTGAAGGATAAAATGATGTTTCTAAAGTCGTCGTTCATTCCGCGAAAGCAAGGCATCACGCGAACGTTGCCGAGCGAACGGCATCGAGGATAGGTTCGAAGCGAGGTCGCGTACGGCTGCGACGTCGCAGCGGATTTGGACTGTGAGCGCGTCAGCACTGTCGAACTTTTTCACGCCACGGATTTGGTCGAGCCAGTGAACTGTCAGGGTGTGACCGTATAGATCGCCATCATAGTCCAAACAATGAACTTCCACTTTGGTCCGCTGCTCGTCGCCGAATGTCGGATTGGGACCGACGTGAACAGCAGCTATCATGGGAGATGTGGATTTTTCGCTGGCGGCCCCGCGATCGCACGACACCTGCGCCGCGTACACACCGTGACCGGGAATGAGCGTTGGAATATCGACGAGGTTGGCCGTGGGGTATCCCAATGTGCGACCGCGACCGGCGCCTCTGGATACTTGTCCGGTGGTTTGATAGGTCGATTTTAGCATGTCATTGGCCGAACGCATCTGGCCCGATGAGATCGCTTCGCGGATTCGCGAGCTGCTGACCATTCGCTCCGATTCCATACGTGGTTCAGCAATTTCCAGCGATTTGCCAGTCTCCTCGCACAGCAGCCGCAGTCGATGGATATCCCCGCCGCGATCTCGCCCAAAGAAAAAATTGGGGCCTTCAACAACGCTCTGCGCCTCCAAGCGGTCGTTGATCAACAACTGAAAAAAGTCGTCGGCGGTCCGGTTGAGAAACTCCAGCGTCGCGGGACAGACCACCAGCACATCGATGCCGAGTTCACCCATCAGTTCTGCCCGTCTGGCTATTGTCGTCAGTCGGGCCGGGGCACTGTGCGGGCGCAGCACAGTTGCCGGGTGCGGATCGAGCACCACCACGACGGCGGGACCGCCAACGCGATCAGCGGCCGCACGGACGAGTGCGAGTAGTTCCCGGTGGCCGATATGCACCCCATCGAAGTTGCCAATGCTGACGGCTCCCCGCCTGACCCGTGCCCGTATCTCCGGATGGGTCTCCAGCTCGTCGAGCGTGCATGTCAGAGTGGTAGCGAGACGGGGCGGCGTCATTTTCAGACAGGTATCATTTGCGAGCGAGGAGCGGATGATCTGCTCAGTATGCCCGATCCACGCCGATTCCGTTAGGGCGGCATCGGTGCAGATGGCGTTCCTGCCTTTCGCGAACAGTCGAGACGCTTTTGATCTCTCTCCGATTAGACGTACGATGAGACGGAATCCTGGGTGCGGATGAGCTCACCTCGGGCGATCACCACCAGTCCGCTGTCGGTCACCGTCAATCCACGCTCGGCATCAGCGATGGGATTGTAACCGATCTCCATTTCCGGGGGGATGCGGACGCCTTTGTCAATGATCGCTCGCCGGATCCGGCTGTGCCGTCCGACCTCGATATCGTCAAACAGAATGCTGTCTTCGACCTGGGCGTAACTGTTAACGCGGCATCCCGCGCCGATAATCGATCGCATCACGCTGCCGCCGCTGATAATTGCACCTTGGCAGATAATCGAATCCAGCGCGATCCCCTGGCGATTCGAATGTCCATCGCTTCCAAAGACAAATTTAGGTGGCGGTAACTGCGGCCGGAATGAACGAATCGGCCACGCTGCGTCGTATAGATTCAGCTGCGGATCGACGTGGACGAGGTCCATATTGGCCTCGTAATAGGCTTCGATGGTGCCGACGTCACGCCAGTAAGCATCGGTTTTACGGTTTTCGTCCGTAAAAGGAAACGCGAATACGTTGCTGTCGGCGATCGCCGCAGGAATAATGTTTTTGCCAAAATCATGACTGCTGCTTTCGTCCGTCGCGTCGCCACAGAGTCGCTCGAAGAGAAATCGCGAGTTGAACACATAGATGCCCATCGATGCTAAGCAGACATCCGGATTATCAAGGATCGGTTGAGGATTTTCCGGCTTTTCTTGGAACTCGACCAGCCGACCGTGTTCGTCAACCTGCATCACGCCAAACTGGTTTGCGTCCTTGCGGTCCACCCGCAGCGCGCCCACGGTCACATCGGCACCCTTGCGACGGTGAAAATCGACCATCGAGTGATAGTTCATTTTATACAAATGGTCACCCGCGAGAATCACAACGTGCTCGGGAAGTTCTCGTTCAATCGCGTAGATGTTTTGATAGACCGCGTCGGCAGTGCCCTGATACCAGTTATCGTCGATCCGCTGTTGCGGAGGCACCACGTCGATGAACTCGCCGAGTTCGCGACAAAAGTAGTTCGTCCAAGCAAGCTGGATGTGCCGGTCGAGCGATTGAGCTTTGTACTGGGTCAACATCAAAATTCGTCGCATGCCGCTGTTGAGGCAATTGCTCAACACGAAGTCGATGATCCGGTAGCAGCCACCGATGGGCACTGCTGGCTTGGCTCGATCGCGCGTCAAGGGTTCAAGCCGCGAGCCCCGACCACCCGCCAAAATGACCGTTAGCGTTTGTTGCATCATATCGACATCCATCTTATCCCAAGGCATGCCAAGGACCAGTCTCACCGCACTCCATTATGGGTCACAGTCAACCCTTCGTGCGGGCGATAGGAGAATCATCGGATCCACATTGCCGACGCCTCTCCAATAACTTAGCAAATGGTTGCGTTGTTTGCCTGGGAAATATTGTCGTCGTCCGGTGATCTGGCAGATTTGACAGATCGACGGCAATGGGAAATGATCAACCAAAATGGAATTGGCGACGTATGAGTCAACATCTGCCCACTTCCCACCAAGAAAAGTTCCGATCCGAATACACTGAATCAACGGCCCTCGCCGCAGTGAATTTTCGAATCGCGTCCCCGATTACCCGCCCTGGAGAACACGAACCATGCAACTGCCCTGGAAACGAATCAGTCTCGTCGTCGCGTCGGCCTGGGTCGCCACGCTTTTGTTCGGCCTCATGATGAGTTTGCCCCGGGCGGCGAATTCAGATGCCCACGCCGATCAACAAGTCCGCGATCATGCCACGACCGCGCAACTCAACACCGCCCTCGACATTTCTTCGGCATTTCGTAATGTCGCCGAAGTGATGCGTCCGAGCGTCGTCAGCATCAGCACGAAAACGGACCTGACAGCTCGCGCTCGACAAATGTCCCCCAATCTCCGCCAGCAATTACCGCCCGGCTTTGACCAATTCTTCGGCAATGGAAATCGTCGCGGAAGAGGCTTATCCGAACCGCACCAAGAACAAGAGGGACAAGGTAGCGGCGTCATCGTTCGCGAAGATGGCTACATCCTCACCAATAATCACGTCGTCGAGGGTGCCGATATCGTCACGGTCGAACTGAACAGCGGTGCCAAGTTGCAAGCCGAAGTGATCGGTACCGACCCCGAGACCGATCTGGCCGTCGTGAAAATTGATCGGACAGGATTACAACCCGTGCCGTTCGGCGACAGCGAAGCAATCCGCGTCGGTGACTGGGTGCTCGCCATCGGCAGCCCCTTCGGCCTCGATCAAACCGTGACAGCCGGGATCATCAGCGGGAAAAACCGCGTTCAAGGCATCGTCGGTGACGGCCACGGCTTTGAAGACTTCCTGCAAACGGATGCCGCTATCAACCCTGGCAATTCGGGCGGCCCACTGGTCAATTTGCACGGCGAATTGATTGGGATCAACACCGCCATTCTCTCACGCTCGGGCACCAGTGCCGGCATCGGGTTCGCAATCCCCGTCGGGCTGGCTCGGCCAGTACTGGATTCCATCATCGAAAACGGTGAAGTCCGGCGCGGGTTCTTAGGCGCTCAAGTCGCCGATGTCACGCCCGAAGTCGTCAAGGAATTCGGGCTGAAGGTGAACAGGGGGGCGCTCATTCGAGGCGTGCTCGAAGATCAACCCGCCGCCAACGCCGACCTGCAACCGGGCGACGTCGTCCTGGAAACGGACGGACGCCCGGTGACATCGAGTTCACGATTGGTCAACTACATCGCCAGTCGTGCGCCAGGCGAAAGTGTCCAGATGAAAATCAATCGTCAGGGTGAGGAGCTGACCGTGACCGTGAACCTGCAACTGCGAACCGACAAAGCCATGGCGATGTTCAACGGTGGTATGGATTCACCCTGGGGTGCCCAGCTCGAACCGGTCACGCCTCAGTCCGCCAAAGAATACGGCTACATGGATCTGGAAAGTGGCTTGATCGTCACCAGCGTCAGCGACCAAGGCATCGCCGCCCAGGCTGGATTGCAGGCGGGCGACGTGATCGAAACGGCGGCGGGACGCCCTGTGGAATCGGTCGAACAGTTAACCAAGATTCTAATCATCGCCAAGCAGCAGCAATTGCCGCTGCAAGTCGTCGTCCGACGTGGCAATACAAAATCGTTGCTGGTGATTCGCTAAGAATCACTCCAACAGCATCACGCCGTCGTTGATCCGCATGATCGCGACGGCGCGTTTGCCATCGTCAGCATAAATCGGCTGGCCCGTTCGAGAGTCGCCACCGCCGACCAAGAACCAATGACCCTTGGGTACCCGCGCTGTCGTCTCGATGCTTATCGGCGATCGATCTTTCGTCAGCACGCTGATCTTCATTTCGAACTGATTGTTGTCGCTCGTGTTGAGCAGCGACATGGTCATGCTCATTTGCCCGTATCGTGACGCGCTCGTCACGGTACTCCGTTGCCCCACGGAAACCATCGCTGTCGCCGACCCCGCCACGACCAGCCGGCTGTACCCAGCCGACGACAATCCCTCGACCGCTGGCCCCTGGTACTCACGTCGGTTTTCGTCGTCGGATTCGATCAACCACAACAGCTGATAGGTCACATCCTTATTGGGCCCTGCGAATGTAGTGTCGTCGGATGGCTTTTGGGCCATCACGTTGCCCGCGATCACGAGCGTCATCAGCAAGGATATCGCGTAACGTTTCATGAATTCGTCCTGAAGGAGAGTCAGCCTACGGAGTGCCGTAGGCGCGGTCATATCAGTTTCATACGTTCAACTGAAGAGTTTCTCTATCTTTTCATCGCTCCGCGACTTCTGACGCGAGTGCATCTATTTTAGTTCCACCCCCCCGCTGTTCACGCACCGTCGCCAAGGTCGAGCTTTTCCCCGTACCGCCTCAAGACCTGATCACGCAGGGCGGCCATCTCGGACGCCTCCATCTCCGGGTCTTCATCGATCAACTCCTGGGCGATCGCCCGGGCGACCTGCAAGGTCTCGATATCACGGTTGAGATCCGCGACCCGCAGCGGTGCCAGCCCACTCTGTTTTTTTCCGAGTAAATCGCCAGGCCCACGGAGGCGAAAGTCCGCTTCAGCGAGTTCAAATCCATCCGACGTCTGTTCGAACACTTTGAGACGCTCGTTCTCTTCCGGTGAACGCTCGCCATCGGTGAAGACGCACACGTGCGCGGCGTGGGTGCCCCGTGAGATACGACCTCGTAGTTGGTGGAGCTGTGCCAACCCGTATCGATTACCACCGAGAATCGTCATCACGGTCGCGTTGGCCACGTCTACACCGACTTCGATCACTGTGGTGCTGACGAGCACGTCGATCTCACCATCAATGAATCGCTGCATCACATCTTGCTTCACCTCCGGTTTCATCTGTCCATGCAACAGCTCGACGCGGTACTCTGGAAAGACCTCGGTGCGGAGTCGCTCGAACGTGCGGCTGACCGAGGTGACGTCTTCGGCTACTTCTTCGGGGATGTCGTGTTGACCGAGTGGTGAGGGGGCGTTTCCGGCATCGTCGCCGACGCGCGGTGCCACGACGTACGCTTGACGTCCTTCCACGAGGCGTTCGCGTACAAATTCCCACCAGCGATCGCGCCACTTGTCAATTGCGAGGTAAGTGTGCACGTCGCCTCGCCCAGCCGGTTTCTCACGTAGTGTACTGAGATCGACATCGCCGAACTGAGTCATTGCAACGCTGCGTGGGATCGGTGTGGCCGACATGACCAGGTAATGCGGATCGACGCCACCTGAACGCAACTGCACTCGCTGTCGAACACCGAACTTGTGCTGTTCATCGATCACGCACAAACCGAGCGAGTGAAAATCGATGTCGTAAACAAGCGCTTGGGTACCAACGATTAAGTCCAGCTCACCCGACGCGATCTGAGCAAGTGTTTGCCGACGCTCAGTGGACGTCAACGAACCGCACAGCAGTCCGATCCTCACGCGGCTATCAGCGAGAATTTTTGAAAGCGTTTGGTAATGCTGACGAGCCAGTACTTCGGTCGGCGCCATCAGTGTGGCTTGATACCCATTGGCAACGGCCAGCATCATGGCAAAGATCGCCACCACGGTCTTACCACTACCGACGTCGCCTTGCAGCAATCGATTCATTGGGAACTGACGCCCCATTTCACTTGCGATTTCACTAATCACGCGGTCTTGATCAGTGGTCAATTCGAAGGGAAAACGACGGAGGATGCGGTGCCGGATCTGGGCCGTGCAGGGCATCTCGGGAGCCTGCAATCGGCCTGTTAATGACGTGCGGCGCATCGCCAGGGCGAGCTGCATGACAAAGAGTTCTTGAAAAATCAATCGCAAGCGAGCCGCCGTCAATGCATCCGCCGAGGGCGGACTGTGGATATCACGCAGCGTAGTAACGATGTCGGGGAGATCACCGACGAGGTTAACGCCCGCCTCACGCAGTCGCTCGCCCGCAGCGTGACGCAGCAATGCCGGCATGACCTCAGTCACTTGCCGAGCGAGCACCTCCGCTACCCGCCGCGTCAAACGCCGCAGCTCGTAGTCCTTGATGCCCTCGGTGAGTGGATAGACCGGCACGATGTCGCCACGATGCTGGGCGTCGTCATTCGCTTCCTCGCCCTCGAGTTCGTCGTTGTCGAGCATTTCGTACTTGGGATGCGAAAATTCCCATCGCAGGCCGGACAGTTTCGGCACGCCACTGAGCCGCACGTAGCGATAGAACGTCAACTGCTCAGCACGAAATGGCTGATTGAAAAAGACGATCCGGACCGCTCCCGATTCATTCTCGACGATCGCCGCGAACAGCGACTTGCCGGAAGTTCGTGAGACCAATTCCGCATCGGTAATCCTGCCGACAAAGGTCGCCGGGACACCCTCGCGCAAGTCATCAACCCGGGTCGGTGGCGGCGGGAACTGATGCTCCCGGGGAAAGAAAAACAGCACATCCTGGGCCTTGCGAAGTCCCAGTTTCCGCAAGCGATCCGCTCGCGCCGGTCCCATTCCCGGCAGAAACTGCAGCGGCGTGGCTAGCTCAAATTCAGCAGGCGGAGTCTTCGCGGGCCGGTCCAGCGGCACGACAGCGGGCGGTGGCGGGTTCGCTGAATCGGTCACAACAGCAGGCTTGGGGGGAACGAGCAGCACGGGCAAACGGCATCTCAATCCCCTATCCTAACGCTTCACAGCAGCCCGCGGCCAGTGTGACCTCAGATGGAGAAAATGGTCTCTACCTGCGAACCCATGTACAATCGAGTCATCCACAAGCCACGCCCTGCCGGCGATCCTTCCTACACGATTGATTCAAAACCTTTCCCACCGAGCCCACTCCTCTCCATGTCAGATTCACAGAATCCAGTTTTTCTGTCTCCCAGCGACGACGCCGAAATGGAGGCAGCCAGCATAAAGGCTCGGCACTGGTGCCACCAAGTTACCTCGGCAACTCAGTGGCCAAGAAAAAAGGACTGCTGTCGCGGTTTTCGAAGATGCCACAACCAAAGCAAGACTACGCAAAAGTCTCGGCCACAGAACACCCGATGTCGGTGAACATGCGAGACTCTTTCGACAAGACACTTCAGGAGAATCCAAAACTGCTACATCAAGCCGACGACCACGGCTTCACTTTTTTGCACCAACTCGCCCTAGCCGGTTCCTTCGACGGCGTCGACGTATGCTTGAAACACGGGGCCGATGCGGAAGCCCCCGCCACCAACGGGATGAAGCCGTTTGACCTGGCCAAATGCCTGTCATGGAAACGTGTCATGGAACGATTGCAGCAAGCCTAACACTCGACCGCCCTGCAGGACAGTTCGTCGGCACCGTGCGGGGGTCGGGAAATGAACGCTCGGAGCTACACTGGATGCCTTGCCTAGACTCGGGCGACTGGATATTCTATCCCGCACACATGCGGATGTGGCGGAATTGGCAGACGCGCTAGACTCAGGATCTAGTGCCCGTATTAGGGCGTGGAGGTTCGAATCCTCTCATCCGTATTGACGCGGCGGTCTTCGCGAGTGTGTCTCGCAAATCGATTTGGCGTCCGAAAAATCGGGCCAGGGTCCGGCGCAACCGGACTTCCCTACCCCCTATCAATCGCCGTCAAACCTGGCGATGACGATGTCGCTCACTTTCGATCGATGAGCTTTTTCATCTCAGCGGTGATGGGCATGACTTCGAAATTCTTGAAAAACATTTCGCAATCCGTTCCACCGTGCATTTGTAAACCGAGTTTGCCCGTCGGCTCGCTCTCTTTGTCAACGATATCCGACGTGCAAAATCCGTTGAGCGTTTGGACCAAGCGATCGCCGTACGCGGCCGTACAGGTCGTGTTCCACTGGTCATCTTTGTTGCGAACCTTTTCAATGAACTCGTCGTTGGTGGCAACCCACCCGCGACCTGGTATCGTTTTGCCGTCAACGATGCCCGCCGTATGCCAGAGGGCGGAGTCTTTGCCGTTGTTGGCGATTTCATTTTGGAAGCCTCGCAGTACCCAGGGAGCACTCGTTTCCTCGGCGCGGAAGTACAAGGCACTGTTGCCACCATGCATCCGGTAGGTCACCCGAGCAATGAAATTGTCATAATTCTTATTCGAAATCACTAACCCGTCCTTCCCTTGGCTCTTGGCATGGACACCGTGCAGAACGCCTTCTTCGGTAAATGACCATTCTTCGGGGAGCACGAACTTGGCGTCGGAGAGTTGGTAGCTACCGTCGTCTCCTTTGACGAAGAATGGTTCCCATTTGCTCTCGCCCAGATCTTTGACGCGAATATTCTTCCACGCGACGGACCCAGATTTTCCTGTGTGAATCTGCAGTCCGAAGAAGCCCTTCATCGACTCGCCGTCAAACATGTCAACAACCAACTTTCCGTTCAGCCAGGTCTTGATTGACGGACCGACGCACTGGATCTCCACATCGTTCCACTCGCCCGAGCGGCAACTTCCCTGGGCGGCATCGAGGCGATCCTGAGGTGTGTGCGCATCCAGCCAAACGATGCCAAACTTGTGACCGCGTCGTCCTTCGTCATAGATTCTGCCTGTCGCGTCGCAGCCTGGGCGAATTTCGTACTGATAGCCGTAGACCCGTTCACCATCGCCCTCGGGCCGGGCGGCTGAGCGGAATTGGACACCGGAGTTCCCCGCTTCGATAAACTTGTATTGCAGCTTCAAAACGAAGTTGCCGTATTTCTGTTTCGAACACAGAAAGGTGTTTCCGGGAGTATCGGGAACGCATTTCCCCACAATCGCACCATCGACGACTTTGTACTCTGCCGATCCCCCCCGTTTAACCCAGCCGTCCAGATCAACCCCATTGAACAGCGAAGTAAACCCCTGGTCGACCTCTGCCGACGACGCGATCGATCCGCAGTGCATTAAAAGTCCGATGGCCATAACGGCAACATAGAATCTTCTCATTGTGGTCTCTTTGGGAGTTAGTACGAATTTCTGGGGATGCTATCGCCCCGTCCTCGCAAATCTTCGGTGGGCCAGTAACCGGTGTCAAGGATCGGTTTTTGTAGCCGGACGCTGCCGCAGGGCCGCCGCAAGTTGCCCAACGAGATCATTTGCGGTACCGTTCACGGCAACGGTATGCGTCGTCCGAGTCTCCGCGAGGTTTGTGATGGAAATGAGTGTCGATCGAAATTCAACATTAGAATCATTGGCATTCGTGGGGGGAATTGCGATTCTTCCCGATCGTTTACTGCATGACGCTGTTGTGGTTTGTCGAGGCGGCGTGATTGAGTCCATTGGAGAGGGTAAAGGGATTCGCGAAGCCAGTCGGATAATCGATCTGGGAGGAAAATATCTGTCGCCTGGATTCGTCGACCTGCACGTTCACGGTGGCGATGGCGCTGATTTCATGGACGGCGACGAGGATGCCGTCCGGACTGTCGCGACCGCTCATCTCCGCGGTGGGACCACGACGATCATCCCGACATCAACCACGGGAAGTGCAGAACGGATTCACCAGATGATCGATGCCTGCATGGCCGTCGGGCGGGAATCATCACAACAATTTGCAGCGGTCTCTTCGACCGCGACGGAAGCCGTATTGCCGCATGTGCCTGGCATTCATCTGTACGGCCCATTTTTCGCAGAGGGCAAGACGGGGTGCCACGATCGCGAAGCGCGGCGAGATCCCGAGCCAGAAGAGTATCGCTCCTACTTTGCCGGGGATTTTGTTCGAATCGCGACGTGTGCAGCCGAGTTGCCTGGCGCAGCATCGTTTTATCGTTTAGCCGCCGAGAAGAGTTGCTTGATCACCTGCGGCCATTCCAATTCAAGCTGGACGGAGATGCAGGCGGCTTTTGACGCGGGTATGCGGCACGTCGATCACTTCTGGTGTGCAATGAGCAGCGTTCCTTCGCTGAGGACGAGATTTCAGGTACCGATGCAGGCGAGCATGACTGAGTTCGTGTTGATGAACCACGAGATGAGCACAGAAGTGATCGCCGACGGTTGCCACTTGGCTCCCGAGCTGCTGGAGTTCGCCTACCGGATGAAGGGTCCCGAAAGACTTTGTTTGGTCACCGACGCGAATCGGGCCTACGGGATGCCGCCCGGCGAGTACGTGTTCGGACACCGCGACTCAGAGGGCTTGCTATATAGCGACGGGTGCGTGGGCTGGACCCTCGATCGCAACAGCCTCGCCAGTTCCGTACAGGGGATGGATCACATGGTCCGGCACTTTGCAAAATCGACCTCCGCCACGCTGCCTGAAGTCATTCGCATGGCCTCACTGACGCCTGCCGAGCGAGTGGGGATCGACCACACGACGGGAAGTCTGTCGCAAGGCAAACGCGCCGATCTGTTGGTCATGGATGGGGATCTGAAAATCCATCAAATTTACGTCCAAGGAAGACAGATCCCGCGCGGGCCGCGGCCCGATAAAACTTGAAACAGGCACGTCAATGGATGCCTAGTGGTTTTGTCAGCGGTAGAGATTAGGGCTAGCGTTATTCGCAGCGATGGACGGTCCGATTTCTGGGCTGAATGCGTGAGTTTCGCTGCCCGCACCGCGGCAGCTACATCCGGGTGCTTGTGCCTTGAGTCAGGGCCATGAAGGCGGATTCGAGGTCGAGTTCCTCTTCGGAAAATCGCTTCAACCCAATGCCATTGTCAATCAACAGCTTGGGCAACTCGCTGTAGTCATCGGTGTCGCTATGGAGGATCACGCGCACCGCGTCGTCGCCGGGTTGGGTGGACTGGACGAGCGGATGGTTTTCGCAGAGTTCAGCGATCCGCGGCATCTGGTGGCGTTGGCTGGGCTGGATGATCAAAACGGTGTGCTGGCGAACCATCCGGATGACTTCAGTCACTTTGGCGTTCTGCTTGAGCTCACCCTTGTCAATGATCCCAACCTTGTTACAGACATCCGCCAGCTCGGGCAGAATGTGACTGCTGACGATCACGGTCTTGCCCATTTCGCCGAGTCGTCGCAGTAGGTTCCGCATCTCGATCCGTGCGCGCGGGTCGAGACCCGACAGAGGTTCATCGAGCAAGAGGACCTGTGGATCATGCAGCAGCGTGCGTGCCAAGCCCAGCCGCTGCGTTTGCCCCCGCGAAAGTGTGTTGGCGAACGCATCGCGTTTGAAATCGAGATCGACAATGTCGAGCATCTCATTGACGCGTTTGCGGCGATCGATGCCGTTGATCCGGTACGCCGCAGCAAAGAACTCAAGATACTCCACGACAGTCATGTCGTCGTAGACGCCAAAGAAGTCAGGCATGTAGCCGATCAGACGGCGAATCTCTTTGGGCTGCGTGTGGACGCTGTGGCCACACACGTAGGCTTCCCCCCAACTCGGTTCGAGCAGCGTGGCGATAATTCGCATCGTCGTCGTCTTACCAGCCCCGTTGGGACCGATGAAGCCAAACAGATCGCCCGCGTCGAGATCCAAGTTGATGGCTCGGATGGCGAATGCGTCGCCGTATTTTTTATTCAAGTCAACGGTTTTGATCACGACAATGATAGCCGACAGAGAACTGAGAGATGATGTTGGGAGTACGTCAGTCATCGTCGACTGACCATGAGTCTTTTTATGTCAACCTGGAAGGCTGACGTACACTTAGCGGCGGCTTTCCTCGACGGGTAGGACAATGCGAACCCAAGAATCGGTCTCGCCGGTTGGCACCATGGCCTCAGCGGGCCCGTTTTCGTCTAAGCCGACGCTGAGCGTCGTCCAAGGATCGCGGCACCGGGCGACGAGGATGCACCGATCTTCATTGAGCAAATCGGTCCAATCGAGATGCGCCAAAATTTCGTTTTGCAGTCCTGTATACCGAGTTCCACCGACGACATTGTGGAACATCAACATTTCGGCCAATCGCACGGGTTGGTTGATTTGCGTCACGTCCCAGGCTTCGGTTTCTGACGAACTTTTTAATGCTCGCTGGCGTGACAATTGCCACCGAAAATTTTTCTGTCGCAATCGATCGACGTCTTGCACCGTTGTCGCAGCAGGAAAGCGAGTCGGCAGAAAATAGACCCAGTTTCGATAGATCAACATCGCTTCGAGCAAATCAACGTCAAAGGGATTGACCAACTCGCCCTGCAACAGCTCCGAGCCACGTCGTCGCTGCACCGGAGATGCTTCGATGTTCGTGCTGAGCTGCATCTGAAGGGCCAGCGACTTGCTGCTGCGTGGCGCGAGTTCGAGTGACTCGATGCGGCTTGCTAAGCTCTGCTCCTGTCGTGGGGACGCCGCTGCGTCGGGGGGGGCATCGAGTACGGTGATCGGGATGCGAATCGGCGAACTCCAAGCGTCAATTTGGATGCCACCCATCTCCCGTCCGGGGGCACCAAATGGATGCAAAACCTGGTAGGTCGTCGTATCCGTGATGGCCCTGAGCGCCTCACTCGGTTCCGCGTCAACACTGACTATCCTCGCTGGATGCGAGTACAAGAACGACCAACGGAACAGCCGCGTGGTGCGCGTGGAGCTATCGACGTCGAGAAACTCTATACTACGTTCTCGCACTAAAGTATCGACTCGGGACGTCGTTGAAGCACTCGCTGAATTCGATTCGTTTGATCGCGGAGCGGCCGCCATGACCAGCGCAACGGAGAGCGAGATCGCGACCAGAGGAAAGGCGATCCAACCCCATAGCGGATTGTTGAACACCCGGCGTACGAGCAGGTAGTCCAATGGTGCGACCAAGGCGATCAACGCTGCGATGATCAATCCGATGACCGCAAAACTGAGGCTTCGCTTCAAGGGAAAATGATCCAGGCTACGGCGCACTTGGCCGGACAAGTCCGAATACCCGCTGATGCGAAAACTGCTGCCAATCTCACCCCGCTTTTCACTCAGTAGATCCCCGGTCAGTTTCGTGACCAGATCGAGTCGCTCGGGCCAATCAATAAACGGAGCTGCGTCGAGATCGGCTGCGACGAGCGTAATATTGCCCATCCCCGCGGTGTAGCGAACTGCGAGCGGCAATCCGATTCGCCGCGACGTTCGGCCAGCAATCAGTACTTCCCCAACGCGAGACAAGGTGGTACCTCCGGCGCCGATGACCTTGGGAAACTGCCACCCTTCGAACGCGTTCAACCGAGTTTGGCTGTTCGTGAATGTTTCCAAACCGGACGGATCCATCGTTACCACGGCCGAGTCGACCAGCTCGCTGGGCAAGAGATTCGTCAGCCAGGGGGCAACACCTAATGTCTGGTCAGCTTTAGCACCTAGCGTCACCAGCAAGCGGCCGCCACCTCGCACCCAACTCTCGATCGCAGCTCCTTGAGCAGGCGACAAATCCCGAAGCACGTCGGCCCCTTTGCCGGTCACCAAGAGCAGGTCGACGCCGGAAAACCCGAGCACGTGATCGGGAACCGCGTTGGCATCTTCGATGCGGGTGACTGCAACTGACGCATCTCGGTGGAGGAGTTCGTTGACGCCAATGGTGTCGATACCCAGCGGGTCGCCGACGACGACGACCCATGACATTCCGACGGGAATCATGGACGGTCCCTCGGCTGGAACTCCGAAATCGGGGAAACGTGTTTTCAAAACCACGTGGGTATCGGTCGCCTCACTCGGCGGTTTGCCGGCCACCGCGTCTATGTTCTGGGAATGACCACGAACAATCAGCGGCGCCGCCTCGGTACCGGGGATGCAGTAAGTAAATACCGGCTCCTCGCCCGCCCCAGAAGACGGTTTGATGAATTCCTGCTCGTACACCACGGAAACACCGTCTCCATCGGTCGTTTCTAGGTCGAAGGACTCGTGGGAGTCACCCGTTCCGGCGGGCAATCTTACGGCTGTCCAGTGACCCGCTCGATAGTGACCGTTGATCCCAATTGAATCGAGCTCGCTCGCCTTTAATGGCAGCGTCTCTTGTGCAGAGATAGTGTGGAAGGGACCGCATCCCATTGCGAAAAGAAGAAATGGGGCGAAGAGCCCGACCCACCTTCGTCGGCGTCGGTCCCTCTGGGTTCGCGCCCACATGCTATTGAGTGTCCCCTTTCGCCGCGTCCCTTTTCGCCTGCCCAACGTGGAGGAGACGGGTGACGGAATACTTAAACAGAAGGCTTGCTCAAGCCCAAACCGTAACAGCGCGACAACTTGAAAAACCCAACGCAGGCGCGGTGGTGACACAAACATTCGTTCCTTCATGGCTTTTCATCCAAACTGCAGTGGCATTCAAAGTGCCCGCAGCCGGGGCAACCTTGGCCGTATTTTGCCGAGAGGGCCGCGGCGAGATCGACCTCGGCGACATTCGCGATCGTGAACAACCACGCAATCACATCGGCGAATTCCTCTTGGAGATTTTCGCGGTCATCGCCGCGCAAAGCTGACGCCAATTCGCCGACTTCCTCCATCAACCACATGAACGTGCCATCGACACCCCGGGCAACATCTTTGCCGTAATACATACGACGGATATGTTGCTGCAGATCCGCGATGGAGAGGTCTTTCGGGGAAGTGCCCATGATGAGATACAGTGCAAAGTTGATAAAAACAGGCGTTTTGGAGGCAGCGGAAACCCGTTGCTGCCGGAAAATCTATAAAATTCGTTCCGTGAGTGCGACCAGGCGGGCATTTGACGAAACGGACGCTTTCACGCTCTTGGATTAGAGCCTAATCTAAGCCTGCCGACTGCGGGGGGAAGCTGCGCCGAATTCCGGGCCAGTCGCCAGACGAAAGTATTGTCACTTTTGTTCGCCAGGTCTGATCGACCGAAAGGCCCGACATCATCATTGCTACCGTAGGATTTTCGCAATTCCATGTCCCAATCATCCGTCAATCGCTACCCCTTCTACAGTCCGCGATTTTGGCACGGGATGCGACCCTTGGCGTGGTGGCGACTACTTCGTCAAGGCGATTTTTCGATCAGCGCCTCCCGGGTCGGGCTGGCATTTTCGGTGAGCATCGCGACGCCATTCAACACGTTGCTCATGGGTCTGCAGAACATTTTCTTTGCCCGACGACTTCGCGATGCCGAACTGCATGGGCCGCCTGTGTTCATCATCGGACACTGGCGTAGTGGCACGACACTGCTGCACGAATTAATGGTCCGCGACGAACGCTGGAGTAGCCCGTCAACCTATCAGTGCTTTGCACCCTCGCATTTTCTGTTAACGCAGTGGTTCTTTCGCACATTTGCGGGCTGGCTGTTGCCCGGGAAACGACCGATGGACAACATGGCCACAGGCTGGGATCGGCCACAAGAAGACGAGTTTGCACTGGTGAATCTTGGCGTGCCATCTCCGTACCGGCGGATCGCCTTCCCACGCCGCGGTCCTGTCGACATGGACTATTTGGATTTCAAGGGCGTCGACGAGGCGGAGCGTCAGCGGTGGCTGGCGACGCTTCAGTCCTTTCTGCACCGCGTGAGTGTCTCGACAACGCGGCCGCTGGTAATTAAGAGCCCCACCCACACGGGCCGAATCGGTTATCTCGCCGCAGCATTCCCCCAAGCTCGATTCATCCATATCACTCGTGATCCACGCGAGCTGTTTCCGAGTACCTGCCGGTTGTGGCGAAGTCTCGACGAAGTCCAGTCGCTGCAAGCTCCGCCGGCCGACGATACCGACGATGGAATCGAGGAGTATGTGCTCGATTGTTTTTCGCGCATGTACGCGGCATTTAACGAGCAGCGTCACCAAGTCGATGACCATCATCTGATCGAGATTCGCTATGAGGATCTCATCGCTGACCCCGTCGCGACGCTGGAAAAAATCTACGATTCACTGCGTCTCGCCGATTTTGAGATGGTGCGTCCGGAAATTCAGACCTGGACAGACAACGAGCACCGGTCCTACCAGACCAACACGCACAAACTATCCGCTGTCCAGGAAAAGCGACTCCAGGAGCGGTGGAGCCACTATTTTAATCGGTACGGGTACTAGGCCGTCGAGTATCCCCCCCCCCGATCTCGCACCCAAGTCACCTCGAGCCCCGGAAACTCGGCGACTGAGTTTTATTGCTAATGATTCGCAATAAGGCTTGTTCGTCTGTCGGTGACTACTTAGATTAAAGGCCGACCTCATGCCGGCGAGCTTTTCGCCCAAGCGCCTTCCACTCATTCCGCGATCTGGATCAGCGACATTCCGATGGATTCGACGCCGCCGACCTCCCAAACGACCGCCGGGGCTGACACCGACGCGCGGGCTGCCGTCGTTTCAGCGAGCGAGCCTGCTGTGATCGAAACGAGGGTAATGGCTGTCCCCCCGCAAGAGAATGCGGTGCCCTGTGGTTGCGGTGCAGGTCATGCCATGAAAGTCGTTCGGTTCGAAAGTCTCGCCCGCTGCGGTGATGAAATTTGGATTGAAAACGAGGGCCAGCTGTATCGCCTTCGAAAAACCCGCCAAGGCAAACTGATTCTTACGAAGTGATAACGTGAAACACACTGAAAACATTTTGTCGATCGTCAACGGAGCGACGGAACAACAGCGTTTGGTAATTGTGCATCGTTCACTCGAGCCGCGAGACGAGTTCCGCGTCGGCCCCATCCGCTTATATCACACCGAGGAGATGCGTGACGCGAATTCTGCGGCCCCTTCGGCCCCCACATCCCGACCGTTCTGTGAGCAGATTCAAGCCATTCGGGACCGTCCGATTGTGCTGCGTCAGGAATCTTTCAGTCCCGCCGTCGGTTGGTTTGCTCAGAGCGAAATGGAATTGACACACGATCAGTGGAACGGGATGCGCGCCACCCTCGTGCCTAGCGGCCTCAGTGGCCGTGGCCGCGAATCGGTCGTGTCGCGACGAGAAACAAAGCGATTGCAAAGTAGTACTTCGGCTCGCCGGCCGCGAAGTGTGTCGCGCGACGGCGACGTGATCGCATTGCCGCTACACGCTGATCAAGCTGTGCCGGCCTAATTTGCTTAAGCCATTTTCGGAACTGATCTTGATTCTTGGCCGTCGCAAGGGGGATGATTGAGGCTGTTGTCCCCGCGCCATCTCGGCGCTCATCTCCACGGCCACAAAAAAAGTATTTTCCTGTGATGGACGTTCAGACGATTCTGCCGAAGCAATTGCGTTTCCAAAATACCCGAGTGTGGCTTTGTGCGCTGTTTCTGTTTTCTGCATCGCCGGCATCAGCGGCTCCGCCGTCAGCTGCGGCGGCACTCGGGCTGAAACCGGTCCAGGACGGTGTCATCTATGACCTGGTCAACGACGACCAAATCGAACGCTGCACCGTTCGTGATATCGACCGCAGCGACTGGTCCGGCTGGGAAGTCGTCGCTGCCGACGGCACGATGCTGCGACGTTTCGCAGACACCAATGGCGACAAAAAGATCAATTTGTGGAGCTACTTCCAGTACGGAGTCGAGGTCTACCGGGACGTTGACGCGAACTTCAACGGCAAGGCTGACCAGTATCGCTGGATGGCCACCGGCGGCACGCGTTGGGGGATCGATGCCAATGAGGACAGCACCATTGATCAGTGGCGAGTGATCTCAGCAGAGGAAACAACGATGGAGCTGATTGCCGCGTTGGCGACGGAGGATGCCACTCGCTTTGCCACATTACTGGTATCACCAGCGGATCTCAAGGATGCGGGAATTCGCGGCGACATGCAGGCAATCTTGACTCGCAAAGCGGAGCGGGCCGCCGCAAAATTTAAAGAATTTGCCGCTTCACAAGACACGGTCGACAATCATTCGAAATGGGTCCAGTTTGCGGCGACCACCCCAGGCCTGATGCCTGCGGGCGAAGCCGGCTTTGAGAAAGACGTCATGGCCTACGAGAACGCAGTAGCCATGTTCGAAACAGGAGATCGCTCGGGTCAGTTGCTCGTCGGTACGATCATGCGGGCAGGCGATGCTTGGAAATTGATTGACTTGCCCAATCTAGCTGAGAAGGGCGAGCCGATCGCTCAGGCGGGAGGCAACTTCTTCACACCCGGCGGCAGCTCGTCAGCCAACCCGTTGGGCTCCAGTGCTGGTGATACAAAAACTCAAATGCTTGTCAGCAAGCTCGAAGCGATTGATTCGAAGATGGCGAACGCCACCGAGACCGAGGATCTGGCGGCGCAGAATGCCCAGCGAGCCGATGTCGTCGCCAGCCTGATCGAAGCCGCCACCACTCCGGAGGAGCGAGATACGTGGACACGACAACTCGTCGACACGGTCAGCGTTGCGGCGCAAAGCGGCACTTACCCTCAAGGTCTCGACCGCCTCAAGTCACTCGCCAGATCACTTGCCAAATCTCAGAGCCCGCAGACTGAAGCGCTGCGTGCTTATACCGAATATCAAATGATTGGCACCGAATACATTGCGCGCCAGTCTGACGAGGACTTTGCCAAGATCCAAGAATGGTGGCTGGGCCAACTCAATGAATTCGCCGCTCGCCACCCCAATGCTCCCGAAACAGCTCAAGCGAAATTGCAACTGGCGCTGAGCAAAGAGTTCGAAGATCAAGACGAGGAGGCATTGAAGTTCTACAAACAGGTCGCAACCGATTTCCGAGGTACCGATGCTGCCGAACGCGCTGCTGGCGCGATCGTGAGACTGCAATCGGTAGGCAAAGAAGTCGATCTGGAAGGACACACCATTCAGGGCAAGCCATTTCGGCTGAGCCAATTGCGAGGTCGCCCCATCATCCTGCATTATTGGGCCACCTGGTGCGAGCCATGCAAGCAAGACATCAAACGACTGCGCAGTCTCCAGGCCCGCTACCAACGTGCTGGGCTGCAACTCGTTGGCGTCAACATTGACAACACACCCGAGCAGGCGATTGCGTTTCTGAAAGAAAACTCACTTCCGTGGCCGCAGTTGTACGAGAGCGGTGGACTCGAAGGCAGTCCGCTGGCGAAACAGTTCGGCGTCCAAACGCTGCCTACGATGATGCTGATCGACAGCAAGGGACGCGTCGTTCGCCACAACATTGGCGAAGCGGAGCTGGAGGATGAACTCGCCGAATTGTTCAAGTAGAAATCAAGCTGCCTGTCGTGCCGTGATCGGTGATGTTACACTGGAGGCGTTTCACTCCTCCGAGTAACGATTCACCTCACGAAAATCACTGATCCACATGGTTCGCACTGCTTCGACGATGATGCCTTTGGGCACAGTTGCTCCTGATTTTTCGCTTCCTGAAACCGACGGCGGCACCGTGTCGCTGGCGGATTTCAAAGACAACAAAGCGTTGTTGGTGGTGTTTTTGTGCAACCACTGCCCGTATGTCAAACACGTTGCCGAGCAGCTCAAAATGCTCACTGACGAGTACATGCAGCACGGCGTCGGCATCGTCGGTATCAACAGCAATAACGTCGACGATTACCCCGAGGATGACTTTGCGGCGATGAAAGTGGAAAAGGAGAAACGCGGCTATGCATTCCCTTACGCGCTCGATGAAGACCAGTCCGTCGCAATTGCCTATGGTGCGGCATGCACGCCCGACTTCTTTCTCTTTGACGCCGAGCATCGCTTGACGTACCGAGGCCAACTCGACAGTAGCCGCCCGAACTCAGGCGTGGCGGTCAACGGCGCGGACCTTCGGGCCGCTCTCGATGAAACTTTGGCGGGGCGGACCGCAGCAATCGATCAAAAACCATCGGTGGGTTGTAACATTAAGTGGAAGCCGGGCAATGAGCCGGCTTATTTTGACCCTACCGGCAGTGCGAAGTAACTTTTTTTCGGCATAGCGGTGCTGGGGTTGTCCTTTTGCACTGGCAATCGAAATATTCGCAAAACGCCTGAGGATATCGAACTCGCCCCCCCCTTTCAGTTTGGCGGTCAGTTAGAATCAGGTGCTATGAAAGATGCATCGGTCGCTCCCGTATTCCTATTTGATCCCGCCCGGCAGCGGCGGTTGATTGATGGCTTCGTTAGCCGAGTCGCCGAGTCGCGGGCTGAGCACCGGCGACTGCTCAGTGACCAGTCAGCGGCGAACGACGACCTCGAACGTCAACTCGCTGAGCAACTCGAGGCCGTCAAACAGATCTGTCACCAGGATCGACATAGCGCGCTGCGGCAATGGGATGAGGAGCAGGAAAAGGCTATCATGGCCTATGAAACGGCCTCCATCCAAACCCGCGATCGGCTGCTGCGAACGCGAATCAAGTACCGCAAAGCCTCCGCCGACCAAACCGCGATCATTCAAGGCAAATATGACAAACGTCTCACCGCGATTGATCACCAATATAAACAACGCAAAGTTCAGCCCAAAAAGCAGCGGGCGGCCGATGAGCAACTACTCGATGAGGTGATCGCCGCGGGCAACAAGGACCTCGAGTGGTCGCGTGCGCTGACCGTCCGCAGGCTTGATCGATTACCGGAGGTTACCTTTGCACGAGATCCGTATGCGGAGTTTGATGAAAACGAGCCTCTGACGGTGCGTGATGCTGTCGATCTGATCGGTCGACAAAACCGACGCCTCAAAGCCGTGACGGTCGACATGCAAAGCGGATTTGCCTCCAAAGTAGTGGATTCTTTTTATCTTCCCGCAGCGGTCGCGATTTTCATCACAATCGGCGGCTTGATCATGTTGGCCATGAAGCCTCATCCGCTAATTTGGTGGCTGTTGGGACTGGTCGCTGTCGCTGGCACACTTGGATTCTTGGTATACGCAGTCCTACTGTTTCCGTTACGCAAGATGACGCGGAGTCTTCATCCCCTTGCCGAACGGATTCACCACACCGCCGAGGTTGCTGCCGAGCACGCTCGCGGAGTCTCCAAACGACATGCCGATCACGCCGCTCAGGAACTCCGCGAGCGACGCAAAGCACACTTGGCCGAAGCGGACCGTTGGAAACGCGATCAGATCGCCGACATGCAGCAGAAACTCGACAACGCACATAGTGCGGAGCACAAGAAACTCCAAGCGCAGGTCGACCGCGTTGATGCACAATTCCGTAGCGGTTTTGCAACGCTGCAGCGAACGATGAAAGAACGCGCCGATTCGATCGCATCGAACATCACTCACACGCTGACCCAAAGCAGCGAAGCGGCGGGTCAAACTCTGGCTCGAACACAGCAGCAGCACCAACACACGCTGACGTCGCTGGCGGCTCGCTTGGAGTCAGGACTGCGTCGCGGGATGGATCGTATCCAGGAAGCCAGCGACCATGTCCAGAGCCGATTTCCATCTTGGGAGCAGGTCGTCACGTCGCCCGCGGATACGCATGCGAAAGTTGATTTTTTGCCACTCGGACAACTTCGACTGGGACAACGTCTCAAAGCAAGGTTTGATAAGGCGCTCGGCTACCAACCTCATCGCGATAGTCCTGAGGAAGCCGACATTCTATCGAAAATCGAAGTGCCCGAGACAATGCCTTTGGTGATTCATCGCCGCCGTCAGTCGGGAGTGCTGATCGAGATGCCTGCCCAGCAGCTCGACGAGGGTATCGCGATTGCACACCAAGTTCTGTGGCGGTTGCTCAGTAGCGCTGCGCCGGGGCGGGCGAAGGTTACGTTGATCGATGCCAATAGTCGGGGACAATACTTCGCGAGTTTTATGGCACTGGCCGATCACGACCCCTCACTGATTCATCACCGGGTATGGACCACTGGAGACAAAATCACGCAGCGACTCGCCGAACTGACGCATCATGTTGAGAACGTTTTGCAGGCGAGCTTGCGAGATCGATTTGAACGCATTGAGGACTACAACGACGTCGCAGGATCACTCGCCGAGCCCTATCACGCGATTGCGGCGGTCGGCTTTCCCGATGGACTGTCGCGAGAGTCGTACATGCATTTAAAATCATTGATCCAAAGTGGAACGCGGTGTGGCGTCTTTGTGATTCTCGTCATCGAGGAAGGACGAACTTGGCCAGCGGATATGCCGCCCATCGAAAGTGACAAACTCCTGCGGATCAAATACCACGATGAACATTGGCACTGTCAGTATCCGGGAATCGACGACCTCGAGTTCTGGCCCGCCCCACCGCCGCCTGCCGAAGTGCGAGAATCGCTCATTCGCCGAATTGGCAAAAGCTCCCTCGAGGCGGCACGCGTCGTCGTCGAACTGGAGTCACTGCTGCCCAGTGGCCACATTGCCAAACGGGGCGAAACCGATTCCACTGATTCCGGCATCGCCATTACAATTGGCAGTCAAGGAGCCGGTCGCACTCGCAAGTTGCTGCTCGGCGAAGGCGTTCGCCAGCACGTGTTGATCGCGGGCAAGACGGGATCGGGAAAAAGTACGCTGCTGCATAGCATCATTACCGCTGGCGCGGCCCAGTACGAACCGGATCAGCTACAGTTCTATCTGCTCGACTTCAAGAAAGGTGTCGAGTTCAAGATCTACTCCGATATGAGGCTGCCGCACGCCCGCATCATCGGCATCGAGAGTGAGCGGGAGTTCGGTCGCAGCGTGCTACAGCGACTCGATGCGGAACTGGCCTCGCGCGGCGAAGCATTTCGTGACGCCGGTGCCCAGGAACTCGCGGAATTCCGCACCCGGCAGCCGGACGCGAGCATGCCCCGGGTCATGTTGGTGATCGACGAGTTTCAAGAACTCTTCACCCGCGACGATACCCTGGCGGCGGACTGTACTGCGCTACTGGACCGATTGGTACGCCAAGGCCGCTCCTTCGGTATTCACGTGGTCCTGAGCAGTCAATCGCTCGCCGGTGCCAATAGCCTGCCGCGGGCCACGCTCGGACAAATGGCGGTTCGTGTGGCAATGCAGTGCAGTGAATCCGACGCCGCGCTGATCTTGGCCGATGACAACACCGCTGCCCGACTGCTCTCACGTCCCGGCGAAGCGATCTACAACGACGCCAGCGGTTTGCTCGAAGGCAATCATCCTTTCCAAGTCGCGTGGTTGGGGCCGCAAGAGCACGCTTCGATGCTCAAAGAGATCGCCACTCGCGATTTTGCTTATTGCGAATCACTCGGACCGTCGGTCGTGTTCGAAGGCAATCGAGCCACCCGTTTTACTGCCAAACTCGCCAAGGCTGCTTTGGCGGCTCTCGGTCCTGCGGACAAGGTCGCTGGGCTGCTTGGCGAATCTGTCGTGCTCGGTCCGCCAACAACGCTGAGATTCCAGGCCGATACGGGTCGGAACGCAGTCATTGTCGCGACGCCAAAAATGCGTGTTAGCATCCTCAGCACTTTCATCGCCTCAGCAATCGGCCACACACCCGACCTGTCCATTGTCGTGTTCGACGGGTCTCGCGCCGACGATGGTCAATCGATCGCAGATTGGATTGGCTCCTCGGCAGTAGCTGCCAAAATTGTGCGTAACCGAGATAGCGCAACCGAGATGATCGCTCTGGCGAAGCTGGTCGAGTTGAGGCTCGCGAAAGAAGCAGGCCACGATGTCGAAACGCCATCGGCCGCCCCACCCGAACATGCTCGCTTTACAGGCACGTTCTCCCTCGACGATCCCACGGATGGCTCCGGCGAAACCCCTAACTTGCAACCAAATAGTGAGCCGGAGATGATCGAGGATGATGGTAATCCGATGCTCGTCGTCGTTGATGCGATCGATCGACTGCGAGACCTCCGGCAAAGTGAATCATTAGATTTTTCACTCGACGCGGCTTACAAACAGAGCGGCAGCAAAGCGTTGCAAACCGTCCTGCGAGACGGACCCGCCGCCGGAGTGTTCGTGGTGGTGACCTTGCCATCGGCTGAAGTCTTTACGCGATGGCTGCCGCGACAAAGCCAGAATGATCTGGAGTTACGCATGATCGGCCCCATCAGTCCGGCTGACTCGTCGTTGTTGATCGATTCGCCCGCCGCGGCGGAATTGTCACCCGCGACGATGATCCTTTACGACGACGCGGATGGTCGAACGACCAAGTTCCGCATCTGTGATCCACCCACACGCGAGGAGATCGAAATCCTCCAGGAATCACAATCCGCGTGACGCAGAACAACGTCCTTGTGTGGAAGATCGCGGGTTGCCAGACTACCCCGTTACGCACGCCCGTTCTCCTGACCCCCGTTCGACGCGACCCGAGGGTCCCATTACACTCACCAGCTTTCCGATCTCGTCATCATCCCGCCGATCCACTCTCACGCTCATGCCTGCTACCGCTGACCAGCTCACGAAGACCATTCCATCTATCCGCAAAATTTGCTGTATCGGCGCAGGTTACGTCGGCGGCCCGACGATGGCGATGATTGCCAAACAGTGCCCTCATATTGAGGTCCGCGTCGTCGACATCAATGCGGCTAGGATCGCCCAGTGGAACAGTGACGAGTTACCCGTCTACGAACCGGGATTACAGGAAGTCGTCAGCGAATGTCTCGGGCGAAATCTGCACTTTTCGACCGACGTTAATGAGGCGATCGCGGAATCTGAGATGATTTTCATCTCGGTCAACACGCCGACCAAGCATTTTGGTGTTGGCGCGGGGCGGGCGGCGAACTTGGAATTCATCGAAAAGTGTGCTCGCCAGATCGCAGAGGTCGCACGAGGACACAAGATTATCGTGGAGAAATCCACCCTGCCCGTGCGCACCGCCCAAGCCATCAAAACAATCTTGGCTGGAGTTTCAACTGGGGCCACATTCGATGTTCTGAGTAACCCAGAGTTCCTCGCCGAAGGCACTGCTGTCGAAGACTTGGTGTTGCCAGATCGTGTCCTGATCGGAGGCGAAAACCAAGGGGCGATCGACGCTCTCGTCGACGTCTACGCCAACTGGGTTCCCACAGAACGTCTATTGACGACGAACCTGTGGAGTAGCGAACTCTCCAAGCTCACCGCCAATGCGTTTTTGGCGCAGCGCGTGTCATCAATCAATTCCATCTCGGCTCTCTGTGAAGCCACCGAAGCAGATGTCGACGAAGTTGCAACGGCAATTGGCATGGATTCGCGGATTGGACCCAAGTTCTTGAAATCATCGGTCGGCTTCGGCGGATCATGCTTCCAAAAGGACATTCTCAATCTCGTGTACTTGTGCGAGTATTTCGGATTACCCGAGGTGGCCGAGTATTGGGATCAAGTCGTCAAAATGAACGACTACCAAAAGAGTCGTTTTGTCACCCGGATTGTGCGTACTTTGTTCAATACCGTCTCGGACAAGAAGATCGCGATTTGGGGTTTTGCATTCAAGAAGGACACGAACGATACTCGCGAGTCCGCGGCGATCTATGTCTGCCGCGATCTCCTGCGCGAACGGGCGAAGCTCAGCATTTACGATCCACGCGTCAGTCCAGAGCATATTCGGCGCGAACTGACCCAAGCACTCCGCAATGGCGATTCGGAACTCAGTGCCACGTCGGCCAAATTATTAGCCGAGAACGTCGAGATCGTTACGGACGTGAACGCCGCCTCACGTGACGCTCACGGTATCGCCGTGTTGACAGAATGGGATGAATTTAAGAAGGCGGACTTTCAACAGATCCATGACAACATGAAAAAGCCCGCGTTCCTATTTGACGGACGAAATCTGCTGAAAAACCTATCGCTCACCGATCTCGGTTTCGTTTACCACGGCATCGGATTCTCGACCTAACTTGCGTTTGCGAGGGGAACGGCATGACCTTGCGCCGTGGTGATGTGTGAGGATTGCAAGCGCTTTCTCGAATCTTTCGGCATCAAAAATGGCTCATCCGACAGAAGGTTGCGCCGGAGGTTTTGAAGGCATAGCTCCAGTATCCAATGATTTATTGGTGGGATTGGATTGCCAACGTTGGACTGGGACTGCCGGGAGAGACGGAGCGAAGCTCTGCAGAGGTGCTGACTTGGCAAGGGATATCCCGGTCGATGGTACGCCAAGGGTGTTGCCGGTCCCTGGCGAACATTCGTGCGTTATCACGATCAGTACTCGCTGAGCTCACTCTGACAGCGTATGCAGCACAAGGTTACTGCGGTGAATCACGTTCTCGTACGGTCGGTGGCCGAGAACGGCTTCGATTTCCGCGTTCGATTTGCCAGCGATCAGCGAAATTTCGTGGCTGCGATAATTGACCAATCCGCGAGCGATCTCATTCTCATTGGGATCGAGCACTCGAACGACGTTACCATGCGAGAATCTGCCTTCGACTCGGACAATTCCTACCGCGAGCAGACTGCGTCCCTGATCGGTGAGTGCCCGAGCAGCGCCCGCATCAACGTGTAGACTGCCTTGGATCACGGCAGCGGTTCCAATCCAGCGTCGGCGTCCCTGCAACGTCCGCTTGGGCGGTATGAACAGCGTTCCCACGCGGGCACCGGCAAACAGCTGATCGAGCACATCGTCCTGGCGACCCGGGCCAATGATGGTGGGGTGGCCGTGGGAATTAGCCAGCTTGGATGCTCGCAGTTTACCTTCCATGCCGCCCTTGCTGACAGCTGACAATTTGTCCTCCGCCATTGACATTACGCTCCCGTCGAGTTCACGGACGACCTCAATTTTTTTGCTGCTATCCAGATCTGGGTGTCCGTCATAAAGCCCATGCACGTCGGTGAGCAGAATCAGGAGCGCGTCGTTGAACAAGCCAGCCACATGGGCCGCCAATCGATCGTTATCGCCGAACGTGGTTTTGAGCTCAGCGACGGCTACGGAGTCATTCTCGTTGACAACCGCAATCGCACCGAGTTCATGGATCCCATTGAGGGCGTTACGCACGTGCAGGTAACCGCTGCGTCGTCGCAGGTCACTTTTGGTCAACAGCACCTGGGCGGCTTGATAACCGTGCTGCAGCAACGACTTCTCGTATGATTTTATCAAATCCGCCTGTCCAATCGCAGCGACGGCTTGCAGCATCGCGACTTCGGTGGGACGGGTTGCCAAGCCGAGCTTGGCCACTCCAGCCCCCACGGCACCGCTGCTGACCATGATCACGTGGCGACCGGAATCAGCGATACGGGCGAGTTGGGCGGCAAGCAGGTCGACTCGTTTGAGATCGAGTTTTCCTTCGCTGGTCGTCAGCACTCGCGTGCCGACTTTGACAACGACGCACTGCGTGCGTTCGATTACTTCGGCGCGGAGGGCGTCGTTGGCGGCTTCGCTACTGGCGTTGCCGTCGGTGTGGGTATCGCTAGCGATATTCAAAACTTTTTGGTCAATGGAGGAAAATGATGCCTATAACGAATCAGAGTTAAACGTGTCACCTTGGTTCATATCGCCGGTCTTGAGTCCCTTGGTGAACCAGTAAACTCGCTGTTCGCTGGTCCCGTGACTAAAGGTTTCCGGTTGGACGTAGCCCTTGCTGCGTTTCTGAAGCGTATCGTCGCCGATGGCTTGGGCTGCCGTCAACGCTTCTTCGACGTCGCCCTCTTCAATAATTTGGTGCATTTTGTTGTCGTAATGCAACGTCACGCCCGCGTAAAAATCCGCCTGCAGTTCCAGCCGCACGGAATACTTCAAGTACTCCTCCTCGGGCACCCTCTGGCGGATGCGGTCGACTTCGTCGGTGACCCCGAGCAATTTCTGGACGTGGTGGCCGACCTCATGTGCGACAACGTAGGCCTGAGCAAAATCCCCAGGGGCACCAAGTTGACGGGCGAGTTGTCCAAAGAACGAGGTGTCGAGGTAGACCTTTTCGTCCGTCGGGCAGTAGAACGGGCCCGTACCACTACTCGCCATCCCACATCCACTTCGGACCTGGTCCGTGAAAAGAACCAGTGTCGGTTCGCGGTATTGCTCACCCTGGTCTTGGAAAATCTTATTCCACACGTCTTCGGTATCAGCGAACACTGTCTTGGCAAATGCACCATCTTCCTGCTGCTGAGGCGTTAATTCGCCTTGCTCACCGCCGCCTCCCTGGGGGGCCTGCACCTGCTGGGCCTGTTGCAAAAATGCGATCGGATTGCCACCGAGTAAACCGATGACGACCGCGACCAGAATCACGCCAACTCCACCGACTGCGGCGGGCCGGCCCATCGAACGACGGTCCTCCACATTATCGCTTTGTCGTCTGCCTTTCCAACGCATGCTGCCACCTGTCTTGACGTAAAAAAGCGAAAAACGCAGTTTTGATTCGATTGGAAGGACGAATTATCGCAAATGTGCGAGCCGTTCGAAAGGTGGCCGAAAGAAAACCGTTCCTCACGAATTAGGAATTTCAAATTGTCAATCCGGTTTTTTCTGGTTAAATACAGGTTCCTCCGACCACCCAGGCCGCCCGCACTCAGCTAACCACCCGCCGTTTGATGCAGCTCCCGATCTACCAAAAACCCGAAATCAACGTCGCCACACCCCCTCGGAGCCCCTCCGATGCACTTGAGTTCGACACGCTCGGAACCTCGACCACGTTCCGCCCGCGTGGCCAATATGCCGTTGTCTCGCTCGGCTGCCCCAAAAACTTGGTCGATACCGAGCAGATGCTCGGCCGTCTCGACGCCGACGGGTACCGGATGGTCGATTCGGTCGAAGGGGCCGATTTCGTCGTCGTCAACACGTGTGCTTTCATCGATTCAGCGAGAGCAGAATCCATGGAGGCCATCGACGAGATGCTTGCCCTGAAACGTGAGGGCAAACTTCGCAACGTGGTCGTCACGGGTTGCTTGGCCGAACGCCAGCAGGGCAAGCTGCTCGCGGATCGGCCCGAAATCGATGCCCTCGTTGGTGTTTTTGGACGCAACGATATTGTCAGCGTGGTCGACGACCTGTACTCAGGACTCGAAGAACAACGCACCGTTTTCAAGCCCGCTGCCGTCAATCCTCTCAGCGATGCGGTTCGCTCCGCAGTCACGCCTCGGCACTTTGCCTACCTGAAAATTAGCGAGGGATGCGATCGGCTGTGTACCTTCTGCGCCATCCCGAAAATGCGTGGCAAACATTTCAGCAAACCGATCGAACAAATCGTTGAGGAAGCCGAACGCCTCGGCCGCAGCGGCGTGCGGGAACTCGTCGTTGTCGCCCAGGATACCACCTACTACGGGCTGGACCGCTACGGCAAACCCCGACTCAATGATCTGTTGCAGCAACTCGATCAAGTCGAATCGATTGACTGGATTCGCTTGATGTATTTTTATCCGATGTACATTGACGACGCATTGATCGACACAATCGCCTCGGCCAATCGAATCGTGCCCTACATCGACATGCCGCTGCAGCATGCCAGCGACTCGATGCTCCGACGGATGTCTCGCAAGACCACTCGCAAACTTCAGACCGAAATTGTCCAACGGATGCGGCAACGGATCGACTCGCTCGTTTTGCGTACCACCATGATCACTGGATTCCCCGGCGAAACGGAAGATGATTTCAAAGAACTACTTGATTTCGTCGACGAATCACAATTTGAAAATCTTGGCGTGTTCACATACTCGGTGGAAGAAGACACGCCTGCAGCAAAACTGCCCAATCGCGTCGACCCGGAGACCGCCAATCGCCGCCGCGACGAATTGATGCAGCTGCAACAACAGATCGCGTTCCGGTTCAACGGAGAGCGTGTCGGTGGGATTGAAGATGTGCTCATTGACGCGGCTCTGCCTGAGCAAGACGGTGTGTTCATTGGTCGCACCCGGCACGAAGCTCCCGATGTCGACGGTTTGATTTACGTATCCCAGGTCAGTGAAGAATCGCCCGTCGAAGTGGGGCAGCTCCGCCCCTGTGAAATGGTGGCGTCGCAGGGCTACGACCTCGTCGCAGCTGCGTTGGAATGATCGTCCCTCAGTACTGGGCAGATGCAAAACGCCAGATCGTTTATGAAGGTCGGCGGACGACAGTCCGCCGATTTGGTTGGTCCGACGACAGCGAAGCGGCGGCTCAAACGCACGCGGACCAACGACTCGGCGAAGCGATCGAGCAGATTCAATCCGGCGAGCGGACGCTGCTCCGAGAACCCAAAGTCGCCTATAACGGAGCCGATGGGCTGCCCATTCGCGAGGAGATCATCTCGCGACGCGATGACGCCGTCGTCACCCGCAACGGATACGGGGCATTGTGCTTAAATACCCCCGACGTGCTGTTTGCCGACGTCGACGCGCCACCGACGAGCGGATGTTGGGTCTATTTTTACTCGCTCTTCGTCTACGCAGCGGCTTACGCGGTCTTAGCCAGAGTGTATGCCGACATGCGTTCGATTTGGCTATTCCTATTCGGGGCATTATTCTTCGTCATCGTTTTTGGCAGCGGATGGCACTGGCTCGCTGATCGTCTGGCTGGCACGCCCAAAGACCTTGCCCGAAGGCGAATTGAAACATTTGCGAAACGATCGCCCAGTTGGAGCCTTCGGCTTTATGAAACGCCAGCCGGATGGCGCGTGCTCGTCACGCATGCCACCTTCGATCCACGCAGCGACGAAGTGCAAGCCTTTTTTGACGCGATCGGAGCAGATCCAATTTATGTTCGCATGTGTTTCAACCAAAACTGCTTCCGCGCGAGAGTCTCACCGAAACCTTGGCGAATCGGTATCCCCGAACACGTCCGCCCGCGTCCAGGCATCTGGCCGGTCTCAAACGACCGAATGCCCGACCGAGTTCGGTGGGTGCGCCACTGACGAGCGCAAAGCCAGCTCTTTCGCCGCATGTCGGTTTGAGTCAAATATCAACACGCCGCACATGTGCCCCCAAGTCGAGGGGACCGTGCAGGTCCATGATAACCTCTCCGGTGCAATGTCTGGAAAACCTATCGCGTAGGCCCTGTTCGCCCGCAAACATCTTGCTCCCAACTGGAGACGGATACGTCCATTTTCTGTTGCCGTTACCTTGCGATGATTTCGGAAGTTGAGTTCGGTTGAAAGGCGTCGTCCGGAAGAGCATCAAGCCTCCGCAATCCAAAGATTGCTGGGCCGTAGACGGAGTAGGAGCGAGCTTTGGAGACCTTGAACACTCGGTTATAGTGCGTGATTGCTTGGTCTTTTTGGCCATGCAGTTCCAGCCACCGACCCACCACAAAATTGAGATTGGTTTGGTCTTCACTGGATGCAGATTTTAAGAGCTGGTCGACCTGATCGAGATCGAGCCTTCCGCTATCTTCCTTCACCGCCGCCGCCAGTATCTTGGCGAGTTCGATTGACGTGGCTTGCGTTGGATCGCTCAATGCCGCCATACTCTTCAGCGCTGCATTACGGACATTCTCGTCGCCGAGTGCTTGGGCAACGAGCACAAGAAACATGCCGTTGAAACAACGGGATCTGGCGTTCGTACTGTTCTCGAAGGCGCGGGAAAACAATTGTTCGGCTCTGGGGAGTTTGCCCGCTGCCAGCATGAGCAGAGCGGGGGCGTAAAGTTTTTCGGACGGCAACTGGGCTACCATCACATCAACTCCTCTAGCTGCGGCGGCATAAGCGCGGTCCACTTCGGGCGATCCATTGCGTTGACACCACTGGAGAAACTCCAGCTCACGATTGCCATAGCGTTCATTGAGACGATCGTACCAAAGGATGGCCTTGTCTAATTGTCCCAGCCCGCCATAGCAACGAATGCCAGCGTACATGGAGGTTGCCGAGTAGCTCTCCAACGCCTCGGTTACGTAGGGCAACGCCGTTTCGTAATCGCCCTGGTTCATCAACCAGTCAGCGATGTCAACACGGACATTGGACTGTTGGAGCCCCTCACTCGGCAATTTCAAAAACTCGTCCAGTGTTTCTTTCCAAAGATCCAACTGGCTGCTGGCTTTGTAGATCGCGGCCAGTTCCTGGTAGGCCCAGTAGTCGGGCGAGAGAGAGATGTAGTCCTGCAGGATCTGGATCCTCTCAGCGGGATCCGTGTCGTTGCGTTTGGCATCCGCCATTGCAGCGAGCACCTGCGCGTCGTAAGCAAACTCCTTTGACCAGAGGCTCCGGTGCGAGAATGCGAATCCCGGATTGACGCGAATGATGGACGCCCAAGCGGTGGGGCAGTGGGGACTAACCTGCAACAGTGCGAAACTCAACTGCTCGTACGTCGATCGAGTGATGCCGCCCTCCAACGCTCCAATGATTTCAGGGTAAACCATATCGAGCTTGGGATGCAGCGCCGACCCGGTGGCTCGCATGGGTGGAAAATCACGATCTGAAGCCGTTCGTAGTGCCAGTACTTGACGCGGATCGAGTGACGGGGAATCGATCAAATTAGCGATCACCGCCAGCATCGCTTTTGCCGGAACCTGTGGGGAACTTGATGAACTCAGGTCCTTCAGTTCCAGCAGATTGACCAAACGCTCCCGTCGCGTCGCATCCAACTCGTCCAAGTTCAGGTGCAGAGCTCGGGTAGCGGGATTGAAGGCAAGGGCACGATCGGCGGGATCGCCGAGCAGTATGGTCAGTGCATCGGGAAGCACCTCATCGACCGGTGCGCTCAGTGATTTGTCGAGGAACACGAGGCGACGCCAAATTTGCACACGCCGTTCCTGTTCAATGAGCTGCGCGAGCGTGGACCAGGAAAGTGTGCCGGATTCGCTGCCGGGAACATTCCTTCCTCGCAAAAGCGAGACGACCTTGCCGACGTCCAGCGACCTTCCTTGACTTTCAGCGAGATACTGTTCCAGATCATTCGGCAATTCGCGCATTTCAGCACAGCGTTTGCGGATGTTGTAATCAAGTGAAGCGGGTGCCATCTGTACCATCGACCGGATCGTGCCAAACAGTTTCGTATCGCACATTCGGTCGATCAAAAGACCGCATTCCGGGTTCGCCTGCAGCACTTGGCGGCCTATCTGCACGCTCCGCCTCTGCACCTTGGGCGCGAGCGACTGCACGACCAATAACACTCCGGCGAGCTGTGCAGAAGCTGAGTTTTGCGGCACGGCCTGCAACGCGGTATCATCAAATTGGCAGTGCGACTGGATAACTCCCACCCAATCAGGAAGCTCGGGCGACGTGGTCGAGGGCGAGGCAGAGGACGATGACCTCACTCGCTCATTGGCCAGACGCAGATCCTCGATCGCCATCGCGTGTGACCCGATGAGGGCCCAGGCATAGGCACGGTGCCAATACCCCGTCGGCGATTGCGGCTCGCTGGCGACCATGCGCTGGGCATACAGCAGCGACCGGGCGCGCGCTCCACGCGAAAGTGGTGACCAATGATGTTCGGTGAGCAAGCCCAAATTGGCATAGCCGCGAACGAGGTAACCTGTCACGGCCCGCGATGTTTCGTTGGTACGCTGGAATCGATGTGCCTGACGGAGGGCCGTGAACTGTGAGATGAAATTCATGTCGTGAAGCGAACGCTCAATATCCTGCACGCTGACGGAGGACCTCGGGGGGTCGCTTTCCTCCGCCGCAATCGGCTCTTTCGAATCCGTGACGAAATCGGCTTTCTCGATGGCATCACGAATGCCGCCCGAGGACCAACGCTCCGCTGCGGCTAAGATGGCAGAAAAATTCTCCATCGTTAGCTCACCGAGCTGCTCTCCGACATTTTGGTTGACTTGGATCGGTAGAATGTTTGAGGGCTGCTTAAGTTCCGTGAGTTGCACCGAGTCCGACCAAACTACAGACGCTGCGTCGCTGCCCTGCTGCTTGCGTGTCAATGAAACCTCCAGTTTTTTGGATGCAATGAACGCTTCCAGCTGCAGTGCGGGCTTGCTCCCGGAAGAATTACCTCTGTTTGCTTCTTCCAAGGCTTCGTCAAGGACGACAAGGCCTGGTCGGCTACCGAGGGAGAGAATCACCGCTTCTCGGAGTAGCTCGTGGGCCAGTCTCGAGTGGGTCTGGCTGATCTGAACGGGAGTCTCACTCAGAAACACACCATTCGGTACGGGTAGCGCACTGAGTACAGCCAGCGTCGCGTCTTTCGCATCGGCACGTTCGTCGGCTCGCGCCGTGGAGCTACATGTGAAGAACACCACCGTCACTGCAAGTCGAAAACAGGCTCGGGCGGTCGCTCTACTGGAATTGCCTGCAGTCGTCATTCTAACCTCGTTCATTGGATGGTTCGCGTGCATGCCTGTCGCTTCTTTTGCCACGCCATATTACCACGCAATCCAACGCAGTGAGTGGCAAAGAGAAAGTGAGTGGCACAGAGAAAGTGAGCGGCATAGAGAAAGTGGTTGCATTCGGTTCGAAGGGGATGACAACATTTCCAACGACTAATCCTGCGGACCTGCGGACGATACGCCCGTCGCCATGAGTACGTGCTGAGTAGTTGCGTCGATGTCAGGTTCAAGATTTTCCGCCAATCGGAGGCAGTACTTTGAAGGCAAGCGAATGGCGCGGTTTGATTTTGATCGCGTTGGCGCGATGAGGTCACCGAGCATGGACGGGTTCAAGTTGCTGTGGGCCAACAAAAAACCGTGCTTGAGGTTTCTCTCAAGCACGGTTTTGCTTTTGCTATCGCTGAAAAGGATCTCAACGCATGGCGAGCTGGCCGGCGGCGACGTCGAACTCCAGTTCCACGGTGCTGCCAGCATCGACGTTGATCGTTCGCTCTTGGCGGATGCTATGTCCGTTGACGGTGGCCGTGACCGCAACGGTGTAGCCCGTCCAACTTTGACCAGCGGCGAGCTGGGTGGTGCGGAACGTTCGCACGGCACCGAAACCCTTCGTCTCGTTGCCTGCGAGCGTCACGACTGCGTCGGCGGGAACGTGCAGCTGAACAACCGTCTCCGTTGCCTCGTTCGCTTCGTCAGAATTGACTTCAGCAGCGTTCAATTCGGTGTCAACCGCTTCACCCGCCGGTGTGACTTCTTCGGCGCCCGCAGCTGCGTTTTGCTTGAAGACCAAACGCTCAGCGTCGCCCGGACGCAGTTTGACGGACTTGGTCTCGGTTCGCTCTTGGCCATTCTCGTCGTAGGTGACGACAACTTCGTAAGCGTAGACGTAACCAGGCTTCAGCCCTCGCGACATAAACTGACGCACGGTGCCGTTGCTGGTCGTTTGGCGACCGTTGACGGTGACCCGAGCGGAGCTGAAGGGAACCGAGACGGTCAACAACGCGGTGTCATCGTCGAGCGATGGCTTGCGAGCATCGTAGCGAGCGCTGCCGTCGTTGATGGAATCATCATCGTTCGTGTTTTCGGAGCCATTCTGAGACTTCGATTCACCGGCGGGGTCGAAACTGTCGCCTTGATTCAAATCACCGTCGGCAGGAACGAAATGATCCGATGGATAAGAGTCCATGGGGTATCCGTCGGCCGGATAATTTGACTGGATCATCGGCTCATCGTAGATGCCTGGCGTGACGTACCCACCACTGCTGCCATAGGACATGGGGGCGAAGTTGACCGCAGGCGAGTAGTAGCCACCGCTGCTTCCTCCGCTGCTGGCCCCGCCACTGGAATAACCCACAGCATAACCACCGGAAGAATAGCCACCCGAGGCATAGCCGCCCGAGCTATAGCCGCCCCAACTATTATATCCACCCGAAGAGTTGGATCCGCTCCACGCGGCCCGGCGGGCAGCATGGCGCGCCCGCTTGGCTTGGAAGTGAGCGTGAAGGCGAGAGAACAGGCCGCCGCCGGTCGATCCTCCCGTCGAGGCATAGCTGGCAACATAATTGCCGCCTGAGGAGCCGCCGCTGCTGCCGCCTGACGAGCCGCTATGAAGCGCCGTGTGACGGGCGTGAATGCGGCTCAGCAAACCGCCGCCGTAGCTGCCCGAACCGCTGGCATAGCCGCCGCTGCTGCCGTAGGAGGCGCCACCGGAACTCCCATAGCTCCCATAAGAGCCCCCTGCCTTCGCTGTGACACTCATCGTTAGTGCCAATGCGAAGCAGCTCAACAGGTGAATACACTTCATGTCCTTACCCATCCTCAATGTTTTGCTTGTGAAATGACTCGGCAGTGCTGACCGGAAGCGCCGAATGTGCTAATTAGATAGGATAGCCAGACTAGGTGGTGGTTCAAGCAGCCTAGGCAAAATTTAATGGCTGATTTTCTCAACGTGGACGTCATCAAAATCCGCTCGCCCTGTCGCCCCGAACAATCCGATGCGAACAATCGCCTCCTTGGCGGTCGGGGGAACGTGCAGCACGCGACCATTGGTATGCCAGTCTCTGGTACCCCGAAAGGGACCGATAGCGGTCATCCCGAGATCGCGACGGCTGCTATCATAAAAGCTAATGGCAAGCATCGGCCACGCATCCGAATCGGGGCCTTTGACGACGCCATGCGTTCGGACTCGTGTTGAAAGCCGAATCGTGGACACGTGGTTGCCGTCGATCGCGAGGCCTTGCAGGAGGTGCGATCCGAGACCGGGTGTCTCGTTCTCAAAGCGTGCCATCGCGTTGCCATGTTCAACAACCCGGTGGACCTGCCGCCCGTAATACCATCCAGTAATGAAGTCGGCGTCTCCGTCGTGTTGAACTGGCAGAATCTCTGGTTCCCCATCATCTGGTGGATCCTTGGCGACCGCTGCCAATTCAAAATCGCCATTGACCAGCTTGGGGTGGTCTGGATCGGGAAGCGTGTGACGGCCCGCCTCTGCGGTCCCGGTCATCGGCACGAACAACGTGGGACGGAGGGGCTCGCGAACGAGTTTGCCGTCTCTTTTCGTCATGCGGTAGAGCGTCTGTTGATATCGCTCGCCAACGGGGATGATCATCGAGCCGCCCTCACGGAGTTGCTCGACGAGCGGAACTGGGACCGACTCGGGGCTGCAGGTCACGATGATTTTGTCGAATGGAGCCTTTTCTGGCCAGCCTTTAAATCCGTCACCGATCTTGGTGAAGACATTGGCATAGCCGAGTCGATCGAGCACCTTGCGGGCGGTCAACCCAAGCGGTTCAATAATTTCAATCGAATAGACCTCGTCGACCAGTGGGCTGAGCACAGCGGCTTGGTATCCGCTGCCGGTCCCGATCTCGAGTACTTTGTCGGTCGGTTGAGGATCGAGCGTTTCGGTCATCGACGCGACGATGAACGGGCTGCTGATCGTTTGAGCCGATCCGATAGGAAGGGCCATATCGAAGTAGGCTTGGTGACGAACCGCTGCTGGTACAAACTCGTGACGGGGGGTCTGTTCGATAGCGTCGAGGACTCTCTCGTTGGTGACGCCAGCGGTGCGTATGCGGGAATCGACCAACCGCCTCCGGGCCTCGGCATTCGGATCGCTCGGGGCAGCGAACCGGGGACTCGATGGGCTGGTTTGGGCCAAGATGATGCGTGAAGGTGTCGGCACGATGGTCGGAATGAGGTGAGATGAAAGCGATTGGTCCGCGAACTGCGCCGCCACGTTCGAGCCGCTTGCGGCGGTGGCAAGGATTAGAATGGCTCCGGTAAAATTCGTCACATTATTCTCCTGCTCTCAATAAAACGGGGACGCCAAAAATGTCGCGAAACAATAGACTGTTGGTGCGCATGGCGAGCTGTTCGAGTGACACGTCATCCACCCCGGGGGCGACAATGACAAGTTGCTTCTCTTCCACGATGCAGCGGACTTCGCGAATGCGGCCGCTGCGAGTGTCATCCAGGGCGATGGCAAGTCGCAGGAGCGCGGCCATCTTCGTCACAGCGACGCGGTCCTTTCGGTCCAACAGATCGTATCCTTCGTGTGCCGCCTGGGGTGAGGCTCGGCGGTGATAGCGGGCGACCAACGCGACCAAGTGCAGTTCATGCTGACTGAGCCCAAACAACTCGCTGCTGCGAATCAAATAGTAAGCATGTTTATGGTTGCTGTGCAGATTCACGTACAACCCAATTTCATGAAGCAATGCTGCGACGTAGAGCAGCACTTCGTGTCGCGCATCGAGCCGGTGCTCGGCGGTGAGCTGTTCGAACAGTCCTCGGGAAAGTTCCGCGACGGTCCGAGCATGTCCCGCCTCGACCGCGTATCGTCCCCCCAACGAAACGGCAGAGCGAATGATTTGCTGTCGAAATTCGCTCGTCCAGTTACCGCCCTGCTGCATGTCGGCGAGCAATCCATCTCGCAAATTGGCGTCGCTGACGAACAGATGTGAAAGCTGAAAGTGTCTGGCGAAAAGCGTGTAGGCCAACAAGGAGACACTGAGTGTTTCCGCTTCGACAAACGTCGCGCCAAACCGCTTCACAATCTCATCTTCCGTCATCGAGAGAATCTGAGTCGACAATTTCTCGAGCTTGGTGGTGGAAAGTTTCGCGAGCGAGTTTTCATCCCAGTCGTCAATCAAACGATGCGCGGCGAAACGGATATCGCCACCCATGACAACCAATTGCAACGGCGCGTCGGCCTGGAGCTCATGAGCAATACGGTGAACGAAGCGACGGACGTGGGTTTCAAGGAGTTGCCGGAGTTTCGCACCCCGCAGCCCCGAGGCGTCGAGCTCTTGAATCAGTCGCAGTGACCCCAAGCGAAATGAATCGGAGTGCAGTACGTTGCCGCCGCGAATCACCAGCAGCTCGGTACTGCCGCTGCCCACCTCAACAACAACGGATTTCGCTTCTGCCGTCTCCTCACGCGCCATCAGCATGGGAGTGATGCCCATGTAGGTGATCCGGTTGACCTCGGCTTCGTCGATCGGTTCCACATCGAGACCCGTCGCGACGTAAACACGATCGATAAAGGCGATCCGGTTGATCGCTTCGCGAACGGCACTCGTTGCCACGACGCGAATGTCTTTTGTATCGGTGACTCCATACTCGCTGAGCACGCGGCGGAATCTTTTCAACACCGTCGCGGCTCGCTCAATGCCCTTGCGGCTGAGTCGGCGGGTGTCGAACGCTTCTCGTCCCAGATCGACGGGCTGCAGCAAGGACTCCAGCGTGCGAACGTGACCATCGACGTGAATCTCGGCGACCGCCATGCGGATACTAATCGCCCCAATGTCAATGACGGCAACGGTTCGCGGCGGCGGTGGCGACGTGGATGGCATCACTGATAGCGATGCAGCTTCAGGATGCGTGCCAGTCGTTGTTGAAATAGATGGCGTCATGAATCATGATGCTGTGGACGGTCGGGGCATTCGCGCCCTCCCATCATAGCCTGCGAGTCAAGCCACGCGATAGAATTTGACGCAAAACACCCCCTGCCCGATTCGAACGAGCGTTTTCGACTGGATCAGCCGACGTCCTGGGCCACTAGACGAAGGGGGAATGAAACATGGAAGGCCTATCCACATTCTTTAGAGCCTATCCGAAAAGGGGTCTGACCCTCACCGGCGAGGCCGCTAAAAACGTTGTAAAACGATGCGTCTCCAAAGGGTCAGACCCCTTTTCGGATAGGCTCTTAGAACGGGGCGTCGTCGTCTTCACCACCGGCCGTGTCAAAGGCATCATTTGCCGAGCCGGTCGATGCGGATCCCTCACCGACGACTTGGTAAGTCAACGCTTCGAGATTGACGAAGAACCTGACCTCGCTGTTGGCGTCCTTTTGCCAACGACGACCGTTAAGCCGGTAAACGATTTCAACCTCGTCGCCTTTTTTCAGACCATCGACGGTGTCGCAGGCGTCGCGCGTGAATTCAACAGGAACGTAGTTCGTGAAGCTGCCTTTGTCCTGCTCCAACACGACCATTCGTTTTCGAAAACCTTTCTCACCGTAGGTCTTGGTCTCTTCAACCAAGTGGACTACGCCACGTACTTTTGCGTCACTCATTGTTTACTCGATCATTTCGCCGGTCAGGATTTCTGATTTCTGTCACGCTCGGCTGGTCGCCGTCGTGCGCACGGCCAGAGTGTAAACCTTTCGGCGATGAGACTAAAGGGCGGCCCTGATCATTGAGTGTGACGGTCAGCCCGATTGAGCGATAGGTGCGGTTGAATTCCTCGACAAACGACTCCGATTCAGCCTCGGCAATCACAAGGGGGCCGACCGCCCGCTCCCCATGGTGAACGACGGCAGGCGAGGAAATCGGTGGACGGAGACTGCTCACCGGTCGCCTCCGAGATTGCTCATCTGGCCACCCGCAGGATCCTCCGCCCCCACCCCGGCGACCCGGTAAGAAACACTGGGGTGCGGGAATCCGAGCGTTTTATCGACGCGATTGAACAGCGGGGCACCGGAGAAGTAACGCCGAAGATTGAGGCAGGCGAGATCAGTCGTGTCATCGACCCTCCGGATCGACTGGGCACCCACGTGAGGCGTGATCAAGACATTCGGATCGGTCCACAAGGGACTACTCGGCGGCAGCGGTTCCACCTCGGTGACGTCCACCCCGGCTCCCGCCAGATGGCCTGACGACAACGCGTCCACGAGCGCCGCCTCGTCGACAACCGCGCCGCGCGCGACATTGACGAGATACCCACCCGCCTTGAACGCAGCGAACTGAGTCTCGCCAACACAGTGATGCGTCGATTCGTTCAATGGTAGCGTCAAGATAACAATATCCGCTACGGCGAACAGATCGTTGATCCGCGAGGCCGGCCACAGCTCATCCACCTCTACGGGTTGGTTCTCGGGATAGAAATCTGTCGCGAGGATCCGCACATCCCAAGGACGCAGCATCTTGGCGATCTCGCGACCATTGCCACCGAGTCCCACAATTCCAACCGTTTTTCCTCGCAGATCATCAGTGGGGCGTCGGATGAATTCAGGAATCTGTCGCGCCCGCTCAAACAATCCGATTCGCCGTAGCAGCCCCATCAGCAACGCAAACGTCTGCTCAGCGACTTGCGGCGCAAACAAACCTGAGGCGCTGCTGACAACAATCTCCGGATCGGCGATCACGCCGGCAACGAGACAGTGATCCAGTCCCGCAGCAGATGACTGGATCCAACGCAATCGTTTTGCCGCGAGCACCCGGTCCCAATCCACGGGGACCTTCGCATGGCCGATAAAAATATCTGCCGACGGCAACAGTTCATCGATCCGCTCCTGCCCAGCATCGATGACTTCGACCGTGTGCTTCAGCGAAACGCTCACATCATTCTTCAAGTCCGCGAGCGTTCGCTCGATCTGCAATCGATGATGAGTCTCCACGGGATAACACAACACGATGCGACGAATCGATTCAAAAGGTTGCTGCGTGCTCATGCCACTGCGAGGTTTTGCTAGGAGGTGGGCCAAGGTCAGAGGAGCATCCTAGCAGAGACCGCCTACTTCGTTGACTAGGCTTCGAACACAGCAATCCTTGGAACGCAACCCTCGAGTTGGCAAGACGAGGCTACAATTCGATTCCGATTCCGTGTGGCTCTGGACACATTCTCTGCAGCCCACTGCACCGCATGTGCACCGAATTGCACTGGGGACAAGCTGGGAAGCGTCCTGACGCGAGATATGCCATCAACCGCAGGCGTCATCAAGGTTGGCACGGTGGTTGCGTTCACGCTATGTCGCCTCGCTGCCAAGCGATTCGGTGAATCGAATGAGCAGAATCTGTCCATCTGGAACCTGAATATGACGACAACGTTGCCGCCCGCGATTGCAAAACGGGCTGAAGAAAACATCCGCAAGTGGATCGATGCCGAACACAGCCAAAAGCGTTTAACCAAGGCGAACATCGCGGGCAATGTCGGACCCTATGTTGTCATCGCACGAGAGACGGGTGCCGGTGGAAGTTCCATCGCGAGACTCGTCGGACAGCAACTTGGTTGGGACGTCCTCGATAAGGAGATCATTGACTACATGGCCGAGCGTTTCGGCACACCACGCAGCTTGATCGACATCGTCGACGAGAAACACAGTAGCTGGATGGGTGACATCTTCAATTCGTGGATCGACGGACATGGATTCTCATCGGTCACGTACGTCCACCGATTGAAGCAACTCTTTTTACTGGCCGCGCACCACGGCAAGGTGGTCATTGTTGGTCGCGGTGCGCGTTACATTTTGCCACACGAAGGCGGCGTATCTGTCCGCATCTTGGCACCGTTGGAGTACCGTGTGGCTCAAATTGCCGCCGAACGTAGCATCACCGAAAAAGAAGCTCGAAAATTTGTCGAGCACGGTGATAAGAATCAAGAAGCGTTCATCCAAGAACACTTCCACCACAAGGCATCCGACCCACATGAGTATGACCTAGTGATCAATGTCGAGAATCGCACACCACAAGATGCTGCCGACCTCATTGTCGACGCCGCCAATCGCTGGATTAGAAAGTCCGGTCCGGCGCTGCCTTGAAGTTGATCTCTGCGGCGCGTCGCGCGACACCAGCAATCAAACAACCCAGACGGCCGGAGCCGTCTGACTACAATGACAATGCTACCGTACCCTAATACTACCGTACCAGGATCAACACGGGTGTCGTGAAATCATTTCCGCTGGTTGACAATGATTCTGGCTGGGGGACTGGCCCATTCGATGTGATCGGAAGGAAATTCTGATCGCTGAGCAATTCTCGGAAAGTAGCGAGTTCGTCGCTGCCATAGGTTTCTTGTTCATTATCCAGCGGCCCTTCATGTTTGATGTGGGTCGCGTCGATGCGTTGCAGGTCGTTGGCCATTCGCATCAGCGGTGCGTCAGTAACGAGTGACATGCCGACAGCTTCGACCGAGCGTCGGTCTCTTTGCAAATCTAGAAACAATCGATCGAGCTTCTTAGCGGATGCTTCGATAAAAAGGACTTGGAATTTCGTTTCTTCGTCAAAAGTGTCTGCTTGCTTAGCCGCCGCGATCACATCCCGATTGATGGGCATTCGACGCGCATCATCTAGACCCACCTGCCGCATCGCCTCATCCAAAACATTGTCACGGCGCCCTTGAGGACTCAGACGCACCTCGTATACCACCATCCACCCCACGAAGGGCGAGCTACTTGGCAGCGACGCATCATTGCCAACGGAGACGCTCTTTGAGCGATCCAGCGGCGCTGCCGGAGCTGGCATCGTTGCGACGTCGGCTAGTGAAGGCGGTGGCGTCTTCAATTCGTGATCGAACTCAGGTCGGGCTTCCGGCGAACTCCCACTCCTATCAGCCGCGCCGATCATCGGCTCGCTGGCTGGGCCGAGTACGTTTGCGGGAGTCCGTGCCTCTGCTGAAATCTCAGTCGACGAGGATGCAATTTCGATAGATGGGGCAACTCGCTGCGACCCTGGCGACGGCAGTGGACCTGTATTGGAAGGAGGAGTGATGGCGGACGAAGGGCTAGGTTGGTTTTGAGCGAGCGTGATATCACCGATTCCAACTTGCCCACTGCGAATTGAAATCGAGACAATCAGCAGAATGGCGGCGGCGGTCGCGATCAACCCCACCACCAGTGACCGCCGATATCGTTTCGGCGCAGCCTCTGGTTTCGGGCGCCGTTCGACCAGAGGGGCCTGCACCGACGCAGCGGCCACTTCGGCGCGCTGCGTCTGCAATCCTCGGCGGCGGCTCTCCGCGAGCACGCGAGCTGCAAAGTCACTCGGCAGCCGCGAACCTGCCGACTGCGGGGCAGCAAAGAATGCGCGGAGGTCTTGACGGTCCGTCACCAGCGCATCAAATTGCGATTGCAATGCGGGATTCTCCCGCATGCTTCGTTCCAGCATCTGCGCGTCCGCCTCGTCGAGCCGCCCATCAAGATGGTCGCTGAGTAGTTGGTCGTAATCGGGTTCAGGAGCTGACATGCTGTCGGGGTCTCAATAGTATCGGGCAGCGGCGAGCCTTCTCTGAGCGATTCCGTTTGCTCGGCTTCGTCGCGTGGCGTCCGTGAAGGAAAAGGTGCGAAGGAAAAGATCGTCGCGTTGGGTTTACAAAAGTGAGATGACTTGTACCCAGAAAAAGTTCCTAAAATAAGCGAAAACTAACCGCACCTTCGATGTTTTCAGACCGTCGCAGCACAAAAATGCTGAGTTTCTCTTCAGGCGGTCGCTCCCTCCCCCACCCGCGCCCTGCCTGCCCCCGATCGTTCTTTTGCGAAGAATCCCGTGACCGTCGAGCGACAGACCCTCCTGCGGACCAATCGACAATGCTACCAGCAATTAGCCGCGGAGCAATCGCCGCTGTGCCGGATTGTTACTGACCAAGAGCTGCAGAAACCTCTGCAGACAGTCGACGGAATCGGCTGGCTGGGCGGGGATATTCGTGACTGGAAGGTGCTTTGCCTGGCAGCCGGCGGCGGGAGGCAGAGTTGCCTTTACGCCGCTGCGGGGGCTAACGTGACCGTTGTTGATCTAAGCCCCGCGATGCTGGAACTCGATCGACTGGCCGCCGAACGACGAAAATTCAAAGTACGGCTGATCGAGGGCTCAATGGATGACCTCTCAATGCTGCCGAGAGCTGCCTTCGATCTTGTTATTCATCCCGTCAGTACTTGCTATCTGAGTAATATCGCGGCCGTTTACGCCCAGGTAGCCGCTGTCACTCGGCCCGGCGGCCTATACGTCAGCCAACACAAATCACCAGCCAGCCTGCAGTCATCGGCCCATCGCCGCGCGGGGCATTTCGTTTGGCTGCACGACTACTACCGAACCGCTCCGGTTCCATCACCGGATCCCTCAACCTCTGTCTCACGGCGGCTGCGAGAAAATGGTGCGGTGGAGTTCCTGCACCGCTGGGAACAACTTGTTGGCGGCATGTGCCGAGCAGGGTTTGTCGTCGAAGATTTGATTGAGCCCAAGCATGCGACCGAGGATGCGGAACCCGATAGTTTCGCCGATCGGGGTGCCGTCATCGCTCCCTATGTCCGCATCAAGGCTCGCCGTGTTGGCGATTCATCCGAATCGGTGCAAGGCGAAAAGCCCAGCATCTGGCTGCCCTCTTGACCAAACGTGTCCACCCTCTGGCCAAGACTATTGATGTTGGTCATTGATTCGTTGGTTCATTCACAAGGGGCTTACCATGAACAAGTCATTCATCACTTATTATCGTGGCAACAAACAACTCCACACCAGCAAGCTGAATGGATTTCCGTTCGTTTCCTTCGGCGATCCCGTCGGCGAAATCAATGGAGCGACATGGTTCGAAAGCGTCACGATCACCATTGGCGGAAAACGAGAGCGGGTCGTGACCACGAAAGACTTCGACGGACCCGTCGCAATCTGCTTTGAAACGAAGGGCCAACCACGACGCTGGTTCGGCCTAGCCGATACGGTGGCAAATCTTGGCAGCGTCGAACTGGGTGAACAGGCAGATCGATGCCGTGATTCATACGTGCAGGAGATCTCTGCGTAGTCGCCTTACACCATCCATTGTGGTTGCGTTTTGGCACCGGTTCCAAACCAACCCCGTCGCTTGCCCGCATCGACCAGCCGCGCCGGCGGGCGGACGACGACCAAGGTGGTCAGCAAAATAAACACGATGCCAAGCACCGCCAACGGACGGCGCAGGTCCGCAAGGGTATAGACACCGCCCTCGCCTGCGTGAATGGCCTCGGTCGCATTGATAGGTAGCCCATACTGCTCGGCCATCTTCACCACGTTGATCATGTTGATAACGGGCACACCCGAGGCCAGGAACCGCGTCGCAACACAGTCGGTCGCCTGAGCCGCGCTCGCTTCGCCAGTCGGATCGTCCTCCGTCACTACGCGAGCTACCGCCGAAGGCGTTTCGCGTCCGATGCCGAGCAAACGACGCGGATTGAGATTGGACATCGGGAAAATCAGGCCTTCGCCGAGAACGTCATTGCCGACCGTTCCGCCGACCGAAGCATCGCCCCCTCCGACGTTGATGTAACACGCATAGGTTTCATCTTCGACCGCTTGGGAATACACCATCATGCGGCGCTCGATTGCATCCTCGTCGCTGGCGCTGTCCATCAGGGGCAGACCGCTGCGCTCGATGGAAGCTTCGAGTAATGCGAGGGTGTCCGTGCTCATCCCAGCGGCACGATCTTGAAAACCACCTCGCGAAATCATTTCGCTGCGATGATTGATGATGCCTTGCTCGAAAAGCAGCTTCTCCATGTCGGGCCACATCAAATCGGGTGAGTTAGCGCCGAACTGGCTCGAGGCTGCGCTGCTAACGATGACCGGCCGGAGATCCATCGCCTCAGCGGCGGTGTAGACGGCAATGTCGAGTGCGGGAAACGATCCCGTGCAACCGATTGCGATGCGGTCGCCCGGGCGAACACCGGCGTCAACGAGTAACCGGATGGCGACCGCTGCGAAATTGGGGTTGACGCTCGTTAGCTTGGCGTCGAGGTGCCCAGGTAGGCTGGTGACCATCGACATCGACGGCCCAACCATCCCCGTGTTGGCGGGATCGTGAACTTTAAGAATCATGTGTCCCAGCAGGACACGTTGGCAGTGAATGGCCTCGAATGCCTGAGCGGCTCGCTCGGACGCTCGTAACATGCGATCGTCCAGATCGGGAATGTGCTTCGCTTTGCCAACGAGTCGCTCCAGCCCCGCGGAGCGACGCGGTGCGTGACGCAGAGCGAACACGGCACCTATGGACAGTGCCGCGAGAAATAATAGCGATGCCGAGGAGATCTTCTGCGGACGGTAATACAACTTTTTCATGGTTCGTTATTTGGGAGCGTGGTCCAACAGACGCGGTGAGAAAAGATTGGCCGGTCCATGATGCGCTCACCAACGCACCCTGATCCATCCAGGCCTCAGGCGATGTGGGTGACGCCCATCGCCACCAGGGTCAGGTAAACCAGCGACGTCGCGATGATCAGCGGCGAAAGGGTTTGCACCACCCCGCTGCGCGCGATCCACAACGCAACGAGTCCCGGTATCACAAATCCGATGACGGTCATGCTATGCATCCAAGCAAGCGAACCTGCTGGGTCAATCGGAACACCGCCCGCTAGCGACATACTGACGCTCGGCCAAATCATTTCGAGAGCACCTCGAAGTGTCGCGGCAACCGCGAAACCAAACACCATCGTCAGCACGACTCGGCGACGACCGAACAGAATCGCGTAACGGTCGATCTCATGCACTAACCAGGCTGTCAGCAGTGCTGCCAGAATCGTTGCGACGACCGTCAGCGGCTGGTTGAAGGACAGGGCAAGGTATCCGGGCACGATCATCCCGCCAACGCTCAAACCGAACGCTTCGGTAAACAACAAACTGACGACTAAGCCAATGCCAATCGATAGGGCGAGCCATTCCATTTCAGACCATCTCCAGCACACGAGCGGGGGCTGACTGGGGAAGTTCATATCGTTCCCAGCCGTTTTTCTGTTCGAAAAAGTCTGCCAGTGCCATTCCCGGTCCAGCGATATTGCCCACACCCATCAACAGCATTCCGGTGTCCTTCTCTCGTGTCGCCACGGCGACAGCAGCATCGTTACTGTTGGCGGACGTTCGTGACATGTGCGCCGCTTCGGCTGCGAAAGATTCCAACAGCATGGTGACGACTTCGTCACCCGTGGCGTTTCCCAAACAGAGAATTCGATTTTGATCGATGCCACCTTTGAGCAATCGCCGAAGGAACACGTCCGTGCCCGAGCCGATAATCACGACGCGATCATAAGCTTTCCATTGCACGCATGCATTGGCCATCGTGACGGAGCGGTCGATGCGGTCCACGCGGCAATTCATCACCAAAACACGCCGGTTCACACCGGGGAAGTATTCGTAGGCAGCATCCCAAATCCGGGTCGTCGATTCGGGGTCGTTCGCGGCGAAGGCATTGACGAAGTGCCACGAGTCGCCACGAATGGTTTGTTGGTGGACACGCATCGCACCCGGATCGGGCTCGGCAGCCCACATCCCACGCAGCGCCACATCGCGTGCTACACCCATCTGCTCGCAGACGGCGAGCGACAGAGCCACGTTTTCCGCGTGTTCCAAGTAGGAGAATTGAGCAAGTTCCTCAGGTGTGATCGCAGCTGAATCCGCTGATGTAATACTCTTCAGCGAAGAACCACGATCTACACAGGCATCGCCCATCACTCGGAGTGAGTCAGCGCGGTCTTCGGCTGTTAAGAGCGTACCGCCAACGGGAATGGTCGCCGATAGGGCGCGAGCGACGTCAAGCCGAGTGGGCCCCATCACGTCGAGGTGATCGGCACGGGCATTGGTGATGACACCGTGAGTGGATCGCACGAGTTTCAATTCGCAAACCGACTGCAACAACGGTTGCAACGCCATGCACTCGATCACGAGCGCTTCGGCACCCTCGGCCACCGCAGTCTTTACGATTCGCTTTTGCTCAATCACATTCGCCCGGTCGGGTCGAAAAATTGGCAGTTCACGACCGTCCTCGAAGATCATCCGCGCCAGCGTTCCGGTGGTTTTAGCACACGTGCGTATCCCGCCTGCTCGCAAGCCTGCGGCTATCAACCGCGTCACGGACGATTTGCCGCGGGTGCCGTTGACGTGGATTCGATATGGAATTTTCATGAGTTGGCGGTGGTACCACCATGCTTCCAACAGGGCCACCGCTCCAACGATGGTGGCGACTGCCACCAATGCTACCAAGCCGTTCACTGACCGTTCTCTTTCAAGACGAGGAGAAACTCTAGCCGCTCGGTTACATGCCAACACTAGCATATGGGGAAAAGCGAACGACTGATGCGCAACGAATCCAGTGACCACGCTGCTATCCAACAGCGGATCCATGAGTGTATTTGAACGAGCGCCGAAATCCGTCATCTCGATGCTGCGAGCAGGTCTCATCTGTCCATCACGCGATGGATTAGACTTCGACCGAATCGCAAAAATCGGGCCGATGGGAAATGGCGTCTTTGGGATTGCTGGGAAAAGGTCGACAAACTGAGTCAGCAACGCTCAAGCCATGTTTGTCGATATCGTGAAGATTATTCCCTGGTTTCGGTTGAAGTAAAGAGTCATCCACAAGAATTCTCTTCCAAACGAACAAAGTAACCAACTTTCCCGCTGGAGAGTCACAGTGGTGCCAGCGGGATCACAGCTATAGCGCTTCACGCTTACCCCAGGGACGCTCGCCTCGAATGAGTGGCCGCAGGAAACTCATGACCGCATCAAGAGGGCGTTCCGTCAGCGACCGACCACTTCGGATGGCCGCCCACCTTGGACGAGCGCGTCACAACCTGACCGCTGAGAGATCACGGTCCGGCATCAACAAAGTCACGCGCCGGGGCAACACTTCGATCTCCACCGGCAATCGCCCTGCGTAGTCGCCATCAATCTGATATGGCACCCGAGTGGGTGACGACCAACGCGCCTTTTGGAATCGCCTGCGGTCGACGTCTCGATGTCCGAGGTGTTGGCCCAACCGGATTCGTGCCAAGTAGTGGAGCCCATTCCATAAAAAACCTCGACGAAGAGCGATGCGATCAAGCAGCCCGTCATCGGGAATCGCATCGGGCTCAATACCCAACCCTCCGCCATAGCGAGGGAGATTGAATGCCATCATCCACGCCGCCGACTCCGTCACCTCCGTTGCACCACCCGTCTCGCTGGACGTAATCAATGGGTACGTATATTTAGAAAGTGCTCGCAGAATGGGCCGAGCGTAGCTCCAACGAGTGATGTGACCGCGCCGCGTCAGGTGCATGCCTCGCACGACTTCCGCATCCATCCCCGCCGTGACCATGACGAGGAACAGTCGTCCGTTGGCCATTCCGGCGTCGATCACATACCGCTCGTTTCGCGTGATCGAGTCGTCCACAGCCGCTGCGGTACAGGTGTAGCCAAAATAACGTGCGAGCAAGTTCTCCGTTCCCATGGGCATCGGCACAATCGGAATCTCGCTCGGTAAATTCTGCGCCACCAGGGCGAGTGTCCCATCGCCGCCCGCCGCCACGACCGCAAACCGCTGCGTGGAGCGTGTGTCGTCCTCGACTCGCTCTCGCAGCGCCGCGATGCTGTGCGTGACATGCACTTCGTTCAGCTTCGCGCGTAAACGTTCAACGAGCAGGCCAATCTCGTGACGCCCCCTGCCGCTGCCCGCGCTAGGCGAAGCGCAAATCCAGACCTCGTCGATGGCGCGATGCCCCTCGGCAGCGTCGATCGAAAGGGGAAGCGGTAACGTCATGACTGTCGTCGAGTGCCTTTTCAGCAGGTCGGGGGAGCTGGTTTTGCCAATCGGCATTCACCGACACAGTTTCCCAAACCATCTTAAAACTGCAACTGCATACCCAGACTTAGGCCCTGGGCGTAATAGTCGCTCTCGACAAAGCGAAATTGAGGGCGATGGGAACCGGTCAATGGATCCACTGGCGGTGCCAACAAATTGGGATTCACGTCCGTGTCGATTTGGTCACCCGCGCGAACGACCGCGGGGAGGTAAATGACAGTGTACCCGACCGTCGCATGCATCCAGTCGAATATCCGTACCCCCAGCGTCAAACCGATTTCCGGTAACATCGTGAATTGGTTGCGTTCATACGACCCTGAATTGAAGCGCTGAGCAAGTAACCCGCCCGGATAGTTGGTGGTCGTGCCGAACTCCGTCAGTGCGGTCGAACCCTCGATCCCCACCGATTGTTTGTTCTGCCCGACCGCCACGCGGAGCAGCGATTCCAACCAGATGCGTTTCATGTTGGCCTGGTACGCCACACCCAACTGCAACCCATTGAATTCGTTCTTGGTGCCGAACTGATCTCTCAACTGAACGGTTCCCAATGCACCTGGGACAAAAGATTCAGCGTTTTCGGATATCTCCAGTTGGTCCTCTAGCCGCATGTGACGATAGCCCACGATCCAATCGACTCGATCAGTATCTTGGCAGGAAACGCAGGCCCCGCCGCAGGTCGGACACAGCGAAGCGCGGCCTGCGATCATGGCCGAGCGAATACTACTTGCAGAACTGATCGCCAAATTACCCGCGAACACGTTGGGATAATTGATCAGCTGAGATGTTTCTTGGTCTTTCGTTGTATCAAAAAAAGGCCGCGCCAGAATGGGATAGTTACTACCTCCCGAGAACCCATCGTTCTGATCGGCCAGTCCAAAGTATTCGCCTTCGATGCCGAACGCAGCCGACTGCGTGAAATAGAAGCCGCCTTTGAGCCGCAGTCCGTTGGTCGAACCACCGTTGATTTTTCCGCCACCGAAGAGGGTGCTGGTTGAGTCAAATCCGAGAATTCCCGCCTCATCCTGGGGCGTTCCCGCCGTGCTGGTCGTAGCGAGCACGGGGGTGTTCATGCCCTCAGTCATCCATCGCAGATATTCTGCTCGGAACCAAAACCGATCACTGGGCGGTGTACCGAGCAGCGAACCGAACCCGCTGGGTGAACTCAACCAAGTTGTGGGGCCATTATAGATGTTAGTCGTCCCGCCTGCGTAACCACCTGTTGCATAGGGGTCCATAGGAGCCTGCGCAGCAGCACCATCGTGCCACAGGATCGCGACGAGGCACACAGCGACTAGCTTCGCGACCGCGAGCGACACGTGAGACGAGAGAGGGCGATCATCGAGATTTAAATTTCGCACCGGATCAGACTTTGGAGGTTTTTCTAAGAATCACTCAAGATTTCCGTCGTAACATCCGCAGCATTCAGATTTTTGCCGAACCGTGTCAAGATCAGTCGACGCATCCCCTCTTCGCGGGTGCGTGAGAAACGACGGTAGCGGACCGGTTCATTCACGAAAGAATTCACTGCTCACTCAGTCTTGTGCAGATGTGGATCCATGCGACTATTTACGTGCAGTGGCGTTGCCTCGCTGCGCAACAGCGATGCCTTTCAAAATGGCTAAGTTTGTTGACGAGGGGTTGCGTCGCAGCAAAGCGGTCGACTGTTTTGACTTTATGCCCAGCAACGCGAACGTCCTCAGGCCCGCGGATGAAACTCGCGGTGGACGCGTTGCAAGCGGCTATGCTCGACGTGCGTGTAGATCTGGGTCGTTTGAATACTCGCGTGACCCAGCATTTCCTGGACCTGCCGCAAATCGGCACCCCCCGCCAACAGATGCGTCGCGAAGCTGTGCCGAAGAGAGTGGGGACTGATCTCGGACAGAATGCCAGCGCGCTGAGAGTATCGTTTGACGAGTCGCCAGAGCTGGATACGATCAAGCGGCCGGCCGCAGCGAGAGAGGAACAACTCATCGCAGAGCGAAGGGGCTCGCGAGGCGAGAATCCCACGAGCCTGTGCCAGATATAGTTCAATGGCCTCGATCGCCCGACCACCGATCGGTACCATCCGCTGTTTATCACCTTTGCCGTGACAGCGCAAATGTTTCTCAGGAAGTGAGAGGTCACGTACCCGCAACGAGCAGACCTCCGAGGCACGACAGCCCGTGGCGTAGAGCACTTCCAGTAGCGCCCGATCCCGCTCCCAGAATGAGTCACTCTTCTTCACCGAGGACAAAAACATCTCCACTTCCGACGGCGACATCACGCCCGGCATGCGCTGCCAAGCTTTTTGAGTGGCGATCAATTCGGCGGGATTCTCGGTCGCGAGACCCTCCAGCTGCAAATATTTGTAAAACATTCGCACCGCGACGATGTTACGCGAGATGGAGGCAGGGGCGAGATCACGATCGTGAAGATAGCCGACGAAACCAGACAAGTCGGTCACGTTGACTTCAGCCGGCTTGCGACCCTCTAACCAGGCGACAAATTGTTTCATGTCGCGGCTATATGCTTCGATCGTGTTCTTGGCTAGATGGCATTCGCGTTGGAGGTAGGTTAGAAAATCAGCACAAATGGAGTCACTCGCGTCACTTTTCTTCGGTGCCGAGCCGCCATGTTGGAGCTGCTGCAGCTTGGTCATCCGTTTTGCCATCCGTAGTCTCCCGACGGTGTATTCGCTATTCTCTGCTACTTCTTATCGACCCAACTTTCGCTTGGAATGAAGTAGATGAACGTATTGGTAGTAGGTGGTGCCGGATACATTGGCTCGCACGCCGTCGCGCGGCTGACCGCCGAGGGCCACAATGTCGTTGTCTTGGACAATCTTTCGCGCGGTCACGCGGCTGCCGTGCCGCAGGGAACACTTATTCGCGGCGATCTTAACGATACGGATCTGGTTGAGAAAACGCTTCGAGATAACGCGATTGACGTCGTGATGCACTTTGCGGCGTTTGCCGAAGTCGGTGAATCGGTCAAAGATCCTGCCTCCTACTATCAAAACAACGTCGTCGCCGCACTGTCACTGCTTGAGGCGATGCGGCGCGTGGATGTTAAGAAAATCGTCTTCAGCAGCACGACGGCGACCTACGGGCAACCCGACAAGGTGCCAATCGCTGAATCCACTCCGCAAAACCCGATCAATCCCTACGGGTTCACCAAACTCGTGATCGAGCGTGCCCTCGCCGATTACGCTCACGCCTACGGGTTCGCTTACGCGGCTCTGCGATATTTCAACGCTGCCGGAGCCCATCCCGACGGCCATATCGGCGAACACCACGACCCAGAATCGCACCTGATTCCTATCGTCTTGCAGGTGGCGTTAGGCCAACGCGAAAGCATCACGATTTTCGGCGACGATTATCCCACGCCCGATGGCACCTGCATCCGTGATTACATTCACGTCGAAGACCTCGCCGAAGCTCACCTGCGAGCCATGGAGCGATTGGAGCCGGGCAAGGGAATCTGCGTCAATCTCGGCACCGGCAATGGTATCAGCGTGCGTGAGATCATCGATGCATGCCGCGCCGTCACCGGTCACGAGATTCCCGTCGTGATGGGCGAGCGACGTGCCGGCGATCCCGCGAAGCTGATCGCAGACGCCACCTTAGCCGGCGAACTGTTGGACTGGAATGCGAAATATACGGACGTCAAAGAAGTCGTCGAGACGGCTTGGCGTTGGCATCAGGCCCACCCGCACGGATACGATTCGTAAGAGCGAGCTAACGGAAATGCCACGACGAAGATCCCGTCCGACCACGCCGTCCAATCCGCCTTGGTACGCCGATGGGCTGCGTTTTGAATGCACCCAGTGCGGTGCGTGCTGCAGCGGCGAGCCCGGATACGTGTTCATCGACGAGGCCGAAACTACTGCGATGGCAGCAGAATTGAAGTTGAGTGTCGAGGAATTTGAACGCAAATTCACCCGGCGGGTGGGGAATCTGTCCAGTCTCAATGAATATCCTGATGGCGACTGCATCTTTCTCGATCCTAAGTCGCGGCATTGTCTGGTCTACAAGGCGCGTCCGATCCAGTGCCGGACTTGGCCGTTCTGGGACAGCACGCTGGAGTCGCCTGCGGATTGGCGGGAAACCTGTGAAGCATGCCCAGGGGCGGGCAAGGGCCAGCTGTACACGCTCGATCAGATCGAAGTCCGCCGCCGCGAGAAGTCGGTCTGAGGAACAACGTCAAATAATTCCGAGATTGATTGGACTTTGACGATTGTGCTGGTCGATACCTACTATGCGGGTCATTGTGGCGCGGAGTCGGCCGCTTCGGTTTACGGGGCGACTGATGAGCAGGGGGCAGGCAAATTCACCTTTCGCCTGGCTTTTTGCAACCAAGCCGCTTGACACTCGCCCGCTTGCGTCCATACAGTGACGACTCCTAAGTCGAGCAGCTTTAACGGTTTGCGTCAACGCGACGCCAGCCACGCTGTGCCTTCGAACGAGTCAACTGGATGGGAGCGCCAGCGGAGTGACTAAGAAAGAAATTGTACGCGTCATTTCCGAAGAACTCGGTCTGACGCAAGAACAGACCAAGAAGGTGGTGCAGCGGACCTTGGACTCGATTATCGAGACTCTGGTCTGTGAGGGCAGAATCGAACTGCGAAACTTTGGCGTTTTCGAAGTCAAACTTCGGGCCGCACGCAGCGCGAGGAATCCCAAAACCAGCCAACAGGTTCACGTCCCCGAAAAGTACGTCGTCAGTTTCAAACCCGGCAGGGAGATGGAGCAGCGAGTGCGTGACTTGAGCGAGCAGCCCGGACGCCCGGACTGGCTCGATCCGGATCACGCATCGGACGGCAAGCCAACTCAGAAACCGACCGCCGACTCAACCGAGCATTCCGCTCGATCCAAGCACAGCCAAAACTCGAAATCAGCTCGCGAAACTGCTGAGAACCCGATTCGCCCCACCGGCGATTGGGCATAACTCAGATTCGCGAGTCCATGTTGTTCACGGAGGAACTTCCCATGAAACTTGCGACTACGGCGATCGACGCCACCTTTGCGGCCGAAACGACTGGCCGGGCAAAGCGAGGTCCCTCGGCATCACTACGGGCATTCGCCACCCGGTGGATCCTGGGCATCGTCCTGATGATGGCGATCTCGACATCGGTTGGCTGTTTCCTTCCAATTTACTCAGCTCGTCCGGAACGTCGGGTCCAGCAGCTGCTCTACACCTCAGAAAACCTACGTGCGTTGGTCGACGAGTGGGAGCGATTTTGGCAGCTTGACGCCCCCAGCCACCTAACTCCGATCCGGACCCACGGCGGCATTCTCTAACGGAGTACCAGCGTTTCACCGAAACGTTGAAGTCCAAATTGAAATAGCTGTTGCCGATTCGACGTTCCTGAACGTTATTCGGAGTCTCGGCGGAGGTCCTCACGATAGGGATTCCTCAGGGCGGCGAAGTATTGACGCCAGGCAGCTTCATCGAAGCCGTAATCGTGGGCGTCCGGTGCAATCGCCTTGACCAACTGCAGAGCGGCGGGATGACGAATCGCAGTCGTTTTCGTGTAGACCGACGATCCCTGACTCATACCTGATAGTCCGTTGTTCCCGAATGTCGCTCCCGTGCCGCCGCTGCCGATTTGCACCTGGGACTGTTTCTCGGTGACGAGCGCGTCGACGTAGGCAAAGGCGAGTTCGGGATCGACAAAAAATGCCAATGCCCGAGCGGCCGCATCGACTTGAGAAGGCGAACTGGAACGCAGCAGCGGCACGTAAGTCGCCACGGCCGACGAAGCACCGAATTGAGTCAGTTGGCGTAGAGATTCCTCGCGAATCAATTCATCGGGCTCGTTCAGCCCCATTTCTACGAGCGCCGGAACCGAGGCTGCATTTCGAAGCCGGCCCAACAATTTCACATAGAGCATCCGCAAGCTACGAAGATTCAGCTTAGAGTTTCGTGACCTGGCTAACTCCTCTGCAATGGCACGGGTCGCCATCGGATCTTCAATGGCCTGGATTTCGGCCAGTGCTTCGCTGTCACCACGGGCCGCGTTGGCATGCAGTCGACGAAACTTTTTGATCCATAACTTGGATTGCTTGTCCGCCTCATCGGCTTGAGTGCGTGCTGCCAGTACCTCGGGAAGCACCCAGCCCTTACTGGCGTGGATCAATCCCTGGTCGCGGCGGAGTGCTTCGGCATCAATCCAACCGCTCTCATTGTTGTGCGGGATGTAACCCAGCGCCGCGCGTGCGTAGCGATGATTCGGATCCAGTTCAATTGTTCGCGTGAGGTGAAAGCGATACTGCGGCAGCAGGGTGTGCAACTTGCACCAATGTGCGAGTTCAAATTGATCTTCGGCAGTCTGGCCCGCCTCAGACGCTCGATCCCGATATTCCTGCAAATCTGCCGCGACGACGGTGTGTCGCACGTGGGTGGCTGCGACGGCAACGGAGAGGTCGTCGTCGATCTTCACGACAGTGTGAGAGGCGGATCCATCCGGCTTCGTCACGGGTTTAATACTGCCCGTCAACTGACCGCCGCCAGACAACTCGATCTTGCCAGCCTGGACCGACACGCCGAGTCCGCAAACCGTTACGGCGGCGAAGGCGAATAGGGCACCCAAAACGGGGGTGGAACGCAATCGAGTCATCGAGATCTCCTTCAAATCGGGGCTGGAGGGGTAAAACTATTCTAGCACCATGACTCTTTGAGTGCTGGCGATTGCGGATTCGTCTATGCGGAGGGAGCACGATTGCAGATCTGCTCAAGCCTGCCACCGGCGGCGGCCGATGGAGATACTTGACCATTTAGGTCAGGATTGTATTCTGGTGGAAGTTTATTCGAATAGCTAACCCGAAGCGCTTGCGTGGGATGATTTGAGTGCCTCGCTGGCGCGTCGGGTTGGGATATCGACAAAACCCGTTAGCGCCCGAACGGCTCATTTTGTAAAAAACGTACCGTCAGATGCCTGTTTCCGCGTCGTTCTTGTCAGTCCTCACCTTTCCTGAGCCATGCCATCGTGACCCTCGATTCGCCATCGTCGAAAATACTCTCGAGTGAAGAATCGGCAGGGGCTGCATCGGCTGTCCGGAAGGCGATGGAAGTCGACGAGCAGGGGATTCCCCTGGTGGGCGGCGCGAGGGTGGCGGATCCGCCGCTTGAGCCCACTCCCGAATTCTTGGCCGAGCTGGCACGCGAGAGTCAATCGCTGGAGAACGAAACACCGCAGTCAATTCTGAAATGGGCGGTGGATCGCTTCGCCCCGAAATTCACGATGGCGACCGCGTTCGGTCCCGAAGGCATGACGATCCTCCACATGCTGTCGGAAATTGCTCCCGAAACACCCGTTTTCAACTTGGAAACAGGGTATCAGTTCAAGGAGACGCTGGAACTGCGCGAGCGAGTCCTTGAGCGGTACGGAATGACTGTCGAGTACAAGTATCCGCGGCTCACCGTGGAGGAATTTGAACGTGAGAACGGCGGGCCGATCTACGGTACCGACCCCAACCGCTGTTGCTTCGAACGGAAGATTCGGGTGCTGCACGAAGCCGCGCGAGGTTTTCACGCTTGGGCCAGCGCGATCCGGCGCGATCAAAGTGAAGATCGTGCGAAGTCACCGATTGTGGGCTGGGATCGCAAGTTTCAGCTCGTCAAGATCAGCCCGTTGGCCAACTGGACACATCAGCAGGTGTGGTCCCTGATTATGAAGGAGAAAATTCCCTACAACCCGCTCCACGACCAAAATTACCCCAGCATCGGCTGCCAGCCTTGCACTCGCTCCGTGGGGATGGGCGAGGACGAACGAGCAGGGCGTTGGAGCGGGTTCCAAAAGACCGAATGCGGACTGCATAACTAGAGTCGCCATGAAATTTCCCCACGCTGTCTTGCAGTCGCCACCGGCTCGGGAAGCGATTCGCATCATTGAGCGATTGCGGGGCGATGGCTACCTTGCCGTTTTGGCTGGCGGATGCGTGCGTGACGCTTTACTTGGCCGCACTCCAAAAGATTTTGACGTTGCGACCGATGCCACGCCGGAATCGGTCCAGCGGGTTTTTGGAAAACGACATACGATTTCTTTTGGTGCGTCGTTCGGTGTCATCGGAGTCTTGCCTCCTCGTCCTGAAAACGTGGAGCGTGAATCCCTGGTGCCGACCGAGGTCGCGACGTTTCGCGCTGACGGCACTTACAGTGATGGTCGGCGTCCCGATCACGTGACCTATGGCACGGCCGAAGCGGATGCGGCACGACGCGACTTTACGATCAACGGGTTGTTCTACGATCCGGCACGTGACGTGATTCTGGATTACGTCGATGGGATCACCGACCTGCGTTCGATGCACCTCCGCACCATTGGAGATGCCGACCGACGCTTCGACGAAGACAAGCTTCGGATGCTCCGCGCTGTGCGATTCGTCACCACTCTGGGATTGAGCATTGACGCTTCAACACTTGCGGCGATTCGCCAACATGCACGCACGTTGAGCGCTGTCAGCGGCGAACGTATCGGAGCTGAAATGCGACGAGTGTTGTGCCAAGGCGATGCGGTGAATGGACTTCGCCTGCTCGTTAGCACAGGACTGCACCGAGAGGTCTGGCCACAGCTCGACGCTCTCGATGAGAGGCGCTTGGGCGTCTGCTGGGGACGATTGCCTCTGCGTTCGTTCGAAACTGCGGTGGCCACGACGCTCTCCGTTTTGCACCCACGAATCGCCGATGCCAAACGCGGGTTAAAAACATTGACGCGGCGTTGGAAGTTATCGGTAGCCGAACAGCGTGCGATTACTGCGGGGATTGAGTTTGCGCCGAAGATTTGCCAGTGTGCGGACGTTCCGTGGTCGATCCTACAGCCAATCTTGGTCAACCGAGATATTGACGTCATCATGCCCGTCGCCCATGCGCTCGCGGACACCAACGCTGGGATCACACGTGCCCAGATCGAACTTCAGCGCAGTCCTGAGTCACTCGATCCGCCACCGCTGCTCAGCGGCGACGATCTGATTGAGATGGGATTCACTCCTGGACCCCGTTTTCGCGACTGGCTGGCGGACCTCCGTCGCATGCAACTCGATGGAAACATTTGCACGCGCGAAGATGCTGTAGAATGGGTGCGGAGACGTGCCTAATATGCGTCCTAGCTGCTCTCTCTCTTCGACGAAACATCCATGTTCAATCATATTCGCGTCTTCACGATCGGTTGTCGCCTGAGCGCTTTTGGCTTTCTCCTCTGCTTGAACGCCGCCGGCGCGCTCGCGGCAGGAAATGCGGATCGTGCAGCCAAGCACTTGTCGCATCCTCGCCACATCGTCCTTGTCATGAGTGACGATCAAGGATGGGGGCAGATGGGATACTACGATCACCCGTACTTGAAGACGCCGAACCTCGACGCGATGGCGGCCAACGGTTTGCGGTTGGATCGCTTCTATGCCGGTGGCCCAGTCTGCTCGCCAACACGAGCGAGTGTGTTAACGGGCAGGACACACGATCGTACGGGAGTTTATTCACATGGTTACGCGCTGAGGCACCAAGAGAGAACGCTCGCCGAAGCGATGCGAGATGCCGGTTACGCAACCGGCCACTTTGGCAAATGGCACCTCAATGGGTTGCGCGGACCTGGCGCTCCCGTATTGGCGAGCGACTCCCATCATCCGGGAACGTTTGGGTTTGAACGTTGGTTGTCAGTTACCAACTTTTTCGACATCAATCCGATCATGAGCCGCGGCGGAGATTTCGAAGAATTTCGCGGTGATTCCTCTGAAATTGTCGTGGCCGAAGCACTCGAGTTCATCGATCAGCAACGCGAGTTGGATAGGCCATCGTTTACCGTTATCTGGTACGGCTCACCGCATAGCCCGTTTCATGCCGCCGTCGACGATTCGGAAGACTTTACCAACCTCAATGAGAAAGGCCGGCAGCATCACGGCGAGTTAGTCGCAATGGATCGCAGCATCGGAGCGTTGCGTTCTGGATTGAAAGGAATGGGAATCGCCGACAACACGCTCGTCTGGTTCAACAGCGACAATGGCGGGTTGCCAGGTGTGGGGTGTGACTCCGTGGGCGGCCTGCGCGGGTTCAAGGGTTCGGTCTACGAAGGCGGGCTACGCGTGCCCGCGATCATCGAATGGCCGGCAGTGATTCAGTCGCGAATCACCGAGTATCCCGCTGGAGTGATCGACATTTTCCCGACCATTGCCGACCTAGTAGGTCTGCCCCTTTCGAGCATGGGAAATCCGATCGACGGCGTCAGTTTGGTTCCTCTTTTCACAAACGATCTCGCGCGGCGAGAGAAGCCGCTGCCGTTTCACTACCAAAGCAAGACGGTGTTGATCGACAATGATTTCAAAATCATCTTCGATGAAAAAAAAGATACTACTGAACTCTACAACCTAAAAGCTGATCCTCATGAATCGACGAACGTCGCTAAGACCGAACCACAGAAGGCCGCCGAGATGAAACGCCAGGCCATCGCATTCAATCAATCCATCGCGGAAAGCAATGCGGGCAAGGACTATCGAGAAGGCAAACTAATCCGTGACGATCCCGGATCCAGATTCTGGGTCAAGGACCCTGCTTATGAACCGTACCTTGATCAATTGCTGTCGCGCCCCGAGTACCATCAAGAAGCCAAACGTTGAATTGCTACGTTCAAATGACTGTGTCCTTTACCAAGTAATCCAATGAAGAGCACTTCGACTCGCACGCAGGCGTTCAAACATCCTATTCGGACCGGACCAAAATGAGCGCAATGTCATTGTCGAATTTCGGAGACTCAAGTTTCAGCGAACCGCCCGGGTGATCGACGGGTTCGGTTTCTTCCTCGTTGCCGGTCTTGGTATCGAGCCACCTGACTTGGTACGTGCCCTCCGGCATGGCGAGAGTGAGTTTGGCCGCGATGTTGTCTCGCAGTCGCTGCTTTAAATCATCCGGCTTGTTGGGAAGCGGCACGTGCATGTACATGACATACGAGTTTCCCTTATTCGCGAGCACGCTCGTTGTCAATTTTGGTGAAATGGACTGCACTATCGAGTCGTCCGGCATCATGGCGACGAAGTCGATCGAGTCGAATAATCGTTTGAGAATCCCCAGTTGGTTCCGAAGTTCAACACTCCCGCCGCCTGGCGATTGGTAACCGGTGAGCGTGCCGTCAGGATGTTTGGCAGTGAACGAGTAGTCGAGATTGTTGTAAATCGCGCCGCCCGCCACCAAAAAGTCCCAGCCCTCCGTGCGGTAGAGCACGTCGGCCGAACCACGGAATCCGGTTTCATTCTCTCCGATTACTTTGTCGAGTCCGGCATTCATTGCGACGACATCGGGCGGTACGCAGTAATGAAAGTTAAAAATCGAGATGCGCCGATGCGGTTGGTCAATTTTCTGACGCCCGTTGGCGATATTGAGCGAGATGAGGTGTTGGTTAGCAAACTCCGCCTCGGCCTCGACAATGGTTTCGATGATTTTGTGTTGCCACGGCATCGTGACGCCACCGAAATAGGGTTCGTTACAAACCTCGTAATACAAGTTGCCGTAGTCGCGAAGTTCACTCACGATTTTTCGTGTCACTGCGATCTGTGTTTTGGTCAGATCGTCATGCTGCAATGAATACACCTCGTTGGATGCGCAATCGCCGACCCGGTTAATATTATTGGACGACTTCATCGGACAGACTTGCCACATGCTGTCGTTATACATAGGGCAAAACAGCGTCAGCTCGACGACGATCCCACGCTTGGCCGCTTGGCCGACGAAGTCCTTCAGGCGAACGAAGTAGGCTTCATTCCATTTTGTCAGATCAAACCGATGGTTACCGCCCTCAGATGCAATTTCATCGCTTCGTGCCCACGGACAGATGAATCGATCGTCCGCGGGTGCCAGAGTGTTGTCAGTGATGTGAAAAGCTGATCCGTCCTCCCGATAGACACCCGTGAAAGTTCGCGTGTGATTGAGTCCACACCGCTGGAGCTCGTCGAGATATTGGATGTAGTCGAAATCGAGATTCAACACTGCCCCGTAGTGCTCGCCTGAGGTCACCAACACGGTCGGCTTGCCATTCCACTGGAAGTAGTGCGGGTTATCCGGGTGCAGCACGAGAAAGTTCAGCTGTGGTTGGGCCGCCAAGGCTGATTCCGAACAATTCAGCGAAAATATCATCGCGAAACAAACGGCAATGGCGATGATTTTACGCGTTCGACTCATCCCAAGTCTCTGGTGGCATACGGTTCGACTCATCGTTATGACTCCAGTGTGAATCCGACTTTCAGTGTTACCTGCCAATGAGCGATTTTGCCGTCGACAAGATGACCCCGCGTCTCGACTACTTCGAACCAACGCATTCCGCGCACCGTTTTCGATGCCAGTGTGATTGCGTTGGCGGCGGCTTCTTCGATCGAGTTCGGCGAGGTGCCGACGAGTTCGATTTTTTTGTAAACGTGATCTGACATGATGGTGTCCTTAGTTGTGAAATGATTTTGAAATACCCCGGTGCGTCGGATGGGCAGCTCCCACCCAACAACGATCCCTTCCAGTATAAGACAGGGCTTCACTCGACGATCCGCAGGTGACGAAGGGGGGCTACGGCCAATGCGATGTTACCACAATCGGGCACTCCCTACCTCGATCAGAACAAACCAGGACAGCACCGCCAGAATTCGCGGCGGCCAGCGGTTCCGATGTCATCGCCCCTGTTGAGGCGAGCTCCGGGGTTTTATTGGATTGTTCTCTGTCGGCGTTTCACGACGCACGGTACTCGAGCAGTGTGGTCGGTGCCGTGGCGAGTAATCAATCCATTCGCTGATCGCGCAGTTTCGCGTTGTACTCACGCAGGATGGCGTCGTAGTCATGCTTGATGCGTGCCGCAACATCCACCCCAGCCGCTGAGTCGCGGATAACCGCGAAGGCATTGGACATCGTGCTCGGATTGGTCGCCGTTTCGCACAGCAAAATTTTTCCTGCATCGCTGTTGGCCGGCTGCGACTGAACCAGCCTCATCTCTCCAGCATCCATCCGCAATTGCCGCACCAGCCTGTCGACGAGGCTCGGGGCCACGATCGTTATCGGCAAGTCACGCAGAACTCTGCGAACATCATGGTCAGACGCCACCATCACCACGTCAGTACTGCGGAACCCAGGCGATGTGAGGGTGGGAATGGATTGCATCCACGTCTGCAACCAAGCCGGGATATCCGATGCTTCGGCGGGGGGGACCGCAATGAGCAAATACTCGATCCCCGCGGGTGACTCACCCTGTCGATCAAACGCCGACTCCCACAGTGGCCTCAGTGAAACCTGTTGTCCGATCAGCGGCGAGGGCGGGGGCGGGGGCAAGGGCACGAAGGCGCGGACGAGCTTCGGCTGCCGAGGCGGATGCGGGAATTCGACAACGCGTCCGGTTGCGGGCGGCTGGAACGTCGCCGAGCGCAACTCCAAACGCAGCGACCACCCGCCACGATCGATCCTGGCTCCGATCGCCGCGAGATCCGGCAGCGGTAACTCGACCCGGCGGATAAGACTGGAATTGGCATCAATCCAAAACACGAACCGTTCGGACTTCGACGTCACCGCGATCCGTTGCAGCTCGACACTGTCAATCGTCGCGGGACGGAGCCACTCAAATCGAGTCTGAGGCTCAAACAGTTTTTGCATGGGATGATCGGCGAGCAGCCATTCCAGTTGTGGCGGCGGTCCAGCCAGACCCGCCGACAAGCGAGCGCGGAGCACCTCATCGTTCAAGACCCGAGGTAGGGGCACGCGATCAGTCACGGCCGCTTGCCACTGCTGCCTGAGGACTTGCGAGTCAAAATGAGAAGTCTGGGGCTCGTCGAACCAAGCCACCATATCCGTCCGCTGCGTGTCACGAGACGCAGTTTCGTTGTGCGCCTGCACACGAATCCTCGCGGTGTAGGCTTCGACAGCGAGTTCACGTGGATCGAAGTGAACACTCAGTGGAGCCGTTTCCGTTTCGTTGGAATGGAACGCGTTGGCGCCCGGCGCATGCAAGATGACGATGCCATCATCATCGTAATAGGACGTGACCTGATAACGCCGGAAAACGTCTCGCAGCCGGACCTCCGCGTCGACGTCTGCGGGGGTGACGGCGGTATCCGACGGCGGCGCACCGGCGGGCTGGCAACCGCTCGCTGCCACAAGACCCGCAGCGGCTACGAGCACTCGCAATGAAAAACTCGCTGTTCGCTCCGCGAAAGTTGCCCGGAGCATTCCTTTCACAGATCGACAGACGACGTGCAAACTCCCGTTAGTCCTCACCGACCGTGTCACGAATCCTTGCCATCCTTTTCTGTTCGCAGTGAATCCAGCTTCACAGGTTTGCACAACAATCTCTTTTCCGCCGCCGCGCGGCCACACTTCCGGCAGATCAGCGTGGCGTCGGCAATCTGGTCTGCGAGCAGCGGAAGGGCGCGTTCAAGCGTTTCCCGATCCCACTTGCAGATCGACCTTTTAGGTAATTTGGCGGGCATACATCGGGCACTTTTTCACATCCTAACCAAGTGGGATTAACACGTAAACCCTTGAAAATCCATTACGAACGCGATTGAGACGCGTCGCTAGCGCGCCGTCCAAGTGGCAGCCGAATATGCCATTTTGCTGGTCACCGGTTTGGAAGATAACCGCGAAGTCTGCCCATGTAGTCGTTGACTAGGCGTTACTTGGACAGTTCCTGTTGGCATCGCGTGAATTTTCATTTTCGACCGTGAGGATCCACGTTCTCAGAGCCAAGTAGACGACGATGCCATTGAGGAGATGCCAGAGGAAGTGAGTGCCAAATTGCCAAGGTACCATCCAGTCGATTGACCGTGCAGTGATAGCCAACGCGAAGAGGCAAGCGGCGACCCCGAGCAAAGATCGCTCTGCAACTCTCCGTTTTGCCCATAATATTCCGAATACAAACATTGCCAGCAATGATGGAATGTAGAACAACGAACCGTTAAGTGGCTCATGGATGGGTCTCAAGGCGAAGGACGTTCCGACCACCGCAGTCACGATCCATGCAGACATCCATCCGGTAGTCAACAACAGCTTCTGCGAGATAAGCCATAAGAAGAGAATTTGGAACAAGGCAATTGGGATAATGTCAAGCCACATGGTGCGAAAAGATGGCATCGTGTGGAACAGGAAGCTACCTCCACCGATTACGGCGGCGACCGAAATCAGAGCGAGCGTGTTGGGCGTCAATGCTTTTCGACGAATCGCGAAATCGAGGGCGAACGCTGCCGCAATAACGAACGACGCATTGGTCAGGGCATTCATCGGTTCCGCCCAGAATGCCGGATCACCAGCGCGTTCCCGATACATCTGCAACAATGATTGACTGACTTGAGATACGTTGGACATTCGTTGACTCGAGTTGAAAGGAGAGTGGGGAGCGCCAATCGCGCAGCCGAGAAAGAAGCAAAAACTCGTACGTTTAGTCCCCCATGTTACATGTGGCTGCTGCTGTTGTTTGAAGCAACAACAAGCGGCATATCGTGCCGGTTTTGCCAATGGCTCTGGGCAAGGAGGGCGGCGATCGAGTCGGAGAAGAATATCCCTCGCAGTGTCGACGACTATTCTTGCTGACTCTCACTGAACAAGCCTTCGGCCACAAACAGGTCGAACCTATCGGAGGAGGCCCTTTTGGCCAAGCCGAAACTGCACTTCTCCCTCGACGCCGCTTGACGCCATGGGATTTCAAAAGCAACTCTTGAAGTCTAAACTGTTTCTTTCTCCAACGAACTACAGACTACGCGAGAGAAGGCATGGCTGAGAACGAACAAGAACTTCTGGAGCGACTCGGCGGACCCACCGCTGTCGCTGGCTTCGTCCAAGAACTGTACGACCGCGTGCTGGCTGATCCTGAATTGGCGCCATTCTTCGAGAAAACGTCGATGGGCCGACTGCGGAAGATGCAACATGAGTTCTTGGTGGCGGCTTTGGACGGGCCAGTGTCGTATTCAGGTGCCGAGCTGACTGCGGTACATCGAGGACGCGGGATCACTGACCGGCACTTTGCGAAGTTCTGCGGTCACTTTGCCGACGTGCTCGAAGCCAAGGATGTCTCGAGCTTGGACGTCGACCTGGTTTTGTCACGACTGTCGATGACGAAGGATAAAGTCGTCGGAACCTCGAATACGGACGGCTAGATTGTACCAAGCGGGGATGTCGTCAGATATGGGCGAATCGAATCCCAGCGAATTAATCGCGTATCAATCGTCGCGCGAGTCCACCGGGCGGCAGGCCGGGTAACACGCACTGCGGGGATGACAACCCGTTGTCGAATTGCTGCAGGATCGAGTCAGCGGCCATCCGGCCGCTGATGACGGCGCCTTCCATCGTCGCTGGCCAGCCCGTTTGCACGTAGTCGCCGGCGAGGTGCAGCCAGCTCAGTGGCGTGGTCGATGGCGGGCGACGAGAATCCAGTTTGGGGCTGAGGCTGTAGACTGCTCCCGGATCGGTCACGACACGACCGCGCAGCCGCCGTGCGTCTTTTGCTGCCGGAAATGCCTGATGAAGTTCGTCGGTGACGTGTCGGATCAATGCATCTTTGGGAGCGTCACTGAGTGCATGTCGGCCGCTGATCACCACTTGATGGTAGTGACCCGTAGCTCGGTCCTCGCGTGCTTTGATGGGATCGCAAAACAACCACTGGGCCGTCGTACCGACCATCACAACATGCGGATGGGATGTGAGCGGTCGATCAAACCACAAGTGCAATCCTGTGATCGGCGATGGTTGGATTGATGACAGCGTTGCCAATAGTTCATGCCGCCACGAGTCAACCGCGGACATTGATGTGCAGTCGAGCGAGGATATTAAACGGCTTGCTGATCGCCAGTTCGTGGCCAGCACGATGTGATCTGCTGCGATTGTTTCGCCATCGCCGAGCAGCACGCGTGCGCGCTCGTCACCGTCGTCATCGTGCGGGTGGCGGATCTCACGGACGATGGTGCCCGTCTGGACGCTGACGCCAAGATCTTTCAAATGCTGCGCCATCGCCGTACCGAAAATGTCCGCTAAACTTTGATTGGGAACCCACACATGACTAGCATCACGGGCGGCGGCAAACCCATCGATGATGACTTTGCGAGCCGCCGCCATCGACACTCGCTCGGGTACCTCACCCAAGGCGCTGATCAAAATAACATCCCAAAATTTCTTACGCACTTCCGCGTCTTGACCATTTCTGGCTAACCACGTCGCAGCGTCGAATTGCGACAGATCGATTGCCCGAGTGCGCATGAGGCCCCAACCACCTCGACCGATTTGGTGCTGCTGTTTGCGAGAGAGATATCTCAGGCCCGCAAGTGCGGACGACAGGTGCAGAGGAGCCGGCAGCCAGGGGCTGGCTCGGAACGGCGAGATCCCGGTCTCAGGATGATAGAACTGCAATGCATCGTAGCGAGTAAAATGCTCGATCAACCCCGCCTCACGCAGCAGGCTGAGCAAGTTGGTGCAACATCCCATTGCGACATGTTGGCAGTAATCCACCGTTTTACCGGAGGTAGGATCGGTAAACGAACCTGCTCTCCCACCGGTCATCGAACGCGACTCGAGGAGTATGATCTTCCGGTTACGCGATGACTTGTGGCTTGCCAGTGCCATCGCGGCCGACAACCCCGCGATTCCGCCGCCGACGATGACGACGCATGGTCGCTCGACGCGTCGATCGGGTTTCGTGCCATTCACGGATGCGTCTGGACCGGAGAGGTCGACGGCATCCGTGGATCGCGTCCGACTTCCTCGGGTGGGACGGGAAGCCTGCGATAAAGCGGTCCAACGAAATGATTCGAAACGATTCCTAATCGAGTTCCCATCCCGATTGAAACGCGACCGCTAAAGATCGCGTCAGGGTCATCGGCAATGCGTTGCAGCAAGGCCCGATAGGTGCGCCACATCATGCTAAACATCGGGCGACCTGGATCTTCGAGCGAATCCCAAACCCGCCAGCCTGAATCGAAAAGTTTTGAAGCTCGTCGCGATTCGTCAAGAATCAAACATCGCAATCGCGCATCGCGGCGGGGATGCAGCAAATCATCTTCATCGAGACCATGCTGTTCAAAATGTTGTCGCGGCAGATAGATGCGGCCCCGGGCGGCATCTTCGGAAACATCGCGGAGAATATTAGTGAGCTGAAACGCCAATCCACAATCGACCGCCGCCTGCATTGGCAGCGGTGACCTAAACCCCCAGATATGCAAACAAGCGATGCCGACCGACGACGCAACGAGATAGCAATAATGTTCGAGCTGTTCAAATGTATCGAAGCGACTCTTTTGTTGGTCAGCCAACACCCCGTCCACGATTTCTAAAAGGTATCTCGAAGGGATCAAAAACTGATCCGACGCATGCCGCAGCGAAGGCATGATTTCGCTGGATCGGCTGCTAAGTAGTCGGCTCGTCGTCGGGTTGAAATCGTCGAGCCCCTCAGCTAAGCGGATGGCAGGAGAGGCATCACCAATCAAATTCATCGCCGTCGTCTGTCGCCACCAGTCCAGCGCGCGCCGCCGGAGCAGGACCGGCTCACGGGAGTCGCCCAAATCATCGGTCACACGGGCAAAGGCGTAGAGTGCCGACATCGCGTCGCGTCGCTCGCGCGGAAGTAGCCAAAACGATCGGTAGAAATTGCTGCCGCTACGACGAGATATCCGCCGCACCGCTGCGTAACTGGCAGCGACATTGTTGGTAAGGATGGAGTTCAACCGTGGTGACTCCTGTTAGCGATCGGTGCGGTATTTCGGTTCGCGAGTCGAAATCGCGGATTGAGATAGTTGCCCGCAAAGGTGCGGGCAACCAGCCATGCTTGTGTGCGTTTGCTCACACGAGGCCGGTGCCGCAGCACATCGTACTTTGATTTTGCGATTGCATCGAGTGTGGCAAGTCCGCCGAGGATGAAGAGTTCGATGTCGGCTGCTAACCAACGAGGCACAAGTCCAATCAGAGCACGACCGCGGTGAAATCTCTCGCGGGCCTGATCGCATTGATTCGCAATCGCGGTGCGGACGCACTGCGGCGTCGCGCGCGTATGGTCGATCGTGTCGGCGAGGAGCGTCTCATCGAAACCATGTCGCTGCATAACCGACGCGGGCAAATAAATCCGGCCAATTGCGTAATCGCGGCGGATATCTTGCCAAAAATTCGCGAGCTGGAGGGCAGTGCAAATCTCGTCACTCAATCTCACCTGCTCGTCACAATCGCACCCCCCCATGGCGAGCACGATTCTTCCGACGGGGTTGGCCGAGCGGCGGCAGTAATGCAACAGGGACGACTCGTCGTCATAACGCTGCACTGTTTGATCTTGGACGAAGGCGTCGAGCAGATCGTCAAACGGCCTGCGAGGTAGGCGGAACCGCTGCACCGTAGCGGCCAACGCGACGAATTGCCCGGAAACTTCCTCGAAATCAAAAACATTCGCGATCGATCGTCGAAACTCTGCGAGCGACTCGCGTGCCGTCTCTGGCGAAGCGGAGTCGTCCGCCGCATCATCGGCGGCGCGGCAAAATGCGTAAATATCATAGAATGGCTGCCGCATTTGACGCGGCAACAAAACGCTAGCGACCACGAAATTCTCGTAGTGGGAGCGTGCAATTGTACGGCACAATTTCCGCGACGCGGTGAGCTCCGAATGGGGCGACGGGACGGCTTTGGGGACGATCGGTATTTCCGCGAGAGTGGGAGGGGCGTTGGACGACATGGCGGGTCTGCGGTTATTCTATCGGGTCGGCGACGAATGACCTTCCTTTGCGATGAGTTTTTTTGCCAGCGAATTGTTTTGCTTCCTATTGCTCCGTTTTTTGAACCTTACCATGAAGATCCTCTTAGCTGCGCCCGTGGATTTTGCGCAGGAGTACATATGGCAATCAATTCACTTGACTTAACACTGCAGCAGTTCGGACCGCCGGTCTACGTCTATCACGAGATCGTTCACAATCAACATGTGGTAGGCGAATTTCAGAATAAAGGCGCTGTGTTTGTCAATTCGATCGACGAGGTGCCCCGAGGCAGTGTGCTGCTGTTTTCCGCCCATGGGGTGTCGCCGGAAATTCGCGATGCGGCGCGGGGCCGCGAATTGTTCGCAATTGATGCGACCTGCCCGCTCGTGACGAAAGTTCATTTGGAGGCGATCAAGTACGCCAAGGCGGGATACACAATCATTTTAATCGGCCACGAAGGGCACGATGAAGTCCTCGGTACGATGGGCGAGGCTCCCGAAGCGATCATCCTCGTCGAAAACGAAGCGGACGTCGACGCTCTGGAATTTCCAGTCGGAACGGAGCTTGCCTATCTGACACAAACGACACTGAGTGTGGATGATGCCAATCGAGTCATACGTAGGCTGCGGGATCGATTTCCCGAGATCCACAGCCCACCCAAGGATGACATTTGTTACGCCACGCAAAACCGTCAGGAAGCGGTCCGGCGGCTGAGCGACGAAGCGGACGTGGTCGTCGTTTTGGGCAGCCAAAACAGTAGCAACAGCCAACGACTACGGGAGCTCGCGGCCGAGAAGGGTCAACGGGCGTATCTTGTCGACGGGCCTCAGGATCTGTCCGCATCCCTCTTTCACGCCAGCGACACGATTTTGATTACTGCCGGCGCGAGTGCTCCCGAATCCGTCGTCCAGGGCACGATTGATTGGTTGGTGTCGACCTTCGATGCGACGCTCGAACAACGCGAGATTCGCAAGGAGGACGTAAAATTCCCCCTGCCCAAGCCGCTCCGAGCGTTTGCGAAAGAAGTCGCTGCCAATGCCCTACGCTAAAATCCCCTTCACCAACTCACCGTGGACGTCGGTAAGTCGGTAGTCGCGGCCTTGGAAACGGTAGGTGAGTTGCTTGTGATCAAAGCCGAGCAGGTGCAAGATGGTTGCATGCAGGTCATGCACATGCACCGGGTTTTCCGCCACGTCGAAACCGAGTTCATCGGTGCTGCCGTAGACCATCCCTGGCTTCATGCCGCCACCGGCCATCCACATCGAGAACGCGTTGGGATGATGATCTCGACCATCGTTGCCGCCTTGCACCATCGGTGTACGGCCAAACTCGCCCCCCCAAATCACGAGCGTTTCGTCCAGCATGCCCTGCTGCTTGAGATCTTTCACCAACGCCGCACAAGCTTGATCGGTGTCTTGGCAGTTCTTCGTCAGACCGGATTTTAAACCACCGTGCTGGTCCCAGGATTCGTGGAACAGTTGCACGAAACGTACACCACGCTGCACCAATCGCCGCGCGAGCAAACAGTTGTTCGCAAACGATTTCTCGCCGGGCTTGGCACCGTACCTATTCAACATCGCTTGGGATTCATCGGCGAGATTCATCGCCTCCGGTGCACTGGCCTGCATGCGAAAAGCCATTTCGTAAGAATTGACTCGGGTGGCAATCTCGGGGTCGCCGACGACGTCAAGCCGCATACGATTGAGTTGATTGACCGCCGCCAGCGTGCTGGCCTGTGTCTGATTGTTCATTCCCGGCGGATTGGAAAGATACAGAACGGGATCACCACTGCTGCGAAACTCGACTCCCGAATAGGTCGTCGGCAAAAAACCAGAGTTCCAGTTACCTGCTCCGGCACTGGGACCTTTTTGGCCACTGTTGAAGACGACATAGGCGGGCAGGTTTTTGGTTTCGCTGCCCAGACCATATGTCACCCACGACCCCATGCTCGGGCGACCGAACTGCTGCGATCCCGTGCTCATCATCAGCTGCGCAGGGGCGTGGTTAAAAGCGTCGGTTTTCATTGAGCGGATCAAGCAAATGTCGTCGATCACACCTGCGGTGTGTGGCAATAACTCGCTGACTTCGGTGCCTGCCTGGCCGTGTTTGGCAAACTGAAACTTTGGGCCGAGTAGTTTGGAGTTCGGATTGATGAACGCTGCTCGGTAACCATCGAGCAGTGCCGCCGGAGGCAGAGTACCATCGAGCTTTGCAAGCTGGGGTTTGTTGTCGAACATTTCAAATTGGCTCGGACCGCCACCCATGAACAGCAAAATCACATTCTTGACCTTCGCTGGGAAATGAGGCGGCTTAACAGCCAATGGATCGGCAGACTGCGAAGCACGATCGCTCGACTCGGACGCATTGCCCGCTTCGGCGAGGAGGGTTGTCAGAGCGATATGCCCGAGACCAATACCGCACTGGGCCAGAAGCCAATCGCGACGGGCAAGGCGGGTTCGCACTTCCGCGTGATGGGTAGATGTTTGCTGATTCATGATTTGGTAATCGTCTCATCGAGGTTCAAGATAGCTCGGGTGACCACGATCCACGCCGCCAACTCCGACGGGGATTGACCGGTGAGTTGCAGGCATCGATCCAGTGATACGCCGGTAATCTCCTGCAGCCGTTGATTTAATTCTTCAGCGGCCGCGTCGTCACCGGATGGACAGCGGAACAATGCTCGCTGTTCGTCCAGCAATTTTTCTAGCACGTCGACCTCGTCAGCCTCCGCGTGACGACTGGTGCAGAGTCGAAACGCATGCCCGATGCGACGACGATCCGAGTCCGAAGCGATTTCGCGCAGCACGCGGGTGGCGAGCCCGCGAGCTGCATCGACAAACTGGGGTTCATTGAGCATGACGAGAGCCTGGAGCGGCGTGTTGCTTCGTTCACGACGCACGCAGGCTGCGTCACCCTTGGGTGCGTCGAACACCTGTAGGGGTGGATAAGGGACACTACGGTACTGATGGACGTATAGCGAGCGGCGATATTGAGCGGCATCGGTGTCCAAATCCCAAATTTTGGGTCCGTAGCTTGTCGGTGGGTCGAACAGGAACCGAGGGGCCGGTGGATAAACGCTCGGCCCGCCCACGTCTGGATTGAGCAATCCACTGACGCTCAAAGCCAAGTCGCGTACCATTTCCGCCTCGATCCGCATCCGGGGTCCGCGTGCGAGATGCTCGTTGGACGGATCATCCCGCCATGCCTGCGGCACCGCTCGCGAACTCTGTCGATAGGTCGCCGAATTGACGATCAGCCGGTGGATGTGCTTGAGACTCCACCCGCTATCAACGAGTTCCCGAGCCAGGAAATCGAGGAGTTCCGGATGCGATGGCGGAGCGGATTGCAAGCCAAAGTCTTCGGGCGTCGCGACGAGTCCACGTCCGAAGTACGCCTGCCAAATTCGGTTGACGATCGCCCGTGGTGTTGTCGGAGAGTCTTTGGAGGCGAGCCAGCGGGCGAATCGCAAGCGGCTCGGCTCGCCCGAATTCGGCAGTGGGTTGAGAAACTCCGGTGCACCAGGAGTTGCTTTTACGCTGGGACTGAGAAAATTCCCACGAGTCAATACAAATGTCTCCCGCGGTTGCTCGGTCGCGATGGCCACCAACTGAGTCGTGGTTTCAGGGAACTGCTGCCACAGCGATTCGATCTCGGCGTTTTCTTTGGCAAACGCCGCTTGGCTGAGTCGCCACTGCGAGAATAAGGCATTCCACTGGGCGCTTGACCGCTCGGACGCGGGTAGCGAGAGAATCGGCAACGCACCCGTGTTGATCGTCGATTCTGGGATTTCGCGCGCATCCGTGATACTGAAACGGTATCGGCCCAACAGAAAATTCTGGTTGTCGTCGCTGTTCCAGCCCCCGTGTTTCTGTTCCAGCGTAAAGGTCAGCGTCGCTTCGCCGTCGATTACGATGGGAGATTCCGGAACAAAGAACGCATGACGCGATTGGTTACTTCGGCCTGGGCCAATATCGGTTGTCCAGGCGGTCTCGGAGTTGCCATCGAAAGCGAACTCGATGGGTCCGACCTGGCGATGATCATTGATCGCGTCCTTGTTGCGATACTGGGATTTCAGTTCGCGGGTGGCTGGGTTCACATCGGCCACAGCCCGCACAAAGTTCACATCGATCGCGGGACTGTCCTTGGCAGTCGGCTGAATCCGCAGCTTGAACTCGCTTAGTGCGCCGGTGCCGTCAATGCTCCTTCCCGGTCCCCCTCGAGGTAACTGCGGGTGAGCCAACGTTTCGAGCCGAACAGCTGTGATCGTACCGACGCGGGTTGTGAGCGAAAAACTATCGTTGGTTTTGGTTGGCGCGTAGCTCTCGCTGACGATCGAACCATCGGGAAGGACGCGAAACTTTTCGCCTTCAAACGGGAGAACCGTCGGTTTCATGACGGTCCACTGCGGCTGTGCCGAAGCGATATCGTCCGCCCAATCCGTGACTCGTGCTTTCCAGTCCGGCGTGGCATCGCGGAGGTCGTCTTCGATTCGAGCGATTGCCGCAAGCGTCGCGTCGCGCTGGCGAGTCTGATCGGGTGTGAACACGGAGATACACCCTTCGTGAAAGCTGTTGAGTGCCGCGAACATTTCGTAGTATTCGGTGTGGCTGATCGGGTCGTACTTATGGGTGTGACACTGAGCGCACTGTGTCGTGATCCCCAGGACCGCTTTGCCAATGGCGTCGATACGGTCGAACATGCCTTCGACACGGAACTGTTCCGGGTCCGCACCGCCTTCCTCATTGGTCATGGAATTGCGCAGGAAGCCCGTCGCGACGCGCTGGCTCTGTGTTGCACCGGGGAGCAGGTCACCGGCGATCTGTTCGATCACGAACTCATCGTATGGCATACCACGGTTCATCGCGTCGATGACCCAGTCACGGTAGAACCACATCGACCGTTGCATGTCCTTTTCGTAGCCAGCAGAGTCTGCGTAGCGGGCGGCGTCGAGCCACCAGCGTGCCCATCGCTCGCCGAAGTGCGGGGAATCGATCAGAGGTTCAATCAAGTCGTCGACGCCTGAATTTCTCGTGGCATGATCAAGTTGATTCAAGCTCGGCGGCAAGCCGACAAGATCCAGCGACAGGCGACGGGCGAGGGTCTCCGCGTCTGCGGGTGGCGAGGGTCTGCGTGATTCGGATTCGAGTCGTGCTAAGACAAAATAGTCGATCTCATTTCGCGGCCACTCAGTATTCTTTACGATCGGTAGATCGGGGCGACGAGGAACCACAAATGCCCAGTGCTCGTCGTAGCGTGCTCCTTTCGCTATCCATCTCGCGAGCGTCTCCGACTCCTTGGTCGAGACAGACTTTCCAGTGGATGGCGGTGGCATGACAAAGTCGGGGTCATCACTGGTTATACGAGCGATCAACGTGCTCTCATCGGGACGGCCGGGTACGATAGCCGCAAAATCTATCGCCTCGTCTCGAATGTCCAAGCGAAGGTCAGCCTCACGTGTTCCTTCATCGGGGCCGTGGCAAAGAAAACACTTATCCGAGAGAATCGCCCTCACGTCCCTATTAAAATCGACCGAATCTTCGGCTTTGGATAAGTTGGCGCCAATCAAGCATGCCGCCCAGCAATACGCGGGAATGATCAGGCGGAAATGGTTCAATCTCATGCGATACTCAAAAGGGGGCGGGCCGCCACGTGGTGAAAACTCTATTGTATCAAGACCGTTCTCGATCCGCAAAAAGCATCTTTCTCGACCCGCTGTCCCGCGCCACTGAAGGTAGAACCGCGTGAGCCATCCTCCGAGCACCGAACACATCGACCGATTTTTCGTTTACGGCACGTTGTGCCGAGGCCAGTGTCGCGAAAAATGCTGGCCCGTTGAGCCTCTTGAAGTCACGCCCGTTTGGACGTTTGGCGCGCTCTATGGCCGCGCCGACTATCCCGCGATGCGGCCCGGCCACGATCGTGTGATTGGCGAATGCTGGCGATTTGAGACGGAAAAGATAGAAACAGTCCGTAGGGTTCTCGATCAGATTGAAGTCACCGATCAGCCCGGATTGCCCAATCTCTACGATGCCGTAATCGTTGACATTTATCCACTCGTTACTATCGACGAGGACCAAGTCACGCCCGCGAGCCGGATCGGGCTGGCCAACGCCTACCATTACAGCAACCCACCCGAGCGGGACGGTTTTCGCCGAATCGATCACCACGCTGGTAAACACGTTCGCTGGCCAGAGTAATATGAGGACGCACAAAAAGTCGGGTCACGAAGACAGCTTGAATGACTTCGGGGACAACGGCCGGATGAGCCTGGCATGAGCCCGTCCATCAATGCTTCTCATTTCCATTGACAATAGCCTGAATTGCTTGTCCAAATGATTGACAAGGAGGGTGCGTGCGTCACTTTCGTGACACGGTCTCAGCGGCGAGGTGCTACCGCAGCTGGCTCAAAGGTAGTTAAATCAGGAAGTTTGGTTTCGACGCCGCCGCCGGGCACCTCACCGTTGGCGGTCCAAATGATGCCGTTGAGGATAAAGCGACGCAGGTCCTCATCAGTCCAATTTCGGAAGAAATGCGGCATCACGATGGCAAACCCACGTCCGCGTTCGCGCTGGACGCACCAGGACACAATCTCCTGTTGAGGGTTTTCCGGGGGCAGCATCGACGTCGCCAACGACGTCACGTTGTCTGCGGGTTCGTTGTTATTCTTGCCAAAGTAGTTGTTGATGTAAGGTTCGTCATGAAGCGTGAATGACGACCAACCACGCGAGATCGGGTGCGAGGGTGCCGCTGGGACGATTTTGGCGGCCTCGTAGACCCTCGCAATACCAGGATGATGGGGGCATGTCTTGTTGGCAAAGTAACCGCCCAGCCACCCCAGCAGCGGATGGGCGCCATCGGCAGCGACGTCTTGGCCCAACAACGCGGTGGCGAAATGAATACAGACGATGCCGCATCCGCGCTCCATCATGTGGTCAATTTTGGCGAGAATCTGCTTCGTCTCGGGTAATCGCTGGGGCGGGAACGTGTCGCCTGTGAAAACGATCGAGTCGGTGCGATTGAGTAACTCGTCGTCATCAGGCCAACCCTGCACAATCGTCGCTTCGATCTTGTTCAAGTTACTGGCGTGCTCGAGACAATAGGCCATCAATCGTGCGCCCGCTGCAACCTCGTGCGAGCCCGGTGGGTGAGTGCTCGGACCCACCACGAACAAAATCCGCTTCGGCTTCACGTCGCTCATCATTAATCGTTCAATTTCCGTTTGGATCTCGCCCTGATGACCGTCGGCAAAATCAACCAGGCGATGATCGTGTGCATCTTCCTCGACCCAGCGGTTGGTTCCGTTGGGATAGAGGTGGTTGCCGCCTTCGGTCTGCACGCTCCAGTACGCTGCGTCGGGGCGAACGGCGAACAGAAGTGCAACTTGATCCCAGCTCGATCGCGTGAGCTGATCGCCAAGATACAGGTCATAGGCGACACGCTGCGGATGGTCGCCAGCAAGCTCGCTGCGACTCGCACCGGTCTGGATCTTCTCACCCTTGCCAGAGAAATAAATCGCGCCAGGCCAATTATTCGCGACGAAGATAGCGGATTCGGGATCGGGTTTGAAATTGCCAAACTTGCCAGGATCAAGATGTTCTGGATATCGTCCCCCCATGACGACAAAACGAGATACCTTCCGCCTCGCCAGCTCTCGTCCCGAGAGCGAGCTGACATCGTCAGCGGGAGAGCGCAGCAAATCAGCGATATTGGTCAGGTATCCCACCGTCACTAAGCGTACTGAATCATCTTCTGCCTTAGCGAGTGCCTTGCGGAGCACCGATACAGCCGACGGCGCATCATCGTTCGTCTGAAAACGACTCGGAAAACGCTCCGCGATTTGTTTGGCATATTTTGAACCACGGTCGACACTCGCTCCGTCACGTTTTGGTGTACCTACCGGCAGGTCGGGCCGACCGTAGTAGCGATGGAGCGCATCGAGACATGGAGCTGAATAGGCAAAATTTGAGCTGACGGTTGTCGCCAGAATTTCAATTTCGCCGGTGTCCGCCATGCCATGCAAGCAAGCGACTGCACCGACATCGTCACAGTCCGTATCGATATCGGTATCAAAGATGACGGGGATCGCAGGTTCGGTCGCAAAGGTGGCGGTAGCGAGACTCAACGACAGGACAAAGAATAGCGTGGTTTTCATACAACGCACTATAGCAGAGTCGCCCGCGGAAGGGTGCCGTCGCCGCCACCAATCAACGGCTCAGCTTCAGCAGCGGCACGGTCATGACTGTCGTGCCGACCGCCATCACTACCAGCATGCTAAAGACCGAATTAGGAATCGCGTCGAGATCGCGTCCCACGTTGATTGCCACCAATCCCATCAGAGCACGCGTGTTCATCAGCAAGGCGACTTCGCTCGCCTCACGCCACGAGTATCCCGCCAGCCGCGTTGCCAATCCGCAACCCAGCAATTTACCAGCACACGCGATAACAAAGATCGCTCCGCACCAAAGCCATCCGGTCGCGTCCAGAGCTCCGATATCGGTTCTCAGTCCTGTGAAGGTAAAGAACACAGGCAGAAGAAAAGCCACCACCATGGGCGATGCCGCTCGGCGATAAAAGGCAACAATCTCCCCGCGATGCGACAAGCACGCGCCCAGGACAAACGGTCCAAAAACTGAGAACACGCCAATGAAGTTGGTGATGATCGCGAACCCGAATACGCCCACGATCAACATCGCTAAGAGTGCCGAGGCTCGCTCAGGATCCTCCCACTTCAGTCGCGCTGAAAAGCGGTTGGACAGTGGACGAATGATCAAGAACGACGCGATGATCAGCCCCGCCAATTCGGCAAACTGCCAGAGCGAGGCAGAAACGGCAAAGCCTCCCGTCACCATCCCGCTGACGATTGCCAGGACGATCCAACCTACGGCATCGTCGATCGCGGCAGCCGAAATGGTGAGCACGCCAATGGGCGTCGCTTCCATACGCAAATCCATCATGATCCGCCCCAGGATCGGGATCGCCGTGATTGACATCGCCGTTGCGACGAACAACGCGAAAGGTAGCGTCGCCACCTCACCGGCGACGTGGGGCGCCATGACGTATGCGAGTGCCATGCCACTGACAAATGGCAAACCAATTCCCGCCGCTGCCACCGAGATCGCGGCGGCCCGCACCGTTTTCAAGTGCGAGAAATCGAACGCGATCCCGACTTCGAACATGAGCAGCACCAATCCGATCTGACCCAGTACGCGCAACTGCTGATCACCGCTGACAGGGAAAACGGCTGCGAGCGCGTCAGGAAAGATCATGCCCAAACACGACGGCCCGAGAATCAGGCCAGCCAAAATTTCACCAACGACTTTTGGCTGGCCGAGCCAACGAAAGATCCATCCACCGACCTGCGCAGCAACTATGATGACGACCAGCTGCACGAGTAGCGTCAATATGAAGGATTCCAGATTATCCAAGCGATATTATTTCCAGATCACGACGAAGTTGTAGGCAACAAAGCCAATCAAAAAGACGACCCCTTCAGTACGTGAGATGCGGCCGCCCGTAAAGAAAATCGGCAAACACGCAGCCGCCACCAGGATCATGATCGGGATATCAAACCGAATCGCCTGGCCGCTTACAGGGATCCCCGCCGGCGAGACGATGCCTGTCAAGCCGAGCACGCAGGCCAGGTTGAAGATGTTACTGCCGACGACGTTGCCGACAGCGATATCACGTTCTCCCCGAACGCTGGCAACCACCGAGGTCACGACTTCGGGCAGTGAAGTGCCCGCTGCCACAATCGTCAAACCAATCACAAGTTCGCTAACGCCGAACCAAGTCGCCACGGCAACCGCACCGCTGACAAGCCACTTCGATCCGAAACCCAGACAAACTAGCCCGATGGCGATGAGCCCAAATTGTAACGGCAGGCGGGCAGGCTTTTCCTCATCGGCAGCGTACTCAGTCGCAAACTCGTCCTTCACCGCTTGGGCTTCACGCCGCGCCGTTCGCATGCAGATGATCAGGTACACGATCAGCACGGCAAACAAAATCAGCCCATCGCTTCGGCTCACCCCACCGTCTCTCGCCAGTACCCACGTCAAGCAGGACAAAGCAATCATCAACGGAACATCGAACCGGATCAGCTGACTGGAAACCACCAAAGGTGTGATCACTGACGCGAGCCCTAGAATTAGCAGCACATTAAAGATGTTGCTGCCGACGACGTTTCCGACGGCGACGTCGGAAGCTCCGGCAAATGCCGCTTGCAAACTCACGCCGAGCTCGGGCGCGCTCGTTCCAAAGGCGACCACCGTCAGTCCAATCACCAGGGGTGGAATACGAAACGCCGCAGCAACCGCCGAGGCGCCTCGAACGAGCACCTCGCCGCCGAAAACGAGTAAGATCAGCCCCCCCAGAATCAAAAGACTAGAAATTAAATGCTCGTTCATACCGCGGTTTTCAGATTGCCACGATTTCGGATCGATCATCACCAACCACAACGAAACCGCACTCGATCATCAAGATTGCCGAACGCCAAAAAATGTCAATCGGGCATCAACTAAATCATTCCAACCGGCTCCATGGCCACCACTCGCCGCAGGCGATGGGCCTGGCTGCTGAGGGCAATCACCCTATGCGGTCTAATGATGTCCAGGATGATCGCTGTCGCTGCCTGTCGTTGAAGACGAACTCATGTGATGGACGTGTGAAGTTGAGTTCGCTGCCCCAACCGAGTTAGATGCTGCGGTCGTCGAGAAGCCGGTGGGATCGACAACCAAGAAATGTGGCCGAAGTTCAACGTTCCCGACTACGTCTTCCGCAAACGCGTTTACCTCCCATCGCTCTTCCGGTGGTGCGTCCAGTACAATTTCCCACTCCGCAAACGACCCTCGGATCGAGTTCGCCGGTTTGCCATTGACCATCACGGACTTGATATCACTGGAGTCTGCGGTCGATCCCTGTACCCTGAGCAGTCCCCCGTCTAGGAATGCCTGGGTCACCATGGTTGCCGGTGGCAGATCATCTCTAAAGGACGAGAGTCCAGCGTGATGGCGAGATCTCTCACCCTGGAGAGAAGGCATCCCCAGCGGCATATGGATATCATTGACTCGCATTTCAGACATATGCAATCGCCGGAAGCCAGAGCCTTCCATGATTGATCGCCAGATCCCGACATCTGCTCGAAAGCAGTCGTAGCCATCAAGGAAAACTCCTGCCGTTCCAAAATGCGATCCCCAGTGTGCTTCCCAGGTCTTAAAATCGCGAATCCAGAATGGATGTCCACGCTCCGGTATGGCTGCTGCCGCTTCCACGGCCAAATCATTCGCCTGCGCATAAATATCAAGTCCCTTTTCTGGACGGCTGAAACCACGCAGGCTCAGACTAAAAAACTTCATTGTGTGTGCTTCGTTATCCTCAAAGCGGATGAACGGAAGGATTCGAGTGTCGACAGTCTGATAGGTGCCATCGGCTTGGAGTACAGGCAAATGGGGGTCGAAGTCCTCGGTCTGCTTATTGTCAAAGCGGAATCCATACTCGATGCAATCGGCAGCCACGTTGCGTGTAAAACTATTCTGGCAGTTGCCCCACCAGAAACCGGCTCCTCGGTTGGGATCAAACGAGAAAACCTGTTTTGGCAATGGCTTTCCGCCGGCCACTGCCACCGCCAGATTGTGATCGAGAACATTGTAATTCTCAGTGCCGTCTTCTAAGAAATAGCCATGTCCTATGCTTTTATAGCCGACACAGTCACGAACCGTCAGATAGCTCGTTCCATGGATCACCACCCAACGGTTGTCGCTGTCCCAGATCGATGCGCCGATGATCGAACTACCACGCATTGTGTCGCCAACCAAGTGGAAGTGCAGACTATAGCGCCCGAGCAAGTCTTTCTTTCCAAGGTGCCTGAACTCTGCATAACTAATGGAACCAGCCGAGTGACGGTGATACATGGTGTGCCCGCGTACGCCGTTTGGGTCGGCTGACTCAACGATGACGTTTCGTGACAGGTTGGCGGCTTCAGCTTGATAGTCCTCCGACGCAAAGTGCGAAAACTCAAGCGGATGATCGAGCTGGAGGCGGTCGCCTCCGCTGGGCATTCGTGAGACCGTGCCGGCAACCAGGTTTTCTTCCGTTTGAATCGTTGAGTAGTATTCGCCACCGACCTGAAGGCCATTTCTCGGTCGCTTCGTGCCTGTCACAATGATGTGGTCACCTGGTTTCCAATCCGGGACCGGCGACGCGAGTGCTAGCGTCGTGTCACCAGCCTCGGCCTCGCCTGATAGTTTCACCCACGTCCTTTCGATCGGTTGGCCGTGGAAATCCATCCGCCCCCCACAGCAGAGGATGCCTGGGCAGGAATCCTGGTCCATCCCCTCGATAAAGTGCAAGCGTATGAGTGCGGTGCAATCCTTTGCCACGGGGGCTTCGGGACGTCCAACGATCAAAGCGGGCCTCGATTTCCCAGGCTCAAGAGGCCGGGGCATGACATGGCAATCGAAGCCCTCTTCCATTGGCGTTTCAAGATCAGTGACTGTTAACAGGCCAACGTCGAGACGCGTGCTCTTGTCGGTCGCAAACTCGAGTGTTCCAGCAATCTGCACAAGTCGGATCACCACTGATGATTCGATGTCGTAGCGAACATGATGTCCCGACCGGATGACAACTTGATCCCCTGTCGTGGGAATGTGTCCCGATGCCCATGTGTCTGTTGATGACCAGTCTCCCGATTGCACCGATTTCACAACATGGATACTGTCGGCATCTGTGACGGAGAGGCAGCAGAATGAAAGGACAAACGTCAGCAGCGATGGAACAGCGAATCGTCGAGGGGTCATGAAATGTACTCAGGGTGAAGTGTTGAAGTGGAATCAATTTACGTACGGCGTCTCGCACCTCGCGCAGAGAGCTCAATGGCTGGAATCTCGGTGAGTTGGCCGTCAATCTCAACCGTCAGGACGGGCTGTTGCACGTTTTGGTATCGGCCCTGAAAGCGATCAGGACCTTCGAGTGTCTCGTCTTCTCGCTCGATTACTGATGGCCAGAAACAAGTGATCGCGTACGAACCCACGTCGGGAAGTTGCGAGAGGTACGTCCCATCCTCGCTGGTCCTGGCGCTCCCAGTTACGGACCCCGCATTGCCGCTTCCGATTCGATGCAATACGACATACACGCCTTCAGCAGGCCTTTGATCGACTAGCACTCTGCCTGATACCGAGAAGGTTGAGGCTTCTTCGCTGCAACCGCCAATCGCCAAAATGATCATTGCAGTCAGAGATTGGAATGGCTTGGGAATCATTCGGCGATCACCTCGTGACCATTGCGAGTCGCCATGTCCATGAGCACTACATTCGAAAGCCCTTCGGCTAAAAAACGCACGCTGCCATCACCCATTGCCACGTACGCACCACCTGGATGAAATGCAAAGATCCCCTGGGAATTGTTGCAATTGATGGTGCAGCCTGTCCCCGACGGTATATTTCCTAAATGGGTCGGATAGGTATCAACAGTAAAGCTCGGGTAAGTTTGCAATCCAAAGGCACACCAACCCAACCAAGTGCCCCAAGACCCAGGTTGGTCCAGTGTGACGTCGGACGGTGGCATCGGCATACCGACACCTTTGACATAGTGAGCATCGTATCCGGCATGCTCGAGTTTCAGGAGCGTGTTGGACAACCCGTCGACCACATCGCGCATTCGTGGTCGGTTGCCCTTGAGAATCGGCTCAGGGGAAACGCCTGTACTGTGGGCGAGGGCGTAGCTCGATGAGTTGATGGTGTGATTCACCCAATAGTCGGACGTCCAACCAGTCATGATACTGGGGTCACTCGGGTCAGTCGTAGTGCCAGCGTCGGTGAGGAATTCGCCGTAACGCGTTCCAGTGCGACTCGACCCGCGCATCCTAACGAGTCCTGGTTCGGGACTCGATGGGCATCGAATGGTGCCGATGTTCGTATTGGCGATCGGCTGATTGACAGGGTCCGCAAATCCGCCGGGCGCGTGGATGTCAAATTTGTCAGTGAGATTTCCCCGCTCAAAAAACGGAAGTAGCGCTACGAGCATTCCGTACTTTGGCTTACTCGATAGCCTTGCAGGCGGAAATCCATTGTAGACATCATGGTAGTTGTGTATCGCCAAGGCGAGCTGCTTCATGTTGTTGCTGCACTGAACTCGCCGTGCAGCCTCGCGTGCAGCTTGCACTGCTGGCAGTAGAAGTGACGTCAGAATACCAACGATGGCAATCACGACGAGCAGTTCGACCAATGTGAATCCATTCGGTTTTTGCTTGGGGGACATCAATGTTTCCACTTGAGGGTTGATTCGTGCAAACGACTTTAACGTCCCCCAAACTCATTTCAACAGACTGGCGGAACTTTAATCGCCATGGCGGATTTTCCGCCGGCCGACGGCCGATCTGATTTGTCCTGACCAACGTTCCCGCACGCTCGCAGTCCTCGCTACACTGTTCGGTCGCCAAGTCTTTTCTCATGTTGATAGGTTTTTGCGACGTCCTTCTACAAATTCTTTCAGCGCACGTATTCATGTTTGTGACAATCTACGAATCAATCCCATTGGGACTCGGCTCGGGCACCATTCAGCTCGGGCCGATCGACCTGCTCACCGCAGCCACTTATCTCATAGCAATTGTCGCCATCGGCTTACTCGCCGCATGGCATCACAAGCGAAAACAGGGCGCAGCGGAAGAATATTTCTTAGCCGGCAAGAGTCTTGGCTGGCTCAGCATCGGAATGGCCCTGTTCGCGACCAACATCTCAACACTGCACTTGGTCAGTTTCGCACAGAACGGGTTTGACACGGGATTGCTCAATGGCAACTTTGAATGGATGGCTGGGTTCACGCTGATTCTCCTAGGCTTGTTCTTCGCTCCGTTCTATATTCGCTCGTGCATTGCAACGCTGCCGGATTTTCTCGAGCGACGCTACAACCGGGTCTGCCGTGACGTATTGACATTCATCTCCATCGTTTCGGCGGTTGTGATCCACATCGCTTTTGCATTGCTGACCGGTGGCATCATTCTGGAAGAGCTGCTGGGGGTTTCGATGATGCTGAGTATCGTCGTGCTATGCGCCCTGACGGGCGTTTACACGATCGTGGGCGGATTGCTCGCCGTGGTTGTGACGGAGTGCATTCAAACCGTCGTCTTGCTGGCAGGCGCCGCCCTAATCACGGGACTGGCTTTCTATCAGCTTGGTGGCACGGCCGAATCCCCAGGTGGTTGGGATGGATGGCAGCATCTTGTCTCGATTCTCGAGCGTGACGGTGAGATGCAGAAGCTCTCGATGCTGCGGCCGCACGGCGACCCCGACAACATGCCGTGGTACGCGATCCTACTCGGCTATCCCGTGCTCGGCATCTGGTACTGGTGCGCGGACCAAACAATCGTGCAGCGTGTCCTCGGTGCCAAGGACGAACTCAACGCTCGGCAAGGACCGATCTTTGCGGGCGTGCTGAAAATCCTGCCGGTGTTCCTGTTTGTGCTGCCTGGACTATTGGCGTACGCACTCTACCAAGATGGGCGACTGGACCTGTCACTCATCACCATCGACGGCGAAGTCAGGAGCAAAGGCATCTACGCGAGCATGATCACTGAGCTGTTGCCGATCGGGCTGCGAGGGGTCTTGGTCGCGGCATTGATGGCGGCGCTGATGAGCACGGTATCGGGCGCACTCAATTCAATCTCGACCCTCGTGAGCTACGATCTGATTAAACGGTTTCGCCCGTCAGTCGATGATCGCTCGCTGGTTCGATTCGGCCGAATCTCAGCGACCGTCGCGTTGGTGTTCGCGGTAGCGTTGGTACCGGCGCTGAACATGTTCGAAAGCATTTTCAATGGCATGGCCACGATCATCTCGCACATTGCACCGCCGATCAGTAGTGTGCTGGTACTGGGCGTGTTTTGGCGAGGGGCCAGTTCACGCGCAGCGGCGACTACCCTGATCGCCGGCTCGCTGCTCGGCGTAGCCGTGTTCACCAACAACACCTTGTGGCCTGAGAGTCAACTGAACGATCTCCCGGGCGGATTCATGATGATGGCATTCAACCTGTTTTTCATCTGCTGCGTCTTGCACGTCGCCCTCAGTCTGATGTGGCCGGACCCGGCGCGTGTGAGCGACGACAATGAGCGTACCGGCGACCAGCTCCGCGGCGCCGACCTGGCGTGGGAAACGCCCTTGGCGGCCTTGAAAATCTCTGCCCCCCGTCGCTCCTCCGACCCACGGATCCTCTCGGTAGGTCTCGTCTTGGTGATGGTGAGTTTGTACTGGATGTTTCGGTGACGCATTGGTCCCAGAAGACGAACCGATAAACTCACCTTGGCGGCTAAAGCGTTTTGAGGTACTCCAGCACCGCCTGTTTTTCCGGCTCGTTCAGCTGATCGGGGAAGTCGTGACCGGCGGCCGATTTTCCGAATCGCCGCGTGTCGAAATAGCTCCGGCGGACAGCCACGTCGGATTCGTCCCAGGGGACACGATCGAATGTCTCGATCGACAGCCCTACCTTGGAATCGTTCAGTGCATCGCTGACACGACGCCATACAGCAGGCCGCTGCGTGGGGTGCAACAGGTGCCAAAGAGTGGGGACGCTGCCGTTGTGAAAATACGGAGCGCTGGCCCAAACACCGTCCAGTGGCGGGGCAACGTACCCAGCGGGATCGGTCAGCGTTTCTCGCTCGTCTGCGTCGCCCGCATGCGCGAACCAACTCCGTGCGTAGTGCTCGCGACCATCCACGGGAAGAGCCGCATGCCGCACGGGATCCGTTCCGATCTGGTCAATCGGGACCATCGCGTTGGGATAGGATGCGATTGATTCCAGATCGCTTGTATGACCGTAGGTGCCGTGGCATTCGGCGCAGTTCTGCTCAAACAGCTTCGCACCTTTCGCCGCTAACCCTGGATCCACCGGGCGAGGGTACTTCGGTGCTCGCAGAGAGGATAGATAGGCGTACACATCGCGAAACTCGTCTTCATGATCGCGGAAAAACTCGGCATTGTTTTCCGGTACGAGCATGAACTGCATCAGCCCCCGATGCCCTTTGGCGCAAACCCGTCGATATAGATATACGGTCTCCGATAAAAATGCCACCACGGAGGCGCGTCCATATCATGATGGGTGAACGAGGCAGGCGGCCGATCGATGAGATGCAGTTGGTCATCACGGTAGTGCATCAACCCCATACCGAAGACCACTGCGTTGGTCGTGCCGTTGGTGGTGCCGAGCGGGATGACGAATGAACCGAGCTCCATCCGTCCGAGTGGCTTGCCCAGTCGGAACTTAGTGCTGCGAACTTCTTCGGTTAACGTCTGCAAGGCGTACCGATTGTTGGGGGCGCCGGCAATGGGCTGGCCATAGACCGATCCACCGTGGCAGGCGAAGCAATTCATCGTCCAGTTACCGGCGTCGTCGACGACATACTGCAGCGGTTTGCCTGGATCAGCTTGGTTTTCGTCACCGCTGCCGCCCCCGCTGGGATCGCGGTCGGGAGATTTGGGGCCCGGACGAGGCGTCAGCCCATAGCGCTCAAACGCCATAGCCCGGCGATCGCCGAGCGATGCGGCCTCCGCTCGCTCACGGAGATCCTTGGGCCAGCTTTGCCAGAGATTGTCGAAAACCTCTTGATCAAAATCGCTGGGCAAAAATGCATGATTGAGCAAGGATTCATAACCGCGAGCGGCAGCAGCTAAGGCGCCACCTGATGCAATGTCCGTGTCCGCTCTCGCAGGCGATCCCGAGGCAACGACGCCAGGAGATTCCGCCAGGAGTCTTAACACACCCAATTCAGCGAGCGAGCCAAATCCGATCAGCAGCGGCACGAAGTAACGAAGATACTGCACAGGATGCCTTTTTCGAATTCGAGAATGACCCATGTGGTGCAGGATACCACATGCCCCGCTCACCTACTTACATTCCGCAAAGAATCGGCCCCGTTAACGACTCATCCCAAGCCCGCTCAGATTTCGCGAGTTTTCTCTGAAAGACGGACATTCCTGCCGCATGGAGGAAGCAGGGCAAGCTCCGTTGACAGCGTGTCCCTACACGGTCGCCGACTCGGTGTATTCGACGTTGGTAACATGCAGCAATGGGGCGACGCTCACCAAGTCGATCTGCGGATACGCCACCACGAGTTTGGTTTTGGTGAGCAAGACATTTTCAGGGTGGTCGATATTAACAACCTGACCGCTCGAAAGTGTGATTTTTAGCGGCAGGAACGGTCGCCGATCCAAAAACTCTCGCATATTTGTTTCGTTCATGGTTTTCGACTCCGTGTACTTGGTCGGCACGATCATGGATTATACACGCTTGCAGGTCATTTCACTAACCCCATCAGCTTCTCGTAGCTGTCAACGACGTCGTAGCGGACTTGCTCGTTGGTGATTTTGGCGAAGAACTTTCGGGCGCAGTCGATTTTGGCAGTCTCGATCTTCTTCAGCTCCAGCGTGCTCATGCTGCCCTTGGTCTCTGCAATGAAGAAGACGTGTTTGACTTTGCCCTGCTCGAAGGCGATTGCCCAGTCAGGGTTGTAGTTACCGACCGGCGTGGGGATCGCGAAGGCTCGCGGGAGCTTGGCATAAACGACCACTTCCGTTGATTTGTCCAACGTCTCCACAAAAGTTCGCTCGGTTTTGCTGTCCGTGATGACGTAGTCGTACACGTGCCGCTGGGCTTCGTAGGCATCGGATATGTTGACCTTCTTATCCGCCGTGAAGATATCCGTGTAGTGCTCGCCATCGAGCGGATTGTAGATGAGGTGCTCGATGATGATCGTTGCCTTCTGCTCGTTCATCAGACGAGCAGCTTTCGACAAAAACTCCTCCGGATTAAGGCGAAACTGTTCAAAGGTGACTGGCAAGATCCGCGACAAAACCGCCACAACGGTCTTGCGGGTCAGCTGCGTTGCTTCGCTAAGTTTGCCGACCAAGTCGTAGCGGATGTCGGTCGGTACGGGCGAATCGACCGTGTCGGTTCGATTCTCCTGGACCTCGAACCCAGATCGGTTCTCCAGATCTTCCACCGTCCCCGTGTCTTTCTGAATACCCCGGTGGACCTCGTAGCGAAGTTTCGTGACGTGCAGGTCTTGATTGAGTGCTGAAATGCAGTTGGTAATCAGTTCGTCGGTCTCAAACTCGACCGCGTAGACTGCTTTATGATTGATCCGGCTCCAGAGGTCTTGGAACTCTTTGCGATCCAGGTTCTTTTGATTGATCGGGTTCCCTTTCGGCCCCCGACCGTTGTCGAAGTCAGGGAGTTTCGAGTCGTCAAAAACGCTGTCGACGAGTCGGAAGATCGGCTCAGCCAATGGCTTCAAGTCCTCCGGCAGCTCAGCCAGCGTGCCCGCTGCCTTTGCCTCGTGATAGGTCGAGGTGATTTGATCGGAATCGTCGGTGTAGTCGCTTTTAATTAGATAGCGGTAAATCTGCTTCGCGAGCTTGTCGTCGACAATCGTCTCTCCCGATTCCGTCCTCAGCAGCTTGCCCGTGAAATACTCTTCGGTAGCGAACCGAGGGCGGGCAGAGAGCGAGTCTCGCATCTCGCCCTGCAACTTGCTGACGAAATCCTGGAAGCTCTCATTCGCGACAACCGTCAAAACATTCACATCATGGACGATCACCTTGTCGTCAATCCGCTGTCCAGTTGCGTCGACGCACAGACGCAGGCCACGCCCGACTTCCTGCCGGCGCGTGACGGTGGAGCCCTCGTAATCGGTGGGCTTGAGCATCCCGATGACGAACACGTTCGGATTGTCCCAGCCTTCGCGAAGAGCTGAGTGCGAGAAGATAAATCGCACGTTTTTCTTTCTCCGCAACATTTCATCGTCCTCGGACGTCGGCAGAGACAGCAACGTCTCTTTGTCCTTGAGAATCAGGTCGTAGGCATCTACATCGTCGGTTTCGCCCTTCGTTTCACCCGATCTCTTCACCTTGGGGTCGACAAGTTTCCCCTTCTTGTCGATCGAGAAATAACCCGCGTGCGTCTGTGAGGCATCGATACCATCGAGGTAGCTCTGATAGCTGGCGTCTTCGGCGAAGAGCGTCCGGTACTCCGCTCGCAGTTTTCTATACTCGTCCTCAAAATAGCGTGCATAGTCGCCCGCGACCTGATTCCCATCATTGTCGTACTGGCGGTATTTAGCCACGGTGTCGATGAAGAACAATGACAGAACCTTGATGCCCTTAGCGTAGAGTTCTTGCTCTTTCTCGAAGTGAGCCTTGATCGATTCGCGAATCTGCAGCCGACGGAGCGTGTCTTCATTGGTGTCGCCGCTGGTCGTTCCGGCAATCAAACGCTCGCCGTTGGTGAACTCGACGTAGCCTTCCCCGAAACCCTCGACACCGCGAGCATCGATATCGGCCACCGTAAAACCTTTGTACTGATCAAGCTCTCCTGACGCGACGAAAAGATCGGTTCCCTTTTCTACCAGCTTGCGAATCCGCTTAATACCGCTCGCTGTTTTCTGCTCGATCTCCATCACGCCGACAGGCGGCTTGTTCTTGCTCAGGCGGATACCTTCCAGGTAGACGTACCCGTTGGTACCCTTGAGCCCCTTCGTCGCGATGCCGCGTACAGCGATCTTCTTGACTAGCTTCTGGTTGTACGCATCGAGTGCATCGAGTCGGTATACTTTGTTGTGATCGACTTTATGCGTTGCGGAGTACCGCAAAATGATCATCGGGTCGAACTGGGCGAGCGCCCTGACGGTCTGCGTTCCACCCATCCGCTGTGGCTCGTCCAGAATCAGAATCGGTCTATTCTTCTTCAGCACATCGATCGGACGACGTGACTGAAAATCGTCACGTTGCGAGAACATGATTCGGGCGGCGTTGTTCGCAGCGTCTTCTTTGAACGCATTGAAGGCCTGCACGTTGATGATCATCACGTTGATGCCCGCGTCCGATGAAAAGCTCTCCAGCTCATGGAGTTGCTTGCTGTCGTAGGTGAAACAGCGAGCCTGGCGCCCGTACTGCTGAAGAAAGTGCTCGCCAGTGATCTCGAACGATTTTTTTACGCCCTCACGGATCGCCACGCTGGGCACGACGACGATAAATTTGTTCCACCCGTAGTGTTTGTACAGCTCGAACATCGTCTTGATGTAACAATATGTCTTGCCCGTGCCGGTCTCCATCTCGACATCGAGATTGATTTTGCAGGTCGGGTTCGTGACCAGCGTCACCGACTGCGGGATGTTCTGTTCGAGTTGTATCCGCTGGATATTGGCCAGCAGCTCTGGCGGTGTCAGCTTCAGATCAGCATTGCGGAAGCCCTCCATCTGTTCCGGTTCGATCAGATCGACGGGACGATTGCCGCTCTTATCGACGGGAGCAGGGGCACGTGCGCCCGGATCGATCTGGTACGTTGGCGTCGCAATCAACGGCTGACCGGTGAAACAGTTGACAACCGCAGCGACCGCATCGGTCTGGTAATCTTGGACTTTGAACTGAATTTTCATTGAATAGTGAACTGTGAATGTTGAAGAGTGAATTCGCTGGTATCAGTTCATCGTGTCATGCTGGTTTGCTCAGGATTGAGTTGAGCAGGTCAGCGGCTCCAATCTGGGTTGCCCAGTGACAGAGGTACGTCATGTCGAGCGATATACCGGAAACCGCGAGGATGCCGCGTGCGTCGGTCAATTGTCGGTCGGTGGGGCTGAGCAGGTGCCATCGCAATTTGTGCAGCAGGACGTCTTCGGCGGTGCGATCCACGCTGGTTGCCCGAATAGCTCGAGTCGCGTCCGGCGCCGGAATCGCTCGAACTCGTATTCATCACCAGCCAGGCGAAAGAAGTCGACCTTCAACGCCGAGCGGTTGTCGAACGCATTGAATTGATGAGGAGGCCGCAAGCCCGACTGAACGCTGATCGTCTGGATGAAAAAGCTGTCTTCAAAGGCGGCCACTAACCGTCAACGTCTGCTGCGTCGTACTCGACACGAAGTCAATGTCGTGCGTGACCGAGGAACTCCCCAATAGTTGCCCGCCATGGAACCGACCAGCATGTAGTCGATTCGCGAGCCTTCCAGTCGCTGCAGGCAGTCGACAGCAATTCGTTTCGGTCATGAGCAGGGTGTTCCTGACGCGTCGAGCGTGTAGCCAATGCGAATGCGTTGCTGTACACGTTCTTCAATGGTCACTTGTCCGCGTCGGGCGATTGGTTGCGGATTGCTTGACGAGCGATATCGACGGAGGTTTCAAACAATTGCAAGCCGATCCGCAGGCGTTGCTCACCGGTCATTTTGCGATACGCATCGATTTGTCGTGATTCGATATCCATTTTGAATGTTGAATAGTGAATGTTGAATAGTGAATGTTGAATAGTGAATGTTGAATAGTGAATGTTGAATAGTGAATGTTGAATAGTGAATGTTGAATAGTGAATGTTGAATAGTGAATGATAGTGTTATGGTTGGCGTGCGTTTTTGACGATCGTGGTGATGATGGCGACTAGTTGGTTGGCTTCGTCGGTAAGGTCGGTTAAGCGTGCTGGTGGGAGGACTTCGGTGTCAGCGAGAAGGCGTAGCCAGTAATGCGTTTCTCGGGCCTCTTTGCAGGCGATGTACATTTTCGCGATAAAATCCTTCTTGCTCTGTCCCGCTTGTGCTTCTTCCACATTCGCACCCACGGAAGTCCCCGATCGCAGCAGTTGATTCGCCAACGTCCGTGACGTCCCTGGCACCTGATCCAATTCACGACAGAGCCTTACCACCCGACTTGCAAACCGAAACGTCCGAGCCGCAATCTCCTCCGGCTTCTTCCTTTCACTATTCAAAATTCACCATTCACTATTCAAAGGCTGCGAAGCTGCGTTTGCGGCGACATTTGCTTGAAAATCTGTTCGACGTTGATCTTGTCGGCGTCGGTGGCGAAGCACCCATCGCGGAACACGGCCCGCAGCGGGGATTTGGCGGCGATGGTCTTTACGAGTGAGTCGGGGATGTCGGCGTCGAAGCAGGCGATGAGGTCGGGGGCCGCGTGCTCAGTGTCGTTGACAAAGTACACCTCGCAGCCGTCGATCGTCTCAGCCTTGATGGGCAACCCCAGATCGACCCCGCAGTCCAGCAGAACCTGGAATAACAGATCCTCGCCGGTGCGATCTGGCTTGATATTATCGACCAACCCACCCAGCATCGCCTGTGATGTGTCAGCGGGTGAGTAGTAAACGTCCTTCATGTTGGACGAGTCGATCTTGAGGACGCGGAAGCCAATGTCAATTTTTTCCAGTCCAGTGCAATTTGTCCGTCTTCAACCTGTTTGCGGTAGTTGTAACTCGCTGCACACCAATATCTAAAGATGCTTTTCAATGACGGCTCAGGTGACGGCATTGGTTCGTCTATTTGAATAGCAAGGAATCGGCGATTGCCGCCGTCTTCAATGTTCTGCTTATCGATTTCGACTGCACGCCGTTGAGCCGCTACCGCTGAAAAATCAACGACCAAATCTTGCTCATTCGGCTGAGTAGAAATCTGTATTGCACGCTGAATTATGCGGTCGGCTTGACGGAATTTAGTACATTCTCGAACTCTTTGAATGTCGACATATTTAAGTAGCTCACGCTTTGCATCCTGAGTATTCCTAACCTCATCGTGAACCAGAGGGTTTGCGGAACCCTACCGTCTGCGACCTCCGAAGAAAACGTTTTAGCCGGGGCATGTTGTTTCCGTCCTCACCCCACCAAATGCGATTGTCCGCATCTAGATCCCCGATTTTTTTGATGGAAGTTCGCCAATACGTGCCACGTCCAGGACTGAATTTCTTTCCGGTAGGTCCAGTGAGCTCGTACTGACCTGCCCTCGCATAGAAATTACGTGCAGTCAAGTCACCGGACGTCCATGGACCTCGGGGGTCGTCATCAGGATTCTTGTATAATGCGTCTTGAGTTGCTGTTCGTGGCAACAATTTTGGTCGCCAAGACTCCGCGTTTCGGGCGTATGCAAGCACGTAATCATGATCCACCGAAAAATGCCTAGCACTGTTCTTCGGCGAAAATACTTTTTGCCAAACAACCGTTGCGACAAAGTTGTCCGCACCGAATACTTCGTCGCAAATGGAATGCAGGTTGGCTTGCTCATTATCATCTATAGAGATAAATATAATTCCACTGTCCGAAACAGATTGCGTGCGAGACGCAATCTCGGCAGGAGCATTGAGAGCCAATCAGAATGATAACGTCCGTTCGCATCGCTGTTCGCCACGAGTTTCTGGTCACCTTCTCCTATTTGTGACGAACGAAGTAGATACTCGTTTGCTTCAGAGGAAAGTCATCATCATAGATGAACTCTCGTCCCGTGTTATAAGGCGGGTCGATGTAGATCATCTTGACCTTTGCCCAGGTACGTTTCCTGCAATAGCTTCAACGCTTCCAGGTTGTCCCCTTCGATGAATAAATTTTGCGTAGTGTCGAAGTCGACGCTTTCCTCTCGGCACGGGCGCAGCGTTTTGGCGATCGGGGCGTTGGCGGCCAGCATCGCTTCTCGCTTGCCGGGCCAGTTGAGGTGATACCGCTCCAGCGGTCCTTCGACGATTTCGCCGGACAATTCCTGTCGCAGCAGATCAAAGTCGATCTTCCGTGTGACTTGGCCGTCATCGCCTGCCGCTTCGGTGAGGCAGTTGGGGAACAACTCAGCGATACGCTCGATGTTGGACTGCACCAAATCAGGGCTGTGCATCTTTAATTTCGCTACGCTCATTTTTAATAGTGAATGTTAAATGGTGAATGTTAAATGGTGAATGTTAAATGGTGAATGGTTGAATGGTGAATGGTGAATGGTGAATGGTGAATTAAGGATGATAGTGAATGAAGGATGAAGGCAGTGGTTATGGCAAGTGAATGCCAATTCGCTGTTTAACATTCACGATTCAATCATTGTGTTTCATGAGTTTGGCCAATTTACTATTCACCATTCTTAATTCACTATTGAATTCGATTTTCCGGTTGAGCTGCTTTTCGGCGTTCATTTTCTTCGTGATCAGGTCCGCCTCGCGTCGGTGGGAGAGAACCTGACCATGGCGTTCGATGTGTGCCCTGAGGGCCTCACCGTCACTTGATGGCACGTCGATCATGGACCGGAGTAGGCTGGCGTAAAGATTGCCGAGATTGAGCGATTGCGGTAGCGGCCTACGCGGGATGTCCGCGGCTTGCCACTCGCTGGCGACATAATGGCTGATGACCCAGGCTTTGACGTCGGCCTCGCTGGCTCGTTTGTACGCGGCAGTTTGCTGGATTCGGCCGCCAGCGTGAAGCTCGTGAATCGTCGGGTTGGGGATCGCTCTGTCGATCGCCAGCAACACGGCTGGATCCAGTTCACTGCCGGTGCATTCGATTTTAATGACCTCGATCTCAGGCACGTCCGTGGTCGCAGGCAGGTTGAGCGTAAGGGGCGAGAGCTTGTAGGTCCAGCGAATGCGCAGGACTTGGTCGGTGAACAGGGCTTTCAGCTTGCGGTTATTCCGCACACCTGCATAGAAACGTTCTTTGTTGAGTACCTTTCCAAAAGCAGCGGCTTTTGGAAAGGTAAATAGTGAATGCTGAATATTGAATGGTGAATGGGTGGGGTGCATCAGCCTCGGGCCTTCTTGACGATCGAGGTGAAGATCGCGACCAGTTGACGACTGTCCATCTCGCGACATAGTTTGACAACACGGCACGCGAATGCGTACGTGCGCCGGTCAATATCCACGTCGATCACAGCAATTGCCCATTTAACATTCAACATTCCCTATTCAAAGATCACCAAAAATGCGATCAGCTCAAAATCATCGAGTCCTTTGATGTCTCCTTCGAGTGCCGACGTGGGGCCGCCGGAGAACAGACTGTCGACGTCGGATTCCGCCTTGCGGTCGATGATACTGCCGATGGCGATATCGAGCAGGTCGCTGTAGACCTTCATGTCACGTCCGTCGTCGGTCGCGTCATTAAACGGTTTGCACACAACTTCGACGTGTTCTGACCGCCCCTTGCAGGCGGACCGAATGAGGTCCAGCAACCGTTTGACTTCCGTATGATCGATTACGACGCTGCCATCCCGCGCGACGTAAACGACGTAATAGGGATGCAGCCGATTGTGTCCGCCGACGTTGACGCTAGGGTCGCGGTTGCGGAGCGTGAAGATCACGCCGGGGTGGAGGCCTCGCGAGGGGTCTGCGGGCACGACGCTGTGCATGCCGTTGGGAACATTGGCGAGGTCACCCTTTTCCTTGACGTACGCCAGCAAGTCCATGCGGAAATCGTTGAGTCCCAGGTCGGTGATGGAAACGCCCGTTTTCACGTCCTCCATCTCGATGACCTCGTCTTGCAGTCGCCTGAGCTGTTCTTTGCGGTAGGCGACTTCACTATTCTCTGCGTTACCATCCAGCAGAACGTTGTCATCGCCAGTGGCGGTCATGTCCGCGATCACCATGCGGTTTTCGACGCGTTCTTTGAGGTTGATGTAATCGTCGAGGGTGATGTCGGGCCAGTAGTTGACGAGCTGAATACAGGAATTGGGCGATCCGATGCGGTCGACTCGCCCGAACCGCTGAATGATGCGGACGGGGTTCCAGTGGATGTCGTAGTTAATCACGCAGTCACAGTCCTGCAGGTTTTGCCCTTCGGAGATGCAATCGGTGCCGATCAGCACATCGATCTCAGCTGGCTCGTCGGGCATGATCAGCGACTTTTCTTTCGCGAGTGGCGAGAACAGCGTCAGGATCGACTGGAAGTCATAGCGACGTGGGCGGCCCTTCTCATCGGTAATCGTTGACCGCGGTGGAAACGTACCGGACACCGTAGCAATGTGTAATGGTGAATGTTCAATAGTGAATGGTGAATTGGATTCTTCATTCACTATTTTGAATTCCCTATTTACTATTTCTCGATAGAGATACTCGGAAGTATCTGCGAAGGCGGTGAAGATCAGCACCTTGCGGTTACCGGGATTGATCGGTGATGCGAATTTTTCTTTCAGGTAACCAAGCAGGTGCTGGAGCTTGGCATCCTCCTTGGGCGTGACCTTCTGCATTTCGTGTAGAAGTTTATCGATGACGTCCAGGTCATGCTGCAGGTCCGCCTGCCAGGAGGGCAGGTCCATGTCTTCAAGGCGGATCTGCACTTTCCCGGTGGTGACGGCGTCCGGGTCAAGCACTTCGTCTTCGTCATATTCGCCAATGCCGTAGCGGGCACCTGCATCGGCGACTTGCATCGACTTACCGGTAAGCTGGAACTCCTCAATCTTGGCCAGCAGCCCGCGATGGTTGCGTTGCAGTTTGGACAATGTGATGCGGAACGCCTCAATGCTGCTTTCAAGACGCTTGAGCAGATTCACGGTCATCAGGTTCTGCAGGCTGCGTTCGCGGTCGATCTGGCGAAACCGGTTGCCGCTGTCAAACTTCGTGTCGTATTGCTCAGCGTAGAACGCGAGCCGGCTGGGATGGATGTAGGCGACGGGCGCGTACACGGCCAGGGACAGCGACGAGAGGCTGTTGTAAATTTCGTTGAGGTTGGGAACGTCGCCGCGATTTGTCAGGGGGCAGCGATAGGATTGCGGCGGCAACCGCGTGGGGAACGTGCCGACTTCGGCGGTGTCGTAGAAGGTTTGGATGTGCCGCCGGGATCGAGCGATGGTGACGCTGTCGAGGAGTTTGAAAAAGTCGAAATCGAGGCTTTTCAGAATGGCGTCGCTAGTCCGCTGGTCTGCGGGCAGCTTGGTCCAGGCGTTGAACGCCTGCTGGGCACGCCGGAAGATCTCACCGATGTCACGCGACGTGTCCAGCTTGCAGTTGATCGCGTCGGTGTCACCCTCGTAGGCCAGTGCAAGCTGGTTCTTCAAATCGTTGAACCGGTTGTTGACGGGCGTCGCCGACAGCATCAGTACCTTGGTTTGCACACCCGCACGGATGACGGCATTCATCAGTTTCTCGTAGCGGGTTTCTTTCTCCGCGAACGCCTCAGCGTTGCGGAAGTTGTGGGACTCATCAATGACGACGAGGTCGTAGTTGCCCCAGTTAACTAGATCGAGCCGGGTGCCAAACGAATCGCCACGGGTTCGCCCCAGGTCGGTATGACATAGCACGTCGTAGTTGAAACGATCTTTTGCGAAGAGGTTGGTTTTGACGTTGCGATTGAACGTCAGCCAATTGTCCGATAGCTTTTTCGGACACAGGACGAGCACGCTACGGTTGCGCAGCTCGTAGTATTTCATGACTGCGAGTGCGGTGAAGGTTTTACCCAGGCCAACGCTGTCAGCGAGGATGCAACCGTTGAAGGTTTCGAGTTTGTTGATGATGCCGGTGGCGGCGTCGTGCTGGAAGTTGAACAGCTTTTTCCAGACCAACGTGTCGAGATAACCCGTCATGTCGTTGGGCAGCGTGTCGCCGGAGACGTCTTCGAGGAACTCGCTGAAAATGTTGTACAGCATCTGGAAATAGATGCGTTCGGGTGCATTTTCCTGGTAGATCGAGGCGATGTGCTCGCACAGTCGATCGGTGACCTCCTCAATTCGCTCGGTGTCGTCCCAGATCTGGTCGAACAATCCGATGAATGTCTGGGTAAACGACGTTTCTTCGCCTTTGTTGACGAAATTCGAGACGGCGTCGCCCTTCTGATACCCCAGGTCGACGGCGGTGAAACCGTGCAGGGGCATGTAGACGGCGTCAGTGGCGGGCACGTCTTCGGCCTGTTCCGCGAGCTTGCGGCTGGCACCACCACCGCTGACACAGGCAAACTGCTGCATGGGGGCTTTGGTGCTGTTGGATCGGAACCTCGCTTTCCGTAGCATCCACTCGGCACACTCTTTGGCGATCGCTCTCTGGGTAAGCTTGTTTTTCAGCTGGATCTCAAACTCGGTACCGTGCACGCTGCGTTCGCGTTCGGCCTTGGGAATGTAATACTCCCTGGCCACCTTTTTGCCGCTGTCGGTGACGTCGTGGGGAAGAAACGTCGGCGAGGTGAAGATGAACTGCAGTGAATCCACCTTTTCCAGTTCGGCCCGAAGTGCCTCGAAGGCGTAGATCGAGAAACACGAGGCGGCAATGCGCAGCTTGGCGCCGGGGCGGATCGTCCGGCGCAGGTCGTCGCCCAGCAGCGTGTTGATGTTGTCGATCAGCTCCATCGCTGATGGTTTCCCGTGCTGCCGTGAACAGATGGACCGGAGCTACATTCTCCTGGAGGTTTTAATGCGAAGCGCCAGTAGCATAGGCCTGCCGATAAGACGCAACAACCAGCCATTGAATGGGCTCAACGCCCGAGCACTGGGCAGCCGGGGCCGCTGTCCAGACAGGGGGCCAAGAATCGGCGACCATCACAAACGGCGGTCCCACTGGCGGTCCCACACGTGCAGCTATCGGCCACTATGGAGAAAGTGCCGACACAAAAAAACCCCGCAAAACGAATGGTTTTGCGGGGTCGGTGGTGGTGGGTAGTGAAACCCTATTGATCCCTACGGGACTCGAACCCGTGTTGCCGCCGTGAAAGGGCAGTGTCCTAGACCGCTAGACGAAGGGACCTTTTGAATCAGCATTGCTGCCGTGAATCCGACATTACTGTCGAGATGGGCGTGGTTTTACAAAGAGACGTCGGGAGCGTCAAGGGTTCACTGGGAATGAGCGTCGAAAAACCAGAGAAGTCGGTTTTGACTCGTGACATTTACGAACGAATACGCCACCAACCACGCGGAGGTTGGGTGAGGGAGGCCAAGTCACGGGCCGACGCGTCCATCAGAGAACCAGCCGAGGGTCGCGGGGTTGGCCGCAGATCCTAGCCGTCGATGGAGCTATCGGTCGCTTCGTTGGATCGCTGGATCGCTTCGTAGACTTCGTGTCGATGAACGGGCACTTCGCGTGGCGCTTCGACGCCGAGACGCACCTTGTCGCCGCGGATCTCAACAACAACGATTTTGATATCGTTATTGATGATGATGCTTTCGTTTTTCTTTCTTGATAAAACCAACATGGACTTAATTCCTTTACAATAGCCACAGTATCTCTCAAAAACGGCCTTCCAATTCATCGGTAGGAAGGACAGGCCGTAGGGTTCTTAACCGTGGACGGGGATCCTAGAGCACTTTACTCTAGGACAAAAATCGACGCGGTCAAGGAATTCCGGGTTGACAAACCCATAAAAATCTCTTTTCAATCCAATATACGCCCGGTGGGGACGAAATGCCCGCTTATTTTTCGTTTCAAGCCTACGTTTATTTTGGACAAGGGCGTCCGTTGGGACGTTCGCTGGAACAGATCGCCCAATCCATGTCCTCACTATCGGGACTGTTTTTCGAATGGGATGGTTCGCTCACTTGGGCGAACCAAAGCGAAGGATGGCAAATTGATGCCACGCTCTTCGACGACGGCCAGGAAGTCCAGTACGTCGACCTGCACGGACGCGCGGCATCGCGAGAGAGCTGCCGGGTGCTCAATGAGCGGATCGGCGACCTGTTCTCGGCTTGGGGCGAGCCGAGCGAGCTGCAATTGTTGCGGCTGCCAGACCGACGATGGCAGAATTTACATGAGTTTGCAAAAGAGTCACTTCTCAACGACTGAAGTCTGCCCATGCCTGATCCCTCGGCCAGCAATCGTGCCGGTCCGCGAGTATTGAAATCGCAACCCTCGATGTTTGACGAGAATCCGCTGAATTGCACGGCGAAATTAGTCACTGGAGCCATGTTTTCCGAGTGCGCCAACACCGCAGTTTACTGCATGCTTGTTAAAAAAACAAAAAATCGGTAGTTGTAAAAGGATTTGGCACGGTCTGTGCATTACGTCGTATCCTCGTTAAAGACGGAAAAGCGGGCTCGCCAACCGGCGACCGACATACCCCTCACTTTCAGGATGAATAACCATGATGACTGCTTCAGCTTCCGTGAACGCCGCAACTCAGCCTTTCGTCTCGTCCACTCCAAAAATGACTCAAAATGAGACGCGGCTTTCCGAGTTGGAAATCTTACGTCGTGTTCGCAGCATCCGCAGCAGCTGGACGGTTGCTGAACGAATGGAACGCCGAGAAGAAGCAGGTAAGCGATTCGCAGCGTTGATCGATGCTCTGTCGCTCGACCACCAGGCCGCCTGAGTTCCCCTCCAAGTGGCGCGCGGCCCAATGGCGGTCGTGATTGCGAGGGTTCCCGAGGAGTCAGTAAACCGTTTAAACTGCGAGTTTTCGATTCCATTGGAGGGACACTTCGCGTGATGACACATCGATTTTACCGTTTTAGGGCGATCCATTGGCGGGCATGCCAGTTCCAATGGTTCCCGATCTCCGTCGGATTGATGTTTGTCTGCTTGATTGGATGCAGTCGATCCCCTGACGTAGTCAATGATGCTGACTCGGCAAATGTTGAATCGGATACGGGTACGGAAACTTCTGAATTAGTGTCGGCCGACCCATTTCCGTCGACGGGCCCACGCCAGCCGAGCGAATCCGCGTCGCCAGCGGCCACGCCCCTCCAAGCGAATCAGCCTGCGACGTCGGACTCCAGGGGGCATCTCCCTGAGCAACTCCCCTCGCCCGATGCGCTCATTGCTCACCTCCAACTTCGTCCTGATTCGTCCCCTCGTCAGCTCAATGCTTTCCTGGGCGACGCTGATCGCGAGATGGGTGACCTCATCAATGGTCGCACTATGGCCGGCAATACGCAGGGGGTCAGAAAAGAGGTGGAACGCATCATCGCTCTTAAGCGAGTCGCCGCGGAACGATTAAGTAACCACGCGGATGCGACCGAAAAAGAAAAAATCGCCGGCCAGCGAGGTGTTTTACAGGCATTATCGCACTTGGCGGCGATGGGCGATATGAAGGCGGCGGTGGAACTGCAGACCCTTGCAGAGAAAATGCTGAACTCGCCAAGTGCCGAAATTCGGTCGGATAGTCAACTGGTGCTCATCGGACTGGCGATTGAATCGCTGCGGCATGGTAAACCGGACGCCGCATCGCGGGTGCTTCAGCTCATCCATGAATTGCTTGCGGCAGACGAACAAGTCGATGTAGCGACGCTGATGGTGTTAGGGCAAGCCAAAGACTCCCTGCTGCTGTACGACTACCAAGACGACGCAGCGGAAGTCCGAGATTTAATTCTCGAACGTTTCGGCCACGCTCAGGACGCAGAAGTTGCTCGGATGGCAGCCAAGATTGCGGGCTCGGGTTTCTCTCAAGAGAATTCTGCACTGGAGCAGCTCGATCAGCTTCGCCAGCAATTCGTCACGACGTCTCCTTCCAGCGCCGCGAATTCTGCATCTGAGTCCGCTGGCAAACCCGTCACAGCGACGGTTTGGCGATCAGCGATCGACGCGGTCTTAGCGACTCCGCCCGACGTGTTGACAGTCGAGTTTCTCTGCGGCGCGAGTTTGGAAGCCGAAGCGGTCGGACGCGACGACATTGCCGAAGCCACCTACGAGGTTTTGCAACAGAAATTTGCTGATCGGCAGGACGCGATGGGACGCGTCGCTCGGACGGCGCTGCGTGCTCGAGAGAATCGCACTATCGTCATTGGCAAAGAGTTTCAACCCGATCTCCCATCGGTCGATGGTCGTGCATTGAACATGAAAGACTATCTTGGCAAAATCGTATTAATGCCGTTCTGGTCGACTGCGTTTCCCGACTCGCTCGCAGTGCTGCCCAACTTGGAAGAAATTCAGGCTGCCCACCCCGAACGCGTCGCGATCGTGGGAATGAATCTGGATGTGGGTGGGACAGACGTCGAGGGATTCATGCAAGCCGAGCAGCTCGACTTCCCTAGTTTTCGCAGTGAATCCGACCCAAGGGCAGAGATTGTCAATGACGTCGCCTATCGGTTCGGCGCTGTGACACTGTTATTCGTCGCGATAATGGATGCGGACGGGCGTGTCGTTCACCTAGATTTTTCCGGCAAAGATTTGACGTCCGAGGTTCAAAAGTTGATTCGTTGAACTAGAATCGAGCAAGTGAGGGAGCCCAACGAGCGGTTCTCTGTCCTCTCCACCCACTCGGCTCGCGATCTCGGCAACCTCAGTCATGCAGTTCATCGAACTTACTGGCAAAACATTGCTGGATGTTATCAACGAAGGCGAGATCGACATGCGTCAATTGCATGAGTCGGGTGTCACCGGCGATTCGATTTTGCGGATCAACAAGTTCGGCGAGATTGAACTGCGGCAATCACATGAATGGGTGATGGTCGGTGGTCTGATTGGTAATTTTGATGATCGCTTACGTAAGATCACAAAACTCGATTGGCTGGCGACTTAGGTCGGGCTTGCCGTCTCGCTGAGTCGTTCAAGGCCTGGGGGGGAGTGCACTGCCAGGGCTGGGAATCAGCGCAGGCCCATTACTGGCCCGCCCCGGGGTGGGTGCCGGTGATCCCCGGCAAGTGAGCCTGGAACACGCAGGCGCGGGCTACGCTAGACTAGTCTTCCCCAATGTGTTTTCTCCCCAGCTCGAAATCAGGCTTATTCGAATGCCCCGCTTACTGATCCTGCTCACACTCACGTTCCTGTCTCCGGTTGCCGCGCAAGCCGATCTTTCCGTACCGAGCTTTTTCAGCGACCACATGGTACTGCAGCGAGAACACGCCGCTGCAGTTTGGGGCAAGGCGACTCCTGGTTCCGAAGTGACGGTCAAATTCAAAGATTCCCGTTCGACCGTGAAGGCCGACGCCGACGGCCATTGGCGAGTCGGAATCGAAACAGGAAAGGCGGATGCAACCGGGGCCGATCTGACTGTTAAGTCGGGAGGTGACCGTATCACGATCAGTGACGTGCTCGTCGGTGAGGTGTGGTTCGCGTCGGGGCAATCGAACATGGTATTCACCATGGATCGTGTTCCGGCATACGCCGACGTGATCGCCAATTCAGATTATCCCCAGATACGAATGTTCAACGCAGCGAGCGTGACCGCGGTTGAGCCGCAAGACGATATCGATGGCGAGTGGACTCTTTGCAGCCCGAAATCGGTACCCGGCTATTCTGCTGTTGCGTTTTTCTTCGCCCGTAAGCTCCACATGGAACTTGGTATTCCGATCGGGGTGATCAAGTCTGCTTGGGGCGGCAAACCTGTTGAAACCTTTACCAGCCGCGAAGCTCTCCGTACGGTTCCAGGCACGAAGGATCTTGTTGAGGCTGCCGTTGCCGCCGACGAGGCCTATGACGACGCACAGGCTCAAGTTGCCTACCAAGCTCGCTTGGATCAATGGGAGGCTGCTGCGAGAGAGCGACGAAAACTCCCCGCTGAGCAGCGTAAGCAGCTGGCAAGAAAACCAACAAAGCCAAAGCGGCCACTTGATACCGAGGGCAAACCCGGTGTGCTTTTCGATGCGATGATTCATCCGTTCATCGGCTACACGATGCGTGGTGCGATCTGGTACCAGGGTGAAGCCAACGCGAAGCCCGGGGCCGTGCCCTACGACATCACATTGCCGCTGATGATTCGCGACTGGCGGCAACGTTGGAACGATGACTTTTCGTTCTACTTCGTCCAGCTTGCCAATTATCATTCCCCTGCAACGCGGCCTGGCACACCCGACGCCTGGGCGTTATTGCAAGACCGCATGCGTTTGATACTAGATACCACGCCTAAAACGGGGATGGCAATTATCAACGACGTCGGGGAAGCCAACGACATTCATCCCAAGAACAAGAAGGATCCGGGCGAGCGTCTAGCACGCTGGGCTCTGGCCAAGGACTACGGCAAGGATTTAGTTTATTCCGGTCCATTGTTCGCCTCCAGTAGCTCACAGGGCAACACTATTCGCGTCACATTTGATCAGACCGGTGATGGTCTGAAATCGCGAAACGGCCAAGCCCTCAAACGATTTGAAATCGCGGGTAAGGACCGGGTGTGGCATTGGGCCGATGCAAACATCGATGGCCCGCGCAGCGTCGTCGTCAGCAGCGACAGCGTCCCCTCGCCCGTGGCGGTGCGTTACGCATGGGCCGCCAATCCGGAGGGAGCCAATTTGGTCAACAGTGAAGGCTTACCCGCATCGATTTTCCGCACCGACAAATGGGGCGATGTCGAGGGCTTGTGAAAACGCAAGCAGAAACCCAGCGGTCCCTACGTGCTAAGCTGGCAAAACGACTTCAGCAAGTGAAGGTTCAACAAGAATCGCTACAGCCTGGGAGCGAAGGCTTTCAAGAGCTCACCGCCATACGCACAGAGCTACTTGAGAAGCTCAAGGCAACGGAAACGGGAAGGTTGAACACGAAAATACGAAAGCCATCTCGCCAGGGATTGGTCGTTTCTGTTGGCAGCTGAAGACTACGTGCGGGTGGGCGGTCGCTTTCTTTATTCATTTTTAAAGCGTGTTGTCTTCAACGGATTCTTAATTAGGCTTGGCAAACCGGCTCAGCAGGGCCGGTAGCAGCACGACATCGGCAAACAGCGCCGTGGTGAGCGTCAGGCAGCCCATGATACCGAACAATCTCGCATCACGGGCATCGGCCACGACCGCAGTCATCATGCCTGCAACCAACACCACAGTGGTCATCAACAACGCCGAACCGACACCGGTGAAAGCGCGGCAGATCACCTCTGTGTGATCGCCGCCGAATTGCTGTTCCTCTTGGTATCGCGTCAGAAAGTGAATTGTGTCATCGACCGCAATTCCGATGCAAATTGTGAACACGCACACCGTGACGAGTTCCAAGTGCTGCCCACTGAGCACGAGCAAGGTGCCGGTCGCGGCGAGCGGAAACAGATTGGGAACAATCGAGATCAGACCGATGCGAATCGAACGATAGACCAGCGTCAGCACCAACCAAATGACCACAGTCGCCGTGCCCAAGCTGGTCGCCAAATCCGTGACGATGCGGTAAATGTTTCGCCATCGCCATGGGGCGTCGCCTTCAAGAGACAGCGAAAAGTTCGGATGCTTTTGCACGACATCCTCGAGCCGCGACTCGATTCGCGAGAACACATCGCCGTACGCCGCAATACCGAGGTCTTGAACCCGGAACTGAACCAAGGCTGATTGTCTCTCGGGTTGGTAAAAGGCTCGTTTGAGCGACGGCGGCAGCAGCTCCAACAGCGTCATCCGTTCTGCCTCATCACCGTCACCCGGCAGTGCCGTTAACAATTGATGTAGTCCTAATGGATGACCGATCAACGGCTCCTGTCGCAGCGCATCATCGACCTGATTGAGCACCTGCAGTAATTCACCATCATCAGCTTTTTGGCTCCAGTTCACCGAAACGAAACCGAATTCGAGTCCACCGAGAGATCGATCGAGGTGCCGGAGCGCCTGGGCCGCTTCCGCCGATTCACTGAGTCCACTGTATCGCTTTTCGTCGGGTTGGAGATTCAGGCAGATCAATGCCAGAATCGTGGTGGCAACGATTGCCGTCCAGGCCACGACGCGGTCATGGCGCAACACCCAGGCGACCAGCGGACCAATCCGTTTCAATTGTCCATCGACGAGACTCTTCCCCAGTCCAACGTGCAACCGGCGCCCCAACGGAGAGCGGCAGCCCAGCGGTATAACGGTTAGCACACTGAGCAGTGTCATCGCGACGCCCAGCACGCAGCACCAACCGAAATCTTGGACAATCTCGTGATGAGCGAAGGATAGCGAGAAGAACCCGATCGCCGTCGTCAGACTCGTCAGCACACATGCCAATCCGACGCGGGCGACCCCTTGTCGTGTGGCGGCTCGGACGCTGAGTCCCGTCGCGCGTTGGCTGCGAATTTCGACCATCAAATGCACCGCATCGGTCAATCCGACTAGGCTGATCAGGATCGGCACGATAATGTCATTGAATGGGTTGTCTTGCAGATCAAAGAAATGCAGCATTCCCATGGTCCAGAAAACGCCCATCGCGGGCGCCACCGCGACGATCACGACAGCCGCCAGGCCGCGAAATAAGAACAATGCTGACAACATCATGATCGCGTAGCCAAAAAGTTGGTACTGGCGCGAATTATGCAAGTGATTTTCAACAGTCATTAAATGTAGCGGTACCGGCCCGGTCAATTGAAAGTCGATATCGGAACCAGCAACCTGTGCCGCCGCCCGTTCGGCTTGCTCGCGTAGGTCAATCGTCGCCGCATCGTCATCGGTGATGAAAAACCAGTCCAATTGCAAATGCAAGAGCAGGGTTTTTCCGTCGGGAGAAATTAACTGACCTACCGCCAACGGATTGCCTAAGATCGTTTCGCGGGCTGAGTCCAGTTGACGCTGCGATGCGTGGGAACTCGGCAGCAGCGTTCCGGAAAGGCCAAAGACGTTGAAATCGGGGATATCGTCGAGCCATAAAACATTTTGTACTTGCGGCATTGCGTTGATCTGCTGGGCAACCTCACGCATGGCCGTCAATCCGGTCTGGGTGAAGAACCGATCACTGCGGGCGACCAACACACACTGTCCTCCGCCGATCTGAAACGGCTCGACGGTGCCTCCCGTGCCTGTGACGCCGCTGACCTCTGGTCCACCACGCTGATGCGGTCGCGCATCGGAAGAGGATTTTGACCCGGAGTCCGTTGATGGGAACCAGTCTGAAATGAGCGATGGTTGGATGTAGCCGATCATCGCGATCGCCGACATCAGTACCAACACGGATGCTTGAGCAACCGGCCGGTCCGCCCATCCAAAAAAGAGGCGCGTGGTCAGACCGGCAGAGGCTGGGACGTGTTCTGCGTCTGGATTCGTCATCACCGCGCCGCTCTGGCGGCGACTTCATCGCGGTCCAAGACCCCGTCGTCGTTGCGATCTATACTCCTGAATCCGAATCGCTGGAATGTTACTGGAGTTTCCTCCCGCTCGATCCTGCCGTCACCATTGCGATCCATTTGAGCGAGAAACGACTGCGTGCGACTCTCGATCGCTTGTTGGGTGATCAACTCGTTCGCGTCCGCGTCGGTTTTTTTGCGTGATTTGGTACGAGGACGTGTGCTTTTGCGCGGACTAGCGACATCAAAAAACGCGATCGCCATCTCCTCCCAAGTCTGATCACCCCACGTGACATATTCCTCGGGTGCCGGATTGGCTGGGTTGGCCGCCGAGTTATCAAACGTTACGGTCATCTCCAACGAATGGATGTCACCGAGCGGCAACGGCTCAGCAAATTGATAGTAATGCTGCCAATTGAAATCGTAATGCGGCACGCTCAGCAAATCCTCCTGCTCACCGCTTTGGTGATTTGCCTTCAAACGGAACGATTTTCCACGTAGGTGCATGTGGGGCGTTGCGCCGAGCAGACGACTCTCCGAACCGAAGCCCTGCAAGGAGATCTGCACCTCGAAATCTTTCGTTCGCGGTGGTATTTCGAAGTCATGATCGATCGCGACCCGTGTGAACACTTCGTGAGTCACTTCGGAAGGATCAGCGAACCAGACACCGACGCGCGAAATATCATCGGACTCTCGACCGTTGGGCGTGTAGTGCATTTGAAAGATCAGCTTCGATCCGGCGGGAATACGGCGAGCGTGACCGGGTGGCAACATCGCTGTTCGCTGACCGGGCACATATGCCCCCAGCCATCCAATGCCGCGGGAGTCGCTGCCATCTGGCGGGCGGACAAAGACGATCGCGTGATGAACCACACTGGGGTTACCGGGCACGACCTGAGCTGCGCGGATCCAGCGATCTTCTTTCCATTTCGGGTCAACCACGTAGTATTGGTAATCAACCACGTCGTCGGAGGGCACGTGAAATGGGCGGTCTCGCATTGTGATCTCAAGATCGGGATCACTCGGCAGATGCCAGCCCGCATTCCACTTCGGCGTAGTCGGCAGGTCGGCGGGATCTCCCTCGGACATGCCCTGTTCGATCCACTGAGCGATCGTATCACGGTCTTTCGTTGGCATTCGCCGCTCTCCGACGAAGTGACCGATGCTTGGATCTGCATGCCAAGGCGGCATTCGTTTCTGGTCGATGACTTCCAACATCATTTGGCCCCAACCCACGACCTCCTCGTAATCGGTCAATGCAAACGGAGCGATTTCACTCTCGCGATGACACTCAACGCAGTGCTCATTCAGAATCGGCACCACGTCCGCGTTAAAAGTCACCATCGGCATGGTCGCATCAGTCTTGGTCTGCTGTGGAATCCGAGTAATGAGGCAGCCCACCCCAGATGTCTTCGGCTCAGGGACCGGTTTGCCAGCGAGCAACGATTCGATCGCGCTTCGCAAATCGTGCTGAGTCGGTTTCGTCCTCGCCATCCCAGGTTCGTATTGGTCATCAATACGGCCTTGGTAAAGAATCGAGCCACCTGCGTCGATAACGAACACCTCCGGCGTCCGTTCGGCGGCAAATGCTTTGAGCACCGATTGATCGGCATCCTTGGCAATCGGAAAAGTAACGCCTAGTTCTGTCGCGTAAGCAGCAATTTCAGCGGGCGAATCTTGAGCGTTACTGTTGACTCCAAGAAAGCTCACACCTTGCTGAGTGAACTGTTGCGACAATCGCTCTAACCTTGGACCGTAGAGTCGCGCCAACGGACACTCCGTGCCGAGAAAGCAGATCACTGTATACTCGCTCGGTGGCAACAAGATCGGCTGGCCATCGGCATCGCGAAGCGTCAACTTCAACAGCGAGATCGGCCCTGCCGCTTGCACTCCCGGTACGCCAAGCAAGCAAACCAACGCGACGATGCCAGCGAAGCGCGACAGACGTGGAAGGAGATTCATGACCTGGTCGGCAGTCCATTTTATTGTGCAGAAGCAAGAGGCAGCTAGCACGCATTGTCCCGGCTTTGTTGCGTGTGGTCAATCGCTACGAGGCGGACACTCGCCGATAGAAACGAGAAAGGCCTGCCGGAGTTTCCATCCGCCAGGCCATCTCGATTGTCGTCATGTTCGTCTCAAGTTCACTGTTGTGAACAGAGATAAAGTAACGCCCTCGTCTTAGTTAGCCGATTGATCGAAAAGGCGAGTCGGCTCTTCACCGGTCACCTCTTTCTTCAATGACTTGCTGCTCAGCGTTGCGGAAAAGCGAACATCACCACTACCTGTACATTTTGCCGTAACCTTGTAGTCGGCGCGATCACCAGGCTTCATCGTCTTGACCGGTTCGAACGTGATCTTGGAACCATCAACACTATTTTCAGTCGGTCCCTCGGCCCTGACAAATTTGAGTCCTTCGGGCAGTTCGGCACTCACGGCTACGTTGCTGTCCGCAGCGTCGCCTTCGTTCCAAACACGAATCGTATAAACGACATTCGAATTCTTGTTGACAGGATCTTGGTCATCCAGGACGACCAATTGCAGGGCTGGCAAACGCACGATTTCTACACGCGCCATGGCGGTGGCAACCGTTTCACTTTTGGCGTTCGCCTGATCTTCCGCAGCATCGACGTCGCAGACGTAACGGGCAACCACTTTGGTCGGCAGCGTCTTCACATCCCGCGTTCGGATGGCGTATTCAAAGACGGCAGTCTGACCAGCTTCGAGGCGTCCAATCGACAGGGACTTATCGCTCATAGCAACATCGGCTTTGTCGTTCTTCTTGGCAGATGAGGAGTCACCGGCACCACCGGCATTCTTTGCCACCGTGGGTTCGCCTTGCTTCTTCTGATTGGACTGGCTTGACGTCGAATTCGACGACTGCATCTTCGGTGTGCTTAAATCAACCAAGTCACAGGCTTCGGGCCAATATACGTTGACGTTCACGTCATCAGCGGTCGTATTGCCGGTGTTGGTCACGTGCGCAGTGAACTTAGCGAGCTTTTCGCCGTATAATCGATTCGGTCCCTGCACCTGGACATCTAAGTCCGCAGCAATGACGTCGGTTGTCGTTTCTTTGCTGCGTGACTTCAGATCGCTGTTCTCGGCCTTCGCAACCGCTCGACTGCTGAACGACCCTGGCTTACTAGCGTAGACTTTCGCGATAAACGTGCGCGAGTCACCCGCAGCAAGACCATCGACGTCAAATTTCAGCGTGCTGTCGCCGTCAATCGTTGCCAACCCTTTTCCTAGCGAGTCGGTGACCACAAACGCACCGACGTCACCGCTGCCGCCGTTCTTAAACGTATATTCAAGTTTAATCACGTCACAACGATTGGCTTCCTTGGGGGCCGTCTTGGTCAGTTCGAGCTCTGGCTTGATGACGCGGCTGGTCAAGCAGATGGCAGGCATGTAGTTGACGATCGCGAGGCAACTTCGTAATTCGCCCTCTTCGTCCGCAGACGCCGTGACATTAATCGTTTTACTCTCACCCGGCTTCAAAACCGCGATCGTGATATTGCCATTAGCGTTGTCGCCGCCTTTTGATTCGGACTGGCCCTTTGATTTGTCGTCACCTTTCGATTCGGACTGGCTTTCCGATGCAGACTGGCTTTTCGATTTGGATTGGCTTTCCGATGCAGACTGGCTCTTCGATTTGGACTGGTCTTGCGAGTCGGACTGGCCCTTCGATTTGGACTGGCCTTTCGAGTCGGACTCGCCCTTCGATTTGGACTGGCCTTTCGAGTCGGACTCGCCCTTCGAATCAGACTGCTTGGATGCAGATGACATTGAGTCGACCGAGAAGCCCTTTGCTTTCAATTGCTTTAATTTGATATCGTGGAGGGTCACGTTATCGGAGGCGTTGGTTACCTTCACGCTATAGGTGAACTCTTCACCGGCGCGAATTTCTTCTGGCATGTTGGCGGTGAGTGATAGTAGACCATCACCCGTGCGGATCGTCTCATCCGCTCGCCCGGTGGCCGAAAAACAGGACGCTGCCGCGATGGCAACGATGGCAGATGCAGACCGCCATGTGTTTGTCTTGCTCATAATATTTTTCCGTGGTAAGAGGTGTCGGTTCGGAGATGAGTGCACTCACGAACCAGGAAGTGAGAGTCAAAAGGACTGCTCGTGATACCGGACCGTTCGCAGCAGATGCTGTACCGCTGAGGCTTCGTATACAAAGCGTGGTCCGTTCAGCCAACTCGACTGCGGACTTTCGATCTAAGTCTTCGCGTCACGTGAGCGTTCAGATTTAGATGGGAGTCTTCCATGATGCTTCGTGTCGAGTCAGGCATGTTGGCAACGGAAGCCGCAAACGACGTTCCAACGCCCGAGCGGTATCGGGTTTGCGTGGTTCCTGGACTCACACTGCGGTTGAGCCGACCGCGTTTACAACGATCCGTGGTTAAATTGACCACACACGCATTCAGAAGGATTTTCCTATGACCACCGCAACGAACGATTCAACTCTGGCCGCTCTCAAGGCCGGCGATTTGAAGGACCTGGCTTCGGTATCAGCCGATCCCTGTATTTCCATCCTGATGCGGACGCACCGCAGCGGTCGGGAGACTCAGCAAGGCCCGATTCGACTGAAGAACTTGCTAAAAGAGGCGAGTGAAAAGCTCATATCGGCTGGTCAGGATGACAGCGTTCTGGACTCTCTCGCGTCAAAAACCAACGCAAGCGACTTCTGGCAGCACCAAGGGGAAGGGCTCGCTATCTACCTAACGACCAGCGATTGCCGCATGTTTCGGCTCAATCGTCGTGTCGATGAGAAAGTTTTCGTCGGAAAATCCTTCTTCGTTCAGCCGCTGATTCGGGAATCCAATTCAGGCGGCGAGTATTTCGTGCTGTCGCTTTCTTGGGATGAGGCCAGTTTATTTCGTGCCACCGACGATTCCCTGAACCCTGTTGAAACGTCTGCGTTGCCAGCTAAGTTCGACGAGTTGGTGCTCCCGCGTGATCCAGAGGAAAGCCTACAAAATACGAGCCATCGCAGCGTGGGCAATACCCCAGGCACGTCGAAGGGGATGTTTCACGGTCAAGGCGAAGGTGAGGACAAAATCAAAGCTGACCGCAATCAATACTTGTCCATCGTCGGCGATGAAGTCGCTGCGGCGGTCTACAACACAGGGCTACCGCTGATCGTTGTTGCGACCAGTGAAGTGGCGGGACACTTTGAGGCAGCGAGCAAGATCCACATCGATGCGAAAGTCGAAGGCAGTCCCACCGAACTTAGTGATGATGAACTGCGAGAGCAGGCTCAACAGGCTATTGCACCTCAATTGAAAGCCGATCACAGCGAGTTCGGTGAACGATTCGGCACGGCAATGGCAAACTCGCAAGGCTCAGACAATTTAGAGGATGTGTTACAGGCGGCGAAGAACGGACGCATCGATTCTTTGATGGTCTGCAGCCGCGGCGAGTATTGCGAGCAAACGAATCAAGCGGTGGTGGACACGCTGCGAAATGGCGGCGATGTGCTGCAATGCAGTCAAGAATCGATGCCGGGCGACGACGCGGTTGCTGCCGCTATTTTCCGCTTCTAGAGCGTGGTCGCTACAAGTCTCGTGATGTCTTTCAGTACCACATCCGTACCGAAACTCGTGGTATTTTGTGCTACAAGTTCTTAAGGGCCTCGCCGGAGAGGGTCAGACCCCTTTTCGGATAGGCTCTAAGCGTTCCCATCGGCTGGTCCGTGTCGCGATAACAAGTTCGATCGACGCACAAAATCCAGCGCCTCTACGTGGCCCCTCACCCGAGAAAATCTGCTCATCCGACCGAAGGGTGCGCCGGAGGTTTTCAAGGCATGGCTCAAGCGTCCAATGATAATTTGTGCGAGTTGTCGCTGGACCTTATACTGGGTCTGCCGGGAGAAACGGAATCAAGCTCGGCAGAGGTGCGACTTGACAAGGGATATCCCGGTCGACGGTGCGCCAACGGTGCCGACGGTTCTCGGCGAGTTTCGATTCGCCGAGGACGCTTTTATTAAACAAATCATTGGACACTTGAGTTATGGAGTGCCGGGATAAAACCGGTTTGGAATCGAGAATGAAAGTTTCTTACGAGGAAGGTCTAACCAACTACTTCGGCCTCCGGCGGAGGTGCGACGAAGGTAACAACGTCGTGCTGAGCGTCCGTGCAGGGGGAAGCGTAGGCCAGCTAATTGAGCTCCGAAATCAGGTCTTCCATGTGCCGACCGTGTCATATGCGTCGGGAAGGCAACACCAGCTACACCGCTTTGGTAAGGGTAGTCTGGACATGGCGGAGTCGAAGAACCTGTGCATGCGTGGAAAATTCCAAACGCGAGAACCGGGAAGTCCCATTTGCCCCTGGGGTCAAGTCGTGATGACTCACTGCCAGGGCGACCAGCGAACCTCTATGAGCGCAATTCTGGTATGAACGCGGATGGGATGGCAGATGAGGCCGTAGTACCGTCGACGCGGGTGAACAAAGCTGCGACCGCAGTGGCGGAATCCGCCGAGGAAAGGGACCTCACTGAAGGGAAGTATTGCCGGATTGGCGTCGATGCTTCGGACTCTGAGCCGGAACAAGTATCAATTGGAGCGTCACGGGAAATCACGACGGGTAGCGTCACAGTGTGTCGCGATCGTTTGACCCAACGGAGGAGCCGTATGAGTCAAGGCTCACGTACGGATCTGTGCGGGGGGCGGCTGGCAACAGCCGTCCCTACCGCGATCCTCAGAAAACCTCCAGTCACCATCGCGCACGCTTCGGTCGGATGAGCCAGAAAAAATCTGCGGCTGGGCACTGATCGCTGTGACCTTTGGTCGGAAAATGGTCAAGTCAGCTGCCAATGCGAACGGTGAGCCCTCAGTCTAACCTGAAGTGGGTGCGGCGATGGCCACGTCCTTGGATAAGGCAGATATCAAGGATTGCGCACTACCCACGCGTTCACGAGAAATCGGCTCATCTGACGGAAGCATGCGCCGGAGATTTGTCAGGGACGCATATTTCAAAAACTATTGTACGAAATCCATAGATAAAAACCTTCCTCTGTGCTTCGCGCGATGCCGTCGGATGAGCCGAAAAAAAATGCGGCGGCAACTCCCTAAAGCTACATGATTTTGGTTACTGCAGTTCTTTCACCGTTTCAATGAAACTGCATAGTTTGGGCCGAAGGGAGGTGAGCAGCCGTTGTGCTTCGTCCTGGTCACTGTCGCGTGCGGCGTCGATCAGGGGCTGCAAGTCATCGACGGGGTGGCCGGTCTCAAACGCACTGAGAAGCCCTTTGAGGGCGTGACCGGAGTGGGCCGCGGCGTCGAGTTCACCGGTGCGGACGGCCTCCGCGAGCTTGGTCACGAGCGGGGGTGCATCTTCGGCAGCCATGGCAGCCAAGACAACCAGCATTTGCTCGTCGCCTCCGACGCGCTCGAGTGCCGCAGCAAAGCATTGTCTCTGCACGTCTGTCAAGATCGTCATCTTTGATTCCGATTTCATCATGCTCCCGCCTCCACTTCGACATCGTTCTTCAGGACAATGCGGAATGCTGTGATGCGATCTCGCAGTTTTCCACGTGTGATCCCCAAGATTTCTGCCGCTTGACTTTGGTTGCCATTCGTTTCACGCAGAACCTCCGCGATCACGTAGCGCTCCATGTACTGGGTCGCCTCGGCGTACAGGTTCGTTGAACCTTTGCTTAACAATTCTCGTACCAAAGCCGGCAATCCCGCTCCCGGTCCAGCGGCGTGAATCGCCGCAGCTCCTGGATTGCGAGAAGGTGTACCCGTGACCTCGCGAGGTAATCCATCGGGCGTGATGACGGGCATTACGTTATCGAGTACACAGCGCCGAATGACTGCCCGCAGTTGTCGAACATTTCCCGGCCACTCGTAGGCGGTTAATAGATCAACGGCATCGGGTGATAGCCCTTCGAGATCGGGTTTACTGAATTCTCTTTTGGCACGGCTGAGGAAAAACTGAATGAGCGCTGGCACGTCACTGAGTCGGTCGCGAAGCGGTGGTAGCTCGATCGTAACACCGTTGAGCCGGTACAGCAAATCTTCGCGGTAATCCCCGTCCTCCACCATTTGCTCGAGCGGTCGGTTAGTGGCGGCGATAATCCGTACATCGGTCTTGAGTTCCTTGTTGCCACCGACCCGCTCGAATCGTTGATCCTGGAGTACCCGCAGTACCTTCGCCTGCACCGAAGGGGCCATATCGCCGATCTCGTCGAGAAACAGCGTACCGCCATTGCACTGTTCGAATTTTCCGATCCGCCGCGACTCGGCACCCGTGAAGGCACCTTTCTCGTGTCCAAATAATTCACTCTCGAGCAAGTTATCGGGCAGCGCAGCGCAGTTGACCGCGAGAAAGATTTCATCGCTCCGCCGACTGTACTGATAGAGCGCCCGCGCGACGAGTTCTTTGCCGGTCCCGCTTTCACCCCGCACGAGGATCGGCACATCTTGTTTGGCAACCTTCCCGATCGCCTTGAAAACGTCGAGCATGGCAGGTGATCGACCGATGAAGAGCTCGGCGCTGGTGTCCGCGGCATCATCATTGGCTGAAATTGCCACTGGGACACTACTAATCTGGCGCTGTTCGATCGCTTTGTCGACTAGATCTCGGAGGGGATCGACTGCGAGCGGTTTGGCGATGTAATCGAACGCACCCAACTGCATGGCTTCGATAGCCGTGTTACTGGCTGCTTCGATCGTCATGAAGATGACCGGGATGCGGCGATCATGCTCGCGGATCTCGCAATACACTGCCAGACCGTTCTGGTCGGGGAGTTGGATATCCAGCAACACAGCGTCGAAATCGCCAGCTCGCAGTTTCTCCAACCCTTCGGCCGCGGTAGCGGCGGTCTCGACATCGGCAATCGACGCGAGGGATTTTCGTGTCAGTGCGCACACCAAACGATCGTCGTCAATGACTAGCAAACTCGGCATCGTCTTGTACCCAGAGGACTGTGGCTGTAAACGGGGCTTCGTCGCCGATGCGTGGCTTTCCTGAGGTGGATTGGCTACTCCGGCTGACATGAAAGAGGCTCCGTTAGAGTGTATGCGACTGGGTCAACGGCTGTCGATTGGGCAGATCTACGGTTTCAATTTCCAGCCGACGATAACGCCCAGGCCGAATGCCCAGCAGGCGGCGACGTCGGGTTTATCTCTGGCGTATTGCTTTGCGAGGCTGAACAGATCGGAGGCGGGCTCGCGAACGAAATGGCGAGCCGCGTCCTGAGCAACGTCGCCAGCGCCCGAAGCGGCACGACCTGCGGTCTCGCGAGCGTGACTCGATACAGACTTACCTGCGGATGATTGAGGAACGTCAGACATGGTGTCGATTACCTACGGTTAAAGGGGTTTTCTGGTGGAGCATTTTGGCGACGAGTATCGCCATACGAAACGGAAGAGCGATCGTCAAACGAGTCGCGTCGAAGCTGGTTACGGGCGGAGGTCTCTGGAGCGACCAAAGTTGCCTTGATCCAGCGGAGGTTCTCGGAGAATTCCGACTTGGCCTCGCTCATCGCCGCCGCCGCGGCGAGGACCGACCGGAGGGCGATCCAACCGAACACAGCAACAATTACGAAAAACGTTACGCTAACGATCAACATCGCGCCGCCGGTGGTCAGATCAGTGAATTCGCCGAGCAGAAACCCAGCGGCCAGCATGGCCACGGTAAGCGCCGATCCCGCCAGGCCGATCGCGACAGCGCCGCACACGACCGCGTGGACCAGCTTCCGCTTGGCAGCTTGACCGTCGACCGAAATCAACTGCATCTGCAGTTCACAGAGATCGAGCACGTCACGAATGACTCGCTGGAAACTCGACTGGGTCGGACCCGAATTGGCTGAAGTGGACATCAGGAAGACCACTTCTTTCTCTTAACGAGCCAGCCAATCCCAATACCGACCGCTACCGAAGCAGCAATCAATACCTCAGGATGCTTCTCGACAACGCGGGAGACCTGCCGCACTGGCTGTCGCTCCGCGCGTCGAATGGCCGCCGCATGTTGGCGGGGTGATGAATCGGTAGCATCTTCCATCATGGGAGCGATCATGTGCGAACCTTAAATCGGGAAGGGGAGGGATGGACGCCATTTCGCGCGGAAATCGCGCCCATCACTTGTTTCGTTGCCATGCCAACGGCTTGGCGTATCAATAGCGTCGCGACTGTGCCCGCGATGCCGGCAAACAGGCCTTTCTGAGCGGGAGCATCGGCAGCACCAGCCCGGTCTCGCTGCACCACGACGGTGGATGCCTGGGCACGCCGGGCAGGAACGAGCAAGTACCCGACAGCCGCAGCCACGCCAGCGACGAGGAGAGGTCGTTTCGCTACATAGTATTTCCAGTCCGACAACTGCTTGACACGTGCACGCGCGTCGTCCACGTCGTAGGGCAGCTCACTCCGGATCTCGCGCATGCGATTGCGAATTGCTTCGGACTGCCTCCGCGTCGCGTAAGTGGGCGAAGCCGTCATGATTACCGCTTTCGACCGAGAAAGAAAAACGCACCGGCGGCAATGCCGAGACCAAACGCGATCGCCAACGATTCAGCTGGTCGCTGCCGAACAGTCGACGCAACCTGGGCCGAATAATCGCTCGATTGCGCCGCCAGTCGCCGACCCTGCTGACGTGCATACCGGCCTGCATCGTCAGCGAGGCCCTGGGCCGCGTCAGCATAGTACTGGAGCTTTTCAGCAGCTTGATCGCTCATCGATCCCTGAAGCAGCCCGTCAATGAACTTCTCGACCTCGCTGCGAGCCGCACCTGTTCTACGCTGAACCATACCGACGAGCTGTTCGGCGCTGCCCCCAACCTGTTGCAAGTCGGCGTCGGTTAGCTGTCCCCAATGTTCCTTGAGGCGGCCTTTGACTTCGTTCCAATGGCCTTGGAGTTGTTCACGGTTTGGCATGATGACCTTCTGAGTGGATTGTGCAGTGGAGACGCCGTTTCCGGATCAGGCAGACTGGCCGAATCGGGTCGTTTGAACGGCGGACGTCGAACTCTACAACGCAATCAACGCATTCGCTGTGCCAAATGAGGATTTGCCAGATTTCTGACGCCAAGTTTGGCCTCCGACTGATGCGAAAGCAACCAAACCGGCAAATCGAAGACCAACAGCCGGGAATCGGAACGCCACGACGGCTTGTGATTCAGATTGCGAGCGACGATGATTCGCATCGTCGATTCGCATCGTCGATTCGCATCGTCCGTTTGCTTCGTACTCATTGCCTCCCGATACGCCCGATGCCGTTACAATCCATTGCCATTGACGGTTCGGTGAAACACGCGCCTTATGCCGATCGTGCGGAAGATCTGATTGATACGGCAAATGATGCCGTCGAAGCCTTCATGCTGGCAGATCTCGACGTGATCGAGAACTTTGTGACCTGCGATTTCCACCTGCTCGATCAAACGCTGAGCTGGATCCATGACAATCATTTGCTGACGGGAAACCGATTCTGTGAATGGGGTGCGGGATTCGGTGTGGCGACCATGCTGGCGGCTCTGAGGGGGATGCAAGCGGTGGGAATCGAAATTGAATCGCGACTGGTGGAGCAAGCCGCACGGGTCGCCGACGCAGTGGATAGCTCAGCCCGATTTTACCATGGCAGTTTCGTGCCACGCGGTGTCGAGGGACTCGCCGAAATTGCTGGCGAAGTCAAGAACGTGGATACGGAAGAAGGTGACGTGTACGACGAGATGGGGCTGGAAATCGATGATTTCGACCTGATTTTTGTCTTCCCCTGGCCAGGCGAGGAAGGGTTTTTTGAACACATTTTCACCGCCTGTGCTGCCGATGGGGCGTTGTTATTGAGCTATCACGGTCGCGAAGGCATGCGGTTGCAGCGATGGGTTCAGTGATCGTGGAGGCATGGTACTCAACTCACTCGCGTCGGCGGCCCATCGCAAAGCGTTGGGTCGTATTTCGTTGCGTCACTGTACCCAACCCGTGTATAACTGACGTGCGTCAAATCCGACTACGCACTTGGTCCACCCCCCATGAAACTGATCTCACTCACCTGTGACCACTGCGGTGCGCCGCTGGATGTGCCCAAGTCAACGAAGTATGTGACATGCGCGTACTGCAACGCGAGGTTGGCGATTCATCATAGCGGCAGTATCTATTCGACCGAACTGCTCGACGAGATCAAGCAAACCACCGATACGCTCGTGAGAGACGTGGAGAAACTCAAGGGCAATACGGAACTGGACCGGCTCGATCGGCGGTGGGATCGAGATCGGACGCAGTTCATGACGACCAGTAAGAATGGCATCCAGAGCATACCGTCGAAAGGCCCGATCGTTTTCTCCACTGGATGCGTGGCAGCGTTCGGTGTTTTCTGGACCATAATGGCGGGCAGCATGTTCCCGCCGATGGCTTTGTTCGGAATTGTGTTCGTCGCGATGGCCGTCGGGATGGGAGTCTTTGGTTGCAAGAAAGCTGATCGATACGAACGGGCCAAACAAGAATATCATCGACAACGCCGCGAGCTGCTTAGCGAACGAAGTCGCGAGCGGTAGAGCGTCTCTCCCAAAAATCTAGCGTTCTAGTCAACGTACAGATTCTCATTGCCGATAAACATTTCGACGGCGTGAGGGACGCGAAATCGAATCGAGCGGGTCTCACTCACGCGTTGGCGTACCTCACTGCTGCTGATCTCGATTTGCGACATGGTGATCTCTGCATCACGGCACTGGTGGATTTTCTCGGGTGCAGCAAATTCTTTTAGCACGTCATAGTTCGGTGCTGGTCCTCCGCCTCTCCGAACCGTCGCGAGTGTGCAGCGTTCCAGCAGCCTTGCCGGTTCTTTCCACTGCGCGAAACTTGCCAGAGAATCCGCGCCGATGATCAGCAGCAACTGACGCTCAGGAAATCTCCGTTGCAGATGGTCCAGCGTATCGACGGTGTAGCTGATCCCCTCGCGTTCGAGTTCATGGGTGTCGATGAGATGCCCTGATTGACCCGAGAGAGCGAGCCGCAACATGCTCAGCCGCTGCCAATTACTCGCGACGGGTCCGGACTGTTTCAGGGGACTGGTCGAGGCCGGTATCCACCGGACATGATCAACGGGTAAGCGTTCCAACGCCGTCTCGGCGATCCACAGGTGTCCGACATGGACGGGGTCAAAAGAACCACCGAAAACGCCGATGGCGGTGGAGGTGGTCACGGCGACTCAGCTGGCAATGGGCCGTCAGTAGGTTGTTCCGGAGCGGTGTCGGGTTGGCTCACCGGTTGATCCGAGAACGTGAACATCAATTGCTGGTTTTGAATGGTTGCGCTGATCTCATTGCGTGCGGGTATCAGAATGACCTCGGCTTCGATGCGGACGTGGCGGCTGCCAATATTCTTTCCTTGTAAATCGCTAAGCGTTTTACCATTGGTCACGTCGAGTGCCCAAACATCGAGTTCGTGACGTCGTGTAGCCGAGTTGCCACCATAGGTTTGGCGGCGGACGAGTGTCAGCATCGGCGTTAACCATGGCTGATACGTGGTCACACCGCGAGAGTGATCGAAAACCTCCGACCAAGTCACTTGCGCCTCAGGTGACTGCGTGATTGACTCGGAAACTTCGATACAGTGGACGCTCGTGACATCTTTTACCGACATCCCACTGGGGATCGTTATGATACTGCCTTGCTCAGCCGGTGGCAGAGGTAATTCACAGCGGGGCATCAGTAGAAACCGGTCCGTGGTGTGCACGACCGACAGCCCCGACAATCGGGGTCGCAGCGGGATCTTCACGTCAGCGAGTGAATGACCCGCCAACACGTCCCAGACCGTCGCGTGCCCTTGGTCGTCGAGCAGAGTCATATAGCGCCCGTCGACTAACTCACCGTAGGCGGCTGATCGGGCTTCGTCGGTTAAGTTGATAGGCGATGCAATGCGGCTAAGCACACGCTCTCGCGAGATCCCATCGACGACCTCGAGCCGGTAGGGATCGTACAGTTCCGCATCATTGTCCTCTGGGTTCGTTTTGCTCACCATGAGCACATACCGGCCAGCGGTGGTGATCATCGAGTCGACTCCCAGCGGTTCCGTCGTAAGTTCTCGCCCGTCGAACCAATCAAAATACGTGACCTGGGAGGCTCGCTCGCAAAGCACGCCAACGCGTCCGTCCCCCGCGACGACTCCGCTGCCAGGAAGCGTGGTCTGCGTCCGCCAAATCTGCGTTCCAGTGACGATATCATAACAAATCAAATCATGACCCTGGAGGAGAAACAATCGGTCACCGAGCACGGGTCCGAGACGCAGCTGCGCATCGTCAGCGTTGGCGACGGGAGAGTTCGAGATATAGCGATTGATCTGATCACCAAATTTCGACGTTTCACTGCGTCGCTTGGCGACCGCCTGTCCGTCGGGATGGAGACTCTGTCGCCACCGCACCGGCGGATCTGTCGCGGGAGCGAGCACTCGGAACAGATCGATTGCGATCAGCTCGGTGGGTGTCAACACGATCATCAGGCCACCACTCAAGGTGATTTCTTTGTCGCTTGAATTAAGGTTCGTCAGACCTTCGACCATAATCGGATGGGTGATGCCATTTTGATCCAAGAGCGCCAAGGGGCTGTGCTCACTGATTGCACGCCATCCTAATGTTTGCTTACCCATCAACCGGGTTGTTCGAGCGTAGCGTCGATCGGAAATGAGCATCGGGTTCTGCGGCAACTTCGGTGACTCCCACTGCAGTTGAACGTGTTCCCGTGGCCAGGAGCGTGGGTCTCGTCGAACTTCTCCGCGAACGGGGTATTGATTAAGAAGTCCCGCCACCTGTTTGACTTCGTCAGGGTCAGCGTCGGGGCGTTGGATTCGCTCCTGCAAGATCTGACCCACGTATCGGCGATCCTCAGCCCATCCAGCACGACTGTAGATTTCCGCGAGCATGAGCAGGCTCGTCTGCTCAAATTCCCTGGCCGCGGCATCGGTGGTCAGGCGCGTGCCCCAAATGATGCGTTCGGTGGCCAGCGTGTCATCCTCACGATCGGTCAGTTCGATTAGGACGTCCTGGAACGATTCCACGGAGCGTCCCAGCGGTGCGAAGTGCTCAACGATCCGGCCCACCACCATGCGATTGGGCCGGACACGCGATTCCAAACGAGCCAAAAGTCGCTCGCCAAGTTCGGCGCGGGTCGGCTCATCGGCAGCCGCAGCCACCTCGGCAACTCGCCCGGTCAGCCAAGCGTCCAAGGTGAATTGACGCCTCGGATCGGTATCGATCGCTGCCTGTTGTCCGGCCAGAGTGGGTTGATCGAGCGTCATGATGGAAAGATCCATCAATAAATCAAACGCTGCGCTCAAATTTGCCTGAGAAATATCCACACCAGATTGCTCGGAGCGGAGCGGCTTGAGCAGACGCTCGATCTGCAACACAAGCAATTCCATGTGTTGTTCAGGTCGATCAATCAATTTCCGGAGGGTTTCCAAGTCTTGATCGGAAACCTCTTGATCGCTTCGAAGTCTGGCGAGCATGGCTTCAATTGTCAATTTGACGGCCTCGGCGCTATCTGGATCCAGTTCGCGTGCCTTGCGTAGCAACTCGAGCGCGGCATCGCGTTGATCGTCCTGCAGCAATAGTTCGGCTTTTTGAATCATCGCGAAATAGTCTTCGGGATCGGCAGCAAGGAGGCGATCGACGTTGGGTCGCAGGGATGCTTCGCCGTAGGCGACCGCCAGCGTCGCGGTTGCTTGCGAGATGATCTCGCCATCGATCGCCACGAGGTTGCCGAGTGGATAGCTGGTGTGACGTCGCGAGAGAATCCGCCCCGATTCCAAGCTGATCTCTATCAGTTCGTCACGGGACGTGGGCAGGAAATAGCTTGATGGCCCAAACGCGCCGCGACCTGACACACGTTGGCCAGGATTCATCAGATCGCTCGATGTGCTCCACACTTCGTTGCCTGATTTCAAATCGAACGCCGTCACACGATCGGCTCGAACGATCAGATATTGGTTGTTTCGAATTCCAGCCAAATAGAGACTTTTGCCGCGAGGTTGAGGGCGGAAGCGGTTGGTTCCTGAGACGGCGTCGACCACAATCATGCGATCCGACTCAGCCGGTGTCAGGGCAATATCCACTCCGCAACCGATCGCAACCGATGTCATCCAGCGTTGACTCAGTTGGCTCATGGGCAGATCAACGGGTTGGCGAAAAGCGTTTTGGGTGAAGTCGCGGTTGCGCGGGTGCTCGTTCGCCCACCGCAGCGTCCGGTCGATCAGATCGACCGCGATGGTGACACCGGCACCGGTAGGACAGATCAATAGTCCCTCGTGATAGGTTGGCATTGCTCCCGCCACGCGGCGGACAGGATCCGTCGTGATCCCGCTGGCTTCGACCGAAACCAAAACTTGCCGCCAGACTTCACTGCCATCGCGTGGGTCCAAGCAAACCAGGACAATTTCACCGGCCATTTCGGCCATCACATACAATTGCCCGCGGACCGGCAGGGGCGGTCCGAGAAAGAATGCGTCCGAGAACGATGACGGGGTGGTCTCTGCCGCACCGAGCCGCCACAGTAGCTTTCCTTCCGTGGCGAGATCCAATGCGACGAGCGTGTTCTTGTTCGCTTGGACTGCACTGGTCGCTCTCATCCCAAAGAGGTTGGGGCGTTCCGTTTCGATCCGACGGAGACTATCGATCATGTACGCACGCTGGCCGTCGCTGGATATTTGGCCGTAGGGAACATCGTTCCACACCCGCTGTACTAAGATATCTTTGGGGTCGTCCTCTTCGCGAAGTTCCGCTGCGTCGTCGTCACCGGGCACTGCGAGCACTTCGGGGGAATCGAACCAAGGATACTGCCAAACCCGCTTGCCAGTACTGTAATCAGCCCCGATTAAGCGCTCCGTCGTCCGCATCAGCAACTGATCGCCCACACGCAGCGGCATCCAGGAAGGCGGCGGCAATTGACCCGATGATTTCAGTTGCGCCGTCTCCGCTTCGATCATGCGCTCCTGGAGTGGGCTACCCGCGGTTTCGAGCATCCAACGTGGATTACTCAGCGGCATCTCGGCTTCGGAGAATCCACTGCGGTTTGGCCTGCCGCCAAGATATGGATAATTTTCGGCGAGCGGATCGATCGTCAACGCCATCGCCGAATATCTCTCGCGAACGGCGGTTTCCCATTCCCCGCTCAATGCGGGCGGTGTCTGCGGATCGACTGGTTCGGCAGCGACAAAATCAGCGGGAAGCTGAGTCGGAGGCGGCACTGGTCTTCCCGCCAGCAAGCAGGCGCCCGCATGCATCCAGATGATTTCGTCGCCGAGTTGCTCGACGGCCCGGGGCAAATTCACTACGTCATCGAGCAAGAGGGAAACTGCGAGCGGGTTACCGAGTAACCATTCTCGCGTCGCCAACAAATAAGTGGCCTGGTAGCCCGCAGCGGTGTGAAAAAATTGTCGCCGCACCTGTTCGACGGCGCTCCAGTCTCGGGCCGGCTGGGCGTCGGCAAGGATTTTGGCCGCCAGCGGCCCGTAGCGGAGCTCGTAAGTCTCCATCGCCGGTTTGGGCAACTGCCCGAGCATCTCTCGAACCTGACGCAGGATCGTGTTCGCGCTACCCACACCAATCGCATCCTCATCGTCAGCGAGCGCCTCAGCGTTTTGACCAGGGGCAACCGCCCTCGCGGCGCCTCGGGACGGGGTATTCAGGAAGTAATCTTGAGCCATTTCAGGCATACTCTCTTTCGAAAGCCGCCGCATCAAATCACCCAGTCGAGCCACCGCATCGCTGTACTGTTCTTGCTGAATGGCCTCGCGAGCCTCCCGAATCTGTTGCCGGACGCTACGAGGGGGAGGCAGAAACTCTGCCAAGCCGGAGACGGGGCTCGAATTGATGAAGCCCTGAGCTGAGCAGGAGCTCGGTGTGAGAGCCAAGCCGGTCATGACCAAGGTCACGAAGACCGGTGCCCACCGCCGGGCGCGCGGGAGGGGTTTCGCAGTCAATTTCACAAAACGTCTCACAGCAAATTCAGGATTGGAAGAGTAGGCTCTCCCATTCTAGCAAAATGCGAGCCTGGACGCTTAGAGGCTATCTGAAAAGGCGGCTGACCTTCTGCAGGCGACGCCGCAGCAGCTTGAGCCTGCAGCTCACGTCGCAACTGCAGCGCGGTAACCTCGGACCGGTTCGGCTTGGCACTGCTGATCGATCACGGCGAGGAAGCGGCAGGGTGGAGATGGTTTCACCGGAGCTGAAAAGCAGAGTGCTTGGTGCAACAATGTGGCGAATTCGTCTCGCGTGTAGGCGGCGCGGACACTTGCCGAGGCATCGAAATGGACGACATCGCTGCGTGTGACCACGTGAGCAGCGGCTGCGACGAGGGCGAGGTTGGTGCGGGACCTTTCCAGGTCACAAATCACAATGGCCCGGTCGCTGACCCGCCACATCTCTTGAATCAAACGGCTGACGTCGGGTGGATCAAGATGGTGCATGAACAGTGACGAAGTCACGACATCAAACCCTGCTGGCAAGCCATTTCGCAGACAATCGCGACAGACGGTGCCCAGTTGCACACCCGCCTCGCGGGCGGCCTGGGCGGCAGTTTGCATGGCAAGTTCACTACGGTCCAACGCCGTCACTGCGAGCGGCATTTTACGCCGGGCCGCCATTTTTAGCCAATCAATCGGTAGGTCACCACTGCCGCTGGCGACGTCGAGCACCCGTAAAGGACGACCGCTCGGCATGGTGGCCGCCAAGCGGGTGAGTTGGCGGAACAGCACGTGGGAGATACCGCTGAGACGGTTCAGTCGGCGCAGACCCGCCAAGGCCGCCCGATGCTGATCTTCCGAAAGATCCGGGGCATCCATCCGTTCGTCGACTCGGCTGCGGGGAAACGTCATGGGGTCGGGTGATCGGCGAAGGCGGTGGGCTCGACAGACATCATGCCACGTTTCTGTCGTAGGCGGAACACTAGCGCCACGATGCAGGCAATGATCACGAGAATACTCACCCACTGGGAGATCGAAAGCGACGTACCGAATTGGCCTGCCTCGTCTACCCGAACCCACTCGAGCACGATCCGCAACACCGCGTAGGCGATGAATCCGCACAGCATTAAGATACCGTCAATATGAATTTCACTGCTCCGCAGTTTCCGTTCTAAAATCAGCAGCAGCACGAACATCAGCGCAGCCATCATGGAGCTGATCACCTGAGTCGCCCACACCGGGGCGGCCCGCTCGGGCAACTGCTCAGGCGAAAATCGAGCGACCAGTTGCCCATCTCGGATGACCGCCAAACCGGGCAAGGCATCCTCGGCGGGAAGGTCGGGAGGAGCCAACTTTGCGAAATCCGGGTCGAGTATCAACGATACCGTCTGCCCCGACTCCACGCCGATTTGGTCGGCTAAACTACCCGCAGCAACCGACTTGACCAGCCAACTGGTGCTCGCTCGTGCGTGCGACCCTGGACGTCGCTGGTTGTCGAGGACCGGTTCGGCAGTGAGCCCGATCAGTTTGCCACTGACGAGTTGGTCCGCGTAAACGCTGCTACCCGGCGGAAACTGGACTGCCAGAGTGTTCGGATCGCAGGTGCCACCGTAACAACATCCATTCATCAAGCATCCCAGTCGCCCAAAGAACAGTCCCACAAAAATACAGGGCACAATCACGTCACCGAGTTTCCAGAGTGGCAGTCGCATCCGCGAGACTGCCCACGCCGAGGCAAGAAACCCGCCGATGAACCCTCCGTAGACAACCAACCCGCCCTGCGACATCGCCGCCATCGCGGCCAGTGTTTCAGGCCACGTGTCACGCAGAAAATCGTTGTGGTACTGGACAACGTAAAAAATCCTGGCCCCCAGCAGCCCGCCGATGAAGGTCCAGGGGGCCAAGCGAAAGATCGACTCCGCCCCCAAACCTGCCCGATCGGCCCGCCACGCCGCTAGCGATACCGAGGCCACTGCGGCCAGCATCAGGAACATCCCGTAGCCCCGAATCGGAAGTCCCACCGGGGCGCCAGCGACATTGGTGAGCTCCAATCGCGGCAGGATAAAGACGATAATTGCGGCAAAGATAGCCCAAATCGCTCCTTCTTGAGCGATCAACGATTTCAACGATCCAGCTTCGCCTGAACGATGCTGTGTCCAGGCCAATCGTGCGACGACATACAGCATCAAACCCGCGAGCAGCCATCCGACTCCAAAAAATGGAATGCCCGCGATTTCGTGGGGAATGAGGAAAAGCGTTCGGCGCATGAGCATCTGAGGGGCGAGGGAAGTGATTTCAAGCAATTGTGGCGCATTTGACTGACGAATCCAATGTCGCAGGCCCGATACGCCACGAATAGTCGAATTTTCGCTCCAGTCGCTATAACCTGGCTCTGGGGGGATAAGAAAATCTAGCTAGACTGGCAATTCTGAGCAGGTTTGAGAAACTTTCGCCACCCCCAACTACACTCTCGCCAGCGACTGACTATGCTATGTCGCTGACGGCACCCCTATTCTCTACCAATTCCGCTCTTCGAGGTCTCGATTCATGCCCAAGGTGCTCTGCCTGCTCAGCCTTGTGGCGTCGATTCTCCTGCTAGTGCTATTCGGAGCCGATCTGATTATGGGCGTTGCCGGGATGCAGGACGCCGCCCCCATGCAAGGGACGAGCATGATGATGGACATCGCGTTCCTCGTTTTCGCTGGCGGTTTGGCGTACATGAGCTACGCCACCTACCGAGAACAAAGATAGAACGGGTTCAGGAGAGACAGAGGGTTCAGACTTCAGCGCTGAGACGTTAGAGTGAGCAATACTGGGAGCCGATCCGAAAGGGGGCTGATCCTCTTCGGTGGGGCTCTCATTCATCCAACCCTGAACTCTTTTTTTCTGAACCGTCCCTCTGATGTCTTCTTTGACTGAATCGATTGGCGAATTACTCGCTGCCTATCCCGACCCCGAATCCGGTCGACCGCTCGGGCCAATGGGCCAGGTGCAAAAGATTGAGGTCGAGGACGACAGAGTAGCCGTGCGAATTGGCGTCACATCGCACTGCCAACCAATTGCGGACGAGTTCGCAGACGCCGTTGCGGATAAGATCCTCACGCTTGCACCGGGCAAAAAAGTCACGGTGGAAACGCCTGTCCATGAGCGTCCACCCGCCCGAATCGGTCAGATCGGACTGCGTGCCAAGAGTGTGATTCTCGTCGGCAGCGGCAAGGGGGGCGTCGGCAAAAGTACCGTGGCCGCGTCGCTCGCCCTGACCTTGCAGCGGCTTGGGGCCAAGGTGGGTTTGATGGATGCGGACGTCTATGGGCCGAGCATCCCGCACTTGCTCGGTCTGCATGGCCGGCCGGCCGTCTCGGAACAAAAGAAGATCGAACCGATCCGGCTGGGCAATGCCATGCCAGTGATGTCGATGGGTTTCCTGCTCGAACCGGATCAGGCCGTGATTTGGCGAGGACCGATGCTGCACGGTTCCATCACGCAGTTTTTGAAAGACACCGACTGGGGCGAGCTGGATTACCTCGTGGTGGACATGCCGCCGGGCACGGGTGACATTGCCTTAACACTGTCGCAGAACGTGCCCGTGTCGGGCGCCGTGGTCGTCTGCACGCCGCAAGAAGTGGCGCTGCTCGATGCGGTGAAGGCAATCAGCATGTTTCGCAAAGTCAACATTCCGATCGCGGGCATGGTCGAGAATATGAGCGGTTTTTTGTGCCCGGACTGCGGCAAGACCTATGACATTTTCGGCAGCGGCGGGGCACGGGACAAGGCCGAAGAACTCGCCGTTGCTTACCTCGGCGGATTGCCCATCGACATCACACTGCGAATCGCCGGCGACGAAGGACGACTGGCCGAAGTGATCGAGACCGATGAACGGGCCCGCGCACCTTTTGAAAAAATCGCCCGCGCCCTGGTTCGGAACCTAGCCGCCAAGGCTGCCGCGACTCCGCCCAAGGCATCCTTGCCGACACTGTGAAAAGCGTGGGGGCCGTTCCCAAAGCGTCCCGCCCACACCGCAGCGAACGCCCAAAGGGCTGATGCGACATCGCGACCAACCGAGCCAGCCCGAGCTGCTACGCGGCTGGAAAATCTGGTACAAGTGAGACCGTCTTTCCCCATCCGCTCTTCCTTCGTTTTGTGAATCTCGTCGATGTCTGCCGATGCCAGCCTCAAACCCTTGATCGACCTCATGCAGCGAGAGGCGCTCCAGCGGGGCGACTTCACGCTCGCCAGCGGCAAGAAAGCGACCTACTACCTCGATTGTCGCCGCGTGACTCTCCATCCCCAGGGTGCTGGCCTGATCGGCAACGCGATGCTGAATTTCATCCGTAAACAGGGCAGCGTCAGTGGAAACATGCCTGACGCGGTCGGTGGGATGGCGATCGGTGCGGATCCGATCACCGCCTCCATCGTCACGATCGCGGGCAGTCAAGAAATCGATTTGTACGGGTTCATGGTTCGCAAGGAGGCGAAAGATCATGGTATGGGCCGTCAGGTCGAAGGACCGGTCGAACCCGGGCAGAACGTGGTGATCGTCGAGGATGTGATCACCAGCGGTGGCAGTGCGATTCAGGCCGCTGAAGCTGCGCAAGCGTTTGGACTCAATGTCTTGTACGTGCTCGCCATCATTGACCGTTTAGCCGGTGGCGAGGCCGCCTTCGCTGCCAAAGGATTGAAACTGCACTCACTGTTGACGATCCGAGATTTCGGCATTGAGCCCGCGTGAGTAACCCTCAACGGGCATCCGGCAAACTCGGGTCGATCCGGTCGTCCACGTCGGCGGGGCTCTGCAGCATCGCGTTCGCTTCTTCGACGGCAGGGCGAGCCCAGGGGTCGTTTTTATAAAGCTTGATCAATCCCCGCAGCGCTCTTTCCCTGCCAGTTGCGTCCATATTGTTGCTGGCTCGAATGCTTGACCGCAAGTTCTCCAGATTTGAATCCGTCTTGACCCTTGCCTCATCGTGGTCCGTGAGTTGCTGCAGCTCCTCCCGGACGAGTTGTGTTAAGTGATCCATCCCGATCAGCGGATCGGCTTGCTCGAGATCTGGCGCCAGATCCTTTTTCGCCATCCCCTTCTCGGTGAACAAATCTTGCCACGCTTGCAGATGTTCGCGAGCCAGGGGGGGCGATGATGCACGGAGCTCCATCGTTTCGATGAACTTCTGCGCAGCTGGACTAAGATTCTCGACACCGCCGAGTCGCCAGGCCTGCGCCGACAATCGCTTCAATGTCCGATCCAGATCCGCTTGATGCTTCCATCGCTGGACCTCTGGAGCATGCCGGTCGTCCGGATAATGGACGAGGAACCGATCGATGAGCGCCTCATTGAGCGTTAATTCGTTCTTGTTCTCGGCCTCTTGTAGCGTCTCATACAGGGAATCCGCTGACGGAATACGGGTGGCACGGATGAACAGATAAATACCGCCAGCGAGAACAGCGAGCATTACGGTAAACGATGCGACCTGTAACCAATGATGTCCGGCGGGCTTGACGGCTCCGCCATGCGAATAACCGCGATCAACGTCATGGTCCTCCACGATTTGAAAACGCGTCGGTAGGTCCTGTCGTTCCCGACTCGATTCCCCCTTCGACGGACCGTGGCTGCCGACCGCGTTCGGATCGCCGGTCGCTGCTGTGGCGCGGTTGTCGCCATGGCTCAGAAAATCATCATTGGAGTCTGAACTTGGCGAGAGTTCGCTGGAACCCGTTTCCTCGCGAGCACTACTGCAACCGGTCTCAGCATGAATCTCGTCCTTCGGCAACCCATCGGTTAAAAACGATTGCGAGGTACTGGAATGATCGTCGGAATCACCATCACGCGGCGGCTGACTTTGCGTCGCTTCATTTTGCACCGAAACGGTTCGTCCGCGCTGAAGGCCCGCCCGTGTGGCTTTCAGTCGTTTATTCACTGAGATTGCGGTGGGTGGCCGATCGGTCGGAACTTTCTCGAGCAGTTGATGAACGATTTCCACGACTTCATGAGGAATGTCCGGGTTGATTAACTCCAAGGGTACGGCGCGGTCTCGCTTGAGGGCATCCACGACCTGGCTCATTTTTTTTCCGGCAAAAGGCGACCGGCCGGCCATCATCGCATACATCACGCTGCCTAACGCGTACAGATCCGTCCGTGGGGTGATCGGTCCATCATCGGCCTGCTCGGGCGCCATGTAATCCGCGGTGCCAAGCACGGAGCCGACCAGCGTTTGATCCCCAAAACCAAATAATTTAGCGATCCCAAAATCGACAATTTTGACTTCGTTGTTCTCCGTCAGAAGGAGATTGGCGGGTTTGAGATCGCGATGGATCACGCCCATGTCGTGCGCATGTTTGAGCGCTGAGGTGATTTGTATTGCGATGTCCACGCTGGGCAACCAATTCATGCGTTTGACATCGCGGATGCGCTGTTGCAGCGATTCACCGTGCACCAGCTCCATAGCGTAAAACAACCGGCCTGATTCCTCGCCGTAGCCGATTAACCGCACAATACCCGGGTGACGCAGTCGGCGGAGAGTTTCGATTTCAGCGTCAAAACGTCGGCGGAACCGCATGTCGTCGGCTATGTGCTGGGCAATCAACTTGACCGCAACCCGATCACCGGACGCGGCGTGAGTCGCCTCGTAGACGGAGCCCATTCCGCCCCGACCGATCAATTTGTCAAGCTTGTAGGGACCGAGAAACTCGAATTCACTCATGGCGGAGGTCCGTGTTCTGCGGCATCGCATCTTGAGGCCTGGGATCCTGGGGAGCACGGTCTCTATCCGATTCACTCGCCGCGACACTCCAGCCGCTGCGTGGGGACGGCGAGATGGAGACCGACTGCTCGCTGCTCAGTTTTCGAATCAACTCCTCGACTTGCTGAACCGCCGCGCGCGTCGTCAGCGGCGCGAGTGTCACGCGAAACGATGCCGTCTTCCCACCGTCGAGTTCGATCGTGCGTCCCTGGCTCTGCTCAAAACTTCGTGGATTGGGGAAATTGGTTGCCGGTTCGAGTCCACAGACGTAACCGTCACCGGTTTCGACGGGGTTTTTCCACAGCACAAACCACGGCAGCGTCGAGGTCTTGAAACGAACCACCAGGCCGCGATTCCGCTCCGCATCGGCGAGCAATGCGTGAGCCAACCCGGAACTATCCGGCACAGGATGTGCGAAGTACACGCGTTCCTGGTACCCCGGCGTTGGCTCATCGATGCGGTTCCACTGATCGATTTGTCCAGCTGCGTGGTCGTCACGTGGTGCAAGTTCATCAACGGCGACACTGACGGTCGCGCCTTTGCCGAGTACGGGATAACCCACGTTGATGTGATAGAGCAGCTGCATCGACTGCGTCGTGGACAGTTCATTGGTCACGTCATCGAGCAACTCAACTTCGTCGCGATCCGCATGGATACGCACACGCGTGCGCATTCGCCACCGTTTGAAGAACAATCGAGCTTCAATGGTTTCGCCAACCAATTCGACTCGCCCCGAGGCTTCGTCATACTCCACCGTCAGGGCGTCGGCGGGCGTGTTGGCGATGTGGCCATGCAGTGGATAGACCAACCGTCCGGCATCATCGTGCTCGGGTGCCCCGTTGCTCTCCAAACCACAGCGGACAACGAGTTCATCAAATCCCGACAACCACCCTAATCCACTTGGCTCACCGATGTCGACGTAGTTCGGGTGGACGGGACCCACGACGGGTGACTGCCATTGATAGCGGATGCCGCCCGCCTGCATTCGCCAAATCGACATGCCACGCGTCGGCAAGATGTCAACGTGCATTCGGGAATTGGCTAAACGAATAATCTCCACGCCCTCGCTCACACCACCGCGGAAAACCCCGCGCCGAACGGTCACGTCTCCGACCCGTGTTTCGATTGTCAAGTGCAGTGCGCTCGATGCATCCCATTCAATTCGCTCTTCGCGGTCTTCGGTGGTTCGCAAGACGATGGATTCAGTCGGCATAACAGAAATGGAAGGTTGGAAGGAAGAAAAATCTGCGAGAGCAGTCACGTCGGGCAGGCAGATGGCCGATACCCTCAGATTCCATGTTTTCTTGGTTTCTTGTAATGGTGTCTCGACCAGCGTAAAACATCGGGTTCTGGAGTGATCGACGTTCATCCGAAAAAACGGCTCGTGATGCCTGCAATTTCGTCACACTCAGCATCCCTCCATCTTCCCACCTTTCCAGCCACTTCGTAAGCGGACCCACTTTGATGAGCAACGTGAAATTAGACGAAGGCCTCCTTCAAGGCGACAGTGTCACCAAGTTACTCGATTCGGCGCTCGACGCGGGGGAGGGAGTGCTGCGACTAACGCCTACATGGGTGCCTCGGTCGTTTTTGCACCCCGGCCGACGCATCAAACTGCATCCCGGCGATTATTACCGTTTTGGAGCTGACCGAGGAGGTATCGATGAGCGCTGGTTCGGCAGCACGACCGACGCCGCCAACGAAGGCCGGGTCTGGCACGAAGGACAGAGCTTTTGTCTATTTGAAGGCAAGAAATTTTTGCTCAAAGATGCCGTCGCCGAACGCGGTGTCGACCTCGTTGGGGAAGCTATTCTTAGCGAATACGATCGCTGGCCCGTCTATTCGAAATTCTTCGACAACATGGGACCAATCCCGCACCACATGCACCAAACGTTCGAGGATGCCAAGCTCGTCGGTCAGGAGGGCAAACCGGAAAGCTACTACTTCCCCCCCCAGCTCAACAACGTCGACAACAATTTTGCGTATACCTTCATGGGACTCGAGCCCGGCACGGAGCCCGCCGATGTGCGGCGATGTCTGGAAAACTGGAACGCTGGCGATAACGGCATTCTCGACCTCAGCCGCGCCTATCGACTCAAACGTGGTACCGGCTGGCTGATCCCGCCCGGCGTCTTGCACGCTCCCGGATCGCTGTGCACGTACGAACCCCAGTGGGGGAGCGACGTGTTCGGCATGTACCAGTCGATTGTGGAAGGTCGCTACGTCCCCTGGTCGCTGTTGGTCAAGGACATGCCCGAAGAAAAGCATCAAGACCTCGACTTCATCGTCGGCCAATTGGATTGGGACAAAAACGTCGACACCCATTTCAAGAACAGCAACTATCTCGAGCCGATCCGTGATGAAAAACGCAGCGGTGATGGATACGAAGATTTGTGGATTGTCTACGGGACCGTCGACGGCAAGCAGTGCTTCAGCGCGAAAGAACTGACGATTCAGCCCGGTGCGAAATGCACGCTCAAGGACGGCGCGACGAGCAGCTGGATCACCGTGCAAGGGCGTGGGCGAATTGGCAAACTCGATCTACAGACACCCGCTATGATTCGATTTGGTGAAAACACGACCGACGAAGTCTTCATCTCCCACACCGCCGCAACGCGTGGTATCGAGATCGAAAATCTCGGCAGCGAACCGCTCGTCGGTCTCCGTTACTTCGGCCCCGACGCTCACGCGGACCTGCCCAAAGGCGGCTCGTGAGACAATCGGCGACATCGAACGTTTGACCCCCCGAGCAAGACTGACCCTCTGAGCGAGACAAAATGATGCAGACGACGAAATTGGCGAGGATGTTGGCTGCGTTGCTCACGCTGGTCACGGGTGGTTATTTATGCGCCGATCAATTCCCGATCGCATCACCCGCCTCGGCGGGGATGCGGGCGGATCGGTTGACCGACATCGAACCGCTCATCCACGCTGGAATTGACGAAGGCAACCTGCCTGGCGGTGTCGTCTGCGTCGGAAGGCACGGGCAGATCGTCTATCTCGAGGCATTCGGTAACCGGCTCGTTGGCGACGCTCCTGAGAAAATGAGCGTCGACACCGTCTTCGATCTGGCGTCACTGACCAAACCCATCGCGACGGCGACGTCGATGATGAAGTTGGTCGAGGACGGGCAATGTTTGCTCAGCGACAAGGTCGTGCGTTATCTGCCTGAGTTTTCACCGTACGGGAAAGATGAAATCGCGATCCAGGATCTATTGCTGCATCAAAGTGGCTTGATTCCCGACAACGCTTTGGCGGATTATCTCGATGGTCCAGACAAAGCGTGGGAGCGGATCTGTGAACTGAAGTTAACAGGCCCAATTGGCGAACGATTTCGCTATTCCGATGTCAACTTCATTGTGCTCGCCAAACTGATCGAGCGAATCGCCGGCCAGAACGTGCATGAGTATTCTCACGAGAATATCTTCGCCCCGTTGGAGATGACTGATACAGGATTCAACCCATCGGTCGATCTCAAACGCCGCACCGCACCAACTGAAAAACGAAACGGAGATTGGATGCGGGGTGAGGTCCATGATCCACGTGCTCACGCACTTTCCGGGGTCGCTGGCCATGCAGGCCTGTTTTCAACCGCGCCCGATCTCGCCCGTTACGCGCAAATGATGCTGGGACTTGGGTCGCTCCAACTCAACGATCGCGAGATCCAGGTCCTGGCACCGACCACGGTGCTGAAGATGACCGCTCCTTACGAGGTCTCATCAGGCATTCGTGGATTGGGTTGGGATAAGCAAACGCCCTACTCAAGTAATCGCGGTGATCTGTTATCGGCCAGTGCCTATGGACACGGCGGCTTTACGGGCACGGTTCTCTGGATCGACCCCGGACTGGATTTGTTCTTTATCTTGCTCAGCAATCGCGTGCATCCCGAAGGTCAGGGTAGCGTCAACCATCTCGCCGGCCAAATCCTCAACGTCGTCGCTAGCTCCATCGTCGACGAACCCGCCAGGGTCGTTCACGATGTACAGCCCGGTATCGACGTGCTCCGATCCAGTGGCTTCGGAGCACTGGCAAACCAGCGAGTTGGCTTGATCACGAACCATACCGGCCTCAGTGCCGACGGGACCAGTACGGTGGAGATTCTTCATCAGGCACCCGAGGTTTCACTAACGGCGCTGTTCAGCCCCGAGCACGGGATCGCCGGGAAGCTCGATCAGTCGAGCATCGGTAACACGCAGGACGCCGAAACCGGATTGAAAATATTCAGCTTGTACGGTGCCACCCGCCGTCCGACCCCAGAGATGCTCGCAGAAATCGATACGCTCGTGTTCGACATTCAAGATATCGGTACACGCTTCTACACGTACATCTCAACAATGGGTGAAGCGATGGAGGCGGCTGCTAACGCCAACAAACGCTTCGTTGTGCTGGATCGTCCCAATCCTTTGGGCGGCCTCGTGGTGACGGGGCCGATGCTCGACAAGGGACAGGAGTCCTTCGTCGGGTACCTGCGGTTGCCGGTCCGGCACGGGATGACGATTGGAGAGATCGCCCAACTCATCAAGGCGAAGCAGAAACTCGACGTCGATCTCGAAGTGGTGCCATGTCAAGGTTGGCGTCGGCGAGACCCGTGGGATCAAACGAACTTGACTTGGATTAATCCCTCGCCCAACATGCGCAGTCTCACCGAAGCGTTCTTGTATCCCGGCATCGGACTCTTAGAGATGACCAACCTCTCGGTCGGACGAGGAACCGATACTCCCTTTGAAGTCGTCGGGGCGCCCTGGATCAATGGACGCGAATTGGCACGGCAACTGAACTCCCGCGCAATTCCCGGCGTTCGATTCGTGCCGATCCAGTTCACACCCGACGCCAGCAAGTACCGAGGCGAATCCTGCGGCGGCGTGAATATCATCGTGACCGATCGCGACCAACTCGAATCGGTGCGCGTCGGGATCGAAATCGCAACGAGGTTGCGTGCGCTCTATCCCGATGACTGGCAGACCCAAAATCTCAATCGCTTGTTGGGCAACGAAGCCGTGTGCCAAAGTATCACGAGCGGACAGGATGCGCTGGCGGCGTGGATGAAATCGCTCGACGAAGTCTCGGAATTTCGCCGCGAACGCCAGCGGTATTTGATCTACCAGTAGGTGCGGTGAGAGACGGCATGTTCCCAGGCTGAATCTGAGAGCGAGTTGGACCATTTTTCCAGCACGCCCTTCGCGCCTTGACACGCTAGAACGTTGATTCCGCTCACCAAATCGACGCCCCCTTTCGATGCGACTCTCATCTCATGCCTCCCTCTCCACTTCCTACTACCGTGATCGAACGCTATCTGGCGAGACCGAGTCACGGCACGGGAATGGTGTTCAGTATCACGCTGGTGCTCAAGGGGAAGATCCAAATTGGGTTGCTCCGCCGGTCATGGATCGACGCCGTGCAACAGCATCCACGCATGTTCGCCAAACTGGCTGGTCAAGGCCGTTCCCAGCGTTGGAAGTTGCAAGAGCGCGCGGCAGATGACTCGTTCGTCTATCGCGTGTTGGCAGCCGACATCGCAGCGGAAGTGGAGGATGCTGCGACGGTGTGCCCTCGAAGCGGGATCGGGATGAAGTGTGTCGTTCAGTCGGCGGACCAGCAGCTCTGGTCCATTCGTTTGTTGTTCCATCATGCTTGCTGTGACGGTGTGGGTGCGATTCGCATGATTGGACAAGTTTTTAGTGCCTACTCGCACGCCAGTGATCCGCTCAGAAGGGGGGGTGGGAGCGAGGACGAAGAGATCCTCGACCGACGGCTCCCCCGAGTGGGGGTGGCTCAGCCGCCAGGCCAGCTCAGCCAGCCGGAGCCGTCTGGCTATCGTCGCCAGCTTCCCAATGCCAAAAATCTGTGGACGACAATCCGGGGAAAAAACGTTCATCTGACGCAGTCGGCCCCCTGTTTGGCCCCCCGTTTGGAAAAAAATGGGTGGATCCATACCGATGCTGAAATCACCACTTTTCAAAACATGACGCGACTCATGTTCTCGCGGGCTCAGAGCGATCAAATCAGAGAAATTTTGCGTGCGAGAAAGCTCATGCTCAATGACTGGGCCGTGGCCGTCACACTGCATGCCCTGGCAGAGTTGACCGGCGCGGCCGCATCGTCTCGCAACCACATCATGATCTTGAATCCAGTCGAGATGCGGACCTGGGCGCAGCGCCGCGACACTCAAAACCACATTGGCCTTGCGTTTGTCCGTCGCAGACATGAACAACTTGGCAACGTCCATCAATCTCTTGAATCCGTCCGCGATCAGATGCAGAATGTTCGTCGCTATGGCACTGCCAACGAGTTGGCAAGTGGCATCGCCTTCGCCGAGGGGATCCCCGGATGCCTTGGCCTGATCGAGCGTTGGGGCACATTCACTCCCACGGCAGCCGTCACCAGCGTGGCTTCACTGCGATTAGGTAAACGCTTCGGTGTTCGTCGCGAAAGCGGGCAGATGTGGATAGGGGGTGCTGAATTGGCCGACGTCTTTTTCGAGGGCGCGGTCCAGGTTGGGGGGCAAGTGTCCACCACGATCTGGGATTTCGACCAGCAAATAGCGGTATCCAATCGCACGCCCGCTGGAATTGTCCTCCCCAACACGAATCACCGACTCCTTCGGAGTTGGGCCCGGATCGCCATCGAGTCTTGCGAGGTGAAAACTGAATCGCGGGGCGCAGCGCTTTCGGACTTGGAGTGACGCCGCTAGCGAGCCGGTTCACGTCAGGGGGCGGATCTAGCAAATCCCGCCCATTTTGCCGATGTCGCTCGGCAAATTGAGCCGATAGCCAAGCTGTGTAGCTTGATTCTCGAGTCCGCAGTGCGGGAACCCATTTTAGCCGGAGACCTTCCCACGCAGTTCGGGTCTCGCGAAATCCAGTACCTGCCCGTTGGACGCCAGCTGTGGTGGGGTCGTATCCCAAGGGCGAGTCGCGCCGCTCCGGAAACACCGGTCCGCATCCTCACCTAGACTGGTCCTGCGGTTTTTTCGCGCCCCGCAGAGGAGGCGAACACGACTTCATCGGGACGATAATAATTGAAAACACTGGATTTGACGAGGCTTGTGCCGGTCGCAGCGATTACCCGGAAGTCTGCTAGCAATTCGGATCAGGCAGCATTTTTTACCTTGACGATCCCCGCAATGCGGAGGATTATTGAACATCTCATCGGGGCTGCAAAAAGCCCCAGTCCACTACATCTTATCTAAACGAGCTAAGCGTGGTCGCTTTTCCACGTGGGGATTAACTGAATGATTATGGCGGAACCCAACGAACCCAAAAATCGCATTCAAGCCCTGACGCGACCGAAGCCGGATGACGATCAGGCTGATTCGCTGGATGTTCTACAGATTCTTCATCGTCAACGTTGGATCATCATTTTCCTGTGCATCTGTGGACTCACCGCTGGGGTGGCCTACGCGATGCACACGACCGTTTGGTATCAGTCCCACGCCACGGTCTTGATTAACCAAAAGAGCGCGGGTCTGGGTAAAGATGGCACCGGCCAGGAGATGGTCGAGGAGGACATCCTTGCCAACCACATCCAGTTAATCAAAAGCCGGATGATCGTCGGTGAGGCGCTTGAAGAAAGCGATTTGTCCAAACTGCCCTCAATTGTCAAACACCTCAATGCCGCGCGTCCCGGCTTCGATGCGACTGACTATGTTGTCGAGCATCTCTCGATTGCCAAGGGCGGCGAGGGGTCGGCCAAAGCTGCCCGCAGCCTCCGCGTGACATTGACTCACACCGACGCCGATGACACCGAACGAATCTTAACAGCCGTGATGCACCGCTACGAGGAATTCATCATCGCGCAGGTCGAACAGTTGATGGGCCGCGCCAATGAGATGGTCAACGAAGCCAAGCAGGACATTGAAGCCAATCTCATCGCTGCCGAACAAGAGCACATGAAATCGCGGCAAGACGCGCCGCTGTTCTTCCAGGGCGAAGGCAGCAGCAACGTCTATCAAGACCGCTATCGCCGGCTTCAAGAAGAGTTGCTCGATCTCGATATCAAAGAGTCGACGGTCCGAACGCGATTACAACGCGTCGATGCCACGCTCAAGGAGATCGACGGTTCGGATAATCCGGTTGACCACCTCGACAAGTTAGCATTAATCGATAGCGAGAGTCTCGAACGGCTCGGCGTCTTCGCTGGACTGCAAATGAATGCATCCAATACCGCTGAGTTCAAAGCGTCCATGCCCGCGAAGGTCGAAGAGGCACACACGCAGATCACCCATCTGCTCGAACTCAATAGCGAGAAGCAACGATTAGCATCCGTGTTCGGTGCAGGACACCCCAAGGTCATCGAGATTCAAAACCAAATTGAGCTCGTCAAGAAATTCCTTGAGGACAAACAGGATCTTACTACTCCCTCGCTCGCCTTCAACGAGAGTGCACTGAATCCAGAGGGGCTGCTCAAAGCGTATGTCGGATTTCTAAATCATGATCTCGCAACACTGACCGAACGACGCAAGGAATTGACGTACCTTGCCGCCGACTCCGAAAACAAGGCGAAGGAACTGATCGAATTTGAACTCACCGACATGGTGCTGCAGAAAAAGATCAAACGGCAAGAGGCATTGTTCGACAGCATCGTCCAACAACTCCGCGATCTCGATACGGCGAGCGGACTTAGCGGCTACCTCTATGAGTTCCTGGAAGTGCCGCGCCGTGGTGAAAAATCATGGCCAAAGATTTCGCTCTGCGGTCTTGGGGGTCTCATGCTCGGGCTGTTTTCGGGATTGTTTTTAGCCGTCGCCAATGACCTGCGAGACGGACGATTCCGATCGGCTGCGGAATTGGACGAGGCCATCGGTCTGACCAGCCTCGGACGTGTCGGCAGACTCAATTCGATCAAGAAGGGCGTCGCGGGCTTGATTGCCACTGGCGAGTCACCCGACGCCGAAGCATTTCGATTGGGTCGCACGATGCTCTTGCCGGAAATTCGCAGCGGTGCGTTGCGGACGATCGGATTCACTAGTCCCATGCAGGGCGATGGTAAATCCACGGTCGTCTCTAACTTTGCAGTCTCCTTCGCTCAAATCGGTTTGAAGGTACTCGTCATTGATGCCGATTTGCGGCGTCCCAGTGCTCACCGGTTCTTCAACCTTGACAAGGACAATGGCCTGTGCGATCTACTCGAAGGCCGCATCAGTTTTGAACAGGCGGTCAAAGAAACCAAGGCGGACAATGTTTTTGTGATGCCCGCCGGTTCATCGAGCAATTCGCCCGCCGAATTCCTGCAATCCGAGGAGCTTGATGAGGTGCTTGCCACCGCGCGATCGCAATACGACTTCGTGCTCGTCGACCTGCCGCCTGTCTTGGCCGTCTCCGACCCTGTCGTCGTGCTGCCTCGCCTCGACGGCGCCATCCTCGTCGTCCGGGTTTCAAAGGTTCGCCGTGATGAAGTCGTCAACACACTCCGGCGTGTTGAAAATGCGGGCGGCAATTTCGTCGGCTGCATGCTCAATACCTACGGAGCGAGTAAGGCGTTTGATGCCGACGGAGGTTACTACGGCTACTACCGCACCGACTATACCCGGCCCAAATCGAAGGCAGACATCGCCGAGCAGTCCCGCCGCGTTGCCACAGCCCAAGTCAACGGCAAGGCCAACGGTCGCGCCAATGGGCATGCCAACGGAACCGTCCAAACCACCGGCAAAGCCAAATCGAACGGGAAGGCCAAGTCAAAATAGTGGATTGGAAGGGTGCCGGACATCGCATCGCTAGGCCTGCCGGCGAAGCGATCTGGGCCCAGGCACTGGATCCTGTGGATGCCATCAGCCGCTCGTGTGTCGGCGGCCTGTCGAGTTTGTCCAGCACGATCCCAAGGTTCTTCCTGGGATCGCACCGCGCCGCCAGCTCCATCTGCTGGCCATCAACGCGGCCTCAGCGGAGCGACGTCTTCCCCTTCGGGGGCTGGCAGGGGATCGGTTTATAACGCTGTCGGGCATTTAATTCGACCTGCTAGTGGCGTGTGTCGATTGGTAACGAAGGCTCTAGGAGGCGATTTGGCCCCGCAAACCTACCTACCTCACCTGGTCCTCCAACTTTCCCCAATCGTTGAACTTGATTTTCGCTCTGCCCGAACTAAACTTCATTCAATGCCAGGAATAGCATCGTATTACGCACCAATTGATTGACATTGACTGTAGTCGCCTGTCCCCTGTGATGAGCCGTTGGTTCGCTTTCGAAGGGGTCTCGTCAGACTGGGACAGTCGAATGACCCACAGTTTTCGAGGAACCGAAACCTCATCAACAGGTGCCTAGGTTCCCCACTCCCTCCTCGTTCTATCTAGTCTGGACCCTTGGCAACTTTCAAACAATCCAATTGCACTGCACATGCAGATTGCAACGTACAGGGCGACAGCAAGTCCATTATCGATCGCGTGTATTGCAACGTGGCACCGCTGGTTCGCCAATCGGCGGTGCGTCTGCCGCTTCTGATTGCGCTGCATATCGGCCTATTCTCGGCGATTTACGCATTCGCGTTTTTTGCTCGCTTCAACTTTCAGCCTGGCACGAACAACATTCACTTGTTTTGGGCCAGCGTCGGTCCGATTGTGCTCGTCAAGCTTGCCGCATTCTACTTCGGTTCCCACTTTCACGGTTGGTGGCGATACGTCACCTTTGCAGACCTGCGATCCCTGCTCAAGGTCACCCTGATCTCGATGTTTGCAGTCGCGTTTCTCGATTATTTTGTGCTGTCCTTTCAGAGTGCCATTCCTCGCTTAACGGTTGTCTTGGACGCGTTGGCGACGGTATTCGTCATCGGCGGTCTCCGGTGTACGTGGCGGTTCTCGGATGAATTTTTCGGAAACACGTTGTCCAGTCGTCGGAAACCATCCGCTGTCCTGATCGGAACCGACCATCACACTGGCATGCTTGCCGCCCAGATCAATTCCAACCAATCGATGCCCTGCCGTGTCACCGCCCTGCTGGCCAACTCCACGGTCTTCCGTCGCAAAGCGGTTCTCGGCGGCGTACCTGTGCTGGGTCATCTAGGCGATGTCGTCAAGGTTGCGGAAAAGATTGGTGCATCCGATGTCTTGGTGCCCGCTGGTGCCCTCGACGGGACATCACTGCGACGTTTGACCAACCAGTGCAATGAAGCTGGCTTGGGCGTCCGCGTGCTGCCGCGGTTCGAAGACGCGATGGCAGGCACAAAAGAAATCCCTTTACGGCCGCTGAACATTGCTGACCTGCTGCGACGTGATCCCGTGAAGCTCGATACCGAAGAGGTGGAAACACTTCTCCACGGCAAGCGAGTGCTCGTCACGGGTGCGGGCGGTAGCATCGGCAGCGAAATTTGCCGACAAGTACTCCAGTTTCAGCCGAGCGAACTGATTCTGCTCGGCCGTGGTGAAAACCGGATCCACGCTGTCCACGGCGAGCTCAAGCCGCTCGCGGACGATCTCGGCATCACCCTGCACATCGAGATCGGCGATATCACCGACGAAGCTCGCATGCGTCGACTTTACCAGTCGCGGGTGCCTGAGATCGTCTTCCACGCCGCGGCGCACAAACACGTCCCACTGATGGAATTGAATCCCGGTGAGGCGGTGAAGAATAATATCCTCGGTACCAAAACAATCGCGTCGCTTGCCAATGAGTTTGGCGTCGATCACTTTGTCATGGTCAGTACAGACAAAGCCGTTAATCCGACCAGCATCATGGGCTGTTCGAAACACTTAGCCGAGCGAATCGTCTACGAGTTCGCTCAAACCAGCCGAACGAAGTTTGCCGTCGTTCGCTTTGGGAACGTTTTAGGCAGCGCTGGCAGCGTCATCCCCATCTTCCAAGAGCAGATCCGCAATGGCGGCCCGATCACGATCACTGATCCACAGATGACTCGTTACTTCATGTCGATCCCCGAGGCATCACAACTCGTGATCCAGGCTGCTTCGATGTGCAAGGGTGGTGAGATCTTTGTGCTCGACATGGGCGAGCCGATTCGCATCGTGCAGCTTGCTGAGGATCTCGTTGCTCTCAGTGGCCTGCCCAAAGGCAGCATCGAATTTGCGTTCACGGGCATTCGTCCGGGTGAGAAGCTCTACGAAGAACTCTACTTCGACGACGAAGCTACCGTCTCGACGACGCACGCCAAAGTCCATGCGGCCTACGCCAATGAATTCCGGGGCTCCGACGTCCAAGGCGAACTAAACAAATTGATCGCGATGGCCGACGGAGAACCGGATGATGTCCGCGCTGCGATCATTCGATTGATCCCGTCGTACCATCAGACCCTGGATTCAATGCTTACCCCAGTGCCCGTCCGCGACTCCGAAGTCAGTGTCCGGCAAGTTGCCCGAGTCTAGCGTGCTCTCGGCTCGGCGAGCCGAAATGCCGAAATCGAATCGGTCACCTCTCTCCTCTCGGCTTGCAATTCCCCGGTTCTGCTGAGGGGTAGACGTCGGCGGGGTCGACGAGGCGCGACTCGCGAATACTCAGTGACTGGTCGGCGTTGACACTGCGGAAAAAGCAGCTCGCGTAGCCTTCGTGACACGCAGCTCCGGTTTGCTGGACATGCAACAAAATCGTATCGCCGTCACAATCGACTTGAACCTCACGCACAATCTGCTGGTGACCACTCGTCTCACCCTTACGCCACAATTTGCCTCGCGATCGGCTGAAGTAGACGGCCCTTTCGGTGCGGAGTGTTTCTAACCAAGCTTCCTCGTTCATCCACGCCAGCATCAAGACGCGGCCCGAAGTAGCGTCTTGAGCAATCGCAGGCAACAAGCGGTCGCCGCTGACTTGACAGGGAACGCCTGCCGCAAAGTTGGGAATGGAGGCGGGAGAACCACTCATGGGCCGCTCACGGCGTTGAGCACGACGATCTTGCCGCACAACTTGTCACTATTGCCGAGCGTCGCGTCTTCCTGCAAGCGATGGGCGTCAGCGGCTTGGTCGAGCGGGAACCGCGCCCCGATATTCGCATGGATTTTGCCTGCCTGCAGCATCCGTGTGAGCTCCTCGGCAGCGAAACGCATCTCAATCGGAGTCGCCTTAAACATCACGAAGCCGTGCAGGGAACACTCTTTGACATAGAACGGGCCGACGGGAAAGAGTGGCTGGGCGTCTCGTCCGGCCATCAGCACCATTCTCCCGCGTTCGGCCAGCATGTCGACCGCCGCCGCGAAATCCGGCTCGCGCCGAGTTTCCCATAAGACGTTGACGCCCTTGGGATCAAACTGCTTTACCCGCTCAGCGATCGACTGGGTCTTGTACAGGATGACGTCTTCGGCACCAAAGCCGCGGACCTTCTCCGCCTTCTCTTCGCTGCCTGCTGTCGCGATCACGCGAGCGCCGTGAGCGGCCGCCATCTGCACGACCATGGAGCCCACTCCGCCACTGCCGCCGATTACCAAAACACTCTCGCCCGGTTCAAGCCGAGCTTCACGAAAAAGCCCCAAATGCGCGGTCACGCCGACGAGCGCGCACGATGCGGCGTCTTCAAAAGTCACCGCGTCGGGCAAGCCGACGACCCATTTTTCATCCACCGCGATCAGTTCGGCAAACGTGCCTTGTCGCCCGAGCAGCCCTTGGTTGGTCGTCCAAACCCGATCGCCGACCGCGAATCGCTTGACATCCACGCCGACGGCTTCGACCACGCCTGCGGCATCACAACCGGGAATGTACGGCATTGGCAATTCCATCGCGATGACACCCCCTCGAACGTAGGTATCGATCGGATTGACGGAACTCGCTTCGACTCGAATTAGCACTTGATCGGGGCGGGGTTGCGGATCGGGAACGTCTCCAAACTGGATCGCATCGGCCGATCCGGTCGCGGTGATGAAGGCGGCTTTCATGGGGGAAGGGGGTCCTGGGAATAGGGGAAATTGCCGTCCGGGCGTTGGTGGGCAGTTCAATCGGTAGCCTGGGAAGCAGCTTCAGTAAATTTTCCTTGAGGCATATTCTGTGCTGGCTTCACCTGCACCCTCTCGAGCCAAAGCTTGAGAGAGTCGAGAAACAATGTCTAACGAGCTTCTCGGCGAGGGCTCGGTCACGGTATCGCAACGATTGACACACTTTCCTTGTGCCCAACTCCACGACGACACGGCTTCGCCGCCACGGCGCAGAAAAATAAGCGGCACCGATCTCTCCGCGCAGCAAGAAACGTTCACCGAAACCAATTGGCTCGGCGAACGTTCGAATGGCTTTCCGAAATCACCCGCAGAACTACTTGAGTTCGATCGAACCGCCAGCTTCTTCGACTTCGGCTTTGATCTTGGCAGCGTCTTCTTTCGAGACAGCTTCCTTGAGGGTGGCAGGCACGCCTTCGACCATCTTCTTGGCTTCCATCAGTGATGCGCCAGTGATGTTCTTGACGACCTTGACGACGTTCAGCTTCTTATCGCCGAAGCTCGTCAAGACGACATCGAATTCGGTTTGCTCAACAGCTGCGGCAGCGCCACCGCCATCGGCTGGAGCCATCATGACCGCACCACCACCGGAGGCAGGCTCGATGCCATGCTCATCCTTGAGGTAGTCGCTCAATTCTTTAGCTTGTTTCAGGGTCATGTTGGCGATCTTGTCGCCGAGTTCTTTGGCTTCGGCGCTATATTCTGCGACCGCAGTTGCTTCATCGGACATGTCAAACTACCTCAAAAACGAAAAAGGTGATTCGGAAAAGTTGAATTGGAAAAAAAGCTCGGGTGGAATGAAGGCGTCGTTACGACTCGTCGCCTTCGCCCTTGCTCTTGATTTGGCTGTTGAGCGTACGCCCAGGACCGAGCAACGCACCGCTGAGGTTTGCTCCCGGCGAAAGGATTTGACCTACCAGCATCGAGACTTGCTCTTCGCGGCTAGGCCATTTACTGATTGCCTTGACACCCTCGGAGTCGAGACGCTCACCATCCATGACTCCGCCCGTGGCGGTGAATTCATCATATTTTTCTTTGTCTTTGTCAAGTCGCACCACTTCTTTGACGAGCGACACAAAGTCATCCGAGCCCCACATCACCGCGATTTGACCACGGGTGTCATCAAACGCAGGGGCCAGGGAGGAACCTTCGGTTGCACGGCGGGCCAGCGAATTCTTTACAACCATCATCTGGATGTTTTTTGCGCCGAGTTCGCCACGCAACTCGTTGGTGGTGTTCGCGTCCATGCCGGTGTAGGTCACCAACACGGCATCGGAGACCCCTTCGAATCGACGCTTGAGGTCACGGGTGACCAACTCTTTAACGTATTTACTCATTTGATTTTTTCGCTGACGAAACTCACTACCGCGACAACGCGTGGCTGGGCAGAAACTTGAATTCGCCGATCCTTTTCGATCGCAATCGACGCTTTAGGTAAGGACTCGGACGCTGGGGGTCATCGTTGCACAGATAGCAACGCCTTTGATGTACGTGCCCTTAACGGACTGAGGCTTCATTCCTGTGACGTAGTTAACGAAGCTGGTGATGTTCTCTTCGAGTTTTTGCGAATCGAAACTCATCTTGCCGACCATCGCGTGGACGTTGCCGCCCTTGTCATTGCGGAACTCGACTTTACCAGCTTTGTATTCACCGACAACTTTGCCGACATCAGCCGTCACCGTGCCTGCGCGGGGACTGGGCATCAAACCACGGGGGCCGAGCACACGGCCAAGCGGGCCCACGATACCCATCATGTCCGGAGCAGCGATACAAACATCAAAGTCGGTGTAGCCGTCCTTGATCTTTTTCGCCAAGTCTTCTTGACCGACCTCATCGGCACCAGCGGCTTCCGCAGCCTTGGCTTGATCCCCTTTGGCGAACACGACGACACGCTGAGTCTTGCCGATGCCGTGAGGGAGAACGAGCGAACCACGAATGATCTGGTCCGCTTGATTGGGGTCGACGCCCAAACGCATGTGAACTTCGACGGTCTGATCGAACTTCGTCGCGTCATAGGTCTTGAGCGTTTCAACTGCCTTCGATAGCGGCTGAAGCTCTTTTGGTTGTTTTGCGAGCGCGGAGCGATACCGCTTGGATTGTTTTGCCATATTGGTCACGACTCAAGGTGTCGGGTGGTTCGGCGAAACGACTCTGCCTCGTAATCAGACGCCGCTTGTGATGGCCGGCCTGCGAGTGGTCGCTTCTCCCACTTGGGGGTCTCCGAGATTCCGACCGGCTCAGAGAGAAGGTCGACTCGTGAGAAGTCGCGGAGTTTGGCGAACAGTCCGCTGGTCGTCAACCTCAACTCAGCCTTGTGAAGCGGATTTTCTGAAGTTCGTGACTTGCGAGGCGTCGATTCGGCCATCGAGGACGCTTCTCGGGTCCAGGAGCTGGGTCCAAGCGCTGAAAGAAATATCGGATGGGGCCGTTGGATTAGCGACCCAGGAATTTCGACATCATCGTCCACCCAGGATCAAATTTGAGCCCAGACGCGTTGGCAGTGACCTCGTCGTAGCAATTCGCAGCATCCGCCTTCACACCCCGCCCCGCCATCACCAGCGGCACGGGGCCATGAGTGTGCTTTTTAGTACGGCAGAACGTCGGGTGATCCGGCAAAATCAGAATCCGTGCGTCGTTTCGTTCGGCGATCGCTTTCCACAAGGGAGCGACAATCATCTGATCGATCTGCTCGAGCGCTTCGACCTTAGCATCCGCCCGGCCTTCGTGCGACGCTTCGTCGGGAGCCTCAATATGCACGCACACAATGTCATAGCGGTCCAGCGCAGCCACAGCGGCCTGGCCCTTTCCCGCATAGTTTGTGTCGAGGTATCCCGTCGCGCCCTCGACTTCCAGGCGATCCCAACCCGCCAGCGCCGCTAACCCCCGCAGCAGGTCCACGGCGGTAATCATCACGCCCTTCATGCCATACCGCTCGTCAAACGAAGGCAGCCCGGGAGCGCCACCGCTGCCCCACAACCACACGTTCGTCGCAGCGGATTTGCCCGCCTCCGACCGCGCCCTATTGACCGGATGATCCGTAAAAATCTCTGCCGAAGCAGTCATCAGCGAGACCAGGATATCGCTGCCCGGGCCGCGAGGAAAATCGTCGGCTATCGAGAGGTCCGTCAGATCATGGGGCGCCGAAGAACGCGTCGCGGAGGTGAATGGCGAGGGATGGTCCGCGTCACCGCGATAAATCAGCAAATTGCGATAGCTAACGCCGTTGACAAATTCCAGGCGTCTCGCCAACTCTGCGGAAACCGCTGGATGGTTGCCACTGAGCAGTGTCGTGTTCAGCTTGTCGAGCAGCTCGCTGGATTCCGCCGTGCTGATATGACCCGCTGTAAAATCCATCATGATCTGGTCAGTGACCGTGACGAGATTGCAACGAATCGCACAATCCCATGGCCCCAGCTTGATACCGGTGGCGGCTGCCTCCAGCGGCGCACGACCGGTAAAAAATGCATGCGGGTCATAGCCCAATAGGCATAAATTGGCGACCTCGCTACCGGCAGGAAAGTCCGCAGGGGTGTTATCGGTCACGCCCACGCATCCTGCCGCAGCGATCGCGTCCATGGTCGGCAAGTTGGCGGCCTGCAGCGGTGTCTTCCCGCCAAGTGACTCCAGCGGTTCGTCGGCACAGCCGTCCGGTATAATGATTACATATTTCATGGCGATTCCTCCGCCGGTTCATTCGTTGTGGCCCAGGAACCTAACCGAAAAATCGGAACCTGTCGACTACTACGAAGTGAGCGTCCAGTCACGGCGTTGGCGGCTGCTGGGGATCCCCATTTTCTTGCGGTACTTCGTTACCGTGCGGCGAGCGACCGTCATGCCCTCGTTATGCAATTCCTCCACCAAGGCTTCGTCGCTGAACGGTTTGCTCTTGTCCTCTTTGTCGATCAGCTCTTGTAGCTTCAAGCGGATCGTGTCCCAGGCGACATCGTCACCGTCGTCGGTGAGGGTGCCGCCGACGAAGAATCGCCGCAGTGGCAGGATCCCTCGTGGGGTCTGAATCCATTTGTCATCGACGGCGCGGCTGACGGTGGTCACGTGGACGCCGACCTTGTCAGCGATCTGCTGCATTTTGAGCGGCTCGATCGCTTCGGGTCCCTCGTCAAGAAACCGTTTCTGGTGTGCCACGATCGCTTCGGAAACTTTCGTGAGCGTGCTGCGGCGTTGCTCGATGGAATCAATCAACCACTGCGCCCCGTTAATCTTCTGTTTAATGAACTCACGTTCTTCAGCTGAGCAGTCCGATGCCTGCAATCGACTCCGGTAGTACTTGCTAATAAACAGGTTGGGCACTCGATCATCATCAAGCCGAACGCGATACTCGCCCGATTCGTCCTGCTCAAGAATGATGTCGGGCGTGACGTTGGGAACGTACGTTTCCAAAAACGCGGCACCAGGCTTGGGATTGAGCAGGTGCAGCTCCATCCGCAGTTCTTGGATCTCTTCGATCGTGAAACCGGTTTTTCTGGAAATCTGGGGGAGCCGATTTTCCGCTAAATCGTTGAGGTAGAAGCGAATCAGCTTTTGAAGTTCGTCGTAGTGGGGACCGCTCGGATCAAGTTGCAGGATCAAACATTCGGCGAGATCCCGGGCTGCGATGCCAGTCGGTTCGAGTGACTGCACGATCTGCAGCGCCTCTTCGGCCTTGGCGAGATCGTCGTTGGTGTGGCCGGGCGGCAGCATGTCAGCGATCGGCGTGCGGAGATAGCCGCCGTCGGACGCATTGAGCGTGCTGATAATGCGCTCGGCGATCTGCTCCACCTCGTCATCAATATCGAGCTCCGCGAGTTGATGGAGCAAGAAATCGTTGAGCGATTCGGGGCGGGACTGCGCATTGGCCATCATGTCATGCCGCCGGTCGGCCTCCTCCGACATGCGGTTGGCGCTGCGGCGAAACGAGTCATCGAAGTTGCTCGAAGAGTCCGCGTCCATATTGAGCAAACGCTCGAAATCGTCTTTGTTGTCGTGATCGTTGTCGACGACCAGCTCTTTTTCGTTCTCGCTACGTGAATCCTTGCTCGGTGCGTCATCGTCAACGTCATCGGGCGACAGCGGATCGCCGGTGACTTGTTCGAGCAGTGGGTTTTCGTTCATCTCCTGTTCAATACGCTCCTGTAAGGCAAGCGTGGGCATCTGCAGAATTTCCATTGACTGGATCATCCGAGGCGCGAGCTTCTGCACCTGGCTCTGTCGGGCATGCAGCCCCACTGACATCCGCATGGGAATTCCATTCTCTCTGAATTAAGGTTTCAAGAAACACGTCCCATCTATTCTACAGCAAATTCGGCGCCAACTGGAAGAAGGTTTATTCTTGCTTTGCCAAAATGGACCGGAAAAAAGTTGGCGCTTAGAGCTTTTGGCGGCCCGTCAGTGCATCAGCAATGATCTCTCGATTGGCGTATTCCAGCACGCTACCAGCCGTGATTCCCCGAGCCAATCGCGTTATCTCGACCGGGAATTCGCTCAATTGATTGGACAGATAGAGAGAGGTTCCGTCCCCCTCGACGGTGGGGTTGGTGGCCATGATGACTTCGGAAAAATTTCCTGTCCGCACGCGTTCCACCAACGCATCAATCGTCAGTTGGTCTGGAGTGACGCCGTCGAGCGGCGCGATTCGCCCGAGTAGCACATGGTAAAGGCCTTTGTACGCCCCCGACGCTTCGAGGCTGAGCAAATCACGCGGTTGTTCCACCACGCACAACCGCGTGGCATCGCGATTGGGATCGGCACAGATTTGGCAGAGCTCCTTTTCGGAAAGATTGAAGCATGCGGCACAGTACCGAACGTCCGTCCGCACGCGGCGAATCGCGTCGGCCAGCGCTAGGGCCTCATCTTCACGCACACGCAGCAGATGAAACGCCAGTCTCTCGGCGCTCTTGCGGCCAATGCCTGGCAATTGGCTGAGCCGATCGACAAGCTGCGAGACCGCCCCGGCATGATTGCTCATGCATTGGTGCCCGTGATACTGGCTAGGAGTCCGTCCATACCGGGGATATTCAAATCAAGGCTGCTGGCCAGTTCACTGACCGAGTTGGCATAGAGTTGTTTCGCGGCAGCGCCAGCGGAGTTGGTCGCTTCCATCATCGCTCGACTGAGTCGTTCGGCCGGCAAGGCGCCATCGGCTTCCTCACCCACTATCTCGGGACTGACGTCGACCGTCTGAACTTCACCCACGCCATTCATCGTGACGGTGACATGCCCACAAGACGAACTCGCCGTCACCCGTTCGGCTTTCATGCGTTCGTTGAGCTCCCGCATGGCCTCGGGCAAGTCTTGCAGTTTTCCGATCACCGAGGCAATGTTGCCGAGGTTTCCAAGACTACCAAGTCCTTTGAACATGAACGTCGTCCTTCAATAAGTAGTGATTAAGATCGCGGAGTATCAATGCGTACGATTTCGGCGCCGAGCAGTTCGACGCAGGCACGCACCATGGGGTTGGCTTCGATTTCGCGCATTCGTTGCATGCGGTTTTGAGTCTTCGGTTTCGCTGGCGTGGGAGCAATCGGGGGTGTTTTCGTTCCGGTAGCGAACCTCAGGCTGAGGTTGCGACCGGTAACGCGGGCAATCGTGCGAACGATTTCGTCTTTATTTTGGGGCGAACCGCAGCGGCTCATCGCCAGACCCGAGGCTTCCGGGAAAGTCAATTCAACGACACCTGGTTGGGGTGCGGCGACATTTTCAGCTGCCTTCGCCAGCGTCGCGGTCATCGGATCCATCTCGTCAAGAATCTGCCGCCAGGAAGATTGTAGTTCGGCGTCCGTGATCGGGGCAGCGGAGACGCTGATGCCTGGCGAAGGTTTCTCGATCACGGCCGGTGAATCACTCGGCGTCGTCGCGATGGAACCGCCCGGTGCTGGTGCCGTGGCTCGCTGGGAGGGGTCTCTCTGGGACGCGGACTGCTGGGACGCGGATTGCTGGGCGACTGGCGGTGACACCGTTTGGGTCGCAATTTTCGGCGAGCTGACGGGGGTGGCGACGGACGGACGGGACTTATTTATCGCGTTTTTTTTTTCGCGTGGAGATGCTAGTCCGTGGGCAGCGGTGGCCAGATCCACAATCGCCTGCAGGTCAGGGAGATGGCAAATTTGAATGATCGTCGACTCCAGCAGCACGCGGGCATGCACGCTGTGGCGGATTCTAACCAATGTCTCGTCGACTAATCCGACGATGGCGAGCACCGTTTGCAGCCCCCACTGCTGGCCAAGTTCGACGAGAGAATTGTGCATCGATGCGGCGGCGTAACGCAACATCGACGCTTCGCAACCCACGCTGGCAGTCATCAGATCGCGAAAGTATCCCAACATCTGTTCCGCCAATCGCCCCGCATCGACCCCCGCTGCCACGGCTTCATCCACTTGGACGAGCGCGGACGCGGCGTCACGTGCCTGCATGGCTTGCGCCAGCCGATGCAAACGCTGGTCGTCGGCGGTGCCGAGCATGGTGTGAACTTGGTCCGCCGTCAGGTGCCCGTCGCTGAAACTGAGCACCTGTTCGAGCAGCGATTGGCTGTCACGCATCGACCCGGCGGCGCGGCGAGCGAGCAGTTCCAATGCCTCATCGTCGGCGGTACTGTTTTCCGCCGCGACGATTTCTCGCAGCCGGCCGACGATTTTGCTGGATTCGACGGGTGCGAAATCAAACCGTTGGCAGCGGCTGAGCACGGTGATCGGGATTTTCTCGGGATCGGTCGTGCAGAAAATAAATTTCACATGTTCGGGCGGTTCTTCGAGCGTTTTGAGCAGTGCATTGAATGCCGCGCCGGTCAGCATATGGACTTCATCAATGATGTAAATCTTGTACCGCGAACGACTCGGCCGCACGCCAACGTTGGCCCGCAGCGACCGGATTTCATCGATCCCACGATTGCTGGCACCATCAATTTCGATCACATCGACGTCTTCACCTGAGTCGATCGCTTGGGCAATATCACTCTCGCTATCGGGGTGACTGGTGGGACCGCCGGGATGGTTGAGGGCCTTGGCGAAGATTCGCGCCGTACTCGTTTTGCCAACGCCGCGAGCACCAGTAAACAGGTACGCATGTCCCACGCGAGAGGTCTCGATCGCACCTTGAAGTGCCTTCGCGACATGATCTTGGCCGACCAGTTGATCGAAATCTCGCGGACGATACCGCCGGGCAACGACGACGTAGGAGTCGTTTCCGGATTCCTTTTCGTTCGCAGGTGTGCCCATGTTTTCGGCGTTATTTAACCTAAGAATTGGATCCGAAAAGGGGTCATGTCGGGTTTGAGATTGGATCGCGCGGTGGAGGCGACCCTCACACAAAGCGGCACTGCTTATGGCTGCTCCAGTTAAGGCCTGACCAGGTTCACAGCTTGCAGTCGCAAGGGTCGCCACCATCGCGCGAGCAGATTTCGGCTCGACAGCGGAGACGCAGTTTAGAACACCAGGCTCTTTCGCGGAAGATGCTTGAGGCGACGAACTCTCGATTCCGCTAATTGATTCACGCATTTGTGGCGAAATAGAGTACAAAACAGCCTGACTCACCTCTTCTCATTGTTCGAATGCCCATTCTGGAGCCGTTTTCGTGGATCCGAACCCGCAACCCATGACCAAATCCCCCGAAACCGAAGGAAAACGGAGACTGCCAAGCCAGCGCGGGGATGCATCCTGGAAAGCGTATTCGGATCAGTGGAAGGAAAACCACGGTACGCTGCTGATGATTTTCGCAGCAGCGATCGTGGCGATCGGTACTGGGATTCTCGCCTTCCAGCAAAATCGCTTCCGCAAGCCTTCGTTTCCCTCCTCGCAAATGTTCCCCAAAGCCGCTGATCCCGATCAACTCACCTCGGCTCAGGACTCGACCGAACTGCTGGCAGCCAGCTCCGAGGGCAATCCGACGTTTCAATTAAGAATTGTCGGAATCTCGCCCGCCGATGTGCCCGCTGGGGGTGGTCAAATCCGCATTGCGATTTACTCGTCAAGCGAACACTTCAATCAGCCCGAGTTCGCGATCTCCAAACAATCCCTCCCCATTGCCTCCGAGGGCGAAATGACCAGCACGATCCCTTTGGAACCGCTACCACCCACCATCGCGATCGCAGCGTTTCAAGATGTTAACGAGAACGGAAAACTCGACCGAAATGCTCTGGGGATGCCGTCGGAGCGATATGGTTTCAGCAATGATGCTCGCGGTAAGGTCGGGCCACCGAGTTTCGACGAGGCGCTCGTGGCGTTGCCCGAGCCCGGCGGCGAACTGGAGATAAGAATCAGGTAAACACCTACTGCTTGCTGGGCTGAATGCTGGCGGCGGCCGGTTTCGGCACCGCAAAGAACGTGTTGGCGCGGCGAACGCTCGCTGGGTCCGCTTTTTCAAGTTCTTGGAGCGCTTCGGCCGCTTCAGGCTTAGGACACGCCCGCAGATAATTGACGACCGGCACACGGACCCAATTATTATCCGGGTCGGCCGTCAAGAACAGTTCTTTTAGTTTGTCGACTTGACTCCAGTCTTCCCAGCGAGCGAGATCGGGAATGACGAGATCAGCCAAATCGTCGCGATCGAGGATGAGGTGCAGCGACTCGACCAGTGCGCTGCGGGGAATCACGTCACCTTCAGTGCCATGAAATCGGATCGCCATAATTGCGGCATACGTGTCGGCATATGACGCTTGCTTGTTGAGCAGGAATTGTTCGTTGACCAGCTCCAAGCCCTCTTCACCCGCCAGAGTAAGGTAGCAGGCAATGAGGGCATCGAGCCCAGTACGGGCGGTTTTTTGCGTGCTCTTGAGCATTTCTTCCAACATTGGCAGATCCTCAGAACTGCCGGCGATGCCAAGCATCGTCAAGTACAATCGTTTGCGGTCAGGTGACAATTCGTCATCGCGGATCCACTCGACTAACTGTGCGTGATCCATATCCGATTTAATCTTCTTCAAATCTTCATAAGGCGTTATGGCGAATTCGTCATAGGCATCCCGTGAAAGCATCGAATCATCATCTTGCAGGTATGGCAAGTAGAACTGCAATCGCTCAGAAGCTTCTTTTTTCGCCACCTCGGGAATTTGAATCAGATATTGCTCCGCTCGGGCAGTGATCGGCAGGCAGGACCACTGCATGTCGCTGGGATCCGCACCCGACAGGAGAAAACGTCGCCCTTTGGCAACATCGCCAAAATAAACCGCCTTGATCGTCTGGCCGACCTCCACGTGGGGGTCGCCCTTCAGCACCGTTTCGATCTTCATTTCCACTTCGCCAGTGTCCGCATTACGGGTGGCGTCACTCTGGATCGCCGATGCAATGACGACGGCGTCCATCACCTCCATCTCCTGCCGCATCGTTTGCGAGACAGCATTGCAAAAGGGGCACGCCAATGCCCTCCCGACGGGTGTGATGCACAGCGCCGCACCTAACACAGCTACGGCGAGCAGCGAACAGAGCCACGGTCGGGATGCACACGTCGGAGTCGTTAATTTCGATGACATTTTTGAGTGGGTCGATGGTCGATGGAAGCGGAGAGATCTATGTACCACGCTCATTATAGCGTACACGGGAAGTTGAAGGGAACATTGCATAGAGAGCCGCTCGCTGTGGAGCCTCCCATAGCATCAAAAAAACTGAGCTGGCTCATCATTTCGATCAACGCCGGGCTCCTCTATGCTGACTGGTCATTGATTCGGTAACGGTCTACTGAACCGTCGTGGATTCACCCTCTCTTCTGAACGCGAAAATGTTGCGAAATACGCCTCTCAGTATCGAACATCGTCAACTATCGGCGATCTTGATCGTAGGGTCAACGAAGTCTTGGAAGTGGCTGGCTCTGCTGGCAGTCGTCTTTGCCGGCTGCCAACATCGGGCTCGGCAAGAACCGCCCGCACCGCTCCCTCCCGAGGTGGAGGTGGCTCGTTCGACTGCGCGAGAGCTGATCGATTATCGGGAGTTCACAGGTCGCACTGCAGCGATGGAGTCGGTTGAGATCCGCGCACGTGTCAGCGGATACCTACTGGCGAGCCCGCGCACGACGGCGGCCAAGAATGCCACGCCCAAATCGGCAAGCAATCAGAGCGGAGACTCGGACTGGCAAATTACTGCCAAGGAGGGAGAACTCGTCAAACGTGACGACCCACTCTTCCTCATCGATCCGAAACCGTATCAGCTCGCGTTGGAACAATCACTTGGATCTTTGAAAGCATCTCAGGCTCGACTGACGCAGGCAAACCAGAACCTATCGCGTTCGAGTGAACTGCGTGGACGAGGCGCGACGAGCCAGGCGGAGTATGATCAAGCTGTTGCAGCGGTAGCGGAACTTCGCGGTCAAATCGAGAACCTGAAAGCAACCGGCGAACGAAATCTGCTGGATCTAAATTACACCAAAGTGGCGTCGCCGATTGACGGATTGCTGGGCGCTACGCTGGTCACTCAGGGCAATCTAGTGGTTGCCGATACGACGGTGCTCACAACGGTCGTCGGTGTCAATCCAATCTACGTTGACTTCAATGTCGACGAGCAGTCGCTACTGGATTACCGCAAACGAATCGCTCTGGGCCAAGTCAAAAGCGCCCGCGATGCGAAATTACCCATTGCGATGGGCTTGGCCAATGAAGACGGCTACCCGCACGAAGGGACGATTGATTTCGTGGATAACCGAACGGATCCGAATACGGGTAATACGCGCATTCGTGGTGTGTTTGAAAACTCGACCGGAATCTTGTCTCCTGGACTTTTTGCGAGAGTCCAGACTCCATTTACGCAGAAGCACGAGGCGATTTTGATTCCATCGCCTGCCATCGCGATGGATCAACAGGGGCGGTATGTGATGGTCGTTGGAGACGACCGCAAAGCGATTCGCAGGAGCGTGAAACTGGGACAAATTGTCGATGACCAAACGGTGGTCACCGAGGGGCTCCGGGTCGATGAGAGAGTCATTGTTTCAGGACTGCAAAAAGTTCGGTCCGGTGTCGAAGTCCGGGTGAAAGATCCGCAGGATACAACCGGCGAACAAACAGTCGAATCACCTGACAGGGATAGAACGGGCGAGGGCGAGTCGACGCCAGATCCATCGGGTGAATCGAAATGATCTCCAACTTCTTCATTAACCGACCTGTGGCCGCCAACGTGATCGCGCTGATGACGTTGATTCTGGGGGCCGTCGGTCTCTGGAATTTGCCCGTCGAGCGGTATCCGAGCATCACGCCGCCCACAATCCAGGTGACGGCGACATATCCCGGAGCGAGTGCGCGGGTAGTCACTGACACGGTTGCCGCACCGCTGGAACAGCAGATCAACGGTGTCGAGAACATGATGTACATGACCTCGACGTCCTCGTCCAACGGCAGCTATTCGCTGACCGTGACGTTTAATGTCGGTACGGATCTCGAAGAAGCCCAGGTGTTGGTCCAGAACCGCGTGGCGCTCGCGGAACCTTTTTTGCCTGCGGACGTTCGCCAGCTCGGAATCTCAGTCAAGAAGCAATCCACCAACATTTTGATGGCCATTTCGCTGACGTCACCTGATCGATCACTAGACAGTCTCTACATGTCCAACTATGCGACGCTACGGGTCAAAGATGAACTGAGCCGAGTCGAAGGAGTGGGTGACATCAACGTCAGCGGCACGGGAGCGTACAGCATGCGGATCTGGGCGGATCCGACCAAACTCGATGCTCGTAATCTCACGTTCAATGATTTGCTCAATCAACTGCGGCAACAGAACGTGCAAGTCGCAGCCGGCCAAATTGCGCAGCCACCCTTGGACGATCCGGAGGCTTTCCAGTACACGATGACGGCGCTGGGCCGATTGTCGACACCGGATGAATTTGAAGACATCATCGTCAAGGTCGGTGGGGACGGGAGTCTGACGCGTCTGCGGGACGTTGCCCGGGTGGAGCTGGGGGCGGAAACGTACGATACCTTTGCCCAGAAAGGTGGCGACCCGTCGGCAACCGTCTTGGTTTATCAGCTGCCTGGTGCCAATGCACTCGACGTTGCTGATCGCGTCAAGGCAAAGATGGCAGACCTGTCGCAGACATTTCCTCGTGGATTGGAATTTGACATTCCCTTTGACACGACGACATTTGTGTCTTCGGCGATTCACGAAGTGTACAAGACGTTGTTGGAAGCTGGAGTACTCGTTTTAATCGTGATCCTGGTTTTTCTGCAGGACTGGCGAGCTGTTTTGATCCCCGCAACGACGGTTCCGGTCACGATCATCGGGGCCTTCGCGATCATGCCGCTGCTGGGGTTCTCGATTAATCTGTTGACGTTGTTCGGACTCGTCCTCGCGATCGGAATCGTCGTCGATGACGCCATCGTGATTGTCGAGAATGCGATGCACCACATTGAGCGCGGCGAAGCCCCCAAGGCAGCCACCATCCAGGCGATGTCCGAAGTTACCGGGCCGGTGATCGGAATCACGGCGGTGTTGATGGCGGTTTTTATCCCCACCACATTCCTTGGTGGAATCACAGGACAACTCTATCGACAGTTCGCGCTGACCATCGCTGCGACGGCGCTGCTCAGTGCGGTCAACGCGCTGACGCTCAAACCCGCCCAGTGCGCGTTATGGCTGCGACCGGTCAACGAAAACCATAGAAAATTCTTTCTCGCTCGTTGGTTCAACACCGTTTTCGGTTGGATTGAATCTGTCTACACGGCCTGTGTGGGAGGGCTGATTCGCGTTTGGCCGCTCGTGCTGATGGTGTTCGTCGCCACCGTCGGTGGCACGATGTGGTGGTACCGACAAGTCCCCACGGGCTTTTTACCGACGGAAGACCAAGGCTACCTGATCGTGGCGGTGCAGTTGCCCGACGCGGCTTCCCAAGGCCGTACGCGGCATGTGGTCGAGGAAATTAACGGAATTCTCGGCGAACAGGCGGGCGTGAAAACTTGGTTCACGCTCGGTGGCCAGTCGCTTCTCGAGGGCAGCCAGTCGTCCAATGCCGCAACCATATTCATCGGTTTGAAAGACTGGGACGAACGCACGACGGCGGATTTACAGCAGGGTCATTTGATCGGCGAAATCACCGCAAAGTTCTCTGCAATCGAGGACGCTTTTATCTTGGTGATCCCTCCGCCGGCGATCCAAGGCCTGGGCACGAGCGGCGGATTCGAGATGCAAGTCGAGGACCGGGGCGGGGCGGGCTTGGTCGAACTCCAAAAAGCCGTGGATAACTTGCTAGCCGCTGCCGCGAAAGAAAAGCAGTTGCAGCGGGTCAGTTCCACGTTTCGAGCGGGCGTACCACAACTCTACGCCGATGTTCATCGCGCCCAAGTCCTCAGTATGCAAGTACCACTCGGCGAAGTATTCACGACATTGCAGTCGGCGCTGGGTTCGATCTACGTCAACGACTTCAATAAATTCGGCCGCACTTACCGCGTCACGCTACAGGCAGAGTCGCAGTACCGTGACAACGTCGATGATGTGCGGCGACTCAACGTTCGCAATTTCGATGGTGACATGGTTTCGTTGGGCAGCCTAATGACAATTGAGGAGACCTTTGGACCGCAGATCATCCGACGCTTCAATTTGTATCCAGCAGCGAACGTGACGGGATCGGCTGCATCAGGCGTGAGTTCAGGACAAGCACTGCAATTGATGGCCGGCCTCGCCAAGCAGAATTTCTCCGAAGCGATCTGGTTCGATTGGAGTGGCGTGTCATTTCAAGAGAGCCAGACCAAAGGCGAAGAGATCTACATTTTTGGCTTGGCAATTTTGATTGTGTATCTCGTCCTCGCGTTTCTCTACGAGAGCTGGGTCTTGCCATTCTCGGTCATTTTGGTCGTGCCTCTGGGACTTCTGGGCACGGTCGCTGCGATCTCGTTCTTAGCCATGGACAACAACACCTATGTGCAGATCGGCGTGGTCCTGATTATTGCGTTAGCTAGCAAGAACGCGATTCTAATTGTCGAATTCGCGCGTGATTTGCGGATGCAAGGAAAATCGATTCGCGAGTCAGCGATTGACGCAGCTCGGATGCGTTTTCGACCTATTCTGATGACCTCGTTCGCCTTCATCCTCGGCGTGTTCCCGTTAGTATTCGCAACCGGCGCTGCAGCCGCGAGTCGTCGCTCGCTCGGTACAGCTGTTTGTGGTGGAATGATTACCTCCACCGTACTGGCCGTGTTCTTCACGCCCGTTTTCTTCGTCGTGTTCCAGTGGCTCAGTGAGTGTCGCAGCAACCGAGAAGTGCAAACCACGAATCTCACTAATGACATGAATAAGAGATAGGGCTGAGTTCGAACCGGATTTTATTCGTCCGATTCGTGTGATTCGTGGTCAAAAGTTTCGTTCTTGACTGTTTCCTGCTTCACCCGTCTGTGACACGGCGAGGGCGGTGGCGGGCTGCGGCGGGTTTGACTCGGATCGATTCGTGGGCTTCATCGACGCGCGTTGCCTCGCTAACTCGTTTGGTCGTTCCAGCCGCAGCGTCGAGGTCACCAAGATACTCCTCACGCACCTTCGGGTGCCGTTTGACCTCGTCGGGCGTTCCATCAATCAACACTTGGCCTTGATAGATCACATAACACCGATCCACGGTCGTTAGAATTTCACGGGCGGCGTGATCCGTGATCAGCACACTGATTCCCGAATCACGAAGCTGGGTAATGACGCCCTGGATGGACTGAACTGTCACCGGATCGATTCCCGCAAAGGGTTCGTCGAGCATCACGATTTTCGGATTGGAGACGAGGCAGCGGGCGATTTCGAGTCGACGTCGCTCGCCACCGCTCAGCCCCGCGGCGGGGCTCTTGCGAATGTGCGTGATATTGAACTCTTCGAGCAGTTCGTTGGTCCGCTCTTTCCTCGCTTTGCGATCAAAACCCAAAAGTTCCAACAACGCCGAAATGTTTTGCTCAACCGAAAGTTTTTTAAAAACACTTGGTTCTTGAGGCAGGTACCCCATGTTTCCATCGCGGGCGCGGCGAAACATGGGCCAATCCGTGACGTCTTGGCCTGCCAAGTACACGCGACCTCGATCGGGCTGAACGAGACCGCAGATCATCCGAAAGCTGGTCGACTTGCCAGCTCCGTTGGGGCCGAGCAGTCCCACAATCTCGGCTTCGTCGACCGTTAAATTCACCCCATCGACAACCCGCCGGCGACCGTAGGTCTTCTGCAAACCGATCGCCTCCAGAATCGGCTCTCGCTCCACCAGGTCATGGTGGGCGTGATGAGGCAGCGTGGCGATATCGCAATCGGCAGACATGAAGGCGGCCCGGCATCTCAGGAGGATAAAGCAGGAAAGAACAGGGCTACCATCGCAAAAGTCGCTCGTCAGCACAATCTCGACTCAGACTATTTCCGAGGTTTCCGAGGTTTCGCTGCTGCAATTAGAGCATCGATTTCTGCAACCTGACTTTCAGGCACGCGTCGGCGACGCGCCTTATTCGAGATAATCTCATGCAGCGATTCGAGGTCGTCGAGCGGGATGACGGGAAAGTCTGTCCATTCGGTCTCCGACTTCAACCGGGACCGAAGCTGCCATTTTCCGGCGTGTCGCAATGCGGTGACGAGGCGCGTCTCTCCCTCGTCGGTGGTCTCACGCCATTCGTGTTTGTGCATGATATAAGTAGCCTGAACACTTGCGACCGGGACGTGATGTCGCTGCCTTGAAATGGATAAGGATCTTGAGTCCGCAACGTTGAATAGGTCGGCGGTGTGCAAAGGATTGCTTAACCGGCACGGCTTACCAATGCCTGGTGACGAAAGCACTATTCTGATGGATTTGGATTCTGTCGGCGAGCGGTGGAATGCCGAACAATAGTTATAGCCGGCGCGGTCAACCAAGTGGAGGACCCGGCGCGCGGCCGAAGAGGTCGGGCCGAAAATATGTCGCGGTGTGGGATTGTGACAACTTTCTTTGGCTCGAAAGCTTCTCGATGTTGATTAAGAGACGGCGGGACGGCGTCTGGGCACGTCGCTCCCGCCGTTCTTTCAACATTATTGGAAAAGCTGGCTGATCCGCTGCGAATGCGGGCAGGTCACGCAGCGGGATTGAGGTACGACGATAATCGCTCAGCACGCGAGGGGCTTTGCAATTTTCCGACCGCTTTGGCTTCGATCTGTCGTACGCGTTCCCGCGTGACCTTGAAAATCCGGCCACATTCTTCGAGAGTGTAGCTGTAGCCATCGACGAGACCGTATCGCAGACGGATGATCTCGCGCTCGCGGAAGGTCAGCGTTTTGAGTAATTCGTCGATCTTACTTCGCAGCATGCCACTGGCAGCCATCGTAACCGGATTGTCGTTTTCGTTGTCTTGAACAAATTCCCCGAAACTGCTGTCTTCGCCTTCCCCGACGGGTCGGTCTAAGCTGACGGGGTGACGACCGATGTCCATGACGCGGCGGACTTCCTCGATGGAAACTTCAGTTTCTTCAGCAATTTCTTCGTAGGTCGGTTCGCGACGCAGTGTTTGCGTGAGTCGCTTCTGCGCCTGGCGCAGCTTGCTGAGCACATCGATCATATGAACGGGGATGCGGATGGTGCGAGCTTGATCAGCAATCGCCCGCGTGATGGCTTGGCGGATCCACCACGTCGCATAGGTACTGAATTTAAACCCGCGGCGATATTCGTATTTATCCACCGCTCGCATCAGACCCGTGTTGCCCTCTTGGATCAGGTCCAAGAACGACAAACCGCGATTTCGGTATTTCTTGGCGATCGAAACGACCAAGCGAAGGTTGCCGGCGCTCAGTTCACGTTTTGTCGCTTCGTACTGATCGAAGTATTTGCGGGTGCGGACCATGCGGTTGTGCAGGCTGCGTGGGCTTTCCTGTGTGACCAGCATCAGTTCACGCAATTCTTGACGCAAATCGGCGGCCTCATCACGGCTGACGGCATCAGTGCCAAGTGCGGCGAGGCGTTCGCGGATGAAGTTCATTCGTCCAGAAATCTTTTCGAGTTGATGCAACAGCGGCGTAACGCGGCGGCTACGCAGACTGAGTTCTTCGACCATTTCGAGACATTTGCGACGACGGCGCAGGAATCGTTTGCGCACTTCTGCTTTGAGTCGTGGCGAGACGCTGCGGCGGACGAGCACTTCAAAATCGGCTTGGTTTTGCACGATCAAGGGTTCGATCGTTCGCAGGTTGTGTGGCATCCGCTGCAAGATCTGTTCTTTGGTCAATCGCTCGGTTAGCGAGACTTTGATCGTGCGATCAAAGGGCAGTTCACCGGTGTGAACTTTTTGCAGCACTTCGACGGTGGCTCGCATCGCGTAATCGCTTTCAAGCAGCGAGCGACGATACTGTTTCCGCGTGATCTCAATCTTTTTGGCGAGAGAGATTTCCTGCTCACGAGTCAGCAACGGAATTTCCGCCATTTGGCTGAGGTACATGCGGATCGGATCGTCGCTGGCTTTGGGCAGGTCCGCTGCCGTACCAAGCACGGGGCCGCTGGTGTCTTCGACTTCGATCAATGCAATGGTCGCAGCGCCTGAATTGACTTCGGCATCCAGATCAGCGGTGTCTTCAGCTGCGGGCTCAAAGTCTTCATCGGAGATTCGATTCTCCACGTCTGCCTCAGTCTCCTCATCAGCGACCGAGATGTTCAGCGAAGCCGCCCGTCGAGCCTGGGTGGTAGCCGCCACACGTGTGTGCTTCTCGGTTGTTTCAATCAAGGCGATGCCACGACGCTCCAGAGCGAGCAACAACGTGTTTAACTTTTCTGGGTTGACGTCCTCGTCGGGCAGATAAGCGTTGACTTCATCGAAGGTCAGGTAACCATCCTTGGCGCCACGGGCGATGAGCTGCGAGAGATTTTGGTCCATCAATTGCATGTTTCTAACTTCGTGTTAAAAGGGTCACACCCCTTCATGGGGCGTTGAGTTTGAGTTGATTGGTCGAGTCGACGAGAGCGGGAACACTCACCGAAACCAACCAATTCTCGCTCAAAAGCGGGAGTACAAAAAAACAAGAGGGAAAGGAGAGGGAAGGTAACCTGGGGTTCGTAGAAAGAAGCTTGGGAACAGAAAGATGATCGGGGGCAGGATTATCGTGGGCTATGTCGGATGCGTTCAGCCGCGATGATCGCTTGCAAAACGGCGAGCTCTTCGTCTTCAGCTAACGTCGCCGACTCCAGCTGAGTGATCTGGCGTGACTTCTCGGCTTCAAATTCACGTTCATGAAACCGAGTCAAAATCGCCGCATAACGTTCCTGCGGACTGTCCGTGAAACGCTCTCCGCGGAGATCGATTCGCTGTTGCAGGGTCACAATCTGAGCTTTAAGGAAATCGTTCTCAATCAATGTCAGTAGTGAGTCCGCACTGAGTTCGCGTCCGTGGAGATCGAGTTCCTGATAGGCCGAAAGCAACATTTTGGCGCTTGTCGACTGGAGCCAGTCCGCGTCGATCGCTTCAACGGCCATCGCCGCGACTTCAGGACTTTCGATGAGCGTTTCAAACAGCTCCCGGTCAACACCCGAAATTGGCGAGGTGATTGACGGATCGTTCGTTCGTGGTCGCGGCGAAGGCTGAGAACGCTGGAGACTCGCGCGCATGGACTCGTCGATACCGAACATGGCGGCATCTTCCATCGCAGCGGACGCGAACGGGTCGTGTCCGCCCAATTTGAAATCCGAATTGATCCCTGCGGCTGCGCGGGAACTATGTACCGCGCGACCGGCTTGTTGTTGGTAGCGAGCCTTCTTCGCTTCGCTCTCTTTGCGTGCAGCCCGCAATGCGTCCAACCGCCGCGACAATCGTTCGACGGGCAACTCAAACGTGCGGCTGATTCGCATCAGCAACTGATCCACTCGCAGGGAAGCTCGATCATCATTCTGCGGGACCTTAACAAATAGCGCTAGCAATTCTTCCATCGCGGCTGTGACACGATGAGTGTCCCGAGTCAGGTCGACACCGTCGATCAGACAGGCAATTTTGTGATCGATCGCATCGGGTGCTGATGCGGCCAATTCGAGCAACGCCATTTTAGAATGCGCGGCCAAAAAGTCCGCTGGATCCGCGTTGTCGGGTAGCGTAAGAATTCGCAGGTCCGCCTCAGCGGCCACGAAGAGTTCAAGGACTTCTTCGGCCCGCCGCCGTCCAGCATCATCTCCATCGAGTACCAATACGACGCGGGGGGCAAAGCGTTTGAGCACGCCGATATGCTGCTTCGTCAGCGCCGTCCCGAGCACCGCGACGGCGTTGTCGATTCCCGCCATGCGGGCCGCCACCACGTCGGTGTAACCCTCCATTACCAGGACTTCGCCAGCGGTGCGAATCGAGTCACGGGCCAAGTCGAGGCCATATAGCTCCGATGACTTACGATAGAGCAGCGTTTCGGGACCGTTGAAATACTTGGCACCGGGAGTTGCCGCGCCGCCCGACGCAGTCACGATCCGCTGAGCAATGGCGGGAATGATCCGGCCCCCGAGCGAGATAACTTTTCCATGCGAGTTATTGATCGGAAACATCAACCGACCACGAAAAAAATCGTAGCAACCGCTTGCACCGGAGGACACGCCATTTGATGCAGCACGTGACTTCGCAACACCGCACGCTACCGCGACAGCCTCGGAATAATTCTTCCGTTTGAGCAAGTTGACTGCGAAGTCCCACGAGTCGGGGGCGAAGCCGATGCGGAATCGGCGCCGATTCTCATCGTCAATGCCGCGTGAGCTGAGGTAATCCCACGCTGCTTTGGAATCATCGCTCTTGCGAGCGTCGAGTTGTTCGTAGTACGCCTGAGCGATCTCCTCGATCGCTGACGCCAACGTGGCTTTATCGTCGGGACTGCCCGGCTGGGTTTTCGGTCCGCGTCGAAACTCGGGCAACTCAATCCCAGCACGCTCAGCAAGCATGCGCAGTGCGCCGGGGAAATCGAGTCCCTCACGCTGCATGACGAAACTGAAGACGTCGCCACCAATGTCGCACACCCAGCACTTCCATGATTGCCGCTCGGGGTTGACCGTCATCGATGGCTTCGTGTCGTTGTGGAACGGGCACCGCGTGACGAAGTTGCGTCCTTGGGGGCGCAGTTCCAAATCCCGACCGACGACATCAACGATGTCGGACGCAGTGCGCACGCGCTCTTTCACGTCGAAGTCAGTCTGGAATGACAAGCCAGCGCTCCTGCTAGTAACGTCGATCACAAAGCGAATTCAAATCTCGTCTTGGCGGAGATCTGCTCTGTTTGCTACCGACACAATGACGGTTTGAGTGAATCGGTCAACCCGTTCAATCGCGACTGCGATTGTCTCGCTATCCATCCTGGATAACCGGCTCATCCGAACCCACCGGGACAAGAAAAGTAGACCGAAGCAACCCTCCTGTGCGTTGTGGTCCGAACGAAATGCCGAGGCAAATTTCGATTTCGGTACATCCCTGTAGCGTCGAGTCTCAACCGGGGCGGGTCATCTCCCTGTCACGCCGGTGGGCCGCTTCGTTACAAGCAAGTCACTAGTTTGGGCCGATGGCAAATAGGCGTCAAGAGCAATCAGGACGGAAACTTGAGGCAAAATTGCGAAAGTTGAAAAAAGTTTTGCCTCAAAAAAAGTTTTGCCTCAAAATCAGGGTGCTCAATACGCCTTTGCAAAGACGGCCAACTTCTCGGACGGACGACCCGTGAGAAAACACGTTCCCGGTGTCGTGTTGCCCTCACGTGGGATGCAGCGAATAGTTACCTTGAATTCTTTCAACAGCGGTTCAATGGCATCCTCGTCGGCGAAGTATGCGTTGGCAAACCCACCGTGAATTTTGTCTTCATTCTGGGTGCTGAAGAAATCTCGAAATTCTTTCTCGGTCGTAATCGTGACTGTGTTGGATTCGCGGAGGTGCAATGCTGCGTTGAAGAGCTCGCTCTGCAACGTCTCGAGCTTCTCGCCGATCGTCGCAACCAATTCGGCGCGAGCAATCCCGAAACTCTTGGGCTGATTTCGGATGCCACAGAACACGGTTCCAGCAGCGATATCCTTGGGCCCAATCTCCAGCCGAATCGGAACGCCACGCTTCACGTGATACCACTTTTTCTCGCCACCACGAATGTCGCGATCGTCGATCGAAACACGAACGGGTGCGCCCGCGTAAGTCTGCGCTGCCAGCTCATCACGCAAGGATTTCGCCTCGGCCAGCACCTCGTCTCGCGATTCGCTCTTATAAATCGGCTGAATGACGACATGAATCGGTGCCAGCCGCGGCGGTAGAACCAACCCATCGTCGTCGCTGTGAGTCATGATCAGTGCGCCAATCAGTCGCGTGCTCACACCCCATGAGGTGGTCCATGCATACTCGATTCCGCCTGCCTCACTTTGGAATTTGATCTCTTGCGCCTTGGCAAAGTTCTGCCCCAGAAAATGGCTCGTGCCTGCCTGCAGCGCCTTGCGGTCCTGCATCATCGCTTCGATCGACAGTGTCTCGACGGCGCCGGGGAACCGTTCTTTCGGCGTCTTCGCTCCCACGATCACCGGCATCGCCATCCAGTTCTCGGCAAAGTCGCGATAGACCTCGACCATCTGCTCGGTTTCGGCGATCGCTTCGGCGTCTGTCGCGTGGACGGTGTGCCCCTCTTGCCATAAGAACTCCGCAGTTCGCAAGAACATTCGCGTGCGCATTTCCCAGCGAACGACGTTGGCCCACTGGTTGATCAAAATGGGCAAGTCACGATAGCTCTGCACCCACTTGGCATACGTCGCACCGATGATCGTTTCGCTGGTCGGCCGCACGATCAAGGGCTCTTCCAGCTTGCCGGCTGGCCGCAGACCGCCCTCTGGATCGGGCTCCAGGCGGTGGTGTGTAACGACGGCGCATTCCTTCGCAAACCCTTCAACGTGCTCAGCCTCCTTTTCGAGGTAGCTCATCGGGATGAACAGCGGGAAATACGCGTTCTGATGCCCAGTCGCCTTGAACATGTCGTCGAGAGCGCGCTGAATGTTTTCCCAGAGTTGGTATCCCCAAGGTTTAATCACCATGCAACCACGCACTGGAGAGTTCTCAGCTAAATCAGCGGCCTTGATCACCTGCTGATACCATTCAGGGTAATCGGCTTCGCGGGTAGGGCTGATCGCGGTTTTCGGTGCTGGCATCGGGCGGAGGGGAGAAGGGAAGAAAGGGAGAGAGGGGGTCGGCGAAAACCCAAACGACGCGGTAGTCTGGTCGGACTATGTTTTACTCCGCACCCGGTTACGGTAGCGATTACAAATTGATAAATGCAAACGGTGAATTGACTGCGAAGCTGCTTTCAATCCACTGTCAATTCGCAGTGTACATTCTGCACTTTGCAATATTGGACCCTGTCAGCGTCCGGTAACCATCGCGAGAGTTTTGACGATCCCGGCAGAGAGGAAGGCGGGACCTAGGCGGTGGCAGGAGCTGCGAGTTGCCTCTGGAACTGCTCGAACAGGTAGTGACTATCGTGCGGGCCGGCAGCGGCTTCGGGGTGATACTGCACCGCAAAAACGTCCTCGGTGCGGTGGCGAATACCGGCAATGGTATCGTCGTTGAGATGCCGGTGGGTCACCTCCAGGCAATCAGGTAGATCCTTGTCGTCGACGGCAAAACCATGGTTCTGGGTTGTGATTTCGACCTTTTCCGTCATCAAATTTAGCACCGGTTGGTTGGCGCCGCGGTGTCCAAATTTCAACTTGAACGTCTTCGCACCGCAGGCCAGTGCAATCAGTTGGTGACCCAAGCAAATACCGAAGATGGGTACCTTGCCGATCAATTCCGCAATCGTTTTGTGAGCATAGGTCAGCGGCTCGGGATCGCCAGGACCATTGGACAGAAAAACACCCGCTGGATCGAGCTTCAGGATTTCGTCAGCGGAGGTATTGCCGGGGACGATCGTCACGCGATTACCACGCGAACGCAAGTGTCGGGGGATATTCCATTTCATGCCAAAGTCCATGCATACGACATGGGGTCGGTCGGCGTCCGCGGGCCCATCCGTATTGGTGACGATCTTGGCACCGCGGGCGCACTCGATGGCAGTCCACTCGTCGAGTTCGGACGTCCACTTCTCCTGTTGACCGGGCATCACTTCACGCACGAGATCGCGGCCAATAAGGCTCGGCGATGCTTTGGCTTTCGCGACCAGCGATGCATCATCGAGATCATGCGTGGAGAGGACACCCTGCATCGCGCCCAGGCTGCGAATTCGCCGCACAAGCGACCGCGTGTCGATCCCCATCAACCCCATCACATTATGGCGTTGGAGGTATTCGCTCAGCGTGCCTTCGGAGCGGTAGTTGCTGTAAATCCGGCTCTCGTTGCGGATCACAAACCCGGATAAAGCAGTGCCATGCCGCTCGACGTCGACCGAATTGACGCCGTAATTGCCAATCTCAGGGTAGGTCATCGTGACGATTTGACCGCAGTAACTGGGGTCAGTCAGAATTTCCTGGTACCCGGTCATCGAGGTGTTGAAAACCACTTCTCCAGACACCTCACCACTCGCCCCGAGCGACTGACCCGAGTAGACGGTGCCATCAGCGAGCGCGAGTTTTGCCGGTCGCGGGCGATTATTCGAAATAGTCATGGGACGGGCGTTTGTGGGGGAGCAGAAGTCAACGGGCCCAGTATCACGCCACAAAACATTCTTTTCTAGGGGGTGCCAGCTTTCGAGGGGGTACTGGCCATCGGGCTGCGCTGGGCCGCTAAAAGTTCGGAGTTATGACTAGTTTTCCTTACGCGGTTTTTGTTCCGCGCCACCATTCTCCCGGCGTACCCTCCTGATCTATACAGTCTCCCCTCTCCCCCACGCTTCGCGGGGGAGAGGGGAGACTAAATTGTTTCCTTGCCACGCGGAACAAAAAGGCAAACCGAAAGAATGTGTCAACACTAAAGATTTAGCGGCCCAGGGCTGCGCCAGATGGCGACGTTTGGTTGCCATCGTTCAGCTATTTGCTGGCGCGTGGCGACAATTCGCCACTAGCGGGCACGACGCATTTTCGCGTGTGTCGCCCGTCCGCTTCAACTGGCGCAGGAACCAGCGTCGGGGGCAGCTTCGTGACGCGGCGATGGTGGAGTTCGCGCTGCCCCGATGGAAGGACGTTTTCGAATTCTCCGGTGCAACAGCAGGTGCAACGGCAAGACATGATCGTCACCAGCTAGAAATGATTTGCAATCAGCATCCGTTTCGACCCCGCTTGGATCCGGTGCAGCGCGTGGAACTGATCCTGCTTGATGTTTTCGACACCCGACGCCTTCACCCCGTTCGACCCTCCTTTTCCTCGGTTCCACATGTTCGTTTGGCAATCTCACGAATTCCTAGAAAACGGAAGAAAACCCCCGTCAGAGGTTGCATTGTGGTTTTGTTCTCCCTAAACTCCGTTTACTGGCTTTTTAGAGACTCCGTTAGCTAGCAGGCACGGGTAATCGATTTGGAAACTTCTCCCTCAAGAACCGGGGCTCTCACGGCAATTGCGGCTTCCGTAATTTTCTTTGGTTCCTCAGCAGGCTGCCCTCAAGAGATCCTCAAGAGATCCTCGCCGAAGCTAGTGGGAACGCGCTTCAGAGAAGGCCAGTGAAAATTGACGCTGGGATACTCTTCACCGGCCAAACGAGTTCTCTGTGCCGTCAACTGAGTCGTCTTGGGCTTGCCGAGGGCGAAGTTGCATCACTGGCATCCTCCTGTGAGTGCGTCCGTCCGGAATTGGTTTCCTATCAGAGCGCCGCCGGGGGTGTCACTTCGGAAGCATTGTTGCTTCATCTCGATGGAAACGGGGGTCCAGATAGCGGCGAGGCACCAACCAGTCTCGGCATTGTGATCGAGGCTGCGCTCGATTCTGGAGCGACTTCCGAGATTGAGGTGTCGCTCTTGCTTGTCTCGCGTCCTCCTACTTCGAAGGTGGAATGATGTGCATTTGGGTCGACATTCAGCGCGGTCGGGGTCGCCACGCAGCATTCACGCTACTTGAGCTGCTCGTTGCGATTGGGATCAGCAGTATTCTCTTGGCGCTTCTGCTTCCGGCGGTCCAGTCGCTACGCGAAAGTTCTCGCGTCGCGCATTGCCAATCCAATCTGAAACAGCTGGCGCTCGCGTCGCATCAGTACGAGTCAACCCATCGAACTTTTCCTAGCGGTGGGTGGGGTTATCAGTGGCAAGGATTTCCGGATATCCAAGGTCATTAGGCTCAGCCAGGTAGCTGGTTTTACGCTTTGCTTCCCTATGTTGAGCAGGACGCGGTTTTTCGATTGGGGCGTTATGATTCGCCGGCAATTCGTCGTAGCCGCGATTTGCGGCAGCGGATTCAAACGCCAGTGGCCGTTTATAGTTGTCCGAGTCGCCGCGGAGGAAGCCGTATGGCGTTTGATCCTGCTTGCGAAACGTGCCCTAGCCCGGTAGGCGTGATGGGGGCATTGGAGTCCGCATTTCGCGGAGACTATGCGGTCAACGCAGGCGACGGGGAAGTCGATGAAGAGCTTCCTCATCGTTGGCCGTCGGATTTTTCGGGGCCGCCTGATCTGCAAGCAGCAGTTGACTTAACCCGCCGCAGCGCTTGGCCGTCACCGCCCGAAGATTGGTCCGGGATCAGTTGGTTGCACACGGCTGTCAGTTTGGCGGCGATCGAAGATGGCTTGTCGCACACCATCATGATGGGAGAAAAATACATTCGCGTGAATGCGTACTACAGTGGGACGGACTGGGGTGATAATGAGCCCGCCTACGGCGGTTTCAATAATGACAATCATCGGAGCACGAACCCGCACTGGCGGCTGCGACATGACAGATTCGGAGAGCAGTCCGTCGGCAGTTTCGGAGCTGCTCATGCAACCGGTGCCAACTTCGCTTTTTGCGATGGCTCGGTCAGAGTGGTTTCTTATTCCGTCGATGCAGACTTTTTTCGGAGCCAAGGGAATCGGAAGGACCGGGGGGAGAATCTATGAAAACGTAATCATTCAATTCCGAAGAATCGAGCCAGCTATTTCAAGCGGACGAGTTCAAACATGAGGTGTCAAATCCTATCACGTTGCCCAAACTGATCAGCGTGGTCATGCCTTGCTTGAACGAAGCAAAAACGGTTGGTGCGTGCATCGAAAAAGCTCATCAAGGATGCCAGCACGCACTGGCCCAACGCTCTGACAAGCTGCGCCTGGTATCCAAGGCGCCAGCGGCTACGAAATCATCATTGCCGACAACGGCAGCACCGATGAATCGGCGAGCGAATCGCGATCCCATGGAGCCAAAGTTGTTGACGTTGCCGATCGCGGGTACGGTGCGGCACTGCAGGGAGGCATCGCTGCGGCCCAGGGCAAATACATCGTCATGGCGGACTGTGATGGCAGCTACGATTTCCTTCAGATTCCACGGTTCCTCGACAAGCTCGAAGACGGGAATGATTTGGTGATGGGAAATCGTTTTTCCGGTCAGATCATGGATGGAGCGATGCCTTGGCTGCATCGTGTGGTTGGCAATCCGCTGCTGAGTGGAATCGGTCGATTGCTATTCCGGTCCCCCTGTCGGGATTTTCACTGCGGGCTGCGCGCGTTTGATCGTCAAGCGATCGTTGATCTTCAACTGCGAAGCCCAGGGATGGAGTATGCGAGTGAGCTGGTGATTCGCTCGGCGCAATCAAAACTTCGGATTGTCGAGATCCCGATTGTCTTGCACCCAGATGAAAGGGGAGGAAGCCCTCATTTACGCACTTTTCGTGATGGAGCAAGGCACCTTTGCCTCATGCTAAAGTGCTTTTTCACGAAGCCACGATCGGCAATGTTGGTGAGCCAACCAAGTTGGTTTCGCAATAATGCGGGAACCCAAATGGCGTGCGGGCTCCTTGTGGTGCTGTGCATTTTTTCAGGCTCATCCGACCGAAGGGTGCGCCGGAGGTTTTCAAGGCATGGCTCAAGCGTCCAATGATAATTTGTGCGAGTTGTCGCTGGACCTAATACTGGGTCTGCCGGGAGAAACGGAATCAAGCTCGAATGGCGTGGACTTAAGGCGGATCTCGCGTGAAACAATTTTGAGCTAGCGAAGAACGGCATCCTTGTTGCATCGTGGTTTTTCTTCAAAAAAATCTCAACACAGCAAGGATGCCGTCGATGATTCTGCCACCTCGTGGAACCCCTGTCGATACCAATCGCAGAGCCGAATTGCGTCAGGCACTCAATCCGCACGAGGTGGTCCAGCGGATTGACAATTTGATCCAACTCGATCAAGTCCGGCTAACCGAAATCTTCAGTGACGACGATGTCCATCAGCTATGTGATGAACTTGGAATCAAGTTCCGTGAGCGGGAGTTCACCCCGGCGATCACACTCGGCTTGTTCGTTTCGCAGTGCCTCAGTCGCGGAGATGCCTGTTCGACCGTCCTCACGAAGTTCAATCGTGAGCGAAAACGGCGAGGCCAGTCGCCCTGCTGCGAAGATGCTTCGGCCTACTGCAAGGCGAGGGCAAAGCTCACCGTTGAACTGATCGATCGACTTGGCAAACGCATTGTCGATTTACTTCGCGGGAAAGCCCCTACGCAGTGGAAATGGCACGGGCTGAATGTCTACTTGGTCGATGGTTTGGTATTTCGCGCACCTGATACGCAGGCCAATCAAGAGGTCTATCCTCAGCCTTCGACTCAAAAAGAAGGGCTTGGCTTTCCTCAAGTGCGCTGCGTAGTGACGACTTGCTTGGCGACCGGTTGCATTGTCAATTACAACACCGCAGCAATGAAGGGGAAACTGACCGGCGAGGCTAGCCTTTTCCGCGAAAAACACGGTGATTTCGTAGCCGGCGATATCGTCGTTGCGGATAGCAACTTCGAATCGTTCTATGATTCGGTGCTACTGAATCGCCGAGGTGTTGAACTGGTTTGCGGGATTAAGGGCTGTCGCAATTCACCATTTGAAGGAGTCTGCGAAGTGCTCGACGAAAAGACAATCACGCTGAAGAAACCAAAGAATAACAAAAATCGATTTACACCCGAGCAGTGGCAACAGCTACCTGAATCAATCCAGTATCGCTGCATTCGATACCGTCTGACTGGTCGCACCGAGGTGCTGACGATCGTCACCACGCTTGTTGACTCGAAGCGTTTCAGCGCTGACGAAATCGCGGAGCTCTATGGTCTGCGATGGGACGTTGAAACGGACATTGCTTGCTGGAAGACCACGATGGGATTTTGTGATCTACGCTGCCATACTCCCGAAAACCTTGACCGCGAAATAGCGGTCGGAGTGTTAGCCTACAACTTGGTACGCTCACTGACCAACGACGCTGCTGCGGTCCTGGAAATCCATCCGCGTGAAGTCAGCTTTTCTCGTTCACGCGATGCTTGGATATACTTTAGCGACGAACTTGAAACGTCCGACGATCTGATGTGGATCGTTCTGTCGGCAACTTCCCGGTTGGTCCGAGATCGACCCGGTCGCGAAGAGCCTCGCGAGCTCAAACGCCGAAATCAATCAAAATATCCCAAGATGAAAAAACCTCGCCCCAGCCGAGCCAAGCGGATCACGGTCGAGCCCGTGAAACCGGCAGAAAAGCCCTAAGTCCACGCCATTCGAATCAAGCTCTGCAGAGGTGCAACTTGAGAAGGGATATCCCTGTCGACGGTGCGCCAACGGTGCCGACGGTTCTTGGCGAGTTTCGATTCGCCGAGGACGCTTTTATTAAACAAATCATTGGACACTTGAGTTATTAGAGCTATTTCTACAACGGGTGCAGTCGGGCAGGTAGCACGTGTTTCCCTTGGGTTTCAGCATGAGTCCAATCGATTTGTCTGAGTTATCGGTGGAAGCTCGGCCTGGGGCATCACCAGCCGATCCCAGATGCGGTTCCAGATCCCACTGCGATTGGCGGTGCGTAGATCGACAATGTACTGACCTGTTTGGCGATGCCAACGCATTCCCGATTGCTTAAGCCGCTGGTTGAAGATGACTTTGCAGCCAGCCTCCGTAATGCCGCTACCGATTGGATCACCTCTGCGTTTTCGCTCAGCGAAGTCCATGTGGCTGCGGTACTTCTTTAGATAGTTGATCGCGGTGTGATAGTCGTCCTTCGTCCCTTTTAAACCGTTACGACGCTTCTGCTGTGCAGCACGAGCGACTACTTTGCTCACCGCATCGTCCTCGTGACGTAGTGTGTGACGCTGTTGCTCGGCCCACTCGCTGGCTCGTTCGCTACCTTTGCCGAAAATCGAAGCAGCAAGCAGAGAGACATACTCACAAGCGTGAAAGAAATCCACACCCCAACTCCACTTCAAACGTCGGCCCGTCACCGGATCTTTCATCTTCGAGAGAACCTTCTTGAAATAGGACTGTGGGTGAGTGCCAGCATCGGTTACGTAACGCAGCGATGGCGTCTTGCCACCGATCCGAGGAAGCACACCTTCAATCACATGGGTCAATCGCTTTGTCATCGTAGGCTGATCACGTTCAGGCATCTGCCCCAGGTAGATGGTCCCCAATCGCTTGCGATTGCGATCGTAAACGGCAATCGTTCCGCAGGAGGCTTCCTCCCAACAAGGCCTCGTTTGCACAAAGACACCATCACGCCCCACCTGAAGTAAAACATCGTGTTTTCCGGTACTTTGACGCGCCTGCTCGATCCACTTAGCTAGCTGCTCAATCGCCTCGTCATCATGCACCACTCGAACTTGCGTTGCCAGGTCCGCAATCACTCGCCGGTAGGCTTCGACCGATGGCCTTACCCCAAAGCGTTCGCTGATCATGTCCAAGGTGGGTTGCTGGGGCAGATCGGCGGCAAGCCGCCCGGTGACTTCCGCTAACGCGGGTGTCATCCGACCGGCGACCAAGCCGAGGCGGACATCCAGCGGAGCGACGCCAGATGATTTAGCTTGGGTGTTCTGATAGAACCAACGTTGGTAAGTGACTTGGCCGAATCGTGTGTCGACTTCTTTGGGAGTGCGTCGATTGCGGCGGAAGGATTCGCCGTTGAAGTCAAACGAAGATACCGTTTGATCTCGGTCACGGGATTCGATTCGTCTGAATGTTCGCTGCATGATCACACGAGCCAATTCGCGTACGAGGCGTTCGAGTCGTCTTTCGAATCGATCGGTGCTGGCGCAGGGTAAGCGCATTTAATTTACGGCGGGTATCGAGTTTAGGATTTCGAGTAGGAACTCAAAGTCGTATCCGGCACGCAATCGCTTTTGACGAATGCTTCCCTTGCGTGTCTCGTTGTGCTTGATCAGCGTAACCGCCAAGCGACGAAGCCAACTCACGTTCTCGCCGCCGTGGTCTTTGCGGATCCGTGACTCGTCTTCCCGGAACGTCACATCCATGACCCAGTGGAGTGAATTCTCGATGCCCCAGTGCTGGCGAACGGCAGCCCCGAAACGTTTTGCCTCGCTTCCAAAACTCATGATGTAATAACGGACTTCCCCGTCACCCCAATCGTTCACGTCTTCACTGCGATACGTGATCGTTAAGCCGATACTTCGGATGTTCTTCCAGTCGCCGGTTTCCTTCAGTGATTTGGGGGCCGGCAGAGTGTAGTAGAGCCGACGCTCGTAACGACCATGTGGTTTCTTCTGATCGTCATGGACCTCGTGCGTCGAGAGTCGCTTGGGAGGACGGTCAAGCGACATCGCCCGCTCGAACTCATTCTTCAACGTTTCGTGCAGCGTTTCTTGGTTGCCTTTGACCGCCAAACAGTAATGACCTTTTCGCTCAATGATCTTCCTCGCGATGTCGCGTTGGCAGCCCATTGCATCGATCGTCACGATCGCTCCGGAAAGTGTCAGTGATTCCAAAAGCTTCGGAATTGCAGTGATTTCGTTCGATTTCTTGTCGATGGTGGTCTGCCCGAGCGTCAAGTGCTGATCGCTCGCCCAGGCACTGACGATATGCAGCGGCTTGACGCCACCGACCTTCGAACCGCGGAGCGTTTTTCCATCAATGGCGATCACATTGCCGAGCTCTTTACGGAGCCCCTTAAGCCATTTCAGAAACGCTTGTTGGAATGCCGCCGGGTCAAGTCTTGAAAGAGTGCGACGGAGCGTATCACGCGAAGGAAGCCCACCGGGAAGTTGAAGAAACCGCTCAAGCCATTTCTGATGCGTTTCGGCCCACGTTCGCATATCAGCCCATCCATCGGCATTGCAGATCACCGCACAGATTGCGATCACGATCATGTCGATGAGATTGTGAACTCGACGGCGATTGATTCGGGGGTCTTCGATTTCATCAAAGCACTGCACGAGTGAGAGAATGGCAGAATACTCATCTGCGGCAATCGCCTTCTCACGAACGGTCTGCCTCTTTGACTTCCTCGTGGTTTCCAGCGGCTCTCCGGAGAGCACTTTTCTCTTGTCGTGCTTGTTGTCGCAAGGCTCTTGCCAGTGGTCGTTGGTGTTCCGCGAGGGCTCGGTATCGTTTCCCATTGCAGCGACTCCATTCGCTTGTTCGAGGTTGGTTTTAGCGGCTTAGAATGTTACCGAGTCGGGCCAAACCGAGCCACCGGAGTGGCACTCTCGGACCCGAAAAACCGCTAAATACCGCTCAAATACGGGAAATTAAATGCGCTCACCCTGGGTGCTGGCGGGAGTGATTTCCCTTCTGGAAAAAACATTGTACCACTGCGATGACTCTCCAGATGACGGCGATTACCTCAGTAGCGAACTGTGGCTCGAAGTCATCGAAGAGACGTTTGAGAGAAGCGAAAGTTGTGATAGGCTTATTCATGGCGTCCGTTCCGATTGAGATGTTTGGCAGCTAACCAAAAACGTTCAGTAGGACACGGACGCCATTTTTCCCCAATAGCAATCTGAAATTTTTCAAATTTCAGATGCTGCTACCTGCCCGACTGCACCCAGTTTGTGTCTTGGGTGCGTTCTGGTTCATCCGGAAACGATCGAGAAGGAATTCGGTGTGATACCCGCGTGGGGTTGTGCTCGCAGGCTCGGCAGTCGTTGGTCGACAATTGCGTTAGGATCGAGCGGTTTTTTAGTGTCGTCTTTCGCTCCGCGAAAGATACGCTCGACGCAACTTTCGCGGAGCGAAAGGCGACTATCAATTTCCGCGCGATCCTTATTCGGCTACGATTTGCTGGGGTGGGTTGCCGGGATTTTGTTGCTGATGCATTTTTCGGTTTTGGTTTATCTTGCGAAGACCAATTTTGCGACCACGGACGAAGTCGCTCATCTGCCGGCGGGCATTTCCCAAATCAAGTTTTTGCGTTTTGATCTGTACCGCGTGAACCCGCCGCTGACTCGGTGGATCTACGGTCCGGTTGCATTGCCCTATGCCGATGCGTTCGACTGGGAACTGTACACACCAACCGTCGGCAAGCGCCCGGAGTTCATAATTGGTGCGCGTGCGATGGGACAGCAGGGGCTCGACTATGCCAAAATGTTGTTTCTGCCGCGCATTGCATGCTTTGTCTTTCCGCTGGTGGGCATTCTTGCCCTCTCAAAATTCACTACGGCTGTGGCGGGACGGCTCCAGGCGTTCGCGGTAACCGTTCTTTGGTGTTTTTCACTCAACATGATTGGTTATTCCGCGTGGATCATTCCGGACGTGGCGGCAACCGCGATGGGCGTTTGTGCGAGCTACGCCTATTGGAAATATTTAAAAAATCCTACGGGCCAGTCGGTCCTGATATCTGGCGCTTGTTTGGGGCTGGCCCTGCTGTCTAAGTTGACCTGGATCACCGCACTGGCGTCTTTCCCATTGGCGGCGGGGCTGATCCTCTGGCGATTCGCCGACGCATTTCCACGAAAGTCAATCACCAAGCGTTGCGTGGATTTAGTGCTGATCAACATCGTTGGATTATTCATCCTCAATGCCGGATACCTGTTCGAGGGCAGTTTCACTCCGCTGGGTGACTATGAATTCTGTAGCGATGTCTTGGGTGGTGAGGGGTCGGAAGCGTTGGCCACCGGAAACCGCTTTTCCGATAGCTGGCTGGGATCGGTTCCTGTTCCATTACCCAAAAACTATGTTTTGGGGATCGATTTTCTCAAGAGCGAGGTCGAGGACAAGTATTGGTCTTTCTTGAACGGTCAGTGGAAACAGGGGGCGTGGTGGTATTATTACTGCATCACCGTACTTGTGAAAACGCCTATCGGCACCTTGCTCGCCGCGATCGGCGGAGCGGTGGTGCTGTGGTTTCAGCGGAGGGCGATCTCGGCGGATTTCAAGGCGGCAGTGGCTTTGCTGGCGATTCCGGCACTGGTTAGCTTTGTCTCGATCAGCTTGCAGGGAGGGTTCAGTCACCATCACCGCTATGTGCTGATGATCTATCCGCCGATGTTCTTGCTGGCTAGCGTGATGGTGGGGCAAATGGGGCGCAGTGACTCGATTCCTCGCGGCGTCTGTTCATGGCGGCGTTGGATCGGAGTCTTGCTGATTGCATCGAGTTGCATTTCGGCGGTTTGCGTCCATCCGCATTACGCGAGTTATTTCAACGCGATCGCGGGCGGCCCAGCCAATGGATGGCGAGTCTTGGGGAAATCGAACATCGAATGGGGGCAAGACATGCTGTTAATCGACGCCTGGATCGACGAACATCCCGAATGTCGCCCGCTCTCGTTTTCATTGAATTTCTGGGCCTGGAACGGATCTCTGTTTGGGCTTCCCTACAGTTATCCTCCTGTACTGGAGAAAGATGCCCCCTTAGCGAGTGTGCAAACGGATGAAGTGCAGTGGTGGATCGTCAGCGTTAAGAAACTGTACAACCTCCCGGGTGAACCGGGACTCGAGTATTTGCAAAAGATGGAGCCAGTGGACAGGATCGGTTATTCTTTTCACGTTTACCGGATTCCTGCAAAAGCAGAGAAGCCGAAGTGAAAACAAGATCGGGAAAGGTCGCCGATTGAGGGGAGTGGCACGAACGTTGCTTAGCATTGGCAGTGCCGGTCAATCAATCGGATCAGCACGCGGGTCTGTAGCGGACCAAATGCGGTGGGAGCGTCGATTCTCGGGTGATCGTGACTTATGATCACATCCAGCTTGTGTCGCCCTCCGGGCTGCGGATCGCTGCTGTTATTGAGTCCGGTGGCTCACGCCACCGGCAGGAAATGTGTCGGCCTCCGGCCTCAACCCGGCGATCTCGATGGTGCGAGGGTGCTCATGTAGGCGGAAGCCGCTTACCGCATTACATCCAGAGAACAGTGCTTCACAATCGCGACGGTGAAAATTCCGTCGCGTGAGGACAAAATTCCGCCATGTCCGGCGAGTTGCAAATTAAAAACCACCTCCGAATCCTCCAAAAAAAGATGAAAATGCGAATTCAATCGATGTCACCTCTCCTACTCGCTCTCTGCATGCCCGTGCTGAGTACCCATGTTCCCGTCCTTGCCGACTCGCCGACGGGTGCCAAGACAGCAAAGCCGGAAACCTCTGAGAACCTGGACGCGCGGATTGACCGCATGGCCGACCGCGGAATTGAATTTTTGCGAACCCGTGGTCAAAGCGACGATGGGGCCTTCAGTGGCGCGACCGGTGCGGCGGTGACGGGTTTGTGCGTCCGAGCGATTCTCGAGCATCGTCCTGCGTCGGTGAAAACTGACCCGGTTGTCAAGGACGCTCTGAAATACGTCGAGAAAATGGTCCAGCCCGATGGCGGGATTTATGAGGTCGGTTCGAAACATCGCAACTATGAGACGTCGGCATCCGTGCTCGCACTCGTCGCCGCTAACAACGCGGATGATGAGTCCGGTAAAGACGGACATCGAAAGTACGACAGTATCCTGAGCCGCGCCGAAGCATTCCTGAAGGACATTCAGTGGGATGAAGGCGAAGGCATCACACCCGCCGATCCTGCCTACGGAGGTGCCGGCTACGGCAGCCACTCGCGACCCGACCTGTCGAACACCTCATTCATGCTCGACGCCCTCGTTGAATTAGGCAACGACGCTGATGACGAAGCCATCCAGAAGGCACTGCGCTTTGTGGCACGGACTCAAAACTTGAAAGCACCCAAGGGTGTCGAAGACGTCAACGACACCCCTCATGCCGACGAAGTGGATGACGGTGGCTTTTATTACACGCCCGCCGCAGGCGGCCAAAGCCAGGCTGGCGACGCGGCAGGCGGTGGACTGCGCAGCTACGGTTCGATGACCTACGCGGGACTTAAAAGCATGATCTATGCAGGCTTGACACCGGACGATCCACGCGTCGAAGCGGCTCTCGGATTCATCCGTAGGAACTATGCCCTGGATACCAATCCAGGCATGGGCCCATCGGGTCTGTACTACTATTATCACACATTTGCCAAGTCGCTCGATGTGGCAGGCATCGAGGTGATCGATACCGAAGGAGGCACAGTTCACGATTGGCGTGAGGATCTCGTCAACACACTCGAAGCAGCGCAGCAGGAAGACGGCTCGTGGGTCAACCGTGAAAGTGACCGTTGGATGGAAGGCGATCGCCAACTGGTGACGGCGTATTGCCTGCTCGCTCTCGCCCACGCAAAGAAATAGGCCGATTCGACTTGAGGAAATTTTTGAATTTCCCTAAAGTTTGCGCGATGTAGCCGCGATTGCGTGATGGCGGGCCCACATCGGCCCGCCGCGATTCACGCAGTGCCGGCTCGATCTTACGAACCGCACGGATAAAGGAGTGTCCGCCCATGTCGACTTTGCTCGAATTCTACACACGATGTTCCCAACTGATATCTCGACCCCGTCGCAGCTTTCGAAGATCGATTGGATTGATCGCGTTGGTTCTGGCTGCTTCGTGCAGCGGTTCCCCACACGCCGCAAAAGCTGCTGAATCGTCCGTTGTCGCGGTCGTCAATGCAGATCCGATCAGCCGTGACGCATTGGCCACGGCCACGCTCGAGCGATACGGCGTCGACGTGCTCGACAATCTTGTTAATCGACATCTTATCCTGCAAGAGTGCAAACGCCGCGAAATCGTCGTAACGAGCGAAGACGTTCGAGCCGAAATCGTCCGCGTCGCGAAGAAGTTTGCCCTCTCCGTCGAGAGTTACTTGCAGTTGCTCAAAGAAGAGCGTGACATCACGCCCGATCAATACAGTAATGAAATTATCTGGCCAATGCTCGCCCTCCGCGCTCTCGTTTCCGATCAAGTGGAGGTCACACAGGACGAATTCAATCGCGCTTTCGTTTCGCAGTATGGCGAAGCGGTGAAATGCCGCATGATCATGATAGGAGATCAAGAAAAAGCGAAGCAGATCCATGCAAAAGCCAAAGCCGATCCCAAGAGCTTCGTACGGCTGGCGAAGGAAAACAGTGAAGATGAGACGAGCGCCAGCGTGGGCGGTTTGATTCCGCCGATCCGCCGCTATATGGGCGACTCGCGGTTGGAAGAAGCCGCCTTCTCGCTCGCCGACAATGAGGTTTCCTCCATCATCCAAATCGGTGATCAGTGGGTGTTCATGCAATCTGTTCGACGCATGCCCGCGACCCAGCCCAGTCCGCAAGCCATACCCTTCGTCAAAGAACAGATCAACGATCAAATTCGCGATGAGAAGATGAAGGGCGCCGCTTCCGAGCTATTCGCGAAGTTACAAATGGACGCTCACGTCGTGAAGGTGCTTCACGACCCGGCCGCTGAAAAACAGTACCCCGGTGTTGCTGCGATCATCAATGGACAACAAGTAACAATCGCGTCGGTCGCGGCCGAATGCGTCAAACGCCATGGCGAAGCCGTATTGGATGGCGAGATCAATCGCAAACTGCTCTCGCAGTCGCTCAAACAAGCTGGCAAGACGGTTACGCAGCAAGACATCGACGAAGAAATCGGCCGCGCCGCAGTCAGCTACGGCTACGTCCGCGACAACGGTGCCGCCGACGTCGAAGCGTGGATGGAAGTCGTCCTGTCCCAAGGCGAGACCACTCGCGAACTGTACATCGAAGATTCGGTATGGCCAAGCATCGCATTGAAAAAGCTGGTCGAAGATAAAGTGAAACTGACGCCCCAAGACATCGAACACGGTTTCGCGTCTGCATTCGGGCCACGCGCAGAAGTCCTTGCCGTCGTGCTGTCGGATCAACGCACCGCGCAGAAAGTATGGGAACTCGCTCGTGATAACCCCACCGATGAATTCTTCGGTCAACTCGCCAGCCAGTACAGCATCGAGCCAACCTCAGCCAGCAATTTTGGTAAGGTTCCGCCTATCCGCCAGTATGGTGGCCAAGCATCGATTGAAAGGGAAGCGTTTGCGATGAAGCCGGGTGAACTCAGCGGAATCATTGCAACGGGTGACAAATACATCATCATGCGGTCACAGGGTTTCACAAAACCGATCGTCGACGACATCGAAGCGGTGCGAAGTGAACTGGAGCGAGACCTTCTCGATAAGAAGATCAACATCGCAATGGGATTGAAGTTCGATGAACTCAAAAATGCTGCCGACATTGATAACTTCTTCGCAGCGTCCAAAGATACGCCACGCGTGGCGACGCGGCCTGAAGCTCGCTAGGTTGGAATACATGAGGATTGGGGCCTGTGAGCCGTTTGGGCGTTAGCCCCGGTTTTGACGACAATACCTGGCTAGCGGCGAATGACACTTACCGAGCACGAACTCGTCACCCAGGCAGTTTTTGGCACAGCATTTGCGCCGCCATGGCTCTTTTCTTGAAAGGAGCCAAAATGTCATGGTGGATTCATCACAAATTCAGCTTACCGATTCTCAGCAGTCGGAGTTCGACCGGGCCTTTGAACATTGAACCTCAAGACAGCGAACCCCTGTTTACGAAACGTACCCATCGCGTTTTTTATTATGCTGCCGACCAGCCTCAGTGAAATGATTCTTGCCATCGATTTCAATATCCAGTTTCCAATCCACGCGCACAAAGTCAAGTGTGTACGGGCCAAGCGGATGCTCATGCCGAAATCTCGCACCAAGAAACCCCCTCACCCCCAACCCCTCTCCCCCGAAGCGGGGGAGAGGGGAGACTGGGACGTTTTTGCTTCGCCTGGAATAAGAATGCAAGGCAGGATTATAGGGTCAACCCCAAAGATTGAGCGGTCCAGCGCAAGCCCCGGTTTTGACGACAAACCCGTGGCTAGCCGCGTGTTGATTTTCTAACCGGGCGCGCCAGCGAGGCAATCCATTTAATCCCTCGCTAGCGCTTCGAGTTAGTGTTTTCTGATTCGATGCGAAGGTACTGAGTTAGCAGAGTGGCCTTTTCCCCCGCAGTCAACTTTCGAGTCTTCAAGCGGTCTTCGCGTACGACGGCAGTGAAATCTCGATTGGCTTGACCCATTCGGGAAGCGACACAGATGGGTCAGCGATACCCATCACGATCGCGGACGGTTCTCGCGTGGGCCGGCCAATGACGAGACAGCGAGTTAGCGAGATGAGCTCACGCAAATTTCGATTATCGATCGCGCGCTCACTACGCCAATGCCAGAGTCGCCGACCGCAATCATGCAACACGCCTGATCGTGATTGATCACTACAGCAATCCACTCGCAAAACGATGTCTGCACCGAGTGAGATTTTGTGTCGCAGGTCGCGCCAACTTGTCGCCAGATCGCAAAAAAAAGCGGGTTGGAGAGCGATGCTGTCGGGCAATACCAATGTCAGCGTTTTTTGTTCGGAACGATTCGCCGCGACGGCATGACACAGAAACGTGGTGAGCGTGTCGTCGCTGCGAATCGGGTGGGTCGATGCAGAGCTCGGCATTTTGATTACCGTTTCGACGCCCGCATCTTAGCAAGCATGGCATGGAAATCGATCGCAATCGAAGGTTCGGCGGTCTCGTCTGCGGCGACTTCGTTAGCGACCAGAGCACCTTCGGCATTCACGTCGTCTTCGATAATGAGCATGTCGCGATCGTCGCGCACGAGATCGTCGCCATCGGAGTCCTCGACCCATAGCACCGGGGCCGCAGCGGCCCGCAGGTTTTGGACTTCCCGATGAAGGGTCGTTTCCAGGTCGTCATCTTCCACGGTGAGATGGAGTTTTGGAACTTGAATTGTGTCGCTCACGTCTTCCTCATCGTCGAAATCGCCAAACAGTTCGCTGGGCGACGGAGATTCGTTTGCCGCAGCCGTTTCAAGTGACTTGGGTGCGTCCCGACGAGACATTTCCACGTCGCTGCCTGACGTGATTCGCTCGTAATCGAACTGTGTATCCGATTGGCAATCGAAGCTCACCGCACCGTAATCCGTTGCCTTGTCATAGCGAACGTTGACTTCGGCTTGCATCGTGAACTCCGGCTCGACGACTGCGAAATCGTCGTCGCATGAATCGCGAGCGTCGCGATGCTTCTCCCACCCCTCCAGCTCGGAAGATTCGTCATCGCCGAGCGGCCCGAATTCGACATTGGAGACTGGCCGGCTCATATCCGGCTCGTCGACGAGTGGACTGGGCAGTTGCTGCAAAATCGCCCAAGCGGCTTCGACGGTGTTGGTCGTAATGCGGGTTTGCGCCTTGGAGTGGGCATGCGAGATCGCTGCGGTCATGAGTTGGTTGACCAAGCGAGGCACGCCGCTGCAAGCCCGATGAATCGAGCGGATCGCGGGCTCATCAATCTCAATATTGGCGGTCTCGCCACAGTTCTCGACCGCCCGGCGGACATAGCGAATCGTTTCGTCGCTGGTCAGCGGATGGACATAGCACCGCGTGGACACCCGCTGGACGAGCGCGTCGAGCGATGGCAACGCGAGCGTCTCGTCGAGCTGCGGACCGCCCAACAGCACGGCGCTGACGCGTGGCCGACCATTGGTGATCACATTGGTCAGGATCCGGATGGTCTCGAGGACGTCGGGACGCAGCGTTTGAGCTTCGTCGACGAGCAACAGCAATCCGGCGAACTCTTTCGAGCTATTGGCGATGCGTTCGATGATCGCAAGTTGTGGATCATCACCGAGCGCGAGCGACGTGGCTGCGATGCCCCGAATCCGGTCGAGCCGGCTGAGCAGGTGTCGCTGGAGAGAAAGTGGGCTCTCGAGAGTCGTGTCGCCAAACACGATCACTTCCCGGTCGCGTGAAAAGTACTGTTGCAGCACTTGGCAGATCAGGGATTTTCCAGTCCCCGGCGGTCCGATTACGAGCGAAATGGCCTCCCACGCTTCCACGGCGTGACGAACACGCTGCAATGCGTCATCCTGAGAACCGACGCGAACATACCGCGAGGCGCTAGGGAAGGGTGGAAACGGGGGTACGTGAAACTGTGTTTCAACCGATGACATGGTCGACGTCCCGAAGCGGCACAAAACGAAGAAAGCAAAAAACCTATCTAATCGTTACAGTCGGCACGTCGTCCGGCCAAACTGAAGCGAAAATGGTAGCATCGGTCGCATGGTCGGACCGACCCTGCTGAGCTGGATCGTGATCGTGCAGGGACACGCCGCCATCCGCCCAGTTTTCACGTTACTCAATCCGTCGACAGCAAGCCTATGCCACTTTCGAAATCGACAGAGTCCAACGAGATTGCCGCAGCGATCCGCGCCGCGGCAGTTGAGGAGGGGTTTGTGGCCTGCGGGATCGCGCCAGCCATCGAAAGCCATGGGTTCAGCGATCTTGTGAAATGGATCGATGCGGGTTTTGCAGGAGAAATGGACTATTTTGCAAACCGACTCGACGCCTATCGTCATCCCCGTGGCGTCCTCGCTGGTGCTCGCTCGGTCGTCGCGCTGGTTTATCCCTATCCAGCGATGAACCCGTGGTCAACGATGAACCCATCGCCAGCTGCGAAAGGCGACGACGAAGCCCCCGCGAGCGTGCAGGGGCGCGTCGCCCGGTACACATGGACGGGTTCGGATTATCATGACGTCATTCATCCCAAGCTCAAACGCATCTGCCACGCAGTCCGTGAGCTGTGTCCAGAGGCCCAAGCGAGAGGGATCGTCGACACGGCTCCTCTGATGGAACGCGAAGTCGCCCAGCTCGCGGGACTCGGCTGGCGTGGCAAGAACACGTTGTTGCTCAATCCCACTCTAGGCAGCTATTTTTTTCTAGCCTGCGTACTCGTCGATATTGAATTGCCCGCTGATGAGCCGTTTCAGGCCGATCACTGTGGCACCTGCACGGCGTGCTTGGATGCTTGTCCGACAGATGCGTTCGTCGGACCTCACGTGCTCGATGCGTCGAAATGCATCAGCTATCTGACGATCGAGAGTCGTGGGATGATTCCCGAACCGCTACGAGAAGGCATTGGAGACTGGGTATTTGGCTGTGACGTTTGCCAAGAAGTCTGCCCCTGGACCCGCAAGCCAGCGCGACGTGCGGCGGCCGAGCGCGCAAACACAGATTCAGCGGAACTCGGTTCCGCTCCATCAAAGAATGGCTATATGGAACTGATGAATCTTTTTACGCTCGATGACGAAGGCTTTCGGGCACAGTTCCGTCATACACCGATGTGGCGAACACGCCGCCGAGGGCTGCTGCGAAACGCCGCGATCGTGCTGGGCAACGTCGGCGACATGAACTGTGTCGAAACCCTGCTTGGCAGCTTGCAGGATCCCGAGCCGGTCGTGCGTGCCTCCTGCGTGTGGGCGATCCGCAAGATCCTGGACCGCACTGATTTGAATGAAACTGCTGCAGTGAACGAGGCCCTGGCACGATTGCAGAGCAAGGAGACCGAAGCCATCGTGTTAGCCGAATTGCAGTGAACCAGTGCATCGGCTGAAATTTGCACAGGCTTTACAAAATCGACTGAGACCCACCGCTATCCATCACGTGTCGCCCCGATGGATGCTATTGCGTGGCGATTGTCGCTCAGCTCTCCGAGCTGAAAGCGGGCGTGAGTTGCGCTGCCGGCCAACAGCTCGGAGAGCTGAGCGACATTGCGGCGAAGCCGCTTAACGGAATAATGCAAACCGCCAGAATGGAATGAAGGGAAGTAATGCACCGCAACCGCCGTCTGACGAGCACCTCATGGGACCATCCAAGCTGTGACAAGCAATCGACCGGCGAAAGTGTTATCATCATAGGGTCTCGACTCGGTATTGGTGGACCCGCTGTGCGGTGCTCCAGTGGCATCTCGACGCTGCCCCTACCGTATTTGGATCCCGCCTGCATCATCCGACCTGAGTAAATAGGTCTGCCCGCCCTATGCCATCATCCTGCCAGAATGCGCGTTGCGCATCGTTCGTCTTCTGCGCGCTTGCTTTCGTTGCAGTGGTGTTGAATGCCCGCGAACCAGATCTCGTTAGGCAATCACAGACCCTTGATGCAACGTCGGCAGCGACTGGGAAGCGTCCCAGTCTCGAGGCCCTGAAAGTAGCGGGGAATGTACATTCCCGTTTCAAGAATGTCGTTGCGAGAAAACATCTCGAGGAAAATGGCGAGAAGATCGCGTTGCTGCCGCAAGCGAATTTGGCGGAGTTTGAGTCAACGATCAAGCCGATCCTGGAGCAGAACTGTGTCGACTGTCACGGTGCCTCGACAACCGAGGGAAATATAAGGATCGATACGCTAGATCCTGATCTCCTATCGGGCAATGATACGCAGTGGTGGAGCGAGATTTTTGCTGTATTGACCAAGGGAGAGATGCCGCCGCCAGACGACAGCGAACTGGATCAAGCCGATCGTCTCCGAGTCGTAGACTGGTTAACCCGCGAGCTGCAGGCGGCTTCTACCGTGCGTCGCAACTCAGGGACTCATTCTTCTTTACGTCGCATGACGCGGTATGAGTACAACTACGCTTTACAAGACCTGCTTGGGTTGCCCTGGGACTTTGCCAAAGACCTGCCGCCAGAATCTCATTCCAAGGATGGTTTTCAAAACAGTTCCGAGCTGTTGCATCTGTCGGTGTCACAGTTGGAGACCTATCATCGGATTGCTCGACGAGCATTGGCACGAGCGACCGTCTCGGGCGATCGCCCGCCGACACGTTATTGGGGCATCTCGATGCAAGATGCCGCCGCGCGAGAGTGGCCAAAACAAACCGCGCAGCTTGATAAGGCGACACGAGAATTCAAGGATGATCCCGAGAAGCTGAAAGTGGAATTGGATCGCTTAGAAAAGAATTTTCGGCAACCACACCGCACCGCGTATTTCAGCGAACTTTCAAGCGGGCGGACAGCGGTAGCGAGATGGCAATACAACGGAGCAAAATACGCGTTTGCGCCGACGGAACAACCGCCCGATTTTCCCGACGACTATGATTGTGTCGGCGTTCTGCCTGCCGGTCGTCAGCAGGGGTTGGTTGTCGAGCTGGGGAACCAATTACCCGATGAAGGCACGATGCGCGTGATTGTGCGGGCATCGCGTGTGAATACAGAAGCCGATCGATTCCCCAGCATGCAGCTGCTCTTCGGATGGCAAGCGAGCAACGAAGGCCGTGCTTTGCTGCGAGTCAGCCAATCGGATACTCCCGTAACGGCAGGCCCCGATCAGCCGCAATTGATCCAGTGGGATGTGCCCTTAGGTGAGATCTATCCACGCAATTCCGTTCGGAAAACTTCTCCAATAGGGGCCACGCCCAGTCCATCGGAGTACATTCGCTTTGCCAACAGCTCCGCATCCGCTGACGAGATTCAGATTGACTTTGTGCGCGTCGCGGCCCCCGTCTACGATCAATGGCCACCCCAATCGCACCAGCGAATTTTCTTTGAAAGCGAACATGCCGATGACGAATCGGTTTACGCCAGGGAGATCGTGACCGCGTTGATGTCGCGCGCCTGGCGTCGCCCATTGGCAAAGGAAGAAATTGAACGCAAGCTAACTTTCTTTACTGAGATAAGATCGCAGTGCGAGAGCTTTGAAGGAGCAATTGTCGAAGTTTTGGCGACGGTGCTGTCCTCTCCGCACTTTTTGTATGTGACCAACGATACCGCGGCGTTAGCGGCAGCGGAAACCACTGAGCGATCCGCGTTGACGCCCTCCGCGCTGGCGACTCGGTTGTCGATGTTTCTTTGGTGCAGTATCCCCGATGATGAACTGTTGAAGCTCGCCGAACGTGGTCAGCTCGCTGACCCTGACGTGCTCGTATCGCAGGTCGATCGGATGCTGGCCGACCCGCGCAGCAGACGATTTGCAGAGCACTTCGTACGTCAATGGCTCGATATGCAATTGCTAGACTTCACGAACTTCAAACAGCACGTCGGACACTTTGATCCCCTTTTGAAAGAGGCGATGCAACACGAGCCGATCGCTCTATTTAGCGAGATGTTGCGTCAAAACGCGAGCGTCTTGGATTTCATTCACTGCGACTACACGATGGCCAACGAGCGACTCGCCACACACTACGGGCTCGGTGGCGTGTTTGGTAACCATTTTCAACGCGTCGACTTGGATGGCGACTTTCAGCGCGGAGGTTTGTTGACTCAGGCCGGTCTGCTGGCGATGAACTCCGACTGGCCAGATTCCCATCCATTGAAGCGGGCGATTTGGTTGCTGGAAAGCTTACTAAATGATCCTCCTCCGCCGCCGCCGCCCGCTGTGCCGCAGATCGACCTGGCAGATCCCGAAATTGCAAAGATGACGTTGAAGGAGCGAATCGAGGATCATCGCAATCATGCTGCATGTCTTTCATGCCACGCGAAAATTGATCCGTGGGGAATCGCGTTCGAGAACTACGATGCCATGGGACAATGGCGTGATGAAATTCGCGGCAAACCGGTCGATGCGTCTAGCGAATTGTTCAATCATCAGTCGCTCGATGGAATGGACGGGCTCAAACGGTTTTTGTTGAAGAATCGGCAAGATCAGTTTGTGCAAGCGATGGTGCATAAACTTGCAACCTACGCTCTGGGTCGTCCTCTGGCGTTTGCCGATCTCTCGGACATCGATGCCATTACCGCCCAAGTGCGTGGTCAGGACGACGGACTGAAGACCATGATTCGAGAGATCGTGAGAAGTGAACTGTTTCAATCAAAATAGTTGTTCGGAGTGCTATGCCGCTCTGAGCGAGATCCCAAACCGAGGACAATAGAATGCAATGGAATCGAATCGACCGGCGGAGATTCCTTCGCGGTAGCGGTGTCGCGTTGGCGCTGCCCATGTTTGGATCGTTGTCGATCTCAGCGGCTGACGGGAAAAACGCTGCGTCCAATCCAAAACGGCTCGGCTGTTTCTATTTCCCCGATGGCGTTCCCATGCCACTGCCGGAAGACCCAGCCTATCAGGACTGGTCTTGGTTTCCCCACGGTAACGGTAGCGATTTCACCTTCACCAAGTGCATGGAGCCGCTCGCGCCGCTCAAGGGTGACCTGACCGTTTTATCAGGGTTCTCGCATGTCAAAGCGAGAGACGTGCATGGGCACAACAATGCTGACCAATTTCTTACTGCTGCGGCAACGGGTGGCGGAGATCGCGAGTACCAAAATTCGATATCTCTCGATCAAGAATACGCCAGGCATGTCAGTGATCAGACCCGCTTTGCGTCATTGGTCATGTCGACTGACGGTGGGATCGGGACGGCACGCGGCACGCATACCATCTCATTCGATCGCAATGGACGCCCGATCCCTGCGGAACACCGACCCAAACAGATTTTTGATCAGCTGTTTGTCAAACGCGACGGAGATTCTGCTCGGCGTCTGGCCCTCAGCCGAAGCGCACTTGATGAGATGCTCTCCGACGCCCATTCGTTGCGTCACTCCCTGTCGGCCAACGATCGGAGGAGCTTGGACGAATACCTTGATTCGGTGCGGCAGGCTGAAGTCAAAGTTGAGAAGGCTAAGCGATGGATCGAGGCGCCACTGCCGCAATTCGATGGCGAGCCAATTGACCTTGAGCTGACCACGGATGAGCCCAGAGAATATCTACGGACAATGTTCGATCTTATTTATCTCGCGTTTAAGACGGATTCAACGCGCGTAGCTACCTACCAGATCGGTCGCGAAAACGGTGTAGGCCGTAGCGATCATCTCGCTCGCGCGGTGGGTTTCAATCTGGCACACCAGCTCTCGCACGAAACAAAAAATCCCGACGGATGGAAGAATTTTGGTATCTACTGTCAGTTTCTTAATGAGGAGTACGGGCGTTTGATAGGCAAGCTGAAGGAGACGCCCGAGCCCGCAGGAACCGGTAGTATGTTGGACAACACCCTGCTGCTCTTCGGGTCCGCTTCGAGCGCGTTTCACCTCTCTCGCAATTATCCGTTGATCCTCGCCGGTGGCAGACAGATGGGGTTCCAGCACGGGCAATACATCAACAATGCTGGCATGAACTTCCAAGGCGGACCATGGCTCGGAAAGGGGGAGCCGTGGCAAGATGAAGCGAAGGGAGAGGACGTGCCACTGTCAAACCTGTACGTGACCATGTTGCAACGACTGGGCGTCCCTACCGATGCGTTCGCCGACAGCACGGGCCTCATCGAAAACGTTTAAGACGCCTCGCGGCAGGACACCTCAGGCAAAATGGCGCATCGCGGTTCAACGAGGCGCGTGTTCCGAATCGGACCACCGATTTGTCGATCTTGTGATCATGTCTGCTCGCTGGAGGTATGCCGCTCCTCAAACGATTTTCCACTGCGCAGAAAGTATCAAACGCAGATGGGGCTCGACGAGTCAAGATCCACGAGGGTCGTCGCTCATCGCTCGAAACGCAATGTGTGATACTGAGAACCGTGACGGGATTCATCCCACGGACTGGGCACGTCGCCACATGCGTTTTTGACTCGCCTGATCGTGTTTTCGGTGCAGGCTGCGCCATTGATCGCGGATCGTTTCGCAGGCAGTTTCTGCGGAGGCGTCGCCGAGGACGCAGGCTCGTACCTGGGTGTCGAGTACACTGTAGTACTCGGCGGCGCCGGCGAGTTGGAGTGTTGGCACGAAGGCCTGGCCGGACAGTTGATCGCTCAGCCAGGCTCGATAACGTTCGGCCATGTCGACAGAGGAAGGACTCGCTGGGGTAGCAACATCCACGAACGAGGCGATGCTGCGGTAGAGCGGCTCGCTGCCTTGGCCGCCGGTTAGCCATCCTAGAAATCCGTCGGCCGCCGCAGTTTGCCGGCAGGACGCAGCCATCGATCCGACGAGCATGAAAGGATCGACCATGCTACGCGGTCGAGATTGTCGGTATGCATTTTCCGCGCTCGCCGATGACGCCGCACTTTCACTACTGGGCAGAGATACAAAGGTCATCACGGCATCGGTCGTTGAATCATCGCCGGTGGCGCCACTGGCCTCGGGAAAACCAATGCCGGCCCGCATCTGTCCCTTGAGAATACGTTGATAAATTTCGCCGGGAGCAAGGCTTTGAAATTCAGGACTGGTTTTCTGCACTGCATCTCGCATTTGCTGTAGCACCGCGACGTACGTTGGCTGTGCCAGAAGGGGTTCGAGGGTCTCGCGGTCGAACAACCATGTCGACTGGATGCTGCGGGCTAAGCGCCACAGGTACATCGCTCCGGCCCATCCCGCTGCGGTCGGCTCGCCACACTTTCCGCCTGTGGCATGGACCAACTCCGTATATTGATCCCAGGTAGAGATCGGCGTGTCACTGAAACCTTCGCTCAAGATCAGCGAGGGCAAATCTCCTCCGAGGGGCGTTGCCATTTGTTCACTCGCAAAGGAAGTCGCCATTCGCAGCGAGACGGGGAGATCCTCCTCCTCAGATCTCGCGAAGATCGATTCTTGTTCGTTCGCTTTGTTCTCCGAGTTGACCGGTGGTGCCGTGTCCAGCAGCAGCGGCATAATCCGCTTGGCCGTCACTAGCTCTCCCATCATCGATACGGGATAGAGTAGCACGTCAGACGTCGCAGCTTTTCTGATAAATTCCTGTGATGACGAGAGCGTGGGATCGTCGGGCGCGTCAACTGCGGCAGGAGCGCGGATCGGTTCGATCAAGTGGATGTCGAGCGGTTGCTCGCTGATCGATCCCCAGGTGCGTTGGAGCACATCCGCATCTGCTTGCGTTCCCATCCACAGGACCCGCAGTGGCACGTCGGTGCGAGTGGGCGTACTTGGGTTTTCCGATGCCGCATCGCGCCGTTCAGGACGACACCCCAGGGTGGCGACCACACAGCCCACACCGGCAATCCAATCACGACGCCGCAAGCGCAGTGATGACGATGAATCGGGCTCACGCGCAAAGTCAGGTGATCGCATGAAATGTTAGCAAGGGTTCGGAGCGAGGAAAACGTCGGCCCGTAGGGACCACGCGGCCATGAGTACGGGGTATATTGTCGTCTTGTTCGGGCAAATCACCGTTCGACTCGTTTCCCAACTACTACTCTTTTGATTCAACGCACAGCATGAGCTATTACCTCGGCATCGACGTCGGCACGAGCGGCACAAAAACACTCCTCATCAATGAAGCTGGCAAAGTGCTCGCCGAATCCGACGCGGGCTATCCGATGGCCCAGCCTCGGCCGGGATGGACCGAGCAAGACCCCGAAGATTGGTGGAATGCCACAGTCAAGACGGTTCGAGCAGTCATGCGTGCGTCGAAGGTCGACAAATCGGAGGTCAAGGCTATTGGACTGTCGGGCCAGATGCACGGATCGGTTTTCTTGGACAAAGACGATCAAGTCATCCGCCCGGCGTTGCTCTGGAACGACCAACGTACCTCCGAACAGTGCGAAGCGATCACGGCCGCCGCTGGTTCACGTGAAAAGCTGATTGGAATGGTTGCCAATCCGGCGTTGACGGGTTTCCAAGCACCCAAAATTCTCTGGCTGCGAGACCGAGAGAAACGTAATTTCGGACGCCTCGCAAAAGTCCTGTTGCCAAAAGACGATATCCGCCGACGATTGATCGGCGATTACGTGACCGAAGTCAGTGACGCCAGCGGCACGCTGCTGCTTGATGTTAAATCCAGGGCATGGTCGACTGATTTGCTCGGCAAGTTGGGACTCGATGCGTCGCTGCTGCCGCGGGTGGTCGAATCTGAAGACGTCACGGGAACACTGACTTCGGAAGCTGCCAAAACCCTCGGACTGACCACCCAATGCAAAGTCGTCGGCGGTGCCGGTGACTGTGCCGCAGGCGCAATCGGCAACGGGATCGTGAAAACGGGTCTGCTGAGCACTTCCATCGGCACGAGCGGCGTGATGTTCGTTCACAGCGATGAGCCCAACATCGATGCCGCCGGTCGCCTGCACACGTTCTGTCACGCGGTGCGAGACAAGTGGCACATGATGGGCGTGAACCTGACCAGCGGCGGATCGCTGCAGTGGTGGGTCGAAAATGTGCTGCAAGGTTTGGCTGGTATGCCGAAGAACCAGGCCTTCGCCGCAGCGACTAAGGAAGCCGCCGACGCCCCCGCCGGCAGCGGTGCTCTGTTGTTCTTGCCTTACCTCAATGGTGAGCGAACACCGCATGCCGATCCCAAGGCACGCGGCGCGTTCGTCGGCATGAACCTCACCCACGACCGAGCTGCGATGACCCGCAGTGTCATGGAAGGCATCACGTTCGCCCTTCGCGATAGCCTTGAAATCATCGAGTCGCTCGGTGTGCCCGTGAAACAAATCCGCGCGTCCGGTGGCGGCAGCAAAAATGTTTTCTGGCGGCAAATGCAGGCTGACGTGTTCGGCAAAAAAATCACGACCCTAAAAGTCGAGCAAGGCGCCGCCTACGGCGTGGCTCTCCTCGCTGCCGTCGGCGATGGTGCCTACCGAAATATCGAGTCCGCCTGTGCTGCGACAATTGAAGTCGCGGCCGAGACGAAACCAGACGCGAAAGCCAAGGCGACCTACAATCGTCTATTCCCCGTCTACCGCGACCTTTACGTTCGCCTGAGTGAGTCAATGCACACGCTTGCCGATCTCCAGTAACCGCTTGGAGCATGAACAGCTACGCCGGATCGTCTGCGCATCGATCGCTGACTTACAGACCCCATCCGGCCCGAGGCGGCGTAGACGCCAAAGTCGTGGCGCCGCTCCAGTTGCATCTTCCCACTACGCGAAATAGAGTGTCTGCATAATCGGCATCAGCGATTGGTTATGTCGTTTTCCTCCCCTCTGTCTTACCCCCCCCGCTATCATGTCTCTGAACCTTGGTGCCGCTGCCCGCTATGGCTGCGTGTTGGTCTTTTTGCTCGGAATTCCCGTCGCCCCTGCGGGAGCAAACGAACCCGACACGGCAGACGAACCAAAGTTCGACGTCCTATTCGACGGCAAGTCACTCCAGGGTTGGGCTGGCAACCCTCAGCTCTGGTCCGTTGTGGGTGGCTCGATCCAGGGACAAACGACAGCCGAGCATCCGACCGATGGAAACACGTTTCTCGTCTGGCAGGGTGGCGAGGTGCGAGATTTCGAGTTTCGCTGCAAGGTCCGTTTCCAAGGTAATAACTCGGGTGTGCAGTATCGCAGCGACATCGTCGATGAGAAAAAATTGGCGATGGCAGGATATCAAGCTGATCTGCACCCCAATCCAGATTACTTCGGCATGATGTACGGTGAGCGAACGCCACGTGGCATCATCGCAACCCGTGGGCAGCAGATCATCGTCGATGCCGACGGAAAAAAGAGAGTCGTTGGTAAAGTTGGCAATCGGGAAACACTGGTCGATAGCGACTGGAACCAACTGCGCATCATCGCGGTTGGAAATCGCTTGATCCATCAGGTCAATGGAATTACCACGGTTGACGTGACCGATAACGCTTCCAACGCCAAGGCATCGGGAAAGCTCGGCCTGCAACTGCATGCCGGGCCCCCCATGAAGGTCGAGTTCCGCTCGGTGCTACTGCGCCCGCTCCAGGGTGACGATGCCAAGGCAACCCTCAAAGCCGCGATCCAGTCATCCGCCGACGCCGTCGCCGCGTCCTCGAAGCTGCCGAATGTCGATGATGGGAAGTGGATTTTGGCCACCCCCAAACCAACCTGGATCTGGGCTGCCAACTCCACCACCAATCAAAAAGCTTGGTTTCGCCGTGCCGTAAAAATCGACGGCAAAATCAAGTCCGCGAAACTTTACGCGACGTGCGACAACGCGTTGCAGCTTTGGGTCAATGGGAAATCGATCGGCAAGTCCACTGATTGGAAGGAACCGATCGAGCAGGAGATCACCGACGAGCTGAAATCGGGACGCAACGTGATTGCGGCGGAAGGTCAGAACGAAGGCGGCGTGGCTGCATTCGTCTGCAAAATGGTGGTCCATCTCGCCGATGGATCGACGCAAACGATCGTCTCGAACAACGATTGGAGGCTGAGCGAACAGCCTGTTGCCGACTGGCAAAAAGTTTCCTTCGATGACGCGAATTGGGCGAAACCAACGGAATTCGGTCAACTCGGCAAGCAACCATGGGGTGTCCCGAACCACGACGAGGGCAACTCGGGTGGCGGCGACTCCCTCAATGCAAAAAACATCAGCGTGCCGCCTGGTTTTGCGATCGAACGCGTCTACAGCATCCCCAAGGATCAAGGCAGCTGGGTCGCGATGGCGATCGATCCCAAGGGCCGGATCTATGCGTGTGATCAAGGTGGCCAGGGTCTCTACCGCGTCACATTACACGGTGCGGACAAACCCGGGGTCGAGAAAGTCTCAGTGGGAAACCTCGCTGATTTGTCGGCCGCTCAAGGTTTGGTGTGGGCCTTCGATAGCTTGTGGTTCCACCGCAACGGCGGCAACCTGTATCGCATCACCGATTCCGACGGCGACGATATGCTCGACCACGCCGAGACGATTCCCGGCGGCCGCAGTGGCGGTGAACATGGCAATCACGCCGTGATCGTGACCGAGGATGGCAAAGCGATCTATATGGCTGGCGGCAATCACGCCGAGCGGGGCGAACTCACCGGCAGCAAAGTACCGACCTGGTACGAAGGCTTGCTGCTGCCTCGAATGTGGGATTCCAACGGACACGCTCGCGGCCTCCTCGCTCCCGGTGGTTGGGTCACCCGGCTGGACGTGGAAGCGAAAACTCAGACTCTCCAAGCAATCGGTTTTCGCAACGAGTACGACCTAGCGCTCAATCGATTCGGTGACCTGTTCACCTTTGATGCGGACATGGAATGGGACATGGGCGCACCCTGGTATCGGCCGACCCGAATCTGTCACGTCGTCAGCGGCGCTGATTTCGGCTGGCGCAGCGGCAGCGGGAAGTGGCCGGCCTATTATGAAGATAGCCTTCCGCCCGTCGTTGACATTGGACCGGGATCTCCCACAGGCGTGCTTTCAGGCCAAGGGACGCGATTCCCCACGCGTTATCAAGAGGCTGTCTTCGCCCTGGACTGGACCTTTGGCACGATCTACGCGATCCATTTGCAGCCCGAGGGATCGAGCTATCGCGGTGAAGCCGAAGCATTCGTCTACGGCACGCCGCTGCCGGTCACCGATGCGGTGGTGGGTCGGGACGGTTCGCTGTACTTCGCCGTCGGCGGACGCGGGACGGATTCCGCACTCTTCCGAGTGCATTATATCGGTGACGAATCCACCGATGCACCTGCGTCACCGCAGCCGGCCGACGTTGCCGCCCGCGATCAACGCCACCAACTCGAAGCGTTCCACGGGATCAAAGATGCCGCCGCGGTCGAAACCGCTTGGCCGTTTCTTGCCAGTCAAGATCGCTTCCTGCGGTATGCGGCCCGAATTGCGATCGAAAGCCAAGACGTTGAGACTTGGGCGGCACGAGTTTTCGATGATGCGGATCCGCAGACCACAATCACTTCTGCCGTGGCCCTGGCGAGAATGGGTAAGCCCGCTCACGCGCGGATGTTGATTGATCATCTTCTGGAACTGCCGATGGGTGAGCTTCCTGAGAGCCAGCAGCTCGGTGCCCTCCGCGCTATCGCGTTGATCTTTACCCAGCTCGATAAACCGACCCCCGCGCAGCGCAAGGAGTTGCTCGCTAAACTCGAACCGCTCATGCCGAGTCCATTCGCGAACGTGAACGTGGAACTCGTCCGTGTGCTCGTGTACTTGCAGAGCGCGAAAGTCGCTGCGCGAGCGATGGATCTTATTGTTCATCGCGGTGCGCCGGAGTTTCCTGATTGGTCGGCATTGGCAGCTCGCAACAGCGGATACGGGCGCGGAGTTCAGCAGATGCTCGACAACCCACCACCATCACGCGAGATCCTTTACGCGTTCATGCTCCGCAACCTCCGCCAGGGCTGGACCCTCGAGCTGCGACAGGAGTATTTCCGATTCCTCAACGAGGCCGCGAAAACATCGGGGGGCGCGAGTTTTCCGGGGTACCTCACCCGAATGCGGGACGAAGCTCTGCAGTCCTGCACCGATGAGCAGCGAAAGGCGCTGGAGGAGATTACGGGCGAAGATTTCAATCCCGTCCCTGACTTCGAGATCACCCCGATCCAAGGCCCGGGAAAGAACTGGGATCTGGCGTCTGCAGGCGCAGCCGCGACAAGCGGCAAACCAGACTTTGAACGTGGCCGTTCGCTCTACTTCGGTGCCAAGTGTGCGTCATGCCACCGACTGGGCGGACTGGGTGGCAATATCGGTCCTGACTTGACGAGCATCCCCAATAAGTTTGATCAGAACTACGTGGTCGAAGCCATCATCGATCCTAGCAAGGTGATTTCGGATCAATATGGTTCATCGACGGTCTTGCTCGCCGATGGCAATTTGCTCACGGGACTGGTGATTCAGCATGCCGGTGGCGACCTCACGGTTTATCCGACTCAGCCCGACGCCAAACCGATTGAGCTCGAAGCCGATGACGTTGAGGAAGTCACGCCGTCGCCCGTTTCGCAGATGCCGGTCGAGTTACTCAACAGTCTCAATGCGAACGAAGTCCGCGACTTGATTGCCTACCTGATGTCGGGCGGCAATCCCGACGATAAACGCTATCAGAAGTAAGTGGCACGGATAGGCAAGGGTCGCCTTTCGCTCCCGCGAAAGTTGCGTGGATGCAGTTTTTCCCATGACAGTCTTCGCTAACCTTTTGGCGACAAGACTCATTTACGAACCAGCGGAAGCCACGGAACTTATGGCCCTCAAGAAATCAGAACTTTACAGCTCACGCGGGCGAAGAGGGTTTGTTGGCCGAGGTGACCGGTGACAACGGAAAGGTCAGCAAAGGGAGTGTCGATAAGCGAGTCAAAGCACTCAACAAGGCGAACGACGCAGACGACACCGAGGAGTTGGCCGTGCTGATCAAATATCTCATGATCTCAGATGCCGCGTCGGACGTCGACAAGAAGATCAAAGCTGCCGACGCCGCGTTGGAAAAGAAGCTGTTGGAGAAGTATGGCGAACTGACCGAAGACGATGTGAAGTTGTTGGTGGTGGGTGATAAGTGGATGGCGACGATCAGCAATAGCATCACTTCAGAGTTGAGTGATATTTCGCAGTCACTCGCCGGTCGAGTGAGTGAACTGGCCGAGCGTTACAGCACGCAAGCTACGGAGCTTGACGTACGAGTCGCTGAGTTGAGCAGCAAGGTCGATGCACACCTCGTAGCGATGGGGTTCTCAGGCAATTAGCAGCTGGATACAAGCAGCCCAAGGTGGGCGTGATTCCGGAGGATTGGGAAAATGTAACTCTTGGAGAATTAGCGACGTTCCTGTCCGGAGGTACGCCGTCCCGAAGCAATGAGGACTATTGGGCTGGAGATATTCCTTGGATTAGTGCGAGTACCCTTCGATGCTTTGAAACTTGGCGATCTGAAAGCAATGTTACGGACGAGGCGGTAGCGGCAGGAAGCAAAATCGCCCCAGTTGGTTCTACTCTTGTTCTTGTGCGAGGCAGTGCACTTCACAAGGAGATACTTTGTGGGTTGGTCACAAAGCGAGTGTGCTTTAATCAGGACGTAAAGGCTCTCGTTCCACACCCACGCGTGAGCCCAAAGTTCTGGGCAATCTCGCTAAGGGGCAGGGCTGAGGATTTGCTGAAACTTGTGTCCTCTGCTGGGGGCACAGCTGGTGTTTTGGATACCAAATTGTTGAAGGCGTTCGTGATCTCACTTCCGAAGCTTGATGAACAAGAGATGATTGCGGAGGCGTTGAGTGATGTGGATGCTCTGATTAACGCCTTGGGTGCCTTGATCACCAAAAAACGCCACATCAAACAAGGCACCATGCAGCAACTCCTCACCGGCAAAAAACGTCTGCCGGGATTTTGTGGGGTATGGGAGGACGCCCTCACGAAGTAACGAGGATTACTGGGGGGGAGATATCCCCTGGATCAGTGCGAGCACACTTCGATGCTTTGAAATCTGGCGATCTGAAAGCAACGTCACCTCAGAGGCTGTGGCTGCGGGCAGCGAAATGGCCCCCGTGGGATCGACTCTTTTGCTGGTGCGAGGCAGTGCTCTGCACAAAGAGATCCTGTGCGGATTGGTGACAAGACCCGTTTGCTTTAATCAGGACGTGAAAGCACTCGTCCCTGAGCTGCCAGGACCGGTTGGAGAAGATCGTTGCCGATATCCTGATGGACATGGAGACCCGCGATCGACTGCAAAGCGGTCACGGTAACGCCATCCTCGTTTCGGCCAGCATCTATCAGGCGTGCAAGTACTACGAACTGTTTTCCAAGACGGATCTCGGCAAGAAGTGTGCGATCGTCACGTCGTATAAACCATCGCACGGGGATATCAAAGACGAAGAGGCAGGCGAGGGATACACCGAGAAACTCAGGCAGTACAGCATCTACCGCAAGATGCTGGCTCATCCGACCGAAGGGTGCGCCGGAGGTTTTCAAGGCATGGCTCAAGCGTCCAATGATAATTTGTGCGAGTTGTCGCTGGACCTAATACTGGGTCTGCCGGGAGAAACGGAATCAAGCTCTGCAGAGGTGCAACTTGACAAGGGATATCCCGGTCAACGGTGCCGACGGTTCTCGGCGAGTTTCGATTTGCCGAGGACGCTTTTATTAAACAAATCATTGGACACTTGAGTTATGGAGTGCCGGGATAAAACCGGTTTGGAATCGAGAATGAAAGTTTCGTAACTATTCAGCTTTCTGATGCCTTGGAGGCAGCGGCGGCATGACTCCGGTGGCCGCGTACGTAACTAGTGCGGATAGGATTGTGTCGAGCGGTTGGTGGCCGCGAACCCGCAGGGTTCGCAACACCGACATAAGTACCGATTGAGTCAACGCACCTTGGTCGCTGTGATTGCAGTAGCTGTTCTTGCGAATCATCACCGCCGGGCGGATCGCCCGTTCACCGGCATTGTTGTCCGACGGAACATCGTCGTACCACAAGAACGTGAGTAATTCACTGCCATACTTTGCCAGCCGCTTGGAAAGTCGATTCGCGTCAGGGTGCTCCCATGATTCACTGCCTAGCTTCGCCAAACGTTGCTCCAATCTGGCCACTGCCAGATCGTAGTCATGCTCCGGCAGCTTGTCCTTCGCTGCGTGCAGCTTCTTCGAGTCACGAAAGACACTGACCAAGCGACGCGAGAATGATTTCCACTCCGGATGTTCGCCATGCTTCTCGCTGACCTTGGCGGCATCGCGCAGCAAGTGAGGCCAGCATTTCTGCTTGTCAGCGCACACGACGGCATCGTACGGTGACCAGAAATCTGTGATCAACGTGCCTTCGAAAACGTCGTAAAAGAACTTTTGAATCGCCGGCGAACCGCGGCTTCGATCAATCATGTAAAAGACACTCTGGTCGCTCGCAAAACACCACAGCCAGTGTGTTTTGCCGTTGACTCGCCAACCCGTTTCGTCGGCATGGAGCTTGCCGCTGGCCAAGCTTTCGCGATGAATCTGCTCGTACCAAACAAACAACAAGTCAGCCAATCGGTGCCACATCTGCACTAAACCACCGGGCGTGACCTTCATTCGCAAGTGAAAGTTGAACGTGTCAACAATCTGGCTGATCGTCAGACCCTGCAGGAAGTGCAGCAACGCCGAAAGGACCAAAGTTCGATTGCCCAGCGTGCAGCGAGGCAGTACGTCGGGCAGCTTGGGTTCGACGCGTTTTTTGCAGTTTGGACAATAATCTCGATGAAGAGTGTCTTCGGTGATAACTGGTTTAAGGTCTTCAGGAATGTCTTCGCTACGTCGTGTTCGGGTCTCGCCCGTACGCTTGAGCTCGCCGTCACAGTCTGGGCAGCGGTCATACTGGTGCTCTCGTGTACGATCAGGGTCGGGCAATGGGGGGCGTGTTCGTCCCGTGTGGCCCGGCTGCCCTCCACGTTTCCGCTTGTTTTTAGGAGGCACCGCTGGCGGCTTCGAGTAGGGTGGGATCGTAGCCGGAGGCGTGTTGGGTCCGGAAGACTGAGTTGTTCCGGCGATTCGCTGTTGCAGCGCCAACATCGTGAAGGCGATTATCTCTGGTTCGGAACGCGCAAGCGCGAACGCATCGCATTCGCTAAGCTGGTTGTTCATCACCTTGTCGAGCAAGGTGACGTCGATCGGATGATCGAGAACGATAGTGACTCCGGTTCCGTCCATGATTTGCAAATCAGAACGAAAATCCCAAAATTAGCCAATACCAATTTCAGGCGGCTGAATAGTTACAAAGTTTCTTACGAGGAAGGTCTAACCAACTACTTCGGCCTCCGGCGGAGGTGCGACGAAGGTAACAACGTCGTGCTGAGCGTCCGTGCAGGGGGAAGCGTAGGCCAGCTAATTGAGCTCCGAAATCAGGTCTTCCATGTGCCGACCGTGTCATATGCGTCGGGAAGGCAACACCAGCTACACCGCTTTGGTAAGGGTAGTCTGGACATGGCGGAGTCGAAGAACCTGTGCATGCGTGGAAAATTCCAAACGCGAGAACCGGGAAGTCCCATTTGCCCCTGGGGTCAAGTCGTGATGACTCACTGCCAGGGCGACCAGCGAACCTCTATGAGCGCAATTCTGGTATGAACGCGGATGGGATGGCAGATGAGGCCGTAGTACCGTCGACGCGGGTGAACAAAGCTGCGACCGCAGTGGCGGAATCCGCCGAGGAAAGGGACCTCACTGAAGGGAAGTATTGCCGGATTGGCGTCGATGCTTCGGACTCTGAGCCGGAACAAGTATCAATTGGAGCGTCACGGGAAATCACGACGGGTAGCGTCACAGTGTGTCGCGATCGTTTGACCCAACGGAGGAGCCGTATGAGTCAAGGCTCACGTACGGATCTGTGCGGGGGGCGGCTGGCAACAGCCGTCCCTACCGCGATCCTCGGAAAACCTCCAGTCACCATCGCGCACGCTTCGGTCGGATGAGCCAAGATGCTTGCCAATTGGTTCCATGAGCCGGAAGACTTGGCCATGCAGAAGGTCGAGGAGTTCGAAAAGGCAGTCAAAAAATCCTTCGTCGAAACTCCGGGGCAGATGAAACTCCTGATCGTGGTGGACAAGCTGCTGACGGGATTTGATGCTCCGTCGGCGACCTATCTCTACATCGACAAACAGATGCAGGCCAAGAACCCAACCGCCAGCAACCGTTATCCGGCAACAGTTAAATCAGCGGCCCAGAAAGCACTGTACGACAATCTCGATAAAAACGAGCCACTCGCCCTCGCCGTTGACAAGGCAGTGCAAAACAGTCGCCAGGACGACTGGCGAGGGCACACCATGAAAATCAAACGGGTCAGATTTGCGATCAAAGCCGTACTTGATTCGGCAGCAAAGGAAACGGACATACTCCGGGGCGGGGGAACCGAGAGCCTGTGGAAAGAAGAGAGTGAAGGTTACGAAGCGGAAACGGGAGGCGGAAGTGATGACTTGCTCGACGCGATTCTCCAACTCGTGATAAGTCAGCATGAGTACTGAGCATTTTCAGGTCTCGATCAACGGGATGGACGTGGAAGTCGTCCGCAAGTCGATCAAGAACCTTCACCTTGGCGTGTACCCACCCGTCGGTCGTGTTCGCGTAGCAGTTCCATCATCGATGTCGGACGATGCCGTGAGGCTTGCCGTGATCGGCAAATTGGCTTGGATCAAGAAGCAACAAGCTCGATTTGAATCGCAGCCTCGACAGTCTGAACGAGACTTCGTCACCGGTGAAACGCACTTCTTCTTTGGTCGACGCTATCGATTGCGGGTTGTGGAACGTGACCAACCAGGGGAAGTCCGAGTCGCCAGCCAGGGAACACTTGAATTGTCTGTCCGCCCGGGCAGCACCGCCGAACAACGCGAGAGAGTGTTGCAGCAATGGCTCCGCGACGAGCTGAAGAAACAGATCCCTCCACTGATTGAAAAGTGGCAGCCCGTTGTGGGCGTGGAAGCCGCGGATTGGGGCGTGAAACGGATGAAGACCAAATGGGGCAGCTGCAACATCGAAGCCCGGCGAATCTGGATCAATCTCGAGCTATCCAAGAAGCCGCTAGAGTGCCTTGAGTACATCATCGTCCACGAACTGACACACCTGCACGAGCGAAACCACAACGACCGCTTCATCGGGATCATGGACCGCTGCATGCCAAAGTGGCGATCCGTTCGTGATCTATTGAACTCCGCCCCGTTGGCACACGAGACGTGGAGTTACTGAAGCCAAGCAACCTATACTGAGAGCTCTCCCCATACAGCGACAGAATTTTCCAGCACGAGTACCTCCAATCATTTGCCGAGAAATTACCGCAGGAGTCGTTCGGCATGGGTGGCGAGCACGTGGGGTGTATCGAGGCCTTGCAAGAACCCTGTTTCGCCTTGCAGGCGGACTTCGCTGCCTAAGTGGTTGCGAATTTCGACGCCTGGTGCTGGCGTGACGTAGGCGAGTGTTCGTCCTCCGCGATCGGTGATCGCGAAAGGGGGCCGGTTCGGATCGGCGGAATAGACTTCCACGAGAGTCCCCGTCTGCTCGGTCGCGCGGGGGCTATCCATCACACCGGCGGTGTTCGCCTGAATGACTTGGTTGGGATTCGGATACGTAATGCCGCCCATGTGTGACGCTGGCACGACCGCGGCGGGACTCCCGCCGAATACTTCACCGCCCGTCCGACTCACGAATGAATTCTCGTTGTTGAACGTGGTTGAAGCGGGTGTTGACGGCATCGGGGTCGTCGGAGATGCAGCGATCAGTGGTGGGTACGAAGATGATGAATTCGCGACGAGCGTGTCACCATCACGGCGACGTGCGAGCGCCTCGTAGTCGCGCGCTCGCTGGGCGAGATCGTTCAGCGAAAATCGTTGAGCGGCGTCGGCTACAATTCGAATTTCCGGCGCCGATGCTCCGCGCGCCATCAGCGTCGACATGATCAGCGGCAATGACTCGGGAGTGGACTCGGCCACGGATCGCTGAACGCCTTCAATTTGCGTGGACGTGATCGTCCGCAGCTTGGTCGGCTGCAAGCCCTGACCAGCGAAATGATGAGGAGCTGGTGGCAACGCATCGGCGCTGGTGACCAATCGTGGCGCAGACATGATCGCGACCTGCGATTCACTGGCACGGAACTCGGGATGTGCGGTGGCGGCGACCGTTTTCGCATCAGCCGCAACGGCGCTGCTGGCGAGCGGCCCTAGCTCCGGTGCGGAGGGTGGCACCGACATCGACGGTGCCACGGGTAACGGAGAGATCGCAGGGGTGGGTGAGCCATTATTCGCCGCCAGCCCACTGCCGATTGGCACCAGTTCAGGTGCCCGGCGGCTCGATGAACCGGTTACCGGTTGCGCTTCGTTCAGATTGCTGGGTTGGCCGTTGATCAGCGAGGCCAGCCCATCGGTGACGCGCTGCGAAAAGCTGCGCATCTGATGCTCGCCCGCATGATCATGCGAGCTTCCATTTCCAGTACTGGCTGCAGCTGCAATTTCGGTATCCATCACGCCATCTCGCAATCGGTCGAACCGACTTCGCTGACGCTCGTCGATATGTTTTTCAATTTCATCGATTCGGCGGATGCTGGCGATTTCGTTGACACGTTCCGAACCGGAATCTTTGGTGGCGACAGAGGTTGGACCGGCGGGCAAAAACTCGATCGGCTCATCGGTCGTTGCTAATTTCACACCGGCGACCAATTCTTCCGCCGTCGTGACGACTTGATCGCGATGGATCCAGCGGAACTCGCCCGAGGGCGGAACGATGCGGTACCAAGCTAGTGGACCATCGGGTCCATCACGTTCGCTACGGCCAAGAATGGTGACAATTTCGCCTTCGCCTAGTTGGACTTGCCAACGTGAACGGCGGGCGCTGCCGAGGTTGGTTCCGATCCAAGCTTTTGTTTTGTTTTCGATAATTTCCGCGTCAATTGCATCCGCTTTTTGCCCGGACTTCGCATTCTTGCTTTCAATGATTTTTACCGCATCGGCAGGGATCCAGCAAAAACTGTCGGCGGTCGGTCGGACGCCCAGCCAGCCGTCAGGATATTCGACGTACACCTCGAGTTCTTGGCCATGCCGTAGCGGATCGGTGCGATAGTATTCACCGCCCGGTCCGCAACGCAGGTGCGCCGACTCTTCCGCCACAAAAACGAGGTAGGGATCGGCCACGGTGGAGGTCGGAGCGCCGTCGTCAGACTGCCCGCCCGTTGTCTCCGCGGATACCGGACCCACGGGGAGAGCGATCGCAGCCAACAACACCCAGCAATACGCATTGCGGTGGAACGAGAGGGAGCGAACGAATGAAAAGCTGAACAGCGGGGACCGACGCATCGTGCGGCTTCCGTTGTAATGAGAAAGAAATGTTGTCAAATCGACGTCAGTGCCCGCCGCAACACGGACACTCGGATTCAGCGATACCGATTTCGGGAGCGTGATGGCAAGATCATTTCTTGTTGGACACAACATTAACACAATCCAGCACACTGGCGCGAAGCTGCTTTTTTAACCATAAGAGGCTGATATCCAGCGATTGAGCGTAGCCAACTGTAAACTGCGGCCGCATCGCTGCGACTTGAATCCCCAGCACGAGCCCGCTGGCGAGCAGTACCCCGCCGCTACTGCCGGGGCCGAAGGCGGAATTATTGGCGTTTTCCACATTCGTCTGTTCGTACGCGACGATGTGCTCGAGTCGCCCCAGCGTTGGGATCGCCAGCGTCGGGTAGAATGCCTGCCAAGTCCACGGAACAACGCTGCGGTCTCCAACGAACCGGCCGGTGGCTCCTGTGCGGGCAAAGTGGCTCAGGTCGTCACCGGTCACGATCGCAAGCGGAGGCAGTCCAATTTCTGGAAGGAACCCGCTCAGCCACAAGCGATCCCAACCGGTTTCTGCGATCGCGACATCGGGGCCGCCTGGGATGCGTCCTCTCGCCGCGACGCGAGAATGGACCGCCTCGGGTCCATCGCCGCAAGCAGCCACGCGCCGCACGGAGGCTCGCGACTCACTTTCCTGACTGCCTCGACCCACGAACAGGTGCGAAACCGTCATCACGCCCCACCGCCACCTCGGGTCATCGGGATGGCCTTTGTCCGGTCGGGGCGGAGCAGGACTTACCGTCGTCCAGCGTACCACCACCGAAGCCGTGGCCCGGTCATCCTCGGTTGAAATGGCGACACCCGTGGGGAGCACATCTCCGATTTGACGGACCTGGGTGGGCAGTTCCAGTTCGCGGTAGGTTTCTGTCGAGCGGTCAAGCAGCCGCACCGGCTCAATCGGTTTAATTCTTTTCGAGGGAGCGACGCGGTCTCGTTTCTTTTCGACATCAAAACGTACCCGGATCGCCGGCTCGCGTTGATAAGAATCGTGGACCGGAGAAAATCCAACCGACCGAATATTCTTTGCATCGCGACTGGCGACCCTGCGCAGCAGCGTTTGCTGTAATCGGCGCAGGCCATCCAAAGACAACGGTTGCGGCGTCTCACTCACAGCGAATTGTCGCCTTCGATTCGCACGATGAACGAATCAATGCTCGGATACTTTTCCTGCAACCAGTCATTGACTGCGTTCTGAATCGGTATCAGTGCAACATCTGACGAAGACTGAACGTTTACATCGATTTGGTCGGCATGCGATTCCGCACTGACTGCGTTGACGTCCATCCCCAGGTTTTTCAAGTGAGCAAGAAGGCGCGACTCCAATGCAACGGTATCCAACGTCCCGGGCGGCGTTACCACGTCGCTGGGTTGGACTGACGACGCCACGGTCGCTCGCTTTTCATTGATCGCGACCGCCGAGACGGCTGGCGTGCCGGCCATCAGGTCGAGCGGTTGAAAGACCATCTCGCCACCTGCGAAGGTCAGACCGTACATGGAACCGGAGGGATGTTGGCCGCACGCGCTCGGCTCTTGGCAGGATGCGTGCGTGTGACCGTCCATCTCGATCGGGCAGCCCGCGAATGGCATGAAGCCGAGGTACCGGAATCCGTAAAGTCGCTTGACGCCGCACTGGTCTCGACCGACCACCGATTCATAAAAGCCGATCGGCACGTTGCGAGCGGGTACGGTGAAGGTGACGTTTTCGGCTGCTTTTTCGCCCGCGGTCGTTGGAATGAGTCCTCCAGCAGCGCTGAGTAAGCTACCGACGGCTTTGACGTTTTCGTCCGTTTGACTGTCGAGTTGTTGGCTGATCTCGGTCAGATTCCAGCCGTCCTCGAGTTTGATGCCGACGTCCGCGATCCCGCATCCGCTGCGGACACTGATCGAATATTCTTCGCTGAAGTCGGGCAGGTAAACCAACGAGATTCGCACCAAGCCCGGTACGAGCTTCGATTCCGTTTTGCTGACGGCGATTTCCGCCGGCTCTATCTTCAGGTAGGGTTTCGGACGATAATAGCGAATTCCGCGATCGAGATCGTCGGGATTCTTGCGGACCAAGACCTTCGGTGTGCAGCCCGCTACGCCCACCAGCAATGCCAATAATAAGAGGTGATATCGAATCAGAACGAACTGTCCAGTAACCACGGAGTTCTCCTAAGTAGGCGGGCACGGATGTAACCCTTTCGTCGGTCATTCCGATCACGTCTAGCCAACTGAGGGGAGCGGGCACGGGTCGTGCGTTTTGCGTAGACTCTACGGACTGCAAAGCCTGCTCAACGCCGTTTTTTTAGAGAATCCATGTCCGATTTGAGTGTAACGAAACGTTTTATCATTGCCGAAAGCGATCTGGTTTGGTCGGCCAGTCGCAGTAGCGGCCCGGGCGGGCAGAACGTCAACAAGGTCAATTCGAAAGTGACGCTGCGTTGGAAACCGGTAGTTCAACCGGGCTTCGACGATGGGTGGCGACATCGATTTGCGTCTCGATTTTCCACGCGTATCAATCGCGAAGGGGAATTGGTACTGCACAGTGACAAAACACGGGACCAATTTCGCAACCTGGCCGATGCCCGCGCCCGCTTGGTAACCATGCTGCTGGAATGCCGCATACCTCCCAAAGCACGTAAGGCGACGCGTCCTACCCTGGGCAGCAAAAGACGCCGGATCGAGGGAAAACGCCAATTGTCGGAGAAAAAACGGCTGCGGGGCCGCCCGCAGCGCGACGATTGAAGGTTCACTTATGGCGATTGACTGATATACTGGAGGAATTCTGACGCATTCTTTCGCACTGACCCTTTGAACTACATGAAACGCCCGCGGCACTTGGACGACCTGCTCAAACGATGGGCATTCGACCCGGCGACACTGAACGTACGCATGGTCAAAGGGAAAGACGATCGGGACGTGCTGCAAATGCGGGTCGAGCTGGGCGTGCTGCAGCTCGAAACGACCGGACGGCCCGATGGCGAGTCGGTCAACGGCTCAGACAGTTATCTCGAACACTTGAATTTGTGCCGTCTCAATGAGCCGGATTATGAACTCAGCGAACGGGACTGCAACGAGATCGACCGCGAGTTCATGCAATTCTACCACCGCCGTATTTGCTGGCTGCGATTGCAGTTTTACCACCGCGCCGTGATGGACGCCGACCACACCCTGCGGCTGATGGACGTCTGCGAAATCCTCTCAGACGATCCCGAATGGTCAGCCTCGCATGAGCAGTATCGCCCTTTCGTACTGTTCCATCGCACGCAGGCCGAGGCGCTGGGCGTGCTGGAAGAGAACACGCCCGAAGAGGCCGTTCAAGCAATCAATCGTGGCTTGGAAACCCTCCGGCAGTTTTTTATCAAGCACGAAGCCGAGGAACATTTTGACGAAGATGAATTGATCATCCGTTTGATCGATCTGCGTGAATCGCTACGAACGGAGTATTCCGTCGGCCAGACCTTGCGTGAACGACTCGATCACGCTGTCGAGCAAGAACACTATGAGTTAGCGGCCAAGCTACGCGATGAATTGACGCGGCGCGAAACCCACTGAAGATGGCACTGATCAGATCGGCGCCGCTGGGTTCATCGACGTGGTTGTTTCGGCTCCGCTCTTTTGCGAGCATCGGCCAGCTCATTACGATTCTCCTCGCCGGTCCGCTGACAGCGACACACCTGCCCATCATTCCGCTGCTATTCTTCGTTGCCCTTACGGCGGTGACGAACATTGGATACGGGTGGTGGTTGTCTCGGCTACCGTGTCGTGAGTTCTCCAGCGAAGCCAATGTGACGCCCTTGCGCGTGGCCTTCGTGTTGATGGCACTCGACCTGGTGACGCTGACGGCAATGCTGTATTTAAGTGGGGGGGCGGATAACCCGTTTTGCATCTTCTACTTCGTCAATCTCGCCGTGGGCGGTGTGATGCTCCATCCCTCGGCAGCACGGACACTGACCGGCTTGGCGGTGCTCGGTTATCTCTTCTTGCTGTTGGATTCATGGCCAGTGAAGGGGCTCAGCGTTCGCGCGATCGATCCTTCGCTAACCCTCATTGGTGATCTCGTCATGCGAGACCTTGCGTCGCTGATTGCCTTTATCGCCTGCTCGACCGTGATCACCTTTTTCGTTGCCAGAACGTCGCGGCAACTGCGCGATCGGGACGAAGATTTGCGCCGCAGTCAATCCGAACGTGCCGATGCAGTGCGGCTGGAGGGTTTGACCACACTTGCTGCGGGCGCCGCGCACGAGCTCGCCACACCGCTATCAGCCATCGACGTGGCCTGTCGTGAACTGACACGGCATCTCGAATCAGTGGATAAACCCCAGTCGATCGATGATGACCTGAAACTGATTGATGGGCAATTGCTGATGTGCCGCCAAATCCTATCGCGCATGCGGTCAGCCGCCGGTGACGCCGTGGCTGACCAGTGGAACCAAACCACCCTGGGCGACTTGATCGATACGACACTCGAAGGCATTCGTGATCCGCACCGCGTCGAAATTCTCGAACCGCAAGATCCCTGGACACCCCAGCCCGACGCTTGCAGCATAGTGTCGGGGAACACAGTCGTGGCCGAAGTGGATTGTAACGGTGCGACGCCCGCTTGGGAGAGGCAGCCATTGTGGTTGCCGGAAGAGGCGGTGGCGCAGGCGATTCGTAATTTGCTGCACAATGCTTTGGACGCCAGCGCTTTGGACGCCAGCGAAAGTGAGAAACCCGTGACATTGCAGGCAGCCCGCCTCGGCGACGATCTCTCGCTGAGCGTTGTCGATCAAGGGCACGGCATGTCGGTTGACGTACTCGATCGCGCTGGAGATCCTTTTTTCACCACAAAAGAGCCGGGTCGTGGCATCGGGCTCGGACTGTTTCTCTCTCGAAATGTGATCACGCGATTGGGAGGTAGCTTGCAATTCCACAGCGTTCCAGGCGAAGGCACCACCGCCACCGTCATCCTGCCGCTGGCACCGCGTCCTAAGAGAGAATCCGAAAAACGGGTCTGAACCTCTCCGGCGAGACCGCCAAAAGCCATGTCAAACGCCTCCAAAGGTTCGGACCCCGTTTTGGGTCGGCGGTTTAATGACTCTCACACAATGGCTTGATCGGACTAGCCGATTCGACCAATTCGGCAATCGTGACACTCGCGAATGCCGCCTCCGTCGCCGCATAGGCTTTATCCAATTCCGCATGCAGCGGACACAACGACGTGTGTGACTTCAGTCCAAGTGGGCAGGTGTGAATTCGCTCAATCGGCGCCACCGTATTGACTACGTCGAGAATCGTCAGCGTTGTCACGTCGCGGCAAAGTTCGTAGCCGCCTCCGGGGCCTGGGCGGGAGGCGACTAACCCGGCGGCCGCCAAATCTTGCAATACACGCGTCAGGTAACGCCGCGGTACTTTCGTTTCGACAGCGAGCAAGTCCGCCGATACCGGATTACCCATACTGCTGCCCATACAAGCGACCGCTCGCAACGCATACTCTGCTGTCTTTGAAAGCATCTCAAGCCACTAAAAAATGATGTCGACCCAATAGTATACCTTGACATGTATGTATCGATCCTATACGATGTCATGTACTTCTGATCGTATCGTGGATTGCCTCCGTTGGCAAACACGAATTGTCCGAGCGTACCCTCGCCGCATCCAGCCCCGCCTTCATTACTGGACTCTTCCATGCCGCTGCGCCAAATCTTTTCGAGCCTGCTCATGCTCATGATGGGGTGCGCCCTGAGTTCCTTGTGGGGCCGTGCAGCGAATGCTCAGATCAGCGCTTACGAGCGTCCTCCGATCAACTATTTACAGACCGAGGTTCATGACCCCGTAGCGAAATTGGCTGCGAAAATAGAAGGAGGGACGCTCGATCTCGCCTTCGATGAAGAATTTGGATACCTCCCGTCGGTGTTGGAGCAACTCGATGTTCCCGTGAGTTCGCAGACTCTCGTGTTCTCCAAAACGAGTTTGCAGATCAGCCGGATCTCACCCCGACACCCGCGAGCGTTGTACTTCAACGACGACGTTTATGTTGGCTATTGCCAGCGTGGCAAGACCCTTGAGATTGCGTCGACGGATCCGCAACAGGGGGCGATCTTTTATACGGTTGACCAATCGTTCGAAGACAAACAGCCGAAGCTTGTTCGAGACAGGGGACAGTGCCTCTCCTGTCATGTCTCCAGTCGCACGCAGAACGTGCCCGGTTTCCTCATCCGAAGTGTGTTCGCCGATGCCGCAGGCCGCCCGCAATTCGGCAGCGGCACCTTCACTACCGATCCAACGAGCGAATTCCCCGACCGCTGGGGTGGTTGGTACGTCACCGGTCAACACGGTTCGATGCGGCATATGGGTAACACGATCAGCGCAGGCGACGAAACTACATTCGATCGTGAACCCGGTGCCAACGAGGTTGACTTGAGTAAGCGTTTTCGCACCGAAGCCTATCTGACACCGCACAGCGATATCGTCGCCCTGATGGTACTCGAACATCAAACACAGATGCACAATGCGATCACGGCTGCCAATTATGAGACCCGCCAGGCCCTGCATCAGTCGTATCAAATGAACGAGTTGCTCGAACGCCCTCAGGATTTTCTCAGCGATAGTGCCCAGCGGCGCATCTCGGCTGCAGCCGATCGCGTACTCCAGTACATGTTATTTTGTGATGAGTTCCGACTCACCGACAGAGTCGTCGGAACAACAAGTTACGCGAGTGATTTCGAGTCGCGAGGCAAGCGAGACCGATCTGGGCGATCACTGCGTGATTTTGATTTGCAAGCAAGGCTTTTCACGTACCCATGCAGCTACCTCATCTACAGCGACTCGTTCGCTGGTCTGCCCGATGAAGTTCGCTCCAAAATTCTCTCGCGGCTAGTGGACATCTTAGAAAACCGCGACCAATCAGAGCAGTACTCGCATTTGACCAAGGCGATGCGTGCAAACATCCTCGCGATCCTCCGTGAGACGATGCCCGAGTTCCAGAGGATTGCATTGGCACAGCAGTGAATGCTTCTACGCTCCCCGGACGCGCCACGTCTTGATAACATGTCGGTCTGACAAACCGAACATGCACTGCCCTGACATTCGATTGATCCGCCGTGACGATTCTCGATGATATTCTGGTCAAAACACGAGCAACGATCCGACGGGAACGTGAACTCGTCTCGTCCGACCAACTCGCCCACGCTATCGCCACGATGCCACCCTGCCGCGACTTCCACGCTGCATTAGCACTGGGGGATGAAGTTCGATTGATTGCAGAAGTCAAGCGGGCCAGCCCCTCGGCAGGATTGATACGCGAGGATTTTGATCCCGCGTCCATCGCGTCGGCATACGCCCAGGGCGGTGCGGCGTGCATCAGCGTGTTGACGGACGAACCCTTCTTCCAAGGATCGCTGGAGTACTTGCGGGCAGTCCGCCAAGCCGTCGATTTGCCGATCCTTCGCAAAGACTTTATTGTCGACGAGTATCAGCTCTTGCAGGCCCGAGCTAGCGGCGCCGACGCGGTCTTGTTGATTGCTGAATGCCTCACGCCCGCAGAACTAATCCAGCTCGATGAGCAGGCCAGTGCGCTGGGGATGCAAACATTAATTGAACTCTACGAACCTGAGAACCTGGCTGCTGTGTTGGCGACCCAAACACGACTCGTCGGAGTCAACAACCGCGACTTGCGTTCGTTTCACACCGACCTCAACCACACGCTACGAATTGCCAAGAATATCCCTGCTGACCGCTTGATCGTCGGTGAGAGCGGCATCGCCACCCACGCCGACGTTCAGCGCCTGCGAGCAGGCGGCGTGAAAGGCATTTTGGTGGGTGAATCGTTGATGCGGCAGGACGACATCACCGCAGCGACGCGACGGTTGTTGGGGGCGTAAGGACCGCAGGAAAAAATAGTGTCGCCTTTCGCTCCGCGAAAGTGCGCACTTTCGCGGAGCGAAAGGCGACAATCCGCCACTTATTGTTACTGCGATCCGAAGCACGTCTTGCCAATGCATTCGGACAAATTTGCAGAACTCGCATTTCATAACCCGACGCATAAGAATGATCGAATCCAACCCGCGTTTTCTTTCGAAACATAAAACCGCGATTCTGGTTTTCATGCTCTCGTTGCCGATCTTAGTGTGCGGGGGACTGGATCGATGGAGCGAGATGCGCCGTGAAGTGCATGAGATCTGCGAAGGCAATGGCTCGATTTGGACTGAGGTGGACTTTCAGAGCGATTCAACACTTCTGCCCCTCGCACAGGCCGCTCGCTTGGTCAGATGCTTGATCGATCTGGAACATCGAAATGCGATCGCTCGTGAGGATCACGAGCAAGCGTTCCACAGCCTGCTCGCGCTGATCGGAGTCGCAAGATCTCTTGAGAAGGAACCCATCATGACCTCGCAAATTGTGCATGGTGAAATACTGCGATTGACGCTCGCTCGACTGAAGCAAGCCGTCGAATTCGATTTCCTAGATAAAAATCAACTTCAACAAATCTTGGTGCAACTTAAACCGCTCGACGATTTTGGAAACGGCTATCGTTTGTCCTTTATCGGCGAACGAGCCATGTCCCAACCAATGTATGACGTCTCGGTCGACGACCCAGATTTCCGTGATCTCCCCCGACTGAGCGGGATCGGTAATCGCCGAATCGATGCATTGGCTTCGTTGAAATGGCTGTCCGCAGCGGAATCGGTCAATTCGTCAGATCTCACCACATTCTTTATTGAAACCGATGCGTTGAATGACCGCTTGCAAAAGTCATTTCAGGATGCGACCCCATTGCGTCGTTTTGAGACCTCACTCAGTCGCTTGTTAATGATGGATTCGCGAGGATATAGCCAGAGAATTGTATGGACGGCGATGATGTTACGCATCGCCAAACTCGCGATGGGCCTGCGACTTTACGAGCGCGAACACGGCGCTTGGCCGGACTCGCTCGATTCATTGACCAGCGATCAGATCGGCGTTGATCTCGGGCCGATCACTCCGATTGGAACCAAGCCCTTTGGATACTGCGTCCAGGGTGACATTGTTGAGCTGTGGGGTTTCTATCCCTCGCTACCGACGGACGAGACCCCCGACGCCCCCATCGATCCGTCGCCTTTTAATGAAGGACAGAAAGAAGTGATGTCCTACTTTCTCTGGTCGCTACAGCGAGACCGGTCATGACGCCAAGATTACAGCTCACTGGAATTGGCAAATCGTTCGGTCCCACCCGTGCGCTCGATGCTGTCGACCTCAGCGTCGCCGCAGGCGAGGTGCATGCGATCATCGGCGAGAATGGTGCAGGCAAGAGCACGCTGATGAAAATACTCAGCGGTGCTCATCAACCCGATCAAGGAGAGATCCGACTCGACGGCAACCTCGTCGAGTTCGCCGATCCACGTCAATCTCAAGCGGCTGGCGTGGCGATGATCTACCAAGAACTCAACCTCGCCCCCGAGCTTTCAGTTTGCCAAAACATTTTGCTCGGTCATGAACTCCGCCTCTCCGGCACACCGCTACGAGAGATCGCTCGGCGTGTGGGATGGATCGATGGCGGTGCCGAGCGGCGCTGTGCCCGAGAGGCACTTGCAAAGTTGAACTGCGATCAGATTTCGCTCGATCGACCGGCGGGAGAGTTATCGATTGCCGAGCAACAGATGGTCGAGATCGCCCGGGCGATCGTCACTTCCCAGCACGATCCGTCGCAATCGCTCAAGCTGCTGATTCTCGATGAACCCACCAGCAGCTTAACACTCGTCGATACGCAGCGGCTCTTTGCCGTCATCGAGCAGCTCGCGGCGACTGGTGTGAGCGTACTCTACATCAGCCACTTTCTCGAAGAGTGTCAACGCATCGCCGATCGTTTTACGGTCTTACGCGATGGATGCAGCGTCCTCAGCGGCGCGATGCCCGATCACGATGCAAGATCGGATCGAACCCCCGTCGTCGATCAAGAGGCAGACCAAGAATCTCCTACTACCATGGACCAGATCATTCACAGTATGGTCGGCCGAGAACTCTCCAATCTCTACCCGCATTTCGGACACTCGCGCGGTGATGTGGCCCTCGAAGTTAAACAGCTTTCCAGTGGCACCGGCCCGAGGGCCATTGATTTTGAAGTGCATCACGGCGAGATCTTTGGGATGGCCGGACTGATTGGAGCTGGACGGACCGAGACGCTTCGCACCATCTTTGGACTCGATCGCGTCACCGGCGGCGAAGTCGGTGTCGAGGGTCGAGCGGCCCGTCGACGGCGTCCCGATCAAAGTTGGTCGCGCGATCGGATGGGGATGGTTTCCGAAGACCGCAAAAATGAAGGCTTGTTCTTGGCACGCAGCCTCAGCGACAATTTGACGATCACCCGAGCGAGTACCTATCGCCGCTACGGTTTGCTCAACGAGATCGCGATGGCCAACGACACGCGGAACTGGATGCAAACACTCGATATCAAAGCCGCTTCACCGGACCAGCTCATTGGCGAACTCTCGGGCGGTAATCAGCAGAAAATCGCCCTCGCTCGATTGCTGCTGCATGACTGTCACATCCTGCTGCTCGACGAGCCGACACGCGGCATCGACATTGGCAGCAAGAGCGTGATCTACGAGCAGATCGCACGGCTCGCCAGCGACGGCAAGGCGATCGTGTTGGTAAGCAGCTACCTACCCGAACTGCTCGGCGTCTGCGACCGCATCGGCGTCTTCGCTCGCGGCCGACTGATCGACGTTCGCTCGACTGCGGACTGGAGCGAACACGCACTTCTCGAAGCGGCAATTGGATGACTTTCGACCCAAGCCACCACACGCCAGTAGTCGTCTCCCCACTCGATGCTGAGACCGAGCAATACGCGATGCTCCGGCTTCGCTCCTCCAGCGAACGGGGCGGTAGCGGATTCCCCGGACGGCACTCTCACACGACTATTCAATGGTCTACACAGACGCACTCGCTCCGCTCTCCGAGCTGATAGCGTGAAACGTCGCTCCGCTCTCCGAGCCGATAGCATGAAACGTCGCTCAGCTCTCCGAGCCGATAGCGTGAAACGTCGCTCCGCTCTCCGAGCTGATAGCATGAAATGTCGCTCAGCTCTCCGAGCTGATAGCGTGAAATGTTGCTCAGCTCTCCGAGCTGATAGCGTGAAATGTTGCTCAGCTCTCCGAGCTGATAGCGTGCGTGAGGTACACTGCCCGCTAACAGCTCGGAGAGCGGAGCTCCCGCCCGACACGTACTAGCGTTCTACCCGCACGGTACGGATCGTGGTCTTGTCCGCCCGCAAGACCGCGCAGGGTTGAGGCTCGCCGGGCCGGCCTGACAGTGCTGTTTGCACCGATGTTGTACCGATCGCTTCGGGAACTTCTGGGTCTTGAGAGTCTATCATCGTCGACACTGAGTATTTCCATTCCAACGCGAGTCCCGCTTCTCGAGCCTCGATCAACACTTCGAGAGTGCTGCCCAAATCTACCGCCTCAAATGAACGAGACGTCGACCGTTGCCCGACGTGTTCGAACCAGTGAACCTGAGTTTCATTTGAAGGGACCTGTCATCAATGGGCCCGGTAAGCTTGAGATTGAATGGCGTGCTAAACTGCTAAGCAATCGGTTTGACTTCGAAGCCCGGGCGGTATTTGCGCCGCAAAAACGAATTGGCGAGATCTGCGTGCTCGCCGGTGAATCGTTCTGCTTTTGGATCATGCTCGAGCACTGGGCTGGACAGCAAGTCGCTGGTGTCAGCACCGAATTCGCTCAGCGGCGCAGTCATGTCCCCCATAAGCGCTTGCCACTGCGGCAATTCACTCGCTCGGGTAAGTTGCTCGGCATTGAATGCTCCGCTGGCGCGGAAGGCGACATTGGCCAGGTTGCACCAACCCGTACTGTAGTGACCATTTTCAATGGGGGCCGCGAGGCTGGCCGCATTACGACTGCGGACCGCGTCGACGAAGTTCTTCATGTGAGCGGGAACGGTGCTCACGTTGGCTTTGAACTTCCGAATCAGTTTGCCATCGGCATCGTATGCTTCACCATGGCCGCGTTGGCCGAGATAGGTTCCGCCTTCGCAGACGACGGCGTAACCGCTGCTTGGAGCATCCATCTTCATTTGTCCCTTGGCTTTCCAAGCTCCCTTGGCACCAGGCTTGGCCGGCAGGTTGCTCAGTGCAATCAGCGTTGGGAAAGTTTCGGTTTCGAACAAAGCAAAATGGACGTTGGGCGTTTCGCCCGCGTCGTTCCAAGCGACTCGCCCACCGCCGCAGATTAGTCGCTTCGGCGTGGATACTTGGTCTTGATATGCCACATTGCGGACGTCGTCGAGGATATGGACGCCCCAGTTACCCATTTCGCCGTTGCCCGTATTCCAAACCCAGTGCCAGTCGTAATGGAAGCTATTGCGGTAGATGGGTTCGTCGGCAGCAGGGCCGAGCCACAAGTTGTAATCAAGTTCTTTGGGCGGGGTCAGCGGTGTCTCGCGGCGACCGATCGAACCGCGAGGGCCGAGCCGATTCGCTTGCACATATTTGATCTCTCCGAGCGATTTATCTTCGTGCAAAAACTTACGAGCTTGCATTTGAATCGGATCGCTTCGCTGTTGTGTTCCAAGCTGGACGATCTTGTTGTGCTTATGCGCTGCCGCGACGACTTGGCGACCTTCGAACTGGTTGTGTGAGAGTGGTTTTTCAACGTACACATCTTTGCCTGCCTCGATGGCCCAAATGGCGGCCAAGCAGTGCCAGTGGTTGCACGTTGTGATCGCGACGGCGTCGATGTCATCCGAATCAAGGACGGTACGCAGGTCCGAGACTGCTTTGGCTTTGTATTTCGCGGCTAGCTTGTTGGCCCGGCCTTGATCAGGATCCGCGACCATCACCAGTTTTGCTCCAGCGGTGCCGTTGATCGCTCCGGCGATATCTCCGCCACGACCGCCAGCACCGAGCACGGCCATCCGGACATCATCATTTGCAGTGGCCGCACGCACGACGCCGGGTAAAGCTGCCGTGCCCGCACCCGCTGCAAGAAAACCGAGAAATTGACGCCGAGCCGGTAACGAACTTGGCGACGAAGGCGAAGGGGTGTGGGGATGTGAATTCATTTTTACCTACGAGCGATGGCGGGGAAATGGATGATAGGAGTTTCTGATATGATAGACCAAACGCCCTGCGATGTGTTGATCGCCATGCCACCCTCTGACGAGAGTCGTCGAGCATCGCGGACGACCAAGATCCCTGTTGGAGTGCTGATTTTCACATGTCACGACCGACGATCACCAAGTGGATTGCGATTGCGATCGTCGCCGTCTCCGCTCTGATTTTGGTGCGTATGTTGCCGACCGACGATTTACAACAGAACTTCCAGAATTGGATCGCCGGGCTGGGCGTTTGGGGAGGAATCGTGTTCGTGGTCATCTATATTGTCGCCACCGTATGCATGATTCCAGGATCGCTGATCACACTCGTCGGCGGAGCGATTTTTGGCTTGGGGCTTGGGTTTGTCCTGGTGTCGGTTGCGTCGACCACCGGTGCCGCACTAGCATTTTTGATCGCCCGCTACGTGGCTCGCGCCAAAGTTGCTGAGATGGCGGCATCGAATGAAAAGTTCGCGGCTGTGGACGAAGCGATCTCCGAGGGCGGTTGGAAAATCGTGGGTTTACTGCGACTCTCTCCCGCGATTCCCTTCAACTGGCAGAATTACCTATACGGACTTACGCGCATTGCGTTCTGGCCGTACGTTTTGACGAGCTGGATTGCGATGATGCCGGGCACATTGATGTACGTCTATCTTGGCACCGTCGCGGGCGCCGCGTCGACAGGTGCAAAGAAATCCGCTTGGCAATGGGGCTTGTTAATTGTCGGTTTGCTCGCCACGATCATTGTTACCGTTTACATCACACACTTAGCGCGACAAAAACTCAACGCCAAAACCAAACCGCGATCGACGGTCACCTCTAATAGTACGAAGTGATATGGTGGAACCACGGAATTTCAAAATTTTGATCGTCGAAGATCAGCGTCCGCTGCGCGTCGTGATGACTCGTCTCTTGCAGAAAATGGGGCACGAGGTCCAGGCGGTAGAGAGCGGCGAGGCGGCTCTCACACTGCTGGATGACTTCCATCCTGAACTGATTTTTTCTGACATCTCGATGCCTGAGATGACTGGCTATGAATTGATCGGTCTGCTTCGCCAACGAGATGATTTGAAAGGAACGTACTTCGTTGCCATGACGGGATTCGGACAACAGTCCGATCACGAGCAAGCTATTCAGTCAGGCTTTGACGAGCATCTGGTCAAACCCGTCGCGGTCGACAAACTGCAAGAATTATTCAATCGGCTTTCTTAACGCTCATCCGACCGAAGGGTGCGCCGGAGGTTTTCAAGGCACGGCTCAAGCGTGCAATGATAATTTGTGCGAGTTGTCGCTGGACCTTATACTGGGTCTGCCGGGAGAAACGGAATTAAGCTCTGCAGAGGTGCAACTTGACAAGGGATATCCCGGTCGACGGTGCGCCAACGGTGCCGACGGTTCTCGGCGAGTTTCGATTCGCCGAGGACGCTTTTATTAAACAAATCATTGGACACTTGAGTTATGGAGTGCCGGGATAAAACCGGTTTGGAATCGAGAATGAAAGTTTCTTACGAGGAAGGTCTAACCAACTACTTCGGCCTCCGGCGGAGGTGCGACGAAGGTAACAACGTCGTGCTGAGCGTCCGTGCAGGGGGAAGCGTAGGCCAGCTAATTGAGCTCCGAAATCAGGTCTTCCATGTGCCGACCGTGTCATATGCGTCGGGAAGGCAACACCAGCTACACCGCTTTGGTAAGGGTAGTCTGGACATGGCGGAGTCGAAGAACCTGTGCATGCGTGGAAAATTCCAAACGCGAGAACCGGGAAGTCCCATTTGCCCCTGGGGTCAAGTCGTGATGACTCACTGCCAGGGCGACCAGCGAACCTCTATGAGCGCAATTCTGGTATGAACGCGGATGGGATGGCAGATGAGGCCGTAGTACCGTCGACGCGGGTGAACAAAGCTGCGACCGCAGTGGCGGAATCCGCCGAGGAAAGGGACCTCACTGAAGGGAAGTATTGCCGGATTGGCGTCGATGCTTCGGACTCTGAGCCGGAACAAGTATCAATTGGAGCGTCACGGGAAATCACGACGGGTAGCGTCACAGTGTGTCGCGATCGTTTGACCCAACGGAGGAGCCGTATGAGTCAAGGCTCACGTACGGATCTGTGCGGGGGGCGGCTGGCAACAGCCGTCCCTACCGCGATCCTTGAAAACCTCCAGTCACCATCGCGCACGCTTCGGTCGGATGAGCCTTTCTTAACGCTCTTGCAAGTTGTCGCAGGACGCGTTGCCCTGCCCACTTCGATTTGGTCACTTGATCGGTTCGACTGAGATCACCGTTGCACCATCGGGTAAGACCACGCCCGGCCGCAAATCGGCGGTATTCGGATCGACACGCGTCGTTGCACTCGAGGAATAACGGCTTGGAGAGTAGCCGCTTGAGTTACGCATTGACGGTGTGGTGGAGTACCCCCGATAAGCCCATGAATAGGAAGAGGTAGCGGGGTAGCCGTATCGGCTCAGCCCGTATCCGTTGGTGTAGGCGCTGATTCCATAACCGTTCACTCCATATCCTGTGCCATAGCCGCCGATCCCGTAGCCGACACCGTAGCCACCAAGTCCGTATCCTGCGCGATAGCCGCCCACGCCGTATCCCGTGCGATAGCCACCTATTCCATAGATGCCCTGCCCATAAGCACCCGACGGGGAAAAAGTCGAACCATACCCGTAACCAAAACCGTAATTGGGCAGACTGCCGCCCACATATCCCGAGTGCAGACTGCCGCCCGAATAACCGCTTGCTCCCGGTAGACCGCCCGTGGCCAAGCGACCGCCACCGCCGAGGCTCGAGCCACCCGCCCTCCCCATCCCTAACCCGCCACCGCCAGCGGTGTAGCTGCCTGCGCCGATACCGAGACCCTGTGCCAACGCGGCGGAGCCAGCCAAACCAGTCGCGACGACGATCACGACCGACAAACCGATACGAATCGCTGAAAACTTCATGAGACTGAAACCTGTGGGAAATAAACGGTGATGGGAAGCGTCCTCAGTATAGCATCTGCTATTCCGAATCTCCCGTTTTACAAAAGATTTGAGTGATTTTGGTCGACATGGTTTGGCCGCGATGTTGCTCAGCTGTCCGAGCTGGTAGCGTACAGATTCTCACGCACAATTTCAGCGAGGAAAGCTGCGTGACAATCGCCGCGAAGTAACATTCATCCTGCCGATGACCGAGGGAGGCTCGAGGCGGTCGGCTGTAGGTATACGCGGTTCGGCCCGTAGGCCCCTCAGCCCTGCGGCCCGTATGCTGATCACGAGGCAATCGACTCGCCGCCCCTTTTTTACACTTGTACTGCCCTGCTTGGACTCAATATGTCACTCAAACCACTAGCGAACCAAACCGCAATTGTTACGGGAGGCAGCTCAGGCATTGGCGAGGGGATCGTCAAAGCCATTGCGGCGGCCGGCGCCAAGGTCGTGGTCAACTATGCGTACGGACAGGCAGCCGCCGAAAGCATTGTGCAAGCCATCCGTGATGATGGCGGTGTGGCGATTGCCGTGGGTGCGGACGTCAGCAGTGAGGAGGATGTGCAGTCGATGTTCACGCGAACACTCGATGAATTTCACACGATCGATATTTTGGTTGCCAACGCAGGGATCCAGCAGGATGCTGCGTTGACCGAGATGACACTCGATCAATGGAACCGTGTCATCGGCGTGAACCTGACCGGTCAATTTCTGTGTGCTCGCGAAGCGACTCGGCAGTTCATCAAGCAAGGTCTGCGAGACGGGGTGTCGCGCGCCGCAGGCAAGATCATCTGCATGAGCAGTGTCCATCAAGTGATCCCGTGGGCGGGGCACGTGAACTACGCGTCATCCAAAGGTGGTATCGAATTGATGATGAAAAGCATTGCGCAAGAGGTTGCCGGTCATAAAATCCGAGTGAACGGCATCGCGCCCGGAGCCATCCAGACTCCTATCAACAAGTCCGCGTGGGATAACAAGGAGGCGCTCGAGGCATTGATGACGTTAATTCCCTACGGTCGGATCGGAGTTCCTGAGGACATTGCCAAGGCCGCCGTGTGGTTGGCATCGGACGAATCAGATTACGTCCACGGCACCACGCTGTTCGTCGATGGCGGCATGACCCTCTACCCAGGCTTCGCCGACAATGGTTGAATCTGGTTTGTGAGGGAGGCAAAAAGAATAACTTTGACAATTGACTTACTTGAATTGGAAAAGCCGTATAATCAGCCTGATGAGCGTCAACCCAACCACACCATCGAGCACCGAGAAATCGCCCGGCCCTCACAAGTTGGGGGAGCTCGCGTCCACCGCAATTTGCGGCAACGATATTACGTCGTCGTGCCTGTATGTTTCGTCATTGGCAATCGTGTATGCGGGACGCTGGGCACCGGTGTGTCTGTTGTTCGTCGCGGCGACACTGTATCTTTTTCGGTCGATATACGCTGAGGTTGTCGGCGCGCTGCCGCTCAATGGCGGTGCGTACAACGCGCTGCTCAATACGACGAGCAAATTCCGGGCATCCATCGCCGCCTGCTTGACGATCCTGTCGTACATGGCCACGGCGGTGATCTCGTCCAACGAGGCGATGCATTATTTGCACTCGATGTGGGAGGGGCTGCCGATCATTGGTGCCACCATTGGATTGCTGGCCTTTTTCATGGTGCTATCGATCATTGGGATCACGGAATCATCGAAGGTTGCGATCAGCATCTTTCTGTTTCACTTGGGATCCATGGTCCTCTTGATGGGAGTGGGCATCTACGCGGTCACCAATCTCGGTACCGAGGTGCTCTGGAGCAACCTCCAAACCCGTGAACCTCGCGGCATCGGCATGGCATTGTTTTTCGGCTTCGCCGCAGCCATGTTGGGAATCTCGGGATTCGAATCTTCCGCCAACTTTGTCGAGGAGCAAGCCGACGGCGTTTTCCCCAAGACGTTGCGGAATATGTGGATCGCGGTAACGCTGCTCAATCCCGGGATGGCGTTGTTAGCGCTCGCCCTGGTGCCCATTCCAGAAGTGCGTGAGCTCTATACCAACAGCTTGCTCTCCCATATGGGTGACGTCGCGGGCGGTAATTGGCTGTCGTGGCTGATTGGTATCGATGCCGTGCTTGTTCTCAGCGGTGCGACACTGACGAGCTACGTTGGTGTCACTGGGTTGGTCAAGCGAATGACGCTCGATCGCTGCCTGCCGCGGTTTCTGTTGAAGGAGAATCGTCGCCGAACCCCGCACCGAATTATCGCCCTGTTCTTTGCTCTTTGTGTATCAGTACTGTTGATCACACACGGTCAACTCGAATCGCTGGCCGCCGTCTACACGTTGTCGTTCCTCTCGGTGATGGCCCTCTTCGCGATTGGCAATTTGCTGTTAAAAGTGAAGCGGGCGAAGCTGCCGCGCCCTTCCCATGCCTCTTACTTGACCGTACTTGTCGCTCTGGGGGCGGTCGGGATCGCCATTATGGGAAATGCTCGTCTGAATCAAAGTTATTTGATTGTGTTCCTGGAGTATCTCGTGCCCACGATGCTCGTCGTCACGATCATGTTAACACGTGTTCAAATCCTGGAACTGGTCGTGTTCTTCGCCGATGAGGTTCGCGGAAAGGTGAAGAAAGAAAAGCTCGAAGCGATCGAGCAAAACGATCGCGGTTCGGCGGCACGCTGGGGGATTGTTAACCGCCGTGTCAACCAGTTCGACAACCGCATCCACGAGCTTCTCGATCACATACGTTCCCAGCGGATCGTGTTCTTCACTCGTGGTGATCACCTGCCGAACTTGAACAAGGTGATTCAGTACATCCAAGAAAACGAGCACACAGAGAAAGTCAAATTCGTCACGCTCTACCACGACGAAGAAGACATCCCGGAGACGTTGGCGGGACACATCCACTTCCTCGACGAAACCTATCCCGAAGTGGACATCGAGCATGTCAAAGTGAAAGGTGAGTTCTCTCCTGAGAGGATCATCGCCCTGGCCAAAGAGTGGGACATCCCCACGAACCTCATGTTCATCGGTTCCCCCACCGGCGACAGTATGAAACATCGCCTCGAGGACTTCGGTGGCGTGCGCTTGATTATCTGAATTCGGCTCAGCTCACCAGTAAAATGCAGCCGCTGCCATCGCGAACAGCGTTGAATAGGGCCATCACCGAAAGCGCCCGCTTCCCGCTCGCTGGGTTCACTCAACAGGTCGGATGCCACTAGGTGGTCGCAGCGTTCGCAATGATCTCCAATGCTTCGTTGACGCGATCAGCGTGTGTGCGAACGGACAGGATGGCAAGACGAAGATAGACTCGTCCGTCAATGCGCGTACTCGACAGCAACACCCGCTGTGATCGATTGATGCGTTCTAAGAATCGGAGTTGAGCGGCATTGTCATGACCTCGAAGCCGGAAGACGACGACGCTCAGCTCTGGCTCCCAGGGCATTTCGAATCTCGCATCAGCCGCGAGGCGAGCGTACGCATCGGCAGCAAGGTCAAGCTTCTCATCAATCTGCTGGCGGAACGCATCCACGCCGTGCAAGTGCAACGGCAACCACAATCGCAGCCCGCGGAACTCTCGCGTGAGTTCTGGCGAGAGTTCGTCAAAGTCCGGCAGGCTCGCGGGGCCATCGAAGTCATTCTCGCCATCAATGTCTTGCAGGTAATCAGCGGGCTCAGCGAAGGTGCGGCGAAGCACTTCCTGGGAGCGAACGACTACGGCTCCAGTACCAAATGGTAGGAATAAACTTTTGTGCGGATCCAGCGTGATCGAATCAGCCAGCTCCATACCCGCGAGACGCTGCTGACCTCGCGCCGTCAACTGAAACAGTCCTCCGTAAGCACCATCGACGTGGAACCATACCTTTAAATGACGAGCCACCTCAGCAATTTCGGCGAGCTGATCAATCGTTCCGGTATTGGTGGTTCCTGCGGCAGCGCAAATACAAACGGGAATCAGTCCTGCGTCGCGGTCGGCACGCACACATGTTTGCAAGTGTTTCCCATCCAAACGTAACAAAGAGTCCGAACGAATGACGCGAACATGCTCGCGTGAAATGCCAGCCGTGCGAGCCGCTTTGGCGATCGAACCGTGAGCATGCTCTCCCACGTAGATTGTCGCCTGATCGACCCGCCCCTCGGCACGCAGCGTCCGCGCCGCCGTGATCGCGATCAAGTTTGCCATCGAGCCGCCGGTGGTGAGCAAGGCTTGCGACTCGGCAGGGAAGGCGAACAGATCACACATCCACCGCAACACACTCTGTTCCATCGCCACCAGGGCGGGTGCCGTTCTGACCTTGCCCGTATATCGATTCAAGCCACTCGCGAGAAATTCTGCCAACGCTGACGTAAAAATTCCGCCGCTGGGGATGTACGCGAGATAACTCGGTCCTGCCGTTTGATAGCTCTGCTCGGCCGCCCGCTGCAGAACAGAAAGTAACGAGGAGAGGTCGTTCGGTCCGTCACTGGGCGGCTGAGATATTTCATTCCAACAACCGGCGCTCCAAGCATTTCCAGATGCTGGACTGTCGTCGATTCCCTCGATCGCGTCGATCAGCAAGTCGAGTACTCGCCGCGTGGCCGATCGCATCTCATCCGCAGAAGGCTCCAAGGGGTATTTTCGTGACGGCTGCATATGGTGGATCAACGGGAGGGGGATCGGTGGCGTTCGCCCCGTCTTGATAGCCACATGCTGCCAAAGCGGCTAGAGGATGGCGGACGAGAACCTCCATCCGCATTCTTCTCACGTGACCGTTGTGCGGCCGCGCAGCTGAGAGAACGGAGCGTCATTGCGGCGAAGCCGCGCTAAGAGAATAAACGGTATTTCCGGGCTGAATCATACGATTCGCCCAACTTGCCGGGTCTCTTTTTGGGTCAAATGTTCTCCTTCACGAGGTTGCGGGTTAAACTGATAGGTACTGAGCCATCATTCTCCAACCACGTATTTTTCATGAGCCGCGTCATCTGCCAATGTTTTTGCGTTACGATCGTGTTCGCGGCGGCCATGCTGTCTGGTGGTTTGCGGGCTCAAGAAGCTCAGCCCGCTGAGCAGGCTCTGACCCAGAGCATGGTTGAGCGTCTGATCAAGCCGCGAGATCCAGCCGTCGAACAAACGATTCTCCGCGCCCAACGTAGCCCCAGCGATCTGGGCCAAGCGATTTCGGCGTTGACACGGATGGGCGAATTTGAAGGCGTCGATCAACTCCTTGGCTCGATTGTGGGCCGTAATTTCAACGAGCAGCAAAAATTGCAAGTTGCCCAGCAGATTACGTCAGCAGAACGACTGCGAATTACCAACAACGAAAAAATCTCACCGAAATCCGTCCAAACTCTCGACGAGCTCTTTCAGCTTCATCGCCAGAGTTTAATCTCGCCTGATCGGCTCGCCAAAGCGATTGATGCCGTGACGCAATCAGACGCCGACATTCGACTTCCTGCGGTCCGGACGCTCTTTTCGGGTGGGGAAGCGTCAACGGCAGCGCTCGTTCATGCCATTGTCACGACGAGTGATGCGAGCAAACGCGATACGTGGCTGCGGACGATGCTGAAGATCGATGAGCAGGCTGGGGCCGATGCTCTCCGTCGCATTGCCTTGTACGGGAACGAGACCTCCCGAGCGGGCGCGTTGGCGGCCTTGGTTCGCCTAGCACCGAAAGGACAAACCGAAAAAAATCCATTCCTGATTGAGATTTTGACGGCTATGTATCGCGGTGGCGACAGTGATCCTGACGCCGGTGCATCGCAATCTGCGATATTTGGCAATAGCGCTCGCCCGCGTCCTTCGCGTCAATCAGTCGTTGAGCTGCTCCGTGCGGAACTTAAGCAAGCAACGCGAGCGGCCAATCTCAGCGTTCGTGATTTTGGACGTACCGACGTTTGGGTCATGAATCGACAACTCGACGGTGTGAAGGCACAGCGAATTCCTGATTGGATATTGAAATTCCGAGATGCAGCCGACGCTGCGGCGCGACTGATTGCGGTTGGCGATGACGACGTCCGTAGCGTCGAGGCTCAACTCACGGCCACGATCGCGTACAACGTCGTGGCGGATCCGGACTGGGGCGATGCGCCAGATCGAGGCGTTTCGTCGTGATTTACTCGACCCCGCCTTGGCAACGGTGTCGGATGTATCTGACGTCGAATTCATTCTTGGTGCGTTGCATTGCGCCAGTGAAGCTGGCAATGAGCCAGCGATGCTGGGATGGCTGCGACTGATATCACCACGCGAAGACACTCCCGCAATGTCGTGGCTGCTCGGCTCGGGCAGCGACGTGTCGCCGCTTGTTATGGCAGTTGATGATGCGAGCGCACGAGTCCGATATGAAGCCGCTTCGGCAATTGCGAGACTCGCTCCCGAGCAGCCTTACGGGGGCAGCAGTCGCGTACGCCAACGCTGGGAACAGATGAGTCGCTTGCCCAGCCGCCCCGTCGCCATCGTGCTGGAAAATCGTCCCGAAGTCGTTGCGGAACTGGAAGAATTGGCCAACCAGGCCGGGCTGAAGACACATATCGTGGCGTCCGTCGCCGGGTTGGAATTCGCCGCTGCAGCGGGCGAAGACATGCAGTTGATCTTGAGCAAACGCCAACCATTGGACGCATCGGCAATCGAAATGATCGACGTTGTTCGCCGTATTCATGTTGCCCGCGACGTGCCAATCGTCATCTATTCCGATCCGCCACCGAAGGCCGCTGGAGATTTTGTTCCGGACGAACCTGAAGAAGATCTTTCAGGTTTGAATGAAATGGAATTGCAGCGTCGGGCCGATGCAGAGGCCATCAAGGCAGACCGATTTGGCGTGATCGGCGGGATCGAGAATGTCGGAAACGTCGTCCATCGACCGCTGCTCTACGGTGACCTGGACGTTGACCACAGCGTACGTGAACCGCTCGATTTGAGCTGGATCGGCGAGCGGCGTTGGGGCGACGAGTCGCTCCGCGCCGGCTTGATCAGTGAGATGCAGCGACCGCGTACTGTCGCGGGTTTGTATGAGATCTTGCGTGAGAGCCGCAGCCATCGGCACCTTCCCCCGCTCAGCCCTATCGACCGCACCCGATACCGCCAAATCGCTGAGCAGGCACTCGCGTTATGAAGTCGTGCGATCTGCCCCTGTCCACCGCACAAGCACCCATATCCTGGATACCCATCGACCGCAGGCCGACACATCCCTGTCGCTGGCGTCAGCGTCTAGGTAGAAGATCCAGATGCTTCCTGCCCAGTTGTCGACATCTCGGTGCGTTCTACTTCGTTGTAGTAGGGATGTGCTTGCTCCATGTGCCAGCGATCTATGCCGCCGAACCCGTCGTTCGCGAAGGCGTTCATTTGCGTCTGACCAGTGATGTGGACGACGCAATGTTGCTCGCGGATTTGGTCGATTCATTTGACGCCGCCGTCCCGCAGTGGCTTGCGTTCTGGGGGATGCCTGCCGACGCGGCTGCGAACTGGAAAATCGACGGCTACTTGATGCGGGATGCCGATGTTTTTCGACGTAACGGTTCGCTACCCGATTCTCTGCCGAGCTTCCAAAACGGATTTGCGACGCCCACTACGATCTGGGTGTACTACCAATCAACCACTCACTACACCCGTCATCTGATCCTGCACGAGGGGGTTCACTCTCTCGCCTTCAGTTTGTTCGGCGGTAGTGGGCCGAGTTGGTACAGCGAAGCCACGGCGGAATTACTGGCGACTCATCGTGATCGCGAACATCAACATTTCAGTTCAGACGCTGGCAACCGTTTGCTCGCGCAAACAGCACAAGAATTTCGTGTCAACGATCTGCCGCAGAGTGTCGACGAGTCACCGGTGTGGGGCCGCTACCGGGTCACTGACGAACGCCGTAAGGCTGGAGAGCTACCGACTCTCGCCAGCGTACTGAAACTGCCGACGGAGCTTCATGGCGATGTCGAATCCTACACATGGTGCTGGGCCGCGGCGATGATGTTCACCGCGTACCCTGACACGCGAGAAGCCTTCATCAGTGCCGCCCGTCGCGGACGCGACGCCTCGCCCGCCTTCACGACCCGGTTCTTTCGCGACGTCAGTGGCCAGTGGCCAGCTCTTCGGGCACGGTGGCAGTTGTGGCTCAATGACTTGGAATTTGGTTTCGATCGTGACCGCTATCTTGTTGATATTTCCACCGATGACCCACGGTATGATGGCAAACACCGCAGAGTTAACGTCGATGCGGGGCGTGGTTGGCAATCAGCCGGGGCCTGGTTTCCTCCAGGGAGCTTGCGAATCCGTGCCAGCGGTCAGTGCGTGATCGTCGCCAAAGAAAATCTGCAAGCGACCCCTGAAGACGCGGTCATCTCCCGCGATTGGTTGAGCACGCCCGCGGGTGTCACGGTACATCATCACCGTGGATATCCGATCGGGCAACTGCAAGTCTGTGTGCTTCCAATTCCATCGGGCGCAAGCGAAGACATCGGTGATTTGGACATCCGTGCTCCCTTTTCAACCGGCATCGCCTCAGCAGGCGACGAGGCCAACGACGCAACTGCAGGTATGATAACAATTCAAGTCGATAGCCCTTCTTGGATACTGTTTCGAGTCCACGACGCTCCCGGTAGCACCGGCCGGTATCAACGAGCCGATAATCGCGGTGGATACGAGATCGATCTCGTTCGGTAGTCGAAGGAAGACGCGATCGACCTGTCGTAAAAGATGATATTCGAAACCGAGAAAGCGTTACAATCCCCCGATTCGACAGCCCGGCGTTCGCTACATCAGTGATTGCTAGGTACGATGTTATTTCGCAGTGAAGGTCGCTCCGCTTTCCAAGCCGATAGCGTGCAATGTCGCTCAGCTCTCCGAGCTGATAACGTGCAATGTCGCTCAGCTCTCCGAGCTTATAGCGTAGAATGTCGCTCCGCTCTCCAAGCTGATAGCGTAGAATGTCGCTCCGCTCTCCGAGCTGACAGCGTGCGTGCGGTGCGCTGTCCGCTAACAGCTCGGAGAGCTGAGCGACATTGCGGCGAAGCCGCTTAGAGCCTACCCCAGAAGCTTAAGATCTGTCGACAGTTTTACGTTGCACTTGACGAGAGATTTTGATGTTGAAGTTTTTTTTAATACTGCTCATCACGTTGGACTGCTGCGCCACCTTTGGTGAGGAGCCCATTCATGCCGCGATTCCGCTGCTCCGGCAACTCGAGTCGGCGCGGCCTGAGTATTTGGCTGAGCAAGCAAGACTACGTGGTAATCCACAGCGTGGGGCACTCGTGTTTTTTACGTCGCCAGCCAATTGTATCGGTTGTCACGCCAGTGGTAGCGAGCAATCTCCATTAGGCCCCCACCTCGCCAGTCTCGGTGAACAGACAAGCGCCGTTGAGATTATTGACGCATTGCTGCGCCCCTCACTTCAACTCCGTCCTGGGTTCGAAACCTACTCAGTCGTCACCACCAATGGCCAGATCCACGTGGGGTTGTTGTCGCACCAAGACGACGACTCGGTCACGTTGAGATTGGCTCAATCACTCGATCAAGATTTTGTGCTCCGCAAAGACGATATCGAGGTTATGCAGAAGAATGCACAGTCGATGATGCCCGATGGTCTAATGGGGGTGCTGAAAACGCAAGCCGAGTTTCTTGATCTCGTCGCGTACGTGCGCGAAGTTGCTCATGGCGGCAGCGATGCAGCCAACCGACTGCGACCTTCGGCAGATCAACTTGTGGTCAAGGACGACTCGGCCAATCTCGATCACGCGGGGATCCTAGCGAGTCTCCGGGTCAGCGATTTTGAAGCGGGCGAAAAGCTTTTCCAGGGCGACTGCGCCAGTTGCCATGGCGCTGATGGTGACAAGCCGTCGCTGCCCACCGCGCGAGCATTTGGGACTCAGAAACTGAAATTTGGCTCCGATCCCTACCGAATGTTCATGACGCTGACGAAGGGAAATGGATTGATGGCTCCGATGACCTATCTCACGCCTTTCGAACGCTACCAAGTCGTGCATTACATTCGCGAAGCATTCATGAAAGATCGCAATCAAGACTATGGGAAGGTCGATAAAAAGTATCTCGCGTCACTGCCCAAAGGCACCGAGGACGGTCAAGACATCGAAGTCGTTGAGCGCGACTTTGGACCCGCGTTGGGATCACAATTACGAACGGACTACCCAGCGGTGCTGAACCTTCCACTCAATCAAATGACGGTGGCGTTTGACCTGCACACGATGGATCTGGCCGACGTTTGGACCGGCGGATTTTTGGATCTAAGCGAGACACAGCATATTCGACCGCGAGGTGAAGGGACCGCCGATCCAATCGGAAAATCGTTGCCCGAACTCTCCGCGTGGAAATGGGGGCACGACGGATCGCCAGATTACTTGCAGGAAGGTCTGTTGCCGCGAGGCCCTTTGCCGCCGAAATGGATGGACTATCACGGTTATTACTTGCACGACCAGGACGTGGTTTTAAGTTACAGCATCGATGGACGGGGAATTCTCCATCGCGTCGAATCACGTGGCTCGCGAGCGTTAATCCATCACTTGGAAATCGACCCGGGCCCGGAGTTGATCCTCCAACCCTGCCAAGGAGCGACTGACGCGAAGTATGTTGTCTTGAAATCGATTGCGATGGCGACCCCCAATCCATCCAAAAATGGCGCTCAAGGCGTATCCACGATCGCGGAAGTCTCCGGCGATATTGAGGGAATTGTCTGGCAACCTGCAGCGTCGACTCCATTTCAATTGCGCATCCCTGCCGGCAAGAAGGCGAGAGCAATCAAGGTGGCAGTCGGGATCGGCGGAGACGACTTCGATCTGGAACGTTGGCGACGTGAGACACTCGGATCAAGGAAAGCCACCGACGCTGAGCCGCTGAGCGAACTGACCCAGGGTGGCAATTTGCGTTGGCCCGAGCCACAGCACACTCTCGGCTATCGGGGGCTGGAGCAGGCCGGTTATTCACTGGATACGCTAACGCGTCCGGAATCGACGCCGTGGAACACGTGGTTCCGTACCTCGGCGCTGGACTTCTTTCCCGATGGCCGCATGGTCGTCTCCACTTATGGCGGCGACATTTGGGTTGTCGCGGGGGTGGACGACCAACTGCTCAACCTCTCCTGGAAACGATTCGCCGCCGGCCTGTACGAGCCATTCGGCGTCAAGGTTGTCGACGGCGACGTGTACGTCACTTGTAAAGACCGCCTCGTGCGGCTGCATGATCTCAACGATGATGGCGAGGCTGACTTCTATGAAAGTTTTTGCGCCGACAGTGACGTGTCAGCGAATTTTCATGCTTTCAATTTTGATTTGCAAACTGACGACGAAGGAAATTTTTACTACGCCAAGAGCGGTCATGGGGCGAATTTTGCGTTGCCAGGCGCGGTGTGGAAAATTTCGCCGGACGGAAAAAAAAGGGAAGTCGTGTGCACTGGTTTCCGTTCACCCAATGGAATGGGCAGCATGCCCGGATCACGGTTGACGGTGAGCGACAATCAAGGGCAATGGATTCCCGCGTCAAAAATTTGCTTGATCAAGCCAGGGGCCTTTTACGGTTGGGTTCCGACCTATTCGGCGCCACCACGCTGGGCTCCCGATGGCGGCAAGATTGATATCACGCAAGTCGTTCCGCCCGATACATTTGACGAACCACTTATATGGATGCCGCAGTCATTCGACAATTCTTCCGGAGGGCAATTGTGGGCGGGCGATTCCCGTTTCGGACCGCTCTCGAATCATTTGCTGCACATGAGTTTTGGCAAAGGATGGATGTCGTACCTGATGATTCAAGAGGTTGATGATATTTCGCAAGCCGCCATTGTCCGGCTGCCCTATGATTTCTCGACCGGCATCATGCGCGGGCGTGTTAATCCTAGCGACGGGCAGGTCTACGTGACCGGCCTGCAAGGCTGGAACGGAGGTGGGAGAGCAGGATTGGCTGATGGCGGTGTGCAGCGACTTCGCTACACCGGTATTCCGCCGCGGATGATCACCGACGCACGAGTCGTCGCGAACGGATTGGAACTGGACCTCAACTTTAACGTTGATCCGGACTCAGTGAACTCGCCATCCGCGTTCAGCACCGAGCAGTGGAACTATCACTGGTCTCGTAACTACGGCTCGGATCGATACCGCCCGAGCACCGACGAAGTCGGAAGTGAATCACTGAAAATTGAAACGGTGCGTCTGGAGCCGATCCGCCGGGAGGGCGTCGAAGGGACCCGCATCCGCCCCACCGCCCCCTCGATTGGGCCGGTCGACCAGCTGCGCATGGTCATGCGGGTGCGAGACGAGCACGGCCAGCCCTTCGAGGAGGAAATCTACTGGACCATCCACAAAATACCGCCAGGCGATTAGAATCGTACCCGCATAATCTGTTCAATGGACGCAGAAAAACGCAGAATTTCGATTCTGCCCCCAGACCCCCATTGCACGACTCAGCGGCATGGATATACTTCGACGCACACGAGAGAAGGAGTCGCACACGACACCTTCCATCGCCGCCTATTTCAATGGCGAAGCCTCATATGAAGGCGCGGTAGCTCAATTGGTTAGAGCCCCGGACTGTCGATCCGGAGGTTGCGGGTTCGAGTCCCGTCCGCGTCGCTTTCAAAATAAACCGCGTTAGCAAAATTGCTGTCGCGGTTTTTTCGTTGGAGGGGGGCCAGACTGCGCAGGCTAGGCGTTGTCCAGTGCTCGCGACGAAAGCGATAGCACGCGGTCCTTCGGGGATTTATGAGGTCGGGATGAACTCGGCCTTGGTTTGCCCCGTTACAATGCGGTAGAAGGAGTTGCCAGTTGTTCCGCACAGACTCCTGAGTGAACTAACAATTTTTCTAAACGCAGCAAGCCGTGTTCGAGCTCGAATCCGCCAAGATCGTTCTGCTGGGGAATTTTAACCCCATGGACGAAAAGTATGTCGTTCGGGTGAACGATTCGGAACGCGGACAGCTAAACCAAATCGTCAAGAAATTTAGCGGTTCAAGTCAATCGATATTCCCGCTGAAATCATCGCTTTAATTTGGCTCATCCGACCGAAGGGTGCGCCGGAGGTTTTCAAGGCATGGCTCAAGCGTCCAATGATAATTTGTGCGAGTTGTCGCTGGACCTTATACTGGGTCTGCCGGGAGAAACGGAATTAAGCTCGAATGGCGTGGACTTAAGGCGGATCTCGCGTGAAACAATTTTGAGCTAGCGAAGAACGGCATCCTTGTTGCATCGTGGTTTTTCTTCAAAAAAATCTCAACACAGCAAGGATGCCGTCGATGATTCTGCCACCTCGTGGAACCCCTGTCGATACCAATCGCAGAGCCGAATTGCGTCGGGCCCTCAATCCACAGGAGGTGGTCCAGCGGATTGACAATTTGATCCAACTCGATCAAGTCCGGCTAACCGAAATCTTCAGTGACGACGATGTCCATCAGCTATGTGATGAACTTGGAATCAAGTTCCGTGAGCGGGAGTTCACCCCGGCGATCACACTCGGCTTGTTCGTTTCGCAGTGCCTCAGTCGCGGAGATGCCTGTTCGACCGTCCTCACGAAGTTCAATCGTGAGCGAAAACGGCGAGGCCAGTCGCCCTGCTGCGAAGATGCTTCGGCCTACTGCAAGGCGAGGGCAAAGCTCACCGTTGAACTGATCGATCGACTTGGCAAACGCATTGTCGATTTACTTCGCGGGAAAGCCCCTACGCAGTGGAAATGGCACGGGCTAAATGTCTACTTGGTCGATGGTTTGGTATTTCGCGCACCTGATACGCAGGCCAATCAAGAGGTCTATCCTCAGCCTTCGACTCAAAAAGAAGGGCTTGGCTTTCCTCAAGTGCGTTGCGTGGTGACGACTTGCTTGGCGACCGGTTGCATTGTCAATTACAACACCGCAGCAATGAAGGGGAAACTGACCGGCGAGGTTAGCTTTTTCCGTGAAAAACACGGTGATTTCGTAGCTGGCGATATCGTCGTCGCGGATAGCAACTTCGAATCGTTCTATGATTCGGTGCTACTGAATCGCCGAGGTGTTGAACTGGTTTGCGGGATCCAGGGCTGTCGCAATTCACCCTTTGAAGGAGTCTGCGAAGTGCTCGACGAGAAGACGATTACGTTGAAGAAACCGAAGAATAACAAAAATCGATTTACACCCGAGCAGTGGCAACAGCTACCTGAATCAATCCAGTATCGCTGCATTCGATACCGTCTGACAGGTCGCACCGAAGAGCTTACGATCGTCACCACGCTTGTTGACTCGAAGCGTTTCAGCGCTGACGAAATCGCGGAGCTCTATGGTCTGCGATGGGACGTTGAAACGGACATTGCTTGCTGGAAGACCACGATGGGATTTTGTGATCTACGCTGCCATACTCTCGAAAACCTTGACCGCGAAATAGCGGTCGGAGTGCTGGCTTATAACTTGGTACGCTCACTGACCAACGACGCTGCTGCGGTCCTGGAAATCCATCCGCGTGAAGTCAGCTTTTCTCGTTCACGCGATGCTTGGATATACTTTAGCGACGAACTTGAAACGTCCGACGATCTGATGTGGATCGTGCTGTCGGCAACTTCCCGGTTGGTCCGAGATCGACCCGGTCGCGAAGAGCCTCGCGAGCTCAAACGCCGAAATCAATCAAAATATCCCAAGATGAAAAAACCTCGCCCCAGCCGAGCCAAGCGGATCACGGTCGAGCCCGTGAAACCGGCAGAAAAGCCCTAAGTCCACGCCATTCGAATCAAGCTCTGCAGAGGTGCAACTTGACAAGGGATATCCCGGTCGACGGTGCGCCAACGGTGCCGACGGTTCTCGGCGAGTTTCGATTCGCCGAGGACGCTTTTATTAAACAAATCATTGGACACTTGAGTTATGGAGTGCCGGGATAAAACCGGTTTGGAATCGAGAATGAAAGTTTCTTACGAGGAAGGTCTAACCAACTACTTCGGCCTCCGGCGGAGGTGCGACGAAGGTAACAACGTCGTGCTGAGCGTCCGTGCAGGGGGAAGCGTAGGCCAGCTAATTGAGCTCCGAAATCAGGTCTTCCATGTGCCGACCGTGTCATATGCGTCGGGAAGGCAACACCAGCTACACCGCTTTGGTAAGGGTAGTCTGGACATGGCGGAGTCGAAGAACCTGTGCATGCGTGGAAAATTCCAAACGCGAGAACCGGGAAGTCCCATTTGCCCCTGGGGTCAAGTCGTGATGACTCACTGCCAGGGCGACCAGCGAACCTCTATGAGCGCAATTCTGGTATGAACGCGGATGGGATGGCAGATGAGGCCGTAGTACCGTCGACGCGGGTGAACAAAGCTGCGACCGCAGTGGCGGAATCCGCCGAGGAAAGGGACCTCACTGAAGGGAAGTATTGCCGGATTGGCGTCGATGCTTCGGACTCTGAGCCGGAACAAGTATCAATTGGAGCGTCACGGGAAATCACGACGGGTAGCGTCACAGTGTGTCGCGATCGTTTGACCCAACGGAGGAGCCGTATGAGTCAAGGCTCACGTACGGATCTGTGCGGGGGGCGGCTGGCAACAGCCGTCCCTACCGCGATCCTCAGAAAACCTCCAGTCACCATCGCGCACGCTTCGGTCGGATGAGCCTTTAATCTACGCCCAACGCTGGCAAATTGAGGTATTTTTTAGATTCTTCAAACAGTTTCTCAGTTGCTCGCATCTACTCAGCCACCGCCAAAATGGAATCGAAATCCAAGCGTACTGTGCGATCATTGCATGCATGCTGATCAATCTATGGACGGGCGGCAAGGCGACCAAGCGTACTTTTGAAATGATATGTCACTACATGAGCGGGCTGGCAAGTGAGGATGAGCTTGCCGCGTATTTCGCAAAACTCAAGGAGCGTGAAGAGAAACTGCGTGGAGAAAAATCGCAGCGCGACAGAGAAACGTAGGCGTCGATGAGAGCGACTGACCATCTCAAATTGCCCCAATCTTGGCGGGCTGTCTACCGCTGCGCCAAAATCGCAACCATCGTACTGAGGCGAGGCCGAACCGAGTTTCCATGACGGGAAACATGATGTTCGCCATAATCTTCTACTTGAGCATCCGCTCTGCCAGCACCCATGCTGATGCAATTCGAAAGCAGGCTATCTGCATGACTGCCAAAATCAGTCGCTGCACTCCTGCGTCTGCCAAAACGGCGCGATCGTTCACCAATGTTTCATTGGCCCAACACGCCCGTTTAAGCTAAAATCGAACTACAGCAATTCTGGGGCCGAACACTATTGGGCCTGACCCATTTGTTTTGTCTGACCCATTTGTTTTGTCCAACTCTTCCCGGCATCTCCACAAACGACTCAAGGTTGTCGAAGAACGGCTTTAAGCCGGGGTTCTGGCTTACTGCTTCCTGCCACTCAGGCGACTGCCACGGAGGTGTATCCAACGGTTCGGCTAAACTCATCGCTCACTGCCTCCACCGAGCGATTCCAGTCGCTGGCGTTCGGCGTCGAGCTGGGCAATGTGACTGAAGGCGAGCTTGGTGATGATGTCGGACGCGGAAACGGATTCCGCTGAGTCCCGCATGGGATCCACCGAAACGGGAGACGGTGTCTCCCGAATTGGTTTGTCTGACCCGAAGTCATTAACTGGCAGTATTTTGCGGAATTCGGGAGACAACGACTCCCGAATGCTCGGATAGGACTGATAGAATTTCCGATAGCGACGCAGTTCCCTGGCTTCGCTGCGGCTGACGCCTTTCGCGCACCGCGACGCGGTTTCAGACAATAGCCGGAGGTCGATGCGAAGCAACGCACCTCCGGACGGAAGTTCGTAACAGAGATGAAGATTGATGCTGTGAAAAGTGGACATCGCTTTGCCTCATTTGTTGTGTAGATGTTGACCCTTGCACGGCCAGGATACTCCTACCATTACGCCTCTGCTCCGACTCGATCTGAGACCCCATTTGGGGTCGACGTGGAACGGCGGCTCAGTGACCGGGGATGGCGCTCCGCTTATCCCCGGCTACTTTCTCGTTATCCCTCCGGGATGAAGATCGGCTTGTGTCAAGCTGACCGGCTGATAAAATGGGAATGACGACTCGCCGTCGGTTTATGTCGCGGTGTCATAGAGCTGTTTTTCGAGGTCTTTCAGCGCGGCGAGCTTTCTTTTTGGTGTAATCACGCAGCGATTCAGTGATCAGTTTGCCATCGGCGCCGTAGTACTGAATCCGCTCAGCGACCACGCTGACTTCGGAGTCGTGGACATAGTATTCTTGGCACCAGGACCGGGCAGCGGATCACCTCCACCAGGGTCGTTTTCATCGCCATCACCACCGTCGTCGCCCGAGCTCCCTGAACCCTTTGCTTCAGGATCGTAGTCTTCGTCAGGGATTGGATCGCCGTCGAAATCGGGGTCGGCAAAGAGTTCGGTCGCCCGTTTGACTACGGTCGCCTGTCACGGCCGTTTCCTGGAGAACGCGCCTGAGGGCGATAGCCGTTGCAGGCTAGCCCAGAAATTTGTCCGAGCGTGCCTATCCTTGTAAATCTGTTGGATGGGTATCTCCACCCAGCACCCAACTCGTGGCATGCTGAGCAAGTTGGGCGGCGTGAGCAATGCCGAGCTTTTGTTTGATATTCTCTTTATGCCGCTCGATCGTTTTGACGCTCAAGTACATCGTATCGGCAATCTGGCGGGTGCTGCGCCCGTTGCCGATCTGCTCGAAAACCTGTAGTTCACGGTTGGACAGCGAGTCGATGCCTTCGACCGGCTTGGTACGGGATGAGCCCATGCACCCACGCAGCAGCGTTTCGGTCAGCGTGTCGCTAAAATACAACCCGCCTCGCAAAATCGTCTGAATGCCGTCGATGAGTTTTTTGGCGCGTGCTTCTTGTTGATATAGCCTGCCGCGCCAGCTGCCAAGACGCGGTGCGCGAACAGATCCTCGTCATGGGCGGATATCACGAGCACCTTGATGCGATCATTCGATGCCACAATCGAGCGAATCAAATCGAGCCCGTCGCCCTCCTCCAGGGACAAGTCGACGATAGCCAGATCCGGTTGTTCGCGTCTGGCCAGTTCGAGTCCCTGCCGTTCTCCGTCAGCCATCCCGACAACATTCATCGTTGGTTCCTGATTGATCAGTTGGGCGTAACCAAAACGCACGATCCCATGATCGTCGACGACGATGATTCGGGAAACTCTTTGCAAGGTTTCGTTCATAACTGGCACCTTTTTTGTGGGATGGTGAGAGTAATGCAAGTTCCTTCGCCATCGGCAGTCTGAATTGTCAGTTCGCCACCGATCGTCTCGGCGCGATAACGCATGATTCGCAGGCCATTGCTTTTGGGTTTGACTTTGCGGGTGTCAAATCCATCGCCGCGATCTTTCACGACCAAACAGAGTACGTCTGTCGTCGAGACGTGGACCTCGATGTTGCCACTGCCCGAATGCTTGATCGCGTTGTGAAGCGACTCACGCGCGATTTGGAAGATCGTAGCCGCAGCCGCATCGACGCGCACGAATGATTCATCGAATTTCTCGGCGTGCAGTGTGATGTCGATGCTGAACCGCCGCTCGTATTCAGTAGCGAGTCGCCTGAGCGAGGGCAGCAGATCCGCGGCAGCGACCGAGTCGGGCATCAATCCTCGCGACAGCCGACTGACGTCTTCATGGGTATTTTGCAGAATTTCGATCAGGTGATCGATATGGGTGATCTGACGAGTTAGCTCAGGCGGCATGCTGGCGCGGAGCGATTCGGCAATCAAGGCTCCACCGGTTAACTGCTGCGCGATGCCATCATGCAGTTCGCGCCCTATTCGCCGTTCCTCCTCATTGGCGATGTCTGCGACCACTCGCTCGAGCCGTTTTCGCTGGACAACATGCCCCAGCTGAATGCCAACATCGGGCATGATTTCCAGAAACTCCGGCTCGGGCGCGGCTGGCGTTTCAGAGAAGAATTCCATCACCGCGACGGTTTCCTCCCCGATCAGGATGGGGAAGGCGATTGCCCCATGCAGACCCGCCGCGGCAGCGTGAATCTGCAGTGCATCGGGTATTTGCGATAGGTCAGTGATCTGTTGGGGCCGCCCCGTCTCCGCCACGATGCCCGCCAGCGTTCCCGGCGTGTCGAGAGAGATCTGCTCCACCGCACGCTGAAATTCGATTAGCTGCTTCTCTTGTTGGCGTAGCTGATCGCTGACGTGCCAGATGCTCGTGCTCCTCAGCCAAGGCTCTCCGCTGGCATCGTCCATGACCAATCGCCAGAGGTGACCGATTCGCCAGCCATTGTAATCCGCCAGCTCGGCCATCGATAATCGCATCGCCGACTCAACCGATTGGGCTTCATTGGCGATCCGAGTCACGTGTTGCAAAATGCTCAACAGTTCCGTTCGTCGGGCCACTCGCTGCTCCAACGTTCGGTTCGCTTCGCGAAGTTTCTCCTCGCTTTCTCGCAACTCAACTTCGCGTTTGCGTTGGGCAGTGATGTCCATCGACGTGATCACCACGCCACCTATCCGATGGTCATCGGTCCGGTACGGCACGATCCGCCCCATGAACGTTCGATCGCCGGAACAATCCACTTCTTTTTCAACGGGCGTCAACCGCTGCAATACCTGCTCACACTCGTCGACCAAGTCGTCGTTTAGGAAATCGTGGTGTAAATCTCCCAGCGGGCGGCCGATATCCGCTGGCTTGATCCGAATCAGTTCGCGCATCGCGGGGGTGAACCAGCGAATCGTGAGTTCCCTGCCCAGGCACGCGGTGGGCACCTCGGTTGCGGAGATTAAGTTTTCAAGGTCAGCATGCTTGATCTCCAGTTCTCCCACCTTGTTGGCGAGCTGCAAATTGACGGTGGAGAGTTCCTCGTTGAGTGATTGCAGTTCCTCCTTGCCCGTTTCAAGTTCTTCGTTGGTGCTCTGCAATTCTTCATTGATACTCATCACCTCCTCATTGCTGGCCTTGTGCTCTTCGCTGGCGACCTCGAAGTGCTCGATCGTTGATTGCAAATCGTCTTGGGTCGCCGCCAATTCCCTTTCCAGTTGAGCGATGTGTGCCTTTTCGTCGATCGGGGGCAAGGTCGTTTGGAATGTCGGTGCGGGCTCGCCCGCCGCGTTCGGTTCATGGCTAGGCCGCACTGGCGAAACGGCTTGGTCAGCGGCCATGTATTCGAACACGATCAAAGCGAAAGGGTCCTGTTGGTCGTTGCTGGGAATTAGACGCACGTCGAGCCGAATGGGAGGGGCGCCGGGGGAAAATTCACCTCGACACACGATACTCGCGTCAATTTTCTCCTGATAGGCTTGCTCGACGACGGCCCGGAGTTGACTCCGCAGGTTGGGGACAATCTTGCGGAGCAGATTGTCGTTGGGGACGCCCTCCTGGTGCGTCAGGTATGCGTTGACGTTGCCGCAGATGTACAAGATTTGCCACTGGCGGTTGATCAACACCGCGCGGGCCGACATCATGGCGAGCAATTTCTGCTGGGCGAGCTGCGCCGGACGTTGGGGCGGTGTGGGAAGGGTCGGCGCTGCGAACTCGCGGGGCGGTCCGACCCGATTGGCGGGCAGACTGAACTTGTCTTGTTGCGTTCGCCCGCTGCTCTGGAAAATTCGGCCACTTTTGTCAATCGTTTCGAATAGATCTTCGTGCCGCCCCAACGTCTCAGCGGTACCCAGCATGAGGTAACCCTGCTGGCGAAGGGCAAAGTTGAAGAGCGAGATGATTTTCTGCTGCAAGTCGGGCTTGAGATAAATCAGCAGATTGCGGCAGCAGATCAGATCGAGCTGGGAAAATGGTGGGTCCGTGATCACGTTTTGATCCGCAAACACGACGGTCTCGCGGAGTGATTTGTTGACTTGATAATGTACGTCTCCGTCTCGCAGCGTAAAGAAACGCTTCAGACGTTCGGGCGACACATCCGCCTCAATGCTCGTGGGATAGCTCCCAGCGCGAGCCTGGTCGAGGGCATCGACGTCGATGTCCGACGCGAAAACCTGCAACTTGCAAGCCTTCCGCTGCTTGCGGATTTCCTCCAGGCACAGGATCGCCACGGTATAGGCTTCCTCCCCCGTCGCACAACCCGCACTCCACACTCGCACCACATCATCATGCGACTTCGATGCGATAATCTGAGGGATCGCCTGCGCCGCTAAAACGCCCCAAACGTGCGAATCGCGAAAGAAATCGGTGACGCTGATCAGCAGATCCTTGGCAAGGGCTGGAACCTCACCTGGATTCTCACGCAGGAACTCAAGGTAGTCTTCGTATCGGTTGATCTGATGCAAGCACATTCGCCGGCGCGTGCGACGCGACAAGGTGGCCAGCTTGTAATTGTGAAAATCTCGCTTGGCCTGTTTCGCCAGAAGCTTGATGATCTCCCCCAGATCGGCCTCGGTAGCATCCGGAGCTGCCGGCAGCCGCTCGGCAGTGGCGTCCCGAGGGGCGAGATCCGGCGAGTCGCGTCGCAAGTCCTCGGCATCGGCTGCCTCCGCATCTGCACGCTGTGTCGGCTCTCCGCTACATATGTAGTCGTGGCTGGCGAACCGAGCCAACAGTTCTGGCATCGCTTCGGGCGCTAAAACTTGGTCAACAATGCCGGTGCGGATCGCGCTTTCAGGCATCCCGCTAAATTCGGTCGAGTTCAACTCTTGTGCCAGCACGAGACCGCCCGCCTCCTTGATCGCCTTGACCCCCAGAGTCCCATCACTGCCCGTTCCGGACAGGATGATCCCGACGGCACACTGCTGCTGATCTTTTGCCAGGGCGCGAAAAAAGAAGTCGATGGTGACGGGAGTGCGACGCGGACCGGTCATTTGAGTCAAGCTCAATCTCCCGCTGTTAATGCTCAGAAATTGGCCCGGCGGGATCACATAGACGTGCCCCGGCTTCACCATGGGTCCATCATCAACCTGCTTGACGGGCATCCGCGTGTACTTTGCGAGCAACTCCGGCGCGAGGCTCGGCCGATCGCGAGCCAGATGATGCACGATGACAAGGGCAAATGGCGGGTCATCGGGCACCGCTTCGAGCAACCGACGCAGCGCCTCGAAACCGCCCGCCGAAGCACCCACACCCACGATGGGAAACCGCGCGGGTTTGGACTGCGACGCGATTGGAACGTCAGGCTGGGTTGGCGTCGACACGTTGGCTCCGATTGTAGATGTTCAGTGCCCGTTCATTGTACGGCCGACGGAGGCAAACCGCATAGTCGCTGAACGCCCTGCAATCACAATCCGTGCCAATCTCTCGCCAGAGCCGCCCGAATGAACCGTCTGCCATATCATTTGATCGTCCTCAACGAGTCGCCGTACCCAGAGGGACCGTCGCGATATTGCTTTCCAGCCAACACGTTGATCTCGGCCAATCTTTTCTAGCTAGTGGTTTGACAGCGTTAAAGAGGCCGCTAGCCCCGGTTATTGCGACAAAACCGCTAGCGCCAAAACAGCTCACCCTGCAACTCAAGATTGTCTAACCACTAGGCATGAATGTGGGCTCATCCGACCGAAGCGTGCGCGATGGTGACTGGAGGTTTTCTGAGTACTGTCATATCCGGAATGGAAATTTGCGATCCGCGCACACATCCAGCGGCACCACCCGTAGGGTAGCTTTTTTGACACTCAAAGTCCACTGTTTGCCTGCCAGCCAGCACGGCTCGGTTAGCTGGGTTGGTTCATTCTCGCCACCCTGGTTAGATATCCGAAGCTCTGAGAGCCCCACACTGTCTCATCCGGCGTTTGAACCGCTAACAGAGCATCTCACTCAAGCACGGGCTTGCTCAGCAGAGCGAGGCTCCGCCGATACCCTCGGCATGCGACGACGTTGCTAGTGTGCTTGGCAGCACGACAAGCAGCTTAAGACTTCAGAGCTTCGGACGGCTTCGATTCTAACGTATTCTCTGTCTTCACTCCAAGACGAATTAGTAAACCAATCAGCAAGTCGCCGATCCGTTGGGGACCACGACGCTTCTTAGCAGCAAGCTCCTCCAAAGGTTTCCCTTCGCTGGCGTAGGTGCTCTTGGGAAGCCACACAAACGCTTCGTTCATGTCTGCGATCATGCGATCCAAGTCGCTATGATGGTCAGCATGAAATTCACGTAGCTTTGACAAGATCGCTTCACGATCGACACCTTTGCCACGCCAAACCTGACGGCCGCCGACCAACTGAAACACCATTCGCATCGCCCGGTTGGCGATCCGGCAATGACGGTCTCGGGGATCCACTTTCTGTTTTTCCCAGAATGCAGAGAGCCCGCGATAGTACGAGTGGCACTTGATTAGATTTTTAGCAACCATCATCGCCGCGCCGCGCAGGCGGCGATTGCTACTGCGGCTCAGACCACCCTGATAATCGACCGTATCGCTCTGGTAACGTGATGGGTACAAGCCAGCTCGACCATTGATCGCCCGCGCACTGGCGTAGTGCTCGATTGGTCCAGCCTCACCGGCCAGACCGGCTGCCGAGACCACATTGATTCCCGTAACACTAAGCAGCAGCACGTACGGTGTTTTCACCAAAAACCTCGCCATTTCCCGCTCCGTCCGATTGATTTGCTCGGTCAACAGTTCCCACACTTCAAGCAATCCCGACCACTGATCCGTCACCATGTCAGCGAGGCCTGTTGGTTCAGCAGCGGTCAGGGACCACGCAACGATCCGTTCGAGCGTTCGCTTTTGGAAACGAATTTTCTGCTGCTTCAGATGCTTCGCTAGCCCGTCCACATTGGCTTGCTTGATTGCGGCGGCTGACGAGAACTTCTTGGCTAGCGGCATGGCAACCGATCCCTTAAAGAACTTATGTTGGATAAACAAGTCGTCGTATCCACGCATGCACTGATGCATCATGGTGCGAATCTGCACTTGTAGTTTGGCGCGTTGTTTAACGAGGATTCCTCGATGCCGCGTAAGTCGCTGTAGCGATTGGTAATTTTCATCGACTGGCAAGATCGCCAATCCGTAGCCATTGATCGCCGCATGAAAGATCGCTTCAAGATCATTGTCGTCGGTTTTCTCGTTGGGGTGAAGTGCTCGTCGGTAGTGCTTGGAGGCAAACGGATGAACCGTTCGCGTATCCATGCCCGCTCTGCGAAGCGACGCTTGAACTGGCTTGTGATAGACGCCGGTCATCTCCACTGCCGCGATTGAATCCTCGATCGAATGCTTCGTGAGTGCCTCTTTGATCTGCGCGTTCATCGCAGCCAAGGAGCCCGCATTGTGTTCAACCTCAGTAGGTTCGACGAGCACTCTGCCGTAGAAGTCCAAGAGCATCCATTTGGATCGACGTTTGGCACAGTCGACCGAGACGACACCGAAGTGAGACGGGCCGACAGCTTCGACCCGTTGCTGGATCACGCCAGCGGGCTTGCCGACGTATCGCCGTGCGGGTGATTTTGATTTTGACGATTTTGTCGGACGTTTTTTTGTGGCTGTTGCCATGGTCGAGTTCCTTGATTGAAGAAAAGTGAATTCCTTCAATAAAAGCACTCAGAATGCGCCGGGGGATAGTTTTTTGCTATCTTTGGTACATACCAGGCATAACTCAAGTGTCCAATGATTTGTTTAATAAAAGCGTCCTCGGCGAATCGAAACTCGCCGAGAACCGTCGGCACCGTTGGCGCACCGTCGACCGGGATATCCCTTGTCAAGTTGCACCTCTGCAGAGCTTGATTCGAATGGCGTGGACTTAGGGCTTTTCTGCCGGTTTCACGGGCTCGACCGTGATCCGCTTGGCTCGGCTGGGGCGAGGTTTTTTCATCTTGGGATATTTTGATTGATTTCGGCGTTTGAGCTCGCGAGGCTCTTCGCGACCGGGTCGATCTCGGACCAGCCGGGAAGTTGCCGACAGAACGATCCACATCAGATCGTCGGACGTTTCAAGTTCGTCGCTAAAGTATATCCAAGCATCGCGTGAACGAGAAAAGCTGACTTCACGCGGATGGATTTCCAGGACCGCAGCAGCGTCGTTGGTCAGTGAGCGTACCAAGTTGTAGGCTAACACTCCGACCGCTATTTCGCGGTCAAGGTTTTCGGGAGTATGGCAGCGTAGATCACAAAATCCCATCGTGGTCTTCCAGCAAGCAATGTCCGTTTCAACGTCCCATCGCAGACCATAGAGCTCCGCGATTTCGTCAGCGCTGAAACGCTTCGAGTCAACAAGCGTGGTGACGATCGTAAGCTCTTCGGTGCGACCTGCCAGACGGTATCGAATGCAGCGATACTGGATTGATTCAGGTAGCTGTTGCCACTGCTCGGGTGTAAATCGATTTTTGTTATTCTTCGGTTTCTTCAACGTAATCGTCTTCTCGTCGAGCACTTCGCAGACTCCCTCAAAGGGTGAATTGCGACAGCCCTTGATCCCGCAAACCAGTTCAACACCTCGGCGATTCAGTAGCACCGAATCATAGAACGATTCGAAGTTGCTATCCGCGACGACGATATCGCCGGCTACGAAATCACCGTGTTTTTCGCGGAAAAGGCTAACCTCGCCGGTCAGTTTTCCCTTCATTGCTGCGGTGTTGTAATTGACAATGCAGCCGGTCGCCAAGCAAGTCGTCACCACGCAACGCACTTGAGGAAAGCCAAGCCCTTCTTTTTGAGTCGAAGGCTGAGGATAGACTTCTTGATTGGCCTGCGTATCAGGTGCGCGAAATACCAAACCATCGACCAAGTAGACATTTAGCCCGTGCCATTTCCACTGCGTAGGGGCTTTCCCGCGAAGTAAATCGACAATGCGTTTGCCAAGTCGATCGATCAGTTCAACGGTGAGCTTTGCCCTCGCCTTGCAGTAGGCCGAAGCATCTTCGCAGCAGGGCGACTGGCCTCGCCGTTTTCGCTCACGATTGAACTTCGTGAGGACGGTCGAACAGGCATCTCCGCGACTGAGGCACTGCGAAACGAACAAGCCGAGTGTGATCGCCGGGGTGAACTCCCGCTCACGGAACTTGATTTCGAGTTCATCACATAGCTGATGGACATCGTCGTCACTGAAGATTTCGGTTAGCCGGACTTGATCGAGTTGGATCAAATTGTCAATCCGCTGGACCACCTCCTGTGGATTGAGGGCCCGACGCAATTCGGCTCTGCGATTGGTATCGACAGGGGCTCCTCGGGTTGGCAGAATCATCGACGGCATCCTTGCTTGTGTTGAGATTTTTTTTAAGAAAAACCACGATGCAACAAGGGTGCCTTTTTTCGCTAGCTCAAATTTGTTTCACGCCAGATTCGCCCTAAGTCCACGCCATTCGAGCTTAATTCCGTTTCTCCCGGCAGACCCAGTATAAGGTCCAGCGACAACTCGCACAAATTATCATTGGACGCTTGAGCCATGGAGTGCCGGGATAAAACCGGTTTGGAATAGAGAATGAAAGTTTCTTACGAGGAAGGTCTAACCAACTACTTCGGCCCTCGGCGGAGGCGTGGAAAGTCCGCGCCAAGCGTCCGTGCAGGGGGAAGCGTAGGCCAGCTAATTGAGCTCCGAAATCAGGTCTTCCATGTGCCGACCTTGTCATTTGCGTGGGGAAGGCAACACCAGCTACACCGGTTTGGTAAGGGTAGTCTGGACATGGCGGAGTCGAAGAACCTGTGCATGCGTGGAAAATTCCAAACGCGAGAACCGGGAAGTCCCACCTGCCCCTGGGGTCATGTCGCGACGACACACGACCAGGGCGACCAGAAAACCTCTCTGAGGGCAATGCTGGTATGAACGCGGATGGGATGGCAGATGGGTCCGTAGTACCGCCGACGCGGGGGAACAATGCTGGAACTGAACCAGTAGCGGACTCCGTCGAGGAAAGGGACCCAGCCAAGAGGAACGCCCAACAGACCGATCTCGACCGCTCGCAGAAGCGGAAGAATCGAAGATCAACCGGTCTGACGGGCGTGCGCATCAAGGCTCAGGATTGTCCTGAGTTTAAGTTCACGTCGTTGTTACACCACGTCAATGAAGAACTACTGACGGAAGCCTTCTTCGCACTGAAGAAGAAAGCCGCAGTGGGAGTCGACGAGGTAACATGGCAGGACTACGAAGTCGGCTTTGAAGATCGGATTGTCGATCTCAACGGTCGCATTCACCGCGGAGCCTATCGGGCAAAGCCATCAAAGAGAATCTATCTTACTAAGCCAGACGGTCGGCAACGACCTATCGGCATCGCGGCACTGGAGGACAAGATCGTCCAGAAAGCAGTCGTGTGGGTAATGCAGTGCATCTACGAAAAGGACTTTGTCAATTTCAGCTATGGGCATCGGCCCGGGCGGAGTCAACACATGGCGCTTGACGCGCTGAATGTTGGCCTCTCGGACAGCAAGGTGAACTGGGTATTAGATGGAGATGTCGAAGGCTTTTTCGAAACGATTGACCATGGATGGTTAGTCAAATTCTTAGAGCATCGCATCGCCGATAATCGAATCCTTCGCCTGATTCGTAAATGGCTCCGAGCGGGAGTTAGTGATGATGGGCAATGGTCAGCTACGACCGTAGGCACACCGCAAGGGGCAGTGATTTCTCCGCTGCTTGCCAATGTGTACCTGCACTACGTGTTTGATCTGTGGATACAGTGGTGGCGTCAAAAGCGGGCGAGCGGCGAAGTCGTCGTGATCCGCTACGCCGATGACTTCGTGATCGGTTTCGAGCGTAAAGTGGACGCGGAAAGATGTCTGGAAGAACTCCGGACGCGATTCGCCAAATTTGGCTTGAAACTCCACGACACAAAGACCCGTTTGATCGAGTTTGGCCGCCGCGCAGCCAGGCACCGTCAGGCTCGCGGAGAACGACGACCGGAAACGTTCGACTTTCTCGGATTTACGCATCGCTGCGACGTGACCCGGCATGGCTGGTTCGCGCTTCGCAGAACAACGATTGCGAAACGGATGCGGGCCAAGTTGGCGGAACTCAAGATCGAGCTTCGGAAGCGTCGTCATCATTCGATTGGTGAAGTTGGCCGGTGGTTGTCGCAAGCAATCCGGGGCTGGATGCAATACCATGCCGTCCCTGGAAACCACGAACGCCTGCAACAGTTCTGTGACGAGATCAAGAAAATGTGGTTGCACCAGCTTCGGCGACGAAGCCAACGCCACCGCTGGACTTGGGATGAATGGCGTGGACTTAGGGCGAATCTGGCGTGAAACAAATTTGAGCTAGCGAAAAAAGGCACCCTTGTTGCATCGTGGTTTTTCTTAAAAAAAATCTCAACACAAGCAAGGATGCCGTCGATGATTCTGCCAACCCGAGGAGCCCCTGTCGATACCAATCGCAGAGCCGAATTGCGTCGGGCCCTCAATCCACAGGAGGTGGTCCAGCGGATTGACAATTTGATCCAACTCGATCAAGTCCGGCTAACCGAAATCTTCAGTGACGACGATGTCCATCAGCTATGTGATGAACTCGAAATCAAGTTCCGTGAGCGGGAGTTCACCCCGGCGATCACACTCGGCTTGTTCGTTTCGCAGTGCCTCAGTCGCGGAGATGCCTGTTCGACCGTCCTCACGAAGTTCAATCGTGAGCGAAAACGGCGAGGCCAGTCGCCCTGCTGCGAAGATGCTTCGGCCTACTGCAAGGCGAGGGCAAAGCTCACCGTTGAACTGATCGATCGACTTGGCAAACGCATTGTCGATTTACTTCGCGGGAAAGCCCCTACGCAGTGGAAATGGCACGGGCTAAATGTCTACTTGGTCGATGGTTTGGTATTTCGCGCACCTGATACGCAGGCCAATCAAGAGGTCTATCCTCAGCCTTCGACTCAAAAAGAAGGGCTTGGCTTTCCTCAAGTGCGTTGCGTGGTGACGACTTGCTTGGCGACCGGTTGCATTGTCAATTACAACACCGCAGCAATGAAGGGGAAACTGACCGGCGAGGTAAGCCTTTTCCGTGAAAAACACGGTGATTTCGTAGCCGGCGATATCGTCGTCGCGGATAGCAACTTCGAATCGTTCTATGATTCGGTGCTACTGAATCGCCGAGGTGTTGAACTGGTTTGCGGGATTAAGGGCTGTCGCAATTCACCATTTGAAGGAGTCTGCGAAGTGCTCGACGAAAAGACAATCACGCTGAAGAAACCAAAGAATAACAAAAATCGATTTACACCCGAGCAGTGGCAACAGCTACCTGAATCAATCCAGTATCGCTGCATTCGATACCGTCTGACTGGTCGCACCGAGGTGCTGACGATCGTCACCACGCTTGTTGACTCAAAGCGTTTCAGCGCTGACGAAATCGCGGAGCTCTATGGTCTGCGATGGGACGTTGAAACGGACATTGCTTGCTGGAAGACCACGATGGGATTTTGTGATCTACGCTGCCATACTCCCGAAAACCTTGACCGCGAAATAGCGGTCGGAGTGTTAGCCTACAACTTGGTACGCTCACTGACCAACGACGCTGCTGCGGTCCTGGAAATACATCCGCGTGAAGTCAGCTTTTCTCGTTCACGCGATGCTTGGATATACTTCAGCGACCAACTTGAAACGTCCGACGATTTGATGTGGATCGTTCTGTCGGCAACTTCCCGGCTGGTCCGAGATCGACCCGGTCGCGAAGAACCTCGCGAGCTCAAACGCCGAAATCAGTCAAAATATCCCAAGCTGAAAAAGCCTCGCCCCAGCCGAGCCAAGCGGATCACGGTCGAGCCCGTGAAACCGGCAGAAAAGCCCTAAGTCCACGCCATTCGGACTTGGGATCGTTTCGCCTGCATGTTCACGCGGTACGTGCCCGAACCAACGATACTTCACCCTTATCCCAGCGAAAGATTTCGCGCCCGACTCAAGGCAAGAGCCGTATGAGTCAAGGTTCAAGTACGGATCTGTGCGGGGGGCGGCTGGCAACAGCCGTCCCTACCGCGATCCTTGAAAACCTCCGGCGCACCCTTCGGTCGGATGAGCCTGAATGTGAGCGTTTCCTTGGCCGGGAAGTCGCACGGCAAGACGACGCTTCATGGGGGGCGTAGATGGCGCGAAGATAATCCCCCAATCTCGCTTTCGGGATTCTCCCGTGTTGCCCACATGAGACACTGATGATGATTTCAGCAGCCAACGTGCAGGCGATGGTGGTCACTGCTAGGACGCGCTGTCGATCAGGCAACGACGAGCGATGGAGCGTATGGAAATTGACTTGGAATGACGTCTTAAGAACCCGTTGGCTGGGAATCCAATGATGCTCTGCCAAAAAACGTACCAACCCGCGATGTTAGGATGCTCCATGACGCGAAAACGCGAGACCGAATCAGAAGTACCCAGTTCGCCAGGAAAAGACCTCGCCGCTGCATGGCAATATCTTCAAACCCCAAGCACGCAGCCGACGTCGATGGTGCGCTTGCGACTGGAACTGAGTTGCGTTGTCGGACTGCTGGTGCCGGAGTTTGCCAACGAGGTCTGCATCGATTGCTTCCAACCTGGTGGGCTGACCCAACGATTCGCAATGTTTGCCGATGACGAATTGGTCTTCGCCGCCGATAACGAAAAGCGGAGGGACTTTCGCGATCGCGACCACTTCATGAAGTTTCCGCTCACCAATGCCAGAGGCTTCGTCGGCGCGATGCTGTTCACCCGGTTGTCGTCAATGAGGCCGTTCTCCGAGGACGAGCGATCCGACGCGAAGCGGCTGGCGCGACTGATCGCGAGCAGGATCGTCGCGAGTATGGCCGATCTGCCCCAGTCCAAACCTGAACTGCCGACGGAGCCATCCTCCCCGATTGTCGAGCCGAGCGCAGCGAGATTGCATCAGCTCTGCGGCGTCCTGGCGCATGAGCTTCGTAATCCGCTGAGCGTCTTCCGCACCGCTGTTGATTTGATGGAGAATGATGGATCCTCCGACGAACGGCTGCATGGAATGCTGAAACTGCAAACCGAGCGGATGACACATCTCGTTGATGACCTGCTGGACATGTCACGTTGTCTAAACGGGAAGACGCGACTCAACAAAGAGCCGACACAGATACGGTCGATTGTGGAGGCGGCGCTGCAAAGCATTCAGTCCACACTGGCCGACAAGCAACAGCATGTCGTGACGAATCTTCCAGTGGATTCGACATGGATTGATGGCGATCGTTTTCGGCTGACCCAGGTCTTGATCAATCTGATTTCCAACGCATCTAAGTTCAGTGAAAACGGGGCCTCGATCCGCGTGGACGTGAGCGCGGACAACGATTGTGCAGAATTTCGCGTCACCGACGAAGGGATCGGCATTGATAGCAATGATTTGCCCACGCTTTTTGAGTTTTTTTCCCAGTCGCAGTCCACCGATTCGCTGGATCACTCCGGCGGCGGGCTGGGCATCGGCCTGGGCTTGGTAAAGAGCCTGATCGAGATGCATGATGGAAGTGTCACCGCTCACAGTGATGGAAAAGCAAAAGGGTCAGCGTTCGTCGTCCGCTTACCCACCTGCGCCGCCCCCGTGCTCACCGCGTCGACTGAGCACGCCTCGTTCCCCGCCACACGATATCGCGTATTGATCGTCGATGACCGCCGCGACAACGAATTCATTTTGAAGGCTTTGGTCAATAAGCTGGGTGCGGAGGAAACACGCTCAGCTACCGACGGACCCTCGGCGCTGGCCGCCTTGCGCGACTTCCAGCCAGACCTCGTCCTGTTGGACATCGGCCTGCTTGGCATGTCGGGGCTAGAACTGGCGAGAGAGATTCGCAAGCTAGATCACTGCCGCGATACCTTTTTGGTCGCCGTGACGGGCTACGATGATGCTGAGACGAGGCAGCAATCGAAGTCCGCTGGTATTGATTTGTATCGAATCAAACCAGCCTCGATGGAAATGCTCAAAGATATCTTCCGACGCGTTAGCGAAAAGAAGCATTTCCAGACAGAGGAGAAGAGTGGAGTCCAGGTGCACGGCCAATAAATCTGCCATCGATAGGGCAGGCGCTGGAATCCTTTCGCCTCACTTGGTGCATAGTTCGCGTGAAAGGCACGGCGTGAGCGACGAGCCACTAGCCTTTGACGGTTGCCGCTTCCGTTCGCTCGGCCGAGAGGTCGTTCCCCATCGACCGGCGATCACATTCAGGAGGATGATCCGCAAGAGGCGAAGTGGCCGTACCCACGCAGTATGATTGCGACCGAACGACTGATCCGCGATGGCCATCCCAGTGTGCCCAGCGTCTTCTTGCGAATTGCGGGCGTGGACTCAATGCACATGAACGACTGCAAGTTGCTCGCGATAGACGAGCCCACCTGCCGCTGTGAGCTCGCAGACGGATTGCCAACCAGCATCACAACGGCTGTTCAGCCGAATCGATTTTCCATCACCAACCGCGCCCGAGTCCGCTTCCCAGGTTCATGTTCACTCTGCCTCGACCAACCGTGGGATGGCCGAAGTTATTATCATAAGAGGAGCTGAAATCACCCTGATAAGAACTGTCGTAGGAGGTCCCATCGGATGAATTCTGATATCCGTAGCCGGTTGGATAGTGGGTGCCGGAGTAGACACTCCCGTATGACGAGCGATAAGGAGAGTAGGGGGTGTTGGACTGCCCGTAGGTGTTGTACTGCCCGTAGGTGTTGTACTGCCCGTAGGTGTTGCATTGGTTGTGGACCGTAGCACATGGGTCCGGTGTGCAACAGCATTGCTGCTGCCGATGATGGCGACGGTGAAACGCACTGGCGTCAGTAGCGAAAAAGGCGGACACAACGAGCGCAGCCAAGGCGATTGATAGCGACTTCAACATTCAAGTACTCCGGGGTTGAATTGACAAGTAACGACTGCACTGATTGTTCAGGATTCACCGGACCTGTCAAAGCGAAGAATCCCCTGAATCGATATGGGAAGAACCCCCAGCCCAGCGAATGGATCCCGAGGATTGTGCCGCGCTGCTAGGGTTGTTCGTTGCCTTTGCTGGTATCTGGTATATTGCTCGGCCATCTCCTGCAAATTCCCTGCTTCGATGGAATCGCCTCCATTCTGAGCGGAGCAATTTTGGCTGGCGTCGCGTGGATCTTGACCTACGAAACACGCGGCTTGTTGATCGGTGAGAGCGCCGCAGAGATCATGGTCGCGATCGAAATTCGGTTTTGCGGCACTCGCTCTGTCCAACAGGTTACCGCAGCGGTGGCCACACCCTGCCTGGGGGAAATCTCCATTTTCAGTTTTTGACGAGCGGACGTTTGACCGGGGAACGGCGTTTGCGGTGAGAGCCTAGCCAGCACTCCGACCCAGCGCGGAAACCTCACTTCTTATGACGGGAAAAACCTTGACGCAGTCCGATACGCAAACCGCCTTGCCCCCTTCCCATCACGTCCTGCCTTGCCACAGAGATGCTGCAACAGCCCCGGAGAAAGGTTTTGTCGCTGATGTGATCGCGGGACTGTCGAAAACGCCCAAGCGAGTCTCCAGCCAACACCTCTACGACGAGCGAGGTTCGGCACTGTTCGATGAAATTTGCCAGCTACCCGAATACTACCTCACGCGAAGCGAGCAAGCGATCATGCGGGCAAATATGCGAGAAATCGCACGCGAGATCGGTCCTCAGGCGTTGCTGGTGGAACTCGGCAGCGGCAACAGCCGGAAGACGCGTCTCCTGCTGAACTATCTTAAGAACCCTCAGGCTTACCTGCCAATCGACATTTCCGAAAATCACCTACTGGCGACGTCGCAACGACTCCGTCAGGAGTATCCTGCTCTGGAAGTCGAGCCGATCGTTAGCGACTTCACCCGCAAGGTTGACATCCCACCGCGGTTCGCCGGCCAGCGCATCTGTGTCTATTTCCCTGGTTCAACGATTGGCAATTTCTCATACGATGAGGCGATATCGCTACTTCAACTCATTGCTGATTGCTGTGGCAACGATGGTGGGCTGTTGATTGGCTTTGATCTGCAAAAAGACAAGTCCGTGTTGGAAGCCGCCTACAACGATTCAGAAGGGGTCACCGCTGCTTTCAGCTTGAATCTACTGCACCGCCTCAACCAGGAAGCCAACGCAACCTTCGATGTCGATCAATTCCGTCACGTTGCCTTCTACAACCCAAGGATGGAACGAATCGAGATCTATCTTGAAAGCAAACAAGATCAAATCGTTCGCGTCGGGGACACTGTTATTCCCTTTGCGCAACGAGAGCGAATCCATACCGAATATTCCCACAAATATACCATTGGTGGATTCTCCGCAATGGCGGTCGAGGCGGGCCTGATACCAAAGAATGTTTGGGTAGACGATCGAGCTTATTTCGCGGTCATGTATTTGGAGCCACGCGGTGATAGTCCGTTGTCAGACGCCTTTTCGGATAGGCTCTAATTCTCCCAGACCGTCCGTAAGAACGCTCGCAGTTGCTCAACATGTTCCCGAGCTTCGTCTGCTAAGGCGGCGAAACGTAGTGCCATGGGGCCTCTGCTGTGATCCTCATGCCGTCGCTTTAACCGATCAAACATCCGCGCTCGATCTTCCATCGTGCGCAGTGCAACCCACAGTGATTGTTCTGCGGCACTGGAAAGATCTGCCGCCAATGTTTGTGCCGTGAAGGCGTGTCCCGTATGACAGCGAAATCGATCCACACTGCTATCATTGACATTCCACAGTGGCCCCCCGCATTCGGGACAACTGAATGACGTAAGATTACCGAGCGATGCGGTATCTCGGGGGCGGCTTACTTTTCCGCTGGCAATCTGCAATTCCAGCTCCAGATCCGATATCGATCGATGTGTATCCAATTCACTCATTTCTCTATTGAGTAGAGTCGTGATCGTTTCAGCCATCGCATCAACCGGGACGCAGTAGTCGACCTCAACGTGATCCAAAGCGCTCTGGGGCATTTCGCTGTACGCGGCCTCTCGCGGGTCTTGCACCATGGTGATTCCTCCGCATCGTTTCACGGCAGCGAGACCCGCTGTACCATCGTCCAGCATCCCGCTTAGAATGATGGCGATCACGCGGGGCCCATGTGCTGAAGCCGCTGATCGAAACAGAGGATCAATAGCGGGACGCGAGCGATTTTCCTTAGGCCCCTTCGTGGCGTACACGCGAGAGGATTCGATCAAAAGATGATGGTCAGGCACCGCGACATAGATCCGACCGCGCCGAAAACGCTCGCCATTTTCCACCTGCTTGGCTGGCAATCTTCCAAGCCTGTTGAGTATGCCAGCCATGACGCTGGGCGACTGCGCTGCCATATGTTGAACGATGAAGACGGCGGCGGGCAGTTCTGCCGGTAACTGCGACACCAACTGAGATATCGCTTGCAGTCCGCCAGCGGAAGCGCCGACGACAATGATGTAGTGGTCTGACAAGCCCTTCTCTCTATGTTTGTCGTTCATTTCAATGTCCGGTGGCATCGATCAAGCTCTCCATCTTCGCTCAAAATCTCATCATCGTCAAAATCAATTCACTGCCACCTGGCCACCGAAAGCGTGCAGCGAATCGGCCTTGTAGGAAGTTCCTGATTGCTTAACGATGCGTTCGTCTTCCATGCGTTCGTCTGCGGACTTCCTCTTCTATTGCCAGAGCTGCGGAGCACGCGACGTTGCAGGGGAGCACTCGCTGTGCCTGACGCTCTGGAGCAAATCACGAAACCATCCTGGGGAAATTCCCCATGCCGTCCCGATTGGGCTTCACCAATCGATGCCGACATTACCACAGAAAGGCCTCAGTGCGACCTGCGTCACCAGTTCCCTGGTGCTAAGACTGCTCTGCGATTCGGTCCGCAGTGGTCTGGCGGGGTGGCATACCGGACGCGATTGCCCGCTGAGAAGCTCACGATTCATGGCCTCGTCCACGATGAGAATACTGGTTCTGCTGTGTCTGGCTGCACTGGAAAGCCATGGCGACGACTTCAGCTAGATGGAGCGGTTTCCGCTCGGTGAGTTGTTTAATTTGCTGCTGACAACTGAAACCATTGGCGATGATCAATGTCTCGTCGTCCGCATCGCGGACGGTTGGTAGCAGACTCTGCTCGCCGACTTTCACGCTCACATCATAGTGATCCGCCGAAAAGCCAAAGGCACCCGCCATGCCACAACATCCAGCATCGATGATCTGATAGTCCAAGCCGAGACGCTTGAGCACCGCGACCTCGGCATCCAGGTGCATGACCGATTTGTGGTGGCAATGCCCATGCACGAGAGCCTTGCGATTGAGTTGAGGCAAGTCATGCTGTTGCATCTGCAGAAATTCACTAAGCATAAAGGTCTGCCGTGAAAGTCTCTTTGCGTCTTCGTTGTGCGGGAGCATCTCGACCAACTCATCGCGGAATGTTGCCACGCAGCTGGGCTCAATTCCGACCATGGGTACTCCTTCGATGATCCAGGGCCGCAATGCAGCAATTGTTTTCAACAGCAGTTTCCGAGCAGCTTGAAGCATCCCCCAATCATAAAGTGGCCGTCCACAACACAACGAGCGTGCGGGAATTTCAACTTGGTAGCCGAGTTGCTCAAGTACCGTCACCGTCGCGACGGCGGCGTCCGTGCTAAGGAAGTTATTAAATGTATCGGGCCACAGCAGTACCCGATTACCGAGGTAGGTTTGTCGTGATCCTGATGGGTGGAGCCGCTGCAGTTCCGCGTTGTCGGTGTAGCTATCGGTCTGGAATCGCGGGACGTGCTTGTGGCTAATCGCGGCGTCCGGAAAGCTAGCCGAAGGTTTTGGTTCCGACGCCGTCGAAGGCATTGGGCGCATCTGGCGATGATTTGCGAACCAGTCTCGGAAAGTCTGATCGGCAAATGTCGGCAGTTCTCGCTCCTGCGACACATTCGCGGTCCATTTTGCCAGCCCTGCAAACGGCTTGGTCTGGGAGAAGTAGTTTGCGAGTCGTGGCATCATCGATGCGAGCCTCGCCCACCAATAGATCCAACCCATGGCATAAGCTTCACGCGGCCGCAATCGGCAGTGATAATAGTGTGACATGAATTCGGCTTTGTAAGTTGCCATATCGACGTTGACAGGGCACTCGTGTTTACAACCCTTGCACGCCAAACAAAGATCGAGTGACTGTAGGACATGTTTGTCACGCCAGCCGTTGGTCAGAACGTCGCCCTGCAGCATCTCGAACAACATCCGTGAGCGCCCTCGCGTGGAGTATTCCTCTTCGCGTGTCGCCATGTAACTCGGGCACATCACGCCGCCTTCGTCGCGGCGACATTTGCCCACACCCACACAGCGATTTGCCGCACTGGCAAACGATCCATTATCGGCTGGAAATTGAAACACAGTTTGGACGTCCATCGGACGATAGTGACGCGGACCGTGCTTCAGATTTTGATCGGGTGTATAGGGGTCGACCACCTTTCCCGGATTCATCCGCGATTGAGGGTCAAAAACGGCCTTGAATTTTGCAAAGGCAGTCACGAGTTCGTCGCCGTACATCTTTGTTAGCAATGCTGCGCGAGCCTGACCGTCGCCGTGCTCACCCGACAACGACCCGCCGTACTTGACCACGAGATCAGCGGCTCGCTCGATGAACAGCAGGTAATGTTGTACGCCTGGCTCGGTTTTTAAATCAAATGTGATCCGGCAATGAATGCAGCCTTGTCCAAAGTGACCATACAAAGCACAGTCATATTCAAATTCATTGAGCAGCTCACGAAACTCACGTAGGTACTTACCCACATTTTCGGGCGCAACGGCGGCGTCTTCCCAGCCAGCGTGGGCTTCATGCATTGTCGGCACGTGCGCCGTCGCGCCCAATCCTGATTCACGAACCTGCCAGAGCTTTTCCGCCTCCCAGTCGTCGTCGAAGATCTTGATGTGCGGTGGATTGTCCCCTTGTTTCAACTCTTCCACCAAGCGATTCGCTGCAGCACTGGCTTGTTCTTTGGTCGCGTCACCAAACTCGACTAACAGCCATCCGGAACCGTCGGGTAAGAGCTGCACATCGTTCGGGTGCAGCCCCTTTTGCTTCATATAATGCACCAATCGGCTGTCGATTCCTTCCAGACCGACAGGTTGGTGACGCATGATGTCGGGTACATGATCTCCGGCTTCGAAAACACTCGGATAGCCTAGCACCACGAGCGTGCGTTGAGCGCGCGCGGGAATAAGCTTGACGGTCGCTTCCAAGACCGCCACGCATGTGCCCTCGGTGCCAACGAGAGCCTGGGCGACATGAAACCCGTTTTCGGATAACAGGGCATCGAGATTATACCCCGACACACGTCGTGGAATCTGCGGGTATTTTTCGCGAATCAAGGATCCATATTCATCACGCAGTCGACGCAACGCCTCGTAAATTTCTCCGAGCCGTCCGCCGGCGTCCACGATCGATCGGAATTCTTCCTCCGAAGTTTCGCTAGCAGTAAACCGAGTGCCATCATACAAGGCGACATCCAGCGATTGAACATTGTGCCGCGTTAGCGGACCCGGGCCATAGAATTGGGACATCACGCTGTGGACACCGCAAGAGTTATTGCCGATCATCCCGCCGAGCGTGTTGTGGTTATGAGTCGCCGGATCGGGGCCGAACGTCAGCCCATGTTCTTCTGCAGCCTGCCGCAGGGTGTCCAGTTTGCACCCCGGCTCAACGCGTGCGAGCCGATTTTCAACATCGATTTCCAATACATGATGCATGTACTTGGAATAATCAATGACGACCGCGACGTTGCAACACTGTCCCGCCAAGCTTGTCCCCCCGCCACGCGAGGTGATCGGCGCGTCGAATTGTTGGCAAGCCGCGATGGTGGCCAATACATCATCAACCGTCTTGGGAATGACAACGCCAATGGGGATCTGGCGGTAGTTCGATCCATCAGTCGAGTAGGCGGCGCGACTACCATGATCAAACCGAACCTCACCTGCGATCTCTCGCTTGAGTCGCTCAATCAGTTCCGCCGCATAGGCAGGATTATGAAGTAACTGTTCATCCCTCATCGAGATCGCCTATGTCAGCAAGACTGAAAGTTGTGGAGTTTTGCTGAACCGGCAAGCAAATCCCATTCCCCGGTGGGCAAAACCCTCGGGACAATTCCGCCAGCTCGGTGCGTCCTCCCAAGAGTCGGACCACTTTTCGGAAAGGCACGTAGGGGAATTGGGGCGTTGCTCATGCGAATTGGCTCTTGAGGGAAGTAGTACTCCGGCGTCGATAGTGTCTGAGCCCGTGGGCTGATCAAAAACTGACCGGTTCGCGACCGCTTCGCTGGCGGCTTCGATCCTACGCCTGTTGGAAGTCGTAGTAATAGTTCGTCTCGACCGCATCATAGATACCATCGTCGTTGTAGTCCCTAAAACCGCAGTTCCACTGCGTGCTCATTTGGCACTCCATCTGCCCTCTAACGCGAAATCATTCATTCACTTTCCATCGGAGAAGCCATCATGTCGAAAGACCATGGACCGTCCATCAAAGACGACAAACAGTACGAGGCACTTCGTGAAGAAGGAGCCAGCAAGGAGAAGGCCGCTCGGATTGCCAACTCGGACCGGCATCAGACCGCCCAGCGCGGTGGCGAAGCGTCCAAATACGAGGAGTGGAGCAAACAAGATCTCTATGACCGCGCAAAAGAAATCGGCATCGAAGGCCGCTCGAAGATGACCAAAGAAGATCTCATTGATGCACTGCGAAACCACTGAGCGTGCAGACGTGAGTCACTCGCTTTTCCCGAGTTGAACGACCGCCTGCTCGTTAGCCTCGCTTCAACGCAAAGACGAATCGAGTGGCGAGTGATCGAGTCGACGTCGGTGACGCTGCAGTAAGCGGAGCTCCAAATCGCCACCGGCAATGCCGGCGGTCCGCTCGCTGAAGCGACTCAGCCTGGCCAGGAAACACCCCTGCAGCAACGACCCCGTCAGCGACGAGGCCGTTATCGAGAGCAAAGGTCGTTCCTGCACTGCTGGACGGCGCATGCGTCCAGACCGATGGGGCAAAGCTCCATTTTGGATAAAGCATGTTCCGCATGGAAGTTGGGCCGTTTGCAGGAATGGAGTTTGCGTCTGTCGCGAGATGGTGGTTGGCGTGCTGAGAATGGTATCTGAATCGGCAGAGACTAGCTAGCTCGCGGCAATGTGGAAGCGTTCGACGCTACACCGTCCACCTTGTTAGTTTTGAATGCACGTTGCATTCGTATTGAATATTTTAAATTTGCACGGGAGAATGAAACAATGGGATTGTTCACAAGCACCGAGTTTTCAAACCTGAAAGATCTATTGGTTGAGCAGCTACAGGATCTATACGATGCGGAAAATCGGCTGGTCGATGCCCTGCCCAAGATGGTGGATGCCGCGTCAGCGCCGCTACTGAAGTCCGCCTTTGAGAACCATTTGCACGAGACGAAGACGCATGTGACGCGTTTAGAGAAAGCCTTCAGTTTGCTCGATGTAGCCGCCGAGCGTCAAACCTGCCAAGCGATGAAAGGATTGGTCGCCGAAGGGGATGAAGTCATCAAGGCTACTGGCGACGCGGCGGTCAAGGACGCCGCACTCATTGCCGCTGGCCAGCGAGTGGAGCACTACGAAATGGCGGGTTATGGGTCGGCGAGAAACTTCGCCAAGCGATGTGGTCATGATGATGTGGCGGACTTGCTGCAGCAAACCCTCGACGAAGAGGGAAATGCGGACAAGAAGCTAACCGAGGTCGCCAAAAGTTCAGTGAATCCAGAAGCCTCGCATGCCTAGAGCGGGCGGCCCAGTCGCTGTGGACAAGCGACGGCAGGCAAGTTCTAGCATCGTGGATGAGGCAGCGAGTCCTCAGTGAAGGGCGTCGTTGCCTCGTCCGCTACCATGCGGCGAGCTTCGTTCAATTACTGACCTGAATCCTACGCAAAGCCGTCGCACGCAAAGCATACGCGGCGTCTGGAGTGGGGCGTGACCTCTGATGCGCCGGTGGCCCGGGCATCTGCAAGTTGCCATCGCATTTCAACTTAACACTGACAAGGATCAAAATGATGAAAGCGGTCGTATTTCACGGTGTCGGCGACATCCGACTTGATAGCGTCGATTCTCCAAAGATCGAGGATCCACGTGATGCCATTGTGCGTCTGACTTCCAGTGCAATCTGCGGGACCGACTTGCACTTCGTACGGGGGAGCGTGCCTGGGATGAAGCCGGGAACGATTTTGGGGCATGAAGGTGTGGGAGTTGTTGAAGAAGTCGGCTCGCAAGTTAGAAACTTTCGCCCTGGAGACCGCGTTGTGATCCCGTCGACTGTCGCCTGCGGGTGCTGCTCGTATTGTCGAGCTGGCTATTTCTCGCAGTGTGACGAAGCCAATCCGAACGGGAGCGATGCGGGGACCTGTTTTTTCGGTGGTCCCAAAATGACCGGCCCGATTCAAGGTCTGCAAGCAGAGTATGCACGGATTCCTTTCGCTAGCGTCGGCTTGGTACGGCTCCCCAGCGGTGTGAGCGATGAGCAGGCAATCTTGATTTCTGATATCTTTCCGACCGGCTATTTTGCGGCGGATATTGCGGAGATCACGCCGGGAGACACGGTGGCGGTTTTTGGGTGCGGCCCCGTGGGCATCTTCACGATTATCAGTGCCTACTTGTTGGGGGCAGGACGCGTTATCGCAGTGGACCGCATTAGCTCCAGACTCGATGTAGCTCGGACGCATGGAGCCGAAGTGGTGGATTTTAGCATTGAAGATCCGGTTGAAACGATCAAGCAACTCACTGCGGGAATCGGTGCGGATCGAGTTATCGATGCTGTTGGCGTCGACGCCGAAGGCAAAGACTCTGGCAAAGGCGGGGAACTCTGGCAGCCTGGCAGTGCACCGTCTCAAGTATTGCAGTGGGCGGTGGAGTCGGTCTGCAAGGCTGGCACGATCTCCATCATTGGCGTCTATCCGCCGACCGCTTCCACGTTCCCAATCGGTGCGGCAATGAACAAAAACTTGTCGCTCAACATGGGCAACTGCAACCATCGCAAGTACATCCCCGAGCTGGTTCGTATGGTCAATCGAGGCGATCTGGATCCAACATCCATCATTAGCCAACAACAGCCAATCGTCTCCGCGATTGACGCCTACAAATCCTTCGACCAACGCGAGGCAGGCTGGATGAAAGTGGAGTTAGAAACGGTCACTTGAGAGGCGGTCAAAACGCCAGATTCACTTCACGAGCAACTTGAATTGTCCGAGAGCCTATTCGAAGAGCGGTCCGGCCCGTTGAAGGACGACGAGCAAGTGTTGCTCGCCGGTTTTCGCGTTGCCCGCGATTTCGTTTTACGACAACCTCACCCACGCATCGCAGCTGCCCCGCTGCCAGAAAATGGAAGGGCGAATTTATGAAAACTACCAATAAGAAGCAGGGGTTGTGCGAGGAGGAGGCGGATACCGGCGCGATGGCGCTGCTGCTCGTCGACGTAATCAATGACTTGGAATTTGAAGGCGGGGAACAGTTATTGGAATTCGGCGTTCCCGCTGCACTGCATCTGCGAAATCTTAAGCAGCGTTTTCGAGCTCAAGGCTTGCCTGTGATCTACGCCAACGACAATTTTGGAAAGTGGAAGTCGGATTTCAGGGCGCAGTATGTACACTGCGTCGGCGAGGACACTCGCGGCAAACCCATTGCAGAGATTTTGGCACCCGAACCGGCAGACTATTTCGTGTTAAAGCCCAAGCATTCGGCGTTTTATGGGACAACGCTGGAAATATTACTACAAGCCTTGGAAGCCACCACGCTCGTTATCACTGGCTTCGCCACTGACATTTGCGTGTTGTTTTCAGCCAATGATGCCTACATGCGAGACTACAAGGTCTGCGTACCCCATGATTGTGTCGCGGCCAACACTCAGGAGCGTTCCGAGCAAGCGGTGTCGCTCATGCAGCGCGTCCTGAAAGCAGACGTCCGAGCGGCCAGTGAGCTGAGCATCGCTGCGACGCGGTAGAAGGCGTCGGACCATTCATTCGCACAATTCACTCCGATAAAGTCGGATGCCGTGGAAAATTCGAATAAGATTGCCCCCTGCCTCGACCCGCATTCTGTTACTTGGTGAAGCGACATCGGACATGATCGATGAGCATTTGGCTTTACGGTTCGGCTGGGAATCGCCTGAGCGAGATGTTGAGATTTTGCTCGGGGACTCGATAGCAGATCCGCTGGGCAAAGAAGCAGATGCACTCTTGCAGCAGTCGTCGCGTCAGCAGTTCCCCAGCGCACCGATGACCTTCGAGGTAGTCACCACCTCCTTGCGGAATGAAAGTGTGCACGCGATCAACTTCGCCATGGAATCGCCCCGGATAAAAGAGATCCGCATCGTCCCAAAGCTCCGGTAGACGATTAGTGCCGTATAGATCGAGCAACACCCGCGTGTTTCCGGGAAAGTGAAATTTGAGCACCCTCGCTGGATCCGCTGCGAGGATAAACTGATCAACGATCGATCGTCACGAATGGATGCGTGGGTTGGGAAATCGTCTGGCCAGCTTCAATCGGCAGCGGTGTATCGCGATAGGCGAATTCACGAAGGTCGGCGGAAATGAATTCTTCGCGGGGAACCTCCCTCATCGCTCGAAGCACCGCTTCATCTTGGATTCCTAGCTCCCGCAACTCTCGCTCGACCAATTTCTCACGTTGTTTTTCATAGTCGATCGTGGTGGTCATTTCCTGCTCCTGTTCGTGGACATCAATGGACATCGATCCGCTTTTTTATCGACGGCGCATTTCGAGGCAGCGGGGACGTTCCTCTAACGTCCGCAGGAGCAAGGAATTTGAGGTAAATGCTCAGTGGAGTGATGATCTCGCCTTCATGCATTTGGCGGTGGCGAACCTTTGCGAACATCGCCTGGCGACCCCGCAACTCACCATCGACTCGCTCACGCTTGACCATCACACAGGTGTAATCGCGAATGCCCTCGGCCACACGCCGTTGACTCTCGCGGGCCCATTCCAGCAAGGGGGACATCTGCCATTTGCTAGACGACACTACGAGTTGGATTTCTCGTTGTCTTCGAGTTTCTTGGCGATCTCTTTTGCTCGCTTGAGATGTTGCTCAGTCTTGTCAATGGCGGTAGTTACGACTTCGTTCAGCTCTTCAGGTCCGCTGCTCTTGATCGCTTTCAATTCCGCAAGAGCCATCGTATGGGCGACGATCTGTTGGCTGAGGAAGCCCATATTGAAATTTTGACCCTGTTTGCTGTTGAGCATTTCCTTGGTCATTTCCAGCGAGTTTTGACACGCCTGCTCGGTAATTTTACAGAGTTGCTCTGGCACATGCGAAGATTGCCCGCCCATGCTGTCGCCTTGACGCGATAGGCCGGACTGACCGGCTTGCGAGGTGGCGCGATCAGATCGGTTATTGCTATTCTGCTGGCGTGATCCTGCGTTACCTGAACTTCCAGCGTTCATTTTCTGCAGTTGCTGGTTGAGCGATTGATGATCTTCGATCACCGTCTTCGTCAATTGCTTGACTTCGTCATTGTCCGTCTTCTGCTGAGCCAACTTCGCCAATTCAATCTCGGCTTCGTTTGCCTTTTGCATTTTCTTGACAAGGGCTTGCGTGACGGTCGGTCCTTGCTGGCTGTTCGAGCGCGAGGCATCTGCCGACTGATTGAACCGGTTGGATTGGCCGGACTGGTCCAAGGTGCGTTGCACCCGCTGCGTTCCTTGCAGCCCTTGCGCGTCTTGGCCCGCCTGCGCGCCTTGACCAATTTGCCCGGCCTGACCCGTTTGCACCCTCGTGCCCTGCTGAGCACTGGCGGTGTTCCAACCGGTAACCGCGACGACCGCGACGACTGTGGCGAATCGCTTCATCTTCATAGCTCAAAATCCTGTGTGGGGGGATTGGTAAGGTTGCGGCAAAATCACCGGAAACCTCCTTCTTTGGCACCCGTTGGCTCACCAGACTGTTTGAATTGTCGTGACTGCGATGAATCTGACTCCGACGAATCGATCATCGAAGCGTTGCGACTTTCCCGTCTCAGCGAAGAACCAAACTTGTAACCTGAGAGCTAATTTTAATGTTTTGACGATTACGCAGCAGGTAACAATCCCGCAATTAACGCTGGAGTTTTTTCCCAGGGTGTAAAGGAGCATCATCCTTAAGACTAAGGGATACCTCCAATTGCAAACGTTTACGGGCCCTTAATGGTGAAGCAGAAGACCGATTGCCTGCGTCTACGACTCTTATCTATGGAATCTCAAACTCAAAAGGAGAAATTCAAGCTGAAAGTCGCTGCCCAGCCTCGTCCTCTCATTTTCCTGTACTTTCTCATTCTTCACCACATGCGTTGCCTCATCTCACGCCGAATGCATCGTTTCGGCATGCGGTTCGCATCAGCAACGTTGGCGTGAGAACCTTCGGAACAGAGTAACTCGTCGTGCTGATTAAAATCCGGCCCGCCGCTTGTTGTTCCAGAGGGTCGAGCAACTTCAGACCGCGCATCAACGGAGCTAGCGACTATGGCAAAGATAACAGTACATTGGCAACACACACCTTTCTCGCACGATGCAGGTGTACGTAGTCTTGACGACACCTCTGGCACTGACGCCGACAGCGTTCACACCGGCGTGCTGACTGATGAAGATCAAGAGGCCAGCGACGGACGACCCGTGCTGGTCGAAGATGAGACAAACCGTGTCTACCAAGCGGCAGATTTGCCACCGGGAACGCAGGTGATTGTTACCAACACGACTGAGCGGGTACAAGCTATCGTTGAAGGCGCTCGGCGAGCGGGTTTTGAAGTTGCCATGGCGGAAAAGACCTACTGACCGGCAGATTGACGAGACACTGCCGGTAGAAGGGCCCTCGACCCGTCGCGCGATTCCATTGCGCCTGCTTTGAGAGACGAGAGACGCAGCGTTCGAGGTGCCAGAATCTGAAATGCAGATAAAACCCCACGACTCCTTAACAAGGTGTATACCATGATGCTCCACGCTACTTACTGTTTTTCCGCCAATGTATTATTGGCTGTTGCGACGATGATGATCGCGAGCGGCCAAGATCCAACCTCAGCGACCTCCAACTCGAGCGACAACGAATCGAACGCTCGTTCGCCGAGCATCGTCGATACGGTTCAAACGGCGATCATCGACCGGACGAATCAGTTTCGTCAGTCCAAGGGACTGAACCCTGTGCAGAGAGATGAGCATCTGATGCAAGCTGCCAGCAAATTCGCGGAGTTCATGGCCCGAACAGATAAGTACGGGCACCGGGCGAACGGCATGACGCCAGCCCAGCGGGCGGAAGCGGCTGGCTACGACTACTGCGTCGTCCGCGAGAACATTGCTTACCGCACGAACACTGGCGAGGTCACCTCCGACAGCTTGATCGAGGTGTTCGTCCAAGGCTGGATTGACTCGCCGCCGCACCGTGAAAATATGCTTGCGGACTTCGTTACTCAGACGGGCGTGGCGGTCGCGACGAGCGATGACGTCACCTACTATGCAGTGCAGATGTTCGGGCGGCCCAGGTCCGCAGCCTTTCGAGTGAAGCTGACCAACGAGTCGGGCGAAACCAAGACGCTCGTATTTCACAATCAGGATCAGAAAGACGAGGTGGAGATCGAGCCCCGCATGATTTTGAAAATGACACGTTGCCTGCCGACCAAAATTTCCTTGGCCGGAAGTGATGACTCCAAAGAAATCCGCTCTGACGCCACGCTGACCATCACGACCGATGGGCTGGTCGATTCGACAGACGCCTCCGACCATCAGTAGACCCATGAAGTCACCAGGCGTGTCGGCGAGGCATCTGGATCGCTGTTCATCGTGCCTCGCCACCCAACTTGCAGTGCATGGCGGGCCAGGAATGTGGCCCCACGGCAACGGCTGCCGCCAGCATATCAGTCCCCATTTTTAGACACAACGTTTTGATGAGTCGACTCTGGATCCCAGTCAAATTCCAGGCCGTTCTTAAGATCGGCGATTCCAGGCGGTAAGGGCGTGGAGAGACAACGCATGGCAGCGGAGGGATTCAAACCACGTGTAGTAAAGGCCACGCCGATGATTCTCGGTTGGACGCCTCCAAACGGCGAACATCAGCCGCGTGAGAGCGTGGTGATGACGACGGCGGCGCCGGCAAGGTATCCGATTACGGCCCACAAGCTGATTTTGCGGATGTACCACAGGAAGTCGATGTGTTCGAGCCCCATCGCGGCGACACCTGCTGCCGAGCCAATGATCAAGCAGCTTCCGCCCGTGCCGGCGCAGTAGGCCAGCAACATCCAGAACGGATCGTTAACGGGCAGGTTATACATCTCCATACCAGCGGCCACCAAGGGAACGTTGTCGACGACGGCGGAGACCAAGCCGATCACGACCGCCACGACATCGCGGTTGGGAAGCACGCTATCCAACCACACCGCGGTCGACTGCAGCATTCCGGTCGCACCAAGGGATCCAACAGCGAGCAAGATCCCTAAAAAGAACAGGATGCTCGACATATCGACACGCTTGAGCGCGGGCAGCACGCCCGTCGTTGAACGGGTCTCCTCACCGAGCGTGTGGCCGACCAACTCGGAGACGATCCACAATACGGAGAGGCTGAGCATCATTCCCATATAGGGCGGCAAGTGCGTGAAGGTTTTAAATACGGGAACGCCCAGCAGGGCAATCAGCCCCAAAATCAAAAATAACCACTGATGCCATGGCCGAATGTCAGGACGAATGGAGCGTTTCAATTCCACCGGCGCGAGTTTGCCTGGCATCATGAACGAAAACCCGACCAAAGGTACGAGCATGCAGACGAGGCTGCCCCAAAAGATTTCTTGCATGACCTCGACAGTCCCAATCTTGTGCTGGATCCACAGCATCGTCGTCGTCACGTCGCCGATCACCGTCCAGGCTCCGCCAGCATTCGCAGCGATCACCACCAAGCCGACAAATCGCAGGCGATCGTTGCGATCATGAACCAGTTTTTTCAGCAACGAAACCATCACGATTGTGGTCGTCAGGTTGTCGAGGACGGCCGACATAAAAAACGTCAAAATTGCGACAATCCACAGCAGCGTTCGTTTGTTCGTTGTCCGGATACGGTCGGTGATCAGCGCAAATGATTCATGCGAGTCGACGAGTTCGACGATTGTCATTGCTCCCATCAAGAAGAACAGGATGCTCGCAATCTCACCCGTCTGGTGCAGGTGCTGCGCATCGATTGCAAAGTGCAGCGGAACCTGTTTGATTCCCTCCGCTTCGGCTTCCATGCGAAACCAATCTGGAATCGTATCGGGGGTGATGAACGCGCCGACGTCGACGACATAAAGTGCCCAGCACACCACACCAATGAAAAGGGCACTGGCGGCTTTGTTAATGTGTATTTTGTGCTCCAACGCAATCGCGAGGTAGCCAATGACAAAGACAACGAGAATCAGGGTGTGCATCAAGGAGCTTTTGTTAGATGGACTTATCCGAACATGATCAAGAACCCTCTCAGATCTCAAACGCGATGCCGCCAGGGTTGCATTTCATGTACCACCGGTCCAACCGAGGCTCATGATCCCAGTATGGGAGAAATGAATGGCGGTAAAGCCATGCAGCGGCACAGGCCGTCTTCAGCGATCTGCAAGACTCTGCGCTGAGCATGCAGGGCGCTGCGTGATGTGCAAATTCGGGAATCTGAAAATGTGGAGGAACCTCCCGTTGACGCTGAGATGGATCCACCACGCGAGAAGCCTAGCGAGCGGCATCTGATTTCGACAAGTTCGGGAGAACTCGAGTCGGCCGCGAGGGATAAAATGCCGGCGTAGTACTGGTTTGACGTCAACAAGAGCGACGCTCACGCGTTGGCGATCTCAACAGGATGCTTCGCCGAATCCATCTTGTAGAAAACCGCAACCGGAAGAAACAGCAACGCCATCGCCGCGAACAAATAGCTGCGAGGCCAATCCGCGGCGGCGATGACTCGGTCGAGCAACATGTACACGGCGCCCGAGAGCACGATTGCGAAGAAATTGGCCTGGTTCATCACGGCGATCATCCGCCCCTTGAGTTCATGGGGAGGTCGGTCCTGAAGGAAGACTTGGATGGGGATCGCGAAGAATGCTGCCGAAGCCCCCAGCAGCATCAACACGGGCACACAGCCGGCGAACCCGAGCAAGTGTCCGTGGCCCGGCGTGTCATCCGTCCCCGGCAGCGTGATCGACATCACTGCGCAGAAGATCACCGTGCCCCACATGCCAATTTGGATGACGAAATTGTCCGAGATTTTTCGCGTCAGCGTACCCGCGATCACCCCGCCAATCGCGATCCCCACGCTAATCAGAGCCACCAGCAGACTCGTCCACGTGTCGCTCAGACCCAATTGAACTTTGCTGAGCGAGTTGACTGACTGAATAGTCAAACCGGCGATTAACCAGAAGACACAGGACGCGAGCAGTGCGAGCAGCAGTGGTTTGTCACGCCACAGCAGCGAGCGAATCGTTTGCGGGATCCACAGATTCTCAGTCTTCAGTTGCAGCTGAGGATCAGCCGCTGGCAAACGGATAATCACAAGACTGGTGAGTGTTCCGAGAATTGCGATCCCGATGCACACGAGCGACGCGACCCACAGTCCAGCAGCCTCTTGCATCGGGGGCAGGGTTGGCGAGACGATCGCATCTTTGAGCGGCCCCGCGACCGCCGTTCCGATAATGATGGCGATGAACGTGGTCATCAAAACCAACCCATTGGCACGACCGAGTTGATCACGTGGCAACATTTCGGGGAGGATCCCGTATTTTCCTGGACCGAAAAAGGTACTCTGCAGACCCATTAAAAACAGAACGATCCATAATCCCATGAATCCGATCATCGGCGTGGATAGGAACGCGAGCAATCCAAGGCTCATCACGGCAATCTCGGCGATTTTGCTTGACACGATGATCGTGCGTTTGCTCAAGCGATCGGCGAGGTAGCCCGCCAGGCCACCGCAGAGCACGAACGGAATCCCGAACACGATCGTCGCAATGCCCTGGACATCCGTTCCGCCCCCCCCGTCCGCACCCGCTTCCTCACCTGCTGCAGCCACACTTTCGCCCGCGACATTCTGCACATTCGGTCGATCGAGAAGCCCCGCTTCCGATGCGCCCGCGACGACGGCAGTCGGGATCGCCAGCAGCAGCAGTAATTGCTTGAACAAATTGTCGTTGAAAGCACCGAAAAACTGAGTCGCTAGGAAGCCGACGAATGCCGGGTGTGAAAGTCGATTGATTTTCCCCACTGCTGGTTCGACAGCGGCAACTTCGCCGGCCCCGACTTCGCCGGCCCCGACTTCGACGGGAGTTTCATAAGGATTCGAGTCAGGATCGGCCATGGATCGCTTTCGGGGTTTTCGGGAGCATTTGGGATCACTTCAGATATTTTCAACAGAGACTTACCACACGCAGGCGCTTCGCGACGACGTGAGTTTCCCGCGATAATCGTAGCGAATTGCGAGCGAGGCGTGAAAAAAAGCCCGTGAAACTGGAAAGTCGGGATTTCCGGCATAAAAATCAGTGGACCACCCATGGCGGACACGCCTATCATGAAGGTGTCCCACAGGAAGGGATTCCATCGGTCCAACCCCAACGGAGTTTCGCTTTCGTCCCGTACCGTTTCGCACGAACGATTATGCCAGATATTTTCACAGCACCGGCCGTGCAGGCTGGTCTCGCGATGATGGTCCTGCTTGTCGTGATAGTTGGCGCGTTTTGGGTGTTGGGAAGATTGCGCGACTGCACCACCCAAGACCGTCCATCACCCCAGGAAGGGTTCCTAAACCTGGAAGAAATGCTCCGCAAAGGTGACATTAGCGAAGCGGAATTCCGAAATATAAGAACATCGGCCCGTTCACATGTGAGCGAATCGCCGGTACCCGATCCAGTCAATGGTTCGCCCTCCCAAAAATGATTCAAGTTCAAAACAGATTCGTGTCTCACGCAAGTGGAGGCGGATCCGCAGCGACCTTGGTCGGGCATACCAATCATTGGCACCCATTAATTTTACCCAAACCATGAATGGCTCGAGCTTCGAGGACACGGATGTTCCTTCAGGCGCGTACTGTGATCACTGAATACTTTCCATTGAAATGCTCAGCCGGTCCCAGCAAGCTTGGAAAGCATTCGAGTCGTGGCTTGAACCGTTCGATGTGTCGAGTTCTCACCGCGAGAGTTCAGATGAGTCGTAGGCAAACGCGAATAAGATTTCATTTTCGGATCTCCCATCCGTCAAAGAATCGATGTTCATGAGAGTCGATTGCCCACGTTTGTCTGAGGTTGCGCGACGAGGCTCTTATCAGTAAGGAGTCGTGTATGCCCACCAAGGAATCTTCCAACTCACGCCGCAGTAGCGCGTCGACTAAGAAGAATGCGTTTTGTAGTTTCTGTCGCAAGAGTTACCGTGACGTCGGACCGCTCGTCGAAGGACCGGGCGACGTTTATATCTGCGCCGAGTGCATTGACCTTTGCCAGTCAATCCTCGATCAGGAGCAGCGTCGACGCGGCCCGTCGAAATCACTGTTCAGCGAAATTCCCGCACCACGGTCCATTGTCGAACACCTCGACAATTACGTGATCGGTCAAACTGCCGCCAAGCGAGTCCTCGCCGTCGCGGTTCATAATCATTACAAACGGCTCAGCAGCGGCTGGGAAGGTGACGGCGAAGTCGAGATCGAGAAGAGCAACATTCTGCTCGCCGGGCCCACCGGCAGCGGTAAAACGCTACTCGCTCGTTCACTCGCCCGCATGCTCAATGTTCCCTTTGCCATCGGCGATGCCACCACGCTGACCGAGGCGGGTTACGTTGGCGAAGACGTCGAAAACTTACTGCTGAAACTCTTGCACGCTGCCGATTTCGATGTCGAGGCCGCCCAGCGTGGGATTCTGTACATTGATGAAGTCGACAAGATCGGACGTACCAACGGGAACGTTTCCATCACCCGCGACGTTTCCGGTGAAGGGGTCCAGCAGAGTTTGCTCAAGATGCTCGAAGGCACCGTTGCCAACGTGCCGCCGCAAGGCGGCGCAAGCATCCCGAGCAACAATACATCCAAATGGACACCAGCAATATCCTGTTCATCTGCGGGGGTACTTTTGTAGGCATCGAAGACATCATCCGCCGCCGACTCGGCCATCGCACGCTGGGCTTCGGTGAAGCCGGTTCGCTCCGCAATGAGCAGACGGTGTCGGAACTGCTAGCCCAAGTCCAAACCGAAGACATTTTGAAGTTCGGTTTGATTCCTGAGTTGGTGGGCCGGATGCCTGTGGTCTCGTACCTGCAACCGCTCGATGTCGAAGGGTTGATTCAGGTCATGACTGAACCGAAGAATTCACTCGTCAAGCAGTATCAAGCGTTATTCGCGATGGAGAACTGCGAGCTGAATTTCACGCCGGGTGCCTTGCGAGCGATCGCTGAAAAAGCGATCGACAAGGGCGTCGGTGCTCGCGGTCTCCGCGGGATCACGGAAGACGTCATGCTTGACATCATGTATGACCTGCCCGACCAAGAGGACGGACGCGTCTACACGATCGACGAAACTGTGATCATGGGCACGCGAAAACTCTTCACGATGCCCACGACGAAGAGTGCCTAAGCGAGTTATCGCGGAGGTCTCCCAAATATGCCAGCGGTGATCGCTTCGCTCCACCGCTGGCAATTTCTCGTCACCCCGCATGGTTGATCGTCGAAACGTCGCGAAACCTTTGCGGGCTCCTTCGGTTAGATGTTATGAGGAAACGAAAGTGTCCTCCTTCGAACATCTACGAAAAAGGCGATGAGAATATGAGTGCGAAATCAATGTGTCTGCTATTGTTCTTGAGCGTTGGCTGGCCCTTCGCTCCGGTCGTGTCCGCCGCCCCGCCCCAGGCCAAAGAGCATGACGGGGAGAGCTCACGGGCCTCGCGCGACCAAAGCGATCAGGACGTCCGAAGTGGTCGTGATCCCGATAGCCATCGAGGTCGCCCCATGAGTGACCGCGGGCCGGGAGGCTCGTTCGATCACGGGGGAATGATGCGGATGATGCCAATTGTTTCCACGCTGGATGCTGACAGCGATGGCAACCTTTCGAGCGAAGAGATCCAGAATGCGTCCGCGGCCTTGAAGAAGCTAGACAAGAACGACGACGGAAAAGTCGACATGAGTGAACTGCGGCCGCAATTTGCTGGTCGTCTCGGACCACCGCCACGCGGATCTCACGAAGTACGCCGCAGTCCGCGTCGTGATGGATATCGCGAAGCCGGCCGCCAGATGAACCGTCGAGGTGGATACGATGCTCGCGGACGTCAAGTCGATCGTGGCCGCTCACGCGGCCCCGCCGCGTACGGGCGAGACAATCGGCGCAGTGACTGGCGAGGCGATCGTCGAAACGGAAATCGTCGAGACCACGGTGTTCAACAACGAGGCCCGCGCGATCAGGATCGCTCACGCGATGGGGAGCGCGCTCGCGACCGGGACCACGCTCGCGATCAGGAGCACGAAAAGCGAAGCAGCAATCCTCGTGACAAAGAGGACGGGGCAAACGGAGGCGACCAACACAATAGCGCTCCGCCGATGCTGCACGCCCTGATGCAGTTGGACCAGAACGATGACGGCGATTTGTCCGCAGACGAGTTAACCAAACTCCATGATCGCGGCCAACGCATGATCAAGATGGGCGACCGTGATGAAGATGGCATGCTCTCTAGTGAAGAACTTGATGCGATGAAAGAGCGTGGCCAAAGGATGCGCCGGGATCTTCAAAAACCCGACAGTCAACGCAAGGAATGATTCTGACGCAGCAGCCAGATTTCCGGCAGCCTGAGTTTGCGGATGATGTTCATCGGCAGGCCCAAATATCAAGGTCCACCTCGGTGAGATGGATCTGAATTATTCTTAAGGCGGCTTCTCCGCAATGTCGCTCAGCTCTCCGAGCTGTTAGCGGACGGAACATCCGAACCGAGCTGTTAGCGGACGGAACATCCGAAATACGCTTTCAGCTCGGAGAGCTGAGCGACAATCTTCAGCGACTGGGGTTAATGCGTGCATCGTTCAAGGATCCGGTCAAAATTAATACTCATTCTCGATCCGCAGCGTCCACTTCGTCTGTCCTGCCCTGGATTGTTCCTACCGCACCCCATACGCCGTATGGGCTGTCGACGCCAGCGGGCGTGGGACTGCCGGGATAGACGCTCGGTCGAGTTAGGTCGCCGGTGTCGATGGAGTCGGTGATGAACTTCACCGCCCCATCGGCCATCAACACGTGACAGCCGCCCGCATGATGACTGGCGGCACTGAAAACGCCTTCGAGCAGAATGTCTATTGATGTGTCGCAGCTCGGTGAATTGGGTGGCAGAACCGTCGTAATTCCGCTCCAGAGAATGGCTCCATCGGCCCAATTTCCACCTCGTGAGGCCTGACCGTCGGGAGTCATTCTTAGGGTCGTGCCCGTTCGATAATTGCCGTACTGATCGATCGTCGCCAGACATTTTGAAGGGTTGTCTTTAAGTCCGGAGATGTTTGCGGCGATGCTGCCGGTGGCATGCCGCGTCCCATCAAACGTGTTGACTTCCGCCATCATCATTGTGTTGGACATGCCATCAGTAATATCGTCGAACCGTCTCGCTCGTCCGTTAGCGAACACGCCACGCTGCGAGATCGACACCTCGCTTTCACCGACCTTGTCGATCCCATCGCCATAGCACAGCGCGTAGTTGGTTAAGCCTGCATGTTTTGATGGTCGCTCAACCGCGTCGCTGGGACAGCGGTAGCACCACATCCCTTTTTGCCAAGGCGGATAAACGTTTGCCCGCCAGGGTGCGGGGCCCATCGAAGGGAGATAGTTCTCGCCATCGTCATTGACCAACGGGCCTGGAGCGGTTGACATTTCATCGAGCTGGTCCCGGTCATGAAGGTTGCCCTTGACATGTTTACCTTCGTCATCTGGATATTCTGGAGCTGATTTGTCACCAGTCTCGTACGGGTTCGAGATCTGTGACCACAGCGGGCTCGATTCTAGATACGGAACGATCGGTACCAATGCGGACAAACGCCTTTGGTTTGACAAGTCGTCATTGTCGGGAGTCGGCCCAGTTCCACCGCAACCGGGCGGAAGTTGATCGTAGGTGGCGTGATAGTTGTGAAAGCCCAAACCGATCTGTTTGAAATTATTGCTACACGACATCCGTCGCGCCGCTTCGCGGCCCGCCTCGACAGCGGGGAAAAGGATCGCCAATACAATCAGCAAGCACAACGCGCAAACGATCACCACCAGGAGCGTACGGCCGGACCTGCTGTGGCTGAGCGTTCGGTACTCGATTCGTGCGAGATTGTTCATCGCCGTCTCCTTTTTGACTTTTGTCCCCGGCAACGAGCTAACGTCACCTCCCGGGACTGGCGTTCACTTCCATCATAGCTGCTGTGGTAGGGCAGGCAGGGTACAGCATCGCCTCGACACTATGGATAGCAGTGACCCGACCGAGACATTGCCGAACCTGACGAGCCCTGACTGTCGCAGCACACGGGACTGTGCCAGTGGTTCGGTAATCGCTAGTTTATGGTTATCCGTTTCGATTTTGGCCAAAATTCGTCTGTACCACCTACCATGACTGCTGCTCCGCTGAAAAATTCACTTCCTCAGAACAAACTTGGCCGTGATGGATTCCCGGTCTCCGTGCTCGGTTTCGGGGGCTGGGCATTGGGGGGTCAGTGGGGTGTCCAGGACGATTCGCAGTCCGTTGCGGCCTTGGAAGCGGCGATTGCGGCGGGCGTCAATTTCATTGACACGGCTCCTGGTTATGGGGACGGTCGGAGTGAGAACGTGATCGCCACGATGTTGGCAGATCTGCCGTCATCGGTCCGCGAGACGATTCATGTGGCAACGAAAACACCGCCCAGTGCTGGTCCGTGGCCGCCGAGCCCCTACTGCCGTTGGCAGGATCGCTATTCAGCCGCGTATATCCGGGCGAATGTAGAAGAGCGGTTGCGGAATTTACGGACGGATTGTCTCGATCTGCTGCAACTGCATACTTGGACGCGGGCTTGGAACGACGATCCCCAGCCGTTGCTCGTGCTGCAGAAACTGCGGGAAGAGGGCAAAATTCGCAAAATTGGGATCTGCACCCCTGAGCAAGATCAAAACTGCGTCGTCCAGCTCATGCGAGACGGGCTCGTCGATGTTGTGCAAGTGATCTTCAACCTCTTCGAGCAGGAGCCTGCGGCCCAGTTACTGCCCGTCGCGGCGGAAACCGGCACGGGCGTGATTGTGCGGGTGTCCCTCGATGAGGGTGGATTGACGGGGAAATACGGGGCCGATCACCAGTTTCCGGGGGACGATTTCCGCAGCACCTATTTTGGCGGCGACCGGATGCAGCGAACAGCGGCTCGGGTCAAAGAAATTGCCGCTGATCTTGAAGAGCTCGATTTGGCGGAAGATTATTCTTTGCCAGCGACCGCAATCAAGTTTTCGGGCTCGCACGAAGCCGTCAGCACCGTGATTGTGGGGATGAGAGATCCCCAGCAAGTCGCGGCGAATGTGGCGTCGGCGGGGTTGCCCAATTTCACACCGCAGGCGTTGCAACGGTTGCAACGGCACCAGTGGTTGCGAGGGGTGTGGTATGGAGGACAATGAGCCTTTCACGTTTCGAGATGTCCGGTATCATCAGCTCCCATGACCAAACACATCTTCGTTACCGGCGGCGTCGTTAGTTCGCTTGGCAAGGGGCTGACCAGCGCCTCCATCGGCATGTTGCTCGAACGCCGGGGACTTCGCGTCCGCATGCAAAAACTCGACCCGTACATCAATGTCGATCCCGGCACGATGAGCCCGTATCAACACGGCGAAGTTTACGTGCTCGACGACGGTTCGGAAACCGATCTCGATCTCGGTCACTATGAGCGATTCACGTCGGGCAAACTCGATCGGGATTGCAACTACACGACGGGTCAGATTTACCTGTCCGTGATCGAGAAGGAACGCAAGGGCCAATTCTTGGGCAAGACCGTGCAGGTCATTCCACACATCACCAATGAGATTAAACGGGTGATCAAACGGATGGGCGGCGATGATGTCGACGTCGTGATCACGGAGATCGGTGGTACCGTCGGGGATATCGAGAGTCTGCCTTTTCTGGAAGCGATCCGGCAGTTTTCCCTCGACGTCGGTCGGGAAAACTGCTTGTACATGCACCTGACGTTGGTCCCCTATCTGAAAGCCGCCGATGAGCTGAAGACGAAGCCGACCCAGCACTCCGTGGGACAACTCCGCGAGATCGGGATCCAGCCAGACATCTTGGTGTGCCGTTGCGAACGAAGCATCAGCCGCGACGACCGAGAAAAGATCGCTCTGTTCTGCAACGTCAAGACGGAGGCGGTGATCGAAGAAAAGGATAAAGATTTCTCGATCTACGAGGTTCCGATTTCGTTGGTCGACAATAAGATGGACGAGCTCGTCGTTCAGAAGCTCGGCTTGACGGCCGGCAACCTTGATATCACTCCCTGGACCGATCTGCTGCACCGGTTGCGCAACCCGCGTCACGAATTGGCGATCGCGGTCGTGGGCAAGTACGCCGAGCACAAAGATGCGTACAAGTCGATCTATGAAGCGATCGATCACGCTGGGATGCAGCATGATGCTCAGATTCGCATCGGACGAATCCAAAGCAGCGAGGTCGAACGCGAAGGTGCCGAACGATTACTATCCGGTTATCATGGCATTTTGGTCCCCGGAGGGTTTGGCGAACGCGGCATGGAAGGCAAAGTCCAAGCGATCCAGTTCGCACGCGAACGCGGTATTCCGTTCTTCGGAATCTGTCTCGGCATGCAGCTCGCCGTCATCGAGTATGCGCGTCATGTCATGGGATACACCGGTGCTCACTCGTCGGAGTTCGACAAAGACACCGAGTACCCGGTCATCTGCTTGCTCGACGAGCAGAAAAACGTGACCCAGCTCGGCGGTACGATGCGACTGGGTAGCCAACCGGCCCGGCTGACCCCTGGGTCCCACGCTCATGCAGCATACGGAGTGGAAGCGATTGCCGAGCGTCATCGCCACCGATACGAATTCAACAACAAGTATCGTGAGGCGTTCGAGGACGCCGGGATGCTGCTTTCGGGAAGGAGTCCGGACGGGGCGCTTATCGAAATTGTCGAGATCCCATCGCACCCCTGGTTCGTCGCGGCCCAGTTCCACCCCGAATTCAAGAGTAAACCGTTAGCCGCTCATCCGCTATTTGCGGACTTCATCGCCGCCTCGATTCACCGACGCCAGAAGCGAGCAGCCAACGAAACGAAAGTCCACGCAGCCAAGGTATCCAGTTAACATGACCGACATGCCCAACGAGAACGAAAAAGAATCCGACGACCAGGCCGCTCCCAAAATTATTGTCGATTCCGATTGGAAGGAGCAGGTCGAGAAGGAGAAAGCTGCTGCTGCGGCTGCGAGTTCGGAGGGAACGGTTCAGGTGCCGGAAGAGGAAGGTGCCGAGACGGCGGGGGCTGTTGACGACGATGCTTCCCAGCAGCGAGCGTTGCCTGAGCCAAGCTTTGAGATTTTGATCTCGATGCTGTTCACGCAGGCGATCAGTGCGTTGGGGCAAATGCCCAATCCCGTCGATGGCGAAACGAGTGTGGACAAGCCGATGGCCAAGCACAGCATCGACATGATCGAAATGATTGAGACCAAAACGAAAGGCAACCTCAGCGACGACGAGTCCAAGATGATCCGCGAAGCCCTGCACGCCCTGCGAATGGCTTACGTGAGCGTGCGTGGGTAGAAAACCTTCAGGATCAAGCGAAGTAGAAGAGTTACGTCAGCCTTTCCAGGTCGGCATGGGAAAACTCGAGGTCAGGCTGGAGAGCGTAATGAACTGCCGACAGCCCCACATCATTGCCCACAGGGCGTTCCTCATCTTTGATTGAGCTAGCTACGCATGACGTCCAATCGACCGCTACTGCTTGCCACTCTCATGGTTGCCCTCTGGGCCACCGTTTCCCCCGCGTTCGCGCAGGACCAGAGCCTCCCCCAGACTAAGTCGGACTCCGCAGCGCTTGCGATATACGCCGATGCCGCCAACTTTCAAACCAACGGCGCAATCAATCTGGCGATCAGTAGCTGGAAAGAGTTCCTGAAAAAGTTTCCAAAACACAAATTGGCTCCTCAGGCTGCTCACTATCTCGGCGTTTGTTACATGACGGCCAATCCGCCGGAGCTAGCCCAGGCTGCTGCGGCATTTCACACGGCGCTCAAGTCAAAGGATTATGAACTTCGCCAAGAGAGCTTGTCCAATCGAGGCTGGTGCTTGTACGCGGCGGCAACCGAGGGTGAGCAGCCCGACAGAGCGTTACTGCGAGAATCACTGAAGACCTACCAGCAACTACTCAATGAATACCCTGAGTCGGTCTACCGCGACCGTGCGTACTTCTATATCGGCGAGTCTACGTATGCACTTGGTGAACTGAAACGGGCGATCGAGTCCTACAGTAAACTGCTGCAGATGGACGGGGCGGCAGAATCGCCGTTGCGATGTGATGCTTTGTATGCGCGTGGGATCGCGCAAGAAGAAGATAAAGACAGAGGCGCAGCCGCCAAGTCTTTTGAGCAGCTCTTGCAGTCCTGCACCGATTCGGACTTGGTTGTCGATGTGCAATTGCGTCTCGCTGATCTGCGGATTCTTAGCAACCGCTACGAGGATGCGATCACTCTTTTGCAAAAAGTAATCGATGACTCGAGAGGATTGGCGACCGATGACGACCGAGCATTGGCGGTGTTCCGTCAAGCGTTCTGCTATGCCAAGCTCAATAGGCCTGCCGACGCTGCGAACCAATACCAGCTGCTGCTTAAAAAATATCCTGGTTCCCGGTTTGCCGCTGCGTCCCAGTTGGCGGCCGCGCAGTCGTTTTATCAAGCTGGCGAAACCGAGAAAGCAGCCGAGGCATTCCAGCTCGTCCTCGCTGCCAAGAATCCAGTCGCATCCACAGAAGCAGCCCACTGGTTGGCCCGGATCTATCTGGCAAAGGCGACTGATTCACCATCCGGTTCGCCTGAGGTGACGGCGGCAGCGGAGACTGCGTATCAGGTGGCAGCCCAACAATTGAAAATTGGAACGCAAGGAGAGTACGCAGTCGCGCTGCAACTCGACGCAGCCGAAGCTCTTTCGTACCAAAAAGAAAAGCTCGATCAAGCACTCAAGGCATTTGAGGCGATTGCACGGGAGCAACCTGAGTCACCCCTGGCTCCGAGAGCGGTCTACAACGCGGCTTTTCTCGCACTCCAACTGGAACGTTACGAGCAAGCCGAGAAGTTCTCCAACGAAATTGCGAACAATTATTCTGGTGATCCGCTCCTGCCCGATGCGATATTCATTGGCGCCGAAGCGAAGTTGCTTTCTGGCAAATCAGCCGACGCTGCACAACAGTATTTAAAGCTCATCAGCAATCCGGCCTACCGCGACAACAGTCAACGCGCTCAGTGGATCCTACGTGGAGCGACGGCATTGCAAGCCTCCGGCCAGCCAGCCAAAGCTGCTAAGTTGATCGAAAAGGAGCTCAGTACGATTCAAAAGCCCAGCGACCGGGCGCAGGCCTTGATGATCGCTGGACAAGCTCAGTTGAAAGCTGGTGACGCGGCAGCAGCAGCTAAATCTTTCCAAGACAGTCGTGCGGCGGATCCCCACCAAGACGGCGGTGACGAAGCTTTGTTTTTAATCGGCCAAGCCAAAATGGAAGCGGGCGATCGGGATGCTGCCGTTGCGAGTTGGCAGGACTTGGTACGTGCTTCACCCAATTCGAAAGTGGCTGATCAGGCACGCTACAAGCTCGGGCAACTCGCTAGCGACGATGGAGACTACGCTACCGCGATCGAACAATTTGATGCGGTGATCGACTCGCGTCGAGATCCGGCACTGCGCCCGTTTGCACTCTATGGTAAGGGATGGGCGCAAATGTCATTGCAGGATTACCCATCCGCCGCAGAGACTTTGAGCCTCGTGATCTCAGAATTTCCGCAGCATCCGATTTTTGACGACGCACTACTGGCACGCGGTATCACGTTTCGGAATTTAGAAAAGTTCAACGAGTCCGCCGACGATCTAACGCGATTTCTCGATACACATCCCGAGGGAATCCGTCTCGGTCATGCTCTCTACGAACTGGCACTTGTTAAGCAAAAACAAAATCAACCCGCTGAGGCGGCCCTGCGACTGAATGAACTTGTCGTTCAAGTCCCAGACTACCCCGATATGGATAAGGTGCTCTATGAGCTCGGGTGGTCGCTCAAGGAAGCCGGTGACATGGACGCCGCCATCGATCAATTCCAAAGACTAATTGCCAACTATCCCAACAACCCAATGGTTCGCGAAGCCGCTTACTTCGTTGGCCAGAGTCAGTATAGGAATGAGCAGTGGGCGGCAGCGGCCAAGTCATTCCAGGCTGCTGCGGATTCGCAAGTCGAAAGCGATACCGCGGAAGATGACCTATTGGAAAAATCTCTCTACCGGCTGGGTTGGTCTTTGTTCAAGGAAGGTAAGTATCCAGAAGCGGAAGCGGCCTTCGTTCGGCAATACCGCGAAGCCAAGAGCGGCCCGCTGAGTCTCGACGCGATCATGATGGTGGGCGAATCACGGTTCAAGCAAAACAATTTTGAAGCCGCGTTAAAGGCTTACGAAACCGCTCGTAGTCGAATCGTCGCCGCAGACGATTCCTCAAAAACGGTGCGAGACGAATCCGAACGGCAAGTTCGCGAGTTAACACTCCTGCACGGAGGTCAAAGTGCGGCGCAGATCCAGGACTGGGACACCGCGATCAACTGGTACGACGAACTTCGTAAACGATTCCCAGCCACAACCTATCTCCCCCAGGTTTTCTATGAGACCGGATTTGCCTATCAGCAAGCGGGGAATGAGATGCGAGCCTTGGAACTTTACGGGCAAATTGCGGACAATTATCGCAACGAACTTGCCGCCCGCGCCCGCTTCATGATGGGGGAGATTTATTTTGCCCGAAAAGAATATTCCAAAGCGATTCCCGAGTTTCAACGTGTCATGTACGGGTTTGGAGCGGCAAATGCTCCCGACGACATCAGAAACTGGCAGGCCAAGAGCGGTTTCGAAGCTGGGAGGTGTGCTGAATCGTTAGTTGACGTAGCCCAGACCGAGCCAGCTCAAGAGAAGGCTCGCGGCTTCGCAGAGCGATTCTACAAGTACGTCGTCGACGAACATGGAGACCACGAATTGGCGGACAAGTCCAGAGCAAGATTGAAGGAGATCGCGAAGTAAAACCTCATCCGATCCGGTCCGCAAGAGCGTCAGCGAACGACGTGAGCACCCGGGCGGGAGCTTGATCTCCCGGCGACTCACTGGTTGAAAACCCGTTCGACAATTCCGCCTACCCATTGCTATGATTGAGTCTTCCCATGAACCCACGTCGACACTGAAAGTTCAGGTATGCGTTTTCTTTCGCCCCGTCACAACGATGCACAGCGATTTCGTGTAGGCCAGCGATGGGCCCACGTGCTCACGCTAGCTTTGACTGGTTGGCTCGTTGCTGCTTCATCTTGGCCGACGATGTCGCTCACATCTGTCGCAGCTCAAGCTGTCGGTACCGATCCAGACTCGGAAATCATTGAAGCTGCTGACATCGAGTCGGTCATGAACGACGTCCCTGTCACCGCTACGGCTCCGACGAACGAGGGACCATCAGGAATTGATCTTTACTCGTTGATTACGCGCGGCGGTTGGTTCATGGCGCCAATCGGATTGATGAGCATGCTCGTGGTCACGTTGACGGTGGAGCGAACATTGTCGTTACGGACGGGCAAGATCATTCCCAGACGATTGACGCGTCAGCTCGCCGAACTTTCGGCTCGTCCAGATCACTTTCCACCATCGACAGCATGGGAGATTTGTCACCAATATCGCTCTCCTGCAGCCCGGGTGGTGACGGCCATGTTGATGCGGACAGGTCAACCGCTCGGCGAGATTGAGCGAGCAGCGAGTGAAACAATTCAGCGTGAAGCGGATCGATACGCGGCACCCGTGCGTTGGCTCACACTCGCCGCAGCCGCCACGCCGCTGATGGGCTTGCTCGGTACGGTGTGGGGCATGATCGTGGCATTTCATGAGTCGAGTACTTTGACGGCTGATCGCAGCCGCAGTGAGCAATTGTCCGAAGGGATCTACACGGCGCTCGTGACGACACTTGCGGGACTGATTGTTGCGATCCCGGCCGCCATTTTTGCGCAGTACTTGGAAAACCGTATTACGAGATTGTTTCACCGCATTGAAGAGTTAGCGTTTGGTGTTGCTCCTGGACTGACACGCTTTGTTGGCCGCTCGCGTCTGGACTACGAAGGGCAATTGAGACCGATTGAGGGGACACCGCCACCGGTCAGCCCCACCGGGCCACCCCAGCCGAAGTCGCGAGTGCTCGGCAAGGCCCCCACGCCTCCACCCATCGCCTCGCCATCGTAAGGTAGCCCCCGATGGCCGTCGAAATAAAAAAATCAAACATTGCCGGAACGCTTAGCCTGACCCCGCTAATCGATGTGGTGTTCCTCCTGCTGATCTTCTTTCTCGTCACGAGCGAGTTCGAAGACGAGGAACGCCGACTCGACATTGTCTTGCCGTCGGCTACCAGCGCGGTTCCGATGACGAGCAAACCGCGTGAAATCGTTGTCGACATCGATGAGGCCGGTAAAATCTATTTGCGAGGTGAAGTGACGTCGCTCGAAGATTTCGAGGGCGTGCTGAAAAAAGCCGTGGTGAACAACCCGACGAATCAAACCGTTGTTATCCGTGCGGATCAGGCAACCAGTTTTCAGCCCGTCGTTAACGTGATGGATGTTTGCAATCGCACCGGCGTGAGTGATTATTCCGTCACCACCAAAAACCTGCCGCGAGGCTAGCAGCGTATGGAAAAAGGTCCTGCCCCTCCGTAGCCCAATGAAGTTGTCTGACCAAATGAACAGTGACTATCTCACGCAGGGCTTCCCAGAGTCCGACCCCTCGTAAAATCGTTTCTTTAGCGCCGTGCCTCCCCGCGATTCCTTACCGCACTATCCCGACTCATTGTCGCCGCATAGTCCCGCGTTCCTCATCGACGAGGTCGAGGACGAACGCAGCGAATCGATGTGGCTGTTGGACGTTGGCATGGCAGCGCTCGCCGGGCTCGTGCTGTACCTCGTTTGCAAATACCTGTCGTTCGACGATCCGCGTGTTCTGCACAATGGCTGGACGTACCTCCTCGCGGTCCCCGCGATCACGATTGTGCTTTCAATCGGACTACATTTCATCGCTTCGCAGTTTGTGAAGCGATCGATTCAGATTGGATTTCTATTTAGCACGATCGTGCACCTACTACTGCTGATCCTGGCGTTCCAGCTGGTCATTTTCCCGCACTATTTCCCCGAAGCTTTTGCGGGTGTCAAACGCGAGCGATCTCCTGTGCGTAAAACGGTGCCCGAGTATTTGTTCAAAAAACCAGAGGAAACCGAATCAGTCACACCGGACTGGTCTCAACCTGTCGATGCGGAGACGACATCGCCCGTTGTTCCCCGCGAGGAGCGGCAACTGCCACCGTTGGCGCGTTCAGCCCCCCAGCTTGAAATGCCGCATCCGAGCGAACAGCCTCAACAGGCACTTCAGAAATTCTTGATGCAGCGGCCCGAGCCGGAATCGGCCAAGCCGCGGCCCGCGGATGCGCCATCCAAACTCGCCCGCCAACGAATTCAACGCGAAGCACCCACATCGCGATCCGAGGCGTCACCGCAGGCACCCGTCGTCGAGGTGACACCGATGCCTCGCGATCACGCCGCCAACGCAGAACGAGCGGCCGAAGAGAGCCCGTCAACGACGGAGCGGACGAGGCCTTCGGCAGCTATCGCCGCAGCCGCTCCCGACTTGCCCCCAATCCAAACACAGCTCACGTCTCCACCGCCAATTCGGAAATTCGCCGAGGCGATGCCTCAGATTGGCACGTCAGGGATGTCACCGGTGCGGAGTCAGCGTCGCCGTCCCGAGCTGGCCGCGGCTGCCGGTTCGGCACCTGCGCCACCGACGGTCTCGATCGCGAGATTGGATGTCACCGCGGAACGCATGGTTGCGCCGACGGACACGCCGATCCGGCGACGAAGTGAAGCGGTTGGTGCGCAGCTCTCCGCCGCATTCGCAGACGCGTCTGTTCCGGCTGCGATCCCACAAATCAGCGACACGGCAGGCAATCTTCCGCAGCGTAACGAAATGGCATCCATGACAGGATTGCCTGATCCGTCTAGGGAAATGCAAGAATTCAGTCGTTCCCGCTCCACTCGTCGTCGAGGCAGTGCGGGCCAAGGCCAGGCTGCCGGGGACGCGCCCAATGTCGGAGCCATTGCTCAAATGATTGCCGAAGCCGAGTCCCTGTCCAGTGACGCGGGGCAGAAAGCCGATGCAGCTGCCGAACGTGCGATGAGTAACTCGCCACCGCAACGGACCGCACAAGGTGATGCAGCGGGATTACCTGACTTATCCGCCACCGCTGATCCCGTGTTTGACTCCCTACGCCCGATGGCAACGTGGGTTTGGCGAACAAGTTCGCCGAGAAAGCGGGTATGCTACCGTCGGATGAACCTGTTGAAATGGCCTCGATGGATCTGTCGCGAGAGCGGCGTGAACGACGCAAGGTCGGCGGACCGATCACGCCCGCAGGCACTGCCATCGCTACGGTGGAAGAATTCAGCCGCCGTGTTCAACGCACCAAGGGCGGCGCATCGCCCGCACCCGCTGGGATGGTCGGTCCCGAAACGGAGCAAGCCATTGAACTGGGGCTGGCCTACCTCGCTTCGACGCAAAAAGAAGATGGCAGCTGGTCACTTCAGGGACACGGTGAGGACGTGATCCTGCATAGTGATACCGCAGCCACAGGAATGTGCTTGCTCGCCTTCCAAGGTGCTGGTTACACCCATCGCGAACATCAATACGCTGCCGTTGTTGCGAAAGCTCTAAAATTCTTGCTCAGGAACCAAAAATCCAACGGTGATTTGTATCGACTCGAAGATCCAACTTCCAATCAAAACGTCGCACTGTATTCGCACGGTATCGCGTCACTTGCTCTCTGCGAAGCGTACGGAATGACCCAAGATCGCGAACTGAAAGAGTCAGCCCAGCGATGCATCGACTATATCGCTGCGACTCAGCACCGCCGTCGTGGCGGTTGGCGATACACGCCCCAGGTCAGTAGCGATACTTCGGTAACTGGATGGATGATGATGGCCGTCAAAAGCGGCGAGTTGTCTGGCTTAAAGGTTCCTCCCGAAGTTTATGAGGGGATCAACCAATGGTTGAGTCTCGCCAAACTCAGCCCGACGCGTTTAGATCGCTATGTCTACAATCCCTTTGCCCCCGACACGCCTCAGCAAGCTCATGGGAGGATTCCGACACCGACGATGACATCGGTCGGCATTCTGATGCGAATGTACTCCGGATGGAGCCGTGAGAATCCCGATATGCAGTCGGCGGCAAAGTACATTTTGGAATACCCGCCGAGGGTCGGCACGCGTCGAGAACCGCTGCGAGATACCTATTACTGGTACTATGCCACCCAAGTCATGTTTCACATGGGAGGTGATTATTGGAAGAAATGGAGTGGCTACCTCACTCCCGTCCTGATCGACAGCCAGATCAAACGGGGCCCTCAGGCTGGGAGTTGGGATCCCGAATTCCCGGTCCCTGATCGCTGGGCACCCCACGGCGGTCGGCTGTACGTTTCGGCAATGAACCTGCTCAATCTCGAAGTTTATTACCGTCACTTGCCGATTTACGAGAACACGGCGGGCAACGAATGATCCGCCAGCACGGACTCCGCAATCTGCTCGCTACCTCGCTCGTGCTCGCCGGCATCTGGATGATCATTCTGCCGTGGCTAGCGGCCCGCCCCCACACACGTCGTTACATCGATCGCCTCGACGCTCAAGGCATCGACCCCGCCGCGATGTACTATACCGAGCTACCATCGCATATCTTCGCCGATGCGCCGGAACGTTCGGGCCAATCCCGTGAGCCGTGTGAGCGTGATTAGCCGATTAGCGAACGGGAGCCAATGTGATCGCATCGACGCCGACCATGTGGCGCGGTGTCGCTAACTTGTCGGCCCCAGTGATGCGAATGACCAGCTTCATCGGTTTCTCCGGATTGAGTTGGACGTTCTTCCACACCATCGCTTTGGCTAGCTTGACATCGGCGCTATACAAATCGATTTTACGAGGTGGTAGTTTGCCGAGGGTAACTTCGACGTTCGCGTAGTCATGGGCGGTCGTGAAAAACAACGAGACGTCAAACTTTCCTTTCGCTGGGGCCGCTACCGAAAGCGTTAGCTTCGACCCGACTTTGCCTCCCGTCCACCACAATTGTTCGTCACCGGACCAACGATCGGGGAATGCAGCCATGTTCTGTGCCTGGATATGTCCCTCGGTCACTACACTTTGAGCGATCATGGATTCGCCTTCGACCGCTCCGTCGCGGGTGAGTGCGGGGCCAGGACTCATCAGGTAACCGATCAAGTCACGGACTTGCTCAGGTTTCATTGGTTGCAATTGTCCTTCGGGCATCAACGAAGTATCGGAGGGCTTTTCCAGTTCAATTTCGTCAATCGACAAAACGACCAACTCGAGTGGAGTTTGCACGGTCACGGCATCCTCGTTTCGCTCTTTAATAATTCCACTTACGACACGGCCGTCATCCATCAGCAGGGTGGTGATCTGATAGGCTTTTCCGATGACCGCGTCGGGCTGAAGAATGTTTTCGAGCCAATATTTCACGTCCGTACGATTCGCACCCGTTAAGTCCGGGCCGATCACCTCGCCCTCACCGAAGAGACGGTGGCACTTTCCGCAGTTGGTATCGTAGAGCGCCTTCCCGCTGCTCCGATTCGCCTTGGCAAGAAAACTAGGAGACAACATTTTTTCATAGCGAGCAAAGTCAGCTTGCGAGCTTGCCGACGTCGAACCGATCTGCCCCCAGACCTTTTCGAGTCGGGCTGCCAGCGAATCCGCGTCAGCTTGTGGTGTGTCTTTCAGCTGGCTATCGGCAACTGCCAAAATTTGACGGATCGCGTACGCCGGAACGCTCGCGGGATCGATCTTGCCCGACTCCATCGCTGCGACCAAGGCTGCCGCCGATTGACTCCTCGCGGTCAGCGCATGCAGGGCATCGGATTGTTTCGATGCTGGCCACTGTGAATACCGGTTGATCAACTGTTCACTGATCTTGGCATCCTCGTAGAGAGCTAAGGCACGAATCACATCGCCCCCCACACTCGGATCGTCGACCAGACCGATTAACACGTTCGGGAGCTCAGGATCCTTCGCCTGGGACAACAACCGTAACGCCTCCAGTCGATCGGTTGTGTCGGCTTCCACATTCTGCAGTGTTTGGCGATACATTGGGAACGCGGATTCATCACCGAACTGAATACCGAGTGCCTGAACGAGCGAAACGATCGCCGGATTGCCCTCGCTACGGAGTGTCTGCGAAAGAGTTGGCCACGAGGCGGGCAGTTTCACACCGCCCCGACTCCTGGCCGTGGACAATAGTTCGTTGAGAACGAGTTGTTGCTCCGCAACGTCCCGGCGACCGCCTGAGACTTCCTCACCGAGGAGTTGAACCAACGATTCACGCCCCGCTTCCGAAACCGCCATTCTCCGGACAACAAAATGTCGCAGCGTCTCGTTTCCACTGCTGCGAGCTAGTTTCATGACACGTCCTGGATCGCTCTGGACAAGCGGTTCGATTGCGTACCACGCCAACAACGGCAATTGATGGTCGCGTTGATCGGCATGATGACCAACCAATTTTCCGGCAATTTCCCAGCGCTGCGCCACAGGCAATCGCTGCAGCAGAGACGCCAGATAACGGCGGACCACCGAGCTGGGGTCACTCGCGGCCATTGCCTCCATCTTCTCAACCAAAGTGTCCGAAACCGGTTCAGTCGCTTCGCCACACAGCTGGATCGCCCAGCCACGAACGAACTCGTCGCGATCGTGAAGTTGCGCGAGTCGCTCAGCTTGACTGGTCTCGCCGATCACCGTGAGAGTCCACATCGCTCGAAGTCGATGCAGTCGTGGGGCATCGGAATAAAATAGTTTCGCGAGCGAAGCTTTCACGGTGCGGCGATCGAGCGATTCATTGGCAGCTCGTTCCTGCAAGATTCGCTGGGCATGCCGGGCGTAGAATGCATTCGGATGTGTCAGCATTTGTACCAATTCCGAGTCACTCTTCTTTGCCAAATCAAACTGAAATGGTTCAACGCTACCGTAGCGAATTCGAAACAGACGCCCGTCAGTGCGGTCCCAAATTTCAGGCGATCGATTGTGACAAGTCTGGGGGTCGTGCCAGTCCGATGTGTATAGCGCACCATCAGGACCTTGCATCATGCCGACTCCAATCTGCTGATGGTCTTCGGACATTGCGAAATCGGGTCGATGGCGTCCGACGTATCCTGATCCCGCTCGCTCGACATGATCTCGAACGATTCGGTGACCATGCAGGTTATGAAAGAATAACTCGCCGCGATATTGGGCTGGGAACTCATCGGCTTGGTAGATTGTGAGACCGCAGTGAGCGTGTCCCCCACCTACTGAGGAAGTGGTGTTCTCCGTCCTGCGCACGAGTTCCCGGTTGACTTGGCCTCCCTTCGCGGACGCGAACGTGCCGTCACCGTAGTGCAGGTGGTCGGCGATGGTTGCGATGTCTTCATAGGTGTACTGATTGAAGTGCGAGCCCGCTTGCCGGAAATAGCGGCCACCTTGGATGATGTGATACAAATGGGGGATCACGCATGCCGTGATGAACCAATCGCCGTTTTCATTGTAGTCCACGCCCCACGGGTTACTCGTTCCGTGAGCGAAAACCTCGAACTCATGACGTATGGGATGGTAACGCCACACACCCGCGTTGATCTTGGTTCGCTCGGCCTCGGTCGCCCCTAGTTTGCCCACATCTGAGTGCGTGAACACCCCGTGGCAGCCATACAACCAACCGTCCATTCCCCAAGTAAAGCTATTGAGGGTTTCGTGGGTATCTTGATAGCCCCACCCATCGAGCAGCACAGTCGGTTCCGCATCGGGAACATCGTCCCCATCGGCATCGGGATAGAACATGAACTCGGGAGCCGCACCGACCCAAACGCCGCCAAATCCAACGGCGATTCCGCTTGCTAGGTTCAAGCCGTCAGCGAAAACTTTTTTCGATTCGAAGGTGCCGTTGGCGTCGGCGTCTTCAAGGATCAAGATCCTGTCGCGGCCTTCGCCCTCAGGAGCCTTTTGTGGATAGGTGTTGCCCTCGATCATCCAGATCCGGCCTCGGTCGTCAAAGCACATCGCGATCGGCTGGACCAATTCAGGCTCGCTGGCGATCAAATCGACTGAAAATCCTGGCGGGACTTTCATGTTTTCAGCAGCGTCCGTTGGCGAGAATCCATCGGTGTACTGATCCATCGGAGTCTTGTCCACGAGCCAGCGTTCGGTTGCCATCGCAGTGGACGCGGTGTCGCTTCCGTGGGGCAATTGGAAGTGAATTGCGAGGCCGAGTTTATTGGACGAAACAATGTCAACAGTCTGGTCACCGTTCAGATCCGTCGCCAAGACTTCGACGCCGACGCCGGATTGCTCGTCGATGATTTGCGGGATGAATTCGACCGAGCCCTTATCGTGGCGAACGCAGCGCAACCACGCGACTACGGGCGCTTCGAGTCCACCGGCGTCATGTCCCCCGTGAGCAAAGTATCGCTTGCCCGTTACGATGTCTTTGATCCCGTCGCCATCGACATCCACCATTTCAATTGCGTGGAGCTGCGAGACGGCGAACCCATAAGGATTCTCGACTGACGACTCGTTGGAAATATCATGACGGGTGAATTTGCCGTCGGGCATTTGTTCGAACCACGCCAGCCCGTAGCCGTGCGCATTTTTGCTGGTCAAAATATCCGCGTCACCGTCACCATCAATATCGTTTGCATAGATCTGAGCACCTCCGTTGCCGTAGGACGCGGGCCGCCAAGTTCTTCGTTGCCACAGCGCGTGGTCGGACGCATCGGCTGGGTGTTTCCACCAGTACTGCTTGTCGAGCACATCGAGTCGACCGTCACCATCGACATCCCCCACGCCGAGGCCGTGTCCGAAAGGTTCGATCGCAGTGCCTGGTTCCGAGACAGCGACCCACTGCCAAGGCTGGGTCACATCCGCAGTTGCTTGGTAGTAGCCGTAGGCGCGATCCCGGGCACAGATCAGCTCAGGTAAACCACCGGGAATGATGTCGGCGAAAGCGGGCGATTCGTTGGATACTCGCGGCGCGATTGTCAGACTTGGCCAATGCTGATCGAGCTCTTCCGTACCGGGGTTCGTATACAACGTCGCCGTCTTGCCAGGGAAACCTACCGAGACGACGTCGAGATTACCGTCTTTGTTGGCGTCGATCACAAAAGAAAAGAATTGATCGCTGTAGCCGGCGATGTTGAATTCTTTCGCGTCGGCGATTTCATGTCGCTTCTGGAACTCAGGACCAGCGTACCACACGGGTCCCGTGATGAGGTCGACGTTGCCATCGCCATTGATGTCGCCCGAAGCCGCACCCTCGCAAAGGAACTGGGAATGGATACGCTGCGTTCGCCAGCCCAGTGGTTGTGAGCCCGCAGGCGTGTCAGACGCTTCGCCACGCGAGAACCCACAGTCGGCGAGGACGGCGGACTGGACGAGGGCGAGTGCAATCAATAAGCGTGAGTTCAACTTGAAAGCCTTTTAGAAATCGGGCAACCGAGCGGAATACCCCGGCGGGCGCTTCACTGGAAAAGAACGGTCGGTCGTAGCGAGCAGTTTTCAAACTTGCCGACAGCACACATACCGACTTTCGCAAGTGTCCGTTATACTCCACGCCCACTCACGATGGGGATCGCTCCCCTTTTTTTCTTCGATTCTGATAGTACAGCATGGCCGTCGCAACCAAAGTCTTTGCCGATTCCGCCTCACTTGCGGAGTCATTCGCATCCGATTTCGCATCGTGGGTGGCGGCTCAGTCCAGCGATTCCATCACCGTGGCACTATCAGGCGGCAGTACCCCCAAAAGGCTATTCGAGCTGTGGGCGGATCAATACGCCGAAGAAATAAATTGGTCGCGAATTCAGTTTTTCTGGGGAGATGAACGATGTGTGCCACCCGAAGATCCCGAGAGCAATTATGGAGTCGCCAAGGAGCTGTTCTTTGACCGGATTGCCATCCCGAGTGAGAATGTTCATCGAGTGCGAGGCGAATCTGCACCGGAGCAGGAATGCAGCCGTTATGAGCGCGAAATCCAGCAGATCGTCCGTACCGATGAGAACGGAAATCCTCTTTTCGACTTGATCATTCTGGGTATGGGTGATGACGGGCACACTGCTTCGATCTTTCCTCACCAAAGCGAATTCTTGAAATCAAGACGAATTTGCGAGGTCGCGACTCACCCACAGTCAGGCCAACAACGGATCACGCTGACGGGCCGCGTGCTCAACGCCGCTGAGAAAGTGGTTGTGCTAGTGACGGGGGCGAACAAAGCTGACGTGCTGGCCGATGTCCTTGGGAAACAAGGTGACTTTGCAGATTTTCCTATATCGCACATCGACGGTGACGACGTGTGTTTCTATCTGGACATGGCTGCGGCTGCGAAACGGTAGTCGTCCAACAATTCAACGGAGCGAATGCCAATGCAATGTGACCTCGATACAAGCATTCCCGATTGGATTATCGAGCATCCCACGACCACCACCTTGTTTAGCGAGTTAGGACTGGACATCAGCTGTGCTGGCAAGTCTCTCGAATATGTTTGCCATCAGAATGGGCTCAATCCCACCGCCGTGCTCGATCGGCTGCGCGCCATCATTGCTCGGGGGAAATAATCTCTCTGCTCACTGCCAAGAAATAGCCAAGCCTGCGGCCTCAGCGACCCGTTCGAGCAAGGCGGGGTAGCGGTCAGGTGGGTCAGAGCTCGCGAATTTCGCCGCTGCCTTCTGTCGATCCTCTGCCGTTGTGCCAGATGGCGAATCAATGTCGGCGGCGCACCGTTTAAGCCGCTCACACAGGTCGTCCCATTCCTTTTCGATCCAGGGGTCTTTCATGATTCAGCGCATTTCCGGGTAAAGCGAGCGCGACAACGGGTCGCGAGACGACGTCACGTCGTTACTCTAACAGAATCAAAGGCGGGAGTAATACGACCGCTTCATCGTATCGCAGTACAATGATAGGCTCGACCCGACTAAGAGCCTATCTGAGAAGGGGTCGGACCCTCTCCGGCGAGGCCGGTAAATACCTTGTGAAATGACTCGCCTCCGCCTCCAAACGGTCAGACCCCTTTTCGGATAGGCTCTAAGTGACTGTGAATCCGCAGTAAAATGATCCCCTCCTTACCCGAGACCACCATGGCAATCCCGCACGCTCGCGCCGGCGAGATCATCAACGTTCGTCCACTCGCTGACAAACTTCACGACACTAAAACGAGCACACTCCTGAAAACTGACCACGTGGAGGCTCTGCGCCTTGTCCTGCCCGCAGGCAAGAAAATTGCTGAGCACAAGGCACCTGGTGAGATTACGGTCCAGTGCCTCGAAGGAGAGATACGATTTACGTCGCCCAGTGGTACTCAAACGCTTTCTGCTGGTGATCTACTGTTCCTCAACGCCGCCGAACTACACGCTGTCGAAGCCGTCCAGGATTCTTCCGTACTGGTAACAATTCTGTTGAATACGAAATCGCAGTAGGGCACATTAACTTCGTGAAGGCGCATCTACTGCGAGAACCATTTTCGCCAGCGCGTCCAGAGTGATGTGGCCGGGAAATGAATTCTCGCGGGGATCACGAGACGCGAGGGCAGCACGATACCAGGATGGTTGTTGTCGAGCTTGACAATGACTTCATAGTGAACCATGGCTGCGTTCGCGGCGTGACGTTCGTCGTGAATGACATGAATCCAGCCCCCAGCCAAAACTTCCTCAGGCGGGTCGTCGACAGGGTCCACCGAGATGGATTCGACCTGGCCACCAAGCGAGCCGATTGGCAATCCAGGGCACCCAAATGTGACATTCTGCCCTATGCGAATGTGACCAATCGCTTGCTCGGGAACGTACAGCGAAGCGGTACGCCGAGTCGGACTGCCGGCGCGACCGATGAGTGTACCCTGTGCCAGCGTCGCACCCACGTTGCCTGGCTTCAGTGGCGTGCCCGTCCATGTCCGGCGACGCACGGTCACTTCATGCTTGGAGACCCGGCGCAGTGGGGGAGCAAACAGTCTCTCATCAGATGCGATTTTGATAGTGAACTGGCCCAGCCGCTTGGCTAACGTCGCTCGGGTCTGGTGCTCACTGGCTATCTGATCTGTAAGCATTGGTTGGATCAACGACATCGCGGGTCGATCAATACGATCGATGCGGAGAGCAGCCAGTTCAGATTCCATTTCCGTGATCCGCCCGCGAGCGGCAAGCTCTTTCAATCGCAGTCGCCAGTCGTCGAGTGCGAGCACGCGATCGGGTTGATGCGGCAGGATCGTCCCCCCGGCCGCGACATAGATTGGTCGTTCACCCAGCGGACGAATCAAACTGCCCACCCGCTGGCTGTGGGGAAGCGGTATCAGTACTACCATGAGCATACCCAACGCAATCAATCCAGACGCGACATGACTGCGGCGAAGACCTTGCGGCGAGACTTCCGAAGGTGGCCCGCTGGCAAAGAGTTGGCTCCATCGTTGCCTCAAGACGACAAACCCCAGCGCCGATGTGATTGGCAAAGCCGCGCCGTAACCAACTGCATTTTTCAAAAACGAAAAAGTGGCCCAGCCGATTGCTCCCAATATGAACACGCGATACAGATGACTCGCGATGGCGTACACAACCAGCCAGCGTTGTGGACACGCGGCTGATCGCTCAGTTGCTGGTGCTCCCACCCAATGCGCCCACGTTTGACGCATTGCCAGATTCGCTTCGGCAGCCAGATTCGGCACACCGGTGGCATCCGAAAGCACGTAATAACCATCATACCGCAGTAAAGGATTGGCATTGACCATCAATGTGCTCACGGAGGCAACGACAATGATCAGTGCCGAGACATCGTGCATCAACCCCGGACCTGATATGGCCCAGACGATGACTGCGATGGCGGCAATCATCCACTCCGCGATCACACCCGCAGCCGAGACGAGAATCCGATCGCGACGGCGAGGCATGAGCCACGTGTCGCTGACGTCGCAATACAAACAGGGGACGCCGAACAACAGCAGAATTCCAATTTCGCGGCAGCGACCACCTCGTCTTTGACAAACCCAAGCATGACCGAATTCGTGAAAAACTTTTGTAATTGCAATCGCAATTGCAAATACCAACAGGGTGTTGCTGAAGGCTTTCGTCACGAGCTGACTCGAACCGGCAGCCACCGGAGCAACCAAGTGTGAAGTGGCGGTCACGAGATCTTCGATGAAATCTTGCTGACGTCGAATAAGAATGATGATTGAAAGACAGGCGATCACTGCAACGAGAGAACGAGCGGCTAGCGCGCTTCTGTCCGTAACCGATTGTGAGTGAAACAAACGCCGAAGGTGGCGTGGTGTGATCCCCGGCAACCGAATTGCCAGCGGGTTTTTCCACCACGCGGCGCGACGCCGCTGCGGTGCAGGACGCCATGCCGGTGATATTGGGTCTTCGTCAGGAGTCGTGAGAATTCCCGCGCGCGTGGCCGCAGAGAGAAACTCAGCCAGGACCTGCGGCGATAGACGCTCACGATAACGCGAGGCGAGACTGGTAAACGATACTCGGTCACGCAACTGGCGTAGGATTGCAAATTCAGCATCGTCGAAAAAGTGAAACGTCGCCGATAGAGGATCCTTTAGCACCCACACACGGCGGTCTCCCAAGCTGATCCGGCGGAGGATGAGATCACGCCGCAGCTGCAAACGGGGAATGGACATCAGCGAACCTCGACTGTCGCTTTCGATCCGGGATAGACCTTCCCATCGCTGTTGTCAAATTCGATCCAGACTCGGACTTCACCGGTCACCGCATCCATCTCGGGGCTGACAAATTGTTTCACTCCCATGCGATTGATTGCCGTGCCATCGCTATCGGTGATAATGACACTCGTCTCATCGGCATGGCGAAGCGCATCGGCGTTTGCCGTCGTAACATAGCCCTCGGCGCGGAGCCGATTTCGTCCGGTGATCCGCACGACAACCTGTCCCGCCCGCAGCCAGTCGCCTACATGCGCTGAGATGGAAACGACGGTGCCATCGATGGGCGATGCGATCCGGTGTTCGTCTGTGACGACACTCGCCAATTCCAGGTTTAAAATTTGGATCTCGGTTTCGAGTTTTCGCACGTCGTCTGCCGAGCGAGCGGCTTGCAATGCCACGCGAGCCGATTCCAGTTTCCACTGTAATGATTTCCCAATGGCTTGGTCGAGCCGCACTTCGATCGCCGCCATTTCGAGTTGGAACTTAGCTTCGCGAGTCTCCAATTGGTTGCGTTCGTAGGCCAACTGCAACCCTTCGATTTCGGAGTCCGACACGGCATCGGCAAAATTCTGGCGTGCCGATTTGGCTCGCTGCCATTCATTTTTGGCAACCAACTCAGCCTTCTCGGCAGCATTGATTTTCAGCTCATTGCCCGCCCGGCGGCTGTTCAACTCACTGCGAATCTCGTGCTCGGCGATCAGTTGTTCTTGCTCCGCGACGGCCACTTTGGCCGCATCAACGCCGCTGGTCTCGGTCTGTCGATGGTTCGCGATTTCAGTCGTTCTCTCAGCCAACGATTTTTCCAGTCGAGCCTTGCGATCGTCGAGTTGGATGATCGCATCCCCCGCCATGACCGTGTCTCCTTCGCTCACAACCACTTTGCTGACCGATCCTTCGATCGTCGCAGCGATGGAGGCTTCATCCACCAAAACAACGACGAGACCACCCATTGTTGTGGCGGGCGGTGGCGTCTCGGCGAATGCGCTGGCAGCTAGCAGTAGTGCGAGACATGCAAAGATTCGTCGACAGGGAAGCCAAAAACATCTCGTCTCCTCTCCTCTCGCCGGGAAGTCCGGAGACTGGCCCTGCTCGGAGTTCTCCAAGAAATTTACCATCCGTAGCTCCGGAGAAATTCGATGAGGGGACGAAACCAAACAAAAGCAAGTGAACGGCTGCCGACATCGATCGTGCCGACGACAGTGGCCCCGACATGCACGTCGTCGGGCAGCGGATCATGGATGGGCATCGTGACTTCGATCGCGGGTCGGCCACGCTCGTTTAAATGCACCGAATCTGCGATGTGCGTGATTCTACCGCTGAACCGGACATCGGGTGTCGCCAGCAACCGCAGTGAGCCAGTAACTCTCGTTTCGCCGGACTGAAACGCGCGTCGCAAGTAGGCGTCGTCTGACTCGGGCAGCTCGACGATTGCCTGATAACCATCGCGATGATCGACCACCTGCATCAGCCACTGGCTCTGCGAGATGATTTGGCCGACCAGATCAGCTTGCTCATCTCGTAGAACGACCTGTCCATCGATCGGTGCCCGGATCGATAGTGATTGTGCAACGTCATGGATAAGATCGTTTTGCTGCTGTAGAGATGCGATCCTCGAACGCAGTACCATTTGGCGGGCACGACTACTGCTGACTTCTTGAGAGTGGACGATCCGCGACGGATTCACTGACTCGGCAACAGCCGAGTTAGACTGTCGCAGCCGTAGGCTGGCAAGTTCCGTTTCTGCTGCGGCCAATTCCCCCGTAAGTCGCTCCTGCTGAAGTTCGATTTCGAGATTGCTGAGCTCTGCCAAAACCTGGCCCGTCACCACGGATTCATCATCGGCGACTTCGAGCCGAAGAAGCGTCCCCGAAGCGGGAGCGAAGACGCCAAATGCTTGAACAGGTTCGAGTCGTCCTTCCACGTGAAGGTTCAGCGTGACGGGAACACTGAGTAACGCGACGAGGCCCACACAAAGCGCCGTCACAAGTGCCAGGCGTTGCCAATTCCTTGCTCGTCGCCACCACGCAGCACCCCGTCGCTCAGACTTCAAGGCCTGCGACCTCAATGCCGTCACGACGCTCTTGGCAGCGGCGTCGATTTCAAGCCGAATCGGGGCGAGACGCTCCATCATTGATGGTGGCTCGCTCGCGTAACGTTGGATCACGATCACTGCATCGATCGGATCACCGTGGGCATCCGTTTCGACGGGCATTGCGAAGGTTTCACTGGCCTCCTCGGGGTCGTTTCCGATGTCCGCCGACGCGCGAGCCGCAGTGAACTCAGTCCCTGACTGGCAGACTTCGTCCGCGATTTGTCTCAGTCGATCGGCCTCGACCGAACGAATGTCGATGGTCGTTGTTAGCGAGGTTGCGATCAGCCGAGGTTTGCTGCCTCGCGTTGTCAGGAAGCTCACCCGATCAGCGCGAGTTTCTCGGGCGATCTCGCCACACAGGCTCCGCGCCCGAATGACGGGATCGGCGAGCGCATCGGTACGCCGCAGCCACGCGAGGTGGAAAGCGTCGGGGGTGGTTGTGGCGGAAATAGGATGGGTCGAGCGGCTCATGACACCAGTATCTTACACTTGGGTCTGAGTTTCATGGCGTGAAACTCAACGCATCGTTGTTTCATAACGATTTCACTGGATGCGGTCGTAAGGAATCGTCGAATAAAGACGAGTGTACGGATTGTTCAATCTGTCGGTCACTGACCTCTACCACGCAGTATTTTGATCGCATCATCGAAATCGGTCGACCAACCGGAATCTGGGTCAACGCCAGGTTTGCGGGAATCGTTGGGTAACGGACTTTTGTCCGATTCGCCTCCGGTCGTGCTGGTAACGGAGGCAATCGAAAAACCCAATCGCGCACGTAGCTCCCTGCACCGCTGGCCGTTTTTCTCGATTGTTCTATGGTCGATTGTCACCGGCGTCGTCTTGTTCACGTTCGCCGGTCTTCTGGGATGCCGCGCTTGCAAAAGTCTCCCGGAAACGGTGGGTAATGACACCGCGTGCGTGGACGCCATCATGGCCAATGTGGACGCGGGTGCACCACCAGGACAGGCCGCCGAAGCGGTTGCACTGACCAACGCACCATTGCCGCCTATCACGATCCGAGACACCACATCGTTGGACAACGCAATCTATCGTGATCTGACGCTGCGTGAAACAATCATGATCGCACTAACTAATTCGGAGGTGCTACGCGATCTCAACGCGACGGTGCTCCGCGCCCCCAATCAACTGTCGACTCAGCAATCCTTGCCGCTCGTGCAAACCGACCCCCAGGCTGGTATAACGGCAGCGTTGTCGGCGTTTGATGCGCAGCTTTACGCGATGGGCCAGTGGCAGAATAACGATCGCCAGTTCAATAACCGGTTTTTTGGGGGCGGTGCCAATGCTTTCCAGCAAGACTTGCACGACTACGTCTTTCAAACTTCCAAACGAACCGCCACCGGGGCCCAACTGGCCCTGCGGAGCGTGACCGACTACGATGCCAACAACGCAACGGGGAATCTCGTACCGAGTGCGTGGCAGTCTCAGTTCCAAGCCGAAATCCGTCAGCCGCTCTTGCAGGGAGGCGGTCTGACGTTCAACCGCATCGCGGGCGCGGCAGCACTCCCGGGTGTCTATAACGGCGTGCTGATCGCCAAGACGAACAATGACATGTCTGTCGCCGAGTTCCGCCGCAATACCCGGAACTACATCAGCAACGTCACCAACGCGTATTGGGATCTCGCGTTTGCGTATCGCGATGCCGACGCGCGCGCCGAGGCGCTCGAGCGCAGTCGACTGACCTGGCGCGGCTACGACGCTCAAAAGACCTCCAATCGACGTGGCGGGTCCGCAGAAGCGCTCGCCCGCGAACAATATTACCGCTTCCAAGGCGAATACCAAGACGCGGTCGCCGGTAAGCTGGTTCAGCGCACCCAGACCTACAACGCGACCTCCGGGGGTACGTTTTCCGGCGTCGGTGGTGTCTTGGCGAGTGAACGTCGTTTGCGATTGCTCGTAGGTATTCCCATCAGCGAAGGAGTTCTGCTGCGGCCCGTCGACGAGCCCATCACAGCACCGGTGATTTTCGATACCGATTCGCTGACCGCGCAAGCGATTCGCATGCGGGCCGAATTGCAGGAGCAGCGTCTGCTGGTCAAACGCCGTGAAATGGAACTTCTGGCCGCTAAGAACTTCCTGTTGCCCACCCTCGACCTGACCTCGACCTACCGCATTCGTGGGTTGGGTCCCGATCTGGCCGGACCCGGGTCCGCGTTCGAAGAAATTGGAGATGGGCGTTTTCAAGAATACCAGGGGGGTTTGGAATTCCGCATGCCAGTTGGATTCCGCCAAGCCCACGCGGCCGTGCAGAATGCGAAGCTGCAGATCGTGAGGGAACAGGCTCTGCTGCGAGAACAGGAACGGCAGATCATCCACGATCTCTTAGGCGTCGTCGCTGAAACTGATCGCTCGTACGCGCTCGCAGAAACGAGTCTGAATCGATATCTCGCGGCCAAGGACGCGCTGGATTCCCTGGAAGCCAACCGAGAGGCGGGACTCCCGATCAGTTTGGTGCAACTGCTCGACACGCAGCGGCGGGTAACTGAAGCTCAAGTCCGCTACTATCTCGCCGTCACGGAATATATGGTGGCCTTGAAAAACGTGCAATTCGAGACCGGCACGCTGCTCGAACGTACCGAGGTCATGGTTGCCGGTGGCTGAGTACCGCATCCATTGAGTGTGAATTCGCAGAGGAAATCAACAACGAAGTGCCTATCCAAACAGGGGTCTGACCCTTTGGAGGCGAACCGTTTTACAACCTTTTTAGCTGCCCCGCCGGAGAGGGTCGGACCCCTGTTCGGATAGGCTCTGAGCGCACTGGAGACGGATGATTCATGACGAGGGACAATACGCCAGTCAGTCGCGACTTTGCAAATCATCTTGCTTATTTTGTTTGTCCCATGATTGGCCAACAAGGCTGGCTGCCGTACCAGGATCTTCGACTTCCTATCGACGATCTCGGTTTTCGCCAAGGCGTCACTGCGGTTGAGAGACTGCGCACCTACGCCTGCCAGCCGTTCCATCTTGACGCACATCTCGCTCGCTTTGACAACACGATGCGTTTGATCGGGATTGAGGGCGTATCAGCGTCCGCAACCTTGCGAGATTTGGTTTTGGAATCCCTCTCTCGTAACACGACGCTCCTGTCGACTCATGGCCAAGTCGGCATCACGCTCTGGGCCACTCCTGGATCCTCAGTGGGCGCACCGCCCACGTTCGCCATTCACCTGAACCGAATCGATCACGAAGCAGTTGACTCACGGCGGCGTTGGGGACAGGCTGTCGTGCTGACCGATGTCGTTCAGCCGGTTGAGGAGAGTTGGGCTCGGCACGCCAAGGTGCGTTGCCGGCTGCACTACTATCTCGCAGACCGGCGAGCCGACTCGATCGTTCCAGGAGCGACGGGCGTACTGCAAGACAGTGACGGTAGCTGGACGGAATCCAGCATCGCAAATATCGCCGTACTGTGTGGACGGGAGATTGTTTTTGCACCCCCTGCACAGGTGTTGCCGGGAGTCACTCAGGCACACGTTGTCGATCGCGCCCGACATCGATCGCTCGCGACTCGGCGAGCTCCTCTGACGACAGCCATGATCAGTGACGCCGACGCGATACTGTTAATGGGCACCGACACAGGACTGTGGTTTGCAAGCGGCGTGGTTGATGTGCAGGGGCATAAGATCCTTGGGGCTCCCCGTGACACGGCAGCCGAACTGATCGCCGAGTTGCAAGCGCAGTTCTGACCCATGTAAGCCCTCCCGGCAAAGCTGTGACGGTCGGGAATCGAGCCTTCAGCGAGATTTCCGGGGGAGGGCCGGTAGGAAGGGGTTCGGCCCGATGCTGGAGCCCGTCAGATCGTCACGCGTCCCCGTGGGCCGAGTCGGCCGAACATGCGGTCGAGTTCCTCACGGCTGAAGAATAACGCCGTGGGGCGTCCGTGCGGGCAGTGATGCGTGTCCTGATAGAGATCTTTCTGTTCGAGCAGACTGACGATCTCTTCGGGCGCCAGCGGATCACCTGCCTTCACAGCAGCTTTGCAGGCCACGGTACTGAGCAGATGATTCAGCAAGTCTTTCGGATTGGGGTCGCGTCCCGCCCCCATCACTGATTCCAGAATCGTTCGTAGCATTTCCGACGGATCCTTGTTCGGCATAATCGCTGGATAGGACTGGATGAGAATGGTTTCGCCACCAAAATCCTCGATTTCCAACCCGATGCGCGCGAGCGTGTCTCTCACTTCTAGCGCCGCCACTCGCTCGGCGGGGGTCAACGAAACGGGCTCGGGGACCAGTAGCCGCTGTGCCTCCAAAGATCCGTTCTCGCCGAGCACCTTCTTGCAAACACGTTCGTAGAGGACACGTTCATGGAGGGCATGCTGATCAATGACGACCATCCCGTGCTCGTCCTGAGTGACTAGGTATCGATTATGGACTTGAAAGCCGAGGTAACAAACGCTGGGGCTGACGGCGCGGGTAGGAGCGGTCGAGGGTAGCCCGGGACTGCTCGGCGGTGATGCCTCATGATGATCGGGTGCAACGGCTGGTGAACTATGTTGTCCGGTCGAGGAATCCTCGCCGTCCCAGGGCGCTCGTGGCCGTTCATTTTGAGGACCGCCTCCGAATGGCCGAAACTCTGGGGTCCCACCCAATGCAGTCGATGGTGAGACCGTCCTCGGCGACAAAGAGGAATCGATACGGTGTGTCGTTGAGGTAGCAGATTGATCGCGGCTGCTGTCGTTTCCGGTGCGTGCCCACTCGATCACCGATTGCCTCTGCCCGTCGACGTCACGCGCGGGCATGCCCATTACTGATTCGCCGCGTGAGCGTAAATCATTTCCGGTCATCGGTGCGGGGTCGGGTGTCGAGCCGACGCGGTGTGTCATGTCGGTGGAAAGAAAACGTTGCCGGAGCGTTTGCAGCAATCGACTGTAGACACGGCCGCTGTCGGTGAAACGCACCTCTAATTTCGCCGGATGTACGTTGACGTCGATCATGTCAGGTGGCATTGTCATCCGTAAAAAACAGACGGGATGTCGACCCACCATCAGCAACCCGCGATAGGCTTCGCCGAGAGCATGTTGCAGCGCTCGGTCACGAATATGCCGTCCGTTGAGAAACAGGTACTGCATGCGGTTGTTGCCACGGCTGACCGCCGGGTCGCAAGCGAAACCAAAAATTCTCACTTGCGCGTCATCACTCTCGATTAAGATCAATGATTCGGAAATCTCGGTTCCGAAGAACGCCTCGATCCGGTCCGCCCAACGCGGCGTCGGCAGCAGATCGAACATGTCCTTGTCCCCATTTCGCAGGACAAAGTGAACCTTGGGATTGGCCAACGCCAAGCGAGTGAACGCTTCGACAATATGCCCGCGTTCCGTTTGTGGCGTCTTGAGAAATTTCCGCCGTACGGGCGTGTTGAAAAACAGGTTGCGGACTTCGATCGTCGTCCCGACTGGGCAACCGCAAGGTCCGGGCGACTCGATCACGCCGCCTCGGATATCGATTTGGCTGCCGCTCGGTGTGTTCTCGGCGCGGCTACGAATTGTCATCTGCGAAACGCTGGCGATCGATGCCAACGCTTCGCCGCGAAACCCCAGTGTGCCAACATGGAACAATGAATCGTCCTCGGGCAGCTTACTGGTCGCGTGACTGGTCACCGCCAGCGGCAATTGGTCGGCAGTCATGCCGCACCCGTCGTCGCTGATCCGGATCATCTCGACGCCGCCACCGGCAATCGTTAGTTCGACTCGGGACGCCCCCGCATCAATGCTGTTTTCGAGCAGTTCCTTCACGACCGAGGCCGGGCGCTCGATCACTTCGCCCGCGGCAATTTGGTTGACCAATTGCGGCGGTAACTGGCGGATGATCCGTGGCCCGTCGGGCAGGCGCGAGATCGGAGAGCAGGGTTCGGTCGCCGCTTCGGTAGGGGGAGTCGCGTTCATGCCCTTGAATGTAACGCATTGAAGCGCTGGGACAATCGCAAATCAGTAGGCGAGTCTTTGCGATACTCGCAAATCCGTCCGATACTCGCAACGCAAAAACTTGTACGCTTGCGTGTCTCGAAGACTCGTCTACTCAGCGTGCGACCACTCCATGCACCAATACACGATAGCACCCGAGGCAAGCGTTATCACTGTTGCAATCGCTTTGTCTGGACGATCCCAGGCAGCCAGTCCGATGATGACGCAGGTTGCCAGAACGTAGAACCAGGCCGCGATCGATCCGATCTTGCTGATCGCTTCACCACCCGATCGACGCAGCAGGAGTATGCCGACGGTAGCCGCCGAACAGAGCGACAACGTGAGGCTGAGATAGGAGAGCAAATCTTGGAGACTTGCGACCGTCACGACCACGATGATCGCAATACCTTGCAAGAGGACGGATCGCGTCGGCGGCGAAATTTCGGAGTCGAACCACGTTGGGAAAACGCCGTCACTCGCCATCTTGGCGTAGACTCGTGGCCCAGCCATGACGGTCGACGAAACGCTCGACGCCAATCCTAGACAAATCGCGACTCGCACCAAGATGGCCAGTCGTGTGCCACCAATTGCCTGGGCGGCAATCGAGGCCACGTTTTCTTTCCCTGCGATTTGGTCCGGTGCTGGTCCGAAGACAAAAATGGTGTTGAGTAGGAGGTAGAGTAGCGTTACCGCCAACGTCGCCTTGATCATCGCACCGGAGATGTCGTGCCACCCGTGCTCCGCTTCGCCAGCGACGTAAATCGCCGCGTTGAAGCCACAGTAGCTCAGCGAAATCCACATCACGCTGGTGGCCAGGGACAGCACATTGGACCGGGGCAGTGCGGGCAGCGGCGCGGTCGAAATCTGCCACCGATCCCAGCACGTCAATGACCACACGATGAACACTGCGATGAGCAGGAGTTTCGTTGTTACTAATATGTTTTGGCTGAGGGCTCCGCGACGTGTGTGAAAAGCATGAGCGATCGTGCAAAACACTACCAAGCCGATCGCAAGTGTTCCACGCGGTACGCCCACCGGCGGACCGGACGCTCCCCATGCGTAGGCCTCGAAGGCCAGCGCCGCCAAGGCTCCAGCACCCGTAAAACCTGCGAGAAATGAGACCCAGCCAGCAACGAAGCCGAGTCCAGGATGCACGAACCGACTGAGGTAGAGATACTCACCACCATTCTCGCTCAGTAATCGAGCGAGCTGTCCGTAACTGATTGCACCGCAGATGGCGATCACGCCACCGATCACCCACGCCACCATCACCCACCGAGGATCGCCCAGATCGGCGATCGCAAATCCACTCGTCGTGAACACCGCCGCCCCAATCATGCTGGCGATCACGAGACTCGCCAGCGACCATTGCGGCAGGGGTGATTGATTCACTAGCGTTGTTTCCGTGAGGGACGTCCGGCCGTTTGGATGCCGCCTTTGGGACGCAGTAAGTAAACTTTCGGGTCATCGACAATGAATGCCGTGCTCCATCGTCGTCCGTCGTCAGCACTGCAGATATTATAGAAGAACGTTCGCATCCGTTCGGCACGATAGTTGTATGGGAACTGGCTGGTGATGTAGTCGTCTTCGGTGAGTTCATCGACACCGGGTGAAGCATAGTAATGGACCATGCCGTCCGGTGTAACGCTCATGCCGAGCGTCCACCAGCCGGTAACTGTGATTTGCGGTCCGCGGAAATCGCCACCATTGGTGTTGCTGCGAATACGCAGATAAGCATAATCGGCATCGCGTTTGTTGTGATCCTTGCTCTCGTACTCGATAAACATGCCAGGCCAGTAGATTTCGTTTCCGAGTTCCTCGACTTTCCGTTTGAAGATCCCGACTTCTTGTTCGATCATGGCGGTCGTTTCGAGACCCAAGCGGAAACCGAAATGCGGTCCCGAGCGATTTTCCCACTGCGCCACCGGCGGTAGGAACACCCGCGTCGTCACGCTCGGAGCTTCCGAGATATCAATGCGTCGACCGAGGCGATTGTGGATGTTGCAGATGAAATCATCTTGATGCATCGTGCCGCTGGCGCGTCCGGGGATGCCCGTGTACATGCTTCGCATCAGCATCGCTCCCTTGCTACCCGGCAGTCCGCCGGGCGGCGTGGCGACGCGTTCGACGACATCGGGATGCCCCCGCTTGATGCCCTCATACCAACGTCCGTTCGCGGATTTGCCCAGCGGACCGCGGCGATTTTCGTCGATGTCCTCCGTGCTCTTGGGATTGTTGGGGACATATCGCCACTGCACATCTTCGAAGTCGTCACCGACACCGGTCAGTTCGACGCCGGTTCCCGGCACGACCGGTCGCTGCGCCTGAGCGTGCTGAACCAAGTTCGCCGAGACCAAACAAGCGACACAGGCCGCCAACGATCGCCAAGAGTTGATCCGCTTCATGTTATCCGTCACTTCCGTTTCAAGAATGCTGAAATGGACACGGCAGGCTGGCAGCGACCGCTGTCGCTGATCTAAAATGAGAAATCCGCTGCACGCGCACATCCGGCGTGTCGAAATTCCTGCCGTGACGGAGGCCCCCCTCCGACCCTATCAATCGGAATAAATCAGGCGCAACTCAACCGAAACCAGGTTCTTAAACACGATTTACCGCTACTATCCCTATCACCGGACGGTCGCGCGGTGCGGACGCATCCCCATGAAAAAAAACTGATCTTTTCGTTGAGAGAAATGAGCGAGGGCAATTATGATTTGCTGCGTGGGCGGTGATGCGAGCGACAACTTGAGCTTCACCACATGATAATTAGCGTCCCCCCGTGCGAGGCGGGGTCGGTTCTACGGAACTGGCCTCGCCTTTTTTCATGAGCTTTCTTCCCCCCACTCAGTGATTTTCGTTGACGGCGGCCCACGTTTGGGTGAATAATGGGGATTGCACCGCAGGCGGCTTCGGTTGCCTCCGTCCTTCTCTCTCATCGCAGGTGTCGCGTTGCCTTTGCACAACGAATCCTCCAACATGTCCGCTTCCCGCCGCGCAGCAGGTCGCACCGACGCGACGTCAATCCGGCCAGCCGTCTACCGGGTTGCGGGATGCCAATTTCGTGATCGAATTTGCGAGGTGTCGCCAGCTGCCGCGCCGGTAACCGTGATCGCCGCGACTCGCTGTGGTCTGGATCGTGGCACCAGCCGTGGCCGCACGTTGGCCGTTGGATTGTGGTGGACGATGGCGTTTGCCGTGGCCGCGTGGTGCTTGTTTGCTGGGGTCGCGTCGGCACAGAAATACGACACCTTCCAACTCGATCCGAGGTTCGACGTTTTTACGACGGACCCTAAAAGAGCGACGGAACTGGAGCGTGCCGCCAGTCAACTCAAGACCGCTCGCGACAAGAGCGCTTTGGACAGTTTGACCGAGGGGAAGGCCAGTTTCTATTTGAAGAGCTACATCCCTTGGAAGTTCACTCAGAAAGAGAATCTCCCCGAACTCCATCAGACCATCGAGGATCTGCTCAAAGACATCGACGCAGCCCAGCGGATGTCCAGTCCAGGCGCGCAATCGCTTCTCGTAGGAACATTCTTTGGAATGAAAGCGATAGCCGAAGGCAATTACATCCCCGCCGCCCGCATCAACGCCATCCAGGCCTTGGCGAGTCTCAATGCGACGCCGCTCGACATCGCCGCAGGACGACCGCCCCTACCTTTGAAGCAAAGCTTTCCCATTCTATTCAAGCTTTACGCCAACGAAAAGGAAAACGACGGTATTCGAGCTGCCGCACTCCACGGCATGCACCACTACACCCAGTTTGCCTTCCCGGTCATGGCGGCGAATGAAAAGAAGGCCCTCGTTGACGAGATGAACAAGCTTCTCGCCGCTGATCCGCCTCAATCACGCAGCCCCGAAGCTCACGCGTACCTGCAACGGTTCGCTGTCGACATTTTGAATATTCTCCGCCCCCCCGATGACGCATCGCTTGGAACACAATTGATCAGTATCAGTACGTCAGAAAATCAGCCTGACCTGATCGCGCTGTATTCCGCGTCCAAACTCGGTGGCTTGGACGCTGGCCTGAAAGGTCAAGTGAAAGACCTTGACGAGGTTACCAAACAGTGGTCGCTGCGCGCTTTCAACGCCATCGAGTCCGAGCTGGCTCGTTTTGCCTCGCAGGCAAAGCCGAAAGTTGCGATGCAGCAGCCTCCCAATCCGATGACCTTTCTGACAAAGAGCGAGACGGCGAAGGAGAAAGAACGACGTCTTCGGGCGACCAGCGCGAGCCGCAGTTCCGCGGGTAGCAGTATGTCCGGTTCGTCGTATGAAAGTTCTGCAATGGACCCAAGTTACGGAGACAGCATGGGCAGCGGCGGCGACATGATGGACAGTGGCTACGGCGACATGGGCTACGGATCGATGGACATGATGGGTTCGGGAATGATGGGCATGGGGATGGCGCCTCAGATTCCCCCGCAACCTCCTGAAGTCAGTCTGTCGCGTCGCAAACTGAGTTTCGTTCTCCAACAACTGCTCCGCGGTGCCACAGGGTCACCTAAAGGGGAAATCGGCGACAAACCCGGCGGATTGATGGCGGCGGTTGACAAACCTCAACAGGCGGAAATCGAGAAGTGGGTCGCCAACATCCGCGAGGTTATCGACGCCCTCAATGATAAAACGCTTTCCGACCTTGATCAGTGGATCGAAGCACTGGAAATGCAGCGACCTGCGTTGGGCGTCCTCGCCGGCGTGGAGGTCACGCCGATCGATGATCCAGACGAGATTGAACCTCGCTCATTTCTTCCGTTTCCCGGGATGGGTGCGGTCGCGCCAGCGGACGCGCCCGAAGAACCGGCCGGACTGCCGCCGGGAACCGGACTGCCGCCGGGAACAGGACTGCCGCCGGGAACCGGACTGCCGCCAAGCGAGTGAGCAGACGCGACCAAGGGGCTGCCCCGCGACCAGCGCGTTACCCGGCGTCTCGGCGTTGGAGGTGCCCACGCGAGCATGGTTCTCCGTTCCCCTCGATAAGAAAGCCCGCAACCTATCCAGTTGCATTTTGCCGGTGTGGGCGAGAGCTATTCGAAGTTCCTGACAACTCCCAGTTTGGAACCGACTCACAACATGGGATCCATCGGGGAACTTGACCTCGGCAGTTTAGCTTGGCTTGTGGCTTCTACCATGAACCGTCACTCATACCCCGCCAGGAGCATGCTGCACCGCGATCAGCCAGTCTGGTCGGCAATCGGTCTGCCAGCCCGGGTATTCGCCCTCTGCCGAATCTAAATCGATTAGCGGCACGCAAAATGCGATCAGCGGCACGCAAAATGCGATTAGCGGCACGTAAAATGCGGTAGGTGATTCGATTCGTTTTTCTCGCGCCCGTATCAACTTCCGAATCCATGAAAGATGCACTTTCGGACTCTTGCCGGTTGGCCTGCGAGTGGAATCTGTCCCGCATTTCGTTAATTACTGCAAGAGATTGTCCATGGGTTGGTTGATTGGCTGGATCGTATTTGGTTTGCTCGTGGGTTTGATCGCGCCGTGATCGTGCCGGGTGAGCAACAGATGGGGTGTCTGCGAACGCTGCTGTTAGGCGTCGTTGGTTCGTTCATCGGGGGCGCTCTTGGGTATCTTTTTCAAGGCGGATCGGTGATCCAGTCGAGTGGTTGGATTGGATCATTGGTGGGTGCAGTCGTGTTGTTGGTGATTTGCGTTCGACGCGGTAAGTTCATCGAGAAGTAAGTTGCCAGACGTTTTGTGCGTTTCACACTATTGAACAGTCCGTTATGTCAGACACCACGGCTCACCAGCTCGCTCAAGATCATCGGCAATCGATCGAGCGAGCGATGAGGCACTCCACGCTCATTTATCTTGGCATCAGTGCTGCGTTGGTGGCAGTGTTATTGGCCGATTATTTTACTCCGCTGGGTGTGGCTGCTTGGGTTTTCTATCTGCTGCCCATTGCGTGTTCGCTGTTTCTGCGATCCAAGGCGATGCCGCTGGTCGTGACGGCGGCGTGTACTGTGTTAATGGCGGTTACTTTCTTCACTGATTCCGTGGGTGTTCACCGAGAGATCGCGCAGATTAATCGCGTCTTCGGAGTGGTTACCTTCTGGGTGGTCGGCGTGGTTGGGTATTTTTATATATCGAACAATACCATCGTGCGGCAGGCCGGGTGGATCCAGTCTGGCAAGGCGGGGCTCGCCGAAACGATGGGTGGCGACCTAAAGCCAGCGGTATTCGGTGACCACGTGTTGACGTTTCTTGTGGAGTTTTTAGGCGCGGAAATGGGTGCGTTCTTTGTCAGAGATGGCGAGTTTTTTAATCGCACAGCGACCTACGGCGTTCCGAGTTCCGCCAACGTACTCGAACAAACATCCGAATCAGATGGTTTGATTGGCCAAGCGATCAAAAGTGACCGAGTGTTCCGCTTCACCGACGTGCCGGATGGGTATCTCGCCGTCGGATCGTCGCTGGGTCAAACCAAGCCAAGTAGCTTGGTGATCGTGCCGATGAGCACCGAAAAGGAGGTCAATGCAGTCGCAGAACTCGGCTTCATGCGCCCGGTCGATGAAAGCGTTTTGACATTTTTAGAAGCGATTTCGGAACCCGTCGGCGTCGCGGTCGCATCATCGCGATTTCGATCGCATCTGCAAAAGCTGCTCCTTGAAAAGCGCCAGCAGGCAGAAGAACTGCAGCAGCAGGGAGAAGAGCTGCGGGTATCCAATGAGGAACTCGAAGTCCAAAGCCAGGTGCTGCAACAATCCCAGGCTCAGTTGGAGCAGCAGCAGGTGGAACTGGAACAGAGCAATGTGCAGCTCGAAGAACACGCTCAAATGCTCCAGGCACAACGTGACGAACTGGCCCGAGCAACATTGGCGACGCAGGCGAAAGCAAAAGAAGTCGAAGCCGCTAGTCGTTACAAGTCCGACTTCCTCGCTAACATGTCCCACGAGCTGAGGACGCCTCTGAACTCATCGCTGATCCTCGCCAAGTTGCTCGCCGAAAACACGAGTGGAAACCTGACGGCCGAGCAAATTCAATCCGCCGAGACGATTCATTCGGCTGGCAATGACCTGTTGCACCTGATCAACGATATTCTCGATTTATCAAAAATCGAAGCTGGCAAGATGACGATCCGTCCCGAGCAGACGTGGCTCGCCGACGTGGTGAACGAACTTGATAAAACAATGCGTCCTCTCGCGGAGCAGAAGGAACTCGACTTCCATTCCAGCATCGAGAGCGACGTTCCCGAACAGGTCTTTACCGACCAGCAACGGCTCGAGCAGATCCTTAAGAACCTGCTTTCTAACGCAATTAAGTTCACCGATCGGGGGCAAGTCGCGATGCGTGTTTCAAAGCACTCACCCGAAACCGTCGCGATTGAAGTCTCCGATACGGGAATTGGGATTGCCGACGAAGATCAGCGCGCAGTTTTTGAAGCGTTTCGCCAAGTCGATAGTGCTGCTACTCGCAAGTTTAGCGGCACCGGTTTGGGGCTTTCCATCACGACGGAGTTGACGCGTATCCTGGGGGGCGAGATTCGATTGGTGAGCAAGCCCGACGAAGGCAGCACATTCACCCTGATTCTTCCAATTGAGTACCAGCCGGCCGTGGCGGACAGTGAAACCGCGGCGATGCGGCCCCGGGAACCACCGCAATCCGCCGGCTTCGATTTCCACAAAACCGCGATTGGCGGAGACGATATTGCGCCGAGGACCAACGTCGCTGCGTCAACGGATGCAGCCTCGATACATTCTGTGAGATCGAGAGTAGCTGACGACCGTGAGAAGCTGCGGGGTGACCGCCGTGTGATCCTGATCGTCGAAGACGATGAATCGTTTGCTGATATCCTGGCCAAAGTCGCCCGAGAAATGGAGTTCCAATGCTTGATCGCGAGCACGGCTCAGGAGGCGATGGTTTTGGCGGCACAGTTCCTTCCGCAGGCGATCGTGCTCGACGTGGGGTTGCCAGACGAAACAGGACTAGTCGTGCTCGACCGGCTCAAGCAGGATGCCCGCACGCGGCACATTCCGGTACACATGATTTCAGCCAACGATTTCTCCGAGACGGCGCTTGCGCTTGGGGCGGTCGGTTATGCCGTCAAACCGGTGACGCGGCAGATGCTGCTGGAGACGCTCGAGACGCTGCAAACGCAATTAAGCCAGCGAACTCGACGTGTCTTGGTCGTTGAAGACGATGCCGTGCAACTAGATAGTCTGCAGCAACTGCTCGCCTCGCGCGACGTCGAGACAGTGGGGGCGCAAACCGTCGCTGAATGCTTGGAGCAACTGAAAACCACGACGTTTGACTGCATGGTACTGGACCTTTCGCTGCCCGATTCGTCGGGGTATTCGTTGCTGGAGACACTTAGTAAAAACGACGATTACTCATTCCCACCCGTGATAATTTATACTGGGCGTGAGCTCTCAACCGACCAGGAACAGTTGCTGCGACGATATTCCAAGTCGATCATCATCAAAGGTGCTAAGTCGCCCGAGCGGTTGCTCGATGAAGTCACGCTGTTCTTGCACCAAGTCGTCGACGAGTTGCCCGAAGCGCAGCAGCAGATGATTAAGAAGGCGCGCAGTCGCGAGGCGGTGTTTGAGAAACGGCGTATTCTCGTAGTCGAAGACGACGTTCGAAACATCTTTGCGTTGACGAGTATCTTGGAGCCCCGCGGTGCGATCATTCAGATTGCGCAATGGTAAAGAAGCCCTCGTGGCATTGGACGAGTCAGAGTCGCAAGCCGACGGTCGCGTTGATCTGGTGCTGATGGATGTGATGATGCCGGAAATGGATGGGCTGACGGCGACACGTGAGATCCGTAAGCAAGCATGTTTTCGCGATCTTCCGATCATCATGTTGACCGCCAAGGCCATGCGAGATGATCAGCTCGAATGTATCGACGCAGGAGCGAACGATTACATGGCCAAACCGCTAGACATCGACAAACTGTTGTCGTTGGTACGTGTTTGGATTCGAAAGCGTTAAGCAGGCACCGGAATGATTGATTTTGCACTCAGGATCGCACAGTGATAGCGAAGATTCAGGATATCGAACTTCAGCTATTGCTCGAGGCAATCTACTTGAAGTACCACTACGACTTTCGCGACTACTCCTCAGCGTCGCTGAAGCGTCGATTAACGCTTGCGCTGGAACGATATGACTGCGCAACCATCTCGCAGCTACAAGATCTCGTACTGCACGACGAAGAAACGCTTCCTGGACTGCTCTCATACTTGACGGTCCAGGTTAGCGAGTTGTTTCGCGACCCACCCTATTTCAAAGCGCTGCGAGAGCAGGTGATCCCGCATTTACGCACCTATCCATCGCTGAAGGTATGGATTCCAGGTTGCGCCAATGGCGAGGAAGTCTATTCGATGGTCATCCTGTTTCGGGAAGCGGGCCTAGAAGATCGCACGATGTTCTATGCGACGGACATTAACGCCGACGCATTGAAACGAGCCGAGGCAGGCCGCTATGCCTTGGACCGGGTTGGTTTATTCACACAGAATCATCGTGAAGCGGGCGGCACGACGTCACTTTCGGACTATTACACCGCAGCTTACGGGGCTGCGATTTTCGATAAGAGCTTGAAGAATCGCATCGTGTTCTCCGATCATTGCTTGGCGTCCGATGCGGTATTCGCGGAGGTCCATTTGATCTCCTGTCGGAATGTATTGATCTATTTCCGGAAAGAGCTCCAGGACCGCGCGATCGGGCTCTTTAAGAACTCGTTACCGCGAAACGGCTTCCTTGGGTTGGGAGCGAAAGAGAGCCTACGTTTTTCCAGTCACGCTGGTGGTTTTGTCGAGTTCGATCCGCGTGAACGTATCTACCGCCGCCGGGGCGATCTATGATCGCTGAAATCCACTCCGTTGTGGTGGGGGCATCCGCCGGGGGAATCGAAGCGGTCTCTGCCATTTTGGGGGAGCTGCGCTGCGCCGAATCGGCACCCATTGTGATCGTCATTCACATGCCCTCCGCGAAGGACTCTCGCCTGGTGACCATCTTGCAGTCGATCTGCCGACGGCCGATGGTCGAGGTGGAGGACAAACAACCTCTCGAACCCGGTCACGTCTATGTGGCACCTCCGGATTACCACGTGTTGGTCGAAGATGGAACATCATTGGCATTGAGCAGCGATGAACAGGTCAACTATTCACGCCCCTCGATTGATGTTCTCTTTGAATCAGCTGCAGGCGTGTTTGCCGAGCACTCGCTCGGCATTATTCTAACTGGTGCCAACAAAGACGGAGCCTCTGGACTCCGAGAGATTATCAGGGCCGGAGGGATGGGCTTGGTTCAGGAACCCGACGAAGCCCACTGCCGAGCGATGCCGGAAGCGGCCATTGCCGCCTGTCCCGAGGCAGAGGTGATGAACCTGCAGGGAATTTCACAATTTTTGAACGAGCGGATTTGAACTGATGAGAAACGAAACACCCGCCGCTGTCAATTTTCTGATTGTGGATGATCGTGAAGCGAACCTGATCGCCCTCGAGAGGCTGCTCCAGCGAGATGGACTGAACCTACTCAAAGCACGCTCGGGAGCCGAGGCTCTCGAACTGCTCCTCCAGCATGATGTTGCCTTGGCCTTAGTCGACGTGCAGATGCCCGGGATGGACGGTTTCGAATTGGCCGAACTGATGCGGGGTTCTGACCGGACGCGGAGGATCCCGATCGTGTTTGTAACTGCGGGCAGTACCGACCAGCAGCGACGGTTTGAAGGTTACGAAAAAGGTGCCGTCGATTTCCTGCAGAAGCCGATCGAGAACGACGTTCTCAAGAGCAAGGCAACCGTCTTCTTCGACCTCTATTCCGAGCGGCAAGAAGTGACGCGGCAACGCGATGAGATGGAGAAAATCAGCCGCGAGAACGCGAGACTGCTCGAAGAAAGTCGGCAGTTTGCGGCCGCTCTCCAGCAAGCCGACCAACGTAAAGATGAATTTCTGGCAACGCTCGCTCATGAACTTCGAAACCCGCTCTCACCTATTCTGAGCGGAATCCAGCTCCTGAGCATGATGACCACCGAAGAAAGCGATCCCGAGGAAAATGCCGAGATGCTCGAAATGATCGAGCGTCAAGTTCATCACATGGTTCGACTCGTCGATGATCTGCTCGAAGTCAGCCGGATCACGAGTGGAAAGATTCATTTAAAGACATTTCCAATCGAACTCGCCGATGTTGTCAAACACGCTGTTGAAACCAGCGAGCCCAACATTGAAGTCGGAAATCATCATTTGACGATCGACGTGCCCTCTGAACCATTGATTGTCAACGGTGATATGACCCGTCTTGCCCAAGTCCTTTCGAACCTGCTCAACAACGCCGCCCGCTACACGCCCCGAGGTGGCGAAATTTCGTTGAGCGTTACCGCTGACGTCGACCGGGTGTTCATCCGAGTGAAGGACAATGGCATGGGTATCCCGCCTCAGATGCAGGAGCGTGTTTTCGAACTCTTTGCGCAGGTCGATCGAAAGCTGAAGCAGAATGAAGGCGGACTTGGCATCGGTCTCGCACTGGTCAAGCGAATTGTCGAACTGCATGGCGGAACCGTCTCGGTTGCTAGCGACGGTGAAAACTGCGGTGCAGAATTCATGGTCAGCGTGCCATTGATGACCAGCGATTCCACTCGCTCTACTCACATTGTCGCCCACGAGCACGCCTCGACAGACTGCTTCAAAATCATGGCTGTCGATGACAATGTCGACGCTCTTCACAGCCTCCAGCGGCTTCTCTCGGCGATGGGCCACGATGTGGCGACCGCCGAATGTGGTTCCGATGGCATTGAGCTTTTTAAGTCCTTCTCCCCGAAATGCGCGTTTTTGGATATCGGCATGCCGGAGATGGATGGCTACGAAGTTGCCAAAAAAATACGGAGCCTACCGGACGGCGGTAAGGTCAAGCTATTTGCATTGACGGGTTGGGGTCAGGAGCAGGACCGGGCCCGCAGCGACGCGGCAGGCTTCGATTTTCATCTGGTCAAACCCGTGACCAAAGCCGCGATCGAGGAGCTGCTTGGCTCCGTCGCTCACTCCCCCGACTTGGGATGAAGCCGCACGGTGACTTGGTCGGGAATCGTGCGTTCGACGATCAAGTCTTTCGGAACGTTTTTGAGGTTTGGACCGGTTCGCATCGGGACGACGCGTTGACTGCCGTTCTCGTCGAGCTTGAGCGAAACAATCATGGTCGCGGGATCCAGCATTGAAAAGGCGGGCTCGGAACCGGATAGGGTGACTTTCACAGTCGTTACTTTTGGCTCATCAATTTCCCAGTTCTTTGGTAAATTACGGTATTCAACCGGTATGTCGAACGTACGCTGGATCGTGTCGGTGCGGTACGCAAACAAGTACCACATCGTTGTGGCCAGAACGACTGCCGTGAGCTTTACCGTCAGATTGTTAATCAGTCGATACGACGACGAGTTCTGCGACGAACGGGAGTCCGCAAAGTAGTCTCGCAAACGTTCGGCGAGCACCGCAGCATCTACGATATGGAGGTCGCCGTCGCGAGCGATCGTGATTGTCCCTTGCTCCTCCGACACCGCGACCACCATGGCGTCGCATCGTTCGACGAGACCCAGCGCAGCAGCATGCCGGGTTCCTCCACCTCCGATCTTGCTCAACTCAGCTGTCAGAGGCAGATGCACTCCGAGCTTTTCTATCCGCGAATCCTCGATCACGATCGCACCATCGTGCCCGGGCGACTCTGAATGAAAGATGCTCAGCAACAATGGGAAGCTGATATGGGCGCCGACATGAACGCCGCCTCGCACGTGTCGATCGAGTGGCTCGCGACCGGGGAAGACGATCAACGCCCCAATTCTCTGCTTGGCCATGGCCGCGACTGCCTCAACGATCGCATCGCTGACCATGTCCGGTGGCACACTGCTTTTGGAGCTGGCGAACCACCGATAGGTTCCGAGTCGCTCGACACCATGACGTATGTCTTGCTGAAAAACCAAAACGAATGCGAGAACAATTCCTGTGAATGCATATTGAAATGCGGCCGTCGTCATGTAGAGATCGAGCCAACGTGCCAGCAGGAATGTTCCCGTCAGCAACATCACGACAATCCCGAGGGAACGCGATGCCCGACCTTGCAACCAAACAATCAACAAATACAACGCGATCGAAACTATCGCGATGTCCACCACATCCGCAAATCGCACTCGACTGAAGACTTCCGCGGCAAACATCGAAACAATTCCTACGGATAAGAATGAACGGGCACCGAGTTGCGAAGTTGCAATCGCGGCCGCCCGGAATAGCGACCCGGAAATTGACTATCGAATTTGTGTTGCGCTCGGAAATACGGTTCGTTGAGCAAGTCGGGGGCGCGGAAGCTACCGTGGCGATAGGGATCGTACGCATACCCGTATCCGTAGTAAGGTAGCCCATTGAAATCATTCAAGCCAGTGTAGCCACCACGTCCGCTACGATACCCCCAACCGAAAACCGGGCCAGCAACTGATGCCCCGTACTGTGGCGAAGGAGCATGGTGACGGTGCCCGCCCGCGTGGAGTGCCGATGACGGCAAGGCGAACAGCAAGCAAAGGTAGACTGAAAAGCCGCGTGACATCGTGAGCCCCAGCGAGAGAATTCGTGTAGTGAATGCACAACTCTAGGTTTGACAATTCTCCCCTGTCGGCGAAAAATGCAAGTATTTCGGCGAGGAATGGAAATCTCCATGCAGAAAAGTTGAATTTCAGACTGTATTTCAAACGACGCGTCATCCGCCACTTTTCAATCGCGACGGGATGTTTGGTTGTTGCTGGACTGATCGTGTCGTGGTTTCTCGCGGGCGCGCTCGTCGCTCCACGCCCGCGTGGAATGGGTGAGCCACCACGCGAACTGAACACTACTGTGTTCACCGTTAAGAGCGAATCGGGATCGATCATTTCGGGCTGGCATACTCAACCCAAATCGGCATGCGGTGTGATCGTATTGCTCCATGGCATCCGAGGATCACGATTAGCGATGTTGGACCGCGCAAGCCTTCTGCATGAGCGGGGCTATGCGACCGTGATGATCGACTTTCAAGCACACGGTGAGAGCCTCGGAGAAGCCATCACGATGGGATCCCTCGAGCAGCACGATGTTCGCGCCGCGGTCGAGTTCGCGCACCGCGAACATCCAAACAGCCCGATTGGAGTCATCGGCGTTTCACTCGGTGGCGCAGCGGCTTTGTTAGCCTCACCGCTGGAGATCGATGCGCTCGTGCTCGAATCGGTGTACCCCAATATACACGACGCCATCGGCAATCGAGTTGCCGAAAGGTTCGGCTCCTTGGCAGCGGTCCCCGCATCCTTGCTGCTGTTCCAGCTCAAACTACGTCTGGGGATTTCGGCAGGGGAACTGCGTCCGATCGACCATCTACCTGACGTCGGGTGTCCCGTTATGATCGCATCGGGAACGGAGGACAAGCACACCACCGAATTTGAAACCCGAGCCATGTTCACGGCCGCCAGAGCACCCAAGCAGATGTGGTTAGTCGACGGCGCGGCGCACGTGGACCTGCTGCGTTTCAATCCGATTGACTATGAGCAACATGTCATGCGGTTTCTCGACCTCTCTTTGCAATGCCAGTAGGTGCCTCGCGGCCAACATTCAGCAGGCCGATATTATTACTACGTTGATGGCGAGACGCTGCCAGGAAACGAGATTCCTGGACAGGATCGGCTATGGCGAGACGACCAGTTTGATGCCGGTGGCCAGCATCACGATGACTAGGAAAATAAATACGAATCGACTGCCACGCTTGATGGCGAGCTTGGCCCCGACCACGCCACCGGCCAGATTGCCTACGGCCATCGTCAGTCCGGGTATCCAGTCGACGAGCCCATAGGCGATGAACATAATCGCCGCGGCGAGTGTGACGACCAATCCGATGCTGTTCTTGACGGCGTTGGAACCCGCGAGCGTGGAGTCGGTAAAATAGCTCATCGCCAGCAATAGCAAGATGCCCATGCCAGCTTGAATGAATCCGACGTAGACTCCGATGGCAAAGAACACAGGAAACTGGAAGGCTGTCGGGTACGACTTGTGCTTCCCAGATTCGAGGAAGCGTTTGGGATTCGCCATCAGCAAGATCGCCATCGCAATGAACAAGACGCCGAACGTGCTCTCAAACGCATCCGCTGAAAGATAGATCGCGAGCAACGATCCTACGGGAACCCCGAGCAAAGTCGGAATAGCCAATCGGACCGTCTGTGATGAATCTAAATGTCCGTGGTTGCGAAAGGTCACCACCGCGGCCGCTGTCGAGCACAAAATCGCGATTCGGTTGGTCGCGTTGGCAGTCTTAGGGTCGAGCCCAAAGAGCATGAGAGCGGGCAGCGTCAAGAAGGATCCACCACCGGCGACCGTATTGACGATTCCAGCGAGGAAACCCGCGACCATCAGCAAACCGTATGTCGCTATCTGCCAGAGCAAAAGGGTCTCACGAGGTTGAGAGAACTGTTAAGGATGACTGGCCGCTTTGACGTTGATGGCCCCTTAGTTGATTCACCTGGAGGTTCTTCACCGGGGCCCAGCGCCCCACGGCTCAGTTTTGCCGATTGAATTAACCAAGACTGTTTAGCGGCATGACTGAAACAAATCAACCAGAGATGGGAGGGCGTCGGCCAGTCGGCGGCCCTTGCGGAAAGCCGCGCACGCTTGTTGGGAAATGATTTGAGGAAGAGCCGCACCGAGGCCACGATCCATGGTCAAGCATCTGCATTTCGATTGGATCGATCCGAAAGCAGCGCTACAGCGACGAGTCGACGCTGGTTCTCGGCTCGATGAATACCTGCCGCACTCTCGGATCGGCGTCACGAATTTGCGTTTCGATCCGCTCGATCGCGGTGGTCACTTGGTCGATGGATTGATCGCGACAGAATTGCAGTTCCAAAGCCACCATGATCTGATCAGAGCCGAGATGCAACGTCAATGGAACACCCGCCTGATCGACTGACTGGTCGTCAGCCGCGATTTTCTGGATGTTCTCGACAATCATTGGCGAGGCGCTCTCACCAATCAGTAGGCCGCGTGTTTCGTAGATTAAAACGATTGCGACGCCAGCAAGAATGGCACCGATCAGAATCGATGCAATGCCATCAAAGTACGGGATCTTTGTGAGATGCCCTAAGGCCACGCCGGTGAACGCGACCAGCAGCCCCAGCAGGGCGGCCGAGTCCTCGAATAAAATCAAAAACGTAGACGGATCTTTGCTGCGGCGGATCGTCGCCCACACACCTTCGCGCAGCTTTACCTTCTGAAAAGATCGCCAAGCTACCATCCATGTCGCGCCTTCGAAGAGGGCGGCGATTCCGATGACCACGTAATTTACCGTTGGATTTTGGATCTCCGATGGATGAATCAAGTGCAGCACACCCTCATACACTGATACTCCGCCGCCGACGCCAAATATCAGGACCGCGACGATCAACGACCAGAAATACAGTTCGGCACCGTAGCCAAATGGATGCGCTCGATCGGGCGGACGCTTGCTCAAATGAATGCCCAGCAATAGCAGGAGCCCGTTACCCGTGTCGACCGTCGAATGAATCCCTTCGGATAGCATGGCCGAACTGCCTGTAAACGCCGCCGCAAGAAATTTTGTGACCGCGATCGCGCCGTTCCCGGCAATGGCCGCGTAGACCGTGATCTTGGAATGTTCGGATGCCATTTTATTCTCGATGTTTTTGATCGGGTCAGCGGTTACTATCGGCTCGGCCGGTATCGATGTTGCACCGAGCTCTAGTACTCCTGCCAGTCTTCCGCACTCTACAAAAATGAGAAAGACATGAAATCCAAGCTCATCCACGATGGCGATCAGAAAACCTACGCACTCGTTTTCGACGCCGGTGACGAATGCATCGAGCTGCTCGAAAAGTTTGCCGAGCAGCAGAACTTAGCCGCGGCGCAGTTTACTGGCATCGGAGCCTTTCAGCGAGTCACGCTGGGGTACTTTGACTGGCAGAAAAAGGAATACCTCGAAAACGAGATTGGCGAGCAGGTCGAGGTGTTGTCGCTACTGGGTGACGTGGCCGAAAAGAATGGCAAACCAAAGATACATCCCCACGTCGTTGTCGGAAAACGTGACGGCACAGCACACGGAGGTCATTTGATTCGCGCCATCGTGCGACCCACGTTGGAGGTGATTTTAACCGAATCACCCGCCTATTTAGCGAAACGCCATGATCCCGAAAGCGGACTTGCCCTCATCAATCTAACTGCAGGCGTTGATCTCTAGCAAACGGCCCACTTCGCGGATTTTGATGCCACGGTAGCGCCGTGGGTTGTACTCAAAGAATTTCGCCGCCTGAATCTGCTCGGGAGCTAGGTGATGTAGACCTACCAAACCACAGCACTGCCGGGTACCCGAACACGTTGGGACTTCGGAATGGTAGAATGATTCATGCCGAATTTTTATCGCGACCCCACCTATTCGGAAAAGGTCGGTGCGTTGAATTCACAGCCTAGGAGAGACTCACCCACTCGTTTTCTCCCCCTCCTACCGTCGTGACCATTATGAATCGAATTGCTTTCTCGCTCGTACTGCTGCTGGCCGCTTGCTGCCAGATCGCGAGGGCTCAACAACCCATCGGCGACGAACCTATTGTGTTTGCGGAAGTCGATGGCCTGATTGCCGCCGAAGCGGAGCATTTCTACCAGCAGAAGGCGACCGGGGACCAGCTTCACGAGCCTCGCCAAGGCGACGGCGACGGAAGTGTTGCGGTCAGCGGTGAGCTGAAAATGTGGCACAAGATCACGGTGGATCTGAGCGGTCCCTACGCTCACGAGCTGGACAATGCCCCCAATCCGTTCACCGATAACCGTATGACGGTGACGTTTACTCATTCCGACGGGCAGCGGGTAACGGTTCCCGGCTACTTTGCCGCCGATGGGAACGCAGCCAACACATCGGCTCCAGATGGAACCGTCTGGCGGGCACTGTTCGCTCCCGGCAAATCTGGCGAGTGGACGTATGATGTCTCATTTGTTCAAGGCAAAAATGCGGCGCTCGATGCAAACACGGAAGCGAAACCGTTGGCGGATTTTGACGGCAAACATGGTCAGTTTCAGGTTGAAGCCTCCGATAAGCAGGGGCGTGACCTTCGCGCCCACGGTCGATTGGACTACGTCGGCAAACATTATCTGCAGTTTGCTGGTTCCAAAGAATATTTCATTAAAGCTGGCGCGGACGCCCCCGAAACGTTGCTCGCCTACGCTGACTTCGACAACACCATCGCTGGCAATCCCAAGAAAGCACCTCTGAAAACATGGTCTGCACATGTTCAAGACTGGAAGAACGGCGATCCAACTTGGCAAAACGGCAAGGGCAAAGGATTGATCGGGGCGGTAAACTATCTCTCGGGCAAAGGTTGCAATGCGTTCTCGTTCTTGACCTACAACGCTGGCGGCGATGGCGACAACGTGTGGCCATTTGTCGACCGCAATGACAAGCTACATTACGATTGCAGCAAGCTCGATCAATGGGGAACTGTCTTCGACCACGGCACGATCATGGGTATGTACTTGCACTTCAAGATGCAAGAGACGGAGAACGACGATCATGTACGCGGCACGGGTGGAAAAAGCGGACATGTTGCCGAATCACTCGACGGCGGCGATCTAGGCGTACAGCGCAAGTTGTACTGTCGTGAGATGATCGCTCGGTTTGGACACAATCTGGCGCTGAATTGGAATTTGGGTGAAGAAAATACGCAGACCACCGAGCAGGTCAAGGCAATGATTGATTACCTCGCCCAGACGGATGCCTATGACCACAACATCGTGATCCACACGTTCCCCAATCAACAGGATAAAGTTTATAGGCCGCTGCTCGGCGACCAGTCCAACTTGACAGGCGTGTCCCTGCAAAACAGTAGTCTGGAAACGACTCACGCCGAGACGATCCAGTGGGTCGAGGCATCAGCGGCTGCTGGAAAACCCTGGGTAGTGGCATTTGACGAATCCGGTTCCGCTGCCCACGGGCAGTGTCCCGACCTTGGATACAACGGCTTTGACGGCCACGATCGCACTGGCAAAATGGTCTACACGCAGCACAAGGTGCGGAAGGAAACTCTGTGGGGGACGCTGATGGGCGGCGGCGCGGGCTGCGAGTACTACTTCGGTTACCAATTCGATCAAAACGATATCGTTTGTGAAGACTGGCGAAGTCGTGATCAAAGCTGGGATTACTGCCGCATCGCAATTGGATTCTTTCATGATCAAAAGATCCCATTTTGGGAGATGAGTAATGCGGATGAGCTTGTTGGAAATCACAAACACGGAACCTCGCGGTACTGCTTCGCCAAAGACAAGGAGATCTATCTTGTATACTTGACCCATGGCGGTGAAACCGACTTGGACCTCAGTAGCGTCGATGGCGAGTTCACAGTTGCCTGGTTCAATCCACGAAGTGGTGGCGAACTGGCCATCGGCAGCGTTCCAACGGTGAAAGGCGGCCGCTCGGTATCGCTGGGAACCCCGCCCGCGGATGGCGATGAAGACTGGCTGGTCGTCGTGAAAGCTGAAAAGTAACGCTCATCCGAGTGAAGCGTACGCTGCGATTGTCTTGGTTTACCACGTCGGGTAGGAACCGTGTGATGCACGTTTTCGGTGCCGATGCGGAACCAGCACCTACCGTCTGTCAGCCAAGTGGACAAAACCCCATCTTTTCGAGGGAGATGGCATCGGATTTGCTGATGGATTTATCGGATATATGTTTTGTTGAGAGGCTAGTTTGTCGCATGTTTTAGCGATACGACGGCAATCCGCTGCGTTTAAAAGGAATGGACAACATGGTAGAGGCGAAAAAACGTGACGAGAGCGATGAAAGTGTGCCATTGAGTGAGCGGGGCAAGGGCGAAAACATGCCCATGGACGAGAGATCTCCGGGCAGTGCATTTGGCGTGGTCGGGTTAAGTTACCTGGTCATTCTGCTGCTCGTGGCGCTCGGCTTCGGGTTATGGTTTTACCTCTAGTTCTTTCCTCATCGGAGTTTGGTAGTCATGCATGCGGCTTGTTTGGTTGCGGAGTACGATTCGCATAAGGCGGCGAAGATCGGTATTGAAGTTCTGAGGAAAGTAGATTTTCACGCCGATGCGGTGTCGGTTGCCTGGAAGGGGCATACTCGAGCGCTCGGTAAACTGGACCGCGGCGGCAATTTCGGAGACGAGGTTGGTGTGGAGCGTTCCATGGAAATCGGTGCGGGAATCGGAGCGCTAATTGGCACCCCACTGGCGATTGGTTCCGTTATGGGACCGATCATGATCGCCGGCCCACTCAGTGCGCTCGTTGGTGGCGCAGCGCTGGGGGCGGTGGTGTCCGAAGCAGGAAATTTATCCAAGTCGAATCCGGAAAGTGCCGACCGCGTGAACTCCCGCGGCCTTTACGCGATGGCGAATCATTATGGCATCAACTCCCACTCGGCTGCCCATTTTGAGAAACGAATTAGTGATGGAGCCATCTTGGTCATCGTGACCAGCACGCCACCCCGCTTGGACGAGGCTCAGGCATCGCTCAAAACAACGGGTCCCGTCAGCCTGCAGCGGTTCGAATATGGTGGCTCAGGAGATTCTCGACGGTGAGCGGAGAGTCGAACGATTATTCGTCAGATTGTGCGTCCCCAACGCGGGTGCGATGGTTGCGTCTAGCCTACTCCACCCGGCTGCCAGCCAATGATTGTGTGTCCCGGTTCTGCGGAAATCCCCTCGATGGATAGCCAAAGCTCTCGTTTGAAGGATGATTCGGACCTCGAAAGTGAGGATGAGGAGCCTAAGAAACCTTCGCAGCAAATCATGCGTCATGAGCTGAACGAGGCGCTGTCGGCATTGGGTCGCCCCCCGAGCCGACTGTTTTTTTCGGGGCTGTCTGCGGGACTGGAAATTGGTTTTAGCTTATTCTTGATCGCGACCGTTCAGACCCTCGTGCAGCATGAATTATCGCACGCCATGAACGTTTTGTTATCAGCGAACATGTATTCGTTTGGTTTTCTGCTGGTCATTCTGGGACGTTCGGAACTATTCACCGAGCAAACGAGCCTGGCGGTCCTGCCCGTGCTGAGCGGTCGTGCGAGCGTTTGGGAATTGTTGCGTTTGTGGGGCACTGTCTATGTTGCCAACATTCTCGGTGCGGGTCTGTTTGCGGCCGGCATCGCTTATATTGGGCCAGCGTTGGGAATCATCGATCGAGACGTCTTTACGGAAATTGCGAGGGGCGTCGTCGAACATCCGTCGTCCACGATACTGCTCAGCGGGATACTAGCGGGTTGGCTGATGGGGCTGCTGTCCTGGTTAGTCGCCGCGGGGCGAGACACCATCAGCCAAATCGTGATCGTGTGGCTGGTGACCGCCACTATCGGCGTCGGCCATTTGCATCACAGCATCGTGGGCAGCGTCGAGGTGCTCGCAGGTGTGTTCACTTCAAGCGAAACTTCCTGGGGGGACTTTGGGCATTTTTTACTTTGGGCAACGCTGGGTAACGCAATTGGGGGCCCCGTTTTTCTGGCACTTCTCAAGCACACTCACGCTCGCGCCGATGACAACCAGGCGGTTCCGCTTGGATGATGGAGACGTCCAATGGATGCTGCTGCCATAGCAACCCATGCGGGCGGTACAAAGTTTGCTCCCTCGGCTCGGTGTTGCCTCATGGCTGCTCAACGCTGCCCTCGAGCTTAGCACGCCCACACGATGAGAAGGACGAGATGATTCGAAATTTTAGCCTCATGTTGCTCGCCATCGTAGTAGCATCCAATTCGTGGGTATCGCGGTCGTTTTCCAAACAGCCGCATGAGATTTTGGACTCGGTCGGAATCGATCCACACATGGGCGCGGTCCTGCCAGTAGATGCGGATTTCCGCGATTCCGACGGCAATCCGGTCGTGCTGGGCGACCTCCTGAACAAACGCCCCGTTGTTCTATGCTTGGTCTATTTCGACTGCCCGATGTTATGCAAGTTAGCCGCCGATGGGTTGGTGAGAACCGTGGCAGGTCTGCCGGAGACGGTTGGTCAAGATTTCGACGTGGTGCTGGTTAGTTTTAATCCAGACGATACGCCCGCACGGGCAGATGCAGCTCGGCGACACGCGCTGGACAATTATGGGCGAGCAGGCACTGACGCGGGTTGGCATTTCTTGACTGGGTCGCAAGAAAGCATCGACGCGTTGACCAAGACCGTTGGTTTTAACTACGCCTGGGATGAAGCGTCGCAGCAGTTTGCGCATGCGTCGGGACTGATGATTATATCTCCGAGCGGTTCGATCACCGAATACCTCGACGGGGTCCAGTTTTCTCCGCGTGAGCTGATATCGGCTGTCGATCGGGCTGGGAAAAATCAAGTATCCGCGACGCCTTCCACGTCGTTCGTTCGATGCTATCTCTACGATCCGACGACAGGGAAATTTGGTGCCGCCGTGCAGTGGACCGTCCGCGGCCTGGGGCTGTTAACCGTGGTGGGACTGGGACTGATGATTGTGCGGCTGAGCTGCAGCGAGCCACGTCGTGCCGTCGACGCTCACGCCATTGACGAGGGTATTCGATGAGCAAACTGCCTCATAATCGCGTCGTATGCGCCGTTATTGTGTTCGCGTCGGTCCTGGCCGTGATCGGATCGATCGCAGGTCTGCGACGAGTTCGGGCAGAGGAGACTGGGAGCGATTCATCTGAAATAGCTGATGGCGTGGAGCATGGCAAATATTTGGTACATCATGTGGCGAAGTGCATTGAGTGCCACACCCCACGAGATTCCCGCGGAAATCTGATCATGACGCGGTTGCTCCGAAGCGCCGCGATCCCAGTCAGAGGCCCCGAGGATTCACCTCCATGGGCCGCCCACTCGGTATCGCTCGCGGGTCTAGGCAATTACGAAGAGTCTTTTGTGCGATACCTGTTGATGCACGGCAAGCGACCGAATGGATCTGCTCCCGAATCGCCGATGCCCGCGTTTCAATTAAAAATCGAAGATGCCAACGCGGTAATCGCGTATTTAAAATCGCTATCGCCAAACTAAGCGCCTATCCGAGGAGGGCCTGGCCCTCGCCGGCGGGGTCGCTCGGAACCTTGTAGAATGCCCCCTCTCCAACGCGTCAGATCCCTTTCGGATAGGCTCTCAGCGGATGATACTGAAATCGTAATCTCGAAGCGCTAACTCCGCAGACGATCAGCACCTTCGCGATATCGCTCGGCGGTTTTTCTGACGATGTCGTCTGGTAGCGGTGGAGGTGGGCTGTTGCGATCCCAATCGGAGGCTTGTAACCATTCTCTGACAAACTGCTTATCGAAGGACCGTTGGGCGCGGCCTGGTTCGTACTCCTCAGCGGCCCAGAACCGCGAGCTGTCCGGCGTTAACACTTCGTCGATCAAGATCAGGTTTCCTCCACTGACGCCGAATTCAAATTTGGTATCGGCGATCAACACACCTTTTTCAGCGGCGATGCCAGATGCGTCTTCATAGATAACCAGACTCATCGAGCGGAGTTGTTCAGCCGTCTCGCTGCCGAGTTGTTGGATCATCACTTCGATCGGCACGTTTTCGTCGTGGCCCTTTTCGGCTTTGGTGGCAGGGGTGAAGATCGGCGACGCGAGTTGGTCGCACTGCCGCAGACCAGGAGGCAGGGTAACACCGCAGATCTCTCCAGTTTCCTGATAGGCTCGCCACCCGCTGCCTTCGAGGTACCCGCGAACAACACATTCAAACGGCACCACCTCCGCTTTCCTGACGACCATGACTCGCCCTTTCAGCGGCCCTGCGTCAATGCGGTCGGCGACTCGTTTGGGAACCTCGGTGCCAATTAGATGATGTCGCAGTGGAGTGCCCGCGTCGGCCAATCGCCCGCCGATCTCTCCAATATCAATCGCGTTAAACCAGAACTGGCTCATCGCGGTCAGCAGCTCGCCTTTGCCGGGAATGCCGGACGGAAGAACAAAATCAAATGCACTGATCCGGTCAGTGCTGACGATCAGCAGGCAGTCGCCCAGGTCGTAGACATCGCGGACTTTTCCCTGGCGACGGGGAAAGGGCAGGTTCGATTGCAGCAGCGATCCAGCGGAATCGTACCGGTAAACGTCTTGGGATAGCGTGTTCATTCCTCAAATTTCGCACAGCCGCACGCATTTGAATAGATAGGTTGCCAATGTGGAAAAATCGGCCTATCTCGCGATGCCACGCTGAACCGACTACCATAGAGGAGTGCCGACCAAGATGGCGGCGACACTCGATCTTTCCATTCCTGCACACGGCACCGAGTAATTTGACAGCCATGGGCCAGATGCACTTCCATGTCCCAGACGCGGCAGCCAGTTTTTTCCACGCGACTCGTTGGGAAGATGCCTATCTTTGCGGCATGGAAGGCGTACCCTGGCAGACACGAAATGTGTTCCATCCCAACCCGTCGGCGGGCATCGCCGCCGTCGATACAGCGGGCGATTTGCCCCCGGGTTTTCGCGCGTCTGCCCAGTCTGGTGGTCGGTTGACGCTCACCCGTAGCGTCGACACCTCCGCCAAGCTACTGATCACGTGCCCAATCCATGAAATTGGTTATCGCGTACTCACAACCTGTTCACTTCGTTGTATCGATGACACTCACTCGTTGGTGCTTGAACTAGCGCGGGGCAGTTGCCATCGAGTGCGCACTCAAGCTGACATTTGGCATCGAGGCGGGTTAACCCTTAGCGATCGTTTTGATGAACTCGTCGCGAAGGGAACGGAACATTTTCTCGACGCATTGCTGCCCCGAGTGAAGTCAGGTGGGAGCGGAGCATCGAAGGGGCGCGCTCTGGCGGTGTGCGAGTCCGAAATTCAGTCGACTCGGGCTGGCATTCAGGCGATCTCGTTGCTCGAACAAGCTGCCGCAGAGCTGAGTAAATTATTCGCAGCCCAATCCGTAGCGTTTCGCCGCACCCGCGAACCTCGACTGAGCACGATGATGGCCGCTGGCGTACTGCCGAGCGAACGCATTGTATCGCGAACAGGTCACTCGCCATCTGCGTCCGGTAAGCAGATTGGCCGCAAGGCTGGTAAATCCACCTCCACTGAAACAATTGATGAGGCATTGGTCGGCCTGGACGATGCACCGGAGACGGTTTTCAACGAGATCGCTCATGCGTTCAACGCGGTCGCCGTCCGCATCAGTTGGGGTGAAATCGAAAACGCATCAGGAACTCCAGATTTTGCGACAGCCAACCGCATCCTTGACGAGTGCGCTAGTATTGGGATGCGTGTTATCGGTGGGCCCGTGATCGATCATCGGGCAGGAATGTTGCCTGATTGGTTGACACTGATGGACAACCATTTCGATCAGCTCATGTCGGCGATGACGAAATTTGTCGAAGCCACAGTGAACGAGTTTCGTGGACGTGTGCATCTGTGGAACGCTGCCTCGGGGTTGAATGTCGCCGGACCCTTAGGACTTGATGACGAGCAGGTCATGCGTTTTTCAATTGGCGTCCTGCAAACGATCCGCCGCTGTGACCCGCACACACCGGTCGTGATGTCAATCGACGAACCCTGCGGCGAATACTTGGCACGCCACGCTGACGGCATTTCACCGCTTCATTTTGCCGATGCGTTACTTCGCAGCGGTTTGGGTCTCGCCGGGATTGGATTGAATTTCCGATTTGGGTACGACCACGGCGACACCCAGCCCCGCACTCCGCTTGAATTTTCGCAGCTTATCGATCGCTGGGGTACGCTCGGCGCCCCCCTGCTTGTGCAGCTGTCGGTGCCAGCCGCCCCCGGTGTCGATCCAGCCGCTCGAATCAAAACGTCGACGGTGGCGCTGGCACCGGAGACGAATGGCGAAATCGATGCCTGGGCACGCCAGCAATACCAGTACGCACGGCCGTTGATCGAAACCTTGCTCGCCAAACAAATTGTGCATGCGGTGGTTTGGGACGGCGCCTCCGATCAGCTCCCGCATGTGATGCCGCATACCGGCGTGATCGACAGTAACGGTGTCCCGCGACCGATGCTGGCGTATCTGACAGGTTTGCGGGAAGAGCTGTTGATGTGAATTGCTGCCGCAACGGCTCTATTCATACACCACCACTACTCCAACGCCCAAAGGGACCACTCTTGACTTCCACCCCAAAACTTTCGGTTTGCATCGACGCGGTCTTTGAAGGTGTCGATGAAGCCGAAGCGATTGCCCGAGTGGCGGACGCGGGCATCCGTGCTTTCGAGTTTTGGTGTTGGTGGGAAAAAGACCTCGACCAAATCATTGCCGCTCGCGACCGGCATTCCATGACGATCGCGGCCTGTTGTACCCGCTTCGTCTCGCTCGTCGACCCGAGTTTGCGTGGCGAGTATCTCGACGGTTTGAAGGAATCAATCGCGGCGGCACAGCAACTCGGATGTCGTACATTGATCTCTCAAGTCGGTGATTTTCGTCCCGGCTGTGCGCGACAAGAGCAGCACCAGTCACTCGTCGACGGGCTCTGCCAAGCCGCACCAATGCTGGAAGAGGCGGGCATCACCCTCGTCATCGAACCGCTCAACGAGCTCGTCGATCATGTTGGGTACTATCTCGTCCGCAGCGACGAGGCCTTCGAAATTGTTGATGCTGTCGGCAGCGACAACGTGAAAGTTGTCTTTGATATCTATCATCAACAGATCAGCGAAGGTCACGTCATCGATCGGCTCACCAAACGCATTGATGCAATCGGCCATTTTCATGCGGCGGGAAACCCAGGCCGACATGAACTCACCCGAGGTGAACTAAACTATGCTGAGATTTTTGCCGCAATCGCAGCCACAAACTATGCCGGCTACGTGGGGCTGGAGTATTGGCCGCTCGGCGATCCCGATGCCGGTCTGCGTCACGCCGCTGAGTTGTGTGCGCCCAAAAGTGCCTGATGGTTAGCCGTCGTTGTATTTCAGGCTGAGCCGTGTGGGCATGAGCGGGCTGTCGATTGAGTAATCCGACGCGCCAGCGAGGCAATCCTGTCATTCCTCGCTCGCGTTTCGGACTAGTAATGGCGGTTTACAGTCGAAAAAGCCACTGACTGAATCGACAACCCTCTGCGATGGGTTCATCCTATCAACCGAGTCGAGCGCCCAATGTCGCTCAGCTCTCCGAGCTGATTGCGTAGTTGCAGACCGTTCGCTACGGCGGATGTTCAACAGTGTTTTGTCAGCGTTAAAGATAGGGTTGGCAATCTGAGCCATTTGGGCGCTAGCCGGCTAGCGTCAAAACGGTTCATCTCGTGAACGCCATAAAAAAACGCCCTGACGAATCAGAGCGTTGAATGCATTTTCGATTTGGTGGCAATTACTGCACAGTTTGACTGCTAGTTCGCAGCGGCTTCTTCTTCTGCTGGCGCTTCAGCAGCGGCGTTCTCGGCCGGTGCTTCGTCTTCCGGCGCGGCCTCGAAGGCTGGTTTGGACGAGGCGCGTTTCACCTTGTCGTTCGAGCCACCGACTAATTCGAGAATCGCACGGGTACCACCGTCGCCCAGGCGAGGAGTCGCCAGTCGCATGATACGGGTGTAGCCACCGGGGCGATCAACGTAGCGCTCGGCAATCGTGTCGAACAACAGCGCAACCGCTTCGCGATCGCCAATCAGTTGGAGGGCGCGGCGCTGCGCATTGACGTACGGTGCACGTGCATCGGCCCATTGCCGCCACTGGTCGCTCTTACGCCATTTCTTGTATTCGTCGGTACCACGCTCAGCCTGCGTAGCGAACTGCTCCGCATTTTCTTTCGCGACGAGAGCCTTCTTGGCCAAGGTGATGCACTTCTCGACATTGGGGCGAATTTCCTTCGCCTTTTGCAACGTCGTGATAACCCGACCTTTTACCTTCGGCGCGTTATCATCGAGGCTAGCGTCACGCTCCGTCAAAAACAAAGCGGCGGTGAGATTCTTGAACATCGCCTTACGATGCGATGGAGAGCGACCGAGAACACGGCCTTTGCGACGGTGACGCATAACGAATGTCTACTGAGCTAAATAAGTGAACTGGATCTGTGAAGAAACGGGTTCGCCGACGCGACCCGTTCATTGGCTGACTCTCGCCAACGGTGTAAATTAAAACAGCGGCTGGTTGGGCACTCGCATGCCCAGGTGCAGCCCGTATTGCGAAAGCTTCTCTCGCACTTCGTTGAGTGTGGTATCGCCGAAATTGCGAACTTCCAACAGTGCGTCTTCGTTCCGCTGAACGAGATCACGCACCGTCATGATGTTTTCGCTTTCGAGACAATTGTTGGCTCGCACCGACAAACGCAGATCAGCCAGCGTCATGTTCAGCTTGGACTCCAGCTGAGCTTCAGGCGACCCCGTGCCACCGCGGGCCGCAGAGAAGATACTCGGACCAAGTTCTCGGTATTGAACAAACGGGTTGAGGTGCTTGCGGAAAATCTTGGCCGCCTCGGTCAATGCCATTTCTGGATTGATTGTACCATCGGTCCAGATTTCCAAGTTGAGCCGGTCGTAGTTGGTCTTTTGCCCCACCCGAGTCGCTTCGACTTCGTAGCGCACTCGCGTGATCGGGCTGAAGACAGCATCAATAGGAATGATGCCGATTTCATGGTCGACGCTGCTGTGTTCGGTGCTCGGAACGTAGCCACGACCGCTCTCGACAACCATTTCCATCATGAACGGCTTGTTGTCGGTCAGTGTTGCGATCACGTGATCTTTGTTGATCACTTCCACGTCGGCATCGGTCTCGATGTCGCCGCCGGTGATCACGCCTGCGGTATTGCTCTCGACGGTGATCACACGGGTTGCGTCGCTGTTATTGCGAACGATCAGCGATTTCACATTCAAAACGATATCGGTGACGTCCTCGAGGACGCCCGGAATGGATGTGAACTCATGCTGGGCGCCGCGGATCTTGATCTGCGTCACAGCACTACCAACGAGGCTACTCAGCAGCACGCGGCGCATGCTATTTCCGATACTTGCACCGAAGCCACGTTCGAATGGTTCGGCAGAAAACTTGCCATAGGTCTGAGTCAGCGTATTGCGATCGACTTCGAGCGTACTGGGCAATTCCATGCCACGCCAGCGGATATGCATCGACATCTAAAAGGTGCTTTCGGCGTATTGAGGTTGCGAATGAGGAGCCTGGTCACTGACGACGACAGTAAGCAGGACTCTCTAGCGGGTTGTGAGGGACAGAACGGAGCTGACAAGCGAGGGGAGTGATTCTTGCGAAAGATCCAGCCGCGGAAGGGTCTTTAAAAGGGTCCCCCCGCCGCTCACCCTCGATTGCACACTACACGCGTCGTTTCTTACGAGGGCGACAACCGTTGTGTGGAATTGGGGTGACTTCTTCGATCAACTTGACGTTCAGCCCTGCTGCTTGGAGCGAGGTGATGGCGCTTTCACGCCCCGAGCCAGGACCTTTAACACGAACTTCGACGTCACGCATACCGAATTTGGTCGCCTTCTCAGCAGCCTGTTGCGCTGCGCATTGACCAGCGAAAGGGGTGCTCTTGCGGCTGCCTTTGAAACCGCTCGTGCCCGCACTGGCCCAGCACAGCGTGTCGCCCTTGGTATCCGTAATGGTTACCGTCGTATTATTGAACGTCGCGTGAATGTGGGCAACGCCATTGCTGACGTTGCGGCGGACGCGTTTCTTCTTGTTGGTCTTTGCCACCGGTGGGTCTCAAACAAACATAAGTGAAAAGTGAAATTGGAGAAGGAGCTGCGAACAAAACTATCGCAAATCCTTGACGCCCTTCTTGCCGGCGACCGTCTTGCGAGGGCCTTTGCGGGTACGAGCATTGGTTTTTGTACGTTGGCCGCGAACGGGCAGCCCGACGCGGTGGCGAATTCCACGATAGGATTTCACCTCACGCAAACGGCTGATGTTCTGTGTAACCTGACGACGAAGCGGACCTTCGACGAGATAATCTCGTTCGAGCATCGCCGCAATCTGACCGACTTCTTCGTCGCTGATTTCACTCGCCGGAGTGACTGGATCGATACCGAGCTTTTGGCAGACCTCGCGAGCGCGGAATAAACCGAGCCCATAAAGATATGTCAGTGAATACTGGATCTGTTTGTCGTTGGGGATGTCAACGCCCATCAAGCGGGGCATGGCAAAAACTCCGAGAGCAACTGCGTGATATTAAATTGGTTTTTCGTGCTGGTGACGCACGCATGGACACCCACGGGGGTATCGCGGAGCCGATCCGCGTGGCATGCACGCAGGCGGGTTTTGGCGCATTCGTACGCCTCACCCGCCAATGCGAATCGCGAACTATAGCAGCCGATTGCCGTTTTGCTCAAGTGGAAGGATTGCCAGGAAACCAATTTTTTTTGTTGAGGCCCGCAAATACGCTGCCAGACGTTGACGAAACCCAATCGGTTTGTTTATTCTTCGCGGCTTGCGCGATTCACCCGCTGGCAAATCATTCCACTACACATATTCCCACTCGGACCCCTGCCATGGCCGTCCCCAAACGAAAACATTCCAATAGCCGTACCGGCAAGCGCCGTAGCCACGACGCACTGAAGAAGCGTTCGATCGGTTACTGCCCACAATGCAGTTCGGCTGTCCCCACTCACCATATCTGCCCGAAATGCGGATATTACCAGGGCCGCACAGTCGTCCAGCACGAAGAGTCCTGAATTGTCTCTTGATGTCGCCAGCCCTGGGATTTTGTTTCCCGGTCAAGGAGCCCAGGCACCCGGAATGGGCGTTTGGCTGTGTGAAAACTACCCGCTCGCCAATGAATTGTTCGAGCGTGCTGGTGAAATCCTCGGCTACGACCTGAAGCGACTCTGCGCCGACGGTCCCGCTGAAAAGCTGAACGAAACCGTGCACAGCCAACCGGCACTTTTCGTTGCCGGCGTCGCTGCGGGTGAGGTTTTTTCGCAGCTTCACGTCGACGTCGCCAGCAAAATCAAGGCAACCGCAGGGCTGAGTCTCGGCGAATACACGGCCGTTTGCTTCGCGGGCGGGTTGAGCTTTGAGGACGGGCTGCAATTGGTGCAACAGCGCGGCGAGGCGATGCAGGCCTGCGCTGACGCAGTCGATTCTGGTATGTCGAGCGTGCTGGGGCTGGATCTCGACCAGCTCACTGCCGTTTGTGAGGAGTGCCGCCAAGACGACGAAATCCTCCAGCCCGCTAACTTGCTCTGCCCCGGCAACATCGCTGTTTCAGGACATAAGTCCGCTCTGGCAAGGCTGGAGCCGGTAGCGATGGCCGCCGGCGCGATCAAGGTCGTGCCGCTGATTGTGGCGGGCGCGTTTCATACACCACTAATGCAGGACGCTGTTGCCCGGCTCACCAGTGCCCTGGCCAGTGTTGAAATCCGTGCGACACGAATTCCAGTCTACAGCAACGTTGACGCCGCTCCGCACACCAATCCCGCCGAGATCCGTGAGTTGCTGGCCAAGCAAGTCGTCAACCCCGTGCTCTGGGAGGCGTCGATATCTCGGATGCTCGCCGACGGCGTCGATGGCTTCCTCGAAGCAGGCACGGGCCGAGTCCTGCGTGGCACAATCAAACGAATCGCTCGGAAAACCCCCACCGATGGCTTCGGCGACGGGGCGTGATCTCCAGCCGCGAAAGCTCGCTTTTCTTGAACCCCGAATCCTTTCCTTCTCCTGAACCCTGTCCTTATGAATCTCTCCCTTTCGGTTGACCTTCAAGATCAAGTCGCCATCGTTACCGGCGCCAGCCAAGGTCTCGGACGAGCCGTCGCCGTGGCCCTTGCCCAAAACGGAGCCTATGTCGTTTGCGTTGCCCGAAACGCTGAAAAGCTCGCACAGACCGTCGCTGAAATCGAAGCCGCAGGCGGCAAAGGCGAGGCGTTGCCCTGCGATGTCACCGACCGCGCCGCAGCGGCCCAAGCGATCGAGGGTACCAACAAAAAGCACGGCCGTCTCGACATTCTCGTTAACAATGCGGGGATCACCCGCGACAAACTGATGCGTGGGATGTCCGACGACGAATGGGATTCCGTGATCGCCACCAACCTGACGAGCTGTTTCGTATGCTGTCGCTCGGCAGCGGGCGTCATGCGGCGAAAGAAGTACGGCAGGATCATCAACATGGCCAGCATCTCGGGCTTGATCGGCAACCCCGGCCAGGCCAACTATTCGGCCAGCAAGGCGGGTATGATCGGCATGACGCGAACGATGAGCAAGGAATTGATCTCACGCGGCGTGACCGTGAACGCAATCGCTCCTGGATTCATCGCCAGTGAAATGACTGCCGAACTCGGCGAAGTCGTGTTGGAAGAAGTTAAAAAGCGAATCCCAGCCAAGCGAGTCGGCACTCCCGAAGATGTTGCCGCAGCGGTATTGTTCCTCGCTAGTAAAGACGCTAGCTATATCTCCGGTCAGACCATCGTCGTCGACGGCGGTATGGTTGGTTAGTCAATCAAAGAAATGAGTGTCGCTCGGTGCTTCGGACCGAACGCGCTGGGAACGACCACAAATTTTCCTAATGTGCGTAGCAATCAAAAAACCAACGGGATATTGACGGGTTTTAACCGTTTCCCCTATCTTCACCTCCCCGCCCTCATCGGCAAACGGTCGAGCCATATTCATTCTGGCGTCTCCCGCCTCCTTTCCAATCACGTTTCCCCATTCCCATCCAAACCTGGAGCTACGCCCGTGGCGTCTATCGAAGAACGCGTTATCGACATCGTGTCCGAACAACTCGGTGTTGACAAAGACAAAATCACTCGCGAAACATCCTTTGTCAACGATCTCGGTGCCGACTCGCTCGACACTGTCGAACTGGTGATGGAACTCGAAGAAGAATTCGATATCAGTATCCCCGACGATTCTGCCGAGAAGATCCAAAAGGTCGGCGAAGCTGTTGATTTCATCGAGAAGGAAAAAGGCGAAGACGCCTGAGGCGACTTCTTCTTCACGACACCTCTTTCATTCTTATCACGCATCAACCACCCGGGACGATTGTCCATCTTGGGTGGTTGATTGACATATTTACGATTGACATCTCGGCTTTCTCATGACGGTTTCGACGGAACCCTTTCGATTTGTTCCCAGTGATGGAAATCCGCGCCGCGTCGTAATTACCGGTGTGGGAGTGGTCACTTCACTGGCCTGTGATGTGGAGTTGTTCTGGCAGCGGCTCACCGCCGGCGACAGCGGCATTCATGATCTCTCGATCATGGACACCAGTCGCTACAAAGTCCACTTTGGGGGCGACATTCCCGATTTTGATGCGACCGAGCATATCGCGGCGAAGGACGTCAAGCGGCTCGATCGATTTACCCAATTTGCCGTTCACGCGGGCGCTCAAGCTGTCGCCGATAGCGGTATCGACTTCGCCGCCTTGGATCCCACTCGCAGCGGCGTCATTCTGGGATCGGGGATCGGCGGCCTGAATGAGATCGAAGACCAAATCGAGCGGATGCTGAGCAAGGGGCCCGATCGGGTCAGCCCCTTTACGGTGCCGAAAATGATGCTCAACGCCGCCGGTGGAACACTTTCGATCCGTTACGGCTTGAAGGGGCCCAACTACGCCGTCGCCACCGCCTGCGCCAGTGCCACCAATGCGATGGGGGATGCCCTCCGCAGTATTCGCAGCGGCGAAACGGACTTCATGATCACTGGCGGGTGCGAAGCTGCCATCACCCGCATGGGCTTGGCCGCATTCCAAAATATGAAAGCACTCTCGACCCGCAATGACGAGCCCGAGCGAGCGAGCCGTCCGTTCGATGTCGACCGCGATGGCTTTGTGCTCGCCGAAGGTGCCGGGCTGTTGATCTTCGAAGAATACGAGCAAGCCAAAGCACGCGGTGCGAAAATCTATGCCGAGGTGCTCGGCTATGGAACAACCAGCGACGCCGGCCACATCACCGCGCCCGATCCCGAAGGCTGCGGCGCCGCTGACGCGATGCGACTCGCGATCACCGACTCCGGACGCAGCGTCGAGCAGATTGACTACATCAATGCACACGGGACCAGCACGCCCCTCGGCGACAAAGCTGAAACCCGCGCCATTAAAGCTGTCCTCGGCGATCATGCTGGCAACGTCGCCATCAGCAGCACCAAGGGCGCTCTGGGCCATTCACTTGGCGCCAGTGGCGGGATCGAAGCCGTGATTTTGTGCAAGACAATCGAAACCGGTAAAATCGCGCCGACCATCAACTTGGAATCACCCGATGCCGAGTGCAACCTCGACTACGTGCCGCTGCACGCCCGCGACCAAAAGGTCGATGTCGCGATGAGCAACAGCTTCGGCTTCGGCGGCCACAACGCCTGCCTCGTCGTCGGCCGCATCTAGATCAATTCACCGGGTGAGTCGTCCCACCGACCGTCCAAGCTAGTTGGACAGACCTCGCGGTCATCGTCGTGCCGATGCGTGGGATCAGGGGTTCGCCATTTACGAGCGGGCTGCCCGACAAGCTTGGCCGAATCGAGTTTACTCCAAGTTACGGACTGTTCGTTCGCTACGCGTTGACTACCCACCTCTTCTGATGAAAACGCAGTTACACTTCACTACGGGGTGGTAACGGATTCCCCGGACGGGACTTTCACCCGGCAATTCAATTTTCTACACAGACGTACTGGCTCAGCTCTCCGAGCTGAGTGCGTACGTGAGCTGCCGGGTACGCTCACAGCCCGGAGAGCTGAGCGACATTGCGGCGAAGCCGCCTTATGAAGCATCTCGATCGATGATCTTCGCCAGTTCCGCTTTCATTTCAGACGCAATCCTTGGATGGTCTTCGATCACGTTGTGCTGCTCGGCCGGATCCACTTCGAGGTTAAACAGCATGAACTCGGGTACCTTGCGATGCTGCAACGGTTCTTCGACGACAACGTTGTGCGCTCGGCCTTTGTCGTGACGTTGCAGTTTCCATTGGCCTTTGCGAAAGCCAAAATTACCCGCGTTGCCGTTATCTTGCTGGACTAACCACTCACGTCCCTCGGTCCCCTCGCGTCCCAGCAAGGCTCCTGAAACATCGATGCTATCACGGCATGCGCCCTCGGGAACTTCCTGGTTCGCGATTGCCGCCAGACTCGCGGCCAGATCAACGGTGCAGACAATGGCGTCACTGACGCCGGGTTGGATGTGTCCGGTCCAGCGTGTGATGAATGGCACACGGGTGCCCCCTTCATAAACGCTGTACTTGCCACCGGAATAGACTCCAGCGGCACGATGGTGGCCGTTTTTTTCGATCGCGCCGTCCTTATATCCGTCATCAAGTACCGGTCCATTGTCGCTCGTCATGATCACGAGGGTGTTTTCGGCAAGGTCGAGTCGATCGAGCGTTTTCATCAACTCGCCCACGCACCAATCGAACTCGATGATCGCGTCGCCGCGGTACCCGAGCGATGTCTTGCCCTGAAAACGCTCGTGGGGCATGCGGGGTACGTGAATATCGTGACCGGCGAAGAATAAAAAGAAAGGTTCATCTTGATGTTGCTCGATGAACTCATTGGATTTCTCAACCCATTTGTCCGCCAGGTCTTCGTCGCGGAACCGGGCCGCGTGGCCGCCAGTGTAAAAACCAATCCGACTGATGCCGTTCTGAATCGTCCCATTGTGCCCATGCGACCAATCCATCCGCAGTGAATCACGTTCTGAAATTCCCGTCGGATGATCCTTACTGGGTTTCTTGTCACCAACCCACAACGGATCTGCTGGATCGAGATTGAGTACACGATGGTTTTGCACGTAGACCTGAGGTACACGATCATTCGTAGTCGGCAATAGGAAACAGGAATCAAATCCGATCTCCAGTGGCCCCGGCTTCAACTCGCCATTCCAATCCGGGCCGCCCTCACCTCCCAGACCCAGGTGCCATTTGCCAACAACGGCGGTCGCATAGCCCGCTCTAGAGAGGATCGACGCGACTGTTTCGGTCCCCGGTTTGATGACCGCTGACGCGTTCGGCGCCGCGATGCCCGTACCCTTGGTGCGAAATGCGTAGTTGCCCGTCAAGAATGAGTACCGCGTCGGGGTGCACGTTGACGCCGAGCAGTATCCATCGGTAAAGCGAATCCCTTCGGAAGCGAGTTTGTCGATGTTCGGTGTCTGCAATGCTGTCGCCCCGTTGCAGGACACGTCGCCGTAGCCGAGGTCATCCGCCATGATCACGATGATATTGGGATGCTCGGGGATCTTGGGATGCTCGGGCGAGGCCGCACGCAGCGGCGTGTTGAATACCATCACGATGACGGCCAAAGCCAATGCCGCCAATAAAAAAGAGTTCGATTTGGTCATGTCAGTTTCTAAGCCGTAGGTTGGGGAGGTAGGCAAGATACCTAATATCAACGCTGAAGGCGCCTGCGTCAAATAGTGGAATGGTTCAGCGGGATGACTCGTCTCCGTATGCTTGGTTGAACGATTCGAGGGAGTTTTCTGAAGCGGGACATCCGACCCAGGGGGGCGGTCGACTACTTCGGCCTCCACTCGTGCCGATGCGGACAACTATGACCACGAAAGCTGGCAGGCCGCCGACTCTTCGCTCAGAGCAATGGTTTGTGTAGGCGACATGAGATCACGATAGTATTCCCACCATTGTTCGGCGTCTTCGCTGGACCAGGGATGGTTTTTCTCGCAGACCGCCAATGCCACAGCGAGTTTGCGTGCCGATTCAGGTCGGTGCTGGACATCTTTTTCGAGACACTGAAGTATGAGGGCATCCAACGCGGCATCAATTGGGCTGGTCACTTGACGAGAGGGCGGGAGTGGTTGCTGGTGTAACTGCTGTGAGTAAATTTCCGCTGGATTACGTCCTGTAAACGCATGTTTGCCTGTTAACAGGAAATACCCAACGGCTCCTAACGAGTACAGATCTGAGCGGCCATCCACGCCGTCTGGGTCTTGCACACGTTCGGGCGCGATATATTTCGGCGTGCCATTTAACAATTTCGTCGGCGGGATTGGTGCATCGGTCAGGCATTCTTCCCATGTCGCCAAACCGAAGTCCAATACTTTGACAAAGTCTGACCACCCGCCCTGGTCCAATAACATGAGATTTTCTGGTTTGATGTCGCGGTGAATGATGCCCTTCCCGTGGGCTTCGGCCAGTGCCCCGCAAATTTGTCGTAGGATTTGAATGACTCGCCCCGGAGGTTGCGGTCCAAAGCGCAGGATGAGCTCTGCGAGGTTAAGTCCATCTAGATATTCCATCGCATAGTAGACTTGACCTCTGGGGCCTTTACCATGATCGAAAATGGTAACTGTATTTGGATGCGACAATTGGCTGGTCACTTCCGCCTCACTCATAAACCTGGCAATTGCGAGCGGATCGGTACCGTTCTTTTCCAAGTTCATGAGTTTGACCGCCGTAGGGCGCGGCATCACAGCATGTGTGGCGCGGTAAACAGTCCCCATGCCTCCCTCTCCGATTTTTTCCTCCAACGTGTACTGGCCGTACTGAGCGGAGTCGCTCAAGGCTACGCTGGTCCCCGCAGGCGATCGCACGGCGGACCTGGCAACGGCGCCAATCATTGCGGCCGAGCCCAACAATAATCCTAGCAGCCCGAGCGAAGTGTATCGCATCGCCAGGAGCGGCCGATTCACCTCCCGCGCGTCGACTTCCACCGCGACGCCCATGTCGAGTGACTCTATCCAATCCCAGGCGCCCACGACTTCGACACCTCGAAAGTTGTGGTAGGAATCAAATTCCACCCCATCCGAACCTGTCAGGGCGGCAGTGGCCAGCCGAGTCATGGGACGATTTCCACTCGGCTCCCTCCTCTCGACGGCAAACGTCCCATCCGCATGTGGCTCGTTGGAGACGAGGCCTTTGCCCTTGAGCACTTCTACAAAACGGCTTCGCGAAAGCAATTGGCCAGAGCGATCAAAAGCATAAACCTCGCTAGTTTCCCTGAGCGGATTCATGCGAAACAATCGATCAAACGACGAAGAAGGATTGATTCTCAAGCCCAAAATCCCTTCAATTTTTCCCTGATCGTTTCTCAGTGGAGCCATGGCAAACATCGTCGGTTGTCCCTGGCGACGAAGGCCATGGTCATCAGGGAGCGCCGCCACACTGGGGAACGGAGGTGTGACCACGGTCGCCCCTGTGCGGACGTCGTTCAAGATCGATGACAACTTCACGCCAAGTTGATTGGTCTCTACCAATTCTACTTCTGAGGCAGCCACGATTTGCCCGTCTAAGTCCAGCACCACGTATCCGTTAAAGCTGCGAACGCGACAAATTGGCATTAAGATTTCTCGTAGAGCCAGCGCAGCTTTGCTGCTCGCGGTCGCTTCAGGCGATGATCCGTTCTGTAGACTTGCATTGACCTGCAAAAGATTAGCGGTCTGTCGTCGAACGAAGCTTTCGGAAGAAACAGCCTGCGCGGTCGCTGCTTGTTCATCCATCCAGAAATGGAGTGACGACGCCAGATTTTCCGCCACGGATCGCATCGCTTCCTTTTCGCGCTCCACAAATACGTCTCGCACAAAAGAGTAGCCATAGCATCCCGCCGCAATCAAACCGACTACTCCAACCAGCGGCCAGATCCAAAGACGCCCCTCCGCAATTTGCCAACGGTGTTTCAAGGCGGGAGCGAGGCGCTCGGGACTGAGATTGAGAAGTGCGTTGAAAGATCGTGCGACAGAGTCGTTGAAGTAGTAGAGTTTCAGCGGTTTTCGGACGTCAGCTTCCGCATAGCGAAACTGCGGGGGCGCGCACGAGGACTGTTCGGCTGTGGGATTGTGCACGGGTCGGGTTTTCCAGGTTATGGGTGGCAATGCAGGTCGACGCACTTGCTGTACCACGATCCCCCTGCAGACGTCCGTTGAACCTTCGGCACCGCGGAAATGCTTGCAGAGAGGCATTTTGGGCACTTTTTTTGGGGGGTACTGCTTTCCTGGAACCGCCCCGCCGGCGGAGTCAGTGCCCTGCAGGCGCAACCTGGGTCAAATTGGGTTGCACTTCAACGGCGACTCGTTCGGGAGGGTTATGGCGATTATTCCGATAAGTCAGGATGGAGCGCGTTTTTTTCCTTCAGCCCCTGGTCCAATTGGGTCGATGAGGAGATCAGCATTCTACAAGTCAGTGGGAAAGCCAGGAAATAAATGCCAGAGGATGGAGACGCGATGGCCCGCAAAACTCGACGTCACCGCCCTGGGTCACTCAAAATAGTGGGCGGGCTGATTGCGCTGTTCACCCTGCACTGTGCCAACCTAGGAACACTCGCCGCTCAGATACCTGAGTTGGGCACCGCAGAGGTCCCCACCGCTCAATATAGCGCGATGACGCGCCCTGAGTGCTTGAGTCCATTGCCGATTGAGCGCATCGAGCCGTCGGGCAGGGTAGGCGGCGGCGCATTTGTTAAAAAACTCAGCGCTAACGATGCGCTATTTGAGGTGATCATCGGCCAGGGTCGGTTGCTAACGCTCGAACGCGACATTGTTGAGCCCGGCCAGCCCGACCAGCCAAGCCCCTTCATCGCCGTCGGCGACCCCAGCGTCGTCGATTTTGAAATTGTGGGACCGCGACAAATTCGCGTCACCGGACAGCGAATTGGAACGACGGATCTGTCCATCGTTCCGGCGGCGGGGGAACCGTTCAGTTTAGAAGTACATGTGGTGGTGGATTTGGATTTCCTTCGCGCTCGCTTACGGCAAGCGTTTCCCGATGCCGTGTTGCAGCTGTCGCACCTTCGCGAGCATTTGATTGTTGAAGGGCAAGCCCGCGATAGCCGTCAAGTATCGCAGATTATCCGGACGATCGAACTGTACCTCGAATCGACGCAGGTGTCTCGCAGAGTTCAAGGAGGGACCGGGCCGCCAATGGATACGCCTTCACGAGGCGGCCCCCCAGGGGACGTTCCACAGGGGGATGGTATTATTCCGCAGGACGACCTCGATGCCGCGATCGCGGATGCCGCGTTGGAGGATGCCGTACCTGGCGTGGGGAACAGCGCGGCGGACCCGGGTTTTCCTGGCGATATCACCCCCGACATTGCTCGACCAAACGTTCGCGTACAACTTCCCGGACCCGAAGTGATCAATCTCATTCGTTTGCCCGGACCGCAGCAGGTCATGCTGAAAGTTCAAGTCGCGGAATTAAACCGCACTGCCATGCGGCAACTGGGCGTCAATGCTCTGTTCCAGGATGGCAACTTCACGATTGGGAGCGATATTGGGGGAGGATTGCCGATCGTGCGCAAGACCCGGGCCGGAACCTGCTGGGGCTGTTAGATCCGCTAACCGCGGGCACGACTACATTTGGCGTATTCGATGGCGGAAAAATCAATTTCTTTGTCGATGCACTTCGCCGCAATCAAGTTTTCAAAATTCTTGCCGAGCCGACTCTAGTGGCCCTGCACGGACAAGAGGCCGAGTTCCTCTCCGGGGGGGAGTTTCCCATCCCGGTGCCACAAGGCGGATCCGCCATCGGGGCGGTCACCATTCAGTACAAGGAATTCGGCGTGGGACTGAAGTTCGTGCCTTACATTCTCGACGACGAAACGGTCCGCCTGGCGGTGGCACCGGAGGTGAGCTCCATCGATTTCGCGCTCGGCATCACGATCGGCGGGATTCAAGTTCCGGCTCTTAACACGCGTCGGACCCGCACGGTCGTCGAAATGAAACAGGGCCAGACCCTGGCCGTTTCGGGCCTGTTGCAAGTGGAAATGGAGGCGGGTACCGACCGCATCCCAGGACTGGGTGATCTTCCCTATATCGGATCGATGTTTCGTAATAACACGTCGCGGCAAGTTGAGAAGGAGCTGATTGTCTTGGTGACGCCTTATCTCGCCGCGGCTCTCAACGGTGACGAAGTGCCGCCGGTGCCCGGCGCGGACGTCTGCGAACCCGATGACTGTGAGTTTTATTGGAAAGGCCGGATCGAAGGCCGCACCGGGCAGCCGTTCCGCTCGACGACGCGGTGGGATGATCCGCTTGGTCTTGAACACCGCCGTGAAATCGAAAGTGACTACATCGTGGGCCCTTACGGCTACTCGCATTAAAACTTGCTTACCCTCCTAGGAAGATAGCCCATGATCGGATTGCAATCCTTACGTCGCCCCAGCCTTTTGGTCGTGTTGCTTCTCAGCGGCAACTCGTTCGCGTTGAGCTGTGACGAGGGCGAACCGTCGCTGACTCCCGTCCAGGTCGAACGCTGTGTCCTACCCGCACCGATTCGCGATTCTGACACGGTCGCTTCCGATCTCGGCGACCCCATCGATTGCCAGTGCCGACATTGCCATCCAGACAGTCGACGTGATGGCGGTATTTTTAGCTGGTTTCGGGGGCGTTCGGACAAGGATTGCGTTGCGGAGTCAAACGCGACCTGCGCGGTCTGCAACGTGAATCCTGAACCGCCATTCGGCACGTCCTATCACGCCACCATGCAGGCGCAAGCTGCCAAAGGAGAAGCCGCGTTGATGGTGTTACATCATTTCGACTTCGTACCCTGCCAAGGCGAGCTGAATTACCGGGGACGGTTGCAGCTGCAAAAAATCGCCAGACGTGCGTTACAGAACCCGTTTCCGATCATCATCGAAGCCAGTCCGCTCGACCCCACGCTCGACTCAGCCCGCTATGCCGCCGTCATCTCGGAACTGGCATCCTCGCCTGTTCCAGCGGAACGTGTCGTGGTCGGGTCGTCTCCCGCAAGGCCGATGGATGGTCTCGATGCTCAGCTGATCCACCAAAACCTGCTGAGGCTGACGGAGGAAGGTACCGCGCAGCTGTTGACGCCAACTGGAGGAGTGGGCGGAGGGGCCTCCTCATCTCGTTAATTCAATGTACTCACAACGCGAAGAACCGCTGCAATTCAGGCCAGGCCTGTTGAAAAAGGAATTCCCCCACATGCTTTCTACTGGATCCCGAATGCGACTTGCCCTGGTGGCGACAGTGTGCCTTGCATTCCTCAGTGGCTGCGCCGGGTCGAAAGGCGAACGACTGGCGTTCTGGCCGGAAAAGAAGCCCGCACAGACGGCCGAGTCGTCAGCTAAGCCGGCCCAATCGTCCGTGCTCAATTCCCAGCAGACTGCTGACGTACAACTTGCGTTGGGCCGGACCGCCGAGCAGCAACAACAATGGCCCGCCGCCATGACGATTTATCGTCGAATGCTTGACGCCGATCCCAAGCATCCCGAAGCGACGCATCGGATGGCAGTTCTCTACGACCGACAGGGAGAGTTCGAGCAGTCGTCGCAGTGGTTCCAAAAAACATTGAAACTCAAACCCGGCGATCCCGATGTGTTCTGTGACCTCGGTTTCAGCCTTTACTCGCAGTGCCGATACAGCGAAGCGGAAACCAATTTCCAGCAAGCTCTCGCGTTGCAACCTGAACATGCCCGGTCGCAAAATCACCTCGGGCTCGTCCTAGCGCAGCAGGGCGAGCGAGAAGCTTCGCTCGCCGCCTTTCGCCGTGCCAATTGCTCATCTGCTCAAGCCCACACGAATTTAGCTGTCATTCTGGCGCTCAACAATCACGTCGACGACGCCAAGCAGCATCTCCAGCTTGCTCGCCAAGAACTCGCACCCGACGACAGCGATGGCGCGATTCAAGAGCAGCTCGAAGGATTGGAAATGTTGATTGCAAAACACGAGTCGCGACCGACGCCGCCCCCAGCGGGCGACCCGGTATACTCGACCGCAATGCTACCTGGGCGGTAGCGAAAGCAGGAATCGCTGCGGGCGAGATGACGATCAGTTAGCTCACTGAGTCCGCACCATGAGGCGTGACCCGCCGCGAAGCTTGACTCGTGGGGATCAGGGTGAGCCTTGGAGGTCGTCCCCGAAAGGGATTTCGGGGACATGCGATGCGGTTAAGTTTCAAGTGCAAAATTTGCGCAGCGTCGTAAGCCATCGCTATCATTCAAGTTATGGCTGGGCCGGGGCTATCTAAAAGTTTCCGTGGCGTGACTGGCATCGAACGTGCTTTTCTCTGGAACCAAACAAGGCGAAAAGAAACTTTCTGATTTGCGTCGGCACGAGATCGACCCGGTAGGCTTCTGACCTTGCGAACACTCGACATGCGCCATAGAGGCAGAGGAATCAGTCATGACACGTTTTATCAACTATGTTCGAAATTTCAATAACCAAGAAGACGGAGCCACGATGGTCGAGTACGGGCTGATGGTCGCCCTGATCGCCGTCGTCTGCCTGGTAGCTGTGACAGCGCTCGGCGTGAACGTCTCGGGAGTCTTCAACCAAATCGCCACGTCCGTCGCTGCTCCTGGCTGAGCCTAGTTCGGCATTTCTGATCGGGTATTGAGCCCCGGCGGATCGTCCGTCGGGGCTGAAATTTGGCGAGCAGGGATCCTGCTTCGAGTGGGATTTGTCTCACTCGGTTCGACGATTCGAAATCACACATCCCAGAAAGAACCACACATGGTACAAGCCACGAGCTCCACAGGCAGTCTAAAACCAGCATCGTGGGAACTGTCATCGAGAGCGATTTCGCCGAATGAAGATCGCCTGCAGTTACTCAAGGACGAACTGCACAAACAAATTATCGAATCGATTGACATTTCGCGGATCGGGTCCATGTCCGAAGAAGAACTCCGTAAAGAAATCCGCAATGCCGCCGAGGATTTGTCCCGCAGAAATTCTGGGCTGCTCAATCTGAGCGAGCGTGAGCGCCTCGTCAATGAAGTAGTCGATGAGACTTTCGGTCTCGGTCCGCTCGAAACGTTGATGCACGATCCGAAGGTCTCTGACATTCTGATTAACGGTCCCAAGACCGTGTATGTGGAAAAAAACGGTCGGCTTGAACTGAGCGATGTGCGATTCAGCAACGAAAAACATTTGCTGCAGATCATCCAAAAGATTGTCGGTCGGGTGGGCCGGCACGTGGATGAATCGTCGCCGATGGTGGATGCCCGGTTAGAGGACGGCAGCCGTTTCAACGCGATCATTTCGCCTTTGGCGTTGGATGGATCGCTGGTCTCAATTCGGCGGTTCCCGGCCAATCCAATGATGGCGGCCGACTTGATTGCCCGGCACTCGATCGCCCCGCAGATGGTGGAATTTCTCGCCGCGTGCGTCAAGGCAAGGTGCAACCTACTGATTTCCGGCGGGACTGGCTCCGGTAAAACGACGCTGCTAAACCTCCTCTCAGGATACATCTCGGGAAGCGAACGGATCGCGACCATCGAAGATGCCGCCGAGTTGCGTTTGCAGCAAGCCCACGTGGTCCGGATGGAAACGCGACCGGCCAATATCGAAGGCAACGGGGAAATTACGTCGCGAGACCTGCTCCGCAATGCCATGCGGATGCGGCCCGACCGCGTCGTCATTGGCGAGTCGCGGGGACCGGAAGCCTTGGATATGTTGCAAGCGATGAACACGGGCCACGAGGGTAGCATGACAACGTTGCACGCAAACGATTCCCGCGAAGCACTCAGCCGTTTGGAAATGATGGTCGGCATGGCTGGATTCGATTTACCGATCTGGATTATCCGTCGGCAGATCGCCTCGGCCGTCGAAATTGTCGTGCAAGCGAGCCGGTTGAATGGCGGGGTGCGAAAGATCACCCAGATCTCTGAAATAACCGGGATGGAAGGTGACGTTATTAGCATGCACGACATTTTCAAGTTCAAACAGACGGGTCTGGATGAAAACGGCGCCGCAGTGGGCGACTTCTACGCCACCGGCGTCCGGCCACAGTGCTTGGACAAACTGGAGTCCTGCGGCATACACCTTCCCGCCGACATGTTCGAGCACAGCCTGCTTTCATTTTAGGATCGAGCGGTTTTTTAGTGTCGTCTTTCGCTCCACGAAAGATACGCTTCACGCAACTTTCGCGGAGCGAAAGGCGACTATTGTTTTCCGCTCGATCCTTAACGCCCGATTCAGAATCAAACCCATCTCATGTCGCCCGCCCTCCTTTCTCTTCTGACGTTCGTTTCGATCCTGACCGTCACGATCAGTCTCGCGTCGTTGTTGTCGGACATCTTTCTCCGGGACCGCGCACGCGTGAGTCGCCGTTTGGATGAAGAATTTCACCGGGGACAAAAGGACTTGATCCGCAAATCCTCTTTATTTAAAGACCTGCACAAGTTGAAGGCCAGTGAGATCGAGGGGTTTGCCGAGCCGAAGCTCACGCACCGCGAGCGTCTGGAGCGACTGCTCGAACAATCAGGGTTGACATGGACGCTGCAGAAACTGCTCGCAATCTCGGCGGCAAGCGGCATCGGCTTAGCGCTGATCGGCTTGGTAATTCCGCGTAGCTTCATCGTGGGGGCGATCGCCGGGCTGGTGGGAGGATTGATTCCCCTGCTGTACGTAAAAATGAAGTGCAAGTCGCGGCTCAACACGCTCTGCTCTCAGCTCCCAGAGGCTTACGATCTGATGGCTCGCGGGTTACGTGCCGGCCAGACAATCTCCATGACCATGCAAGGCGTCGCTGAAGAGTTCACCCAGCCGATTGCTGGCGAGTTCGCCTACTGTTACGAGCAGCAGAATCTCGGATTGGCCGCCGATGTTGCTTTGCGAGATCTTTCCCGGAGGACCTCGCTGATGGAAATTAACATTTTCGTCGTAGCCGTCGTCATTCAAAAACAGGTTGGTGGCAATCTGGCTGAGATCTTGGAAAAACTCGCTTACCTCGTGCGCGAACGTGCCAAGATGCGAGGCACCATCAGCACGCTCACCGCCGAGGGGCGGATGCAAGCAGGACTGTTGATGGCGCTTCCTCCAGGCATGTTCGTCGCCATGTTGATCTTCAACAACAGTTATGCAGTGGTTCTTTTCGACTACCCACTCTTGATGCTAGGCGTGCTGGTTTCGATGGGAATCGGAGCGCTCTGGATTCGTAAAATTATCAACTTCGATTTCTAGGAGTTTACTGTGGGATGTGGCGACCATGAATAATCCAGCACTCATCGCAGTGGTTCTGTTTGTGATGCTCTCCAGCTTGGCGCTCCTAGCCGGGCTCTTGATGGGAAATCGGAAGCAGGCGCTGAAGGCCCGTTTGGATGAATTGTCCAACGGAGCAACGCCAAACGACCGCGCGGCCGGTCAAGCGGTATCGCAAGCCATTCGGACGACGTTGCCGAAGATGGGCAAGCACCTCATGCCTGGCGATGTGGAGGAGCAAACGAAGCTCAAGGCGCGTTTGGTTCAAGCAGGTCTTTATCATCCGCAGGCGCTCGCAATCTTTTTGGGCGTCAAGATGTTCCTCATCGTCGCGCCAATCCTTTTAGGTCTGCTCTTGGGAGTGTCGGGCCTGATTCCCACCAATTACGGATTGATGATCGGCGCCTGCGCGAGCATCGGCGGAATGATCGGGCCCAGCTTTTGGTTGGATCACCACAAGAAAGCTCGTCAAAGCCAACTTCGCCGAGCGATGCCCGACGCACTGGATCTGATGGTGATTTGCATGGAAGCGGGGTTGAGTCTGCGAGCCTCACTGCAGCGCGTCACCAGTGAAATGGAGACAGTCCATCCTTTGCTGGCGTTTGAATTGAAGATCGTGCTGCGAGAGGTTCAACTTGGCCATGCGTTGGGAGATGCCCTGCGGGCGTTCGGTGTCCGGGCCGACATCGACGATATTCGCAACCTCTCCGCCGCCATCAAAAACGCCGAGCGGTTCGGTTCCAGCATGGTCAAAACGCTGCGGACGTTCGCTGAGTCGCTCCGTGTTCGGCGGCAGCAGAGAGCGGAAGAGATGGCCCAGAAGGCGGGGACGAAAATCCTGTTTCCTACATTGTTATTTATCTTTCCAGCGATCTTTTTGATCATTCTCGGACCGGCCGCCATTCAACTCATTGACATTATGTCGAACATGAAGAAGTGAGCGGCAAGGCGCTCGCCGTCGGTTTCGCTGGACGGTAGCTGCGGCCCGGCGCCTTGCTACTGACGAACCTCCTGCTGTCCATCGAAACGACGTCTCAAAACATCCCGTCAGTTCGCTCACTATGACGTCTTCACCACATCATCCATGCAACCACGAATTATTCTCCGCCGTCGAACTTGCCTGCGACCTCATACACGCCGGATTGCCGCATCCCAGCGACGTGGAGCGGCCTCTGTCGAGTTCGCAATCGTGTTGCCGATCCTACTCACGGTTCTACTCGGGGCGACCGACTTCGGCCGTTTCTCGCATAGCCGTATTGCCATCGTCAATGCGGCCCGATGCGGTGCCGCCTATGCGAATATGAATCCTTACGACAGCACCAATCCGGCGCCCTGGAATGCCGGTGTGAAAAAAGCTGTGACAGACGACGTCAGTGAGGTCGCCGCATTCAACCCCGCCGCGCTTAGCGTCACCACAACCGTTGTCTCCGATGGCGGCGGACTCAATCGCATCAGTGTGACAGTGAATTACCCTTTTCGAATGTTGATCGACTGGCCGCTGCTCCCGGCGACGCTGGATCTACAAGACACCGTAGTGATGCGATGCATCCGGTAGTCATGCAAGTGATATCGTTTGCCACCAAGAATTCCAAAACATGATCCAGATTTCACGAACTTTAGCTAGTCGGCGTCCTCGTCGGGGCGCCCGTAGAACCGGTGCGGTGATGGTCGAAATGGCGATCATCCTGAATGTGTTCATGCTGCTCGTGTTGGGGATGCTCGATCTGGGTTTGGCCACGTACCGCTACAACACGCTCGCCCAAGCGGCGCGGCAGGGGCGCGGCAAGCGATTGTGCGCGGCAGCCTCGCGCCCCCGGCGATGGCTGCTTGGGGACCGGCTACCTATAACGGCACCGCTGGCGATGGCAGCGTCTATGCACAGGCTGTCTCGCCGATGCTTCAGGGGTTCATTTTGGACGATGTCACCATCCGAGTTGAGTGGCCCGACGGAAACAATTTGCTTCAACAACGCGTCCGCTACAGCGTCACGACTGAATATCGCCCGATCCTGACAGCCTTCTTTTTCGGCAACTCCTACACGCAGAGCGCGGCGTCGACGATGCCGATCGCTCATTAAGGCAACCGTCATGGGCAAGTTACCTCGAACGCGAGGACGCCGGAATCGGCAACGCGATCGTCGCGCGGGGGCGATTCTCGTCATCACGGTAGTCGTCGCGGTCGTCCTTTTCGGCCTGCTCGGGCTGGTGATTGACGCGGGGCAACTGATGTCGGCCCACCGCATGACCCGCAACGCCGCCGACGCGGCAGCCACTGCGGCGGCAATGGACCTTCTGACGGGTCGGTCCCACGCGACGGCCGCCGCTACGGCGACCACGTTCGTGCGGCAGCACAATGGGCTGCCGAGTGCCTCGGTGACGGTGAACATTCCTCCTGCCAGCGGACCTCACGCCGGCAATTCACAGTTCGTCGAAGTGATCGTCAACAACGACGTCGGAATGGCGTTCATCCAGATCCTCGGGATCGGTTCCACGCAAACGGTCCAAGGTCGCGCTGTGGCGGGATGGGAAGGGGTGACCGTGGGTGCGGGAGTAATTGCTCTGGACCGGAACGCGCGACCGGGAATCGATCTTACCGGAAACGGCTCCTTGATCGTTAACGGTACGGTCCTGGTCAATTCCGATGGAGGCGGGATGACCGAATACGGCTTGCCGATCAACAATGGAGGCGGGGGCACCGCCATCACAACCTCTGGAAATGGGAAACTTTACGCGAAGCAGGTGTTGTCCGTGGGTGGGGTCAGCAACAGCTCGAAGATCAAGAATTACGACACCTTCAATTCCCAAAGTCCGCTTCAGACCGGCACTGTCGGCCAACCCGATCCCTACCGGTATTTGCCCCCGCCCACGACGGCCAACGGAGCCGTCGCGAACAACTTTGGAGCAATTAAACTTTCGGGGAAAGCCAACGTCACGCTCTCGCCTGGCGTTTATACCTCGATCACGACGACCTCCAACGTCAACGTGACGCTCGACCCGGGAGTCTACGTCATCGCCGGCGGCGGAATCTCCATGAGCGGCAATTCCGTGCTCAGGGGCGAGGGCGTCATGATTTACAACACCGGGAGTGACTACAACGTCAATACGGGACTGCCCGATTCGGGGGATGGTGCCAATTTTTCTCCCGCTTCGGGAAATCCCGCGTTCGGAGGCGTGTCGATTACCGGCAATGCGTCCCTTGCCCTCACTCCGTATTCTAACTCGTCGAGCAGCTTTGACGGCATGGTGTTTTACCAGAGGCGGCTCAATACCGAGCCGCTGAAGCTTTCCGGCAACGGTTCGTCCGACGTGCTCTCGGGCAGCGTTTATGCGAAATGGGCGACGCTCGACCTGTCAGGCAATGGCACGTTCAATGCCCAGTTCGTCGTTCAAAAAATCGACATTACGGGAAATGGCGATTTAACGCTCGACGTGAGCGGCAACAACTTCGCAGGTAGCGACCAGGTGTTTTTAGTCGAATGAAAGTCCAGCAAGCAGATTTTACTTTCACTACACCCATTATTTGTGAGCGGCGAGGTGCTAGCCGCCGGTTCCTATCGGGCGTTACTGCTGACCGTACCACCGGGCGGCTCGTGTCTTGCCGCTCACAGAATTCCCTGAACGTCGTTTACCAGCAATGAAGATCCATAAGATGAAACCGCAGTACGTTGCATTGAGCACACGGCCTTTGATTCTTAGCGGCAGGGTCTGGGATGGAGAACTGCTATGTCGCAAGACCAATTAGACCGGCGACCCATGGACACGAGAGCACGCCGCACCGCCGCCCTTCTCCAAGAGCATCTGCAGCAGATTCATCAGCGATCCGACCGTGTGTTCGCGTGGCTGCTGGCGGCGCAATGGCTGATCGGCATCGCCACCGCTGTGTGGATTTCACTGATTGCATGGTCGGGCACTAGCAGTCACACCCCCTTGCACGTTTGGACAGCGATTTTATTGGGAGGTTTGATTGCCGCCTATCCAATTCTGCAGGCGGTGAATAAACGAACGGCCGAGCTGACGCAACAAACTCTAGTTCTGCGACAACGTACCGAGCAATTGCGTGAGAGCGAAGATCGCGTTCGCGGTTCATTCGAGGCGGCGTCGATCGGAATGGCTTTAGTAGGGATCGACGGCTGCTGGCTCCGGGTGAATCGGGCGATGTGCGAGATTGTCGGTTATGGCGAGTCAGAATTATTGACCACGAACTTTCAAGCGATTACTCATCCAGACGACCTCGGTTCCGACCTCGACTACGTGCGCAGGCTGCTGGAGGGAGAGTTGCCGCACTATCAAATTGAGAAGCGGTACATACACCACGACGGTCATATCGTCCAGGGTCTCTTGAGCGTCTCGTTGGTCAGGGATGCCACCGGCCTGCCGCTACATTTCGTCTCACAAGTGCAAGACATCACTGCTCGCAAGCAGGCCGAAGAACGTTTGGCCGAGCAAGGGCAACTGCTGCGTACCGTATTGGACGTGCTTCCGCAGAGATTGTTTTGGAAGGACCGAGCTGGACGATATCTCGGTTGCAACCGAGTCTTTCTCCAGGATGCCGGGCGGTCGAGCGTCGTCGGCCTCACCGACGACGACATGCCCTGGCGACCTGAGGAAGCCCGCCGTTTTCGCGAATGCGACGAGCGGGTCATCACTCAGAACAAACCGGAACTGGAGGTGATTGAATCACAGCAGAACGCCGATGGAGATGACATCTGGCTGCTCACTAACAAGATACCGCTCCACGACGCAAACGGAAACGTTGTGGGCATGATTGGTACCTATCAAGACATCACCGACATCAAGCTGGCAGAGATGGAACTGGCGCGAGCCCGCGATGAAGCGGAAGCCGCCAACCGCGCTAAGAGCGAGTTTTTGGCCAACATGAGCCACGAGATTCGCACGCCGATGAACGGCATCATCGGCCTGACCGGGCTGGCTCTCGATACTGAACTCACCCCCGATCAACGACAGTATCTCGATGGCGTGATGGTCTCGGCCGAATCACTGTTAAAAATCATCAACGAGATCCTCGATGTCTCTAAGATCGAGGCGGGAAAAATGGAGTTGGAACAGGTCGACTTCAATCTGCGCGAGACCATCGGAAACGCCATCAAGACGCTGTCGGTGCGCGCGCATCAGAAAGGATTGGAGTTGGTGTACGACGTTCTTCCTGAGGTTCCTGAAGTGCTGATTGGCGATGCCGCGCGGCTGGGACAAATCGTGATCAATCTTGTTAGCAATGCTTTGAAATTCACGTCTCAGGGAGAGATTTCAGTACTTATCGAATTGGAAGAGCGAGTGGGTAACACAATCGTCCTCCGATTTACGATGCGCGATACCGGCATCGGAATTCCTGCCCACAAGCGTTCGGAGTTGTTTCAGAAGTTCACTCAGGCCGACTCGTCGACCACTAGGAAGTATGGCGGCACCGGTCTTGGATTGCACATCTGTAAAGAACTCGTGGGCTTGATGGGTGGTCGTATCTGGTTTGACAGCGAAGTGGGACGCGGCACGCAGTTCAATTTTACGGCTACCTTCGGTGTGCATTCCGCTCCGAACGACCTGCCTTTAGGACTGGGACGCTCGATGGAACAGACACGGGACGTTGCCGTAGTCGCCCCGGACGTGGTTGTCCCCGAGAACGTCATCCCACCGTCACAACGCTCCTTCCGAATTCTTGTCGCCGAAGACAATGCGCTCAATCAATTGTTGGCGAAGCGGACTCTTGAGAAAGCGGGGCATTGCGTCACGGTCGCGATCAACGGCGCCGAGGCGGTGGCAGCGATTGATCGCGAAACGTTCGATCTATTACTGATGGATATTCAGATGCCCATCATGGACGGCTTCCAAGCCACGGCAGCGATTCGCGAGCAGGAAAAGAAAACAGGTAGGCACCAGGCGATCGTGGCGATGACCGCACATGCGCTCAAAGGAGACCGCGAACGCTGCCTGGCCGCCGGCATGGATGGCTATGTCTCCAAACCCATTGGCAACAGCGAACTTTTTGCAGCCATCGCCGCCGCTGTCAAAATCAATGAAGCACCCGCTAGCGTTGCGCACAAAGATATTTTCGTCGCAACGTCGATCATGCAGAATGAACAATCTCCCCAGACAGGGGCTCGTCCGACAACCAGGAAGCCCGCTGCCGTCTTCTCATCGTTCGCGGACACCGATGATCCGCTCGATGGCGATCTCGAGCTCCTCCGGGAAGTGGCGAAATTGTTTTTGGACGAATATACTGAACTCCTTTCGAAAATTCAGTTGGCAATCGCTCAACGCAATGGGCCGGCGCTGATGATGGCCGCGCACACGCTGAAAGGTTCGGTCGGCATCTTCAAAGTTCAGTCGGCTTTCGACGCGGTCGTGCGGATGGAGCACATCGGTAAAGCTCGCGATTGGGATTGCGCCGACGCAGCGTGGCAATCTGTCACCAAAGAGATGGCAGACCTCGCCCAGACCCTCATCGGACAAGGGGCCTTGGGAACTGAATGCGTCACGTTTTAACGCTCGCGGAAAACAACATGAACGCTCATGACTCACGTGCTGCCCCACATCTGGGCCCCCAAGCAACGAATACTTCAAGCCTAAACGCCCCGCATTGGAACGTGCGTGTTTCGCAGATCTCGGGAGCATGCGTCGCGGTGTTGGGACTGGTCGTATTGTCGGGCTGGGCATCGACATCGCTGTATTCAAGACAGCACTGCCAGGCATGGTGGAGATGAAGGCCAACACAGCTCTGGGCTTTGTTCTTGCTGGCTCCGCGCTCTGGATGCTCGTCTCCCCACTCAGCTGGTTTCGCTACTACGTCAGCGCCGCCGCGGTGCTCGCAATTGGCCTGGCGACCTGCTTTGAATACCTCAGCGGACAGAATCTGGGGATTGACGAGTTACTCTTCCGGGATGTTGCCGAGCTAGATTCCGGAGCGAACACACAGCCCGGACGGATGGCACTCGTGACTGCGGTGTGTCTTGTCATGACCGGCGGCTCTTTGCTGCTGCTGCGAGGGCGAGCAACCGTAGTCTCCCAGCTGCTCGCCAGCGGCGCTGTATTGGCGAGCGCCTTTTCATTCATAACGTATTTGTTTCGAGGCATGGGGGGTACTGATGCCAGTCAATACTCGTTTGCTGCGCTGCACACGGCCGCCGGTTTCACCATTCTGGCATTCGGTATTGTGACCGCATCGCCGGCGCGAGGGCCGTTCGCCATCCTGATGAGCGATACGCGGAGCGGAAGGCTGGCGCGGATTCTGTTGCCCTCGTCGATCGGGGTGACGCTCGGCCTCGGCGCACTGGGGGCGATCGGTCAGCGGTCGGGCTGGTATGATCAAGTCTGGGGCGTCTCGTTGTTCGCCCTGACGAACGCCGCAGTGCTGAGCGGAGTCATTTTATTTGTCACCAGCCGAGCTCTGCTTTCGGAAAACGCGGCGCAGAAGAGCGAGGATCAGTTTCAGCAACTTAACGTGGAATTAGAGTTCCGGGTACACGAGCGCACGACCGAACTGCACGATGCGCGAACTCAATTACTCGACGCCATCGAAAGCCTTGAATCGGGTCTAGTCATCTATGATTCCGACGAAAAGTTGGTGATCTGTAATGACAAATATCGCGAAATCTATTCTGCTGTGGCTCACCTGATCGTCCCGGGGGCCTCCTTTGAGCAGATTGTCCGCGCGGATTACAAAGCCGGGGCGGGTTCGAAAAGCGGGCTGTCCGAGGAGGAGTGGGTCAGCGCCCGCTTGAATGCCCACCGCGACCCCGGTGCGCCCCGCGAACAAAGGCGTTCGGATGGGTGGGTCAGGATTAGTGATCGTCGCACACGCGCTGGCGGAATCGTAAGTTTGCGAACTGACGTCACTTCCTTCAAGCGACTCCAGCAAGCCGCCGAGGCCGCCAACCGAGCTAAGAGTGAGTTTTTGGCCAATATGAGCCACGAAATTCGCACGCCGATGAATGGCATCATCGGTCTGACGGGATTGACGCTGAACACCCCACTCGACGCTGAGCAACGTCAATACCTCGATGGCGTGATGCTGTCGGCCGAAAGCCTGCTCATGCTTATCAACTCCATCCTGGATTTCTCCAAGATCGAGGCCGGGAAACTGGAATTGGAGCACAACGACTTCGACCTCCGCGAAGCTCTGACGAGTGCATTGAAGGGGCTATCCCTGCGGGCCCATCAGAAACAATTGGAATTGTTGCACGAAGTTTGTCCCGATGTGCCGAACGGCCTCATTGGCGATCCAGACCGCCTCTGGCAGATCGTCATCAACCTCGTGGGAAACGCCCTTAAATTTACCCACCAGGGCGAGGTGTCCGTACTCGTGGAGGTTGAGAAACTATTGCCAGATGCCGTTTGGCTGCACTTTACTGTGAGTGACACGGGTGTCGGCATTCCCGCCAACAAACAGGGTAGACTGTTTGAGGCGTTCAGTCAGGCCGACAGTTCGACGACGCGAGAATATGGAGGCACCGGTCTGGGCCTGACCATCTCAGCCGAACTGGCCGCGCTGATGGGGGGCCGCATCTGGTTCGAAAGCGAAGTGGGGCGCGGCAGTCAATTCCATTTCACCGCTCGGTTCGACCGGCAGGTTGCTTCGAAGGTCCTCGACCCGGTCCCGCTGCCACTCGATGTCACCGGGTTGCGTGTGCTTGTGATTGACGACAACGCCACGAATCGCCGTATTCAGAGCGACCAGCTGAAGCACTGGGGAATGAAACCAATGGAGGCAGAGAGCGGCTCCGCGGCCTTAGATATGCTCCGAGCCTCGATAAAAGCTCACGAGCCGTTCGAACTCATCCTCCTGGACGTGCTCATGCCTCAAATGGATGGCTTCACAGTGCTCCAACAGATTCACTCGCTGCCCCAAATGGATTGGCCGACGATCTTAATGCTGAGCATCTCGGATAAGTTCGGAAACGCGGCCCGGGCACGCGAAATGGGAGCGGCAGTATATCTCGTCAAGCCGATTGGTCCCGTGGAATTGCGAGATGCCATCGTCACCGCGCTGCATGCAACGAACCAGCAGGCCGCCGCGCGGCGCGTATTGGCCCTCGAAACGCACATCGAACCTTCTCAGCATCCACTCCATATTCTGGTCGCCGAAGACAATCCAGTGAACCAGTTGTTAGCCAAACGCACACTTGAAAAGGCGGGACATCACGTCGTCGTGGTCAACAACGGCGCCGAAGCGGTGGAGACCCTCCATGGCCAAACCTTCGACCTCGTGCTGATGGACGTGCAGATGCCGGTTCTCGATGGCTTTGGAGCCACGGCGCAGATTCGCCGGCGGGAACAGGCGACAGGACATCACCAATTGATCGTAGCGATGACCGCCCACGCCCTCAAGGGTGATCGCGAACGCTGCCTGGCTGCGGGCATGGACGGTTACGTCTCCAAGCCAATCCGAACCCAGGAGTTGTTCACCGCGATCACCGACGTTTTCCGTGACGTCCCACCGCCCGCTGCAGCAGTGAGCGAAGAAACGTCCGTAACAACGTTCGCCAGCGATGGGCAACCGATCCAGACCTCGACGCCGGTGCCGCTCATCACCCCAAGCCCAGCCCTCGCGGCGGTGCCTGACGCCGATGATCCCCTGCACGGTGATCCGGAACTTCGCCAGGAACTCGCGCGAATGTTTCTGGAGGACTGCCCCAAGCTCCTCGCAAAGATCCGGGCGGCGATCACGGACCAGGATGGTCAGGCGCTGAAACTCGCAGCACACACACTGAAAGGTTCGGCCGGGGTTTTTAAAGTTCAGCCGGCATTCGACGCGGCCCTGCGGCTGGAGCAGATTGGCAAAGACACCGATTGGGAACACGCCACCGAAGCATGGCAGGTTGTTGTCGAAGAAATGGATCGATTGTCAGGGACGCTGCGTAGCCTCCAATAGCCTGCGCCCCGGATGAACGACAGATGATGCCAAGCGTGGCAACCGTCACCCTCTCGAAAAAAAACTGCCTGAGCATTCGGCTGGCGTGGAGTCGAGCACGCCGCGGCGGCAGCCTGAATGCGAACGCACAGCTCGTGTGGGTGCAGACGCCTCATGTCGTATTCTCCTTCTCCCCTAGAGACCGGTGAATCGCCCCATTTTCTGATGCACCTTCACCGGTCTGATGCACCTTCACTGGGGAGATAAAGCCGGAACGTGGTCCCCTCATTCAGCACACTTTCCACGGCAATATCACCGCTGCATTGCTTGATGTACCCATATATCGCTGCCAGTTCCAAGCCGCCGCCTGAGCTGGCATCCTTGGAACTGTAAAAGGGCTCAAAAAGGTGGCCCAAAGCCTCTTCGTCCATGCCCCGTCCTGTATCCGAAATAGCAAACATCACATAGGGACCCGGACGAACTTCCGGGTGGGCGGCGATGTAATACGCACTCAGAGTGACGTTTTTGGTTTGAATCGTTACATGCCCGCCGTCGGGCATGGCATCCAAGGCGTTGCGTACCAAGGCCAGTATAGCCTCTTCGATCTGGTCTTGGTCGGCCTTCGTCGTCGCTAATCCCGGCGCAAGATTTATTTCAAGCGAAACGCGGCCAAGCATAGCACGAATCGTCTGCTCAAGGCCGCTGACAATATGATTCAGGTCAACCGGGCGAAGGGTCAGAAGTTGTTGTCGGCTGAAGGACAATAACTTCCGGGTCAGAGCCGCCGTTCGTGAACTCGACCGCTTGATTTCTTGCACGCCCGCAAAAAATGGATCGGATGGCGTCATGTTTTCGAGCATGAAATCACTATAGCCCAAAACGGTCGTCATCAAATTGTTGAGCGAATGAGCCACACCACCTGCCAATCGACCGACGGCCTCCATCTTCCAAACCTGTTGGATCTGTTCCTCCAGTCTCGCCCGCTTTGCTGTTTCGTGTTCCAACTCGGCACTCGTCTGCACCAACACTCGTTGCAACGTCAGCAAGTCGCTGTTGAGGCGGCTGAGTCCATCGAATTGAGCACGCTCCCCCCCGGCCGGCCTCACGACTCGTGGGCTGCTCAAAGGGGGGGCGGCAAAGGACTCCGCTGGTGTGCCACGATCCACGCCCGACATCATCGGATCGAAGAGGCGTCCTACTAATTCGAGGGCTTTGCCAGCGTCAGTGGCGTAAGCGTCCGCACCCACTCGACGCCAGAGGTCGGCGTCCAGGTTGAACGGATACCCGCCCACCATGATCTTGATCGGTAGTCCAGTCTGTAGAGACTGAACGAGTGCGATCAGCTCCTCTACGGCGGGCAGGTGATATGCCATTGTCACCGAAATCAGCAGTAGATCGGGGTGATGCTGTTCGACGGTTTTTAGCAAACTTTGAGCAGGAAGATCGGCTCCTAGGTAGATCGCGTTCCAGCCATTGGCCTCCAACAGATCGGCAACGATGCGAAGACCGACTTCGTGGTATTCACCTGCAACGGATGCGGCGACGAGTCGTCGCCCGTTCTTTGGAACGGAGAAGAGGTAAGGATAAAACTGCGCCATCATGAATTGAGTCGCTGCGGTGCAGTAATGCTCCTGTGCCACTGTCAGTTGATTCAGCTGCCAAAGCCGTCCGATTTCACGCTGACACCGCTGAAACACTTGCAAATACAGGTCTTCGATTTTCACCCCAGAACTTAACGCCTCCTGAATCAGAAAGCTCGCCTCATGATGCTCCGTCCGAAAGAGCGCCTGGAGGTACTGACGGGCAAGCAAAGTCAAAGCGTCGTCGCTGGCGAGAAGAGTAGGTAGATCGAGCGGACCTTGAGCTTCCACGCCGATGGCGTGTTTGATGTAAGGGCCAACAGCCGATGCGTTCTCAGCGGGCAACTGTTCCTGCAGCACGCTCCACAGGCAATGTAAACTGTGCTCAATTTCTTGGGGGACGGTGTTGCATGAGGTGAGGATCGTTTTTACCCAGCAGACATAGTCCCTATACAGCGGACGGCTAGAAAATATCATGGCCGCTGCCAGAAAGCTAAGGTGGGATTCGGTGTCATGGACGCACTGCTCCCTATCGGTCTGCTCGTATCGCTGTGGCAACTCTGCGTGTTGGCTATATTGTCGGGCGACCACAGCCTGAGCAATCGCGTGGCGTCGGGCGAGGATGAGATTGCCGGTAGCTTGGTCAGGCATCGAAGCGTTCATCGTCCAACCTTGCCATTATTGAGAGTTCGGCACAAGTCTGCCGGGATTGTCATGCGGATACAGAGTTGGTCGACGCGCTCATTTGCCAAGCCCGGCCTACGGGTTGTCCAGCAGCTGGCGAACCTTCACCGCCAACGTCTGCGCGGAATACGGTTTTTGCAGGAAGGCGATTCCATCCTCCAGGATGCCATTCCTCAACACCGAATCGTCGGTGTAGCCACTGGAGAACAGCACCCGCATGTGCGGGAAGCGCGGACGGAGGATTTCGGCCAGTTCAACACCGCCCATGCCGGGCATCACCACATCCGTCAACAACAGGTCGATGGGTCCTCGATGCTCTTCGATCGTTCCCAGGGCCTCCCGCCCATCGCCCGCGGTCAACACGTCGTAGCCGCGCGACTTTAAAACCAGCTGGGCCAGGCCCCGAACACTGTCCTCGTCTTCCACTAGCAAGACCGTTTCTTTTCCACGTCCCTCACCCGTTGCCGCCACAGGCTTGACGACGGCCGCCTGCTCTTCAACGGCGGGAAAATAAAGTTTGAACGTCGTTCCAAGATTCATTTCGCTGAACACCTCGATAAATCCGCCGCTCTGCGTGACGATTCCGTGAACCACTGCCAATCCCAACCCGGTCCCGACGCCCATCTCCTTGGTCGTGAAGAACGGCTCAAAAATATGTGATTTCACTTCGGACGGCATGCCGCCGCCCGAATCGCTGACGACTAGCATGACATAGCTACCCGCCGGCACGTCGGCGTGATGATGGGCGTCATTTTCGCCGAACTCCACATTTTTAGTTGCGATCGTCAACTTCCCGCCCCTGGGCATCGCATCCCGGGCATTGACTGACAGGTTCATCAACACTTGATCCAACTGACTGGGATCGACTTTAACCCGGCTGATCTGAGGGTCGAGAACGGCGGTCAAGAGAATGTCCTCGCCAATGAGTCGCCGCAGCATCTTTTCCGTTTCGCGCACCACTTCGTTAAGGTCCAATACCTTTGCCTCCAGCACGGCCTTGCGGCTGAACGCGAGCAACTGTCGCGTCAGCGAGGCGGCGAGCTCCCCGGCGTCGTTGATGGCGTTGACCGACTCTCGCAACGGATCTGTCGAGTCGAGTTTGGAGACGAGGATCTCGCTGTAACCTAAGATGATGGTCAGAAGATTGTTGAAGTCATGCGCTACGCCACCTGCAAGTTGTCCAACCGCTTCCATCTTCTGGGACTGTTGGAACGCTTGCTCCAGTGCGCGACGCTCGGTTACATCAGCTTGCACGCCGACGAAGTGGGTGAGTCGATGATCTTCGTCACGCACGGGCGTAACGCACAGAGCGTTCCAGAATTCGCTGCCGTCTTTGCGATAATTAAGTATCTCAACTGAGCATTCACGACCTTGCCGAACTGCCTCGCGGAGGAGGGCAGTGGATTCTGGAGCGGTCTGCGGGCCTTGAAGAAATCGACAGTTCCGCCCCAAGACCTCTTGCGCATCGTAACCTGTCATGCGCTCGAAACCTGGGCTGGCATAAACGATCGGGTGGTCGGGTTGGTTCGGATCGGTAATCAGGATGCCCTGAGAAACAGCTTGGATGGCACGGTCCCGCAGCCGCAGCTTATTCTCCGCCTCACGACGCGCAGTAATGTCCTGAGCCAGCGAGATGCACCCTAAAAACTCGCCCTGTTCGCCCACGATTGGCGTGTTGAACCATTCGCACGTGATCGTCCGCCCGTCTTTTGTTATGTTTTTGTATTCCCCATGAGCGTCCATGTCTCCTGCTTGGAGACGCTCGATGTTGTTCCCCGCGGCCGCTCGTGATAACGGCGAAACGATGACGTCGAAGGGGTGCTTGCCCAACACTTCCGCTTCGGTAAAACCGAACGTTTTCTCCGCTGCCGGATTCCAAGCCAGAAAACGTACATCCGGGCCGGTCAGTACATAGGCCAGCGGCATCCGTTCGATATGGATTTCAAGGCGGGTCAGCAGTGCATCTCGCTCCCGGATCAATTGCCACTTCTCGGTAATATCCTCGATGATGCCCACGAGTCGCACGGTGCGACCCTCACTTTTGACCGGGTACCCCCTGATCCATACTCGCCGCTCGGACCCGTCAGGTCGCACGATGCTGCGCTCGACATCGATGGACCCGGTCGGGTCCGCGCGGTCGCCTTCCAGATTCAACATCTCCTGATTCAGCGAGCGAATTAAATCCATGAAGGCACTAGGATTGTCGAGACAAATATGACATGAACGCCCCCAAATCTTTTTGTAGCCCGGGCTGACGTACAGCAAGCGGTCTTCCACGACATCAAATGTCCAGAGGCATTGGTGAAGGTGCGCCGTGAGTTCTTCGAGCTGTTCCTGGCCTTTTCTCAACGCAGCAGTTTGTTCGGCCACCCGCGTCTCCATCTCGTCGTGCGCCCGCTGGAGTTCGACCTCCATTAGTTTCTGTTCGGTCATATCCCGCAGGATATTGGAGTATCCGATGAGCTTCCCGCTAGCGTCCTGCATCGGCGTCACAACGCCCACCGCCCAAAACCGCTCGCCGCCCTTGCGGACATGCCAGCCAATGTTTTCGGCCCGGCCCGTCTCTTTGGCTGTGCGGATCTCTCGTTGGGGAACCCCGCCCTGAATGTCTTCCGGGGTGAAAATGATGGAACAAGGTTGGCCGAGGATTTCTGACTCGGAGTACCCGAAGGTGCGTTCGGCCGATTCATTCCAACTGGTAATGTGACCGCAGAGGTCCATCGTGAAAATCGAGTGTCCCTTGACATGTTTAACCAGAGACGCGAACCGGGTTTCGACTGCCCATCGATCCTGCTCGGCTTTCTCGACGGAGGCCAAAGCGTCCTTCAGGGAGTCTCCGTCGTGCTGTTGATTCGTGCGATCCCGCACGATATAGACGATGCCCCGGAGTCTCTGCCCGTCGGCCCATAAGTACCTCGTTGTCACGCCAGACCAGAACCGCCTGCCGTCCTTGCAGACGCACCAACGCTCGTGCTCGGCATCGTCCGTCTCCTCCGCCTTCGTCGGCCCACGCTGAGGCACAATACCTTCACTCTCCGCGGGCGCAAACAGGCAGGACAGCGTGTGGCCGATGATCTCGCTTTCAGAATAGCCCAACAGTCGTTCAGCACCCAGATTCCAGTTGACTACCCTGCCCTCAGGGTCCGCCACGAAAATCGCTCGGTCTTGAATATTTTCAACCAGAAGGCGGAGGAGTTCACCTTCGGTCACATTTCCTGGTGTCGAAGTTTTCTCGCACATACCGCACAACCCTTTTCCACCAAGGAGATGATTTTGACTGAACTCGCTCCACATCGAACGAAGGAGCAGAAGACGATAGACCGATTGCTACGGGCACGTCGGGTGGTTTCTTGGTAGCACTTGAATAGTCTAGCTGCTTCTTGAGCGTCCGTCCAGCCCAACTGTCTCCCAAGCAACCCCGCCCTAGACACTGTACAAGACCCTCTTCGGAACGATCCTGTGACGCGTGGACGGGTCGCTGCTTGACCTCCTGCTGGAACAATGATTTTTGTTCACTATATTACCATAACCATTGATTTAGTTTGTTACAGTCTCCCCTCTCTCCTGTCCTTAAGGGAGGGAGTTTATTCCAGACGGGCCTTTTCTCCCATTGCAATTTCAAGAAATGTGACTTAGAAAGCTCTTTAAGAATGTATAGCTCGCCCTTGTAACGACATGTCTGATTCAAGAGGAGTGGGCGGGGTACCGATGTAGCTGATGTATTTGGGCCTGCGGTAGGAGGATCGAATTAGGTCCAACAATCAACGAGGACAGAGCTATGAGGAAAGACGAAGCGTATAACGCGTTACAGATGCCAAGAAAATTTTTCTTTCTCAATACACGCTACTCGCATTTCTTGTCATGTTGCGTAACAGACTCCTAGGAAAGCGAAACGGTGATACACACTCCACTCCAAGTATTGATTGTCGAGAACCGAGAGGATAGTGCTGTGCGAATGTTGAGTGAACTGCGGCGGGCAGGTTATGCGCCGGCATCGCAGTGCGTGACATCGCGAGAGGCGTTTCTGGCCCAACTCCAGCAACATGCGTGGGACGTCGCACTGGTGAGCTGCTCGATTCCGCAATTCAGTACGGAGAACGCGATTGACGCGGCGCGAAGTCTCGACGCCGACCTCCCCTTCGTGATCGTCGCGGGAGCGATTGGCGAGGAAGCCGCCGTTTCCGCCATCAAGGCGGGGGCCTCCGACTATGTGCGTGAAGGCGATCTTTCGCAGCTCGGTCCCGTCATTGATCGTACGCTGCTTAACGTCGAGCTCCAGCGGGAGCGAAAAAAGACCCGAAAGAAACTGAGGGAACGAGATGCTCTCTTTCGCTCCGTTCTCGAGAACGTCTCCGACCTCATCGCGATCGTGGATCGGGAGGGGGTGATTCGCTATCAGAGTCCCTCGGTTGACCGTGTGTTGGGATATGAACCGGACGAATTGATCGGCAGACCCGGGCTCGATTATCTTCATCCCGATAGTTGGACTGCTGCGACGGAGGCCTTGAAGCACCCGGAGCAGCGGCTCCAGGACGTAGCGATGATCAGCTGCCAGGTCAAGAACAAGCAGGGAAACTGGTGCGATTTAGAAGGAACTGCCACCAATCTGCTCGCTCACCCGGCCGTGAGCGGCATTGTCTTGAATCTTCGCGACGTGACTGAGCGACAGCGGAACAAGAGACAACTTGCCCTGGCACAGCGGATGGAGAGTATCGGAAATTTGGCAGGTGGGATTGCCCACGACTTGAATAACTTGCTAACGCCCATCCTGGTGGCTTCCGAAATGCTTCAGGAGGAATTGCCCAAGGAGGATCGCGAAATACTTTTGCATGGATTGCAGTCCGGCGCACAACGGGCCGCCAACGTCGTCAATCGACTCCTCACATTCGCGAGAGGCATGCAAACGGACCAGGAGATTGGACAGATCGTCGAATTGATCCGGGAGACCGAGCAGCTGCTGCGGTTCGGATTCCCCAAGTCAATCACAATCGAGAGCGAGTTACCGGATGCTGTCTGGCCGGTGCAGATTGGGGCGACCGAGTTCGTGCAACTCCTCATGAACCTCTGTGTAAATGCCCGAGATGCGATGCCTGATGGCGGACAACTGCGCCTGTCGGTGGAAGATGTGGAAGTGGAAATACACGATGCTCCGATGTATCGCGACGTGGTCCCAGGTCGGTACGTCGTCCTGAATGTTGTTGATACGGGCGTAGGGATTCCCCCAGATGTTCAACAACGGATGTTCGATCCGTATTTCACCACCAAAGGCAAAGAGCGGGGAACGGGACTCGGGCTTTCGACCACCCAGGAAATTGTTAAGAATTACGGCGGTTTGATCAAAGTCGAAAGTGAGTTAGGCTTGGGGAGCCGGTTCTCTGTGTATATTCCCGCAGCCCCTGCGCCCGAAGCAGTCGCCGCTGAGCCGAACGGCGCGCCGTGGCCGACCGGCCAGGGTGAGTTGATCTTGGTGATCGACAATAAAGCTTCGATCCGGGAGGTTCTCAAAGAGACACTGGAAGCAAATAACTATAAGGTCGTCACCGCCTCCGATGGAGTCGTCGGTCTGGTTCTCTACCGAGATCATGCCGACGACATCGATCTCGTTATTTTGCAGCTGACGGCGCCCACCCCATACGATCAGGCGACCATCACCGCGATTCGACAACTCAATCCCAAGGCTCGGATCATTCTCCAGTCGGCATTGGTGTCGAAATCAAGCATGTCACAATTTCAGCCCCATACCGCTGACGTCTTCCTAGAGAAACCCTACTCAACGAGGGAGTTGCTGGAAAGCGTCCACGACTTGCTGCAGCGGAAATAACTAGGCAGTTTGAGCCGGAAGGCCTGGGGGAGTATCTCAGGATCGGTTTTGGTTGATCTTGTTCAGCAACGGTTCTTCGACCCGTATCTCGACAACCAAACGCCGCGCAGGAGGAACGGAGCTCCGGCTTTTGACCGCCCAGAAGGCCCTCCGGAATCGCGTCGGTTTGATCAAAGCCGAAAGCGAGGTGGGCGCGGGAAGCAGGTTTACCGTGTATATTCCTGCGGCCCCTTCGCCGGAAAGGGTCGCCACCGAGCCGAGCGTGCTGGGGGACATCAATCTCGTGATCGTACGATTGACGGCCCGATGATAGAAGATCACCGCGATGAGGCTTCACCCCCCAAGCTCGGATCATCCTCCAATCGGACTTGATTCCAAACTGCCGCCTGTCGCTGTTCAATAACTGTTCCGCTGATCGTGTTCTTGAAGAAACCGCATCCCACCGAAGAATTGCCGCAAACCGTCGATGATTTCCTACAAGGGATCTAAACGGGCGGCTTCAGGTAAACTGCTTTGAACGATCGGACGATCTACGAACCAGGAAACCATCTACTAAATCGTGAGACGGCTTATGCCAAAATTACTCATCATTGACGACGAGCCCCAAATCGCGGAAGCCCTCGGTCCAGGATTACGCACCTTGCAGGTCGAGGTGCTCACCGCGAATACGGCCGCTGATGGATTGAAGCATGTTTCCGAGCACCATCCCGACGCGATTCTGCTGGACATCGGTCTGCCCGACAAATCAGGGTTGAAGGTGCTCCAGGAAATCTTCAAAATGGACTCGCGGATTCCAACGATTGTGATGACCGGTCAGGGAACTACCGAAACCGCGATCGAGGCCATGAAGTTGGGCGCATTCGACTACCTTCATAAGCCACTAACGTTTTATCGAACGCGAGACCTCATTGAAGCCGCCCTGGAGGTCTCGAGGCAGATGCGAACCCCCGTCCGGTGGCAGGACGAAACCGCCGCGCCAGAGCTCGACTCGGACATGATGGTCGGACGATGCGAGGCGATGCGCGAGGTGTATAAGATGATCGGGCGCATCTCGCAACAGCGAGCGACGGTGCTTATCCGCGGGGATAGCGGCACGGGAAAGGAACTGGTGGCACGGGCCATCTATCAGCACAGCTCGCGATCTAAATCTCCGTTTCTGGCGATTAACTGCGCAGCGATCCCCGAGTCACTGATCGAAAGTGAGTTGTTCGGACACGAACGGGGGGCGTTCACGGGCGCAGAACAGAGACGGATCGGCAAGTTCGAGCAATGCTCGGGGGGCACGTTGTTTCTCGACGAGATCGGGGATATGTCGCCTCTCACTCAGGCCAAGGTCTTGCGTGTGCTGCAAGAACAGCAGTTTGAACGAGTCGGCGGCAAGGAAACCATCCAGACTGACACCAGAACCATTTTCGCCACGCACCGGCCCTTGGAAGAAATGGTTGCCGAGGGCAAGTTCCGCGAAGATCTCTTTTACCGCCTTAATGTCTTTACGATCCACTTGCCCGCGCTGCGAGATCGATTGGAAGATCTGCCCGAGCTGGTGAACATGTTCTTGCAGCGGTTCAGCCGCGAAATGGGACGTGAGGTGAGAGAGGCGACCCCTGAAGCCTTGGAAATACTCGCTAAATATTGGTGGCCAGGCAACGTGAGGGAACTACAGAGCGTTTTGAAACAAGCCTTGTTGCAGGCTCGCGGCCCTGTGCTGCTGCCCAGTTTTCTGCCCCAGCACATCCGCGAGAATTCGGGTCAGGAACCGCCCCGCCAGCCCTCGGATTCCGGCCAGGTCGACGATTGGAATGCGTTCATCGACGAGCGCCTGCATGCGGATTCCCAAAACCTGTATACCGAATGGTTTACTCGCATGGAGCATCAATTGCTCATGCGGGTGCTGAGCTTCACCAACGGGAACCAGTCGCGAGCCTCGCAGATCCTCGGGATTACTCGACGGAGCGTGAGAGGAAAAATTCAGGCTCACGGCATCGTGATGGAACGATCGGTTTCGACCAGTACTGACGAGGACGACTGAAATTTCGATGCGCGTTTTTGTTGCTAGCGATGATCCCGGTCTGTCTTACCAATTGCGGGAGCAATTGCTCGGTCTTGGGCACGACTGTCCCGCCTCCCATGTCGTTTCGCTCGATGGTGCCGTTGCGCTGTTACTCTCGCTCAAAGAGGAAGCGGTAGCAACATCGGGCGGCGAAGCGTCGCGCGGCGAGATCGCGGCCAAGTCTGACTTGGTGTTCGTGATCTTAGCTCCTGTGATTGATCGGTCCCTGGAGATCGTGGGTGATATTCGCCGCCGCGTCCAGCCCCAGCATCTGTTCGTCGTCGGCCCCACGAGCGACAGCAAAATCGTCCTCCGTTCGATGCGCGAAGGTGCTCACGAATTTCTCGATCAGGGCGATCTGGCCACTGAGTTGTCTGCAGCCCTCGAGCGGCTGAAGGTCGCGGAGTCCGGCCTTCGCAGTGCCAAGACGATCGCGTTGTTATCGCCCAGTGGGGGAACCGGCTGCAGCACTCTCGCTGTCAATCTAGCCACCGTATTGGCTTCTCTGGGAGAAGGGTGTGTTCTGCTGGACTTGGAGACGAGATTCGGTGACCTGGCTTCGCTGTTGGATTTAAAGCCGCTGCACACCGCTGCCGATCTTTGCCGCAACGTCACTCGGATCGATCAGAACTTGTTGGCAAAGTCTCTGGTCCAGCACAGCAGCGGGATCCGGCTGTTGGCCGCGCCCGTCCAAATCGGCGATGCCGGCTATGTCACCTGGGACGGCATGTCGCCAGGTGCTGTCGCTGGCAAATAACATGGCTCGGTATGTCGTCGTTGACATGAGCCATTCTTTCCTCGAAACAATGGCGCCGATGTTGATGCAGGCCGATCAAATCGTGCTGGTGTTGCGATTGGACTTTACCTCGTTACGCAACACCCGCCGCGTCTGGGAGTATCTGGAGCAAAACGGTGTACCGCGAGATCGGATTCTCGTCGTTGCTAATCGCTACAAGCGTGCGGGAGAATTGTCGGCTTCAGAAGCCCAGACCGCGCTTGGCTTTCAGATCGCGCACTATGTGATTGATGATTCAAAGAATGTCAATCGGGCCAACAATCAAGGGATCCCGGTCGTGAAGTATGCTCCGTCCGCCAAGGTTTCCCGCCAACTTACCGAGCTGGCTCTGAGCATGAAGGTTCGTGAAAAAACGCATTGAACCGGTGCGGGTGCTGGCTTGGTCGAAGCGAGTATGGGGTGACGCAAGCCACGCTGCCCGCCTCTTACGGCACGCGGTTCACCACTGCAATACAAATACGGCTTCGCTCGCTAGCCAGAGCCATTCTCGCAAGCGAAAATTGTCGATTCCCCGCTTGCAGAGTGATTCGAAAGGCGGTGTGATTCGGGGTATCATCTGCAGACAGCTCAGCCGGGCGAAGCCGCCTGGCGATCATTCGACCGGTGTCAGCCTTTCCTTTATTGTTGAACTGAATCAGCGCCCATGGACTTTCTGCTCTACTTGGCCTTGGTGCCCGCTCTGGGCGTAACGGCTCAGTGGCTGGCATGGCGAGCCGGCTTCCCCAGCATCCTGGTGCTGCTGCTCTTCGGGGTTTTTCTCGGCTGGTTTGTTCAGCCCGATGCGTTCCTAGCCGATTTGACGGACGGCGACAAAACAGCGGGCCCAAACCTGCTCTTTCCCTTGGTCGCCTTGTCGGTAGGCGTGATCATGTTCGAGGGCGGATTGACACTCAAGCTCGGCGAGCTTCGAGAATCAGGAACAGCCACACTCCGCCTGGTGACCCTTGGGGCGCTGATCGCGTTCATTGGCAATACGGTTGCCGTGCACTACCTGTTGCACTGGGGATGGCAGCTCAGTGCGCTCTTGGGCGCGATTCTCGTGGTGACGGGACCGACTGTGATCGGGCCGCTGCTTCGTCAGGTTCGGCCGAGTCGCCGGGTGGCATCGACATTGAAGTGGGAGGGCATCGTCATCGACCCGATTGGTGCGGTGCTGGCAGTGCTGGTCTATGAAGAGGTACTGCTTCAGCATTCCTCACCGGAATGGTCGAGCGTCATCACGTCACTGGCCTGGACATTGACGGTCGGCCTCGCGCTCGGTTGCGCCGGCGGGGCGGTCCTGACCCAGGCTCTGCGGCGGTTCTGGGTACCTGATCACCTGCAGGGCGTGACCGCGCTAACTCTCTCGGTCTTGCTGTTCGCGATTAGCAATGAGTTAGCCCATGAATCAGGACTGATCACGATGACCGTCCTTGGAATTTGGATGACCAACCAAAAGCACTTCGACATCGAACACATCGTCGAGTTAAAGGAAAACCTGCGGACGCTGCTGATCGGGTGTCTCTTTATCGTGCTCGGATCACGCGTCAACCTGGCCGACGTGGGCGCAATCGGAATGCCTGGTCTGGCGCTCTTGCTCGTACTCGTGTTAATCGTCCGGCCCGCGTCGGCATATCTGTCGCTACTTGGCAGCCCATTAGATTATCGCGAACGCACTTTCATCGCTGGCCTGGCGCCGCGGGGGATTGTTGCTGCGGCAGTCAGTAGCGTGTTCACGCTGGGCATGGAAAGTCGTGGCGATTTATTGATACCCGGCTCTGATCAACTCGCGACGGTGACGTTTTTGGTCATCATTGGAACGGTAACCGTTTATGGCATCGCCGCCGGGCCGCTAGCGAGATTCCTGAAACTTGCCGAAGAAGCCTCTCAGGGTATCTTGATCGTCGGGGCCGATCCGTGGGTTCGTGAGTTTGCTGAGGAACTCGCTCACGCAAAAATCCCTCTGTTGTTGGTGGACACCAACTTCAACAAGATCACGCAAGCTCGAATGGCGGGAATCCGAGCCGAGTGTGCGAACATTCTGAACGAACACGTTCGCGCTGATCTAGATTTAACGGGCATCAGCCGCTTCATGGCCGTGACGCCCAACGATGAAGTCAACTCGCTGGCACTGCGGGAGTGCCGCAACCGTTTCGACTCTTCACGGCTGTATCAGCTGACCTTCAAGACAAAGGACAACCCCGGTAGGCGAGAGTTAACCAAAAGCTTGGTCGGTCGCAAATTGTTCGGCGAAGGCATCACTCACACTCGCCTGTGCGAAATGCACGACGCGGGTGCTGTAATGAAATCGACGAAGCTGTCAGCTGAATTTTCCTACGAGGACTTTATCGTCAAGTATGGTGAGCAAGCGATCGTGATGTGCTCGATTGATCAAGAGGGTATGTTGAGGATCAACACGATCGACGATCCGCTCGTCCCCACGGCGGGACAATCCATTGTTGCTTTCGTCACGGTCAGCCCGGTGCCATCGCAGCATGCGTCGCAGGATAGCGGCTCGCCACACAAAGATGTCGAAAACGATGCGCTAGAAATCAAAGAGAGAGGCACTCATGCTTGATCCATTCGCCGCAACGATTGCGTTTTCGCCGTTAATTGCTTATCTGCTCTTTTTATCGATCATTCGCATTGGCGGCTTTGTGTGGGTGGCTAGTGGCGGCCGCGACTTGGCCGCTGTTTTGTTTGCCATATCAGGATTGATCGTAATTGGCCCTATGGAGCTGTTTTTTCCTAATGCGACCGCCGCACTGCTCGGTGCCTGGGTCTGGATTCCTTTATTGCTCCTATATTTGTTGGTGGCTTGTTTGTTGGTTATCAACTGTCGACCGAAATTAGTCGTCTATGGGCGTGTACTCGAGGAAGTCTACCCTGCCATGATTCGGGCGGCCCGAGCAATGGATGGGGCAGCGGTAGAAGACGCGGAGCGGCTGCAAGTGCATCTGCCAACACTCTCGGCTCATCTGCGGATCGACGTCACTGGTGGGAATGATTGCAGCCGTGTGGTGGCGTTTGAGCCCAACCTGCCGACTGCCTTCTGGAGGCAATTTACTAAGCACCTCCGCAGCGAATTGCGTCTGACGAATTCGCCCACTCCCCGCTCTGGCTGGGCAATGTTGGTGGTCGCTTCGATGATGGCTTATCTATTGATTCGGTACGTCGCGGCCAAGCCCGCGCTGCTCGTCCAAGGATTTAGCGAGTGGTTCATTCGGTGAATTCTGAACCGCCGAAGCGAACCTCCCAAGCGATTGCGCTGGGAGTCACGCTCGTTAAATTTCTCACGCCCATATTGATTATCGGATTCCTGCTGTGGCGGACGCCTGCATCGAACTGGCAACAACTCGCCGAACGCCCGATTAACTATGGATGGCTTTTCGCGGCGTTGGGTGTGGCGACGCTGGCACTCGTTGTGTCGTTTCTTCGTTGGTGGGTTTTGGTGCGCTGCCAAGGTATACCGCTAAGTTTGCTGGAGTCACTTCGGCTCAGCTCGATTTGTTTTTTGCTCAGCTTCGTTTCAGCGGGCAGCGTGGGCGGTGATCTATTCAAGGCCGTCTTTTTGGCACGCCGTAGTCCGGGCAAAAAGGTCGCCGCCGTGGCATCGGTCTTTGTCGATCGCGGAGCGGGCATGTATGGATTGCTGCTACTCGTCTCCGTGGGCTTGTTGATCCGCGAATCCACGGACCCGTTCGAGTTCAACGGGGTCACTGTCGACGATATCAAATGGATTGTCGGCACACTTTTGGGCGTGGGCACCGCCGCTCTGCTACTACTTGTGTTAGGGGGGAAGATCGTTGACCGCGTGATTCGGCGACTCTCCGAAATTGCCGTGATCGGTCCGTTGATCGAAAAAGTGGGGCCGCCCCTGCGAGCCTTCCATCATCATCCGTGGGCGTTTGGGTTGTCTCTGTTGATGAGTGTCTACGTGCAGGGATCCTTCGTCGTCAGTATGTACTTGATCGCCACATCCATGTATGAACACCCACCCACGCTCGCCGAACACTTCGTGATCGTCCCCATTGGGATGCTTGCCTCCGCTCTCCCCATCACTCCAGCGGGGATCGGCGTGCTCGAGGTGACCATCGAAACGCTGTATCATCTCGTGCCCGCACGGGTGACGAATGCGTCAGGTACGCTGGTGGCGCTAGTTTTTGAGCTGGTGAAACTTGTGATTGCGGGATTCGGAACGATCTTCTACTGGACGGCCGGAAAAGATGTCCAGGAGAGCCTTGAGTACGCCGAAGAGCATCCGGAAGGTTTCAAAACCGACACCCATGCGATCAAATCGGCAGCGGCTGATCATCTCAGCATCGAGTGATCAATCGCGAGGCTTCGTCGCCTCCGTGCTCGGGGGTCAACCGGCGGAATTCGACCACGTCCTGCTCCTTCTTGTCTCGTGATCGCTGCTGATTCCAGGCCCAGCGGCTGGTACGGAAAGTGCTCAACATGCGACCGTCCGTTGCCGGCATCAATCAGCCGAAGACCGCTAGCTCACCATTCACGAGAACCGCACACTAACGCATTGGGATTGATACGGTCTTACGACTTGATCGCGTGCAGGCTCTTAGTTATCAGTTGAGGCACGCCAAGTGGATGGTCATCACGCAAACGCGTGGTTTTCATAACGCAGTTCTTTAGACAGAAATATTCATGCCCGATCACTATCGTCAATTTTGGATGTCTGGTGTCGCCATTTTGCTTGTCGGCTTGGTGCTGGCTACCGCTGGACTGCTGATTCCGGCGGTGAATGTCTTGCTGCTGGTTTATGCGGGTTTATTGTTTGGATTACTTGTCCATGGGATCGCGGACTGGATCGCCGCGCACACTCCAGCTTCCTATCGGGTCGCCTATTTGATCGTCGTGATCGCTTTGCTGGCGATGATTTGTTTAGGATTCTACTACCTCGGGTCGCTCGTCACCGAGCGTGCCGACGAGTTCGCCTCGGAGTTACAGACCGCCCTCGAGAACGCTCAGAAACGAGCGAGTCAATCGGACCTGACCAAAAACGTCATGCCCGACTCATTCGATCTACGATCAACGTTGCTCCAACATGCCAGTTCGGCATGGGAGGGTATCGTCAGTGGGATGCGTTCACTCGGAGCGGCGATCACGGGGGCGTTCGTTATTCTGTTCGTTGGATTATATGCAGCCTACGAGCCCCATCTTTATCGCACCGGCATGCTAAAATTGGTGCCGCTGGCCTCCCGAGATCGTGCACAGGAAGTCCTCGATCAGCTCGAGGACGCCCTCGTTCGCTGGATCACGGGACGACTGATGTCGATGGCGATCGTGGGCATACTGACAGCGATTGGACTGTACTTCCTCGGTGTTCCTCTGCCGGTGACATTGGGTGTCGTCGCCGCATTACTCACTTTCCTTCCCAACTTTGGGCCGCTATTGGCCGCGATCCCACAAGTTCTGCTGGCGCTCAACGTGAGCACAGAAACCGCTCTGTACGTGGCAATCTTCAATGTTGCTCTGCAGGGTGTGGAAAGCTACCTGATCACGCCGCTCATCCAGCGAAGCGAGGTAACCCTACCACCGATTCTGACGATCGCGGCTCAATTGTTGATGGGCGTGTTGGTCGGAGTCCTTGGCGTGATGTTGGCCGCGCCCCTTGTTGTGACCGTCATCGTGATCGTACAGATGCTGTACATCGAAGATTATCTCGGCGATCCTGATCCCGGCGAATTGACGAGCTAACGCTTGCGGTAGCAAACCCTGTAGACCGGAATCCCGAACTTGCGGCTGCGTCTTTCGAAATGCGTGTGATAATCGAGGTCATGAGTCGACTCCCGCTGCATCTCTGGCAAGGGCACGCCGAATTCGGGTGCGACCTCGGCGATGAGTTCCACAGTGAGCTCGAAGTAGTCCAGCACGTCGGTCCAGAAATGCAGATACCCACCTGTGCGTAGCGTGCGACTGAACTCGCGTATATTCGCGTCGCTGAGCACCCGCCGTTTGCGATGCCGTTTCTTCCACCACGGGTCGGGAAAATAAACATGCACCGCTTCGAGCGATCCGCTAGCGATTCGAGGCGTTACCGGCTCCTTCAAACTAGCCCGCTCGATGCTCGAATTGGTGGAGAGGGTGTAGTTGCGAGGTTGACTGGCAAAGATAGGCTCGGCATCCCCGGATAACATCATCGCATTGGCGCAGTGACGACGTGCCAACCGAGCCGCAGCATGGGCGGCATATTTACCAGCGATTTCAATCCCGAAAAAATTATGTTCGGGACACCTCTGCGACTCGGTCTGAATGAACAGTCCCTTACCACTGCCGACTTCGATTTCCAGCGGTTGATCGTTCCCAAAGAGAGTTGGGCTGGAGATCACCGCAGGCAAATCCCCCGGCTTTTTCAGCCATTTGGATAAGTCGAGATCTGGGTTCGGTTTTCGAAGGGCTGCGCGAGGCATGTCAAATCGAGCGGGGGAAATTGGACACAGGGAAACAGAAACAGTCTCCCATCCTACCGAGCGATCGCTCGTCTGCCTGCCCCTGAGATGTTGCCGCCATCATTGTGTTCGCGTGAGCGAGACAAACACCACCATTGCAGGCAGCAGGGTGAGATTGGCCAGGGCCGACAATGTTAACGTCGCCGCAACGAGTAATCCGAACGTGGCCGTCGGTACGAAAGGACTCGTGACCAAAACTGCAAAACCGATAATCAGTGCGAGACTCGCGAGCAGGATCGGAGATCCTAAATCAGCCGCTGACTCCGTCGCCGCCCTCTCGACTGACTCGCCTGCGAACCTGCGACGTTGGTATCCGCTCAGAAAATGGATCGAGCCATCGATTGATAGGCCGATCGATACTGCTCCAATCATGGCGGAGCCTAAATCAAGCTCCCCGCCAAAGCACCCCATGCAGGCTAAAACAACCAAAATCGGTAGTGTATTGACGATGAGTGAAACGATCGTTAATCGCCAATCCGCCGTGACGACCAATAGCAGTAGGCCGACCGCCGCAAGGGCGACGATCAATGCCGTCCACTGATCCCGCACGAGGCTGGCAACGAGGTGCGACATCAACACTGAGTATCCCGTCACTACGCCCTTGCTAACGACTCTGTCGGGATCCAACGTATCGATTGACTCAGCGTCGCTCAGGGAGTGATTCTCGACGGTCCGACGCACGGCGGCCATCAAAGCCGCCTTCTGCTCGCCGGCAAGCGACTCGTCGCTGCGGAGCATAATTCGCATACGGCGTGGTTGCGGCGGCCCGCTCACCGATGGAAATGTGAGCAGTGCTTGCGCAAACGCGGGGATCGCAGCGCGCATCCCAGCCAAGCGGACGTCGGGCGACGCAAACGATAAAATCGTGACTTGCTCGGCAATGGCATCGGCATCGGCAAGACTCAGGACCTTCCGCAACCGCACGCTGCCCGGCAGAGGCGAACCCGCCTCACTCTGCTTGATCTCGATCATCCGCAGATTTTCTTCTAGCTCGCGCATGCGCTGCAAGTATTCGCGTGTAATACGTGTCGGCGCGGGCAGTGAAACGTCCCACACGCTCGCGCCCCCAAAGCGATCCTCGACACGTTCGTAGGCTCGCACAATCGGGCTATGAGGACGAAAATTTGCAAGAAAGCTCGAGTTCGTGCTTAAACTCGCGACATAGAACGTCGAGGCGACCAACAGCGAGAGTGCCGTCATGGACAGCGCCCTTCGCTGCCCGATACTTCCTCGGGCGAGTGATCGCAGAAGCCGATTGAGAGCGGAATCGGCGTCGCGGCCGTCAACATGATCACGTGTTTGCGTTCGGGTAGCCACGCTCAGCCAACCCGGCAGGCCTAGTATCCAGGGCGAAAACAACAGAAGCGAAACCAACACGCAGCAAGCAGCCGTCGCCGTCATCGCGCCGAACTCCGCGACCGGCCGGACTTCTGAAATCATCAACGATGCAAAGCCCGCTGCGTCTGTGATGCAGGTGCATGCGATTGGAATCGCAAGCAAGGCAAATACTCTCGCAAGAGTCGCTCCAGGGGTACGACGGCGAACGGCCAAGTGCATGATTGCCGCAACCACAATCACTGCTATCAATGCCAGTAAAATTGTCGAGACCAAGGACAACTCCACACCACTCAATACCATTGACGCCCGCGTCGCAATCGATGACCAAATAATACAAGTCGCCGACAACACAACGATTCGCATGTCTCGCAGCGTCAGCAAGATAACGATGCAGAGCAGCCCAATCGTGCCGATCGCCAGACGACGCCCATCGGCGAGAATCAAATCATAGGCATCTTCAAGCAAAACCGGCTCACCAACTAACATGGCCGCCGACGCGGGCGGCATTCCTGCTGCAAGGTCGCGAAGCTGTGTCACCGTTTCACTCACCCGATCAGGCTCGGCCTTCGTTCCACCCCGCAACATGACGACAATGGCTGCCGTCTTCTCGTCAGGACTGTGCGTATAACCGGAAAACAATTCTCGGAACTGCGAGGCGAGCGAATCATCGCGGCGAAAAAGCGGCTCAACCGACTGCTCCGACGCTGCCGACGACGATGCAAACGGCAATGTCAATGGTGGTCTCAAATAGTGAAACGCATCGACGAGCTTGGCGAGCGACAGAACACCCTCGACGCCTTCCATCGACTCCACACGTTGCGTCCAAAATCGGCTTCGTCGCAGCCCCTCGTTCGTCATCAACTGATCATCTTCGTAAACCCACATCACGACCAGATTGCCGCCAAACGTCGACTGCATTCGCTGATAATCGAGGATGGCCGGATCATCGGCTGAAAACATTGCGGCGAGCGACCGGTCCATCGTCAATCCCGACTGCAGATACGCCAGTGGGAAAAAACTGATGCAGCCAGCGAGCATCAACCACCACCGCCACGCAACGAGCCGATCGCCCCACCGGTCAGTCGATCGGGCCAGCAGCGTAGGCCGCTCCGGCACGTTCGTTTCCGCTGGCGAGTTCCGTCTGCGCAGGAATGTCAAATGTGGATATCCGTAAGCGGTTTTTAATGATCAACGTCGGCTTCGTCGTCTGTGTCCGTGGCGGAGTGCCTGGCCATCATCGAACTCGGCGGAAAGAAGATAGACTGCACCACTAGCATGATCGCTCCGACAACGAGCAACGAGTCGGCAATATTAAAATTGGGCCATTTCCAGTCATCCGAAGCCTGCCACAAGATCCAATCCCGCACACCACTTCTCCACTCAGCAGGATAACCAGGCTGCCACCACAATCCCAAGCGGTCGTAGAGATTTCCAAAAATCCCCCCGGTGACACAGCCCAGTGCGAAGGTCAGCCACGCTGACTCAGCGGCTTTGAAACGGAATAACCAAAGCAGAATCCCCAACAACGCAACCACGGAAATGCCAGCAAATATCATCCCTTTGCCCGCCCCGATCCCAAACACAGCACCGATGTTCACCGCCGTCTCGATGCCAAAATAACCATCGATGACCCAGTAGATCTCGCGTTGCCCAGGTAAACCACGCCACGCAAAAACGACATGCTTCGTCCACAGATCCAGCCCCGCGCCCATCACCGCGAGACAGCCGAAAAGTAGATAACGCGAACCAGGAACAGTGCGGGACGCGCGGGGGATTTGTGCGTCAGAGTACGACGAAGTGGGCGAGCTAGGTTGCATGGGGCATTGAGCGAGGTAGCCGGAGACGGGCAGAGGGCATCACGCCGGGAAGAATACACTTCGGCGGCCATTCTGTGAACAAGAAAAGAGAGGTCACGAACCTCTGCCAGGGGATTGTCCGTTACAATTGAGGATACAGTTACCATCCAATGCGACAACCATTTCCACTTTTTGATTTTTTGTGATTTCTATGAGCCAGCTCAGGCGATTCTCATTGCGCATCTCGCAGTCTCTATTTCAGCCATCACAACTGAGGCGGGCTTTAGCGAAGAGAGGGCAGGCCGTCGGCGGCGTCGCGGCTGTTTTCATATTGCTTGCCGCTACACCGGCGTACGGAGGATCGGAGGCGGAACCCGAGAGCGACTCGAAGGCTGACCGCCCAAACATTCTTTGGATCATGTCCGAAGACAATTCCATGCACTATCTCGAACACTTTGATCCATCCGGTGTTGCGACGCCTGCGATCGAGTCAATGGCGGCTCACGGGGTTACGTTTGACCATGCATTCTCCAATGCCCCGGTTTGCTCGGTGGCGCGAACGACCTTGATCATGGGTTGCTACGCGCCGCGTATCGGCGCCCAGTATCACCGTGCAATCCAGCGAGTGAAGTTGCCAGCCGACATGGAGATGTTTCCCGTCTATCTGCGTGATGCCGGATACTACACGACCAATAACAGTAAAACGGATTACAACGTACTGCCCAATCAGGAACCGTGGGACGAATCGAGTAAAAAGGCATCGTGGAAAAACCGGCCTGATGCCGACACACCGTTTTTTCACGTCGAGACTCATACGCAGTCGCACGAAAGCAGCTTGCACTTCGATCGCAGCGCCATGGATAAACCCACGGAGTTTTCGCAAGACGAGGTGCGCGTGCCACCGTATTTGCCTGATACCAAAGTGACGCGTTTCACGGCCGCCTACTACCGCGACCGGATCAGCAAGATCGATGAAATCGTGGAAAAAACTCTCGCTGACTTAAAAGCCGCGGGCGAACTCGAAAACACGTTCGTGTTCTACTTCGGAGACCACGGCGGCGTGCTGCCGCGTTCCAAGGGATACGTCTTTGAATCGGGACTGCACGTACCACTCGTCGTGCGAGTTCCCGACAAGTACAAGGACCTGGTTGATCGTGACCTCGGTTCACGCACTCGCGGGTTTGTTTCGTTTATCGACTTCGGTCCAACCGTGATCAATCTCGCGGGGGTTGAAGTTCCTCAAGGCATTGATGGCAAGGCTTTTCTGGGCAACGACGTGGAGGCATCTGAGGTCGATGTCCGCGACACGACGTTCAGCAACGCTGACCGAATGGATGAGAAGTACGATCTTGTACGGGCAGTCCGCGTGGGCGATTGGAAGTATATCCGCTATTTCGAGGCTCAATATCCCAATTCGCTGTACAACGAATATCGCTACAAGATGTTGGCGTATCAACAGTGGCGGGATCGTTCTCAGGACCCCTCGACCGCTCCGGAGCAGCTCGCGTTTTTTCAGTCACGTCCCGTCGAAGCGTTATTCGACCTGTCGAAAGACCCTGATGAAATCAATAATTTGGCAAGCCTCCAAGAACACGGTGGCAAGCTGACAAAAATGCGACGACTACTGAGCGGGCATTTGAAAGAGACGCACGACCTCAGCTTCATTCCCGAATCCGTGTTCTTGCGAGAAGGAGCCAAGAACCCCGTCGAATATGGCGATGATCACGCCCAATCGATTGGCACCTACATTGATACTGTGAATATTGCGCTCCAGCCATGGGAACACGCCACGACGCAGTTGATTACGGGAATGAGTTCGGGAGATCCCTGGGTTCGCTACTGGGCATTTGACGCAGCCAGTTCGAAGACGGCAGCCAACGCGACCGCGCGAGCGAAGGCCGCCGACGATGCGACCTTGATTCAATTAGCTCAACGCACCGAACTCGATCCGCAACCACTCGTCGCGGCACGGGCGGCCGAGTTCCTCTCCGTGATTGGTGTTGCCGATCCTCGTCCGACCCTCTATCGCTGCGTCAAACGCAGTCATAGCGAAGCCGAGGTCCTGCAAATTCTTAACATCGCCGCATTTATTCACGCCGACGGCCATAGTGACTTTCCGATCGACCCTGACGCCTTGGAGTTTCCTTCTCGCGTAGGCCCCAAGAGTGAGATTGGTCGCCGCGTACGCTATTTCAATGAGTATACGCCAACCCCGTGAGCGATTACCGGCAGATGTCTACCTCCAATCGTCTTTAATCGGGCTCATCCGACGGAAGCGTACTCCGCTGTGGATGGAAGGTTTTTTAGGCATGGCTCAAGTGTCCAATGACGTTTTAGAAAAGCGTCCTCGGCGAACAAAGATTCACCGAGGACCAGCGGCACCATTGGCGCACCGTCGACCGGGATATCCCTTGTCAAGTTGCACCTCTGCAGAACTCGACTCCGTTTTTCCCGGCATTTTCAGTCTATCGTCCGCAAACCAACCATGCAAATCATGATTGGACACTTGAGCCATGGAGTGCCGGGATAAAACCGGTTTGGAATCGAGAATGAAAGTTTCTTACGAGGAAGGTCTAACCAACTACTTCGGCCTCCGGCGGAGGTGCGACGAAGGTAACAACGTCGTGCTGAGCGTCCGTGCAGGGGGAAGCGTAGGCCAGCTAATTGAGCTCCGAAATCAGGTCTTCCATGTGCCGACCGTGTCATATGCGTCGGGAAGGCAACACCAGCTACACCGCTTTGGTAAGGGTAGTCTGGACATGGCGGAGTCGAAGAACCTGTGCATGCGTGGAAAATTCCAAACGCGAGAACCGGGAAGTCCCATTTGCCCCTGGGGTCAAGTCGTGATGACTCACTGCCAGGGCGACCAGCGAACCTCTATGAGCGCAATTCTGGTATGAACGCGGATGGGATGGCAGATGAGGCCGTAGTACCGTCGACGCGGGTGAACAAAGCTGCGACCGCAGTGGCGGAATCCGCCGAGGAAAGGGACCTCACTGAAGGGAAGTATTGCCGGATTGGCGTCGATGCTTCGGACTCTGAGCCGGAACAAGTATCAATTGGAGCGTCACGGGAAATCACGACGGGTAGCGTCACAGTGTGTCGCGATCGTTTGACCCAACGGAGGAGCCGTATGAGTCAAGGCTCACGTACGGATCTGTGCGGGGGGCGGCTGGCAACAGCCGTCCCTACCGCGATCCTAGAAAACCTCCAGCGCACCCGATCGCTCGACGAGCCCGCGACCCGGAATCCACCACTCCCGAGGTGTCTTCGCGTCCATTGAGCAAAAAGTATGCTTCCGTCGGATGAGCCTTTAATCGAGATCAATCACTGTCAGGGTGGGCTGGTTATCCTTCAAGCAGATCTCGAAGGTGGTCTGCTTGATCTGCGGCAGCGGGATGGCGTCGTGCGTTTTGTTATAGGTCAATTCCAAATGTGCTAAAACATTCTCGAGTGTCGGGGGGATAAACGTGAGCATGGTGCGTCCGTTCGTCTTGCGCCCGCCTTCTCTGCCAATTGACGCTGCATTTTCACCAACTCGCTATTGTCGATATTCATGAAATACATCCGAGTCTCCTTGGCGGGATCCATTTCGGTCAGCACATGCGGCCTCCCGGCGGACAGGTGATTGATGGATTGCACTCCTTTGTAGTCGCCACCAATCACACCTATTTCGATATGAAAAGCATCATACAAGGCGGCTAGCTCAGAGAGGCGACTCGCTCTGATTTGTACCACCCATCGATCGTATCGCGGTTTGATATCGTCTTGGGCTGCCTCCTGTATGGGAGGAACGTCGAAGTCAGGGGGCCTATTTTCACTGAGATTAAGCGTCTGCCCGCTTCCACCGATGGTGGGCATGCTGAAATAGTGTTTTTTCGCCTGGGTGCGACTGGCTTCGTTCAGCTTTCCAATCGGGACGGCAATGAACTTTCCGTCTTGGTTCTTTAGAAAAACCTTCCCCTCCCTCACCCCGCAAAACTCAGCAGCGATCTGGAATTCCCCAGTCACATCGGTCCATGTCGCAATCTCCTGGGCAGATGAGACGCCCTGCAAGGCCAGGATCAGTACCGATGCGGTCAGCCAGAAGTGGAACGGTCGCATGTCGTCAGCTGATCGTTTCGGTGATTATTTCGCTGCAATCAAGCGAAGTTCGTCGAGTTCGACACTCAAGCGGTGACGGAGTGGACTTTCGTCACGCAGTTCCGTTTCCAGCAGGTCCTCGGCTTTATCGAACGTTTCCTCGGTTGGGTTGGGAGCCGAAACGAGTTCGCGAAACATGCTTTCGACAGTGGATTCAGTTAACACGGGAGGAACCTTCAAACGCGAGGATACAGGAAAAAGATGGGAGACTGGAGCCGCTGCGGCTGGACGCTCGTCGCGACGGACCGCCGACCTCTCCATCATAGGGTGAGATTCGGCGGCGACAAGTCCTTAGTGACAGCGAACGGGTGAGGTTGCTCAGTCCCGGTACACAAAATCTCTGGGGTTGAGGAAACCATAATAGGCGCTGAACTTCTTCCTGTGCTCTACGGCCCCAAAGGGGCATCGCTATGAAAGGCAAGGACATCGCCCTGGGTTCCGTTCAGTCCCACCACCATTGGCCTGGTTGCAGGTTTTTCGGCCCGGCGACGTTCTTCATCTCGCCATTCTTTCCGCTGGTATCCACTTCCAGGTGTTCGCTATTGAGGGCCACGCCGGGTTGTACGCTGACGCCGCCGCCCAATGGTGTCATCAGCGTGTTGCCACGCCAGATCGCGTTGACGGCTGTCTCGACTTGCTCGGGTGCCGTGTAGGTTTCCACCGGTAGCTCTGTCTCGTTGCCCAATACGGGCATCGTCCAGTCGGCCTGAGCGTAAAAATCTTGCTCTTGGATATAGGCGGCAGCGATAGCGAGATCAATGAGCTGTTGCAGCTCCGCGTAGACGCGGACGCGGCTTGCGATCAGCGTGTATTTCTCGGTGAATTCCTTCGTAAACAATTGACTGGCACGGTTTGTCCGTCGTCCCGAAACTCGTTGACCATTACCCATCACCCGTTCAGCTTCACCGACCAACTGTACGCCGCGTTCGTTGATCCGCATCGCTAGGTGATCTTCACTCACCGAGACGCCATCGTAATTAGGCTGGAAATACCAGCGTTCCATCGCGTTGGCAGAGGTCGAAAGTGGACTGGTTCGGGAAACGTAGCTGCGGAGGGGGACAGGAAGTTGTTCCAGACCAATGCCGATCAATTTCATCCGGTAGTCGGCTTCCACGAGCACGCGAGCGAAGTGTGTCGCGGCGGGAATGCCTTGGATCGTAACGGTTTGTAAACCGAGGTTTTGTTTGAGTCCTTGAACCAATCGCAACGTGTCCCCCGGATTGGCTTGACCGCCTACGGCTTGCAGAAACTTCTGCATGCGTGCGAGTCCCTCGGGCGTCGGGTCAATGGAGACGGAGATCACGCGGGTCGGTGGTGCCGAGGGCGCAAAAGCACGCAAAGCGGTCGCGAGGTCTTCCAGCAAAACAGAGGGTCGACCGGTATTGATTCCCACAAATCGGTCGGTAGGATCGGCGACAAAGCCTTCGGCGGGTCCGGCGATCACGATGTCTTGCGTATCGGGGTAGTAAAAAACGTACTGAACGCTGGTCAAACCGGCCACGGCAAGCATGTCGTCGCTCAGTGGCTGGTCGGCCTGGAGATGCTCAGCGATCACTTTTTCGAGCCGATTGAGTGATACTTTTCGCAGTTCACTGCGCTTCATCACATCGTCGGTGTGCGCAGCCCGCATCACTTGCATCATCCGTTCTCGGGCTAAGCGTGGATCAACGACACGGATTTTCAAGACGCCGCTGGCATCGACATCGACGCCGGCGATCGGCTGGGCAAAGTTGACTCCCCCCGTGGCTTGACCGCCCGCAGCCGTGCCCCCCGCAGCAGTACCGCCCGCGGCGGTGCCTCCCGCAGCGCCCCCGTTATTGGCGCTCGCGACGGCAGACAGAACGAGCGTCAGGACGAGGGCGAGAACGAGGGGCATCGAAATGCGAAGTCGAGAGAGGTCACGAAGGAATCGCATCAGTGGACTCTTTGCTGAAAAGTGAAAAGCATCGGACGGGAGGAAAGGCGCGGGATTGTCCAGCTACCCTGTGCTATGTTAGTTAATATCGGCCGCCAACTCAACGGAAATCTAGAGGCCACGACCTTTTCTCGCTTCGATCGATGGCCGTGCCGCGACGCCGCAATACTCAGAAACGACTCCCACCACCCACTCGCAACGCAGCCATCGATACCCTGCGCGGTTTCGCGATTGTGTTAATGGTAATCGATCACGTGGCCGATCTGTGGCTCGGCCAGTCAATTGGGGATTCGCCGATCCGCTGGATGACGCGATTGGCCATGCCCCTGTTCTGTGTCTTAATGGGCTATTTTCTGCCCGCTGATCGAAACTGGCGCCTCCGTCGTTTCGTGGAAATTGCGGCGACGGCAGTGCTCGTGAATGCCATTTTTTACCCCGCCTACGGCTGCCTCGATATTCTGTGTAGCTTGCTGATCGCGGGCATCGTTGGGACCGCGTGCGGCCGGTTCTTCCCCATGTTTGTGCTCGTGGCGGTTCTTTACCCCGTCGATCCCACCCCGGCCTGGCCCAGTGGGGGGCCAATGGACTTTCCCTTATCACTTGTGCTCAGTTTCGTCGCCCTGGGCAGTCTGCATGCTCGCTACGGGCGGAAAACCGCGGGCTTAGCATCGACGATATTAACGGCATTCTATTTTCCCGCGGTCGTCCTGACGCCAGGAAGCGTCTCACCACTTCTCTTCCTATTCGTCTTGCCCGCCACACTCCTTCTTTGCTGGGCCGAACGATATCCGAAAATCTCCATCCCTGGACTGGAGGAGTTGGGTCGCAATCCGCTGAAGTCCTATGCGATCCAGTATTATTTCATTTTCGGTGCGTCGATCGCGCTGGCGAGACTTGCCCGCTAAGCGATTCCGGATTCAGACAGTTTTCCCACACCACCGTTCTCCCCCGATCCGCGCAATCGGTTCCTGTCTGGGTTGAGAATCGACGAAATGGAGGTGGGAAGCTTCACGGACGGCACCCTCAGACGGTAGCGTATGAGCCTCTGAGAAGGAGCCAATTTTCTCCCGCAAACTGAAGCCAATGAACCCTGAAGATATGAAAGCGTCCGTCCCCGCAACCGCTCGTCCCCGCTTCGCTGTCTCGGAAGTCCACGAAGACGTCGTTGATAGCGATCTCGATGACGATACCCGTTCGACTTTCACGAGCGTGCGATCCGGCACGGCGACGGAGGGGGCATTGGATGATGGCGTCGAGACGGTCAACGAATCGGATTTTGAATCGGTCAATGCAGCTTTCCAACCTGCCGGCAGCGACGAGGAACTCGTTGAATTGCAACAGCCATTCGTAGGCCAGTGGAACTCGCTGATCAGCACCACGAACTGGGAAAAAGGACGGATCATTTCCCAGTGGCGAGCCGCGCTGATCGAAGCGGGGGCTCCGGTCACCGATTACTCCGACGAAGCCTGGGCTTCTCGCGTCGGGGGCGTGACCTCACCCCATGTCGGACGCCTGCGACGGGTCCACGACCGATTCAGTGAGCAAGCCAAGACGTACCCCAAGCTGTACTGGAGCCATTTTCTAGCCGCCCTGGATTGGGACGATGCGGCGTTGTGGCTGCAGGGCGCCGTGGAAGAGCAATGGTCGGTATCGGCCATGCGTGAACAACGCTGGAAAGCCAACGGAGCGATGGAATCGGATCGTCCCGGCAGCAGCCAAATCGTCGATGTCGAAATCGATGAGGACACGCCGGACTTAGGGACCGCACCGGCCCAAGGCGGCAGCTCTCCGCGCGACTACGAGGGAGATACCGACGGTATGTCCTCAGGGCCCGCCTATGAGCCTCCGGATTTTGGCGACGAGGCCGAACTCGCCGCTCGACCCGAAGGCAACCACATGAACGATGCCAACGCTGCCGAGAGCGGCGGAATCGGGGTCGCTGAGAACGGAGCCCCCTCCCCAATGCAACCCTTCGCCGGCTTGCCCGCGCTTCCCGACGATCTATCGGACGTGATCGAATCACTAAAACTATCCGTGCTTCGCCACAAGACGACCGGCTTTGAAGACGTCAGCGCCGACACCATCCGCCGCTACCTCGACGCCGTCGCATTACTGCTTGAATCGTAAAAACAGAGTCGATCGACGGCTCCGTCCGTGGAGTGAGAGAAGTAAGTTTAAATGTGCGAGAACAGCAAAATACGTTTTTTTCAGCTCGGACGGCCGGAGCCGTCCCGGGACAATGGGCTAACGTGTGATCGCCTGCATTGCACGCATGGCGGAGGTGCGGTTGGGGAACTGTTGGACTCGGAACGTGCGTAGGGGAAGGGTGGATCGCCGCAGTTTTTGAACCGTGTCGGGAGAGGATGTCAACACAACCTGACTACCCGAGACCACCAAATAGTGGATTTGATTTTCCACCGGATCTGTCCACTGCAACGAAGAGAGGTGCAACCCCAGATCCCGTTCCAGGGTGGCGTACTCATCGCCAAGCTGCTGCTGAAATAGCGGAGTCGTCGCCTCCGGCGGCACTGCTGCTTGATGCTCATCCGACTGAACTAAATAGTCTAGGGGCTGGAGTTGCGACGCCTCCCGGATACACGCAAACAATTCTTCCCGGTGTTTCCGCGCCATCCAGTGAATCACGCCCCACGAGTAGGCGTATTCCTGAGAGTCAAATTCGTCGAGCTGGACAAGTCGGGCCAGGTGCGTCCCGCTGCCCAGCCGCCGGCCCTGTTTGATATCGTCGACAATTTCTTTCATCCGCAAATCATTGGCAGCGCCGAGTCCTTTCCACTTCGCCCCCACCCCGGTCGACGTCGGCGCGAAAAACTCGGGCAAACCTTCACTCAACCACATCGGCCACCGCGACAATCGCTGCTGGACGCCAATATTATGCAAGATTTGATGGACACCCTCATGAGCGACCGTTGAAATCGAATTCATGATCGCGACCTGCGGCGCAACGCGATTGAGACGTGATTGCTCGTACATCGAAACGCTGTTGACGGCACTGTCATAATAGGCCACGACGCCCTCGGGCATGCGTTTGAATTCTTGAAACTGATCGTCGGTGGCAAATGCGATCACAACAAGCGGAAATTCGGGCTCGTACGTGTCGATCTTGGTACGCTGAAAATACTTGCGAACGGCCGGATACATCGTTTCGAGAATCGTGCGGGTGGCGCGTATGTACGAATCGCTCGTGTTGTAGAGAAACAGAAATCGCTTGCTCTGGATCGATTTCATGCCGAGCTTTGCCAACCGCTCATCCGCTAGCCACTGGTCGCGTACCTCGTCCATGGACATCGGCTCAAACGGATCGTCGGTGGGAGTGGTCAGTTGAGCCTCGATCGCTTTCAACCGCCCGTCAGGCAGTAACACGATGCGAGTATCGTCCACCCCGACATGGTACCTCGCCACGACACGGTTGCCCTCGTCATCCCGGATGGCCAGCCGCTCGTTTTTAGGATGATAAAGGGATCCGACACGCAACTGGAAACCACTGGCGTCCGCGGAATTGCCGCGTGCAGCAGTTTCAGGGCCGTCACCTGCGGGACCGGAAGTTGCCGCCCGATCCGTTTCTCCACGAAAACCGGAGGGGATACGGATCGGGGGCAACGCCATCTCAGGCCGCAGTTCGATCGGGCTCGGTCCAAAGTGAACAGGTGGCTGGAGTTCGGGTGCGCGAAACGTGTCCGGCTCCTGCATAATCGGAGAAGCCGGTATCCGAGTTTGCGCCATCGCATCCCGAGCGGGCATCGTTAAGGAGCAGCAGCACACGATGATCGCGAAATACCAAAGCATGGTGTCTGCGGGAGCCCCGGTCTCCGTCTCGGTCTGAATGCAATTCATGTTTGGCCAATGTTCCGGCGGTAGCGGTTTCAACAAATCCAGCTCGCTGAGCGGGGGCAATTTGTTCACGGACCGCCGGGATCACCTGGCAAGCCTCCCATGGCGTTGTCCGACGCGGTCTGCACCAGTGTAACCGTTCGAGAGCGTTCGTTGCAAAAGGCGCTCTCGCAAAAGTGTTTTCCAAATCAAGTTAATTGAAAACGTTACTGTTACTGTCGCCCTGGAAAAGGGTGTCCTCGCGGACCCAGCATGCCGCCGCGTGACGCTGATGGGGTAGCGGCGGCCGATCAACAACGCAGCGGCCAATTTTCACAGGACAGCGATCTGCAAACGCGCAACCGGGGTAAAGCACGTCAGGCGACGGTACTTCGCCCGAGAGTACGATTCTTTCACGTGAGGCCGCCATTTCAGGATCGGGCACTGGCACGGCCGACAGCAACGCCTCGGAGTAAGGATGTTTCGGCCCCGCATACAAATCCTCTGCTGGGGCGAGTTCCACCATGCGGCCGAGATACATCACACCCACGCGCGTGGCGATGTGCCTGACCACGGCGAGGTCGTGAGCAATGAAAAGATATGACAGCCCCAGTTTCTGTTGCAGGTCCATCAGCAAATTAATGATCTGGGCTTGTATCGAAACGTCGAGCGCCGAAACGGGTTCATCGCACAGAATCAAATCAGGCTGGACTGCGAGGGCGCGGGCGATGCCGATCCGCTGCCGCTGCCCACCACTGAATTCATGCGGGTAGCGATTGAGGAACCGCGGGTTCAGGCCCACCAGTTCCATGAGCCGCAGGACTTCGAGTTTCCGGTCGCGACCGCGAGCGAGCGAGTGTACCAGCAGCGGCTCACCGATGATCCCGCCCACCGTCATGCGTGGATTCAGGGACGCAAAGGGGTCTTGGAAAACCATCTGAATGCGGCGCCGATACGGCAGCATCGCGGAGTCAGACATGCCCGCAATGTTGACTCCATCGATGTGGACCGAGCCATGGGTTGGATGCACCAAATTGATGATCGCCCGAGCCGTGGTCGATTTCCCACAGCCTGATTCCCCCACGAGCCCTAGTGTCTCGCCACGGCGAATATCAAACGAGATCCCGTCGACGGCGCGAATCAAACCCTTTTGCGAGCGCAGTAAAGAACCACGACGAAAAGGGAAATGAACCTTCAAGTCTCGCACGCTCAGCAGGGGCGGATCGGCGGGGGACGCTGCAATATCGCTCATGCTGCCCCCTCATCAACACCGACATCCACGGCATGACATGCAGCCATGTGAACATCCGGATGAAGCGAAGACGGTCCTGCTGCATCCTCGCGCATCGTTAGCAGAGGATCATCCGTCTGGCACCGCTCGAACCGATAGTTGCAGCGATCGCGGAACGCGCAGCCCGTAATCGGCACCGTCATGTCCGGCGGTTGACCGGCAATAGCCGCCAATGGTTCGTCGCGATTGGATTGCACATTTGGCAGCGAACCGAGCAAACCCAGGGTGTAGGGATGGCGTGGTCGGGCGAACAACGGTCGCACGCCAGCCTTTTCAACGATGCGTCCGGCATACATCACCAGCACACGATCAGCCACTCCCGCGACGACTCCGAGATCGTGAGTGATCAACACAATCGCAGTCCCTTTTCGCGACTGCAATTCCGCCAAAAGTTCCATGATCTGCGCCTGGATCGTCACGTCCAACGCTGTCGTGGGCTCATCGGCGATCAACAATTCCGGTTCACATGAGAGCGCCATCGCGATCATCACCCGCTGTCGCATCCCGCCGCTGAATTGATGCGGATAGTCTCGCAAACGTTTCTCCGGTGCAGAGATACCAACGAGCCCCAGCATCTCAACTGCACGGCTTCGAGCCTGATGCCGAGTCAGACCTAGATGCAACCGCGTCATCTCGGCCAACTGTTGCTCGATCGTCATCAGCGGATTGAGCGACGTCATCGGGTCCTGAAAAATCATCGCAATGTGTCGGCCGCGGATGTCTTGCAACCGATGCTGCGACAACGACAGCAAATCTTGACCGCCAAACATCGCGCGCCCCCCATCAATGGTTCCCGGCGGTTTGGGAACGAGTCCCATGACCGCTAAGTTCGTGACGCTCTTGCCGCTGCCGCTCTCGCCCACGATCGCGACCGTTTCACCACGCTGCACATCGAACGAGACCCCACGCACGGCGCGCACCATGCCCTCATCGGTTTTGAAACTGACACGCAGATCCTCCACGCTCAGCAGCGCTTCGGACTTCGTGTTCGATTCTGATCGGACATTCTGCTGCGCGACGTTCGTCATGATCGATTCTTCATTTTCGGGTCCAAGGCATCACGAAGTCCATCACCCAGAAAATTTAGCGCAAAGAGAGTCAATGCCAGCACCGCACCTGGAAAAGCGACCACCCACCAGAACAATTTGACAATTGAAAGTGCTTCCACACCGTCATTGAGCAGCAACCCCAGCGAAACGTCTGGAGGTGCGACACCGAGCCCGAGGAATGATAAGAACGCTTCAAATAGCATCACCGAAGGAATCGTCAGTGTGAGATACACGATCACCACCCCAAGTGCGTTGGGCACGAGATGCCGAAACACAATTCGCATCGGTGACGCACCGATGGTACGAGCCGCTTCGATAAACTGCTCATTACGCAGCGAGAGGACTTGGCCTCGAACCACCCGCGCCATCGTCAACCAGTAAATCGCGCCGATGATGATATAGAAAATCGTGATCTGGTCGATGCCATAGTCTTCGAGGATCGCCTTCACACTGTCTTCACTAAGAAACGTGACCATGAAAATCACGACGAAGATGAATGGGATCGAATACAGCATGTCCACAATCCGCATCATGATCGAATCTGTCAAGCCACCGAAGTAACCGGCAATCGCGCCATAGCTGACGCCAATGACCAAGCTGACGATCGTCGCGACAATGCCGACGACGAGCGACACCCGGGAGCCCCAGAACACCTGCGAAAGCAGATCACGTCCGAGCTTGTCAGTGCCAAACAAGGACGGAACCGTCAAGTCGCCGAAAATCGCCACACGCATGCGGCACATGGTGAACGCGACCGGACCGAGATCGTTCCATAACTGATTAAACGGATGATCGAGTCGGGACCGCTCATCGAACTTGGCGAGTTCCGTCGTGCGCTTTTCAACATCTTTGAGGGACAGAATCTCCGCCCGCTGTGCCGCGACATCGGCTTGATAGTCGGCGAGTTGGGCAGTCAATCGGCCGTCCTTAAACTTCAAGCCTTCACGGCCACCGAGCACGACGGTCTGCGTGTTGGGTGGCAAGAAACGGCGATTGTTCAGGTCTTTGTCGAGCGGACTCTGCAGCGGCAACAGTGGCGTGAAGATTGCCGCCAACATCAAAATGACCAGAAACATCAGTGAGCACATCGCTGGACGATTGCGCCGGAGCCGCCGCCACGCATCCTGCCAAAGCGAAACGCCACGAATCTCACGCGACTCCCGCAGAATCTTGGCCAGGGCTGCCTCATCAGCCTTCGGCGCACGAGCTGGCGGCATCGATGGAACGCTCATTGCAGTTTCACTCGCGGATCAATGATGGCGTACGAGAGATCAACGAGCGAGTTCATCACGAATAGCAGCACCGTATAAGTCAACACCATGCCCATCGCGAGGGTGTAGTCACGCTGAGTCGCGGCATAGATGAAGTGGCTGCCAATTCCCGGCAAAGCAAAGATTTTTTCGAGCACCAATGATCCTGTCAGCACACTCGCCGTCGCCGGACCGAGATAGGAAACCACCGGCAGTAGCGCTCCTGGCAGGACGTGCTTGAGAATCACCGTGCGTTTGGGAAGCCCCTTTGCAAACGCGGTCCGAACGTGTTCCCGCCCCAGCACTTCGAGCATCCCGGCACGTGTCAATCGTGCGATGTACGCTGCCACGGGAGCGCCCAAACACATCGCCGGTAAGATGACCTGACGGAATGTTCCCCAGCCCGCGGCGGGAAAGAGCGGAATCCAGAAGACGAACAGCAAAATCGCCAATGACGCGAGTACAAAATTCGGGATCGCGATGCCGAGCACCGCCGCGCCCATCAGTACCAGATCGCCCGCCGTGGCGCGATACACAGCCGACACGACACCCGCCGTCACACCGAGCGTCATCGCAAAAACCAAAGCTAAGATCGCGAGGGATGCTGATACCGGGAATCCTTCGGCGAGCACCTCGTTCACCGTGTAATCTTCGAGCTTGATCGACACCCCGAGATCACCACGAGTGATGATACCCACGAGGTAGTCGGTGTACTGAGTCAATGGAGGCGCGTCGAGGTTGTAGCGGGCGCGGAGTTGCCGCTCGATCGCGGGCGGCACGCTGCGCTCGCTGCTGAACGGGTTGCCGGGGACGGACCGCATCAGCACAAACGACAGCGTGTACACGGCCCAAACCGTGAGCAGCATCCACCCGGCTCGTCGTATCAGGTAACTGAGTAAGTCCGTCATGGAGATTCCTTCTCACTTTCATCAATGCTGAGCAGATGCAGCGGGTGCAAATCCTGCAGACTCGGAAAGAATCCCTTGACGTGAGATTTGACCAGGTTGACGCTGACGTAAAAGTACAGCGGAATGACTGGCATCTCATCGATCCAGATCGCTTCGGCATCGGCGAGAAGTTGCATACGTTTCTCAGCGTCGCTTTCGGCAGCGGCCTCTTTGAGCAAACGATCAAAATCGGCGTTGGCCCAGCCGGTACTGTTCTGGGCTCCGCCGCCCACCCACAAATCTAAGAACGTGTTCGGGTCCGCATAATCGCCCACCCAAGCCGAACGAGCTACGTCGTAGTCGAGCTGCGATATTTTATCGAGGAAGGTTCCCCATTCCATGTTCTGGAGCTCGACTTTGATATTTAAATTATTCTGCAATTGCTGTTGGATGACTTCCGCGATCGAGCGGTGTGCTTCGCTCGTGTTGTACAACACGCTGACCTTCGGCAAACCACGACCACCTGGGTAACCCGCTTCGGCGAGCAAGCGTTTCGCTTCCGCAACATCGGGCTGAAATCCTGGAGGGGATTCATAACCAGCAATCCCTGGCGGCACCAGAGCGAAGGCGGGCACCTGACCAGCCTTGGTGACTTGTTCGACGATTTGTTTTCGATCGATCGCCAAGGCAATCGCCTTGCGAACGAGCGGATTGTCGAGCGGCTTCCGAGTCGTGTTCAGACGATAGAAATAAACCGAGAGCATTGGTGCCGAATAAAAATCGTCTCGCTTGCGAAGTGTCTCCATCAAGGCCACCGGCGGGTCGGTCACCCAGTCGATCTGGCCGGTGACGTACATGTTCAGCGCTGTGTTATGGCCCTCGGTCGAAAGACAATCGATCGTTTCGATCGACGTCTCATCTGCCTTAAACCATTTTGGGTTTTTCGCCAGCCGAACTCGATCTCGAAGCCGTCGCAGGCTGACGTTGTAGGCACCGTTGGAAACAATGTTCTCGGCTTTCGTCCACATGGGCATCCCGTATTTTTCAATGCAGTGCCGAGGAACTGGAAACAATGGATAGTACGCCGTCAGGCTGGGGAAATACGGGAGTGGGTCTTTGAGGTGAACCACGAACGTGTGCGGATCAGGAGTCTCCATCCCGCCGAGCTTATCGAACGCAACCAACACGGTGTGGACCCGACGCGTATCCGGTTCCGCCAGTGGTGATTGTGGGTTCACCGTAAAGGACTGCGTCGTCGTGGGTCCGTCCCAGTCAACTTCTCCCGTCTCTGCTTCGTCGGCGATATCGAGCACGTACACCCACGTCTCTTGCCAGTCCAAGATCGCTTCCTCACGATCGTCCTGGTCGACAGCCGCGTCGAATTCAGGTTCAGGTGGTTTTCGGATTTCACGCAGTATCCCATACAGCATCGTCCCCCGAGGAAAGTTCTGAAAACTGTATTCCCCCGTGTCGGCCTCGGTCGTGCCATCAGGGTGAGGGCGGTCAAACAATTCGACTTCGCATCGATCACCGATGCCGACGACGCCGGAGTTGAACTCTTGGGCGTACGGAACGCTGAAGAGCTGGAAGTTGTACTCGCACGCCGTGGCAGGATGCAGCATCCGCGTCCACGACCACGCGAAATCCGCCGAGGTAATCGGCACGCCATCGGACCACATCGCGTCTTTGCGGAGATGAAACGTGTAGGTCCGTTTGTCTTCGGCGACTTCGTAACTCTCCGCCACTGCCGGTTGTGGTGACAACGGCTGCAGCCCCGTTACCGGGTCGGGGTCGCCCTCGGGCAGCATCTGCAGAAGGCCCGAAAAAATCCCAAACAAAATCCGGCTCTCGGGCTGGCCCGTTGCCCGGTGCGGATCGAGCGTTTTGGGATCCGTGCCGTTTTGAATGCTGAATTCCGCCGGCGGCATGGAGTCAAACTGCGTCGCCCATACGACCGCGACACCCATCACCAGCAGGGCCAAGATTACAAACGCTCGTCGCAGTTCAGGAGGCATGCAGTCAGTCTTTTCAAGCAGCTAGCTGCTAGCTTGGGAATGGAAAACAAATCAATCGCACTACGTGTTCAATGATCGAGATTAGAAGATTGGAAGTGCGAGTGCCACCTCAGAGCTAGACGTATCGCCTCGCAAAACCGTTCGATTCCCGAAACGCATGAAATGGTGGAGATCATCAAAGGGATTTGAAAAAGGAGGAACGCCGTGAGGGCTTCTTTGCCGACACCAAGTAATGGCTTGCACGCCGGCTGGCGGGGGGATAGTGTAGTGCCCGAGCGAGCAAGCAATCCCATGGTAACGTATCACGAAGGACGCCATAGTGAGTAAGACTGAGCAACAAATGCGAGCAATGTACATGGCGGGCACCGTGTCGATCCCGCCACGGTTCCCCGACGTCGCGGAGATTACGTTTACTCGCAACGATAGTCGCAATGAACCCATTTTCATTACCGCGAGTCAGCGACTTTCGCCCCGAGTAATCATCAAACGCTCGTTTTTTGCTCAAGACGTCATGTCGCTGTTTGTTCCCCATGATGCCAAGCGGGTCGATTTGGAGAAGGGGACTTGGTTTGAGGACGACCTGCTCAAGCAGAAGGTTTCCGATTTGCTGGACAAATCGGCGGTGACAGGCATTCTCTACGTGCGTGAAGCCGCTCAATCGATTTTGGAAATGGAAGCCGGATTAACTGCGGCCGAGAGTGCCCAGTACTATCCTCCGCTGCCCGAGGACCGAAGTGTCGATCACTATTGTATGAACCCCACCGATGTCGCGGCGAGATGTTGGTGATTTGTGATTGCGAAGCCTCTCCCCGGTCCCGGTGCGCTAAGGTACTCCGCACCCACTATCGACGTCGTGGTTCTCACTCGCAAGGAGGGCATCCTGTCCGCTGCGTGCTTGGAATCGCTTCGTCGCCAGCGAGGCGTTCAAGTCCGGGGTCACCATATTGTCGGAGCCGCGATGGCTCACGATGTCCACCGTGTCGCGACGATTGCCCGGGCGCGGAACGAGGGGATCGCCCGCACATGCGGTGAGTGGCTGATGTTTGTCGACGACGACGTGACGCTGGCACCGGACTGCATTGCGCGACTGCACCACGGCCTTGTGTCGCGCCCACAATACGCCGCATTGGCAGCCGACTATCTCGGAGACGGTTCGCCTCATGGCTCGTCGCCACACGTATCCATGGGGGCGACCCTGTTTCGTCGATCGACGTTGCAACGAATTTCTTTTCGCTGGGAAATCAATAAGTGCGAGTGTTTGTGTTGCTGTGAGGACATCCGCCGCAGAGGGGCGCGAATTGAGTATTTGCCCGAGGCCAAAGCATGGCATCTGGAGAAAACGGCAGAGGCAAGTGCTGACAAGTTTCCAAGCCTGGAACGAGATCGGGTGACGAATTTGAATCCATCCTCCAATGCCAAGGTGCTCGTTGCGTTCAATCGACGCGATGTCTCTCGTTTTCGCGAAGTGTTCCTGCGCATGTTGAGGGCTTCGGGAAACGAGCAAGAAGTCGTCGCGGTTGGCTACGGTTTGTACCCGAGCGAGTGTCGGTTGCTGGCGGCGTGCGCCGGTGTGCGTTTGGTCGCCAAAGTGGCCAACGGTCAGATGCCGCCAGTGAGACGCTTGACTGACTTCGCTGAGCTCACTGCGGAACTGGCTCCACATATCCCCGTCGCCTATTGGGACGCCAGCGACGTGATTATTCAAGCGAGCCTCGACCCGCTGTGGCAAATGACTCAGGAACATCCAGACAAAATCTTTGCCGTGCGTGAGCCGCGCGGATATCCGCAGAATGCAGCGATTATCGGCTGGACCCATTCGATCGCCCACCCCGAAATGCGACGTCGCGCGTTCGAGCTTTTTTCGACTCACCCGTTTCTCAACAGCGGATTCAGCGCCGGTACCGCCGAGTCCATGCATCGCTACTTCCACGAAGCGGCTCGGCTGCGTAGCTCCCATGCACTGCATGGCACAACAGACTGGGGCGACCAAGCCGCATTCAATCTCTATTGCCATAGCGATCCTCAGCGTTGGAAAGAGGTTCCGGAAGGTTGGAACTACTGCGTCCATGATCGACCAACTGGTGAGGTCCAGGTCACACCCCACGGGCGAATCACGTGTCGCAGTGGAACGCCGATTTACGCCGCCCACGGAAACGCTCGCTCTCTAAGGCAACTCGCCATGACACCCTAGACGCCGAAGGCGAATGAATCCATGAAGAATATTGACCCACACACGCGAGCGGTCGTGATCAGCACCCTTGATGAGCGGTCGTATGAACGCATACGGCGGATTAAAACCCATCTCGGTCTTGCCGGGTTTCGCAATGTTGACATCGTGCAAGCATGCACGCCCCAGCGTGGCAATTTTCAAGAACTCGGCCTGCCCCCAATATTGCAGGGCCGATGGCGGACTGACTTGGCCCACATGTGGGGATCGGCCGCCTGCAGCATCTCCCATCTCGAACTAATGAAACTGGACGCGTCCGCGCTGCCCATCATTGTGTTCGAAGACGACGCGACGATCCATCCGAAATTTTTTCGTTACTTGGCCGCGATCGATTTTCCGGAAACCGTCATCTGGGATCTCTGCCATCTGTCCTACCACAACCCCAACCTCGGCAGCGCGCGAAATACCACCGGCGTCGTCAACAAAAATCTCCTCGCTTGCGCTGCGGGCCAGACGCCGTCAACGTACAGCTACATTCTCAATCGCCCCATCTTCGATCTGCTGAACCCGTTAACGGAAGAGATTGACTTCCAGCTCGCCCACGAGACCGACCGCATTGCCAGCTTCGTCATCGAGCACGATCCACCACTGACGATGCCCGACTTCGATTTACCGAGTGTGCGAAACGAGCTCGACCATATTTATTGGAACGAAAATAATCCCAGATAACCAATACCGGCACGACAGTTTTCAGCCTTTGCGCCGAGTGGCGAACTTTAGTAGAAGTGGCAAAGAACCCAGAAAAATTGGGTTCTTGGCTCGCCACTCTCACGCCTGCGGGACTCGTTTACCTTGCCGCCGACCGCTGCCTACACCGAACAGGAGTCACGTTGTATCGCGTCGCTGAGGCGGATTGCGATCGTGCTGGAAGATTTGCCTGTGGCAACTGCTGCGAAACTGCTCTCCGAACTGCCGTCCGAAACTCGGCAACGGGTTCGGCGTGAGATCGATACTTTGGCCGATGTGGATCCGCTCGAACGCCATCGAGCAATGGAATCATTCACCGCCTCGCTTCGACAGGCAACCGCGAACCAGTGTGCAAAACAGCCGACATCTCTCGATTTTCTCAGCGAAATCACCGACGATGTTCTGCTCGGATTGCTGCGTGACGAACACCCCCAGACCAAAGCCGTGGTGCTGGCCGAGATCCCACCCGCTCGCGCTGCTGCCCTGTTGCCACGTCTCGGTGCCAAGCAACGACAAGACTTGCTCGCCCGAATTGGACGCTTGCCCGAAGTCTCCCAAGAAATGCTCAGTGAACTCGCAGGTAGCTTCCGCGAGCGTATGAATCGCTTGGCAGCGATTCGTAACGACTCAGCCAGGAATTCCAATCGATCTCATCAAGCAACTGACGTAGATGATGCGATTGCAGCTTCGCAGAAAATATCAGCATCGGGGGACGCGGTTTCACCACGCTTGCAAGCGATCCTGGCCGCCATGCCAACAGCAGCGACAGACGATCGAGCACGTGACATAGGCGCGGAGCAGTCCGATTCGAACGACCTGCGACTGGGCAAAATTGCAAGCGAGCGTACCGAAGCCGCCGCAGCACAGCGGGTGTCGGCGTTGGCGGAACAAACCCATCGCGAGCTCCTGCAGCTGTCACCTGCTAAACTGTGCGAGTCCCTCGGACGCGTCGACACGAGGACGGCGATCCTGACACTCTGTGGGCTGCCCCGTCCCGTGGCCGACGCGGCAATCTCACGATTGCCACGCTCCCAAGCAAACCAGGTTCGCCAGCATCTGATTTCGGTTGGCAGCCTCGAGATTCGTGAAATTGACCAAGCCCTAGCAGCGGTTGCTGCCGCTGCCCAAGTGCTGGGTCACTCACCGCACATGGCGAGCGCAACCGACTCGACCAGCTCAACACCGATCCCCAACCAAATTCCGATCGGTGTCGCGATGTGAAAAACGAGTAGTGGATCTTGCGAAAGATCCTCATTCAGTACGATCTTTCACAACGTCCACTGCCCCCTCATGAAGTTGGAATCATGGCTGGTATCGTCAAATCAGTGAATGCCAATCCTCCCAAGATCATCAAAACGACTTCATGTGGTCGTGATGAGAGTCACTCCCACGATGGCTTCAGCGCGACCGAGTTCAACCTAGCGGACCTGGCTGAACAGGGACGCGAGCAATTGCGGCACTGCCAACGGCAAGTCGACGTGATGCTCGACGATGCTCGTCAACAATGTGACACCATCCAAGCGGATGCCCACGCTGCTGGATATGCCGCCGGCCAACAAGCTGCCGAAAAAGAGATTGCCCAGCACATTGAGCGTCAATCGGAACGAAAGGCGAAAGCGCATATCGAGTCCTTGCACGCTGCTGTCGTGACCATGAAGAATCAGTACGAAGCGTGGATGCAGCAGTACACGGAAGTGTTGACAACCACCGCGATCGCGGCTGCTGAGCAGCTCACGCGTTCCCGCCTCGAATCGGAACAGAGCGACATACCAGCGGGGTCAGCCGAATCCCTCCTCGTCCGCTGGGCAAGAGAAGCTTTGCACAGCACTCGATCTGCCAACCGGCTTACATTAGCCGTCCACCCCGAAACGCACGCCCAACTTGGCTCGGCCCTGCGTGACCTATTGGCTCATGCCGATTTACCCGAGACCGCAGCCGTGATCGCCGATGAAACACTTGCGATCGATGATGTGGTTGTGCGGCAAGATGGCGGTGAGATTCACGCTGGACTCCATGCACAGCTGGAACGACTGCGAGAGGAACTGCGATGATGAACGCCCCGACACTGTCGCTTTCCCGACTGCCTGAGACAAACGCTGCGGCGGCTTCGATAAGAAACATGATGCCGTTTCAGGTTCGCGGCCGCGTCGCCGCCGTCACCGGTGATGCCATTACGGTACAAGGCATGACCGCGCCATTGGGGGCGATTTGTGAGTTTCAACCAGCGAATTCACCCGTCACACTCGCTCGCGTCATCGGTTTTGATCAAACCCGCCCGATCCTGGCACCGCTGGAGCCGATTACCCGCCTCGCTGCCGGTGATCCCGTTCGACTAGTTTCGCACTCGATGCCACTGCGTGTGGGTTCCTCGCTCTGCGGCCGCGTCATTGATGCGTTCGGTCGTCCCATCGACGGACAGGCATTGAACCCCGATCTGATCCGCGTGGACGTGCCGCGTAACGCCCCCGATTCACTCAATCGCCCGCCCATCAATGAACCCTTGCAGACCGGTGTGCGAGCGATTGACGCCTTGCTGACTTGCGGAATCGGCCAGCGGCTAGGGATTTTTTCGGGATCGGGAGTCGGTAAAAGTACGCTGCTGGGAATGCTCACGCGAGGTACCAACGCCGACCGCATCGTGATTGCGATGGTGGGCGAGCGAGGACGCGAAGTCGGCGAATTTGTGCAGCGAACACTCGGCACGGAGGGACTGAAAAAGAGTGTTGTGGTGGTAGCCACCAGTGACACGCCAGCGGCGCAGCGGCTCTCAGCGGCTTGGACCGCGACCAGCATCGCGGAGAATTTTCGCGACCAAGGACACAGCGTCCTATTGCTCGTTGATAGTGTCACCCGTTTCGCGATGGCTCAACGAGAACTCGGACTGGCGGCGGGAGAGCCACCGACAACGCGTGGGTACCCGCCGAGCGTGTTTAATCTGCTGCCCCAATTGGTCGAACGGGCGGGAAGAACGGACCAAGGTTCTATCACTGCCTTTTATACTGTGCTCGTCGAAGGTGATGATCACAACGAACCCATCGCTGACACCATTCGTGGCTTACTCGATGGTCACATCGTGCTGAACAGAAAACTTGCTCAACGTGGACATTTTCCACCGATCGATATCCCACAGAGCGTCAGTCGGCTGCAAAATCAATTAGTTGCACCGGAGCTCAATGAGGCCGTACTGAAAATTCGCGAGCACATGGTACACTACGAGAGCAATGAAGACTTGATCTCAATCGGCGCCTACCGCAGCGGCAGCGACCCGCGCATCGACGCCGCCATCGCGATGCGTGACCCTATCAATCAATTCTTGCGCCAAAGCAGCGAGGAGCAAACATCGCTGGGGGAGTCGCAGCAGGCAATCACGCATCTGACGTCGGAATGGCATCAGCGCTGAGATAGACGCTTAACCGAAAAGGGGGCAGACCCTTTGGAGGCGAGCGGCCTCGCCGGAGAGGGTCAGACCCCTTTTCGGTCTTGAGTAGCCCCGTCGGATGCTGCGGTCTTTTTCTGATAACATATTCCGGTCACCTATGCTGCAGGTATCCGATTCATGAAATTCAAACGATCCATTGCAAAAGGCCTTTTCGGGTTTTTCTTTTTTCTATTGATGGATGCTTCGTCGGCGCAATCGCTAACCGAGCAATTGATCGCCGAGTCGCCGCGAACACTTGCCAGCGACTCACGCCAGCATGGAGACGCCGTTCGGGGATCGATCCTTTACACCAGTTCGAAACTGGCGTGCACTCAGTGCCATGCAGCACGCGGCGAAGACCTCGTCGGCCCGAATTTGACACGACTGGGCGAGCCGGTTGCCGACGTTGACCTTGTCCAAGCGATTTTAAGACCGTCGTTGTCAATTCGAAAGGGATACGAAACGACGCGAGTGTTGACCGTAGACGGAGAGATTTTCACTGGTCGGGTGATTAGCGAAGGCGAGAGCAGCCTGAGATTGCAAACAGCGACACCCGGCACCCCGGCGATCACAATCAGCCGGGCGAACATCGAACAACGGCTCCCAGTTGAAAAATCGTTGATGCCTGACAACATTGTCGACCAGTTAAAGAATCGTCGCGAGTTCTTGGATCTGGTTCGCTACGTCATGCAGCTCACCGCAGTTGACTCGGCAGTATCGCCAGACGCCTCGAGTCCTCCAGCCAGTTCCTTGTCACACGGACAATCGATCTCGCCCGAATTGCAGGGGATCGTACTGATCAATGAATTCAATTGCGCCGCGTGTCATCGCGACGATTTGCCACCGAACACACTTACCACCAAGCAGCCACCCAACTTGGCGTGGTCGGCCAATAACGTCGATCCGCATCATTTGTTGAGATTCATCGCGAACCCTCATACCACCCAACCGGGCACGTTGATGCCCGACGTGATGATGGATCTCAGCGACGAAGAACGCAATTTGGCGGCGAAACAACTGACTCACTATCTTGTGTCATTAGGCGAACAACGCTTCGTACGACAGGACATCGACGCCGATGCGGCAGAGCGAGGCGAGAAACTATTTCACTCAGTCGGCTGCGTCGCTTGTCATTCACCTCGTGACGATACAGGTCACGAGACACTGCCGGACAATTCGGTGCCGTTGCGTCACCTCCCTGAGAAGTACAGCGTCATTTCGTTGGCAAGCTTTCTTGAAAACCCGCATCAGGCACGACCTTCGGAGCGGATGCCCAACATGCGGTTGACGCACTGGGAGGCGACAGACGTTGCGAACTATCTCTGTCGAGATGGCGCGAGTGGATCCGGCGAGAAGTTCGATCTCGATCTCGAATTGGCTGTGCAGGGCCGAGCCCGCTTGCACGACCTGCAGTGCATCAACTGCCACACCGAACAACGGCTCCAGCCGCAGACCGACGCTGAGCGGAGGGATGGTTTACCATTGTCAGAAGTCAATCCCGATCGCGGTTGTTTGTCCGATCAAAAGGGGGCGTGGCCGCGATTTCATCTTACGTCTGCGCAACGTGACGCGATGCGCGCGGCGCTTATTCGCCCCAATACAAAGCTGACCAATGAGGAAGAAATATCTGTGACGTTGACGGCGTTTCGTTGTTTGAATTGTCACAGTCGCGATGAACTCGGAGGTGTGGCACCCGCTCGGGATACTTATTTTCAAACGACCAATCCCAACTTGGGACCCCAGGGTCGCATTCCACCGACACTCACAAAGGTTGGCGCGAAACTGAAACCAACCTGGTTACGGCAGGTGCTCGTTAGCGGTCGATCGATACGTCCTTACATGCAGACGCGGATGCCGCAGTACCACGCTGGCAACGTCGCTAACTTGGTCGATCAATTCTCAGCCGCCGACGACTTGCCTGCGATCGAGTATGGAACGTTTTCCGACGCAAAGCTCGCGCGTCAAACCGGAGCCCAGTTGGCTGGTACGGACGGACTGAATTGTATCGCCTGTCATACGTTCCAGCTCAAGCAATCTGCCAACATGCCAGCGGTTGATTTGACCGAGATGACGGCAAGATTGCAGAAAAACTGGTTCTACCACTACATGCTCGATCCACAAAAATTGAGCCCGAATTCTGTCATGCCCACATTTTGGCCCCATGGGAGAGCGATGCGAGAGGACATCCTCGATGGCAATACGAAAGATCAAATCGAAGCGTTATGGGTTTATCTGCTGGACGGACGACAAGCCGCGACGCCACGCGGTTTGGTACAAGAGCCGATTCGACTGCTCGCAACTCAAGAAGCCGTGATGCTGCGGCGCGCGTACCCAGGCATCGGCAAGCGAGGAATCGGTGTCGGCTATCCCAGCGGTGTGAACATCGCTTATGACGCCGAGCAGATGCGTTTGGCGACCATCTGGAAAGGCGTGTTCGCCGACCCTGCGGGAGTGTGGCGAAACCAGGGCAACGGCGTCGTGCGACCGCTCGGACAAAGCATCATTCAGTTCGCCAGTGGTCCCGAACTGGAGGATCCGGATTCGCCATGGATTGTCGATGATGGACGTCCACCGAACCACCAGTTCCGCGGTTATTCACTCGATGATTTGCGTCGTCCCACGTTTCGCTACTCGTTCGGCGAGATCGACGTGAACGATGCCTTCGTTGATCAACTGGACGCGGCGAGTTCAATGCCGATCTTGCGGCGCACGATCACGCTGGTTTCCCAGGACAGCGAGCAGCACGTTGCCTTTCGTATCGCCACTGGCAAATCCATTGAGCGAGATGGCGAGAACGGTTATCGAGTCGATGACGATTTGCGCGTACGCGTCGGTGGCGGGAGTGACATCAATATTCTTGAGCACCTCCCTGATCACCGATCGGCACAGGATCTACGCGTCTTACTGACGATTTCCCGGACGCCGACTGTGCTGACGATTCAATACATTTGGGGAGAATGAAATTGCGTTACCTGTTGCTTCTATTGAGTTTTGTTGCGCCGTTAGCGAGCGTGCGAGCCGAAACGCTGGGCGAATACTGGAGGACGGCCGAACAGGAATCCAAGTACTACCGCATCGTCGAAGTTCCATTGCCCGCAGAAGCTGCGATTGAGGCGGGCTGCTTTGAAGTCATGCCAGATCGCCAGCTCGCGATCGGCACCCGGCGCGGTGATATATATCTCGTACGTGGTGCCTTTGCAGAAAACCCGCAACCGGAGGTTTCCCTATTTGCATCGGGACTGGACGAACTGATGGGCATATCGTACCAGGACGGTGCGTTCACGGTCACGCAGCAATGCGAGGTAACTCGGATCACAGACACTGATAGCGACGGTCGCGCCGATAATTTTGAAACCTTGAGCGATGTCTGGGGGTTTCGCAACTATCACGAATTCGCATTCGGATCTAAACCCGACCAAGATGGCAATACATGGGTCGCTCTCTGTCTATCGGAGTCGTACAACTCGAAGGTGCCGTTTCGCGGATGGTGTCTCAAGGTCACGCCGGAAGGGAAAACGATCCCTGTCTGCAGCGGCATCCGCAGCCCTTGTGGCATCGGACCGAATGAACATGGTGTGATGTTTTACGCCGAAAGCCAAGGTCCCTGGAACGGATCCTGTTCACTCAAAGTATTGCAGCCGGGTGGCTTCATGGGGCATCCGATCAGTTTCAATTGGTATCCGCTGGCCAACACCATGACCGGCGGACAAATGGGGCCCGAGCCAACCGTACCTCACACCCCGTCGCGGTTGGAAACAGAGCGGGCGCGAGTGAAAGAGCTTGTTCCGTATGCGGTTGTCTTTCCCTACATCAAAATGGGACGTTCCATTTCCGGGTTTGTCGTCGATCGTAGTGGTGGCAAGTTTGGTCCATTCGAGAACCAGATCTTCATTGGCGACTTCAGTCTGAGCGTGGTCATGCGTGCGACGACGGAGCGAGTCAACGGTGTGTGGCAGGGCGCCTGCTATCCGTTCCGCGAAGGACTCGCCACCGGTTTACTCGCGTGCGCGTTCACACCCGAAGGCGACCTGATCGTCGGGGGAACGAACCGAGGCTGGCCCGTTCGTGGGCCGCGACCATTCGCCGTGCAGCGATTGGACTGGACCGGCATCGTGCCCTTTGAAATCCAAGAAATCAACGCGCGACCGGACGGATTCGCGATTACGTTCACCTTGCCGGTTGACCGCGATATCGCAGCGGACCCCCAATCCTACGACCTGACGACCTACACGCACCTGTATCGCCAAGCGTATGGCAGTCCCGAAGTCGATCAAACGACACCGACAGTTCGCGCCGCGGAAGTTTCAGAGGATGGCTTACATGTGCATCTGCATGTCGATGGCCTCGTTCAAGGTCACGTTCACGACTTTGATCTCAATGCAATCCGCTCCAAAGATCACGCTGAACTTGTCCATAACAACGCATACTACACTCTCAACGAGATCCCGCAGCAATGAACGGGTTCTCGACCACCCAGATCAAAAGGGGGTCCCAGCGAGGTGCATGAAATGAATGCCCAATGAACCGACAACAACCGCCGAACTCATCACTTTCACCACAGTGAAGATGCATCAATAGCTGTTCTTATCGAGCATGACCTTGCCTCGAAAGATCCAGTAGATGATCACGGTGTAGCTGAGCACGCAGGGCATCCCGATTACCGCGATGATGAGCATCGTTTTCAAGGTTCCTGCACTGCTGCGAGCATTGTCCAATGTGACGCTGTAGGCCGGGTCGATCGTTGACAACATGAAGTTCGGATAGATTGCGACGCTGAAGAGGGTCGCAAATGCCGCGATCACCATCGACGAGGTGAAGAAAGCGTAGCCCGGTTTGCCCAGGTGCATCGCGCGGGGAATATTCAGCACCGCCAACGCATTGAGTATCGGGACGATCCAGAGTACCGGGTACTTCGCGATGTTCTCATGAGCATGCTGCACATGCAGGAATGTGGCGATCGACACGATGACGTAGAGAGCCGCGAAAACGTAGAACAACGGGTTGATCACGCGACGGACCCGGGCTTGCAAGTCGTGCTCGGTCTTCAAGTACAGATAGATCGCACCGTGCAATGCGAACAGCGATACGGTTAGGCAACCGACCAACAGCGGGTACCAATAGATTTGACTGAGCAGATTGCCTTCGTAGTGATACTTCGGCCCCAATTCCATGCCGGCCATGAGGTTGCCGCCAGCAACTCCGAGTAAGAACGCGGCGGTGAATGACGATAAAAAGAATCCGACGTCCCAGACTTTTCGCCAAGCGTTGGAATGGACTTTAGAGCGAAATTCCAGGCTGACCGCTCGACCGATGAGGCACGTCAGTAGCAAAAAGAACGCGGTATAAAAGCTGCTGAAGACGGTTGCGTAGGCCACTGGGAAGGCCGCAAACAGGGCGCCGCCAAACGTCACGAGCCAGACCTCGTTTCCATCCCAAAGCGGGCCGATGGAATTCATCACTAAGCGACGTTCGCGGTCGTCTTTGGCGATGAACGGATGCAGAATCCCTACGCCCAAATCGAAACCGTCCAGAATGGCATATCCAACCAACAGAACGCCGAGCAACACAAACCAGGTAAAAGTAAGGAGTTCGTAGGTCATCGTGTTTCATGCTCCATCATGTCTCCGCCGAGCGATTTGCCGCTACGTCGGAATTTCTCGGACATCGAGTCCGCTTTCAGTCTCGTTTTGTATTGAGTCAATTCTTCGGCAGTCTCCGGTCCATGTTGAATTTTATTATTGAGGACAAAAACCCAGACTGCGAAAAGTAGCGAGTAAATGATTCCAAACAGAATGATGCTGCTAAGCACCTGCTCAGCTGTGACGGATTCACTCAGGCCATCGGCGGTTTTGAGTCCCATCATCTCAACACCATCTTGAACCGATGGGTAAACGATCCACGGTTGTCTCCCAACTTCGGCAGTGATCCAGCCTGCTTGGTTGGCCGTCATCGCGGCGACCGGCATCAACACGATCGTCCACAACAGCCATCGCTTTCCAGTGTAGGTTCCGCGATACCAAAACAGGCACGCGATTGCCGCGACGCCGATCATCAGCGTTCCCATTGCGACCATCAAGTGGAACGATTGGAACGGCAGCCATACCGGCGGTCGCTCATTCTCTGGAATCTGATCCATCCCCGGAACAGGTTTGCTCGGATCGTTGTAAACCATTAAGCTGAGCAGTTTCGGGACTTGCACACTGAAATGCACCTTATCGTTCTCGGCATCCGGCCAGCCAAACAACGTCAACCCTGTTGGCTCGTCGCTGGTGTGAAAGTGGGCTTCCATCGCGGCCAGTTTGGCGGGCTGGGTCTCGACCAGCTTTTGTGCTGAGTCGTGGCCCGTGGCGGCTGCGAGTAGAGTGAATAGCAATGCCGAAGGTAGAGCGATCGAAAGGCATCTTCTGGCAACTTCTTCGTGTCGGTATTTCAATAAGTAGTACGAACAAACCGACGCCACGAAAAACGCTCCCAGGACGAGTGCTCCGATCAGCGTGTGCGTTAACCGGTCGATGGACGAGGGATTGAACACCATTTCCCAGAAACTGGTCACTTCAGCCCGAGGTATCATCTCGCCTTGAACGTCATTCCATACAATGTGGTAGCCGGCTGGCGTTTGTTGCCAACTGTTGGCGACGACGATCCACACCGCACTGAACATCGAGCCGAGGAACACCATCAACGTGCTGAACAAGTGCATCTTTGGGCCGACTCGATCCCAACCGAACACCAACACGGCGAGGAATCCGCTTTCCAAGAAAAACGCGAAAATCCCTTCCGCCGCCAGAGCCGACCCGAACACATCACCCACGAAACGCGAATAGGCGGCCCAGTTCGTGCCGAACTCGAACTCCATCACGATTCCGGTGGCCACGCCCATGGCAAAATTCACCGCAAAGACGCGAGTCCAAAACCGAGCCGCCACTTCCCAGGATGGATCGCGGGTTCGAAAGTAGGCGAGTTCGCAGAGGAATAGTTGCAGGCCGAGACCGATCGATAGGGGCGGAAACAGATAGTGGAACATGATCGTTCCCGCAAACTGCAACCGACTGAGTATTTCTACGTCCATGGGATGATCGTCTGAGTGAAAGGCATCGAAATCAACTCGTAGCGGTACTCGCCAAGAGTTTCGGCCACGGGGTGTTTACGGAATGCAATGAGCGGACATTTTTTCTCGCACGATCCTAGGTCATAACGAATTCCGCTACGGCGGCATGTCCCCCTGCATGCCTTGCATTGCCACCATTCCCATGCCTCGGCCCAAGTTGCCGCCTGGTCATTACGCTGCCGAATCGGTGGACATGTGCTTGGCGATATAGGCTGGTTCGCCCATTCGATCGAGCAAGTCGAGTTGCAACTCCAGCCAACTCGCGTGACCTTCTTCGTCGACGGCGATTCGCTCAAAGAGTTGCCGGGTTCCGATGTCGCGGTCTTCGCTCGCTTGAATGGATGCCGTTGTGTAGAACTCGATCGCTTCTTTTTCGTCGGCAAGATCCGTTTCAAACATGTGCTTGAGTGAGGTTGCGCGAACAGGCGTCTTCTCCAAATCCAACTTCGGATCACCCTTCAAAAACAGGATGCGCACCAGGTATTCTTCTGAGTGCCCAAGTTCCTCCTGCAATTCCTCTCGCATTTTGGTGGCGAGCAACCCCATCCCCCAATCATCCAGCACGCAAGCGTGCAGTTGATATTGGTGCATGGCGGTCAGTTCCATCGACAGGGCGCGTTGGAGATTTTTGATCGTTTGTGTTTTACTCATGACATTCATGCATTCAAAAGGAGTATCGATGCTTGTGGAAATAATAGGAGCAAGGTTTAGGCAGTCGCTGGATCCGCCAGAATTCTATTTTCGCGAGGAGGTATTCTAGCGAATCCCACTACGTAACAGTTCCATTATGATCGAATCATCGCAGGTTGCGATTTCACGCTCGGCAAACCGGCACTTCTCATGGCGTGGAAGTTCCTCTAGATGCTTAGGCAAACGTCCAAGAAATCGGTGTTCGGCTTGCTCGATATGGCCTTAGTGGCCGCGTGAATGCACGGCGTCTGTGCTCAGGCTCATTCAAGCAGAGGCGACCATCAGCTCTACTGATCCAACGGGGTCAACTTCGATGCTCTCCATGCAGGCCGGCACTAACATCGTGTCGCCTTTACGCAACACGCTACCGGACGGGTCCGATGGCACACGGATCGCCCCCGATAGCACAGCGACGATTTGAAATGTGTCCCCGGTGACGATGCACTGTGCTTCGCGAAGCGCGTAACGTCGCAACGAAAATTTGTCACAATCGACTAGCGTGACGGCTGCCGCTTCGCCCGCTACTGGAATTGATTTGACGGGGCTGACCGGACCGCTCTGGAAATCAATCACGTCGAGCGACTGCTTGATGTGCAACGTCCGTGGTTGACCGTTGGCGTCAAGGCGTCCCCAGTCGTAGATGCGAAATGTTGTATCGCTGGCTTGCTGAATCTCTGCGACCAGCAAGCCAGCCCCAATGGCGTGCACGGTACCGGCGGGAATGAAAACGCAATCACCCACGCTGGGTTCGAACCAATACAGTGTCTCTTCGGTGCGCCCTCCCGCTACCGCCGCGGCGAACGATCGACGATCAACACCCGCTTTCAATCCCGCGTAGATCTTGCTGCCCGGCAATGCGTCCATCACGATCCAAGCTTCCGTCTTGCCTAAGTCCGGGGGGCTCAACTGGCTGCCTTGCTCGTCGTTGGGATGCACCTGCACCGATAGATCACGACTCGCGTCAAGTATTTTCAGTAGCAACGGAAAACGATTCCGGAGGTTAACTGGTAGTGAGGCATTGTGGATGGCCGTTGCCACACGCTCGCCCAATAGCGCCGCCGCATCCCGCTGGATTAGTTCATGCAGCGAATGGCCCGCCAGCGGGCCATGAGCAACGATGCTCTGGTCATCACCGTGATCGACAATTTCCCAGCTCTCGGCATAGACGCCCTCATCACCAATCGGTTTGTGAAGCTCGGTGCCGAGCCGACGGCCACCCCACAAATATTGGCGAAATAGAGGCTCAAATCGCAAGGGATAAAGGTTCGTCACTCCGCTCTCCGAGGTGTATGCGTGGGTGAGGTTCGATGTTCGCGATCAGCTCGGAGAGCGGAGCGACATTGCGGCGAAGCCGCCGGCGGTCTATCGGCTTGCGAACACTCGCTTGAGTTCATCCAGACCGGTCAGGCCACGGGCGACGGCCATCACGGCTTCGGATTGCATCGAGCGATGCCCTTCGGATTTTGCGATCGACGCGAGCTGACCGGCATCGCTGCTCTTGATGAGGGCGTCTCGCAATTGATCTCCTGGGCGGAGCATTTCAAACACACCGACTCGGCCGTAATAGCCTCGTCCGCCACAGACATGACAGGGTTCAATTGGATCGGGACGTCCGTTCGCATCGACTTGCTGTTCGATGGGCGGCGGTACGAAGGGCTGATAGAGCACCGACACGCGTCCGGCGGGAATACCGAGCTGAGCGAGCAACTTCGGTGGCGGCTCAAAGGCGACCTTGCAATGGTCGCACAGCCGTCTGACCAAGCGTTGGTGGAGTACGCAGCCAATCGTTTTTGCGATCGCGGATCGGCTCTCCGGATAGCGTCCGATGAACGTCAGCAATGCACCGAGCGCACTGTCGGCGGCAGTGCGGTAGATCATTTGCCGATCCTCTTCCTGTACTTTCTCCAAGACCGTCTCGAGCGAATCAGGATCGGGTGGATTGGGGAACATCAGCACATCGGGCTCGCGCAACACCATTCGCTGCACGACTTCGAATTCGGTTTTTCCCGTATCTCCACCGAACAGGTTTGGCGTGACATTGATGATGTCGGGCTCAGGCTCTTCGGCCGGTTCAAATGACTGAAAGTCACGGATGAACCGATCCGCGGAGTTGATCGCGACCGACCACACCGTGCTGACGCCTTCGCCCTTTTTGGCCGAGATCACGACAATATTGCCGTTGGAATTGAGCTGTTCCTTGAACTGCTCAATCATGGTGTCGCGCATCCCCAAATCGGAGAGTTTTTCAAACGGCACCTTTTCAGCGACAAGGCGGCAGATCACACGTTCGCCCGTGGGGACACCTTGTGACTGCACCTTCAGATCGTATTTCTCTTTACCGACTTTCAGGCCCAGCGATCCCTTCTGCGCACCGCGTCGGTCGGCAGGATTCATCAGACAGAGTTGTTTGAGGGCGTACAGCATCGCGTCGCCGGTCTCTCGATCGAGCGGCGGCAACTGTTCCCAATTCCCATCGACTTGATAGCGAAGCGCGCAAGCGTTCTGGGAAAAATCCATTAGGATGTGGGTCGCTCGCGACTCAATTGCGTGCGCGAGTTGACCGCCAGCAACCAAGTAACCACCGCCCTGCCGAGCGGTGACTAAAAGCGCTTGAGCATCGTTACGCGCCTCGATCTTGGGGACAAAGTCCACCGGAGCCACGGTTTGCCATAATTGAAGTTCGTCGGGTTCTTGTGCCACTTATATAATCCCTGGTGCTTTCACGTCGATGCCCTTGAGCGACATCTTCAATGCGTCTTTGTTCGGAGCGACCGCGAATGCGGTGGGCCGATCAATGAGGTCGTCATCAATCAACTGTTTCAAACTCATGGTGAAGTCCTGCATGCCGTCCTCGGCGCCGATACGAATCGCATCGGGAAGTTTGTTATCGTGTCCTTCGAGCACGAGTTTACGGATCATCGGTGTGAATGTCATGACCTCACACGTCGGCACTCGCGAAACACCCGGCCGGATACTGCGGAGCAGTTTTTGCGCGACAATCCCTTTCATGTTGAACGCGATCGCACTGCGGATGGCCCGGTGCATGTCTTGAGGGAACAAATCGAGAATCCGTCCAATGCAGGTCGACGCACTGGCGGCGTGAATCGTTCCGAACACCAAGTGACCCGTTTCCGCAGCGTGAATCGCTGTCATGAAAGTCTCCTCATCGCGAAGCTCGCCGACGAGAATGATGTCGGGGTCTTCCCGCACAGCATGCTTCATCCCCACGCTAAAATTGATCACGTCTTGGCCAATTTCGCGCTGATTGATCAGTGCCTTGTCTTCGGTAAAGATAAACTCGATCGGGTCTTCGAGCGTCAGAATGTGTTTGCGGTAGATGCTGTTGATGTAATTCAGCATCGAACCGATCGTCGTACTCTTCCCCGAGCCCGTCACGCCGGCGAGTAGCACCATGCCCTGTTCGAAGTGACACAGGTTTTCGATGGAATCGGGCAAAAATAAGCCGCGAAAATCAGGAATGAAATTGCTGATCCGCCGCGCGACCAAGCCGATGTTGCCGAGCGACTTGAGCATGTTCACGCGAAACCGCCACCGGGTGCCGTCGACTTCGCATTGGTAGGAAAAGTCAGCCCCGCCCTCCTCTTCAAAAATGACCAGATTGCGTTCGTCCATCATCGGTAGCAGTAGGCGGACCATCTCCTCGGCTTCGATCGGGCCGCGATTGAGCGGTTTCAGTTCACCGCCGACACGAACCATAGGCGGTTGACCGACTTTCATGTGCAAGTCGGAGCCTTCGAGTTTTACCAAGGCCCGAAAGATTTTGTCGACTTCAAGCTCTCTCTTCTCTTGGAGCAAGGAACTTTTCAGACGAGCGGCGACGGCGTCGGCCGACATATCGCGGCCCGAAGGGACAGCCGCCTTGGCAGGTTTTCCGTGTGACATGTTCGTAAATAACTCGGGAGGAGAAATCGATAAGAGCTAACTGGTGGCTAGCCCATCTTACTCGCCAGCACGATCAGCCGATAGAAACCGAGACAGAACCCCACCATCACGCCCGCGATCCCAACGTACGGGGTGGCGTTGCCCATCCAATAATCGACTCCGTATCCGGCACCACCGAGAATTAGCGAAAAGCTGGCCAGTTCAAAACCGGCCGACGCGAGCCTCAGCAGCGACTGACGCTCAGTGGCTGATTGAGGAGGCATCGTATGGCGATGCCCCATAACCGGGCGATCGCCTTTTGGTTGTGCCGCTGCGTCATCGGAAGAATCTTCATCCGCTCGACCATCGGGAGGGGGGGGTGATCCCATCATTCAAACCATTCTAACAAGTTGACGAGGCGGCTGTGCGGGCGGAGGAGATGGCGACATGAACGAAAACTCGGTTCTCCGCGCCCTTTCGCCCCATCTTTTTTGACCGAATTGAACAATTTGTCCAGCTGGCCCTAGATCAAGGGGTGTTCCGCTGCCATAATACTTGGGCAGCAAATCCCCCCTTTAATAGTGGCTTCAGGGGGAGATCTCGGTTTTTGACCGAATACCCAGTCCTGGGCCGCCCTGCACACCCTTTCTGCACGCGCCCTCAGCATGAACTTAGGTCGCATTGACGAGGAATACTTCATGATTACCGACTCCGATCTGAGCTCTCAAACGCGCCGCGAACTCGCTGAAATGGCCAAAAACTATGGAGTTGCTGGCTGGCACGGGATGCGGAAAGACGCTTTAGTGAGCGAAATTAAGAAAGTCCAGCGACGCCTTCGTCGCAAGACGTCGGCGCAAAAGTCCAGTGACGTTTCGAAGACCTCTCGGCGGGCCCCGAGCCAAAGTGATCGCAAGCAAAAACCCGGCAGTCCGACCCCCAAACGGGCATCGAGCAAGGGCGCGTCCACGGTCAGTTCCAAAGCCATTTCGGCAAAGAAATTATCGGGCGGCAAAGCCGACTCGCTGACGGCCAGCAAACCGGCAGCGTCCACGTCACGTGCGACGTCCCGCAGCAAGCCTCGCAAAACATCGTCTCGCAACGATGCACCATTGCCGGAATTGGCCGAGCCCAAAGTGTCAGCCAAAACGCTTCAAATTCGCGCCGAAATGCGGCGGCGACGCGAGCTGATGCAGAAACATAAAGATCTCTCGACCAACACCCTCGTCGGAGGCTCGGCCGTCAGCGGCGGTGCGGACCGTCACCGCACCAACGCGCCGCATCGTGACCGCATCGCCTTGCTGGTACGTGATTCCTATTGGCTCCAAGCGAGCTGGGAAGTCACCCGGTCGAGTGTCCAGCGTGCTCAATCCGCCTTGGCCGAACAGTGGCACTCGGCCGTCCCGACGCTGCGACTGCTTTCGGTCGGTGATGTTTCGAGCAACCGCGCCGAGACCGTCTCTCGCGATATCTCGGTCCATGGTGGTGTCAGCACCTGGTATATCGATGTGCAGGATCCTCCTTCGAGCTACCGTGTCGCCCTTGGATACCTCGCTGGCAATGGCGCGTTCCACTGCATCTGCCGCAGTAACGTGATCGAAACACCCATGCCCGGCGACTGCGAACGGCTAGATGAACACTGGCAGGACATCGCTGAAGACTATGAGCGAATCTACGCCCTCAGCGGCGGACTCGAATCGGGCAGCGGGGAACTCCGCGAAGCGTTCGAAGATCGACTACAACGCCGCATGCCGCACGCGGTCGAATCGGGCAGCATGACGGGCGATCCCTCGCTGCTGCGTCAGTCGAAACTACGGCTGAATGTGGAAGCCGAACTGATCATCTACGGTAAAACGGACCCCACCGCGTCGGTGAGCGTTTCGGGACATCCCGTCAAACTGCAGAAAGATGGCGCATTTACCGTGCGCCTGGATTTCCCCGACAAACGTCAGGTCCTCCCGATCACTGCCGAAACCCGCGACGGCTTGCGGCAACGAACCACCGTCTTTGCCGTCGAGCGGAATACCAAAGTCATGGACACCGTTGAGCTAGCGGAGAATAATTGATGAACTACCTCTGTAACTTTCTTAGTGGAATGGCGATCGCTGCCGTTCTCGGTCTCACGCCATTTGCCGGTAGCGTGCGGGCCGATGAGCCGACACCAGAAAAACCGCTCGACATCCTGTTGATCACGAGCGGCTGCTGTCACGACTACGATTTCCAATCCAAAGCTCTGCAATTGGCCGCGAAAAAGGCTGGCGTCAAAGCCACCTGGACCGTCGTCGATAAGGGCGGCACCGGCACCCAGGCGGAAATCGATCTTTACGAATCTCCAGATTGGGCCGACGGATTCGACCTCGTCGTGCATAATGAGTGTTTCGCAGATACGAAGGATCCCGAATATATCCGCCGGATCACGTCGGCGCATCACGCCGGCGTTCCAGCCGTCGTCATTCACTGCGCGATGCACACCTATCGCGGCGCAAAAATTGACGATTGGCGAGAGTTTCTCGGCGTGACCAGCCGCCGACACGAGCACCAAGCCCGCTATGGCGTGGAAGTCCAGGCCCCCGATCATCCCATTATGCGTGAGTTCCCAGAACCTTACACCACGCCGATGGACGAACTCTACGTAATCGAAAAGGTTTGGCCAAACACTACCGTGCTGGCAACGTCGAAGAGCCAGGTCGACGGCAAGTCGTACCCCGTGATTTGGACGAACCAGTACGGCGACGTGCGCGTCTTCGGAACCACCTACGGCCACTCCAAAGAAACCTTCCAGGATGATGACTATCTCGCCCTGCTGGCCCGTGGAATTCAGTGGGCCAGCGGACGGTAGCGGGTTGCCGGATGGAAGCGTCCGTTGATCAGCTGCTTCACGCCAACGAGGTGGTTCACGCCAAGAAGATCACGACGGCTAAAATCAGATACCCGGTCGCGATCCAGTCGCGGATCGACCAACGATCGCTTTTGGCATGATAACGCAGATACTCCAACAACTTCCCTGTCGGGCAACCAAATCGACAGTAGGCCATTGGCACAAACAGCGATGCGACGAGGCCCACGATTGCCACACTGATCGTCGCCAATCCCGCGATCGGAAACAGGTAAGCATCGAACGGTTCGATGTCGACTAAGCTGAACGAGAGCCCAGCGAGTGTGACAATCAGACACCACAGCAGCAGCATTCCAGGGATCAGCTTCAACAGTTTCGTTGCCGTGCGATGAAGCTTAACTTGATAGCCAATCCGTCCCTTGACGAGTTGTTGCAACGCGCCGTGCGGGCACAAATGGGAGCAGTAAATGTTACGCTTGGTGAAAATAGGGCACGCGAACGCGGCAATCGCGAGCATCGCCAGTCCAGCGGCGCTTCGCCAGGGCACGCTGTGCTTTGCCCATCCCGCGATCATGGCCTGCGAGAGCAAATTACCCGCGATCAAACCTAGGTAAATGACGAGCAGGAGCTGAAAGCCAATTCGTAACGGCTTGTTCGCCCGCAGTGACGTGAACCCGATCGTCATCGCCATTCCAATCACGAGTAGTGTACCGAGATCGTGAATGCCAAAGGGCAGCGTTGTAGCGGGTTCAGTCACTTCCCTCGTCCGTCTCAACTCCTCTTCAGCCGCGGTCACGATTCCCTGGGCAACCGCGAGACTGGTCATGGTTGCGCCGGAGACGCCCTCGACCTGCATCTCCTCTAAATTAGCGACCGCAAGTTGTTCGACGGAGAGTCCATTGAACGAATCGCGAAAATAGTCGTCTTCGCGGACGTAGCTGACATAGGGTTCGTTGTCGTACGATTTTCCGGGGACAAACCCGCTCACAAGGCCACTTCGGTCGAGAGCAATCAATGTATCCGACGGTCCTTGATAGCCGATAATATTATCAGCGGCGGGCGAGGTACGGATGATACGGCCGATGAATTGGTTGTCTGAAAAAACATCGATTTGAGAATGCGTCGCGACGGTGTTGACGTGATCAGCAGTGGGAAAGAGCAGTCGGATATCACTCATGTCGGGCGGCGTCGCAAATCGCAGTGACCGTGATGCTGCGCCGAGTCGATGCATGACCGACTCGATGATTGCCAAGCTCGTTAGCGTTGCCCCCGAAACCGCATCGACCTTGGGCTGCCGAATGATCTCGCTCCGCGACTTTTGCTCAAACGATGCAAGAAAATTCCCGTCCTGCCTCACGGCGGCCAGGTGCTCGCGCGTGTCACCGCTGCCAAGGATCTTTACCCCGACGATCGTGTCGTTAGGAGCGAAAGCGATCATCACATTGGTAGGCCCCGAGAATCCGACGATGTGATCACTCTCTGGGGAGGTCTGTAGCACGTAGCCGATCGAATCTTCGTTCCCATCGAGCACGTTGATCGCACCGTCGTCCTGCATCAGATCGAGCGATGTGGCCGCGCTCATCAGCCCCACGACATCACTGAGCTGAATTTCGCTGCGACCACTCGGTGCTCGCGTGAGTTGTGCAAATCGCCAATGGACCAGCAAAATAACGATTATGAACAGGCTCACACGGAACGCGTGAACCAGCACACGGCGAATCGACTTGGCGTCACCCATTATTGCTCGACAGGTGTCACGCAAATCGCATCGGCGTGAACATGGCCTCCTGCGTCCATTGCCGAAAGCGTGACGGAACCTTTTTCCGCTTTGCTGAGATCAAACGTCCCTAACAAAACGAACAAGCCATCGATCGGCGGCTCGATCGTCATATCGATGGTCCTGCGTAGCGTTTGGTTGCCCAATTGCAGGTCAACCGAAACCTGGTCACCCCGATTCTCGTGCGACTGATACGCGAGCAAAATCTGATACTCGCCAGACTCACGAGCCGCAAAATCGAAGCGGATGGTGGCATCATCACTGCTGCTGTAGAGATAATGGTCGCCAACAAATTTTTCGAGCCCGGTTCCCGCGATCCATCGTCCAGTCTTTATTGCAGCCGAGTCGTCAACAACGAGTCCAGTGAGTGTCTTCGCGTCGATCCCCTTTCTGGGATCGCTCGCTTGTTTTGGAATGGGCGGTTTCGCCAGCTCCATGGCGTCGTCGGGGATGACGAACTCGGCATCGACGGTTTCACGATGGGCTTTACCGGGAAGTTTCAGCAGGGCATCGAGTTCCGACCAGTAGTTGTAGTAAATGTCTCGCGGCAGGCAGTTGTGAAGTCGGCACAACGAAGCGGCTTTGCCGACCACCTCTCCCATCATGCCACATGTCTTCATGACGCGCGTCGTGCCGAGCGCTTCGTGTGTCACGCTAATGCAGCGACCGGCCATGAATAAGTTGGGAATATTACGCGAATAGAAACACCGGTAGGGGATGGGATAGCCAAACGAGCGGTCAACTCCGCCGCCGTGAACGGCGATCGAAATGAAGGGGTTGTCAGGGAATTTTTCTGCATACTGCTTCTTGGGGTAATGCAGGTCGACCGACCACGTGCTCGGCACCGTACCATCGGGAAAATCTCGTTTCTGGATGATGTCTTCATGATTGAGAACGACGTCGCCCATCAGCCTTCGCGATTCACGCGGGCCACCGATATAAGCCAGCCAGGTCATGGTTGCGTTCTTGTGCTCCGCCTCGCCGCCGCGATTTTTCATCGCGTTGAACGCACCATAGGCGGCTCGCAAATTCCAGTCACGGATGCCTTCAGCGTCGCCAATGGCGTCCTGGTCAAACCCCGATTCCCAAAACCACTGCGCGTGGTGGTCGCGCGGATAGGGAAAGTCTTGCATTTCCAAATCGAGTGCCCATGGCGTGTCGGGGAAGTCCACCTCTTCATCGATCTCGTCCCACGCCCACATGTTGCTCATGCCCATCCGGCCATCGGGGGACATGTCAAAGTCAGCGTTCGCTAAAAATCCAATCGTGGCGTGTCCGGTACAGTCTGCGAACAGTGGTGCCTCAAATCGAATACGTCGACTCGTTTTTGTATCGAACGCCTGGACGCTCGTGATTTGATCGGCGTCTACTTCCACCTGATAGGCGTGATGGTTCAAGTACAAATCGATATTGGGCTCGGCACGGACAATGGCTTCCTTCTTGGCGTCCTCAAATTCTCCGTAGGTGCCTGGAGACTTTGTCGCGTGGTCGGCGAGTTCTTCGACAATTTCACCGATCCGGGGATATTTGCCACGTCGAATTTCACCCTGTGCCCACACTCTCACTTCGCTCGAACCGTTCCCGCCGAGGACGCCGCGATCCTGAATCAACGCGACATGGCAGCCAGCCCGGGCAGCGGCGATAGACGCGCCGAGTCCGGAATAGCCCCCTCCGACCACGACGAGATCGTAACCATCTTTGGTAAGGACTTCCTCGTCAATTTGGAGAGCATGACGCCGCCATGCCGGTAAAATGGCATCGTCATTCGGGGGTGCCTCATCTGACCGGGTGAGATAAATCGCGTCGCAGCGACCGTCGAAACCGGTCAGGTCATGCAGAGTGAGTTCAACGTTTTTGTCGTTAATTTCGAACGTCCCACCGTCTTGCCAGTGCCACTTTGCGCCTTCGGTTCCAAACGTGGTGGGGAGCGGAAGGCCATTGATCAGAAGTTGAAAACGGCCAGGATTTCCCGGCGCATCCCATCTCGCTACCCAATCCTTGGTGCGAACGTAGACGTGGTACTCGCCAGGCTGTGGAATTTGCACTTTCGTAGTCGCATCGGCAACCGGTTTTCCGAGGCCGTGAGCCAGCAGATACGGAGACCCCATCTCGCGAATAAACTGCGTATCGAGCTTCCAGCCGCCAAGCGAGTCGAACGATTCGGTTTCAATGAGCACGCCGTTCTGCTCAGCATCCTCCGCGCAGGCCAGTGCGGCTTGCATGAAGATCACCAGGGCGATCAAGCCCAGGCAACGCAATAAGAGATGGAAATGCAACGCAAGGTTTCGACGCATGGAGGTTGACTCTTGGAATGGAAACAGTTTCGGGTCACGCGAGATATGGCTAACGGATGAGACCATCGCCCAGTCTAACGGAAGCGTCCAGTCTAACGAATTGGATCGCAACATGGGAGTTTTAGCAGGGACCATGGAACGTTTCGACACGTGCCGAGCCGCCGAAGCGTCGCTAGACGTTTTACCGATTTGGGTTTACGATCCGTGATGCGACGACATTCTAATGGTTTGACAATCTTGAGTTTTAGGGTGAGCCGTTTTGGCGCTAGCCACGGTTTTGTCGTAATAACCGGGGCTAGCGCCAAAATGGCTCACAGTTCCAACCCTAATGTTTAGCGCTGTCAAACCACTAGAGCCTATCCGAAAAGGGGTCTGACCCGCTCCGGCGAGGCCGCTAAAAAACGTTGTAAAAAGAGTTCGCCTCCAGAGGGTCAGACCCCTTTTCAGATAGGCTCTTCGTAATCCTTTTCCACTCCGAAGCCCTTCCGCCCCAACTGATTGAAGCGATGAGCACTGCCAACCAAATTTTCACCGGTTGTATTCCCGCGCTGATGACTCCCTGCGATGCCAGCGGAACTCCCGATTTCGACGCCCTCGTTCACAAGGGACAGGAGTTGATGGACGCGGGCATGAACGGCGTCGTTTACTGTGGGTCGATGGGGGACTGGCCGCTGCTGAGTGATGCACAACGACAAGAGGGCGTCGCGAGACTGGCCAAAGCCGATATTCCCGTCGTCGTTGGCACAGGTGCTCAGAATCCCAAACTTGCGGCTGATCACGCGGCCCACGCCAGCCGCGTCGGAGCGGCGGGGCTGATGGTGATCCCGCGCGTGCTCTCGCGCGGCATTTCGGTTGCGGCCCAGCGGGCCCATTTCGCTGGTATTCTTCGTGCGGCCAGCAATATCCCGGCAGTGATCTACAATAGCCCGTACTACGGTTATCAAACCAAGGCCGACCTATTTATGGACCTGCGCCGTGAACACGCCAACCTCGTCGGCTTCAAAGAATTCGGTGGTGCCGACTCGCTCAGTTACGCGGCGGAACACATCACCAGCGGCGACTCCAAGCTGGCGCTGATGGTAGGCGTGGACACACAAGTTTTTCATGGGTTTGTGCGGTGCGGTGCTGTCGGCGCGATCACAGGTGTTGGCAATGCTTTGCCTCGCCCAGTCTTGCGGCTGGTTGAACTGTGCCAGCAGGCGGCCACCGGCGATGTCGAGTCCCGACGATTGGCCCTGGAACTCGAAGCCGCGATGGCGGTGCTGTCCAAGTTCGATGAAGGCCCCGATCTGGTCTTGTATTACAAATACCTGATGGTGCTCGAAGGCGACGCTGAGTATCAGCATCACTTCCATCCGTCGGACGCTTTGAGTGAAAGCCAACGCACCTTCATTGAAGACCAATGGCGGTTATTTAAAGCGTGGTGGGCCAAGTGGCCAGGTGCGAAAAACTCGGCGAAGCCATCAATCGCTCACTTGGCATAACCCATGACGCTGCAGTTTCGCGACGTGAAAGTAATCGACACGCACACCGGCGGCGAGCCGACGCGTGTGGTTATCGAGGGCGGGCCAGATCTAGGCGGTGGTCCACTGACCGAGCGGGTGCACAGGATGCAACGCGAAGCCGATCACTTTCGCCGCATGATGATCAACGAGCCACGCGGCAATGAAGCCACGGTGGGAGCATTGCTTTGCGAGCCAACTGATCCGGCCTCCGTGGCAGCCGTTATCTTTTTCAATAACCGAGACTACCTCGGTATGTGCGGCCACGGAACTATCGGAGTCGCCGTAGCGTTAGCCTACGCCGGTCGTATCCAATCCGGTACGCATCAATTGGAGACGCCCGTGGGTGTGATCACGTTCCGCCTGACCGGTCCCAATCAAGTCTCGATCGATAACGTACCTAGCTATCGACTGCATCATCAGATTTCGGTGGAGGTCGACGGTTTCGGTTCGGTGCGAGGCGATGTGGCATGGGGAGGGAACTGGTTTTTTCTCACCGAGTCGCCGTTCCCCCTATCCCTGGCGCACTTGAGCGAACTCAATCGAGCGGCACAGGGCATCCGCGATGCGCTCGCACGCAATGGTATCAGGGGCGTCGGTGGGGCGGAGATTGACCACGTGGAGTTTTTTGGCAAGCCCGAATCGGGCGACGCCGATAGCCGAAACTTTGTGTACTGCCCCGGTGGTGCTTACGATCGTTCACCATGCGGGACCGGCACAAGTGCCAAGTTAGCTTGCTTAGCCGCCGACGATAAATTGCAGCCGGGTGATTCGTGGGTTCAGGAAAGCATCATCGGCAGCCGATTTGTGGGTACGTACCACATGACCAGCGCCGGCACGATCACTCCCACCATCATGGGTACCGCTTACGTGTATGGCGAATCTCGATTTGTGCTTCAGGATGGTGATCCGTTCCCGTACGGCATCGAATGAACTCAGGAGATCGCATGGCCACGCCGGAGGTTGAACTACCTTACTACAGCATTTTTGACCTGTTCAAAATCGGGATCGGTCCGTCCAGTTCTCATTCAGTGGGTCCAATGCGAGCAGCCGCGATGTTTTTGGGTGAGCTGTCCGAACGCGACCTGACCACAAAAGTTCAACGGGTGAGAGTTGACCTCTATGGTTCGCTGGCACTGACCGGGCTCGGCCACGCCACCGATGTTGCCGTCCTGATGGGATTGCAGGGCGAGACGCCCGATCAGATCGATCCCGCGTTGACTGCGGAAAAGCTGGAACAAATCCGCAGCCGAAGCGAGATCCAACTCGGCGGAGACCATTGGATCGCATTTGATGAGAAAGCAGATCTTGTCTTCAACCGCAGGATTACCCTTGATGCACATCCCAACGGAATTCGCTTTCAAGCGTTCACGGATCTACAGTCGGAAGACGCCTGCTTCGAAGCGACGTATTTTTCGATCGGTGGTGGCTTCGTTGTCCGCGAACCTCCAACCAACCTCGAGGAGGCTGATGTTCAATCGCAGTCTCCACCAACAGTCACCGTTCCGTATCCATTTTCATCCGCGCGTGAAGTGCTCGAACTAACCCAGCGGCACGGCCTCGCGATCAGCGACTTGGCTCGCCACAACGAACGCGCACTGCGCCCCGATGAAGAGATCAGTGATGGTCTCGATCGGATTTGGCGAGCGATGCAGCACTGTGTTGAACGCGGCTGTCACACCGAGGGCATCCTGCCCGGCGGACTGAATATCCGCCGCCGAGCACCGGCGCTATACCGCAAACTCAGCGAAGTCAACGAGGAGATGAATCGTGATCCAATGGCGATATTGGACTGGGTCGATCTTTATGCGCTGGCAGTGAACGAAGAGAATGCGGCGGGCGGGCGGGTCGTGACCGCACCGACCAATGGCGCCGCTGGCATCATTCCCGCCGTGCTGCATTATCTTGACCGATTTTGCGAAAAAGGGACCTCCGAATCCGTCCATCGCTTCCTCTTCACGGCGGCGGTAATCGGCTCACTCTACAAGCGGAACGCATCCATTTCAGGAGCCGAGGTTGGCTGCCAAGGCGAGGTCGGCGTAGCGTGCTCCATGGCGGCAGGTGCGTTGACGGAGGCGCTCGGAGGCACGCCGCGCCAAGTCGAGCAAGCCGCCGAGATTGGCATGGAGCACAATCTCGGACTGACCTGTGACCCGATCAAGGGTCTCGTGCAAATTCCATGCATCGAACGCAACGCCATGGGAGCGGTCAAAGCGATCAATGCGAGTCGATTGGCGCTCCGCAGTGACGGCGATCACTTTGTTTCCCTTGATCGCGTGATTCGCGTGATGAAACGAACCGGAGCGGATATGTCAAAACGCTACAAGGAAACCTCTCGCGGCGGATTGGCTGTCAACATCACCGAATGCTAAGATCTCGCGCCCGACTCAAACAATCATTCCTTCTCTGAAACTCGATCGAATCGCAGCACGCGGCCGTAGTTGTTGTACTCCGCCACGAACAGGCTGCCGTCGTCGTTGACGACGACCCCGTGAGGCGCGGTAAAAATACCATCACGCCATTGTTCCGGTTTGACCGCGTTGGTTGCCACTTCCTTGGGATGCGTGTTTTCGCCAATCGTTTGCACCCGGTTGCCATCTTTATCGAGAATGCTCACTCGACCTTCGATTTCACCGACGACGGCATAGTCTCCCATCAACGCAACGGCGGCGGGCCGCTTCATGTCTGGGATCGTGCCCAGGACGTCGCCATCGAGCGACAGACGCACCATCCGCCGATTCTCGCGGTCACAACACAGAAGCTGCGGAGGATTGAACCGAGTATCGACAACCAGTTTGTGTACCGTATTGAAGTTGTAGGGTGGTTTGCGGCCACCAAAACTGTGCTGGTATTCTCCATCGGCCGACAAGACATGGATCAGATTGTTGCCGTAACCATCGGCCGCAAAAATGCGACCATCCGGTGCGGGAACGACACTGGTGATTGTTTTCGAGTTGCCCTGGAAATCCTCGGGCGTGAGTTTGAAGACGATTTCGCCATCCAGCCGTGTTTTAATAATGCCTTTACCATTGTCGTCCGTGCCCAGGATGTACTCGCCCCCCTCGTCCGAAGCGATCACAAATCCATGGACGCGACCGTGAAAATTGGGCACGTTGCGCAGGTATTTCCCAGCCGCCGAATACACTTGAATGCCGGGTCGTGGTCCCGCTTGCACACTAACGTAAACGTCACCCGCTTTGCTGACGGCGACATCGCCGTGCATATTCCCCAGCGTTGCCATCGGCTCGGGCGGTTTGGCCCACTCGTCGACGTATTCAAAAGCCAAGTCGGCAGGAGATTCGGTGGAGCCGGCTTTCGCCGAGTCCGCTGCACTGGCACAGACGCAGCTCATCAGCCCGGCCAAGGTCGCCGACGCCAGGATACTGGAAACGTAGAAAAAATGTGAACATTTCATGCAGATTGCTTTCGAACAGGAGTAAAGGAGCCGCGTTCATCGCGAAGTCAGACACGCAGTATATCTCAACGGCCCCCTCTCGATGCGACTGGTGAAAGGGCTCCGTTGGTAATCGCAAAATTTGGCTCGCTTGAGAAAATCGGGGCCAATGGATCCTCACGCGGCATGCTTCCCGATCAATGATTTCGGTGACTGAATTAAAATCTCCTTCTTTATATTGTTTCTTGTTTTCTACTCGGCCCTGAACCCCATAACCTGATTTGAACTTTCCCTGGGAAATCATGTTCTCACCATGTTTTCTCTCACCTCGAAACAAAAAAAGGACTCACGGCGAATCGCCGCGAGTCCTTTTTTTCAATCAATAGGGCCGACAGGAATCGAACCTGCACTCCAGTAAAGGAACTGGATCCTAAATCCAGCGCGTCTGCCAGTTCCGCCACGGCCCCGATGCAAGCTAATAGCTAACTGCTAATAGCTAAAGCTATTCCATGCCCGGTTCGCCACTTTCGCTGGCGACGGTGGGCACGACCCATACCTTCAAACTCGCTTGCACTTCGCTGTGCAGGTGAACCTTCACGGTATACAAACCGAGTTCCTTGAGCGGGCCATCGAGGCGGATTTGGTCTTGGGCCAAATGAATGCCAGTGCCCTTGAGCGAATCAACGATCTCGTGAGGCCCTACGCTGCCGTAGAGGTGACCTTCGTCGTTGGCATTGGCTTCGATCGTGATGGACTGCTTGGCCAGTTCGTCCGCTTGGTCTTGGTAGCTTTGCAGTTTTTGGATTTCGATTTCGCGAAGTTTCTCACGGTGCTTCTCGACCATCCGCTTGTGGTGGTCGGTGGCGATCGTCGCGAGGCCCTGCGGCAACAGGTAATTCATCGCAAAGCCAGATTTGACTTCGACTAAGTCCCCTTGCTTGCCGAGATGTTCGACGTTGTGGATCAACAGCAGTTGGATCCCGCCGCTTTGACCTTTGGGAAGACGTTTGAAGTGGCTGTTGGAACGGCGTGTTGCAGCTTTGGACATGGCGAATGAGCTAAAAAACGGGGTGACTGCGAATGGGTTGGTAGTGGAGGAAACCTTGAAAAGACCCGCGGCAGGCACCGTCGGCTTAGGGCTTTGGTCGCTCGGGACTCAAGATTTTTTAGTTAGTTTCTAAAACGGGATTTCTGGTTCGTCGTAACCGGGGCCATTGCCGGTTGGTTGTGCGTCGCGGGGTTGCCCGTGCGACTGGGATGGCGAAGCCGAGTCGCTATTTGCGTTGACGTAGCGATGGGGAGCGGCCTCGGGTTCGCGGACAGAGCCGCTGGGATTATTGCCGCTGTGACTGCCACCGCCTTCATGACGACCGCCTATCATTTGCATTTTTTCGCCGATTACTTTGACCTTCGATCGCTTCTGACCGTCTTTTTCCCAAGTGTCGTGTTTGAGACGACCCTCGATGAAAATGGGGCTGCCTTTCGAAAGGTATTCGCTGGCGACTTCTGCGGTGCGACCAAAGAGGGTGATATCAAAAAAATTGACGTCGTCGACCCACTGACCGTCGTTGTTCTTGCGTTTTTCGTTGACGGCCAAGCCAAATTCAGAAACCGCCATCCCGCTAGGCAAATAGCGCAGCTCGATGTCGCGGGTGATGTTCCCCATCAACATTACACGGTTATAACTTGCCATGGCTGTGGTTTCCTTGAGTCATCCTATAATCGGAAGCTGGATCGCTCGTTGTTTCCAAGAGTCCCAGCGGCGAAATCAGGTTCAGGCATCTGCGACAGCGTGCTCGTCGGAACTTTCGTCGATGTCTTCTTCATCACTTTCGCTATCCTCGTCCGCGTCTGCCACGTCGTCACTGTGAGGCCCGATGAAGTGCTCACCGCGAGCGTTGGCGAGAATGGGCTCAACCAAACGCGGCTCCAGCCGGATGGTCAATTCACGGATCACGGACTCGTTGAGCGTGAGCGAGCGAGCGAGCTTGGGCAGATTCGGTCCGTCCATGCTGAAGTAAATGAGGTAGTAGGTACCCTTCTGATGCTTGTCGATTGGATAGGCGAGCTTTTGCTCCATCCACATCCGGCTGACGAGCACTTCGCCACCAGCTGCGGTAACGAGTTCCTCCAACTGCTTGCTCACGCCACCCGGGTCACGGGCGTAGTGATTGCTGTCGAGGATAAACAATGTTTCGTAGGTTTTGACGTTAGCCACGGGTCAGATCGCGAGGAAAATCGGAAAGTGGGTGGAAGTAAAGAACGGAAACGCAAGAGAATACATCAGCCTGCGCTGGAATTGAATCGGCTCATTGCTTCGCCAATCCCTTCGGTAATCCAACATGAAATCGCGTCACAGGATCGCATGACAGCGAGATCAATTTCAGGTCGTTCCTCTTTGCTAAAGTTACCAAGAACATAATCAGTGACTTGCCATTTGGCAGGAGGGCGGTCGATTCCAATTCGCAATCTAGGAAATTGCTCGGTCCCCAGACAGGCAATTGTATCGCCAAGGCCTTTCTGGCCTCCGGCAGACCCGCCACGGCGGAGGCGAATGCGGCCGCTCGCCAAATTCAAATCATCACAAATTAAGATTAGGTCCTCGGGGTTGAGTTTGTAAAAGTCGAACGCTTTGCGGACACTCTGTCCGCTGGCATTCATGTATGTGTGCGGGCACAACACCAGGACTTTTTCGGAGCCGATGCGGATTTCGCAGGTTTCGCCATCAAATTTGCTGCCCGGGGTCGCCCCGCCATGTTCACGGCACAATTGGGCCGCGACCATAAAACCGATATTGTGACGTGTTTGTTCGTACTTGCGACCGGGATTGCCCAGTCCCACAACTAATTTCACGCCTCTTCGTCGTCTTCGCCACCACCCTTACTGATGACCTCAGGCTCACCACCGAGAACGGGTTCTCCTTCTTCCTCAGTCGCCTGCTCGGCGCGAGGCGACTCAACATGAGCGATCACAGCTTCGGGATCGGTGATGAGCTCAACGCCCTCGGGAAGCTGCAAGTCGGCGGCTGTTGCCTGATCGCCCACGTGCAGGTCATTGATGTCGAGAACGAGACTCTCGGGGATCGATCCAGCCGAACACCGGACTTCAACCTCGCGAAGGTTTTCCAGGAAGATACCGCCTTCACGGGTCCCGGGCGCTTCCCCGTGCGTTTCGACCGACACGGTCACTTCAACCTTTTCCTTCAGGTTGACGCGAATCAGGTCAAGGTGCAGCACGTCGATACCCAAGGCATCCCACTGGATGTCACTGACCAAGGCGGTTTCATTAACGTCGCCGGTCAGTGTAACAGTCTTCGAATGATGTCGCAGCAAGCCCCTGACTTGGACGGCTGAAATTGCCAGATGCTCGTTGGCTTCTCCGTGACCATAGAGGACAGCGGGAACGTTTCCTTCTCGTCGCAGACGCATGGTTGCTGCTGAACCGGTAGAGTCTCGTTTGGTGGCTTGGATGACGTCCGTCATGGGGGGAACCGGTCTGTCAAAGATGGATAGGTGGGTTGTGGATTTTTTGAAGCACGGCAGTATGGCGATTTTGATCTCCGCTGCAAGCCCAAACAGGCTTAATACCTCGGAACCGCCGAATCGACTTGGACTGACCACTGATCAATCCCGCCTGCCAAGTTCTGCACTCGAGCAAAACCGGCCTGCCGCAACGCCTGGACCACCTGCATGCTCCGCCCGCCGTGATGGCACTGCACGACGATGTGATCGTCGCGAAGGGGCAACAGTTCGCTGAAGCGGCCTTGAAATTCACTCATCGGCAACAGCCGCGAGCCCTCAATTTTTGCCGTCTCGTATTCCGCCGGCTCGCGGACATCGAGCAAGACAAAATCGTCATTCGATTGACGCATCGCATTCAGTTCGGTCACGGATATTTCAATTGGAAACTCTCTCGACTCAGTCATTTTTCGCTTTCTGGTAACGCCTTCGTGATCATATCGTAGAACTCGGGGCGGCGATCGGCGAACCGATCGATGACATGCTTGCCTGGTGTCCGTTCGATCCGCTTGTTTCGGGCTGCGTGCAAATCAACCTCCGACAGCAAGATCGTGGACTCGGCGCCTGCGGCCCGGGCAAATTCGACCCCGTCAGGGCCACAGATCGAGCTGAGCCCGCAAAAGTCGAACCCGCGCTCCCTGCCGATGCGATTGGCCGCGACAAAAAATAGGTGATTCTCCATGCTCCGGGCCGGCGGCACAATCTCAGCCGTCCGCGAGGCGGCCACGGGCCAATTAGTCCCCAACGCAATGATGTCCGCCCCGTCGAGCCCGAGCACACGCATCGGCTCAGGAAACGAACTGTCATAGCAAATCCCCATCCCCACCCTCGCTCCGCTGCCACTAAGCGTGTAAGCCTGATAGGGAATTTCACCACGATCAACGAACCGGTCTACCCCCAAATGTGGCAGATGAACTTTGTGATATCGCCCGACAATTCCACTGCCATCAATGAGCAGCGCGGCGTTGAATAATCGATCGTTATCGCGAATCAACGTGCCGACTGTGAGAGCCAAATCAGCTCCCTGCGCTGCCGCAACAATTTCCGCAATTTCGGGGCCACTTTCCTCAATCGCTACCCCACTGGCCTCATCGCGGCTATCGAAAGCGTATCCCGTCAACATGCACTCTGGAAAAACCGCTAAATCAACCTGCTGGCGACCCAATCGGTCGAGCGTGTTGGTAACGGTCGTTAAATTCGCCCGAACATCGGCAAATTGAACATCGGACTGGACGCAGGCCAGCAACATCGTAAAACCTGGGGGTTGGCGGAATCTAAAAACTACCCTCGTGAATCTGATTCAACCAGAATCGACCGGTTCCTGACACGGCCCGCATCCCTAATTTCATGATTTTCATCAATTAAAAGAGCCCGATGTTGAGTTCATCCAGCACCACAGTTGACGCCAACGAAACTATCGCAAGAGAGAATCCAGCAGAGAATGCCAGCGAATCCGCGGTCGTCGACACGACGTCGCAGCCGACACCACAGTCGATGCCGCACGCGGCGCGAGCTAAGTACGACTACGACCTGTTCGTCATTGGCACGGGCCCCGGCGGCGAAGGTGCGGCCATGCAGGTTGCCAAGGGCGGCTGGCGAGTGGGCGTCGCCGAGCGATACCGGCAAATCGGTGGTGGCTGCACTCATTGGGGTACGATCCCGAGTAAAGCAATGCGGTATGCCGTCACCAGCACGATGAAGGCGCTTTCCAGCCCTGTCATGCGGGAACTTGGTTTCACTACGGCCCCGACGATGGAACAACTCCGCCGTGGCACTCAGACCATCATCGGACGCCAAGTCACGATGCGACAGTCCTTTTACGACCGCAATAACGTGCCGATTCATCGCGGCCAAGCTCGGTTTCTCGATGAGCACACGATCTCCATTGACAACCACGAAACCATCACAGCGGCGCACATCGTGATCTCAACCGGATCACGTCCCTACCGACCGGCCAATGTCGATTTCACTCATCCGCGAATCTTTGACAGCGACACGATACTGGACATGGATGAAAAACCGAGCACGATTACTGTCTATGGGGCTGGCGTGGTCGGTACCGAGTACGCGTCGATGTTCCGCAACCTCGGCATCAAGGTCAACCTCATCAACACCCGAGCAAAACTTCTGGAGTTTCTCGACGACGAGATTATCGACGCACTCTCTTATCACTTGCGCGACCAAGGCGTGATCATTCGGCACAACGAGACGATGGACCGAATCGTAGGCCGCGACGACGGAGTCGTGCTGCATCTCAAGAGCGGCAAAGTACTGAAGTCGGACGTGTTTTTGTGGGCCAACGGACGCCAAGGCAACACGGAAGATCTGGGATTAGAGCATCTTCCCATCGAGGCAGATGGGCGTGGGCAGATCCAAGTGGACGACCAATTCCAAACCTGCTTGCCGCACGTCTACGCCGTCGGCGACGTGATCGGCATCCCGTCCCTGGCCAGTGCCGCCTACACGCAAGGCCGGTCTGCGGGCATGCACATGCTCGGTCAAACCAGCGGCAACCTGCGTTTGAACGACATCCCCACAGGGATCTACACCAGCCCCGAAATCAGTTCCGTTGGCAGTACCGAGCGCGAGCTCACTGAACAGTGTGTACCCTACGAAGTCGGCCATTCGCAGTTCCGCTCCCTCGCCCGCGCTCAAATCACCGGTGAAACGGTTGGCATGCTCAAACTGCTTTTCCACCGCGAAACCAAACGGGTCCTGGGAGTACACTGCTTCGGCGCCAATGCGTCAGAGATCATTCATATTGGCCAAGCGATCATGAACCAGCCCGACGAGCACAACACGGTCGAGTACTTCATCGAGACGACATTCAATTATCCCACCATGGCCGAAGCCTACCGCGTCGCGGCGCTCAACGGCATCAATCGCCTATTCTGAAATCTCATGCACGAACCTGTCGAACACCCGCACATGACGCTCGATCGTCGCAATGAGCTGGCGCTGATCCGAACGGATCTCGCCAACGAGCGAACGCTGCTTTCATACGCGCGCACCTCGCTCATGATCGCGGGCACAGGAGCCACGGTGATCAAGTTTTTCGGCGAGACGCGGGATAAACTCGCTCTCGGCATCGTCCTACTGCTGGTCGGCATCCTATTGTTCATTGTCGGCGTCACCCGCTTCGTCAAGCAGCAGCACCGGATCCGGGGCGACGGGAGCGGACTTTAGGAACGCTCGCGAGCGCATGCTGGCCTTTGTAACGGTGCGCGAGTTCACTCGCGGAGCCCATTCGCGATGTGTCCGCCGTCAGTAAAACCAGTGCCACGAGACGAACATGGCGGTATAGAGTCCCAGCAATAATCCACTCGTGGTACACAGAATCGTTGCTAGCGACGCGGGCAATCGACTGAGAATTTTTCCCAACACAATGTAGGTGGGAAAGATCACGCTTGCATAGCGAGATTGAGACATCATGCAGGTCCGAGTGGCTTGGAACCACAACGGGATCGCGTAACTGTGATCGACAATTCCCACATACCACTCGCCATCCCAGGTCGCAAAGCTGCTCCACCAATCAACACGAGTTGCCGAGCTTTCGTGGGTGCGTTCGAGCGTAACCTGCTCCAGGCCGAACGACACTCCAATGAGCACAAGTATCGTTGTGAAGTACCAGAATATTACGCTCGACGGCAGTGCGGCGATTGCTCGCTGACGGAGCGTACCTCGCGATGTGGGTTCAGGAATAGCGTTCGAGTAATTTCCATCGTCCTCGTGTACGGAAGTCTGAGGTTCATTCATGCGGTTGGCAATAGGCTCCATTTGAGGTTCAAACCGTTCGGTCGCTGCCAACACTCGAGTACAGCGGTTTTCGCATTTCTATCTGGTCACTGCAGGCCGATGATCTGCGTGCATGTTCGCGATGTGCTGCGAGTCGGACCGAGCGTGCATCGAGTGCGTCCCCTGCCGCCAGTCACCGCATCGCTCGGCGATCTGAAAGAGTGGCAACGGTCGCACGCTCTGATAGATAACGAGAGAAATGGAACTGAGAAACCAGGTCAATGCTAACACTTGCAGTGAGACGACAATTGCCACCGCCTGAGCGCTGCTCTGTAAAACAAATGCCATGATCGAGCATGTTAAAAGCAACACCTGCAACCCACTACAGATGATTCCCAAGCGAGTGACGGCGACTCTTGATCCCCAAACCGCCTGGTTTGCAAGCGATGCCATTTTGAAAAGGGTGTATTTCGTTTCACCAGCCACGCGAGTGGTGCGATCAAACTCAACGCTTGCAACGGGATACCCTAATTCGAAGATGTGGCTTCAAGCGTCGGTAAAGATCATCAAAGCTTAATGGCAAGCAATCCGACTCGTTGAAACAAGGCATGATAATAGCAAGCGGTGGAGCAAGGGGCGAAGTTAATCGATTCATCATTACTATAGTGACGTACCTGTAAAAGAATCGACAACCGAGCCGCCTGCTTTCGTTGAACGCTTGCGATACAGATTATGATTAATCGATTCGGTTTCAAACACAACGCTGCCGTCACACATCAAAAACTGGATGCCGCCCGAATGACGACTTCGGAAACCTACAACATTTTGCCAATTGTCCGGTGTTGGCGGCTGGGCAAAGTAGTTAGGAGGCGCGTGGCACGACGCATAATCTCCATTAGCGTAGAAAGCCGCCGATCGGATATTCTGTGCTGGTACGCCTTCACCGACCATATACGTATTGGAAAGACCGTCAGTGATTCCCGCGAAACGCTGGGGGTCTTGGTATGACAAGCGAAAGAATAAGGCTCATCCGACCGAAGCGTGCGCGATGGTGACTGGAGGTTTTCTGAGGCATAACTCAAGTGTCCAATGATTTGTTTAATAAAAGCGTCCTCGGCGAATCGAAACTCGCCGAGAACCGTCGGCACCGTTGGCGCACCGTCGACCGGGATATCCCTTGTCAAGTTGCACCTCTGCAGAGCTTGATTCCGTTTCTCCCGGCAGACCCAGTATTAGGCAGGGTGAGCGCATTTAATTTCCCGTATTTGAGCGGTATTTAGCGGTTTTTCGGGTCCGAGAGTGCCACTCCGGTGGCTCGGTTTGGCCCGACTCGGTAACATTCTAAGCCGCTAAAACCAACCTCGAACAAGCGAATGGAGTCGCTGCAATGGGAAACGATACCGAGCCCTCGCGGAACACCAACGACCACTGGCAAGAGCCTTGCGGCAACAAGCACGACAAGAGAAAAGTGCTCTCCGGAGAGCCGCTGGAAACCACGAGGAAGTCAAAGAGGCAGACCGTTCGTGAGAAGGCGATTGCCGCAGATGAGTATTCTGCCATCCTCTCACTCGTGCAGTGCTTTGATGAAATCGAAGACCCCCGAATCAATCGCCGTCGAGTTCACAATCTCATCGACATGATCGTGATCGCAATCTGTGCGGTGATCTGCAATGCCGATGGATGGGCTGATATGCGAACGTGGGCCGAAACGCATCAGAAATGGCTTGAGCGGTTTCTTCAACTTCCCGGTGGGCTTCCTTCGCGTGATACGCTCCGTCGCACTCTTTCAAGACTTGACCCGGCGGCATTCCAACAAGCGTTTCTGAAATGGCTTAAGGGGCTCCGTAAAGAGCTCGGCAATGTGATCGCCATTGATGGAAAAACGCTCCGCGGTTCGAAGGTCGGTGGCGTCAAGCCGCTGCATATCGTCAGTGCCTGGGCGAGCGATCAGCACTTGACGCTCGGGCAGACCACCATCGACAAGAAATCGAACGAAATCACTGCAATTCCGAAGCTTTTGGAATCACTGACACTTTCCGGAGCGATCGTGACGATCGATGCAATGGGCTGCCAACGCGACATCGCGAGGAAGATCATTGAGCGAAAAGGTCATTACTGTTTGGCGGTCAAAGGCAACCAAGAAACGCTGCACGAAACGTTGAAGAATGAGTTCGAGCGGGCGATGTCGCTTGACCGTCCTCCCAAGCGACTCTCGACGCACGAGGTCCATGACGATCAGAAGAAACCACATGGTCGTTACGAGCGTCGGCTCTACTACACTCTGTCGGCCCCCAAATCACTGAAGGAAACCGGCGACTGGAAGAACATCCGAAGTATCGGCTTAACGATCACGTATCGCAGTGAAGACGTGAACGATTGGGGTGACGGGGAAGTCCGTTATTACATCATGAGTTTTGGAAGCGAGGCAAAACGTTTCGGGGCTGCCGTTCGCCAGCACTGGGGCATCGAGAATTCACTCCACTGGGTCATGGATGTGACGTTCCGGGAAGACGAGTCACGGATCCGCAAAGACCACGGCGGCGAGAACGTGAGTTGGCTTCGTCGCTTGGCGGTTACGCTGATCAAGCACAACGAGACACGCAAGGGAAGCATTCGTCAAAAGCGATTGCGTGCCGGATACGACTTTGAGTTCCTACTCGAAATCCTAAACTCGATACCCGCCGTAAATTAAATGCGCTTACCCTGGCAGCGGGGCTTGAAGCACATGTCCGCCCGCGCCAGTGCGAACCGCTTGTTTGATGGCTTCGCCGAGCAAGTCCACGATCAATTGGTGCAACCATGTCGGCATCGGCAATACTTCCAGGTTTCCATCGACGAGTTCAATCAAGCGATTGCCATGCAACGCAAAAAACTCATTCTCCGTCCACTCGCCTTGCGGCGGAAACAGGTAGGCCACCGCCCAAGTCGGTTCAGGCGTGAGCAATGTGGAACTGGGGTCAGATGACATCTTCACGGTCATACACGCAGATTAATTGGATACAGCAGCCGCTCAAATCATTCTACTTCAATGCTCGGCTGGATGGTAGGACGTGCCGAAACGACCTGCAGACGAAACAGGACGTAGGGTGGAATTGGCGTGGACTTAGTGAGCCGTCGGTGGAGCATTGCCCGAAATCGCTCGTTACAATTGTCGTTTTCCCCTCGTTTGTAATGAGAGAGTCTAGCCGTGCGACCCCGAATCCTGCTTGTGTTGTGTTGTGTTTGTTCGGTGCTCTCGTCACCCACTCTGGCCGCATCCTAGGGGAGGAATCAGCCGACGGACGTAGTACGTTATAATGACAGCGTGTCGCATCACCGTCCCTACGCCAGAGTCTTGTCAATATGCCATCACCATTTCCAGGAATGGACCCATTCATCGAGAGTCAAAAGTGGGAAGACTTTCACATCAGTTTTATTACGGCAATTCGGGACGCGCTTGTTCCCGCAGTTCGTCCCAATTACATCGTCGATGTCGAGCGGCGGATTTATCTTGAACAAATCGATCCGACCGAAGCGGTCCAGACGCTGGTTGCGGACGCGGCGATCTACCATCGCTTTGACAAGTTTGACAAAACGGACAGCGGCGATACCGCCTTGCTAACCGACCCGTCGATCAAACCCAAAGTTTGTACGATCCCGTATTTCGAAGAACATCGCGAAACGTTCATCACCATCCGTCGTGGTACGCCAGCGCGCGTGGTGACGGTGATCGAGTTGCTATCACCGACCAACAAACGCCGGGGCACCGAAGGACGCGACCAATATCTCGAAAAGTTCCACGCGCTGCTCAAAACGAGCGCCAGTATGGTGGAGATCGACTTATTCCGTAGCGGCCAACGGTCAACGGTTTCAGACCCACCACCGGGCGACTACTTCGCCGTGGTCAGCAAACCGAAACCGCGACCACTGGCCGAAGTCTACGGCTGGTCGCTCGCCGATCCACTGCCCCGAATCCTGATTCCGCTATCGTTTGAAGACCCCGAAGTGACATTGGATTTGCAGGCCGTGTTTGATCTCGTCTACGATCGTGCGGGCTACGACTACGCGATCAACTACAAGCAGCCCGTCACGCCCCCGCTCTCCGAAGCCGAGCAACCAATGATCGCAAAAGTCGTCGATTCGATGAAACTGACTTAGCCAGTATCATGCTGCCAAACTTTCACGCGCTGGAGTCCACGCTTCAGCCGCTCATACGCACGCTCCTCACAATAATCGCCTCAAGGCCACGACACCAACACTCACGCGACACCAACTTCACTCACTATCACCGTTAGAAATGAATTGATGGGCAAAAAAATCACAGCCTGGCCCAGAACAATCTCTCCTATTTTTTTGCCCTCAAATATTTTTTTCCAAAATCACCCGCCCTTGACAACGCTCCAGTAAAAGGACCGCTCGATAGCCAGCCAGCGTCATTATGGACTAAAGCTCCGAGGATGATGGCATTCGATAAATCGCGAGCGTTGGCGTAATCCACGCATCCGGCGGGTACGTCAAGAGTTCCGCGAGCAATGCCATGGTCGCAGGATCGCCGCAACCTTGCATCTTCGTCCAAAGTGCGGGCATACCCAAGCCACGCATCACGATAACCTCGGTCTTTGAGTTCGTCATCGAAGCACGCACGCCAGTTTTTCGCTCAACCAGCATTTCTTTCAATACTTCTTCTGTTGGTGGGGCGGAGTTGAACCGCAGCGCAGAAGTAGGAAGTCGCGAGTCGATACCCACGTATCGTCGAACGCCCGTTGGTACGAGATGTTCAGCCAAGTAACGTTCCAATCGCCAGAGATCTTGGCCGCCATCGAAATTACTATCATGCAATACCGGAGGTACGCGATAACTACCTCCAAAAAGAGGATTCACGTAAGCAAAGTAATGTGGGAAGCTCCAAGTCAATTCCCCGGCCACGATTACCAGCATCAGGAGGAACAATCGCCGCAGCCAGCTTTCTCGCCCCGCGAATAGTGAAGTCACACTGATCCCAATTGCCAAGTACAACGCTGGGAGTGCGGGAAATGCATATCGAACATTCAACGCCATTTTACTGTGCCAGGATAGCAACCCTAACACCATGACCGCAATCATGAAACAGAATAGAAAACAAGCCCTGACCTGCCTGATGTCGGAGTCCGCCGATTTGCCTGTCGCGATGGCAGCAGACACGGTACAGGCGGAGCCTTTCACTCGTTCACGCTCGGACGGTGCGGACACGACAGTCGTTCGCTCGTCAGTCCGATACCACAACCGAACACCTCCGAACATCATCGCGATCAAGCCAAGTGAGAAGACAAGCTGTTCTTTTGCCAGCAGTCCCGCGAGGTAGTACCACCACATGCCACGCGGATACCAATGCCCCATAAAATAGGTCGGGAGTCCGTGCTCTAAATCCAGTTGCTGTTCGTCAATCCCGACTAAAAATTGTTTCGGAAAGGGTGATGGTAACCAGCCGACCCCTTCGGTCAGCGCCACGAGTGTGTGACTTTGAAATACATGTTGCTTCAAAGGAACAGCCACCTCTGCGCCTCCATATAACCCGATCACCACCAGCAAAGCAATCAAGCCATGGCCGACGTGGGACGCCAGCAATCGAGAAACCGACCGCCAGGACTGCGCCACGCAATGTCGATTCATACGCGATCATCCCGATCGGCCACAGAAGATAGATCGGACAGAACGTGAATTTGGTTCCAATCGCAAGTCCCCACGCGATTCCGAGCCACAGGAAATTCATCCACTCGCGCGAGTTCAACCAAGCCAGTGTCGAGATCATCAAGAGCACCATTGCCACGCCCGATAAAGCGTCCGGCATGATCGTCCAGCCATGCCCCAGAACCAGGGGACTCGTCAACCAAAGAACAGTCGCGATCACTGCGGAGCCTTTCAGCGATTGCGGAAACCCGACGAGCAGCAGCCATCCGGCCAGCAACACGATTGGAATCCGAGCCAGCCGGCCAATAATGAAGCTTCGACCATAGTCAGCAGGATGCAGGAAAAAAAACTCGTCAGCCAGCAAAAACTCTTGGCGAGCACCCGCCATCATCATTGACGCGGGATAGAGCGGTGGCAGCTGAGGTTGAATTGCCACGTCGACCGCAACGCCGCTGATCAGTTTATGTAACGGCGGATTGACACGGTAGAAACCAGGATCACCGGACCGCGCGATCGCGATCCCGCTCACCAAATGCCCAGCCTCGTCACTTGTGGGCGCGTTCGTCACGGCTTGATAAGCCAGCAAAAACGCTGACAAAAAAAACAGTCCCGCGAATCCACGTCTTCGAATCCTCTTGTACCGGATGATGGTCACCGCTCGGGTAATTTGAAATGGTTTACGTTATTGAGTAAGAAGACCACCGCAATTCTGCAATGAATCACCCGAGCCAGCAATCCGTGCCAGAGTCTGGACGTGGGAACATAATTCAAGAAAAATCGCCACTAAGTACAATTTACAGTGTTGACATCTCCAGTTATTCTGTCAACTTCAATCTTCCGCTCACTGTTTCAGTTGTCTTCCCATGCTCGGTGCCGCGATATGACAACCTCCCAACCTCCCAACCTCCCAACCTCCCAACCTCCCAACCTCCGATGAGACTGGTGGGGGTGGCATCGCGGGTTCGAGTCGCGCTCGGGCCACTGGGCAAGTTCTCTCCAAAATGCAAATTTTCTTCCGCTTGAGTGTTGCGGTCGTACTGGGGGTTGCTGCTTTCGAAAAGTCAACCGAGTTATTTCGGGACTGGTACTACTTTGGGTTGAGTGATATCTCGCGAGTATGCTCGTCTTTGGCATTGCTAGTGTTGGAGTCGAGCCTGGCGTTTTGGCTTGTTGTTGCAAAATCGGATTGGTGGGCTAACCTCGCAATTGCGTTACTTTTCTCGCTCTATTCAATTGCGTCGGGTTTGCTGTTGCTGCAAGGAAATCTAGTTTGCCCCTGCTTTCCTGTTTCCAATTTCCCCACGTGGACTGTCTTTGCGGCTGACCTCGCCATTCTGTGCATAGCGACTGGCTTTCTATTTCGAGCCACGCAGCCGAGCGAGAGAACTCGGTTTAGTCCCGTTTTCCTAAGTGTTATCCTGCTAGCCGGTGTTGCACTTGCTGCGAGTGGCCCCATAGTTGACCATGTCCGTTGCGAGTACGCGAACTCTAGTGAAGTAATCGCCTCCATTGGCCGAGTAGTCGATCGCGACGACGTTCCGGAGCCGTGGCGAGTCGTGTCTCTGACGCTTGCCAATAGGTCAAATTCCGCAGTTGATGTTTCCGGATTTCATCCAAGTTGCGGGGTGAAGCCTATGAGCAATACATTGCATTTGGAAGCTAATTCTCGCTTGCCGTGCATCTTCGATTTCAAGCTTGTTGGAGTAGGAAAAGAAGGTTTTTTTAGCATGGTTCTAACATGCAAGATAGGTAATGATCGAGTCTCTCAGATTCGTGTCCCAGTTCGAATCCAGCAAAGCTGACCAGTTGATTGAAGTGTTTCGTTTACGATGTTCCCTGTTGAAAGTATTGGAGAAAATGATGAGAGAAATATGTTCGCGCGTCATGCTGTTTATGTGTCTCTTGGTTGCGGTCGTTTGTTTTCAAGCGATAGCGCCAACTGTGGCCTATGCTAGTGTTTGGGAATGCACCGACAATACGTGCTTATCCAAAAGCGGTGGAGCGGGTGGCGGCTGCACAGAGGGCAGCTGCGTGCCATGGTGGCCTGTCTGCACCTGTACACTAGTTCCGACGCCGAATCCGCAACAACGCTGCTTTTGTCAGTCTAATTGGACGTAGACGCAGATTCGTTGATGCGTGTTTAAACGGAAGTGTGATATCGCTGATGAAGCTATCGCCTCACGACGACCTTCTGGTCGCGGGGCGTTGCTGCTTTCGCTGCGGCGGGATCCGTCTATTGGTTGCTTTGGCTCATCGGTCGAGGCGTATCCGCTTTCCGTCACCCGAAAAAATATAACCTTGTCGATTCGCAGATGCGGAGCATATTAAGCCGTTCGGCGCTCTGGATTGCAGCGTTTCGGTTATGCTTTTAATTTGTAAGTGGTTACGTTCGGAATCACTAATAACAAAATGTCCACCAGAGTTTTATCGCGACTCATCTGACACAGTTTAATACTGCGGTAACTCTACCTTTTTGCTTGAATTCAATTTAGTTGTAAGTTAATGGCTAAGCTCATCGCATTCGTGCTTATATTTCTCTGCTTCAATTGCCGAGCTGATGAGGTGTCGAAGCGGAAGATTGCAGAGTTGGTCAAGCAAAGCAAGAATGCACAGCCAGTGGGTTATATGCTGACGTATGTAGATGATACGGACAAGTCGAATACCATTACTCAAACGGAGTGGTTCTCAAAGAATGCTCAATTTACCGAGGGAGGTTACATTCAGGATGGGCAGGAAATCGCTCGTGTCTACATCACAAATTCGAAGTATACTGCAACGGTGATCAAGGAAGGTAGTCGGGATTGGATCCTTGAGGATGTTGCTATAGCCGGAACGACACAATATCGAAATATGGCATCGGAAAACTCGGTAACGCAAGTCCCATACGGACTCGGAATTATTTCGATCGAGCAATTGCACGAAATGTCGGATTACGCGACCTGGGATGCGAACGAGAATACTATTAAGTTTGCGTTTCCAGAAAAATTGCCTGGTGAGAAAAAATTTCCTTGGATTAGTGCCGAGATTGTAATAGCAGATGCTGACGATGGATCTGTTCCGATTACCATCAGAGATATTTCGTCGGATGGCAAGACGCAATTCCAGAATAAAAAAGAGTTCTCGGGTTGGCGGTCTCTCGATGGCAATGCGCACGTATATTCGGAACTAACCTGGGAGAATAAAAATATGCGAACCGGTAGGAAGACACTGTTTTCGCACAATGTCCTGGAAGACGCCGTCAAGGATCCTGCCGGCGAGAAGCGGTGTTGGCTTACCTATTACGGGTTGCCGGAACCAAATTACGGAAGCTCCATCGGTCTTTATGTGATGTTGGCAACACTAGCAATTGCGTCCATTGTAGGACTGTATTTTCTGCAGAAGCGACGCCGGATAATATGAATCAACCTGGAGCGGCACGCCAACAACTGCGGCTCGCTGTGATCGTGCCCTCCTATAACGAATCTGCTTCTGTAGAATTAGTCGCAAATCGTCTGCGTCAGCTTGGGCTGCTCGGAGTTCAGCTCATCTTCGTCGATGATGGTTCAACCGATGGAACAGCGGGCGTCCTCATGGCCCTTCAAGAGGACGGTGATGAAATTCTATGCCTCCCTACGAACTTGGGTAAGACAGCTGCGGTTCGTCACGGTTTGCGAATGGCATCCGCTGACTTGATAGTGGTTCAGGATGCGGACACCGAATACGATCCAGCGGACATTGAACGCCTATACTCCGTCGCGGATCAAAACCGAGCTGTGTTCGGTCGACGTCCCAGCTGTTGGAACAATCCCAGTCGCTGGCTCTTTGCGAGCGGGGTGCTCGCGATTGATCTGGCGTTGCTTCTAGTTTATCGATCCTTTGTACGCGATCATGCGACCTGCTACAAACTCATTCCACGAAGAGTGCTCAGAGAACTCGATCTGCAATCTAACGGCTTCGAAGGCTGCGTTGAGATCACCGCCAAGTTGATGCGATCGAAAATCCCGATCCACCAAGTTCCAATCAGCTATACGTCGCGATCTTACAAGGAGGGTAAAAAGCTACGTCCTTCACATTTCTTCAAAGCTCTGGCCGCTGTGTGGAAGTATCGTCACTGGACGCCGTCATCCCAAGGAACCATGCCAATTTCCTCCCCGAGAACGCAGTTGAAGCGTGATTTGACGACGGATTCATCAGCAACGAACTTGACTGTGGAAAAGCACTGATGGCACTCGTCCCTGCGCGAAACCAAGACATCGAGAGCGCTGCCGGAAACGGAGGTCTCGGTGGTCAACCGAGTTCCCGAAGTTCCGCCAGGGGAGCGTTGTTGAGCGCTTTGGTTGTTTGGTATCTGACCTCGTGTATCGTTTTCGTTGGTGCTTGGTTCGGACTCGGGCGAACCACATTGGAGAGTGCCCATCCGAGTTCGACGACACGCGTTGACCTGTGGAGCAGTTTCGCGGCTTGGGATGGCGAGTGGTACGTTGGAATTGTTGATAACGGGTACACCTACGACCCCGATGCCCAGTCCAGTGTTGCGTTTTTCCCAGCGTTTCCAAAGCTGGCGGCGGTCGTGAAGTGGATCACCGGTTGGCGTGCGGAGTGGGCACTTCTGTGCGTGTCGCAACTCGCGTTGATCGGATGCTTTTTAACGCTCGCCATGTATCTCGCCGAACGATTCCCGCAAGCTCGAAGCGAGGTATCCGATCTATCTCTCCTTTCACTCGGACTTTTTCCGACGACATTTTGGATGCGGATGTGTTATACCGAGTCGCTGTTTTTGCTCAGTCTAGTGGTCGCGATGCTGGGGATGCAAAGGCGCTGGAATCCAATCGTCGTGGCCCTCTTGATCGGTTTCGCCACGGCAACACGTTCCGCCGGAGTCGCCTTGCTACCCGTGTTTTGGTGGTGGTTGTGGCGTGATCGGCAACCTCGATCGCTGCCTCACGCCATAGCGACGGCAGCAGCGCTGCTTCCCGTCTCAATCTGGGGGCTGCTGGCCTATATCATTTACCTGAATTTCAGATTTGGTGATCCGTGGGTGTTCATTCAGACGCAGGTCCATTGGGACGAACGACTTGTCACTGGGATCGGCGATAAGCTAACCAAATTATTGACGCTCGAACCTTTCTGGGCCGTCTACATTCCATCAAGCGGCTGCTACTGGGGTCGCGTGCCACCCACGGATAATCCGCTCTTTAACATGAAGTTTTGGAATCCGATCTACGTCTTAGCGACGGTTGGTCTGGTTGGGTTCGGCGTCAGGCAGCGCTGGGTAAATACCCGTGAAGTACTTCTTGTCATCGGTTTGCTGGCAATCCCGCTGTGGTTTCAAGCGGCACGCAATTGCATGATGTCTCAGGCTCGCTACGCGAGCGTGATTTTCCCAGCCTACCTGGTGCTTGGGCAAATCCTATCGCGGCTGCCTGTTTCAGCGATCGCGATTCTGTCGGCGATGAGCGGGCTGATGCTAGGGCTCTACACGGCGTTGTTCGTCTCCTGGCATTGGTTTTATTAAGCGATGCGTCAAAGCGATGTGTAAAACAGGAGTTCATACGAGAAATGCGTGTTCAACCGTGAGCTGCGAATGAGCGGTCCGAGCCAGGAATCGTCACGGTCAGCGTTTTCTTCCAATCGGCGGTTTCAGTGTGTTGTCGTTGTGCCGTGTTACAACGAGTGCTCCAGGCTGAACTCGAAAGCGTTTGTTGACTTCGCACGGCTGCATCCCAAGATTTCATTCGTTTTCGTGAACGATGGCAGTCAAGATGAAACCGCCACGCTGCTGGATGCCTGTGTCGAGTCAGTGAAGAGTGACACTACCGTGCTGCATCTACCGGTGAACGTCGGCAAAGCGGAGGCCGTTCGACAAGGCGTTCAGTCCGTCTTGCAACGAATGGAGAAATCGATTGCAATCAGTGAATCTGGCCTGTTCATCGGTTACTGGGACGCCGATTTAGCGACGCCGCTGGCGGATATTCCCGTGTTCTGTGAGTTGCTCGCTGATCGCCCCACTCTCGAGATGGTCATGGGCGCGCGTGTCAAATTGCTTGGTCGACACATCCATCGGCGGATTCTTCGACATTATCTGGGGCGTTGCTTTGCAACTGCTGTTTCATGTTGTCTTGCTATTCCCATCTACGACACGCAGTGCGGTGCCAAGATCTTCCGTGTGACCGAACAGACACCGGGCATCTTTGCCACACCATTCCACTCTCGATGGATATTCGATGTCGAAATTCTGGCGAGAATGCTTTCGAGACCACCGGCAGGCACGCCCTGGCAATCAGTTATTTACGAGCATCCGCTGATGGCGTGGGAAGACATGGATGGATCAAAGCTGCGCATTCGCGATTTCGCTTATTCGGCTTATGATCTTGCGCACATCGCCATGCGTTTTTGGCTTCGGCAGCGAGAAAGCAACTCTACAAAACAAAGCTAGCCTGACGCCGCCACTGATTGTTGCCCGCAAATGTTTTTGCCCAAAATCAACCGGCCTTTATCGTCCCAAACGATGTCGCTTCGCGTAAATCATGTCACTTCTCCGCAAAGATTCTCGCCACCTTGGCCGACCACTCATCCCACCCATCGGCGACGGTTTCGAAATCCACCCGCATCCAGCGGACCGCGTGATTGGGCAGCACTGCGGGCGGGAACTTACTCAGCTTGCTGAGCGGGATCTGGCTGGTCGGTCCCATCGCCAAGCGGTCTTCCATTTGCGGCGTGATTAGGTAGTCGACGAATTGAGCTGCGGCGACCGGATCGGGTGCGTTTTTGATGATCGCGAGCGTGTTGGGAGTGCGCAGCGTGCCGGACTGGCTGGGCTGCTGATCGGGGAACACGACCGCCACGGGATATCCGAGCTCTTGCTCGATCATCACGTCACTCGAATCGACCAGTCCCCAGGCCACACGGCCTGCCGAGACGGCCCGGGCGACTTGTTGACTACTTGGCAAAATCAACGCGTTGTCGGCAATCTTCCGCAGTTGATCAAGGGTGGCGTCACGTCCGAGGCGATCTCGCAGCACCGCCCAGTGCGTTGCAGTAGAGCCAGATAACGGCAACGGCATCGCACACTGATTTTTCCACTTGGAATCGCTCAGTTCCAGCACGCTCTGGGGGTATTTTTTGCGATCGTCGACCAGGTCCGTGTTGACGAGCAGTACCCGGGCGGTGGCAGCGAAGCCGCACCATGTCCCATCGGACGCGATCATGTCGGCGGGCCAGTCAGCGGGAACGGGCCAGTCATGTGGCTGCAACAGACCGAGCTTTTGCAGCCTGAGCGTCTGCAGAATCTCGTTGTCCCAAAACACGTCGCACTGCGGTGCTTTTTTTTCCGCCACAATCAGTTCGAACAAGCCATCGGTCGACATGCTGGCGTCCGGATTGACTGGTTTTTCGCTGGTTCCACTTTTTGTCGAGACAAAGTCAAAGTCAGCGACGACGGTGGTTTCGTAGTCGACTGAGCGTTCAAATGCATCGAGAATCGGAAAAGCAACCTCTTCATTAACGCGAGAGTAGACGGCAACCTCACCCTCGCTCGATTTGGCACAGCCGCTGAGCCAGAAGAGACTTAATGAACTCACGACGACGAGACAGGATCGCCACAGTGTCGCTCGGTTCTCCGAGCCGAAAGAGGTCGTTCCCAACGCTTTCGGCTCGGAGAGCCGAGCGACAATCTTCACATCGCTACTCGTTTTTTCGGCGGCGCTAAGCATTTTCAATTCTTTGACTTGTTTACAAAAGCCTCGATGCCCTCGCCTGCCGCCTCGGTCGTGCAGGCGGTGGCAGAATCAGCGGCTGCGGCGGCGAGTTGGGTGAGCATCGTCTCACCGATGCTCTCATTGATCAACCGCTTTGTTGCCTGAACAGCATGCGGAAAGCCACGGGCTGTCTCGTTGGCCCAGTAGGCTGCGACTTCATCGACTCGTCCGCTCGGGATAGGTGGCTGGCAAAGCAGTCCGGCTCGATCAGCCTGTTCGGATGAGAGCGGATGTCCCGTCAAGCTCATTCGCGCTGCCAAAAAAGTGCCGATACGAAAAGAGAGCAGAGCAGCAGTGATGCCACCGACGAGGCCCCGTTGCACGGCGCCCGCGGAAAAACTCGCATCCTCCGACGCGACAATCAAATCGCAGGCGAGCGCGAGCGAGAATCCTGCTCCCATCGCTGGTCCATCGACGGCGGCGATGATCGGTTTAGGAAACCGCAGTAGCGTCTCGCAGACATCGGCGAGTTGTCGCCAATATTCAAACCACTGTTGTAGTTGCTCATGCTCGGGCAGGGCGCGGATGTTTTGCAGCACCGAGAGATCGACGCCGCTGCAAAAACTGGGGCCTTGGGAGCTGAGCACCACCGCACGAACGCTCTTGATTTGATGAACTTCATCGAGTCCGTCGGAGATATCCTGCAGCAGTCGCGGATTGAGTGCCGCATGCTTTTCCGCTCGGCCCATGATCAACCATGCGATTGATCCGTCCGTTTTCAATTCAAGATGTTGCATGGCTTATCGAAGTGATTCACTCACTGTGATTGGCATCGGCGATGGCCTGAACGTCTTCAATCACAAGGAAGTGGCCATGGTCGCTCGTGACGAATACGGCTGTGTCATCCCAAGCGTGATGATCTTCGGCCCACTGCGTAATCTTGGTGAACGCAGCGTCGCCGCTCAGCACAGCACCGATGCTGTTGTCGAGATTGTTAGCGTGGTTGGCCCAATCGACATCGCCCGCTTCGACCATCAACCAGAATGGCGGAATTGCTTTTTCGCCATCGGCATCACTTCCGGGCGCGGGTGCAGATAGGACATTGAGGGCGGTTTCGGTCATCTTCGCGAGCGTCGGGTTTTCCGCCAGGTCTGCTTCGGTGTAACGCTCGGTTCCTTTGACGTCGAAGGTCGGGTTGAACTTGCCATCGGCGGTTTGGAAGGGCATGTGTCCACCGCGAGTACCAAAGAATCCCAGCAGACGGTCTCCGCTAGCGATCGCACGCTGAGCTGCGTCAGCGAGAAGTTTAGCACCATCTTTTCCTGATGTCCGTTGAGCCACAACGTACTTGCGATGGTTCGGGTCGGTTTCGCCTGGCTTCAGTTCGACGGCGCGGATGTCGGACTCGTGCAGGTACTTGTTGCCTTCCAAAAAATCCTCCCCCTGGCTCTTGTCTTTGCCAGAACCTTCGCCCCAGCCGCCCCCAATCAACACGTCGACGCCGGGAAGGGGATCGCGTCGGTGGGCGATCGATGGACGGCCAATCAAGTCACGAGCAATGTCTTGATAATCCCCACGATCAACATTGTTTGCGTACGCTGCGGCCGGTGTCGCGTGACTGACGGGCACACTCGTCACGACACCAACGCGAAAGCCTTCACTTTGCAACAACCGGCCGATGGGCTCGCTTTGTGACCCATCGACGTTGACATTAATCGATGCGTTGTACGTCTTGATACCTGACGTCAGACTGGTTGCCGATGCTGCGGAATCGGTCACGGTATGGGGCTGTTGGCGATCGTGTCCAATGGGATAACCACTCAAGGACCGCTCTTGCCAAGGCATGGGGCCAGCAAAGACAGGGTCAAATCCGCCGGAGACTGGATTTTCGCCGCCGCGAACTGTTTGTGAATTGACATCCACCTCGCCACTGCCCAGTCGCGGTGTTGTCCCAACAAAGGCAAAGTCGGTCTCCACGCCACGATAGTCCTGAAAAGACAATCCTCGGCCGCGACCGCTGTCATAAAAATCGCCTCGATTATGATACGTCGCAGCAGCGCGAGTCGTCGGCCAATCAGTACCGTCAAAAACCATCAAAATAATGTGCTTCTTGCCTTGCTCAACAGCCATTCGCTGCATTTCGTAAACATCGATCTGATCGTGGTAGGTGGCGTTCGGGTTGAGCGTTCCTGCGGGCACACCACCGAAGTGTTTCTTCATCCGCTCAGGACTTGAGTAAAAGCTGCCCCGTTCACGCAGCGGTGAAAGCGTGATGCCGAACGTGTAGAGAGGGACGAGTCGATTGCTGTGACTCGTCCACGAGCTGAATTTTTTAGGTTGATTTCCCCAGTGTCCCCAGGTCGCATGCTGCTGCTTGATCGCGTCGGATTGCATCTGCTTCATCCGGTCAGACGCCTCGCCGGACGAGGAAGCCTCTGTGGCGGGCTCCACCGTGTCTTTGACCACCTGTAGCACGCGGTCCACCGTGCTGGGTTGATCCGCGCACACGGCGCTAGACCCCATCATCAGAAGGGGTTGTGAGGTCAGGAGGACTGCACTGAGCAAAAGTCGAGTGCGAAACGAACTTGCGGAAATTCGCAGCGGGAGCAACATGGTGAATTAGGACGGGGCTGAAGAGGTGGGAGGTGGGATCGCCAAGGGAGACCATTTTGTTCGCTCGGCGACGTCGAGGGAAGGGCGAACGATCGAGAAACAAATTAAATTCGTGTGAGGGAATCCGTGGCAAATCTACCCAGGCTGGCGGCTGCGGGATCTGCGAACATTATTCCGAGTCGCCCCCCCCCCGACGGGCCGTTTCCTGCGTTTTTGATTGCCGTTAATGGAATTTGCTTGACGAGTGACTCGCGCCACTTTAGTTTCAGTGACTCTTCTCTCACTCGGATGAATGGCTAAAGGAGATCTGCCGCCATGGCTACCATCTTCACGGGCGCCTTGTCGAAGTCATCGACGATAGGTTCCGATTCGCAAATTAACTCCCACCACGATCACACGATCCATTGGTTCGTCAACGCGGCGTTCTTGCAAGAAATCAAGGATAGCAATCCACATCTGTGGCACGAAGTCCATCGTCTTCGCACCCTTTGTGAAACCCACTCCATCGATTTCGACAAGCCGCAGACTTCGTTGCGTGAATTCATCAATTGCCTCGATGGGCTTCGTGATCTGTTGGCCCTGCAATTCACCCTTGAAGAATCTTATGGGCTAATATCGGCTGACAGTGCGACGGCGCAGCGGACCGCAGCATTCCAGTCGATAGCTGAACAAAATGAGGCGGAGCAGGAGCGACAACAAATGGTGCGAAGTGTGACGGATCAGCATCGGCGACTCTATTTGCAACTGATCGACTTGGTTGAACTGGCCGAAGAGCTACAATATCGGGGTTGCGAAACCAGCAGCTTGCGAACGCTCGTCACTTCCATCGAACGATTCTCGTGCGACTTGACGGCGCACGAACGCTTAGAAGCTGAGCTGATTCGGCTGCACGACTCACCAGCCCGCACAGGCTGCACACAGGACTGATTGAACGCGAGTAAAAACCTAAAGGAGGTTTTTGATATGTTGGGTGATTCACGTACCAAACCAATGGAAATTCTGCTGGTTGAAGATGGATTGGTTGACGCTCGCGTTACCATTCACGCACTTCGGCGGAGTGGCGTTCATCATCGCCTGACGCTAGTGCGAACAGTCCAGGAAGCGATATTGTTCATGAAGCGTACCGGCATCTTTGCCCGCGCTCCGCGTTTAGACTTGCTGCTGCTCGACATGATCCTGCCCGATGGCACCGGGCTCGACGTGCTCGAAGAGATGCTGGAGATTCACCCTGATTCGGCCAGAATTGCCACTGTCGTGTTGACGGCACTCGAGGACGACACGTATCGCCAACGGTGCGACGAACTGGGGGTTTGTGATTACATCCAAAAACCCGTCAGCGAAGATGAGTTTCTCCGCGTTGTCCGGGATCACAAGAAATTGATGATTCACCTGCAGCAGGCTGCCGTGGCAGCAGCGGGCCAGGTAAATTCCGCATCGAAAGTCTCTACGACGTGAGGAGGGGGTTTATCGAGCGAACGAAAACGCTGCCTTTAGCGTATATTGAAAAGGCCAGTCCTCCTTGGAGATTATTCGATGCCTTCGCGAGCCCTCTCGTTCTCAACGATTTTCCGTTTGACCGTTTCAGCTTCTCTCAGCTTGGCCGTTTTGGCACTTGCCGGGAACTCGCTACTACGTTCGGCGCAAGCAGATGATGACGCTGTCGCTGCGGCGCCCAGCGATAAATTAGCCACGGACGCTTCTAACGACAGCACATCCAAAGGTGAAGTCGACAAAGCCAGCGCCGCCGAAACCGTCGAAAAAACGTCAGATGAAAAAGATACGGCCGATGACAAGCAAGCCATCCAGTACGGCAGATACAACCTGCTCAATCAGTTCGAACGCTATGTGCTTCTGAACAAGGGTACACAGCCCGCTGGTCCTGGGGGCTATACCAACACCAAGAGCGAGGGCACCTACATCTGCCGCCGCTGTAACGCCAAACTCTATACCAGCGACGATAAATTTGAGAGCCACTGCGGTTGGCCGAGTTTCGACGACGAAATCAAAGGCGCGGTGCGTCGCCAACGCGATGCTGACGGTGTACGTATTGAAATTGTCTGCAGTAACTGTGGTGGCCATCTCGGCCACGTTTTCATGGGCGAACAGTTGACGCAGAAGAATACACGACACTGCGTCAATTCAATCTCTATGAAGTTTATCCCCGAAGGCAAGGAGATCCCACCCAAGATCAAACCGCTCTCACAGCGAGATAAGAAGGAGTAGCCGAGTCTCTCCGAGACTCCCCTGGGAGCCATGAACCCCATTTGTTTTGTTTGCTAGCAGTCATCTACCACAGCAACAACACGAATCCTGCCAGAGCCGCAGATTGGCTCAGCAGTCCGCGGCTCGTCGGTACGCATGACTCGCCAAAGCGTAGTGGCTCGATCGGGCAATCGTATTGATGGCAGCTCGGGCAGTCCCCGTAGCTAAGTACGGATTCACACGGCGGTTCAGACGCCAGACGGTAGGGTAGCAGCGCCGTGTTTCCGACAAACCACATGCTCGAATAGAGGTTTTGGAGATACCCGCATCGTTCACAATCCAATCGTCCGCAGCGCTCCAAATTCAACTCTTGGTAATAGGTTGGATTGTGGAAGAAGGCGATATGAACTCGCTGGGGAGGCGGAGGTACACTGTAACCGCCAGCGATCCACAGCGGCGGTTGATCAAACACCGTCGCGGCTTGACTGACAGGTACTTCACCCGCAGCGGGCGTCGGCATCGCCACAGTTAAAAGATTCCCCGGTTTATTGAGCTCGGCCAGTCGCATTGCCAGTCGAGCGCCGTCGGTGAATGGGACCAGTGATCGCTCGCGGCCCATGTCCTGCTGTCCCGAACTTGCCGAATCGATTGCCTCACGCACTCGATCCTTCGCGATGTCATCTTGGTTGTCCTGAGGTGCCGGGATGACGCCCTCCACTGCGTCTGGCTCGGGGTCGCCACCTTCGATGAGCATGAGCTCGTCCTCATCATCTTGAGAAGGCCTCGGGGCGTTGACGAGTGCGGTGACGCGATCTTTGGTGAGCAGCGTCACAAACCGGTACCGGGAATGGTTCAGGGCATCGGACGGTTCCACTGGGGAAGATCCCAAAGTGGACGATTGCGAACGGGGGGGCGAAGGCCTTTCGGCGCATGACGCGTCTGCCGAAACCACGGTCCCCGCCAGTAGAGCAATACACGGAATGAGGAAAAAGCAACGTCGCATGGAGTCAAACTCGCTCGGAAGGGGTCGGCGCCTTCAGATTATCGATCGTTGGTGCTGCTTTAGGAGAGTTCGCGTTGTCAGGCCCATGGATACGGAGCGAAACGAGCGACCGGATTGAGCTGCACAACTGCGTCGATCGTCAGTTCTTTACTTTTTGTCGTTCCGCCAAAACCGCTTCCGGTGTGGCCGTCCGCATCGCCAGGGCCCGGCGTCCCACGGTTGCGAACGCGATCAATGTGGCAGCTAGAATCGCGAAGATCGAAATTTCGAGCGTCCAAGCGGGTGGCTGACCCTCGATGATCTCGCCTAACGTCCAGACCCAGTTCGTTGTCTGCCAACCAGAGTATGCAAACGGACGATAGTCGTTGGCGTGTAGCCCAATTGAATAGGGCACCAATGCGGCCAACACTGCGACGGCAATCAGACCCGCCACGCCAATCTCCACGCGCGGATGATTCCGAATGCGAACAATCGCGACAATACCACGCACGCACAGTAAGAAAACGATGAGATAACTCGTGTACGTTAGGAGCAATAAACGCATGGCCGCAGCGCCATTGCCACCGCCTATCGCACCGTTGCCTAAATCAGGCATACGCTCGAGAGCGAGCTGAGCGGCAGCCATGACCATAAGAACCCCCAAACAAGCGAACACGACACCCGTTGCAGGGCCCGGAGTAAAAAACAACAGCAGCATTCGGCTGAAAAAATTGCCTGGTAGCTCGCGTTGAATTCGCGGTGTCACGGTCGCCGATTCCGCCGCCATCAACGCTCCGCTGAAGGTCCACAGTGCGGTCAAGAACAGGAGCGAAGGCAGGAAAACGTAAAGAGCCTGTTCGCGATCCTCGATATCCCATTCGATCGCGAACGCATTGAATGCGAATATCAAAATCGTCAGCACGAGTAGCGACCAACGAATCCCGCTGCTGCGATTCTCGCTCTCCGGTGTCAATTGAGCCGCCGTCACGGTCAACAATAAATGTCCGATGGAGATGGTCAGCAGGACTGCCGCGAGCAGTAGAAACACCGTCCACTCCATCGCAAACGGAATTCCGTAAACAATCGTATAGCCCACGCCTATCCCAATGAAATACTCGGCCATCAACAGCACCATCAGCACGACAAGCAGCGTCGAGATCCGACCCGAACGCCCCCGCGCCAGCGGCGCGAATGCCAAGGCCACGATCGTCAATCCAAGCGCCGCAGTGATCAAGACACCGATCATCAAGCCGATCGTCGGCAAATCGACACCACGCAGCGTGTACGCATACGCCACGCACGGAAACAATGCGACGAGGTACAGCATCATCTGCAAGGATGCACTCGCGAGCTTCCCCAACACGATCTGCCACGGACTCAGCGCCGTGATCGAGAGCAATTCCAACGTTCCATCGTCAATCTCTGCTTCGAGAGATCGGTAGGCTGCCAAGGGCACGATCAATAGCATCGGAATCGCGAGCACGATGTAGTACCCGATCAAAAGTCGCGAAGCTGACGGAGTGGTGTAAATCATCGGCATCAGCGATAGGCTGCCCGCCACGGTCCACGCAAATGCAGCGACTAAGAGCACGGAGAACGTCATCACAAATTGCCGACTCTTGAGCGCTTGCCGCGTCTCCTTGATCATGATCGGATTGACCGAGTCCCCAATCGTTTCCGCCCATTGGTCGATCTGCCGCATCCATCGCTGGGAAGTCGTCTCGTCGTCAGGTACGCCGCCTGTTGCAATGGCGGCAGAAGCAGCGGTGACGGTACTCATTAGTAATGGCGAAGTAGAAGGGCAGGATGCTCAATGGATGCCTGTTATACCGTGAAATCCAATCGAAAGCAAAGAATGCTGGAGCTGAGATCCTTTCCGAAAAGAGGTCCGACCCTTTAGGATCGGCTCTTAGTCCGCCACGATTGCCGACAACGCGCTCGTTAAACGGTCCAGCTCGTCGAACGAGGTGCCATGCCCGCAACTGATGCGCAGGGTTCCGGAATTTCGGGTACCGAGGCAGTCATGCAGTCTCCCCGCACAGTGGTAACCTGAGCGAACTTCGATACCGAACTCGGCATCCAGGATCGCGGCGGCCTCAGCACATGACAGCAGGTCCCCAAATTCGATACTAGCAAGAGGCAATTCGCCCCGCCCGCCAACGATACGGACGCCTCCAATTTGCTGCAATCGGTCATGCAGGTATGTCGTTGTTTGGTGCAGTTCGGCAAGGTCGGTGAGCGGCCGGTCGAGCGCGGCGTCCCAGCCTGCCAGGGCGGCAATGTTCATGCTGCCGGGCTCAAGCCGCTCGGGCATCGATTCGGGCATCTGATTTGCCAGTCCGTCATGCCCACTGCCGCCCTGCATCATCGGGTCGACGGTGTCGTGTAAACTGCTGTGTAGGTACAGCATCGCGATACCGAGTGGTCCACCGCTTCCCTTGTGCGCGGGCGCCGCTAGGACATGAACTCCCATCGCTGCAACATCAATCGGCAGATAACCAAATGTTTGCGCGGCATCGCATAGAAAGATGATCTGATTCGCGTGTGATCGCGACTCGTTGAGTTGCGAGATCCGTCGTCCCACCTCAGCGATGGGGTATCGGATTCCAGTGACGTTGGATGCATGCGTCAATGCCACCATGCGAGTCGAATCATTAATCGCCTCGGTGATAGCATCTGCCGCGATGTATCCCTGCGTGTCGCACGCAATGATTTCAAGCTGAGCAGCGGCGCGCGTCGTCACGTCAACGAGCGGCCGCAATACCGAATTATGCTCCGCCGCAGACGCAATCACATGATGCTCGGCACCGATAGTTCCAGGCAGCAACCCGTGAATCGCTGCATTGAGTGCGGCGGTGCAACCGCTGTGAAGACTCACGCAGTCGCTTGATTCAGCATTGATTCGCTCCGCCAGCCGCCGGCGTACACGCTCTCGAATCTCGGAGGCCCTCCGTGCTGACGTATAGTTGCCGCGAGAGGCGTTGGCACCGCACTGCCGCATAAAATCTGTCATTGCTTCGACAACTCCGGGGGCCTTCGGCCAACTTGTTGAGGCGTGATCGAGGTAGATACGCGTCACATCGAAGCTCGTTTCTGCATAGACATCTTCCACCGCGAGACGATCCATCGCTTCGCTTGGCTGGCACCGAACACAAGTGACACGACGAGAACGCCAAGAGCCATCGGAAGGGGCATGAGAATCAGGCCAATGATACCCAAGACAAACAGCCAGAGCGACGGGTTGAGCGTCATTTCGGCCCACGATATCGACCTCTCACTCTCATCGCTATCCGCCTCGGAATGTTTACGACGAGGTAGCAAAGTGGCCAGCATCAGTAGACTGAACAGCACGAAAAATAGACCACTGCGCAAAACAAGTTGCCGCGTTTGTTCGCTAAGGGGTGGCCGCTGGACCGCGAATACCTGGATCGGCAGACGCCGCCCGCTCCACGCAAACGTCCAGCGATCGGCGTACCCAGGCGGTTTTGCGATCGCGAGATCGTCCGTCCATGTCAACGAGCTGTTCCCGTTGGCAAAGGTGTCTCTGGGGAAGTACCGTGTTTCTTGAGCCACGATATACGAATCCATTTCTTCCCAACTGAGCAGATCCCCTGCGGGAATGCCTAGCGAAGTATCAGCGCTATGTTTTGAATCAGTAGGCTTGAGCAAAACAGCCCCATCTGGACGATCGTCACCGATTTGCCGGCCCGCGGCATCGCATAATAACCGATAGCGCGCGATCCATGGGCCCAGCCACACGGCCACCTCGTCATCTCGCCGGTCGGCCAGTGAGTCGGAAGATGTCCGGATGGCTTTGACAACATTCGATGCTAGCCACGCCACTCGCGTGCGAGGTGGCATTGGAGACGCGATCAGCGCGGCGGCTCGTGGATCATTATGGAATGGGTCGGTATCCGAGGTCGTGACCTTTTCACTGCCGATTACTTCGTCAATGGTCCGGGCCGATTTTGCCGTCGAGGCGGGTCGTTGACTCCAGTTCACACTCACCCTGGGAACGTCGCGGCTCAAGCCATTGAGGGAGGGCAAGAGCACGTCAGGAAGATGACGAGGAAGCGACGTTAATACTTCGACGGTCTGGCTGAGCCGGCTCAGGGGCAAGGAGACTTCCCAGACAACGCCATCACTCTGGAGAGAACCTCTGCCACGTGCGGAAGTCGGAACTGTTTGCAGATCGGCTTGTTGCGTCGCAGCCCAAACGCCCTGCAATTCCACACTGCGGTCAATCGAAAGTCGCAGCACGGGTTGGTCACCTGGAACGATGTCAAATCGACTAACCATCAATAGCGACTCGCTATTCGGCTGAACAATCACGCTATGATCCGTGTGAAGCAGGCGCGCGACACGGTCGGTTCGGGGGAGCGTTTCTAAATCGATTGACCATCTCGGATTGGTGACTGCATATACGGAAAGCTCCGTATCCGGCTCTTGCGAACTTTCGATGCCAGGATCATCTGAGGCTGGCGTGGACTCGGCATGGGATTGAATTCTCCAGCGAGGTTTTTCAATGGGTCCGGCAAAGTTGCTGTGCCAGCGAACCTGCTCATTAGTCAGTCGCGTTGGGACAACGACATCAATGCGATGCTGCCGGGCCGAGATGATTCGCAATTCCGGCACGCTCACCCGTGTAATGTCACTAACAGCGAGTCGGCTGGTCAATTGGAATGTACGAGTGTGGGTGGACTTCCGATCGCCTGCCGGCTCATTACGAAGTTGCAGACGCAACACCTGCATCGCCGGGTCCAAGGTAGGTTGTCGAGAGGAGACGCAGCGAGGATCGATCCGTAACGATTCGCACCATCGAGTCGGAATAGCAATGTCGATGTAGTCGGGGCAGTACGAGCTAGTGACCTGACAATCCGCTTGCGCCATCCAGCGTCCCTCGGACCAGCTCAGCGAGATACGAGAATCAACATTGAAAGGTCGGCCATTCTTGGATGTCCGAAATCTCGCTGTATCGAAGTTATTCGAAATTGCCCCTTCGGATCGAAATCGATCGACCACTATTTCACCGTTTGCCAATAAGGAAGCGGCATCCGCAACCGCTGTATCGACCCGAATGGCGTTAATGGGATGCACCCACTTGACGATAGTATCGACGTGCCGTGTGATCTGCAGCTCGTTGGTCTGGCTGACATCATCGAGCCCATCAAACTGGTCGTGAGCGCTATTCCCCTCGCCGTTGGGACCTCGGGATGACCTAGCGCTTGACATTTTTTTAATGTCAATGAGTCCTAGTTTGTTTGTTTTTTTTGCGGTTTGACTTGGAATGATCACATCCACCGTGATATCAAATGAGGTCTTATCCGTGGTGAGGTACAGTGTTGTCACGCCATCTCCTCGTAATAAGGCCCAGATTGGCGGATCAAGGCTGGCTAGATCAGGCGACGAAACACCATCCGTTGGGATCGCTGAATCGCCAATCTGGACACTCGACTGTGACGACTCTGACTGCAACTCTGGAGGCACCGAGTGTGGCGTTACGGAAGGATTGCCTTCGGACTCAAATCGCCAATCCAGCAATCGTGCCCGTGCCGGTAATGGGATGACATAACGACTTGCGCCATTGAGTGGTGACGAGGGAGCATCGCTATCTAAGCCGGGGTTAGGCCGTTTGCTTTCTGGTGCGGTGACGTGTGCCGTGTAATGCACACGCTGAGCGTTCGGTTGGATCGAAATATCATGCATGGAGTCGATGCTCCATCTCGCTTCGCTCTCTTGACTGACGCTCAACTCTCGCACGTCCCCTTTGGTGACATAATCAATCGAACTGAGAAATCCCGTCCACTTGCTGTAAAACTGATCCACTGCGATGGGTTCACTCTCAACTAGCGTTGACCAGTCAGGTTTCACGTCACTCGCAAAACTCCAGGCAATCCATTGTGGTGAAACAGACTGAGACGGGGGCAAGTTCTCGTTGCCTCGATGTTGCATCGGTGGGCCTTCATCTTCAATCGCATCCCCGTCGCTCTCAACGATGTTGGGCTGTAACCAGACGCGGGGCAGTTGGATCCGCCAGGATCCCCGATTCGGAGTTTGCAATGTCCAAGCCAAACGGATCGCTCGCGAGGGAGACGACAGCGACACCAACCGCAAGTTCCGTGATTTCATTGACGGATTATCGTCACGGGACAGGCATGACCAATGCGTGCCCAGCAACACACAGGGCGGGGGCGATTGCAGTCTCGCATGCTGGCTTGAAGCTTTCTCACCCTGCGGCTCGGACGGTTCGCCATCAGGTGCGATGGAAATCACTTGAGGGGCGACAGTCGCCAAGGAAAGGATGACTTCCGGAGGCAGTGATTGAAGTGATTCGAGCTCACACTCAACTACCGTTTTCCCACTTCCCACGTGTACCCAGTAGCGTTGCTGCCACTGTGTCTCGTCGTACCAAGGCAGGGTGGAGTGATCGGCGACAGTAGCCGATTGCGCGTTGGTGCCGCTTGGTTCTCGTGGTCCGATGCCTGGGGTGGCGATCGCGGCAGCGACGGATGGTTCGAACTGAAACTGCAGTTTCAACTGACGCTGGGAACCAAGCAAGATCACATCCGACTCTCTCTCGTCCGATTCCACCACTGCCACCGACGATGTCGAGTTGACTTGCCGTGGAAGTCCGCCGCCCGCTGGGCGAGTCGGAAGGTCAACGAACCAACTCGTTGTCGGAGTCAGCATCATCACGTTATTGATCACATCACTGGCCGTGACAACGAGGTCGGCTGCGGGAAGATTTGGCAGATCGCAGGAGACCAGAACGCAAGGATCTTTCCACTGGAATTGGCAACGCAACGAAATCAGAAGTTCGACCGTCTCGACATCTCGTCCTAACACAGGAATATCGACCCAGGCCCCGCCTGAATTATCCCCGCCCCAACGGACCGTCATCGGATCGCCTGTCGCGTTGAGTTGGGTGACGCTGCGGATTTGTTTGAATTCGTAAGGCATGCGAATCCGCCGAACGTTTTCAGGCAGCGTTAGTTGCATTCTCGCACGCAGTACCGCAACATTCCTCTCGGAGAGTATTTCATCACTCAGTTGCCCAGTGTCGCCAGTTACCTCACGCGGCCAAATCTGGCTCAACGCATTGCTTGCGAATGCATCCTCGCCAAACAAACCTCCCGCATCCGTAAGAGAACCCTTTCCCTTGAGAGGTGAGCTCAATTGCAATCGATACGAGACGCGATCGATCATAGGGTCGTGCCAAAGACTTCGATCACCACCGAAATAGAGATCGTTATAAAACGCTTCAGGGATATAGATTTTGTTCCCGAGGAGTTTCCCGTCGCCCTGAAGGGGTACTAAAACGTCAATGCCAGGTACCGACATTTCGTTTGGGTCAGTGTTGCCCCGCGGGTTGGGCGCGGTGGCAGCGTTGAACGATGGCTTACCGGTTTCCTGGCCAACAACTCGCCCCGCGCCACCGGACGGGTTCACGCACAGTATCGTGAACGATATCCACCACAATGCATTGGCCGCATTGGAAAACTGGGAATGGGAAGGCTGCTTGGACGAAGCATTTCCGTTCATCTCGGAATCGTCCGCTCCTCGACTGCGCCACAATGCAGTGGATCGCTGCAGCGCAGCGAGTGTCAGTGGGACGGCAACGAACGCAACTAGCGAAATTGCCACGGAAGGCCACAGGACAATGGCAACTGCGCTCAGCAGTATCCCCGAACCAAGAATGCCGAAACCGTGTCGGCTCGCCAAGCACCCCAGACCGAGCAGGAGCAGAGCTGCCACCCATCCGATGCCAGCGACGAAGCCCGTCTGCACGAGCAACGGTGCGCTGCCGGAAAACCATGGTCGTGCAAAGTCAGGTGCCTGCAACAAACGGGTTCCGTCAGCGGCTGACAACTCAAAGCGAGTGTCGACTACCATTTGATCAAACTCGATTTCTGGAAAATGGTACCACCGATACCACTGACTCAGCGGAGTCTGCGATACCCAGTTCATCTCCAGACGCCGCCAAGGATGTGACGACTGAGATGATTCCAATAAGGGCCCGCCAGGTGAGGCAGCACTCTGCTCCGAGTCGGCATTGAGTGGCGTCGCAGAAGACGCCGGCGGCGAAGATGTTCCGGGCAATGTAATGATGACACCACGACCTGGCACCACATGAGGCGCGACGAGTTCTCCATCACAGCGTAAATCAATCATGTGCATCGACGGCGGGAACGTTAGCAGGATCTCGGAACGGGATCGAGCCAAACAGGTCATCCGCAATGTATCAGTTCCATTGACCGAAGCATTTACGACCAATCGCTGGTCTACAATCAATCCACGGGGTGGTCGATGCGCACGCGGCGTTACGACGATCCACGGTTGATCATTAGGGGAATATCGGTAACGGGCGATCGTGGACGGCGATGAAACGGTATCATCGGCGATATCCGAGGTGGTCACTCTGGGTGTACTGTGATCACTCCAATTCGCCTCGACCACAGGGACGCCTTTAAGCGTCTCGGGATGTTCGCTTAGCTGTAACGACGAGTCGATCCAGATCTCAGCTGACTGTGAGGCCGAATCGGGAACGTTCGGCAAGCCAATCGGGAATACCCACTTGTTCATCGGCATAACAACGCGACGACGCCCGACCAAAATCGATTGGTTGGTGAACTGGAGAGGCAAGTCGATACGAACTTCCCAGTCCTCGGCACCCTCGACATAATGGCGTCGGACGGCGCGCTCAGCAAGCGGTGTCTCGGCTTGACCAGGTTGCAGTCGGACAAACCACTGCATCGGTACCCACGCTGGCGGATCTGACACTCTTGAGGACGATTCAGACGGGGCGTTGTTGTCCGTCAGTGAATCCTTGCCGGTGTTATTAGGTCGCGTGCGTGAGCTATCCCGATCCTCGGGCAGGCGCGCTGCAAAACGCAATCGCATGGTACGGATCTCACCGGCCGTCCCTTCGGTTCGAACCTCAAGCGTCTGCCAGAGCGGAGCACGTTCGTCTGACACTGACGAACCACCCATCTCGCGGGCACGTTGGAGCGGTGGGGAAACATCGAGCGTCCGAGGAGCTGTTCGAAGCAAAGTCCGCAATGACACTGAGAGATTGACATCTGGCTTTTCGAGAGTCACTTGCGGAGTCGCCTCGATTGCCCCCCCAAAGACAATGGCGTCGCCTGGCAGCGGCGCGAAAAAACGCCGCTGGGCTGCCGACAGTTCAGTAAAAGTAATTCGCGATGGTTCAATGGCGGCCTGAGCCGACCAGCTCAGGCCCGCGGGTGGTACGATCGTCGCCAGCAACTGACCTGGACAGTCGACCGCCCGCATTAACCATAGCGGTTCTGTGCTTTGGACGGAGCCATCACCGCTCCTGGCAGCTCCATTTTCGCGTCCAACAGCATCGAGCGGAGATGCCTGTGAATCAGCTATTTGTTCGTTCGCATTCGCCGCGACCCCCTCACCAGCGGCCATCGGCGGAGGCGTTGTTTCGTCAGGGGAAGTGGGGTCCGACAAAGAAGTCGGGTCCAGCTCGGAACGCTCGACCGCGTTGGTGCGGCGGGCCCGTCCGTTGACGTAGATGGTTACTCGGTTTTCCGTGACTTCGTCGCCACCGGGCCAGATCGTCAATTTTCTTCCATGCCCGGCGGCCGTTCCAGTCGGAACACTTCGCCGCCCCTCGCCAACGCCGACAAACTCAAACTGAAATCCATCCTGCAGTTCAAAAGTGATGGGGCCAATGGCGTCATGTGGCGTTTCTACGACGATCTTTCCGCGCACCGCAATGGAACTCTCGTCCATCTCGAACCGTATCTGATGATCGGCAAACACCATGGTGTCGTTGGAAGAGATGGAAACTGACCAAGGATCATCCGAGGAGGGCGTTGGCCCCGACGCCATCCACGTCACCACGGGTTCGTGCTTGTGATCAACGCCCAGATCATGATCACTGGATTTTTGACTGGCCAAATCAACTGGTTTCGTGTTGTCGGGCGGAAGGCGGCGTATATTCCAAGCCGGTGGCAACTGCGCTGCGCTCAATTCACCCCAATGAGGAAGATCCAGCTGCAGGTGCCACATCTGCGGAGGCACAACAAAGCGGTCGGCGGGCAATAGCGGCCGAGGCAGGGGCAACCGATCACCGATGCGCCGCGAAACTCCCTCGAAAACCCACATCGTCGATGTCATACTGAGCTTACCCAGGGGCGCAGCACCATCCGGTCCACCTGCGACAGGTACCTCGTTCCATCTCGCTGAATTTCCAGTCCACACAAATGGAATCGCCACGTTGTCGCGACGGACCTTCGTCACCTCGCCATCGGCCCACGCGAGTTCAGTGAATTGAAACGAACTGCTGGCATCCATCGGCATTCGCCAAGTCCATCGCAGTTGATCGCCTACCAATTGCGACTGCATATGACATCCCCGGATGACATTCATCGAATCTGCTGCGGTGCCACCTTCATCAGATCGAAGCTGCATCAACACCAGTTGTTGACCTGGAGTTGGCTCGATGGAATACCAAGTCATTGGTATCTGGTTATTCGGGCTGTTCTCATTGAGTCGTTCGACTGCACGCGGATCGAGACCGAGTTCAGTCCAGGGCGGAGTCTCCGCGAGTTTCTTTGCAGATCCGCCACCCACGACGATGTCCTGACCCTTGGCAACACTCAGAAAAAAACGAGTGGTGGTGGCGGCAGGTAGCTGCAATGTCCACCGTCGCCCTCTCGCAGTGTGCTGACCTCGAACCGACCAAGCAAAATCGATGGTTTCCTCCGGCTTCCCCCAAGCAAAACTGTTGCCATCGGCACCACTGAGTATTCTCGCGTGGGGCTTCGCGATCTCTGCCGCAGTATTGAGTCGTCCGTTGTGAGATGACTTAACAAGTTGGAGGTTCATCGTTCCGAGTGGATAGGGCTGCCATGATGACCGCCGTGGCTTAGCAGCATTTCCTCTCGTCCCTTCCGACTCTGCCGGCAGCTCCAATCGGCTCTCCCAGCTGACGATGTTCTCCGACACGACGTGTGCAATCACTGTCAGCCTCGGAATCGGTACGTCGCTCGGAGGCTGCATTTGCAGTGAGTCATCACGCAACGCACTCGCCAAATCACTGATTGAAATGGGACGAAAACTCTCTGGAATCAGGTCGGCTAACTGAGAACCATACAGACCGATCCAACGCGGAGTGTACCCACGCCACTGCGGCACCGCGAGCGGATTAGGGGTCTCTTGAGCGAATGCACCCCACGGCCATGCGACAAAGAATAGCAGTGCCACGATCAACGAATGACAATTCTGCGAGAAACGCCGATTCACCGGAGGGCCTCCGACGAATCTGAATCCGAATGAGAATCTGTCACGTGGTAGACATGCGCCGAATCCTCCGATGAGACTTCGTTCGATCCGTCCAAGGGTGTATCTTCGACGTCCTGAGCAGCGGGATTGGCGCTCGGCATCAGCGACTTCTCCTCCTCAGGATCTGGTGGAGAGTGACCAGCATCAAATTCACGAGTCACCTGCTGATCGTCGTCCGCCTCGTTGTTCGACCGCGGCGGTGTCGGCGTAGGGGCGACGGCCTGCTGGGTCGAAACCACTGGTTCGTTCCCACGCGACTTCCTCCGGTGAGAACTACCGCTGCGTTTGATCACGCTATCTCGATTCCCAGATCGCGGTGGCAACGCTCGTTGGCCACCTCGTGGTGTAGCGACTGCGGAAATCGCATAAAATACTGCCACCAGCGTCAGCGAGATGACGACCAATTGCGCCGTAAGGACAACGCCATCAGGCGCGATCACGAGCAAACCCGCCAGTGCGATCGCCAGTAGGAACGCTACCAATGAATGATGCAGTCTCGGGAACCACTGCACCGCCGTGGCGAGCAATAACACCAACCCACCAACCGCCAGCCACAGCACAGTGCGCGATACGGTGATGGCGGCAAATGAAAACACGTTGCCAGCGAAGAATAAATAACGATTTCCCGGCACGGCAAAAGTTGCATTCGACATCGATTCGCGCATCGCGGCCCGCAGCTCCGAATTGGGAACAACATCGGCAACCTCGGATTGCCTGGTGTCACCGTCAGGGCGACCGTCACCTCCATCGCGGCTGCGGTCGAACTCAGCAGCCGAGCCGATTTGCGTCGTCGATGGGGAGGTGTCGTTCCCGATTTGCCAGTCCAGATCCAGTGCCCAGCGAATCAATGCAGAATCGCTGGCCGCAGGCATGCGAGACACATTCAATCCATCACGCTGCCAATGCATCGCTCTGCCAGACTGATTGGAAGCCCAAAACAAATGTGAATCCATGGGCACGGCGAGTTGCCAGTATTGCAGTCCCGAGCCCACCGGCAGCCGAATCAACGGTTCGGTCCGCGACCACCATGGATTGTTTAACTCCTCCACCCAGATTCGCACGTCGAGTAAGTGCGCTCGCTCAGAAGCTTCTGGCAAATCAATTCGAAGTCCCGACGCATCACGGGTGCTCGCGACCGGATGCCCATCCAACATCACTTCGACACGGATCGTTTGCAAACTCGCAGGCAACCCCAGACGGACGCGGCGCCCACCTCGAACCGTTGCGATCAACTGCTCATGCCGAAACTGTTTGCCTACAAGACTGCGGAGAAATGCACGCGGAATCTCCGTTAACTTTTCTTCTCCGAGTCGGCTGCGCACGACGAATGAAACAGGAAAATCAGGAATGACACTGAACGTCCAATCGCTCTGACGCACGGAATCGAGCGCGTCGCTCGTATCGGCCGAGTTTCCAGCTGACACTTGGAAACCGCCTGACTCGATATAGTCACCGAGCGATCCATCCAAGTCAGGGAGGACTCGCCACAGCACACCCGCCGAATCGACCACGCCGAACGGTACCGTGAGCTTGACCGGCGAAAGTAGTTCGACTCGATCAGCTGCGGGGACGGGCACAGCGAGTAATCCGTGAATTTCGCCGCGGTCGCTTTGGAGCAATTCGTCATGAGACGACTGCCTCATCGAGCCGGCAGGGAGAATGGGTTGTTCAATCACGAGTTCCACTCGCTGCACACCCGCGCCTAGGTACGGGGAAACAATTTCATAGACGTCGCGATCGGCGAACTCAATTCCCGGTTCTGCATCGGCAAGCGGTCCTCGGATGGTCGCGGGATACCCATCCACCAGCGCGGTCCAACGCTGCGGATCCGGACGGTGTTCCAACGCACCAGATCCCTGCAAGGCTAGACCCTGCGGGTCAGCTTGTTGTCCCGTCGACGCCGCGGGAGAGGGCTCAACTCGTGTCGAGAGAGCGGTTGCATCGCCACCATGGTAATGTCGTCCCAATGTAGGAACAGAAAACTTCAGTCGCCCCTCCAGATCCAACGGGCTCGTGACGGCCCATTGCGAGCGGATCACCCAATCATCGCTCGACTGGGCGGCAGACGCCTCGCCCGTCCACTGCAACTCGAGCGGTCGGGTGGCAAAACTGCCTTTGAGCGACCAAGGAGATTCGGGGATCAGGAATCGAAATTTCGACTCATTCTGTCCTGGTATTCGCTGCAGCGCCGGACTGCCCGCTAGATCGACCAACCAAGTCTCGCGACGATCATCTCCGAGAGACAAGCGGACGTCACGCAGCACGCTCGCCGAATCGGTCGTAACTAAACGAGGAAGTGTCAAGGTTCCAAAACTGTCCGACGACTCCGCTGCTGTCAGTTCCGCTGAGATCTGAAAACTGACTGGCCATTTACCATCGGAAGTATCAACCTGCCATTCGACGTTACCCTCTGTCGTCGTAATGTCCAGCTCCGTTTCCTGGATTTCTGTTTTGATGCCCAGAAGCCGCCACTGGCCGAGTTCCAGTCGAAGACCTTTTGGATCGATGCCAACCCCACCGGCCTGGATGTCGATTTCCACACGCGCGGCGCGACGTGTCACCGTCAGGTTGGCGTCCGCCGTGAGGCGTGTTTGCTGCTGCTTACGCGACAACCAGATCGGCAATTCAAACCGAGTCTGCGTGAAACGAAACGGATACACCAATTCGCCACTTGTAGCGATGGATTGTTTCGCGACAACCGCATCGATGCCCATCCGTGGGCGCCATCGCAATCGATGATCGCTGGCAGTATGGACGGTGACTTGGCCGCGATGTCCAATCGCATCGGTGACCTGTGGGATCCGAAGCACCCATGGATCCGTCGCGGTCGCATCGGATGGGAATTGACGAATCTGCAAGCGCAAGCGGACGGACGATGGTGCTGGCATTCGATCAGTTCCCACCCACCGAACTACGATTCGCGTGGCTTCGTCAAACTGCTCTTCATTGGTAGTCAACAATCCATTCGCGGAAGACTCCGCAGCACTGGAGTCTGCGGGTCGGGAATTTACGTCGTCAGATGGGACCGTCTCGTCTGCTCGCGCAATGACGATCTCCCACCATGCCGAATCCGGAGTGCCACCTGCAGCACCAGGTAGATCCATCGGCTCAATGTTTGAGGAGATGATTTCAGGCGGTGATACGAGTACCGACGATGCAGGCAATCGTATCTCACACCCCCGCAGAGGACCACGCAAGTTTTTCGTCACCAAACGAACATCCATGGTCGGCGGTTCCGTCGGTGACTCCCACTGCAACTGGGTCTCCGACTCCACCTCGATCAGGTCTCCGGTATCGCCCTGGCTCTGCGTTGCTCCGCTCACATGCAGTGCGATCACGCCACCATCGCACTCAACAGCATAACGATCTGCGCCCTCAACTCGCCGGACAACCTCCCGACCAGACCCGACGACATCTAATAAAGTGGCGTCCTCATCCTTGTCATTCGCATCATCCAAATCCATCTGGATCACGGTGGAAACCGTCGGTAGATTCAGCGGCAGCCAAGACTGGCCCTGCGGCGTCGCCCAAACACGCCGCAAAAAGGGAGGTGAACCTTCACCACCATCGAACTACGAGGTGTGAGCAGCTTTTCTAAAAGGGGCTCTATCGGTAATACCAATTGGTACCCCCGGTCGTGGTACGTCAAGTCATCGCCGCCCGCAACCATCGCTTGCCGCAGCTCTGCCGGAAAGTTTTGCGGCAGCGTTGTCGAGCTGGCCAGTCGTCCATCCAGTGCACCACTCTCATCCGACACCCTCGTGCTCGAGCGGAACACGCTCGCATCAACCTGCGTCGGACGCTCCGACGGTGTCAATCGGACATACGCACCGCGTATAAAATCACCCGGGGGCGACGCGGTCGCGTTTTCCAGTGAAGCGAAACGAATCTCGGCAGCTCGCAGTAAGTGCGCCCCCGCAAAACCGATGTCCACAACTACCGAGCGCCCTACGGATTCCCGGACACCGACGCCGTCCAAGCGAATCGCGAGTTCCGCCTGCCATTGGGCTCGCGCGTGCCCCATCGTCCCAACGATCGACAAGCTGTCGAGCGTGGCTATTTGATCGCCTGATTTCCCACTTCGGTCAAGTCGCCGGAGTCGATCGATTTCTTCAAACGACATCCGCGGCATGACCACCGGCGTGTTCGACTCATCCTGGAACAAAAATGCTTCCGGGCGAATCCCTTCGAGTTGCTCCGGCCATGGTTCACTCTCCTGCAGCATTCCGGGCGGAGGTAGCGTCCCCGGTCCCTGACCATCGGCAACCGTAGCAACCAACAGCCAAACCGCGACCATCTCAATAATACGGATGCGGCCGTCCTTCGCGAACCCATCTCTCGATGCTGCCACGCAGCGATCGACTGCATGCGGTAAAAGCACCAGTCGCTGGGACAGAAAAGTAAATGCGATTGACAAAAAAATCACTGCACAACCAGTGAGAACAACTCGAGGGGCACGCGCCCAAGTGGGGGGGCGTGTGCCGTGGATAAGGACAAGGGCAGCCGAGCAGAGTCGACATGCTCCACCCAGTCTACGCAAATTCGTTGACCCGCAAAGCTAAATATGTCGAATTGGTGTTTCTACGCGCCGTTGTGCACATGGCAACAATGAAATAATTAGAAAAATCCAATCATTCAGACCGTCTCTGGACGCTCGCCAACCCAAACTGGTTCCGCCAGGAACCACTCATTTTTTCGCCCCATTGCCACTTTGCAGTCCGATTTGGTGGAATCGAGCACCAATCATGGTGTTTGAGCGTATCAGTTGTGTCTATAATCAACACTCGTAACGAATGACCGCCGGACGTTCGGCGAATTTTTCCCTATCCCACCGTTTGAAAGCACCATGGAAAACTCAAAGCAGCCTACCCCAGCATCCCCCATTATTATCCCGTCGGAAGCCGCCGATAGCGGGGCCACTCGTCGCGGATTCCTGCAGCAATCGACGCTCCTGGCCGGGACTGCTCTCGGCGCGGGTGCGGGCCTAAGTGCGATGTCGGTGCCTGCCGCGCACGCCGCGGGCGATGACGTGATCCGGTTTGTCCTCATCGGTTGCGGTGGTCGAGGCAGTGGCGCAGCCGATCAAATCATGAACACCAAGGGAAACGTCAAACTCGTCGCCGTTCATGACGCATTTGAAGGCAAGGCACGCGACGCTGTTAAACGTCTGGCCGCTCGCCACGGCGACAAAGTCGACGTGCCCGAAGACCAGTTCTTCAGCGACCTGGATGGTTACAAGAAGGCCATCGATGTCGACTGCGACCTTGTCGTGATCGCCACCCCGCCTGGATATAAGCCGCAGCAATTCGAATATGCGGTTAATAAGGGACGGCACATCTTTATGGAAAAGCCCGTTGCCACCGACGCGCCCGGCGTCCGCCGCGTCCTCAAGAGCGTGGAGGAATCCAAGAAGAAAAACCTGATGGTCGCCATCGGTCTACAACGTCGACACGAACCAGCCTACAAGGAAACGATCAGTCGCATTCACGACGGCGCGATCGGCGATGTGATCGCACAACAGGTCTACTGGAACGGCAACGGGATCTGGTACCGCAACAAACAAGACGACCAGAACGAGATGGAGTTCCAAACCAATAACTGGTACCACTTCATCTGGACATGCGGCGATCAAATTTGTGAACAGCACATCCACAACCTGGACGTCGGTTGTTGGGTCAAAGGTGCCTATCCTGTTAAATGCAATGGGATGGGCGGTCACCAGCAACGTGAAAACGGCGACGGTTCGAAGTCACAGATTTTTGATCACACGTTCTGCGAATATACGTTCGCCGACGGCACCAAAATGTTCTCGCAAGGCCGCCATCTCGCCGGAGGTTGGAGCCACGTCGGCGAGTTTGCGCAAGGCACGAAGGGTACCGCGAATCCCGCTGGCGAAATTTTTGGATCCAATGCCTGGAAGCACAAAGGAAAAGGTGTCAATGGACACCAGCAAGAACAGCACGATCTCATCGAAGCGTTGATGCGTGGCGAGATCTACAACGAAGGCGAGTACGGTGCGCATTCCACATTCACGGCGATTCTCGGCCGCGAAGCCTGCTACTCAGGCAAAGTCGTCCAATGGGACGAACTGCTCGAAAAAGGCCGCAACTACTCACCCGGCATCGACCAGTACACACTCGACTCGACCCCACCCGTCGTTAAGGGCGAAGATGGCAAGTATCCCGTACCCGTGCCCGGCAAACACAACCCGTTTGCCTGAGTTGCAGCCCCACGTGGGTTAAAGCATGAGTGACTATCCGTGATCGCCGTCGCGATCTTTCGCGCGGCGGTTACGCCGGCAGTTTTTCAGTGCTAACCAGTCCATGGAACTGGGGGCAAAATCAGACGCCCCTTCGGCAGTCAAAAAATCAACGAAGTTTGAAGCAGGAACTTGAACGAGTGAACGGGGGAATTGGTACGATGCCCGACAGCAGAAATCCGCAGGGCATCTGTGACTCTTCTTTCCGCGCTTTATACAGCTCACTTCCAACTTCGTCCCTCTCTGCGGCGAGCCGCATTTGACGTTCCTGAGCGTGGGAGATGACTAGTCGACGCACCGCTTTCGTCGTGCGAAAGGTTTTCGATGTGGCGAAGCGTGATCACTTCGCGATAGTCGACCGGCAGTAATTCCAAAACGACTGCAAGGCGCAAACTACGCTCATTGGCGATCGCCTGCTGGCTGGGGGTTGAATCGTCGGCAATCAACAAATATTCCAGACGTCTGGACGACTCTCCCAGTGACTGCTCCAGTGCGACATCCCGCATTTGCGGATTTGCATATTGTCGTGCCAGGTGGGCGAGCACGGGTGTCAGTTAACCTGACGGGCTAGATACGATGAAGAAATCATCGTCCACTGCGTATGCAAGTACGTCTGTTGATTAAGAATAAATCGAGAACGCAAAAGTTGTGAGCGAATAAAGTAAGCGTCGCTTAATGTGTATTATCCGGGCGCAGCGATGTTTTGCTCGTTAGATTCAAGTGACCGAAGATTGTTTACAAGCTCAAGATCGCTGCGGGGATCGGATTCCAGACAGCTCTTGAGGACGCGCCCCGCATCCACCAGCGGAATCAGTGCATGGCTCTGGTAATGTTGACGTTCGGGCTCACGAATCCACAGAATTCCAGTTTCATCGTGTTGTCCCGTCTTCACGGACAAGAGCGTGAAGAGTTCAAAGAAAGGAATCTCAACGCCGCGTCCGTTGTCGATCACTTTTCCCAGCTCGACCGTCGTGTGTATCCCGCACTTGACAAGCATTGATTTCCCCGAAGAAGTTGTTTGGAATAGCTTTGCTGTACCAACATGGCACTCGTCAAGGGCAGACTGGCACTCGAGCAAGGCTTCCTGGCTTTCGAATTCAAAGCGGAACTGCTCTGCCATTAACTTGTTGAGGCGAAGCGGAATGGAAATTATTAGTACACGAAGCACTTCATCGATTGATTTCGGAACATACGCAACCTTCGCATTCAGATGGGGAACCTGACCTAACGCCGACACCAATACAATCGTTGAGTCCGGCATGCGACGCTCGAGTTCGCTGATTTCTCGATCGAGTTCAAGGTATCCTGCCAAGATCGCTGGCGGCCCAGAATGCCCCTTCGTCAAGGAAGTGTCGAACAGCTCAGGTTGCAGAAAATGCCAGTATCGGTGTTGCAGGTAAGCGATGGTATTCGAAAAGTACACGCCTAACTGAACGTCATGTGACGAACACATCGCAGAGAAAACCCGCCATGACATTTTCTCGAACAGGCAAACGCGATTCCATGCAACGGGGCGAACTTTCTCCAGCAAGACCTGTCGGAGCGCAAGTCCAAAAAACTTGGGACCTGAAGAGCATGATGTCAAGAGCGGAATAATTGACAACCCTTGCGATAGGATCTTCCATTTTGAATCAGTCGGTTGACGATGAACCGCGTTTCGTGAGAACTCGTAAAATCGCCGAAGCTTGTCAGGGAGGACAATTGGCGATTCCGACCAAAGATCGGAGACAAACACTTCGGCATTCTTGGAGTATCGTCCGTTCATTGGAAATTGAACCACGGCTCGGCGGCCTTTGCTTCCGATGTCCCAAAAGGGGATTCCTTCCACAGTGCCGTCGTCACCAAGAAACTTTGCGCAATGTTGCGTTGCCGATATCCCGTGGTTAAATGACACCCACTGTACCCATGGATTGAGTGCACCCGTGGAATCGGCAGTTGTGCTGAAGACTCCCGACTCGCGTTTCATTCGTTCAAGTGCCGGAACCTTGCCTTCAGAGATAAACCGGTCCATGATCGGATCAGCAATTTCGTTGACTTCCAAGACGATGATCTGATTGCTCACTGTGTTTTTATCCGCGGCTTGCTAGTTCGTTCGCAACATTGCTTGCTTTCAACGCGGTGTCCGACGACGAGATGTAGTCAAATTCACCTTGGCGTCCGACGAGTCGAATACCGTTTTCTTCAACGAAGAGTTTTTGCTTTTGGATCTCGTCAAAAGTTGTGCGCCGATATATTGGATACGCATTCCGTGTAAGGACGGAGCCTTCGAAAGATAGGCTGTTTGTGATTCCGAGTTCGGCAAGGTGCGTTTCGAATCTCGCCCGGTAGCCGCCAACATCGATGTTTTGATTACTGTCAACGGTAATTTCACAGCCCAAGTAATCGCTGCCTTCGTGTGGCCCGTAGTAGGCTGAGAAGATCGTAATTCGCTTCCAGTCGCCGGATTGTGAGAAATTATGCACGACGGTCGCGTCGCGGGGAAGCGACAAACGCGTTTTGTAAAACAGACTCAGCAAGCTTCTTGATTCGAAGGCTGTTGGTTGCTCCAGGCCCAGAAGCCCGTATAAAGCTGCAACAGGGATTGTCGAGAGCACGGCATCATACTGTTCGCTGCCAAGATTACTCGCGATGTCAAATCGATCTTTTCGCTTGCGTATGCACTCAATCCGTGTACCCAGGAAGACCTTCGCACCGTCTTTAGTAATAGCTTCCTGCAAGGCTGCGTACATTGGCGTGAAGCCATCTTTCGGACGCACAAAATCTGTTTTTCCCAAATACGGTGCACCTGTTAGCGGCGACGGTTTGCGATTTGCAAGCCGGTACAGGTTCTTTCGAATCGATCCCCAGCGGCTTATCAGTTCCAGTCGCTTTCTGGCGAATTCGAGATCGATTTCTTCGTCCGGGATATCATACAAACGTTCGATGTATTTTCGCAGACCGCTCCTTTTGTAAATATCTGAGCCAATGTAGTACTTGATAAAACTGGGGACGTTCGATTTTCGGAAGTGCAACACCTTGCTCGCGAGCACATTGCTCAGGGCGTACGAAAAGTTCATAAGTCCGTTGTCGCTCACATAACCTCGCAATGATAGTGGATACGCATCGATAGATCCCTTGTTGGTGAGTGAGACGAATCGGCTCGGCACCGGTACGAGCACTGATTCCAATTCAGGAAACAGACGAACGAGTTGATGTCCCTTCTGGAAAACAAACGTACCAATGTCATATGCCACCCCATTGAATGTGGGGCTGTGATGCAGCCCGCCGAGACGGTTATTGCGTTCCAGGATATGGGCTTCAACTCCATTTTGAGCGAGAACTCTGGCGGCAACAACGCCGGCAACACCACCCCCAAGAATCGCAATTTTCATTTTAAATTCCTCAATATTCCATGGAGCAGAAACCCGTCGTAAGTACGTTGACGTTGCCGCCTGGCCGCTGAAACCCTACCAAATTTGTTCCGCGTCGCGCGATCGATTAACGGGTGATGATCAACGCTGACACTTACTTATGTTGACATTGCGCCGCTGCTCTCGAGGGAGACACATCTTGCGCCATGCGCACGAAAAAAAAGGCGTTGGAAATGCTCGTCATCGTCAAGCAGAGTTTCTTCAGTTGGAATAGCCGGATCGAATGGCCCCAGGTGCCGAAGTTTTGGTAATGCGAGGTTTCCAATCTCGCTTCCTCCACAGCCCGCTGCCACTGATTCTTTCCTAGAAAACAGACGCCGATACCACCCGTGTTTGCTCCCGCGCGTCGAACCAATCTTGCCAGCAGGCGGGAAGAAGTGATTCTGTTGATCAGGAATGAACAAAGTGTGTCCGATATCATGCCCCGCGGCATACACTCGAGTAGAACAATGTGTCCGTTTGGCTTTAACCGAGATGCGGCTTTACGGAGGATGTCGATTTGCTTGCGACGCGTCTCGCGATAACCACCAACGACGAAGTGGTGTAATACAAAATTAAAAAACACGAGATCGAATGAACGATCGAGACAATCCAAGAACTCTGCGGATCGCAGTTCAAGTGTCTTATGAGGATGTGGCGTATTGCGACCTAAGAGTAGTTCTGAATTGTCGAGTACTGTACCCGTCGCTTCTGGATATGCCGCGAGCATTTTGTCAGCGAACACTCCGTTGCCACCTCCGACATCCAGAAACTCGAAGGAGCCTCCCAGGGACTTCTGCTGTCGGATCCATTCGCATAGAGCATTGAACATTCGGGGATTCATGTACTCGCGGTCGAAGTCACCTAACTGCTCGTCGGTCAGTTTGCGAATTGAAGCTGTTTTGTCTGTGTCAGGGACCATTCGAGTTCGTTCCATGAGCATCAACGAGCGATTGGGAAATTCGTATCAGCACTCGCCCTTCGTTCGAATTCACAATTCGGATTGTACCATGAGGCCAGCCCGTCGACCGCAGCCTGGTCGGGAAGAAAACTCATCATACTTAAAAGGCACGTCGGAAATTCAGAATTGTCGAATGGGACAGATCGGACCACCCTGATTCTAATGTGCTCCGGCTTCTAATGTGCTCCGGCGTGGTAGGCACGCCCTGTTTTCTGGGAATTGCATACACCGGCGGCAAAATCGGACACTCGGCCCTCATTACTTGAGCAAGATTCTCTGCTCAGACGCTGACTGCGCCGGACACCCCAAGACCAGAGAAGCCACATGGGTCAGGGCCTGACCCAATTGGCTTCTCCGAGAATGGTGCCGTCTCGGACGAGTTAGGGCCGAGAAGCATGCCTGGGGGCGTGGCAGTGCCAAAGAATGGATGATCTCGAACGGAGAACTAGAACGCATCAAGTCCGAAGGGCTACGTCCGCTCGAACGGCAGTGAATCGTGGCGTCTACGTTGGAATTCAGGGCAAATCATATTGAGCGGCACTTTATTTTCGCGATGGCATGACAGACAGGACAGGCCCACTAAGGTGCCAATTTACTTGGCAGTCATCCGATTGCTCCGCACGGATTTGCAGAAATAGCATCAAATACTCGCTACTCAGGTCGAGGAAACCGGAGTAAGCCAGTAAAAACCAGGCCGGAAAACGGATCCGGCGTCGGCCACCGGTAGATGGAATCGTCAGTCGCCAAACTCCCTCGGTGTCTCGCACCGCTGGAGATTCTTGGCGTTTCTTCTTTCGGTAGGGTGGTCCAACTTCCTCCATCTTAAGAACTCGCGAACTGCGTTCGGTGTAAGTGACCGAAGTAGGCTGGCAACGCTACGCGGAAATTTACCATTCGATGGGCTTCATATCTCGGAAGAAGCCACCGGTGGGACCGTCGTTCGGAAGCGTGGCCAGCCAAACAGCGGTGGTTGCCGCTTCTTCAGGGGTTCGCGTTGCTGCTTCGCCGCCCATGCGAGTCCGCACCCAGCCGGGACACATGGCATTGACCTTGATCGAAGGCGGCAACTCCTGCGCGAGTCGCAACGTGAGTGCATTCATCGCAGCTTTAGTGATGCCATATGCGCCAGGTCCACCCATGCCTTCGGCAAATGAACCCCAGCCGGACGAAACATTGACAATTCGGCCGTAGCCTCGCGCCGCCATGTTTGGCACGAGCGAACGAACCAGGCGGATTGGTCCGTTTAGGTGAATGGCGATAGACTCGGCAATCTCGTTATTGGTCAGTTCCAGCAAGGGTTTTTCGTGCAGCACTCCCGCATTGTTGACCAACACGTCCACCGAACGACCGGCCTTCTCGATCTCATTGGCGGCGGCGTCGATGGAAGACGAATCACTGAAGTCTACTTGAAGCGGAGTCACGTCGAGGCCGTCCTGACGAAGGTGCTCCGCCGCGCTTTCGCCTGCCCCTAGGTTGCGAGATCCGAGCAGCACCGCATGACCACCTGTGGATAGTTTTCGAACGATGGCTAGGCCGATACCACGGTTGCCGCCTGTTACCAATATGGTTCGTTTCATGACGAGGCCTCTCCGTTGGAATGCATAAGTGGCTACGCTACCGTCATCCCGCCATCGATCGTCAATGCCTGGCCAACAACGTAGCTTGCGCCGGGACTGCATAGCCAAAGCACTGCCGAAGCGATTTCATCAGGACGGCCAGCTCGGCCGATAGGAACATTGTCTGCGATGTTTGCGTAGGCTTGCTCATCTCCACTCACCACCTCGCGAGCAATTTGTGTGTCAATCAGGCCAGGATTGACCGCGTTCACACGAATGCCCTTCTTGACGTATTCGAGGGCCGCAGTCCGGGTCAGCCCGACCACACCGTGCTTCGACGCGATGTAAGAGGCGATACCCGGGTTTCCCGTCAACGCACCAACTGACGCATCGTTGACGATCGCCCCACTCCCCTGCGTCTCCATCTGCCGCAGTTCGTGCTGCATGCAATTCCACACTCCCCGCAAGTTGATCCCGATGACACGATCCCAATCAGCGCGCGAGCTTTCGGCAATTGGCGCTGACTTGGCCATCACACCGGCATTGTTGAAAGCGGCATCAAGCCGACCGAACTCAGCAACAATTTGATCCACCATCGCTTTTATCTGGGCGTCATCACTCACATCGCACCGAATGGCGACAGCTTTGTTGCCAGCGGCGATCAACTTCTTCGCCTCTATGTCGACGATGTCTTCGCGGAAATCGGCCAACACGACCGCAGCCCCTGCGTCGGCAAACGCCTGTGCCGTTGCCAACCCCATGCCGGATGCGGCCCCGGTCACGAGAGCGACTTTACCGTTGTAGTCGAGTGGATTGTTCATCGTTTCTTCTACTGTATGTTGTGGCTTTGGAAATACCGGTTGTCATTCCAACTCGAATGTCACAGTGACGTCGTCTTGACCGACCGCTTCGGCAAGGGCAGACGGGTTGTCGATTCGCCCAAGCCGAGTGTATCGGTAGGTCGTTTTGAATGTCTTGTAAAATAGAACGAGACTGTTGTCTCCGTACAGCATGATGTCGCCGTTCTGAATGGTGCCGGGATTGATTTCGTCTGTCGGCAGGCGTGTCGGGAAGTGATAGTATTTCTCGTTGCCATTCAGATCGCTCATATCAAGCGTCAGCGGCAGCAGCGAATTGAGTTTGGCCACGGTCGCATTGTTTTCGAGTGTGGCTTTGAATGTCTTCGAACCGATTGTGATTTTCACTATGCCCTCCGCGGCATCGCTGGTGACTTGGGTTCTGTTGTTTGCCGAATCGGAAGCATCAGTCTTCTGAACCGATTTACTACTGCTGCAAGACGCTATGCCGAGAAACAGACCCATCGTCATATAAAGAATTGAGCGAGACTTATTCATGGTGATGGCAATTGTCTCCATGACGCTATTTCAGGTTGTTTGCGAAAAAGGACACCAGCTCCTCGAACGGGATCACATCTACACGGTCATAAAGATCAACATGGTTGGCACCCTCGATGATGAGTAGTTCCTTCGGCTCCGCGGCAGCCTTGTAGGCGCTTTCGCTGAAATAACGTGAGTGCGCCTTCTCGCCGTGAATAAATAGGATTGGGCGAGGCGAAATCTCATCAATGTAAGTGAGAAGCGGCATGTTCATAAAGGACAATGGATTGGTGACTGTCCATGAACCATTTGAGTTGATTGATCTCGGGTGGAAGCCGCGTGGATTCTTGTAGTAGTCGGCGTAATCAACCACAAATTGCGGCTCGCCGCCCTTTAGCTCAAGAGAAACGGGGCCAATCTGCGGCGCGCCCTTTTCGGCATCGGTCCAGCGCTGCTGACTCAGTTTCTCAAGCGTTTTCGAGACCGCTACTGGCTCCAGTAATGACGACGACTTTCCCTTTGATATTCTCACTCATCATGACGTTCTTCCTTTCGTATTGTTGATACTCACTTGTTGACAATCAGAACGCGACTACGCTCCATACTGTTCGTCGGTGACATGCTCCATCCAATCGACAACTTTGCCGTCGAGGGATTCCATAATCGCGATGTGCGACATCGCGGTCGCGGGCGACGCGCCATGCCAGTGTTTCACTCCTGGCGGGAACCACACCACGTCGCCCGGACGAATCTCCTCGACCGGGCCTCCCCAGACCTGCACACGGCCGAGGCCCGACACCACGATCAAAGTCTGTCCGAGGGGATGCGTATGCCACGCCGTGCGGGCGGCAGGTTCAAAAGTGACGCTCGCACCGGAAGTTCGTGCCGGTACATGGGCATCGAACAACGGGTCGATTCGCGTTTTACCGGTGAACCAGTCTGATGGTCCGGTCTTAGAGGCTTGAGTCCCATTTCTAGTGATTTCCATTATTTGCTCCTTTGATTTCGTAGACTCTGGGTTTGCTCTGATTTCACCAATAGTCGACAGTGAAAACGCAGCAGCACCCGCAACCCCAGTAAACTGTCGACGATTGAGTCGGCTCTGAGAGGAAGGCGACACGCTTTGCGATTGGCAGCTTGCCAAACTGCTGCGTTGAATTTTTGAGTTTCGATTTACCACCTGGCTTCGTCCTTCACGTTGAGTTGCGTCAGTACTTCATCGTATTCGTCCCTTCACACCTGGGGATAGAACGATCCTCTCGGCTCATTGCCTGATCCTCCGCGGCTTTGGAGTTCGATCTCGACAAACAGGCAAGCGTTCATGTGCCACTCGACGAAAATGATTCCAACCAGGACTTGATCTCATTTGGCTCGTTAGCATTCTCCTGCCAAACTCGCACTGAGACGTTGAATGCTATTCGATAAAGCTCCCCACCAGTAACACAATCCTGCCCAGCGATTGCCTGATCCTCCGCGAGCAGTTGAACGGATGGTCGTAACACTCGCCGGCCCTCGGTACAATGAAGATGTACAACGAAGACAGATTCGGCGGCCCTTGCCAAGCGTAAGGCGGCAATTTCGGAAGGATCAAGAATGAATAGCCAGCAATTCAAAACGCTCGTGTCCGCCCTCCGGCGGCATTCGACTGCGAACAAGTCGGTCAGCAGTGCGATTCCGGAGCTTAAATTGTCGTCGTTCTCGGCGCCGACGGAGATGACAGCTCTGATTTACGACCCGTGTTTGTGCTTCGTTGCCCAGGGTGGCAAAGAAGTCGTGCTGGCCGATGATGCATACCGAATGGACGAGGGACAGTTCCTGCTGGTATCGGTCGACCTTCCGGTCGATGCGCGAGTGATTGAGGCATCTTCCAGTAAGCCCTATTTCGGCTTGCAAATCTCGTTGGATCCAAGAGTCGTTGGGGATTTGCTCGCTGACGGTTCGACTGTTTCGACAACCGGTCCATCGGAGCGAGGGTTGGCCGTAACGCCGGTCCACCCGCAACTGCTCGATGCCGTGAGCCGACTCGTCGCTCTGCTTGACGCGCCGCAGGACATCGGCCCCCTTAGGCCGCTCGTGTTACGCGAAATCATTCACCGAGTATTGACCGGTCCGCAGGGAATGCGCCTTCGCCAAATCGCGCTGGCAGGAGCTCCAGCTTACCGCATTGCGCAAGCAATTCGTTGGCTAAAGGACCACTTCGCCGACCCATTGAGAATTGAATTGCTAGCCGAGCAAGTTGGACTGAGCGTCTCTTCGTTTCACCTGCATTTCAAGAGCGTGACTGCTATGACGCCATTGCAGTATCAGAAGCGTATAAGGCTCCAGGAAGCTCGCAGCTTGATGCTCGGAGAAAAGCTCGATGCATCCGAAGCCGGCTTTCGTGTTGGATACGAGAGCCCGTCCCAATTCAGCCGTGAATACCGCCGCATGTTTGGCGCACCGCCTCGCCAAGACGTTGACGCCGTACTTTCAGAAACTTCGTAACTTTGTTCGGCACGACTGAAAGCAGACCTGCGACTCAATAGGCTGCGACGTGACCTTTGTGGACCATAGGGCGTTCTGTTTTGAACCTCCTCGGGAAGTGACTCGAACCCGCCAAGCAATATTTTCACAATTGGTTAGGCTATTCTCACCGAAGCTCCAGAACGGGCTTTGCATGCTCCGGTTTCATCGACCGGTGGAGCAAAATTTGCAACCCGAAGTCGGCCGCCGGTGCAGGGTCACGAGGCGGAAAAGTACATCGCTATCGGACACAGATCACGCAGTCATGAGCGGTAACCGGGGACATGTCGTTCGATCCAGTAGAAGCAACTCCACGCGATTTCGAAGTTAGCTCTGTCAAATTGCCGCGTGTGTTGGACTTCGATGTTGGCTCGATTGGTCCACAATGGTTTTCAGCGCTCGTTCCGTCTCTTTTCGTCTTCCTATGGCGACTCGCTCAATTGCATTCCCCCCAGCCTCCTGCGATACTGCCAACATGCTGTCGTCAAACCCCCTACAGCATGTCGTCTGCGAATGATGTAAAAACATCGAGGAAAATCCGTGAAATCAAAAGTTCGCCTACCGTTTAGCCTAGCGGTAACAGTGTGCATTGCGACTGTAGTGTACGCTCAACAAAAGCTGCCTGAAAACGTACCCTTGCGAAAAGGGAGGAGTACTTTTTCCCAAGAGTTGAAGATTGAAGGTGGGGCCCTGCGTTCCGGAGATAGTCAAAAAACACTGCCACCGTTGCGAAATGCGATCTTAGGAGCTTCGACAGACAAACTTCAGTCGAAAACCGACAAAGAAGCGTTGGTAGATCGAATGAACGCGATGCAGGATGCCGTAAACAAGGCAAAGTCAGCTCAAGAACCATGGACATCTGTCAGCGTCATAAATGAGCTCAAGCAGTCGATTGGCAATCAACAGCTCAAAGATGACTTGGACAAAATGCTCATTGCTTCGCTCGTAACATCAATAGGCAAGGCAGTCGACGACAACAACGCGCCGACTGGCGAACTCAATACAAGGATTTGGTCCTATCGCCGTCTTAATAACGAAGTCAAGAATGACGATGGTACAGTGACGGTTGAGAACTGGGGGCCAACGCTTGTTGCTCATCCAGGTGAAGTGCTCCTAATTCCGGTTTTGAATCTACTCAGCCGCGATGAACTGGCAGAGGCAACTGTACCCGCAACCGTCGACCGCCCCACACTGCAGATCCCCAGAGGAGTGCCGACATCATCAACGGCGACGGGGTCGGCAATGTATGATAATTCACCGCATGATTTCGATGTGACAAATTTGCACACGCATGGCCTGAATGTTTCGCCAGACTGGCCGTCAGATGATATCTTTCGACAGATTCATCCGGGGCAGCTGAAATTCTACATCTACGCGATTCCAGCGAATCATCCAACCGGAACGTTCTTCTATCATCCGCATCACCATGGCTCAGTTGCAACGCAGGTTGCAGGAGGAATGGCGGGTGCTCTCTTGATTACGAACCCGCACACCACAACAGTGACGGACTTGCCCAATGATCTGGATGAGGCAGGAATCCGTCTTTTTTGGACAGATGTGGTTGACGATGCCTATCCCGGCGTGCTGCTATTACAACAACTGAGTTTGTTTCAAGACAATGACCCGACCAGTTCAAGCAAGGACACGCTCTTCACCCGTCCGGACTTTTTTGCAATGAAGGATACCGGCCCCTGGACGGATGGCGTTGCCGCCAATGAGCATTGGGTGACGCAAAGTGACAGACCGATGCTCGCCAGGCTGGCGAAGATTTTGATCAAACGTCCCGACGGCACCTCCTACGACGACGTCTACAACTCAATCAAGCGGTTCTCTGTCACCACGTGGGCGAACGGAAGATTTCTGCCAACCCTGCAGACGATGGAGAGCAACGCGATCCATCGTCTGCGACTGATTCATGCGGGTGTGGAAGCCAATGTCAGCTTGAGGATGGGCTGGAAGCCAAACGAAACGACACCCCTTTACGTAAAGGACCCTCAAGACGCGACCAAATATGTGCTCAACAACAATGTCTTAGATGACATTCAATATCAGGTGATCGCCCGAGATGGCATTCCGTTGCCTGTACCACAACAAGTCGGCTCTGTGGCTACGAACTATAAGATCCCGGGCGATACAGGCACACTAACGATTGCTCCAGGAAATCGAGCGGATGTCCTGATTTCAACACCTGCGAGAAAGGTCGATGGAGCGTTGGAGTTGTACTACATGGTGGATGATGTTCCACAGACCATTGCCACTATCCGCATTTCTGGGACGTGTAGCGAGGAACCTCAAAGGAAGTTTCTGGATATTGAGCTCGCAAAGCATGTCTATGACCTACAGGCTCCCAAGTTAACTGGGCAACGTGGTCAGAAGCACGACTCAGACCCGGATGTTACCGCAGACATCGATCATTCCTTTGAGTTGACCTTTGCGGACGCAAAGTCTCTGCCGCCAGCCGACGCCGAAAGTGAATCTGAGTTCCAGGCAGGCACATTTGAAGTCAATCACAAGTCGTTTCCCGGCGATGTCCATCAGTTCGCATTGAACACCGATAGCACCATTCTCTTTGCGGTGAAACCGGATACACCCCATGACCCGAATCCGGATTTGGATGCCGATTGGGACAAGCACCCTTTTCATATCCACGTCAATCCTTTCCTTGTTCCCGCAGCTGAGACAGACGAAGAGAAGGGACGGCGTATCAGTCGCGGTCTGCCCCTTTCTGAATTCTGGACGGACACGTTGCTGGTCTACGAGTACGAACCCGTCATTGCCACCATGCCTTTCCACCAATGGACGGGGAGGTTCGTGGGACACTGCCACATTCTCGACCACGAAGACGCGGGCATGATGAGCAAGCTCAGGATCGATCCTCCAGCCACAGGATTTCCAGCACCTCCCTCTGGAGGCCTGATGTCCATCCTCACTCCGCCGCAGGACGCGTTGAACGCGATCGTGCAAGAGGCGCCGAATTATCAGGGGCCAATTGCCGGCTCCGATCAAAATCAAGTGACGGCGATTGTATTCATGCCCAAGCTGCCGACGGGAGCATGTCCCCATTGTGCGGAGTCTGTCCAGGCGATCGTCGCGCTGCGTAAAGCCACGGCGGGGCTTGCGCTCCGAATCATCGCGATCACGAATGCGGATGGTCCTGATTTGCCTCTATTCGATGACCTGCAGCTGGATTCGAACACAGACCTGCTCTGTTCGGATGCATCACTTGACGCATTCGAAGTGTTTGGGCTGATTGATTCCACACCGGATCAAACTCCTTACTCTGCGAGCAACAAGTTCGAGTTCTCTTCGGCCTTTTACCCGGGGAGCCGACAATTGAAGCACGAAACGGACTTGCTTCATGGACTATTCATTGTGAAGAAGGACGGAACGGTCTATTCGGAGCGACGTGGATTTGAGGCGTTCGATGAAACGAAACAAATCATCGAGGAGGTGAAATCCGCCAGCATGCTGCAAAGCGATCTGAAGCAGCAATACGACCGCATCCTCAGTGAGACGACGAATACTGCCCTAAAAAGCAGACTTCAACGGAGTTTCCAGTATTTGCAGGTGCGTGAGAAAACGGATCCGAAGTGATTGTCAAGCCGAGAAGGACGGCAGCCCTCTTATCGATGCACCATCAAACAGACTCGAGCCGCGTGGACGGCTTCCACGGGGCTCGATGCTGGTCGAATCTCTTCGGCGCCACGACGCCAGCAATTCGTTGTTCGTTCTTTAGAGCCCCGGGACGGTATTGAGTAACTGTTTGGTCCGCAGGAGATCGTTCTGATAGTACTGATTCGCGCCCGCAGGTTCACCGAAGTTCGAAGGAGCAGCCAGGGCTGGGATTTCGCCAGCTTGCTGCTCAAGAAGTTGGACTTGCGATTGCAACGCATCGATCTCCTTTTGGATATTCTTTTCTGTCGCATCAGCAAGCTTATCAATGTCAACGTTAAGGTCAGAAATTTTAAGACCATCGTCGGAGAGATGTTGCGTTTCAAGCGCATTGGAGAGAACCCACCGCGGAATCCCCCGTTGCTCGAATAACTTCTTCACATCTGCCAAATTTGCGCCGTCATTGTTTTTGAGCAGATCAGCGATTTTCTGTCGTTCACGGAGAGGTGAGGTTTGGGCCGACGCAATCTGTTGCTTTAGTTTTCCAATCTGCAGTTCATTTGCCACTTGTTTATTGAATTCTTCCTTCACAACGTAGGCCTCAGCTTCTTTCACATGCTGCCCTTTGACAGCCAGCTTGCCGTCCTTGCCGTAATAGTAAGTGACTTTGATGGCTTTGGGATCAGGCGCGGGATCGCCTGCCGCATAATCGATGATTGTCATCACCAGTTTTGAAAACTCATTCCGATGACAAGGGTCGACCCAAATGTAGGTACCACAGAACTCGCCGTAGTTCTCACAACAACATTGAGGGATGTCTTTCCTGCAATCCGATTTACAAACCCAGCCACATGTGATCCCACAGCGATCCCAGCAGGCCGTTCTGTCCCCAGGGTAAGCGCATTTAATTTACGGCGGGTATCGAGTTTAGGATTTCGAGTAGGAACTCAAAGTCGTATCCGGCACGCAATCGCTTTTGACGAATGCTTCCCTTGCGTGTCTCGTTGTGCTTGATCAGCGTAACCGCCAAGCGACGAAGCCAACTCACGTTCTCGCCGCCGTGGTCTTTGCGGATCCGTGACTCGTCTTCCCGGAACGTCACATCCATGACCCAGTGGAGTGAATTCTCGATGCCCCAGTGCTGGCGAACGGCAGCCCCGAAACGTTTTGCCTCGCTTCCAAAACTCATGATGTAATAACGGACTTCCCCGTCACCCCAATCGTTCACGTCTTCACTGCGATACGTGATCGTTAAGCCGATACTTCGGATGTTCTTCCAGTCGCCGGTTTCCTTCAGTGATTTGGGGGCCGGCAGAGTGTAGTAGAGCCGACGCTCGTAACGACCATGTGGTTTCTTCTGATCGTCATGGACCTCGTGCGTCGAGAGTCGCTTGGGAGGACGGTCAAGCGACATCGCCCGCTCGAACTCATTCTTCAACGTTTCGTGCAGCGTTTCTTGGTTGCCTTTGACCGCCAAACAGTAATGACCTTTTCGCTCAATGATCTTCCTCGCGATGTCGCGTTGGCAGCCCATTGCATCGATCGTCACGATCGCTCCGGAAAGTGTCAGTGATTCCAAAAGCTTCGGAATTGCAGTGATTTCGTTCGATTTCTTGTCGATGGTGGTCTGCCCGAGCGTCAAGTGCTGATCGCTCGCCCAGGCACTGACGATATGCAGCGGCTTGACGCCACCGACCTTCGAACCGCGGAGCGTTTTTCCATCAATGGCGATCACATTGCCGAGCTCTTTACGGAGCCCCTTAAGCCATTTCAGAAACGCTTGTTGGAATGCCGCCGGGTCAAGTCTTGAAAGAGTGCGACGGAGCGTATCACGCGAAGGAAGCCCACCGGGAAGTTGAAGAAACCGCTCAAGCCATTTCTGATGCGTTTCGGCCCACGTTCGCATATCAGCCCATCCATCGGCATTGCAGATCACCGCACAGATTGCGATCACGATCATGTCGATGAGATTGTGAACTCGACGGCGATTGATTCGGGGGTCTTCGATTTCATCAAAGCACTGCACGAGTGAGAGAATGGCAGAATACTCATCTGCGGCAATCGCCTTCTCACGAACGGTCTGCCTCTTTGACTTCCTCGTGGTTTCCAGCGGCTCTCCGGAGAGCACTTTTCTCTTGTCGTGCTTGTTGTCGCAAGGCTCTTGCCAGTGGTCGTTGGTGTTCCGCGAGGGCTCGGTATCGTTTCCCATTGCAGCGACTCCATTCGCTTGTTCGAGGTTGGTTTTAGCGGCTTAGAATGTTACCGAGTCGGGCCAAACCGAGCCACCGGAGTGGCACTCTCGGACCCGAAAAACCGCTAAATACCGCTCAAATACGGGAAATTAAATGCGCTCACCCTGGTTCTGTCCCCCGTCCATTCCACAAGCAACTCACAACATTGCTGGCAGTCGTCGATCGGGATGCCTAATGCTGTCTGGTAGGCACATTGCATGAGCCGCAATCGCTTTGGATCTTTGACCGGATCCTGCGTCATGTTGAGCTCGTTGTCTCTTGCCGAGTTCCCGGAAAGAAACCCGAAGAATCTTGCCGTGAAGGCACCGTCCGAGAGACCGAACTCGCCGTGATCCTTGACGCCGTTGGTTGCCTGAGAGGCAATCGAAAATGCCGGTGTCGCGGAGGGATTAACCGAAAACCGTGCCAAATTGTCTAGCACCTGTTTCTCGTAAATGTCAGCAACGGTGATCGCTTGATGGACCGAATTGCGTTTTTGTTGCAGATGAGCACAACCTCCGCACCCGATGGCAATCAAAACGGCGAGAGTGTGTGTGACGAGTTGACGAATCGTGTGCGCCATGTGTTAACTTCCCTGCCCCTAAAACGGATTCCGTTGTCCGACGTCAGTCCGTTGACATCGAGAGAGCTGCTATGTGCGGATTCATGTCTTGGATGACGAATCGAATCGGCGTGGTGGCTACGTCTTCGGTAGGATGTTGGTGATCACTTGAGGCACGACACATGGGTGGTGCCCAACCTCCGACACTCGTGGGCCAGATAGTCCGATTAGCTAAACTTTGACCGGCAAGCTGCATGCGAGTGACATCCGCTGAGTGATTCGTTTCTGATTGAAGTTACAACGCCAAACACGGACTTCATGATTGGAGAAATATGCCGCCGACAGGATTCGAACCTGCGACCTGCGCGTTAGGAACGCGCATATCAAGCTAAAGCCGGGCTTTAGTACATTTCTCCGCTTTTTAGGGTATATAGTGTGAAGTTGTCGGAAACTCGCTCTGGCATAACATCAAGAGTGATTGTCTCGACAAGCGTCGCCAAGAGGTGTCCGATTCACGCGGCACGTACAGTCTGCCCAGGTGTTCCCGGTCAGCGCGTAAACGCCGTGTTTTCCGCGGTCAAATATTGCTAGCGTCTCGCGATGTTTTTAACCGATCCAAAACCATAACCAATTGATCCATAACGGGTTAAGTTCGTTGATAGCTAAAAACTGACCGGGAATAGGTGAGTCTGCCCTGGTGGCCCCTCACGGATTTGATTGACTGTCTTCACGTAGGCATGTTTGGATTTCGAATCATATCACGGCGAGAGGTGGCGATTAGAATGTAATATTGCGATCAGGGACGGTGATGCTCTGAGCGTTTACGCTGGGGGCGTCAAACCCAGATGCATTCTTGGTGGCCAACACAGTGTAGGTGACGCACACCGATGCAGAATCGGTGTAATTCGAGAGGCTGCTGCGGATCCACTTGGGACGCTAAGGCAATGATTACATTCGCTCTTCACCCAATTCCCCCCAGCACGCTCCTGAGGGCGCAAGCAGTTTCCAGCTGTGCATGGTTTTCGCCAGCCTTGCCGATGTTTTAATTGCTCGAACGCTGAGACCGCATCGGATTCCATTGCCGAGGTGCATGCCCAGGTTAGTGGCGAATAAGTCGCCCTAAAGCAACTCCGCTCGGTCACCTACAACTCCAGTCGGTTGGACAAACTTCAGGATCTTGGGCGATCCCCATACTGCAGGAGGTGCCGGAGACCAGAGCGAGTTGGTGGCATGACGAAGCGCGCTCCGGTGGCCGACTTCGGTGTTGCCAATTTTGCTCCACCGGTCGATGAAGCCGGAGCAAACTGAGATCAGCGACAATTACTTACCGGCGTCGGCCACCCGCAGCGGCAACATCGGCCTACGTCCCGTCCTCCATCTGCCCTCTTAGTAGCCCTCCCGGCATCGAAAACTCCGCGCTTCACGGCGTGTCTTGGCGTTAAGGAATTAATTTCGAATTCCGTGTTACGCGCTCGCGATAGGTATGAGTGTCAACGGCAGGAGCGGTTTGAAATGACTGGTCCGTACGCTACTGAAGCGACGCCGTACCCAAAAACCTCGTAGAAGAGATACATGATGAAAGAGAAAAAACGTCAAAATCCAAGTTCAACCCCATCAGAAGGTGAAGAACAATCGGCGCGGGCAGCACTCAGCAAAGACGAAGTCATTCGCCGTTGGCGAAAAATCAAATCCAGTTTCCCCAAGATGAGCGAAGCTGAACGAGTTGACGAATTTCGGAGGTTCTGGGAGTTTGAACTCGAAGCCACGGAGCTGGACCCAGCGGCAGACTGCCTTTACAGCAGTACTCCCATCATGCGGGTGTTCACAATCTGCCACGATGAACTGGCAAAAGGCTATCTCAGCTTTAAAGGAGAGAAGCTCTCGACGCATGAAGAAACCATGGTTGCCGTGCAGGACGTGAAAGACTCCATCGCGGCGACGATTTGTCGTCTTGGCGGAGTCGTCAAAGAGGGCGACGGACCTGACTTTGGATACTTGCAATTAGACAAGCCATCCAGTCGCTTCCACGGATTCCAGGAAGGATTCGGGAGCGATGATCATCTGGTCGGCATGTTCTTCTCAGAAGTAAGTCGCACCGCAGCGATCCAGAAGGTGACAGCTGAATGGGGCCAATATGGAGTCAGGTCCGAACCCTATCGACGGAGGTGACGTGCACTACACGAAAAAAGACATTCGGAATTCCAATTTCGACAAGAAGGAATATCGAAAACAATTTGCCAAACTCTCCCATGAAGAACGTTTGGCCGAAATCGATGACCTGTCGGCGAAAGGCATTCAGTTTAAGAGCAAAGATCGAAAGACTCGTTTTGACTACACGACTCGCTCGATCCCTTTTGGCGAGGGAAAGAATTCTCGCCGCTTCTCCTATCGATTCAGACTCGGACTCTCGAAAGGAAGCCTTCCGCCCGCACATGAAAAACGTGACGGAGTCGATCGAATCGAACGCACCTTGCTAGGCATTATCGCCAAACACGATGGATTTGTAACACGAATCCAACGCGATATCTTGGGCCTACCAAAACCGTGCATGAAACTTCAAGACTCCGAAAACTCATATGGCTACGGGAATATTCAAGTCCAGTTTCCCAACGAAACTGCGAGAAGGCGCGCCTCAGAGGAAGTGTTTGAAACCTTGGCCAGCGACGGGGTTCGTTTTGAATCGGAAGCAGGAGAAACGCTCTCCGTTGATGAGCAGATTGCCAAAGCACACCAAGAGCTTGCCTCCAAACGCAAGCAGCTAGATTCATCTTGGAGTTCCCTGAGAACGCGGCAAGAACTCCATCGGGACGGAGTAGCCGAATGCTTAGATGACGAAGCCAGGCTGAATCAACGAGAAATCGAATTCAAGGAGTTTGAAAGTGAGGTAGCCGAACGCTTGGAAGAGCTAAGTCGTAAGCAGACGGATTCCAGCGACGGTGAATCGATGAGCGCGTAATCGAGCACGCGTCGCAATAGGATTGGTGAAGCGATCGATGGTAACGGCAAGAGTTCCACGAGCACCCCGCCTTCAGGCGTGATGCTCGACGGGGCCATGCCGTACTTTCGAAGCGCGTGCTGCCAGCCCACCTGGAACCGGGAAGATGCTTGCAGTCGAACGGTCTGAGCGGCAGTCTCTGATAGCCAATGAAAGTCTGCGATCCCCAAAGGGGTCGCAGGCTTTTGCTATTGCCCCGATCCCGGCCATGCAGCGCATGGACTCCGGCGACCAGCGGCGATGCAACAGTCGAAAGCGTGTCCATTTACGCATGACGGGATGAACGATCAGCGGATTATCACCGAGCAGCTTGACCTCGGCTCGCCCCCAATGTCGGGTGAACAACTCTTTCGGTCTCTCGCCCTTCGTTGGTGCGTTCTGCGATTTGAGAATCTCGAATTTGCTCAGCAGCGTACCCGGCCAGTTCCCGCCACTGGGGAAGCGAACGTGATTCATTCCCAGAAGCTCGGCAACTTCCTTTGTCAGGACCTCGCTCGGGGATTCTGAGAAGTTGATGATGTCGGGCTCGTGCAAAGCCAACTCCATCGCCAATCGCTCTGCCATTTGGCCTTTGGCGACGGCTTGCTCTGCGAGTGGTCGGTCGCTCGGCCAGCCCGTGCATTTGTAGATATTGTAGGCGATGACTCGCAGCGGCTTCGGTTCTGAGTCATCGGCGAATAAGTTGGAGTTGGCTGCAGCAAGACTCGCCCCAACTACTCCGCAAAACTTTCGTCGTGAAATCGTCATTGCATCTCCAAGATTATGTCCACGAATTCTACCATGTTAAACTGGATCGACTGTAACTATTCAGCCGCCTGAAATTGGTATTGGCTAATTTTGGGATTTTCGTTCTGATTTGCAAATCATGGACGGAACCGGAGTCACTATCGTTCTCGATCATCCGATCGACGTCACCTTGCTCGACAAGGTGATGAACAACCAGCTTAGCGAATGCGATGCGTTCGCGCTTGCGCGTTCCGAACCAGAGATAATCGCCTTCACGATGTTGGCGCTGCAACAGCGAATCGCCGGAACAACTCAGTCTTCCGGACCCAACACGCCTCCGGCTACGATCCCACCCTACTCGAAGCCGCCAGCGGTGCCTCCTAAAAACAAGCGGAAACGTGGAGGGCAGCCGGGCCACACGGGACGAACACGCCCCCCATTGCCCGACCCTGATCGTACACGAGAGCACCAGTATGACCGCTGCCCAGACTGTGACGGCGAGCTCAAGCGTACGGGCGAGACCCGAACACGACGTAGCGAAGACATTCCTGAAGACCTTAAACCAGTTATCACCGAAGACACTCTTCATCGAGATTATTGTCCAAACTGCAAAAAACGCGTCGAACCCAAGCTGCCCGACGTACTGCCTCGCTGCACGCTGGGCAATCGAACTTTGGTCCTTTCGGCGTTGCTGCACTTCCTGCAGGGTCTGACGATCAGCCAGATTGTTGACACGTTCAACTTTCACTTGCGAATGAAGGTCACGCCCGGTGGTTTAGTGCAGATGTGGCACCGATTGGCTGACTTGTTGTTTGTTTGGTACGAGCAGATTCATCGCGAAAGCTTGGCCAGCGGCAAGCTCCATGCCGACGAAACGGGTTGGCGAGTCAACGGCAAAACACACTGGCTGTGGTGTTTTGCGAGCGACCAGAGTGTCTTTTACATGATTGATCGAAGCCGCGGTTCGCCGGCGATTCAAAAGTTCTTTTACGACGTTTTCGAAGGCACGTTGATCACAGATTTCTGGTCACCGTACGATGCCGTCGTGTGCGCTGACAAGCAGAAATGCTGGCCTCACTTGCTGCGCGATGCCGCCAAGGTCAGCGAGAAGCATGGCGAACATCCGGAGTGGAAATCATTCTCGCGTCGCTTGGTCAGTGTCTTTCGTGACTCGAAGAAGCTGCACGCAGCGAAGGACAAGCTGCCGGAGCATGACTACGATCTGGCAGTGGCCAGATTGGAGCAACGTTTGGCGAAGCTAGGCAGTGAATCATGGGAGCACCCTGACGCGAATCGACTTTCCAAGCGGCTGGCAAAGTATGGCAGTGAATTACTCACGTTCTTGTGGTACGACGATGTTCCGTCGGACAACAATGCCGGTGAACGGGCGATCCGCCCGGCGGTGATGATTCGCAAGAACAGCTACTGCAATCACAGCGACCAAGGTGCGTTGACTCAATCGGTACTTATGTCGGTGTTGCGAACCCTGCGGGTTCGCGGCCACCAACCGCTCGACACAATCCTATCCGCACTAGTTACGTACGCGGCCACCGGAGTCATGCCGCCGCTGCCTCCAAGGCATCAGAAAGCTGAATAGTTACGATCGACTTTTATCGCAAAAAAAGGACGTGCAATGAATCTTACCGTCGATGTGCTTTCTGATGTCATCTGCCCATGGTGCTACATTGGCAAACGACGGCTTGAAAATGCGATTGCTGCGCTTGATGGTCAGAACGACGTGCAGGTTCGCTGGCACCCGTTCCAACTCAACCCGACGATGCCGAAAGAAGGGATCAGCCGCAAAGAATATCGCACCAGAAAGTTTGGTAGCTGGGAACGCTCACTCGAACTGGATGCCAAAGTCATTGCTGTTGGCGAGTCCGAAGGGATTCACTTCGCCTTCGACAAAATGGAGCGAACGCCAAACACGGTCGATGCTCACCGGCTCATCTGGCTGGCCGGTCAAAACGACTGTCAGTACGCCGTTGTCGAGGCACTGTTCCGAGCCTACTTCACTGAAGGCAAAGACATTGGAAACCAGCAAACGCTTGTTGACGTGGCTGCTGAAGGCGGACTAGACCGGCAAGCTGCCGATGCCATGCTGAACAGCAATGATGGAATGGATGTGATCTCCAGCGGCAGAGAAATGTCTCAGCGGTATCAAGTCGATGGCGTTCCGTTCTTCATCGTCAACAATGCGATGACGTTGCCTGGTGCTCAGGCCCCGGAGACTTTTCTTGGTGCGTTTAAACAGGCCAGTGCATGAAACGCATCAAATCGAACTCACTGCAAACCATAGAACTGGCGGATTGGAGGGGCTCTTCTCTGCGACGAATCTTTTCTGCTTTCAGAACTGGCAAATCGGTACTTTTGCCCAATCAGGGATGAGTGTACTTGGGAGCAAAAGCCAGGCATCTTCGGACATATGCAGCCGCGGCTGACGGCTTCCTATGGAGGTGAAGGTGCTACCTATCGTTACTCAAGCACCGTCTATGTCGCTTTGCCATGGACGCCGACACTGCTGGAGATCAAAGAGAAGATCGAATCCGTACAGGGCCGGTACAACTACTGCCTTTTAAACCGCTACGGTTCAGGTCAGGACAGCTGGGGATGCACACCGATGGCGAGTCTGAAACGGGGAACGTGATCGGCTCGTTGTCGTTGGGAGGGACTCGATCCGTCACCGTTCCGCCGTGTGGGACTCGTCCGTCTCGGCAGACGGTCGCCTGCAACCGTAGTTTAAAATCCGGCTTTTAAACCGATCTTCAATCTGCCTGGCGGCGGAGAGGGGCGCATCCTCACTGTGCGTTGTTCACGAGTTCCCAGGGACCGCTAGGCGGAACTCGTATCGGTGCCACTGCGGCAGAGCCTAACACGATCGATGCGGAAAACAAGAGACGCAAACAATGGGCGATAGTTGCCGAGAATATTCAAGAGGCTGATTACTGTCGCGAATACTCTGCTTTGTAGTTCATTGCTTTTTCACGAAGTCGCTTCAGTGTGTCGCTGTACTTTGGGTCTCCGGAGACATTGATCTCATCCACATGACGCAGGCTTCCGTCAGGCATCTTTTTCAAATAGGGATTGCGATGCAGGACTTCATGATCGTCGAACATCGCTTTCATCCCGTTGACGCCCTTTTCCCACTTTACATGTTGCTTGCCGTAGAAAGCGGTCCGGTACCCGGCCCTGCGAAGCAGCACCGGAAAACTCGATTCAAGGTCTTCTCTGTTCACGGGATTGCCCGGATTGCCGTGATACCCGTGTGTCGTCGTCGTCAGTCCCGTGAAGAGAGTTGAATCTTAAACGGATGCTCCACGTCAACTTCAGCCGAAAAGGAAAAGTCATGTGGCTGCCAACATGCGACGGACACCGTTTCATCGGCGAGTATTGAGACGGGCACGAGACCGCACATGACGATCATCGCGACCAACATGCTGATTGTTGCGGAGTATGTGCGGTGCAAGAAATTAGGGCTGCTCATTCTTCAGTTACCTTTGCTTATGCTTGGCGAAGAGTAAGGACTAGTTCGGATCAGAGTCTTCCGACGAACGACGCGGACGCGGCTTGGAAACCTTAGCCGATGCAGCGATCTCTTGATTGGCTGCGAGTAGACGCCGCATGTTCGCGACTTCGGCTTGCCGTTCAGTTTGTGCAACGATGTTGTGATTCTCCATCGGATCCTGCTTGAGATCGTAGAGCATCTCTTCCCCGTTGTCGTACTTGGTGTAAATCAACTGATCCGTCGCCAACTGCTCGTAACTGTCTGGTCGGATCGACCGAGTCAAAACAGCGCTCATTCGCTGATCTCCTTTTTAAATATCGTCATGATCTCGCTGGAACGATTCATCGCTTCGTCCCATCGCGACAAGATGCTTGCAATTTGGTCGGCAGCTCCGCTCTGCTCAATGTCGTAATGGAAATTGAATCCAAACTGCATTAGTTCTAGATCGCCGTCGGGCGATTGTGCAGTGATCGGTTTCGCATCCAGCTTTAGCCGCCCACCTACTGCATCGCAACTCATGTATCCGCCAAAGCGGCTAATCGCGGCAGTTTCACAGGGGCATCGCTGCATGTGGTGGATCATCCAGGCGAGCCTGGCACAAGTTCGCTCCGCAACCTCCGGAATTGCCGTTTTTTGAAGTCTAGCTCGCTTCAGTTGCTTACCAAAACAGATTCCTTGGGTTCCACACAGATTTGAAGCCCCCCCGCGTCGACTGATTTGCTCCAGCAGCAATTCCCAAGACATTGCAACGATTTCTGAGCAAGAACGATCTTCATAACTCGAGTTCCAGATTTCAAAACCGCACCCCTATGAGCATGTTTTCGTCGGTGATGCGGTCGAGGGTGAGGCGGAGGTAGGGATCTTTGGCGAGGGTTTTGTTGGGGCGGGTGGTGGTCGTGAGGATGTATTGGAATGCCGGTTCGTTTTTGCCGGAGAGCAGTTCCAAGTCGGCGATGGATTGCAGGAGTTGCTGGTACATCGGAGGTTCCAAGTCGGCGTCGCGGGGACTGTCGTCCAGTAGAAAGCGTGGGTGATTGCCGAGGCCGCCCATGCTGGCCAGCATGCACGCGACGTCGAAGGCCAGGATCGTGGAGGTGCCTACGGCTTCGCCTTCGGATTGAAAGCCGATTTCAGGACGAGGGAAGATGCCGCGGGCGTTGATGTCGATGGTGCCGCGTTCGGTTGATCCGGTCGTTCGTTGCAAGGCTTCGTTGAAGCACTGAATTAGCGTCTGACGATTCGACTTGTGTCGCTTGTCGGCCGTTCGCCGTTGAGCCAATGAGTCTTTGATCGACTTTTTCAAGCCCGACTTTTGAGCTTCCAGCGTGGTCAATTCTTCACACAGCGTTTGAAACCGCTTTGCATCCCTTTCAAGTTGCTCAAGCTGCCCGACCTTTTTGCGGAGCGGTTGGCGTCGTTGCTCGACAGCGGTGAAAGTCCGCAGGTATTCCCCTTGAATCTCTTCGGCCTGTCCTTCCGCCTGCTTTAGTTGTTCGGCGAGAGTCGCAATGCGTGCTTTGCAATCCGTTTCAATCTGCTGCTGGTCCGCCTTGAGTCGTTCTTCGACCGGATCATTGATCGGTTTGGAAGCGGCGACCTTGCCGGGGCAACCGCTGGCCATCGCGTCGTCTTTGGTCAGGAAAAGATGACAGAACTTTCCCAACTCCGCGTTGTCTTGGATCTGCTGCGCGTGTGATCCGTCTTCGATCGAGTCGAGAACCGATCTAGCCGCATCGCGATCGTTTTCTTCGTACTGGATCCTCTGACGGAGAGTGGCAATATCTCGTTGCAGTTCGTTGTTCTGTTCCCGCCAGCCCTCCAGTGGATCGCCTTCCATTTCGTCGGCAAGTAGCGCCCGCGTCTTATTCAGTTGCGTGTCGGCGTAGGAAAAGGCCTGCACGGCGAGGATTTCACGTTGCTGGTCCGCGAAGCCGCTTGGTAGATCTGCAATCAGATGCGTTCGTGCCGAATCAATGACGGCTTGCTTGAGATCAATCTTGCGAATTAATCCAACCCAACAAAGCTAGAAAGATTAGGTTTCCAGGCATGCATCGGGGATCAATCATTCCAATAGCCCCGCCAGCTGCCGCGAAGAATGTTGAGCCAAGCGTTCGCCGCCAATTGTTGTTGTTGATGGACGCGACCAACACGGCAAGCAATACGGCACCGATGAGCGGAGCTGGATGTCGGAACCAGGAAAACGATGCGTGTGCGTAGATCAGACCAAAGCCAGCCGCCAACGAGAGTAACCCCTGGGTGACCGAGAATCGTCCGTGCAAGACTTCGTATAGGCTAGGTCGAAGAGACGGCATAGAGTTTCAAGCCTTCAGTCGGGTAACGATTGCAATCGCCCGGTCGCGACGAGCAATTATCCATTGTCCAAACGCCCGGCTCGGCGACTCGGGTGCATCGGATGATTCCTCGCTCCGTTGGCGTCGTGAACCAGCCAACATGTTACCAGAGATGAGTGACACAGAGATCGCAAACCCGACAATGGTCATCATGAATGCCTGAGCACGCATGCCCATGAGAAGTGCTATCGACGCGGGCAGCAATAGGGTACATGCGGAATATCGAAGTTGGCGGGAACGTGCATCGCCGTCGATTGGGTATCCTCCTCAAGGACTCCGACACACCCGGCACGGTCGCTCGACTGGAATCCCCAGGCCGCGGTTACGACAGAGGGTGTCATCAACCGAAAGCACTATCGTAGCATCGGCACCGATCAAGTTGTGCAGGATCAATTGGGCCAACAGCTACCAGAGATGATCGATGCCCCAAGCCGCTTGCGAGAAGAAGCGGTGGTGATCAGAGGAGTGCCCGTTGCCACCGGAGTCGCTGGAAATCATCAGATCGGTGAAAAGCGATGCCGAACTGAAAGAATCCAGCCACTCATCAGCGGGAGAAACGTTTAGAAGTTGGTGTTACCGGTGAAAGCTGGGGAGAACGTATGAAGCAGCGTCTCGAACGAACTATCAAGTCCATGGTGGGCGAATTGCCATCTCTCAGCCAACGTTTTCGTGTGGTGGACGAGTACCGGGTGCGATCGTGCAGAAGGCAATCATCGGAGCAGCATCCACGATTTTCCCTACATCGCCTCGCCGAAACTATACAAATCCGGAACATCTTATTTACGCATTTTGGCAATATCCTGCTCGCTAATCGACCTGGCTAACCACTTTGATACCGAAACCAGACAGATTCGACTGGATCAGCGACCGCTTTCAGGACTTAGTGGCCGTCTCTGGCAGCCACTGTAAAAACACTTCTTGAACATTGTCGCCACGACTGCCAGGCGTTTAAGGCGTGCTTGTCGGTGAATTCGGCAATCGGATCGCTGGCTAGATCTGCATCTTCAAAGGGGGGAATCGCGAAGGTGAATGCCAGACATCCATTGCCAACTCGATCAGTATGTCTTGCCGATCATCAATACTTTTCGCATCCCAACGGTCAAATGACCGCACCTTTTGTTGATACGGTTGATGCTGGAGTTTTTCCGACGACCTATAACTCAACAATGCTACTTGCCAGGTAGTCTTTGCATTTCCGGTACTCGACCGGCGTCACCAATCTTAGACAACTATCGAATTTTGACTCTAGCACTTAAATTGGCGTTCACTAAACACCGCTCGTGCGGTACAATGTTAAGTGAGTAGAGTTTGTTTAAACGGGAACTTTAAAGGGTGTAGTCCATTGGCTTGGGAGAAACGCCGAAACGGTCGGAGATATTTTTATCTTTGCCAACGCATGCCGGATGGCCGAGTTCATAAACAGTACTTCGGCAAGGGATTGCGGGCTGAGATGGAATCGCTGCGTTTGGAGTCGAAGGCTTTTCAGAAGCAAATTGACAAGCAGCTTCGAGAAAGAATCGTTGAGCTCGAGTCGATGGCAGAGGATTACGCGATCTCAACACATTTACTCTTGGAAGCCCACCTTTATTCGACCGGATATCACAACCCAAAAAGCCGAGGATGGCGAAAGCGACGGAGCGTTCAGATGATTAAATCTGCAGAGTGCGAGAATCAGGAGCAGGGAGACGGCGATCTGGAACCAGGTGAATTGGTTTCCGAGCAAGCGAATCTGGAGGAAGTGGTTCGCCGGTGTAGTAACGGTGATCGAGACGCGTTAGTCACGCTTCGCCGAGCGATGCAGGAAGATCCAAACCTCTTCAGCCAACGTGGCCACATCGCTACTAAGGTTCAAACGGAATGGGTTCGAGCCATCTCCGGCAATGATTTGTTCGAGCGAGAGGTGATATTCAAGAGGACGCGAGAGCTTCGGCAAGGATTGATCGAAGAAGGCACCGGCAGCCATCTGGAGCGACTGATGGTCGACCATGTGGTTGCCACGCATCTTGAGCAGGGCTTTCACGGCCTGATAGAGGCGAGGTGCGTCGGTAAAGGCATGGAGTTGCCCAAGTTCGAGGTTGAAGCGTCACAGCGTGCTGCGCGCCGCCATGAGAAGGCTCTCGCGGCTTTGACCACGATCCGTGCTCTTGCCCCGCGAATGGAGTCGCACGTGGAGCTGGTCAGTGAGGAACCCACTGAAGAAAAGGCTTGCGAGCAAACCACATCGCATGCATATGCTTATGCTGAGAACAACCGTATGACAGCCGTTTTCGATAGGACACGACATCCGGTTCCATTGAACTGATCAAGCCGCGGGCAACCATTGCGACACCTTGTTTTGAGTACGCTTGGCTAGACGCGAAGCGCTCAAGCTTCGAGCCAATCACGACCGCTACCGGTCTGAAGGCAATCGAGCATCGGCCTTTCACTTTGCTCGATCATTGATCCTTCGGTCGGAATGGTTTTCGAGAGATTTCGCGTTGATAATAGGATCTCACCGCTTGGTTGGCATATGTCACAGCGGCATTGCGCAAGAACTCCGCGATCGTTATTTCGAGTTCTGCAGCAGCCATTTTTACGAGCTTGTGCTCGTCTGGCCCCAACTGAACCTTCAGGGTTACGTCTTTGCTCGTCGTCTTCTTGGCGGCTTTTTTAGGGGGCATCTCGCACCTCGATTCTTAGATACCAAATTTAATTTTTCCCGAAAGGTCCATCAGGACACTTTTGACTATTAATTCCTACGGTATACTTTGGATTGTCATTCGTCAACGCTGAGTCAGCGTTGATTTCAGGTTCCGAATCGAAAACTCAAGGATGGAGTTGTTCACCACTTTTCCCGGGGTTTTCAACATGCCTACGTCAGGTCATCAAACTGACGCCGCTCGACTCATGTCAGTCGATGCAGTGGCCGCCATGCTGGCAATTTCTACTCGACATGTTTACCGACTCGCCGATTCCGGTCGAATGCCGCGACCGGTGAAGCTCGGCGGATCCAATCGCTGGGATCGTGACGTCGTCGAAAACTGGATCAAAGAAGGCTGTCCGGTCGTTCGTTCTGTGAAACACCCTCGGCGACGAGGGGCGTGAAAGCGTTTCCAGAGATTCGAGTAAAACCGGCAGCCGCCGAGCAAGGGACGGCTCTGCAGTCCGGTACTTTTCTTTCCAATTCAAAACTCGTGCGTACGATAGCGGTGCTCTCAGGGCGACTGGCCAATGCAGTCACAGGGCAAGACGCACGAATTGATCAATAACCAAGGGAGATGCCCGATGGCATCCGTCAAACGAAAAACCGTTACGCGGACCACAAGGGGTTCTCCCTTTTGGTTCTACGGACGGCGAGAACCCAAAAGAGAAAGCAATCTGACAATGCCACCGACACTCACTATCGCCGAACTTCAATCGCTCGGGACGACCACCGAGCCGACGCCGGCAATCGTAACTCCCATCGCCACCCGCAACCGAGCAGAAGCGGTCGAGATCCCTGAACCGACACCGAGGCCGCGTTGCTGGCAGCGAGACCGCTCGGGGGTGGATCGACACGCCGGCAAGATCACGGCGGGGGTGGATACGGGCGACGTGTTCGGATTGCGGCGGGTTCGTTGGCTACCGGCCGGAGTGATCCAAGTCGAACAAAAAATCGCAGCAGGTCGGGTGATTTGCTTTCCTGAGGATGCGACGGCTAGGACCGGACATCCAAAAACCGGCATCACCACCGGCCGCCGTCGCATTTTCAAATCTCATGAGTGAACGTGAAAAGGTGTAACGCAATGGCAGTTTTCAAGAAAACCTACGTCCGCAAAATCCCGGACGGGGCCAAGATCGTCACCCGCAAGGGCAAAGAGGTTGCCCAGTGGGTCGACCGGAAAGGCAAAACGCGGTCAGCAGAAGTGACGACCGGTATCGACGGCAACCCGCGAATCAAGACCGAAGCGACTACCTACACCGCGAAATATCGCGACGGCGAGGGCAAAGTTTGCGAGGTCGCGACCGGGTGCACCGACAAGGACGCGGCGAGATCCGTTCTGGCGGGCTTGCGAAAACGTGCCGAACTGGTCAAGGCCAAAGTAATATCGCCAGATCAAGACCGGATCGCCGACCACCAGAAGACGCCGGTTGCCGACCACATCGCGGCCTACATCGAATACCAACGTGATCGCGGGCGGAATGCCGACCACATCAAGAACTACCAGACGCGGCTAGCTCGCTCTGCGGATGAATGCGGCTTTCGTTGGCTTTCCGAACTCAACGCTGACCGGCTCGAGAAGTGGCTGTCGACGCTGGCGGAGGCACCCAGGGCGGGCGATGGCGACACACCGCCGCAACTGGTCTCTGCATCGGTTTACAACGGTTACGTTGAAGCCTGGGTCGCGTTTGGTAACTGGATGATCGGGAAGCGAATCAACGGTCGGCGATCGAACATGCAGGGCGAGAAACGTTTGCTGGTCAATCCGTTCGGCGGAATAGGCAAGCGAGACACAAGTCAAGATCGCCGCCGCGTTGCTCGGGCGATGACAGAGGCCGAACTGTCGCGGCTGCTCAAATCGGCTCGGGAACGTCCGGTCGTTGCCGCCGAGACGGTTCGACGCGGGCAAAACAAGGGCGAGCGTCTTATTGTGCTGTCGGATGATCGGCGGGCCAAACTCGAACGGCTGGGGGCCGAGCGGGCACTGATTTACAAAACCGCGATCCTGACCGGACTTAGAAAAGGGGAATTGCGGTCAATGAGCGTTTGCGATTTATCGTTCGGCGATGTCCCGTTCGTGAAGCTGCAAGCCCGCAACGAGAAGAACCGGAAAGGGTCAACGTTGCCGATCCGTTCTGACCTGGCCGCCGAACTGCGGACATGGATCGCGGGCAAGTCATCGACCGATCCCGTGTTCCGCGTTCCATCGGGACTTCTTGACATCTTGGACAAAGACATCGAGGCGGCCGAAATCCCCAAAATCGACGCAGAAGGCCGGGTCGTTCACTTCCATGCGTTACGGCATTCGTTCGGGACTCACCTATCGCGGTCCGGGGTGACACCCCGCGTTGCCCAGGCGGCAATGCGACACAGCAACATTAGCCTGACGATGACGACGTACACTGACCCGCGATTGCTCGACACCGCCGCTGCTGTCGAGTCACTACCAGACTTCGACGCTGTGAATCAAACCGAAATTGCCTCTCGTTGTTCGGATGCACCTACGGATGCACCAAAAACTGGCAAGAGCAGTGGATCAGGGTCAATTGCTGACAATCCTGGCGAGTTCACCGACGACGGAGAATCCCGTCAGAACACAAAAAAACCCCGTGAATCACGGGGTTTTAGCGATGCGGCCGAGAGGACTCGAACCTCCACGGGATTAACTCCCACTAGGCCCTCAACCTAGCGCGGAACAACGCAAGAACACGAAAAATCGAGCGATTATGATGGGGGGCCAAGAAACGGACGTTCGCTGTACCGCAGGGAGGATGCACGCTAAACAACTGGAGCGAACCCATGACACTGTTGGCGGATGTCGTCACACGCTATGAGCTGCAAACCGAGATTTCAAACGCTTACGCCTACCAGCTTCGTTACGCATTGACGCGATTCGAACGCTATCTAAAACGGCAGGCCACAACCGAGGACCTGACCGAAGGCACGGTCAATCGATGGCTGAAACACGAACGCGATGCCGAGGAGATCGGCGATCGTAGCCGCGCCAATGTCCGCACCTCGATGCTGACCCTATGGCGAAAATTTGGCCATGGTCTCAATCGTGAGAATGTGCGATCGGTTGCGGTCACGCCGAAGAATCCGGAGGCCTGGGCATTCGACGAGTTAGAACGGGTCGCCAACGCGGCCGCTCGAATCGATGGCCACCTGACCAACGGTCTGCCGCGTGGTCTCTACTTGGCAACGTGCCTCTGGTTCGCCTACGAAACCGGTCTCCGTCGCAGCGATGTATGGACGTTCGATCTAGGTGAATTCGATAGCAGTCGCTTAGCCGCGATGACCCAACACAAGACCAAGCGTGTGCATGTCGTGACGATCACGAGTGAAACCGAAGCGGACCTTAGACGCTTATCGACAACGTTGAAAAACACAGGCGACAAACACGCCCACACTCCGCTAAGATGGCCGCAGAGCGAAACCACGTTTTACTACTGGATGCGACGAGCCCGAGAGATCGCGGACGTCGAACCAGAAAAGCGTAACCGAGCTCTGCAGCATGTCCGCAGGACCGGTGCAACCCAGGTCGAAAGCGAAGGAGGAACGGCATGGAAATTCCTCGGCCATTCACGCCAAGGCCTGGACCGAAAGAGTTATGTGGACCAGCGTAAAGCCGTAGCCCCTATCACCCCCCTGCGTCAACGAAGCCATGGACCAAGTGCAGAAAGAGCGTGAGCGATGTCTCGCCATCGTCAAACGAGCGATCGAAGACAACGAGCAACGATCCATCCGAGCCGTGCTCACTCGCATCCTCAATGAGATAGCCGCAACACAGCCAACCAAAGAGGAATGAGCTACGCAGAGAGGAGAGCTTGGTCCCAAAGCCGACCAAGCACTCCTCTCTGCTCCGCCTGCGTCTTCCCCCGCGGCAAGGCGGTCGGAGGTCGGACGCGAAGCGCGTCCCACCTCCGCCCGCCGCCGCGGGTCCTTCCCAGCCCGAATTTCGACCCCCGCCCCCGAAGGGAACAGTCGAAAGGAAAGGTAGACTTTCTTTCCCGTGGGCGTCCGCTGGCGGGGGGGCTAGTGAGCGGGCGGCTGGACGTGGAGTTCGCCGCGCTCGGCGGCTCGGACGATCCATGCTCGGCTCGATAGTTCGAGCTGATTTGCTTCGACTCGGTCTCGCAAGATTTGGATCTGGGTGTGGATCTGGGTGATCGCGGCTTGCTGTTGTTTCAGGACCTCGACGTCGAGCTTGAGGCCTTCGGCCGCGACTCGCAGTTCCTTGATCGCAATGGGCGCATCGCGCAGAGTGCCGTACCACACGGCGAGCGGAATCACCCAGGAAAGAAAAAGCCCCGCAAACGTCATGACGTCTGCGGGGCGGAAGCGTGGCGTTTGGGGGGTGCCGGAGCTCATCTCAGTCCCGTGAATGCGGATGCTGGCTGATAGCCGTGGAGTGTGATCGCGCGACCGCTACCGGTGCGCACGCGGAAGTAGGGGACTCGCTCGCCGGGCTTGGCTTGGCGCTCGACGATTCGCCAGCCAATGAGCTTCGGCGCTTCTACTTGCTTCCACCTTTCGCAGTAGTGGCAATAGAATTCCGTCGTGGTGTAGATGACGATGTCTCCTGGGGGCACCGGGTCCGAAGCTACGACTGGGCCGAGCTCAACCGTGCAGGTGCCGCCTTCGCCGCTGCACTGGGCAGAGGCCGTGGCGGAAGTGAATCCTGCGATCGTCATGATCGCGACTAAGAGAATGAGTAACTGTTTCATTGGTGGCCTCATGCCAATCCGAGTCGTTTGCGCGTCCATGCAGCGAACCGATCGCTGCGTGACTCACGCGAAAATGGGTGAAAAATCGAGTGCTGTTCCCAGTCCACATGACGGGGTCTTGCGTTGGTCATGTCGGACATGCCGACGACGACGGTGTATCGATGTTGGAGCAATGCGAGCCAACCTTTTTTCGTGAAAGCATAGAAGCCTCCACGCTGCGCCCGCGTGCCGTGAGAGTTCGCCACTACCAGCAACTTTTCCTCATCGTCGCGTAGGGCACGCGACATCGGCCGCGATTGTCCGAGCCATGTCGATCGAGCGACGTATCCGAGACACGGAGTCGCATGTCCTCCACCGCTTGCACCGGGGGACAGTCCATCGACCACTCCATCACGCGAAAACGGCAGCGGCCAAACTTGGCCAATGTCCAGATAGCCTTGGTTGGATCCGAGCCAATCCAACGCATCGTCGAACGCCGTCGCCGACGGCTCGAAGAAGTGATGTCGCGACAACTTGAATTTTGCCGCATCCGCTTTTGCCGCGTCCCAATCATCGGGCTCGGTATCATAGCGGCCCTCATACAACCACAGCGCCTCGCGACAACAACCCGCTTCGGTCGCTGTCTTCACGCCGCCTGCGATTGTGGATCCACGGTCGCCATGAATGCGATCAAATTGCTGAGTCGTGATATAAAACCACTGCGCCGAAAATCGATCATCGTCTTGCTCGTAGATCTCGCCATCGCCGTCGATGTCCATCTCGCCGGTCGCACAGTGCCAGCAATGCTCCATGCCCGCAGATCCGCTGTGCCCGCGGCATGATCCTTGGTTGCCTTGGTTACGGATTTTGAACCACTTGCGCGGATCCATTTCGTTCGGCCGAGAGTACCCGTCGACCATGATCTGATTCAGGAACGGCTTTGATCCTGCACGCAGAAATCCAACGTCCTCCAGGTCGTATCGGTAACCAGTAAAGATGCCATCATTGGCCAGTTGCTTCGGTTGAGATGCCACTGCATTCCTTTGCGTTGTTGATTCCTTGAGACAGGCCGCGCATCATTGCGGCGACCTCACGTTGTTGACGGGCGTCCATGTCGCCCTCGGGCAGCCGAGATCGAATCATCTTGCCAGCGTCCTTGGCTGCCGCGACGATCGCTTTCTGTGCCGATGCGTTGGTTGCTTCGAGCAGCTTCGCATCGCTGTCGATCTCACCCGCCTCCAGGCTGTCAGCCACCGAAGCGAATCCGCTCGAGTATCCCGAGAGCAGGTCACAGCCAAACCGCTGCCCCGCCTCGATCGCCGTGCGGTCGATCGGCACCGGCCCCGGCCCCGGACCCGGTCGCGAGTCCGACTGACCGCGAAAAATCAAAAACAAAACGGCCGCCACGAGCAGCCATTTCAGATAGTCAGGTTGAGACTTCATGCCGACGCCTCCGGATGCAGTTGCTCGTAAATCGCAACCAGCGTATCCCAGTCGCCATCGACGACCGCCTTGTCCGCTCGCTGTAGCAGTTCCGCGTCGCTGGGCCCACTGAGAGCTTGCTCCAAACTCACCGCGCGAACCAGTTGCCCGGCCTCGTTGACTTCAAACAGCGGTCGACCATTGCGGCCAACAATCTGCTTCAGCCTCTCGCTCGGTTCCGCGGAAACGGTCGGCGTGGCATGCGTCGCAGAATCATGCGTGGGCGGCGACAAATGATCCCATTCGTAGCTCGACTTCGGCGCGCCAAAGAACGACTGAACCATCGGCCAGATCGTACGTTTGGCGCCAAGCACAAACCCGCCGACCGAGGTCAGGATAAAGAATCCCGTCTCCAGGATCGACAACGGCACGTTGCTGTAACCACTCGGTGTATCGCTGTAATACGCTCGCCCGGTCATCTTGCACCACAGCAGGTAACCGGCGATGCCGATCACGATCGCTCCGATAAAGAGCTGCTTGGTTTTTTCGGGTCCGTCTTCTCTCATGGGTCGAGCCTATAGGGTTGGGGGTGAATGCCGATGCCGGACAGCATGACTTCGGCAGTGTGCCAAAATCGCATGGCATCGAGAATGGGATTGAGCATGTCGGTCATCGGGCAATACGCACGCTCAGAATTCTCGCGATCGCCGACGATCCCATCGGGACCATAATGATGCGTGCGATGCTGCGCCGGAGAAATGAAGATACCGATCCGCTGCAGGAACTTCACTGCACCGGGGATCTGACGCGTAGGCGTGTGTGCAAAGCGATGCACCAGATTGCCGTACGACGAAAAAAAGACGCTCAACCAAACGAGCATCGGGCAGCCGATCCACCACAGCAAGATCGCCAGTGGCCAGCCGACGATGGCACCGGATCGCATATTTTCCCATGGCGTGTACAACAGCATTACGGTCGGTTTGCGGTGATGACTCGCGTTATCCCTCGCAATGCCGGCCGCGAAGTCGAACGATTGCATCTGGCCCAGATATCGATCCTCCCACCAGTGAACAACGCCTCCGATAAAGTCCGCGAGGAGCCAGGCCGCGAAGACAGTCAAGCAGAACACTAGCGAATCCATCGGCGCACCTTCAGCCAGAGAACCAGTTGTGAGATTGGCCCGGTGCCACGGTCGCTGAAGTACCACAGCGCCAAACGCACGACGAGCGTCGAGACGCCGAAGCCCAGGATCGAGCCAGGGCCGTCGCCGGCGTAACTCGCCGTCTCAGCCGCATCGGCCATCGCGGTCAGCGCCGACTCGGCGACGTAGTCCAGTGCCAAACCGGCCCCGGCGGTGGTAACGTCCTCCGTGATACGAGCCGTGTCACGTCGATCGAGCTTGCCTCGCTGTGATGTGTGATCGCGAAGGCTCCGGCCGTCCGCGTAACTATCGAATCCCATATTTGAAAGCCTCCATGCTTACCTTGAGGTTACCGGCAGATCAGCCAGTCAATTTGCGGCGTGTAAATTAGGTCGCAGAAACTACCGGCTCGGGATGCCCGACCGCGTCGTCTGCGGGCTTGAATCGCATGGCGAATTGAGTGACGTCGAGTGGCAGGTAAGTGAATGTCGACTCGCGATGTCCGGTATTGGTCAAGCTCCTCGACGCGTCGTACTCCAGCACGTCGTCCAGATCGCCGGTGTCTGGCCAGAGGGATTCGCTAATCATCGGTGCTTCGACCTTCCCTGTGATCACGGTCTGCACCTGCGTCAACACTCTCAGTTCGCTAAACCGGTTTCCAAACCAGTCCCAGTCGATGTCCGCGGCGCTGAACTCAATCACGGGCGGCTCGCCATTCCAAGCTGGAATGGTTTTTTTGTACGCGACCTCAAATCGCTCGACCTGTAAAAAAGAATTGCCGCCCTGGAGCAGGTGGAACGCGTGAGTCTCACCCGCCGTCGACTCATCTGGGGTCGGACGTATCGCGAGCATTCCGGCTCCGTTTTCGATGATCCCAGCGTAGTACTCGGTATCACCGACAGCCGCGTGCTGAACCCTCGCAAATCCCTGCGTGTAGATGTCCTCGCTAGTTGAGTCATCGAAGTGAGTCACGTAGTAAAATTGCAAGATCGCAGTGACCAGTCGCACGTCCGCAGCGGGCGGTGTGGCTACCGAAATCGTGGCGATCACATTGTTCCACGGCTGATCATTATTTGCCGTGCCACCTCCCTGCCATGGAAGCGGTTGACCCATCTCGCGAAATCGTGTGATGTCTGCGGCGAACGATGGATCTCCGGATGTGCGGGCCATTTCCGCGTTGACGCCGTAGGGGCTGGAAAAATTCATCGCCAGGTTCGTCGGCACAAAACCACCGGGCACAGGAGATCCCAGACCGGCCGGAGGGTAGCACGCACCGAGCAATCGCTGCTGATTCAATTCAAACGTCGAATCTGGCACATCACGCAGACGCAAAAATGCAGTACTCGTAGCGTAAACTTTGTCGATGAAATTGGATGCTCGCTGAGTCGGAGCAAAGCTCACGGATGTACCGCCGCCATAGATCGCGGTGGGGTTCGTCATGCGTGATGTGGCGGATTGGATCACCGCATCGACAGCGGCTTGTTCCTCAGCCTTGCCAAGCAAAGTGCTGAGTGGATGATTGGCTGTCGCGTAGAACGGACCAATGATTGTAAAGTCGGTATCCACCGACGCCGCTCGTACAGTCGGATCAGCGAATTCGACCGGTCCAAGCGGTGTGTCAATGCGATCGATGATCCATCGCGGGTTTGAATGAGTTGGGCCATTGTCTCGGCAGATCTCATTGTTGTCACACTTCCGCCGCCGAAACTGCCGGGGGTTATCCCGCTGAGCGAAAGACTCCGGTGCAACGTCGCGTCGAAACATTACCTTCTTCGCCGTCAGAAGCAGGCAGACACCTTCGGTATTGAATGTCGGCCGCACACGCAAATAGCATGTCTCACGAGCCGGCGCGGGCGACCACTGGCGAAACAGGTCAATGAACCAGTCGGGCGAAATCCAACGCAGGCTCACTCCGGGCACAGCCAGGAATCCCGGCTCGCCCGGAATGTTGACGACGTTCGGAGCGTAAGTAGTCTGCGGATCTATCAACGGCCACTCTGCCGTCTCGACCACATCGCGACGCCCCTGTGTTGCCACGCCGCTCGGCGTGGTGCCGACGCGACTGGTCGCGACATATTGACCGCTGAGATTGCCCGATAGGTTTGTCAGGTCGAACTCCACGTCCTGAATTCTGCACGCCTCGTGAACCCGGGACGTTCGCAAATTCAGCACAGTGGGGAATGCGTATTGTTCGGTCACTGAGACTTCGTGCGTGATTCTCGATTCCCAAATCGTTTCCGGATCTTCGGTGCGTGGCTCGGTCGCGATCGAGGCATCGAGTTCCAACGGGACGTAGTTGCCAGGTTCGGAATCGATAGGTACGCCACCAATGCCCAGCGTCAAATCAAAACTCTGCGTCGGCAGGTAATGGCGAATCCTGATCCAGCCATCGTCTTGCGGTTCGAGCAGCTCGCGCAGTGCGTTGCGATTCTCGCGAGCAGCAAGCTGCTCGTCGGTCTCTCCCGCCGGTGGATCCTCGATCGGTTGTGCGATGATCGTTGCCCAGTCGCTGGGGATCTCGAGCGTAAACAGATCGCAACAACAGCAGCCCGCTAACTGATTTCCCACTTACTCAACCTTTCGCCTAACACGGCCACAGCGTTGCCATTTTGATTTTGCCGTTCGAGGGCAAGATGGCGAACCATTCATCTTTCGGAATCGGCTCACTCTCGCTGAAATTGGCGACGACCGCCTTGGTCGGTTCCTCGTCAGCACCCACGATCGCCTCGAACTTGTACTTGCCCGGATCGCCCGGCTTCATGTCCTCATCTTTTGGGATCATCCGATAGACCGCGACCTCGACGGCCGTGATCTCGCATTCGTCCGGATCGTTATCGAGGTCCGCCATCGGCAGCTCGGCGTCATGCTTGGCGAACACTAGATCAGTCGTCCGTCCGTTGCCCTTCGGGCCCGGGCGCCGCATCGGTGGACGGTAGGGCGATGCAGTTCGCTGTTCAGTCGCACGGGTTGTCCGAGCGACTCGCTCCGCATCTCGCCGTGAAAAACTAGGCATCGACCACCTCCATGAGTGCGGCGCAATAACTGTCACGCTCAATCGCGATCTCCTCCGCCGTCATCACGCTTCGCCGGATGATCACGTCTTGAACTGCACCTGAGATTCCAAGTCGCTCACCATCGGAAAAAAGGACGGGCGTCTCTCGACTGATCGTCATCGGCACCGTTGCCACTCGCGCCGTCTTGCCATCACGCTGCACGTCGGCTTGCTCGCCGTCGACATAAATACGTACTAATCCGTCAACCTCGAACACGTACGCCAGGTGATACCACACGCTGTCGTCCAGCCGCGGACCAACGACGTGGGCTTCGTCGGCTTGCAATCGATTCACGCTCACGATCGGCTCGCCCAAAAATGTCATCCCGAATCGCAGGTACGGTCCCACCTGCAAAATCGTCTGCTCGGATCGAATCCGCAGGGGCCGCACAAACAGGCTCAGCGTGATGCTTTCTGGCAGCTCGAACGGCAGCACATAGCCCTGCCGCCCGTCCATTGACTCTGCGGGCTCGCACAGCATTCCCTTGACGGTCGCGAAATCCGTTTCCGCGGAACCGAGCACAGAAACTCCATCATTGCCGAGCCCGCTAATGTCGGTGCCACCGGATTCTCCGAGTGGATAGATGCCTCGCAGCCCCAGATCGATGCGACCCGGCACGCGCACTTGCGAGCCGCTGCGGACCACGAAGGCGGGAACGGCCTCGGGACTCGATGGTTGGCAGCGACAGGAGACGACTCTCGGCAGTACTTCAGAGAGATCAGGCATAATCAGTGATCTCCAAAATGACGTCCTCAGGATCGACGTCGGGTTTGAACGGTTGCAGCAAGATCTTCAGTACCTGCGAATCGAATCCACGCAGTGCCGCGGGCACCTCCCGACCGCTGTCGGCACCGATCGCCGATACCGCTGGTTCGTAGTTGCGATGTGCCATTTTGATCTGGACCGCAATCCAGGATCGATAAATCAGGGGCACATCGACGGCTGGATCCCATTGCAGACGAATCGTCTCCGTGCGGCGGCCGCGGGCGTTGCGAATCCGCAGACTCGCGTAGGTGAGTTTCGTTGTGCTTGTTTCCGTCAAACTCGTAGTGACGCCGCCCAGCCGCAGCGGCGCGATTGCCAATTGGCCATGCTGCGTTTCGCTGCTCGACGACAGTTGCAGCACTGACGCAGTGACCATCCCGCGTTGGCTGCTCGTCCTGGACGAGAGCAGCACATTCGTGCTGGATTCCACCGGCCCGGGTGCAATGGTGATCGTCACACTATCGGACGCACCTCCGCCTGATACGGTAATCTCGTAGGTGCCCGCTGTGTCGCCGGCGCCGACGGCGACACCGGTGGGCGTCCCAACTGTCACGTCGAACGTGTCCCCGTCGAAGGGCAGCCCAGGCGGGTCGGAATTGATCGTGCATGTCAGTGCGCTTTCCGAACCGCCTGAGGCAGAGACCGTGAAGAAAATGCCCTCGTGATACACGAATTCAGTTTTATCGACGCTCAAGTTCAGGACCAATGGCACCGCCGGTTCGAACACTCGCGATGACGCCAGGTCACCGATTTCGCCTTCGGTCCACTCGACGTTACCAATCCGGATGTCGTCCATACGACCACCGAAATAGTTAACCGTCGTTCCTCGCGCGCAATCCGGACGGGCTCGGTGGTGTTCCCCATCGCTGTATACACACCATCACTGGCGGTGGTATCGTCGACCTGCACGCCATCGACATAGATTTTCAGCCCCGACTCATCGCCGCTGCCGTCGTACGTCATTGCAATGTGCGACCAGGCCGTCGATGTGAACGGAGCGGTCCGCCTCAGCGATGGGAAATTGCCGCTAGGTCCGAATAGGCCCGCGTACAGCACTCCGCCCACGAGCAGCAGGTACCACTCGCCAGTGCTTCCGCTAACTGAGTATTTTGACACGAGTACTTGAGTGCCCGAGGTCGCACCGAACTTCGCCCAGCAGGCTACCGACATCTCGCTGGCAAACGAGAATGCCACATCGTCGGCAATCTCAATGTTGTCGTTCACCTGATCAAACAGGTATGCCTTCGAACCGCCGTTCGCAGTGTCCGTAACCAACCCCATGCCGCCTTTGTAGACACCGTCATGACCGGCGACCCAGTCCGACACATCAGACGTGAACGAGGCGTTATAGCCGGCGACTTGTCCTCGGATTGGCGTTGGCATTTTACGCGGCCGATTCCGCTGTCAGCGAGTGCGTCACGATGTGGGTTCCGGTACCGCTGATCGTCACTGGTGTTTCGTACTTCGTCACTTCGATCACGACGTTGCTGTCAGTGGGGTCGTAGATCACGAGGCCGTAGACTGTCACGGGTGAGGCCAAACCACTGTACGCAAAGGTCACGTTGGGATGTGTGCAGCTCGCTTCGCCGGTACCGAGCGTGATCGCTGCGGGCCACGCGTCGAGCGTTTGATCGGCGTATCCCGCGTAACCGGGCTTGGTGAAATCACCGATGACGTTGTCGGCGGACAAGGTAGCGTCGTTGACGAACAGCGCCATTTTGCGCGAAATTTCCGCGACCTTGTCGAGCGATTTCCGCTCGCCCACGTTTGTCACAATTCTTTCGTCGGCCATGTGAATCCTTTCTCAGTCGAGGTGTTTTAAGTGAGTAAATCGCTATGCGTCGTTCGGATCATGCCCGAGCAACCGCGGCGTGATGTAGATCGAGTCCGTGCCCACGATCGGCACAGGGTTCTCGAATTGTTCGACAATCAGCGCGTCGGTTTCGCCGACGAGCGTCCACGCCACGCCCGTGATCGATTCCGCGGCCGCTCCGGTGTACGAGTAGGTGATCTCGGGATACGACGTGTCGGCGATGCCATCACCATTTGTCTCGGCGATGCTCCAGCTCGCATCAATGAGGGTCACGGCCGCGTATTCGGCGAACGAGGGCGTCGTGAGCTCGGCGAGCGTGACCGCGTCAGCGACTTTCACTGTGCCGGTAAGCAGGTGAAACTGCATCGCGGCGACGTCTTGCCGTGTCATCCGACGGGCGAGTACTCGCTCGCCGTAGTTGGTGATTCTGCGTGAGGTCATGATCCCAGCCTGTTAGAAATTCGGGAAAGAGGTTTCCGGATAGCCATCGAATTCGAGCCACACGGGAGTGCTGCCCGCCTTCAGCTTCTCGCCGGTTTGGGCGAGTAACTCCGGTGTCTGAATGGGGGTGCCTTCAGACTCGCTGATGATCTCGACGACTTTGCCATTTTTCTTCTCTCGCAGACCCTGATTGAGGGCGACGATACGCCAGGTCTGGTCGCTGAATTTGAATTCGTAGGATTTTTGGTAGTAAATCCCGACGTCCTTGTGGTAAGCCGAAACGGCGCGAGGCGGCTGAAACTTGACCGTTCGTCGAGGGGCTCCGTTCCATGTGTCACGGTTGACCGTGTCTCGCAGTTCCCAGCCGTAGAACAAGTTCTCGGCAGGCTCATTGCGAGTGACTTTCAGGATGGGCTGCGAGTCCTCGCGAGTCAGGATGTCGTCGAAGCGATCACCCGCGGTGTTGCGGATGGGTTTGCCCTTGGCGTCTTGCTCGATCGGTCGTTCGCTCTGCGAGAACAACCATTCATAGGACGGCGGCTCGAGTAGCGGATTGTCGGGAGGCAGTGGTGGGCCGAATTCGATCGTCGCGATCCAGTCAAGTTGCGGTGAATTCTCGACGTTCACGATTTCGGCCGGTCGCGCCTCGACGTTCGGATTAAAATCGTTTCCGATCGCGTACGTCGCATGCTCGCGAAATGGGAATTTCGCGTCATAATAGATCGAGTCCGGACCATCTGCCTTGTCGTTGGTGCGGATGTGATACGTCAGCGTGTATCCGTCAGCATTGCCGACGTGCTTCGTTAGAAGCGCATATTCAATCGCCATCAGATCGACACCGTTTCCACGGCACCCGCCTTCGTGTTCTCTGCGATCTTGCCCAACAACGCAGGCAGCTTCTTCGTTTCGATCAGCTGCATGTTGGTCAGCCGTTCGAGCGGTCGCAGGTCGGTCGCATTACCAGCTGGACCGTTGGGCTTGGCGACGAATCGTCCTGGAGCGATCGCCTCCTGTGTACGGCGGTTGAACGCGCGAGCCTGATTGACGATGCCTTCACTGCGTCCCTGATCTTCGAATCGACGGATCGCACGTGCGGCCTCCTCGCTGCCTCGCAGCGCCAGGTTGTTAGTGCCATTCCCCTTCGCGGTTGCGGTTTTCGTCGAGTCTTCACCCAACAACGCCTTGCGAAATTTCTCCTGGGCATCGGCTCGCGCTCTCGACTCCGTCTCCGCACTGATCTTGCCCGCCTCGGCGAGCTGATCGATTTTCCGCTTGTCCTCCATGAATGCTTCCCTCGCAACCTCCAACGGTGATCGCAGTGACTTGCGGAGTTCCTCCGCATCGGCCTTGAGTTCGTCCTCGCGAGCATTGCGGTCCTGCTGCAGGTTCTTCATTTCGGCCTGCACATTGGCCATGCTGATCTTGCCATCGCGCACGGCTTGGTTCAGTCTCCCGACCTGAGCCGCGATGACCTCCAGAGGAGTCCGCCCCGCTTCGGCGAGTGCATCGCCGAACGAACGAATCTGATCGGTGACCGCTTCCTTCTGCTCGGCGAGCTTGCGTTTTTGCTCCTGCAGGCGTTGCACGTAGGCGAGCTGCTCGGCCGTCGCCCCCTGCTGTGCGAGCTTCCACCGATCCGCCGCCTCGCTGCCATGCTCCAGCGTCACGATCTCTTCCCGGAGCGAATCGATCCGCGACTGCAGAGCCGATTGCCCATCAGACGTTTCCGCGGAACCGGTCGCCCCTGGGGAGCCTGGACTGCCGCCGCTTGGCGTCCCGTCGGGATTGATCCCGGCTTGCTTCATTGCTTGCTCGTTGGCCCGTTTTTCCTTCGCCTTCTCCTGCTGA
>CAVXOB010000001.1:0-25226 GCA_963763175.1 uncultured Planctomycetota bacterium | reverse complement strand
CGTCCGCATCATCCCCGCCTGAATCGCGAAACCGCTCATAACTGCGACGCCCCCAAAAACAACGCATCCACGTCGCCCGGCGTCTTACCCAGCGCCGACGCCAGGTACTCCACGAGCGGATTCGCGCGATCAATCTCCGTCGCGTAATCCCACTCAATCAACGCGGCATCGTTGCCGACGAGCTGCCGCGAATCATCGCATCGGTGATGCCCTCCGACAACAACGCCAACCGGAACTGCCGCGGCGAAACGAAGTCAATCGATCGCGGAATCACTTCGTACCTCCTCGTGTGGATCTCGCTGCCGACGACCGTATCGGGCAGATAGCTGAGCTGCTCGACCGCCGGATTGATCGGCGGCAGCGATTGCTCAACGACGGGCAAATAGTGGCAGCCGGGAGGTGCCAGCCATTGCCCCGGATCGCCAATAGACCGGCGAAGTGGAAACGACGGGTCAGGCGATTGGGTGAGGATTTCCGGTGGATGAATCTGAGCTAAACGAAAAATCATGCTGTCACCCACAGATAGAAATCGGAACCGTCATGAGTCTCCCAAGCAATCTTGGCCACCGCCCCTGCCGCCATGCCCGCAATATCCGCGATCGCTCCGGCCATGACAGTCTGGGATGCGTCGAGCGCGAGAGCCCGCCCGCCGGTGCCGTCTTGGATGATCGTCAGGGTTCCCGATTGTCCAGCCGCCGCCCCCGTGATCGCTCCGAGCGTGCGATCGCCGCCCAGCGTCACCTTCGCATTCACACCACTGCCAACGTCGTACGCGATCGTAACCGCGTCCGTGAGCGTCTGCGGAGCAAGGTAGGCGAGCAGCGAGGCGGCTACGTCGATTCCTGCGAGCTTGGCTTTTTCGGCGGCCGTGAAAACTTTGTTGGTGGTACCGTCGGTGTGATTGTCGCAGTCGCGGTCGGCAGCGGAGCGGGCAGATTGATCACTGACGTAGTCCGTCTGACTGGCAATCGTGCCGCTGATTTGTCCCCAGATCGCAGTCTGGTCAGTTAGCTGCGTGTAGGAGGACCCGTTCCAGCGGTACATCCAACCAGTGTCGGACGCGATATAAACCGAGTCCGTGTCACCGGTAGCCGGGAATGCACCGGAGTCTGCAAAGACCGCGACATCATTGAGGGCCGACAGATCCGGCTTGCCAGATAGATCGGCATAGCTGCCCGAGGTGGCGACGATCGCGAGCCCGGTGATCGTCGCTGCGGCCTGCGTGCCGGTGTGGTTGGATCGTGAACGGTTGGCAATGTCGCGGGCATTTAGCTCTGTCGACGTTTCAAAATTCGCGATCTCCGCAGGCTGTACTGCCGAGTCCGCTAGATCGAGTGACGTGAGCACGGACGACGACAGGCCAATCTCGGGCACCGCGTCGAGATAGGTGAACGACGACGACAGGATGGAACCTACAGCATCTTGAGCCTCTTCGCTTGTGTAGCCACCGCCGCCGCCTGAAGGTGCATCAACCCATACAGGCTTGCCTGCCGAGTTGCCCATGATCTTTCCGGTTGCCCCAATGCTGCCAACGCTATCCTTGAGCCCACGCAGGAATTGCATGTCGCCGGAAAACGCATCCCCTGATTTTTTCGCATATTGAGGCAAGAACTCGTGGGCCGCGTGACGGAAAAGAAGTTGATTGATCCAAATACTGTCTTTGTAGAGATAGCTATTATCGTACGTCCAGTTTGTCAGGATGTACTTCACATACCTGGGAGTGGTGAACAGCGAACCTGCAAGCATTGGAGCTGCTGGAGTACCCCTCCAAAGATTTCCTTGAGTTCGTGAGTCCGTTTGCACAGAGGTGGTGAGCCATTGATTGCCGGTCGGCTCGGCCCAATTCACACCGTCGGACGAAACTTGAACCTTGATTGCTTGCGGCGTGGTTTGCAGGATCTGACCTGTTGGAAACCGCCCTACATATCCCGGCTCCCAGTTGGCTGACCCATGCGCGGGTATTGAAGATCCAAAATCAACAATGAATTCAACGGTTGTTGGTTGCCCCGAGATGCTGATAGTCGTGTAGTCGTTGCTGCCGTTGACCAACGCCAGTTTGTTCGTGTCCGAGAGGACAACAGGCACCCCGTCCACCTTACATGTGATGCCGCCTCCGGGCTGTAGATGAGCATTGCAGATTTGGTTCTTATCGTAGGCCGCCTGGTTGAGGGAGAGGTCCTGCGGGATCAGCGAGTTAGATAGCGTCTTGTTCGAAAGAATCAATGCACCCGTCGCCATTTCTGTCTCGGTGTAATACCGAGAGTCGTGAAACGTGGTCGCTGCTGCGTTGTTGGCCTTGGCCGTCACCTCCGCTTTGCTATCCACGTCCAGTGCTGTACGTGCCGCGGTCACTGTCGTCCCTCCCGTGCCACCTTGTGAGATGGAGAGCGATGCCGTCGAGCCGACAATGGAGCCGTTGCCGGTGAGGATGCCGGTGAGGTTGGTCGCGGTTGCGATGGTGACGATGTTGGGGCCAGCAGAACCAGCTGCACCGGGGTCGCCATCTTCACCGTCTTGTCCGATTAAAGATTCAAGCCACTCGGATTCAGTGCCCACAAAACCATTGAGGACAGCGATTTGATAAGCCGAGTTACCGTCTGTTCCATCTTCACCGTCTTGCCCGATGCCATCTTGACCAGGCTCGCCTTTGAGTGATCCCAGCCATTCCGCTTCCGTGCCCACGTATCCGCCCGCTACAGCGATCTCGTACGCCGACGCTCCGTCCGCACCGTCCTCGCCGGCTGGCCCAGGCGTCAGCTCAATTGCGGCGATTGTCGCGGCAACATTCGCAAACTGCGTGTCGATCGTGATCGTGTCATACACGCTGAGCGCCTCACGCACCGCCGCCGCGTCATCACAGCCAACGAGCACGCCCGCGAATGCACCTCGCTCGGCGCGATTGAACGCGGGGTAAGGGACTGCGATTTCAATTCCACTCATGATCACTTCGACTCCGAAGAACGTCCACGAATCTGATCCGCCGTCCGCAGCGAATCATGTAACAACTGACAAAGCTCCTCCGCTTCGTCGACATCGAGGCTCACGCGATCCATGGCGAACTTCTTCGCCCGCCCAATCGCTCTGGCCAAACAAGCCGCTAATTCTCGCGCCCGCTCCATCTCATCCCGCGCCGGAGCATCCACGCGGGCCGCCCGCCGCCCCGGTGCAGTCAATTGATACTCTTCCGGATCTTCACTCATGGCCACCACCCAACCCCGATCCAGTCTCCCCTCTCCCCCGCGCTTCGCGGGGGAGAGGGGCCGGGGGTGAGGGGGTTTTAACCGGGCTCTGCAACCTCCGCGAGTCCGCCGCCTCCACCCGTTCCAAATAATCCCGCGCCGCCGCGAACTCCGCTTTCGTCGTCGGCCGATAGTGCCCGTTCTCAAACGTCATCTGAGCCGGCCAAGTACTCCGCCGCTCCCCGCACACTTCGCAAACAAAATCATTGCCTGCGTAGATGTGCCAGTCGATCCGCTGCTGCTCGGCCGGATGCGGACACTTCCCTTGCTCCGCAGCGATCTCCGCGTCAATCCGACCAACTTATCGAGCAACCGCGATCGCCGCTCCTCACGCAGTTTGCCCACCCGAGACTGCATCCGGTCATCCGCGACCGCGACGGCCGTAACCCCCACAAACAACAAAATCAAACATCGCATCAAACGCCCTCCTTCAAGACCTGCAGGAATCAATTCACGATCCACCCCGAAGCGAAACGCCACCAGCCACCCATCCCCATTGTCAACCGCCCGCATGCAGCGTTTGCACCGTTGGCAGCGACGGATGGTTAAGATAACCCGCCACCGATTTTGCGATACCATCCACCCTCGAAAATGACATAGCCCGACACAGTGACATGAGACGTCATGCCATCAACGAGCAATTGCATTGAACGCCAATGCTAACGGGCACTCCACAAAATGTAGGCACTGCCATCACGCATCATCTCGGGAGTAACCTCCACCGTCACCAAATCACGCATCCGGTGCAACCGGAAACCCTCTCATGATCGCCCTTTCCGATTCGTGCCCGTTGTCTTCCCCACCAACCCATCGGGCAACGGCAACGGCTTTTTAACACTGTGATCAGCGGCGATCAATTTGACCTTCGCCGATTTCGTCTTCGCCCCACCGATGTTGACATTCCACTTCTTCGCCAAGGCGTCAATCTGGTCACTCGCATGCAGCCCCAAGTACTCGATCATCAGATCCCGCTCCGGCCCCGGATCCACCGCCGCGTTCCAACCGGCCGAGTAGTTCACGCCCGCAAACGCCACGATCATGCTCAGCGGCTCATCGAGACCGCCCACGTTCCAACACTCCAGCGTCAATTTCTTGGGCGCCCCCTCACTCAACCGCGTCAGATCGATCTCTGGGGCATCGACTCGGTACGACTCCGCCGTCGGACCGACGGGCCAGTCAAAGTACTGCGGCCACATCATGATCCGCCACAATCGATCCGCAAGCGCCGCTTCCTCGCCACTGTCACACGTCGCGATCGCCGATGCCACCACGTCCGCCGCGCGAGCGTGGCCGACGCAATTCCTCACGGGCGCACCAAGCGATGCACAAGCCACATTCAGCCACTCCGAATCGCACTCGGCACCCACCATCCACGGCAACGTTGCCGCGATCACCGGATGCCCAGGCTCCGTCTGCCGTGCGATCAAACACCGCGTGAACCGCGTTTGCCACTTCGCGATTCCCTCCTTCAATCGCTTCTTCGCCTCGGCCGCCTTGGCCCGCTTCTCTGCCGCCGCTTGTGCCGGCGTCAACTTCTTCTCCGCGGCCGGCTTCTTCGGCTTCGTTCCGCCACCGTACGTCGTATCCGCCACGAGGAACGGCTCATTGAGCTTGTCAAACAGCGCCACGTTCTGAGCCACCTCGACGAGCTTCCCCTTCGGCCCGATCGGCAACTGGACGATTTTCAGCTGCTCGCGAGTCTTATCGTCCAGCTCAAACTTGCGGCCGGTTTTCTTGTGCTGCCAACTCGGCCGATACTTCGTCCGCCCATCGACCGGCCGCGCATGCACACGATGGTTGTCATCCATATCGACCGTGAAAAACGACTTGGGGTTTTCGCTGGCAAACATCCGCTGTCGATCATTCTCTCGCAGCTGCTTCGCCCACCCATCAACGATCACCTCCGCCGCCGCAAACGGGATCACGTACCGCGCCACCCGTGCCGGCAACAACCCTTCGGCAACCATCGCCCGCATCGACGCGGGTAGCTCGAGTAGTCGCAGCGTGTTCTTCACGCCGCTGTCCGACTCCAACCCAAACAACGCTCCCGCCTCGGCTCGATCGATCCCGGCCCCGATCATCGACCGCATCAGCTCCGCCCGTTGGATCGGATTCAAATCCTGCCGCTCGGCATTACCGAGCAGCACCTCACGCAGCGCCTCGGCATCACTACAGTCCACCACCTCGCACCGCACCGGCAGATTGGCCATCCGGCAAGCCGCCGCGCGACGATGCCCCGACAGGATCTGATAATGATTCCGCCCCGTGCCCTGCTCCATCCCAAACAACCGCACCCGGACGGCTTCCCGCTGCCCAAACTCCTCGATCGACTTCACCAGCGGCAGAATCGCCTGCGCCTCGATCCGCTCCGGCGGATTCGCCGGATGATCACTCAACCGATCAAACTCCAACGACAAAATTTCATCGCTGTAATCCACTCCACTCTCAACCATTTCCCCGGAAACGGTCGCCATGTCAGCCACACTCATGATCACTTCCCCTCGCTAAACGAACTCAAAACTACAAACCAAAAACCTACAAACCCCCAAGGCCCAAACACCTCTTCAGCCCAGCGGGCGACAGACGAACTGCCGGTGGCGTCAGCCACCGGTAACCCACCCTCACAAATTCTCCAAGCCCCAGCGGGGCGACAGAAATCAAACCACACCCCCTTTCACCAACTCCGCCGGCGTCATGCCGATCTTCAGGATGTTCTCACGCTCATATTCCTCCTGCGTGAACACTCGTTTTTTGGTCGGCTTCACAATGGCCCCTTTTTCCGACTCGACGAGAACAACACGGCGATCCTGCTCGCCGACTTCATCAAGCAAACGCGCTTCAACGATCTGGCACGCTGCCAACGCCGACTGCACACGCTGGCACTGCGGCAACGTACCGACGCAAAGCTCCCGGTAGCCGAGTTCCACCAAGTACATTTTCTCTTGCTTCTTAGCCATCACTTCCCCTCGCTGTTAAATGAAAATCTCAAACTTCTAGTCCTGAATGTTTGCCAACTGTTGCATCAACGCGTTGCGTCGATCGTTGAGTTCTTGGTTGGACGGACGTGGCGATCCCGACGCTCGCAGGTTGGCACGGTCGCCCACACCGATCCGCGTATGGGGACGACCGCCCGGGCAGCGTGGCATCACTCGCACGCTGGCGAACACCGCCTGCAGCTCCTCAAGGCTGATCCCGATCCGCTTGGCGAGGCACTGACGGAAATAGCCGACCCGGCTTCGCGGCCGCGTCTTGGTCGTCCGCATCGCTTGCACCGCGTCGCCGATCGCCGCTTCGGGAATCGCCCCGGCATCCACCGCCGCCCAGGCGAGCCACAGCGTGTGACCGTCGACGCCTCGATAGCTGATCGCGTCGAACAGCCGAGCGACCCTATCAGCGAGGCCCCCCGACTGGATCAAATTTTTGCTCCGAATCTGCGAGCGCCCTTCCGGATCGTTTAAATACGTTTCCTCTACGCTTATATACGCTTCGTCGGTCACCATGTCCGGGGTTCGAGTCACCATGTCCGGGGTTCGAGTCACCATGTCCGGGGTTCGAGTCACCATGTCCGGGGTTCGAGTCACCATGTCCGGGGTCACTTTGGGGGGGTCGATAATTTCAGCGGCCCGTTTGAGGCTCAATTCACCCCAGTTGATTCGGAACTGATTGCTTCGCCCGGGACGCGTTTCGACCATCACGAACTGCAGGACTTCGAGTGCCGCCAGAGCACGTCGGACCGTCTTCTCGTTGCGGTCGATCGTCTCGGCAATGTAGGACGCCGACGGGAACGCAGCCCGCCCGCCGCGACAGCATGAATCGACGGCGCGGAGTACCGACCGGATTGACGCCGCGCTGACACCGACAGTGCCCTTGCCCTCTTCAACTCGGACGACCTTCGGGATAGGTGCCGCGTCAAGTAACGCGAGCTGATCACCGCGACTGAAATCGATTTGCTGCTGTTCAGGGCCGCTCGATTTTCTTCTATTCAAAACAACATCCCTTCCGGTGTTTCCACCTGCATCCGCTGCACCAACTCCACAAACGGCCCCAGCTCCGCCTCGCACAACAGCACCCGCGGCTTAGCGAGTCCCGCCGCCGTGACGAGCACTTTCCACGGGCTGTCGTCGCGGATGTCCTCCACGCGCAGAAACATCCCCACGGCCATCACTCTCACGCTCGGCACGTGGGCCTGAATATGGTTCGCTAGCCAAAACGCGTCTGCCATGCTCATGATGTCGCCTCGCTCTTCGACGCCAGATCCGGATACAAATCCGGATCCCAGCCATACATCGCGCCATCGCGGTACCAATACGGACCGCGCACCGGAATCCCATCGATCATCAGCCGACCGATCATGTCATGAGCCACTCCCATCACACCGCCGGGTGCATCTTTACATCCGCCAATCGAGGTCGGACTGGGGTGCTGCAGCGTCCCGCAGCCATGGTCGTAAAAGTCCACGCACTCCGACTGCAGCTGCGCCGCCGATGGCGTGCCGTCATGAATCACCACGTACACCACGCGCGACGGACAATCACACCGCAGTCCCACAGCGGTGACGAAATCCATCGGTAACACCGGAGCAATCTCGCTCGCCAACCGAGCCAGTTCCCCCGGCGAAAACAACCGATTGCGATGCACCGGCCCCGTGCGTCCGCGCTCCAGCGCAGACAGCCGATCCATGGCGAGCTCCACGTGGGGATCATCCCACGCGATCCGTCCCGTCAGACGTCGCGACAGCAGCTCACCTGCGATCCGCTGCACGTCACGCACGCGCTCCGGCGGAATCGGATAGCTCCCGTCCCAGTACTGAAACACGAACCGCGTATAAACCACCAGCGAAACCGTCAACTCCACATCCGCCGTCGGTGACTGGCCCACAAACACCTGCTGCAAGTAGTAGCACACCTCACGAGCGTTCTCGATCGCCTCGTCTCGCTGCTGTATCCATTGTGCTTTCATCTTCATGACGCCACCTCACGAGAACGAGAAACACTGTCTCCCCTCTCCCCACGCTTCGTGGGGAGAGGGGCCGGGGGTGAGGGGCTCTCACGCAGCACCTCGGCGACAACTCCTTGGCCACCACAGAAACGACAAAAACAAGAACTTTGCTCGTCATAATGCGTAATCGGCAACCATCCCGCGCCCAGACAAACGATGCACTCCCGCGCACCGTCAATGCGACCTGCGGGGACGTATCGCTCAAAGATTTCCTCGCATGACTCGTCGTACTCCTCGCACTCGTGGCGAATGACCGAAAAGCAATCTGACCAACCCGGACGGACCACGGGTGAATGATCGAGCGGATTGACCACGGGCGGACCTGATCGCGATTCCGGCAGCAACCACAGCAGTCGCCCCGCCAACTCAATAGCTGTGTTGTTCCACTTTCGCTTACTCTTGCGCCAGTGCTCGATCACCTCCATGATCGCCACCCGCTCCCAATCGTTGCAGATTACCGGATCCCAAATCGGTTTGGTGGTCGCTGTCATATCACCGCTCATGCCACCGCCTCCTCAAACCAATACCCCGGCAAGGGCACATCATGCCGTAGCGTCACGAGCTTGCGCATCCGCACCGCATCACCGTTCTTCAAGAAATTCAACACCTTGTTCCGCCGACCATCGGAAATCTTCGGGTCAAAGCTATGCACGCGAAATCGCTCCAACGTCGAGCACGCCTGCAAAATTTCCTTGGCGTTGGTCTCACCGATATCGATGCACCCCGGCACGTTGTCCGTGCTATCGCCCACGAGCATCTGATACTCGACCCACTGATCCGGGCGGAGCTTTTCCTTTTCGTAAAGGTCCGCTGCCGTGTAATACTCAAAGTCCGGCGCGTACTTCCCCCAACTCGCGCTCAACAACATGTTCACTGCCCCACCGAGCAGCAACTGCCGCAGGTCCTTATCCCGTGACGCGAGAACCACACGCATCCCCCGATCCAGCGCAATCCCGCAGATCGTTGCCATGCAGTCATCGGCTTCGAACCCATCGCAATGCACCACGTCGATCTCGTGATCGCGTGCGTGCTCGCGAATGCCCTCGATCAACTCCGACAAACCCACCGGCGACTCCTTGCGCTGTGCTTTGTACATCGGATCGATCTGGTACCGGAAACACTTCCCCGCATCAAAGCACAGCACCACCCGCTCCGGACGCAAGTGATCACGACACAGCTCCAACCGCCGCGTAAAATTCCGCAAACTCGCCGCCCCCGGCCCCGCCGCGTGCAGGTCCGGATGCGCCCAACTGCTCACATCCACAACGAGCCACTTGGGCTTATGATTCGATCCCATCGACTGAGTCCTCCCATGCCAAGAGGATCTGATAGTGCATCTCCCGCAACTCCTCGACCGTCTGCCGGTCTTCGCTCGACAGCAGCGCCCCATGCACCATCATGCTCAGGTCCCGAAAGTTGCGAGAGCACTGCCACATCCGATCGATCGTCGCGATCACGTCGTAATCATCCATCAGCCGCGCGAACACCTGCGGAGCCGACAGATCATCCGCATCATCATCGAGCCGCGACTTCGCCTTCGATTCACCTAACAACATTCCTTCACTCCTCGTGGTTTGGTTTTGGAACAACACTGTGCAATCGAGATCGCAGCCTCCACGGCCTTCTCAGCCGGGAACCGCCATCCATCGTCATCAACAAACGGGATCCTGCCCTCGGCGCGATAGAACTCAATCCACGCCTCCGATAAACCGAGCACCTTTGATAGTTGCCCAGCGGTCAAGAACTTCGCGTCCGTCTTCATGACTTCATCATGCTTGATCGGATCGTCATGGAATCCGATTCGTTTCCGAGGGACCATCAAAACAAAAACGTCTGCACTGGCCCCTCGGACAATCTCGACGCAAACGCTACCGGGATCTCCAGCCGCGGTACCGCCGCGATTAGGTCCGGTTCGATCCGCGTGTAGTTGGACTCGTTCACATCACGAGCCGCGTGGCCGAGTACCCACTTGCCGAGGTCATCACGCACGCCCGTACGCGACCAGCGCAGGTTCGCCATCGCACGCATGTGCCGACGCTGCACATGCGGCAGACCGGCTTGATCGACGATCCGTTGCCACTGCTCCGCGAACCGATGCCCACCGGAATCGACCCAAGAAAACAGCCGACCGCCCCGCTGCCGCAGCAACGACTCCACATGATCGCGCACGCAGGGAGGGAGCGGGACGATCAGCCGTGTGCGTTTCTTGCCCTTGGTCTTCGTCGGCAGATAGACGAGCCACCCCTGCTCATGCTCCCGCGTCGACCGACGCACCGGCGACTTCGCTTCCATGCGAAAATGCTCGACCGTGAGCGTCGCCGCGTCGTTCACCCGCGGCCCCATGACCGCGAGAATGACCAAGTAAGTCCGCCACTGCATCACCGAGCACTCACCCGGCCACGTCGCGATCTCGCACGCCTCATAGATGGCCCCGAGTTCATCGTCCGTCACGTCAACCGCGCCCTCCCCGATCGTCAACCGATCCGGGTCCGCCAAGTCCGACACCGGGTCCATCGTCGGCACCCGATCAAGAATCCCGACGGCCTTCGGGTTGCGAGATTCCCGCGGCCCAACCCGCCGCAAAATCGCCCGCAGGTTCTTCCAAACCTTGTCCGCCGTCGCCACCGACAGCCCCGCCCCGCCTCCATCAGACACAGTCTCCCCTCTCCCCGCTTCGGGGAGAGGGGCCGGGGGTGAGGGGCAAGTTTCCACCATTAACCACTCACCAAACTCATTCAGCATTTCGTCCGAAATCTGGTAAATTGGTGGATCTAGGTAACCATTTTCCCCAACTTCGAGCGCGGGAGTACTATTAGTACTCCCGCGCAGCCGGTGGAAGGCTTCCCAGTGACCGAGCGAAGTGAAGTAGCTCGATGTCGTCTTCGACGCCCTAGACCGATCCAGACTCGGCAACAAAAACGTCTCAAACGCCACCCGCAAACTGATGTCGCCACCCGCTAAACCAGTCTCCACCGAAGGCGACTGAGGGCGAGCCGAAACCAAAACAGTCTCCCCTCTCCCCCGCGCTTCGTGGGGGAGAGGGGTCGGGGGTGAGGGGGCCAAGCAAGCCCTATCGACGCGCGGAACACAGGGCGCACTCACGCGCCTACCAACTCGACGTACACTCATCGAATCAAACTCCTCCATGAAAACCGAGTCAGGCAGAAAGGACGCATCATCGCGCCCTCCTGACTCGACCGAGGGCGGAGGCAGTTCAGGGAGAGGCTCCAGCACCGGCGCGGGAACCTCCTCATAATCTCGTGAATCTGTCGACCGAGGCCACTCGCTAAACGCGCCTCTGGGCATTTCACCTCTGGGCATCTCGATCATGCCGCGTCGACTCGCAACGCCATCGGCCAGCCCATCGTCGCTGACTCTCATCTGCACGTGCGGAGCAAGCCCGCTCCCACAGCACTCGCTCGGCGACTCAACGACATCCGCCACGCGCGGCTGGGGCATCACCGCCGCTGGCTGATCGAGCGAATTGACGAACAACGCCCCGCTCACCCCAATCGCCGCACCGGCCACGATCGCCATCAGGCACCATCCAATGACCCGCTTCATGCTGCACCGCCAATCGCAGCACGTGCCAGGACCTGACGCCGACGCAGAAACTCCGCCTTGTCGGCCGGCTTCGCATCTGGGCCGGTCACCGGACGCGGATCGAAATCCGGCGGACAATCCGGGCAAGCAACGTTCCTCGTATCACGAGGACTCCGGCAAACGTAGAATCCGGGCGACAACTCCCAAACCTCGCCCGGTTTGATCTTTGACCACTTCATTATTCATCCTCCATCGCTATCTGCTCGCGAGAGAGGAGCCGGTCACCTTCGCGTCGACGTGAGACCCGAGATTGCCATTCCAGAGAGAGTGAGTTCCGCTGGACAATCAATCACACCGACACGAATCGCTAACCGGCTCCTCCCACACGAACACTGGGTCAGAGCGACGGGTCACCGCCGCCCCTATGGCAACTCGATCGACGACACGGCATCGCCAATCTATGGTCGCCAAACCCGACGTGAGGCCAACAACGAGGAGTGATGAAATCCCCACGCCGAGTTCAGCATAGGGAGTGTTACGTTTTCGTTACACTGAGTCAACATCAGCTGTTACGAAAATGTGACATTTTTTCTAAAAAATCAATTTCCACCCCGATCCCACACTGCTACGATCGCGGGCTTTCATACCCTCATGCATCGAACAAAGGAGCCAGCATGCAACAACTCTATATCTGCCTCGACAGAAACGCCTCACAGGAAGAATTCATCGAGCGACTCAAGGAAGCTGGAATTGAAGACATCCTGCGTGACGTCGGCGGCGGTCGCCTGAAGTACGACACAACCATCGCCGGTTATCCAGACGATGAACCCAAGGCAACGAAAGAGCCCGCAAGCGAGGAAGTTGACAACCCCAGCCAATACCATGATGCGGCGAATTCGTTCCCGCCCGAAGAGTACAGGTACTTGGGAATTCGACACATCCATCTTCATGAGGAACCTGGTAAACGCGAACCCGAGGTTAGGGAGATGTGCCAGAAGCTCATGCAGATCTACCAACTGCAACGCGAAGTAGGAAACCAACTGTTCCGAATGTGCAACGAGGAAGGTCGACGAAAGTTAGCCGGCAAAGCATTGAGCGTTGCCGAGGAAGTGCCACTCATCGACGTCCTCAACCCCTTCGTCCGCACCTTAGGCATCAAGAGTTTGAGCTACGATTTCTACAGCAAAGTGAATGGCACCTCCTGAACCCACTTCCACGCTCCAACTGTGTGAGATCACTTTCGCCAGTGGATTCCGATCTCCCAGCTTGGGCACCCATTGTGTGTTGATCTCGGTACCGACTGGCGGAATCGCAGACGCGGTAAACCCCAACCGCGCGTCACCATCGAGCACAAAGTAAACACTGGTCAATTCGTCGTTGTTGTACTGGCAGTCACTCATCTCAATTTCTCTTCATTAAAAAACCACCCTCCATGTCAGAAGCAAAAGCCCACTCCAGTGGACCAAGTAACGAACCGGTGACCACGCCGATCAACGCGATCTACACACCCGCGACGCTGCGCTGTGTGACGCGTCCCGTCGGCAACGAAATGGGGATCGCCTTCAATCGCGACGATGGATTAATCGTGCGACTGCGGGTCAGCATGGAAGATGCAATCGTGCTCGCTCGCACCATTCTCGATGTGCCTGATCCATTTTCGGCGACAGATCATGTCTATGATCATGGAACGATGGACATCATCGATTCAACCTCGATCGGCATCACCGATGCCCAGTCGATTATCGAAGCGGTCCAAAAACAGAACGAGATGATCCTGAAGGGATTGCTCCACGTTTATTCGCACATCGAACACGTCGAGACGAGGCCTAAGCAGGAAGCTGATTCACCTGAATCTGATACTCGGCCACCACACTCGGCCGACCAAGAAAAAGCCCCTTTTCATCCAACAGTCTCAAAAGATGCATTCCAGGACGTTGTACATCAACCACAAGTTGAGTTCGTACGAAACGGAGATCTGATGCATCTATCCGGACCGGGTAGACCGCTGACGGAGTCTGAGCTTGATTCGCTTCGTCCTCGCGAACCCAATTCAGCTTCAGACCGTGATCGTCAAGATCCTCCGCCTGAACCGAACATCCGAGCAAAACCAGAATCGGAATCTCCGCCGGAAGCCTAGTGTCAAAGTGGTCAACGACACCACGAATGGTCAGCTGCCCGGTATCTTCGGGAATCGAAACCGACTGACAAACGAGCATGAAATTGAAGTGATTGCCCATCACTCGTAACCGCCGTTCAGAATCTCAATCACGCTCATGTCGAGAGCGTGAGCGATCTTGTCGGCAGTGGCAAAGGAGCAAGAGCCCCCACGGCCGTTGAGCAACCGCCGAAGAGCCGGTAGCGGCATCTCGCACATCCGCGCCAGCTCACTCTTGGACATCTCACGATGTTCGAGGATGGAGCTGACGTTTTCGACGAAAATGACCATCGTGTCCGATGGTGCCAGCGATTTGGATGCCATATCACTCGTCCACAATGATAAACTTCTTGCCAAGGGCCTTCAGCACAAGCTTGAAGTTTTCGAAGTTGTGGCGATCCCTTTGATCGTACCATTTCGCAATTCGCTCATGATTCGCCGGCTCACGCCAGCGCTATTAGCCAATTCCGTCACAGATTCACCTGTGTGTTCGATGTGATCATTGATGAGTTCTCTCGATCTCATCGAGTTCGGATTTCGATACGACTGATGGCATGTTCATGCCTCCCATGTTAATAATCAGCGGTCGAAACCGCCAACGCAAACCGAAAGAAGATCCTCAAATGTCCGACCTACTCATCCGCATGTTCGCCGCCTGGGTCTCATCCCGTGGCGTCGTCGACACTCAACGACTACGGCCTGCCAGTAAAGACGCCGCCGAACGCACGGAACTCACCTATCGCTTTCTGACTGGACAAAGCCCTCCAGCCCCTCGCTGATCAACGCTATGAATCAGCTCAATAGCCGACCGCAGGGCTTTGCTCGGACGGACCTCAGGTGTCATGCCTGCCGCTTTGATCGGCCGATCTCCGCAGCCGCGATCTGAACAGCCAGCGAAAGAATCTCCTTCTCGCTCATGTCCCATCGAGTTTTCGTCCATTTTTCAAAACCGCCAATTTTCAATGCTTGCAACGCTGGCAACACGAATTAACGTGTTGCCAGCCCTAAAAAAAATAATGCGGCCGAGAGGACTCGAACCTCCACGGGATTAACTCCCACTAGGCCCTCAACCTAGCGCGGAACAACGCAAGAACACGAAAAATCGAGCGATTATGATGGGGGGCCAAGAAACGGACGTTCGCTGTACCGCAGGGAGGATGCACGCTAAACAACTGGAGCGAACCCATGACACTGTTGGCGGATGTCGTCACACGCTATGAGCTGCAAACCGAGATTTCAAACGCTTACGCCTACCAGCTTCGTTACGCATTGACGCGATTCGAACGCTATCTAAAACGGCAGGCCACAACCGAGGACCTGACCGAAGGCACGGTCAATCGATGGCTGAAACACGAACGCGATGCCGAGGAGATCGGCGATCGTAGCCGCGCCAATGTCCGCACCTCGATGCTGACCCTATGGCGAAAATTTGGCCATGGTCTCAATCGTGAGAATGTGCGATCGGTTGCGGTCACGCCGAAGAATCCGGAGGCCTGGGCATTCGACGAGTTAGAACGGGTCGCCAACGCGGCCGCTCGAATCGATGGCCACCTGACCAACGGTCTGCCGCGTGGTCTCTACTTGGCAACGTGCCTCTGGTTCGCCTACGAAACCGGTCTCCGTCGCAGCGATGTATGGACGTTCGATCTAGGTGAATTCGATAGCAGTCGCTTAGCCGCGATGACCCAACACAAGACCAAGCGTGTGCATGTCGTGACGATCACGAGTGAAACCGAAGCGGACCTTAGACGCTTATCGACAACGTTGAAAAACACAGGCGACAAACACGCCCACACTCCGCTAAGATGGCCGCAGAGCGAAACCACGTTTTACTACTGGATGCGACGAGCCCGAGAGATCGCGGACGTCGAACCAGAAAAGCGTAACCGAGCTCTGCAGCATGTCCGCAGGACCGGTGCAACCCAGGTCGAAAGCGAAGGAGGAACGGCATGGAAATTCCTCGGCCATTCACGCCAAGGCCTGGACCGAAAGAGTTATGTGGACCAGCGTAAAGCCGTAGCCCCTATCACCCCCCTGCGTCAACGAAGCCATGGACCAAGTGCAGAAAGAGCGTGAGCGATGTCTCGCCATCGTCAAACGAGCGATCGAAGACAACGAGCAACGATCCATCCGAGCCGTGCTCACTCGCATCCTCAATGAGATAGCCGCAACACAGCCAACCAAAGAGGAATGAGCTACGCAGAGAGGAGAGCTTGGTCCCAAAGCCGACCAAGCACTCCTCTCTGCTCCGCCTGCGTCTTCCCCCGCGGCAAGGCGGTCGGAGGTCGGACGCGAAGCGCGTCCCACCTCCGCCCGCCGCCGCGGGTCCTTCCCAGCCCGAATTTCGACCCCCGCCCCCGAAGGGAACAGTCGAAAGGAAAGGTAGACTTTCTTTCCCGTGGGCGTCCGCTGGCGGGGGGGCTAGTGAGCGGGCGGCTGGACGTGGAGTTCGCCGCGCTCGGCGGCTCGGACGATCCATGCTCGGCTCGATAGTTCGAGCTGATTTGCTTCGACTCGGTCTCGCAAGATTTGGATCTGGGTGTGGATCTGGGTGATCGCGGCTTGCTGTTGTTTCAGGACCTCGACGTCGAGCTTGAGGCCTTCGGCCGCGACTCGCAGTTCCTTGATCGCGATGGGCACATCGCGCAGAGTGCCGTACCACACGGCGAGCGGAATCACCCAGGAAAGAAAAAGCCCCGCAAACGTCATGACGTCTGCGGGGCGGAAGCGTGGCGTTTGGGGGGTGCCGGAGCTCATCTCAGTCCCGTGAATGCGGATGCTGGCTGATAGCCGTGGAGTGTGATCGCGCGACCGCTACCGGTGCGCACGCGGAAGTAGGGGACTCGCTCGCCGGGCTTGGCTTGGCGCTCGACGATTCGCCAGCCAATGAGCTTCGGCGCTTCTACTTGCTTCCACCTTTCGCAGTAGTGGCAATAGAATTCCGTCGTGGTGTAGATGACGATGTCTCCTGGGGGCACCGGGTCCGAAGCTACGACTGGGCCGAGCTCAACCGTGCAGGTGCCGCCTTCGCCGCTGCACTGGGCAGAGGCCGTGGCGGAAGTGAATCCTGCGATCGTCATGATCGCGACTAAGAGAATGAGTAACTGTTTCATTGGTGGCCTCATGCCAATCCGAGTCGTTTGCGCGTCCATGCAGCGAACCGATCGCTGCGTGACTCACGCGAAAATGGGTGAAAAATCGAGTGCTGTTCCCAGTCCACATGACGGGGTCTTGCGTTGGTCATGTCGGACATGCCGACGACGACGGTGTATCGATGTTGGAGCAATGCGAGCCAACCTTTTTTCGTGAAAGCATAGAAGCCTCCACGCTGCGCCCGCGTGCCGTGAGAGTTCGCCACTACCAGCAACTTTTCCTCATCGTCGCGTAGGGCACGCGACATCGGCCGCGATTGTCCGAGCCATGTCGATCGAGCGACGTATCCGAGACACGGAGTCGCATGTCCTCCACCGCTTGCACCGGGGGACAGTCCATCGACCACTCCATCACGCGAAAACGGCAGCGGCCAAACTTGGCCAATGTCCAGATAGCCTTGGTTGGATCCGAGCCAATCCAACGCATCGTCGAACGCCGTCGCCGACGGCTCGAAGAAGTGATGTCGCGACAACTTGAATTTTGCCGCATCCGCTTTTGCCGCGTCCCAATCATCGGGCTCGGTATCATAGCGGCCCTCATACAACCACAGCGCCTCGCGACAACAACCCGCTTCGGTCGCTGTCTTCACGCCGCCTGCGATTGTGGATCCACGGTCGCCATGAATGCGATCAAATTGCTGAGTCGTGATATAAAACCACTGCGCCGAAAATCGATCATCGTCTTGCTCGTAGATCTCGCCATCGCCGTCGATGTCCATCTCGCCGGTCGCACAGTGCCAGCAATGCTCCATGCCCGCAGATCCGCTGTGCCCGCGGCATGATCCTTGGTTGCCTTGGTTACGGATTTTGAACCACTTGCGCGGATCCATTTCGTTCGGCCGAGAGTACCCGTCGACCATGATCTGATTCAGGAACGGCTTTGATCCTGCACGCAGAAATCCAACGTCCTCCAGGTCGTATCGGTAACCAGTAAAGATGCCATCATTGGCCAGTTGCTTCGGTTGAGATGCCACTGCATTCCTTTGCGTTGTTGATTCCTTGAGACAGGCCGCGCATCATTGCGGCGACCTCACGTTGTTGACGGGCGTCCATGTCGCCCTCGGGCAGCCGAGATCGAATCATCTTGCCAGCGTCCTTGGCTGCCGCGACGATCGCTTTCTGTGCCGATGCGTTGGTTGCTTCGAGCAGCTTCGCATCGCTGTCGATCTCACCCGCCTCCAGGCTGTCAGCCACCGAAGCGAATCCGCTCGAGTATCCCGAGAGCAGGTCACAGCCAAACCGCTGCCCCGCCTCGATCGCCGTGCGGTCGATCGGCACCGGCCCCGGCCCCGGACCCGGTCGCGAGTCCGACTGACCGCGAAAAATCAAAAACAAAACGGCCGCCACGAGCAGCCATTTCAGATAGTCAGGTTGAGACTTCATGCCGACGCCTCCGGATGCAGTTGCTCGTAAATCGCAACCAGCGTATCCCAGTCGCCATCGACGACCGCCTTGTCCGCTCGCTGTAGCAGTTCCGCGTCGCTGGGCCCACTGAGAGCTTGCTCCAAACTCACCGCGCGAACCAGTTGCCCGGCCTCGTTGACTTCAAACAGCGGTCGACCATTGCGGCCAACAATCTGCTTCAGCCTCTCGCTCGGTTCCGCGGAAACGGTCGGCGTGGCATGCGTCGCAGAATCATGCGTGGGCGGCGACAAATGATCCCATTCGTAGCTCGACTTGGGCGCGCCAAAGAACGACTGAACCATCGGCCAGATCGTACGTTTGGCGCCAAGCACAAACCCGCCGACCGAGGTCAGGATAAAGAATCCCGTCTCCAGGATCGACAACGGCACGTTGCTGTAACCACTCGGTGTATCGCTGTAATACGCTCGCCCGGTCATCTTGCACCACAGCAGGTAACCGGCGATGCCGATCACGATCGCTCCGATAAAGAGCTGCTTGGTTTTTTCGGGTCCGTCTTCTCTCATGGGTCGAGCCTATAGGGTTGGGGGTGAATGCCGATGCCGGACAGCATGACTTCGGCAGTGTGCCAAAATCGCATGGCATCGAGAATGGGATTGAGCATGTCGGTCATCGGGCAATACGCACGCTCAGAATTCTCGCGATCGCCGACGATCCCATCGGGACCATAATGATGCGTGCGATGCTGCGCCGGAGAAATGAAGATACCGATCCGCTGCAGGAACTTCACTGCACCGGGGATCTGACGCGTAGGCGTGTGTGCAAAGCGATGCACCAGATTGCCGTACGACGAAAAAAAGACGCTCAACCAAACGAGCATCGGGCAGCCGATCCACCACAGCAAGATCGCCAGTGGCCAGCCGACGATGGCACCGGATCGCATATTTTCCCATGGCGTGTACAACAGCATTACGGTCGGTTTGCGGTGATGACTCGCGTTATCCCTCGCAATGCCGGCCGCGAAGTCGAACGATTGCATCTGGCCCAGATATCGATCCTCCCACCAGTGAACAACGCCTCCGATAAAGTCCGCGAGGAGCCAGGCCGCGAAGACAGTCAAGCAGAACACTAGCGAATCCATCGGCGCACCTTCAGCCAGAGAACCAGTTGTGAGATTGGCCCGGTGCCACGGTCGCTGAAGTACCACAGCGCCAAACGCACGACGAGCGTCGAGACGCCGAAGCCCAGGATCGAGCCAGGGCCGTCGCCGGCGTAACTCGCCGTCTCAGCCGCATCGGCCATCGCGGTCAGCGCCGACTCGGCGACGTAGTCCAGTGCCAAACCGGCCCCGGCGGTGGTAACGTCCTCCGTGATACGAGCCGTGTCACGTCGATCGAGCTTGCCTTGCTGTGATGTGTGATCGCGAAGGCTCCGGCCGTCCGCGTAACTATCGAATCCCATATTTGAAAGCCTCCATGCTTACCTTGAGGTTACCGGCAGATCAGCCAGTCAATTTGCGGCGTGTAAATTAGGTCGCAGAAACTACCGGCTCGGGATGCCCGACCGCGTCGTCTGCGGGCTTGAATCGCATGGCGAATTGAGTGACGTCGAGTGGCAGGTAAGTGAATGTCGACTCGCGATGTCCGGTATTGGTCAAGCTCCTCGACGCGTCGTACTCCAGCACGTCGTCCAGATCGCCGGTGTCTGGCCAGAGGGATTCGCTAATCATCGGTGCTTCGACCTTCCCTGTGATCACGGTCTGCACCTGCGTCAACACTCTCAGTTCGCTAAACCGGTTTCCAAACCAGTCCCAGTCGATGTCCGCGGCGCTGAACTCAATCACGGGCGGCTCGCCATTCCAAGCTGGAATGGTTTTTTTGTACGCGACCTCAAATCGCTCGACCTGTAAAAAAGAATTGCCGCCCTGGAGCAGGTGGAACGCGTGAGTCTCACCCGCCGTCGACTCATCTGGGGTCGGACGTATCGCGAGCATTCCGGCTCCGTTTTCGATGATCCCAGCGTAGTACTCGGTATCACCGACAGCCGCGTGCTGAACCCTCGCAAATCCCTGCGTGTAGATGTCCTCGCTAGTTGAGTCATCGAAGTGAGTCACGTAGTAAAATTGCAAGATCGCAGTGACCAGTCGCACGTCCGCAGCGGGCGGTGTGGCTACCGAAATCGTGGCGATCACATTGTTCCACGGCTGATCATTATTTGCCGTGCCACCTCCCTGCCATGGAAGCGGTTGACCCATCTCGCGAAATCGTGTGATGTCTGCGGCGAACGATGGATCTCCGGATGTGCGGGCCATTTCCGCGTTGACGCCGTAGGGGCTGGAAAAATTCATCGCCAGGTTCGTCGGCACAAAACCACCGGGCACAGGAGATCCCAGACCGGCCGGAGGGTAGCACGCACCGAGCAATCGCTGCTGATTCAATTCAAACGTCGAATCTGGCACATCACGCAGACGCAAAAATGCAGTACTCGTAGCGTAAACTTTGTCGATGAAATTGGATGCTCGCTGAGTCGGAGCAAAGCTCACGGATGTACCGCCGCCATAGATCGCGGTGGGGTTCGTCATGCGTGATGTGGCGGATTGGATCACCGCATCGACAGCGGCTTGTTCCTCAGCCTTGCCAAGCAAAGTGCTGAGTGGATGATTGGCTGTCGCGTAGAACGGACCAATGATTGTAAAGTCGGTATCCACCGACGCCGCTCGTACAGTCGGATCAGCGAATTCGACCGGTCCAAGCGGTGTGTCAATGCGATCGATGATCCATCGCGGGTTTGAATGAGTTGGGCCATTGTCTCGGCAGATCTCATTGTTGTCACACTTCCGCCGCCGAAACTGCCGGGGGTTATCCCGCTGAGCGAAAGACTCCGGTGCAACGTCGCGTCGAAACATTACCTTCTTCGCCGTCAGAAGCAGGCAGACACCTTCGGTATTGAATGTCGGCCGCACACGCAAATAGCATGTCTCACGAGCCGGCGCGGGCGACCACTGGCGAAACAGGTCAATGAACCAGTCGGGCGAAATCCAACGCAGGCTCACTCCGGGCACAGCCAGGAATCCCGGCTCGCCCGGAATGTTGACGACGTTCGGAGCGTAAGTAGTCTGCGGATCTATCAACGGCCACTCTGCCGTCTCGACCACATCGCGACGCCCCTGTGTTGCCACGCCGCTCGGCGTGGTGCCGACGCGACTGGTCGCGACATATTGACCGCTGAGATTGCCCGATAGGTTTGTCAGGTCGAACTCCACGTCCTGAATTCTGCACGCCTCGTGAACCCGGGACGTTCGCAAATTCAGCACAGTGGGGAATGCGTATTGTTCGGTCACTGAGACTTCGTGCGTGATTCTCGATTCCCAAATCGTTTCCGGATCTTCGGTGCGTGGCTCGGTCGCGATCGAGGCATCGAGTTCCAACGGGACGTAGTTGCCAGGTTCGGAATCGATAGGTACGCCACCAATGCCCAGCGTCAAATCAAAACTCTGCGTCGGCAGGTAATGGCGAATCCTGATCCAGCCATCGTCTTGCGGTTCGAGCAGCTCGCGCAGTGCGTTGCGATTCTCGCGAGCAGCAAGCTGCTCGTCGGTCTCTCCCGCCGGTGGATCCTCGATCGGTTGTGCGATGATCGTTGCCCAGTCGCTGGGGATCTCGAGCGTAAACAGATCGCAACAACAGCAGCCCGCTAACTGATTTCCCACTTACTCAACCTTTCGCCTAACACGGCCACAGCGTTGCCATTTTGATTTTGCCGTTCGAGGGCAAGATGGCGAACCATTCATCTTTCGGAATCGGCTCACTCTCGCTGAAATTGGCGACGACCGCCTTGGTCGGTTCCTCGTCAGCACCCACGATCGCCTCGAACTTGTACTTGCCCGGATCGCCCGGCTTCATGTCCTCATCTTTTGGGATCATCCGATAGACCGCGACCTCGACGGCCGTGATCTCGCATTCGTCCGGATCGTTATCGAGGTCCGCCATCGGCAGCTCGGCGTCATGCTTGGCGAACACTAGATCAGTCGTCCGTCCGTTGCCCTTCGGGCCCGGGCGCCGCATCGGTGGACGGTAGGGCGATGCAGTTCGCTGTTCAGTCGCACGGGTTGTCCGAGCGACTCGCTCCGCATCTCGCCGTGAAAAACTAGGCATCGACCACCTCCATGAGTGCGGCGCAATAACTGTCACGCTCAATCGCGATCTCCTCCGCCGTCATCACGCTTCGCCGGATGATCACGTCTTGAACTGCACCTGAGATTCCAAGTCGCTCACCATCGGAAAAAAGGACGGGCGTCTCTCGACTGATCGTCATCGGCACCGTTGCCACTCGCGCCGTCTTGCCATCACGCTGCACGTCGGCTTGCTCGCCGTCGACATAAATACGTACTAATCCGTCAACCTCGAACACGTACGCCAGGTGATACCACACGCTGTCGTCCAGCCGCGGACCAACGACGTGGGCTTCGTCGGCTTGCAATCGATTCACGCTCACGATCGGCTCGCCCAAAAATGTCATCCCGAATCGCAGGTACGGTCCCACCTGCAAAATCGTCTGCTCGGATCGAATCCGCAGGGGCCGCACAAACAGGCTCAGCGTGATGCTTTCTGGCAGCTCGAACGGCAGCACATAGCCCTGCCGCCCGTCCATTGACTCTGCGGGCTCGCACAGCATTCCCTTGACGGTCGCGAAATCCGTTTCCGCGGAACCGAGCACAGAAACTCCATCATTGCCGAGCCCGCTAATGTCGGTGCCACCGGATTCTCCGAGTGGATAGATGCCTCGCAGCCCCAGATCGATGCGACCCGGCACGCGCACTTGCGAGCCGCTGCGGACCACGAAGGCGGGAACGGCCTCGGGACTCGATGGTTGGCAGCGACAGGAGACGACTCTCGGCAGTACTTCAGAGAGATCAGGCATAATCAGTGATCTCCAAAATGACGTCCTCAGGATCGACGTCGGGTTTGAACGGTTGCAGCAAGATCTTCAGTACCTGCGAATCGAATCCACGCAGTGCCGCGGGCACCTCCCGACCGCTGTCGGCACCGATCGCCGATACCGCTGGTTCGTAGTTGCGATGTGCCATTTTGATCTGGACCGCAATCCAGGATCGATAAATCAGGGGCACATCGACGGCTGGATCCCATTGCAGACGAATCGTCTCCGTGCGGCGGCCGCGGGCGTTGCGAATCCGCAGACTCGCGTAGGTGAGTTTCGTTGTGCTTGTTTCCGTCAAACTCGTAGTGACGCCGCCCAGCCGCAGCGGCGCGATTGCCAATTGGCCATGCTGCGTTTCGCTGCTCGACGACAGTTGCAGCACTGACGCAGTGACCATCCCGCGTTGGCTGCTCGTCCTGGACGAGAGCAGCACATTCGTGCTGGATTCCACCGGCCCGGGTGCAATGGTGATCGTCACACTATCGGACGCACCTCCGCCTGATACGGTAATCTCGTAGGTGCCCGCTGTGTCGCCGGCGCCGACGGCGACACCGGTGGGCGTCCCAACTGTCACGTCGAACGTGTCCCCGTCGAAGGGCAGCCCAGGCGGGTCGGAATTGATCGTGCATGTCAGTGCGCTTTCCGAACCGCCTGAGGCAGAGACCGTGAAGAAAATGCCCTCGTGATACACGAATTCAGTTTTATCGACGCTCAAGTTCAGGACCAATGGCACCGCCGGTTCGAACACTCGCGATGACGCCAGGTCACCGATTTCGCCTTCGGTCCACTCGACGTTACCAATCCGGATGTCGTCCATACGACCACCGAAATAGTTAACCGTCGTTCCTCGCGCCAATCCGGACGGGCTCGGTGGTGTTCCCCATCGCTGTATACACACCATCACTGGCGGTGGTATCGTCGACCTGCACGCCATCGACATAGATTTTCAGCCCCGACTCATCGCCGCTGCCGTCGTACGTCATTGCAATGTGCGACCAGGCCGTCGATGTGAACGGAGCGGTCCGCCTCAGCGATGGGAAATTGCCGCTAGGTCCGAATAGGCCCGCGTACAGCACTCCGCCCACGAGCAGCAGGTACCACTCGCCAGTGCTTCCGCTAACTGAGTATTTTGACACGAGTACTTGAGTGCCCGAGGTCGCACCGAACTTCGCCCAGCAGGCTACCGACATCTCGCTGGCAAACGAGAATGCCACATCGTCGGCAATCTCAATGTTGTCGTTCACCTGATCAAACAGGTATGCCTTCGAACCGCCGTTCGCAGTGTCCGTAACCAACCCCATGCCGCCTTTGTAGACACCGTCATGACCGGCGACCCAGTCCGACACATCAGACGTGAACGAGGCGTTATAGCCGGCGACTTGTCCTCGGATTGGCGTTGGCATTTTACGCGGCCGATTCCGCTGTCAGCGAGTGCGTCACGATGTGGGTTCCGGTACCGCTGATCGTCACTGGTGTTTCGTACTTCGTCACTTCGATCACGACGTTGCTGTCAGTGGGGTCGTAGATCACGAGGCCGTAGACTGTCACGGGTGAGGCCAAACCACTGTACGCAAAGGTCACGTTGGGATGTGTGCAGCTCGCTTCGCCGGTACCGAGCGTGATCGCTGCGGGCCACGCGTCGAGCGTTTGATCGGCGTATCCCGCGTAACCGGGCTTGGTGAAATCACCGATGACGTTGTCGGCGGACAAGGTAGCGTCGTTGACGAACAGCGCCATTTTCCGCAAATTTCCGCGACCTTGTCGAGCGATTTCCGCTCGCCCACGTTTGTCACAATTCTTTCGTCGGCCATGTGAATCCTTTCTCAGTCGAGGTGTTTT